>NZ_JH584235.1:0-134905 GCF_000241465.1 Sphingomonas echinoides ATCC 14820
CATTTGGCCTTTTAGGACTGAGGTATCGCACTGATAATCTGGGTGTTTTATTTAATTATATCACTTACGTCCCAGCCCTTATTTTCCTTGGCTTAGTTTACATAGGCAAGAACCCTGCCACTACGATTGGAGCTGCCGCTCTAACCCTTTTAGTAATGCTTGCCTGCATCGCACCTTTCCTGGGTGCAGCGGTTTTACGCAGTGAACGATTTCGCTGATCGAAAGATAGCGATAGTCTGGTGAGTGCTCTGGGACGGGAGCCAACCGACCGATCGCTTGACACCGCTGCGCTGATGCACTTTTTGATTTTTGGATAATGGTTGTCTAAACGCTACCAAATATAAATTTGTAAGCTAACAATAAAAATTGTTTTTTTATTTAAGCATTAAATAGTTTTAAATATTTTTTGAATTATTCGTATTTAATCGTGTCGCAGTATAGAAATCACTTTGGACAATATTACTGCAGAAAGAGCTGTGCTTATTAATAATATTTGAATATACATAAATTTTTCTAAATCATTAGATTTATTAATACTGCTGATAAGGCCTCCGCTATTATCAGGGAGAAAGATCAATCCGAAAAGCGGAGTAAGCAAGGCAAGTAAAAAAGAAACATATATTTGCCATGAAGGTGTTTTAAAAATCGTCAGATTAACGATATTGCTTCGCTCAGAATCAGAAACAATTGGACAATTTTTTCTTATTAGTAAAAATTGCACAAGTTCTGCTATCGCTACGATAGCAGCCATTGCATTAAATATAAGAATATATTTTGTCGTTTCGTCTTGCGAAAGTCGATTTTCAAAAAATATACCGACTATAATTGTGCCGAAAAGCCCAATGATACTTGTCAGTGTAACGTACGGAAGCAATCCCATGATTATTCTAAAACGGCTTTTCTCAAGCCTGTAGACGTACGCTTTTTTTGTACCGGCGGGATCAAGGCTGAGCGAGAAAAATATCTCGTTCTTGTTAGTAAAAAAAGACATCGATCCCGCCAGTTACTATTTTCAGCCAGTCAGCCCGATGGCCACTGCGCTAGCGCCTTCTGCAGCCAGAGCGACACCGCCGATTGAGATTGGCGTGCCCAAACCGGCAACTGCTAGGCCTGCCCCTGCGATGCCTGCCAGAGTTCCCCAGAGTACCATGCGGGCCGAATAGATACCGCCATTGACGCCTTCGATTTCATCGATGGAAAGATCTTGAACGGACATTTTCATCTTCCTTCCCTGCGACACCTCACTGTGTCGGAGAGAGCCTACAAGCCGATTTATCAAGAGCAAGTCGAAACCATCGAATCCATACGGCCACCATCCAATATGAACGAAATTTCAGAATTAGCGATCGTTTCTGAACGGTGGGCAATAATTATGCGCGTGATGCCCAGATTGTTAACTGCTTGATTAACGGCTTTTTCTGTTTGATAATCAAGGTGAGCGGTACCTTCATCCAGAAGCAGCAGTTTAGGTTCGCGATAGAGCGCCCGCGCCAGTAGTACGCGCGCCTTCTGGCCGCCCGACAGCGCTGACCCCATGTCCCCTACTAGGGTTTCGTACTTCATGGGCATCGCCATGATTTCCTGATGGATCGCTGCCATAACCGCTGATCGCATTACCTTCTCCGGGTCAGCCTGCTCATCGAACAACGCGATGTTGTCTGCAATTGAACCCGCAAACAGGCTGTCTTCCTGAAGCACCGCAGCAACTTGTGACTGGTAGCTTCGAAAGCCGAAGCGGCGCAGAGGCACTCCATCAATTAGTACTTCACCGCCGTCCGGGTTGACCAACCCCAAGATGATTTTTGCCAAGGTAGACTTCCCCCCACCGGATGGTCCTGTGATCGCGATATGCGAACCGGCTGGAACGTCGAGGTCGATGCCATTGAGGATCAAGGGATCGGTCGGCGAATAGCGGTAAAATATTCCTTTGAGTTGAATATGTCCCGAAAATGGCGAGTCGTGACCGCCGCTCGCACCGAACCCCCGATCCTCTTCCTCAAGGGCGATATCACCCAGCCGCTCCAAGTGCAGCCCTAACATCCGAAACGCGATTCCCTGATCGATCAGCGACGCGACACGGGTCAGGAACTGCTGTTTATAGGCGAGGTATGCCACCACCATGCCAACCGAGAAGCCCCCGGACAGAACCAGCCTGATCGCCAGCCAGATGGTGACGACGTTCTCGAGACCGAAGATCAGGGTATTGGCGGCCTGCTGCCAGATTCCGATCCGCGCCACACCGATCTGTGCGTTGGTCGCGTCGGCCAATCGGTTCTGCCATAATACGTGCCGCTCGGCCTCACGGCCGAACAGCCGCAACGTTACGATCCCGCGCACCGTCTCGATGAGCGTGGACTGCTCCTTGGCGATTGTGACGATCCCCGCCTCGCGGGCATCCCGTTCGAACCCGAACGAAATCAATCGAACCAGCGCATAGAGCAGGAATGCTCCCAGCGCGATCAACGCCAAGGTGGCGCTATACCAAAGCATCAGCGCGAACGTTAGCACGGCGAGAACACCGTCTACCAGTGAGCCGACCAGTCCTTGCGTCAGCGCGTCTTGGATCGGCTGCACCGATTGAAAGCGGGACAGCACGTCACCGACATGGCGGCGCTCGAACCACTCGACCGGCAACCGGAACAACCGTCTTGCGAGGTTCGTCGCCAAGGCATAACCCATGGTGGTGCCGACCGAGAGCAGCACAAACCCGCGCAGCAGCGATGCGCCCACATTGAACAGCGTGAACAACCCAAAACCGAGAGCGAGAACAGCCAACAGATTGCTGTCAAGCGCCGGCACCACGCTGTCGAGTGCGAGTTGCATGTAATAGGGCGATGCCAGCGTGAACGCCTGAAGCACAATCGTCAGCGCCAGCGTCTGTGCAGCTGCCCGCTTCCAACCGCGCATCCGTCCCCAGAGTTGACGCAAGTGCAAACGTTGCCGCTGATTGACCGGCTCAAAGCCCGCTGCAGGGCGCAGTTCGAGCGCTACACCGGTGAAGTGATGCGATACCTCTGCTAACGGCACGCGCCGCGCCGCGCCCGCTGCCGGATCCAAGATCAGCGCCCGGCCGCGCTCGATCCGTTCCAACACGACATAGTGGTTCATATCCCAGTGCAGAATCGCCGGCAGATGAAGATCGCCCAAGGCGTCGAGCGGCAACTTAACCGGCCGTGATGCGAAACCAAGCTGATCGGCCACTGCAATTAGGCTCTTGAGCGACGCCCCGCGGAGCGACGGTGCATGCCGTCGACGCAACGTATTGAGGTCTATATCGAGCCCATGAAAGCTGGCGACCATCGCAAGACAGGCTAAACCACATTCGGCAACCTCGGTCTGGCGCACATGGCGGACAGAATGTTGGCCGAACAGGCCCAAGTCAAGCTTAGCCATATCAGCGACGCCGGACCGCGAGGATCGGTTCGAATAGCCATTCCGCCAGCGTGCGTTTCTCGGTGACGATGCGCGCTGCCAATGTCATGTCCGGTTGGAGACGGTGAAAGCGTCCGAATGCATATATCCTCGGATCTGTGATTGCGGCGATGACCAGATAGACTGGTTCTGGTTGCCCGTTAGCTGTGCCTCGGTTGATGGTAGCTGAGCTAATCCGGCTGATGACGGCAGGCACCGAACCGAATTGAGCGTAAGGAAAAGCATCGACCTGTACATGCACCTCCTGCCCGACCGACAGAAACCCGGCCGCCCGGGTCGGTACATAAAGTTGCGCTTCGAGCTTGGCGTTCGCCGGTACTATCGTCATCAGTGGTGCATTCACCTGAGCAGGTTGGCCGATGCGCGCCGTCACAGCCGTGACGACACCAGCGATCGGCGCGGTCAGCGTATAGCCGCGCGACGCTTCAACATCATACCGCCGCTGCGCGACCGATGCCCGGTCGCCCGCGATCCCGGCCGCCGCTGCCTGTGCGGTACGCCCCGCTTCATCGATAGCGCGAGCCGCTTCCATCAGGCTTGCTTGTTTGTCGGCGCGCGCCTGGGTGAGGCTGGCCAACTGCTGCTGGCGGCCGAGCAACGTTTCTTCTCGGGTTTGAAGGTCACGTTTGCTGAGAAAACCTTTGGTGGCGATAGTCTGCGATCGATCGTAATCACCCTGTGCCACTTCGACCAATTTGCGCTGGGTCGCGATCTGCTGATCCAGCGCCGCAAGCTCTGCACGAATACCGGTGATCTGGGCGTCCAACCGCTGGCGCGTTGCTCGCGCACCGGCCAACGTAGAACTCTGTTGGGCGGCAAGCTGGGTGTCCTGCTCGCTTAGCGCAGTCAAAACCTGTGTTGGTCCGGTGCCGCCAGTGCGGCCCATCTCTTCGACCCGGATCGACACCAAGGCCGATGACGCCGACACTTGCTCACCTTCCTTGGCCAAGATGCCGGTGACAATGCCTGCGCGGGAAGGGACGATTTGGGCTGCGCCAAGATCGGGCTCAATCTGACCTACGACCGTTTCCACCCGTGCATAGGAGCCCAAAAACAGAAAAGCCGTAGCCGCGACCAGCAGCGCCAACAGGCCATAACCGATCAACTGCCAAGATATCGGCATCGCGAGTGAGACATCGCCATGCAGTCGGTTTTGCTGCGCGATCTGGGCTTCTTGGCGAAACATGAGGCCAGACATGACCGGCCCGGGGGGGAACGACAAGGCTTGGGCGAAGACTTTTGATCTGCGCGCTTGCATCTGCTGGTCGCCGCGGTGGTCGTGGTAATCTTCAACCTGGTGAGCGGCCGCCAAGCGGTATCGGCGTTCGCTGACCTTACGTGTTTAGCAGCGCGGCACGGAGGGACGACCGACCCCCTTTCGCCGTGCCGCTATCGCCTGTCCGCAAATGAGCGTCAGCCGACCGGCCGCTTTGCGCCGCTGCGGTGATGCAAAACTTTTGAGTTTTGCATCAAACCCATCGCCCGGAAGTGCCATCTGCCGCTGACAGCATGGTGCCAATTAGCTGTGATATCTACAGTTTCTAGCCGCTGCCGGCGGTGTGCATCGAACGGTCGTTTTCTGAACATCGCTAAATCGATCGCGTTAGACATCGAGCACCGTAGGCGACGGACGTTAGTCGAGGCAGAGGTGGGGCTCGCAGATAATCAACTCTACAATGAGTTTCGGTGCGATTGTGTCAAAATCATATCGCGCTGGATGATTGGCCGATACCGTGGCAGACGCTAAAGAGCCTTTTGGAATAGCGCCCACGGTTTCTGCGATGCGGAACTCGACAATCGATCCAGCTGGTGGAGCAGCATCCGCTTCTCCTTCAAAAACCAAAATATCATCGAGGCGCAGCCAAATAATCATTGTCGTCCTCATGCCAGCCATTGTGCGCTGACACCCTAGAGGGCGTTTCTAATTACCGTCTAGTCCCAGCGCGGACCGCCATGCGCTCCCAGGAGGGGACGACGCCTATCTACACGCCGACTAATCGGATGATCCAAAAGCCTGCTTCAGCCACGATTGCGAAAAGGCGGAAAAGCAAAACGGGCGGCGGCAGCGCAGAGCCGGGAAAAACCTGTCCTTGCTGTGGTGGCCCGATGGTCAAGCGATGGGGCGGTGCCAACGGCGGAAAAGCATTCCATTATGGATGCAAGGCCTATCCCCGCTGCAACGGCGTGCGAGCGGCGCCGGGCAGGGGTGGGTCGACCATAGTCGCATCATCTCTGTCGATCGCCGCCGCGGCAGGCGAAGTTGACGCAGTCCATGGCGGGTCGCTAACCGAGAGGCTGCTAGTTCCGCAGCGCCATGCCTCTAGATCTCGATGACTGCGGAAGTGGCACACCGTTCAGTGCAGGTCCCCGCAACCAAACTCACACATACCAAACCGTCTCAGGTCCGCCCGAGGCGGTTTTTTCGCCTTTTTTCTGTGGCTTACGCCCGATTCGCGAGGTAAGCGCGGTCTGGAGGACGCCCTGGCAGGTTGATTTTCGTTCGGCGAAGGTGGCTTCGTCGGCGGCGCGACGTTTGGCGATGTCGCTTCTGCGGAGCTTTGCTGCTAGCTCATCGAAGCAGGAGCGGGCGAAGGCGTTGCCATAGCAGCCGAAGTGCCATTCCGTAGCTTCGGCATGCTCGGGATGTTTGGGGTCGGCAATGGTGTTGAGGAAATTCTCGAACCGCGGCGTCCTGCGGGCGTCCTCGCGCGGTGCGCGGCGTCCGCCGTTGCGGCTGAGCGCCCGCTTCGTGCCGATGACGCGGCCTTCGTTCCGGGGGCGAAATTCGTGAGCGTAAAGCATGGGTTCAAATGTTTTTTGGTGACGGTCACGGCCTTGTCGGCGGCGCCTGCCCGAGCACCTTACGCCGTTCCGACGCGGGTGTGTGCACGACCAATTTCAGCTCAACCCGCCGTTCGACTTCTTAGGGTTCAGTAAGTCTTGTCGACACAGGTATGCAGCCAGCTGATTATGCAATCTAACGTTCCAATTGGGTCCCCAACGTCTACCGAAGGCCGGGATAACCCATGGCCGTTCGCGGCCACCTGAGATACCGTCACGTAAAGAACGCCGTGCGCAGCGGCAGCATGGCGGCACCGATCGCCGCAGCATCGGGGCCGATCGCCGACGGGGCGATGCTGGGTGTCGGGCGATAATGACCGCGCCGCTCGGGGTTGGTGAACCGGATGCGCGCGATGATCCGCTCGGCCAGCACGGGCGGCAAGCGGCCGCCGAGCACGATCAGGTCGGGGTCGAGCGCGGCCGAGATGACCGAGGCGACAAGGTTGAACGACGGCGTGCAGAGATCCAGCCAGCCGTCGATCAGCGGATCGGCGGGATCGAACGCGGCAAGCATCGTGTGCAGATCGTCGTAAGGCTGCCCGTGGTTCGCAAGATACAGGCGCAAATTCTCGAGATTGGGCTGCGGCCAGCCCTCGGGCAAGATCGAGGCGAACTCGCCGGCATTGCCGTGGCTGCCGCGCAACTGCGCGCCGCCCGCGATCACCCCGCCGCCGAACCCGGCCGCGAAATACAGATAGGCAAAGTCGCCTGTTGTGCGCCCCGCACCCAGCATCGCCTCACCGAGTGCGGCGACGTTGCCATCATTGTCGACCCAGACCGGGCCGCCGAGCCGCTCGGCCAGCATCGTGTCGATCGGGATAAGCGCCCATGGTTCGAGCTGGGCGGGCGGGTTCAGCCGCGCGCCGTCACCGATGAAATAGCCGGTCACGCCGACACCGATGCCGATCCGTCGCGCTGGATCGAGCGCCGCTTTGGTCACCGTGGCATCGATCAGCGATGCAATTTGTGCGGCCGCTCGCGCGAAGTCGACGCTGAGCAGCGGTGCATCGGCGCGCGCGCGGATCGCGCCGGTCAAGTCCATCAACACCAGCGACACCGCGTCGGTCATCACCGACACACCGACCGCGAAGGCCGCATCGGCGACGAGGCGGAGCTTCGCGCTCGGTTTGCCGCGCCCGGCGATTTGGGGTGTGCCCTCGACGAGCAGGCCGCGCTCGATCAGCGGATCGACAAGGCGGGTGATCGATTGCGCCGTCAGGCCAGTCGCGCGGGCGAGGTCGGCGCGCGAGGCCGTGCCTGTGCGGTGGAGCAGCGCCATCACCACACGTTCGTTGTCGGTTGCGGTGCGGCGCCCGTCTTCGCGTAGAAATGCGGGCGCGAACTGGCCGGCGAAGCCATGATTCATGCGTGGAAGCCCCTCGAATTGGTCGGTGCGATACGACGCCGTGGCCAAACACACCAGGCAGCGACCGCACAAGCGCCCAGCAGCGCGGCAACGAATGTCGTAAAGGCATCGGGCGCGAAAGTGGTGTGATCGCCAAGCGCGGCGGTCATTGTCAGCCCGGCCCCGCCGAGCGCCAGCTTGGCCGCCATGGTGTAGAAGCCATAGCTGCGCGCGCCGCGCGCAAGCAGTGGCAGCAGCGTCCAGTCCAGCAGATTGGTGCAGCCGAGCAGCAGGCCGAGGATCAGGATCATGGGCCATCCCTCCAGCCGGAGCAGTACGGCCATGACGGGGATAGCGATCAGGTACAGCGACGCCAGCAGGATCAGGCCGCGACGCGCATCGTAGACGGCGAACGGGACCAACGCAGCCAGTACCCGCCCAGCCGTCAGCAGCAGGACGGTCGTCCCGGCGTCGGGATGGGCGATCGTGGTCGGCAATTGCAGCATCGCCTTGGTCAGCGCACCGAGCGCGACGATCCCGATCAGGCTGCCGGCCAGGAACCCCCAGGGCAGCCCCGGACCGGTGGGTACCGCCGCGCCCACCCGCAATGGCATGGCGCGCGGCAGGAGCGGCAGCAGCGCGGACCCGAGAATCAACGCTGTACCCGCAATCAGCCAGAGCATCACAGGCAGAGTAGCCGCGTCTCGCCACCGCGACAATGCGAGCCCGACCGCGCCCGCCGCGATGCCGGTGCCAATCGTGCGCCCGCGCGACAGGCGTGTTGCCGTGCCAGCCGCTGTTGCCGCCAGCCGGGTCAGCATTGCGTTGTGCGGCACGTCATAGGCGGCATAGCAAAGGCGGAAGGCAAGCGTCGCCGCGATCAGCACGGCGTTGCCAGATGTCGCGGCGAGAATCGTCATCGGGAATATCAGCGCGGCCCCGGTGAGGCCTACGCCGGCGACCCGTCGCCTATGCTGCGGATGACGGTCCAGCCACGCACCGACGCACAGGTCCGCGAGCGCGTTCGCCGCAAGCCCGCCCAGGAACAGCCAGCCCGCCAGCGCCGGATCGACCCCGAACAGGCTGACCAGCGCGTAGATCGTGACGAGGTCGCTCGCCGTCCATAACAGGCTCTTGCCGATGTGGGCGGCGTAATAGGCGCTATGCGCGACGCGCGGAGACAGCGTCATCGGATCCATCGGACCTTGTAGAGATGAAGGTTGTCGACCGGGATGCGGCGCGGCTCGGCACCTTGCGCTGTCATAACGGTGAAGCCGTGGGCCCACCAGCTCTCCTCGGCCTGCACCCAGGCGATGCGGTCGCCCATTGCGCTCACGGCCTTGACGCGCAGCTTGGGGTTGAGCGGCGCGATGGCCTGGAAGCTGCCGTCATCGGGGTTGAAGGACCAGGCACCATCATCGGTGGTGACGGTATAGCTGCCATTTGGCGTCAGCGACAGGTCATGCCCGTCGCGCCGACCCGGTAGCGGCCAGCGTGCGGTCTCCACTAGACGGGGGCCCTGCACGGCGTTGTCGAGCCGGAACGCCTGAATCAGATCGTGCGAGAGCGAAAACAGTCGCGTGCGCTTTCCATCCCAGACCGCGCCATGCCCGGACGGCAGCGCCAGGCTCTGCAACGGCATCTCGCTGCGGTGGATGTCGTAGAGTTCGAGCCGGTCGCCCGCCAGATGGATCGACAGCGCGACCGCAACCAGCCCACCCGGCAGCAGCGCCGCTGAATGTGCCATCGGCGTCCTCGCGCGGAACAGCACCTTGCCGGTCGTGCGGTCGATCAACACCGTTCCGCCGGTCGAGGCGGTGACGAGCAGGTTGCGTCCATCGTCCACCGGCTTGCAGTCATCAATATGCGCCAGCAGCTCCGCCCGGTAGTCTGCGGGCAGATCGGTCGCCTCGCTTGCCGTCCAGCGCCACGACTCGGTCGCTCGATCGCCGATGATTTGCAGTTCGCGGACCTGATTGTCTCCGCAGGCATAAAGGCGATCCGGTGTGGTCGTCGCAGCGGCCATAGCCGTCAACCCAAGCAAAAACATAGATTTATCCTTTCCATCGAGACGTCGCCACATCACCGCGATGCACCGTCACTTTTATGTCACCTATAGTGATTAAATGACGCGATCATGTCATCCAGAGGGGGATTCGCCATGTCGTTCCGATCACATTTCCGTTTGCTGTTGCTTTTGTCCGCGTCGGTGCCGTGCGATGCCTTGGCGCAGAGCATCGCCACGCCTGCCCAAACGGCTAACCCCGATGCAGCCGGTTCCGAAAAGGAAGGCGATATCGTCGTGACCGGCGCGCGGCTTCAGGCGAAAAAGGACATTGCGGCCAAGCGCGAGATCTCCGTTATCTCCGACAGTATCAGCTCTGACGAGGTCGGCACGCTGCCGGACTTCGGTCTGGGCGAGGCTTTGACCCGCGTTCCGGGCATATCCACCATCCAGAATAACGGTCGCGGCGAGGCGCAATTCCTTTCTATCCGCGGCCTCAATGCCGACTATAACCTCGTTGAGATTGACGGCGTGCCCCTGCCAGCCAACGAAATCTCGCGCCGCAACGTGTCGCTCGACGTCATCCCGTCGTCGCTGGCGGCACGCGTCGATGTCTATAAGTCGATGGATGCGGCGATGAACGCCAACGCGATCGGCGGTATCGCCAACCTCCGCACGCGCAGCGCGTTCGACAATGGCGGCAAGCCCTTTCTGGGTGGTCGTGCAGACATTGGCCGCTGGGATTTCCAGCACGTGCGCGGTGGCAATACACCGTCAGGACAAGCCGAGCTGGTCGGCGCGACCACCTTCGGTCCGGACCACAAATTCGGCGTGGTTGTCGCGGGCAGCTATTTCCGGCGCGTCAGCGCCTCACTCGATTCCGCGAGCACGACGCCGCTCTACGCCGATCCGACCACCGGCCAGAAACTGAGCTCGGCGACGACCGATGTCAGCAATGCCGCTGTCGTGCCTTCGGTCCGTCGCTGGCTGCACTATGACAATCTCCGTCAGCGCTACGGCGGCCTCGCCAAGTTCGAGTTTGACGACCACGCCCTGTTCAAAGGCGCGCTGACCTTTGCCGATTTCTACCACACCAATGACGAGGATCGGCAGGCCAACAGTGTGACCCCGAACACCGCGGTAACCGCCGCGACCAACAAATACACCTACATCACGGGCGTTACCCCAGCCGGGGGCACGGTCACCAGCGGCACTTACGCGCAGGACGACGATTCCCATTACTTCCAGAAGCGGGGCATCAAATATGCCGATTTTCACGGCGAGCTGAGCCCCGGCAATCATATCCGCGCCGATCTGGGCGTGAACTATGCGATCGCCACCTATCATCAGGATGCAACGACCTCGGTATTCCGCATTCCGGCCGGTACCAACCTCGCTTATGCCTATACGATTACGCCGGGGCAGTTTCCCCAGTTCACCTTCGCCAACCCAAGCTACGTGTTTAATCCCGCAAACTACAATTTCTATGACTATCAGATCGCCCCCGATGATCAGAAGGAAAAGGCGCTGACCGCACGGGCGAACCTGCGGATCAACATGGCGAGCGAAGATCGCGGGTTCGGACTTGCAACGGGACTTTACGCGCGCTTCGTCGATCGCCGATACGATCGTACCGTAAGCGACTATGCTCCGATCGCCGGGGCTGCGCCGCTGTCCACCTTTGCCGCGCCCCAGACCTATACGCCCTATAACAGCGGCGGCCAGACCGTGATGTTCTTCGATCCTGCCGCGGTCACGGCGTTCTTCAACACCAACCCCGCCAAGTTCGTTGCGAATGCCACGAACGCACAAACCAGCCTGCAATCCGATTACACGCTGACCGAGGACATCAAGGCGGCCTATGTCCTGGGACGCTATGCGCTGGACGATCTGCGGCTCACCGCCGGTGTCCGGTACGAAGGCACCGATCTAACGACCGGATCAAACGCCTTCACTACGGTCGGCAAAACGACGACGCTGGCTTATGGGCAGCAGGGGCAGCACTATCACGACTGGCTGCCGTCGGCGGAACTCGACTGGAACCTGACGAGCAAGTTTCGCGCCCGCGCGGCGTTCAGCCGGACACTTGCGCGACCGAATTACAGCGATCTGGCGGGACGGCAGACCATCGTCATCAATTCCGGGACCAATTTCGTCACGATCACGACCGGCAATGCGCAGTTGCAGCCACGGCGGAGCGACAATTACGACATAAGCCTTGAATATTATGCCAACCGGGACGTGCTGTTCTCGGTAGCAGGCTTCATCAAGAACGTTCGAAACGAAATCCTGACGGTCAGCAACACCGCCCTCCAGCCTTATAACGGTGTCACCACCCAGGTCACCACCACCCAGCCGATCAACGCCAGCGGCACGGTGATCCGGGGCGTCGAATTGAACGCGGTCGTCACCCGCTTCTCGTTCCTGCCGCGGCCGTTGGCCGGGCTGGGCATTGCCGCCAACGTCACCCTGCTGAACCCGACGCCACCGTCGGTGATGATGACGAATGGCACGCGTCGTCCCTTGTCGAGCCTGATCGAAAGCGCGAACGTCGTCGGTAACGTTCGCGCCTTTTACACCTTTGGGCCGGTCACGGTGCAAGGCGCGTGGAACCACCTGTCGCCCCTCCTGTTGACCGTGTCGACAACCGACCCCACCCAGGACGTTCGGTACAAGGCCAGCGATGTCTTCGATGCGCAGGTTCGCGTCCGGCTGTCGCGGGCCATCACCCTGGTGGCGCAGGGCAAGAACCTGTCCGACAATCGCCCGACGCGCGTGACGGGCCCCGGCTTCGGCTTGCTGAGCGAGGAACTGGAAAACGGCCGCGCTTATTACGTCGGATCGGTGTTTCGCTTCTAAGACATGGTACGATATCGATACCGGCATGGCCGGGTGCTCAAGCCAGTCCTGCTTTCGCGTCGATGTCGCACTGTTGTAAGAAAGCACACCTACGCGCGCTCCGAGCAGTTTGGAGTGTGCGTTGGGTTGGCTGCGTGACATCGACCGCTGGTTTATGGCCGAGGTGCTGCCGCACGCCGCCGCTTACCGGGCTAAGGCGGTGCATTTTTGCGGTCGTGATGAGGCCGATGATCTGGTGCAGGAAGCCTATGCGCGCGTCCTGAAAACGCCGGACTTTCGTGCGATCGTCAGTGCGCGCGGTTTCGTCCTGACGATTGTGCATAATCTTGCGCTGGAGCGCCTGCGGCGCGCGAATGTGGTTCGGATCGAACTGTTGGCATCTCTGGATATGCTCGACGTGGCAGATCCCGCGCCCGATGCCTTCGCGGTCGCGGCTGGGCGGTCCGACCTGCAACGCCTGCTCCAGCTAATCGATAGCCTGCCGCCGCAATGCGCGCGCGTCCTGCACATGCGCAAAATTCAGGGTATGCCCCCAATTGCAATCGCCGAGGCCCTTTCAATATCTGTCTCGACCGTCGAAAAGCATATCGCTAAAGGCCTTGCCCTCGTAACGAAGGCCCGTCGCGACAGCGAAGCGCAGGTGGAGGAAGTTTGTCCGGCCTTTCCGAAAGCCCGCAGCAGCACGCTGACCTGACCGACGAGGCCGCCGCTTGGTTGGCTGCGCTCGACGCGGGATCGGCGGACGTTGCAGCGTTCGAGGCTTGGCGCGAAGCGGATATTCGCCATGCAGTTGCGTTCGTCGAAGTGGCCAGCACCTGGCGCGATCTGGATGCTTTACGCCTTGCGAACGGGGAACTGGCGCGCGAAGGCCGCGCCGAGCCGATCGTCCCTGAGCGGCCAGGGCGACGCCACATCCTGCGCGCTGCGGCCTCGGTCGCTGTGGCGGTGGTCGTAGGCGGGGGCTTCGCATACCGCGCCGCTGCCCGCGCTTCGGCAACGACTGCCGTCGGCCAGCGCAAGACCGTCGCCGCTGCACCCGGTTTGTCGCTCGACCTTAACACCGACACCCGCGTCTCCTGGAAAGCCGGGATGCCCGCGCGGGTCTGGCTGGAGCAGGGCGAGATCGCCGTTCGCCTTGCGGCGTTGCACCGGCTGGAGTTGCTGACGCCCGGCGGCAAATTTCTACTCGAACCAGGCGCGTACAATGCGCGGCTGCGCGGTGCCGGCTGCGAACTGGCGATTCTTTCCGGGGGCGGCACGTTCGAGGGCACCACGCGGCGTATCGGCGCGGGCGACGTTGCGCTGGCCAATGCCGGACAGATGGCGCTGCGCGACGCGCCCGATCTCGGTTCGATCGGTGCCTGGCAGCACGACACGCTCGTGCTGAACGGCCAAAGCCTCGATTACGCGCTGGCGGAGATGAACCGCTATCTGCCCGATAAGATCGTGATCGGTGATCCCGATCTGTCGCGCCTGCGCCTCGGCGGCACATTTTCGACCACCAACCCGGCAGAGTTTCTGCAAGCGTTGCGCACGTCGTTCGGCGTGCGGGCGACGACCGGGGCAAACGGCGGCATCGTTCTCACCCGGATCTGAACTTTTTTTACACGGCGAATGGCGGTTCGTCCGCGCTGATCCATCCTTGCCCCGACAATCGCATAGAGAGTGGGGACTTCCATGATACGATATTTGACGACGACCGCCATCATGGCGGTCGCGATGACCACGGCTGCTTCCGCGCAGGCCGAGGCAGCGCGCATCCGCTTCGATATCAAGCCATCCGACACGGCGACCGCGCTGAATGGCTTTGCACGGCAGGCCGGTGTGCACCTCGTCTTCCCGTACGACGCGGTTGCCGGTCGTCGCGTGGCGGCGCTACACGGGAGCTTCACGCGCGACGAGGCGCTGCATCGGCTGATCGCAGGGCAGGGACTGGTGATCGCGGAGCAAACCGCCTCGATGATCTCGCTGAAGGTCGCGCCGGTCGAAACCCCAAAGGAGATCGCGAGTACGACCGGGGCGGACATCGTCGTGCTGGGGCAGGGCCAGTCGCGCCAGGTGCAGACGGTGTCCGCCAAGGCGATGGAAAAGACGACGGCGGGCTCGTCGCCGCTGCGCTCGCTCAGTCGGCTGCCGGGCGTCAACTTCGACTCGTCCGATGCACACGGCACCTATGAGGCGGCGACGCAGCTTTCGATCCGCGGCTTCCTGACCGATCAGATGGGGTACACGCTCGACGGCGTCCCGCTCGGCAACATGCAGTATCGCAACAATAACGGCCTTTCGATCAACCGCGCACTGCTGACCGAGAATAACGGCGCTGCCACGCTCTCCCAGGGCAGCGGCGCGCTGGGCACGGCGTCGACCAGCAATATCGGCGGCACGGTGGACTTCACCTCGATCGATCCGACCGCACGCTTCGGTGTCGATCTCGAGGCGAGCTATGGCAGTGCCAGTTCATGGCGCACCTTTGTTCGCGTCAACAGTGGCGACCTGCCGTGGGGCGGAAGACTGGCGCTCTCTTATGCGCACGACCGGCAAGGCAAATGGAAGGGCTGGGGCAAGCAGGTTCAAGACCAGATCAACGCCAAATACGTCCAGCCGCTGGGCGACAGCGTGACCTCGACCACCTTTCTCGACCTGATCGACCGGCGCGAAGACGATTATAACGACACCTCGCTGGCGCGGCTGAAGACCTATGGCTGGGATTTCGACAATATCCCGACCTTCGCGCTCGCCGAACGCCTCGCCACGATCACCCAGAATGGCGGCACACCGCCCGCGCCTTATGTCAACGCGGACGACAGCGTGTATCAGGGCGGCGGCGTTCGGCGCGATCTGCTTGCCTATGAAAAGTTGGGCTATCAGCTTTCGTCGCGCCTGTCGGGCTTCACCACCGGCTATATTCACCTCGACAAGGGCATCGGCACCTGGGCCGATCCCTATGATCCCACGCCCGCAGCCTATGGCGGCTCGCCGATTTCGGTTTCGGCAAACCGTTACGACATCGATCGCAAGGGCATCCTCTCGCGCCTGACGTTCAAGGCCGGTGACCACAAAATCGAGGGCGGCGTGTGGTATGAGCACAATGCGTTCAATCAAGCGAACTATCTCTACGGACTGCAGGCGGGCGTAGCGCCGAGCGAGTTCCAAAAATTCTACACCAACCCGTTCCACACCACCTATTCGAACCAATATACCACCGACACCGTGCAACTCGACATCAGTGACACCTGGCAGGCGACGGACCATCTTCGTCTGAACGCGGGCGTGAAAGGTGTCGTGTCCACCAATCACGCGCATAGCATCGTCAGCACCAAGCCGATCGACGGCTCGATCAAGGCGGAGAACTGGTTCCTGCCGACCGCCGGCGTTCTTTACACGCTGGACGGCCACAACGAACTTTTCGCGGATTACACCCGCAATATGGCGGCGTTCGTCGCGTCCACATCGAGCGGCCCCTTTTCCAGCAGCTCGCAAGCCGGTTTCAACTATATCCGCAGCGACCTCAAACCAGAGATGACCAACACGTTCGAGGCCGGTTACCGCTTCCATAATCGCGATCTGCAGCTTTCGCTGACCGGCTATTACGTGAAGTTCACCAACCGCCTGCTTGCTTCGTCGATCAGCGCGACCGTCGTCGGCAACCAGAACGTGTTGCAGAATGTCGGCAGCGTCTCGTCGCGCGGCGTCGAGACGGCGGCTAACTGGCGGTTCGCGCCGCATTGGTCGCTGTACGGCAGCTGGGCCTATAACGATGCGACCTATGACGACAATGTCCAGCCGCTGGGCGGGGCCGTTATCGCCACAAAGGGCAAGCAGGTGGTCGCCTCGCCGAAGAACGTCGGCAATGCCGAACTCAATTATGACGATGGCACGCTGTGGGGCGGGGTGACCGCGCATTATCGCAGCGCGCGCTACTACAGCTATCTGAACGATGCTGTGCTGCCCGGCGCGGTCAATTTCAACCTTTCGGTCGGCTATCGCTTCAGCCGCCTGCTCGACGTTCAGGTCAACGTGATGAATCTGTTCGACGCGCATTACATCGCTTCGACCGGCACGGCAGGCTTTGTAACCTCTGATCCGAACGGCACCTACACCACGCTGCAGGCCGCCGCCCCGCGACAGGTGTTCGCGACGGTGCGCGCGCACTTCTGAGCCGTTTCCCCGGGAGGGGCGCTCCCCCGTATCGTATCGGGAGCGCCCCTCGGCCGCCTTTTCGATGGATGCCTTATGGAACGACGCACTCTTCTCAAGCTCTCGATGGGCGCGCCGCTTTTGCCGCTGGCGGCGCGGGCGGCTTCGGCCGCGCCGCCGCAGACGGACGACGCGTTCCGTTTCGTCCTGATGGGCGATTGCCATATCCGGCCTGAACTGGACGCCGCCCGCGCTTGCGCGATGTGCTTCGAGCAGGTCTCCGCATCCGACTGCGATTTCGTGATTCAGGGTGGCGACCATATCGAGGACGCGCTGGAAACCGGAAGGGACCGCGCGACGATGCTGATGGATCTCTATCAACGGACCGAGCGCGCGCATCTGCGCAAACCGGTGCATCACGTCATCGGAAATCACGATTGTCTCGGCGTCTTCCCGAAGAGCGGGATCGATCCTTCCGCACCCGATTACGGCAAGCACTTCTATAGCGATCGCTTCGGACCGCGATATTACGCCTTCGACCATAAGGGCGTGCATTTCGTCGTGCTCGATTCGATCGGCCTGACCGCCGACCGAAATTACGAGGGGCGCGTCGATGATGAGCAACTGGCGTGGCTGCGCCGCGATCTCGCGGCGCAGCCCAAAGGTGCTCGCATTATCGCTGTGACGCACATTCCGCTTGTTACCGCGATGCAATGCTATGAGCCGGAATCCTGGCTCGACACCCCCCACAATTGGACGTTCGTGGTCAATGGCCGCGACGTGCTGCGCATCCTGCGCGACCATCATGTCCTGGCGGTGCTACAGGCACACAGCCATGTCTATGAGCAGATCGAGCTGAACGGCATGTCCTTCATCACCACTGGGGCCGTCGCCGGCGCCGATTGGCGCGGATCATTCCTCGGTACACCGGAGGGCTATACCGAGATCACCGTATCGGCCCGTTCCGTGACGAGTTGCTATCGAACGTACGGCTTCTCCAGTGTCGCTCGGCGAGACGTGCCGATCTGAATACGGATCGAGGCATCTGCCTCCCGCCTCCCGTACCAGAGGCTGCCGTCCGATCACTGCCCATAACCGGGCGTATGCTCGCGCTTTCCGTCCCCACTCGTGACCTCCGATCCTAGCGAAACCTGACGTGCGCCGCCATAAGGCCAAACGACGGCTTGGTCCCACGAGCTTCCGGCAGCAGTCGATCCGTTTTCGCCATTCCAGCGACGATGGGAATGCGACCGCGAACCTATGAACGAGTGTCCGAAGTTGGGGGGGCGTAACGAGGGCGCTGAGCGTCCACGATTGGGTCCTTCGCACGGGCGAGCTAAACGCTGCGATCTTGTAATGCCGCTGAAAAACGCTCGAAGAGCGCAGTTAATCGATCGCTTTGGCCCGATCGTATGAAACGCCTGCTTCCTCAATGGCCTCGCCGTGCGCGAGCGCCCAAGCGCAGAGTGCTTCGAAAGGCTGTCGAAGCGAATGGCCCAGCGGCGTGATTGCATATTGCACGCCGATCGGCACCGTCGGCAGTACAGTCCTCGTGACCAAGCCGTTTCTCTCGAGACGTTTAAGGGCGTCGGCAAGCGCCTTATGCGTGATACCGTCAAGCCGACGCTTGATCTCGTTGAACCGCGCCGGCTTCGGGCACAGCACCGTCAGGATCATGATCGTCCACTTGTCGGCGATCTTGTCCAGCACCGGGCGTATGCGCGCGACATCGGACTGCGCGCGAAGGGACAGAAACTCAAGGTCGGTATCGTCCGCCATATCTCGGCTATCCAAGGTGCGTTCTTGTTATCAGATAACCATCGTATATCTGGTTTGTCCTCATTGATGAAGGACTCTGCAGATGAATCGGATGACGAACAAGGTGGCGCTCGTCGTGGGCGGCGCGAAGGGCATTGGCCTCGCGATCGCAGAACGGCTAGCAAGCGAAGGTGCACGCGTGTTCCTGACGGGCCGAAGTCCGCGCGAGGTCGAACAGGCGGTCGAGAAGATCGGAAACGGCGCGAGCGGGCTCGTCGCGGATGCCAGCCTGCCGGAGGATATGAGACGCGTGGTGGTGGCGGTGCAGGATGTGCATGGCCGAATCGACGCGCTGGTACTCAATGCGGGGATCGGTGACGCTGCCGCACTGGTAGACGAGACGCCTGAGCACTTCGACCGTCTCTTCGCCGTCAATGTGCGCGGCGCAGTTTTCGCATTGCGGGCGGCGCTGAGCGCGATGCGTGATGGGGGTTCGGTGGTCCTCGTTGGATCCATCGCGGGGTCGGCTGGTGTCCATTCCTGTGGCACCTATGCTGCAACCAAGGCCGCCTTGCGCTCTTACGCGCGCACCTGGACCGCAGAACTGGCGATGCGTGGCATCCGCGTCAACGTCGTCGCACCGGGACCGACAGACACCGATATGATGGCGCGCGTGCCTGAGGAGGTACGGGCCGGATTGATCGCGCCGAACCCTCTTGGACGCATGGCGCGGCCTGCCGAGGTTGCCGCTGCCACGATCTTCCTGCTGAGCGACGAGGCGAGCTACATTGCGGGCGTCGAGCTCTGTGTTGATGGGGGCATGCGGCAGGTCGGACGTGACGGGCATGCTCTTACTTTCGGCGGAGCACGCCCAATCCCAGCCGATATTAAGCATGAAGGAGCGGCGGCTTACGGCAAGGGGAGGTGACGGCCAGAGAGTCGCTTGTGGATCTCTGCAGGTGTCGAGATGCCGGCGACAAGCGCCATCGCGTCGATCACAGGTGAAGTGTGACACCGTCCGGCGCGCCTCCCCGCGACCAACGCTAGCACAACAGCCCCGTCTCAAAAGAGATGGGGCTGTTGTGCGTTTGCAGCCCTGCCAGTTCGCCACGGTGGGGCTCGTCCGCACGGTTCCCGCCGCCCGTTTTCGTGGCAAGTTGGCCTTTGTTCCCCGATCCCCTGCGGAGTGCCAGCAGGCTGAATCATCCGAGATCCTGCGCGCGATTCAAGAGACCAAAAGCCGCTCTACGCAAACCAAATCCGGGGGTGTGTTTCGATAGTCACAAATTAACCACACTGCCAAGGAAACGACCGGTCGCGCGCATTGCCCCCTTGCGGCCACCGTGTCGATTGTTTCACCATCCTGTCATAAACCCGGAGAGGATGTCGCAAAGACGACAAACGGGGAAACAATCATGCTTAAAGCTATCTCGCCTTATTATCTGGGTGCCGCCATGGTGGCGCTCGCGGTCGGCATTTCCGTTGCTCCGGCGTCGGCGCAGGTCGCGCCAGAAAATGCCACCGCCGCCTCCGACCAGGATATTGTCGTCACCGGATCGCGCATCCGCCGCAGCCCGCTCGACCAGGACAAGCCGGTCGTCACCGTCGACCAGGCCGCGATCGCGCGCACCGGCCTGAGCTCGGTCGCTGACGTGCTGCAGCGCTTGCCGAGCGCGGGCGGGGGGCTCAACACCAAGGTCAACAATGCCGGCAATATCGGTGGTCCGCCCGACGGCACCGGTGTCAGCTCCGGCGCGGCGGAAATCGACCTGCGCTATCTCGGGGCCAAGCGCACGCTCGTGCTGGTCGACGGCCTGCGCTACGTCAACGGCTCGTCGGCGGGCGGCATCCCGGCCTCGGTCGATCTCAACGAAATCCCGATGAACTCGATCGAACGGATCGAAGTCCTGCAATCGGGCGCGTCGCCGCTCTACGGCACCGACGCGGTGGCCGGCGTGGTCAACATCATCACCAAGCAGGCGCAGAAGGGGCTGCAGGCCAACGCCCAGTTCGGCACTTTCCGCCAGGGCGATGGCCATACCCAGAATTACGAGCTCAGCTATGGCATCCAGAAGCCCGCAAGCGGCACCTCGGTCGTGCTCGGCGGCTATTATACCAAGCAGGAAGCGGTCAGCACCGGCAATCGGGCGATTTCGCTGTTCCCGGCATCGGGGGCGGTGTCGTGCCAGGATCCCGCCTTTGCCGCGACCGGTGGCGTCGGGTGCAGCGGCTCGCCGCCGCTCGGGCGCTACCGCGTGCTGGGGCAGAATTTGACGCTCAAGGCACCCGTCATCGGGCGCACCGCGACGCTGGCCGATTTCAAGACCTTCACCGATGCCGACCGCTTCAACTTCGCGCCGTTCAACTATCTGCTGACGCCGTCGGAGCGGTATGGCGGATTCCTGAACTTCAAGCAGGCGCTGAGCGACAACGTCAACATGCGGGTGAAGCTGGTCTACAATCACCGCCACTCGCGCACCGAGGCCGCGTTCCTGCCGCTTGTGATCGGGCCGGGTGCGGGCAATGGCAATTTGCTCGACCGCATTTCGGTCGATGCCAGCAATCCCTACAATCCGTTCGGGGTCACGCTGTCCTCGGGCGTCAACCTCGACGGCACGCCGTCGGGCGTGCCCGCCAATTACGTCGCGATCAATCGTCGCTTCGTCGAGGGTGGCCAGCGTATCTTCACGCAGGATGTCGATACCTTCTCGGGAACGGTGACGCTCGACGGCTCGTTCCACATCGGCGAGCATAAGTGGTTCTGGGATGCGAACGCGGTCTATGGCCTCAACGACGCGCACCAGCTCTTCACCGGCAACGTCAACGCCGCCAAGCTCGCGCAGGCGCTCGGGCCAGTCTCGCAATGCACCGGTGCGTGCGTGCCGTTCAACATCTTCGGTGGCGCGACGGTTGGCGGCGCGGGCTCGATCACCCCGGCGATGCTCGCCTTCGTCACCTTCAACGAACGCGACAAGAGCCAACAGGAACTCAATGATTTCAGCGCCAACCTTTCGGGTGCGCTGTTCACGCTGCCGGCCGGCGATGTCGGTTTGGCGATCGGCTATGAGCATCGCGATCAGGGGGCGAGCTATGACCCGGATCCGGTTATCGTCGCCGGGCTGGGTGCCGACGTGCCGACCCAACCGAGCCGCGGCCGCTTCAACGTCGATGAAATCTATGGCGAGCTTCGCGTCCCGATCCTGACCAACACCGCGTTCTTCCAGAAGCTCGAATTCGACGGCGCGGTGCGCCACTCAAACTATTCGACCTTCGGCAGCAACACGGTCTTTACCGCGTCGGGCCTGTGGAAGCCGGTTTCCGACCTGCTGTTGCGCGGCGGCTATGCCGAGAGCCTGCGCGCGCCGAGCATCGGCGAACTCTACGCCGGTGCCTCGCGCTCCGACCAGACGATCCAGGATCCGTGCACCAGCGGGCTGGGCGGCTCTTTCCAGACCAACGCGACGGTGAAGGCGAACTGCATCTCCAATGGGGTGCCGGCGAATGGCAGCTATGCCGAGCCGGCTGGCCAGATCGGCGTTTTTTCGGGCGGCAACGTCAACCTCAAGCCCGAAACCGCGAAGACCTGGACCGCAGGGGGCGTCTACAGCCCATCCTGGGCGCACGGTCGTTTGGCCAGCGTGCTGAGCCTCGAGGTCAATTATTATTCGATCAGCCTGAAGAACGCGATTGACTCGGCCCCGGCGTCACTGATCCTCTCGCGCTGCGCATTCAACGGCGATGCCGCGAGCTGCGCGCTGATCAAGCGCACGACTGTCGGCACCATCGCATCGGTCGGCGCGGTGCTGCAGAACCTGAACTCGATCAAGACCGATGGGCTCGACAGTACCTTGCTCTACCGCACGCCGCGGTTCCGCGGTGGCACGGCGGGCCTCAGCGTCAATGCAGCCTATCTGCTGAAATATGACGCGCTGCTGCCGACCGGCTTGCAGAAATGCGTTGGGACCGAGCGTTGCCTGTCGGTCGATCAGGCCTTCCCGCGCTTCAAGCTGAACAGCACGGTCGATTTCTCGACGCCGTCGTTCGGGGCGTCGTTTACCGGCCGCTATATCAGCGCGGTCAGGGAGAGCGATGCAACCAAGCATCGCATGACGCCAACCTTCTATGGTGACGTGCAATTCTACCTGTCGGCGGATTGGATGCAAAAGTTCAAGCTGGTCGCTGGCGTCAACAACGTCTTCAACAAGCAGCCGCCCGTCTGCATCACCTGCGACGGCGCGAATTTCGATACGACCACCTACGATGTCCCCGGACAGTTCGGCTATTTGCGGCTGTCCTACGGCTTCTGAGGTTCCGCGCTGCCTAAACGTCCTGCGCGGTGTCCTTCACCGCGCAGGCACGGGCCGCATGAAACGATTTCCAACCTTGCGTTACAGACGGTCGCGCCAGCTCCTGCACAGATTGTCTCAGAAGATGCCTTCAAGGCGTAAAATTGTTCCCGACCTAGCATTTTAGAGTAGGGTGGTATCAGCCCATCCGATTAGCCTACGCGCGTCGGCACAGCGTTCCAGTCGGGCGTGGTGTCGCCGAGCAAGTTGCGTACGAAGAAGCCAAATTGCCGACGTGTGACATAGTCGATCGGGCCGGTTGAGCGGCCGACGCTGTGTTCGCCGCCTGGTACCGACAGCAGATCGAAATCCTTGTTCGCCTTGATCAGCGCATCGACCACCTGCATCGTCGAAGCGGGGTCGACATTGCTGTCCTGCTCGCCGACGATCATCAGCAGCTTGCCCGTCAGCCGCCAGGCATTGTCGACGCCCGAGGCGGCGGCATAGCTCTTGTCGACGGGCCAGCCGAGCCACTGTTCGTTCCAGCTGATCTTGTCCATGCGATTGTCGTAGCAACCGGCATAAGCCACGCCGACCTTGTAGAAATCGCGGTGGAACAGCAAGGCGTTGAGCGTACTCTGCCCCCCAGCGGACGCGCCGTAGATGCCGACGCGGCTGATATCGTAGGATGCGTCGCGCGCGGCCAGTGCGCGGTGCCAGGCGATGCGATCAGGGAAGCCCGAATCGCCGAGATTTTTCCAGGCGACGTCCTGAAATGCCTTGGAGCGATTGGCGGTGCCCATGCCGTCAATCTGGACGACGATAAAGCCGAGATCCGCCAGCGCCTGCATCCCGATCACCTTGTCGCCGCCGGCGTGATAGCCGAACGGCCAGAAACCCTTGGGCACGAAGCTGTCGTGCGGGCCAGCATAGATGTTTTCGATCACCGGATATGTCTTGTGTGGATCGTAATCGCGCGGTCGCACGACGATGCCCCAGATATCGGTTTTGCCGTCGCGTCCCTTGGCGGTGACGACTTCGGGCGGGCGAAACCCGGCGGCCACCAGGCGCGTGTCGTCGCCCGTGGTGATCCTCGCCACCAGGGTGCCGTCGTCCGCGCGGTGCAACTCGCTGATCGTGGGCAAGTCGACCCGCGAATAGGTGTCGACGAACAGCGTCATGTCGGGCGAGAAAGCGACGTCGTGATCGGCTGTCGCCGAGGTGAGCAACGTCAGGTGGCGGCCGTCGAAATCGATGCGGTAATAGTGCCGGAAATACGGGTCTTCGCCCGGGTTCATGCCGCTTGCGGCGAACCAGATCTGGCGCTTGTCATCGTCCACCTTGACCACTTCGCGCACGACCCAATTGCCGTGCGTGATGCGATTTTTCACAGCGCCGGTGTGGCCGTCGATCAGATAGAGCTGGTTCCAGCCATCGCGCTCCGACGCTCACACGATTTCGTCGCCGAGCCCGTGCACCGCATGGGCGAAGCGACGATCGGCATAGACGAAGGTCGCGGCGTTTTCGGTGACCGCGGCGTGCGCCTTGCCCGTCTCTGCATCGACCGCGATCACGCGCGCCTGCTGGAAGCCGCGCCGGATATAATCGAACTCGACGCTGCGCCCGTCGGCGCGCCAGCGCGGTTGCGAGAGTTGATAGGGGTTGGGGAAGAGGGCGGCGTCGATCACCGTCTCGCGCCGTGCCGCGAGGTCGAACAGCACGGGCTGCTCCTGGTCGATCGCATCGCCGGGCTTGGGGTAAAGCTGCGTGCGCAGCGTTGGCTGCAGCCGCCCCGCCGGTGCTGCCTCCACACGCAGCACCTGGCGCGCATAGCCGGGGCGGACACGGTACAACAGGATGTGGCGGCTGTCGGGCGACCAGACCAGCGTTTCGGGATCATAGAAGTCACCGGCCGATCCGTCGCGGCTCAGGCGGATCGCGTCCTTGCCGCCCGGCTTGCGCAACACGAGTTGGTTGTCCTCGACCAACGCTTCCCATGTGCCGTCGGGCGAGAGCGCGGGCCGGTTGTCGGCGGGGACCGACAGATCTCGGACGACACCGAAGCCGCGCGGACGGCGCGGATCGGCGACGACGGCGCAGGCGTGTCCGTCGAGCGCGCAGGACCAGGCGGTTTCGTCGAGCTGGAACCGGATCGCGGTACCGTCCGCATCATAGTCGAACGCCGCAAACGGCAACCGCAGCGGCGCGACCGGATGCCCGAGCGCCGCGCCGAGCGCGCGCGCCACCTTCGCCTGATCGAACGCCGGCGCTTTGGCGAGCGTTCGACGGTCGACCGTTTCGAAGGCGAAGCCGCCCTCGACCGTCTTGCGGTAGAAGAAATGGCTGCCATCCGCCGTCCAGTGGGCCGACCATACCACGTCGCGCGTGAGATATTGCCATTGCTCGCGCAGACCGATCGAGCGGGTGAACGTTGCCGCGTCGGGCGCGGCGAGCAGCTTGGTCGGCAGGCACAGGGCAGCGATGGCGAGGACGAAGGCCTTGGCGCGGGGTGGGATCATCGGAGGGTCTCGGTCGATGGAAAGGAGCGTGCGGTAGGAGCGCAACGCGTCAAGCGCGTGTCGCGAGGAGCGGCAGCATCGCGGCATCGAGGCCATCACCCGTGGCGACGAGGCGGATCGCGCCGCCGCGCTCACCGGTTTGGACGATCGCCATGCACAGGCCGTTGAAGGCCGAGCGCACGCTGGCATGGTCGGGTTCGAGGCAGCGCGGGTCGCCATTGCCGACGCCGAGCAATTTAGCGTCACCGTCGAGCGTGAAGGTCATGCGGTTGCTGGCGGTCGGCACCTCGCGCCGCTTCGCATCGAGGATGGCGGCGCGCACCACCGCGACCTCGCCGGGCGCCAAGCTGTGGCGGTCGCTGGTCAGCCCGATGCGTTGCGGCGTGCCGGTCGTCTCGCGCACTTCGGTCAGGATATGGCGGCCGCGCGCGAAGCCGTGTGCCTCGATCCGCCCGGGGATATAGGGTACCTGCCAGGCGAGGTGGCGATTGCGCGTCACGCTCTGGCGGCCGAGGCTGCGGCCGTTGAGGAACAGTTCGACCGCGTCGCAATTGCTATGGACCCAGATCGCGATCTCCTGCCCCTCGCGCCCCGGCCAGTTCCAGTGCGGGAACAGGTGCAGCGCTGGCCTCGATCCCCACCAGGCGCGGTAATAATGATAATTGTCCTTCGGGAAGCCGCAGCTGTCCATCTGTCCGAAATTCGAGGCGTTTTCGGGCCAGCGCTCGAACGGCGTCGGCTCGCCGCGATAGTCGAACCCGGTCCACACGAACCCGCCGGCAAGGAAAGGGCGAGCATCGTAGAAGCTCCACCATGTCTCGGCGGTGGTCGCCCATTTGGGGAAGTCGGTATCGTAAGCGGGCACGATCCCGGCGGCATCGTCGCGCTTATACTCGCCGCGAGTCATCACCGTGCTGCCCGTTTCGGTGCCGATCATGGGCATCGTCGGGTGCGCAACGTGATAGGGATCGATCGCGTCGAGATAGTAATTGCAGCCCATCACGTCGAGCACGGGCGACGCGCCCTCGCCGAACTTGCCGTTGAACGCTTCGGTGACGGGGCGTGTGCCGTCGAGTTCGTAGATCCGGCGCTTCATCGTCGCCGCGATTCGCGCCCCCGTCGGCGTGCCGCGGTGGATTTCCTCGTTGCCGAGGCTCCACAGGATGATGCTCGGATGGTTGCGCCCTTGGCGGACGATCCGGTCGAGCTGGCTCATCGCTTCGGGGTTGCTCGACATCTGGCGGGTCTCGTCCATCACGAGAATCCCCATCGCGTCGCACGCATCGAGGATCGCGGGGGAGGGCGAATGGTGCGTCGAGCGATAGGCGTTGGCACCCATCGCCTTCAACCGCTCGAGCCGCCAGACGTGGAGGCTGTCGGGCACCGCGAAGCCTACGCCGGCATGATCCTGGTGGTTGCACGTGCCCTTGATCTTCACCGGCAGGCCGTTGAGGAAAAAGCCGTGATCGGGATCGAAGCGGATCGTGCGGATGCCGAAGCGGCTGACCGTGCGATCGACGGCGACGTCGGCGATGATGATCTCGCTCGCAAGAGCGTAGAGCTGCGGCGTGTCGAGCGACCATAAGGCTGGATCGGACAGCCGCGCCTCCTGCGCGACGCTGGTCCGGCCCCAGTCCGGCAGCGCGAGTGGATCAGACAGCAATTCGGCGACGATCCGCCCATCAGGCCCCGTCACGCGCGAACGCAGGCGTGCGGTGGCGGCGGGGCCGTCATTGTCGATTTCGGTCTCGATCCGGATGATCGCCCCGTCGGTGCGCACCTCGCAGCGGACCGTGGCACCCCATTGCCGGATATGTGTCGGCGCGGTCTTGACCAGTCGGACGTGGCGATAGAGTCCGGCACCTTCGTACGACCACGCTTCGCCAAGGCTGACGTCGCAGCGGAGGACGAGGAGATTCTCCTCGCCGGGTTTGGCGAAATCGGTGATGTCGATGCGGAAGGGCGCATAGCCACTTTCGTTCGATCCGACGACGAAGCCGTTGAAGATCACGAGGCAATTGCGCGCAACGCCGTCAAATTCGAGCGACAGGCGTTTGCCCGCGTCCTCCGCCGTGATCGGGATCGCGCGGCGATACCAGCCCACGCTCGTCGCGGGCCACATCCGGCCGAGCGGTTTGAATCCCTGAAACGCACCGCTACGGTCAGCCTCTGAATCGGGTGCCCCGAACCGTTCGAAGGGGAGATCAACCGCCCAATCATGCGGCAGATCGACCGCGTGCCAGCCGCTGTCGTCGAACTTGGCCTCGGCAACCGGTGTCCCGACATCGCCGGATTTGCCATAGGTGTCGTGGCCAGTACCGAAACCGAAATCCTTCGCTGGATCCGCCGCATGCCCCAGCGCGAAGCGCCAGCCGCGATCGAGCGACACGATCGCACGCGGACTGTCGCTGGTAGTCGGCCCCCCTGCCGCGCGAAGCGCGGGCGCAAGCACAAGCCCGCCCGCCGCGCCGGCGGTCTTGAGGAGATCGCGGCGCGACGGGCGGGGCATGGAGAATCCTTTAACAGTGTCGGCGACGCTTCCTGTCGGGGAGCGCCGCCGGAGAGGTTCAGAAGGCGACGGTCGCCCCGACGAAAATCGTCCGTCCGAGCGGATCATAGACGCCGGGATAGGTATTGCCATTGCCGAAGCTCGCCAGGATTCCCTGCGCGATGGCGGGCGGGTCCTTGTCGAGCAGGTTGTTGACGCCCGCGCGGAGCGTCAGCCCCTTGGTGAAGTTGACCGTCGTCGCAAGATCGAAATAGCTGTACGCCGGGATCTTGCTGTTGATGACGCTGCCCTGGCCATTCAGGAATGCATTGTCCGACAAGCTAGAAAGCTTCACGCTGTCGAGATAGCGCCATGCGAGCGACAACGTGGCCTTCTCCTTCCCTGGGATCATCCAGGTGGTGCGCAACTGATGGCGCCACGTCGGCGACGGCTCGCCGCAGGTATAGCCGTACAGGCCCTTGCAATTGTAGGTCCCGAGCCCTGGCAGCGGCTCGGTCGAAAGGTCGAGCAGGAAGGTGCCGACGAGATCGACATTGACCTTCCCGAAACGGTTGAGGTCGAGCGTGTAGCTGCTCGTGATGTCGAGGCCCGACGTCTGGAGCGAGCCGGTATTGATCGTGGTGCCGACGACATAGCCGTTATTGCCGAACAGCACGCCGCTGCGCGGATCGCGGTGGAACAGCCCGCAATAATAAGGGTCGCCGGTCGAGGCGCATTGGCTGATCGTCAGCGAAGGCGAGATCGTGCTGATGTAATCGGTCACCTTGATGTTGAAATAATCAAGCGACAGCGTGAAGTTGCGCAGCATCCGCGGGGTCAGCACGAGACCGATTGTGTAGGTGTCGGCCTGCTCGGGTTTCACATCGCGGTTGCCGCCATATTGCTGAACGCAGACGCCTGCCGGGCATTCGGGAATGTTGCCATATTGCGCCGCAGTCACGCCGGTGCGCTGGCAGACCGTGAGCGATGCTGCCGGGCTGGAACCGGCGCACGGATCGGTCGCGGTCACGTTGCCAAGGCTGACCGCACCGAACAGTTCGCTGATGTTGGGCGCCCGGAAGGCATGGTTGTAGCTTGCGCGCAGTCGCAGGTCGCTGCTCGGCGCCCAGGACAGTTCGCCTTTGTACGTCAGCGCGTGAAAATCGGATTTGAAGCCAGTCGAATCCTGTTGGTTATGGTAGGTCGAATAGCGCGCACCGCCGTTGATCGTCAGCGCCTTGGCGAAGGGCAGGTTGGACAGGATCGGTATCTCCAGCTCGCCATAGCCTTCGGTCACGGTGATCGTGCCGTCGGAGCCGACATAGCCGTTCTGGATCGCAATCGCGTCGCCGCTGGCGCTCAGCGTCTCGCGGCGATGCTCGGCACCCAGCGCTATGCCGATGCCGTGATCCGCCCATGGGATCTGAATGCCATATTGCCCGAGGTCTCCGTTGATCGTGCCCGAGAAAACCGTCTGCGTGTTGCGGCTCTGCGTCGAGCTGTTCGAAAAGAGATATGGCAGCGCGGTGGCGCTGATCGCACCAGCGGCGAACACGTCAATCGGCAGGCAGCTCTTGTCCGTTCCGTCGATCACCGACTGGCAGGTGGGGGTGCCGTTGACGTTGACAGCGTTGAGCGCGCGCTGCGCCTTCACGTTGTCGACATTGTTCATATAGGTCTCATTGTACCGCACCAGCGACCGCAGATAGTTGACGTCGTAGCTGAAGCCCTTCGCGAAACTGCCGCGCACACCTGCGGTATAGCGGAAATCCTCATGCCGTAGATCGTCGCGGCGCGGGGTGGTGAGGCGCAGGCCGATAAACGTGTCCTGGGTCTGCGCGGTGCCAGCGGCGGCACCGCACAAGGTGGTCGCCTGGCTCGCCGACAGGAAGGGATTGTTGCAGGGAATTGTAAAGGTCGTGCCCTGGAACAGCGCGGACGGTGCCGCCTGTGAAAAGGTACGGTCTTTCATATACATGAAGCTGCCATAGACTTCGGCAAGCGTGCTCAGCTTAAATTTGGCGAAAGCGCCCGCAGTGTAGCGTGTGTCGGAGCGCTGGAAATAATTGGTCGGCGAGTAATTGTACGCAAAGCTCGAATCGTACGGCACCCAAGTGTGTTTACCGTCCTTGGTATTATCGAGCGTCTTGCCCTTGTTCGGACCGGTCAGCAATGTGAACAGGCCGTAGGCGTTGTTGCTGGAACCACCGCACTTCAGGTTGGTGCCCGCATCATCCACGGGGTCGAGCGCGCATGCCGAAACGTCTCGTGAATCCTGGGTTACCGGCTGCGACGTGCGATAGCCGCCATAAACGGTGATGTTGCCGCGCCCGTCCGCGAAATTCTTGCCGAAGCTCGCATTGATGTCGGTCTTGCCGCCGTCGAACACGGTGCCGGGCGCTTGCGGATAGCCCTTGGTGTTGACCAGGCCATGAAGATAGCCATTGCCGTTGTCATGTTGGTTGAAGCTGCTTTGCGCGTCGATCCGAACCCCGTCGAGATTGTCGCGCAAGACGAAATTGACCACGCCCGATAAAGCGTCCGACCCGTAGACTGCGGAGGCACCCCCGGTGACCACGTCGATGCGTTGCACCAGCGACGATGGTACGAAATTCACGTCGATCGCTTGCTGCGGCAGCATCCTCTGGCCGTTCAGCAGGATCAGCACCCGGCCGGACCCGAGGTTGCGCAAATTGATGTTCGACGTGCCGTCGGACCCGTTCGAGACGTTCTCGTTCGCATCGGCGGTGAATTGCGGAAGTTTGTTGAGCACGCTTTCGACGCTGGTTGCGCCCTGATAGCGGATTTCGGCTTCCCCGACCATTGTCAGCGGGCTGTTGCTGGCCAAGTCGCGGCGTTTGATGCGGGTGCCGGTGACCACGATGTCACTGCTTTCCGGCGTGGCGACGGTCTGCTCCGCCGTGGTCGGCGCAGCGGCGATTTGCGCATAAGCGCTGGTCGACAGCAATGCGGAGACCGATGCAGCGAGCGCTGCTCCCCGGTGGGAGTTGCGAATTGTCATAAATACCCCTGATTGGCCCTTTGCCTTCAGGCGAATGCACCACGCTCGCGGGGGTATGTCAAATATAATATACGATATTCGGTATTCAAAAGTCTGTACATTTCGCAAGGGTCTGACGCCGCACGTTAAAAGATTGCATATAAAATACCGTATACCCTAGGGTGAAGGTTAGGATGTTGCGGAGGGTGTGATGGTTGAGAATGCGCGAAAGAGCGAGCGATGCGCCGAGCGAGCCCCCGAACGCTGCCCGACATTCGATGGCGGTTGTCGGGCATGACGTCTGTCGGCAATCGCCCCTCGACCGATGACACCGGCCGTTTTGGAGTGTCGAAGACGCCTGCCGACGCCAGGACACTGCTCAGTCATCCGCATGGCCTCTATGTCCTGTTTTTCGCCGAAATGTGGGAACGCTTTTCCTATTACGGCATGCGGGCCATCCTGATCTTTTATCTGACCAAACACTTTCTGTTCGCGAAGGATCATTCCTACGCCGTCTATGGTGCGTACACCTCGCTGGTCTACATAACCCCGGTCATCGGCGGCTATCTGGCCGATCGCTATCTCGGTGCGCGCAAAGCGGTGCTCGCGGGGGGCGTTTTCATTGTGACCGGGCACTTGCTGATCGCGCTGCTTGAAGGGCCGGTCGGAGCGCAGGGCTTGTATCTGAACGGTTTCTATCTGGGGCTCGCCGCCATCGTGGTCGGAACGGGCTTTCTCAAGGCGAATGTGTCGGTTCTGGTTGGTGGGCTGTATGCGCGTGGAGATCGGCGCCGCGACGGCGCTTTCTCGATCTTCTATATGGGCATCAACCTCGGCGCGTGGATCGGGCCGATCGTGATCGGGATCCTAGGCGAGACGGTCGGCTGGAGTTATGGTTTCGGTGCGGCGGGCATCGGGATGTTGCTCGGGCTTGTCGCGTTCGTGCTGTTCGAAAAGGATCTTCGCGACACCGGCCGGCCGCCGCGCGCGCTGCGCGGCCCGCCCGTGTTCGCCGGGCTTTCGCACGAACCGCTGATCTATCTTGGCGGTATCGCTGCGGTCGGCGTCGTGTGGTGGCTGATCCGCTCACAAGGAGCTGTCGGGATTCTGCTGATTGGCTTTGCGGTGCTGACGGTTGGCTATATCGTCTGGCGATCGGTGTTCACCTTGCCACGGGTCGAGCGCGATCGCGTTTTTGCCGCGCTGTTTCTCGTCGCGCTGAGCCCGCTCTTCTGGGCGTTGTTCGAACAGGCCGGATCCTCGCTCAACGTCTTCACCGATGAGCGCGTCGATCGGATGCTGTTCGGCTATCAAATTCCGGCGACGGTCTTTCAGTCGATCAACTCCGCTTTCATCATCGTGCTCGCGCCGCTGTTTGGATGGGGGTGGGGCATGTTGGCGCGGCGGCGGCTCGAGCCCAACGTGCCGCTTAAGTTTGGGCTCGGGCTGATCCTGGTCGGGCTCGGTTTCCTGGTGCTGGTTGCCGGCGCGGCACCTCGCGGTGCGCTGACCCCCGCGCTGTTCATCGTGCTGGTCTATCTGTTCCATGCGATGGGCGAATTGTGCTTCTCGCCGATCGGCCTGTCGTCGATGACCCGATTGTCCGTTACGCGGATGACGGGCTTGATGATGGGAACGTGGTTCCTGTCGACGGCAGCGGGGAATTTCATCGCGGCCTTGATCGCCCAAACCACCGGGGCCGCAGGCGCGGGGCCGGACACGATCCTGACTGTCTATACGAGGATCGGTGGGTTTTCGATGGTCGTCGGTCTCGGCGTCGTCGCGCTCAGCCCATTGGTCGTGCGGCTGATGCACCTCGACACGATCGCGAACACGTCGGACTCGGGGGACGACGTGGCGATTTAGGCCAAAAAAAGCATGGCCGTAGCGTAGCAGCACACTCCGCAGATTTCGATTTGTATACTTTATATCGTATGTAATAACTCTGTCATGGGACGTGTGGCGAAAGGGCCAGGCGAAGGACTTTGAGGGGAAAATCGGCATGCGAATGAAAGTAGTTTTAACGCTCACCTGCTGCATGTCGGCGCTATCGGTCACGTGTCCCGTGGCTGCTGCCGCCGCGATCGCACCTTCGGCGGTCGCGCAAGACTCCGCGTCGGCCGCGCCGCTTAGCAAGGCCGAGCGGATCGCCGCTCGGCGCAAAGCGCGCGCAGAACGCGAGGCCGCGCGCCGCCGCGGCAAAGCGGTGCAGCAAGCCGTTGCGGCAGGTGCCGATTCGGCAACCTATAAAGGCGAAGGCGGCAACGACATCGTCGTCGTCGGCCTGCGCGCCAGCTTGAAGTCGGCGCGCGATCGCAAGCGCAACTCAAAGCAGATCGTCGATTCGGTCGATGCCGAGGATGCCGGCAAGCTGCCCGACAACAACGTACCGGAAGCGCTTGCGCGCGTGACTGGCGTTCAGATCGACCGGTCGCATGGCGAGGGCTCGGGTGTTACGATCCGCGGCCTGAGCGACGTACAGACGACCATCAATGGCAATGAGGCGACGAGCGCTGGCTCGCGTTCTCTCAATCTCGCCGACATCCCCGCTGAGTTGCTGAAGTCGGTGCAGGTCTACAAAACCCGCAGCGCGGACCAGGTCGAAGGCGGTATCGCCGGCACGGTCAACGTTGAGTTGCGTCGGCCGCTCGATCTCAAAAAGGGGCTGACAGTTGCGGGGAGTTTTCGCGAAACCTTTTCCGACCTTGGTAATACCAAGAGCCCCTATGCCAGCGTGCTGCTCGCCGAGCGTTTCGATACGCCGATCGGCGAGATGGGCGTGCTGGTAAACGGTTCATACACCAAGAATAATTACTTCGAAAATTATGTCGTTAGCGAATCGCCGCAGCAGATCGGTTTCTTCACCGGGAGCCAGTCCAACGCGCGGCTGCCGGTCGCGCTGCAGAACACCATTATCCCCTACGCTATCAATTACGGGGTGGAATCGGGCTCGATCAAGCGCCCATCGCTCAATGCGTCGTGGCAGTGGCGTGCGAACGAGCATCTCGATTTCGTGCTTGAAGGCTCGTACCTCGGTGTTCGTTCGGACGACGAACGTAACAATCTGCGGATCCAGACCAATAGCGATCAAGGGGCTTACAGCAATCTCGTCGTCAATCCTGACGGGACGATCCGTTCGGTGACGATCACCAATAACGGTGCCGAAGGCGTCCAGGGTGGCCCGCTCAACATCTATCAGAACACAACAAGCGACACCTATAACGCCAATTTCGAGACGCACTGGCATTCGGACAAGGTGCAGATCAATTTCGGCACGCAGTATAACTGGTCCGACTACAGCCAATATTATGTCCAGAGTCAGTACCGGCTGACCGGTGGAAATGTAATCAATGTCGACTTTAATTCACCCAATGTTCCCGGCGGTGGTCCATTCGTCACCTACCCCAACACCGACATCGGCAATCCAGCCAATTACAAGCTTTATCAGATTCACGATCAGCGCGGCACCAACAATGACACGCTGTTTGCAACCAATCTCGATTTCACCGTACAGACCAGCGCGACGGGCCTGCTACGCTCGGTGCAGTTCGGGACACGCTTTACCAAGCACACCATCTCGCGTGACTACGGTTATCGCGATGCCTTCTATTTCACCACAGCGACCGCGCCGACAATGAACGCGGTAGGTGCCGCAACCGGTATCGGCGTTGCCTCAACCACGCCGGATATTGCAGGGGCACCGACCTGGTATCATCTTGGCGGTGCCAGCTTGTTCGACAATTTCGCGGCGATGCGAAACTATCTGATCGGGCATGGTGCCGACCTCACCGGCCGCGATTGGACGCTTTCCGAGCCAGCGACCACCGATCCCGGCGAGAGCTTTAAGGAGCATGAGCGCACCTTCGCGGGCTATGGAGCGCTGAACTATGGGTTTAAGGCGGCAATTCCGGTGGATGGAACGATCGGCCTGCGCTACGTCAACACCTGGGGTACGGCGGTGAGCTCACGCTATGCCTGGAACGCCTTCTTGCCCAACGGCACGCCCGATTATGGAAAGGGAGTTGCCTACATTCCCACGGGCAGCAAGGTAAATTACGTTGACCTATTGCCCAGTGCGACCGCGATTCTGCATTTCGCGCCAAAGGTACAGTTGCGCCTTTCCTACACCCATAACGTCTCGCGTCCGCAATTTTATGACATGCGCTCCGCAGTCAATATCCTCGACGCATCGACGTCGGGCCGGGTATATGCGGGCAATCCAGACCTGAAGCCCACCCAGGAAAACAACTATGACGCCTCGCTTGAATATTATTGGGGGAAGGGCGGCCTGGTTTCGCTCGGAACCTTCCTGAAAAACCAGACCGGCTTCATCTATTATACCGAGATGCGCGAGGCGGTAGTGGGGCTTGCCCCCAATCCAAAAGCCGCCGACGGCCTGTATATCGTTGGGAAGCCGCGCAATGCGGGTCCAGGCAAGATTTTTGGGCTCGAGGGGCAGGTGAACACCTTCTTCGACTTCCTGCCTGGCTTCGCGAAGCATTTCGGAATCAATGCCAACTTCACCTATATTCCGACGGCGTCGCTGCAGCTCGCTTATGCAGATACGAATCTGGACACGCAGGGGCTGTATGATGCGCCGTACACGTCAAAATATTCGGGGAACGTGGCGTTGATCTATGATACGCCGGTCTTCAGCGCAAGGATCGCATATAACTATCGGTCCAAGTACAAGACTGCGATCGACTATGTGAACCCGGGATATTCGGTCTATACCAAGCAGACGTCGAGGCTTGATGCGGCTGTAAATTACACGCCGTTGAAGTTCGTGACGTTCAGTGTTGAAGCAACCAACTTGCTGCACGACAATGCCGACTCGTATTTTGGTGCTTATGACGCGCTCCCGGTGGGCGTCCGCGTTCAGGCACGCACGATCCAGGCTAGTGCGCGCTTCCGTTTCTAAGAGCGGCGTTCGCATCGCTACCCCGGTGCGTCCGGGGTAGCTCTACCGGACATGGGGTACTTAGATCGGTCGGAACAACAAAAGGGTGCGGCGAAACTTCGCCGCACCCCTTTTTGTGCGTGGGACTTTGTAAAAAGGTGCCGAGGCCTTTCGGCCCCGGCACTGGCGGGGGAAGTGGCCGACGATCAGCGCGGCGTTAGGACGATCGTCGTCGTACGGGAGGACAGGGGGATCGTCCGCGCGCCGCGTTCGACGGTCTCGGTGGCGGCGGAATAGCGCGGCCCCGTCTTGGTCGTGGTCTCGATGAACAGACGGGCTGCGGGCGTGGTTGCGGTCGCCGGGTCGAGCGTCAGCGTGATCCTGCCAGTGGCCGGGGCGTAGGCGGCGCTGGCGATCTTGCCGGCCTCAAGCGTGATCCACGTCCCCGCAGGCGCGACGAACAGACGTGCGCGGGCACCGTCCTTGGGCACGACGCTGACCGAGTCCGCCGCCTTGGTGAGATTGCCGCCATAAGCCAGCCAGCCAAAGGTCGGATCCTCGACCAGATAGGTCGCGGCGGCATAAGCGTGGCCGAAAAAGCCCATGCCGTAATCGCCGGTATAAGGGTCCCACGCCATCCGGTCGGGCCAGCTATGGAACGCGGCCGATCCGAAGCCGTCGCGATCGATATTGGTGATCCCGCCCATCATCCCGCCATAAGCGACGCGCAGCAGGTGGGTGTCGGCGGGGTTGGCGCGATAGGCGTCGAACAGCGGGACGGCGTTGAGCGCCGAGCCATAATGGTGGATCTGCCGCTCGATCCGCGGATATTTGCCGCCGTAGAGGAAGTCCCAATAGCGCCGGGCATTGCCGTTATAGCCCCAGCTCGGAATTGTCGGATCGTAACCGAGGATTGCCTCGCGCGTGGTGTCGGCCTGCGGCTGATAGCCGAAATAGCGCATCCAGGCATAGACTTCGGGCTGGCCGGTCGAATCCCACGCCATCTCGCTGCCGAAGGGATATTGCAGCGTCTTCCAATGATCGGCGCGGCCTTTCATGAGCGCTTCCATATTGGTCGCCTCGGCGGTCATCCCCTCGCGCTTGAGGTCCTTCAGGATGTCGACGAACACGTCGCCCTCCATCAGGCCGAACTGCGTGTAATAGGGCGCATCGCGCATCATTGCGGTGACGGTGCCATAGGCATGATCGAGATACCATTTCCAGTCGTGCGCGGTGACCAGGCCCGGATGGTTGCGCGCAAGGCGATAGAGCACCCAATGCCCGATCGCGACATGCGGATAATTGTACGCACGACCGAGATCGTCGGCATCCTTGTGCGACCAGGACGTCCAGTTGCGCCAGTTCTCGGTCGGGTCGTAATAGCCGGGATGTTCCTTGGGGTCGTAATAGAAGATGCTTTTCTTCACCGCGCCCGCATGGTCGCCGCTGGCGATTTGCAACGTGCCGACGACGGTTTCGTCGATTAGCGCCTCGAGCTTGCCGACCTCGGTCGCATCGGGGTTGTCGAGCTGCTTCATCATCGCCGCGACCCAGCTGCCAGCGCCGCCCTCGTCGCTCATCCCCGAAATCCACACGCGCGGTTCCTGCGTTAGGATCTTGCCCGCTTCCTTGTCGTAGGAAAGGATCGCGGGCGCGCGGTGGAACGGGTCGCTCTTGTCGTCATACCATTGCCGGGTGGTGGTGAAGCGGCCGATGTCGGCCATCACCTGATCGAGCGGCTTGGTGATGTCGTAGCTGACCGTCTGCACCGTGCCATCCGCATAGGTGATGCTGAGCCGTGCCGGACCCCAGCCGCGCGCCTGCACGTCATAGCGGGCCCAGCCTTTGGCGGCGACGGTCGGCGTTGCGATCAGGGCACCGGCGGGGAAGGATTCGACCTTGGCGACCTTGCTGTCATATTTCAGGAAGAGCGAGGCGGTGAGGTCGGTCGGCACGACATAGCCGGGAATGCCGACCGCGACCGGGCGGTGCTGCGCGGCGAGCGTGGTCTCGATGCCGCGAATATCGGGGGACTGCACGAAGCGCACGCCAACCTCGCGGCGTGCGCCGGGGGCGAGCGTGATGCTGGTGGGCGCGTTCCATTGCGGCCCGGCCTTGCTCCATTCCTTGTCGGCATAGCCTTTTGACGCGATCGTCCAGTCGTAAAACCCTTCCGAGGTCTGGCTACGCTGGCTCTTCTCGGTGAAGGTCGTGCCCTTGGGCGCGGCGCGGTCCTGCGGGAGCGGGACATAGGCTTCGAGCGGGCTATGCCCCTCGGGCAGGACGAGCAGGGCGGGGCCCTTGCCGCTCAGCCGGGTCACCTGAAGATACCCCGCATCGCGCCCGATATAGGGGTCGACGAAGCTCGCCTCGGCATGCGCCTGCTCGAGCGTGCGGTCATCGATGATGTTGTCGAACACCATCGGCAGACCAAGCACGCCGATCTCGACCGGGGTCTGCGACGTGTTGATCAGCGTGAAGCGCAGCACCGGCGCGCCGCCGACGGTGACCCAGCGCCGCTCGACGCGGAGCGGAATGCCGTCGCCCATCGACGCGGTGATGTCCGCCGCGGCGAGCGTTACGCCGCGCGCGGGCAGGGGCGTGATCGCCTTGCGCTGGTGCGCGGAGGCGAAATCGCGCCATTCGCCACCGGGCGTGCGCAGCCGCACGTCGATGTCGCCGACATGGTTGTAGCCATCGCCTTGCCGCTCGGGCTCGCGCTTGCCCGGGACGAAGTCAAAGCCAGGCTCGGCGAGCGGCGATAGGCCAGCCAGCGTTTGCGTGTCGGTGCGCAGGAGCAGTTGGAAGCTGCCGACGCGGAACGCCGTTGTGGCGATCGGTCGATAGACCGGCTTGGCCGGTTGCGCTTCCTGTGCGCCGACCGTGACGGGCATCGATGCGGCAAGCGCCAACAGCGATACGTTGAGCAAACGGGGCATTGCGGATCTCACTGTTTGGCCGATGGGGCAGGCTTGGACGGATCTTCAAACGCGGCGTCGGCAGGCGGCGCTTCGTCGAGCAGGTTGCGCACGAAATAGTCGCGGAACTTGCGGTAGAAGAACGGCTGCGAAACGCGATGCGTAGTGTTGGGCAGCACGACCATGTCGAAGCTGCGATGCGCCTGGATCAGCGCGTTGCCGAGCCGGAAACTCTCGGTGATCGGCACATTGTCGTCGATATCGCCGTGGATCAGCAACAATTTGCCCTTGAGGTTGCCCGCGACCGACATGTTGGAGTTGCGATCCCACACCGCCGGGTCAGGATTGCCCATCGTCACTTCGGGCCACCAGGCTTTGTCGAGCCGCAGATCGTGATTGCCCGACGATGAAACCGCAACCTTGAAGAAATCGGGCCGCCGGAGGATGAAGCGCGCCGCGTCATAGCCGCCGGCCGAGCCGCCATAGACGCCGACGCGCGTCGTATCGATATAGGGATAGCGCGCCGCCATCTGGCGGATCATCGCGATATGATCGTCGAGGCCGACTTCGCCCAGATTTTGGTACGCCGGCAAGCGGAACGCCTGACCGCGTTGTGACGTGCCGGTCGCATCGATCACCACGACGATCGCCCCGAGTTGCGCGACGCTGCCGGGGCCGTTCAGCAATGCGTCGCCGAACGCGCTCGGCACGACGTGCATCGTCGGGCCGGTATAGACATTGTCGATGATCGGATAGCGCCGCGTCGGATCGAAATGCGCCGGGCGATAGATCATCCCATAAAGCGGCGTTTTGCCGTCGGCGGCGAGCCCCCGGAACGGCTCGGGCATGGTGAAACCGGTCGCGATGAGCGCTGACGCGTCGGCATGGCCGAGCTCGTAAAGAATGTGCCCGTCGCTGGTGTCGCGCACGACGGTGCGCGTCGGGACGGTCGGGCTCGACATTGCGTCGATCACGAACCGGCCATCGTCGGAGACGCGCAACTCATGCTCAAGCGGCTCGGGCGTCAGCAGGACGGGCTGGCTGCCGTCGAGCGTCACGCGGTACAGCGCGTGATAATAGGGGTTGCGGTCGGCTTCGCGGCCGACGCCGGTGAGCAGGATCGAGCGCTTCGCGCCATCGACATAATTGACCGACGTGACCTCCCAATTGCCCTTGGTCAGGGGTATGCCACCATTGGGATCGTCAGGACGTACCAGGTAAAGCTGTGCCCATCCGGTGCGCTCGGACACGTCGAGCTCGCCGCCCAATTCGGGGGCTGGTTGCAGAAAGCTCGATGTCACGGTGACCAGCGGCTTCATGGCTTCGCGCGCGGTGACCGTCGATGCGCCGGTGACCGGGTCGGACATATAGACGACGATCTGGCCGTAGCCGCGCTCGACCCATTGCGAGCGGACCTTGCCCGCCGACCAGCTCAGATCGGGATCGGCCGGATAGAGCAGCGATTCGCTCGGGACTTGGAGGGGCACGATCTTCGCCTTGCGATGCTTCACCGCATCTTCGACGTCGATCACCAGTCGGTTCGCTTGCGGCAATTTCGCCGCGCCCGCGAGCGGGTAAACGTAGGAGAAACTGCGCGGATAAAAGGCCCCCGGCGGCGTTTCCTGCGTCATCGTCAGGCGCTGCACATCGGTCGTATCGAGCCGCCAGGTGAGGATGCGCTTGCTGTCGGGCGACCACCGCACCGACACCGGCAGCACCGGATCTTCGGTGCCTTGCTTCAGGATTTCCCCCAGTTCGGCGATGCCGCGACCATAGGGTTTGTCGCGCGTGCCATCGGTGGTGAGCGCGACGCGGCGTTGGGTCTTGAGGTCGACCGCGATCAAGTTGTGATCCTCGGCCACGATGCGGAAGCGGCCGTCGGGCGAAACCGCATCGTCGCCCTTGGGCGAGTCCTTGGCGGCCTCGGTCAGCGCGCCATCCTTGAGCGTCCAGCGCTTGCCCAACGCGCCGAAACTGAGCACGCCTGTCGCCGGGTCATAGTCCGGCGCGTCCAGATAAAGGCCACTCGGTGGGCCCGATTTGCCGGTCGCGTTGGAAACAAGCTGCGCCAGCACGGCCTCGTTGACGACCGTACGTGCCTCGCGCGTTGCGAAATCGAGGAACAGGATATCGCGGGCGTCAGTCGGGCCGCGCCGGAACAGCACGCCATTGCCGTTATTGATGAAGTGCGCGTCGAGATTCTGATCGACGATCAGCTTGCGCATGGCATCACCAAGGTAGCGGTCGGCCAGTTGGTAGCGCTGCTCTATCGTCGGCAAAGGCGCGGGATTTGCGCGAGCCGCGATCGGTGCCAGCGCTACGCCGGTCAGCAGCGCTAGGTGCACAATGCGACGGCGATGAATGCGTAGCGATGATAGACTGAGAGCAGGCACGGCGATCCCCTTTTGCAGCACGATACAGCAGGCATGTCCGCGCGCGTCAATAATATTATACGGTATATGATCGGAAGCTGGGGATCGGAATCATTCCGCCGATCCGCCAAGGGTGTCGCGCGTTCTGCGATTGACCTTACCTTCCAAATGGTCTTAATCGTATACCGTATTATAAGGGAGTGATCATGCAGGGCACGCGTCGCGAAGTGATGGCCGGAGCAAGCGCCTTGGCGCTGCTGGCGGGGCCAACCGCAGGGTTTGCTGCCCTCGCCGCGGGTTTGCCGCGCCGGGCCACGCCGCTTCCTTTGTCGGCGGTGCGCTTGCGCCCATCCGATTACGCGACCGCCGTCGAGGTCAACCGCGCCTATCTGCTGCGCCTGAGCGCCGATCGGCTGCTGCACAATTTCCGTGCCTATGCCGGGCTCAAGCCCAAGGGTGAGGTCTATGGCGGCTGGGAGAGTGATACCATCGCCGGTCACACGCTCGGCCATTATATGTCGGCACTGGTGCTGCTGCACGAACAGACCGGCGATGCGCAGGCGAAGCGGCGCGCCGATTATATCGTCGATGAGCTGGCGGACGCGCAGGCGGCGCGCGGCAACGGCTATATCGGTGCGATGCAGCGCAAGCGGAAAGACGGCACGGTCGTCGATGCGATCGAAATCTTTCCGGAGATCATCAAGGGCGATATCCGCTCGGGCGGGTTCGATCTCAACGGTGCCTGGTCGCCTTTCTATACGGTGCATAAGCTGTTTGCCGGGCTGCTCGACATCCACGCGAGCTGGGGCAACGCCAAGGCACTGTCGGTCGCGATAGCCTTTGCCGGGTATTTCGAGCCGGTGTTCGCCGCGCTCGACGACGCGCAGATGCAAACCATGCTCGGCACCGAATATGGCGGGCTCAACGAGAGTTTTGCAGAACTGTTCGCGCGGACCAAGGATCGCAAGTGGCTGGCGATCGCCGAGCGCCTGTACGATCGCAAGGTCCTCGATCCGCTGACCGCAGGGCAGGACAAGCTCGCCAATTTCCACGCCAACACCCAAGTGCCCAAGCTGATTGGCCTGGCGCGGATCCACGAATTGACCGGCGAACCGGCAAAGGCCGCAGCACCGCGCTTCTTCTGGCAGGCGGTGACGAAACATCACAGCTATGTGATCGGCGGCAATGCCGACCGCGAATATTTCTCCGAACCCGACAGCATCAGCCGCCACATTACCGAACAGACCTGCGAGCATTGCAACACCTACAACATGCTCAAGCTCACGCGGCAGCTCTATAGCTGGCAGCCCGACGGCGCACTGTTCGATTATTACGAGCGCGCGCATCTCAACCATGTGATGGCGGCGCAGGACCCCAAGACTGCGGGCTTTACCTATATGACGCCGCTGCTGACCGGGGCGGTGCGCGGATATTCGACGTCTGCGGACGACGCCTTCTGGTGCTGCGTCGGAACCGGCATGGAAAGCCATGCCAAGCATGGCGAGTCGATCTTCTGGGAAGGCGAGGGGGCCCTGTTGGTGAACCTCTATATCCCCGCCGACGCGACGTGGCGCGCGCGCGGCGCGACGTTGACGCTCGACACGCGCTATCCGTTCGAGCCAACCTCGACGCTGACGCTCACCCAGCTCGCCCGCCCGGGCCGCTTCGCGATCGCGCTGCGCGTGCCCGGCTGGGCTGCGGGCAAAGCGGTGGTGCGCGTCAACGGCCAGCCGGTCACACCAAGTTTCGCGAGCGGCTATGCGATCGTCGAGCGGCGCTGGAAAGCGGGGGATAGCGTCGCGATCACGCTGCCGCTCGAGCTGCGGATCGAGGCGACGCCGGGCGACGACCGGACCGTCGCGATTCTGCGCGGGCCGATGGTGCTCGCCGCCGATCTCGGCACGACCGAGGGGGACTGGACGTCGCCCGATCCGGCGCTGGTCGGCACCGACCTGCTCGCCAGCTTCCGACCGAGCGCAACGCCGGCGAGCTACACCACCAGTGGCATCGTGCGGCCGGGTGACCTCAGTTTCGTGCCGTTCTACAAGCAATATGAACGGCGCAGCGCGGTCTATTTCAAGCGCTTCTCGGAGGGCGAATGGAAGACCGAGCAAGCCGCCTTCGTTGCCGAGCAAGCACGGCTCAAGGACATTGCCGCGCGATCGGTCGACGTCGTCCATCTCGGCGAGATGCAGCCCGAGCATGATCATGGCCTGACCTCGGAGCTGTCCTTCCCGACCAGCTATCGCAACCGCAACGGGCGCGATGCGCGCTCGGGCGGCTTCTTCGAATTTACGATGAAGGCAAAGCCCGGGCCGCTCGTGCTGCAGGCGACCTATTGGGGCGAGGAGCGAGGCCGTGACTTCGACATTCTGGTCGATAATGTGAAAATCGCGACGCAACGTCTTAGCGGCGACGTGCCGGGCAAGTTCATCGATATCGAATATCCGCTGCCCCCGGCGCTGACCGACAAGAAAAGCGAGCTCAAGGTTCGCTTCGTACCGCACGATCGCAGCTCGGCGGGGCCGGTGTTCGGCGTGGTGCTGTTCACGGCCAAGCCCGGCACCGCCAAATGACCATTGCGACCGCGCCGGTCTCGGTGCGTATGACGCTGGCGGAGGTCCGTGCGCTCGCCCGGCGCGTGCTGCTTCAGGTCGGGCTGTCGGGCGATCATGCGCACGCGGTCGCCGAGACGATGGTGGCGGGGGAGCGGGACGGTTGTACCTCGCACGGATTGTACCGCCTGCTCGTCGCCGCCAAGAGCATCCGTGCCGGCACGGTGGTGCCCGACGCGATACCGCTCCTGTCGGAGCCCGCCCGCGCGCTCGTGCGGGTCGATGGCGGCGGCGGTTTTGCGCAATTGGCGTTCGAAACGGGCCGCGCAATGCTCGCCGAAAAGGCACGGCGTTATGGCATTGCCGCGCTCGCGCTTAATCACGTCGTGCATTTCGCGGCACTTTGGCCCGAGGTCGAATGGCTGGCCGACGAGGGCCTGGTCGCGCTCGCCTTCACGCCGAGCCATGCGTGGGTCGCGCCTGCCGGTGGAACGCAGCCGGTATTCGGCACCAATCCGATCGCTTTTGGCTGGCCGCGACCGGGTCGGCTGCCGTTCGTCTTTGATCTGGCGACCAGTGCCGTCGCGCGCGGCGAAATCGAGCTGCATCGTCGCGCCGGTAAGCCGGTGCCTGACGATTGGGGATATGACGCCGCGGGCCAGGCGACGACTGACGCCGAGGCCGTGCTCGCTGGCGCGATGCGCACCTTCGGGGGACACAAGGGGTCGGCGCTGGCGGCGATGGTCGAGCTGATCGCCGGGCCGCTGATCGGCGACATGACCAGCGCGGAATCGCTCGCCGCTGACGGCGGCGCTGGTGGATCGCCGCTCGGCGGTGAATTGATCGTGGCGATCGACCCGGCTGGCTTTCTCGGCGATCAGGTCGAGGCGCACCTTGCGCGGGCGGAGGGCATGTTTGCCGCGATCGAGGGGCAGGGCGCGCGCTTGCCGTCGCAACGCCGCTACGCAGCGCGCGCGCAGAGCATGGCGCACGGCGTCGAGATTCCGGCGGCGTTGCTCGCCGATATCGATGCCCTGGCGGCAGGAGAATGAAGATGCGGCATGGCTGGTTACTCCTCGTGCTGCTTGGCACAACGATGCCGATGGTGGCCGACGCGGCACCGCGCAAGACGGCGGGCCGCGCCGTCTCCGCCGACGATCGGCTGAAAGCGATCTATACCGCTGAATATGCCTGGCGGCAGAAGATGCAGGGGCCCGACGAGAACAGCCCGCCCGAAACCCAGGCCCATTTGCCCGATGTGGGCCCGAAGGCGCAGGCGGCAAAACTCGCGCGCTGGACCGAGACCGAGCGCCTGCTCGCCGCGATCCCGTTGGCGCAGTTATCGACAAAGGCAAAGGTCGATTACGCGGTCTATAAAGGGCAGATCGACGCACTGCTCGCCGAACAGACCTATCGCGATTACGAAAAGCCGCTCAATTCCGACACCAGTTTCTGGGGCGATGTCGCCGAGGCAGCGCGCCGCAGCTTTCACAACGAGGCCGACTATCGCGCCTATATCGCGACCTTGCGCGAGCTGCCCGGCTATTTCGACGCGCAGATCGCCAATATGCGAGCGGGTCTAAAACGCGGGTTCACGCCCCCCCAAGTGACGCTGCAGGGCCGCGACATTGGCGTGGCGCAAGTCGCCGAAGCCAAGTCGCTCGCCGACAACCCGCTTTATGCGCCCTTCATGACCTTCCCTGCGTCGATCCCGGCCGCGACCCAGGCCGCGCTGCGCAAAGACGGCGCGGCGGCGATCGCCGAGGCAGCGGTGCCGGCGCATGCCAAGCTGCTCGCTTTCCTGCGGACGGACTATATTCCGGGCGCACGCAAGACGCTGGCGGCATATGATCTGCCCGACGGCAAGGCCTATTATCGCTCGAAAATCCGCGAGTTCGTGACGCTCGACATGAGCCCCGACGCGATCCACGCGATTGGGGTGGCCGAGGTCGCCAAGATCCATGCGCAGATGCTCGACGTGCTGCACCAGGTGAAGTTCGATGGCGATCTGCCCGCCTTCCTGCATTATCTCCGCACCGATCCGCGCTTCTACCCCAAGACGGCGCAGGATCTGCTCAACCGCGCCGCCTGGATCGCCAAGACCTTCGATGGCAAGGCGAGCGACTGGTTCGGGCATTTGCCGCGCAGCCGTTTCGCGATCAAGCCGGTGCCGGCCGACCTCGCGCCCTTCTACACCGGCGGCCGTGGTGGCCCCGGCATCTATCTGGTCAACACCTGGAACCTGCCCTCGCGGCCCTATTATCAGATGGTCGCGCTCACGCTGCATGAATCGGCACCGGGCCACGCGATGCAGATGCCGCTTGCTGCGGAAAATACCGGGCCGCCGCAATTCCGCCGTGACGCCTATCTCTCGGCCTATGGCGAGGGCTGGGCGCTGTATTGCGAGCAGCTCGGTGACGATATGGGGATGTATGACGATCCCTATGATCGCTTCGGCATGCTCAGCTACCAGATGTGGCGCGCGGCGCGGCTGGTCGTCGATACGGGGATCCATACGCAAGGCTGGTCGCGCGAGCGTGCGCAGCGCTTCCTGCACGACAATACCGCACTGTCGGACCACGAAATCGAAACCGAGGTCGATCGCTACATCGCCTGGCCGGGGCAAGCGCTGAGCTATTACATGGGCGAGCTCGCATTTCGCAAAGCGCGTGCGCGTGCCGAGCAGGCGCTTGGCCCCAAGTTCAATGTGCGCGCGTGGCACGACGCGATGCTCGAGCTCGGCTCGGTGCCGCTCCCGGTGCTCGACGCGCGGACCGATCAACTGATCAAGGATGGCGGCAAAGGCCCCTATCCCGAAACGGAATGACGATGCGACGCTCCATCCTCGCCCTCGCCTTGCTATCGACGACCCCGCTCGCGGCACAGGAGACGATCCACAGCAACGGCAATCCGATCCTCGCCGACGGTCGCTCTTATTCGACCGACCCGGCACCGGTCGTGATCGGCGATACTTTGTGGATCCTCGCCGGGCGCGACGAGGCCCCACCCGGCGTCAATGATTTCATCATGAACGAGTGGCAGCTGCTCGCCACCAAAGACCCGGTCAAAAGCGACTGGACGCACTATCCGGCGATCGCGCGGCCCGAAAGCGTGTTCAAATGGGCCGAGCCCGGGCACGCTTATGCCGGCCAGATCGTGCCCGGACCCGATGGCAAATTCTACATGTACGCGCCCGTGTCGGAGGCGAAGAGCGATGCCCCCGACCGCTTCGCGATTGGCGTCGCGGTTGCCGACACTCCGGTGGGCCCATGGCGCGATGCGCATCCATCGGGACCGATCATCTCGCAGCGCGTACCCGAGCGCAACACGATCCAGAATATCGATCCGACCGTGATAATCGACGATGATGGCACGCCGTACATCTATTGGGGCACGTTCGGGCAGCTGCGCGGGATGGCGCTCGCACGCGACATGATCACGCCGATGGGCCGCGAAATCCGGGTCGACGGGCTGAAGGGCTTCTTCGAAGCGCCGTGGCTGATGAAGCGCAAGGGCGTCTATTACATGCTCTACGCCGGCAACGCTGCGGGGCCGACGAGCGACTGCACGCCAGCGGTCTATCATGCCTGCATCGCTTACGGCACCGCGAACACGCCACTCGGGCCGTGGACCTATCGCGGGGTGATTTTGAAGCCCGTATCTTCGACCACGTCGCATTCGGGGGCGGTCGAGTTCAAGGGCCAATGGTATCTGGCCTATCATACCGCCGACGCGGTCGGCGGCGGGCATTTCCGGCGCAGCGTGGCACTCGACAGAATCGAATGGGACGATAGCGTGACGCCGGCGCGAATCCGCCCGGTCGTGCCGACGCGGTCGCCACAGCCGACGCCGGCACCGACGCGCAACGTCGCCGGTTCGGCCACGGCGTTCGCTTCGAACGCCCCGGTGCCGGTGCAATATTGGATCAAGGCGCTCAATGACGGTATGCGTCGCGAGGCACCCTTGCCGCCCGACATGTGGGGCACTTGGCGCGGTGCCGACAATCCGGCGCATCCGTGGATCGAATATCGCTGGGCCAAACCGGTGACGCTCAATGGCTCGCGCATCTGGTTCTGGGGGGATCATCCGGCCGGGGCGGGCGAAGGCGTTGCGCCGCCTGCGCGCTGGCGGATCGATTATTGGGACGGACGCTGGAAGCCGGTGCCGCAGCCGAGTGGCTATGGCGTAACGGCCGATGCGGCACAGGAGACGCGCTTCGCCGCAATCACCACGCGCTGCCTGCGCGCGACCTTCGATGCTTCGCAGGCGGGCGGTGCCACCGCCGGGGTTGCGGTAACCGAGTGGGAGGTGCTCGCGCCTACGCCGCAACGGCCGACCGCCGCACCTGTCGCCGCGTCGGAGCCTTGCGGCTCATGACGGCGCTTAGCCGTCGCGCCGTGTTGTGTTCAGCCGTCGCATTGGGCGCGCTCCGCCTCGCCCCGGCGGCGTGGGCGATGGAGACACCGCAACGGCGGGTGGCGCGCACCATCCAGGGGCGCGCGTCGCGCTTCGTCGTCGGGACCGACGCGACCGGCATTACCAGCCTGTCCGTCCGCGATGATCCCTTCCCAACCGATTATGTCTATCCCGGCGTAGCGCTCGGCACCGCGCGCATCGCGTGGCGGCGCGGCGCGGGGGACTGGGAGCGCTTCGACAGCGCGCGCGCCATCGCGGTACGCACGGTGGAAACCGCTGCGGGCAGGGTGGCGAGCTATGCTATCGCCGACGCGCTGGACCTGCAGCTCGAGCAGCGTCTCGAAGGCGCGGATCTGGTGTGGCGCATCACGCTGCACAATGTGTCCGCCGTGCCGGTCGAGATTGGCGATCTGATGCTGCCGCTGCCGATGAACAACATCGCCGGCGCGGTGAAGGACGACGGCAACGCGGTGTTGAAGCACAGCTTCGTATCGCGGCATGGCTCGCACCTGTTCTGGATGCGGCGCAACAGCGTCGGGCCCTATCTGCTGCTCATGCCCGAGCGCGACACCCAGCTCGAATATTGGGACATGGCCGCGGCCGAGAACCATGATGACGGCTATGGCGTCTACATCCACGCCGCAGCGGCTGCTGCCGAAAGCGCCGCCAAGGGGACGCGCTGGCGCATCCCGGTCACCAACCTGATGCTCGCCCCGGGCGAGCGGCGCCGCTACGCCCTGCGCTTCAGCCTCGTCGCGGACTATGCCGCCGCGCGGGACGCGATCGCCGCTGCGGGCGGGATCGATGTTGAAGTCGTGCCCGGCATGACCGTCCCCAGCGACTTGTTCGTGACGCTGGCGTTGCGTTCGTCCGACCCGATCCACGGCATCGCTGCCGAGCATCCTGCTGCAACGCAGATCGAGCCGCTTGGGGAGCGGGCGGGGCGGCAATTATACCGCGTCCGCTTTGCTCGTCTCGGCGAGAATCGCCTCACGATCCGCCACGGTGACGCCCGCGTCACCTATCTCGAATTCTTCGCGACCGAGCCGGTCGAGACGCTGATCGCCAAACGCGGCGCGTTCATCGCCGCGCACCAGCACCGCGATCCGACGAAATGGTATCGGGGGCTGCTGGGTGAGTGGAACATGCAGAGCCAGACGCTGCTTGGGCCCGACACTTATGATCGGATCAAGGGCTGGCGTATCTATGAAGTGACCTGCGACGATCCGGGGTTAAGCAAGCCCGCTTTCCTCGCCGCCAAGAATGCCGAGCACCCGGTCCAGGCCGAAGTCACCGCGCTCGACGACTATATCGAGCACTTCGTCTGGGGTGGGCTGCAGCGCAGCACCGCCGAGACCTATCCCTATGCGATCTATGGTATTCCCGACTGGAAACAGAATCGCGACAGTGCCGATCCTGGCACCAAGGGGAAGCTGCACATCTGGCGGGTCTACGATTACCCGCACATCATCCTGCTTTACCTTTCGCTGTATCGGATCGCGACCGACCACCCCGGGGTCGCGACGCGGCTGGACGCGAAGGCCTATCTCGAACGCGCGTTCGGCACGGCGCGGGCGATGTTCACCATTCCCAAAGCGCTGGCGAACTGGTCGGCCTATGAAACGGGCTTCTACAATGAATGCGTCCTCCCGGAGCTGATCGTCGCGCTGGACGCCGTCGGTCGGTCCAAGCAGGCGCAGGAGTTGCGCGACTTTTGGGAAACGAAGGTGCGCTTCTTCGTCACCGATCGGCCCGATCTGTTCGGTTCCGAATATGCCTTCGATTCGACCGGCTTCGAATCGACTCAGGCGATCGTGCGGTACGCGCTCGCCCATCCGGTCGCGGGCGTTTCGCGCGAAGCGGTCACGGCGTTCAGCGCTCGGCAAATGGCGGCCAATCTGTTTTGCCGTGGCTGGCTGGAACCGGCTTATTATCTGTTGGGCAGCGATTATCGCGGGTCCGGCGGCAATGCCTATACGCTCAGCTACATGGCGCAGATGGGCGGCTGGGCGGTGCTCGACCACGCGCTTGGCGATCCTGCCGATCCGCATCCTCTGCTTCGGCTTGGTTATGCGTCGTTTCTCAGCAGTTGGGCCTTGCTCAACAGCGGCACGGCGGAAACCGATTACGGTTATTGGTATCCGGGCAAGGCCAATGACGGTGCGGCGGCAGGCGGGTTTGAGCCGGCCCCGACGGGGCTGACCTGGCTCGACCAGCCGCATCATCGCGGCGCATGGTATTATGCCTGCGAAATCGATCTCGGCTTTTGCGGTGCGCTACGCAGCGCGGCGACGATCGTCGCCGATGATCCGATCTTCGGGCGGATCGCTTATGGCGGTACATTGCGCGAGGACGATCAGACGATCGCGGTCGTGCCGCGCGATGGCGTGCGGCGGCGGTTCCACGCGCGCTGGGTCGGCGGGACGGTCGATCTCACCTTGCACGCCGGGCGCTTTGCCGCCGAGCGCGAGATCACGCTGGCGCATGACGGGTCCAGCGTCGAATTCCGTGTCGAACACGGTGCGGCACCGGTCACGCTCGATCTTGGCGCGGGACGGTGGCGGGTCGCGATCGACGGTGCAATCCTCACCGAGGCTGGCGGTGCGATCCCGCTTGCGGTGCGCGGTCCTTCGCCCGCTCGCGTCACGCTGACTCGCCTGAGCCGACATGCCCCTCGGCGCGCTTAAGCGGCGAAGGGGCGATCGAGGGAAGGCTGGGGTTGCGTGAACCACTCCGCGCCGGTCGCGGTCACATGGAAATGATCTTCGAGCCGAATGCCAAAGCGATCGGGCACCACGATCATCGGCTCGTTCGAAAAGCACATGCCCGGTGCCAGCGGGGTGCGGTCGCCGCGAACCAGATAAGCGGGCTCATGAATCGACAGGCCGATGCCGTGCCCGGTGCGGTGCGGGAGGCCGGGCAGGCGATAGTCGGGCCCGAGCCCCGCGTGTTCCAGCACCGCGCGTGCCGCAGCGTCGATCGCTTCGCACGGCACGCCGGGTGCGACTGCGGCGAAGGCGGCGGCCTGTGCTTCCTGTTCCAGCGACCAGAGTACGCGCACGTCATCTTCGACCCGGCCGAAGGCATAGGTTCGGGTGATGTCGCTATGATAGCCATCGACCGTACAGCCGGTGTCGATGAGGACGAGACTGTCGTCTTCGAGCCGCTGATCGCCAGGCAGACCGTGCGGGAATGCGGTCGCACGTCCGAACTGGACGGCGCAAAAGGTGGAGCCCGCCGCGCCGAGCGCACGGTGTGCGGCATCGATGAAACGGATCACCTCGCTTGCGGCGATGCCGGGCCTGAGGATGCGCGCCGCGCGCCGCTGGACTTCCAGCGTCATCGCTTTGGCCTGCTGCATCAGCGCGAGTTCGGCTGCAGACTTGATCATGCGACAGCCGTCGATCGTGGCGACACCGTCGAGCAGCGTCAGCCCATGCTGGCGCAGGCGCTCGCCATAGTGGAACGGCAATAGTGGATCGACTGCGAGCGTCGTCCCGCGCGGCAGCGCGTCTGCGACCAGCGCGCTGGGGTCTTCGTCTTCCTCCCATAGCAAAGGCTCGGCAGCAACGGCGAGGCCCGCTTCGAGCGAGCCCAGTTCGAAGGCGGGGCATATCAATCGCGGCGGCCCGTTCAGCGGCAGGAGCAAGGCGACCAGCCGCTCGGTCGGCGACCATGGCAGGCCCGTGAAATAGCGCAGGCTCGCCCCGGCGTTGACCAGCAGCGCGGTCGCGCCGGAGGCTTCGGTCAGGGCGCGGGCGCGGTCGATCCGGTCGCGCCGCTCGGCCGGTGTGATCGGCGCGGAAGGGGTCGGCCATGGTCCGAGCGTCGCCAGTTGTTCGTCCGCCGTCGATCCGCCGATCATCGTCTGCCTCCCTTGCCGCCAAACCGTTCGAGGTCGAACGGGGCCATGTCGATACGATTCGGGTGTCCGGTGATCATCCCGGCGATGATCTCCGCCGTCACCGGGGCGAGCGTGAGCCCGAGATGTTGATGCCCGAACGCATAGAACAGATTGTCCGCGCGGCGCGACCGGCCGATCGCCGGAAGATAATCGGGCAGGGTCGGGCGGCTGCCCATCCAGCGCGTGAACGGTCCGCTGATAGAAAGGCCGAGGTCGCCGACATGCTGTTCGAGCCGCTCCCATTTGCGCGGGTCGGGCGGACCATCGACATGGCCGAGTTCGACAAAACTGGCCGCCTGCACCTGATCGCCGAAGCGCGTGACGATCATTGACCGATCCTCGAACACGACCGGCGGGAGATCATGCGGCCAGCCCGTGGCGCTTGCGCGGATATGATAGCCGCGCTCGGCGATGATCGGCGCGCGATGGCCGAACGCCGCCACGAGCGGTGCCGAGCGCACGCCTGCGGTGACGAGCACGCAATCTGCGTCCAGGCCCGGGATCGTCGCTTTCCCGTCCTCGCGCAGCAAAGTTGCCTCCTGCTCGACGATCGTGCCACCCGCCGCGCAAAAACCTGCGCTCAGCACGGCGGCGAGCCTGCCCAGATCGGTGATCTGGCCGGTGCCGTGGAACTGGATGGCACCGCCAAGCGGCACCGTCGTCGCGCTTTCGAGCGCCGCGATTTGCTCCGCTGTTGCGGCGCCAAAGCTTGCGGTGCCGGTATCCGCTTGCGACCACGCGGCGCGTCCTGAAGCCGCCGTTGCAGCGCTTTCCCAGACGACCAGATGGCCGGCTTCGCTCAGCAGATCGGGTGCCTCGATTGCCGTCACCAGGCGTCGCCAGGCGGGCAGGGCATCGGCGAGCAACGTCGCGAGCGCGCGTTTGCCCGCGGCGAAGCGCTTCGGTCGGGCGGCGGCGATCATGCGCACCGCGAACGGGAGCCAGTCCCCGACTGCGGCGAGCGGGAGGTCGAGCGCGCCGCCGCGAGCGAACAGACGGTCGCCCGCCGAGCGCAACGTTGCGATCGAGGCGAGCGGGGCAACTTGCTCGGTTGCGATATGGCCAGCGTTGCCCCAGGATGCCGCGTCACGGCGTGTGGAGCGTTCGACTAGTGTCACTATATGCCCTCCCTGCGCGAGCCGGAGTGCACAACTGAGACCGACCACGCCCCCGCCGATCACCGCGATTTTCACTTTCGACTTTCTCCTGTTGCCCTGCAGCATTTCACTTCGTATACCGTATTCCAGATCAAACAAAAGGACGGATCACGGAAAATGGCAATCGGTTGGAGGGGTGTTTTCCCCGCTGTAACGACGCAGTTGCGCGCGGATCTGTCAATCGACCTCGCTGATACGCAGCGCGTTGTCGATGACCTGATCCGCGACGGCGTCACCGGTGTGATCGCGCTTGGCACGGTCGGTGAAAACAACTCGCTCGAATATGACGAAAAGGTCTCGGTGCTCTCGGCGATCGTCGAAGTGGTGGCCGGTCGCGTGCCCGTGCTCACCGGCGTTTCCGAATATGATACGCGCCGCGCGGTGCGCTATGCGCAGGCGGCGGAGAAGATCGGTGCCGACGGTCTCATGCTGCTGCCGCCGATGGTCTATGTGCCGCAGCCCCACGAGCTCGTCGCGCACTTCAAGGGCGTCGCGAACAACACCGCGCTGCCGATCATGCTCTACAACAACCCGCCAGCCTACCGCACCGTGATCGACAAGGCGGTGCTGACCGAGTTGGTCGATACGCCCAATATCGTCTGCGTAAAGGAATCCGCGCCCGACACCCGCCGCTTCACCGATTTCCGCAACCATTTCGGCGATCGCTATGTGTTGTTCGCCGGGCTGGACGACGTCGCGCTGGAAGGGCTTTATCTCGGCGCGCAGGGTTGGGTGTCCGGCCTCACCAACGCGTTCCCGCAGGAATCGGTTGAACTGGTACGCGCGTTCGAGCGCGGCGATCATGCCAAGGCACTCGAAATCTATCGCTGGTTCATGCCGCTGCTGCATCTCGATGCCGAGCATGATCTTGTGCAATCGATCAAGCTGGCCGAAGAAGTGATGGGGCGCGGGTCGGAACGCGTGCTCCCGCCGCGCTTGCCGCTGATCGGCGAACGCCGCGCAGAGGTGATTGCGATGGTCGAAAAGGCCGCAGCGACGCGTCCGACGATCCAAGTGGCCAAGGCGGCCTGAAGGTAGAGCGTGCGCCACACTTTCTTCTGCATAGACGGCCACACCGCCGGAAACCCGGTTCGTCTGGTGGCGGGTGGCGCACCGCTCCTGAAAGGCGACAGCATGTCGGCGCGGCGGCAGGATTTTCTGTCGCGCTTCGACTGGATCCGCACGGGGCTGTGCTTCGAGCCGCGCGGGCACGACATGATGTCGGGCGGCTTCCTCTATCCGCCGACCACGGCCGATGCCGATATCGGGATCCTGTTCATCGAGACATCGGGGTGTTTGCCGATGTGCGGGCATGGCACCATCGGCATGGTCACGTTCGGGCTCGAACATGGGCTGATCCAGCCGGCGACCCCGGGCGCATTGCGGATCGAGGTCCCGGCCGGGGTGATCGACGTGCGCTATACGACCGAGGGCGATAAAGTGACGGCGGTGACCATCACCAACGTCCCGGCCTATGTCGCGCAGCGCGGTATCGCGGTCGATGTCGAGGGGATTGGCCCACTGACGATCGACGTCGCATATGGCGGCAATTTCTACGCAATCATCGAGCCGCAGGGGGGCTATGCCGGGCTCGATGCGCTCGGCGCGGCGCGGCTGGTCGAGCTGAGCGGGCGCGTTCGCGACGCGGTGCGCGCACAATATGAACCCGTCCATCCGCTCGACCCGACGATCCGTGGCGTCAGCCATATCCTATGGGCCGACGCGCCGCTCGCCAACGATGCCGACGGCCGCAACGCGGTCTTCTATGGGGACAAGGCGATCGATCGATCGCCGTGCGGCACGGGCACCTCGGCGCGGCTGGCACACCTGGCGGCGACCGGGCGGCTGAAAGTGGGGGACCGCTTCGTACACGAAAGCTATATCGGCAGCCGCTTCATCGGTCGCGTCGAAGCGGATACTATGCTCGGCGATCTGCCGGCGATCATCCCGTCGATCGAAGGATCGGCGATCGCCACCGGATTTAATACGATCTGGATTGATCGCGCCGATCACTTCTGGGAAGGTTTCCAGGTTAAATGAGCAAACCCGCCGTTTCTCCGGAGCACGCCCGCATGAGCATCGTCGTTCGCACTTTATCGGAACGCGTATTCGAGATCGTCCGCGAGCAAATCGTCACTGGGCAGTTGCCGCACGATTTGCCGATCCGCCAGGATGCGCTGGCGGCTGAGTTGGGGGTCAGCAAGATCCCGCTGCGCGAGGCGCTGGCGCGGCTCGAGCAAGAAGGGCTGCTGACTAGCCAGGCCAATCGCGGCTATTTCGTCCAGCCGATGTCGAGCGCCCAAGCCGAGGAAATCTTCGAGCTGCGGCTTGCGGTCGAGCCGGTTGCGGCGGCGCGCGCCGCGCGTGTCGCCACTGACGCCGACCGCCGCGCCGCGATCGAAAGCTTCGAGCGGCTTGATGACGCCGCGGAGGGCAATCTCGCCGAGGTGGCGATGCGCAATCGCGAATTCCACACAGCACTCGTCCGCCCGGGAGATCGTATCCTGACCACACAGGTGGTGGAACGTCTCACGATCCTTGCCGAGCGGTATGTCATCGCGCATCTGGCACCGGCCGGCCGCGACGAGCGCGCGCATGTCGAGCATCGCGGATTGCTCGATGCCTGGCTGGCGCGGGACGAAGCCACCATCATGTCGATGCTGAGCGAGCATATCGCCGCCACGCTCGACGATTTGCGCATAGAGTTTGCGGCAGCCGCCGCGACCTGATTCATCATTCCAGGAGAGGTCATGTTCGGACCACGTAAGCCGCTCGACAGCGTTACGAGTCACCCCAAGAACGCGCGCCTCGCCAAGACATTGAGTTGGCCGCATCTGGTCGCGCTCGGGGTCGGCGCGATCGTTGGCACGGGTATCTACACCTTGGTCGGCGTTGGAGCCGAACGTGCGGGCCCGGCGGTGATCCTCGCCTTCGTCATCTGCGGGCTGGTGTGTGGATGTGCTGCCTTGGCCTATGCCGAGCTCGCGACGATGATCCCTGCGGCGGGGAGTGCCTATACGTTCAGTTACGCCGCGCTCGGCGAAGGCATCGCCTGGATCGTCGGCTGGAGCTTGATCCTCGAATATTCGCTCGCCTGTTCGACCGTGGCGGTGGGCTGGTCGGGTTATCTGGTGGGCTGGATCGAGTCTGCGGGCGTGCATTTGCCGCACGCCTTGCTGGTCGGGCCGCATGGCGGCGGCATCGTCAATTTGCCGGCGGTCGCGGTGGCACTCGCCGTGATGGGCATGTTGATCGCGGGAACCCGCGAAAGCGCGACGCTCAACATCATCCTGGTGGTGATCAAGCTGGTGGCACTTGGCGTCTTTGTCGCTTTTGCCGCGCCCAATTTCCACACCGCCAACCTGCATCCGTTCATGCCCTATGGCTTCGGCAGCGACGGCAAGCATGGTGTGATGGCGGCGGCGGCGATCGTATTCTTCGCTTTCTACGGCTTCGATGCGGTGGCGACCTCGGCCGAGGAGACAAAGAACCCCGCGCGCGATCTCAAGATCGGCATCATCGGGTCGATGGTATTGTGCACGATCATCTATATGGCGGTGGCGATCGCCGCAGTCGGTGCGCTGCCGTTCACCGCGCTCGCCAATTCGCCCGAGCCGCTCGCTTTGGTGCTGCGCAATCTCGGGCAGCCGCTCGCGGCGCATCTCATCGCCTTGGCCGCGATCATCGCGCTCCCCTCGGTCATCTTGGTGATGATGTACGGCCAAAGCCGCGTGTTCTTCGTGATGGCGCGCGATGGCTTGCTGCCGCGCCGCTTGGCCAAGGTCTCGCAGCGTACCGGCGCGCCGACGTTGATCACCGTGTTGACCGGCGTGACGATCGCGTTGGTCGCGGGGATCTTCCGGCTCGACGAGATCGCCGAACTCGCCAATGCCGGGACCTTGCTCGCCTTCATCTCGGTTGGCGCATGCCTGATGGTGCTGCGCCGCACTGCGCCCGATGCCAAGCGGTTGTTCCGCGCACCCGCCCCCTATGTGGTCGGCATGCTGACGATCCTCGGCTGCCTGTATCTGATGGTCAGCCTGCCACCGATGACGCTGGTGCGCTTCGCTGGCTGGAACGTGATCGGGCTCGTCATCTACTTCGCCTATAGCCGACGGCATAGCGACGTAGCGGCGCGCGCGGCATCGGTTGCGGCGCTTTGAGCGTGCGACCTTGGCGGCACTTGGTCGCGGGTGTGGCGGCGTGGCTGGGGATGCTGCTCGCTGGTTCGCCAGCCGTCGCGCACCCGCTCAGCTTCACCCCGGCGCAGGGGGCTTATGACATCGCGTTTGTGTTCCCCGGCGCACCGGCCAACCCCGGCATCCGGATGCTCGAGTTGCACCGCGCCGCCGACGGGAGCGTGTCGGGCTGGGTGACGTCGGACTGGTATGGCCGGATGCCGATGCAGCAGATCGTCGTAACGCCGACGCTGCTCAGCTTCGACTTGCGCAACCTCAACACGCCGGGCGTGCCCATCCGCCATTGGCGCGCGCAGGTGCGCGGGCAGAACGTGACGCTCGACGGCGGCATCTGGGACTCGACGGTCGCGCTGACCGGGCACCGCGCCACCGCCGCCGAACGGACCGCGCTGACGTTCCACGAAACCACACTGCCGGCACTGGGGACGCTTGCGCCCGACGGCCTCGCTTTGACCCCGCCAATGGGGTGGAGCAGCTGGAACAAGTTCGCCGACAAGATCGACGACGCCACGATCCGCGCGATTGCCGATGCGATGGTGTCGACCGGCTTGCGCGATGCGGGCTATACTTACGTCAATATCGACGATGGCTGGCAGGGCGTGCGCGGGGCCGACGGCCAGATCCGGCCCAACGCCAAATTCCCCGACATGAAAGCGCTCGCCGATTATGTTCACGCGCGTGGGTTGAAGTTTGGCCTCTATTCGTCGCCCGGGCCACGCACCTGTGCCGGCTATGAGGGCAGTTACGGGCATGTCCGGCAGGACGCGCAGACCTTCGCCGACTGGGGCGTCGACTATCTCAAATACGATCTGTGCTCCGGCGAATATTTCTACGCCGATGCCGACACCGTCCAGCGCAGCTATTATGAGATGGGCGCTGCGCTCCGCGCGACCGGGCGGCCGATCGTCTATTCGCTGTGCGAATATGGCCGGTTCCGCGTGGGCAGCTGGGGCAGGGCGGTCGGCGGTCATCTGTGGCGCACGACGGGCGACATCACCGACGATTATGCGACGATGGCACGGATCGGGTTCGAGAAGAATGGCAATCCAAGCGACGCCGGGCCGGGCGAGTGGAACGACCCCGACATGCTCGAAATCGGCAATGGCGGCATGTCCGAAGCCGCCTATCGCTCGCATATGACCCTATGGGCGATGTCGGCTGCCCCGCTGATGATGGGCCACGATGTCCGCACGACGAGCGCGGCGGCGAAACGCCTGCTCGAAGACCGCGCCGTAATCGCCATCGATCAGGATGCCAGGGGCGTGCAGGGCAAGCCGGTGCGCAAGCAAGGCACTTCGGAAATCTGGCTCAAACCGCTGGCCGGGGGGGCATATGCGATCGCCGTGTTCAATCGTGCCGATGCGCCCGTGACCCTGACGCTACGCCCGGCCGACATCGGGTTGGATTCGTTCACGGCGATGCGCGACGTGTGGAAGGGGGGTGCGCTCGATCCGCAGGTCTCGACCTTCACAGTTCCCGCCAACGATGTGGTACTGCTGCACGTTCGTGGATAGCCAGCGTTAGACCGGGCAGAGGCCGACATTGTTGACCAGTACCGCGCGGGCGCGCAGAGCACCGCCAGCGCCGCGTCGCCCCCAGGAAAGGCGCGACGAGAAACGAGCCTTTGAGAACCACATGATTGAAATCACGGGGAGTTCAGAGCCGCATCCCGTTGATCATCCGCGGTTCGGGAAAGCTGTGGTCGGTTCGGCTCGGGCGCGGATGGTTGAGCGACAAGGCGCGTCCTTCGTCGCGCAGGCGGTGCACAGCGTCCGGCCAATCGGGTAGCGCGCTGCCCGGCTGCGTCCAATGCGCCACGCTCGCCTCGTCGCCCCATTCGGCCAGCAGCGGCGCGGCCTTCCGGTGTGCGCCGCTCCCGCCATAAGCGCGCATTGCCGGTTCGTCGCGCCAGACCGACAGGGTCCAGAACGCATGATCCGAATCCCGCTGGACGGCACCGGCGAGGAACCCGTCAGCCTTGCGGATCTGTGCAATCGTCCGGTTCGCATGGAGCATGAAGAACGGGAGGAACCGCACCGAGCGCAGGCGAAAGCGGGTCACGCTGACCAAGGTCGTGGCGGCGGTCACAGGGTCACCACCAGCTTGGTCGCCGAAACGCCCTGGCGCTGGCGTTCGAGCGCGACGGGAATCTGTGCAAGGCCAGTGCCGACCACCGTCGGTGCAGGCGCGGCCACGAACCGGCCCTCGGCCAACGCGGCGGGCAGGAACGCCTCGAAGATTATCGGACCCACTTCGTTGGCGATCAGCGCGCTGCCCCAGATCATCTTGGTGCGGACTTTGCGGCGACGCGCTTTACGGGCCAGGGCGAGGGTGCCGATCAGCATCCGCACGAGCGCAGGCACGAGATGGAGCAACCGGCTGCGGCCGCGGGGCACGTTGTCCCACGACGTCGGCGGCGTTGCCATCGCCACGAACCGATTGCCCTTGCAGGCACCGACAATCTCGATGCACGCGGCGGCGGAGCCCGGCCCGATCGCCAGCGCACCGACGATTTCCCGCCCGCGCAAGGCGCTGACAATATCGGCGAGGACGGTCTTGGAGCGATAATCAAAGACCTGGCGCGCGCCCAACCGCTTTACATAGTCGAAATTCCGCGGCGAGGCGGTCGTCACCACATCATATCCGGCCGCGACCGCAAGCTGGATTGCATTGCTGCCAACACTGGTCGATCCGCCCCAGACGAGCAGCGTTTTGCGCGCAGGTGTGGCCGCCCCCGATGGTGGGTTCATCGCCAGGAAGTCTTTCTGAAACATCCCGCAGGCAGCCGTGGAGATGCCGAGCGGAAGGACGGCGGCTTCCTCATACGTCATTGCCGCAGGGATCGGTGCCGCCATGTGGGCGAGCACCACGACAAACGCCTGAAAGCCGCCCTCAGCGGCGCGATTGCGCTGCTGATCGGAGCCCGCAGCGTAACCGACCACACGGTCTCCGACTGCAAAGCGCGTTACGCCGCTGCCGACCTCGACAACGTCGCCAGCGATGTCGGAACCGACAATGAAAGGGTAGGCGGTCCACGGTGTGAAGAGGTCGCCCAGCGTCTGCTGCAGCCGATCCATCGGATTGACGGCGACGGCCCGGACCCGGACGACGATTTCACCGGCCTCGGCGGCGGTATAGGGGGCGGCACCAACCGTGAACGGCGCGCGCTTCGCGTTGAGCCATAGGGCTTCATTCTCGACCATGACGATACCTCCTGATGCGGTGCTGGGCGTTGCTGCCGCCACTGGAAATATGAGAGCGATGTTGTACTATCCATGCTGCAGCGTCGCCAATTTCATCGTGATCGTCCAGGAGTAGCTATGGATCCTCTTTCCGACATCCTCTCCTTGCTCAAGCCGAACAGTTACGGGTTCCGCGGGCTCGATGCGGGGGGAGCTTGGGCGCTTTCGTTCGGGGCGGACGACAGCATCCGGTGCTATGCGGTCCAGTCGGGGGCATGCTGGCTTGCGCTCGACGGCACGGCCGAGCCTGTCCGGCTCGCGGCCGGCGATTTCGTGCTGCTGCCCGGGGGAAAGGGGTACCGGCTGTACAGCACGGCCGAGGCACCGGTCACAGATGCCTTCCGCTTCTTTCCGGCGGTGCCTGCGGGTGAGACCGCAGTCCTGAATGGCGGCGGCGGCGTCCTGGGTGTGGGCGGGTATTTCGGCTTCGAGGGCATGCACGCCGAACTGCTGCTCGGCATGCTGCCGTCGATCGTCCATGTTCGTGCCGAAGCCAATAAGGCGGCGTTGCGCTCATCGATCGATCGGCTGATGGGCGAACTCAGGGAGCCTAAGCCAGGCAGTGCTTTGCTTGCCGAGCACCTTGTCCAGGCGCTCCTGATCGAAGCGCTGCGGCTGCATTTGGCCGAGCATTCGCGCCACCGCAGCGGCTGGTTGTTCGCGCTGGCCGACCGACAGATGAGCGCGGTGATTGGGGCGATGCACGCCGAGCCGGGGCGCAAATGGACCTTGGAGTCGCTGGCAAAAGTGGCGGGCCTGTCACGATCGAGCTTCGCTGTGCGGTTCAAGGCGACCGTGGGCGAGCCGGCGATGGATTATCTCACCCGCTGGCGGATGATGATCGCGTCCGATCGACTCGCCAATGGCGGGATGCCGATCGCGCTGGTCGCGCCGACCGTCGGCTATGAGTCGGAAAGCGCGTTCGGTGCCGCCTTCAAACGCGTTATGGGCTATTCGCCCAGGCAGTTTGCGAGGGCTGCCGCGCCGTGAGGTCTCGCGAAACGCCCGCATGCGGATCCAGGCGTTGTGCCGCTTCACACCGGGAAGGGGCGATCCCGATTGCGGCCCGCCTGTAACACGCTAGAACTTTCGCATGGGAGCCTCTGAGCGCACACATCGTCTATTTCGTCACGACTGGAAGATTGCGACCAATGCAGTGCGCGCCACCTTCGCGGCCTGGCAGGATCGTCTGGTCGCGGCGATCCTGCTGCTGATGGCCGTGGCTGGCTTGCGAAACGGGTTCGCCGATCTGCCCTGGTTGACCGCACTCTGGGCGGGGGGCGCGGTCAGCCTTGGCGTTGGCATGGCGGCGGGTCGCCTTGTCCTGGCGCGGCTCGCATTCCATGCTTTTGACGGGTTGCTCGCGGCAGACGCTCTGCAACTGCCCTTTCGCCGCCGGTATATCGGTGCCTGGCACGGCATTGGGATTGTGATGCTGTCGGGGATCACGCTGATCGTCAGGCCCTCGCTGCTGATCGTCAGTGTGCCCGCTTACCTTGTCGGCGCGCTGATGGCCGGGCTGACCGCTGCCGTTGCCATGCCGCTGCGCATCCTCGATGCCACACGGCCGAATTGGTCTGTCCGTGCCTGGTTGCGCCATCCAAGCGCTGGGGTGGCAGCGGCTATCATCCTGCTGCTCGTGTTGCTGCAGGCACGGACGCTTGGCCCCAACGTGGCGCTGGCATATGCTGGCGTTGGCACCGTGGTGCTTACCCTGGCGCTGACCGATGTCGATGAGAGCGCCGTCCGCTTCATGACGATTGCCGGATACGGATCGGGACGGATCGTGCTTCGCCTGTCGCGGACGCTGGTGTCGTTCGTCGCGGTGGCGGTGCCGGGGTGCTGGTTGATATTGGGGGCAGCCCCAGCCGGTATTGTCGCCGCCGCTTCGGCCCTGATGTTCGGGCTTATGGCAATGCGCGTGCTTGCCTATCGCCTTCATGGCAAGCGGTTCGCGGATGTTCTGGTGCTTGTTCTCGCCGGGCTGCTCCTGCTGGTCGGCTATGCCATTCCGTTTGCGTTGCCGGTCATCGCCCTCGCCGTGTTTTGGCATTTGCAGCACCGGGCGGCCGCGAAGACGTGGCTGCTGGTATGAACCCGGCCGTTCTTCTCGCCGGGGCAGCCGTCGATCGGAACGGGCAGCGTGTCGTCCAGGAGGTCGATCTGACCGTGACGCGTGGGTCGTGGTTCGGTGTCATCGGTGCCAATGGCTCGGGCAAGACGAGCCTGTTGCGGGCGCTGGCCGGCCGACTACCGTTCGCTGCCGGATCGTGTCTGGTCGAGGATGAAGACCTGTCCGCAGATCGGGCCGGGCGGGCGCAGCGCTTCGGCTTTTCTCCTCCGGCCGACGCGCTGCCGGAGGCGTTGCGGGCGCGCGATGTGCTCGAGCTGATCGGGGGCGATCTTGATGCCGTCCGCGCGCGTTTGGGCGCGTTGCAGGCCGCATTGGGCCTCGCCCCGCTGCTCGACCGCTGGATCGGCGACTGTTCAGCCGGAATGCGGCAGCGCATTGCGATCGCTGCCGCGTTCGCGGGCGGACACGCGCTGGTGATCCTGGACGAGCCGTTCAACTGGCTCGACCCGGTGGCAATGTTCGACCTGCGCGAGACGTTACGCGGCATGGTCGATAACGGTCTGACGCTGGTAACCGCGCTGCATGACCTTGCGACCCTGGCCACGGCCTGCAATGCCGGGCTCATGCTCGCCGATGGGCAAGTGGCGATGACGCTGGACGAGGACATGCTTCAAGCCGCTGCGCGCGATCCGCTGGCATTCGAGCGGCGGACAATCGACCTGCTGCGATCGTGAGGCTATTTTGACCGCCAAGACCCAGCGTCGTCGTGCCTCACCCGATGCCGTCCAGTTTGGCGATAGCGTCGGCGGGCAACGTCAGCGACGCCACGGCGAGGTTCTCGTGCAGATGCGCCACCGACGATGTGCCGGGGATCAGCAGGATGTTGGGTGACCGCTGCAGCAGCCAGGCGAGCGCGACTTGCATGACCGTCCAGCCCAGTTGCGCCGCCACGTCCGATAGCGCCGTCGATTGGAGCGGGTTGAAACCGCCGAGCGGGAAGAAGGGGACATAGGCGATGCCCTCGGCAGCGAGTGCGTCGATAAAGGCGTCGTCCGTGCGGTGCGCGAGATTGTACTGGTTCTGGACGCAGACGATCTCGGCGATGCCCCGCGCTTGCGCATATTGGGTCGGCGTCACATTGCTGAGCCCGATATGCTTGACCAGGCCCTGGCGTTGCAGATCCGCGAGCGCCTCCAGCGGCCGCGCGAGCGAGCCTTCCGCCGGGCCGTGGATGTCGAACATCAGCCGCAGGTTCACGACATCGAGCGCCTCCAGCCCGAGATTTTCGAGATTGTCCTCCACCGCGCGCGCCAATTCGCCGGGTTCGAGCGCCGGGTGCCATGCGGCATCGTCGCTGCGGCGCGCGCCGACCTTGGTCACGATTAGCAAGTCGTCCGGATAGGGTGCCAGCGCCTCGCGAAGCAGCCGGTTGGTGATGTGCGGGCCGTAAAAGTCGCTGGTGTCGATGTGGTTGACGCCAGCTTCCACTGCAGCGCGGAGCACGGCCAGCGCCTGTTGATGATCGCGGGGTGGACCGAACACACCCGGGCCAGCGAGTTGCATCGCGCCATAGCCGAGCCGCTGCACGGTGAGGCCGGCGAAGGAATAGGTGTCGGTTGGGTCGGTCATCGTCTGTCTCCAATGCTGATGGCGAGATAGACCTTGCGGATCATCACGATAAGCTGAAGGTATTCGCACGGGCTGTACGGAAAACCGAACAATGAAAGCCGACCTTGCCGATCTCAATGCCTTCCTGGCGGTCGCGCGGGCGCGCGGCTTTCGCGATGCCGCGCGTGCTGCCGGGGGCAGCGCCTCCACGCTCAGCGAGGCGGTGCGTCGCCTCGAAGAGCGGCTCGGCGTACGGCTGCTCCATCGCACCACGCGCAGCGTCACCCCGACCGAGGCGGGGCAACGGCTGATCGAGCGGCTGGCCCCCGCGCTCGGCGAAGTGGAGGCGGCGCTGGACGTCGTGAATCTGTTTCGCGATCGTCCGGCGGGCACGCTGCGCCTCAACGTGCCCGTCAGCGCGGCGCGGCTGGTGCTGCCGACGATCCTGCCCGGCTTCCTTGCCGCCTATCCCGACATTCAGGTCGAGATCGTCGCCGAGGACGGGTTTGTCGACATGGTGGCATCGGGATGCGACGCCGGCATCCGCTATGACGAGCGGCTGGAGCAGGACATGATCGCGGTGCCGATTGGCCCACGCGTGCAGCGTTTCGCAACCGCTGCCGCCCCCGCCTATCTCGACGCGCATGGCCGCCCCGGCCACCCGCGCGACTTGCTGAACCATGCCTGCCTGCGTGGCCGCTTTACCAGCGGCGCGCTGACCAGCCCGTGGGAATTCGAGCGCGACGGGGAGATCGTGCGGATCGAGCCGCAGGGCCCGCTCATCGCGAGCGTCGCCGGTGCGGCCGATTTGCTGGTCGACATGGCGGTCGCGGGCAGCGGGATCGTGTCGCTGTTTGAGGATTGGCTACGACCGTCGATCGAGCGCGGCGCGTTGCAGCCGGTGTTGCCGGACTGGTGGCAGTCCTTCTCCGGTCCGTTTCTCTATTATTCGGGCCGTCGCTTGGTGCCGCCGCCACTCCGCGCTTTTCTCGACTTCATCCGCCGTTAGCAAGCCGGTGCCGAGAGACTGGTTGCGGCGTACATGCTGGAAACCCGTTCTCAATCGACTTGCACGCGCGTTTGGCGCGGACGCGTGTCTGCTTACAACAGCATAGGGTATTTGATCGTTTCGATACGCTAGCCTAGACGCAGTGCTCGTACGTCCCGCATCATTAGGCGCATCCCATGATAGCTCCGCCCCTGCCACCCTCGTCCGGCGACGTGACGACGATCGCAAGCCTTGTCGATCTGGCGCAGGCCGCTGGTACCTCGGTCTCGACCGCATCGCGCGCGCTGTCGGGCCATTCGTCGGTCAATGAAAAGACCCGCCTGCGCATCCAAAAACTCGCCGACGCGCACGGCTTTCAACCCAACCGGCTCGCCCGCAACTTGCGGTTGCAGCGTACGCAATCGATCGGTCTGGTGCTGCCGCTCGGGCATGAGGCGGGGCAGCACCTGTCCGACCCGTTTTTCCTGTCGCTGCTGGGTCATCTGGCGGATGGGCTGACGGAGCGGGGCTACGATTTGGTTCTCTCGCGGGTGATCCCGCATGATGGCACCTGGCTTGACCGGCTGGTCGATAGCGGACGGATCGATGGACTGATCCTGATCGGCCAGTCCGACCAGAGCGCCGTGATCGACAAAGTCGCGGCACGCTATGCCCCGATCGTGGTGTGGGGCGCGCGCCTTCCGGGACAACGCTATCTGACGGTCGGATCGGACAATCGACTGGGCGGAGCACGCGCAGCCGAGCATCTGATTGCGATTGGCCGCCGCCGACTCCTGTATCTTGGCAATGCGAGCGCGCCCGAGTTCGCGGAGCGGCTCGCCGGATTTCAGGATGCGGTGTCGCGGGCCGGCCCCGGCGTGGCAGCAGCGGCGCTGGACCTGCACATGACGCCCGACGCAGCCCATCTTGCGATCGCCAAATATCTCACCGGCCATCCCGCACCCGATGCGATTTTCGCGGCATCCGATGTGGTCGCGATGAGCGCCTTGCGGGCGTTGCGCGAGCGCGGTCTGAGCGTGCCACAGGACGTCGCCGTGGTCGGCTATGATGATGTGACGCTGGCGGCGCACACCGCCCCGGCATTGACGACCATCCGCCAGGATCTGGTGGTCGGTGCCAAAGCGCTGATCGAGATCCTGTTCCGCCGGATTGCGGGCGAGCCGGCGCAATCGCTGCAACTGGACCCGCAACTGATTGTGCGCGGGTCGAGCGTGGCCTGACGTCAGGCGGCTGGCGTGACCGTTCGCGCGGGCGTGACCCGCATCGTCGCCAGCGCGGCGGCGAGCATCAGCGCGCCGCTGAGATACAGCACGTTGCGCGGGTCGCCCCGCAGCACGCCATTGTACAGCAAGGGCAGCGTCAGGCTCTGGATCATCATCGGCACAACGATGAACATGTTGAAGATGCCCATATATACGCCCGTTCGCGCCGGTGGGATCGAATCTGCGAGCATGATGTACGGGTTCCCCATCAGGCTCGCCCAACCCAGACCGATGCCGATCATCGGCAAGAACAGCCAGTTTTGTGTGGTGATTCCGGGGATCGTCAGCATCGCAGCGCCCGCCGCCAGCATACACAGCGCATGGATATTGCGCGCGCCCCACGCCCGCGTCACCGGCACCAGCGCAAAGGCACCGACAAAGGCGATGAAATTGTAAAATCCGCCAAGCTGGCCGGTCGCCAGCGCGGCGGCGCGGAAGCCGGGGGAGGCGGGGTCGCTCGTGCCGTGGAGCGAGCGCGCCAGCGAAAAGGTGATGTACTGCCAGTAACAGAACATCGCATACCATTGGAACAGCATCGCCACGGCCAATTGTCGCATCGTCGGCGGCATTTCCCGGATCGCGTCGCCAATCTCGCGCAGCGTGTTTCGGGCCGATAGCGGGGTACGGCGCAACTCGGCAATCTGGGCCGGCGTCAGGGGAAGCTCGCGGACCGACAGAACCGACCACAGGATCGTCGAAAGGGACAGCACCGCACCGATCAGAAAGGCGGCTTTCGTGATGTGCGGAATGCCGTTCAGGTCGACGGCATCGCGGCTCATTCCCGCATATACCAGGATGGAAGGCGCGAGGTAGGCCAGCGTTTGCGCAAGGCCGGTAAAGGCGCTCTGGGTCAAGAACCCGATCGGTCGCTGCTTTGCATCGAGCCGGTCGCCGACATAGGCGCGGTAAGGTTCCATCGTCACATTGTTGGCCGCGTCCAACACCCACAGCAACGCGGCGGCCACCCACAGCGTCGGGCTGTACGGCATGGCGAGAAGCCCTAGGCTGCACAGGATTGCGCCGATCAGGAAATAGGGTGTGCGTCGCCCGAAGCGGCTGATGGTCCGGTCGCTGAGCGCGCCGATGAGCGGCTGCACCAGCAGCCCGGTCATCGGGCCTGCCAGCCACAGCAACGGCATCGCCGCCTCGCTGGCCCCGAGGTAACTGTAGATCGGCCCCATATTGCTTTGCTGCAGGCCGAAGCTGAACTGGAGCCCGAAAAAGCCGATATTCATTTGGAAGATGCGCGCCAAGGAAAGGCGCGGCTTGCGCGCCCCTGCGGACGCGTTGCCCGTGCTGTCATCCGCCTTCTGGTGCATCGCCCTCTCCAACCTGTTCGTGACAGCCTGTCTTTCGGCGGTCGCTACCATCGATCCAAACTTTTCACAAACGATTGCGAAAAATTATTGCAATCGATTGCGAAGCGATTATGAGCATCCCTCAAGCCGCAATACAGCGGACACTAGGAGGGGTTATCATGAAGCTTGCAACGCTTTTGCTCGCCGGTACGGCTTTGGCGTGTCTGCCGCGGGTCGCACTCGCGCAGAGTTCCGTGCCAGCGCCGGAAGCGGCCGTCGAGCCCGAGGGCAAGACCGATGCTGCCGATATCATTGTGACAGGCACCGCTCGGCCCGAGCGCCGTTTGACGACCAGCATCTCCATCAGCGCGGTCGACTCTCAGGAAATCGCCAAGCTCGCGCCAATGGGCAGCGCCGACCTGTTGCGCAACATTCCGGGCTTGCGCGCGGAATCTTCAGGCGGCGAAAGCAACGCCAACATCGCGGTCCGCGGTTTGCCGGCGGCAAGCGGTGGCGGCAAGTTCGTCCAATTTCAGGAAGACGGCCTGCCGGTGCTGGATTTCGGCGATATCGCCTTCGCGACCGCCGACACCTTCGTCCGCCCCGACTATAGCGTCTCGCGCGTCGAAGTGGTGCGCGGCGGTTCCGCCTCGACCTTCACCAGCAACGCGCCGGGCGCGATCATCAATTTCATCAGCAAAACCGGTGACGTGGCTGGCGGAACGGTCGGCATCACCAAGGGGCTTGATTTCAACCGTACCCGGATCGACGCCGATTATGGCGCGCCCCTTGGTGAAGGGTGGCGGTTTCATGTTGGCGGGTTCTACCGCGTCGGCAATGGCGTCCGGAACGCCGATTATACGTCGGAGCGCGGCGGCCAAATCAAGGGCAACGTCACCAAGACATTCGCCAACGGCTTCATCCGGCTGAACTTCAAATATCTCGACGATCGCTCGCCTATCTATGTCCCGACGCCCATTCGGGTGACCGGCACCGCTGCGAACCCGACCTATGCGTCCTTCCCCGGTTTTGACGTGCGGTCGGGAACGTCGCTGTCGCCCTATTTCCGCTCGGACATTGCGATTGGCAGTGGCGGGCAGCGGATCGTCTCCGATCTGGGCGACGGCTACCGCGTCAAGACGCGCGGCGGCGGTGCCGATGCGTCGTTCGATCTGGGCGGCGGCTGGCATATCGAGGACAAGTTCAACGTTGCGAGCAATTCGGGCAGCTTCGCCACCTCCTATCCGGGCCGGGTCGCGCCGCTGACCACCTTGATGAGCGAAATCGGCGGCGTAGGGGCCACCTTGCGCTATGCGAACGGGCCAAATGCGGGGCAGGTCATCGCCAACCCGGCGGGTCTCAATGGCAACGGCCTTGGCATCAACGCGCTGACCTTCGGGGTGACGCTGAACGATTTCACCAACGCCACCAACATCCTGACGCTGAACCGTGACTTCAGCGCCGGTGGCGGCACCGGCAATGTGACGGCCGGCTATTTCAAATCCTACCAGGCGATCCAGATGGATTGGCACTGGAACAGCTATCTTCAGGAAGTGAAGGGGCGCGATGCGGCGCTGCTGAACGTCTATAATGCGGCCGGTCAGTCGGTTACGCAAAACGGGCTCATCGCTTATGGCGAACCGGTGTTCGGCAATTGCTGCCAGCGTTATTACAATGTCGATTACAATATCGATGCCCCCTATCTGGCGGTGTCGTACAAAATAGGGAAATTGAATCTCGACGGGAGCGTCCGTTTCAACAGTTCCAGGGCGAGCGGATACTACGCGTCCAATAACGGACTGAGCGTGGTCGATGTGAACCAGGACGGCATTATTCAGACGCCGGAGCGCAGTGTGCCCGTGGTCAATCCCCAGGCATCGTCACCCGTCAACTATCGGAAGAACTATTTCACCTACTCGGTCGGTGCGAACTATGAGGTCATGCCGAGTCTGGCGCTCTTCGCACGCGTAAGCCGCGGTGCCCGGTTTAACGCGGACCGTATTCTCTTCGGTGGCGGCGTCAGGGCCGATGGCAGCGTCGCGGACGAAGTCGCGGTCAATTTCGTCAATCAGCAGGAAGCGGGCATAAAGTTCCGACGGGGCGGGGCCTATGTCAACCTGACGGCGTTCCGCGCGACCACGGCTGAAGCCAATGAAATCGTCATCCCGCAGCAAGCCATCATCAACAACAAATATCGGTCTTATGGCGTGGAATTCGAAGGCGGGGTCGATCGCGGTATTTTCCACCTTACGGCCGGTGCCACCTATACCCATGCCCGCATTACCGAGAGCCAGGTGACCCCGGCGCTGAACGGCAACATCCCGTATCGCCAGGCGGCCTTGATCTTCCAGGCAACGCCGTCGATCCGGACCGACCGGTTCGACATCGGCGCAAATGTCACCGGCACCACCTCGTCCTACGCGGCCGACGTCAACACGCTGAAAATGCCGGGGTATGTCATGACCAATGCCTTCGCCTCTTATGCGATAACGCCAGCGATCCGGCTTTCGGTGAACGTCCAGAACCTGTTCGACGTGATCGCGATTACCGAGGTCGGCCAGGTGCCGGACAGCGTGCCGACCGACGGCATCAATACCGCGCGCGCCTTCCCCGGGCGCAACATCAGCGCTACCGCGACGCTGCGTTTTTGATGCGCGGGCGAGCGTTTGCGGTGGCGGCGATGGCCACGGTGCTTGTGTCGGTTGGGGCGACGGCCAGGGCGGCAGCGATGGACGAGACCGTCGTCGTTCCGCCGCGGCCTTTGCCCGTCCCGAAAACGGTCAGCCCTGAATTACAGCGGCTGATCGGATCGCCCATGAACCCGAGCTGGGACCAGCACCCGGCATCGGCGGAGGCGTGGCGCGCTTTGGTCAAGACCTATGCGGCCGACATTGAAACGGTGTTGCCGGCGCTGATGGCCCGCGAAAAGGTCACGATCCGCGCCGACCGGATGAACGGCGTGCCGGTTTTCTGGGTCGAGCCAGAAACCGTGCCGTCCGAGAATCGGGGCCGCATTCTGCTCAACTTTCACGGCGGCGCGTATGTTTTCGCACCCGGCAAAGCCGGGCTACGCGATGCCATCTTGCTCGCCGGGCGTGGCTTTAGAGTGCTGAGCGTCGATTACCGCATGGCCCCGGACGCGCCGTATCCGGCCGCGATCGATGATGCCGAGGCGGTGTGGAAGGCGGTCGTCGCCCGATATCCCGCAAAGCGTGTCGGCGTGTTCGGATCGTCGACCGGCGGGGCGATGACACTGGCGCTGGTGGTGCGTGCGAAGGCGCATCACTTGCCACTGCCCGGTGCGCTTTGGGCGGGCACGCCGTGGGCGCAACTCGACAAGATCGGGGACAGCTATTTCACCAATGACCATGTCGACAATGCGCTGGTATCCTATGACGGGCTGCTGGGCGCGGCCGCACGGCTCTATGCCAACGGTCATGACATGGCCGACCCGGAGCTGTCGCCCGTCAATGCCGATTTCGCCGGCTTTCCGCCGACTTTGCTGACGACGGGCACGCGCGATCTCTTCCTGTCCAACACCATCAGGGTTCATCGCAAGCTGAAGCAGGCGGGGGTCGTCAGCGACTTGAACGTTTATGAGGGCTTGTCGCACGGCGATTTCGAACGCGATCCGGATTTGCTGGAATCGCGCGAAGTGTACGGCGAAGCTGCGGCCTTCTTCCGCCAAATGCTGGCCCGATGACCGAGACGTTACAGTCGGTGTTCGACCTGCTGGAACCACTCTACCAAGGCCATCCCGCCTGGCCGGTGGAGCGCGACCGTATCGCGGCGGCGGTGTCCGCCGCCGCCGAGGCCAGATCGCCGACCTTGCGCGCGCTGGACGCCGACCGGGCGGCGCATCCCGCCTGGTTCGGTGCGCCCGAAATGGTCGGCTACAGCTTCTATGTCGATCGGTTCGCCGGGACCCTCGCGGGGTTGCGACAGAGATTGCCCTGGCTCGAAGCGCTGGGCATCCGCTTGCTCCATCCCTTGCCCATGACATTGGGCCAGTCGGAGCACAGCGATGGCGGTTTTGCGGTTGCAGACTATCGCGCGATCGAGCCCGCGCTTGGCAGCCTGGACGACGTGCGGGCGCTGGCCGCCGATTTGCATGATCGCGGCATGGCGCTGGCGATGGACTGTGTGTTGAACCACACCGCGCGGGATCATCCCTGGGCGCAGGCCGCACTGGCGGGCGATCGCGAGATGCGCGGCTATTACCGCATTTTCGACGCCGCCGACGACGTCGCCGCCTGGGAGCGCGATCTGGACGAGGTGTTCCCTGATACCGCGCCGGGCAATTTCACGCATGAGCCCGCGCTCGGCGGGTGGGTTTGGACGAGTTTCTATCCGTTCCAATGGGATCTCGACTGGTCGAACCCCGCAGTCTTCCGCGAAATGCTCGATGTGTTGCTGTTCTGGTCGAACATCGGCGTGGATGCCTTTCGCCTCGATAGCGCGCCCTATCTGTGGAAGCGGCGCGGAAGCGTATCGCGCAACCTGCCGGAAACGCACAGGCTGGTTGCCGCGCTCCGCGCCGGTCTCGACATCGCTGCACCCGGTGTCGCGCTGCTGGCGGAGGCGATTGAGCGCACCGCCGACGTATTGCCCTATATCGAGCCCCAGGACGGCACACGCGCGGCGCAGCTTGCCTATCACAATGGCGTGATGGCGGCTTTATGGGTGGCGTTGGCGACGGGCGATGCGGCGATCGTCGGTGATCTGGTGCGCGATACCGTGCTGATCCGGCCCGATACCGCGTGGCTCACTTATCTACGCTGTCACGACGACATCATCTGGTCCGCGCTTAATGGGCGGGTGCCTGCCGACGCGCTGGATCGCATTTCGGATTTCTACACCGGCGCGGGCGGGTTCGGCGATGGCCGCCGTTTTCAGGCCCGACCTGGCGCGGCCGCCAGTACGGTCGGGATGCTCGCCTCGCTGGTTGGCACTGAGGGCCCGGAAGCGCTGGGCCGCTACCGCTTGCTGCTGGCCACCATGCTGGCGCTGCCGGGCATGCCGATGCTGTATATGGGCGACGAAATCGGGCTGCCCAACCATGTCGATCCCGCCGCGCCGGACGATGCGCGCTGGCTGCATCGGCCGCCAATGGACTGGTTACGCGCCGATGGCGCGGAGGAGGGCGAGGGCGCTGGCGCGGCATGGCTGGCGCTGACCAAATGGCTGCTCGCGGTGCGGGCCACGCTGCCCGCGTTCGACGCCAAGGCCGCTACAAAGGTGCACGGCGAAGTGCCGGGCCTGCTGGTCGTGTCGCGCGGCTCTGGCGGCGATACGGTCGTCCTTATCGCGAATTTCGGTGCGGTGCCGCAGGTGTTCCCCTTTGAGGGCCGATGGCAAGATGCGATTGAGGACCGTCCGATAGAGCGCGTGGTCGCGCCAGGGACCGTGCTCTGGGCGACGCGCTGCGTTTGAACGGCTGCTGGCCGTGGTCAGCCGCGGTCAGACACCGGCAACATGCGCTGCGATCAGTTCCTGCCGCGCCGCATCGAATTTTACGCGAAAGGCGGGGATCGCCATCAGCTTGCTGGCGACCAGCGTGCCAAGGACATGGCTGGCCTCCACGTCGGTCGGAAAGTGGACGCCGCAATATTCGCGGCTGGTCGCGTAATCGGCGGCGCGGTCGAGGATTTCGGCAGACCGCCCCGGCAGCAGGTGCGCGAGCACGAACCCGGTCGAATAGCCAAGCGTCGCATGGCCGCTCGGGTAGGATTTCAACGGCTTCCCGGTCTTTGCGCAGTTCGGGATGGAGGGATCGATGCCGAACGGGCGGGTGCGGTGGAAATAGAGCTTGGCGACATCGGCCGCAGCGTCGCCCTCTTCCTGAACCTCGCGCAGCAACGCCCAGGTCAAAGGCAAGGTCTCGAGCGTGACCCCGAGCGTGCGGTCGAACAGGGCGGGGGTCTCATGCGCGTCGTCCCAGCGCGCCTGATCGAGCCGCGCGGGGGGCGCAGCGGCGATCAGCGCGTGGATTTCGGCGAGCTCGCCACGCTCTTCAAGCGACCCCGGCGCGGGCGGTGCCGGAAGCACCAGCGTCGGCCGCAGCTCGTCCACCGTGAGATAGTGGAGGAGGTGCGGGGCGGCGATGCTTGGCGATCCGCCAAGCACCAGCGCCGCAGCAAGGAGCGCTGTTCCAAGATAGCGTTGCATGGGCGTCTCCCGGCGTGTGAAGGTTAGAACTTGATCCGGGCCGAAGCCAGGAACGAGCGCGGCGGCAGGTAGCTGAACTGGTCCTGTTGGCCGTAGCCGCTTTGATAGCCGCCCACGACCGGCGCGCCCGATGCGCTGTTCGAGATCGCGGTGACGGCACGGCTGTTGAACACGTTGTTCACCGTCACGCCGAGCCGCAAGCCGCCCTCAATTTCCTGGCTGATGGCGAATTCGCCGATGCTGTAGGGGCGGATGCGGTACAGGCGGTAGCCGGGGCTGCCATTATATTCGCTGGCATATTGCGGGCCGGTGAACTTCTGGTCGAACGACAGGCGGAAGCCGCCGTTATGATAGATGAAGCCGCCCGCTGCGGTCGAGAACGGGGCCTTGGCGAGCTGCGCGCCGGTCGTCACGCTATGCGCGTAATTGTACGATCCGTTGGTGAACAGCGTCAGCCCGTGCACCGGCATATAGCTGAGCGAGCCCTCGACGCCCTTATAGCGCACCTTCCCGATGTTGATGAGCAGGGTCTGGTCGCACCCGGTCGTGGTGCAGCTGCCGATCTTGTTATCGATGTTGATGACATAGCCATCGACGTCGACCGAGACCTTGTTGCCGTGCCACACCGAGCCGACCTGGTAATTGGTCGAGGTCTGCGGCTTGAGCGCATCAAGCGCGGTCGAGAGCGTGCCCGAGGCCGAGTAGAAGCTCGACAGATCGGGGACGTACATGCCCTGCGCATATTGGCCGTAGAACGACCAATTGCTCATCGCCATATAGTTGATCGTCGCGAAGGGCAGCGTCTTGGTCCAGGTCTGGCTGGTATAGAGCGGCAAACGCGTCTTCTGGTTGACCGGGGCGGCGATGCCGCGCTCGAAATGGACGTATTTCACGCCGGGCGTGATCGACAGGCCTTCGACCGGGTGGAATTCAAACTCGCCGAACAGCTGATACTGGTTCCAGTTCGAATGCTGGACGTAGCTGAGATTGGCCTGGTCGATCGAGGGCAGGGCAAGCTGTGCGGCGGTGCCGTTGCCGTTGTTGAACAGCTTCTCGCTGTAGCTGAAGGTGTTGGTGGTGCGGTCGAGATCGACCGTATGGCGGTCGGTTACGGCATGTTCATACCAGCCGCCGACGCGGATCTTGCCGAGCGCGAAGTCGTAATTGACCTGGCCGATATAGCCGAAGACGCGATATTTGTTGAGCTTGTTATAGCCCAGGATATCGGTCGCCGGACCCGGCACCGCTTTATAGGGCGACGCCGCTGTCCCAGCACCGCTAAACCCCGTCACAACCGAGCCGGTGTTCCCCGACAGCGTATTGTTGGTGTAACCGTACATATACCCGCGATTGTCGAGCGAGAAGCCCGAGCCGAGATCGCTCTGCAGGCGGACATAGGAGAAATCGGTGGTTTTGTCGGTGCGGTTATACTTCCAATAATCCTGCTGCGCCGGGTTGTTGCCGAGCGCGTAATTGCGGCCGTAGATCCCGACGTTCGAAGTCGCCGCGCAATTGTTGCCGGTCAGCTGCGTCAGCGGTTGGCCATCGGTGCCGAGCGCGGTGGTGCCGTTCGCGCCAACGCTGGCGCTGCCGCAGGTCGCGCCTTTCAGCACGTCCGACTGGTAATAATGGTTGCGGTTCCACGTGCTCATGATCGTCAGCGTGTTGTGGCTGCCGATCGGCGCGACGATCTTGCCGTAGAGGTTCTTCGAGCCGACCGGTGAGTAGGTCAGCGCGCCGTCGGACTGGAGATACTGGCCGGTCAGCACGATCCGTGCGCCGCCGAGCTTTTCGATGCTGCCCGACTGATATTCGGCGCGCCCGATAAAGGTGCTCCAATTCCCGATGAGCCCTTCGACCTGCGCGCTCTGCTGCTCGCTCGCGGCGCGCGAATACAGGTTGATGTTGCCGCCATAGGTCGCCTGGCCGAGCTGACTGGCATTGCCGGGGCCGCGATCGACGACGATCGTCTCGATCGTGTTGGATGGGAAGAACGATGTCGAATGGTGCGTCGGGTTGTTGGTGTCGGCAAAGGGGATCGAATCGTAGGTGACGTTATATTCGCCGTCCTGGAAGCCGCGGATCGTCGCTTTGGTCTCACTCAGGCCATAGCCATTGCCCGCGCCCGAGATCGACACGCTCGGCGTCAGGGCGATCAACTCGTTGAAATCGGCCGAGGCGGTGGTGTTGGCGATGTAGTCGCGGCTGACGGCGGCTTGCGGCTGCGTGGTGGCGAGCGAAACGGTGACTGGCGCGCTCTGCGCGGTCTTCGATCCGGTGACGATAATGTCGGACGAGGTCAGCGACTGCTTATCGTTCGCCTGACCCGCGCTGTTGGCGCTGGTTGCGGTCTGCCCGTCTTGCGGTGCTGCGGCGGGTGCCGGTGCAGGTGCGTCGGACGTCATCGCATGGGCCGGCAAGGCTACGCACAGAGCGACCCCGGCGAGCAGGGTCTGGCGGAAGGTCGCACGCATGAAAATGTCCCCAATAAAGAGCAGGTGCTCGGCGCGCGCTTCTGACGCTGCAACCGAGCGATCCGCGGTGGACCGTCCGGCCCCCGCGCTGCCTCGCCTTTAGGGTGTGGCCGTTACCGTCCCGTGGCTGTTCTGTTGCCAACCAAGGTCGGGAAGGTAAATTCGAGTTAATGCGAAAGCGCTCATGCCGCGCTGAGCGTGGCGACGCACCCAGGCGCGCCGTCACCGATGCGGAGTTCGAGCCGGTGGATCCGCGCGATCGCGGCGACCAGCGCCAGGCCAAGGCCGTTGCCCGGCTGGCTGCGGCTGGCCTCGACGCGGTGGAAGCGCGCGAGCACCTTGTCGCGTTCTCCGGCCGGAATGCCTGGACCATTGTCGGACACGGTCAGGGTCGGTCCCGCCTGCAGGCCGATCACGATCTCGCCACCGGCGGGGGTGTATTTGATGGCATTGTCGACCAGATTGCCGACCGCCTCGAACAGGAGATCCGCATCCCCATCGAACCGGATATCGGGCCGCATCTCCCGCCGGATGTTGATCCCGCGTTCGAGCGCTGCCGCTTCGTGAAAGTCGGTCGCATCCTCGACCACTTTTGCGAAATCGAGCAGGTGAAAGCCTTCGCGGCGCGCGCCTTCGTCCATTTCGGAGATCCGCAACAGCGCGTTGAACATGGCGATCATGCCGGTCACTTCCTCGACCGCGTCGCTGATCACCGCCGCCATCGCAGGCGCGCTCGTCTGCGGATGGTCGGCCTGCCGCAGATTGGCCAGCAAGCGCGTGAGCGGCGTGCGCATGTCATGCGCGATATTGTCGCCAGCGGCCTTCACCTCGAGCATCAGGCGCTGCACTTCGTCCAACATCCGGTTCACTTCCCCGGTCAGGTCGTCGAGTTCATCGTGGCGCGCCGATGCCGGCAGGCGCGCGTCGAGCCGCCCAGCCATGATGTCGTGCAGGCGCTGCGTCAGCGACCGGACGCGGCGTTCCTGCGCCACCGCCAACAGCACCGAGCCCGAAAGACCCAGCACCAGCAGCCCGAGTCCGCCCCAGATGATCGCAAAAACCAGATCGGTTGCGAAGGCGCGCGATTCCTGCAGATCCTGCGCGACCAGGAAACGGTCGCCATTGGCAAGCCGCAGCGTCATGGCCCGCAGATCCACTTCGCCCCGCGGCGTGATGCTCGCCATTTCAAAGGGAATGCCGTCGGCGTGGCCTTCGGGGAGCGCCTCCGGTGCCCCGGCCAGATGCCGCCCCGCTGCGTCGAACACGCCGAACGGGCGCAGGTGATGCACGTCCGAGCTGTTGTGGCGCGCTGCCCGCTCGATCGCTTCGGCCCGCGACGAGTCCGTCGGGACCTTCGTGGTTTCGCGCCCCAGCCATTCGTCGGTCTGCGCGTTGAAATGCGTAATCGCGCGATCATGGACGAAGGCGAACAGGCTGATCGAGGCCGTGCCGAACAGCAGCAGGAAGATCATCGCAAAGCGCGCGCTGGAACTGCGCCGCCAGCGCTTAATCGCAGCGAAGGACATAGCCCGTTCCTCTCACGGTCTCGATCAGCGGCGGCCGGTCGGCATGTTCGATCTTGCGCCGCAGCCGGGTGATGTGGACGTCGATGACGTTGGTGCGCTGGTCGTAGCGATAGCCCCACACGTCCTCGAAGATCATCGCGCGGGTGACGGTGCGATCGTGATGGCGCAGCAGATATTCGAGCAGCTGCAGTTCGCGCGCCTGCAGGTCGACGCGCGCGCCATCGATCCACGCTTCGCGCGCGATGAGATCGATACGGACGCGGCCATGTTCGAGCGTGATCGTCGAGGTTTCCGCGACGCGGCGCCGGATCAGTGCATTGACGCGGGCGGCAAGTTCGACCGGCTCGAACGGCTTGGTGAGATAATCGTCGCCGCCGGCCCGCAGCCCGCGCACGCGCTCCTCGACCGCCGATAGCGCGCTGAGGATCAGCACCGGCGTCCCGATGCCGCCGCTTCGCATCATCGCCAGCGCGCCGATCCCGTCGATTCCGCCAGGCAACATCCGATCGAGCACGATGGCGTCGAAGGCGGTCTCCTTGGCCTTTAAAAACGCATCCGCGCCCGTTTGCACCGCAACCACCGCCAGGCCTTCATCGGTTAGGATCGCGCAGATCGCATCCGCCGACTTCGGATCGTCCTCTATCACGAGGACCTTCGCCATACGCTGTACCTTTGATCGGAAAGCGACTCCTTTCGGTCCGAAATGTGAAGGCTACGTGACAGAGGCTATTTGGGGGCTGCCGGAGCGACGACGATGCGTGCTGCTCTGCCGTTGGCCGAGATATGGAGGCCGTCCTTGGCAGGCCGCGCCCGACGGCCGTTAATCGTCGCAACAAGACGCTGCGTTGACGACGGCAGCGCGAGCACGAAGCCGCCCGGGGGATGCGCGGTCCCGCTGATGTTCACGACCATCGCTTTGCCCGATCGACGCAGCGAGAGGTTGAGCGTGCCATAGGCCGTGCGCAGCCCGTTGATCGAACTTCCCGCGCCGCGCAGCCACGGCTCGGTCAATCCGGCCCCGAGCACCAGCGCATGGTCTGAAAAGCGTTCAAACGCGAACAGATCGAGTGCCGCACGGATGAAATCGGAAGCGACCCACGCATGCGGCATGTCCCCGATGAAGCGCTGCTCACGCGTCAGGCGGCCGACGACTTCGGCCCAGCCGTTCCACGCCGCCGGACGCTGCCCGCTCATATAAAAATCGAGCAACCGGTTCGCGCGCTCCGCCCAGCCGATCCGGACAAAGGCCGAGACGTTGCGCCACTCATAAGGCGTATAGTCCGCCCACTTTGCGTTGGGCGCAGTGCGCCCTTCGACGCGGGCCCATTGTCTGGCGAAGGTATTGCGCAGCAAGGTGGCATCGAGCGCGGACTGTTCGCCCGCCGGGTCGAGCGCGATCGTGGTGGAGGTCGCGTCGAAATCGCCAAGGCTGGTTGCGCCCGGAAGGAAATCGATCCCGAATTTGGCGGTCGAAGCCTTAATCGCGGCATGGAGGTCGCCTGCGAACTGGTCGCGGGCGGCTGCGATCGCGCTGGCCTCGGGACGACCGAGCACGGTGGCCGCAAAATGGGCATCCTTATAGCCGGTCAGCGCCCAGAAATCGTCCCACAGGCTGTATTGCGGTTCGGCCGAATAGGCTTCGTGGCTGATCGAGCGCGGCATCAGGCCGAAGCTGAACGCCGGGCTGGCAGCAGTGCGTTCGCTGGCGCGCTGGCCGTCCATATAGCGGCGCGCGGCGTCGATCTTTGGCCAGTCGCGGGCGAGCGCGGCGCGATCTCCGGTGAAGCGATAGAGCTGGGTGACGAGATGGATATATTCGCCGTTCGCGTCATTTTCGGGCACCGGATCGGCTCCGCGCGGATCGACGCAGCACGGCACCTTGCCGTCGGCGAACAGCTTGGTCCCGTACCAGTCGGCGAAGCTGCGCGCCGGTGCAGTGACGCCGAGGCGCAGCAGCGTGTCTGACATCATCGTCCCATCGCGAATCCAGCTTCGATCGTAGGAGCGCGTGCCAGGTTGCAGGGCAGGGCCAGTGCGGCTCATCAGAATCTGCGCCAGCGCGGTGCGCACGCTATCTGCGACGGCCTGTCTCGACGGCGGAACGGTAAGCGTAACCGCCCCAAGCGTGCTGCGCCACGACGCGACCGTTGCGGCATGCGCGCGGTCAAAGCCGGGGCGGTCGAGCGCGGCTGGCGGGCCTTCAAAGGGGATCGCCATTGGCACGTCAGTGCTCTCACCGGGGGCCAACGTCACGTCATAACCGAGCGCTGCGGTGGCGAGACCGGTCGGATCGTCGACCGCGGGTGCGCCACCTGTGACGGGCACGGCAAGCGCGCCCTGGTCGAAGGCGCGCGCCGCCGCCCACGCCGGGGCGGTGAGCGGCAGCAGCGTTCGCGTGATGGCGGCATCGCCTTCGATCGCGGGCGGCGCAGTGACGCTCAGCGCGCCATTGTGCCACGCAATCCGGGAAATCGGGCTCACCCCGCCGGGCCGACCGAGGAATTGCGTAGGTGCATTGACCTGGAGCGGGCGCACCGCGAGCAGCAAATGCAAGGTGCGGCGGGTGGTGCCGGTGTTGGTCAGCCGCCACTTCGCGAGCAGGCGTGGTGCCGCGCTGTCGACAAACAGGCTGGTGTCGAGCTGCCAACCGGTCCCTTGCCACCGCACATGCGGCATCGGCAATGCGCCGTCTTCCAGCGATTGTGTCGCGGTGACATTGGCCCAGCTGAAGGTGTGACCGTCAGCGATGACGAACGGTTCGATCGAAAAGCCCCCCTTGCCGACTTCGATCGCGCCATCCTCGCCGATCAGCCCGGCCGGGCCGCCCTCCGCTGAGCCGACCAGCGTCCAATAGGGTTGTTCGTCCGAAAAGCCGCGCGGGAAAGTGCCGCGCGGTGCCGCCTTTGCAAGACTGGCGAAAAGCGCGTTGGGCGTAGCGGCCCATTCTGGTGGGCGGGTCTCGATTTCGGCGAGCGCGGCGGGTGGCGCTCCGATGGGTAGGGAGACACGGAGATAGCGCGTTTCGGTGTCGGGCAGGGCAATCGGATCGTCGCCGCCGTCGCCCGCATCGACCCGGCGCAGTATGCGCCAGTCGCTCCCGGTATCCGATCCCTCAATCGCATAGCGCGTCGCGCCAGCGTCGGGGAGCCACCGCAGCACGACACCGCCGAGGGCTTTCGCTCCGCCAAAATCGATCGTTACGGCGTCTCCGCCATGGCCGTGCCAAGCGGTTGCCCGGTCACCGTCCAGCACCGCAGGGTCGCTCGCGCGCGGGGTGGGGAGGGGGCCTGAAATTGCCAGCGGTTCGAGGGTCAGATCATCAAACGCGATCTCGCCCGCGCCGCCGTCGCGCCCGCGCACCAGAACGACCTCCATGGCGGCTGTGTGCCGCAGGCTGGTGTCGCTGCTTGGGCCCCAGGCAAAACTGAGGTCGCGCGGGCGCAGCACCAGCGTTTGCCAGGTCGCGGATGGGCGGAAGTTTCGGCGCTGATACCACCAGACATTGGCACCGCTCGCGTCGGTGAACTTGAGCTGCAAGTCGTTGACACCACCGGTGCCACGCACCTTCAGCCGGATCGCATAATTGGCTGGCCAGTCGATCGGCAAAGCGCGGCGCGCAAAGGCGTAGCCCGCGACATCATGAAAATCATAGCGCAACCGCAAGCCGTTGCCGGTTGCGCCCGGCACCGAATCGATTTCGGCACCGACGCCGTTCGAGGCGTCGGCCTTCCACGGCTGGACCGTTTCGAAGGTATCGAGTGGCGCAATCTGCGCCGCGCCGGCCAGCAGCAATGCCGCCTGCATCATGCCAACCAGCCGCCCGAAAATCCGGCGCGCGTAAGACCGCGGCGGAGGTGGGGATTGCCGCACATCGTGCGCCAGATCAGGCCGGAGCGACGGTTTTCGATCATCGCGACAATCGGCCCCTGGTCGATGCCGAGATGATCGTGCGCGACCCAACCGACACCGGGCACCACGGCCCCTTCGTGCACCGCAGGCGAAGCGGTGGTCAGGGTCGGATTGAACGAGTCGGCGAAGCCGAATTTCCGGTAGATCGCGTGGCCATAGCGCCGGTGCAGCGCCTCTGCGGTAGGCACGACGATTTCGGGGGCAAAGGCGATCGAGCCGAGCGCGGCGGTGGGGGCAATCGTGCCATCGTCGCGGTCGCCGGGGCCGCGCGCCGAGTAACTGAAGAATGCGCGCGACCGCCCGTCCAGCGTCGCGGTAAAATCGCCCGGTCCGTCGCACGCGGTCAGGCCCCAGCAATCGGCCCCATAGGCTGCGAAATGGCCGGGATTGGCGATCGCATAAGCGCGCTGCGCATAGGTGGCGCGCCTGCTGTTCTCGAAATAATCGATGCCTTTGGCCGCAATGAAACGGTCGCGAATGCCGCGGAAATCGACCCAGGTCTGGCTGTATTGGTGACCGAACAAGGGTGGAAACGCGAGATGCGGCTTGCCCCAGCGATCGCTCCATGCGGGGGCGAAGCGCGCGGTCCAGGCATCCCAGGTCTCGCGCGGCAACGGATGCGTCGGCGATCCGAGTGCGAGCAGATAGAGGAGCAGCGCTTCGTTATAACTGTCCCAGTCGTGCGGGATATAGCCGCTTTCGGGATGCCAGCCCATCGACAGGAACGGCGCGCGCGGCGTGAACCAGCTCCAGTCGACCGCGCTGTAAATCTGCTCGGCGAGCTGGCGGATGCGGCGCTCGTCGGGATGATCGCTGTTGTAACAGCTTTGCGCGAACAACACGCCGCCGAGCAGCAGTGCGGTGTCGATCGTCGACAATTCGGTACGGCCAAAGCGCGTGCCCGTCTTCCTGTCGAGAAAGTGGTAGAAAAAGCCCTTATGCCCGGCAGTGCCGGTGGCGGCGGGGCCTTGCGGGGCCTCGGCGAAGAACCGCAAGGTGGCGAGCGTGCGGGCGCGCGCTTGCGGGCGGCTGATCCAGCCCTGCATCACGCCGATCGGATAAGACGTCAGCGCAAAACCGACGGCAGCGATGCTGGCGAAGGATGGGGTCGGCCAGCGATCGGGCGCGAGGCCGGTTGCGGGATCGGTCGTATCCCAGAAATAGCGGAAGGTGCGGTACTGGATGTCCGCGATCAACGCCTCGCCCCGTAGCGCGCGGGGAGCGGCAGCAAGGCCGTTGCTTGCCAGCCCGGCGAGCGCCAGGCCGCCGGTGCCGAGGAAATGACGCCGGTCGATCATGCCAAGAACCTTTGGATACACGGTACAAAAAGACGACGGGCGGCCCAGGGAAGGCCGCCCGCCAGGGGAGGAAGCTTAGAAGCGGTAGCCCACACGGAACTGGACGCGCCGCGGCAGGGTCAGCGTATTGTTGCCGATCAGGCCGGGAAGCAGCGGGTCGGAAATCTGCCCCGTGTTTGGATCAATCGCGTTGTTTACAAAGCCGTCGAAGTCTTTGAAGTTCTTGTTGTTGAAGGCGTTCAGCACATCGATTGCGACGCTGATCTGATCCTTGCCGAGGCCGCGGAAGTCGATATGCTTTTCGAGGCTGAGATTGACTTCGCAGAACGCGAACAGCCCCTTGATGCAGTTCTTGACCGGATAGGCTGAGGTGATCTTCAGCTTGCCATTGTCGAAGCCGTTGGTGGCATCGGTAACGGCATAGGCCTGGCCGCTGCCGAACGTGCTGAGCGTCGAGAATTGCAGACCGAAGGGCAAGTCCAGGATGCCGGAAACGACCAACCGGTGGCGTTCGTCACCCGGGCGGGGGCGGAAGCCATAGGCGTCCGGCGTGGTCCCATCGAGGCTGAACAGGTCGTTGCCGTTCTGCTCGCCTTTTGACAGCGTGTACGCGATGTTGATGCCGTAGCCCGATGCCTTGGTGTAGTTCTTGTCTACGGTGACATACAGCGCCTTGTAGCGCGTCTTCAGTCCGTCATAGCCGATCAAGGCGTTGGCATAGCCGAACGCCTGAACCGGGGCGACGTTGCAGCAATTGCCCAGACCGTTGTTCTGGCGTGTCGCGAACAGGTTGGTGTAGCCGTTGCGTCCCTTGATGTACGAGCCGGTGACGGCCACTTGCCAGTGGCCAAGCTTCTGCCGGATGCCGATGCTCGCTTGATCGTTGACGGGTGGCTTGGCGTTGTTCTTCACCGCGAACAGTTCGGGCAGACCTTCGGTCGTTGAGCTCGCAATCAGCGCCAGCAAGCCCTCGCGCGTTCCGTAGGAGGGGTTCCACACCACAGTTGGCAAGCCGGATCGCGGCTGTCCGTCACGCGAGAAGCGGAACACGCCAATCTGGTTCAGCGACCGGGACAATTCGTCGATGGTATTGTTGAAGTTGTTGCGATCGTAATAGCGTCCGACACCGCCGAAGATGACGGTGCTTTGATTGCCGCTCAGGTCATAGGAAAAGCCGAAACGTGGCGCGATCGCACCGGCGAACGGCTTGCGGTTGTGGCCCGTGGAAATGTAGTTCTCGGGATCGAAATAATAGGTCTTGGGCAAGGCGCGCAGCGCCGCCGCAGCCTTGGCAGGCGTGATATAGTCATTGTTGAAGCCGTTGGTTTCATAATCCCAACGCACGCCGAGGTTCAGCGTCAGCTTCTTGGTGACCTGCCAATCATCCTGCGCATAGAGACCGATTTCGGTGTCCGAGGACTGGATTCGCCCATTGGTGAGACCAAGCCGCGCTTCTGCTGGGAAACTGTAATCGGTGTTGTTGGCCGGATCGACCCGATACACGAAATCAGGCTGCACATAGTTGCGGTCATCGAAGGTGAAATCCACGACGTCGACTCGTCCGCCAATCTTGATCGTGTGTTTGTCGAATCCACTGTAAGTGAAATCGTCGCGGATGGTGTAGTTCGATTGAACTTCATTTCGCGTGGAATTTTTACCACCAAAGGAGATTACGCCAACATATTCCTGCGTTGGAAGATTGGGGTTGAGGGCTGTCGGATTATATTGATAATTGATGTAGTTGGTGTTGAACTCATTGACAAACCGGTCGCCGTTGTACGTCCATTTGAACAGATAGGTGTCTACCTGGTTGCGCTTGTTCTCGGCGCTTTCATAGGCGAGATTGCTGCCGAAGCCCTGAATATCGGTTTCTTCACGACGGCTAAACGACAGGTCAAACGTCTGATGCGAATCCGGCGTGAAGGTCAGCTTGCCGAAATAGAATTTGCCGCGGAAGGGGCTGACGAACGATCCCGTCAAATCCGAAAGTTTGCGACCCGACGCGGCCTCGACCTGCGCCCGCGCGGCGGGCGTGCCACCAGCGACGACGTTGAAGGCGCGGTCCTGGTCGTTGCCTTCGAACGATCCGAAGAAGAACAGTTTATCCTTGATGATCGGGCCGCCAAGCGAGATGCCATATTGCTTGCGCGTGAAGGCGGGCTTCGGATTATTGTTGAGCTTGTCGAGATACGCTTTCTCGCTCAGGCCCTTGTCGGTGTACTGACCGAACACTTCGCCGTGGAATTCGTTGGTGCCCGACTTGGTGATGGCGGTGATGATCGCAGCACCGGCTTGCTCATATTCCGCCTTGTAGTTTTGCGTGAGCACGCGGAACTCCTGCACAGCCGACTGGCCGAACGGGTTGCCGCGGCTGTTCTGCTGGCCGGCAACGCCGCCCTCGCGCGCCTGGTTCTTGAGGCTGACGCCGTCGATAAAGACGTTGACCTGGCTGGCGGTCGAGGCACCCGATTGGAAGCTCTTGTCGGTCTCGCTGTCATTATACCGGACGCCGGGGGCAAGCGCTGCGAAGGACAGGAAGTTGCGGTCGGTCTGCGGCAGCGAGCGGATCTGCTGCTGGGTGACGTTGGTGGCGACTTCGCTGGTCTTGGTTTCGACCAGGCGGCTGCCTGTAACGATGATGTCCTTGCCGGTGTCGACCGGTTCCGCGCCTGGCGCGGCGACGGTCGCATCGAGCGACGCCGTCTGGCCGATGCCGACGGTAACGAGCTGTTTGAAAGTCTCGCCATTGGCGGCCGTCACGGTCACTTGATAGGAGCCGGGGCGCAAGCCGTTGAGCGTGTAATTGCCGGTCGCGTCGGTGGTGGCGCGGAAGGTCTGGTTGGTGTCGCTGCTGACGGCGGTTACGCTCGCATTGGCAGAGGGTGCGCCAGCGGCGTCGGTCACCACGCCGCGGATCGCCGCGGTCGACGTCTGCGCATAGGCAGGCGCGATCGCCAAGCCGCTGGCGGAAACCACGGCAGCGCTGCTCAGGAGCAGCCGGAGGAAGGGGGTTTTGGTCATCGTGCTTTTCCCTGCTTTTCACCCGACTGACGCGGGCTTGTTTTGGTTGTGTCGCGTATCATCAACTCGGGCGTGGACAGCTCGAGGCGGTGATCTGGTGTGCCGGCAATGGCATCGGCCAGCCGAGCGATCGCCCGTGCGCCGATGTCGGCGATGTCGACGCGCATCGTGGTGAGCGATGGCGAAATCAGCCGAGCCAGTGGAATATCGTCGAAGCCCGCGACCGCGATCTGGTCGGGTATCGCAACGCCAGCGTCGCGCAGCGCGATCAGCGCGCCGATTGCCATCATGTCGTTGGCGGCAAAGATGGCATCCACGCCGTCTGGCGCGCGCAGGATCTCGGCAGCGGCGGCAGCACCTGCCTCTTCCATAAAGTCGCCGATGAGGACGCGCGGGGTTAAGCCCGCCTCGACCATCGCCGCTTCATAGCCGTCGATACGCGCGCGTGCTTCGACGTTACTGGTCGGCCCACTGACATGGACGATGCCGCGTCTTCCGCGCGACACCAGATGCCGCACCATCGCCGCCGCGCCGCCGAAATTGTCGACGCGCAAGGTCGGGCAATCGTCGCGCGACGTCGCGCAATTGACGAGGATGGAGGGGATGCTGGGGGGGAGACCGGCCAGCAGTCGGTCGGGATCGATATGTGGCGCCATGATGACGAGCCCGTCGACGCGACCACGCATGGTGTGGAGCATCTCGACGGCCCGCTCCCCATCATGAAGGTTCGACAGCAGCAGATGCAGACCACGCTCGGACGCGGCACGATCCATGCCGCGCAACGCTTCTGAGAAGAACTCACCGTGCAGGTCCGGCAGCACCACCCCGATGGCATGCGCGCGCGATGTGCTGAGATTGCGCGCGCCGGCATGCGGGAAGTAGCCGAGCCTGGCGGCAACGTCTTCGATCTTGCGGCGCGTCTCGGGGCGAACATTGCTGTGGCCGTTCAACACGCGTGACACCGACGCGACGGAAACCGCCGCTTCGCGCGCAACATCGCGGATCGTGGCATTCGCCATTTCTGTCTTCATCCTCCCCGTTGGCGTTGCCGAAAACGCCTCAACGCCGGTTGAGCAAATCCGCTCTGCCGATCTCGCTGCTTGATGTAACCGGTTACATCAATCAAAAGCAGTGTTCAAGACCGTGCCTTCCGGCACAGGATGGCATAGGCGAGCGCGAGATCGCGGGGAGTGTGACTGATGGAATTTACGGGAATTTCGCGCCGGGCGGCGTTGTTGGGGGCGGGTGCCGTGACCGCCTGGCTCGCAAGCCCGGCGCGGGCACTGATGGCCGCCGCTGATGGCGTTGCGAGCTCACCAATGCTCGAGTCGCTGCTTGCGAAAATGACGGTGGCGGAGAAAGCCGGGCAGCTCACGCTGATGGCGGCCGCCTGGGCGGGGGGCGCGGCCAACGCGCTCAATCCCATCACGGCGGGCGCGACCTTCGAGTCGCAACTCGCCGACGTGCGCAATGGACGGTTGACCGGCGTGTTCAACGGGAATGGGGCCGAAATGGCGCGCCGGATGCAGACGGTGGCGATGAAGGAGGCGCGGTTGAAAATTCCGCTTCTGTTCGCCGCCGACGTCATCCACGGTTTCCGCACGGTGTTCCCCGTGCCGTTGGCGGAAGCGGGCAGTTTCGAACCTGATTTGGCCGAGCGGACCGCGCGTGTGGCAGCGATCGAAGCGGCGGCTGCGGGGATCGACTGGACCTTCGCGCCGATGGTCGACATTTCCCGCGACCAGCGCTGGGGGCGCGGCGTGGAGGGGGCGGGCGAAGACGTCTTGCTCGGCCGGATGATGGCGGCGGCGCGGGTGCGCGGCTTTCAGGGCACGCGCGGGCTTGCCGCCGATGATGCCGTGCTCGCCTGCGCCAAGCACTTCGTCGCTTATGGCGCGGCGGAAGGCGGGCTCGACTATAATTCGGTCGATATTTCCGAACGCACGCTGCGCAGCGTCTATTTCCCGCCCTTCCAGGCGGCGTTCGATGCGGGCGCGCTGACGACGATGGCGGCGTTCAACGACTTGTCCGGCATTCCCGCCACAGCCAACCCCTGGCTGCTCGACCAGGTGCTGCGCAAGGAATGGGGTTTTGGCGGGCTGGTTGTCTCGGATTATACCGGGGACGAGGAATTGATCGCGCACGGCTATGCTGCGGACGCGCGCGAGGCGACGCGGCTGGCCTTTCTGGCGGGCGTCGACATGAGCATGCAGAGCGGTTTCTATCGCGATCATCTGCCCGATCTGGTGGCCAGTGGCGCGGTGCCGATGGCCCGGCTGGATCAGGCGGTACGGCGCGTGCTGCGCGTCAAACTGGCGCTCGGGCTGTTCGACGATCCGTTCCGCCGGATTGATCCCAAACGCGAGAAAACGCGCGTGCGCACCAAGGCCAATCTGGCGGTGGCGCGCGAATCGGCGCGGCGCTCGATCGTATTGCTCAAGAATGACGGCGAGCTGTTGCCGCTGCCGCGCAGTGGCAAGCGGATCGCGCTGATCGGCCCGTTCGCCCAGGGGCAGCAGGATTTGATCGGCCCTTGGAATGTCTATGGCTCGGATGCTGAATCGGTCGATCTGGTGACCGGCGTGCGCGCGGCCGTAGCCGATCCGTCGCTGGTTACAGCGACGGCGGGATCGGGGATTGAAGAAGCGCTGCCGGGCGGGATTGCGGCGGCGGTGGCTGCCGCGACCGCGGCCGATATCGTCGTTCTCGCAATCGGGGAGGGGCAGCGCATGTCGGGCGAAGCGCAGTCGCGCGACGATATCGTCATTCCTGCGCCGCAATTGGCCCTGGCCGCAGCCGTCGCGGCGACAGGCAAGCCGGTGGTGGTCGCCTTGCGCAATGGGCGCGCGTTGGCGCTGTCGGGCGCGGTGCTCGATGCGCCGGCGATCCTGGTGACGTGGTTCCTGGGATCGCAGTCGGGACCGGCCATCGCCGACATTCTGTTCGGGGTGGAAGGGCCATCGGCGCGGCTGCCGGTCAGCTTTCCCTTCGCGACCGGGCAGGAGCCCTATTATTATGCGCATAAGAGCACCGGCCGCCCCAATCCACCGGGCGCGCCGCTTGAATATAAGGCGCATTATCGGGAGGCTCCCAATGGCGCGCGGTTCGCATTCGGTCACGGGCTGACCTATGGCCGGATCGGATATAGCGCTTTGAACGTGGGCGATGGCCGCCTGGCATGGGATGGCACACTATCGGTCGCGGCCACCATCACCAACAGCGGTGATCACGTTGCCGAGGAGGTCGTCCAGCTATATGTCCAGGATATTGCGGCAAGCATCACCCAACCGGTGCGCGTGCTGAAGGCCTTCCGCAAAATCCGGCTGGCTCCCGGCGCGCAGCAGGAGGTGACGTTTACCCTGCAGCGCACCGATCTGACCTTCCTTGGCGTCGCACTGACGCCGACGGTGGAGCCGGGGCGCTTTCGCGTCTGGGTCGCGCCCTCGGCCGAGGCGGAGGGCGTGGGCGGCACGTTCGAACTAATCGGGGCTTAGTCTGCGCGCGGCGCGGTCATGCCCAGTTCCTGCACCAGCGCGGCATGGACGCCGCGCTTGAGTGGATTGAACAGCATGACCAGCGCCGACATCGCCACTCCGGCGGAACAGGCATAGAGCATGAGGTTGCGAATGCCAGCGAGGGCGGCGGGGGGCTGGGGGGTGCCTGCGGCATAGCCGATATGGTGATAGAACAGGCCCAGCACCCCCGCCGCCGCCGCCAGCCCGATCTTCTGCAACAACGCGGCCACGCCAAAGGCAAGCGCCTCGACCCGCGTACCGTGACGGACCTCGCCATATTCGACCGTATTGGGCAACATCGCCCAGAAGACGAGGTTAAAGCCGGTAAAACTGCCCTGGAGCATCGCCAGAAGCAGCAAAATCTCGGCTTCCCCGCCATTGCGGGGATTGGCCACGGCAAACAGCCCAAGACAGACGAGCGCCGCCGCCGCCGCCATCAGCCAGACCGCGCGCAACCCAAGCCAGCGGGTCGCCAGCATCCATAGCGGCACCGCGATTGTCCCCGCCACGGCCATCAGCGCCAATGCCTGGGGACCTTGGGTGGGCGTACCGACGACATGTTTGAAGTAATAAAGTACCGATTGGGTCAGCAAGGCCGCCGCCAACCCGGCGGCCATCGCGGCGAGATTGAGCGTGACAAAGGCGCGGTTGCCGAACAGCAGGCGCAGACATAGCAGCATCGGCACGGCGGCGAGTGCGGTATCTTCGGCCCGTGCCCCGCGCGCGCCAAAGGCCAAAGCCAGCAGCAACGCGGTGCCAACCATTGCATAGACCGCTGCCGCGCCGACATAGCCCGACGCGCTGGTTGGCACCCCGGACAGGCGGGCGGCGATCCACGGGGTTCCCATCGTCACGACCAGCGCGGCGGCGGTGCCGAAGAGCATGCGCACGCCTGCGAGGGTGGTGCGGTCGCGGCTGTCCGGGCTGAAGCGCGCACTCCAGGCGGCGTAAGGCACATTGACCAGCGCATACAGCGTCCGGAACAGGATCTGCGTGGTGCCGATCGCCAGCGCCAACCCCACGCCCGCGAGGGGCGGCGTGCTGTACAGCAGGATGAAGGCACCGCCGAGCGGGATCGCGCCGATCGCAATGAAATGCCGGTAGTGGCTCGGCCTGCGCTGGGCGGCGATGCCTACCAGCAGATCGGCAATGCCGTCCCACAGCGCACCGGCCATGTAGAGCGTCCCGGCGAGTGCTGTGGGGAGCAGCAGGACGTCGGTGTAAAAGAACAGCAGATAGAGCGTGACGCTCTGCCAATACAGATTGCACGCAAAATCGCCTGCGCCGAACAGCGTGAACTGCGCCACGCCCGGGCGGGTGCGTGGGGGCGGTGCAAGGCGGACTGCGCGGCGTATCGAGGGAGCCATGGACGTTCCGCTGTGGCCGATGCGTACGCTTGGCCCGTTAAGATCAAACGGGACTGGATGCGGTCTGCGCATTGGTCAAGGGGTCTCCCTCGCATTACCCGCGAGGACGGCTAGGTGCCTACACTCCTAGCCGTAATTGGGCGGCGTCCGGTTCAGCTCAAGCCTCCGCCCAGAACGCGGTACAAGGTGACGAGGTTGGTGGCGCGCGCAAGCCGGGTCGTGACCAGGTCGCGCCGGGCGCTGTACGCCGTGCGCTGCGCGTCGAGCGAGGTCAGGAAGGAATCGACCCCGGCGCGATAGCGCGCCTCCGACAGCCGTGCCGACACGTCCGCAGCGGTTGCGCGCCGCGTCCGGGCCCCGATCTGGGCGTCGATCGTCCCGCGCGTGGCCAGCGCATCGGCAACCTCGCGGAATGCGGTTTGCAGCGTCTTTTCGTAGGTGGCGACCGCGCCTTGCTGCTGTGCTCGGGCCAGATCGAGATTGCCCTTGCGCCGGCCGAAATCAAAGATCGGCAAGGTTGCGCCGGGTGCGACCGACCAGCTCTGGCTGTTCGCCCCGAACAGCCCGCTGAGCGCTGAACTTACCGTGCCGAAGCTGGTGGTCAGTGAAATCGTCGGGAACATCGCCGCCCGCGCTGCGCCGATATTGGCGTTTTGCGCAATCAGTTGATGCTCGGCCTGCAACACGTCGGGACGGCGCAGCAACACCGAGGATTGGAGGTCGCCCGGCAGCGTGTTCAACGTGCGGTCGGTATCCCCCAGGCCGTGCGGCAACAGCGCCTCGGGCGTGGGCGTGCCGACCAGCAGGTCGAGCGCGTTGCGATCCTGCGCGATTTGCGCCTGCAGCGTGGCGATGTCGTTGGCGGCGGATTCGTAATTGGTCTCGGCCTGGCGTGCGGCCAGTTCGGACTGGGTGCCGATGCGGAACTGTGCACGCGTGAGTTGCAGCGACTGGTCGTAGCTCGCCAGCGTTTCCTGTGCGACGGCGAGCAGATCCTGGTCCGACGCGAGCGTCAGATAGGCCGATGCGATTTCGGAAATCAGGCTGATCCGCGTGGCGCGCTGCGCCTCTTCGGTCGCGAAATAGCTTTGCAATGCGTTTTCGCTCAGATTGCGCAAACGACCCCAGAGATCGAGCTCGAACGACGAAACGCCGACACTGCCCGAATAGACTTCAACGGTTGAATTGGAGGCCGCACTCGAGCCCGATCCACCGGCCGAGGCCGCTGCGGCGGTACCGTTGGAAATCGTCGCCGACGCCCCGAGGTTGACCGTAGGCAATTGGTCCGCGCGCTGTACCCGATATTGGGCCCGGGCTTGCAGGACATTTGCCGCCGCAAGCCGCAAGTCGCGGTTGTTGGCAAGGCCAAGCGCGATGACGTCGCGCAGCTTGGCGTCGGTAAAGAAGGTCTGCCAGCCGATCTTGGAGATATCGGCGGCATCGCTTGGCGCGGCAGGATAGGGCGCTCCGCTCGGCAAGGCGGCGGGCACCGCACCCTGCGGCCGGACATAGCCCGGCGCAAGATTGCATCCGGCGAGCGCGACACTGGCCAACAGCGCGGCTGCGGTGCGGATCGTGCGGGTCATGTTCAGGCTCCTTGCGGCGCGGTGGGGGCGGATGGATCGGTGGGCGTGGGTGCGGCCTCCCCTGCAATGCCGTGTTGATCGTCACGCGAGCCCGCTTTGCCTCGGGCAAACAGGCTGCGGACCACCACAAAGAACATCGGGATGAAGAAGATACCGAGGACGGTGGCGCTCAACATACCGCCGACCACCGCACGACCGATGGCGTTCTGCCCACCAGCACCGGCACCGGTCGAGACGGCGAGCGGCATCACCCCGAAGATGAAAGCGAGGCTGGTCATCAGGATCGGACGCAACCGCATCTTCGCTGCCGCAATGGCCGCATCGAACGCCGTCATCCCCTCGCGCATCCGTTCTTCGGCGAATTCAACGATCAGGATCGCATTCTTTGCCGACACGCCGATCGTGGTGATCAAGCCGACCTGCAGATAGATGTCGTTGTTGAGCCCGGTCAGCATCGCCGCCAGCAACGCGCCGACCACGCCCAGCGGCACGACCAGCAGCACCGAGATCGGCACCGACCAGCTTTCGTACAGCGCGGCAAGGCAGAGGAACACGATCAGCAGCGACAAGCCATAGAGCGCCGGTGCCTGACCGCCCGACAGCTTTTCCTCATAGGACAAGCCGGTCCACTCGAGCGACGTACCCGGCGGCAGCTTGGCATGAAGCTCCTGCATCGCCGCCAGTGCGGCACCGGTGCTGAGCCCGGGGGCCGAGCCGCCTTGCAATTCCATAGCGGGCTGGCCGTTATACCGGGTCAACTGCACGGGTGCCTGGGTCCAGGACAGCGTGGTGAAGGCGCTATAGGGCACCATATCGCCATTGCCGCCACGGATGTAATATTTGTCGAGATCCTCGGGCTTGAGGCGGAAGGGGGCGTCGGCCTGGACAAACACCCGTTTGACGCGCCCGCGATCGATGAAATCGTTGACATAGGCGCTGCCCCAGGCGGTCGAGATCGTGGAATTGACCTGCGAGAGATCCAGCCCGAGCGCACGCGCCTTGTCCTGATCGACATTGATCTTGAGCTGCGGCGCATCCTCCAGAGACATCGGTCGCACCTGTGCCAGCCGCTTGTCCTGCATCGCCATGCCGAGCAGCATGTTGCGCATTTGCACGAGCTTCTCATGTCCCATGCCGACCTGGTCGACCAGTTGCAGATCGAACCCGGTCGCATTGCCCAGTTCCTGCACGGCGGGCGGGACGATCGCAAAAATCATCGCGTCGTGGAATTGCGAGAATGCACCCATCGCGCGCCCGGCGATCGCCTGCGCCTTGTTGGCGGCACCGGAACGCGCGTCCCAATCCTTCAATTTGACGAAGGCGAGACCGGCATTCTGCCCCTGTCCGGCAAAGCTGAAGCCGCTGATGGTGAAGACGCCCTCGACATCCGCTTTTTCCTTGGTGAGGAAATAGTCGCGGACTTGCTCCAGCGCATCGTTGGTGCGCGCTGTGGTTGCGCCCGACGGGCCTTGCACCAGCGCGATCACCGAGCCTTGATCCTCGTCGGGAAGGAAGCCGGTTGGCAAGCGCACGAACAACAGACACATCCCGACCGCGATCAAGCCGAAAACGATCAGCGACCGGCCCCACCGGCGTGCTGTGCTCCGGGTGCCGCTTTCATAGCGGGCAGCGCCACGGTCGAACGTCGTGTTGAACCAGCGGAAAAAGCGCGAGAGGAGCCCGTTTCCATCCAATTTGGTCGGATCGTGCGGCTTGAGGATCGTCGCGCACAAAGCGGGGGTCAGGATCAACGCGACCAGGACCGACAGGACCATGGCGGACACGATGGTGATCGAAAACTGGCGGTAAATCACCCCGGTCGATCCGCCAAAGAATGCCATTGGCAGGAACACGGCGGACAGGACCAGCGCGATGCCGACCAGCGCGCTGCTGATTTCGTCCATCGATTTGCGCGCGGCTTCCTTCGGCGACAAATGCTCGGTGGTAATGAGCCGCTCGACATTCTCGACCACGACGATCGCGTCGTCGACCAGCAAACCGATCGCGAGCACCATGCCGAAGAGCGTCAGCGTGTTGATCGAATAGCCCGCAACCGCGAGCACCCCGAAGGTGCCCAGCAAAACCACCGGCACCGCGATCGTCGGGATCAGCGTTGCGCGCCAGTTTTGCAGGAACAGGAACATCACGAAGAAGACGAGGACGACCGCCTCGATCAGCGTATGGATGACCTGTTCGATCGACAGGCGGACGAACGGCGTGGAGTCGTAAGGATAGATAACCTTCACATCGGATGGGAAGGTCTTGGACAGCTCCGCGACGCGGGCCTTGATCGCAGTCACGGTCGCCAGCGCGTTCGCACCCGGAGCGAGCTTGATCCCGATGCCCGAGGCCGGCTCGCCATTGTACCGCGTGTTGAAGCCATAATCAGCCGCGCCGAGTTCGACCCGTGCGACATCGCGCAAGCGCACCACCGCGCCTGCCGAATCGGTTTTCAGGCGAATGGCACCGAACTGCTCCGGCGTCTGCAAGCGCGACTGGATCGACACCGTTGCGTTGAGCATCTGGCTGGCGGGGGCGGGCTGGGCACCCAATTGCCCGGCGGAAACCTGTGCGTTCTGGGCCTGCAAGGCGGCGGTGACGTCGGCGACGGTCAGCTGATAGCCGTTGAGCTTGAGCGGATCGATCCAGACGCGCATCGCATATTGTGCGCCGAACAATTGCGTATCCCCGACGCCGTTGACGCGGCTGAGCGGATCCTGAACGCGTGAGGCAAGGATATCGGCAAGATCGGACGCACTATGGCGACCGCCCTCCGAATAGATGCCGAGAATGAGCAGAAAGTTGGAGGTTGCCTTGGCGACCTGAATGCCTTGCTGCTGGACCTCCTGCGGCAGAAGCGGGGTCGCGGCCTGCAGCTTGTTCTGCACCTGCACCTGCGCGATGTCGGGGTCGGTGCCTTGCTCGAACGTCAGCGTGATCTGGACCGTTCCGGCCGAACTCGACGAGGACGAAAAATAGCGAAGGTGATCGATCCCCTTCATCTGCTGTTCGATGATCTGGGTCGTCGTATTTTCGAGCGTCTGCGCGTCGGCACCGGGATAGGTGGCGCTGATGCTGACCGACGGTGGCGCGATCGAGGGAAATTGCGCGATCGGCAAGCTACGGATGCCGATCAGGCCAGCGACCATCAAAATGATCGCGATGACCCACGCGAAGATGGGCCGATCGATAAAGAAACGCGACATGAGGGTTACTGTCCCTTGCCAGCAGCGGGAGCGTTTGCCGCCGCTTTTGGAGTCCAGCGGACCGGCTTGACGGGCGTTCCTGGCTGCAGGTTTTGCGCGCCCTCGACGATCACCCGATCGCCGCGCGCAAGCCCGGCGGTGACCAGCCAGTTCTCGCCGATGGTGCGCGGGGCAGTCAGCATGCGCGGCTGGATCTTGTCCCCCGCACCGACCACCATCACCACGGCATTGCCCTTTTCATCGCGGGAGACGGCGCGCTGCGGGACAAGCAGCGCATTCGCTTGCGTGCCTTCGACGAACTGCGCCGTGACATACATGCCCGGGAGCAGCAGCCGGTTGGGATTGGCGAATTCGGCACGGATCGTCTGGCTGCCCGTGGCCGGATCGACCGTGACATCGGCGAATTTTACGACGCCCTCGACCGGATAGGTCGTGCCGTCCTCAAGCTTCAGCCGCAGCCGCGCGGTACCGCGCGTAAGGCTGCCCGCCAGCAATTTCTGGCGCAGCCGGAGTTGATCGGCGCTCGATTGCGTGATGTCGACATAGATCGGGTCGAGCCGCTGGATCGTGCTGAGCGCGGTGGCCTGCGACGCGGTGACGAGGCCGCCGGTGGTGACCGCCGAGCGGCCGATGCGGCCTGCGATCGGGGCTTTTACCGTCGTTCGCGCAAGGTCGATTTCGGCGGTGCGGAGCGCGGCTTCCTGCGCGGCGACATCGGCGCGTGCCTGCTGCGCGCTGGTGACGGCATTGTCGTAATCCTGCTTGGCAATCGCGTTGATCTTGACCAGCTCGCCATAACGGCGCGCCAGCGCGTCGTTCGAGGCGATCGCCGCGCGCGCCTTTGCCAGCGCCGCGCGCGCACTTGCGACGCTTGCCTGATAAGGCTGCGCATCGATCCGATAGAGCGGCTGGCCCGCGCGGACTTCGTCGCCCTCGGTAAACAAGCGCGCGGTGATCAGCCCGTTGACCTGCGGGCGGACGTCCGACGTCTCATAGGCGGCAGTGCGCCCGGCGAGTTCGGTGCTCAGCGTCACCGACTGCGGCTCCACCGTGACAAAGCCGACTTGGGGCGGGCCAGCGGCTGGTGCCTGGGGCTGGCCGCTTGAGCAGCCGGCCAGAAGAGCTACGGTGAGGACCGCGACGGAGCAGGGTTTGCGCACGCTTTCTTCCAATGTATAAGTGTGAGCGATCGATCACTCACATTTCTGCCGAGCCGGTAGCTTTGCGGATTTGAAATGACAAGCCTAATCATAGGAGGATTATGCCCACCCCCCAAAAATCCGCCGATAAATTGATGAAAAAGCGGGATTCTCGCGCGGAAGATCGGCGTGCGCGAATCTTGTCTGCGGCGCGCCAGCTGTTCATTCAATATGGCTTCCACGCCTCTGGCGTGGCGCGCATTGCCGCCGATTCGGGGGTGAAGGTTGGACAGCTCTATCGCGATTTTGCCAGCAAGGAGGATATTGTCGCCGAGCTGGTGCGTGCCGATGTCGTCGAGTTTTTGGATGAGCCGGCGCTGCGCGCGGCGGTCGAGGCGCGTGATTTCGCTTTGGTCCGTGCGTGGATTGCCCGGTTCCTCGAAGAGGATCCGAACGATCCGGGCTCATACGCGCTGTTCGCGGAAATGTTTGCCGAAGCAACGCGCAACGACCGTGTCGGCGACATCCTGCGCGGGATCGACGCGCTTGTCCGCGACAATATTTTGAGCGCTCTCGGTGCTTTGGCACCGGGCGAGGAGCGGGCGGCGCGGCGCAGCGAGTTGGCGGATTTCATCCTCGCCATCGGCCACGGCGTGCTGTTTCGCAGAATTTCCGATCCCGACGTCCATCATGCGGAGCTTTCCCGCTATATCGGGCAGCTGATCGACAGCGAATTGGCCAAAATTATGCAGGATCCCCGGTGAAGCCGACGCGCTGAGCGCGGTGCTTTGGGTTTGAGAGGATCCTTTGCGGTCCACTGCCGGCTAGGTCTGCCCGCCAAAGCGTCCTCTACCTCAGGGAATGGCGACGCTGTAAATGGCGTGATGCGTCACCACGAAGAGCGTTTTGCGCGCGCGGTTGTCAACAAGCAGTTGGAGCGGGCGCTCGGGGATATCAATCCGGCCGATCTCGGCACCGTCTGCTGCGAAAACGAAGACTTGCCCGTTGGCGATGTACACGCGGCCTTGCGCATCACTCACCACGCTTTCTCCGCCGCGATTGGCGAAGGGGGCGAGGTCGGTCAGTGCGCCATGCGCCGCCAGGCGCGCGCGATAGGTCTTGTTTTCCGAAGCGTTGGTGACGAACACCGATCCGCCAATTTCGGCGGTGGTGAACCCATAACTGTCAAGCGCGTCGGAGAACCGCCAGCCGAGAAAGTTCGAAGGCCCCTGCTGGAACGTTCGATAGGCGGGCAGGACAAGGCTGCCGTCGGGCGACACATATTCCCGCGCCTTGGGCAGGCGCATGTCGCGGTCGAACATGTCGGCCAGCGTTGGATAGGTATAGGTCCTGGTGTCGAGCTGGTCCTTGAATTCGCCATTCACCCAATAATCGACCGGCAGCACGGTTCTTGCGCCCGGATGATCGACGGCGGGCGTCGACGGGATCACGCGAACGTCCGCGTCGCCGTTGGGCGTGAGACTATAGACCGTGCCGTTCCGGCCTTCCGAAGACAGCACCAGCAGGCTGCCCGAGCGGTCGACCGCGAGATTGACCGGATCCAGCGGTGCGTCGCTGACCACGCGCAGGCCCTCGGCGCGCGACCAGGCATAGATGCGCTGCTGGTGATGATCGACGAAATACAGCGTTCCGTCAGCGGCGATGGCCGCTCCGGCGGCGGCATAGAAGCCGCTCGCCAGTTTCTCGACCTTGGCATTCGCGAAAGTGCCGTTTGCCGCTGGTGCAGCCGCAGCCACCGCCACATCGAGCGCGGCAAATTCCCGCTCGCGGACTTCGAGACCGTGCGTGACATCCTGAATGGCGTTCTCATAGGGGAATTTGCTCGCGCGCAAATAGGTCGCGCAGCCATTCTCGTCGCATGTGCCAAAGCCACTTTCGGCATTGACGTGGATATTGCGGAAATGAAGGTCGCGCGTGTCGGTCAGCCGCACGACGGTCGGCGCGGGCTTGAGCGAGCGCGTCACGCGATAGGCGTGGTAATTGGCGATCAGAATGTCGTGGCTGTGGCGAATGTCGAACGAGACCGCATCCTGGCTCTCGCCCGCTTCCTCCTCGGTCTGCGGAGCCAGAAATTCCCAATGGGCGACATGATCGAGCACAAATTCCGCGCGGACATGGTGCTCGCTCGACATCTGATAGACATGGCCCGGCGTGTCGCTGTCGGAGACCAACATCCCAGCTTGCGCATAGGTATTGGGGCTCCAGAGATTGGCGAAGGTGCCGCCGCCGCCACGCACCCATAGGCTCGGATATTGGGCGTCCCAGCGTTTGGCCGGGTCGGGGTCGCCGGTATGGTTGGCGTTATACGGGTCAAAGCGACTGCCATCGGCCAGATCGGTGCCGTGGCCGCCCTGGAACTTGACGTCTTCGACCAAAGATTGCGCGCCAGCGTGCCAGAGCAGCGCGGTTGCGCGCGGATTGATCCCGCCGGTGAAAAGCCCAAGACCCGAGACGATCGCGTCCCCACCGCGTGCACTCTCGATCAGCGCCTTGGCCGAGCCCACCCCTTGGAAGGGGGGCGTCCCGTCGGGCAGGATGAGTTGCGTCAGGCTCGGGTGCAAGGCGACGAGCACGCTGTCCGGCCTCAGCCGCAGCGTGTCGGTGACGTGGTAGCGGCCCGCAGGAAAATAGACGGTACGGTGCGTGTCGATCGCGCGCTGGATGGCGGCGGTGTCATCGGTCTTGTCATCCCCGCGCGCGCCCTGCTGCTGGACATTGGCCCAGGACGTGGTGGGAGGGAGCGGCCGGATCGCGCGCGGGGGCGGGGCGGGCAGCCGGGGGATTGGTGCGGCGTCCATCACGGTGCGATAGCTGCCGGTCTGACCCAAGGCGGGGACCATCAGACCATAGCCGAACGATGTCACGCGATAGGCGCGGCCCGCCCCGGCCACCGTCCGGCCGCTGTCGCGAAAGCGCGCGAAGGTCGGCGTGGCGCTGGCCACGGCGTTCTGAAAGCCGATCTGCGTATAGACGTCGTTCTCGTTGCTGATCACGACGGCGGCATTACGGACGTTCTCGAAGCGGACATCCTTGCCCCACAGCCAGTCGCCATAACCGCGATCGATGTCGATCGCGGTTGGCACGTTGCGAAAGGCGACATTGACCAGGGTGAGGCTCGCCTCATGTTCGCGGATCGCGGACTCGCGCTGTCCATCGAAAGAGGAATCGAGCAGGGTAAATTGCCACGCCGGGGACGGTTTCTCGGTGAGGATGCCATAGCGCCCGCCGTGAAAATGGAGATCCTGCGCCTGATTGGCGACGTGATAGAGCCCGGCGAGGCCCGAGCCGATGTCGAAGTCGATATGCGCCAGATAGGCATGCTGTGCGGCGTGAAAGCGGATTGCGGTGGCGGCGGCGTTGTCCTTGCCGATCGCGAAATCGATGTTCGATAGCGCAGGGTAGAAGGTGCCGGGATTGGCATCGGCGATATCGGGATTGAACGGCACGCTGCCCGGTGGCGGAAACGGGGTGCGATAGGCCTTGGCAGTATCGGTGGCTCCGGGCTTGGCCCCGGCGAACATCACCATGGTGGCGAGACCCTGCTGAAAGCCGGGGGTCGCATCGCCGAGCACCAGGATGGGCCGGGTCTTGCCGACGCCAAACACGCGCACGCCGGGCCATACAAACAGCGTGCGGCTGATGCGATAGCGGCCCGAGGGGACAAACACGATACCACCGCCGCCCTTCGCTGCGGCGGCGTCGATCGCGCTTTGCAGGGCGGTGGTGTCGTCGGCGTGCCCGTCGCGCGTCCCAGCGACGGTGATGGCGCGGGGATCGTCGGGAGCGGTGGCGTAATAAGAGGGGGAGGCGGCAACGGGCATTGCGCTTGCCATCAGCGTGGCGAGAAGCGTTACGCGAAACGGAAGCGGCCAGCCGGGCATCTCATATCCTCAAAAGAAACGTCCCGGCCACCGGCCGGGACGAGGAGCCCGACCCACCGGGTCGGGGCAGGGGACCGTGGTGCTAGAAATTGTAGCGTACGCCAACCCGGAACAAACGCCCGAGCGTATCGTAAAGCGCCTGATTGACGTCGATGCCGGTATTGGTCTGCGGCGACGGTGCCGGATCATGATCGAGCAGATTGTCGATCTTGAAATAAGCGTTCAATTTCTTGGTGATGTTGAACGATCCGCCCACGTCGAGATAGAAAGCGCCGGGCATCGTGTTGTTGTCGATCGTCGGGTGCTGTGTGGTCGAGACCGGGCAGCCGCTGCTGCAAACGACATATTCGTTGCTGTACACACCATCGCTGAACCAACGCTGCTGCACGCTGAGGCTGAACCGATCGGTGGTCCAGCTTTCGGTCGTGAGCAATTTCCACGATGGGGTGTTGCCAGCGTTCACGCCCGCGCCCTGTGTCGGGATCGTGCCGGGAACGCCCGGATCGGTGATGAAGTTCTTCACATTGGTGGCGAGCCCGCGCAGCACGACGCGGCCCGGCAGGCCGATCTTGGCGACGTCGAATTGATAGCTCGCCTCAATGTCGAACCCGTCGGTGAAGATCGACGCGAGGTTGAACGCCTGCAGATTGACATAGGGCGCGGTCCCCGCCGGTGGCGTGAGGTTGAACGCGCCACACAGCGTTGTGATGTTATTGAGGTAGCACAGATTGACTTCCTGCTGCGAATTGAGCGTCGAGATCACGCCGTTGATCTTGATGCGGTAATAATCGAACGACGCGCTGAAGCCGGGCAGCCAGTGCGGGCGCGACAGCACGATGCCAGCCGTCGTGTTACGCGCGATTTCGGGCTTGAGCGCGGTGTTGCCGATCGCGTTTTGCAGGATGGTCAACGTAGCCGGGTCGCCCGGTGCGCGGTTGGGATTGGGGTTGCTGAAGTTCGGCACGGTCGTGGTGATCGGGGCTGCGAACAGTTCCGACAGGTTTGGCGCACGCACGTCGCGCGAGGTGACTGCGCGCAACCGCACGCCGTCGATCGGCGTGTCCCAGGTGCCGCCGACCTTCCAGGTATAGATCGTGCCCGACGTGCTGTAATTGGTGACGCGTCCGGCGACGTTCAGGTTCGCGCTGCCCAGCGCATCCGATTTGAGGAAGGGCAGGTTGAGTTCGAGGAAACCTTCAGCGACGTGATAGCTGCCGCGACCGGCGTGATAATTGCCGGCGTACCAGTTGTTACCCGCGGTATTGAGCACCGGATCAGCGGGATAGGTGCTGGTATAGGGTGTCTCGGCCGAAACGCCGTTGCCGTACGGATCGCCCACGACATGGTAGAATTCATTGCGATATTCGGCACCCGCAGCAAACGACACCGGCCCTGCCCACAGGCTAAGCGGTGAGCCGCTGAAGCTGAAGGCGAGCGCATCCTGCGTCTGGCGGGTGTGCTGGAACGGGCCGTTGGTGGGTTCGATATAAGCGAGCGCCGCCGCGCTCGGCGGTGTGCCGCCGATGATGTTGATCGGCACGCAGCCATTGGCGCGCGCGACCGGGTCGGCGCAGACGATCTGGCCGTTCAAGCTGATCGCCTGGATCGCCGCATTATAGCGCGGGGTCAGCGTGATGTTCTTGACGTGGATGTCGGTGATGTTCTCGCCATGCTCATACGAGAAGTCGTAATGCCACGTCGTGCCGAACACCGGCACCTTGCCCGTCGCGCCGCCGACGAAGCGATATTGCTTGCGCGTCGGATAGACCGTGATGTTCGCGGGCAACTCGCCATTGCTGCTGCCGAACTGGAAGCTGGTGATGCCCGCGGTCGCGCAAGCCGCCTGGATCGAGGCGGGGACGAACGGGTTTGAGCATTGCAGCGTCAGGCTCGATTTGGTCGCGCCGGGGTTGGGCTGGTTCATCGTGTCGACCTGCGCGACGTTGACGGTCGCATAGATCTCGTTGTTCGCGTCGAGGTCGAAGCCGATGCGGCCATAGCCATTGTAACGATCCAGCCGCGATTGCAGCGTGGTGCCAATGCCGACATTGCCCGACAGGTCGCCGCCCAAACAGAAGCCGCCTTGCGGGTAGCAGCCCGAGACGAGCCCGAACTGTGGCGTGCCCGGTAGGGCCTTGGACGGAACGCCGTTCGAGCCATATTGGAACTGGAACGGAACGCCGTTCACGTCGAACGCCGTGCCCTGCAACGGCCCGCCCGTGATCAGCCCATATTTGGTATATTGATAAGCCTGCGCATGGTCGCGCACGAGATATTGCGGCGATCCGTCATTGGTCACGTTGCGGTTGATGAAGGTCGAGGTACGGTACCAGCTGCGTCCGTTGGCGAGCTGCTCGCCAAAGCCGCCGGCCGGAACGCCATCTTCATGGTCATATTCCCCACTGACTTCGACATGCAGGCGATCGTTGAAGAACGACTTTCCGGCCGCCGCCTGGAACAGATACTGTTTGTTGTCGCCGTAAGTGGTGATGCCGCCCTGGACGTTCGCCTTGAACCCGACAAAGTGCTTCTCGGTGATGAAGTTGACGACGCCGCCGACCGCATCCGAACCATAAGAAGCCGATGCGCCGCCCGTCACCACATCGACGCGCTTGATCAGCAATTGCGGGAACAGGCTGATATCGGGCACGCCCGTCACGTTCGCGCCGACGACGCGCTGGCCGTCGAGCAGCGTCAGCGTCCGGATCGTGCCGAGCCCGCGCAGGGAGAAGGAGCTCAAGCCCTGCTGTCCGCTCGACGTGCTGTTTGTGCCGGTGGTGACGCCAGTCGACCCCTGCAGCGAGGGCAATTGCGCGATCGTCGTGAAGACGTTGGGTTCGGCGTTGCGCGCGATATCGACCGCGCCGATCGTCTGGGTCGGGGTCGGCGCGGTGAAGCCGCCGGTGGTGATGCGCGAGCCGGTGACGACAATGTCCTGCGCGGTATTATCGGCGGTGTCGGCCGGTAGCGTTGCCGGGGGCGGCGGGGCTGCAGGCGTGGTTTGCGCCTGGGCCGGTGCCGCGATCGCGATTGCCATTAGCGACGCGAAGCTGGCGGTCAGGAGCGCGGTGCGCCTGCTGCTGGAACCGGGAGTACGGTCTGTGATCATGTTGGTCATGGGGATCCTCACCTGTTTTTTGTTGTCGTTCTGATCTGGGTCATCCGCCGCCCATGGCGACGGCGTAAAGCGCGTGATGCGTAAGAATGAAGAGCGTCGCGTGATCGGTGCCCCCGAAGATCAACTGGAGGGGGCGTTCGGGCACGTCGATCCGGCCGATCTCGCTGCCATCGGGCGCGTAGGCGAAGATTTGCCCGTTCGCGATGAACACGCGACCCTGGCCGTCGACCGCGACGCTTTCGCCGGCGCGCTCGGCAAAAGGCTTGAGCTCGGAAAGCGTTCCGCCCGCGCCGACACGTGCGCTGTACGTGCGGCCCTCGGATTCGTTGCTGGCATAGATGCGGGTGCCAACGCGCCCGTGGATCAGGCTATAGGCGTCGAGCGTGTCGGAGAAGCGCCAGCCGACATGGTCGGGTGTGCCCTGTTGCCACACGCGAAAGGCGGGGAGCACGAGGCTGCCGTCGGGCGAGACATATTCGCGGGGTTTCGGCGTCCCGGCGTCGCGCGCGAACATTTCCCCGAGCGTGGTGAAATGGTCGGTCCTGGCGTCATAGTGATCGCGGAATTCGCCATTGTTCCACCAATTGCCGGGGAGCAGCGTCTCCGCATCGCGGTGCGCGGCGACCGGTGTTGCCGTGATGACCGTGACGTCGGTTTTCGACGCAGCAGGGTCGAAGGCATAGACACTGCCTTCCGCACCGAGCGAGGATAGCACCAGCACCTTGCCCGAACGCTCGATCGCCAGGTTGACCGGATCGAGCGCAGCGTCGCGGACAATCTCGAGCCCCGCCGCCGTGCTCCAGCGATAGATTCGCTGGAAGCGATGCTCGACGAAATAGAGCGCGCCCGCAGCATCGACTGCCGCACCCGAGATCGAGAAGAAGCCGCTTTCGAGTTTGCGTACCGGCCCGGCCCCCGGCACCGGAGCGGGGGCCTCCGCCAGCACCGGCTTGGCGGGAATGTCGAGGGTGGCGAACTCGCGCTCGCGCACCTCAAGGTGCTGCGTCCTGTCCTGTATCGCATTTTCGAACGGGAATTTGCTGACCCGCAAATAGGTGCCGCAGCCGTCGGCCTGGCAAGTGGCAAAGCCGCTCTCGGCGTTGATATGGACGTTGCGGAAGCGAATGTCCGACGCATTGGTCAGCTTCACCGCCGACACTGCCGGGTGGAAGGTCCGCGTTACCCGGTAGCTGTGATAATTGGCGAACAGCAGGTTGCGCGAGTTGCGGATATCGAGCGAGGTCGCATCCATTCCCTCGCCGACTTCCTGTTCGGTCTGCGGTGCGAGAAATTCCCAATTTTCGACCCCATCGAGCACGATCTCGTTGCGGACATGATGCTCGGCCGAAAGCTGATAGACATGCCCCGGCGTCTTGGTGTCAGACACGGTGAAACCAGCCTGGGCGAAGGTGTTGGGCGTCCACACGTCGGCAAAGGTGCCGCCCCCGCCATCGGTCACCCAGATGCTCGGATATTGCGCGTCCCAGCGATTGTCGGCGACCGGATCGCCGCTATGCGCGTTGCGCGCGCCGAGCGGCAGGCGGTCCGCGGTCGGGGTCCCGCCGCCGCCCATGATCTTGACGTCGTCGACCAGCGAATCCGCACCCGCTTTCCATAGCAACGCCGAGGCGCGCGGATTGATGCGGCCGGTGAACAGGCCGAGGCCCGACAGGATGTTGCTGCCGCCCTTGGAGCTTTCGAGGATCGGCACCACGCCGCCGACGCCTGCATGAGCGGGGTTATTGTCGGGCAGGACGAGCTGGGTCAGCGCCGGGTGCAGGCCCAGCAGCACCGTATCGGGCCGCAGCTTGAGCGTATTGGTGACGCGGTAGAAACCGACCGGGAAATAGAGCACGCGCTGCGTATCGATCGCACGCTGCAGCGCGGCGGTGTCGTCGGTCGTGGCATCGCCGCGCGCGCCGAGATCGCGGACGTTGTGCCACTCCGCCACGGCGGGCAGCGCGCGGATGGCGTTCGGGCGCGGCGGGGGCAGGGCGGCGAGCGGCGTCATCTGCACGTCGGTTGCGATCTGGCCGGTCGCGCCGAGCATCGGCACCGCGAGGCCGTGCGAAAAGCGCGCCACGCGATATGCGCGCGTTGGCGACGCGACGGTCTTGCCGCTCTCGCGAAACCGCGCAAACACCGGCGTGTCGGTCGCGACGGCATTGTCGAAGCCGATCTGGGTAAAGACGCTGCCCTCGCGGCTGATGATCACCCCGGCGCGCGACACGCGCTCGAACCGCACATTCTTACCCCACAGCGAGTCGCTATAGCCGGGGTCGATATCGACCCCCACCGGCGTGTCGCGGATAGCGACGTTTACGAGCGTGAGGTCGACTTCATGCTCGCGGATCGCGGCGTCGCGCTGATGGTCGAAGCTCGAATCGATCAGCGTGAACTGCCAGGCGGGCGAGGTCTTTTCGGTGAGGATGCCATAGCGCCCGCCATGGAAGTGGACGTCTTCCATCACGTTGCCCGCCTGATAGACGCCGGCCAAAGCCGAGCCCAGGCGAAAGTCCATATGGCTGAGAAAGGCGTGTTGCGCGACGCGGAAGCGCACCGCCGTTGCGGCCGGATTGCCGGCGCCGATCTCGACGTCGATATTGCTCATCGCCGAATAGAAGGTCGCCGAATTGGCGTCGCGCACGTCGTCGCCACCCTTGCCACTGGGCGGCACCACGGTCGGCACGGGCACGGCAACCTTGCCGACGGCATATTGGTCGCCGCCGGTGAACACCACCATCGTCACGACGCCGCTTTGAAAGCCCGGTGTCGCATCGGCCAGCACCAGCACCGGGCGGGTGGGGCCCACACCCAGGATCCGTACGCCGGGCGGCACCAGGATGCTGTGCGACAGCCGATAACGGCCGGAGGGCAGGAAGACGATGCCATTGCCGTCGGTGATGCGCGCCGCGTCGATCGCGCGCTGGATCGCTGCGGTCGCATCGAAACGTCCGTCCTTCGCGCCGCTAACCGTTACCGCGCGCGGCTCATTTGGGGCCGTTGCAAGCACCGACCGGGCCGGGGCCGCGCACGTCGCGACCGGGGCCAGCAGCGCCACCGCAGTCGTCGCCAGCATGGCTGCTCGTCTTTTCACGGTGCTTTGCCTCTCCCCCAACCGACGCCTGCGCGTCTGGCCGATGCTGTGCATAAGCGACCATCATGCGCGTGCCATCCGCGACGATGGTCGTAGTTCCCAGGCCGATGCGCCCTGCAGTATCAGGGCTTATGAAAGGCCCGGGGCCGACGCGGCGCGTCGGGGCCCAGTCCGGTTTTGGGGACAGCATTTTGCAACGGGCAGTCAGTCACAGCGTGGTCGCGCCGATGGCGGTAATCGTGATGGGCGTCAGCGGCAGTGGCAAGTCCACGCTCGGTGCCCTGCTCGCATCCGCGCTGGGTGCGACGTTCCTTGAGGGAGACTCCTTTCACGACGCGGCGGCGGTGGCCAAGATGCGCAGTGGCCAGCCGCTGAACGACGCCGACCGCTGGCCGTGGCTCGACCGTTTGGGAGCCGCGATCGATGCCGAGGTGCGCGTCAACGGGCTGGTGGTGGCGGCCTGTTCGGCGCTGCGGCGGAGCTATCGCGACCGGCTGGTGGCGGCGATCGCCGCGCCGACGCGGTTCATCCTGCTGGACGGCAGCCCGGAGGAACTCCGCCAACGGCTCGCCAATCGCGCTGGGCACTATATGCCGAGCAGCCTGCTGGCGAGCCAGCTCTGCACGCTGGAGCGGGTTGCCCCGGACGAGGCGGCGACCACGCTCGACGCCGCCGCCTCGCCCGATCGGCTCTGTGCGGAAGCGATTGCGTGGTTGGACAGTGGTGGGCCCCCTGCGGAGGAGCAGAAACGATGAAAGGGTGTGTCGGGCTTGCCGTGCTATGCCTGCTGGCTGGCGCCGTTATGGCGCAGACCCCGGCGCTTGTGCCTGTTGTCGCACCGATCGAGCTTCCGCTTTGGCCGGATGGTCCCCCGGGCGTCGATCCGCTGCGCGACACGCCCGAGATCGTCGAAAACACCTATGTCCGCAGCGTACATCGCCCCTCGCTCACGTTGTTGCGCGCCGACCCGGCGCACGCCAATGGCGCGGCGATCATTATCGCGCCCGGCGGTGGCCACCGCATGCTGGTGTGGGCCAATGAAGGGGTGATGCCCGCCCGTGCGCTCAACCGCTTTGGCGTCACGGTGTTCGTCCTCAAATATCGTCTCGCCCGGGAAACGGGCTCAAACTATCGCATCGAGCGCGACGCGGCGGCCGATGCACGGCGGGCGGTGCGCTTCGTGCGAGCGCATGCCGCCGACTATGGCGTCGATCCCCGTCGCATCGGTCTGATGGGATTTTCGGCAGGCGGCGAACTTGTGTCGCTTGTCGCCGACAACCCGGCACCGGCCGAGCCTTTGGGCGATGCGATCGACCAAGTCGATGCGCGGCCTGACTTCCAGATTTTCATCTATCCGGGTCCGCTCGGCGTGCCCGCGCGCGCGGTTGCAGGAGCGCCGCCAGCGTTCCTGGCCGCCGGGACGCTGGACGCCTGTTGCGCCGAGCCCACGCTCACGCTCTACCAGCAACTGCGCGCCGCGCATGTCTCGGCGGAACTGCACCTGTTTGCCGATACCGACCATGGCTTCAACGTCGCGGCCCATGCCGAACGCGTTTCGCTGCAGCATTGGCCCGACCGGCTCGCCGACTGGTTGAGCGATGGCGGCTGGCTTGTGCCCGGCGGCGGCAAGCGCGCGACGCCCAGCAGCACGACCGAATTGTTGCGCAATTAGGGCAGCAGCCGCTTGCGGCCTTCAGACAAATGCCAGCGCATCGCCAGCGCCGCGCCGTCGCCGTCTTGCACCCGGATCGCGTCGACCAGCATTTCATGTTCCCTTAGCATCGCGCCGATCACCTCGGGCGGGCGCGATCGCGAGATGTCGACACCGGCGCGCATGATCCGGTCGACATCGCCGAACAGCGCATCAAACGCGACCAGGAAGGCGGGGTTGGCGGTCGCCAGCACGATTTGCCGGTGCAACGCCATATCCTCGTCATGCGCCGGTGCACTCGACAGCAAAGCGGTGCGGAGCGCGTGCAACGCCGCCTCGATCGCCGCCATTTCCGCGCTCGAGCGGCGCGTGGCCGCCAGCCGCGCCGCCTCGGCTTCGAGCACGAAGCGCACCTCATAGGTGCCGAAGGTCGCCGACATATGGTCCATCGGCAGAAACGCGATCAGCCGGTCCGATGGGCGGCCCTTGACGAACGAGCCCGCGCCGCGCCGCGCCTCGGTAATGCCGTCTGCGGCCAGACGGACGAGCGCTTCCCGCACGATCGTGCGCGACATGCCGAACATTTCTGCCAGGCGCGCCTCGGATGGCAGCCGATCACCCACCGCCAGCCCATCGCCATTGATGATCTCGACGATCCCGGCATAGGCCCGGTCGGCTAAGCGGCCTTCATTCATCGGTCGTTCCTTGGTCACCGCGTCGGGCGCGTGCCGTCAGAATAGGTGACTGGCGATAAGGATCAACGCCAGTCCGAGCACGGAGACGACGGTCTCCATCACCGACCAGGTGCGAAACGTCGCGGGCGTATCGATGCCGAGATAGCTTTTCACCAGCCAAAATCCGGGATCGTTGACATGGCTGAAGAATAGCGATCCCGCGCCGATCGCCAGCACGATCCATTCGGGCGACGCGCCCGAGGCGGCGACGAACGCGGGCATGATCCCGGCGGTGGTGATCGTCGCGACCGTCGCCGACCCGGTGGCGAGGCGGATACAGACCGCGACCAACCACGCCAGCACGATCGGTGACAGCGGCCCGCCGGTCGCGACCCGCGCCAGCAAATCGGACAAGCCAGCCGTGACGAGCACTTGCTTCAGCGCGCCGCCCGCACCAATCGCCAGCAGGATCGCGCCCGCCGGCTGCATCGTCTCGGTCCAGATCGCCTCCTGCACCTTGGCATCGCCGATGCGTCGACCAAATAGCAGCGGCAGCGCCGCCAGGCACGCGATCAGCAAGGCGAGCACCGGATTGCTGGCCACCGCGAGCACGCCAAAGCGGGCGGCGACCGGCGGCGGCAGCAACGCGACCGCTTGCCCCGCTGCGATCAGCACCACGGGCATCAGCACGACCAGCAGCGCACGCCAGTTCGCGGGGGCAGGCATGTTCAGCACCGTCGGGGCGAGCAAGGGTGGTGCGAGTTTCACGCCGCGTGCGGTGAATTTCGCCAGTACCGGCCCGGCGACGATTGCGGTCGGGATGCCGATGAGCAAGCCATAACCGAGCGTGCGCAGCAAATCGGCATGGAGCGCCTCGACCGCGAGCAACGGGCCCGGATGCGGCGGCACCAGCGCGTGCACCACCGACAGCCCGGCCAACGCCGACAGCATCAGCCGCAGCTTTGCCGAATCCTGGTTTGCACCCGCCGGGAGCGCCGCCGCCGCCGCCGCGACGATCGGCAGCAGCAGCACCAGCCCGGTTTCGAAGAACAGCGGCAAGCCAATGAGGAGGCCCGTCGCCACGCTCGCCCAAGGCGCGCCGCGTACGCCGGCCCATCGCAACGCGGTGCGGGCGAGGCCGGCGGCGGCATCCGACAATTGCAGCATCGCGCCAAGCGCCAGCCCGAGCGCGACCACCAGCCCGGTGCCGCCCAGAATATCTCCCGCGCCTTTCTGGATGGCCTTTGCGGTATCGGCAATCGGCAGGCCGGCGATGATCCCGACGACGAACGCGCCCGACAGCAACGCGACAAACGGATGCAAGCGCCCGCGAACGATCAGGACGATCGACAAGCCGATGCCGAGCATGGCCGCCACGATCAGGCGGTAATCCTCGGGCCTCATCGCGTGTGGGCCGCGATCGACGCGGTGGCGGGCACGGTGTGGCCATGCGCCAGCGATTGCGAATGGACCATCGGACCCCCTTCTCCGCCGCAGTCTCTCGCAATATGCGGGCTGCGTGGGTGTATCTGTACGACAACAATGCGCAATATTCCAAGATTATTCACGTCAAATCAGCAAAAATTGTAATATGCGCTTGAATCTGTCCAACCAATTTGAATAGGATCAAGCCATCGAGACTCGCATCGGGTTTCGTTCGATCGGCAGAAGCCGACAGTCGGACGTGGCATGTCCCGTTGCGGCGTAAAGGGGGGAGAGGGCTGAGATGACGAGGCAGCACATAGCGGTGAGCGAGGTCACGCTGGACCGAGATGCCTCGGCTCCGTTCGCTCGCCTGACCCCGACGCAGCGCAAGGTCCTCGACGGGGTCTATTGCGGCCAGCTCAACAAGCAGATTGCCTATGACCTTGGCATAGCCGAGGCGACCGTCAAAGCCCACATGACCGCGCTGATGCGCAAACTCAAGGTCCACAACCGCACGCAGTTGGCGGTGACGGCGCAGGCGCTTGGCTGGAACAAGAGCGCGCTGGCGCATTGAGAGCGCGGCCTGCGCGCCACTGAAATGCGCGATGCGGCATTTGTGACGTGGTGCGCCCGGTTGCAGTCGATGCCGCTATTGCAACCGGGCGTGCGTTATTGGTTTGATGGCCGCTCGTGGCCGTCCGTTTAGAACTTCACCTCCGCCTGCATGGTGAACGAACGCCCGCGTGGATCGGCAACGCGCGGCTCCCACGAGCTGCCGCTGCCGTTGTTGCTGTCATAGGAGATGGCGAAGGGCGGGTTGGTGTCAAACAGGTTGCGCACACCGAAGGTCAGCTTGAACCCTTTGATCCCGTTATAAGAAGCGGAGAGGTTGTAATAGATATAGTCCGCGACATCGGTGATGTCGTTTGACGGGTTGAAGGTACCCGCCAGCACGCCTGGCAGCACCTGATTCTTATAGCCTGAGCGGAAGATCTGCGTCAGCGACACGCTGAAATCATCGTTCGAATAGCTCACGAACGCATTGTGCTTCCAGCGCAGGCCAAGATCGGACGCGAGCGAGTAGACGCCAAGCTGCTGGATGGTCGCGGCGCTGGCGTTGACCTTCTCCTCCTTCTTGAGCAGCAGCGTGCCGTCCAGCCCCGCGCCGAAGCTGCCGCCAAGCGCGTCGATGCTGCCGCGCACCGTGAAGTCGACGGCCTGGGTCTTGGTGTTCCCCGCATTGGCATAGGTCTGGTCGATGACGGTCAGCTTGCCCGAGGAGTCGCGGATGAAGCGATCCTGGAAGATCGAATAATTGGCAAACAGATATTGCAGCGGCAACACCTGGATGGTGTTGTTGCGGTTGATCGACCAGAAATCGGCGGTCGCACTGAAGTGCCGTGATGGCTCAAACACCACGCCGCCGCTGAACATCGTCGCGGTCTCCGGCCCCAGCGCCAAATTGCCGCCGTTGCGGATGTTGACGTTGTTGTTGAGCGACGGACAGCCGTTTGCCGCATTGACGGTGCCGTTCGGGCAGTTTTTGGGGTCTGCGAAATCAGACCCAGTGTAGACCGAATCCGTGTCGGGATTGAAAATCTGGTTGAACGACGGCACGCGGAAGGCGGTGTTGTAGGATCCACGGAACATGATCGGCTTGAACGGCCGATATTTGAGCGAGATCTTGGGGTTTGTCGTCGTTCCGAAGCCCGAATAATCGTCGAGGCGGCCGGCGAGCGTAAGCTCGAAGCCCTTGAAGATCGGCACGAGCAACTCGGCATAGACCGCCTTGATGTCGCGGTGGACGCCGTTGAGCGCGTTGCCATTGTCGAACGGAGCCGCGATGATCGTCCGCTGCACAGCGCGCTGATCGCCGTTGAACTTATATTCCTCCCGCCGGAAATCGACGCCGGTCGCCAGCTTTACCGTGCCGCCCCAGATGTCGAACAAGGACCCCGAGACCGACGCATCGCCCTGCTTGACCGAATATTTGCCGCCATACAGCACGACGCCTTGCGCCGACGCCGATTGGATCGCCGCCATCCCGGCGGCGCTTTGCGTCTGGCCGGGGAACAGGAACGGGTTGACCGCGCCGCTATTGAGCGCGGCGACCAGCGCGTCCTGATAATAATATCCGGTGCCAAGCGTCGAGGCCGAGATGCTGTCGGCATAGGAAATGCCGGCACTGTAGTCCCAGCCCTTGAACAAGGGCCCGGTCGCATTCAGCGCGGCGCGGAAGGTGGTGGTGGTGGTCGAAATCTCGCGCTCACCGCATTCGACGCAGCGCCAGCGATAGGAGAAGGTAGAGTTGGAGTTCAGCAGCCCCGGAAACACGCTGTTGATGCGGCTGACGAGGTTGTCGAAGGCGACATCGTTGACGCCCGCGATCCGTGCATATTTGTAGTTTTGGGTGGTGGTGTTGGGCGTGATCTGCACTGGGGAGAAGCGCTTGACCGAGTCCGCGCTTGATCCCGTGATTTCGAGCGCGATCTCATGCTCGCCGAACCGCTTCACCGCGCGCCCGAGATAGGTCAGCGTGTTGAGCTGTTGCTGGAGATAGACGTTCTTGCCGGTGTCGTAGGAGCAAGCGAGGCCGTTGCCCGGTGCGCCCCATACGTCAGTATCGTAAATATCCTGGTCCGGCACTGCATTACAGCCCGCCTGGCCGGGCAGACGCAAGGCGTTAATGCCGCCGGTGGCGCGCACCGTTGTTCCCGGGATCAGTGGAAACGCGGACGATGTGGCGAAGCTGGTGCCCGCCAGGTTGACGATTGTCGCAAACGGCGTGCCGCGCGTATCGACGCCAAGCCCGCGGTCATGCTGGAAGGTGTTGACGAAGCTGCGCGAATGCGCCTCGAGCGGGGAAATCCAGCTATAGCTGACCGTCCCCATCACGTTGAAGCCCTGCTTGTCCAGATCGCCAAAACCGGCGATCGCCGACAGGCGGTAGATCGGCGCGTCGCCTTTTTCGGTTACGTCGGTGAAGGCGGTCGCGCCGAAGCCGCGATAGTTCTTCTTGGTGATGAAGTTGATGACGCCGCCGACCGCGTCGGTGCCGTAGATTGCCGATGCGCCGTCCTTCAGCACTTCGACGCGGTCGAGCGCGGCAAACGGGATCTGATTGACGTCGACGGCCGAGCCGGTCGTGCCTTGCGCCGCGACCCGGCGCCCGTTGAGCAGGACCAAGGTCGCCGCCGAGCCCTGTCCGCGCAAATTAGCGAAGGACGCGCCGTTATTGCCGCGCCGTTCCGAGGTCACGACGTCGGAGTTGCTGGCGAGGTTGTCGGCCGAGCTGCCATTGTCGGTAAGGAACGCAATCAGCTGTTCGGGGCTGCTGATGCTGTTGCGTTGCAGTTCCTTGACGGTGATGACCTGCAAGGGGAGCGCGCTGTCATTCGGGTTCTGCTTGATGCGCGAACCGGTGACGAGAATATCGGCTGAGTCGGTCTTTGCCGAACTCTCTCCCGCGCCGATCAAGGGCGTGGCCGCCCCGGTCGGGGTTGCTGCTTCCTGCGTCGTCTGGGCGAACCCGGTCCCGGCGAAAAGACACGTCAAGGCGGTGAACGCCGTGCCGGAAATGAGCAAAGTCTTGAGCGACGTCATAGTCTGAACCCCCTTTTTGCGCCCCCGCGCAACCCTGGACATTAGGTAACAGGAATGTTGCATCGCGCCATAGTTTCTCTTGCGAGTGCCATAGCCTATGGGCATCTCTTGCGACGGATTTGACCAAAAGTGTTGCGTGCGCGCACCAGTGCAGCATTGACGCTGGGCCAAGCGCAGACGAGCATGCCCCGGTCGCGGTAGTGCGGCCGCAAAAAGGGGATTGCGATGTCGGCGGTGATATCCGGCGCGTCACTGCCGGAAACGCCGAGCGTTGCCACGGGGCTCGACTCCGCGCGCAGTCGGTTTGCGTTATATCTGTTGCTCGGCTTCTCTGCCGGGCTGCCGTATTACATGTTTTCGACGATCCTGTCGGCGCGGCTGGCGAAGCACGGCGTGGATCTGGTGCTGATCGGCTTTTTCGGCTGGGTGCAGTTGTTGCCGACGCTCAAGTTCCTGTGGGCTCCGTTGCTGGATCGCTTTTCGGTGCCCGGTTTCGGGCGCTTTTTCGGACCGCGGCTGGGGTGGATCATGCTCTCGCAATTGGGCATCTTCGCCGCGATGGTGGCGATGGCGTTCACCTCGAGCGATGCCAGCCTGCCGCTGACCGCGCTGTTCGCGGTGCTGCTGGCGTTCTGGACGACGACGCTGGAAGTCTCGGCCGACGCCTGGCGGATCGAGCTAGCCCCCACGCCCGAAACGCAGGGGCCGCTGACGGCCGCCAATCTGTGGGGCTATCGCAGTGCGATGGTCGCAGCGGGCAGCGGCGCGCTGATCGTGGCGGACCATGCCAACTGGGCCTGGGCCTATCTGGTGATCGCGGCGGGGGCTTTCGCGCCGCTGCCGATCCTCGCCACGATGCGCCCGCAGGCGAGGGCGGGGCGCGCGCGGGGCGTAGCGCTGGCAACCGGGCTCGGGGCCAGCGCGGTGATCCTGGGCCTGTCGCTGCTCCTCGCGGCGGGGGTGGGGGCGCTGGTGTTGCGCGCGGCGGCGGCTATCGGGATCAGCGCCAAAACCGACGCCACGACCACGGTGTTGGTGCTGTGCCTGCTGCCCTTCTTGATCATGGCGGCGTTGCTGCCGCGCATTGTCGGTCTGTCAGCGGGCGCGTGGGCGCGGCGCTCGACGATGGTTGGGCCCTATGTCGATATTTTCTGGCGCTTTGGCTATAAGGTGCTGCCGCTGCTGGCCTTTGTCAGCTTTTACCGCATGGGCGACGTGCTCACGCTGGCTTTGTCCAAGCCGCTCGAAATCGCGGCGCATTATGACCTGACCACGATGGGGATTGCCGATGGCTTCGTCGCCTTGCCCAGCAGTATGGCAGGCGTTGCCCTGGGGGCGGTGCTGGCGGTGCGGTTGCGGCTGACGCGCGCGCTGGCGCTGGGGGCGATCGGCTCGGCGCTGGGCAATTGGATCTTTGTGTGGCTGTGGTTCCAGCCGCCAAGCCCGCACGTCATCTACATCGCCACCGCGCTCGACCAATTCGCGCATGGCATGGAAGGGGCTGTGTTCGTCGTGTTCCTGTCGATGCTGGTGAACCCGCGTTATCCCGGCGCGCAATATGCGTTCCTGTCGGGCTTTGCCTTTCTGCTGCCACGGCTGCTGGCGGGGGCGGGGGGCAATATCGCGCGGCATATTGGCTTTGACGGATTTTTCTGGCTGTCGGGCGGGCTCAGCCTGGCGGCGGTGCTGTTCCTGCCGCTGATCGCGCGGGTGCAGCCGCGCGAGGAGGCGGCATGATCGACATCGAACGCGCGTTCGCGCCAGCGGCGGCGGCAGTTGCCGAGGGGCGTATCCCCGGGGCAACGCTCGGGATCGTCACCGCCGATGGCAAGCGGGCGGTGCAGGTCGCGGGCCACGCCGCGCTGCTGCCCCAGCCGGAAGCGCTGACCGAGGCGCATTGGTTCGATCTCGCTTCGGTCACCAAGGTGATCGCGACGACGACGATGATCCTGCAGCTGGCCGATCAGGGCCGGCTCGATCTCGATGCGCCGTTGACCGAGGCGATCCCCGACTTGCGGCAATATGACATAGCGGGCGCGCCCGAGCGCCGCCTAACCTTCCGCGATTGCCTGGCCCACCGCACCTTCTTCCCTGCGGTCGAGCCGATTTACACCTATGGCGATGATCCGCAGCGGCTGCGCGCCTTCGTGCTGCAGCGCGAATGGCGGCACGGGCCGCCGGTTTATTCCGACATCAACTTCATCCTGCTCGGTATCGCGGTCGAGCGGCTGACCGGTGCGCCGCTCTCGGCCTGGTCGCTCGGCGCAGGGCTCGCTTATGGCCCGCCGCCCGGCCCGGCGGTGGCGACCGAGCGCTGCGCGTGGCGCGGCCGCGTGCTGAAGGGCGAAGTGCATGATGAGAATGCGGCGGCGCTGGGCGGGGAGACCGGCCATGCCGGACTGTTCGGCACGGTCGGCGGCGTGCTCGATTTCGCCGCCGGGCTGCTCGACGGGAGCGGCGCATCGCCCGCGATGCGCGCCGCAATCCGCACCCCGTTCTACGAGCATCGCACCTGCGGGTGGGAACGCAAGTTTGACGGCTGGTCGGGCGGGGCGGCCTGTTCCGCCGAGACGATCGGCCATACCGGCTTCACCGGCACCGGCCTGTGGATCGATTTCGAGCGCGGATATGCCTGGACGCTGCTGACCAACCGTGTCCACCCGACGCGGCATTTCGACAGCGGGATCTTCGTGCTGCGACCGGCGACTGGCGATGCGGTGGTTGGGGCGGTGGGGTAGGGGGTGATTGGACTGGGCGATAACTTCCGCTCAGTTGCGGGCATTCGCTCCTAGCTGCATAAGGCCGAGATGAAAGAAGCGTGCAACCTCTGCTGTTGCGCAGCCCTACCTGACTTGGCCGCAGTGCCAATGGGCGGCGATGATCTCGACGAGCGAGTGCTTGCCACCATCGAGAATGTCGTCGATCATGGCGGAGACGCTTGGTGGTTATACCTTTCGCAGTGCCGCGCCTGCGGTCAACATTGGATGATTGCTCAGGAAGAACGCATCTTCGATGAGTACTTCCTACGGCGGTTGACCGTCGATGAGGCTAACCGCATCTCCGCGAATGGCGAGTGGCCGGTCGAGCTTCTCAGCTACGAGCGCGTGCTCAAGACAGGGCATGCCTTGCACATTCGACCCTGCATTTTCTTAGAGCGGCTCTCTCCGTCGCTGATGTGGGCCGTGGAAGAACTGCGAAAGGAACGGTCCGACATCTCAGTGGAGGAGATCGCGTTTCTGCTTGGTGTCACCGAAAAGCAAGCGAAGCGACTCTTGGCGGCAGCGTCTCCGGGGTACGGTTCGAGGTGGCAGCGGATGCGGCACCGTCTGGGTGTGTAACGTTTCCCTTGCGAAGCAGGGATGTCTCCCTCCCACCAATCCCGGTTGCTCCGCCCCAGCGTTGCCCCCTAAACGAAATGCGGCTCGGGCCGTTCGCGCAATTGCTCGTAATGCACCAACGCTTGTTCCGCGCCCAAAGCGACTGGCTGGCCGTCGCGGAAGGTCCATTCGCCGCGGTCGCAATCTTCGGCGCGGACATAGCCGTTGATGTAGAAACGGCGCAGATGGGTGGCGGTATTGGTGCCCGAGGCATGGACCAAATACGGGCTCCACAAGGCGATGTCGCCGGGTTCGAGGATCAGGTCGACTTGATCCTCGGGCGACAGGCCTGCTGCGTCGAGCGCGCTATCTTCGGGCGAGCGGCCGAGCGAGGCGGCGGGGTCGAGCGGCAGGGCTCCGCGCGTGTGGCTGCCGGGGATGAAGCGCATGCCGCCGCTGCCCGGATTGTGCGGATCGATCGCCAGGCCGGTCTGGACATAAGAGCTGCCGAGATTGCGATACGCCTCCGCCGGGCGGCGCGATTTCGCGTCCTGATGCCAGGCGAAATCGCCGCTGCGATCGGGCAGTTTCCAATGCAGTTGGTTGATGATCTGCTTGATGTCGCGCCCGATCAGCGGCTCCAGCAGCGTCGCCCAGCGCGGATCGAGCCGCGTCTGGTTGAGCAGCGCGACATGGTAGGACGGCCATTGCACCATCGGCACATGCGGCGCGCCGTCGGGGCCGGGGCGGACGGTGTAGAACAAATTGCCGTGGCGGAAGCTCCGGCCATACGCCACGCCTTCGGCATAGACCTGGTCCATCGCCGCGCCGATCGCGGCGACCTCGGCGGGCGAAAAGAATCCGCGCACGATGGCGTAGCCATGGGCACGAAAGTCGGCGACATAATCGGTCATTACCCGTCTCTCAGTTTTGCGATGCGATCAGGAGCAAGGCGGCGTCCATCGCCCTGGTCGCGCTCGCGCCTTCGGGAACATCGTTGGCGTAAAACGCCATCGTCAGCATGCGCCCGCTTTTGGTGACCATATAGCCCGACAGGGCATTGGTGGCGTTGAGCGTGCCGGTTTTGGCGAACAATCTGTGGTCGAGCGCGGTGCCGGCAAAACGGCGCGTGAGCGTGCCTTCGCCGCCCACCGGCAGCGTTGCGCGCCACGCGGTGCCCCACGGCTGCGCGCTCACCCAGCGCAGAAAGGTCACCACGCCGCGCGGCGTCACCCGGTTGTAGCTCGACATGCCCGAGCCATCCGCAAAGTCGAACGCCACGCGCGGCACGCCCGCCTCGGCAAGCATCGCGCGCACGGCGACCTGGCCATCGGCGATCGATCCGCTGCCGTGCTTCAGGGCGACGCGACGCAGCATCAGTTCGGCGTGGAGGTTCTGGCTGACCTTGTTGATCAGCGTCAGATCCTCGATCAGCGGTGGCGGCGTCAGCCGCGCGAGCGCGGCGGGGGCGGGGGGCCGTGCTGCGGGCACGCTGCCACGGATTGCCGGGTCGTCGGCGGGCGTGAGCGGGCGATGGCGCACGCTGACGTCGCCCGTCACGCGAACGCCGCGCGCAACCAGCATATTGCGCAGCATCCACGCAGCATAATGCGCCGGATCATCGATGCCGAGGCGCAATGGCTCGGGCTTGCTCGCAACCGCAATCGTGCCGCCAAGCCGCACCACCGTGCCGTTCGGCGCGCGATCGAAGGTGATCGTGGTCGCACCCGTCGCCGTCGTCAGCGCGCCATTTTCGAGCGTGTAATAAGGCGGCAGCGTCACCGTCGGCGGGCGGCCGGGCGTGCTCGGCGTGACGGCGACGGGCAGTTCATTGTCGTCGAGCGTCAGTGCAGAGGTGGCGGTGCCCGATTTGGTCGGGATGTTGTTCCAGCTCATCCCCGGGCTCCAGCGCTCGTCGGGATAGAGGCTGTCATCGCCGACCACGTCGCGCACCACGCCCGTTTTGGCGGCGACGGCATCGGCCAGCGTCGCAAGGCAATCGACCGTGCAGGCCGGGGCGCTCGACAGGCGGGCATCGCCATGCCCTTCCAGGATCACGTCGCGCTGCTTGCCGGTCTGGTCGATCCGCACCGCCGCACCGCCCGCTTCGTCTGGCTGGTCGAGCGCGCCCAGCGACCAGAAAGCGGCGGCGGTGGTGAACATCTTGGTATTGGAGGCCGGGATGAAGCGCTGATCGGGGTTGATTGCGACGATTTCGGTGCCGGTCTCATCCGCCACGACCAGGCCAAAGCGCGTGCCGGGGCTGGCGCTGCGCAACACGTCTTCGACCCGGCTCTGCAACGCGGATTGGGCGTGGAGCGCGGTCGGCAGGGCGGCGACAAGCAGCAGGACGAAGGGCGGGACAAGGGCGCGGTGCATTCGCGCAGCCTAGGACCAATTGCGCGACAAACAATGCAGTGCGGCACATACAGAGCGTTGGCCCCGGTATAACCGTTGCGCATGATCGTGGCGATCGGCGGTTGTCGCCACCGCCATGCGGCTTCACAATGTCGCCATGACACGGCGCATCGCATTGGGGTTGGGGCTTTGCGCCCTGCTATTGGCTCAACCGGCAATGGCCGATGATCTGGCCGCGACCTTGGCCTTGCCGATTTCGAGCGGGTTGGTGGGGGCGGCCGATACGCCGCGCTTTGCCTGGGTCGAAAATGCGGGCGGCGTGCGCAACATCTGGGTCGCGGCGCGGGGTGCGCCTGCGCGCGCGATCACCGCGTTTACCGAGGATGACGGGCAGCAGCTGTCCGATCTCGCGCTGACGCGGGATGGCACGAGGCTCGCTTTCGTGCGCGGTGGCGACCCCGAATTTCCCGATGGCAGCATCCCCAATACCGCCGCCAGCGCGACGCCGCCCAAGCAACAGCTTTTCCTCACCGCGACCGCTGGCGGCGCGGCGGAACGGGTGGGTGAGGGCCACGCCCCCGTCTTCGCGCCCGATGGCGAGCGGCTAGCCTATACCCGCAAGGGCGAAATCTGGCTGTGGAGCCGGGCGACAGGCGGGCAGCGGATCGCCACGGTTGCGGGGGATGTTTCCCGGCTCGAATGGTCCCCGGATGGCCGCCAGCTTCTGTTTGTCGATGAACGCGGGGACCATAGTTTCATTGCCTTGCTCGATGTGGCGGCGCGGGGGGAGGCGCGGCTGCGCTATCTCGATCCTGGCCTGGGCTTTGCGGTCGAGCCGTGCTTTGCGCCCGATGGCAAGAGCATCGCCTATATCCGCTTCGTCGATCCGCTCGCCACCGCTATCGGGGATGGCGGCCGCTATTGGTCGATCCGCAGCGTCGAGCTTGCGAACGGGGCGGCGCACACGCTGTGGGCGGCCCCGGCGGGCGCGGGCGGAGCCTATGCCGGATCCCGCGCGCGCAATCTCTTCTGGGCGAAGGACGGCACAATCGTCTTCCCGTGGGAGCGCAGCGGTTGGCTCCACGCTTATGCGCTTGATCCTGCGCGCGGCACCGCGCGCGATCTAACGCCGGGCGCGTTTGAGCTGGAGAGCTTCCTGCTGTCATCCAATGGCAAGGCGCTGGTCTATGCCGCCAATGCCGGGGATCTTGAACGGCGTCACATCTGGACGGTGCCGCTCGCCGGCGGCACGGCGATGCGGCTGACGCACGGCGCGGGCAGTGAAACGATCCCGACCTTCGCCGGAACGACGCTGGCGGTCCTGGCGACCAGCGCTACGCAATTGGCGTATCCTGCGCTGGTCGGCGACGCTCTCGCTCCGCTGCATGACGCGCCCTCGTTTGCCGGGTTTGCAGCGCCGGAAACGGTCACCTTCGCGGCGGAAGACGGCGTGCTAGTCCATGCCCAATTGTTCCGCGCGCATGGGGCCGGCAAGCATCCCGCATTGGTCTATGTGCATGGCGGCCCGCGTCGGCAGATGCTGCCCGGCTTCAACACATCCTATTATTATTCGAACGCCTACATCCTGAACCAGCATTTCGCGGCCGAGGGCTATGACGTGCTGTCGATCAACTATCGCAGCGGCACCGGTTACGGTCACGATTTTCGCGAAGCACCGGGCCAGGCGCGCGGTGGCGCCTCGGAATATCGCGATGTGCTGGCCGCAGGCAAATGGCTGGCGGCACGGGCCGATGTCGATCCGGCGCGGATCGGGATTTGGGGTGGGAGCTGGGGCGGATATCTGACCGCGCTGGCGCTCGCGCGCAATAGCGACCTGTTCGCCGCCGGGGTCGATTTTCACGGCGTCCACGCGATGGTCCGCCCGGTCGAAAAGACGCTGTCGCCGGAGGCAGAGGCGGCGGCGCATCAGTTGCAATGGCAATCCTCTCCGCTCGGCGCGATCGCGACGTGGCGATCGCCGGTGCTGTTGATCCACGGCGATGACGACAAGAGCGTGGATTTCTACCAATCCTTGCTGCTCGCGCGTGAACTCACCGCACGGCAGGTGCCGTTCGAGCAATTGGTCTTTCCCGATGAGCGCCACGATTTTTTCCGCTATGCCGATTGGCTGGCAAGCTATCGGGCGACGGATGATTTTCTGGATCGCACGCTCATGCACAAGGTCACGCGATGAAGTGGGTTGCCGCGTTTCTGGCGATGTCGTCGCTGTCGGCAGTGTGCGCGGCGGCGAGCCCCGACGATACGATCCTCATCCGCGGCGCACGTGTGTTCGATGGCAGCGGCGCGCCCGCCACTGTTGGCGATGTGCTGGTGCGCGGGGACCGCATCGTTGCGGTCGGCCCGCACCTGCGCAAACCGCGCGGCGCGCGCAGTGTGGACGCGCGGGGGCTTACGCTGATCCCCGGCCTGCATGATCTGCACACGCATCTGCGCTCGCCGGGTTATGATGCGCCCGATGATCTGGGCAAGGCCTATGCCGGCTATCTGCTGGCAGGGGTGACGTCGGTGAACGACTATTCGGTGTCGGGCGAAATGATTGCGCCGATCCGCCAGATGGTCGCTTCCGGGGCGGTCGCGGCCCCGCACCTCGAACTGGCGGTGCGCGTGGGCGTGCCGGGCGGGCACGGCACCGAATATGGTTGGGGGGCCTTCTTCACGTTGCAGGCCGCAACCCCCGCCGCGGCGCATGTCGCGATGGCGACCGCGCTGCCGTACCAGCCCAGCCTCATCAAGGTGTTTGCCGATGGCTGGCGCTATGGGCGCGACAGCGATCTCAACAGCATGAACGTGCCGACACTTTCCGCAATCGTGGCCGATGCGCACAAGGCCGGTCTGCCCGTCATCACCCATACGGTAACGGTGCAGGGCGACCGCGTTGCGGCGATGGCCGGGGTCGATGCCGTGGGCCACGGGGCCGGGGACGCGCTGATCGACGATGATTTGATCGCGCTGATGAAGACGCATCACACCGCCTATATCCCGACATTGGTGGTGTATGAGCCGCAGCAGACCCGCCGTTTCGAACCCGACGAGCAACGCGCGCTGACGCCGCCCGAGGCGGCGTTCGAAGCAAGCCATGCGGCGCAATCGTCCAAGCCGGTCGCGGCTTATGATGCGAAGCGGTGGGCGATCATGCAGGACAATGTCCGGCGTTTGAAGGCGGCAGGCGTCCGCATCGGCGTCGGCACCGATGCGGGGATTGAGGGGGTGTATCACGGCCCCGGTACGCTGCGCGAAATCTGGTGGCTGACCAAGCTTGGGTTCACCCCCGCCGAGGCGCTGGTCGCCGCGACCGCAACGAGTGCCGATATTCTGGGGCGGTCGGCGGACAACGGGCGGATCGCGCCGGGCCAGCGCGCCGATCTGGTGCTGATCGCCGGGCGACCCGATGAGCGCATCACCGATTTATGGAAGGTGGCGCGTGTGTTCGTGTCGGGTCGCGAGGTCGCGCTCGCCCCGCTTCGCGCGCTGGTGAACAGGGCCGCGCCAACGCCGCTCCCGCTGCACGTCATGCCGGGCCCAATCGATACCGGCGCGCGCGCCGACGGACGCACCGATCTCGACACCTTGCCGGTCGAGAGCACCGATTCCGGCGTCGACCATAGTCATCTCGATTTCGTTCGGCCGGGGAGCGACGATCCGAAGTCTCCCGATCGACCCGTCTTCCTGATCGCGCACATGGGGGCCAAGCCGCGTCCGTTCGCGCAACTGGTGCTGCCGCTCACGCAAGGTGCGGTGCAGCTCGCCGATGCGCGGGGTTTCACCGGCGTCGCGTTCGATGCGCGCGGTAGCGGGCGCTACGATTTGTTGTTCGACAGTTATGCAATCAACGATGATGACTGGTTCCGCACCGGCTTCGAAGCAGGGGAGGTTCGCCGCACCTTCCACATCCCGTTCAGCGCCTTTGCCAGCCGCGAGCCAAAGGCTCAGCTCGATCTGGCGAAATTGCGCGCGCTGATCGTGCGGCTTGAGGGCAAGCCCGGCGGCAAAGCGTGGCTGCAACTCGACAATATCCATTTCTATCGCGAACGCGCGAGCGATGACCGGGCTGCGCCGCTGCCAGCACCCGGAGCCCGCAATCCGCAGCATTATAGCGAAACCAACTGACGCTTAAGGACAGGTTCCGGTGGGCGGACGATGCGGCAGCGCGCGCCCTGCGGCACGGCCCGTCAGCTTGCCGCCATCGACCGCGAGGACGCCGTTGACCAATACCGTCTGCACCCCGACCGCCAGCTCGGTCGGCTGCTGATAGGTTGCGCGCGGCGCATAGCGGCGGGGGTCGAACACCACCACGTCGGCGAACGCACCGGCTTTGAGGTGCCCGCGCCCGGTCAGGCCGAAGGTGTCGGCGGTTAGCGACGAGCTGCGCTCGATCATTTCACGCAATGTCAGGACGTGATCGGCCACGACGTATTTGGCGTATTTGCGGGCGAAACTGCCATAGACGCGCGGGTGGCCGGGCGAGGCGTCGGAATCGGTCATCACCCAGGGTTGCCGCATGAAGGCGGCGATGTCGGCCTCGCTTTGGTTGAACGAGATGACGCCGGGATCGCCGACGCGGATCACCGCGATGGCGGCGGAGATCGGGTCGGTCTTGGTCGCCGCCGCGACTTCCGCCAGGGTGCGATTGCGTTCGGCACCTTCGCTGATCAACAGCTTGGTCGGCCCGCCGCGTTTGCGCATGTTTTCGGCCATGTCGGTGCGCAACCGCGTGGCCTGCGTGGGGTCGTCGAAGCGCGCCAGCATCGCTTTGCGACCGCCATCCTGCGCCCATAATGGAACCAGCGAGGCAACCATGCTCGAGCCGCTGGCCGACCATGGATATTGGCTCGCCGTGATGTCGAGCCCCGCCGCGCGCGCTCCCGCGATCCGCGCGATCACCGCCGGGGCCTGGCCCTGCACATCGACGCCAAGCGCCTTGATGTGCGAGACGTGCGCGGGGATATGCGCGGCGCGCGCTATCTCGATCTCCTCATCGATCGCGGCGAGCAGCCCAACGGTGTAGCTGGACTCGTCGCGGATATGGCTGTCGTAAAAGCCGCCCCGCTTGCCTGCTTCAGCGGCGAGCGCGACGACCTCATCGGTCTTGGAAAAGCTTTGCGGGGCATAGAACAGCCCGGTCGAAAGCCCGATCGCGCCCTGGCACATCGCGCTTGCAACCAGCGCCTGCATCTGGGCCAGTTCCTGCGGCGTCGGCGCGCGCTTGGCCTCGCCGATCACGCGCTGCCGGATCGTGCCGAAGCCGGTATAGGTGGCATAGTTGATCCCGACCGGGCGCGTCCGCGCGCTGTCGAGCACGCGGCCAACGTCAATCTCGCCGCCGCCATCATTGCCGATAAACGCGGTCGTCACGCCCTGCGTCAGGAACATCGGGATCAGCCGCCTGGCCGGATCGTCCGACGTCAGATCGTCCCCCATATGCGTGTGCGGATCGATAAATCCGGGCGCGACGATCATGCCATGCGCGTCGATCACGCGCGTGGCGGCGCGCGCCACATGCGGTGAGACCTCGACGATGTGGTCGCCCTTGATCGCCACATCGCCGACGAACGGCGCGTCCGAACCGGTATAGATGGTGCCGCCGCGCAGAATCAGGTCTGCGGACGGCGGGGCCGAAGCGCTGATTGAGGCGAGCGCGACACCAACCAATAGCCCAATCCGGCCGATGTTCATGGCGTACCCCAGAAGCCGGGGGGCGGTGGCGACAATATGCCGCCTACATCCGTCACCCCACCGACACGATCCTCCGCCAGCCATAACGGCCCGTCAAGATCGACAAAATCGGACAGCATCGCCACGTGCAAGGCGGGCGCGATCGAGAGCGAGGAACTGACCATGCAACCGGTCATCACCCCGAGCCCGCGCGCGCGGGCTCCGTGGGCGAGGGCGAGCGCGGCGGTCAGCCCGCCCGCTTTGTCGAGCTTCACGTTGACGCATTGATAGCGTGCGGCAACCCGATCGAGATCGTCGGCGGTATGGACCGATTCATCGGCGCAAATGGGCACTGCCGGGGAAAAATCGGCGAGCCACGCATCCACGCTGGCCGGCACCGGTTGTTCGAGCAGCGCGACGCGGAGCTCGACCAGCAGCGGCTGCATCGCTTCGAGCAGGGTGCGGTCCCAGCTCTCATTGGGATCGACGATCATCGTGGCGTTATGGGCCACGGCGCGCACCGCGCGAAGCTGCGCGGCGGGGTCTGCGTGGTCGACCTTTACCTTGATCAGCGGCGCGGTGGCGATCAGGGCGGCCGCCCGGGCCATTTCCGCTGGTGTGTCGATGACCACCGTCAACGCGCTTGCCATGGAGGTGAGGTCGGGGCCGTCGATCATCGTCGCGACCGCGCGGCCCGAGCGCTTCGCCTCCAAATCCCATAAGGCGCAGTCGATCGCATTGCGCCCCGCGCCCGGCTGCAGCAGGCCGAGCAGCTCCTCGCGGTCCGCGCCGCCCTCGATCGCATCGCGTACGTGCGCGATCTCGTCGAGCGCACTCGCGACGCTTTCGCCATAGCGCGGGTAGGGGACGCCCTCGCCGCGACCGACATGCCCGTCTTGCGCGATGGTTACGGTGACGACATTCGCCGCCGTTTTCGCGCCGCGCGCGATGCGAAACGGCGTGTGCAACGCGAAGCGGTCGTGCCGTGCCTCAAGCGTGCGGGGCATAGAGCGCATCGATGATGGACTCGACGCCAAAGGCGATCGGGTCGGTACAGGGCAGGCCGAGCACATCCTCGGTCCGCTCGCACAGCGCGCGCGCCGCCACTGCGTCGAGCGCAGAGGTGTTGAGGCACACGCCGACCGCCCGCACGCTCGGGCTGGTCAGGCGCGCCACTTGCAGATTCATCGCCAGGCATTCCGCCAGTTCGGGCAGGGTGCGCCCGGGCAGACCGCGCATGTGCGCACGCCCCGGTTCGTGGCACAGCACGATCGCCTCGGCCTGCGCGCCGTGCAGCAGGCCGGTCGAGACACCCGCGAAAGAGGGATGGAAGAGCGACCCTTGCCCTTCGATCACGTCCCAACCGTCGTCAGCGCGCGCCGGGGCGAGCTGCTCGATTGCCCCCGAGATGAAATCGGCGACCACGGCATCGACCGGTATGCCGCCGCCTGCGATCAGGATTCCGGTCTGGCCTGTCGCCCGGAAATCGGCGGCGATGCCGCGTGCGCGCAGCGCCGTGGTCAAGGCGAGCGTCGCGTACATCTTGCCGACCGAACAATCGGTACCGACCGTCAGCAACCGGCGACCGGCGCGCGGATATCCCGTCCCAACCATCAGATCCGCAGGCGGATCGCGCACGTCGAACAAGCTCAGCCCGCGCTCGCGGGCCAGCGCGACAAGCCGTGGCACATCGCGCAAACGCTGGTGGAGTCCGGCCGCGACGTTCATTCCCGCTTCCAGCGCGGCGACGGCATCCGCGATCAGATCGGCCCCCATCGTCCCGCCCGAATTGGCGATGCCAAGCACCAGCGTGCGCGAGCCAGCGCTTGCGCCCTCGGCAATCGTCAGGCGCTTGAGCCCGAGCGTCAGCGGGCAATCGTCGTAACGAAACTCTCCGACGCAATCGTCCGGGCGGAAAGTGGCGAGGCCGCGCGACGTCTTGATGCCGATAGGGTCGGCGCTATGGCCGAGATAGAGCAGATAGGGTCCGGGTATCATGCCGGCCACCGTATCCGCCGCGGCGACCGCCACAGCATAGCGAGTGGATCACTCGGCATAGCCTGTCGTTATGTCGTCCGCTTCAGGCGGCGTCGATAACCCGCGCCAGCGTCTTGAGAAAATCGGTGGCGAGCGCGGTCGGCGGGCGGTTGAGCAGGAACATCGCATGGACATCGAACGCCAGTTGCGGCTTTAGCGGCCGCACCGACAGACCGGGGCTGAGCGAGGCTTGCGCGGTGAAGCTGTCTACCACCGTCATCCCCACGCCCTGCCGCACCAGCGCGGTGGCGATATAGAAGGTCCGCGCCGATACCACCTCGTCGAGTTCGAGGTCGAGCCGCTGCAATTCCTGCGTGAACAACTGTCCGATCGGGCCACTCGCCGCCAGGCTGATGAAGCGTTTGTCGCGCAGGCATTCCAGTTCGAGCCGTGGCGGCGCGTCGGGCATGTCCTGTTCGCGGTACAGGACGACGAGTTCGCCCTCGCCGAGCCAGCGATGCCCGATCGGGGCGGCTGGCGGCACCGCATACGCAATCGCAATGTCGGTTTCGCGTTCGTAGAGCTTGCGCAGCAAATCATCGTGATGAACCGTCTGCAAGTCGAACTGGACCGTCGGATGGCTGCGCAAAAAGCTCGCCACCGCCACGGGCAATGCGTCGAGCGCGAGCGACGGCAGCGCCGACACCCGCAGCATCCCGCCGGTGCCGCGCTTCAGGTTCCGGCTCGCCTCGCGCAGGGCATAAACCCGGTCCTGAATTTCGCTGACCTCGGCGAACAGCGTATGTGCGTCCTCGGTTGGCACGAGACGCCCGGTGCCGCGCTCGAACAGCGGAAAACCGAGCAGCGATTCGGCGTGGCGCAGCGTCTTGGAGACCGACGGCTGCGAGATATTGAGCGCCCGCGCCGCCGCACTGACCGAGCCATTGACATAGACGGCGTGAAAAATCTCGATGTGACGCAGGTTCATGGGGCCACACCCTGTGCGAGCGCTTCTTCGGTGCGGCTATAGGCCGAGCGCGTGCCGGGATCGGCAGGCACGTCGGTCGCGAAATACGCGACGCCGTTGCCGTGCTGTGGATCGATCCACAGCCCCGATTTCAGCCCATAAGCGTCCCCCAAATGCCCCCAGCGCGGCTTCCCGTCGCCAAACGGATCGTCGCGGCAGCCCGCGACCGGCGTCGCCAGGAACGCGACCGCCAGGCCATAGCGGCACATCTGCCCGTGCCAGGTGTCGCCATTGCTGCCCACACCGCTATCGCCGTTCCACGTCCATTGCGGGGTCTCCAGCAGATCGACCGAGCGCCGAGAAAGGATGCGCACGCCGTCGATCCGCCCGTTGTCGAGCAGCATCCGCCCGATCCGGGCAAGACCGCGTGCAGAGATATAAAGCCCGCTTTGCGGCGCAAAGGTCGCGCCGTTTTTGCCCGCACGCCACAGGGACAGATCACAACTGCCGTCGCGGGCGGGAGCGACTGGGCAAGTCGGGCGCGCACCGTGATAGTCGTCGCGCGTTACCGACCCCGAACGATATTGCACCACCACCTGGCGGACAGCATCGTCCGAACAGGTGACGAGATTGTAGCAGGCATCGAGCTTCATCGGCGTGAAGACGAGCCGCTGCATCACCTGGTCGAACCGCTCGCCAGTGGCCCGTTCCATCACGGCGGCGATTACGGGGAAGTTCAGATTGGTATAGCGAAAGTAGGTGCCCGGCGGGTGCGCGGTGTCCCACACTTTCGGGTCGGCCAGCACGCTCCGCAGATCGGCGTCGAGCGGTAGGACATAGTCGATGCCGTCGGTCAGGCTCGAGCGGTGGGACAGCAACAGGCGCAAGGTGATCGGCCGGTCGGCAAAGGCCGGATTGCGCAGCTTATAGCCGAGCCATGTCGACACATCGGCATCGAGATCAAGCCGGTGCTGTTCGACCAGGCGCAGGACGGCAATCGCCGAGACCAGTTTGGAAATCGACGCAATCCGAACCGGATCGTCCGCGCGCAGTGTTCTGGCGGCGGCGACATCGGCCAGGCCCGAAACGTGGACCGTCCGCTCCCCGCGTCGATCAAAGGTCACCCGCGCCGCAGCGACCGGTTGATGGACACTCGCGGCGAGCAAAAGCAACGCAGAGATCATATCACTTGGGCATCCCGTTCAAGCCACTCGCCTGGCGCAGTGCCGCGCCGTCGAGCCGATACCCATCCAGAAAGACGGTGTGGACATGGCGCAGGTTGCCGAGCGCCGCCGACACATCGCCATCGACCAGTAAGATGTCGGCGGTCTTGCCCACCGCGATCGATCCGGTGCGGTCGTCCATGCCGGTCATCCGCGCGGGAATGATGGTTGCGGTCTGCAGCGCCTCGGCATTGCTCAGGCCCGCTTGCTGGTACAGTTCCAGTTCGCGCACCAGCTCCAGCCCATAGCCATCGGTCCCGGCGACGATCGGCACGCCAGCCTGATGGAGTTTGCCGACCAGATCGACCATCTTGGCGAAGCTCTTGCGGAAATCGTCGCGCGTCAGGCCCCCGAACAAGGGATAGCCGCCGATCTTCCAGCCACGCACGACACTAGGCGGCGCGACATCGGAAAACGGCGCATATTCGGGCGAGATCGCGCTGCCGTCCGACGTCATCAACGGTTCCCAGACGGTCAGCGTCGGGTCGATGATGGTGTGGCGTTTGGCAAGCTCGGCATAAAAGGACGTCATTGCCGGGGAATCGAGATCGACGTCCTTGCCATATTTGGCGGGCCCCTCGAGGCGTGCAGCGGTATTGGCCTTATCCACCACCTCTTGCGGCATCGCCTGCATCAGGATGAAGTTGATGTGGGTCACTTCATCATAGCCCGCGCGTACTGCGTCGAGCGGACGCATCCCAGCGGGCACGTGGCCGTGGACGTGCAGCCCCAGGCGATGCGCCTCCGCCGCTGCGGGCGCGATCCAGGCGGGATTCATCGAGGTGTAGAATTTGGCACCCCACAGCCCGGCCGCCTTGATCTTGTCGACGGCGGCGACGGCCTCAGCGGCCGAGGAAACCGTCAGCGCCCCCTGCGCGGCGAGCGGGTCCTTGCGATCGACGATCACCGACACCTTGCCGTCAGGGGCGAGCAAATCGCCCGCTGCCCGGCGCTTGTAGATGCTCAGCGCCTCGTCGATCAGCGAGCCGGGGCTGCGGTAATTGGTCATGCCGGTGGCGACGTTCTGCAGCAGGTTCCAGTCATCGCCGACATGCTGGTGCGAATCCCACAGACCGGGGGTCAGCGTCTTGCCGTGCCCGTCGATCACGGTCGCGCCCGCAGGCGCGGTGATCGAACCCCCAGCGCCGATCGCCGCGACCTTGCCACCCGCGATCAGCACCGCGCGATCCGGAACGTAGCGCCCCGCGACTGAATCGAACATCAGCACATGGTCGATCAGCGTCGCGGTGTGGTTGGCCTTGCTCAGGAAACGATGCGCCACCTCGCGCACCATTGCGGCGGTCGCCTTGTCCTGAAGGTCCTTCAGCTTGGGGCCGTTTTTCTCATAGCCTTCGGGCAACATCGAAATGACACCGGCGTTGCCAAACAGACGATTGTCGCTGTCGAGCCATACCGGCGATGGCGCGAAGCCATATCCCGTCAGAAAGGCGAGCTTGATCGTCTTGGGGCCGTGCGGGCCTTCGACCTGCGTTGGCTGCCCGATCGCGATGCTGGCATGGCCGGTCGGGAGCAAGTCGATGCCCTTGGCCCCCGCTGCGACCAGCGCATCGATATCGAATTCACCGGCAAGTGGCGGCCCGCCATAGGTGTTATAATGCTTGTCGGCGAAGGGAGCGGAGCCGGAATCGATCACCGTCTTCCAGTCCGCCACCCCGTTGCTGCCAACAGCGAAGGTCTCCGTCGCATCCCCGGAATCGGTAAAGCCGCGAATGGCGATCGTCGTGGGGCGTCGGGTGGGATCGAGCGTGACCACCTCGTCGGTTTCGGTCACCCAGCCGCGCAGCGACATCGACATGCGATACGCGACGCGCCCGTCGGGCATCGTCCACGACCAGATGTCGCCATGCTTTCCGGCGATCGAGCTGAGGGTAAAGTGCCGCGCGCCGGGCGGCGGCACTAGCAATTGTTCCTTCGGTGTCGGCGCCGCTCCGGCGATCGAAGCGGTCGCGGCGAGCAATGTCGCAAGGATCAGTCGGCGCATACAGATTCCCCCCCAAGAAGCGGGGAGAGTGCCAACTCGTCGCAGACAGCGCAATGCTCGCCCATCCATAAAGTGGACGAGGATTATCATCGCGGCCTTGGCGACACCACCGGCCAGATCCGCAGCCCGTCCTTGGTAACGCAAAGACGGGCTGCGGCAACTGAAGCCGGGCTTAGAATTCGGCGCTGATGCCGAAGGTGAAGGTGCGGCCGCTGGTCGTATAGACCTCGGTACGCTGGGCGACCGCATCCAGCGACTGCACGATCGGTTCGTTGGTGATGTTGATGCCCTCGGCGATCAACCGGACGCCTCGGCGCAGGTTGATATGGGCCTGGAAATCGACATTGTTGGTCCCGCGAATACCATCGCCGCTATTGTCGATGGCGTTGCCGGCACCGGTCAAATAGCTGCTGCGATAGGCATCGGAAACGCGGACGCCCCACAGCTTGTTCTCGTAATACAGCGTGGCGTTGGCCGCCCATTTCGAAAGATTATACTGCGGGATGATCTTTGGTACATTGTAATACGCGGTCTGATGCCCGTCGAACCACGTTCCGTTGACCACCGCGCCAAGATTTTTGAGCGCGCCGGGTAGAAAGGTGAAGTCGTGCTGGACTGCAACCTCAATGCCCTTGATGTCGGCACCAGCGCCGTTCACCGGCTGGCTGACGTCGAACAAGGTGTTCGCGTCCTCGCCTTGCACCAGCAGCGAGAGCGGCAAGCCGGTCTGGCCATAGGGGATTTGCTTGGTGGACGAACTGATGAAGCTGTCCATGCTCTTGTAGAAGAAGCCGACCGAGGCAAAGCCGCTTCGACCCATATAATATTCGACCGACCCCTCGACCGAGGTCGCCTTGAACGGTTTCAGGAACGGATTGCCGAGGCTCAGGCTGCCGCCATTGGGGCGCGTGGTGATCGACCCGGCCGCCGCCAGATCGCCAAGCGCAGGGCGATTGACATTGCGGCTGGCGCTCAGCCGAACGACCACCGCTTTGGCAACATCAAGCGCCAGATTGGCCGCAGGCAGGAAGCCGTGGCTGTTGGTGCGGATCGCAACAGGCGTGAAGCCCGCGCCAGTCGCCAGATGCCCCGACGACAGCAGGTCGGTCGAGTAATAGCGCACGCCCGCATTGGCCCGCAGCCGCATGCCGGCCACGATCGTGTCGAGATCGAGCTGGGCGAAGCCTGCGCCGGTCTTTTCGTCGACGCGGTAATCGCTGCCCGCCTGGAGATTTGCGGCGGTCAGGTTCCGATTGTCCCCGATATAGCTGTAAACCCCGTCGACGTTGCCGACGATGTATTGAATCAAGGTATCCGGAGTGACGGTCTGTTTAAGAGTGTTGGGGATGGCGATGTCGGCGGGCACGTTGTGGAATACCTTGTTCACCCACGTATAGCCGCTGTTGATGAAGTGCTTATACTCGCCACCCGCCTTGAAGGTGAGCGCTTCATTCAGCGTGTAGGCGCCTTGGAGCTTCCCATTGGCATATTGGTTGGTGATCTTGTTTTCCTGGACGTCGAGCCGCTGTACCGCCCAGTTGTTCGGATCGGTGATATCCTTGCCGTAAGTGTTGACCGGAATGGTCGGGCGATCATCATAGCTGAACGGGGTGTTCTTCAGCTCCATGAACACCTTGTCGAACACGGGCTGGCCGAAATCCGATTCCTCATACCCGCCAAGCACGCTCAGCGTCAGCCGGTCGGTCACCTTCCAGCTGGCATTGGCCACGCCCTGGTAGAAATCGGTGCGGTTCTGGACGACATGATGTTCGGACCGCAGATCGATGCCGGTATAGCTTGCCGCGCGCAGCGTATTGGTGCTGTCGATCACGGCGCTCTGGATCACCTGTGCTCCGGTGATCGAGGTTCCGGTCAGCGCGTTGCTGCCCGCCGTCGCCAGCGCATAATCGTCGCGATGGTCCCACAGCCGACCATAGAGAAAATCGACGTCGAGTTTGAACGCGTCGCCCGGGTGATATTGCACGGACGAGGTAATGCCGAGCCGCTTGCGATCGGTATACCACGACGATGGCGACTGCGCGGTCGGCTGGTAGACGCCCGAAAGGAGGTTGGCGCGTGTCGCCGCATCGATGTTCGGGCCGATATTGGCGGCACCATATTTGGTGAGGCCCCAACCCCAGTTACGATAGCCGAACTCGTTATTCTTGATCTGGCTATAGGCGACCGAGACGAGCGCGGCGAGATCGCCCCAGCGGTGCGAGACGAGGCCAACCACGCGCGGCGTGACGCCGCTGGTGTTGTCATTGGTCTGGCCCTTGGCGGAAACGACCAGTTTATTGCCGGTGTCGAAAGGCTTGGCGCTGGTCAGTTGCACCGTGCCGGCAATGCCGCCTTCATCCTGCTCTGCCGAATAGGATTTCTGGACCGACACGCGGTTGAACAATTCCGAGGCGAACAGGCTGTAATCGAACGAGCGCGAACGGGTGACGCCGCCGCGATTGTCCATGCCCGAAGCGGTGTTGCCGAGCACTTCCATGCCGTTCAACTGCGTGCGCGTAAAATCGGCCCCAAGCCCGCGCAGCGCGATCTGGCGGCCTTCGCCGCTGTCGCGGGTGATGGTGATGCCGGGAATGCGCTGCAGCGACTCTGCCAGGTTCAGGTCGGGAAAGGCGGCGATATCGGTGGCGACGATGTCGTCCTCATTGCCAACCGCGCGGCGCTTGAGGTTCTGCGCTTCGGTAAGGCTGTGCCGATAGCCGGTCACGATGATGTCGGTCCCCTCGCCGACCGAGCGATCTGGCAGGGCCGCGCCCGGAAGTGCAGCATCCTGTGCGGCGACCTTGACCAATGCCGGATGGACCGGGGTCGCCGACATCGGCTTCAGAATGGCGACGCCGCCCTGGAAGGTCACGCCCAGATTGGTCCCGCGCAGCAAATGGTCGAGTGCCGTTCGCGCAGTATAGCTACCACGCACGCCAGCCGTGCGACGGCCGCTGACCGCGTCGGGTGCCACCACCACTTGCACGCCGGTCGCTTGCGAAAAGCGGGAAATGGCGGTGCGCAAATCGGATGGCGCTATGTCGAAGCGCTGCTCCTGGCGAAGGACGGTCGTCTCCGCCGGTCGTGCCTGTGCCATAGCAGGTGTCGCAATCGCGATCGCTGT
>NZ_JH584235.1:137338-205763 GCF_000241465.1 Sphingomonas echinoides ATCC 14820
GACAATATCAGTCTGTTCGATCCCGAGCCGGACCATGAAAGGCTGGATATTGCGGCACGGGCCGCGAGTATTGCCGAAGATATCGAGCGGATGCCGATGCGGTATCATACACCGGTCGGAGACATGGGCTCCGTCCTGTCGGGTGGTCAGAAGCAACGCGTCTTGCTGGCGCGTGCGCTGTACCGCCAGCCGCGTGCGATGTTTCTGGACGAAGCCACGTCGCATCTGGATCCGCAGAGCGAGATACGCGTCTCGGCCATGATTAGGTCGGTGAAGTGTACGAGGATTCTTGTCGCGCACCAGCCTCGTACCCTCGCATCTGCCAGCCGGATCCTGATGATCGCCGAGGGGCGGTTGACCGAAATCCAGCAACCTGCCGACGCGCCGGGCGGGAACGGCGCGGTCAACGACGAGGCGTAACGCGGCACATTCGCTGGTCTCGCCGTCCGCTCGCTCAAGCGACAACGGCGTGTATCGTTACGGATGCACCCCCGCATAGAGCAGGGAAACGCCGACGAGTTTGCCGTTGCCGTTCCGCGACGCAAAGGCCGTCGGGCCCACGATCTGCTCTTCATCGCCCGGCGCCAGCCAGATCCGGAATCCCGAAATTCTCTTGGTCGTTTCGTCGATACCGACGTAGAACGGCAGGGGATCGTAGAAGAGCATGTCACCGGGCCGGTTCGAACGGGATGGCTTGCCGAGCAGGCTATAGACTCTCGACAAGGGATCGCCGACCCGCAACCCCGCGAAGCTCTGGATATCGCCGGCGCGGACGGTGCCGTCCCTGGTGAGCAGGGTAAGCACTGTATAATGCGCCTTGTCGACGGGGCGCGCCCTCAGGTCCCGGTTGAGTGTTCGAGGGAATAGGTAGGCGACTTCCAGGGTCCCCCGGAAGACCTTGCCGTCGGGCGACCGAAGAAAGCCGGGCGAATAGGACAGCGCATCGGGCGTCCCCAATCCGCTGAACAGGCCGGTGACCTGTTCACCGAGCGCGCCCCCGTCAAAGCTGTAGCAGGCCGGCGGCATCCTCACCGTCTGCATGCCAGCCGCGGCCTGCGGCCTGCCGCGGATAGACGCTGCGCACGCCATCGCGGCCGTGGCCGCGACACCACCGGTTTGCCGGGCGGCAAGGGAATCGCCGCGACATGTGATCGCGGCGAGCGCGCCGACGATCACCAAGGTGAGATTTTTCGTCACCGAACGCATACTCCTGCACCTTCGCCGGAAGGTTGATCGGCCCTGAAATTGGCCGTCAGCCGTCCGGCGATCCGTTAGCACTAATACTATTTCCCGCCGTTAGCGTAATAGCCCTCGATATTGGCAATCTGGACCAGAACGGTGGCCTGCTGGGCAGGCGTAAGGCTGCTGTACATCGTGCCAGGCGAAACGCCGATGCTGCCGGCCACCTGATTGATATACGACGTAGTGTTGTTGCCGTTATAGGGCGAGTTGTTGATGATCAAATCGCGAATTGTTCCCTGACCGGGCGTCCAGTTGATCTGGATGTAGTTCCGATAGTCCACCGACAAAGCGGAGTTGGGATACATGGTTTGCATGAACTGCCAGTTTGCCGACGTGTTCGTCAGGCCCGTATTCGCGTAACCCTGACCGTTCACATGGTCCAGCAGGGCGGCCTCGGCGTTGAAGCCGCTGTTCGTGCTCGGGAAGATGGCCCAGGGACCGTCTGATCCGATCGCGCCATGCGCTCGGGCGAAATCCCCGTAAGCGATATCGCCGGGATTGTTGTCCCTGACCGGAATCTTGCCGCCTGCCGGCGTGGTGTAGGTCGTCCCGTCGACGAAGACGTACGTTACCGTTCCGTCGCCGTTGCCATGGGCCGCTGTGATCTGCAGGCCGAAGTTGAGCTCACCCTGTTCGGGACCGTAGGGCCCCGGAACATAGGATCGGGCGACCGGGCCGGATCCCGCGCCGTAGTTGCTCACCCCGGTCGTGTAGGAGGCATTGATAAAGGAGTTCTGGACCTGCCCGCTATAGTCGGCGGCAAACGTCCAGTATCCCTCATGCGAACCGTAGATAACGATCGAATCGCTATCGGTTCCCGACCCCGAGACGGGCGGCGGCGTGCCCGCGGCGTGATACGTGCCCGAATAATAGACGCCGTTGACATAGGCGCCCGCCTCGTTCTGGCCGGTGATGTCGAGGGCGACGGTGTTGTTGAGCGGCGTGCCCGGCATCGAGATGAGGCCATCGATGACCTGACTGGGCGTGCCCTCCATGACGGCCTGCAGGAATTCGGGATCCGTGTCACCGTCCCAACTGCTCCAGTAGGGCGCGTTGGCGGCGGGATCGTGGGTCGGAATGCCGAGCCAGTTGTCGGGCGGCGGCCCATAGTCCGCCCCCATGTCATGGTCATAGTCGCTGCCCGAATACTGGCCCGACGATTCGACATGATAGGTCATGTCGTCGAAAAATTGCTGGAGCACCTCGCGGTTCGACGGCGTGACGACGGGGGGAGGGGGAGGTGGCGGCGGAGGCGGAGGTGGCGTGCCGGGATCGCCCGTGCCGACATCGCCTCCGACCGTGGGATCTTCATATCCGCTACTTTGCTGCAATCCGCCGGCGACGTAACCGAGTTCGCCCAAACTAAGTTCGCGCATTGCAGTCCTCCCACAGCGACTCTAGACGTTGAAGATCATGTCGAACCGCTCCGATTTTTCAAGCGATTTATGGCGTTGCCGCTGGACCTGCCCGGAGCCTCGTCCTCTTTCGCAGCGGCACGGCGATATGTTGACGGAAATCGTCGCAACCATGCCGCGAGCCCGGCCGGGGGGTAGAGAAGTCCTCGACGCCGTCGGAGTCGAGCTAAAGCTGTCGATGCTTCTCGTCGGGCCTGACCCCATCGCCGAAGGCGAGGTCGACAACGATTACTGGGACAAGAAATGCCGCTTGCTGTTTCTGCGGCCCGCGATCGAGCCGGTGGCCATTTCCTACTGGCCCAGGCTGGCCGGGATGGATCTCGACGTCGAGCGCGCGCAAAAGATCGTCTCCGCGCTGACTACGCAGGCGCAGGTCGTGCGCACGCGCGAAGGGGTCGGCCGCTCGGCGAGCGGGAACGTCGGCTTCGAGCCACCGGATCGCGCGCGCGAATGGCTTGACCGGCTGAAGGAGGCACAGGCGAAGCCGGAACTCGCCAGCGTGATGCCGGCCTATGTCTTCGCCTCCACGATCATGGCGCATCCCTTTGCCGACGGAAACGGCCGGCTCGCACGGCTTCTGACGCTGGGGGCGCTTGCAAGGTTGGCCGGATGGGACGGACCGATCGTAGGGTTAGCACCATCGTTCTACCGCCGCGCGGAAAGCATGGGCGCAGCATTGGACGAACTCACATTCACGGGAAACTGGGACCGTTATTTTGAAGTTTTTATCGATATCATGGCTGACGTTAAGTCCCTGATGACGGCGCTGGCGGGTAGATGACGCCGGGACAAAGCACGAAATCGCGCCGCCACTCTGAAGGGAACTCGCCCCTTAGTGATGGCGTGCGCTTTTTTATGATTTGCCCGTCGGGCCGATTAGTCGGCGCTGTCAGGCGCGCATTTCCCTGCCGCTTAGGCGGCGTGGACAAATTGGTTGACGCGTATTTGGAGGGTTGATTCAAGGCTCCCTTTTGGAGGCAAGGTTGAGCCGGGGCGATCTGAGCGAAGCGGAATGGCGTGTTTTGAGCGGCTTGCTGCCGATTGATGCAGAAAACCGAGGGCGCGGCCGTCTGCCCGAAGACAACCGTTCCATCGTCAACGGGATACTCTGGCGGCTTCGTTGCGGCACGCCATGGCGCGACGTGCCGCCCAAATACGGTAACTGGAACACGATTTACCGGCGGTTTCGGCGCTGGAGCGAGGCCGGGGTCTGGGAGGCTGTATCGGTCACGCTGGCCGAGATCATGGCGGACAGCGGCCACTACAGCATCGACAGCACTACAGTTCGCGCCCACGTCTCGGCAGCGGGCGGAAACGTATGGCTCGCCCCGTCGGCAAGCGGTTTGTGTCTGATGTTCTGAGCAGTCTGCGAAAACGTATCCGGCCTTTCGACACGAAGTCGTTGGCCAAGATGGAGATCCGCGCGTCCTGGTCCTCATAAAGGGGCCGGCATCGAGTGCCATTTTTAGCCAAAGGGTTCCAGGACACCGGTCGACTGTCTGAGTAGCCCCTAGATATCTGGACGCCTTCGATCCTAATTTTGAGGACAGGAGGCGACGATGGGGAAGCCCAATTTCAGCGATGAGTTCAAGCGTGACGCGGTGGCCCAGATCACCGACCGCGGGTATCCGGTAGCGGAGGTTTCACAGCGGCTCGGCGTCAGTCCGCATTCGCTCTATGCCTGGAAGCGGCAGCTGGCGGGTCAAGTGTCGGGCGATGCTGGCAAGGATGCGGAGATCCGCCAGCTGAAGCGCGAGCTGGCCCGGGTGACCGAGGAGCGCGACATCCTAAAAAAAGCCACCGCGTATTTCGCTCGAGATGCAAAGTGAGATACGCGTTCATTGCTGAGCATCGCGATCGTTTTGGCGTGCGGGCAATGTGCCGGTGCCTCGCTGTGCAGCCGAGTGGCTATTATGCATGGCATAAGAGCCCGCTGAGCCAGCGGGCTCGGGAAGATGCTCGGCAGACGGAACTGATCCGGCGGGCCTGGAACGACAGTGGCAAGGTCTATGGCTATCGCAAGCTGCACGATGACCTGCTGGATCACGGCGAGACCTGCTGCCCGAACCGGGTTGCCAGGTTGACCAGACTGGCGGGCATCAAGGCGCAGATCGGCTATAAGCGCAGGCCCGGCAGCTATGGCGGCAAGCCGTCCCTGGCGGTTGACAACACGCTGGACCGTCAGTTCGACGTGGCTGCGCCAGACCGGGCCTGGGTGACAGACATCACCTACATTCGCACTCTGGAAGGCTTCGCCTATCTGGCTGTCGTGATCGACCTGTTTTCCCGCCGCGTGGTCGGTTGGTCGATGCAGAGCCGGCAGACTACCGATGTGGTGCTGCAGGCGCTGCACATGGCGGTATGGCGGCGCAAACCAAAGCAACGGCTGCTGATCCACTCGGATCAGGGCTCGCAGTTCACCAGCATGGACTGGGCTGCCTTCATTCGGGCTCACAATCTTGAGCACTCGATGAGCCGTCGCGGCAACTGCCATGACAATGCCGTCGCCGAGAGCTTCTTCTCCTCGCTCAAGCGCGAGCGCATCCGGCGCCGAACTTACAAAACCCGCGAGGAAGCCCGGCAGGACGTGTTCGATTACGTCGAGATGTTCTACAACCCAGTGCGCAAGCAGGTCAGGAACGGGATGCTGTCGCCCGTCGAATTCGAACGGCAGCGGGTTTTGAAGGCGGAAGGCGTCTAGAAAACTAGGGGCTACTCAATCATCGGCTATTGCATGGGCATCCGCTCCGAGCGGCGGCTGTGCGACGAGGTGCATCTGAACCTCGCTTATCGCTGGTTCTGTCGCTTGGGCCTGGACGGCGATGTGCCGGACCACTCGACCTTCTCGAAGAACCGGCATGGCCGATTCCGCGACAGCGACCTGCTGCGGCAACTGTTCGAGATGACCGTGGCGCGCTGCATGGCCGAGGGGCTGGTCGGCGGTGAAGGCTTTGCGGTCGATGCCAGCCTGATCCGCGCCGACGTCCATCGCCAGCGGTCGGTGCCGGGCGAGCAAGGCCTGCCACCCGAAGCGGTCGGACGCGCTGTCGCGGAGTATCTGGACGTGTTGGACGATGCGGCGTTCGGCGGCGCGACGCCGGTCACCCCCAAGCGGATCAACCTCACCGACCCGGCGTCGCGCTGGACCGCGGCAACGCGCGAGGCGGCCTTCTACGCCTATAGCACCAACTATCTGATCGACCTCGATCACGCGGTGATCGTCGATGTCGAAGCGACGACCTCGGTGCGGCAGGCCGAGGTGACCGCCCAGCGCCGGATGATCGAGCGAACACAACAGCGCTTCGGCATCTGGCCCGAGCGCCTCGTCGCCGACGCTGCCTATGGGTCGGCCCCCAATCTGGCCTGGCTGGTCGAAGACATGAGCATCGAGCCGCATATCCCGGTGTTCGACAAGTCCGCCCGAAGCGATGGCAGCTTCGAGCGCGCCGACTTCGTCTATGACCATGACGACGACAGCTACATCTGCCCGAGCGGCAACCGCCTGCGGCGGTCCAATCGCAACTTCAGCACACCGCGTAGCGGCGTCGATAAAGACGGGTCGATCCGCTATCGCGCGCGGCAACAGGACTGCCAGAGCTGCACCTTCCGGCAGCGATGCACACCCAACATGCCCGCCCGCAAGGTCACCCGGTCGATCCACGAAGGCGCGCGCGACCTGGCGCGCGATATCGCCACCACCGACGCCTATGTCCGGTCACGCCGTCAGCGGAAGAAGGTCGAGATGCTGTTCGCGCACCTCAAGCGCATCCTGAAGCTGGATCGCTTGCGCCTGCGGGGACCCAATGGTGCAAGAGATGAGTTCCACCTCGCCGCAGCGGCCCAGAACCTCCGGAAAATGGCGAAGATGATCCCGATGGCAGCGCCCGCACCGGCCTGATCGGAAAGGCAAGCCGATCGCGTCCGTCGCGAGGCGCAATCAAAACGGCCACGCAGACGACTTCTTCAACAGAATAGGCCCAGGTGCGGTCATAGGCCACCCCTATTATTACCCCTCGGTCTTCCTGAACTTTGCTGTGAGCACTTTTGCGCCATCACGGAGAAAATCGAGATGGTCGGACCAATGCTGCATCATGCGCACGCGCTCGTCCCAATACTCGCCGCGGGTATAGGCGCGACGCACCGCATTGTTGTCGCAATGCGCCAGTTGCCGCTCGATCGCATCGGCATGCCACAGCCCCATTTCATTCAGCAGCGTTGCTGCCATCGCCCGAAAACCATGCCCGGTCATTTCGTCTTGGGCATAGCCCAAGCGGCGAAGGGCGGCGTTGATGGTGTTCTCTGACATCGGTCGCTCGGTCGACCGGCGCGAGGGAAACAGAAACGAACTATAGTCGGCATCATGCTCGATTGAGGCAATGAGCCTGATCGCTTGGTGAGAAAGCGGGACGGTGTGGGCTCGCCGCATCTTGGTCTTGTGCGGCGGTATCGTCCAAATCGCTTTGTCGAGGTCAAAGTCGGCCCATTCGGCAAAGCGCAGTTCGCCCGGTCGGACAAAGGCATGCGGCAGCAGTCGAAGCGCCACCAGGGTGTTCGCGTGCCCCTCGAACGCATCGATCGCGCGGAGAAGCTCGCCTGCTGCCTTGGGGGTGGTGATCGCGGCCCGATGGACGTGCTGGGGTACGATCAGTGCACCCCGCAGGTCAGCCGCCACATCACGTTCGGCGCGCGCCGTTGCGATCGCATACCGAAAAATCTGCGAGCAGGTGCTGCGGAGCCGTTTCGCTGTCTCATAGCGTTCCTTGCCTTCCATCTTCCGTAACATCACCAGCAACTCTTGCGCCGAGATGGAGGCGATCGGGCGCTTGCCGATCGACGCGTTGATGAAGCCGAGCAGCCAGCGCAGCTTCTTCATCGTGACCGTCGAGCGGCCCTCCTTCTCAATCTTGAGCAGCCACTCATCGGCGACAGCCTGGAAGCTGTTGGACGCGGCCACCGTCGCCGCGATCCGGTCAAGCTTCATCCGCTCGGCGGGATCATCACCCCGCGCCAGCACCTTGCGCGCCGCGTCTCGCTCGGCGCGGGCCTCGGCGAGGCCGGTTTCCGGCCACACGCCGAACGCCAGCGTCTTCTGTTTGCCGAGGTAGCGATAATTCATCCGCCAATAGCGTCCGCCAGACGGCGTCACGAGCAGGTAGAGCCCGTCGCTATCGCCAAGCTTGTACGCCTTGTCGCGACTCTTCGCCGCTTTGATTGCCACGACCGACAACGTCATGATGGTATCTCCCATCTGGACGACCGGCATATGCCATCAAAAATACCATCAGATTGTTGGTATGCAGTGGTATTTGGCCGATCCAACTGGGATGATTATATCACGAAAAAACCGCAAAAAACAGCGGTTTAAGGCACGTTTTGGGATGCCTTGGGAAGGCATTTTGGTGACCCCTACGGGAGGAGCCGAATGCAATGCAAACTCACGGTTTTCCGCCGTTTCCGACCTGCGGTAATCTCGAAGGTGCACCCGCCGGGTGTACTCAGTCAAGAGGAATCGCAAATAGCTCCCCTCAGAGTGTATGCACTTGCTTGATCTATTCGGCACCGCGGGTTCGAATCCCACCCTCTCCGCCACGGATCTATCCATATAGGTCCGTCAGGGTCCACCGGGATCGACTTTTCTCTGCTGAAAACCGACACTTAATCGACCAGCTCGGCCTCGGCCGTCCGTGCCCATTCGCGCGCCTCCGGTGAAAATCGGTGACTCGTTGTTGGTACCTGCGGTCGAATTTGTTGGTACCTGTTCAGGAGACGACGAATGCTCACCGATGCCCGGGTTCGCAATGCCAAACCCCGCAACAATTCTTATAAGCTCAGCGATGGGCACGGCTTCAACCTGCTCGTGAAGCCAAACGGCAGCAAATATTGGCGATGGAGCTATCGCTACGACGGCAAGCAAAAGGCGATGGCGTTCGGCAGCTATCCCGCTATCTCGCTCGCCGACGCGCGCGCCAAGCGGGACGAGGCGTTCGCGATCCTTTCCGAAGGGCGAGATCCAGCGATCGCTAAGAAACTGAAGATCGAGGCGCGCCTCGAGGCCGCGCGCCAGACCTTCGAGCGAACCGCGCGGGCCTGGCACGAAAATGCCAAATGGCAGTGGGCCAAGCGCCACGCCAATGACGTTCTGCGCAGCCTTCGGCGGGACGTGTTCCCGGCGCTTGGTAATCTCCCGATCGCCGAGATCACGCCGCCGCTCGTGCTTGCTCCGATCCGCCGCTATCGGTTCCATGGCGACGGTGGTCGCGGCAAGGTCCGGCGGTCCCGTACGGGTTTCTACTGACCCCCGCTCGAGGAGTAACGCAGCCTCGGTCTTGTTGCGTGCGCCGAGGGTCGCGAGGGATCGGGCTATGTGGGTCTCGGCCGTCCGAGGCGAAATGCCAAGGTGTCTGGCGATCTCCTTGTAGCTCTGTCCGCCGCTTGCCAGCGTCAGGACTTCGCGCTCGCGTGGGGTCAGTTGTTCAACACGGCCGGCCAAAATCGAGTCTGCTCCAAATATCTGATTCGATGCAACGAATTTGACGCAAGTCGGCGCGTATTGTCAGCCCGAACCGACGCAAAGCCGTGGCAAACTGTGCTGCCGTCGGGGCAGCAAAGTCACTCGGCCAGTAGCCGGTGCCGGATCGGGCGCCGCGGCCAGGAAATGGATAAGATGCGAAACTGCTGTAGCTGACAAACGCTCGTTTGTTTGCTCTAAGGCGCCGATGAAGAATTTGACCCTTCCACCAGCCGGGCAATTCCTGCGCGACGACGTCATTCGCGGAGGCATGGACCTGATGTTCTTCGCCCATACCCGACACCTCGCCCATGCCGACCGGCACCTTGCGGCGATGGGTCTCGGACGCGCGCATCATCGCGTCCTCTACTTTGTTGCGCGTAAGCCCAATCTCGCAGTCGGCGAGTTGCTCGCGATCCTCGGCGTGACCAAGCAGTCGTTGGGGCGCGTGCTGAAGGACCTGACCGATAAAGGCTTGCTGAGCTCGGCGCCGGGCGACCGAGATCGGCGCCAACGCCTGTTGAGCCTGACTGGTGAAGGCAGCGCGCTCGAGCACGATCTATTCGATAACCTTAAGCAGAACATGGCGCAGGCCTACGCCCAGTCGGGCGGCGCTGCCGTGGCCGGCTACTGGACCGTCACACAGAATTTGATGGGCGACGACGCCAGGGCGCTGTTCGCCAGCCTCGTCAGCTTCGAGTGAGCCCCGGCATGACCCGCGCCGTTTCCGGAGACAGACCGATCGGCGTCGGCCTTGTCGGCGTCCAGCCTGGCCGAAGCTGGGGCGCCGTCGCGCACCTTCCCGCGCTCGCGCAGCTGGCGGATCGATTTCGATTGGTCGGTATTGCCAATTCGAGCAGCGAGAGCGCGCAGCGCGCGGTAGCGGCGATCGGCGACGGCGTCGCATTCTCATCGGTCAGCGACTTGATCGCGTCGCCCGACGTCGAGCTCGTCGTGGTGACGGTCAAGGTGCCGCATCACTTCGCGTTGGTCGAGGCCGCACTTGCCGCCGGAAAGCACGTCTATTGCGAGTGGCCGCTGGCGACCACGCTCGCCGAGGCCGAGCAACTCGCCAGACTGGCATCGGCGTCGGGATCGATTGTCGCGGTCGGAACACAGGCCGTGTTCGCGCCCGCCATCGAGGAATTCGCCGCACTGGTCAGGTCGGGGGCGATCGGGACGCCGCTGTCATCGACGTTGACAGGATATGGCATGACGTGGGGCGAGCTGATCGAGCAGCGCAACACCTACCTTCTCGACGTGCGTAACGGGGCGACGATGCTCACGATCGCCGTGGGGCACGCTCTTTCCGCCGTCGAGCACGCCCTCGGGCGCGTGGTCGAACTGAGCGCTCGCCTGGCGACGCGGCGACCATTGGTGACGGTACGCGAAACAAGCGAGCATGTGTCGCTTACCGCACCCGATCAGGTCATGATCGATTGCCTGACAGCAGAGGGTCTGCCGCTCGCGCTTCACTACCGCGGCGGCCTGCCCCGCGGCGACGGTCTGTTCTGGCAGGTCGACGGCACGGAAGGGAGCGTTCGGATCTCGGGACCATCGGGATTGATCGAGATGGCGCCGCTCACGTTGAGCGCCTCGATCGGCGACGAGAAAGGCTGGAGCGTGGTGTGCGCGCCGGTCGATCATCCTGCGGTCGATGGCGTGCGCCGGTTCTACGAGGCACTGGCGGCCAAGATCGCGGGCGAGGATGTGGCGATGCCCGACTTCGCCTCAGCGCTTCGCCTCCATCGAGTTATTGCCGCGATCGAGGAAGCGGACCGACGCGGCTGCCGCGTGGCGATCGCCGCCTGACTACGCGCTTCGGTCGGCCTTCTCGTGTCTGGCCGCCGACACCAGCAACGGCCGCATGTAGGACGGGTCCGCGCGGTCGCGGCTGGGCTGCGCGCCCTCCCGCATCAAGGTGCGGGTTGCCTCGTCGAGATCGACGACCGTCAGCGTCGACTGGTCGAGCGTCTCCGGAATGGCGTCGAGCGGTGCCCAGTCGCGGATGCAGATGCGCGTCACGATCGCCCAGCGCCCGTCGCGTTTTTCGAGACGATCGATATAACGCCCGCCGGACATGCCGAGCGGCGCTCCGCGCTGGTTCATGCCGACAAACATGTAATAGGTTTCGGTATGCGCGACATCGCCGTCGAGATCGCAGGTCGAATTGAACTGGCAATGCTGGTGCGACAGATGCGTGCGGCGGTGCATCGCAATCGCCCAGTCCGCGAAGGCCTCGCGCGATCCGACGAACACACCATGGTCGTCGATCGCATCGTCATGATAGACCGAGATGAGAAGATCGCGGTCGAGCCGGTCGATCGCCCGCGAATAGGTCATCAGGCAATCGTGGATGGCCTGACGATCCTGCAGCGTCCGCACCGTCGCGAGAAGTTCGTCCATGTTCGCTCCAAACGTTTGTTTGTATAGCCAGCATGATGCAAGCCCGGGCTGCATTCAAGACCGTGGGCGAGGAGGGATGACGTGCACCTGAGTTATGTTCATGGCGCCAGCGCCGAACCCTTGCTTGGCAAGACGATCGGCGTCGCGCTGGACGACGCGGCACGCACTTGGCCCGACTTCCTCGCGCTGAGCTGCCGAGCAACGGGTGTGAGGCTAACCTGGTCCGAGCTGGCGTGCCGGGCGAACAATCTCGCCGCGGGCTTGCTGTCGATGGGAATCGCGCCCGGCGACCGCATCGGGCTGTGGGCGATGAACCGCGCCGAGTGGATTATCGCGCAGTTCGCGACGGCGAAGGCTGGACTCGTCCTGGTGACGATAAACCCCGCTTACCGGCTGAGCGAGCTTCGCCATGTTTTCGACACGGTCGATTGCGCGGCGCTGATCCTCGGTCCACCGTTCAAGGACAGCGACTATGCCGCGATGCTTGCCGAGGCCGCACCGGACATCGAACGCTGTGCGCCGGGCGATGCCTTCGCGGCAACGTGGCCGACGCTCAAGCTCATCATACAGTTCGGGGAGGGGCGCCGGCTGGCCGGGGCAGTCGACTTCGAGGATATCGAGAAGCGAGGCGTCGCGTGCGGGCACACGGTGCTCGCTCGGGTGGCGGCCGAGGTTCAGTTCGATGCGCCGGTCAACATCCAATTCACCAGCGGCACGACCGGGGCGCCGAAGGGCGTGGTGCTCAGCCACGCGAGCATTCTCAACAACGGACATTTTACAGGACGGGCGATGCGGCTCGGCGCCGGCGACAGGCTCTGCCTCCCAGTCCCGCTCTACCATTGCTTCGGGATGGTAACCGGATCGCTGCTGTGTCTGGCGCACGGCGTCGCCATCGTGCTGCCCGGTCCCGGTTTCGATCCGCTCGCAACGCTGCAGGCGCTTGCCGAGGAGAGGTGCACCGCGCTCTATGGCGTGCCGACAATGTTCATCGCGATGCTCGGGCACCCGCGCTTTCGCGAGTTCGACCTCGCGGCGCTGCGTACTGGCGTCATGGCCGGCGCCTTGTGTCCGATCGATCTCATGCGGCGCGTGATGACCGACATGCACATGAACGAAATCACCATCTGCTACGGCATGACCGAAAGTCCGGTGAGCTTTCAGACGGCGGTCGACCTCGCGATCGAGCGGCGGATCTCGACTGTCGGCAACATCCAGCCGCACATCGAGGCCAAGCTCATCGACGAGGAAGGCCGGATCGTGCCACGCGGGGCAATCGGCGAAATTTGCACGCGCGGCTATTCGACGATGCTTGGCTATTGGAACGACCAGGACGCGACCGCAGCCACCAAGGACGTGGCAGGATGGGTACATACCGGCGACCTCGGCACGCTCGACCCACGAGGCGACCTGCGCATCGTTGGGCGCATCAAGGACATGGTGATCCGTGGCGGCGAGAATCTCTATCCCAAGGAAATCGAGGAGTTCCTGCACGCGCATCCCGCCATCCGCGATGTCCAAGTGTTCGGCATCCCCGATCCGAAGTTCGGCGAGGAGCTCTGCGCGTGGATAATTCCGAACGAGCCGGCGGGGCTCGACGAGGATGAACTGCGCCGTCACTGCATGGCGGCGATCTCGCGGCAGAAGGTTCCGAAACACTTCGCGCTCGTCGACGCCTTTCCGATGACGGTCACCGGGAAGGTGCTCAAGAGCACCTTGCGCGCAGGAATGTGTGCGCGCCTCGGGATCGATCCCGACACCGGAGAGCCATTGCCGGGTTGAGGGGCTGTTCCCCACAAGTTCGGCGCGATCCGACGGCCAATCTCGGCAGCCCACGTCGCCCCCGCATCGCGGATCGTCGCGCGCGGGATGGCGCACTCTTGACTCGGGCGCCCGATCTACGGCAAAGGGATGTTTAAGAACAAACAAACAGTTGTTTTAACTTTGGGATGGAGGGGTTTGTGGGCACCACGGTCTACTTGCGGACAGCATTGCTGGCATCTGCGTCGCTGGCGGTCCTAGTCGCCGCGCCGGCGTTCGCGCAGGACAGCGGACCGGCGGCCCCGCAAACGACGACCGCGCCGGCTCCCGAAGCCCAGGACGTCGATCAGCCGACCACCGCCAACGACATCGTGATCACGGCTCGCCGCAAGGACGAGCGTCTGATGGACGTGCCGGTGGTCATCACCGCGCTGACCAATGAGACGGTCGCCCGCTACCAGTCCAACGATCTCACCGCGATCGGTAACCTCACGCCGACCGTGATCATTGGCGCCTATCGCGCCAATGGCGGCGGTTCGATCGCGATCCGCGGGATCAGTTCTCCGGCCAATCAGACGGGGTTCGAGCAGGCCGTCTCGGTCGCCATCGACAATATCCAGACCAGCAACGGCCAGGTCGCGCGGCTCGGCTTCTTCGATGTCGAGCGCGTCGAAGTGCTCAAGGGGCCGCAGGCCTTGTTCTTCGGCAAGAACAATACCGCCGGCGTTATCTCGATCGTGAGCGCGTCGCCCACCAAGGAATTCCGCGGCGGCGCGACCGCCTCCTATGAGTTCGTCGGCGACGAAGCCACGGTCGACGCGTTCGTGTCGGGGCCGGTGACGCCGACCTTGGGCTTCCGCGTAGCGGTCCGCTACCGCAACCTCGATGGCTGGCTGCGCAACACCTCGACCTCGATCGCCAACCCGTTCTACCGCCCGGCGACCGGTGCGCCCGCGTCGGTCGGCACCTTGCCCGGCACCAGCAATCCGCGTCCTGGCGACGACGACTTCACCGGTCGTGTCACGCTGGCGTTCGAGCCTAGTAATGCGTTCAAGGCCACGCTGCGCGTGCTCGGCACGACCCAGACCGATGCCGGTCCTGGTGTGTCGTCGCAGAATATCGGGCCGTGCACGGGACCGAATCCGCGGGTCAGCGGGATCGCCGACCCGACCGCGGAGTGCGTGATCGACAATCGCACGACGTCGGGCGACGTTCCTGCTGCGATCCGCAACACGATCCGCGACGAGGGTCTGGGACTGACTTCGGGCGGCAAGCTCAAGGCCATCGTGTCCGGGCTCAATATGCAATGGAAGTTCGGCGACCTGACGCTTGCCTCGAACACCGGCTACAACAACCTTCAATACAAATATTTCGCCGGGTTCGATCAGACCACCTACTCACAGCTCGCGCAGTTCGAAGGCCAGAAATCGACCGAATTCAGCCAGGAATTGCGCCTGTCGAGCGATTTCTCAGGCATCTTCAACTTCGTCGTCGGCGGTTATTACCAGCGCACCACGATCCTCGATCACTACGACACCAAGCTGAGCGACGGCGCCTACAATTCGGCGGCGGATCGCTACACCTCGTTCGAGACGTTCGCGCATCAGTTAGGCAAAACATATTCGGCGTTCGCACAGGCGATCTTCAAGTTCACACCGCAGCTCGAGCTGGCGGGCGGCGCGCGCTACACCCGCGAGGAAAAGGATTTCCGCAAGAACAACGTGTATGGCGTGGGTACCTTTCTAACCGCGGCCCAGGTTTATCCCGGCTCGGATCAGGTCGGCTATCTCAAAGGCTCGTTCCGCGACAACAACGTGTCACCCGAAGTGACGCTGACCTGGACGCCCGACAGCAAGCACACCCTGTTCGTGGCCTATCGCACCGGCTTCAAGTCGGGTGGCTTCGGTCTCACCAACCCCTTACAGACCACGACGCGGATCGGCGACGTCGACTTCGACTCCGAAAAGGCGAAGGGCTTCGAGTTGGGCGGACGACTGATCGCCCTCGACAACCGCCTCAATGTGAGCGCGGCGGCGTTTGCCTATACCTTCTCGAACTTGCAGGTGAACACCTACGATCCGGCGCGGATCGCCTACACGATCAACAATGCGGGCGCGGTTCGCCAGCGCGGTTTCGAGGTAGAGTTCAACTTCGCGGCGGCGCGCGAATTCTCGCTTCACGGCGCCTTGGCTTACGTCAACAACAAGTTCCGCAACTTCACCGGCCAATGCTACTCCTATGCCTTCCCGACGGGCACGGTGCGCGCGACGGCCGTTCCGCCGCCCAATTGCTCGTTCGTGAACACGACGGCGCTCACGTTGCAGCAGGTCTATGACGGCCGCGCGCCGGCGCGCTCCCCGGAATGGTCGGGCAATGCGGGGTTCGTCGGCACGCTGCCGCTCGGCGACTACAAGCTCGAGCTGACCGGTGACGCCTATTACAGCGGTAGCTACTACGCCGCCGACACGCTCGCGCCGCCGACGCTGCAGCCAGATTTCTGGCGCTTCAACGCCGGTCTCACGTTCAGTCCCACCAACGGCAGCTGGAACGTGGGGGTCTTCGGCAAGAACCTGACCAACAAATACTATCTGCTGTATGCGGCCGACCGCACTGGCGGTGCCGGCGTGCCCGGCGCGATCGGCGAACAGCGCGGCGTTGTGGCGCGCGGGCGCGAGATCACGGTGCGCGTCGGGTTCAAGCTCTGATCGCCGACCATGGCCGACGGTGATCGCCTGGCCGGACTTCCGGCCATCGAGGAATTCCCGTCGGTCATCGCCGAGCGCGTTCGGTTCAGCGACACCGATCGGCAAGGACACGTCAACAACCTCCAGTTCGGTGCCTTTCTCGAGGCGGGCCGCGCGCACGTCTTGTTCGGGGAAGGGGACTTGTCGACCCCTGGCTGTTTCTTCGTCATCGCCCGCACGAGCATCGAGTTCGTCGGGGAGCTTACCTGGCCCGGCGAGGTGCATGTCGCCAACCGCATCGACCGGATCGGCACGAGTTCGATCCGCTTCGCCCAGGCGCTGTTTCAGAACGCACGATGTGCTGCCACGTCGGAAAGCGTGATGGTGCAAGTCAATGTCGACAGCCGGGAAGCCGCTCCGCTCAGCGATCGCGCCCGCGCATCGTTGAGCGCACTCGCGCGACCTGGCAGCTAACGTCGTGATGCGCGCCGTCGTCGCCCGCGGCCCGGGCCAGTTCGCGATGGAAGATCGCCCGGTGCCTGATCTGGCGCCGGGCCACGTGCTGCTGCGGCCCTTGTTCAACGGCATCTGCTTCACCGACAAGCATGTGTTCGACGGGCACGTGGCGCGAAGCGCCGGCCTGGTCCTGGGGCACGAGTTCAGCGCCGAAGTGGTCGGTTGCGCACCCAACCTCGGCGACTGGCAGGTTGGCGAGCGCGTTTCCGTCGATCCGCGCATTCGCTGCGGTCAGTGCCTTGCCTGTCGCGCCGGCCTCGAGATGCAGTGCCGGGATGGCGGCTTCCTTGGCGTGCACGGCGCCGATGGCGGCCTGGCAGAATTCGTCTCCGTGCCGTCCTATGCGCTCTATCGGCTGCCCGACAGCGTCGCGCCGCTTCACGCCGCCTGTGTCGAGGCGGCCTGTTGTGCGACGCGCGCGGTGCGCTCGGGGGTGGTAGCGATCGGCGACAATGTCGTGCTGCTCGGGCTGGAGGACTACAATCTCTACGTCGCGCAGTGGCTGAAGCGACAGGGCGGAACCGTCGTCGCCGTCGACCCGGATCCCGCGCGACGGGCAGCCGCGCTGCGGTTCGGGGCCTCGATCGCGCTCGATCCGGCGAGCGAAACGCTGGTCCGCGATCTGCGCATCGCCATGCCGGCGGGTGCCGACGTGGTGATGGTGGCGATGGAAGACTATGTGCCGGCGGCGGCCCGCTACGTGGCGATGGCCCATCGGATTGCCCGGACGCAGGGTCAGGTCGTGATGATGCGGGCCTATGGCAGTCAGGGGTTCGCCGCAATCGAGCCCTCGGTCGCCTGGCTCAAGGAGCTCACTATCCGGCATTTCGGCAACTTCTTCGGTAACGAGCCGGCGCGTGGCGGTCGGCCGCGCGGCGACTGGCAAGTCACGCTCGACGCGATGGCGCGCGGCGCGATCGCGGCACCCCCGCCCAACACGGCAATCGTCGAATTCTCGCGACTGGCGGACGATGCTGAAGTGAGCGCGCTGTTCGCCGGCATGCCCGGCAGCGCCAGCAAGATCATCGTCGACATGAACGCCTAGCGGCGGGTGAGTGCGTCGATCTCGGTTTCGCTCAGCCCGGCTTCGGCTAGCACCTCGCGGCTATGTTCGCCGAGCCGGGGCGGCGGGCGCCGAGGACCGGCGCCGTCCGGGTCCGCGGGAATGCGCTGCATCGGAAGGCCCGTCGGGTTGCCGACCGCGACCGGCTCGACGAACAGGCGCAATTCCCGCGCGACTGGCAGGTCGAGCGCTTCGGCGAGATCATTGACACGGCCAGACGATATACCGTTCGCCCCCAGGAGCGTCAGCCACGTTGCAACGTCCTTTTCGGCAACGGCACTGCCGATCGCTTCGTCAAGCGCCTCGCGATTGGCGATGCGCGCCGTCATCGTCGCGAATCGGTCGTCGGCCGCCAGCGCAGGCCGCTCAAGCGCTGCGCACAAGCGCGGGAACTGCGGTTCGCTCGCGGTGGCGATCATCACGAAGCCGTCGCTTGCCCGATAAACGCGATAGGGCGCGGCACTCGGCGCACCCGATCCGAGCTTGGGCGGCTGCTCGCCGGTCGCGAGCAACCCTTGAATCTGATGCGCGACGAGCGCGAAAGCGGATTCCATCAACGAGGACGTGACGCGTGTGCCGCCAGCGCCAGCCGCGCGTCGCGCCAGCGCCGCTTGGATGGCGATCGCACTCCACATGCCGGTCGTGACGTCGAGGATCGACGGCCCGGTGCGGACGGGCTCGGACCTGGGATGACCCGTCAGGCTCATGAGGCCCGACACCGCCTGGACGAGTGCATCGTAGCCCGGCATCGTCGCGCCGAGAGGCCCGTCGCCGAAAGCCGAGACGGTGCAACTGATGATCGCGGGATTGGCGGCCGCGAATGCTTGGTGATCGAGACCGAGCTTCCCGGCGACGCCCGGCGGGAAGCTCTCGATCACGACGTCGGCGGTGGCGGCGAGCGTGAGCACGGCAGCACGTCCGGCATCCGACTTGAGGTCGAGCAAGACGCTGCGCTTGTTGCGGTTCATCGCAAGGAAGACGGTGGCGTCGTCGTTCCATCGTGGCGGCAGCGCGCGGGTGTCGTCGCCATGTGGCGCGCGTTCGATCTTGATGACGTCGGCGCCGAGATCGGCAAGGATCAACGCGGCATAAGGTCCCGCGATATTCGTGCTCAGGTCGAGCACCCGTAGCCCGCGATACGTCGCTGCCGCGATCATGCGTCGCCCATGCGGTCTGGCGTCCACAATTCGGTGAGCGTCTGGTTGACGACGACGCTGGTGATACCGGGCAGGTCGTTCAGCACGTCGGCGATATAGCCCTGCATCGAGGAGAAATGCACGCAAGCGGTGTCGGTCAGGCACAGTGTGACGGTCGCGCGGCCGTCCTCGACCTCGATCGCCTCGATGAGGCCCATCGCGCCGAGCGTCGTGGGACGACCCATCGCAAACGCGCACGGCTCGGGTATCGCGGCGACCCGTTCACGGATGCGATCGACGACACTCATGCAGGCACGTTCGTTGTGCGTAGCGCCGACCATGGTTCCGGAATTCCGGCAGCGCGCTCGCGTGCGAAGGCGTCGTCTGCGGTGGCCGCGATGACGGCGGCTGGATCGAGTCCATGAAGGCGAAGCGCATTGTCGCCGAGGATATTGGCGCGGTCGCGGTCTGTGAGCGGCTCGATGCCGAATTCGTCGAGATGCGCGTCGGCGAACTGATAGCCGTCGAACGCCGCGAGGAGCGGCGCGGGGTGGGCGAGGTTATTGCCGCTGGCGAACAGCAGCCGGTCCGAACCCACCGCCTGGATCAATCTGCCCATCACCTTGTCGAACACCCGCGGCTTGACGAGGATGTAGGAGAAGGTCGTCTCGAGCGTCAGATACAGATTGGGATGGCGGCGCATTAATTCGATGGTCTGGTCGAGGAACGCGGTGCCGCCATGCACCATCTCGAAGGTCATGTCGGAAAAGCGCGCGAGCGGCGAATCCATGTCGTCGATATCGAATGCCGAGCGCGGCGCGGGCTCGAGCCACAATGCCTTGTGAATGGCGACGCGCGTAATCCCCATCTCGCGCGCGGCTTCGAGCAGGGGGGTGGCGAAGTCTTCGCCGTCGAGCCGCCAGCCGGTCGCCTGATTGTCGTAATAGAGCGCCGGGTACAGCTTCAGCCCGTCGACCCCGAAGGTATCGACCTGACGTCGCAACTCGTCGATCGCGCCCTTGCCGATCGGCGTGCCGACCGTGGCGTAGAGGCGAAAGCGATCGGGGTGCCGGTCGCGCAGGGCCGCGGCACGGTCGGGATCGGTGACGTTGCCGGTCGTGAAGCCGAGACAGGGCAGCGAATGGATGACGGCTAGGTCGACCGGGCTTTCGACAAACTCGGCTGCGGCGAGCGCGTCGAAACTGATGTCGCTGAAGATCTCGCCGTCGGTCAGCTCGTAGCGGCGATTGGCGTCGTCGAGCGACAGCTTGTGCGAGGCATGAACCGCGTCGAGCTGCGCCCGTGCGGCCGGGTTCTGGTTTTCCGGCGACAGGTTCCACGGATGGAACACCGCATCGACGATGACCCGGCGCGTCACGACGGTTTCTTGTTGTAGACGGGCGCGCGTTTCTCGAGCGCCGCGCCAACGCCTTCACGCAAGTCGTCGGAATAGCTCAGCGTGGCGACTCCCCAGAAGCTTGCGTTCATCGATCCGACCAGGGTCATGTGCCAGCTCTCGCGCAGTTGCTGCTTGGTCGCTTCGATCGCGAGGCGCGGACGCTCGGCGATCCGCGCCGCCAGTGCCACGGCTTCAGCGACGAGTTCGTCGGCCGGGACGACGCGGTTGAACAGTCCCATCGCGAGCGCTTGCGCCGCATCGTAAAGGTCGCCGGTCAGGGCCATTTCGGCGGCCAGGCCCGAGCCCACCAGCCGCGGCAGGAAATAGGTGCCGCCATTGCCGGGGTTGAGGCCGAGCTTGATATAGGTCTCGCCGACCTTCGCGCGGTCCGAGCCTAGTCGGATGTCGCAAGCGAGAGCCAGGTCGAGCCCGCCGGCGGTCGCGCCGCCATTGACTGCGGCGATCACCGGCAGGCGGCTTGAGACGAGGCGCTGCGTGACGGGCCACAGGACGCGCGCGTTATAGGGTTCCTGCGTCTGGGCCTGGGTATCGGCCAGATAAGTGGCGAACTCGACGAGGTCTGCGCCGGCGCAGAATTGCTTGCCGGCGCCGGTCAGCACGAGCACGCGCACGCTGGTGTCGATTTCGAGCGTGTTGAGCGCATGGATCAAGTCCGCGGCCATCTCTGGAACCACGCCGTTGCCGCGCTCCGGTCGATTGAGCGTGATCATCGCCACACCGTCGGCGGGGCGGTCGAGCAGGATCGTGTCGTAGTCCATGATCAGACCTTGCGAAGAATCGAGGCGACCGCAAGCGCATAGCTGCCGTCGAGCCAGCCGCCGCCGTTGACCGCGAGCGCTTGGCGCGCGCCCGCGACCTGCCGCCCGTTCGCCTGGCCGCGCAGCTGCACCACGAGCTCGACGATCTGGGCGCAGCCCGTCGCGCCCAGCGGATGGCCGCGGCTGAGCAAGCCGCCGCTGGTGTTGACCGGCGTGCGGCCGCCGATGTCGGTGGCGCCTTCGCGGATCAGCACATGCCCTTCGCCTTCGGCGCACAGTCCGACTTCGGCATATTGCATGAGCTCGGCCGGCGCCGCCGCATCGTGCAGTTCCATCAGGTCGAAATCCTCGGGACCGATGCCGGCAGCTTCATAGGCGATGGCGACCGCGTCGCGTACCGGATTGCCGCGGGCGCCAGACGCGATCCGCGTCGTCACGAGCTCGACCGCGTCGGCGCCCCGCGCCTTGGCATAATCTTCCGAGCAGATAAGGAGCGCAGCCGCCCCGTCCGTCGTCGGCGAGCACATCGGCAGGGTCAGCGGCGCGACGATCATCCGCGCGTTGAGCACGTCGTCGAGCGATTGCGGCGCGCGGAGATGCGCGTTCGGATTGTGCGCCGCGTTCTTGCGGTTCTTGACGGCGACCCGCGCAAAGTCCGCCGGGTCGGCACCGTAGGTGTCGAGATAGCGCTGGGCTACTTCGGCGTAGAAATCCATCAGCAGCGAATTGGCGCTCATCTGGCCCGGCTCGGCCTCGCCGATGTCCTCGATGTCGGTGGATCCGCGCAGCGCGTTGAACGGGCGCGACTTGTCGGCATGGTTGAGCTGCTCGGCACCGATCACCATCACCGCCTTGGCGGCACCGCTTGCGATCGCCTCATAGCCGATGCTGAGCGCCGATCCTCCCGACGCGCACGCATTCTCGACGTTGATCAGTGCGGCTCCATTGAGGGCGTGGCGGCGCAACGCGACCTGGCCGCGGATCATCTCCTGCTGCGTGACGATCCCTGCCACCGCGTTGCCGAAATAGACTCGCTCGATATCGGCGGCGTCGGCCTTGGCATCGTCGATCGCGGCGTCGACGGCCTCGATTGCGAGGTTGCGTACGCCCATGCCGAGATGTTTGCCGAAGTGCGTCATGCCGACGCCCGCTACCATCACGCGATTCATGCCTGCGCCTCCACCGGGGCGCCGCCGCCGATCCTGCTGTCGTGTCCCTGCCAATATTTCTCGCGCACTTCGCGGCGCAGGATCTTGCCGTAACCGCTGACCGGCAGCGCCTTGACGAAATCGACCGCCTTGGGCTTCTTGTATCCGGCCAGATGGTCGGCGCAGTGGGCGATGATGTCCTTGGCGCTGACCTGCGCGCCCGGCTCGGTCACGACCACGGCATGCACGGCTTCGCCCCAATAGGGATCGGGAATACCGACCACGCACACGTTCGCGACAGCGGGATGCCGGACGATGATTTCCTCGACCTCGCGGGGATAGACGTTGTTGCCGCCGGAGATGATCATGTCCTTGGCGCGGTCGAGCAGGAAGAGGTAGCCAGCGTCGTCGAACATCCCGATATCGCCGGTATGCAGCCATCCCCCGCGTAGCGCTTCGGCCGATGCCTCCGGATTGTTCCAGTATCCCGGCATCACGACGTCGCCGCGCACGACGACTTCGCCGGCTTCGCCAGGGGGCAGGGGGTTGTCATCCTCATCGACGCAATGCGCCTCGACGTCGGTGCGGATCTGCCCGGCCGACCCGATCCGCGGGTCGTCGGCGTCGAGCAGTTCCTGATGCCGCCGCGCGGTCATGCCGGTGATCGTGATCGGTGCCTCGCCCTGACCGAACAGTTGCACGAACACCGGACCGAACGCCGCGATCGCGCGGCGCAAATGCACGACATGGATCGGTGCGCCGCCATAGGTGATCGCGTTGAGCGAGCTCAGGTCATAGGCGCCGGGCTCGAACTCATCGAGCATCTTGATGATCTGGGTCGGTGCGAGAAAGGCGACATGACCGACCCGATGCCGCTCGATCGTCGCGAACAGCGACTTGGGCTCGAAGCTGGCGGGTTCGAGAATTACCTGCGTCGCGCCGCGCGCGATTGCCGGAAGCGCCACGATGCCGCTCCCGTGCGACATCGGCGCGGCGTGCAGTACGACCTCGCCGGGCTGGATGTTATGGAGGTCGGCGAGGTAGTTCATCACCACGCAGCGCACCATCCGGTGGTTCCAGATCGCACCCTTCGGGCGCCCGGTGGTACCCGACGTGTAGAAGAGCCAGCACGGATCGGTAGCCTCGACGTCGACGGCGCTACTCAGTGCGTAGCGGGCGTCGGTCAGATCGTCATATGGCGACGCGCCATCGGCCGGCTCGAGACAGAAGCGGTGCGCCAGTCCCTCGAACGCATCGATCGCGTCGGCGATGCCTGCTTGGTACTCGGCACCGTGCACCAGCACCTTCGCGCCCGAATTGGCGACGATATAGGCCATTTCGCGCGGGTGGAGCCGGGCGTTGATCGGCACGACGACAAGACCGCCGGCGAAGCAGCCGTATATGACCTCGAGGATCCGGGGCGAATTGGCGAGGCAGAACGCCACGCGATCGCCCGGCTTGCATCCCAGGCGATGGAGGTTGCCGGCAATCGCCAGGGCCCGGGCATGAAAATCGCGATACCCGACGACCTCGTCACCGTGGATCAGCGCCGGCGCGTCGCCGCGCTGGCGTGCCGCCTTGTCGAGGAACGCGAAGCTGTTCACTCGGCGTGCCCGAAATTGGCGTAGGTCTTGTCCCGCGCGGGCTGGAACGTCACGCGCTGGTCGCAAGCATAGCTTGCCCATTCGCCATCTTCATCGGGTGCCATCCGCCCCAGCAGCTGCACGCCTTCGTCGAGTTTGACGATACCCAGCGCGTAGGGGATCTCCTGCTCGAAGCCCTCCGGGCCCCCGGCGCGCAGCACCGTGACGCTCATCAGCGTCCCCGTTCCTGCCGCCTTCTGCCATCCGAGATCGTCGGACTGGCAATGCGGACAGGCGTAGCGCGGATACATGTTGAGCTGTTGGCAGCTGTTGCACTTCTGCAGGAGAAGGTCGCCAGCGGCGAGGCCGTCGCGAAAGCCCTGGATGATCGGAGAATTCGCCATCGTTCAGCCCTCCACCCGCTCGAGAAGCAGGACCTGTGCGTCCATGTAGGTGCCGCCGGTGCCGCCGATGATCGCGCGACGGCAGCCCTCGACCTGCCTGGGTTGCTCGGCGCGGTGCAGGAGCTGCCGCACCCCTTCGACCAGCAGGGCAGTGCCGCCACCGACACCGGTGTGACCGGCGGACAGCAGGCCGCCATTGGTGTTGACCGGCAGCTTGCCGCCGGGATCGCCATTGCCCGCGGCGAACCAGCGCGCGCCTTCGCCCTTGGGACAAAGTCCGAGACCCTCCATCGCGATCGTGGTCACCGCGGCATAGCTGTCATAGACTTGCGCCAGGTCGGCGTCCTCGGGCCCCCAGCCCGACTGGGCGTAGGCGCGTTCGGCGGCGAGCGGCCAGCCCAGCACCGACAGGTTGGTTTCCTGGCCGATGCTGTAATGGCTGACGCAACCGCCCGAGCCGGCGATGCGAACGCTCTCGGTGAGGCCGCGTTTCCTGGCGTTCTCGGCGCTCGTCATCACGAACGCCACGGCGCCGTCGGCGAGCGGCGGGCATTCGAGTGCGTGGAGCGGATCGGAAATCATCTTGGACGCGAGGATTTGCTCGACCGTCAGGTCCTTGTCCTTGAACATGGCATTGGGGTTGAGGCGCGCCCACTTGCGCAGCGTGACGCACACCGACGCCATTTCCTCAGCGGTCGAACCGGTATCGTGCATGTAGCGCTGCGTGATCAGCCCGCCGACGGCGTTGAATTGCAGCCCCGTCACTTGCTCCCACTCCTGCGGGATGCCGTTCTTCGACAAAGCGGTGACCATCTCGGCCAGGTTCGCCGACCCCCAGCGCTCGCAATGCAGGACGAGGACCGTCTTCGCGTGTCCGGCAGTGATCAGGCCAGCGGCGGATCGCACGGCGTTGTCGCTCGTCGACCCCCCCGAATGGATCATGAGGCTCGCCTTGGCATGGCGATTGAGCCCGAGCTCCTCGACCATCCGCGAGAAGACGAGGTCGGCCTGGTCCGCGAACCCGTGGAGGTTGGGGATGAGGAGGATGGTGTCGACATCCTTGGGCGCCATCCCGGCGTCCTTGAGCGCCAGGATGGCGACCTTGGTCAGATCGCCGATGAAGTTGCGGTCCGGATATCGGCCCGAAGGGATCTCGCCCACGCCGACGAAAACCGGATCGTTGGGCTGTCCGGCATCGACATAGCTCGGCCATTGTTCAGCCATTGGCGGTCTCCTTCGGGCGGCGCTTGGCAAGCATGAATTGCTGGAACACCATCACTTCCTCATCGCGTTGGTTGCGCACAGAATAATTGACACCGATCGTGCCGTATTTCGGGTTGTCGCCGGCGGTCAGCTCGATCACTTCGGCGTGGACGCTGAGCGTGTCGCCGGCGATCACCGGCTTGGTCGCGCGCAGCGAACGGATCTCGAGCAGCGCGGTGATCGCGTCGCCGTAGAAACCGCTCAGCCCGACCAGGCCCACCGCCACGGTGAAGGTGAAAGGGCCATGCGCGATGCGCGTGCCGAACCGCGTCTTCTTGGCGGCCTCTTCGTCGATGTGGAGCGGATAATAGTCGCCCGTCAGCTCGGCGAAATTGCCGATCGCACTATTGTCGATCGTCCGGCCGCGCGTGATCACGACATCGCCGAGTTCGAAATCGTCGAAGAATTTTTCCTGCGGGTCGTGGAAAATCCGACTGCTCACAAAAGCTCCCAAACAACTGTTCGTTTTTTCGTGCCGCAAGCGCGTCCGCTCGTCAAGCTTTCGTAGCGCACCGCCGGCGTCAGCGCCGGACGTAAAGTCCCGACAGCAGCGAGTCGGCCATCATGTCGCCGACCTGCGAGGCGGTGGCCGGGCCGTCCGCCGAATACCATTCCGGCGTCCAGTTGAGCGCGCCGAGAATCGTGAGGACGGCGATCCGCTTGTTCAACGTCTTCTCGAACACGCCTTCGGCCACGCCGGCCTCGAAGATCTGGACGAACGCGCGCTCGTAACGGCGGCGGTGCTCGATCGCGGTGGCGAGGTTTTCGTCGCTGAGAAAGCGCCACTGGTGGAACACGACGAGCGACCGTTCGGGATTTTGCGCCACCACTTCGACGTGCGCGCGGATCGCCCGGCGCAGCCGCTCCTCGGCCGCCAGCGGGAGGTTCACGATCGGTTCGACTGCCGAGAGGAAACCGTTAATACCGGCATCGACGATCTCGACCAGCAAAGTTTCCTTGCTGTCGATATGGGCATAGAGGCTGCCAGCCAGCACGCCGACTTCCTTCGCGATGTCGCGCATCGACGTGCCGGTATAGCCTTGCTGTCCGAACAATTTGATCGTCGCGTTCAGAATCGATGACCGAGGATGCAGCGGTTCGCCCGCTACCGCCTTGGCCTTGGCTTGAGGCGCCCGACTCATCGCATTGCTCGTGGCATTCAGAGTCCCATTTCCTTGGCGATGATACCGCGCTGGATCTCGTTCGTCCCGCCGCCGACCATGCCGTGCTTCGCCTCGCGGAAGTAGCGCTCCATGTCGTATTCGGGAAGCTGCGAATATCCGCCGAGCGCTTGCATGCCGTTGAACGCGGTCTGGAACAGCGTGTTCACGCAGAACACCTTCGCCATCGAGACGTCTTTCGACGCTTTCTCGCCTTTGGCGAGCTTGGACGCAGCGGCATAGACCATGAGGCGTGCCGCGGTGAGGTTGATCTCGTCGTCTGCCATGCGATGCTTTAGCACCTGGAACGACGACAGCGTCTTGCCGAAGGCCGAACGGTCCTTGGTATAGCGGATCGTATCGTCGAGCGCGGTGCGGGCGTTGCCGACTTGGCTGGCCGCGATGCTGAGACGCTCGAGGTCGAGGTGCTCGCCGATATATTTCCAGCCCTTGCCGACCTCGCCGAGCAGATTTTCCTTCGGGATGCGCATATCGTCCATGAAGAATTCGGTCGTCCCGAGACTCTTGCGCACGATCGTGTTCATCTTCTTGAGCTCGAGGCCCGGCGTCGTGTTGGGCACCAGGAAGAGGCTGAACCCGCCATAGCGGTCGTCGCTCGTCCGGGCGAGGACGACGATCGTCGTGTTCGGCAAATGCGCGCCGGAGCACCACACCTTGTTACCGTTGAGCACCCACTCGTCGCCATCGAGCTTCGCGGTCGAGCGGGCGCCGGCGGCGTCGGACCCCGATTGCGGTTCGCTGATCGAGATGGAGAACTTCATCTCGCCCCGCAGGAACGGCTTGAGATATTTCTCATGCTGCTCGGGCGTGCCGTGCTTGGCGATGTTGGTCGCGGTGAACATCGAGGTCATCAGGCAGGCAGCGGTATCGAGGCTGAACTTGCCGATCGCCTCGCAAAAGATCGCGAACATGATCGGGTCGGTCTCCATGCCGCCCTGCGATTCGGGAATCAGCAAGCCGAGCCAGCCTTGTTCCGCGGCCTTCTGAAACAGTTCCTCGGGGAATTCCCGGCTCTGGTCGTGCTCGCGCGTATAGTCGCGCCCCACCTCCTTCTCCATGAAGCTGTGCATCATGTCGTGCCACATCTGCTGCTCTTCGGTGAACGCGAAATCCATGGTAGTTCCTTAGCGATTTCAGGTTGCGGACGGTAAGCTGTTTGCAATTTCGATCAATGACGCTAGCATAGAAACAAATGTTTGTTATTGTCTAGTGGAGAGGGTGTCGATGGCGCAAATTCCGGACATCCCGGCGCGGCGAGGCGAATTGGAGCGCCGCTTTCCGGAATGGCCAGGCTGGACGCTGGCGCAGGCGTTCGATGCCGCCGCAGATCAATATCCGGACCGACCGATGTTCCGCAACGAGCAGGGCATGCGCACGTATTCCGAGCTTCAGGCATGGTCGCGCAATATTGCCCTTGGCCTGCTCGCGATCGGCATCGAGCCGGGCGACCATGTCGCCTTGCTCATGGCAAACTATGTCGAGTTCGTCGCGGTCAAGCTGGCGATCGCTCGCGTCGGCGCGGTCACGATCCCCGTCAACTTCAACCTGCGCGGCGAGGAGCTGCGCTACGTCCTCGATCAGTCGGATGCCGTTGCCCTGGTCGTCATAGACGAGTTTCGCGGGCACGATTATCTCGCCGACCTCGATCGCTTCGCGCCCGAGTGGCGCAGCGGCGGCGCGTCGCTCAACCGGTTGCGCGAGATCTTCGTGCTGCCGACGAGCGGCGTCCAACCGCTCGGGGCGCGCACGCTCGACGATCTGGTCGCGCTGGGCCGGGGCGGCGACCTGGCAGAGCTCGACCGGCGAACTGCAGGTGGCGATGCGTCGGCACCGTGCGACATTCTCTACACGTCGGGGACCACGGGACGCTCCAAGGGCGTCATCCTCACGCACGACATGATCCTGCGCGTGGCCTATTCGTCGGTCTATCACCGGGCGTTGTCGGACGGCCGCTCGACCGCGCACGCGCTCCCGATGTATCACGTCTACGGCTATGTCGAATGCCTCGTGGTGGCCTGGTTCGTCGGCGGCAGCGTCGTCACCCAGCTGGTCTTCGAACCTGCCGCTTTTCTCGAGCAAGCCGAGGCTCACCGGGTCACGGACATCATCGCGCTGCCCAACCAGACGATCAAACTGCTCGAAGTGGCGGCGAAGCGGGGGTTCGATTCGTCCGCTTTGGTCCAGCTGTTCAACAGCGGCGGCGTGAACCCGCCGGGCATCTGGGAGGATATCAGGGCCGTGTTCAAGCCGCGCGAGCTCATCACCGCTTACGGGATGAGCGAAACGACGGCCTCGAGCGTATGCTCGCTGCCCGAGGGCGACGATCACTGGCTGCACGTGTCGAATGGCCGCTACAAGCTCGCCCATGTCGCGGGCGACCCCGCGTTCGGCGGGCTGGTCGCCGCCTATCGAGTGCTCGATCCGGAGACCGGCGAAGAGGTGCCGCATGGCGAGATCGGTGAACTCGTCGCCAAGGGGCCGATCGTAACCGCCGGCTATTATCGCAAGCCCGAGGAGACTGCCGACGCCTTCACCGGCGATGGCTGGCTCCACACCGGCGATCTTGGGAAAGTGACCGCCGACGGCTATCTCACGCTGACCGGACGTCTCAAGGAATCGTATCGTTGCGGCGGTGAAATGGTGATGCCGCGCGAGATCGAGGCGCTTGTCGAGACCCTGCCCGACATCGAGCTGGCGCTGGCGGTCGGCGTGCCCGATGTCAAAATGGGCGACGTCGGGTGTCTCTGCATCGTGCCGGTCGCCGGTGCCGATCCCGACCCTGCCGCGCTGGTCGCGCTGTGCGCCAGCAACCTCGCGCGCTTCAAGGTGCCGCGCCACGTCCTGTTCTTCGCGGCCGCCGACATTCCGATGACGTCCACCGGGCGACCCCAGAAAGTGAAGCTCGCGCAGATCGCGCGCGAGCGGCTCCACGACAATCTCGCCGCGCTCGACGCGGCGCCACGTTAAGTGAGGACCGAACGATGAACGAGCGGACGCCGGTGCCCGAGGGCCTCACTGAGCAGATGAAGCATCTCGAGGCAGAAGCGGCGCGCGCCTTCCCGACACCGGCCGAAAAACAATATCCGCTGCCACCCAGTGTGGTCGACGCGAGCGACTATACCGACCCGAACCTGTTCGACCGCGAGATGAAGGCGATCTTTCATCACAGCTGGTTCCCGGTCTGTCCGACCGTCGATCTCAGGAACCCGCGTGACTACGTCGTCTGGGACCGCCTCCAGCAGTCGATCGTCATCGCCCGTCTCGACGATGGGAGCATCGCCGCCTGGCACAACGTCTGCCAGCATCGCGGCGCCCGGCTGCTGAAGGAGTCTGGGAGCTGCAAGGGCGGCCGCTTCGCTTGTCCGTGGCACGGGCTGCAATATGACCTCTCCGGCATCGTCAAAGCCGTGCCGCTCAAGGAATCGTTCGATGCGGCGCGGCTCGAAGGCCTGCGGGCGCCGGCCGTCCGCGCCACCGAATGGGGTAGCTTCATCTGGCTGTGCCTCTCGGACGACGTTCCCGAACTCGAACCGTATCTCGGCGCCGTCGGCGAGGAACTGTCCTTTTACGGGCTCGACCGCTTTGAGACACGGTTTCGTTACGAGATCGAACTCAATGCGAACTGGAAGGTGGTCGTCGATGCCTTCAACGAGACCTGGCACGTGCCCTTCACGCACTCGGTGACGCTGGGCAAGTTCGTGCTGTGGCGCGATGCTCATCTTCGCATTACGCCGCCGCACAGCTGGATGACCTTGCCGCTCAAGGGGTTCACCGACCGCATGGGCGACGCGGATCACCGGCTCAAGAACATCTGCCACTATACGGCGTTCCCGAACACCGTGTTCAGCTGCTTTCCGACGCACCTGCAAACGTGGAACGTCTGGCCGGTCAGCGTGGACAAGACGATCATGACCGCCTGGGGCGTGGTCGGCCCGGCCCCGGAGGGCGTGAGCGAGGATGACTGGCAAGCGCAGAACCAGCGCGACTGGGATCATTTTGTCGCGGTGTCGGCGGAGGACGCCGCTGTCCTCAACGACTGGGGGACGGTGTCGCACTCACTCGGTGCCAAACAATATATGTTCAACACCGCGGAGAGCCGGTTGACGGCTTTCCATCAGGAGGTGGCGCGCCGCGTTGCGGCGGCCACCTCCTGACGGCCCCCTTATTGACCGGTCATGCCGCCATCGATGACATGTTCCATACCCGTGATGAAGGCTGAATCGTCGCTGGCCAGGAACAGCATCAGCCGTGCCACCTCCTCGGCCTGACCCATGCGCTTGAGCATCGTCATCTCGGCAGCGCCACCGCCATTCTCGTCGGTTGCCTCGACCATCATCGGCGTAAGGATGAACCCCGGATGGATCGAGTTGACGCGGATATTGTGCTTTCCGAATTCGGCGGCGACGGCCTTTGTCATGCCGCGCACGGCAAACTTGCTGGCGACATAGGCAAGGTTGGGAAAGCCGAAACAGGCGGTCATGCCGGCGATCGACGAGATGTTCACGATCGCCCCACCGCCGGCCTCGATCATACCGGGGATGACGGCGCGCATGCCGTGCATGACGCCGTGCTGATTGATGTCGATGACGCGCTCATAAGCTTTGATGTCGATCTTGAGCGTGTTCGCAATCGGCCCGAGAATGCCGGCGTTGTTGACCAGGATCGTGACCGGCCCGAATGCCGCCTGCGCCTGATCGAGCACCGCGGCCCAGGACTGCGGATCGGCGACGTCCTGGACGACGAACAGCGCGCTCGGCCCGATGCTCTCGGCCAGCGCCTTGCCCTCCTGTTCCTGAACATCGGTCAGCACGACGCGCGCGCCTTCGGCCGCGAGCATGCGGGCGTGCGCGGCGCCCATTCCCTGCGCCGCGCCCGTCACCAGCGCCACCTTGCCGTCAAGCTTGCCCATCGCATCCTCCCTGTCGCCAGCTTAACTGCTGTCTGGCGATCGTCAACTACAGTGTTGACTAATATCGGGCTTGAGCCATATCGTCGCTCGAAGAACAGAAGACGGTTTGGATGGAGGAGGGCGCCCTGGGCAATGTCACTCGCATCGATGGCCCGCGCAAGCGATGAGCGGCCCGGCCCCGACGTTCGATCGCTACAAGGATCGCTATGAAAACATCGCGCTGACGCGCGACGAGGACGGCGTCCTACTGATGACGCTGGGTACGAACGGCGGCCCGTTCGTCTGGAGTTCGCTCGCGCATGACGAACTCGGCTATTGTTTCACCGATATCGGTGCCGACCGCGAGAACAAGGTCGTCGTGATGACGGGCACCGGCGCGAACTGGTGCGAAACGATCGATGCGGCGAGCTTCAAGCTGAGCACGGCCGGCGACTGGGACTATGTGTTCTACGACGGCCGCCGGCTGCTCAAGAATCTGCTCGATATCGAAGTCCCGGTCATCAGCGCGATCAACGGTCCGGCGCGAATTCATCCGGAAATTCCGGTGATGTCGGATATCGTCATCGCCTCGGACACCACGCTTTTCCAGGACGCGCCCCACTTCATGTCCGGCATCGTTCCGGGCGATGGTGCCCATGTCGTCTGGACCAACCTGCTGGGCCCCAATCGGGGCCGCTATTTCCTGCTGATGGGACAGGAACTCGACGCTGTCGAATCGCAGCGCCTCGGAGTGGTCGGCGAGGTCGTGGCGCTCGATCGCGTCCTGCCGCGCGCGCTGGAGATCGCGCGCGAGTTCGCCGCCAAACCCAGCCTCGCACGCCGGTACGCGCGCGTCGTGCTCACGCAGCGCTACAAGCGGCTGATGGCGGAAGGACTCGATCTCGGGCTGGCGCTCGAGGCGCTCGCGGTCATCGACGGCATGCCGGCCGATGGCCGGATGAAGGATCTTCGCTGAACGCCCGCCGGCTCGATCGCGGCGGCTCGCGCACTATTTCGCGTCGAGATGCGGGACCCAGCTAGGTGTCGTCGGTCGGTAGTTGAACGGATGTTCGCCCGTCACCTCGAGCAACTCGACGACATTGCCGTCGGGATCGCGGCCGTAAATGGCGCGCAGCGGCCGGTCACCCGCACGCTGCGGTACGCCGTTGAAGGTCATGCCCGCCGCGGATAGCCGCTCATATTCCGCGTCGAGGTCGGTGACACCGAAGCAGATATGGGTGATGCCCGCGTCGCAGACCGGCCGGTTGGGATCGCTGGCTCTGGGTTGGGGCGCGCTATATTCGAACAGTTCGAGGCACTGGTTGCCCGCTTTGAGCAGCGCGAACGAGGCCGCCGATCCCTCGAGCCCAACGATGACGTCGAGTTCGGGCGCGTCGGACCATCCATCCTCGACGATCGGCGTCATCCCGAACAGGTCGCAGTAAAAATCCTTCAGTCGGGCGAGGTCGCGCGTGGCGATTGCCGTGTGATGCATTCCCAGGATCATGACGGTGGTTCCTCTTTCAACCCTGCAGGGTGTTACGCGACAGCATCCAGTAGATCGGATCTCGCCGGTCTTCGCGTTTTCCCCATGTGAAACCCTTGAGCGGAACGGGGGCCTCGCTCGACGGCCATGTTTCGACCTTGGTCCAGTCGAGCACCACGGTACGCTCGTCGATTCCCCAGACCCCGTCGCGCTTGGACAGGCGATCGATATAGCGGCCACCCATCACGTCCGCGATCACCGGATCGGTATCGCGCCGCACGAGCGTCGCCATTACCTGCGCTTCGGAGCGCGCGATCCCGCGGTCGTCGATATCGATCAGGATGTTGGTGATCGAGTGCGTTGTCGCGGAATTGGCGAGGCTCAACCGGTTGACGACGAATGCCGCGAAATCGACCCCGCGGCCCTTCCAATAGCCGTGATCGTCGTAACTGTCCTCGTGATAGACCGAGCGGACGAGCTCGACATCGCAACGGTCGACCCCGCGGCAATAGGCGCAGAGCACCTCGTAAATGGCTTGCTTGTCGAGCAATCGCTCGATCTCGGCGTCCCGGCTCATTGATGGTCCTTCATTGAAATTTGCGGGGTGACCGCGACGACGATCTTGCCGCTGACTTCGCGGTTCAACAGCGCGCGCAGCGCCGCCGGGACGCCTTCGAGCGGCACGACGCGGTCGACGTGCGGCGCGACCTTTCCGGCGGCGATCAGCTCAGCGAGCGTGTCGAAATTGGCGCGGTTGCCCGCCTGGTCGCGGTCGATGAACCTTCCCCAATAGGTGCCCACGAGCGAATAGCCCTTGAGCATTGGAAGGTTGGTCGCGAGCCGCGGGATGTCGCCACTGGTGAATCCGACGACCAGCAAACGGCCGCCCCAGTTCATCGCGCGCGACATCGTGTCGAACGCCGCGCCGCCGAGCATGTCGATACACACATCCGCGCCGGCGCCGTCGGTCAGCGACAGGATGTCCTGCTTGAACGTTTCGTCCGTGTAGCAGACAAGTTCGTCGGCACCCTTGCTAGCAGCAAGTACGAGCCGATCCCGCGACCGGCCGACCGCAATGACGCGCGCGCCCAGTGCCTTGCCGAGCTCGACGCTCGCGAGACCGACGGCCCCCGACGCGCCGAGCACGACCAGCGTCTCGCCTGGCCTGACCATGCCGCGCTGCACCAGACCGTGGAACGCCGTGCCGTAGGCGCTGTAGAGCGCGGCGGCGGCGACATCGTCGAGGCCTGCCGGTACCGGCACTGCCTCGGCCGCGCGAACCGTCGCCTGCTCGGCGAACCCACCGAACCCGTAAGCGGTCAGCGCCATCACGCGATCGCCGATCGCGAAACCGTCGACACCCGCGCCGACCTCCTCAACCGTGCCGACCACTTCGAATCCCGGCACAAAGGGGAGGGGTGGCTTGAGCTGATACTGCCCCTGGATGATCAGCGTGTCGGGAAAGTTGATCCCGGCCGCGGAGACGCGCAGACGCAGCTTCCCCGATCCCGGCACGGGGCTCGCCATGTTGGTGACGGCGAGAAGCTCGGGGGGACCGAGTTGGTGGCAGACGAGGGCGCGCACGGTCGGTCTAGCCGGTCACCATTCCAGTCTTACGCCATCGACGCTGGCGACGACGCCCGAGTGATAGGTCGGGCCGGTACCCGGGACGACGCGAAAGGTCGGGATTCGCTTCAGCCATTCCTCGAGCATCACCGTTGTCTCCAACCGCGCGAGGTGCAGCCCGGCACAGCGGTGCGGACCGTTGCCGAACGTCGAATGCGCTGGCCGCTTGCGCTGGAAGTCGACCTCCCACGGGTCGGCGTTGACGCGCGGATCGAGGCCATGAAGCGCGGTGGGAAGCAGGACCATCTCGCCCTGTTTGAGTTCGACGCCATCGCGTTCGACGTCATGTGCGACCATCCTCGCGGCGGCAACCAGCGGAAATCGGCGAAACAGTTCCTCGACACCGCGGCGGATTTCGGTCGGGTTCTCGGTCAGCTCGCGCACCTTGTCCGGATGACGACCGAGATAATCCATCGTCATGTTGAGGAAGTTCGTCACCGTGTCGAGGCCCGCGAGCAACAGGAGCGACACCATCCCGAGCAGCTTCTCGCGCTCCATCGGCGCGCCATTGACCTGGCTGTTGATCGACAGCGTCAGGATATCGGTGCCGTCGCCGCCCATACGCGCGTCGATGATGGGCGAGACATAATCGAAGAAGCTGCGATTGGCGCGGTCCAGCGCGTCGGCCATTTCGGTCGGCGTGTTGCCCTCGGGCCGGGTCATCCCGGCGGCGAACGCCCGCAGCTTGGGTGAATCCTCCATCGGCAGATCGGCCATCATCATGAAGACGCGGATGGGGAACTCGCCGGAAAACTCCTCGACGAAATCGCAATGCCCCTTGTCGGCAAAGGCTTCGATCAAGGCGATGGCGTGCGCACGCACCGCTGGTTCGCGCTCGCGGATCGCGCGCAGATTGAGCCCCTTGTCGACCACCTCGCGGTACGGTCGGTGCTCTGGTGGGTCCATTTTCGACGGCACCATCGCGTATTTCTCGCCGGCCGCCTTGGGGATGAAGATGACGTGGCTCGAGAAATGGTCAGGGTCGCAATAGATGTCCTGGATCAGCTCGCCACGCGTGGCGATCCAGTGTCCGCCGTTGAGCGGCGTCCAGACCATGCTGGGCAGGTCGGCAGTCTGAAGGCTCGTCCACGCCTCGAGATAGCCCTTCTCGATCCCTTGCGGGTTGTACATGTCGAGTTCGACCACCCGGTCGGCGGGCACATGGGCCGGTCGTGGCGTGTGAATCTCTTCGGCGGCGCTCATCGTCGATCCTCTCCCGGCTCCGTTTTGCCAGAATGCTGACGTCAAAACGACGAGTCGTCAACTACTGTGTTGACGATTTGCGGGACGTTTGTCGGCCCGTCCCGATGGCGCCACCGGCGGGCCGGTAAGCCGTCTCTATGCCTGCTGGGCGAGGCCCGCCTTGCGCCGGTCGAGTTCCTGCATGAACGACTTGAGCCGGAGCTGGCCGAAGAAATCGAGCATCAGTGGCAGCGCGATATGGAGCATGCGCGCCGCGTCGTCCTCGCCGATGGGAATGCGGCGGTTGCCGAAGAACGTCTCCGCTTCGCGGCGGGCCACCGTGCGCGCCGCGTCGAGATAGAAGGCAATGTTGTCCGGCGGGAAGCCGGCCTCCTCGACAAAGCCCGCCTCGCGGATCGCGCCCCAGATCTCGACCAGCCTAGCGTCGCCCAGCGTGAGCGCGCCGCCACCCGGCGAGTCGATGACGCGGAGCATGCCCAGCCTCTCGAACGCCAGCGCGTCGCGTCGGGCCTGGGGGAGGCGCTGCTCGAGCGCGGCGATTTCGACGGCGGGCTTTTCATCGACGCCGAACAGGCCCCCGAGCAGGGCGTCGAGGTGCGTGAAGGTCGCGCCCGACCGCGTGCTGCCGAGACCGTCGCCATCGAGCGCGGCCTTGATCTCGCGCAGGGTCATGCGCGACGATTGCTGGAGTTCGCGCACCGCGGCGATGCCGCGGACATGGGCTTCGTCATATTCCGCCTTGTTGCGCGCGGGGCGGACGGGTTCGGGCAACAGGCCCTCGCGCAGCATGATCCGGATGACTTCGCGGTTGACGCCGGTTCGCTCCTCGAGTTCGCGCATCCTCACGGTTCGGCCCTTTTTCATCAACGTCGGTGTTGAAAATCGTTGCGCGCGTCACGCCGTGCGTGTATCGCACACGCATAGATGACAGCCAAGGTTCAAGGCTGCAAGACTTAGGAGAGCGCCGTGGCCACCGTTCCGGAAGAAGTACCTCCCTCGATGTCGCGCGCGCGTGCGCCGCAGCCGGCGAACGTCCCCGACGATCGGGTGTTCGAGATCGACATGTATCAACTCGACGGTATCGAAGAAGGCTATCACGAAGCCTGGAAACGCGTGCAGCAGCCCGGGACGCCCGAACTGATCTGGACGCCGTTCACCGGCGGCCACTGGATCGCCACCAACGGCCAGACCGTGCGCGAAATCTATGGCGATCCTGAGCGGTTCTCGAGCGAGGTCATCTTCCTGCCGAAGGAGGCTGGCGAGCTTTACGACATGGTCCCGACGCGGATGGATCCGCCCGAGCACACGCCATACCGCAAGGCGCTCGACAAGGGGTTGAGCCTTGGCCAGATCCGTCAGGTCGAGGAAAAGGTTCGCGAAGTGGCGGTCGAGCTGATCGACGGCTTTGCCGCCGCCGGGCAGTGCGAATTTTCCAGCGAATACGCCCACATCTTCCCGGTGCGCGTTTTCATGGCGCTGGCCGACCTGCCGATGGATGACGCTGAGGTGCTCGGCCGCTTCGCCAAGATGATGACGCGGCCCGAGGGCAACACGCCCGAGGAAATGGCGGCCAATCTCGATGCGGGAAACAAGGGCCTGATCGACTATGTCGATCCGATCATCCGCGCCCGCCGCGGCGGTTCGGGCGACGACCTCATTACGGTGATGGTCAACGCCGAAATCAACGGTGAGCTAATCTCGCACGACAAGGCGCAAGGGTTGATTGCGCTGCTGCTGCTCGCCGGGCTCGATACCGTGGTCAATTTCCTCGGGTTCATGATGCTGCATCTGGCGCGCAACCCCGAGCTGGTCGCCGAATTGCGCGGCGACAAGATCAAGCTGATGCGCAGCGCCGAGGAGATGTTCCGGCGCTTCCCGGTCGTGTCCGAGGCGCGCATGGTCGCCAAGGATCAGGAGTATAAGGGCGTCAATCTGAAGCATGGCGACATGATCCTGCTGCCGACGGCGCTGCACGGTCTCGACGAAGCCGAGAATCCGGACCCCTGGAAGATCGACCTCCAACGACGCGGCATGTCGCACACGACGTTCGGCGGCGGACCGCACCGCTGTGCCGGCATGCACCTTGCCCGCATGGAGGTCATCTGCACGCTCGAGGAATGGTTCAACCGCATTCCCGAGTTCGGCCTCGCGCCCGGCGCCAAACCGGTGTTCCACTCGGGCATCGTCGCGGCGGTCGACAACATCCCGCTCGTCTGGCCGGTCGGCGGTCGCCCTTCATGACAGCGATCACGGTCACCACGCGCGAGGGCGTCGAACACGAACTGCGCCCGCAGGACGGGATCAGCGTCATGGAGGCGATCCGTGAATCCGGCATCGACGAATTGCTGGCGTTGTGCGGCGGGTGCTGCTCGTGCGCAACGTGTCATGTTTTCGTCGATCGCGATCCGGTCGGGCAACTTCCGCCGATGTCCGCCGACGAGGACGATCTCCTTGAAAGTTCGTCGAGCCGTACCGATCGCTCGCGCTTGTCGTGCCAATTGCCCGTCTCAGCTGCGCTCGACGGACTGCGCATCACGATTGCACCCGAAGACTGAAACGACGAGGGGAGGGCGATGGACGCGAGCGACGCGCAACAGCACTTTGACGTGATCATCGTAGGGGCCGGGCATGGCGGCGCGCAGGCGGCAGCCGCGCTGCGCCAGAGAGGGTTCGCCGGCACGATTGCGATGATCGGGGAAGAGCCCGAACTGCCCTATGAGCGTCCGCCGTTGAGCAAGGAATATCTCGCCCGCGACAAGCCTTTCGAACGCCTGCTCATCCGTCAGCCTGCCTTCTGGACCGAGAAGAACGTGACGATGCGGCTCGGCGAGCGGGTCGAGGCCGTGGACCCTGGCGCGCGCGCGATCGTCCTCGCGGACGGAACGCCGCTTGGCTACGGGCAGCTGGTATGGGCGACCGGCGGGCATGCCCGCCGGATGACCTGCGACGGCGCCGATCTCGTCGGGTTGCACTCGGTGCGGTCGCGTGCCGATGTCGATCGGATCATGGCCGAATTGCCGTCGGTCACGAAAGTCGTGGTCATCGGTGGCGGCTATATCGGACTCGAAGCGGCGGCCGTACTCTCGAAACTGGGGAAGGCGGTCACGGTGCTCGAGGCGCAGGATCGCGTGCTGGCGCGCGTCGCCGGGCCGGCCTTGTCGCAATTCATCGAAGCCGAGCACCGCGCGCACGGCGTCGACGTTCGCCTGGGGGTCGTTGTCGATTGCGTGCTCGGCGAAGCGCATGTCACCGGCGTGCGTCTTGCAGGCGGCGAGGAACTCGCCGCCGATCTGGTGATCGTCGGCATCGGCATCGTCCCGGCCGTGCAGCCACTGCTGGCCGCCGGGGCCGAAGGGGTAAACGGCGTGGCGGTCGACGCCGAATGCCGGACCAGCCTCCAGGATATCTTCGCGATCGGCGATTGCGCGCTGCATGCCAACGCCTATGCCGACGATCTGCCGATAAGACTCGAATCGGTCCAGAACGCGACCGACATGGCGACCACCGTCGCCAAGGTCATTACCGGCGCCGCCGAACCCTACGATGCAGTGCCGTGGTTCTGGTCGAACCAGTACGATATCCGGCTGCAGACTATTGGCATCTCCGCCGGGCATGATGCCGAGGTCGTGCGCGGCGACCCGGCCACGCGGTCCTTCTCGATCGTCTATCTCAAACAGGGCAGGGTCGTCGCGCTCGACTGCCTCAACGCGACCCGCGACTATGTCCAGGGCAAAGCGCTGGTCGTCGCGCGCGCGACGATCGCGCCGGAGCAGCTGGCCGACCATGCCACGCCGCTCAAGGAAATGTTGGCGGCCTAGCGCTCCGCGACCAGTTTGACGCCGCGTTCGGCCAACGGCCGACGGCCCACGACCGTGAGACCGAAACCCTCCAGCGCGGCGAGCTTGCCCTGGCTCGAGGTCAGCAGGATCATTTCGCCGACTCCCAGGTCGAGCAGGATCTGTGCCCCGATCCCGTAATCGCGCAGACCGTGCGTCACCGCATATTCTTTGCGATTGCCCTTCACGCGCTCCGAAATCGAGGCCGGGTTAGGATCGGCGACGAAAACGGCAACGGCGGGACCGTCGAACTCGGCGAGCTCGCGCAACGCCGCCGGGACATAGTCACGATGCGCCGCGCGCCAGCCCAGAATATCGGCGGTGAGATCGAGCTGGTGGACGCGAACCAGCGTCGGGACATTCTTGCGCGGTGACTGACGGACCAACGCGACATGCTCGCCGCCATCGACCGTGTTCCGGTAGACGTAGATGCGAAAGTCGCCGTACCAGCTGTCGAACGGCGCTTCGGCAACACGCTCGACCAGCGATTCAGAGCGACGGCGATAGGCGATGAGGTCGGCAATCGTGCCGACCTTCAAACCGTGCTCGCGCGCGAATTCCAGCAGCTCGGGCAGCCGCGCCATCGACCCGTCGTCGTTCATGACTTCGCAAATCACCCCGGCCGGCGTGAGTCCGGCGAGCCGCGATATATCGACCGCCGCTTCAGTATGGCCTGCGCGGACCAGCACGCCGCCATCGCGCGCCGTCAGGGGAAAGACATGGCCGGGTGACACGATGTCCCGCGGCCCCTTCGACGGATCGATGGCGACGGCGATCGTGTGCGCCCGGTCGTGCGCGGAAATTCCCGTCGTGACGCCTTCGCGCGCCTCGATCGAGACGGTGAATGCGGTACCGTGACCGCTTTGATTGTGCCTCGCCATCGGCGAGAGCTCGAGTTGTTCCGCCCGCTCGCCGGTGATCGACAGACAGATGAGCCCCCGCGCATGCATGGCCATGAAATTGATCTGGCGGGGCGTGGCGAACTGCGCCGGGATGATGACATCGCCTTCGTTTTCGCGATCGGGCGCGTCGACCAGCACGTAAGGTTGCCCGTTGCGGGCATCCTCGATGATGTCCTCTATCGGGGAGATGCCGGCATGCTGCGTCATGAACCTTTTCCTTCAAATCGCGCGACGATGTCGCGCGGCGGCGGCGTGCGAACCACGCCCGATGTGAAATCGCGGACATACCCCACGATTGAGGTAGCGGTCTCGAGCCGGTCGCCCGAGTAACTGTAGCAGGCATTTGCCATGCCGGCCGCCGCGCGCAACGGGATCGCCGGTGGCAGGTCGACGACGCGCGTTCGGCCACGCGCGACGAACACGCCCCGCTGCAGCATCAGCGCCGCCTCGAGCGCATCATCCTCGAATTTGTCGCGCGCCCAGGCCGTGAACCCGCGCATCAGCTGTCGCCCTTCCAGCATGTCGGGTGCGAGTATCTTGTGGTCCTTGATCAGCCATTTGTGTACCAGCTGGCCGTCGCGGCTGATCGTCACCCAGACCGGCTCGTCGAGCTCGTCGGGCACGATGATCTCGAATTCCCGCGCCATCGAGGGGTGCGATGCTCCCGCGAGCGCCCACGCGGCCAGATCGGCGAGATGGGTGCAATTTGCCGTCGTCGGCAGAAGCCGCGCGGTCGGTCGCTCGTCCAGCGGGTGGCCGACAAGTGCCTCTAGCCCTGCGCTCGATCCCCGGCACGTCGTGGCGGGTCCGCGCTCGATCCCGCTTGCCACCGAGGTCACGTGCGAGCCGTCATGCTCGACCAGGACCCACATGGCATGATGCGTGTCGTCCACCGTCGCGAGAACGCAGTGCTCGTCACGGCTGATCGTGACAAGTCGCCGATAGCATCCGGACCCGTATTCGGGATTGAGAGGGAAGTGACCCAGGCTCATGGCGCGAGAATACGCGCGAATGGCCGATCGATCAACACGTGTGTTGACGATCTTGCATGTTGCCGTTTTTCATCGGGCGGGGCAGAGTGAGGCGATGACGGTTTCGAGCAAGATCTCCAAGCGGCGGAAGACCAAGCAGTCCGACGGCAGCGTGGACTATGCGGCGAAACGGGCCGAGGTCCTCCGCATCGCGGCAAAGCTGTTCAAGGAACAGGGATTTCAGGCAACCAAGCTTGCCGATATTGCCCGTGAGGCCGGGCTCGATCGAGCGACCATCTATTACTACACGGGCAGCAAGGAAGAGCTGTTCCACGAGACGGTCGAAGGCGTACTCGACGCCTGTATCGACGCGGCGACAGAATTGCACGCCGATGCATCGTTGCGGTCGATCGAACGACTTCATTCGATCTTCGTGTCGCTGATGATCAGCTACGAGGAAAATTATCCCGCGACCTTCGTCTATATCCAGGAACAGATGCATCAGGTCGGATCGGAAGAAACCGCCTGGGCGCAGGAGATCATGAAGAAGACGCGGTCGTTCGATCAGATGCTGCTCGGGTTTATCCGCGGGGCGATGGACGAGGGCGATTTGCGCAACGACGTCCCGGTGCGTCTGGTCGAAAATGCGTTGTTCGGGATGCTCAACTGGACCCATCGCTGGTTCATTCCGGGCCGGGCGATGACCGGACGACAGGTCGCCGAAGCGTTCTGGTCGATCTTCACGAATGGCATGGCCGAGGAAGCCGCCCCGGCGCGGTCCAACCGGTCGGCCGCGCGCCACTGACGCAGCGCGCGGCGACGCGATCTATGCAGCCTTCGCCGTCGTCGTCGGCAGGCTGATGCGCGGCGCGACTTCCGACGCAGCGAGCTCCAGCGACCGGAACCAGGGCTCGGGCGCATCGTAATAGTCATGGCTTTCGATCTGCAGCGTGCCCCAGCCGCCGACCTCGTCGAATAGAGTGTTGATCTTGTCGACCACTGTATCGGGCGATCCCACCACGAACACCTTGTCGACGAGGAATTCGAGGTCGGCCTTCAGCGGGTCGATCCCGAAATCGCGGGCAAAGCCGTCCATCATGCCGAACCGGCGCCAGATCGGGATCAGATAGCGGGTGAAGCAATAGCCGATCGGCCCCTCCATCACTTCGCGCTTGGCCTCCGCGTCGGTTTCGCCGACGAACACCGTCTGCGACACGGCGTGCCGCGACCGGTCGGGGGTGAAACCTGCCTTGATGTTGGCTTCGCTGTAGATGTCCCAGTGACGCTTCAGCGCATCCTTGCCCGAGAAGATCGAGACGGGCTTGAAATTGCGTTCGCCGGCAAGCTTCATCGACGGCGAATTGGGGCTGAACCCAGTGACCGCAAATTCGGGGAACGATCCGCCCCAGGGTGAATAGTTGGCGAGCTTGTGCTGTTCGTCTTCCTCGGTGAGCGCAACTTCCTCCTTCGGAAAGCCGGCATCCCAATATTTGCCCTCGTAGAAGAACGGCTCGCGCTTCCAGATCTTCTCCATGATGTCGAGCGACTCGCGCACCATTTCGTTGAGATGTTCGGTATTCTGATCCTCTTCTTTGATGCCGTGCATGTAGGAGGCGAGCGGATACGCTCCGGCGCCGATCCCCATGAAGTAGCGGCCCTCGAGAATCTGCGAAAGCCAGCCGACCGTCATCGCCAGTTTGGTCGGGTTATGGTGCGGCAGGATGTGCGCCATCGGCGCGAACTTGATGCGCTCGGTCTGCAGCGCAGCGGCCGCCATGATTAGTTCGGGCGCCGGAATATTCTCCCAGATCTGGGATGCGTGCTCGGAGATCATCATCGAGTCGAAGCCGGCCTTGTCGGCCGCGATCGAGCTCTGAACTCCCCATTCGAAGGTCTGACGCGCCGTCCGGTCGGGGCGCATATAGGGATGAAAGATCAGTCCGGTCTGCATTGCCATGATCGCTCTCCTGCCAGATCCGTCAGCGCGGATGTTGACAGGAAGCTGACACCGAAATTATTCTAAGTCAACTGTCTTAGATTGCATACGAGGTATCGCCGCGTCGCGCAGCTTGCGCTACCGGAAGGCAGACCAAAGCGAGGAACGAGGACTTGGCGAAGAAGGCAGTCGCAGCGGACAAGATCGCGGAGGCCGGCGACGCCAAGACTCGAATGCTAATCGTCGCCGAGCGGCTGTTCGCGCAAGGCGGCTTCAGCGGCGTGTCGCTTCGCGAAATCGCGTCGGCAGCGGGGCAGCGCAACCATTTCGCTGTCCAGTATCACTTCGGGTCGCGCGACGGCCTGATCCAGGCGATCTTCGATCACCGCATGGTACAGATGGAGCCGATCCGCGGCCGCATGCTCGCCGCCGCCCGTGCGGGCGGCGGGCTCGACGACCTGCGCACGCTGGTCGAGATCATCTATTTGCCGCAGCTCGAACTGCCCGACGATGACGGGCGTCACAGCTATGCCGGGTTTCTGTCGCAATATCTGCTGCGGGCACGGTCGCGACGGTTCGGTGAATTCTCCTCTGCCACGCCGCCCGGACTGGCGATGACGCTCGGTTTGCTGCGCGAGCGCCTCGGGCACCTGTCGGAAGCCGCGGCGCAGCGGCGCCTTATCAGCGCGAGTTTCATGTTCGTCCACATTCTGGTCCATCACGGCGATCGCGAATGGGCGGAAGCGGGGAACGAACCCTTCGCCGCCGCCGTCGCGGACACGCTCGATCAGATCGTGCGCTGCCTCGAGGCGCCGATCGCGGACTAGGCGGAGAACGTCTCGAGCATGTGGTGCGTGTCCGAATATTCGCGCACCCGGTGCACGCGCCCGCCCGCGAGTTCGATCAGGAAATGATATTCGTTGGCATAGACGCCGCCGGCGACCAGTTCAGCGTGGGATGCGGCCTCGACCGCCACGCAGTCGCCTTCGGCGATCATCGACTTGGGCGTGATGACCAGGGCCCCGGCACGATAGAGCGGACGGACCTGATGCAGGAGCGTACCGAGTTCGTCCTTTGTGTTCGTGCCCGACATGCCGTCGATCCGTCCGGCGACCCACCAAGTCGCGTCGTCAGTCATGCGGTCGAGCACGCCCGCAATGTCGCCGCGCGAGAACGCCGCGAAGAAGTCCGCGACGATGGCTTTCGGATCGGTCACGATTCGAGCTCCTTGAGACGCTCGCGCAGCGCGCGCTTGTCGATCTTGGTCGCCGACATGGGCCAATCGTCGGCGGCGACGAAATGGACCGCGCGCGGCACCTTGTAGCTCGCGATCCTGCCGCGGCAGTGACCGATCAGCAGTTCGGCATCGGCCGCGTGGCCCGGATGCAGCTCGACGAATGCGACGGGAACCTCGTCAAGGCGAACGTCGGGGCGGCCGACCACCTCGGCGGTCTTGACCGCGGGATGGGTCGCCAGAAACGCTTCCACCTCGATCGCGGCGACATTCTCCCCGCCGACCTTGAGCATGTCCTTGTAGCGACCGCCGAAGACGAGGCTGCCACCCGGTAGCCGAGTGTAGAGGTCGCCGGTGTGCAGATAGCCGTCGCGCGTAAGCGCTTCGGCGGTCTTCTCGGGCGCCGCCCAATACTGGTCCATGACGTTGTAGCCGCGCACCAGAATCTCGCCGAGCGATCCATCGGGTAGATCCGCGCCGGTTTCGGGGTCGACGATCCGAATGTCGATCCCGGGCGAGGGGCGGCCGTGTGTGTTCGAACGCGATTCAGCGGTTTCGTCGGCATCGCACAGCGCGAAGATCCCCGCGGTTTCCGTCATGCCGCATGCCTGGATGACTTCGGTCTGCGGCAGCAGATGCTGCACCTCGTCGACCAGCGTCGGCGGCGCGATGATGAACAGATAGCGCAGGCGATCCAGTCGCGCGGCATCGAACTCCGCATGGGCGATCAGGCCCTGCATGATGGCGGAGAACCAAGGCCAGGCGAGGGTGACGCCTTCCTTGTACATCAAGTTGAGCGCACGCCCGGCATCGAAATAGGTGTCGGTCAGAAAGGTGCCTGCGACGCCGAGCGATCCGATGAACGGGGCCAGCGTGCCGATGTGGAACAGCGGGCCCGCACCCCATGTCACGTCCTTGCCGTCGACCTTGAGGCGATACCGCGCCCGTTCGACCGGACCACGAGTCACGGCCTCGTGGCTCAGGACGCATCCCTTGGGATTGGCGGTGGTGCCCGAGGTATAGATGATCAGCGCCGGGTCGCGGACCCGGACCGCACGGCGTTCGCGCTCGATGGCCTCGGGCGGCACGGCGTCGGCGAGCGCGGCAAACTGCGGCGCACCGATCAATCCCTCGCGCGCCGCGCCACGCGCCAGCGCGACATGCATGAGACGTGCGGGACGATTCACACCGATCGCATCCGCCAACACGTCGGGAAAGGATACCGGATCGTCGGGATGGTCGCTCGTGACGATTGCGACCAGGTCGGCGTTACGAATGATGAACCCGAGTTCGGCGGATTTATGCCGGGCGTTCATCGGGACCGCGACGCACCCCAGCAGCGCGATCCCAATCAAGGTCTCGGCATATTCGACACAGTTGGGAATCAGGATGCCGACATGCTCGCCGCGGACAACGCCGAGCGCGGCGAGCGACCGTGCGACTCGAACCGCGCCGGCTTGCAATTGGGCGTAGGTCGCGCGTTGCCCCGGCAGGACCAGCGCGTCGCGCTCGGGGTGTTCGTGCGCACTACGCACGACCAGATCGCCGAGTGTCGAAACCTCAGTGGCGATGATCTCGCTCATCTACATCCTCTCCATCGCGTGCCCGTTGACGTGGCCATCGCCTGTGTTCGGGGAAACATGAAAAAAGACTCGCCTGTCGTCAACACAAGAGTTGACAACTCGCCCTGAACGCTGTTGGATTGAGTGGTCGACGCGACGTCGGCCACGGGCGGGGCGCGCAAGCGGAACCGGAATTCTGGGCGGAGAGGCAATGAAGTTTCACTTGATGCAGACCGGCGTCGTAGGTCGCCGGCACGAGATCGAGGCAGGCATGGCCGGTCAACGGCCCGAACTGTATCAGCGCTTCCTCGAGGAAGTGAAAGGGTACGTCCAACTCGCCGACGAGCTTGGCTTCTACGGCTATTGCCAGCCCGAACATCACCTTCAGATCGAGGGCTTCGAAGCGAACAACCATCCGGGGATGTTCAGCCTGTTCGTCGGCCAGCACTGCAAGCGGATGCACGCCGGGATCATGGGCTACACCATGACCACGCACAATCCGGTGCGCGTCGCCGAGGAGATCGCGACGCTCGACCATATGCTGCAGGGACGGCTTTATTGCGGCTTCACGCGTGGCTATCACGCCCGCTGGGTCGATGCTTACGGGATCAAGGAGGGCGTCGGCGCGACGACGCCCGACAACGTCAAGGCGCGCGACGAGCAGGACGCGCGCAATCGTTCGTTGTTCGAGGAGGGCGTGCGCGTCGTCAAAAAGGCGTGGGCCAACGACGTGTTCAGCCACAAAGGCGAGAATTGGCAATTCCCGCCCGAGGGCGGCTCCGGCGGCCACCCTGCCTACGCCAAATACGGCAAGGGGCAGGACGAAAACGGGCGGGTCCAGCAGATCGGGATCGCGCCGCTTCCCTATCAGCGCCCGCACCCGCCGATTTACGGGGGCTTCGCCGCGTCGGGCCGTACGATCGACTTCTGGGCGGAAGAGGGCGGCAAGCTGATCGTGCTCTCGGACAACCTCGACTTCTGCGAGAAGCTGAACGAGCGCTACATCGCCACCGCCGCCAAGAACGGTCGTCAGGTCACCAATTCGGAAGCATCGGCCTGGGGCGGCTTCCTGATGCTGACCAACGACAAGGACCGCGCCGATTACCTGATGAAGGAGCACATGTGGTTCTGGGACGAATGGTTCATCCCGATGGGCCAGCGTCCACCCAACGTCCTGATCGGCAGCGCCGACGAGATCGCCGACCGCATCGGCGAGGCGCACGATCGTCTCGGGTTCGACGAACTGTTCCTGATGTTCGGTCAGGGTCACCTCGAGCCCGAGGCCAATCAGGAAGAGCTGGACAAGTTCATCAGCAAGGTGGCGCCGCGGTTCGCGACCAAGGACGCCGCCGGCACATTCGTTTGATCATCTAAAACGCGCAAAAACATCGAATTAGGAGAGAGGCCATGGCTATGCAGTGCGGGGTATTCATGACCCCTTACAATCCACCCGAGCGCACGCCGCGCCAGGTGTTCGACTGGGCGGTCGATATCGCGCGCATCTGCGACGAATCCGGCTACGCCGATTACATGATCGGCGAACATTACACCCTCGGCTGGGAAAACATTCCGCTGCCCGAGGCGGTGATCGCCGCGTGCGCCCAGACCACCAAGAAGCTGCGCTTCGCGCCGATGGCGCACCTGCTGCCGTATCACGATCCCGCGACACTCGCGATCCGCATCGGCTGGCTGAGCCAGGTGATGGAAGGCCGCTACTTTCTCGGCGTCGCGCCGGGCGGGCACCACACCGATGCCATCCTGCACGGCTACGACAATATCGGCCCGCTGCCGCCGCGCCAGCTCGAGGTCCTGCGCCTCATGGAGCGCGTCTGGGAGCGCAAGCCCTTCCAGGAGAAGGGCGAGTGGTATCAGGCCGGCTTCCCGGGCCCTGACACGATGCCCGAATATTGGGTGGAGCTGTCGAACAACAATCCGTACGGGGGTCGTGAGAATCTCGAAGTCGCCGTGACCGCGCTGTCGATGAATTCCAAGTCGATGGAGTTTGCCGGATCGCGCAACTACAGCCCGATCTCGTTCTTCGGCGGCACGCCGCAGATGCGCGCGCACTGGGACACGTGGGCGAGCTCGATGGAAGCGGCTGGGTTCAAGCCCGAGCGCAAGCGCTACCGGGTGTGCCGCGACATCTTCATCGCCGACACCGATGCGGAAGCGAAGCGGCTGTTCCTCAAGAGCGGCATGATGCGGACGTGGAAGCACTATCTCAAGGAGATCTACGTCAAGTTCCGCCTGTTCGACGGGATTATCGCCGACTCCGGTGTCGACATCACGCCGGAGAATATCGACGAGGACTTCCTGGCGGAGCATGTCGTGCTGTGCGGCTCGCCCGAGACCGTCATCGAAAAGCTCGAGAAACTGGCTGACCAGGTTGGCGGGTGGGGGCAGATCGTCGCCAACCAGCATGACAGCCTCGACGATCCCAAGCCGTGGGAGGAATCGCTCCGCCGGCTCGCGACCGAAGTGTGCCCGAAGGTCCGCATGCCGGATCTCGAGACCGCCTGACCACGATCATCGCCGCACCGGCCGAGATGCCGGGCGGCGCCCTGAGGAGAGACTGATATGGCGACCGGCCGCGCGACGGTGCTCGTTGAACCGAACAAGCTCGAGACCTGGGACGTGCCGGTGGTCGATCCCGAGCCCGGCGGCGCGCTGGTCAGGATCGTCGTCGGCGGGGTCTGCGGCAGCGACGTTCATATCACGACCGGCGAGGCCGGGATCATGCCGTTTCCGATCATCCTCGGCCATGAGGGGATCGGCCGGGTCGAGAAGCTCGGCGGGATCGAGACCGATTATGCCGGCGTCCCGGTCAAGCCCGGCGATCTCGTCTACTGGTCGCCAATTGCAGCCTGCCATCGCTGCTACACCTGCAACGTGCTCAACGAGACGCCGTGTGACAATTCGCGGTTTTTCGAGCATGCGGAGAAGCCAAATTGGGGCAGCTATGCAGACTATGCCTGGCTGCCGAACGGCCTTGCTTTCTTCAAGCTGCCCGATGGCGCCGACCCGCTCGCGGTTGCGGCGCTCGGCTGCGCGCTGCCGACCGTGCTGCGAGGGTTCGACCGCTGCGGTCCAGTCAAGATGGGCGAGGCAGTCGTCGTGCAGGGGGCAGGGCCGGTCGGACTGTCCGCCATCCTCGTCGCTGCGCAAGCCGGCGCGCGGGACGTGATCGTCATCGACGGCGTCGACCAACGGCTCGAGGTTGCTCGCTCGCTCGGGGCAACCGCGACTATCTCGCTCAAGGACTCGCCCGAGGAGCGTAAGCGCAAGATTTACGATATTACGGGTCCGGGCGGACCCTCGCTGGTCGTCGAGGCGGCCGGGGTGCTGCCGGCGTTCCCGGAAGGAGTCGATCTGACCGGGCCGCACGGTCGCTACGTCATCCTGGGCCTATGGGGCGCTATCGGCACCCAGCCGATTTCGCCGCGCGACATGACGACCAAGAACCTCACCATCGCCGGCGCGACTTTCCCGCGGCCCAAGCATTATTACGAAGCGATGCACCTCGCGGCCCGGCTGCAGGACGAGGTTCCGCTGGCGTCCTTGGTCACGCATCGCTTCTCGATCGAGGATGCCGGCCGCGCGCTCGACGCAGTGCACAAGGGCGAGGTCATCAAGGCGGTCATCGACCCCGAGCATGCCGCAGCTTGATCATCCCTGACTGCGAAGAGTTCGGAGGCGCGTATGGGTAACAGGCTCGACGGCAAGGTGTGCATCGTCACGGGCGCCGGCAGCGGAATGGGTCGGGCCTGTGCTGCCGAGATGGCACGGCAGGGCGGTCGCGTCGTCGTCACCGATATCAATGAAGCAGCCATCGAGGAGACGTTGGCGGGCATCGCGGCCGAGGGGGGCGAGGGCGCACCGTTCGTGTGTAATCTGCGCAAGCCCGACGAGATCGGTGCGCTGATTGCGTTCGCGGCCGGCCGTTTCGGCGGCATCGATGTCCTGCACAACAATGCCGCGGTGCACGAGACCGATCTCACCAATCAGACGTCGATCGAGGAACTGCCCGACGACATCTGGGACGCGGTGTACGAGATCAACCTCAGGGCGATCTGGCTGGCGATCAAATATGCGACGCCGCATCTCAAGGAATCGAAGCGCGGGCCGGCCATCGTCAATGTCGCATCGACAGGCTCGTTCGTCTCCTATCCGCAGGCCGGCGCCTATTGCGCGACCAAGGGCGGCGTCCTGATGCTGACCAAGGCAGCAGCGGTCGACCTCGCGAAGTACGGCATCCGCTGCAACTGCTACTGCCCGGGCGCGATCGACACGCCGATGGTGCAGAAATATTACGAGGCCGCGCCGGACAAGGCGGCGATCATGTCGGTGCTGACGGGCGCGCATCTTATCCCGCGGCTCGGCCGCCCCGAGGAGGTGGCCAAGCTCGCATGCTTCCTCGCCTCTGACGACAGTTCGTTCACCACCGGCGCAGCGTATGTGATCGATGGCGGCACGCTCGCCTGGCGAGGCGTCAACGCCTAGCGCGTACCGACATGCTCGGGCGCGCTCGCGGCCAGATCGAGCATCTCGAAAATCTGGTTCGGGCTGACACCGAGCGAGAGCGCGTTACGCAAATGAAGCCGGAATCCGGGGAGGAAGCGGTGCGCCGGCGTCGCATCGCACGCCATCGCGATCAACTCCTTCTGGCGCGCCCGGACATGCCCGCTCTTCCACGGAACGGCGCAATAATCGAAGAAGGCGACGAACTGATCGGACGACAGCCGCAGCATCGCGCCGAGAAAGCCCGGTACTTCCTGTTCGAACCCGGACCAGAATGGATCATCGCCAACATAGCGTTGCCATAGCTCGGCCTCGGATGGCGTGAGCGAGCGCTCAGCGTCGCCGCGCGCCTGCGCCAGCGGGACGGACGCTGCCATCAGCGAGTGGACGCCGAGCCCCGAGACCAGCGACAGCACTTCCTGCAACTGGTCGATCGTCGCCCCGTCGCCCAGTGCCTGCGCGATCGCCTCGGCGATGGCGTCGCGATCGAGGCTCGTCATGCTGACCGCCAGACCGAACCGAATGAGCGCGATGTCGAGCGCGGCGAGCGACGCCGCGCCCGGGGCGCCGCCGACCATGTCACGGGCAATATCGCGCATGTCGTCGAGAGAAACGGCGGCCGACCGTGGCATTTCTGTATCGCTCTCCGACAAAATCGCCTCCGTAAAAACGCGCCGTCAACTTTGGCGTTGACGACTTCCGATTCTTTCGTCAACCTTAGTGTTGACAGAGTGATCGTGATCCAAAAACGCGACGCTGGCAACCGGCCGACAGGGCCGGATCATCAAGGCCAATGGCCGGGAGAGGGAGGTTGAACGAATGACCAGGAATCGCATCAACTCGCGCCGGATTTTACTGCTTGGCGGCGTGGCGCTAGTCTCGCTGTCGGCACTGCCCGCCGCGGCCCAGACCGCTCCGGGATCGACAACGCCGCCACCCTCGACGCAGGATCCGACGGTTCCCGCGACCGGCGCCACCGGCGCCGCTCCGGCGGCGGACGATCAGAGCGGTTTCTCCAACGACATCGTCGTTACCGCCCAGCGGCGCGAGGAAAAACTGTCGCGCGTTCCGCTGTCGGTGCAGGCGTTCAGCGGCGAGCAGCTGACCACGAAGGTGATCGTGAGCGAGCAGGACGTCGGGCAACTCGTACCCGGCCTGCTGGTCAAGAATGGTCAAACGTCGAACCAGCTCAGCTTCAGCATGCGTGGGCAGACGCTCGATCCGTTCTCGGGCACGAGCGCTGCGGTGCTGACCTACTTCAACGAAGCGCCGTATTCGCCCTACAACACATCGACCGTGTTCTTCGATCTGGGGTCGGTCCAGGTCCTGAAAGGCCCGCAGGGCACGCTGTTTGGTCGCAACGCGACGGGCGGCGCCGTGCTTTATACGTCGCCAACGCCAGGCAACGACTTCTCAGGGAATATTCTCGTCCGCGGCGGCCAGCGTAACAACATTCAGGTGCAGGGCGCCGTCGATCTGCCGCTCGTCAAGGATGTGCTGCTGGTTCGCATCGCTGGCGACCTGACCAAGCAGGACGGCTACATCCGCAATCGGTACACCGGCAACACGCTGGGCGACAAGGACAGCAAGGCCGGGCGCATCACCATCCTGCTCAAGCCGACCGAAAAGTTTCGTAACACGCTGCTGGTTCAATACAGCGACTTCCGCGGCACCGAAGGGTCGGGCAACCTCTGGACATACTACACCACGCCCAATGCAGCGGGTCAGCAGTTCATCAACAACGGCGTCACGTCGGTACGCAACACCAACGGGACTCCGCTGACGTCGACGCTGGACACGGTCTATAACGTCTATTCGGGTGTGCTCTTCAACCGGTCGGGGAACAACCTCGGCGACAGCAACCTGACGCCGGGACCCGCGTACGGGCCGGGCCGCTTTCCGGGTGGCGTCGCCGGATATGCGGCATTCTCGCGGGCCAATCCGTACGATATCTATCTGCAGTTCGACCTGCCCCACCGCGCGCATAGCACCTTCATCGCCAACACCACCGAATTCGACGTGTCGGACGGTCTGACGATCAAGAATATCTTCAGTTTCATGGACAGTTACACGCGGCTTCCCGGCAACCTCGCAGGTGGCCCGTTCGGCGCCTTGTGGCTCTATAATGATCCCAACAACGCGACGGGCGTTTCGGGCAATGGTGGCCCCGGGGGACAGACCTTCAAGGCCAAGACCTATTCCGAGGAGCTTCAGCTCCAGGGCAAGCTGTTCGATGACAAACTGAGCTACACGCTTGGCGGATTTTACACGTCCTTCAAGCATTTCGACATCATCCCGGTGCATGTCGGCGCGGAAATCAACCCCACGGCAGGGGCCGCCCCGGCCTTCGGCCTACCGGCCGATATCGACTACACCTACAATGCGAAGGACATCTCCAAGGCGGTCTACGCTCAGATCGACTACAAACTTACCGACAAGCTCAAGGTGACCCTCGGTGGTCGCTATACCTGGGAAAGCGTGAGCCTGACCCAGGCGCCCGGCAGCATCTTCTCGGTCACCGGGGTACAGCCGGTGGGCAAGCTCCAGCACCGTGATCTTTCGGCGCCGTCCTGGACGTTCAACCTGCAGTATCAAATCGACCCCGAGAACATGATCTATTTCGCGCAGCGGGGCAGCTTCCGGTCGGGCAACTTCAACGGTACCGTGTTGCCGCTCAACGACGCCAATTTCTTCGGCAATGAGTTCGCCCACGATTTCGAGGTCGGCTACAAGTTCAGCGGTCGCATTGGCTCGGTGCCCTTCCGCTTCAACATCGCAGCCTATGACGAGATCGTGAAAAAGGCGCAGCACGCCGTGTACGCCGTGGTCGGGGGTAACCCGGCAGGGTTCACGCTGAACGTGCCCGAAGCCGTCACCAAGGGCGTCGAAGTCGATACGTCGATCAGCCTGCTGCCGTGGCTCGATATCACGGCGACGGGCGCCTATACCGACGCCAAATACACCAAGGGTGTGGTCAATGTCGCGCGGCTTACCGGGGTCGCCGGCTCGACGATCTTGTTCGACTCCTACCCCGACACGCCGAAATGGTCGGGCTCGCTCGGGGTCGACCTGACCCTGCCATTCCCGGAAAGCGTCGGTAAGGTCGTGCTGCATGGCGAGGTCTACGGCCAGACCCACACATTCTTCTCGAGCAACGAAGGGTCTGTGACACCGGGTACGCGGCTTGAAGGCTATTCGAATGTCAATCTGCGGCTGAGCTGGAACGACATCGGCGGGAGCAAATTCTCCGCCGGCGTCTACATGAAGAATGTCTTCGACCGGCTCTATTACGTGTCTGGCTACGCGCTGGGCGCAGCTGGCGGATACAATACCGCGTATCCCGGCGAGCCGCGCACGATCGCAGGCGAAGTGTCGTTCAAGTTCTGATCTGACATCCGGACGCCGTCCCGCACGGGGTAAATCTCCGGCGGGGCGGTGGCCGCAGGATCAACCAGGAGAGGTCCGACGCGCAGCACTGGCAAGTCAACTTGCTAGCGATGCAGTTTGTCGAGGGGGTCGTGTCGTTACGCCGACCCTGCCTCGGCCATTTACCGAACGGGGAGTATTGACGAGATGGCGCTGACCGAACTTGAAAAGCTTGTTGAACAACAGGCGATCGCCCGCACGATGTACGACTACAGCTATGCGCTGGACATGAACCAGCCAGATACGCTCGCCGACCTGTTCGTGGAGGATTGCGAGGTCAGCTACGCGCCCAATTTCGGTGCCACCGGCATGGAGGACTATAAGAAGACGCTCGAGGGCATCGGCACGTTCTTTACCGGCACCAGCCACCACAATTCCAACATCGTCGTCGATTTCGTCAGTGCGACCGAAGCGAACGTCCGTTCGGTCGTGCTCGCGATCCATCGCTACGCCAAGGAGCGGCCCGACGGCATTCTGCATGGCCAGTATTTCGACACCATGGTGAAGGTCGGTGACCGCTGGAAGTTCAAGCGCCGCGAGCTGCGCACCGCGCTCACCATCAACTATCACGTCAAGACGTCGAACCCGATCGGACGCGCGGAATAACGGTGACGCAATACGAGGCCATCCGGATCGAGCACGAGCCCGCGCTGAGCTGGATCGTGCTTGATCGTCCGGAAGCGGCGAACGCCTTGTCGCCAAAGCTGCTCGACGAATTTGCCGAGGCGCTCGAGACGTTGCGCACCGAAGGTGGTCCGGTCATCGCCATTCGCGGCGAAGGTCGCGGTTTCTGTTCGGGGATCGATCTCGGCGGCTATGGCGGTGGCGATGCCGGCCCGGCCGATCCGATGGCCGATCGCGCCCGTCTCGAAGCCAATGTCGCACGCTGGCTCCTGATGTGGGACCACCCGAAGCCGGTCATCGCGGCGGTCCACGGCTATTGCATGGCGGCTGCCGCGCAGATGTGCGTGTTCGCCGACATCACGATCGTCGCCGACAATGTCCGGATCGGTGAGCCGACGATCCCGATCGGCGGTGGTTTCATCGCCCCGACCTGGGTGTCGCTGGTCGGCCACAAGCGGGCCAAGGAATTCGCCTTCGTCCCCGGCAACTCGATCGACGGTCCGACCGCGGTTGAATGGGGCTGGGCCAACCATTGCGTGCCGGCCGACACGTTGATTCCCGCCGTGCGCTCGCTCGCCGAACGGATCGCGCTCACGCCGCCCGAGGTTTTGCGGCTCAAGAAACTGTCGATCAATCGGGCGGCGGAGGCCGCGGGGTTCCGGCAGGCGCTGTCGGGCATCGCCGAGATCGACGCCCTCCTTCATCTCTCGCCGGCGGTCCTCGAGATCCGCGCGCGAATGAAGGAAAAGGGGCTCAAGGCAGTCATCCAGGAATACAAGGTCGCGCCGACGAGTCCGCTCACGGCGCCAGAGGAGTAAGCATGGCAGACGTCGACTTCACGAAGGACGGGCATGTCGCCCGGGTTCACCTCAACCGCCCGCAGGGCCTCAACGCCATCACGCAGGAGATGGACGACCTGCTGCTCGATGCCTGGACGACGATCAACGGCGATCCCGACATCTGGTGCGCGATCCTCTCTGCGGAAGGCGAGAAGGGGTTCTGCATCGGCGCCGACGTGTCGAGCGGCGCGGAGCGCAAGACGCGCATGGCGCTGGGCGGCGGACTGACCGGCATCGGCGGGCCGTGGGTGCAGCTCAAGAAGCCGCTGATCGCAGCCGTCCAGGGATTCTGCGTCGGCGGCGGTTTCGAGCTCGCCATGTGCGCCGACATCATCGTCGCCGCGGACACCGCGCAGTTCGGCCTCCCCGAAACCAAGGTTGGCATTATCGGGGAATGCGGCGTCGTGCATCGCGCCGTCCGCCAGCTGCCGCACCATATCGCCATGGCGATGATCCTCACCGGCGAGCGGATCAAGGCCGACGCGGCCGAGCGCTACGGGCTGGTCAACGAGGTCGTCGCCTTCGCCGATCTCGCGGCGACCGCCCAGAAATGGGCGGACAAGATCACCGCCGCGTCGCCGCTTGCCAACCAGGCGGCCAAGGCGGCCGCGCTCGGGCGTCTGGGCTATCCGCTTGAGGTCGCGCTGATGACGCGCTTCGAGGAGATCGAGCAATATGCCGAAAGCGCCGACAAGCGAGAAGGCGAAGTAGCCGGCGGCGAGCGTCGCAAGCCGGTCTGGACCGGCCGGTAAGCGCAGCGCGGGGCGTCGTTCGCTTCGCCCTGCCAGCAGGATGACCATCGTGACCAATGCCGCGACCCAGCCCGAGATCGATCCGCGTTTCTATCGCCAGGTGCTCGGCCAGTATCCGACCGGAGTGTGCGTCATCACGGCGACGCGGTCCGATGGCGAACCGGTCGCGATGGTCGTCGGGTCGTTCACCTCGGTCTCGCTCGACCCGCCGTTGATCGCCTTCTTTCCCGACAAGAATTCGAGCAGCTGGGCCAAGCTTCGCGACTGCGAGCATTTCTGCGTCAACATTCTGTCGGCGGATCAGGAGCCGGTTTGCCGCAAGCTCGCCTCCAAGGACCCCGACAAGTTCAGCGGCACGCCGCACGCGATCTCCGAACGGCGCAATCCCGTGCTCGACGGGGTCGTGGCGTGGATCGAATGCCAGCGTCATTCGATCAGCGATGCCGGTGATCACGACATGATGCTGGGCCGCATCCTCGCGCTCGACATCGCCAGTGGCGAGTTGCCGCTATTGTTCTTCCAGGGCGGCTATGGCCGGTTCACGCCGGCGTCGCTCGCCGCGGCCGGCAACCAGGGCCTCAGCCTCGAGCAGCTTCGCTGCATCGATCGCGTCCGGCCCGAAATGGAGCGACTGGTCTTGGACATACCGGGGAATTGCATCGCCACGGTCCGCGTCGCCGGCGAGCTCGCGGTCGCCGCGAGCGCGGGGCAGGGCCGTCACCACACGGGCGCGACCCTGGTCGGCCAGCGATTGCCGTTCGTGCCGCCCACCGGCGCGGTTCATGCCGCATGGCTCGGTGCCGAGGAGGCCGGGCGTTGGCTCGCCAAGGTTCCCGCGCGAAGCGCGGCGCAGGAGGGTTCGCTCGCGGCGGTTCGCGCGCGCGGCTATTCGGTCGGCCTGCTCAGCGAGGGCCAGCGTGCGCTCGCCGAACGCGTGCGGGCATCCGCGCAAACCGATCCACCGGGCTCGGTGATCGACTACGAGGATTTGCTCGACGAACTCGCGTTCGACCCTCCCGAGCTTTCGCCCGAGACCTGCTCCCGGATCCGGCTGATCTCGGCACCGTTATTCGATGCCACCGGCGCGGTCGCGATGGCGATCACGCTTCACGACTTCCCCAAGCCTCCGGCCGACGGCGGCATCGCCATCTTTATCGACCGCGTGCGCGCCGCGGCCGCCGCCAGCACCGGCTTGCTCGGCGGTCACGCGCCTACCTCCTGACAGGATACGACTGTGCCCGAAGCCGCCTATATCGTCGACATCGTGCGCACCGCCGGCGGGCGGCGCAAGGGCGCGTTGGCCGGCGTCCACCCCGCCGATCTCGGCGCGGAAAGCGTCGATGCGCTGCTCGAGCGCACCGGCGTCGACGGGTCGGCAATCGACGACCTGATCTTCGGGTGCGTGAGCCAGATCGGCGAGCAGTCGAACCACCTCGCGCGCCATGTCGTGCTCGCCTCGAAGCTGCCGCAGGCCGTGCCGGCGGTGACGATCGACCGGCAATGCGGCTCGTCGCAGCAGGCGCTCCACTTCGCGGCCCAGGCGGTGATGTCGGGGACGCAGGACATGGTGATCGCGGGCGGCGTCGAGCACATGACGCGGGTGCCGATGGGATCGCCGTTCCGGCTTGCCGCCGACGCCGGCCTTGGCACCGGGCCGCTCAGCGATCGCATCAAGGAGCGCTACGACGTCGCCGAATTCAGCCAGTTCGTCGGCGCCCAGATGATCGCCGACAAATACGGGTTCGACCGCGAAGCCATGGATGGCTTTGCGCTCGACAGCCATCGCAAGGCCATTGCCGCGGTCGCGGCCGGCGCGTTCGATCGCGAGATCGTGCCCGTCACGGTGACGCTGCCCGACGGCGCGCAGCATGTTCACCGACAGGACGAAGGCATCCGGTTCGATGCGTCGCTCGAGGCGATGGCGTCGGTCAAGCCGATCCGCGAGGGCGGCACGATCACCGCGGCCAATGCCAGCCAGATCACCGATGGGTCGTCGGCAGCACTGATCGTCGGCGAGCGCGCGCTCAAGGCACATGGCCTGACGCCGATCGCGCGCGTGCACGCGCTCGCCGTCACCGCCGGCGATCCGGTGGTCATGCTCGAGGAGCCGATCCAGGCGACGCGCAAGGTGCTCGAGCGGGCCGGACTGCGGCTCGACGATATCGACCTGTTCGAGGTCAACGAGGCGTTCGCCTCGATCCCCATGGCCTGGCTCGCGGCGATCGGCGCGGATCCTGCCAGGCTGAACGTCAACGGGGGCGCGATCGCGCTCGGTCATCCGCTCGGCGCGACGGGCACCAAGCTGATGGCGACCCTCGTGCACGCGTTGCGCACGCGCGGGTTGCGCTGGGGGTTGCAGACGATGTGCGAGGGCGGCGGGGTCGCCAACGCAACGATCGTCGAAGCGCTGTAAGGAGGCCGGGCAACATGGACATCACGAACATTGCGGCCGTCGTCACCGGAGGCGCCTCGGGGCTGGGCGGTGCGACTGCGGCGATGCTCGCGGCGCGCGGCGCCAGGGTCGCGATCCTCGACGTCAACGACGAGAATGGCCGGGCGACCGCGCAGAAGATCGGCGGCCTGTATCTTCGGACCGACATCGTCGACGACACGAGCGTCGCCGAGGCGCTCGCCGCCGCAGAGGCCGAGCACGGCGTCGCCCGGATCCTCGTCAACTGCGCCGGTATCGCGATCGGTATCAAAACGGTGGGCAAGGAGAATGCGCCGCATCCGCTCGACGCATTCCGTCGCGCCGTCGAGGTCAATCTGATCGGCACGTTCAACGTCATCGCCAAGTTCGCCGCGCGGCTCGCCGCTGCCGACATCGGGGGCGAGGAGCGCGGCGTAATCGTCAATACCGCGAGCGTCGCCGCCTTCGACGGGCAGATCGGCCAAGCGGCCTATGCCGCGTCGAAGAGCGGGGTCGCGGGCATGACCCTGCCGATCGCCCGCGATCTCGCGCAGCATCGTATTCGGGTCGTGACCGTCGCGCCCGGCATCTTTCTCACGCCGATGCTGATGGGACTGCCCGAGGCGGCGCAGGAGTCGCTGGGGCAGCAGGTCCCGCACCCCAGCCGACTGGGCCGGCCCGAGGAATATGCCCAGATGGTCGAGAGCATCATCGCCAATCCGATGTTGAACGGCGAGGTAATCAGGCTCGATGGCGCCATCCGCATGGCGCCACGGTGAGGACAGGAGGGAAGAATGAGCGACCTTGAGAAGCGCGTGCGGCGGCTCGAAGACCGTGCCGAGATCAACGACCTCGTCGTCGCCTATTTTCTGGCGGCCGATGGCGACGATCTGGACGGGGTCGGCGAAAGCTTCACCGAGGATGCGACATTCAGTTCGTCCGGCGCGCAGAACGCCGCCAGTCGCGCGGGCATCGTCGATTTCATCCGCACCGCGCGCGGCTATATGGGGCTGACCATCCACACGCCGCACTATGCGCACATCACGTTCGATGGCGACGATGAGGCCTCGGGCCTGGTCGGCGCGCATCTCGAGCTCGTGCTCGGCGGTCAGTCGATCTATGGCGCGGTGCGCTACGTCGATCGTTACGTGCGCGACGGCGACCGCTGGCGGATCGCGGCGCGCGACATGCGAACGATCCATATCGCGCCGTGGCTCGAGGTGGGTGAGGCCTATTCGTCGGAAACGCCGGTGCGCTGGCCCGGTGCGGCGCCCGGCCCGACCGACTACCCGCGCAAATGACGCCCGGTACGACAGGGGCGAGCCCCGCGACGCTTGCGGGTGGTGTCTTTACGTCGCGCGAACCGCGCGATACCGGCGCTCGACGTGCAACCAGCCAGCCGGAGGCGGATGGCATCGGCGGCGACGCACTGATGGGCGTCTACCAGTTGATCGAACTGTACGAGCGCACCGTACGGGCGCGCGACTGATCGGATCGCCGCGCCGTCAGCCGACAAGCGATTGCCGGTGGCGGGCGACGATATCGGCGAGCCATTCGTGGAAGACTGCAACGCGCTTGAGTTGGCGCGTATCCTCGTGCGTTACCACCCAGAACGAGCGCGTGATTTGGTGCTGCGGCAGCACGATCGATAGGTTGTTGTCGGTCTCGCCGATAAAGCTCGGCAGCACCCCGACGCCGGCATGCGCCGCGACCAGTCCGAATTGCGCGTTGATACTGCTGCTGCGCACGGTGGGCACCAGCCGCGGGTCGATCTCACCCAGATAGCGCAGTTCGGGGGCATAGAGCAGGTCGGGCACGTAACCGATCAGTTGGTGTCCGAGCAGATCGTCCACGGTGGCGATCGGTGGCGCCCCGGCAAGATAGTCGTTCGAGGCATAAAGCCGCAGCGTATAATCGGAGAGCTTCCGGCTCACCACCGGGCCGCTGCCGGGGCGCGCCAGCAGGATCGCGATGTCGGTCTCGCGCTTGGACGGGTTGAGGAAGCCGTTGCTCGCCACGAGCTCGACGACGATGTTGGGATAGGCCTCGCAAAACGAGCGGAGATGGCGGGCAACGAACCAGGCGCCGAATCCCTCGGCGACGCTGACGCGCAGCAGTCCGGACAAGGCGGCGCCGCTCGTCGGGGCCTGCTCGATCGACTGCGCCGCGCGCTGCATCTCCTCGACATGGACAAGCAACCGCTCGCCGGCCTCGGTGAGCGTCTGGCCTTCGCGCGTCTGGTCGAACAGGTGATGGCCGACGCGATCCTCCAGCCGCCGGATGCGCCGCCCGATGGTCGAGGCGTCGACACCGAGCAGGCGGCTCGCTCGCGCAAGCTGCCCGGTTTGCGCCACCGCCAGAAAGTCCTGCAGTTCGCCCCAGCGAAGCGGTGAGATCGCTTGCATTTATGCATCCCGAACTTGCGAACACACCTCTTGCCGGTAAATTCGCAAGAGCGCAATCGTCTCATCGAGGAGACTTGGAATGCGCACGATCGACCATGTTATCGTAGGCGGAGGCGGCGGCACCGCCGCTCGAATGGGCGATGTGTTCGACCCCAACACGGGCAAGGTCCAGGCATCGGTGGCGCTCGGCACGCAGGCCGATCTCGACCGTGCCGTGGCCGCCGCGCAGGCCGCGCAGCCCGCCTGGGCCGCGACCAACCCGCAACGCCGCGCGCGCGTGATGTTCAACTTCAAGGCGCTCGTCGAAGCCAATATGGACGAGCTGGCGCATACGCTCTCGTCCGAACACGGCAAAGTGATCGCGGACAGCAAGGGCGACATCCAGCGCGGTCTGGAAGTCATCGAATTCTGCTGCGGCATCCCGCACGTCCTCAAGGGTGAATATACCCAGGGGGCGGGGCCGGGGATTGACGTCTATTCGATGCGCCAGCCGCTCGGCATCGGTGCGGGGATCACGCCGTTCAACTTCCCGGCGATGATCCCGCTGTGGATGTCGGGGGTCGCGATCGCGTGCGGCAACGCCTTCATCCTGAAGCCGAGTGAGCGCGATCCGTCGGTGCCGGTGCGGCTCGCCGAACTGTTCCGTGAAGCTGGCTTGCCCGAGGGCATCCTGCAGGTCGTCCATGGCGACAAGGAGATGGTCGACGCGATCCTCGATCATCCGGCGATCAGCGCGGTTAGCTTCGTCGGATCGTCCGACATCGCGCACTATGTCTACAATCGCGGCGTCGCCGCCGGAAAGCGCGTCCAGGCGATGGGCGGAGCAAAGAACCATGGCATCGTGATGCCCGATGCCGATCTCGACCAGGTTGTCGCGGACCTGTCGGGTGCGGCGTTCGGGTCGGCGGGCGAGCGATGCATGGCGCTGCCCGTCGTGGTGCCGGTTGGCGATAAAACCGCCGATGCCCTGCGCGAGAAACTGATCCCCGCGATCGACGCACTGCGCGTGGGCGTCTCGACCGATGCCGAGGCGCATTACGGTCCGGTGGTCAACGCCGCGCACAAGCAACGGGTAGAGAACTGGATCCAGACCGGTGTCGACGAAGGTGCCGAACTGGTCGTCGATGGCCGCGGCTTCACGCTGCAGGGACACGAACAGGGCTTCTTCATCGGCCCGTCGCTGCTCGATCGCGTCACGACCGATATGCAGTCGTACAAGGAGGAAATCTTCGGCCCGGTCCTCCAGATCGTCCGCGCCAAGGACTTCGAGGAAGCGGTGCGCCTGCCCAGCGATCATCAATACGGCAACGGTGTCGCGATCTTCACCCGCAACGGCCACGCTGCGCGAGAGTTCGCGGCGCGGGTCAATGTCGGGATGGTGGGGATCAACGTGCCGATCCCGGTGCCGGTCGCCTACCACACCTTCGGCGGCTGGAAGCGCAGCGCGTTCGGCGACACCAACCAGCATGGCATGGAAGGCGTCAAGTTCTGGACCAAGGTCAAGACGATCACCCAGCGCTGGCCCGACGGCGGGGTCGGTGACGGCGCCAATGCCTTCGTCATTCCGACGATGGGGTAGCAATGAGCGACCAGTTCGACCTGACCGACGACCAGCGCGAGATTCAGGAGCTCGCGCAGCGGTTCACCGCGGATCGCATCACGCCGTTTGCGGCCGAGTGGGACGAGAAGTCACACTATCCGGTCGATGTATGGAAGGCCGTCGGCGAGCTCGGCTTCGGCGCGATTTACGTGTCGGAGGAATCGGGCGGGATCGGGCTCGGGCGGCTCGAAGCGGCGTTGATCATGGAGGCGATGGCCTATGGCTGCCCCGCAACCAGCGCGTACATTTCGATCCACAACATGGCGACGTGGATGATCGACCGCTTCGGCGGGCAGGAGATCAAGGATCGATTCCTCCCCAGCCTGGTCAGCATGGACAATATCGCGAGCTATTGCCTGACCGAGCCAGGATCGGGATCGGACGCGGCGGCGCTCAAGACGAGTGCGCGGCTCGATGGCGACCATTACGTCCTCAACGGCACCAAGCAGTTCATCTCGGGTGCGGGCTATAACGACATCTACGTCTGCATGGTGCGGACCAGCGAGGAGAAGTCGAAGGGCATTTCCTGCCTGGTGATCGAGAAGGACACGCCGGGCCTGTCGTTCGGCGCGCCGGAAAAGAAGCTCGGCTGGAACGCCAGCCCGACCGCGCAGGTGATCTTCGAGGACTGCCGCGTGCCGGTCGAGAACCGCGTCGGCGCGGAGGGCGACGGGTTCCGCTTCGCGATGGCGGGGCTCGACGGCGGGCGCTTGAACATCGGCGCCTGTTCGCTCGGCGGGGCGCAGCGCTGCCTCGACGAAGCGGTCAAATATACCAAGGAGCGTCAGCAGTTCGGCACGCCGGTCGCGGAGTTCCAGAATACGCAGTTCATGCTCGCCGACATGGCGACCGACCTCGAGGCGGCGCGTGCGTTACTATATCTGGCGGCGGCGAAGGTGACCGCGAACGCGCCCGACAAATCGCGCTTTTCGGCGATGGCGAAGCGGCTCGCGACCGATAACGGCTCGTCGATCGTCGACCGCGCGCTGCAGCTGCACGGCGGCTACGGCTATCTGCGCGACTATCCGATCGAGCGTTTCTGGCGCGACTTGCGCGTCCACTCCATTCTCGAGGGCACCAACGAAGTGATGCGAATGATCGTGGGCCGGGACCTGACCCGCCAGTGACCGACGACATCCGCACGTACATCGACCGCTGCGCCGGGCGGCTGCGGCTGAACCGGGCCAGGGCGCTGCATTCGCTCAACCTCGACATGGTGCAGGCGATGACGCGGGCCTTGCTCGACTGGCGCAGCGATCCCGATGTCCGCATCGTGCTGATCGACCATGCCGACGGTCGCGGTTTCTGCGCCGGTGGTGATGTCGTCGCGATCGCCAACGACGTGCCCGCGGGCGCGACGGTTGGCCGCGATTTCTTCTTCCACGAATATCGTCTCAACCATCTGATGTACACCTACCCGAAACCGGGCGTGGCGTTCATGGATGGCGTGACGATGGGCGGCGGTGTCGGGATCTCATGTCCGTGCCGCTATCGCGTCGCGACCGAGCGGACCCTGTTCGCGATGCCCGAGACGACGATCGGGCTGTTCCCCGATGTCGGCGGCGGGCGGTATCTGTCGCGACTGCGCGGGCGAAGCGCGCAATATCTCGCGCTGACTGGCGCGCGGCTCGATGGGGCGGATTGCGTCGCGCTGGGGCTCGCCAATTTCTACCTGCCGTCCGAGACGCTGGAGGAGGTGAAGGCGCAGATTTGCGCGAACCCGGAAAAGACCGAGTCGATCCTCGCCGGCGCGGCGGTGCCGGCACCTCCCGCGAAGATCGTCGCGCAGCTGCCCGACATCGACCGGCTGTTCGCATCGGACGACTACGAGACCATCCTTGCCGCGCTCGAAGCCGATGGCGGGGAGTGGGCCACGCAGCAACTCGTGACGCTCGCGCAACGTTCGCCGACATCGTGCAAGGTGTCGCTCAGGATGCTGGTCGAGAGCCCGCGCCATCTTCATTTCGTCGACGAGATGCGGATGGAATTCGCGATCATGGTTCGCCTGTTTCAGTCGGCGGACTTCGCGGAAGGCGTCCGCGCGCTGCTGATCGACAAGACCGGCGACCCGCGCTGGACGCCCGCGACGCCCGCCGCCGTCACCGACGCGATGGTCGACGCCTATTTCCAGCCGCTCCCCGCCGACCAGGCGTGGACCCCACTGCCTGCCAAGGAGTGATGCGATGGCGACGTACGAAACCCTGTTGGTCGAGCAGCGCGAGGGCGGGGTCTCGCTGATCACGATCAACCGCCCGCAGGCGTTGAACGCGCTCAACGGTCAGGTACTCGCCGACCTGACAGCGGCGTTCTCCGCTTATGCCGCCGACGACACGCAGCGTTGCGCGGTCGTCACCGGCAGCGAGAAAGCGTTCGCCGCCGGCGCGGACATCAAGGAAATGGTCGACAAGGCCGCCGCCGACTTCTTCATCGAGGACTTCTTTTCCGGCTGGCAGGCCAATCTCGTCGCCACGCGCAAGCCGTGGATCGCGGCGGTCGCCGGGTTCGCGCTGGGCGGCGGGTGCGAGCTCGCCATGATGGCGGATTTCATCCTCGCCGCCGATACCGCCAAGTTCGGCCAGCCCGAGATCAAGCTCGGCGTCGCGCCGGGGATGGGCGGGTCGCAGCGGCTGACGCGCGCGGTCGGCAAGGCGGTCGCGATGGAAATGTGCCTGACCGGACGGATGATCGGCGCCGAGGAGGCCAAACAAAGCGGCCTCGTGGCGCGGGTCGTGCCGGCCGCCGAGCTGGTCGAGGAGGCGGTCAGGACCGCGCAGACGATCGCGGCGATGCCGCCGCTCGCCGCGATGATCAACAAGGAGATGGTCAATCTCGCGTTCGAGAGCGGTCTCGCCCAGGCGATCCAGATCGAACGTCGGCTGTTCCAGATCCTGACCGCGACCGACGATCGCACCGAAGGCATGACCGCGTTCATCGAGAAACGGCCGGGCGTCTGGAAGGGCCGCTAGGCCCGCACGAGAGCGAAAAGTAACGGGAGAATGAGGATGGCGCGGATAGGCTTTGTCGGTCTCGGCAACATGGGCGGCGGCATGGCGGCGAACCTCGCCAAAGCGGGCCACGATGTACACGCGTTCGACCTGTCGGCCGACGCCCTCGAACGCGCCGTCGCGGCGGGTTGCCGCGCGGCGGGCAGCGCCGCGGCTGCGGGCGAGGGGGCCGAGGCGATCGTCACCATGTTGCCCGCGGGCAAGCATGTCGCGCAGGTCTATCACGACAGCGTGTTCGGACAGGCGCCGGCGTCCGCGTTGCTGATCGATTGCTCGACGATCGACGTCGCCACCGCAAAGCAGGTCGCCGCGGAAGCCGCGGCGCGCGGCTATGCCGCGGTCGATGCGCCAGTGTCGGGCGGGATCGCGGCGGCCAATGCGGGGACGCTGACCTTCATGGTGGGAGGATCGGACGAAGCATTCGGCCGCGCCAAGGTCTTCCTCGACACGATGGGCAAGGCGGTCATCCACGCCGGCGCATCGGGCGCGGGGCAGGCGGCGAAAATCTGCAACAACATGGTGCTGGGCGCGGAGATGATCGCGACGTGCGAGGCGTTCCTGCTCGCCGACAAGCTCGGGCTCGATCCGCAGAAGTTCTTCGATATCGCCAGCGTGAGTTCGGGGCAGAGCTGGTCGCTGACCAGCTACGCGCCCTGGCCCGGCGTCGGGCCGGAGACGCCCGCCGACCGCGATTATCAGGGCGGATTCGCGACTGCACTGATGCTCAAGGATTTGCGCCTCGCGATGGAGGCCGCATCGTCGGTCGGCGCCGACACGCCGATGGGCGCGAAAGCGAAGGAATTGTACGAGGCGTTCGATCAGGAGGGGAACGGGGGGCTGGACTTCTCGGCGATCATTCGCACGCTGTAGGGTACGCACGTCGTCCAGTTGTCCCACCGCGGCCGAGGTAGCGGTGATCGGTTGGAGTATTCGACAAGCCTGTTGATTGCTGCTGGCCAGGGGGCGGCGACGAGTGGCGCCTCGGCCCGCTGGTCGCGGGCGCGATCTGCAAACAACGTCGTGAACCCCTTGGCGCGGGAAAGGGGTTTACCGTTCATGTCTATCACGCTCGGCCCGTATCGCGCGTGTCCGAGCCTGACACGCGCCGACGCTAAATTTCGGCCAGGACCAGATGCCGCCGAGCCCGGAGCAATGGCATCGCAGTTCGACGTCCGTGCCGTATTCACCGTCTTCGAACATCTCGACCCAATCAGCATTGGGACATCGCCGGCAGACGATGCGCGTGTCAGGCTTGACCGTGGCTTTCGACCCCAGAATTACCGGGCTAACCGGATACTCGTGATCAACAGGCATATTAATCCCTAATAGATTTGCAGGGCAGCGGGCGCTGGGCGTCAGTGGCGGTATGATTAAATCACCGCGTCCTTCAGTCGGTCGATCATCGCTTGGAACCGGGGATGGTCGCCGACCTGCGCGTAAGCCGAAGCGTATCCTTGCGCCCTGATCTGACCTTTAAACCGCCAGCGATCGCCCACTTTTACGAAGTCCGTCAGGATCGTCGGATATTTGCCTAGCCAACCTTCCAGCATCTGGATCGCGACATCGTTGACGTCGGCATCAATTGCGGGATCGGTCGCGGCCGCATTGGGCGGGATGTGCTCGGGAGCGGGGACGGGAAGCGGGTGCGTCCCCAACTCCTGCGCTGGAAGTATGGAAGCCGTGTTCCGTGCGGCATCCAGTTCTCGGACAAGCCACTGCTCGACCTTTTCGCGGCACACAGGATCGATTAGATAGGCGTGCAGGATACGCAGGTCGCGGCTCGCCTCGCCGGTCGCGATGATCTGATCGATACGCTCGATGGCGGTGTCGCGGTCGGTGTAAATCAGGCGGATTGCACGCTGCTCGACGGCGCTGAATGCAACCAGACGAAGATGTTCGCTGGCGATGCTTTTGACCGCGACGTGACGCTCGGTGATCGTGCCGCGTTTGCTCGGCGGCAGTGACTTAATGATCCCATCGAAACAGGCACGTGCGATGGACAGGCGGTGGAATGCCCATCGCATTTCCTCGATGGCGGAACTGCTCGCCCGGTTCTTCAGATAGGCGTCATGCGCTTCAATATAGGCGGCTTCGGCACGACGCAGCTGGCTGATCGTCGGCTCGATCTTGAACGCCGGGTTGCGGACCATGGTCGCAAGCTCGCCGGATAGGTTGACGCCTGCGACAGTGCTGACGAAGACGCTTTCGACCGTGAGACCGACCCGCTTGTCGACGGGCAGTTTCTCAATGGCCTCGGTGATGCGGGCTTCGATCCCGTCGAGCCGCGCTTCGTTTTGCCGAAGCCCCGAAAGAACGTGGTCGATGATCGCTTGTGTAAAGGGATAATCCATAGTCGCTACCTCCCCATGAGTTTTGGGAGGAGAGATCAATTTTCGGCAGTCAGCTCATCGCAGGATATGCACGGCTGATCGGCGAAATGGTCGGTCGAGCCGCGACGGGTAGCGCGTGATGCGCCTCAAGATATCGATTATGCCAGCCCAATATCCATGTCCCGGCCGCAGCAGCCAAGACCCACAATATCTGCGCAGCAATTTTGGTATGGCCAGCCGAACTCGACCGATATCGATTCCGGCCATCCAATATCCTCTCCAATAAGGCATATTCATACTGCCAGTTCGATATAAACTATTCTAGTATGTACTATTTTTCTTGCGCAAAAGGCTGACACGATCTTGATCGTATCAGCGTTGCGGCTT
>NZ_JH584235.1:207496-260603 GCF_000241465.1 Sphingomonas echinoides ATCC 14820
AGACTTGAAGGGTAGAGGAGTTCGTCCGGCTTGGTGGCCGTCCGGGCGCCTGCCGCGGGCTACATGCAGCTTTGTTGAAAGGCGCCATGCATGGCCATGCCCACAGCCTTGTTCTTCGAAAGATATTGTCAGCGGGTCATGCGCGACACGCCGGGTGAATGGCGTCCGTGGGAAATGGATATCCTGGGCGTACTGAAACACCGCGTCGCGAAGGATCTGTCGATGCGCGGGGGTGGGCAGGGGCAGGCGGCTTGGCAGCAGGAAGCCCGGTTCAATATCCCGGGATCTCCACCATCGTCGCGCCAGGTTTCTGCGCAAGGTTTGCGCAGTTTTCATCTGGGGGTGAACAAGCCCGCGCAGCGCGCGGCAAAATCGTTCGACCGCTATGCTGCTTCGAAGATCGCAATTGCCGTCGCCATCGACGCTGACCAGCCTGGGGTTGAACAAGAGCAGAGCGCGCCCGCGATCTACGACGCATACGCCGTCGGCCATGGCGGCGAGCCGGAGGCGGTGCCCGATCACTACACGAACCTGTTGCCCGACTCCGATCGGCGGGCATCGCAATGGGATGCGATCGAGGGGCACGAACGATCGCTCAGGATCAATCACAAGCCGGGACCGCCGCGGGTCGCGATATTCTATGAACGCGCGCCCGATCTGTTCGACCATGCGGCATCCTTGCCCGCTTGCCCGGATGGGTTGCGCAAGGTGATCGAAAAGGAGCAGCGCCGTGTCGCTGTTGGGAAAAAACTGTCCAAGCTCAAGCAGCGGCTCGGCCAGGAATGGATCGACGATACCGCGCCGCTGGCCCAGGCCTGGCTAGAACGATTGCCCGGCTGGGTCGCAGATACTGACGACGATCTTCGCCTTTCCAGGACGTCCGAGGGGCGGGGCGTTCTCACGCACGTGTCAGGCGAGATCGAATATCCTGTAGCGCTGATCGGTGATCCCGACGCGCGCCGCAACATCCGGATGGGCCTCGCTGCCTGGTTCGACGGTCAGCGCAACGCGGGAGATGACCCGGGCGACGGCAGCATCTTGCCCGTCGCGATATTCGATCACTTGCCGGATCGGCTTAACGACCGGCGTAACCTCCACTGTCATTTCCTGGCCGGCACTAGGCGCGTCATGGTGGGCGAAGGCGGCGGGCTGACCTTCGCCGAGCACAAGGTCGATGCGATATCACGCCAGGGTTTTCACGAGCGGTTGCGCGGCGTGTTCGCTGACCTTGCGAACGTCGAGCTTGCGCGGCTCGAAGCCGATCAGCGCCTGCATCCTGGCAAGCTCCGCGAGATGGGGATCGACGGCGTCACCCCGAACAAGAAGCTATATGGTCGAGCCGTCGTGTTGGAGCGCGCGGGGGTCGCGACGGCGCACGGCATCGAGAACGACATCGAGAATTGGCGCCGGCTGTTCGATCGCGCGCGTCGCCGTCATGAGGCGCGGTTCGAAGCGATCGACAAAGCTGATGCCAGCGACGCTGCCAAGGCGATGCAACGACGGGCGTCCGTGCTGCGCCATGAAGCCGAAGAAATCGGTCTCCTGATTAGCATGTCGGTGAGCCGGGCCAAACGAACGGCGCGATATGCCCCGGCGTACGCCGACGCCGCCAAGCGCGATCGCGACCGGGCGAGATGGGAAGGGCGGGGGCTCGAGGCACGGGCCTATCTCGCAATGCTCGACCACGAACTTGCGTCCGAACGTGCCGGCGTAAATGAGCGCCGTCGCGAAGCGGCGCGGCTTGAGCGTGCTGCTCGCGATACGATGACGGTCGAGCGGCAGCGGTCCCGAGATGCAGCCGAGGCGCGCCGCGCCGCGCACCGGGCGGTCGATGACATCGCCAACACGCCGATCCTGGTGACGGAGCGCGACGGTCACTATTTGGTCGAGCGTCGCGACGATCCGGACGGGCTGGTGCTGGGCATCGATCTTGACGCTGCGGACGTCCAGAAGCGTCTGGCCGCTCAGCATGCCGCGCAGCGCAAGGCGCTGGCGCAGGTGCGATCGTTTCTGCACAAACACGGTCACGAGGCGCTGTTCGACGAACGCGCAATCAGCGGCTCGCCATGGTTGCGTGCAACAATCGAACGGTGGCGCGGTGCGCCGATCATCGAACGTGAGGAGCGCGAGCGGCAGGAACGCGCCAACGCGCATCGCGAGACGCTGGTCGCGCGCAATAGGCGATGGGCCGGGCGGGATAATGAAGACATTGGCGACCACATCGCAGACGGCCGCATTGCTTTGCTGCCCTCCGAACTCGATGCTTCGATTGTCGATAACGCCGTAGCGGTGCCGTTCCAGCCAGCTGTCGAGCCGGCGCCAGCGCCGCTGGCCGCTGCCCCGGTCGACGAATGGTTGTGGCGGCCGAAGCTCCCGGCGGTGATCCCGGCCGATATCGCGAAACATTGGCGGGTTGCCGGCATGGATGCGTTCGGCACGGACATCGCTGGGTTCGAACACATACTCGCTGCACCGCCGAGCCGCCGGTACGTCACGGACGGTCCGCTGGCAGACGCGCTGGGACAAGCCGCCGCACGGCTGACGGAGCCGGCGATTCATGCGCGGCTGGCGGCGATCTGGCGGTATCAGGAAATTACCCGGCTCGACCTTCTTGCGACCGGGGCGGTCCCACACTTTGTCCCCGATCCTGAGCCGCCCCGCGATCCGGCCATCGGGCTCTCGGTCGGCCAGATCCTGGCCGATCGCGTCCGGCACAATCGTGACGGTCGCCTGCAAGCGATGTTCGAAGAGATCGAGAACGGCACTCGATCAACACCGGCCCTGCCGATCACACGCAACCGCCTGTTCCGCACGGCGCTGGCCACGATCAGATCGAACGATGACCCGTCAATCTGCCGTCTGTTGGCGGACGCCGCACTCGCGCAGGATGGCAGCCTCGCCATCCGTCGGTCTCAACTGTCCGACGCTGAGGATGCCAGCATCTGGGCAGCATCGAGCATGCCGATCAAGGGCATTGCTAGGCAGCGTCCGGGCGCGGGCCGGCGGAGGCGAGGGCGCGCCTGGCCATCGTCCTACGGGCGTTGATGGACGTCGTTATAATCGCTCCAAGGCTGCCGCTGTGATCTGGGTGACGCCCCAGCCGCCACCGTCCCATTGGACGCTGGCGATCCATCCAGCTTGATCCGATCCGGCGCCGGCAAAGAGCGGTGATGTCGCAGCAGGGCGGAGCGAGCCAAGCACCGTCCCTTTGCCGAACTTGTCGCTTTGAACGCGATCGCCATCGGCCAACGGCGGCTGGGCCGGTGCGGTGGTCGCAGGCGGCGGACTGCATAGCGACATGGCTTCGTCGATCAACCGGCGAATGGCCTCCGGGCGATTGGGCACATCGGACTGCGCTGCGCGCCACGTATCGATGCGGGCCAGCAAAGGTGCGCTCACCTTGACCCCGATCTGGGTCCAACCAGTTGCAGGACGGCCGCGATTTCTGGGACCAGCTTCGTCTGTCATCTCGAATATATGGTATCAGAAATTGCTGTGGCAACCTAATGAGTGTGCCCCGCTCTTTGTCAGCTCTGCGCCCCAATCTCGGTCATTCGCGATGGAGGACTGCGATCCTGAAAGCGGTCGTTCGTTTGATGATCGGGTAAGTTTACTGCTGATGAGCCATCCATCTCATCGCGCCCCTTAGAGCCAGCCTTTAAAGGCAGGCGTGCCCGGACATGAATGCGACGGTGTAATCCGCGCCACGGTGAAAACTTGTGAGAGATCTTCGATCCTCGCTTTGTCTTGGGTGAAATCGACCGACTTTCCTCCTAGGCGCCAGCGTCAGTTTTGCGCCCCAATATTGGACGTTCGACGCGGCCGACGACGATCCCGAAACCCGCCATTGTTCCTTTCGTCGCGGGTAGTCGGCCATTTTGATCCAACATAGGGTTTCCCAAGGCTGTCGTCGATGCTCGCCAGCTGGCATAACAACAGAGTACTCCAACGTTCCCGTGCTCCTGAGCTCCGAAATTCATGGCGATTGTTGCTGGGGTCGCGTGTCGATAGGTTCGTGACGTCGAGGCGATCTAAGGGGCGGCCGCGATCACCGCGAAGGGGCGTAACCGTTGCGATCAACAGGAATTCTGGTTTTGCTGGTGCTGGCCGTAGTCGTCGCTACCTTGACGATTGGTCGGAAGTGGCGCGAACACCATCCAAGTGGTGTTGCGGCAGCCCAACCTGAGCGCGCCTCCGCGTCGGGAGCTGAATTCAGCGGGTCGACGATGGTCGGCGACGCGGGTGCCCCGGTCCGGGTGATAGACGGCGACACGATCGCGATCGGAGAAGATCACGTTCGGTTGTTTGGGATTGACGCTCCCGAAAAAGCACAAACTTGTGAGGTCGAAGGAATAGACAGCGCTTGCGGCGACGATGCAACACGCGCGCTAGAACAGTTGATTGGCACATCCCGACCGACCTGCGTGGAGCGCTCGAGAGATCGTTATGGCCGCGCCGTCGCTGTCTGCTCTGTCAGCGGGAGAGATCTTGGGCGCGAAATGGTGGCGAACGGCTGGGCGGTTGCTTTCACGCGCTATTCGCAGGACTATGTTACGGAAGAAGCTGCAGCAAAGGCTGAGCGTCGGGGCTTATGGCAAGGCAGATTTGAGCGGCCGGATGTCTGGCGCGCCGAGCGAAGATAGTCTGGCCAGCCGGGCGCAAGGGGGAAATGAAGATGGCTGACGACGACATTGCACCCAAACCTCTGGTGCCGACGACGGTGCCCCTCAGTCCCAGCACGAATCTGGACCTTTCTTGGTTGCCCGAGGATCAGCGCGCAGCGCTGCTCACCGACTACACACGTGGAATGCTCGATATATCGAAGAGGGCGCAGGAACTTCACGTCGATGTCGGTGCGCTAAAGTCGACACTCGCGACGCTCACCGAGACGACTCGGCAGGTTGCTGACGACGGCAATGCGGTCACGGTTAGTCATACCCAAACCAGTGCAGTTGGCCGCACCGAAGTCATTATGGGGAACACGGACAATGCCCGGACGGGCAAATTGTCGCGATCGCAGACCGGCGAGACGAACTGGACACCGATCTATATCATCGCCGGCATCATTGCTTTGGTGCTGATTGCAGCAGCGTTCGCGCGCTAACAGTGTTCCGGGCGACTGTCCGACTTGACGAGCGAGCCGATGTTCAGCGTGAGGCTACGGCACTCCGCGCAAAAGCCGAACAGGCCAAGCTCGATCCTCAAACGATCGATTTGCTCTCGCACGGATTCGAGGAAATCTTGGGTCCGCTTGTCGAAACCGGCAGGAAGCTAAAGGCCCAAGGGAGCCGGATCGACGTTACGCGTAAACTGGAGGGCAAGGCTTATTCTGTCGTGTTGAAATTTTCCACGGACCGGCGAAGTGGGGTTTTCGGGTGGTTGTCCCGCTTTCTGCGCCGTAGCTGATGGCGCGCGGGTACCGATCTGGACGCTATCGTGGCGGTTCGTCGCAACGCTCTTCATATGATCGCCAGCGCTCGGTCGGGATGGAGCGCGCGCTAGAGCACATAGAGGCGGCGAAGCGGCTCAGCGCCGAGCTCGGTGGCACCGACAAGGACGTTAAGGAATACTTCTTCAAGCTTCCACCGCGTGCGATGGCGTCGCTCCTCGACGAATATGGCCGTCGATATGGTTCGTCCGCGAAAGAATATGCTTCGAACACGATCGACAAATGGCGATCAGGCAAGGTCCACATGAGTGGTCTCGTCGCGGAGCGATTGTTCGGCCTATTGCCGCCGCGAATGCCTCTTACCGAGAAGTACAAGCTGACCGAGAGCCTGTGGGAGCATTTCGGCCCGCGGTCGAAGAAGAGGCTTAGGATTGGGATCAACGCCGATATCGGCGCTGTTGTCGAAGCAGTGCAACGGCACTTTGATGGAGTCATTTCGCACTACAAGATTCCCGAACAGCTCGAGCGCCGCTTCAACTGGCTCGCCGCCGGTGATGTCGAAGTGAAACAGCAGTTGCTCAATTTCCTGCGCGATCGCGAGCGTTCGCTACTGAGCGAGGGCGCCCGAATTCAACTGCCCGTCATGCTTCAACACATCAGGGCGGATACCACGAAGCTCACCAGCCGCATGTCGCAAACGCTCAAGATCGGGAAACACGAGCTCGAGCTATTGGTCGACGGCGATGCGATGGGCGTTCAGCTTGAGGAATGGACGCCCGCCACCAAGCAGCGCGGTGGCAATGACAGCTCTTGGGGCGGCTGGCTGGTTGCCGTGTTCATCCTCCTACTCGTGCTCTGGAAGTGCTCAAAATAAGGACTGGTCGCTTACAGGGGGCAATCAAAACAAGATGAGCCGGATTGTCTACCTCGACCAGAACGCGTGGGTTGCGCTGGCACGGGGGTCTTGGGACAAGACTGAGTTCCCGCGCGAGCACGCCACCCTGACCAAGGTCGTGGATCGGGTGCGCTCGAACGAGATCATCGTGCCACTCAGCTTCGCCAACATCTACGAGACGGCGAAGATCAACGACCCCGTCCGGCGCGCCACGATGGCCCGCGCCCAGTCCCTCATCAGCGCCGGCCGCGTGTTCCGCGGCCGCCGTCGCGTCCTGACCGAGACGCTGACCGCCTACATCGCCGCCAAGAACTCGATTGCTCATCCGGCGCCCGCCGAGCGCTGGTTCCTCTCAGACCTGTGGTTCGAGGCGGCCGGCGACTACACTCCCGAGACCTACGGTTTCGAGATCTCGCAGCGCGTGCTCGACGCGATCCGCAAGGATCCGGCTCGCGCGCTGTTTGACTACCTCGCCTTTCAGGACGAGGCCATCCGGCAGGAAGCCGTGCGCCGCAACACGGCGAGTTCGGTCGAGCTCATCTCAGGTATTTAGTCTCGCCGCGCCATCGCCGCCGGCGAGCCGCTGGCGCTCAGGAGGCGGGCGTACGGCGCACGCCTGATCATCGACGAGCTCGACTTCATCTTCGCGACCGCTCGCAAGCTCGGCTTGGACTGGAGCACCGTCAGCGACATTGGATCATCGCTGGTGCGGAGCTTCACGGTCGATGTGCCTGTGTTCCACGTCGAGCGAGAACTGGTCGTGCGGCTCGAGGACCAAGCACGGCCGATCGCCGAGAACGACCTGCGCGACGTGATGGCGTTCACGACCGTGCTGCCGATCGCGGACGTCATCGTCGCCGAGAAGCCGTTCGTGAACCTCGCGCGGCAGGCCAAGCTCGGCGAGACCTACGGCACCGAGCTGATGACCTCGATCCTAGACCTCTGATCCTGCTTCGGGGTCTTCTTCGGTCTCGTCCGCCGGTTCGGCCGCGCCTGCGACCCGAGAGGTGAGTAGCAGATCGGTGTCAATCTTGAGCGGATCGAGATAGGCCGGATGTGCGATGATCGAATTGATCACGGTCCGAAGCACGTCGACCGCCCGCTTGGCGGCAGCGTACTCGTCTAGGTCCTTGGACTTGCGCCTCCCACCGTGGACGATCGCCGAACGGAACCCGTAGGTGTCGTTGATCGCCGTGCGCACCTCCTCCATCCTCGACCGGTCGGCATCGAGGCCGATCAACGCCGCAGCGCGCATGCGCAGCTTCCAGGATATCGACTGCCCATCGCTGTCCCCCAGCAGGATCTCCAGCGCGATCGTCGCGTCGAGGATCACGTCCGCCAGTTCATCCCGGGTCGAGGCAGCGTTGAACCTGCGTAGCGCGAGGGCGAAGCGACTGTCCTCGATGGCGAGCAGGCCGGCCCATGTCCGTGCCACCGCTTTCATGTCGTCCTTGCTGACGAGCGGAAGGTCCTGGTTCATCCAACCATAGTTGTCGAAATGCGGCGGGTAGCGTCGCGCACCGACGGCGTAGACCTCGGGATCGCCGAGCCGGTCGTGACTGCGCCAGCCCCGGGCTAACCGAATCTCTTGCGCGTAGCCCGTATCGATATCGAGGCGGAGCCGGAGCGCCGCGAAGAAGGAGTCGACGACGGCCGCGATATCGTTGGACGGGGCCGACAGGATCTCGCCGAGCGACAGTTTCGCGTGATTCGCGACGCCCCATTCGGTGAGGACGAGGGCATGAGTCGCCGACGCCAGAACGGCGTCGTGCCCGTTGGCGGCGTGCGCCTTGCCCTCCCAGCGCGCGCGATGGAGTCCGTCGGACATCCGGATCAGCAACGCATTCTTGGCAAGCCGAACGCGGTCAAAGTCGAACCGCACTAGGGCGATGGGGATCACGACCGGCGTCTTGAGCCAGTCGTCGGTCAGCCCATTTAGCAGCGGCTGTAGCACCGACGAGCGCGTCTTCGCGTCGGACGCGACGTCGCCGTGGCGCAGCATGAAGGTGTTGGCCGCGTGCTCCACCCCCATCGTCACCAAGATGGTCGTAAAGTCCGGGTGGACCTTCTCCATGTAGCACCGGCTCACTTCGGGATCGTCCAGGACGAAGCGGACCAGCTCGCGCATGTGGGGGAACAGAGGTCTTCCGGGAACTTGCCCTTCGCACGTGCCTCGTCGTCATTCCATGGCGGCTCCAGAACGCTGCTGAACTTCAGCGCCCCGTTCCGTTCAAAGAGCGGCGCCTCGGAGATCGACGGCATCCCGTTGTCGCGCATCGACACCTTCGGCCATTTCGCACCCTCTGGCTTCTTACCCTCCGCCAGCTTGGCGCGGATGGCGTCGATCGTTTCCTCGAGCGCAAGGTCGTGGAGGCGACGAAGCTCATCGGCTTTCGCGCCAACGACGCGGACGGGTTCTGGGATCGTGGACATCGGCGCTATGTAGTGCGTGCGGGCAGTCACGCCACCGAGGCGGCTTGTTGACTTAGGCGACGGCGGGGGCAACCTCGGAGCAATGGCAGAGGCAGGCGGCACGAGCACCCAATCCGGCATCCGGTACCAGAACTCGGTGGCCGCGCTCCACATGGGACGGATGCTCGATACCCGCGCCCGTCCGATCGGTGACCGCGTCCTCTCGGTGCGCGTCGAGGCACCCGAACACGTCGACGACATCGTCGTGCGCTACGCCGATGGCGCGACGCGCTTCATCCAGGCGAAGCTGACCCTACGCCAGGGGGACGCTGCGTGGGACGGGCTGTGGCAGGCGATGGAGCGACAGCGTCAGTCTCTCGGCGCGATCGATCGCCTCGGGGTCGTTCTCGCCGACGCCGGCTCGCTCGCGGCCAACCTGCGATCCTGCGCCGAACGGACAAACGGTTCGGACGCGACGGAATGGAGAAGCAGGCTCAATAAGGAACAGGAGGCCCTGGTTGACGCGGTTGAGGCGACGCTCGGTTGCGACGACGCGGTAGCATTCGACCTCTTCAAGCTCATCGACGTCGAGCTCTTCACGGAGGACATGGTCGAACGTGACCTTCCGCCGCTCTGGATGCCCGCCGTTGCCGACCCAGTCGCGTTGCATGGCCACCTGCGCGACCACGCCGGCGGCGGCGCGCGGACACGAGCGCTGTTCGAGCCGGCCGGTGTCCGGGCGCATCTGCGCGAACAGCACCGTATCGACATCAGCGATCCCGAATCCTGGGGATCGGAGATCTACCGGACCGCCGTCGCCGCTACGTTGCGGATCGAGGTCCCCGGCACGAGCATCGTTCGCTCGATAGCGGAAGGGTTCGTATGGCCTACCGCCAAGAAGCCGGATTCGGGCAGGAGACCGGATTTCGACGACGAGTGGAGCAGCTGGCGAGCCGCCGTCGAGCCCGACGGCATCGACCTCTCCACCTTCCCCTCGGCGGAACTGGACAAGGTCGTGGTCGTGGCCGGCCCGGGCTTCGGGAAGAGCACGCTGCTACTGGCGCTAACGGCGAAGGCGCTATTGCTAGACCTCCTGCCCGTCCTCGTCACCGCGCCCGATCTCTCGCACTCCGACCTTGAGATCCTCGAGCACATCCAGACGAAAGTGAACGCGAGCTACGGCGTCTCGATCGACTGGCGCCAAGCGGCCGAGTCGGGCCTCGTCGTGCTGCTGCTCGATGGCCTGGACGAGGTGGGCACCGACCGTCGTTCGGTGATCCTCGATCGGCTGCGCCGCTTCTCGGCGATCCACCCGGCGGTCCACTGGGTGCTCACCGTGCGCGACGCAGCTGCGCTCTCCGCCCCGACCGAGGCGAAGCTGGTCGAGCTGTCGCCCCTCAGCGACAACGCGGTCCGCCAATTTGTGGCGGCCTATTGCCCAGGCGACGACGAGATCTACCAGCGGCTGCACATGCTGTTCGAGTCGCAGCCAGAGATGCGGCGGCTCTCACGCATCCCGCTCTTCCTCACCATGCTGCTCGCGACCGACGGGCGCACGGGCGACCTGCCGAAGGACCGCACCGACGTCATCGAAAACTACCTGTCGCTGCTGTGGGACCCTGCGCGGTTCAAGCCCAGCGATGGCATCACCACCGACCCAGGCGTAATGCGAGACGTTGCGCAACGCGCCGCATTCGAGGCGCTCGAGAAGGACGAGATCGGGCTGTATCAGCGGCTCCTGGAACGTATGCTGCCGCCGCCGGCCAGCAGTCGCGTCGTGATCGCTGACTTGTTGAAGTGCGGCGTCCTGCGCCAGCCGGAACCATCGCGCTTCGAGTTCCCGTTCCCGATCGTCCAGGAATACCTCGCAGGCTGCCACTTGGTCGAACAGCGCGCCGACGACATTCCGAGGAGGCTGGCTTCGCTCGCCAAGCGCCCGTGGGCACAGGCGATCCAGTTCGCGCTGGAGCGTCACGACGACCCAACCAAAATCGTCGACGACCTTCTCGCCGAACCTGACGACGCGTTCGACACCCACACGCGCCTGCTCGGCCGCTGCACGGCCAACGGGATGCGGGTGAGCGCCGCGCAGCGGCGGGCGATCACCCTGCGGCTCCTTGCGCGTTGGGATTCCAACAGCTTCTGGCGCGCGCGGGCGATCGGAAACCTCCTCGCGGACGGGTTCACGAAGCCGCTGATACCCGAACTCCGCGCACGGCTGTTCGAGCGGCGGCTGCTCCACTACGGCAGCGGGCGAGTCCTCTGCCAACTGGCCGACGACGACCTCTCGCTCGAGATTCTGCACGAGCTGGTCTCGGAGAATGTCGGCAGCTTACTCAACCTCAGCGAGTTCCAACCGGAGGTCGACCGCGTTGGCCAGCGAGCATTCCGGCTGTACGTCGCTGCGGCTGAGGTGTGGGCGGACGATGACAGCGGCGTTAGGGGCGTCGCCGCGCTGATCGACCATCTGAGCGGCGCCAACGTCGACCAGGCCGACATCAGGCAGGCAGTCGAGGACGAGACGCTGCCGACCACGATCCGCGCCGCCGCCCTCTCGCTCGCCGACCCGAGCAAGAGGTTCGACTGCGCCGAGACGATCGCCCACGATGCCCTGGCCGCACCTGGGTGGAGCGCGGCCAGCGTGTCCGCGCGGGCGGCGGTCAGCGCCAAGGTTCCAGTTTCCGTCATGGTGCGCTGGGCGCGGGAGTTCGAGACGAGCAGCGGTCCCGAGTTCATCGGGAAGGTGATATCGAGGTGCGAACCACCCCGCAGGGCGTTGCTCATCCGCGAGTTGCTCGCCGACGCGAACCTCACCGGCGTGGTTCGCAAGCACGCCCTCGTCTTCGCGATGTCTTTCGAATGCGCTGAGGCATTCGACGAACTGCTGAGCGGTTTCGGCCACCTGGAAAGAGAGATCGTAGCCGCGACGTGCTCGCTCCTCGGCCACTTCCCAACGATCGAGGCGGCTGAACGCGCCAAGACGGCCCTTGAGAGTCGGAACTGGGACGCCGATGAACGCCGTTCAATCTCGTCGAGCCTCCAGACCGGGCTCTCGGGCAAGCTAGAGATGAACTCGTTCTCATCCGGCTCTATCCGGATGACCGAGATCCATCCGGGCACGCCCCTTTTTCTGCCCCTCCTTGCGGAATGGACAGGCGAAGGCGACTACGAGCCGAGCGACGCGCTACGCATGACGCTCGACCTCGTCCGGCTGGGGCAGGACCACGCGTTAGCCGACGTGCGTCCTCGCCTAGCTGCGGCGATCGCCGCGCCGCAGACCGGGCCGCGCGACATCCATTTCCAGGATCATGTCATTGGCAATGCCGTCGAACTACTACAGGACCGGCGCGAACCTCTCTCCCTCACCGAGCTCGAGGAGATCGCGCGGTCCCGAACGCATAATGCGCGCTCGTCGGCGTTAAGGGCGATCGCCCGCCAGGGTACCACCGCGGCCTGTGAGAGCCTAATGGGCCTTTACCCTGAGCTCGTCGACGCCTCATCGCGCGATTCCCTGTTGAACGCGCTGCAGACGCTCGCGGCCCAACTGGGGCTCAGGGTCAACGTGGAGGGCGAACAATTGACGGTTACCTCGGTCTGAATCCGACCAAGCGATATTCAGGCTTATTGACGCGGAGGCTGTCGGCGCACTGAGAGCCGCCATTCGCGGGGAGTGGCGTCGGCGCGCGGCGATTGGCAGAAATCAGGTCCCCCAAAGGCCTAACTGCCGCGGTGTTTCTGTCATTCGGCCGGGACCGGTTAGGTGCGCTTTTTGAAGAACTCACGATCTGTGAGCGAGCAAAGGCAATTAACCCCCTGTCGCTCACCGGAGGTTGGGCCCCATACGCCAGAAATGACTGTGTTATCATAAGGCGTACGCCTAAAGCTGTTGCATCGTTCTGCATTCAACTTTGCCATGAACAGCTCGGGGATAGCCAACTCGCAGCATTGGCTAGCGCGCAGGGGGCTTATATGAGTTTTGCGTATTGGCGTAAATGTGATTTTCAGTTGCACTCGCCGCGAGACCCGAACTGGTCGGGCGCGCGACCCATAGGCCTCGGCGAGGACTTGAATGGTCAGCCAGCAACCGCGGTTGATGTCGACCGTGAACGCCAGATTTGGGCAGATTCATTCGTCGATGGCTGCGTCGCGCGAGGCCTGGAGGCCATTGGGCTCACCGATCATCACGAAATGGTTATGGTGCCTTATGTCCAAGAGGCGATAGCGCGCCGCAAGGCAGGCGACCCTTCATTCGATCTGTGGCTGTTCCCCGGAATGGAACTCACCGCCCGGGGCGGCGTCCAATGTCTCATCCTGTTCGACGCCGATCTATCGGAGGATTGGCGACGGGAGGCGTTGGGGAAGCTGGGCATCGTTGTTGCGGATCTCGACGACAAGGCGATCAAAGCGCCGCGCGTCACGCAGCTCACCTGCTCCTACCCCGAAATCGCCAGCGAATTGGACACGGTCCAGAAGCTGGTCGGCCGCTACATCGTGCTGCCGAACGTATCGCAAGGCGGCCGGCACACCGTCCTGCGCGACGGGGCTCACGCGGACTTCAAAACGATGCCCTATGTCGGGGGATATCTCGACAACGGCCAGACGGTCGACACCCTACAACAATCGAACCGGACCCGGCTCTCGGGCACCGATCCCATGTGGGGCGATCGCTACATATATCCCTTGCCGACCTCCGATGCGCGCTCGGCCGATCTAGCCAACGTTGGCACGAACAATTGTTGGATCAAGCTCGCCGCGCCTACTGCCGAAGCTATTCGCCAAGCCTTCCTAGGCTATCAATCGCGCATTTCGGTCGGTCGTCCATCCGTATCGAACCTCAGCGTCTCCGCGATCCGCCTCACCGGCTCCACAATCCTTACCGACGCGAGCCTGCTGTTCAGCCCTGAACAGAACGCCTTCATTGGTGGCCGTGGCAGCGGAAAGAGCAGCTATCTCGAATATGTCGCATTCGGTCTGGGTCGAAGCTGCTTCGACCTGAAGAAGACCGAATATAGCGGCAGCGACCGCAACGCCGCGCTCATCAAGGACACCATCGTCAGCGCGGGTGCGGGCGTCGAGCTGGACGTTCTTCAGGACGGTGCTCAATTCAAGATCACGCGGACTGGCGGGAATAGCTACCAACCACAGGTCACTTACCCTGACGGCTCGATCCAAGAGCTATCGACCAAGGAGCTGCGCTCTCTGTTTCCCGCGGTCGTCTATAGTCAGGGCGAGCTTTCCGAAATCGGCAAGCAGGCGGGGAAGCGCGCGCAGCTTTCAGATCTTTTGCAATTCGTCGAACCCGAGTTCAAGCTTGAAGACGACCGCCTTTTGGCAGATCTCGAAGCTGCAAAGCTTGCGGTACGTGGCGCCCTCCAGTCCCTCGTCGAGGCATGGTCCACACAACAGGAACTGCACAAGCTGACGACCGCCAAAGGCGCGCTCGAACAGCGCATTGCGGCGCTTAGAAAAACTCTCCCGGCGCAGTCAGATGACGATAAGAAGATCGTCGGACGTTACGATAGCCTGGCCGAATATGACGGCCGCCGTTCCCAAGCTTCGGCGCAGGTCGCGGCCGTCATGGATGAGCTGACCGAGCTGTGGCGCACGTCTCGGCAGCCCGTCGATCTCGCATCCGATCTGCCCGAAGCGGCCGAGTTTCGGGATTTATACACGCGCTTCAACGCCGAGTTTCAGGCCGGTGTCGAAGCGCTGGGCAAAGGGCTGGGCGCCATTCGCACCGAGATGGACGGCGCGCACGAGAAGCTAGCAACGACCATAGCCACCTCAAAGTCGAGCCGTGATAATGTGATGGAGAAGCTGATCGAGCATCGGTCCGTCACCACCCAGATCGACAATCTCCAGAACGAATTAAAGGCGCTGGTGGAGAAGATCGGCACCGTACAGGTCGCGATGACCTCGCCAGACGAGAAGTTTGGTGCGCTGTCGCGTGCCATGAACGCCCTCAAAGCCGCCGTGACCGCGCGCGGCGAGAAAACGGCAGACTGGGCTCACCAGATCGAAACGCTCTCGGGCGGGCGCATCAGTGCCGATCTTCATGTCGACGGCGGCTGGTCCGATATTCGAGAGGCCGTTGACCAGCTCAGCGCGAAGTCCGGCTCACAGGCGGAAAGCCGCCAGACCCAAGTCACCGAACAGATTACGGCGGCTTCGCCCTGGGGATTCCTCGATGCCTTGCGGACGGAATGTCTCGCTGCCCTGCGGTACAAATATGTCGGTTCGAACATCGCCGGCGAGCAACCCTCCTATTCAACGCTGTCCCGAACCATCGGCGGCACGGAGAAGACGCTCGCGATGTGTCTCGATCTCATGGATGTTCCACGTGTCGAGGCCATTGCAACCGCGACACCGCAACCCGACATCGCGCTATCCTATTGCGACGATGACCGGAAGATCTCGTTCGAGCAGGCGTCGGAGGGACAGCGCGCTGCCGCATTGTTGCTCATGCTATTGGAGCAACCGGGCGGTCCGCTGATCGTGGATCAACCGGAAGGCGATCTGGACAACAAGGTGATTTCTGCCGTCACGGAGAAGCTGCACGACGCCAAACAGCGCCGCCAGATCATCTTTGCGAGCCACAATGCCAACATCGTCGTAAATGGCTCGTCCGAGCTGGTCGTGAGCATGGGCCTGTCGGACAGCGGCAAGCGGCAAATTCACTGCGGCGGCGCCATCGATAGGGCGGATGTCTGCTCGACGATCACCGCCACCATGGAAGGCGGCGAAAAGGCGTTTCGCGATCGCAAGAGCAAGTACGGCTATTAGGGGCGCCGACATGAACCGAACGCAGGCAGCCTTGGTCAGTCGGGGAGTGGACACCGTCCGCGCTCAACAACTCGTCGCTGACGGGTGGACGGTCAGCAAGCTCAGGGCCTCCACGGAGGCGGACTTAACAGCACTGGGGTTGGGCGAGGTCATCATCTCTCAGATTGTGAAGGGTGCCAGGCCAGCCATCCCCATCCCGACGCTCATGCAGGTGCTTTTCGCGAACCGCTTCACATGCTGCGTCTGCCGGAATTCCGAACGTGGCATCATCCTGCACCATATCATCCCATGGGAAACAAGCCGCGATCACAGCGCCCCAAATCTAGCCGTCCTCTGCCTAGAGCATCACGAGAAAGCCCATATCCGGAGCACTTTATCCAGGAACCTCGATGCTGACGCCCTCCGCTCGTTCAAGGCAGAGTGGGAAGAAGTGTGCAGACACTCCGATCTTTCGGCGATCCTCCAAGCGTCGAGGTTAGACTATGATGCCTGGCTATATTTCAATCATTTGAGGCTGTTTGAACTCGCGAAGCAACTCCAGCTTCGGTTCAAAGAAATTGACGGATTCAACGGCGCGCGTCGGTTGCGACTGATCGACGCCGCTGGGCATATTCTGCCTCGAAATTCGCGCATATCCTACATGTACGATGGAGCGGAAGGGCAGACCCTCTACCATTACGTCCGCGGTGTATTGGAAGAGGTGCTCAAGCGAATCCGCGTAGTCAACTTCTCGGACCTTCTCGATCGATCCAATGTGCATGCGCTGCTGGCGGCGGGCGACTTTCTGCTCGTCCAAGGGGCGCACACGTTCAAGGGGCTGACGGATCGCAAGAAGGGCCAAGGCGAGGCGATGCAGGGTTCCCGCCGCGCCAACAATGTTGAGTTGAGATACTCCTTCGATCGATGGGAGGCGACCTCTATGTCCGCGTGGTCGACTTGGCTCGCCGGCCGCCAATCCGTGGCCAGCCTCGTGCAGGTGAAGGACATTCAACGCGAAGATGGCGACGCGGTCATTGCGGCCACGGTGATCGCGATCTCGAACGGGCATCATAAGTTGCAGCATCGGAACTACTCACCCCGCTACGGCCGCTACATGTTCTACAATTACGATGAAGATGAGGCAGATGATGACTGGGGGGATCTGGACGGGTAGGCCTGTGAAGTGGTCTGCTTTCACGAGGCTCACAGGGGCGCCTATTGTCGGTTTTATTTGCAGTTAGGGAGTCTGGCGTTGCACGCCCAATGTCGGATTTGCCGCTTCGCTGACTGAAACCGGACTAGCAGGAAGCGGCCCAAAAACCGCCGTCGATCTAGGTGCGCTTGTCCGCCAGAGCATTCGCAATCATCGCGCTCAGGGCTTCTTCTGCTGCGGCCTTTACGACATGATCGTCGGACAATAGGTCACGCCGCATCCAGTCGGGGGCGCGCCTGACGACGTCGGCGATAATTTGCTCGGAGTCGGACATCCCTGAGGTACGAGCAGGTTTCGAGGTTGTCGGCAACGTACCTATGTTTGCTGTTTCGACAGCTTGCCGATTGGGCCGGCGATCAAACTCATCGAAGAATCCGAGGCTTTGGGCGCGAAGGCGGCCGACATCCACTCGAATGCCGGCCGCATCGTTCGCCAGGGTGGCGGGTGGTGAGCTACTTCACGGCATCTGCTGACGGTAAAGCGCCACAATTTCCGACCGCGACAAGCTCGGATTGCCGGCGACGTTTCCGGCGACGCTGGCAAAGTCGAGCTTTCTCATGATCGCTTCGACCCCGGGCGCGACGGCCTTGATGAAATAGTGCGAGTTCGGGCTCCGCGAGAAATCGCGATGAACTCGGCCGGCTCGCGCGCCCACTCGCTGGATCACAAAATCGGCGCGCTCCGGCGTGGTGAACTCGAAGTCCGGGTGCCGGGTTTCGACGGGCCTCAGCTGCCGCGGTTCGGAACGGCGTTCCCAGATCTGAAAGATCGCCGGTACGTTATACGGTTTGCCGCGAAACAGGAATGCGTTGTCCGGCACTACTTCTTCGCGAACCAGGTGAAAATACCGATCGAGGCGATTTTCGATCGACGCCTTTCGGAACGACCGCGGCACGATCAGCGCAATGACATCAGCCTGCCGTGCCGCGTGATTGAAGAACTTGACCGCCATGCTGGCGTTCTTGCCAAACGGCGGGTTGCCGATGATGGCACGCGGCCGGCTGCTTTTGATGTGGACCGTCAGGAAGTCGGCCTTGATGATACCGGGGTATTTCGGGTCGATATCATAGGCGAGGCTACCGGGGGGCAATAGTTTGTAGAACGACCCCGTGCCGGCGGACGGCTCGATCATCAGGTATCGAGCTGGATCAAAATGCTGTCTGAAGGTCCCGTAGAAGTGTTTCGCGACGCCAGGGCGGGTATAGTATTGATCGAGCAGGACGTCCCGCGCCCGATAATCGGTCTTCGACTTTCGCTGGCCGCGTTTACCGCCACTCTTGCCGACATTGGGTTGGACTTGGACGAGCGTCTCCGCCGGCGGGACAGTATCAGGTCGCGTCGATGCAGCGCGAACGACGGGGACATGGCGATAGACGTCGAACGTGCCGACGGGCAGTTTTGCTAACGAAATCATGAGGAGACATTCCTGTCAGCGAACGGCTCCCGGCGGCCGTTCAAGACAATCCCACCAATTCACATGGTGGAACTCGAGACGGTGCTCCTCTCGTCTCGATCGCGCATACCGGGCGCCTAGCGACACGCATCGATGAATCTCGACGACCGCCTCACCCTGCGCGACGCTCCGCGTGGATCGGGATTGGGCCGTGCGCCGTCAAACGACGCCTGGTGCCTCGTTTCTTTCGATTATCGCACAGCGATCGGCAAGACCGAAGGCTGGTTAACGATTGTACCGTTTCGATACAGTGACTTAGGTTGCCATTCCCTCTTGAATTAGACCGCAAAAACGGACCGCTTGTGTCGCGGCCAACGTCTTCATTGTCGCCGCGGCGTGGAAAAGGGCTGCGGCCCACTGCACCAATACTCGAAGGTTTCCTTCGAGTAGATCGTGGAAAAGGGCGGCCGGTCGCAGTGATGGCCGCGACCATCGAAGGGCGCTTGGAACAGCAGGGCAGACTGAAATTGCAGTGAGGATTGGGAAGTAGAGGAAAAGAGTTGATATTCAGCTCTTGGCTTCCTGGTCCTCCTTGCAAGGAGGTCTGTGATGCAATCACCATTAGTACCGCCAATCATCCAAGCGGTCGGGCTGGCGTGTGTGCCGGTCGACGACATGCCGCCGAATACATCGCTGGCGCGCAAGCCGGTCGCGGCGGCGATCATCACCATTACCAGGCGTGGTGACGGCCATCGCGACGCGATCGTCAAATCCGTGTCGGACGCTCGCGACCTCGAATGGCCGCTCCCGGTGCTGATTGATGATGCTCTGGTTGGTGGAGCGCCCACGATCATCGCCGACAGCGATCGTGACGTGCTGACCACCGAGGCAGCATCGCGGCGCTTTTTCGCCGAGCCCAGGCTCGGCGCGCTGGCGAAAGGGCAGGGGGCCATCGATCCTGCTGCCATGCTCGGCGAGCGGCATGACGAATCGGCATTGTGCCGCCGGCTTGGTATCCCCGCCAACCTCGTGCCTGATATGGACGTCGGCCGATGGTGGAATCGTAACGCACCCGTAGCCGTCGAGGATGTCGCGCTGACCGCTGCCGTGTCGCGGTTGGTGCTGTGGGCGCATTTCGCATCCTTTCAAAGCGCCGAGCCCGACGCGTTCTTCGAGACGCTATTGCCGCTGCGCGAGCGGCTGATGGAACTGGAAGCTGATCATCCCGGGTTGAAGCCGTTCCTGGCGTCTCGACCGTTCCACCGCGCAGCGTCGTTTGCGAGTTTCTATCGCGAGTACCGCGCCAAACGCGACGCCGGCGACACCGAGGCCAAGTGGGTGACGTTCGAGGACGGCCAGTCCTACGTTTGATCGCTGCCGCCACCATCATGAACATCGACAAGACCCCGCTTCGGCGGGGTCTTGTCGTTTCAAGGAGACGACATCATGCCGCAATGGCTGTCGCCCGACACCGAGAGCGCCGCCGCGTTGCTCGAGGCTCATCCCGATTATCGCGTGCTGCGGTCGCTACCGCCGCTCGATCTGCTGCCGCTCCCGGCGCCCGAAGGACGGCTTCGTACCGCCGCGATCATCGATACCGAGACCACGTCGCTCGACCCTGCAACCGGCACCATCATCGAACTCGCCATCTGCCGCGTCACGTTCGATGGCCGCGGGCGGATCGTTGCGATCGGTCCGCTCAACGATTGGCTGGAAGATCCCGGCCATCCGCTGCCACCCGAGATCGTCAAGCTGACCGGGCTAAGCGACCACGACCTGGCCGGCCAACGCATCGACGATGCCAGGATAATCGAGTTGCTGTCGAGCGCCGATCTGATCGTCGCGCACAATGCGAGATTCGACGCGGCCTGGATCGAGCAACGCTATTCCAGCCTCGCCGGACAGGCCTGGTGTTGCTCGCTCACCGACGTGGATTGGCGAGGGTTGGGTTATGAAGGCCGTCAACTTGGTGCCCTGCTCGGTGAAGTCGCCGGATTTTTCAACGGTCGACATCGTGCGGACGCCGATGTCGCGGCCTTGGTTGCGCTGCTGACGGCGATGCTGCCGTCGGGGCGAACCGCGTGCAGCGAAATGATCCTCTCAGCGCAACGCCCAACCGTCCGCATCATTGCCGATCACGCACCGTTCGAGGTGAAAGACCGACTGAAAGTCCGTGGTTATAAGTGGGACCAGAAAATCCGCCGCTGGTGGAAAGAGGTTACCAGCAATGCGGCCGAGGATGAGCGCCTCTGGCTCGCTGAGCATGCCGGGTGTCGTAATCCGACCGTGCGCGACATTACTTGGTATCAACGCCACCGCGGCTGACGCCAATCCACAGTTCTCAGCAAATTCACGAAATCCCGCGGGGTCACCCGCGTGGATCGCCGTCCTGTGCGGCATCACCCCCCAAGGAGAAGTCTATGTTCAGCCTTTACCATGATCGTCCGTTCAATATCCGCTACGCCGTCCAACAGCATAGCGGACGGTACACACCGGAACTGTTGCGCGCGCATCGTACTGCGCGCGCCTCATACCTATACATCAATCGTCAGTACGGGGTGGATTTGGTCGGGCCGACGCCGGACTGGTCAATCCGCGACGACTTGGTGGCAAGCGGTCGTTGCGCGCCTGCGCGCGCCAATCATCCTGCGTTGGATGGCATCGGATTGTGGGATCAGGCCGACGCGCACGCCGCCGTCATCCGCCCGGACGAGCCGGTTTGCGCCCATGCGGTCGGATCGCTGCCGATCGGTGAGAGTGTCGCCGGTTGGCGCAACATGATCGAAGGTTTCTGCGAAGATCACCTCGTCGCGCAAGGCATGGTGACCGACTGGGCGATCCATCAGCGTGAAGCCGATGGCGAGCGCCTGGAAGTCCTGCCGCACTGCCATCTGCTGATCACCATGCGCGCGTTCGACGCCGCGCGGCCCGATCTTGGTCGCGTGCGGCAGAACTGGTTGCGCAGCGAAAAAGCGCGCAAAGCGCTCGCCGAAAAATGGTGGGCGTACAGCGGCATTGCTCCGCGTAGCTACACTCTCGCGGCCTAGCCTAAAGCCCAGGGGCGGCTTGGCCAGCCTTCGTTGGCGCGTGCGAAAGTCCACACAAGGCACAAACCGGTACGACCTGGAGCCGGTCGCCCCTATAAGCTGGTAGTTCGGGCTCGATCCTGGACGTGAAACCTTAGTCCAGGAGAATTACCATGACCAATCCCAAGCCACTCAGTTCGCTGGAAGCCGAGTTTCGTCGTCGGCTGCGGCGGATCGACCCCGTGACCGATGCTGGTAACGGCCAGTCGCTGGCCGACGCCGCCGCGAGTCTGATTGCAGCTGATGCAGTGCAGGCTGAGGTGACCCCGGAAGCCGCGACACGGATACCCGACGCGGCATTGGTGGCGGGGATGACGGCAGTAGCAGATCTGTTGCGCGGAGGGGTAACCAAGGTCGTTGTGCTTCCGTTCGGCACCAAGGCCCGCTGGATCGATCACGGCCTCGTGACGGTCGGCGACCAGCATTACGTCATGGTGGATGTCTGGGGCGGCATGCACCGCGAGCATGAAGCGCCGGCATCGCAAGTCGGCCCGAACCTCGACAGGTTTTTGGCCGAACTGAAGCATGAGACGGAAGGGCAAGCGTGTCGCGGGCTGGGCACGCCCGTGGTCATCATCGAGGAGGGCTCGGTTGACGCGTACTCGCTCCACTTCGCGCCGTGCGCTGCAGCTGGCGGGGTGTCGCTCAATGTGCCGATCGAGCGGCCGATCAACCAGCTGCCGCACGACGCCTTCGACCTGATCGTCAAGTTGATGGCTTATGCGATGGAAATCTTCTGGAGCCAGCGCTCGTCGCTTGCGCGGCGGGCGAGATCGGCGAAAACGACGTTCGAAACCGAGGTGGCACTTGCCGGGACGGATGCTGCCGGCCTGACCCTCGTCGACTTCTGGTCGAGGCCATTCGAGGTGGTGGACTTTACGGGCGAGACGATACCCGAAAAACTCACCCTCTATATCGGCCTGCAAACCTTTGACGCGGCGCTGCGTCCGGGTGTCGAACACCGGCTCGTGCCTGGCAAGGTGCAGGCGCAAGCGGCGATGCAAGAAGCGGTGCGCGCGCATGTCGCGAAAGCAAAGCGGCTGAAGCAAGGCGGCGCGCTCTGTGTCGAAGGGTTGGCAGCCACCATCCTGGTGGCCGCGCCCGGTGGGAGCATCGCCGTCCTGCGGCGCCTCTCGCAGCGGTTGGCGACCGATGTCGTCTTGCCGATCTCGCGGGGCCGGCAACTCGTGTCGCGTCTCTATTGGTCGGACGGGACGATCAAGGCTTGGCAGATAGCGCACGAACAGGTCCAGTTTCGTGACGAGGAGGTGACGCTCCGGAATCTTCCCCTGCCCAATGCGATTGCAGATGGCCTCGTAGGTCGCCGGCTGGACGAGATCATCGACATGTCGATGCCATGCGCCGCCAGGGTTCGCTGGGTCGAGCGTCGTTCCGAAGGAACCCTTGTCCTGCGGTTGCACGACGTGTTTCACGACATCGATTTAGCATCGGGCGAGATCGGGGAGGCCATACCGTTCTGATCGCGCGACCACGAAGTGAAGGTTGAAACGGCAGTGAGGGCAGAACTCGGTATTGAAAGGAAAAAAGATGATTGTCGCTGCGCTCTCGATCGGTCTGATTTATGGCCTCGCACGATGGCTCCCGCCCATGCTTGTCGCCGTGACCGCCACGTTCATCGCCGTCATGCTAGCTAGGAAGGCACAGCGTTTGACCCGTGCGATGCTCGCAGGTCGGCCCTGCGATCTCGACTATGATCGCAAGCCCACCCGCGCGCAGCGACGCCTGATACGCGCGAGCCTGCGGGTTGCGCTCCAACAGACCGAACTCAGAAGCTTGTTTCCATCGACGATGGCAAGCGCGGGACGTTGGGACAGTTCGGCTCGCTGACCCAACCAACATGCTGCCAAGGGTGTCATCGCGCCCACGGTAGCCGGTATGCGGTCGACCCGGTTTCGACGATCAACACGGAGCCGCCACTGGTCTGGTCGACCGCCGCCACACGCCAGCCCGATCCTCGAACCGAGGCGTGGTCCACGACTTCCTCCACCAGCCGACCGATAAAGCCAATCGCCATCGTTTCTGGGATTGGACGGCCCAGCTCGATCCGCAGCAACCCGAAGCAGGTATCAAATGTGACCGTCTTCAGACGGACGCGGACCTCGATCGAATGGGCATCGATACGTATTTTGGCGGACCCGTAATTCGACAGGTCGACGCTGGTCCCGTGCATCAACTGCGTGTCTGGCCACGCTGGTCGCAAACCTGCGACGATATGGCGAAGAATATGCTTCCCCCACGACGACCTGTTACATCGCGACGACAGCCGGGGTCGACGTGGCCACCCATAACCTGGCTCGATCGTTTCGATCACATCGTCGAACTCGAGGCCATCGCTCGCCAGCAGTGCGATCAGAAACGGAGATACCGACCGAACCGTCGCGCCGATCTCCTGCCGGAAAATTTCGCGCGCACGGTCGGCATAGCGCTTCTCGGCTACTCCAATCTCGCGCCGCGCCTTGCTGCGTGCCAATTGCATCCGCCGAGTGTCACCGGGCGAGGGCGAGTCGGGGCCTGCATCGCCGCTCATGGCGTGCCCTTCCTCCGGATGGTGCTCGTGCCATGGCAATTGGGGTAGGCGCTGCAGCCCAGGAACGGCACGGGCTTTCCGTTGACGGCCGGTCCCCAGCGCTTAACCATCGACGACCCGCAACGCGGACACGTCCTGGCCGCTCGCTTCTTTCCAGCCTTCCTTTTTTTGACTTTCGCGGGCCTCGGCGCGGGCAATGTGCCGATGAAGATGTTCCGCCGGACGTGGCCGGCGATCCCGAGTTGCGTCATGTCGGCCGCGGCCTGATCGCGCGCCGCCAGGGCCGCTTCAACGTCCCGGTCGAGGAGCCACACTGATTTTCGAACACGCGCAACCTTGGTCTCAAGGTCGGTAAGCAGGGCCTGCGCTCGAAGTTCGAGTTGCCGCTCATGCTGCCCGACCGCCGCTTCAGCGCTGGCAAACACTTTATCTCGGTCTGCCGAACGTGCGGCCTGCTCCGCCCGCACCGCGATTTCTTCGCGCCAGAACAGCAGTGATACGATTCGTGCTTCGCCAATGCCGCCGATAGCGGTGAGGGCAGGGCGGGATACATCCGCCGCGCTCGTAATCCCATGGGTGGCGAGGTGGGTGCGAAGAGCCGAACCGATACTGGGGACCTTTGCCTGATGGATCGTTTCGCGCGCCATGATGTCTGTCGCCATCCGGCCCGTCATCCGTGCGGCCGTCCGTGCGACGACCGCTGATCTGGCAGTGCGGATACGACCAATCTGAGCGCCATATCTGCGCACCTGGTCAATCAGCTTGGCGATATCCCAAATGCCGAGCCGCGAGCGCCACTCGTCCAGCGCTCGGGTTGCCGCCAGTTGCGCGGAATCGTTGCGCTCGATGAACTTTTGCGTGACTCCCGACAGCAGTAGATCGGTTCTGCCCGCCACCGCGGCCAGCGCCTTTCTAGCCCCTTTGCTCGGCGGCATGTCCTGTCGCGACCATATAGGCATCACTGCTTCGCCGGCGTGACGCTTGGCATATTTGATCGCCTCGGCGACAGCGTCGCCTACCTTTGATGACTGCACCGGTCGACCAGGGTTGGTCGTCGTCACCCCACCCGGAAAAATTGGCCGCCCGGTCTCACGCTCGATACGGCACCACGGGCACGACGCATATTCTTGTGGCACGTAGTGATTCGAGATGCGCGGGCAGGGCGTCAGGCTCGTCGCGAGGCCACCAAGCGCGTTGATCCATGCGGCGGCGCTGGGTCTCGAGCGCCTGCGACCGGCAAATGCCCCCTCGAAAAGGAGCCGAATCGAGCGTGGCAGATCATCCAGCCTGAGTGCGCCAGGGGGTGGCGTCGCACCAACGGTCCGCAGCAGCGAATAGGCGAACCGGCCCTGGACGATCGCTTGCTCGAGCGGAACCGGCCGGCCGCGCACTACACCAGCGTAGGGATGGCGACCCAGGGCAAGAAGCTGGAACAGGATAACGGCAAGGCCGAACGCGTCGTGATCGGCTGTGCGATCCATCGCGCCGAATGGCATGCCCTGGAGTTCGGGCGGCGTGAAGTCGGGCATGCCGACGCGGCAGCGGTGCTTACCGATCTGAAAGCTGTCGGCGTCGATCAGCACGACGGTACCGTTCTGCGCGACGAGAAAGCCGGCGCTATTGATGTCGCCGATCACGACGCCCGCTGCGTGCACGTTTGCCACGATTCGCGCAACGTTGAGCGCGACGTGCACCAAAAATCTGTAATCGGCTTTCGGGAAATGCTCGCGGCGAGACGCGGTGGTGATCAGTTCGTGGATCGGCTGATGACTGATCACCCGCCGCATCGTAAAACCGGCAAAATGTCCGTCGGCGGTGCGGACGATCTCTAGCGGGAACGTCACGTTCGAGCACGTTGCACCGAGACCGCGGGCGATGATATCGCGGACCTTGGCCTCGCGCGCGGCATCGGGCGCCATGTAGACTTTGACTGCGCGTCCCGAACCATCGGCGGCCGCGTAGATCTCGCCTTCGCCGCCACGCCCGATGCGGCCCGCAATGGGAAAGGGGACGCTGCCGCACAGTACGATCGGCGTCGTCATCCGGCTGTTATCCGAATGCTGCCAGGATAAGGGTCTTGTCGTCGTCGGTGCGGGCATTCACGCTGTCAGAGTCGAGGAATGCTGCTAGCCTGCTTGACAGCGACTGGTTATGATCGCTGATCTCACCTGCCGTGACCGTTTTGAACAGCCCGCCGAAGAAGGGCGGGTGGGCGGTACGATTGACGAAATCCAGCGCCAGCTGCTCGAGCCCGTCGGTCAGCAACGCGAGGCGATCGATGTGAAGGTCGCCGGCAACGCCGATGCGCAGGCGCGGATTGGTGTCGGTGATGAAATAGGTGGTCGAAGCATATTCACCGTTACTGGGCCAGCTCAGCTCGATGAGTGCCGCGTCGTCGATAGCTCTGGCAGTGATGGCTCCGTCGCCGATGTGCGCCGTAATCGTGTTCGCCCCATCGCTGATCGCCAGCACCAGTGTTGTCGCGAAATTGGCTGGCGAGCAACTACGGCGATCAGCCGCCACAATTATCATCAGCCTGACCTCGGCGACCCAGAGCTCGATCATCGCCGGGTTCGGAATGACGCCCGCGTTCGACATCCAGTCCTTGGCCCGGCTGGTCATGACGCGCGCTGTGATTGCGGCGCCGTATCCGCCGAGCACCGCGCTACCAGCGCCGTCACACGCGGCGGCGATCAGGAATCCGGGCGGCGCCGTCAGGACGCGGCATGCATCCTGACGGCGCTCACCTGCCTGTGCGTGGGCGGTGCCGCGTCGTGACGCGGCTGCCCAGGTCCAGTCGGACACGTGCTTAGACGATCGACGCCCAGCCGGCGGGGCCAGCCGGGTTGGTCAGCGTCACCGCCTGGCCGGTGGTCGAGCGAGACACCGCCGAGAGCGAGCTCGACAGCCACCGGAACATGGTGCCGAAGGCGAGCCCGCGCAGCATCACCGGCGCGCTGACCGAGATATTGGCGAGCGTGGCCGTATCCGCGCCAGCCACGCCGACCGCGAAGAACGAGAAGCTCTTGCGCCGCTCCCCCTCCTCGACGCGGCGCGCGGCACGATCCCAGCTGTCGGTCGGCGCGCCGTCGGTGATCATAAAGATCCACGGCCGGTACGGCGTGATACCGGCGCTGCGATACTGCTGCTGGCGCGCCGCCACCAGATCGATCGCGGTGTTGATCGCCTGACCCATCGGCGTGCTGCCCTTGGCCTTGAGCGGCTGCGGGTAGAAGTCTTTAGCCGACCCGAACTCGGCGACGACCTCGACGGTGCCGCCAAACGTCACGACGGCGATTTCGAGGCGCTTGGCCGCGAGGCTGTCCTCGCGAACGTCGTTCGCGAACTGCAGCATGCCCGCGTTCAGCGCCGCGATGGGCTCGCCGTCCATCGAACCAGAGATGTCCAGCAGCAACACGCAAGCGCACCTCGGCTCCGGGTTGTCGGCGAACTCGACCAGATCGAATCCCCCGGGGGCGAGATCGTCGCCAAACGGCACTTGTACATAATCGTCCATCATTGCTTACCTCTTCATGGCGAGGCCACCTGCCGACACGGCAACGACGACCCCGCAGACTACGGATCGCAGAGTATCGCGAGCCTACGGCGCATGGCCGATGACCCTCACTCAGCTATTTGAAAGGGCGTTTGCCGATGTCGATCTCGGCAAACGTAAACGCGTCGCGTCAGGCGCGGTTATCATCGACTCGGCCAAACCAGGCGCTGCTGGATCGACAGGCGTCTCGACTCAGCGGAAAAACATCCGCGTCATTCGTGTCTCGTACTAAAAGACTGATTACAAGTACTTCCTCAAGTGCGCGCGGCGCTCTCAATTGCAGTCCAATCGATGAACCCGAGTTTGAGCCGCTTGATGTGATGGTGAAGGTTGGCAACCGCGCGCCCGAACCCGTAGCCGCCACCCACGTCGGCCGGCGCATGGCCGGTCAATTGGTCGTGTACGTCCTTGGGAATGTCAGCGTCGCGGCACAGATCCTTGAACGTATGCCGGAAGCTGTAGAACACGATCCGCGGATCCTTGCTGACCGCCTGATCGATTACGCGGGCGGCGCGGCGGCTCGCTTCCTTGGTCTTGACCCCGAGCTTGTCGGCCCTGAGATCGGGGAACAGTCGTAATCCGCCGGTCGCACGCTGCCGCTCGACATAATCCATGAAGCCGAGTTCGATGAGCTTGGAATGGAGCGGCAGGACCCGGCGCGACCCTTCCGTCTTTACGCGGTTCTGCTCAGTCTCAACATCGGGATCAACATAGTCGGTGACGTCGATATAATGGACGCGCAGCTCGGTTTTCACGTCCGTCAGCAGGACCTGTCCCAGCTCTTCGATGCGACCGCCGGTCATCAGACCGAGCAGAAACAGCCAACGAAGGGTGATGTCGGAGACTGCTGATTTGCTGTGGGCAACCGACCACGGCTGCGTGAACAGCGGGTCTTTGAACAGCTTGGCCAACTCGTCCTTGGTGAAGGGGCGCCGGTCGCCCTTCTTAGAATAGCCCTCGACCTTGATGCCGGCGGCCACGTTGGCTGGGATATAGCGTTCCTGGAACGCGAACCCGAGCAGCGCCTGGATCGCACCCAGATACTTCTTGATCGACGCCGGCATGACGCGATCGAGATCGCCACGCCGCGCGTAGAGCGCATGCTGATCGACGAATGCCAGCTTGCGGTGCGCCCGTGGCATGCTCTTGGGCATCAGCGCGACCGCGTCGCGATATTCGAAACAATCGTCGGCCGTGATCTCGCCGATCCCAATGTCGCCAAGATAGCTGGTAAAGTCGGCGACCGCCTTGTCGGCGGCCGCTTGCATCTTGAGCGTGGGCTTGCGCTTCGCCTTCCACTCGACCGCCAGGTCGCGAAGTTTCATGTCGGGTCGAGCGCGCGAAGCGTTCGGTCGGCGCCGCAACGATTCTGCGCGCGGAGTTTGATCACGCACTTCAGGCGACGCCAACGCTGCGGCGATCGCGTCGGCAAGCGGTTCGTCGATGCCGGGCACGTTGCCTTCGGCGAGGCTGATCTGTCGCTTGAGCGCCGTCACTTGCTCGGCGAGCAGGGGACGCCATCGCCGACGCGGCGTGCGGCGCTGATAGTCGAACCAGCGATCGCCAACGGCCCGATGGCTGATTGCGATTTCCGCCTCCAGCCGCGCGATCGTCTCGTCCGACAGCTCGTCGTCGGTGTCGCTGCCCGCCACACGCTTGCGGTACGCGATCCAATCGTCAGCGGTCATCGACTGTGCGGTCGGCAGCCGTTCACCGGCCATATCGGCGACCGCGTCGTCGAGCTCGCGCAAAATGAATGCCACGTCGAGACCGCCTGACGCAAAGCCTGTACCAGACCGCCGCGTGAGGTGGCGCTCGACCAATGCCTGTGCTTCATCGGCCGTCAGTGCACCGCTGCCCTGATTCTTGAGCGTCTCCCGAAACGCGGCGATCTTTTTCTCGAACTCGCCGTTCTCGATCGCCAGTCGTTTCTCGGCCTCGCGCCGGTCCGACGTTCGGAGCGTCACCTTGTAGAGTTCGCCGCAGTTGAACAGCGGACGCAGCGCCTCCGGCACCTTGCGGCGGAGATAAAAGATACCGCTGCGCGGATCTTCCCACAGTCCCTTGATCCTCGTCATTCCCTATCTCCGGTGTACCCGTTTGGTGTACTCGCCGAGACCTTAATGACAGGAAAACCGCCGGTTCCGCCAGTTTTGGCGTATCTGGTGACCCCTACGGGAATCGAACCCGTGCTTCAGCCGTGAAAGGGCCGCGTCCTAACCGCTAGACGAAGGGGCCGTGCCCGAATGCTCGGGAGCGAAGGGCCGGTTAGGCAAAGCGGACGGGTTGGTCAACCCATTGTGTCGCATTTGTTGAAATCAATCGGCCCAGGCGGCGTCATCAATGTGCAGTTCGGCGGCGGGGCGGGTGCCCCAATCGTCGATCCGTGCGCGGCCCGCCAGCCACAGGCGGCGGTGCGGGGCGGCCCCCAGCAAGGCCTGGCCAAGCGCGGTCTCGGCCTGGCGGAAGGCGACCGCCTTCAGCGTGCCGCCGCCGCCGCCCGGGCAATCGCCGCTGACGATCGCGCGGACATGGCCGTTGCCGACCACATCGGCTTTGAGGATGCGGACCGGCCCTGCAACCACGCGCGGTTGCGGCCAGCCCATGCCATAGGGGCCGCCGGCCTCCATCGTCGTCACCAGATCGGGCGTCACGCCGCGCGCGCTCAGCACGGCGTCGAGCAGCAAGGCGCGGTCGCCCATCGCGCGGGTGACGGCGGCGTCGAGGCGCTCGCTCAGAAAGTCGCCAAAGGCGTCGATGCGGTCCTCGGCAATCGTCAGGCCCGCGGCCATCGCATGGCCGCCGCCTGCCACCAGCAAATCGGCCTCTTTCGCCGCGAGCACGGCGGCCCCCAGATCGACGCCGGGGATCGACCGCCCCGAGCCCTTGCCGACGCCCGCATCGTCAAGCGCGATGACGAGCGCAGGGCGGCCGAACTTCTCCTTCAGGCGTCCAGCCACGATGCCGATCACGCCGGGGTGCCAGCCATGCCCGGCAACGACGATCACCGCGCGGTTGCTCTTGTGCGCGGCGAGCGTTTCGGCGGCTTCCTGCACGATGCCCTCTATCGCGCGACGTTCTTCGTTGAGCTGGTCCAGCTCGGTCGCAATTCGCTCGGCTTCGCCGGGGTCGCGCGTGGTGAGCAAGCGGACGCCGAGATCGGACTTGCCGACGCGCCCGCCGGCATTGATGCGCGGCCCGAGCGCGAAGCCAAGGTCGGTGCTGGTCGGCGCGCGGGTGAGCCGCGAGGCGGTGAGCAGCGCGTCGATCCCGATATTGCCGCGCTTGGCCATCACCTTCAGCCCTTGTGCGACGAAGGCGCGGTTGAGGCCTTTGAGCGAGGCGACATCGGCGACGGTGCCGAGGGCCACCAGATCGAGCAGATCGAGCAATTTCGGCTCAGGACGATCGGTGAAAAAACCGCGCGTGCGCAGTGTGCGGATCAGCGCGGCACCGAGCAGAAAGGCGACGCCGACCGCAGCGAGATGGCCATGCGCCGACCCCTCGGTCTCGTCGAGCCGATTGGGGTTCACCAAGGCAAGCGCATGGGGCAGGGCGCTCGCGCATTTGTGATGATCGACCACCACCACGTCGACACCCGCGACGCGCGCCATCTCCAGCGCTTCGAACGCCTGCGCGCCGCAATCAACGGTGATGATGAGGCTCGCGCCCTCGTCCTTCAGGCGCACCAGCGCCGGGCCGGACGGGCCATAGCCCTCCATCAACCGATCCGGGATATAAGGCCGCGCCTCCAGGCCGAGCTCGCGCAACAGCAGGATCATCAGCGCCGCCGAGGTGGCACCATCGACGTCATAATCGCCGAACACCGCGACCTGCTCGCCTGCTTGCACCGCGTCGGCAAGGCGGTGGGCGGCGCGGTCCATGTCGCGGAAGATCGACGGATCGGGCATGAAGGCGCGGATGCTGGGGGCCTTGTGCGCCGCCAGCGCCTCGCGCGGGCAGCCGCGCGCCAGCAGCAATTGCGTGACGAGATCGTCGGGCGCGAAGCCGGGGTCGCGTGCGTCGGTCTCCAGCATGCGCCAGCGCCACGGCTGGCCAAGAATCGAACGGGTGATGTTGAGGACGGTGTTCATTGCCGCCCTCCTACGCCGATGTCGCCTTCGCGCAAATCATCGGGCCGCTGGACCGGGCGAACGCGCTGTGCGACGACTATCTGAAAATAGGGGGAGGACGGACGATGCGGTATCTGGCGAGCACGGCATTGGGAGTGGCGCTGTTGGCGACGACGCCCGTCTCGGCGGCCCCGGCCCCGGCGCATTACGCCGCGACGATTACCCGCACGACCTTCGGCATTCCGCATATCCGCGCGACCACCTGGGGTGGCCTCGGCTACGGCGTCGCTTATGCTTATGCGCAGGACAATCTGTGCATGCTCGCCGAGGAGTTCGCCACTGTCGCGGGCGAGCGATCCCGCTGGTTCGGGCCGAAGGAGAGCGCAGTGCTCGGCTTCGACAAGATCGACAATCTGTCGTCGGATGTCTTCTTCCGTTCGGTGATCGATGTGCCGACGCTCCGGGCGGGCATGGCGCGCGGCAATCCCACCACGCGTGCGCTCGTGCGCGGCTATGTTGCCGGATATAACAAGCTGTTGCGCGACATCGGTCCAGCGGGTGTGCCGAGCGCCTGCCGGGGCAAGGGCTGGGTGCGCCCGATCACGCTTGATGACATGCTGCGGCTGAACGAAAAGCAGATGTTGCTGGCGAGCTCGCTGGCGTTGGCACCACTGGTTGTCCACGCGGTGCCGCCCGGCGCGGCGCAGGCTGCGCTGGTTCCCGGTGAAGACCCGCTGCGGCAACGCGACATTGGTTTTGGCAGCAACGGCTGGGCCTTCGGCAAGGACGTCACCGCCAACGGTCGCGGCCTTGTTGTCGGAAACCCGCATTTTCCGTGGAACGGGCCGTCGCGCTTCTATGAAATGCACCTGACCTTGCCCGGCCAGTATGATGCGATGGGGGTAGGGATCGCCGGCGCGCCGGTGGTCACGCTTGGCTTCAACAAGGATGTCGCCTGGACGCATACGGTTACGGCGGCGCAGCATTTCACGGTGTTCCAGCTCAAGCTCGATCCCGCTGACCCGACCAAATATCTGGTCGATGGCAAGAGCGAGGCGATGCGGCGACAGGTGATCTCGGTGCCCATGCCGGATGGCGCTCCGCCGGTAGAACGCACCACCTATGCGACGCGTTACGGGCCGATTGTCTACAATCCGCTGGCCGGGTTCGGCTGGACCAAGACGCAGGCGTATGCGCTGCGCGATGCCAACCACAACAACCAGCGCGCGCTGGAAACGTGGGTGGCGATCGGGCAAGCGCGCAGCGTGGGCGAGGTGCGCGCGGCGGTCGAGCGGACGCTGGGCATTCCGTGGGTCAACACCATCGCCGCCGACCGCGCCGGAAATGCCCTCCATGCCGATGTGACGGCCGTGCCCAACGTATCGGCAGACAAAGTGCGCGCGTGCGGGATGCCGCTATCGGCAGTGCTGAAGGGCAAGCTCATTTTGCTGGATGGCAGTCGCTCGGCCTGCGATTGGGATCGCGCTACGGGCACGCCGGTCGCCGGGCTAATGCCCGCGCGCGACCAGGCAGTGCTGGAACGCCAGGACTATGTCGCCAACAGCAACGACAGTTATTGGCTGAGCAACCCCAAGGTGCCTGCCTTGATCCGCTCGCCCATCCTCGGCACGACCGAGAGCGAGCGGACGCTGCGGACGCGTTCAGGCCTGATCGAGATCGATCGGCGGCTGAGCGGCAGCGATGGATTGCCGGGCACCAAGGTTGATCCCGCCGCCGCCGAAGCGATGGCCTTTGCCAATAAGAGTCTGGCGGCTGAACTCGCGGTGGACCCGCTGCTGGCTTTGTGTCGCGGGCAGGAGGATGTGGCGGCGGCGTGCGCGGCGCTGGGCGGGTGGGACCGGCGCTTCAATCTCGATAGCCGCGGCGCGTATCTGTTCGCGACCTTCTGGGAGGGCGTGCGGTCCCTGCCGGGGCTGTGGGCGGTGCCGTTCGACAAGGCTGATCCCGTCCACACGCCGCGCGATTTCGTGACGAGCGGGGCGAAAGGGGCGAAACTGCTCGCCGCGCTGAAGGCGGCGGCGGCTACGCTGGCAAAGCAGGGCATCGCGCTCGACGCGCGCTGGGGCGACGTCCAGTTCGCGGTGCGCGGGCAGGACCATATCCCGATCCACGGCGCGTCCGGGCAATTGGGCGTGCTCAACGTCCAGCAATCGGACCCCGTTCCGGGCGGGATCGTGCCGAAGCATGGGTCAAGCTACGTTCAGATTGTCACCTTCGACACGGTAGGGCCGGTGGCGGACGCGCTGCTCAGCTATTCGCAGTCGACCGATCCGGCATCGCCCCATTTCGGCGACCAGACCCGCGAATTTTCGGCGAAGCGGTTCCACCATTTGCCCTTTACCGAGGCGCAGATCCTGGCAGACGGGGGGCACAGGAGCGTGCGGATCAGCGAATAAGCGGATCGATCACGCCTTGATCCAATTGCCCTCGCGAAACCATTTGGTGACGATGTATTTGGTCCCCTGAACCACCGGCATGCCTTCGTGCAGCGTGGCGGTGTTGCGGTCGCCATCGGGCTTCATGTTGTTCCAGGTGAGCAGCAAGCCCTTTTTCGGGGCGACGCGGATGCCGATGGTGGGGAACCATGTCGCGCCCCCTTCCTCGACATCGTTGAGGTAGATCATCGCCGTCCAGGTGCGCTGGCCGCCGGTTTCCACCATCTTGGGCCAATAGGCCTGGGCTTCGTTGAAATAGTCGAAATGTGCGCGGAAATGCTGGCCGACCGCATAACGCTGCCCTTGCATCGTTTCGCCGTGGACGGGATCGATGCCAAGCAGATCGGCAATCGCCTCATCGGTCGGGCGGACGTCGGGCGACCAGCGATCCATGTCGCAACTGTCGCTGGTGCGAAAATCCTGCACCGATTCCTCGGCCAAGACGGTCGAGCGGCGGCGATTGGCGTCGATTAGCGCCACCAGCCGGTCACAGGTCGCGGCATCGAGGAAATCGGGGTGATAGAAAATCTGCGCTTCGTCGACCTTGGCGCGCTTCACGGCCGGATTGGCATCGAGCCGACGGGAAACGGATTCGCCGACCAGGCGGCGCACAGGCGAGGGGCCGCCGGGTTTCTTTGCAAACAGAGCCATGGCGCGGGACTTTGCCGTGCGCGCTCGAAAAAACAACTCGAAAAAAGAGGGGCCGCAAACCCTGGTTTGCGGCCCCTGATCGTGTGGTTACCAGAAAATGTCGTACACCGTATCGACGACATAGCCGGTGCGGATATCGACGAGCAGCGCGTCATTATAATAGCGCACCCAGCGATAGGGCCCGTAGGCCGGCGGCAGCCGATAATAATCGGCGTCGTCGATCCAATAATCCTGGTCGTACAGGAACGAGTTTAACGTAAAGCCGATCGAGAAACGGCGATAGCCATAGCCCCAGCCCGGGGGAGCGTAATAACGGGGCAGGTGGTAAATGTTGCGGTTCTGGATCCGGTAATAGTTGTAATTATACCGGTTGTCCCGCCGCCAGTCGCGATTCCAGCCGCGATTACCGTTGTTGTTCCAGCCGTTATTGTAGCCAGGACCGCCATCGTGCCGGTCACCGCGCCAATCGCCGCCGCGACCATCATTGCCGCGATGGTCCCACCGCCCGGGTTGCAAGCCGCCACCGTCGCGTGGGTCGCGGCCAGGCTGCGGTCCGTCAAAGGCCGGTCGACCACCATTTGGTCCCCCATTGAAGCCAGGGCGACCGTCAAACGGCGGGCGATCGGGTTGCCGTGGCGGCTGGCCCTGAGGCCGGTCGCCGCGATCATTGCCAAAGCCCGGACGGAAACCGGGTCGACCAAATTGGCCATCGGGACGTCCACCCCGATCGCCGCGGCCATCCCACCGTGGGGGCTGAGACGGTTGCGGTTGTGCTTGCGGTTGCGGTTGCGCTTGCGGCTGGGGTGCAGGCGGACGGGCAACCGGCGCTTGCCCGGCCGGCTGGCCCTCCGGACGCCGCCATTGCGGGCGACCTTCGTCTCCGATCATCGCCGGGCGTTGCGGGCGACCTTCGCGTTGGCCCTGACCCTCGCCGCGATGCGGCCGGTCGGCACCTTCCTGCGCCATCGCCGCCGCCGGGATCAGCGCCGAGGCCGCCATGATTGCGGCGAGCAAAGACTTGCGCATCAAAACATCCTTCTCTTCGTCCAGACGCCATGTCCGGTCGTTGAACCCTATATGGTCCAGTGTCGATGAGCCGTCGCTGAATTGGGCTGACAGCTTTGCGAAAGGTATTATTTACTTCGCGGGATCAGCGCCGGAACTTCGCGCGCCGCGTCGGTTGGGGAAATGCCGGGGGATGGCGGGGCGTCGATCGTCTCGTCGCCGCGCTGCACGCTTGCCGCCAGCAGCACCGTTTCGACCAGGCGCGGATAGATGCCGCAGCGGCACAGGTTGGTGATGCTGGCGCGGATGTCATCCTCGCTTGGGTTGCGGTTTTTCTTGAGCAGCGCCGCCGTCGCCATGATCATGCCCGGAATGCAAAAGCCGCATTGCGGCACGTTCTTGGCGAGGAACGCCATTTGCGCCGGATGCGTGCGATCGCGCGACAGGCCCTCGATCGTGGTGACAAAACTCCCCTCGATCGCGCCGATCGTGCGTTGGCACGCTCGCACGGCTTCGCCATCGATGTCGACGGTGCACGCCCCGCACTCGCCATTGCCACAGCCATATTTCGTGCCGGTAAGGTTGGAGGCATCGCGCAGCGCCCATAATAACGGCGTGTTCGGGTCCATCTTATATTGAACGGGCTGATTGTTGACGGTGAAGCGGGTCATGTCGGTACGATAGGCCAAGATGTGTCGGTACGAAACGGGTCGTTTCCCGTCCTGCGATTGTCGGGCGGGGAGGGGCGGGCGATATAACCCTCATGACGCTTCCCACCCTGTTCATCCCGCATGGCGGCGGCCCCTGTTTCTTCATGGATCCGGCGGGCGGACCACCCGACCCGATGTGGCGGCCGATGCAGGCCTATCTGGCCGGGGTGATCGCATCGCTACCCGAGCGACCGCGCGCCATCCTGATGGTATCGGGGCATTGGGAAGAGCCGGAACTGACCGTCAATGGCGGCGACGGGCATCCCATGCTGTTCGATTATTACGGCTTTCCAGAGCATACATATCGGCTCGACTGGCCATCGCACGGCAGCCCCGCCGTGGCGCGGCGCGCGGTGGCGCTGCTTGAGGACGCTGGGTTTGCGACAAAGGAAGATTCGACGCGCGGCTGGGATCACGGTGTGTTCATCCCGATGATGGTGGCGGTGCCGGATGCGGATATCCCGCTGGTGCAGCTTTCGCTGCGCGCCGATCTGGACCCTGCCGTTCACATTGCGATCGGCCGTGCGCTGGCACCGCTGCGCGACGAAGGCGTGCTGATCGTCGGCTCTGGCATGAGCTTCCACAATTTGCGTGCGCGCGGCCCGCAAGTGACGGCGGTCGCGGACGCATGGGATGCTGCTCTTACGGCGGCGGTGACCGATCCCGATCCAGCCTCGCGGGCGGCCAAAGTAGCGGCGTGGGAGGCGCTGCCCCACGCCCGCTTTGCGCATCCAGAGGCCGAGCATCTGCTGCCGCTGATGGTCGCGCTCGGCGCGGGCGGCGATGGCCCGGCCGTGCGCGATTATGCCGATCATGTGCTCGGCTGGGCGGTCTCGGGCTATCGCTTCGGCTGACGCCTCAGGCGCGCCAGCCGGTATCGATCTTGTCGACCAGGCGCACCATCGCGTCGAAATCGGCCTTGCCAGGCCCGCCTGGTACCTGCGCCATGTGCAAATCGCGCTGATGCACTGCGATCACCTCTGGCGACACCTCGATCGGCGTGCCCATCGACATCGTCGCGATCTGAATTTCGCAGGCGCGCTGCAGCGACCAATGTTTGATGAACGCCTCGGGCAGGGTCCGGCCCATGACGAGGATCCCGTGGTTCTTGAGCAGCATGACGCGCTTGTCGCCGAGATGTTCAAGCAGGCGGGAGCCTTCCTCGTCGCGGACCGTCACGCCTTCGAAATCGTGATAGGCGATTTGCCCGGCAAAATTGCAGGCGTAGAAGTTGGTGGCGCGCAAGCCCCCCTCAAGCGAGCTCACTGCCATGCCCGCCGTGGTGTGGGTGTGCATGATGCAATGCGCATCGGGCAAATGGCGATGGAACAGCGCGTGCTGCACAAAGCCAGCGCGATTGACCGGATAGGGGCTGTCGTCGAGCTTGTTGCCGTCAATATCGATCTTGACCAGGCTGGAGGCGGTGACCTCGCTGAAATGCAGGCCGAATGGGTTGATCAGGAAGGCACCCTCTTCCTCGGGCACTTTCAGCGTGATGTGGTTGTAGATCATTTCCGACCAGCCGAGCATCGCGAACACGCGATAGCAGGCGGCGAGTTCCTGTCGCGTCGCCCATTCGGCTTCGGACATCTTCGCGGTACGAAGGATTGCGGTGGCCATGGCGGACTCTCCTAATCCGGGTCTTTTTTTTCTAGGGTCGGTATCGCATGAGATTTACCGGATTGCCAGAGCCCGGGGGATTGCCAGACCCGGCTTGGTCCGGGCATGGGGGCGGCGAGCAGGAAACGGCGCGTTAGCGGCCGGGAGAGGATCGCATGCACATCAACGCCGCCAACACACCGCAGGATGCCGACAACATCGCCAACAAGGGCGTGAATGCGCCCGATCTGCAGGTGTTCGTGTTCGCCTTGTTCTTCATCTTCGGCGGCATCACCAGCTTGAACGATGTCATCATCCCCAAGCTGAAGGAGTTGTTCACGCTCACCTACACGCAGGCGATGCTCGTTCAGTTCTGCTTCTTCACCGCTTATCTTTTGATCGGCATTCCGGGGGCGGCGCTGGTCAAGCGGATCGGCTATATGCGCGGCGCGGTCGCCGGGCTGGTGACGATGTTGGTTGGCTGCCTGCTGTTCATTCCGGCGTCTAGCACAGCGACGTATGCGCTTTTCCTGTTCGCCCTCTTCATCCTGGCGGCGGGCGTGGTGCTGGTCCAGATCGTGGCCAATCCGCTGATCAGCCTGCTCGGCAAAGCCGAAACCGCATCCAGCCGTCTGACCTTCGCCCAGGCGTTCAATTCGCTCGGCACGACGATCTTTCCGTATGCAGGCGCCATCATCATTTTGGGGAGCCTTTCCAAGATTTCGGCGTCGGACCTGACCGGCGCGGCGCTGGATGCGTATCGCACGGCGGAAAGCGGCGCGATCGTTCGTGGCTATCTCGGTCTGGCGGTTGCGCTGGCTGTCGTCGCGGCCGCAGTCTGGCTGTTTCGCAATCGGCTGCCGCACGATGCCCATGCTGCGAAAGACAAGCCCCTTGTCGGTGCCACGCGCTACGGCGCGGGCCTGGCTCTGGCCGCGCTCGGTGCGGTCGTCGCCGTGGAGGTGCAGGCTTGGATCGGGTTGGTCCTCATCTTGCTGGCACCGGTAATCTGGTTGTACGGTAACGACCTGATGCAACGTCCGCGCTTCGCGCTCGGCGCGCTTTGTATCTTCCTTTATGTCGGTGCGGAAGTGTCGATCGGCTCGCTGATCGTGAACTACCTCAAACAGCCTGGCGTCATGAACCTCGACATCACCAGCGCTGGCAAGATGATCCCGTTTTACTGGGGCGGGGCGATGATCGGCCGGTTTGTCGGGTCTGCGGTGTTGCGTGTCGTTAACCCGGGCAAGGTCCTGGCGGGCGTCGCCGTCGGTGCGGTCGCGCTCATCCTGATCTCGAGCTACACAACGGGGGCGGTCGCGGGGTACAGCCTGCTGGCGGTCGGGCTGATGAACGCCATCATGTTCCCGACGATCTTCAGTCTTGCCTGTGAAGGGCTCGGCGCACGTGCGGCAGATGGATCGGGAATCATCAACGTTGCGATCTTCGGGGGTGCCGTGCTGCCCCTGGCGACCGGAACGTTGGCGGACGCGAGCGGAAGCCTGACGCTTGCGCTGCTTATTCCGGTGGCGTGCTATGTGGTGATCTGCGCGTTCGGCGTTTACGCCGCGCGGCCCGCACCCCAATATGCCGACGCCTGAGTTCAAAAGCGCAGCGCTGCGATCTCGGCTGGGGTGAAGCCTGCCTCGGCCAGGATCGCGGCCCCGTCGGGTGCGCCCGCCATGCGCGGGGGCACTGTCGCGCTGACCGAATAACGCGGCGCTGGAGCGGGCTGAGTCACGCCGTCGGTAGTGACAAACGCGCCGCGCGCGACGTTGTGCGGATGCGCCACCGCCTCGTCGAAGCCGAGCACCGGGGCGATACAGGCTTCGTGCCCCGCGAACGCGGCGATCCAGGCATCGCGGGTGCGGTGTTTGAAGCGTTCGGCGAGGTCTGCCTTCAATTTCGGCCACAGGGCGGGCGCGAATTGCGCATCCCACTCGGCCCCGTCCAGTCCCATAACCCGGCGCAACGCCGCGTAAAATTGCGGTTCGATCGCCCCGACCGCGATCCATTTGCCATCGGCGGTTTCATAGGTGTCGTAGAAATGCGCGCCGCCATCGAGCAGGTTGGTGCCGCGCTCTCCGCTCCAGCGGCCCATGGCGCGGAACCCCCAGATCATGCTGGTCAACACGGCCGAGCCCTCGGTCATCGCGCAATCGACGACTTGTCCCAGGCCCGTCGCTTGCGCGCTCAGGATGGCGGCGAGCATGCCGAAGGCCAGCATCATCCCGCCTCCGCCGAAATCGCCGACCAAATTCATCGGCGCGACTGGCTTACGCCCGGCTTCGCCCAGCGCGTGCAGCGTGCCCGAAATCGCGATGTAGTCGATGTCGTGGCCCGGCTCGTTGGCTAGCGGTCCGGTCTGGCCCCAGCCGGTCATGCGGCCATAAACGAGTTTGGGATTATCGGCGAGCAGCGCCTCCGGCCCTAGGCCAAGCCGCTCCATCACACCCGGCCGAAAGCCCTCGATCAGTCCGTCGCAGGTTGCGGCGATGCGCCGGACGGCGGCGATCGCCTCGGGCTTCTTCAGATCGAGCGTGATCGTCCGGCGCGAGCGTAACAATGGGTCGCGTGCAGCCTCGGTCAGACCACTGGCACCAGGGCGCTCGACGCGGATCACCTCCGCGCCATGATCGGCGAGCATCATCCCGCAGAACGGCCCCGGCCCGATCCCCGCCATTTCGAGGATGCGAAGTCCGGCGAGGGGCGGGGATGCCATAGAGTCTCTCCTGTATGACCTTAGAACGCGGCGATCCCGGTGATCGCGCGGCCAAGGATCAGCGCGTGGACGTCGTGTGCGCCCTCATAGGTGTTGACCGTTTCCAGGTTCATCAGGTGGCGCATCACTTGATATTCGCCGGAAATGCCATTGCCGCCGTGCATGTCGCGGGCGTTGCGGGCGATATCGAGCGCCTTGCCGACATTGTTGCGCTTTACGATCGAGATCATTTCCGGCGCAAACTTGCCCGCATCCATCAGGCGACCAACGCGCAGGGAAGCCTGCAAGCCGAGCGCGATTTCGGTCTCCATGTCGGCCAGCTTCTTCTGGTACAACTGACGCCCGGCGAGCGGGGTGCCGAACTGGTTTCGATCGAGCCCATATTGGCGGGCGGCGTGGAAGCAGAATTCTGCCGCACCCAGTGCGCCCCAACTTATGCCATAACGCGCGCGGTTGAGGCAGCCGAACGGGCCCTTAAGACCCTGCACATTGGGCAGCAAAGCATCGTCGCTGAGTTCGATTTCGTCCATCAGGATCATGCCGGTGATCGAGGCGCGGAGCGACAATTTGCCCTCGATCTTCGGCGTGGCGAGGCCCTTGGCACCCTTTTCGACGATGAAGCCGCGAATGCCATCGCCATGCGCTTCCGACTTGGCCCAGATGACGAACACGTCGGCGATGGGCGAATTGGAGATCCACGTTTTCGCGCCCGACAGCAGATAACCGCCATCGACCTTCTTCGCGCGCGTCGTCATGCTGCCGGGGTCGGAGCCTGCATCGGGCTCGGTCAGGCCAAAGCAGCCGATCCACTCGCCGGTGGCGAGCTTGGGTAGATATGTGCGCTTCTGTTCTTCCGATCCGTAGGCGAGGATCGGGTACATGACGAGGCTCGACTGGACCGACATCATCGAGCGGTAGCCCGAATCGACGCGTTCGACCTCGCGCGCGACGAGACCGTAAGCGACATAGGAGGCACCCACACCGCCATATTCCTCGGGCACCGTCGGCCCGAGCAGGCCAAGCGCGCCCATCTCGCGGAAGATGTCGGGATCGGTGATTTCGTGCTGAAAAGCGTCGATGATGCGGGGTGCGAGCTTGTCCTGCGCATAAGCGCGCGCGGAGTCGCGGATCATGCGTTCATCGTCCTCAAGCTGGTCGTCGAGGAAGAAGGGGTCGGCCCAATCAAAACGCGCCATTTCGGCCATGTGATGCTCCAGCATTGATCAATCTGAGTGCTTCCCCGGCGAGGGCCGGGGCCCGGTATCGAAACGACCGGGAGCGAGGGCAATGCCGCTACCTCCGCCATTTCAACTGGGCCCCGGCGTGTGCCGGGGAAGGGTAGAAGGAACTTACGTGTCCAAAATCCGGTCGTCGAACAAGCCGAACGCCAGCGTCGAGGCATAATAGCCGATCGCGCGCTCGCGGGACATCGTGTGTGCCCATTTGCGCATATCGAAGGCGGCGTTCTGCATCGCCATCAGCGCTTGCGCGGCGATCAGCGGGTCGACCGGACGGATCGAACCCTCCGCAATGCCATCGCTCATCGTGCCGGCGAAGCGGCGCGCGATCCGGTTCGAACGATCGACCATCGCAAGTCGCGCCTGCGAGGGCAGGCCGGAGAGCGCGGTGGTGCGAAGCAAGGGGCCACGTTCGGAGAACTGGACGTCGAGCAAGGTTGCGATCGTGCCGGAAAGGCGATCCCAATGGCTGCCGCCGCGCTCATCGGCGAGGCGCTGCGCATCGGCGACGGTGTCGAGGCTGCGCTTATAGCAGGCCAGTACCAGATCGTCCTTGGCATCGAGATGGTGATAGAAACTGCCCTTGGTCACGTTCAGTTCGGACGCGATTTTCTGGACCGAGGCACCGCGATAACCCAGCTGATTGATCAGCCGCGTCGCCGCGAGCAGGAAGGCCTCGCGGCCTGGCTCTGGCTCGTCATGGGCTAGGTCGATCAATTCGGGCGACCATCGTTCGTTCGGGCCGGCAATGCCGTGCGCGAACACGTCCATCAGACGCTCCTCGACGCGCGGATATTGATCCAGGTCATAGCGGTTGAGCCACACCGGCAGCCAGAAGGTGTTTTCCAGCAGCACATGCGCCCGCCCGCCGTGCAGATCGGTCTGCGCGCGATTGGTAGTCGGGCCCCACAGGCTGCGGGTCTTGCGGAACACTTCGCGCCAGCCCGCCATCAGCCGACCGAGCACGGGCTCCTCCATCGCGCGCAGATCCGACAGAATCGCGAAGGATGTCTCCTCGCCCCGCTGAATCCGGGCCAGCCGCGCCATATTGAGCGACAGATATTTCGCGACTCGGGCGCGGGGCGTCGGCTCGGCGAGCGACTCCTCAAGCATGCCCAGCAGGCGGTCGAGTGTATGCTCGAAACACGCCGCCGCCAGATCTTCCTTGCGCTTGAAATAATAGGTGACGCTGGTGGTATTGAGGCCGACGCGGCGCGCGACATCGGCGAAGGTCATGCCCTTCGCGCTCTGTTCGTTGATCGCTTCGGCCGCGGCCGCCAGAATCGCGTCGCGCTTGGCGCGAAAGCGCTTGGTGCTGGTGTCTTCCTCGGGCGGAATCGTGTCGGGGGCCTCCATGCCGGAAACTGTAACATCATCTTTTAGAAGAAACAGTCATTTTTGTTGGCTGCGGCATTCCCCGCATTTTGAGCGCCAAAGACGCTTTACCGAATACGCGGTACGGTCTAACCAACGATCCGATAGCAAGATCGGAGAGCGCAGATGGACTTCAGCTTCAGCGAACGCGAAACCTATTTTCGGGACCGCGTGAAGGGGTTCATCGACCAGCAAATCCGCCCGCGCCAAGCCGAATTTGACGCGCAACACGACGCGGGCGAGCGCTGGAAGGTCATTCCCGTGATCGAAGAGATGAAGGAAAAGGCCAAGGCGGCGGGCCTGTGGAATTTCTTCATGCCACCGCATTCGGGGCAAAGCCATGTCGATGACAGCTTCGTGTTCGAAGGCACCCAACTGACCAATCTCGAATATGCGTTATGCGCCGAGGAGATGGGCAAGGTCGGCTGGGCGAGCGAATGTTTCAACTGCTCGGCCCCCGATACCGGCAATATGGAGGTGCTGCATCGCTACGGCACGCGCGAACAAAAGGAGCGGTGGTTGCGGCCGCTGATGAACGGCGAGATCCGCTCTGCGTTCCTGATGACCGAGCCGGCGGTTGCCTCTTCGGACGCGACCAATATCGAGACCTCGATCGTGCGCGATGGCGACGAATATGTCATCAACGGCACCAAATGGTGGTCGTCCGGCGTGGGCGATCCGCGCTGCAAGATCGCCATCACCATGGGCAAGACCAACCCCGACGCATCGCGCCACAGCCAGCAGAGCCAGGTGCTGGTCCCGATGGATGCGCCGGGCGTGACGATCAAGCGGATGCTGTCGGTCTACGGCTATGACCACGCGCCGCATGGCCATGGCGAAGTGGTGTTGAAAGATGTGCGCGTGCCGGTGGAGAACGTGCTGCTGGGCGAGGGGCGCGGCTTCGAGATTGCGCAGGGGCGGCTCGGGCCCGGGCGCATTCACCATTGCATGCGCACGATCGGGACGGCGGAAACCGCGATCGAGGCGATGGCCAAGCGCCTGTTGTCGCGCGTCGCCTTCGGCAAGCGGATCGCCGACCATAGCGTGTGGGAGGAACGCATCGCGCGCGCGCGCATCGACATTGAGATGACGCGGCTGCTCTGCCTGAAGGCTGCCGACATGATGGACAAAGCGGGCAACAAATCCGCCCAGCTCGAAATCGCGATGATCAAGGTGCAGGCCCCCAATATGGCGCTGCAGATCCTCGACGACGCCATTCAGGCGCATGGCGGTGCCGGTGTTTCCAGCGATTTCCACTTGGCGCACGATTGGGCCGCGATGCGCACGCTGCGCTTCGCGGATGGCCCGGATGAAGTCCACAACCGCGCGATCGCGCGCAACGAGTTCGGCAAATACGCTGAATTCAAGGCGGATCGGCCATCGAGCGGCGATCTGGCGGTTTCCCGGTGAAAGCCGCCGTCCTTTACACGCCCAAGGCGGACTTGGTGATCGAGGACATTGCCGTCTCCGATCCGGGCCCACGCGAAGTGCTGATCCGCACCGTTGCCTGCGGCGTCTGTCGGTCCGACCTGCATTTCGTCGACGGGGCGTTTCCGCACCCGATGCCGACGGTGCCGGGGCATGAAGCGGCCGGGATCGTCGAGGCGGTTGGCTCCGACGTTGCGCATCTGAAGGTCGGCGATCATGTCATCACCTTCTTCACCGTCTTCTGCGGTGCCTGCGAATTTTGCGTCAGCGGGCGACCGTCGTTGTGCATCGACCCTTCGACCCGACGCGCGAAGGGCGCACCGCCACGGTTGAGCCTGCAGGACGGCACGCCTTTGGCACCGTTCCTAAATCTCTCGGCCTTTGCCGAGATGATGCTGGTGCATGAAAATGCCTGTGTCGCGATCAGCAAGGAGATGCCGCTGGATCGCGCGGCCTTGCTCGGTTGCGCGGTGATTACCGGGGCGGGGGCGATCTTCAATGACAGTCGGGTGCGGCCTGGCGAAAGCGTGGCGGTGATCGGCTGTGGCGGGATCGGCCTTGCCGCCATCAACGCCGCCAAAATTGCGGGCGCGGGGCAGGTCATCGCGATCGACCCCGTGGCCGATAAGCGCGCTCTGGCGGAGAAGCTGGGTGCTACGCACACGCTCGATTCGAACGATCCTGATCTGGCGAAGAGGGTCGCCGGGATGACCGGGGGCGGGGTGGATTATGCGATCGAGGCGGTCGGGCGGCCCAACACTGCCGAACTCGCCTGGACGATCCTGCGGCGCGGCGGCACCGCGACGATCCTCGGCATGATCGCGCCGGGCGGCGAAGTGAAGATCGCCGGGCCGACCTTCCTGACGGGCAAGAAATTGCAAGGGTCGCTGCTGGGGTCGACCCGTTTCCCGATCGATATGCCGCGGCTGGTGCAACTGTACCTCGACGGCAAGCTGGATCTCGACACCATGGTGGCCGAGCGGATCGTGCTCGGTGATGTCAATCAGGCGCTGGCGAAGTTGCGCACCGGGGACACGGTACGCTCGGTCATCGAGTTTGCGTGATGGTCGATAGCGCGGATCTCACGATGGTTGGCACGATCCCGGTGCCTGCGGACGACACGATCGATGCGGGCGCGGTGGCGGCGTGGATGAAGGGGCATATGCCCGAAATCGATGGTCCGGTCAGGCTGTCGAAGTTCAAAGGTGGTCAATCAAACCCGACATACTGCGTTGATGTGTCTGGGAAAAGCTATGTCCTGCGGCGCCAGCCGTTCGGCAAGCTATTGCCCTCCGCGCATGCCGTGGACCGCGAATATCGGCTGATCGCGGGGCTCCATCCGACGGGTTTCCCGGTGCCGACACCGTTCGGGTTGTGCGAGGATCCGAGCGTTATCGGATCGATGTTCTATGTGATGGAACTGGTCGAGGGGCGCAGCCTGTGGGACGGCGCGCTGCCGGGCATGACCCCGGTCGAGCGGCGCGCGCATTACGATGCGATGGTCGATACGCTGGCGGCTCTGCACAACACCGACTATGTCGCTGCAGGACTTGGCGATTATGGTCGCCCCGGCAATTATTTCGAGCGCCAGGTCGCGCGCTGGACCAAGCAATATCGCGCGTCCGAAACCGAACATATGCCAGCGGTCGAGGCGCTGATCGCTTGGCTCCCCGCGACCCTGCCCGAGCAGACGCGCACGTCGATCGTCCATGGCGATTTCCGCATCGACAATATGATCTTTGCACCCGATGCGCCGCGCGTTGCGGCGGTGCTCGACTGGGAATTGTCGACGCTGGGCGATCCGCTGGCCGACATCGCCTATTTCCTGATGAATTGGGTGACCGAGCCCGAGGGGCGCTCTGGCGTGAAGGGACTGGACGGGCCCGACACCGGCATCCCGACCGTGGACGAGGTGGTCGCGCGCTATTGCGCGGCGACCGGGCGCGATGGGCTGCCCAACCTCAATTGGTATTTCGCCTATAGCCTGTTCCGCCTGACCGGCATCGTCCAGGGGATCAAGAAACGCATCGTCGATGGCACTGCCTCCAGCGCGCAAGCGGCGCGGACGGCGGAGCGGGTTGGGCCGCTGGCGGCGGCGGCGTGGGATTTCGCAAAGAAGGCGGGCGCATAAGCCGCACGGTTCACGCGTGTGTACGGGTGAGGGGAGAGGAACAGCATGAGCCAATTCGATCTGACCAATATGGTCGCCATCATCACCGGCTCCTCGCGCGGGATTGGCAAAGCGAGCGCGTTCGAACTGGCGGAGCATGGCGCCAAGGTGGTGATCTCCAGCCGCAAGCAAGAGGCGTGCGATGCCGTCGCCGCCGAGATCAACGCGCGCTATGGCGAAGGCAGCTCGATCGCGGTTGCGGCGAACATTTCCGACAAGGCCGGGCTGCAGCATCTGGTCGATGCGACGCGCGCTGCCTTCGGGCAGATCGACGTGCTGGTGTGCAACGCCGCCTCCAACCCTTATTACGGCCCGCAGGACGGCATTGCCGACGAGCAGTTCCGCAAGATCCTCGACAACAATATCGTCTCCAACCACTGGTTGATCGCGATGGTCGCGCCCGAAATGCGCGCCCGCAAGTCCGGGAGCATCATCATCATCTCCTCGATCGGGGGCTTGCGCGGCTCGACGCTGATCGGCGCTTATTGCATTTCCAAGGCCGCCGACATGCAATTGGCGCGCAACCTGGCGCATGAGTTCGGGCCCGACAATGTGCGGGTCAATTGCATCGCGCCCGGCCTGATCAAGACCGATTTCGCGCGCGCGCTGTGGGAAGATCCCGAGCGGATCGAGGCCGCCAACAAGACCGTGCCGCTGCGCCGGATCGGCGAGCCCGAGGAAATCGCCGGAGCCGTCGTGTTCCTCGCCGCGCCAGCGAGCAGCTTCATGACCGGCCAGACGATCGTGCTCGATGGCGGCGTGACGATCTAGGAGAAGCAGCTATGGCGCGTTTTACGGGCAAATCGATCATCGTCACCGGCGCAGGATCGGGCATCGGGCGGGCGACAGCCTTGCTGTTCGCCCGCGAGGGCGGATCGGTGATCGTGGCCGACCAGGCCGAAACGGTCGAGGAAACCGCGGATCTGATCGATCGCGCGGGCGGCACCGCGCATGCGATCCGGATCGACGCAGGGAGCGAGGATGATGTGGTCCGCGCGGTGACCGTGGCGTGCGAATATTATGGCGGTCTTGACGTCATGTTCGCCAATGCCGGGATTTCCGGTGGGATGGCGAACATCTTCGATACCGATGTCGCGCTGATCACCGAGGTGCTGCGCGTCAACCTGATCGGGCCGTTCCTGGCGATCAAGCACGCTGCACCGAAGATCGCCGAGCGCGGCGGCGGGGCGATCGTGCTGACCGCGAGCGTCGCCGGCATCCGCTCGGGGGCTGGCTCGCCGGCCTATTCCGCCTCCAAGGCCGGGGTGATCAATCTGGCGATGGTGTCCGCGCAGCAGCTTGCGGGCTCGAATGTCCGCGTCAACGCGATCTGTCCCGGCCTCACCGAAACCGGCATGACAAAGCCGACCTTCGATTACGCACGCGATGCGGGCAAGATGGACCGGCTTGGCCGCCTGAACCCGTTGCGGCGTGGCGCGCAGCCCGAGGAACTGGCCGAGGTTGCGGCGTTCCTGGCATCGGACGCGGCGAGCTATGTCAACGGGCAGGCGATTGCGGTCGATGGGGGGCTGTCGAGCAGCCATCCCGTGACCCGGCAGGACTATGGCAAGACGGCGGTGTAACCCATTCTTTTTTAGGAAGAACGTCGCTCGAAAACCCCGTTCGGGCTGAGCTTGTCGAAGCCCTCCTCACCCAGGCACCGCCCTAGCGCAGGGGAGAGCCCTTCGACAAGCTCAGGGCGAACGGCAGCCCATTCATTCGCGTAGGCGGATCAGCCCTTCCTGCGTGACGCTGGCGACCAGGCGCCCCTCGCGGGTGAAGATTTTGCCGCGGTTGAAGCCGCGGGCGTGCCCGGCCCATGGGCTGTCGCAGGCATAGAGCAACCAGTCGTCGGCGCGAAAATCCTCATGCAGCCATAGCGCATGGTCGAGACTGGCGCTTTGCAGCTTGTGCGTCAGCCAATTGACGCCATGCGGCAAGGTCGCCGTGCCGAGCAACGACATGTCCGACGCATAGGCCAGCACGGCGCGGTGCAGCGCGGGATCGTCCGGGATGGGGGCGACGACGCGGAACCAGCTGTTTTGGAAGGGGGCTTGCTTGACCGGATCGAGCCAGCTGCGCGGCGACACCGGCCGGATCTCGACCATGCGCGGGCGCAGGAAGTTGGCGCGGAACCGTTCCGGGATGCGATCGATCATCGCCAGGCGCAAATCGCGATCGTTGGTCAGGCCTTCGGGCGGAGGCACCTCCGGCATCGGATCCTGGTGCATCAGGCCGCCCTCGGGGATTTGCAGCGAGCATGCCAGATTGAGGATCGGCACGCCGCGCTGCGTTGCGATTACGCGCCGGGTCGAGAAGCTCTTACCGTCGAAATCGCGCACGACGCGGTAGAGAATCGGATGATCTTCGGCACCCGGGCGCATGAAATAGGCGTGGAGCGAATGCGCGGCGCGCGGGGCCTCGGTCGAGCGCTGCGCGGCTTGCAGCGCCTGGGCGATCACCTGGCCGCCGAATACCCGGCCGAAGCCGTCTTGCCCGCGGATGCCGCGATACAGATCGGTATCGATTTCCTCGATATTCAGGAGATCGACGAGGTTCTGCGCGAGCTGGGCTGGGGTGGGGTCGGTCATGCGTTCCTTCTTCTCCCTCTCCCCTCCGGGGAGAGGGCGGGGAGAGGGGCTGTCCTAAAACATCGGCCGTTCGCGTGACTGCCCTCTCCCGACCTTCGCTACGCTCGGCCACCCTCTCCCGCAAGCGGGAGAGGGTGAAGGGTTAATACCCCGCCGCCCGCGCGACCTTGTCCGCGTGAAAATTGGCGTCGCCGAACATCTCGGCCAGCACGCGCGCGCGCTTCATGTAGAAGCCGATGTCATAGGCATCGGTCATGCCGATGCCGCCATGCATCTGCACGCCTTCCTGCACCGACAAAGTGGTTGCCATTGCGGTCATCGCCTTCGCGACCGAGACTGCGCTATCGGCTGCCTCCGACCCGGCATCGAGCAGTTGCTGCGCCTTGAGCACGGCGGCGCGCGCCACCTCCATTTCGGAATAGAGATGCGCGGCGCGGTGTTGCAGCGCCTGAAAGCTGCCGATCAGCGTGCCGAATTGCTTGCGTTGCTTGAGATAGTCCACCGTCATATCCATTGCGCCGCCGCCCACGCCGAGCAATTCGGCCGCCGCCCCGGTGCGCCCGGCGCGGAGCAAGCGGTCGAGCGGGGAACGGCCATGATCGACCTCGCCAATCACCGCATCGGCATCGACCTCGACCCCGTCGAACTCAAGCCGCGCGGCAAGGCTGGCATCGGCGAGCCGTTCTGGCGCTGCGGTCAGCCCGGCGGCACCCTTGGGGATGGCGAAGAGCGTGACGCCATCGGCATCTTCGGCATTGCCCGCGGTGCGCGCGGCGACGATCAGCAGGTCCGCGACATGGCCGTGGGTGACGAACTGCTTCTTGCCCGACAGCTTGAAGCCATTGCCCGAGCGCTCGGCCTTCAGCGCGATCGTATCGCGATGCTTGGCGGCTTCATCGATCGCGAGCGCGGCGACGGTATCGCCCGCGAGGATGCCGGGAAACCAGCGATCGGCATGGGCTGTGCCTTTGAGGGCTGCGACGGCTGCCACTGCGGTGGTGAGGAAGGGCGAGGGCGAAAGGTTGCGGCCGATTTCTTCGAGCACGACACCCGCTTCGACATGGCCGAGGCCCAGGCCGCCTGCGGCTTCCTCGATCAACAGGCCGGTAAAGCCCATTTCGGCGAAGCTCTTCCACAGCGCGCGGCTGAAGCCGGTGGCGTCGTTGGCGTCGCGGAGCGCGCGCATGTGGCTGACCGGCGCTTGCTCGGCGACGAAATCGCGGATTGTGTCCTGCAGGGCCGTTTGGTCATCGCTCAGATAGAGTGGCATGTATCAGTCCTAACAATGCGTCACCCCGGCCTTGTGCCGGGGTCCACCGCGCCTCGGGCCGAGCCGCTGGTGGGAGAAGTGGACCCCGGCACAAGGCCGGGGTGACGGTTCGCTCGATATTACGCGGGCAATTCCAAAATCCGCTTGGCGATAATGTTGAGCTGGACCTCGCTTGTCCCGCCCTCGATCGAATTGGCCTTGGTGCGAAGCCAGGCGCGCGCCTCGCGGCCACCGCCCGACGCCGCGCTTTCCCATTCGAGCGCATCGGAGCCGCCCGCCGCCATCTGCAGTTCGTGGCGGGTCTTGTTCAGTTCGGTGCCGTAATATTTCATCATCGACGGCTGGGCGGGGTGGGCACGCCCTGCTTTCAACTCGTCGATAAAGCGTTCGGACATCGCGCCAAAGGCTTGTGAACGCACCTCGAATGCGGCGATTGCGGCGCGCAGCAGCGGGTCGGCCAAGCGCCCGTCATGGTCGAGGCCGATGGTCGCAATCGCGCCTTCAATCAATGGGTTGCCGCCGGTACTTGCCAGCCCCATGCCGGAGATCATCTCGCGTTCGTGGCCGAGCAGATATTTGGCGACGTCCCAGCCCTTATTCTCCTCATGCACGCGCTGCGATTTGGGCACCTTCACGTTGTCGAAGAAGGTTTCGCAAAACGGCGAATAGCCCGAGATCAGCAGGATCGGGCGGGTGGACACACCTTCGCTTGCCATGTCGAACAGCAGAAAGCTGATGCCGCCCTGCTTCGATTCCTTCGAGGTGCGGACGAGGCAGAAGATCCAGTCGGCCTTGTCGGCATAAGAGGTCCACACCTTCTGGCCGCTGACGATATAATGGTCGCCGGCATCCTCGGCGGAGGTGGCGAGGCTGGCGAGGTCTGAACCGGCATTGGGCTCGCTATAGCCCTGGCACCAGCGGATTTCACCGCGCGCGATCTTGGGCAGATAGTCCAGCTTCTGCTCTTCGGTGCCATATTTCAGCAGTGCCGGTCCGAGCATGGAAATGCCGAAGGAATTGAGCGGATTGCGCGCCTTTATTGCCGCCATTTCTTCGCGCAGGATCTTGGTTTCGGCGGGCGACAGGCCACCGCCGCCATAGGCCGTGGGCCAATCGGGCACGGTCCAGCCGCGCGACGCCATGGCGTCCATCCATTCCTTCTGGCCCGGCTGGAAATCCGGGTTGCGACCGCCCCAGCAGGCGTCCTTTTCGGAGCGGACGGGTTGGCGCATTTCGGGCGGGCAGTGCGCCTCCAGCCAGGCACGGGTTTCGTGGCGGAAGGTGTCGAGCGTGTCGGTCATCGGATCAGCTCCTCATCAAGTCATGCGCCGTGCGCGCGATGGCGATCGCGGTGAAATCGCGGTTATAATCGGCGATCACCTGCACCCCGATCGGCAGTCCGTCCGGGTCGGTGCCGATCGGCACGCTGGTCGCGGGCAGCATCGGGAAGGTGGCGAGGCCGGGATAGGCCATTTGCAGCGCCATCGGCGTCTGCGTGCCATCGATGTCGATCATCCGCGTTGCGAGCGGGGTATCGTCGTGGCGGTAGGCGGTGGTGCCCCAGATCGGGGCGATGACCGCGTCATAGCTGGCGAACAACCGTGCCCAGTCGCGACGGCATTTGGCTTGCGCGTCGATCAGCGTGAACCAGTCGGGCAGCGCGAGCGGTGTGCCGCCCTCCAACGGAGCGCCGCGGGCCATCGCCACCAGCAGCATGTGGATATAGGCACCATGCTGCGCGACGAGATCGGGTAGCAGCGCGCTGCTGTCGTCGACCTGCGCGCCCGCGGCGGCGAAGGCGGCGCCGAGCGTGGTGATCGCGCCTTGGATCGCGGCTTGCGAGCGGGCGAGCGGGTGTTGGGGCAGCAGCAGGATCTTCCAGTCGCCAGGGCCGCGTGGCGCAGGCCGCACCAGCGCGTCGCCGCCCATGACGCCGAACAGCGTTTCCAGATCATCGGGATCGCGCGCGAGCGGGCCGACGACGTTGAGCGCGACACCACAACTCTGTGTTCTCGGGAAGTTATGGCCGAAAGAGGAGAGCGCGTTGTAGGTCGGCTTGTGACCCCAGACGCCGCAGAATGCGGCGGGCAAGCGGATCGAGCCGCCAATGTCGGAGCCGATTTCCACGGGCACGAAACCGGCCGCCAGCGCCGCCGCCGCGCCGCCCGAGGAACCGCCGGAGACGCGCGACGGATCGTGCGGATTGCGGGTACGGCCATAGACCGGGTTGTTGGTCTGGAGATCGGCGAGCGCGACCGGGATGTTGGTCTTGCCGAGGATGACTGCGCCTGCGCGTTTGAGGCGCGTGACCTGGACGGCGTCTTCGGTGGCGATGAAATCGGCATGTTCGGCGAAACCCCAGCAAGTGACGAGACCCGCGACATCGAAGCTTTCTTTGACCGTCATGGGCACGCCGAGCAGCGGGCGGCTGTCCTTCGGCCCGGCGTCGATCGCACGGGCGGCCTCGCGCGCACGGTCGAAATCCCGGACGACGACGGCGTTGATCTCGGCATCGCCCGCTTCGATGCGGGCGATGGCGGCTTCGCATTCGGCGAGCGCGGTGGTC
>NZ_JH584235.1:261384-323643 GCF_000241465.1 Sphingomonas echinoides ATCC 14820
AGAGGGAGATGATGGGGCGTTATCCATTGAAGCGGCCACCGCTTTCCGCCTTCGACTTCAGCAGTTCGGCGACCGCGAACCCGTGCTTCTCAAGCCCCGCGACGATCTTCTTTAAGCCCTCGCTATCGGCCCAGAACATTGGCCCGCCGCGATAGACCGGCCAGCCATAGCCGTAGATCCACACCACATCGATGTCCGACGCGCGCTGCGCCATTTTCTCTTCGAGGATCAGCGCGCCTTCATTGACCATGGTGTAGAGTGTCTTTTCGACGATTTCCTCGTCGCTGATCTCGCGTTTCTGCAGGTTGGATTTGGAGCGGAAATCCTCGATGATTTCGGCCACGCGCGGGGAAGGTGTCGGGTTGCGCTTCTCGTCATAGTCGTAAAAGCCCTTGCCGGTCTTCTGGCCCCAGCGGCCCTCGGCGGCGAGCGCGTCGCGGATGTTTTCGATGCGCGTCGGGTCGCGGTGCCAGCCAATGTCGACACCGGCGAGATCGCTCATCTGGAACGCCCCCATCGGCATGCCGAAGGCGACATGCACCTTGTCGATCTGCTCAGGGGTAGCGCCTTCCAGCAGCAGCTTCATTGCTTCGACCTGGCGAGGTTTCAGCATGCGGTTGCCGATAAAGCCGTCGCATACCCCGGCAACCACCGCGACCTTCCGGATCGTCTTGGACAGCGCCATGACGGTTGCGAGCACGTCGTCCTCGGTCTGTGCGCCGCGCACGACCTCCAGCAATTTCATCACATTGGCGGGCGAGAAGAAGTGCATACCAAGCACATCGCCGGGGCGCTTGGTAACCGAGGCGATCTCATCGATGTTGAGATAGGAGGTGTTGGAGGCGAGGATCGCACCCGGCTTGGCGATGGCGTCGAGCTTGGTGAAGATGTCCTTCTTCACGTCCATGTTTTCATACACCGCCTCGATGATCAGGTCGCAGTCGGCGAGCGCGCTGAAGTCGAGCGTCGGGGTGAGCGCGCCCATCGCAGCCTCGACCTGCTCGGGCTTCAAGCGGCCCTTGGCGGCGGATGCCTCGTAATTCTTGCGGATCACGCCGGTGCCGCGGTCGAGCGCTTCCTGCGCCATTTCGACGATCGTCACCGGGATGCCCGCCGACAGGAAATTCATCGAAATGCCGCCGCCCATCGTGCCCGCACCGATCACACCGACGCGCTTGATCTCGCGCAGCGCGATCTTGGGGTCGATGCCGTCGATCTTGGCGGCCTGGCGCTCGGCGAAGAAGATGTGGCGCTGCGCGGCGGATTGCACGCCGAACATCAGCTTCATGAACTCCTGCCGCTCGAAGGCGATGCCCTCGTCGAAGCTGGAACCATCGGTCGCTTTCTCGACACAGGCGATGTTGGCGGCTGGCGCGTCGAAGCCGCGGAAGCGCTTGGCGTTCTCCTTTTTGAACGCCGCCACCGCTTCGGGATCAGCCTGCGCCACCTTGTCACGGGCGCGGGGCAGGGGCTTGGCGTCGGCCACTTCGCGCGCGAAGGCGATTGCGTCGGCTGCGAGGGTGTCTTCGCCCGCGATCCGATCGATCAGCCCAGCAGACAAAGCGAGCTTGGCCGGGATCGGGTCGCCCTTGGCGGTGAGTTCGAGCGCGAGCTTGACCCCTGCGATGCGCGGCAGGCGCTGCGTGCCGCCCGCGCCCGGGAGCAGACCGAGCTTGACCTCGGGCGTGCCGATCTTGGCCGAGGGCACGGCGATGCGGTAGTGACAGCCGAGCGTCACCTCGCACCCGCCGCCGAGCGCGGTGCCGTGGATCGCGGCGACGACGGGCTTGTCCGAGGCCTCGATCATGTCGACCACGGTTGGCAGGCCCGGCTCCTGCATCGGGCGGCCGAATTCGGTGATGTCGGCCCCTGCGAAGAAGGTCCGGCCATCGCAGCGGATGACCATGGCTTTCACCTGCGGGTTGGCGAGGCCTTCCGCGATGCCGGCCTCCAGCCCTTGCCGCACCGCCGCGCCGAGCGCGTTGACGGGCGGATTGTTGGAGATGATGACGAGGACGTCGTCGTGCAGTTCGGTGGTGATCGGGCTGGTCATGTGTCTCTCCTGTTTCCTTCCCCGGCGAAGGCCGGGGCCCAGTTACGGGACGGGTTTTGCCGGGCGTTGCGCTCTCCCATCCAGGTTCGCGCAACTGGGCCCCGGCCTTTGCCGGGGAAGTAAAAAAATAGCCTATGTCAGCGCACTGTAGATCAAGGTCTTCAACTCGCGCCGGATCGGGTAGACGTTACTCGGGCTCATTTGCGTCATGAACACCATGTGCACGTGCTCGACGGGATCGACGAAGAAGGCGGTCGAGAACATGCCGCCCCAATAATATTCGCCGACCGAACCCGGAATCATCGAGCGCGCGACATCGATATTGACCGCAAAGCCCAGACCAAAGCCGGTGCCGGCATTGGCGGTTTCGCTGAACAGCGACTTGGACATTTTCGACAGGTCGGAGCCGCCGGGCAAATGGTTCATCGTCATTAGCTCGATCGTCTTGCGCCCGACGATGCGCACGTCGTCCAGTTCTCCGCCGTTCAGCAGCATCGAACAGAAACGATGATAATCGAGCGCGGTCGAGACCAGGCCGCCGCCGCCCGACACCAGTTTGGGCGGGCGGCTCCACGCGCTCGCTTCGCCGCGATCATAGAGGAAGCGGCCCTTTTCCGGGGTGAAGGTGTAGCAATCGGTCAGTCGGTCGATCTTGTCTTCGGGCACCGCAAAGAAGGTGTCGTCCATCTTGAGCGGCGCGAAGATCTGCGTGCGGAAGAAGTCGGCGAGCGACTGACCCGAAACCTTCTCGACCACCGCGCCCAACACGTCGGTCGACACCGAATAATTCCACGCTTCGCCGGGCGAAAATTCGAGCGGCACGTTGGCGACCGCTTCGATGAAGCCGTCCAGATCGAGATTGCCGTGCCAATTCTCGATTTTGCCTTCGCGATACGCCGCATCGACATAGGAACGGTTCTGGAAACTGTAGGTCAGCCCCGATGTGTGGCGGAGCAAGTCGAGCATGCGCATCGGCTCTGTCGTCGGGCGCGTCTGGAACGGCACGCCGCCACCGCCGCCATTGTAGACGCCAATGCCCTTGAATGCGGGCAGCACGTGGTGGACGGGGGTATCGAGCGCGACCTTGCCCTGTTCGAGCAGCATCATGAAGGCGATCGAGGTGATCGGCTTGGTCATCGAGGCGATGCGGAACAGCGATCCTTCGTTGATGCTCTTGCCGCCTTCGCGCGCGGGCCCTTGTGACGAGAAATGCGCGATTTCACCGTCCCGGGCGATGAGAATCTGCGCATTGGCGAGCCGCCCGGAATCGAGATAGCGCTCCTTCAGGAAGGCATCGATCCGCCCCAGCCGTGCCGCGTCGAATCGCCCGATTCCTGGCATCGTCTCGCTCATGTCGATTTCCATACCCTCACTTCGAAAGTTGTATCCCCCTATTGCCTTGAGTCACGCACGAATCAACACTAACCTTGTGATGAGCGCTGGTTTCGACAAACCCGAGTTTCAACTTGGGTGGGCCGACAGGCTGTGGAAGAGGATGCATCGTGGATACAGAACCGCTTGTCGCGCTCGATCCGGCATGGCCGAAAACGACGCTGGCGCAGGCGACCGCCGCGCTGACCGCAGCGGGCACCAAGTTCGAGATGGAGACGGTGACGATCGGTGGCATTCCCACCCGCGTCTGGAAACATGCGCCGCCGTCGCTCGCCTGGCTGATCGCCGCGTCGCGGATGCACGGCGAGCGTGTGTTCACCATCTATGAGGACGAACGCGTCAGCTATGCGGCGAATTTCCGCGCGGTGGCGGCGCTGGCGCATGCCCTGGTCGCGATGGGCATCGGCAAGGGCGATCGGGTCGGGCTGGCGATGCGCAATTTGCCGGAATGGCCGGTGATCTTCTTCGCCGCCGCCAGTATCGGCGCGATCGTGGTGCCGCTCAATGCGTGGTGGACGGCGGGTGAGCTGGAATATGGCATCGCCGATTCGGGCTGCCGCGTGCTGTTCGTCGATGACGAACGCTATCAGCGGCTGGTGGCGCACGCCCCCGATGTGCCTGCGTTGGAGACGATGATCGTGGCGCGCGCATCGGGGCCCCTTGGCGACGGCGCACGGCGGCTGGAGGATCTGATCGGCACACCGCATGGCTATGCGAGTTTGCCCGATACCGAACTGCCCGGGGTCGAAATCGCGACCGACGACGATGCGACGATCTTTTATACCAGCGGCACCACCGGCCATCCGAAGGGGGCTCTGGGCACGCATCGCAATTTGATGACCAATATCCTCAGCTCCGCCTTCTCCGGCGCGCGCGGCTTTGTGCGGCGTGGCGAGGCGGTGCCCGATCCCCAGCCGAAAACCTATCTCACCGTCATCCCGATGTTCCATGTGACCGCGTGCAGCGCGACGATGATGGGATCGATCGCGGCGGGCAACACGCTGGTGTTCCTGCGCAAATGGGATCCGGTGCGCGCGATGGAAATTATCGAGGCGGAGAAGGTCCATGCGACGGGCGGCGTACCGACGATTGCCTGGCAGATTTTGGAGCACCCAGACCGCGCCAAATACGATCTCTCGTCGCTGGAGATGATCGCTTATGGCGGTGCGCCGTCCGCGCCCGAGCTGGTACGGCGAATCTACACCGAATTTGGCGCGCTGCCTTCGAACGGCTGGGGCATGACCGAAACGATGGCGACGGTGACGGGCCACGGTGCCGAGGATTATCTTTCACGACCGACCAGCGCCGGGCCGCCGGTGCCCGTTGCCGACCTCAAGATCATGGACGAGGACGGCGTGACCGAACTGCCGATCGGCGAAGTCGGCGAATTGTGGGCGCGCGGGCCGATGGTGGTGAAGGGCTATTGGAACAAGCCCGAAGCGACCGCCGCCACCTTTGTCGATGGCTGGGTCCGCACGGGCGATCTCGCACGGCTCGACGAGGAAGGCTTCGTCTATATCGTCGATCGCGCCAAGGACATGATCATCCGCGGCGGCGAGAACATCTATTCATCAGAGGTCGAAAACGTCCTCTACGCGCACCCGGCGGTGACCGATTGCGCGCTGATCGGCTTGCCCCATCGCACGCTGGGCGAGGAACCGGCGGCGGTCGTCCATCTTGCCCCCGGTACCAGTGCGACCGAGGCGGAATTGCAGGCGTGGGTGCGCGCGCGGCTGGCGGTGTTCAAGACGCCGGTGGCGATCCGCTTCGTTCCCGAAACACTGCCGCGCAATGCCAATGGCAAGATCCTGAAGAAGGAGCTGAAAGGCCTGTTCGAGGATCGCGCCGCCGCCTGAGCGATCAGGCGTCGAAGGCGGTCGCGCGGCGCGGCAGCGTGCGGTGGATGATGAACACCGTCAGCAGCAGCGTTGGAACGACGAGAATGCTCCCCTCCGGCCCGGTGTCGCCACCCGACAGCAAGGCGGCCCCCGCCGGGTGCGAGGCTAGCAAATGCCCCTCCATCGCCAGCCCGGAATCGCGCACGCCGTAAAGAAAGGACTGCGCCCAGTCCCACGTCGCGTGAAAGCCGATCGCCCACCATAGCGAGCCGGTGCGATACAACACATAGACGAAGGTGAGCCCGGCGAGCGCGACGCTGACCAGGCCCATCGCCGTTTCGCCCTTATTGGCGAGGTGCCCGCCCGCAAAAACCCCGACCGAGAAGACCAGCGCCGCCACCCAAAAGCCGATCGTGCGGGCGTTTTTGTTGTCGGGAGCAACCGCCCGCACGATTCCGGCGACACCGCGCGCCAGCGTATATTGCAGGAAGCCGCGGGTCAGAAATTCCTCGAACAGGCCAACCAGGCAGAAAGCGAAAAACCATGCAGCGCCGTATTCCAGCGCTGTGCTGCCGCTCATCGCAAAGCCATCGAACACCAGCGCGCCGGACAACGTCAGCATCCCCACCAGCAGCGACAGCATCGCGATGCCCCAGGCCATGCCAGCGAGCAGATCGGGCACAGCGCGCGTCCGGCGTAGGCCATAGGTGGCGAAGGGCCGCCGCTCGATCAACGACATCAGCCACGAGGTTACCAGCAACACCACGAAGGTGAGCGCTTCGCCCTTGATCGATGGGATGACGCCTTGCTCCGACCCTGCGGGGGCGTGGGGCGGCTTTCCGTTGATGAAGGTTCCCGCCACCACCGCGCCAATCGTGAGCACGGTCAGGATCAGGCAAAACAGCAGGAGACTCCATCCCGCACGCAACCCGTCGCTGCCGATGAAGATATGGCGAAGCCCCCGGTTGCGGGGCTGGATGGTCGCGGTGTCGGTCATCAATATCCCCCGGCGATTGTCCGTGTCGGCGATGCGTGTTCGTTCAGTCGGGCGCGATAACCCGCTGTACTGCGCTGCGCCACCCGTCGAGCCGGGCGGTGCGCGTGGTTTCGGCAATGTGCGGGGTGAAGGTTTCAACATGCCCGCGCATTGCACTAGCCTCCGCCAGATTGGCGAAAAGACCACGGCCGACCCCCGCCAGCATTGCGGCACCGAGCGCGGTGGTCTCGGCAAATTTGGGGCGTTCGACATTCACGCCAAGAATGTCGGCCATGTCCTGCGCCATCCAGTCATTGGCGACCATGCCGCCATCGATCCGCACAGACGCCCAATCGACTCCGTCGGCGGCAAAGGCGGTTTTCAAGTCATGCGCCTGATGCGCCATCGCCTCCAGCGCGGCGCGGACGATGTGCGCCTTGCCGGTCGAAAAGCTCAAGCCCGAAATGGCGGCGCGCGCCTCCGGTTCCCACCATGGCGCACCCAAGCCGGAGAGGGCGGGCACAAGGAAGGTTCCGCCATTATCGGGAACGCTGCGCGCCAAAGCCTCGGTTTCCGCAGCGGTGCCGATCAACCCGACCGCGTCGCGCAGCCATTTGATCAGGCTGCCCGCGACGAACACCGATCCTTCCAGCGCGTAGGCGCGCCGCCCGTCAATCTGCCACGCGATCGTCGAGAGCAAACGGTTGCGCGAGGTCGGGGGAATCGGCCCGGCCTGGCTCAGGACGAACGCGCCGGTGCCAAAGGTCGCTTTGGTCTCGCCGATCTGCAGACAGGATTGCCCGATCGTTGCTGCTTGTTGATCCCCGGCGATGCCACAAATCGGGATCGGCGCGCCGAACAGCCGCGTTTCGCCGAAACGCCCGGCGCAATCGACGATTTCGGGCAAGGCCGAACGGGGTGCGCCGAACAGTTCGATCAGGCCGTCATCCCAATGGCCGCTGCCGATCGCCATCAGCGCGGTGCGGCTGGCATTGGTCGCATCGGTGATGTGCAGGCCGCCCGTCAGCTTCCAGATCAGCCAGCTTTCCACCGTGCCGACGGCAAGCCGTGATCCGGCGGTTTTCACCGCATCCCAATGCGCCATCGCCCAGCCGATCTTGCTCCCCGAGAAATACGGGTCGAGCAACAGGCCGGTCTTGGCCTGCACCATCGGCTCATTGCCGGCCTCCTTCAGCGCGCGGCAGGTCGTGGCGGTGCGCCGGTCCTGCCAGACGATGGCGGGGGCGAGCGGCTGGCCCGTTTCGCGATCCCAGAACACGATCGTCTCGCGCTGATTGGTGATGCCGATCGCAGCGATCTTTTCAGCACCGCCCACTTGGTCGATCACCGCGCGCGTGACCGCGAGCGTTTTCGCCCAGATTTCGGTCGCGTCATGCTCGACTCGGCCGGGTTCGGGATAATGCTGGGTCAGCTCCGCGCCTGCGGTCGCGACACAGCCGCCGTCGCGCTGAAACACCATCGCACGCGTAGAGGTCGTGCCTTCATCGATCACAAGAATAAGGTCTGACATGCGACAAGGGCTAGCGCGGTTTGCGCGGCGATGGAATGCCGCTAGGAACGGGATATGGCAGATCGGGATGACAGCAAGAGCGACGCGTTCGGCCTGGCCGCGACGCGGGCCCACGATACGGAGGAGGAGCGCCGCGTGGGAATGCGGCGCGACCGCTTGCTGGCGGCGCTGACCCTGATCGCGGGGGTGGGGTTGGCGCTGGCGCTCCCGTTCGCGTTGAAGGCCGGGGCGGAATTCTTTTTGCCAACCACCGCCGCCTTGGTGATCGCGATCGCCTTGGTCCCGATCCTGGAATGGTTTGAGCGGCGTGGCGTCCCGTCCGCGCTCGCCGCGTTGATTTGCGTGCTGCTGTTTCTGGTGGCGGCGAACGTTGCGCTGGCCGCGATCGTCGTTCCCGCCACCGAATTTTTTCGTCGCTTGCCCGAGCGGATCGACCGGATCCAGATGAACATCGCGCCGTTGATCGATTTCTATTCGAGCTTCGAGCGCTATCTCAATCGCACGGTGCAGCATCTCGCTGCGTCGGGGCCGGTTCGCGCGCCCGCCACCACTGCGGTTGCGCCGCCGAGCTCGATCCTGGAGCTCGCCGCGAGTTTCGCGCCCTCGGTGATCGTGCAGGTCTTCTTCGGCATCCTGGTGGTGTTCTTCTTCCTCTCGGGCTGGACCGGTCTGCGCAAGAAGACGATCACCAGCCGCGCCAGTTTCGGCGGGGCGATGGCAACGGCGCGAGTCATTCAGGATGTCGTGGACGATACCTCGGCCTATCTGGGCACGATCACGATCATCAATTTGTCCTTTGGCCTGATCATCGCCGGTGTCTTGTGGGTGATGGGCATGCCCTATCCGTTGATGTGGGGCGGGATCGTCGCCTTGCTCAACTATGTCCCGTATTTCGGCCCGATCACGGCGGCGTTGCTGCTGGCACTGGGCGGGTTGATGACGTTTCATGACATCTGGGTGGCGTTGGTGCCCGCCTTTGTGATGATCGGCTGCCATTTGATCGAGGCCAATGCGGTGACGCCGTTGATCGTCGGCCATCGCTTGACGATCAACCCGATCATGATTCTGGTCTCGATCAGTTTCTGGAGCTGGGTGTGGGGCACGGCGGGCACGCTGCTGGCGGTGCCGTTGCTGATCATCATTCAGACCGTGCTGGGGGCGGCCGGCAAGCCCGATATTGCGGGTTTCCTGTTCGAACACGGCACTTTGACCCGGCCTGGCCGCACGCGCGCCGATGCTTCTTTTGAAGAAAGTGAAACGGAACGTTGACAGGCCAATGGGCGTCGCTTAGGAGCCGCGCCTCACGCTTTTCAAGCGGGTGTAGCTCAGTTGGTTAGAGCGCCGGCCTGTCACGCCGGAGGTCGCGGGTTCGAGCCCCGTCACTCGCGCCATTCCCCGCAAAGCGCCGGGAAAAGGCAGCGATATACCCCCCGATTTTTCAACGTGCCGAGCCTTGGCGGAAACCTTTGTGTTTCCGGTTTGATGGTCAATCGTATCGTCTTCGCCGGAGGTCATTGACAGGGTAGGGGGCGTCGCTTAGGAGCCGCGCCTCTCGCTTCTCAAGCGGGTGTAGCTCAGTTGGTTAGAGCGCCGGCCTGTCACGCCGGAGGTCGCGGGTTCGAGCCCCGTCACTCGCGCCATTCCCCTTCATGCCAAGGGGAATTCAGCGAAATTTCCCGGTTTCCATCCACGCCAGCATCCGGCGCATCGGCAAGATCCAGATCCAGGCGATGCCAGCGATGAGATAGAAGGCCGCCTGCAGCAGCGGATGCCAGCCGCCGACATACCGCGACAGACTGGCGACGAGGATGCACCACACACCGATCAACACGAGGATCGCCAGCATCCCGATGGGTTTACGCCAGGTTGGGGTCATGGTCGGGGAATCCATCCACATTCGGTGATGACGGCATGGAGCGGCATGTCCCACGCGTCCGTCGGCAAGGTCTCGACCTGTTGCACGCTCCACGCAACCCCGATGCGCCACGCATTGGGGAAGGTCGCAAAGGCGCGGTCATAATAGCCCGCACCTTGCCCCAGCCGATCGAGCTTGGCGTCGAACGCCAGCAACGGCGTGAGGATGATGTCGGGCTCAACGTCCGGTGCGTCACTGGGGGGCTGGGAGAGCCCGTACCGGCCTTCGACAAGCGCCGAGCGTCCATCCCAGCCCAGAAAGCGCATGGGCGCTTCCCGCGTGGTTACATGGGGCAAAGCCAGACGGCAGCCTGCGGCCAGTGCTGCGGCAGCGAGGTGTTGTGGATCGGCTTCACTGCCGATGGGGATGTAGGAGGTAACGATCCGCCCCGGTTCCAGCAGCGCACGCAGGGCCGACGGTGCCGCGATCGGTGCGGGGGAAAGCGCGAAAAAGCGGTCGCGCTCGGCGCGAATCCGCGCGCGCAACGCCCGCTTGTCGATCGTGGTCTGCATCACGGTCTCTCGTCCGGCGATGGCCAATGCATGGCCTGAGCGCCACGGGAAAGCGGGGTGGCGGGACCGCCGTGGCCGTGTGCCGGGTTATCCTCTGACGCACGGTACGTCAGGTGGGGACCATGTGCGTCGGGCCAGGGCCCGGGCAGGGACAGCCCCCTTGGATGATGAATAGCCTCAGGGATAATAAAGGCTCGTACCGGGCAGTGCCCGCCGCCGACCGATATAGGCGCTTGTGCGCTATTGCTCAAGGGATGTGGCGAGCGCTTCGAGCCGTTCGGCGATGCGGATGAGCAGGACCTCGTCCTGGATCTTGGCCGGGCGACGTTCCGCCTCATCGAGCGCGTCTGCCAGCATCAGGGCGACGAACAGCATCGTGCGTTCGCCATTCATTCCGCCCGAGGCGCGCGCTGCGGTGGCCCATTTCGCGTCCAGCAACGCGCCGAGACGAAGCAATTGATCTTCCTGGCCGTCGGGACAGGCCACGGTATGGCGACGGTCGCCGATCGTCAGCGTAACGTCGCCCATCACTCGCCCTCGCGCTGCAGGATGGCGTCGAGCGCGGCGATGGCTTCCGCCATGCGGGTGCGCAGCGTTTCATGGCGGCGTGCCAATACTTGGCTGTGGGTTATCCGCGCTTGGGCTGCGGCGTCGATACGAGCGAGGGCACGGTCGATCCGGTCGAGCGCGGCAGGATAAGGGACGTCTGCCATCCTCACGAGATAGCATGGCGCGAGGCGGGGACAAGGCGCATTTGTGACGAGTTCGTGTCATCCGTTCGGATTGCACGATGAAGGGCGATGAAGAGGGCGGGCGGTTGACGCGCCCGCCTGTCGCCCGCAAAGACGCGCGCATTCGAAGGACTCGGTGGCGCGCTGCTACAGGGTCAGCCGCTTGAAGGAGCCAGCATTATGACGATCAAGGTAGCGATCAACGGTTTCGGGCGCATCGGCCGCCTGGTCGCGCGCGCGATTCTCGAGCGGGGCGATAGCGGCCTCGAGCTGGTTACGATCAACGATCTGGCCGATGCCAAGTCCAACGCCTGGCTGTTCAGCCGCGACTCGGTGCATGGCAAATATCCGGGTGAAGTATCGGCCGAGGGCAATGACCTGGTCGTCGACGGCAAGCGCATTCGCGTCACCGCCGAGCGCGACCCCGCCAATCTGCCGCATGCCGAGCAGGGCATCGACATCGTGCTGGAATGCACCGGCTTCTTCACCGATCGCGCGAGCTGCCAGAAGCATCTCGATGCCGGTGCCAAGAAAGTGCTGATCTCGGCCCCCGGCAAGGGCGTCGATCTCACGGTCGTTTACGGCGTCAACCATGACAAGCTGACCGCCGAGCATACGATCGTCTCGAACGCGTCGTGCACCACCAACTGCCTGGCCCCCGTCGCCAAGGTGCTGAACGATGCGCTGGGCATCGAGCGCGGTCTGATGACGACCGTCCACGCCTACACCAACGACCAGAAGATCCTCGACCAGATCCACCCCGATCTGCGTCGCGCGCGCGCCGCCGCGATGTCGATGATCCCGACCACCACCGGTGCTGCCCGCGCGGTCGGCGAAGTGCTGCCGGAGCTGAAGGGCAAGCTTGATGGCTCGGCGATCCGCGTTCCGGTTCCCGATGGCAGCCTGATCGACCTGACCTTCATGCCGTCGCGCGAGACGACCAAGGATGAGGTCAACGCGATCCTGAAGGCCGCGTCGGAAGACGGCCCGCTGAAGGGCGTGCTGGTCTTCTCGGACGAGCCGCTGGTCTCGGCCGACATCGTTCACACGCCTGCTTCGTCGACGGTCGACAGCCTGGAGACCGCCGTGATGGACGGCAAGCTGGTGCGCGTCGTCAGCTGGTATGACAATGAATGGGGCTTCTCCAACCGCATGGTCGACACTGCGGCGGCAATGGGCAAGTTCCTCTAATGGGGGTTCTGGCGGGCATCGCCCGCCATGGCCGCCCGAAAGGTCCGATGGAGACGCTCGCCCAGGTCGACGTGACACTGGAGGGCGGGCTCCACGGCGATTTTCGCGGGGTGATCAAACCCGGTGGCAGGGGAAGGCGGCAAGTCACGCTGCTGGAGCGCGGTGATTGGGAGGCGGCGATGGCCGAGGTCGGCCACAGTCTGCCCTGGTTCGAACGCCGTGCGAACTTGCTGGTCGAAGGGCTTGATCTGCCGCAAATTGCGGGCACGCGGCTGCTGATCGGCGAGACGGTGACCTTGATGATCACGCGCGAAACCGATCCGTGCGAGCGGATGGAAGCCCTGGCGCCGGGATTGAAGGCAGCGTTGCTGCCCTATTGGCGCGGCGGAGCGTGCGCGCGGGTTCAGGTCGGCGGGACGATCCGCGTCGGCGATACGATTATGGTTCTTGAGGAGTGATAGCGATGACCCGGGCCTTCAAGACGTTAGACGATATGGGCGACGTGCACGGCAAGCGTGTGCTGGTGCGCGAAGATCTGAACGTGCCGATGCACGATGGCGCGGTGAGCGACGATACGCGGTTGCGCGCCACGGTCCCGACCGTCACGGAACTCGCCGACAAGGGCGCAATCGTGCTGATCCTGGCGCATTTCGGGCGGCCAAAGGGCGTTCCCTCCGCTGAGCTTTCGCTGAAGCAACTGGTTGGCCCTTATGCGGTCGTGCTGGGGCGGCCGGTGACCTATGTCGACTGGGAAGGCGATGCGGCGGCAGTGGCGGCGTTGCAGCCCGGCGACATCGCCGTGCTGGAAAATACGCGCTTCTTTGGCGGCGAGGAAAAGAACGATCCGGCGGTGGTCGAGCGCTTTGCGGCGCTGGGCGACCTGTATGTGAACGATGCCTTTTCGGCGGCGCACCGCGCCCACGCCTCGACCGAGGGGCTGGCGCACACGCTGCCGGCTTTTGCGGGCCGGGCGATGGAGGCCGAACTCGACGCGCTCGACAAGGCGCTGGGCAATCCTGAGCATCCGGTGGCCGCCGTCGTCGGCGGGGCCAAGGTTTCGACCAAGCTCGATGTGCTGAAGCATCTGGTCACCAAGGTCGATCACCTCATCATCGGTGGCGGGATGGCCAACACCTTCCTTGCGGCGCGCGGGGTCGATGTCGGCAAGTCGCTGTGCGAGCATGACTTGACCGGAACCGCCGAGGAAATCTTCGAAGCCGCAGACAGCGCCAACTGCACGATCCATTTGCCCTATGATGTGGTGGTGGCGAAGGAATTCCGCGCCAACCCGCCGGTCCGCACCGTTAATGTGCATGAAGTCGCCGCGGACGAGATGATCCTCGACATCGGGCCGGCGGCGACCGAGGCACTGGCCGATGTGCTCAAGAATTGCCGGACTTTGGTGTGGAACGGTCCGCTTGGCGCGTTTGAGACGCCGCCGTTCGACACGGCCACGGTGGCGCTGGCAAAGACCGCTGCTGCATTGACCAAGAGCGGATCGCTCGTGTCGGTGGCGGGCGGTGGCGACACCGTTGCTGCGCTTAATCAGGCGGGCGTGGCCGACGACTTCACCTTCGTGTCGACCGCCGGTGGCGCGTTCCTGGAATGGATGGAAGGCAAGGACCTTCCCGGGGTCGCCGCGCTCTCTCGCGCGGGTGATCAGCTTTGCGGGGCCGGCGGTGCCGGTTCCCGCAACAGCGGGACGAGTTCGGCGTTGAGCGAATCGAGATCGAACGCCGCCGCCTTGGCGTACCGGACATGGCCCGAGCGATCGATGATATAGTTGGTCGGAACCCCGCTCAGGATCGGGTAATTGCCCTTGATCCGGCGTGCCGAGGGCATGTGCATCACCGCAAACAGCTTCTTCAACTGGAAGAGCGGCAGCGAATCCTCGGTGGCGATGGTGAACACCTTGAGGCCGTGGACCTTTTGCATCTCGTAATAGGTGTCGAGCGTGGGCAGTTCGCGTTTGCACGGCCCGCACCATGTCGCCCAGAAATTGAGCACGACCACCTGACCGCGCAAAGCCTCCGACGAGACCTTTGTACCATCGATCAGCGTCAGTTCGAATGGCGGTGCGATGTCGCCGACTTTGGGCGGCCCGCTGCCCCCGAGCAAAGCGATTGCGGCAAGCCCCAGTGCAAGGCGCTGCGATATCTTGGACAAAGGCAGCATCGGATTCCCCCCCGGACAGGAGCGCGAAGGTGACGCGTCGATAACGGTGCGTCAAGCGTTGCCCCAAATGCCGTGCAGGGCTAACAGCCGCTGCAACAATCATAGGTAATGGGAGCTTCCGATGACGCCACAGGTCAAGGCCATTCTCGACAAATATGAGTCGGACAACCCTGCAACCAAGGCCAATCTCGCCCGCATCCTGATGCAGGGGAAGCTCGGCGGCACCGGCAAGCTGGTGATCCTGCCGGTCGACCAGGGTTTCGAACACGGGCCCGCGCGCAGCTTCGCGGTCAACCCGCCCGCATATGACCCCCATTATCACTATCAGCTCGCGATCGATGCCGGCCTGTCGGCTTATGCCGCGCCGCTTGGCATGTTGGAGGCGGGAGCCGAGACCTTTGCCGGGCAGATCCCGACGATCCTCAAGGTCAACAGCTCGAACAGCTGGGCGCAGGGTGCCAATCAGGCGTTGACCGGCAGCGTCGAGGATGCGGTGCGGCTGGGCTGCGCGGCGATCGGCTTTACCATCTATCCCGGTTCGGACGATTTGTTCGACATGATCGGGCAGATCCGCGAATTGTCGGCCGAGGCCAAGTCGGTCGGCATCGCCACCGTGATCTGGTCCTATCCACGCGGCGGCATCCTGCCCAAATCGGGCGAGCTGGCGCTCGATGTCGGCGCTTATGCCGCGCACATGGCGGCGTTGCTGGGCGCGCACATCATCAAGGTGAAGCTGCCGAGCGACCATATCGAGCAGAAAGAAGCCAAGCCGATGTATGAGGGCACCGACTGGTCGAAGCAGTCGGATCGCGTCCGCCATGTCGTGCAAGCGAGCTTTGCCGGACGGCGGATCGTGGTGTTCTCGGGCGGCGCGGCCAAGGGCGCTGATGCGGTCTATCAGGACGCGCGCGACATTCGCGATGGTGGTGGCAACGGCTCGATCATCGGCCGCAACACCTTCCAGCGCCCGCGCGCCGAGGCGCTTGAGATGCTGGCCAAGATCATCGCGATCTACAAAAACGAGGAGTAAGCCGAATGTCGGGGGCGGCGTGGGATGCGGTCGATGGCTATATCGTCGACCATTTGCTGGGTGATGATGCGGTGCTGGACGCAGCCCTCGCCGCCAACGCCGCCGCCGGACTGCCGCAGATCGATGTGTCGCCCGCACAGGGCAAGATGCTGCATCTGTTCGCGCGGATGGTAGGCGCACGCCGCATTTTGGAGATCGGCACGCTGGGCGGCTATTCGACGATCTGGCTGGCGCGCGCGTTACCCGAAGGCGGACGCGTGGTGACGCTGGAGATCGATCCGCACCATGCGGCGGTCGCGGGCGACAACATTGCACGGGCTGGCCTTGGCGACCGTGTCGAGATCCGCGTCGGTGCGGCGCTGCAATCGCTTGAGGCGATGATCGCGCAGGGCGAGGCGCCCTTCGACCTGGTGTTTGTCGATGCCGACAAGGAAAATTGTGTTCCCTATGTCCGCGCGGCGATGGCGCTTGCGCGACCGGGCACGACGATTGTCGTCGATAATGTGGTGCGCGAGGGCGAGGTGCTCGATCCGGCAAGCACCGATTCGCGCGTTCACGGAGTCCGCGCGCTGTTCGACATGATCGCAAGCGAGCCACGCTTGAGCGCCACCGCTGTGCAGACCGTTGGCGCGAAGAAGTGGGATGGTTTCGTGCTGGCCGTGGTGGAAACGATCTGAGCGCGATGCGCCAAGAGTTCGCCTATCATCGCAGCCTCGGCCCGATGATCGGCGTCCTTCTCGGGATTGCCATTGTCGAGATGTGCGTGGTCCATCTGGTGGTGGGCACCCTGTTCGGCTGGGCGGTTGCGCTCGGTGTCGGCGTGCTTGACCTGTCACTGGTGCTTGGCCTGATCCTGGTGCTGCGCTCGCTCCGGCGGTTGCCGGTGACGCTGACGGGGGGCGTGCTGACGATGCGGGCTGGCGTGCTGAAGTCGGTCACCGTCCCAACGCGCCAGATTGCGGGTTTGCGCGCGACGTGGGACGCCGCGGCGCTCAAGGAATCCGGCGTGCTGAACCTTGCTTTGGCGAGTTGGCCGAGCGTCGTGGTCGATCTTCACCCGCCTGTTCTTACGCGGCGCGGCAAACCGATCCACGCGATCGCGCACAAGCTTGACGATCCCGCCGCTTTCCATGCCGCGATCGCCGCGCTATCGCGCGACCATGGACATTGAAGACCCGCTAGGCCCGCTCGACCCCGATTTCGCGGTGCAATTCCAGCGCGACGACCGTCGCCCGCGCTGCCAGCTCTATCTGGTGTCGCCGCTCGACGTGGGCGGCGGCTTTCCCGATCGCCTGAAGCGCGCGCTGAGCGCTGGCCCGGTCGCGGCCTTTCAGTTTCGCGTGAAAGACATCGATCAGCATAGCGCGGCAGCCCTTGCCGAGCCGTTGCAGCGCATTTGCGCCGCTGCCGACGTCGCCTTCATCGTCAATGACAGCATATCGCTCGCCAAGCGGCTGGGGGCTGACGGCGTCCATCTGGGGCAGGGTGACGGGGACCCGCGCGAGGCGCGCGCGCAGCTTGGACCGGCGGCGCAAATCGGCGTGACCTGCCACGACAGCCGCCACCTCGCGATGGAAGCGGGTGAGGCGGGGGCCGACTATGTCGCGTTCGGGGCGTTTTATCCGACCACGACCAAGACGACCGAGCATGTCGCCGATCCGGTGTTGCTGAGCTGGTGGTCGACGGTGTTCGAGATTCCGTGCGTCGCGATCGGCGGGATCACGCCGGTCAATGCGCCGCCGTTGATCCGCGCCGGGGCCGATTTCCTCGCGGTGTCGGGCGCGGTGTGGGGCGGGGACGAGGCGGCTGCCGTGCGCGCGTTCGAGGCCGTGCTCGCCGCCTGATGGAGTTTCAGTAGGTATTCCGCCCGGCGCGAATTTCGGCCTTGGCGGTGAACAGCTTGCGCGCGGCGGTGCCGGCATCGCGGACCAGAACCATCACTTCGTCCTCGACCTGGATTTTCTCGTCCGGCGAGGGCCGCAGGATTGTGGCACCGCCGCGCTTGATCTGGACGATGAAGAAGGCTCCGGCCGCCTGACGTTCCGCCTCGCCGACGGTCAGCGCGCACATTGCCGAACCCGCCCGCGCCGATACGATTTCCAGATCCAGCCCCATTTCGCCAAGTTCGCCGCGCGCCCGCTTGAGCGCCGCGTCCGACCCGAGATCGGCGCTTTTCGGGAACAGCACCATGCGCGCAATGCGTTCGGCCCCGATATGCGTGGGTAGCACGACATGGTCCGCCCCGGCCCGGCGCAACTTGCGTTCGGTGGTCGGTGCCTCGCCGCGCGCGATGATTTCGAGCGTCGGGTTGAGATTGCGCGCGCTGAGCGTGATGAACACGTTCGCCGCATCGTCGGGCAGAACCGTTGCCAGCACGTGCGCTCGGTCGATCCCGGCGGCGAACAGGATCTCTTCCTCGGTCGCGTCGCCGCCGATGCACAAATGTCCTGCCGCTTCGATTTCGGCCAGACGATCGGCGCTGCGTTCGATCACGACCAGCGGCATGTTCGCCTCGGCAAGGTCGCGTGCCAGCATCGTCCCGATGCGTCCGAAGCCGCAAATCACGACATGGCCGGACAATTTGTCGATTCGCGCGCGCATACGGTTGGCTCCCAGGATCTGGCGTAGTTGCAGGACGGTGAAAAACTGGACGAGCGCGCCGGTTAACAGGATCATGCCGGTGCAGCCGAACACGATCGTCGCGATCGTGATGGTGTGCAAATAGCCGGTGTCGATCGGCCTGACTTCGTCATACCCGACCGAGAAGACCGTCAGCAGCACCATGTACGACGCGTCGACGAAGCTCCACCCCGCCGCCATATAGCCGAGCGTCGCCAGGACGATGACGAGCCCGACATAGCCGAGAATCGTGATCAGATTTCGGGCGGGGGAGCCGAGGACGGCTTCAGCGTCGGCTAGGATCTTGCGCACGGGCCGGGACTGTTGCCCAGCGGGACAGGCAAGTCCAGTGGGCGATTAACGGCTCACGGTTACCAGTGCCGCACGCGCCCGGTATCGACATGGACGAAGCCGTCGCGCGGATAATAGCCGACACCGCCGCCGCCCAGGGCAAGGGCCGCGCCATGCAGCCGGTCGAGCGTCACGCCGGGCACCATGATGTCGGTCGCCTTGCCCAGCATGTGCTGGCTCTGGCTGGCGACGCCGGTATGTTCGCCGCCCTTGGCGCGGAGCGCGGCATTGGTCGCGGGGGAGCGATAGCCCGAGATCAGATTGATCTTGCTGCTGCCGCTCAGCTCCAATTTGTCGCGCAACTGCACCAGCAAGGCGAGCAAGCGGCGGTCCATCACCGTCGCTTCGCCCGTGCGCCAGTCGCGCAAGCCATGGTTCAGCTCGGCCAACCCCTCGGGCAGGAAAGTCCCGTTCCGCGCGAACAGCGCATCGACGGTTTCGTTATTGTGGACGTTGCGAATGGCGAGGCGCCATTCCGTGCCGACCGCCATCGCCGGAAAAGGAAGCGCAAGCGCCGCACCGCCGACCAGCGCGCCGCCCAGCATCGCGCGTCGGGACATTATCATCGCTTCAGGCATCGCGCTGGACACAAGCCGCCATTCCAATCGTTCGTCTGGTAGCTTACTATGTAGGAGATTGAAGCGATGCGAAAAACCTTGGCCGGATCGGCTTGTCTGGCAATAGCATCGCTTGGCCTTGTTGCGGCCGCGCCCGTGGGAACCATCAGCGAAGCGGCCACTCCTGCACTCGATCTTTCGACGTTACATGTGCAGGTCATCCTCGATCATCTTGGCTTCTCGCCCGGCGTGCTGGATGGTCGTGCCGGGAAATCGCTGGTGGCGGCGCTCAAGGGCTTTCAGGAAACGCGCGGGCTTCCGCAAACGGGGAGATGGATCTGACGACGCTGCGCGCGCTGCATCCCTATGCGCAGTGGCGGCCGACCCAGACGATCGTGTTGACCGCCGAGATGCTGGCCGGGCCGTTCGTCAATCCGCTGCCCAAGAACCCGCAAATGCAAGCGAAACTGACCACGCTCGGATATCGATCGCCGATGGAGAAGCTCGGCGAGATGTTTCACACCAAGCCGTCGGTCTTGCTCGAGTTGAACAGTCCGCAAACCCGGCTGGTGCCCGGCAGCAAGATCGTGGTGCCCAACGCGATCGCCGCCGACCATGCTTATGATCCCAAGCTCCCTGAGACATGGCGGCAGACGCTAAGCGACCTCAACGTCGACTCGACCCAGCCGACGGGGGCCAAGGTGGTGGTCGACAAGTCCGAGGAGGTGCTGCGCGTTCTGGACAAGGACGGCAAGCTGGTCGCGCAGTTCATGGCGACGATGGGGAGCGAGCATGATCCCTTGCCGATCGGCACCTGGAAGATCCTGGGGCCATCCTACAACCCGCCCTTCCACTACAACCCAAAGCTGTTCTGGGACGCGAAGAAGGGGGCAAAGGCGGCGTTGTTGCCGCCCGGGCCGAATGGGCCGGTGGGCGTGGTGTGGCTTGATCTGTCCAAGCCGCATTACGGCATCCACGGTACGCCCTCGCCTGAGACGATCGGCCGGGCGGAAAGCCATGGCTGCATCCGCCTGACCAATTGGGATGCGGCGCGACTGGCCCTGATGGTGAAGCCGGGCACGCCCGCGGTCTTTCAGGAGTAAGCGATGGGTCGCTTCGGTCGGATCGTCTTATGTGTCCTGGCTTTGATGGCGGCGGGGTGGATCGGGCTGCTCGTGGTGCTGCCAAAGGTGCCATCGCGCTCAGCGGAGTCGATCTCTTCCGCGCCCGCCACGCCCGTAGCGGAGCGGGGCGCGGAAGCCCAAGGCGTGTTGCGCGTGCCGGTTGACGGGATTGCGCGCCGCGACCTGCGCGACACTTGGGGCGATCCGCGTGACAATGGCCAGCGCGCGCATCACGGCACAGATATCGCAGCCCCTGCCAACACGCCTGTGCGCGCCGCAGCACCGGGAACGGTCGAGAAGCTGTTCGTTAGCGCCGCTGGCGGCACTACGCTTTATGTCCGCTCGCCCGACAAAGCCTGGACATATTATTATGCCCATCTGGCGTCCTATGCGCCGGGCCTGCGCGAAGGGCAGGTCGTGCAAGCGGGCGCGCTTCTCGGCTATGTCGGAGACACCGGGAATGCGGGCGCCGGCAATTTTCATCTGCATTTTGGCCTGGCGCGCACCACGCCCGATCAACATTGGTATGAAGGGGTGGATATCGACCCTTACCCCTATCTTGCCGGAAGGCGCTTGCCCGGCTAAAGGCCGCGCCTCGCTCTTTCCAACTACAGGCTCCCCCATGAAGATCAACGCGGTCGAAATCCGTCCCGGCAACATTCTGGAATATGAAGGCGGCATCTGGAAAACCGTCAAGATCCAGCACACCCAGCCGGGCAAGGGCGGGGCCTATATGCAGGTCGAGATGAAGAACCTCATCGACGGCCGCAAGACCAACGTCCGCTTCCGGTCGGCCGAAAGCGTCGAGAAGGTCCGGCTCGACACGGTCGATTTCCAGTTCCTGTTCCGCGAAGGCGACACGCTGACCTTCATGGACAAGATCAATTACGAGCAGATCACGCTCGACGCCGACATCCTCGGCGATGCCGCCGCTTTCCTGCAGGACGGCATGGATGTGGTGATGGAGCTGTGGGAAGAACGCCCGATTTCGGTGCAATTGCCCGACACGATCGAAGCCCTGATCGTCGAAGCGGACGCGGTGGTGAAGGGGCAGACCGCCTCATCGAGCTACAAGCCCGCGATCCTAGAAAACGGCGTGCGCGTGATGGTGCCGCCGCACATTGGTGCTGGCACGCGCATCGTCGTCGATGTGTATGAGCAGAGCTACGTCCGCCGCGCGGATTAATTCATCTCCCTCTCCCCGCTGGCGGGGAGAGGGCAAGCGAGCGAAGCGAAGCGCGGGAGAGGGGCAGTTTCGGACGGTAATGTTCGGCGCTGCCCCTCTCCCCGACCCTCTCCCCTAAAGGGGAGAGGGAGAAAGAAAGTAAGATTATGGCATCCCATTCCGGTCTGATGACCATCATGGACCGCGCCGCGCGCAAGGCGGGGCCGCGCTTGCGTCGCGATTTCAACGAGGTTCAGCAGTTGCAGGTCAGCCGCAAGGGGCCCGCCGACTTCGTATCGATGGCCGACCAGCGTGCCGAGCAAACGCTGTATGAGGAATTGTCGCGCGCGCGCCCCGATTGGGGCTTTCTGATGGAAGAACGCGGCGAAGTTGCGGGTGACCCCAACAAGCCGCGCTTCATCGTCGATCCGCTCGATGGCACCACCAACTTCCTCCACGGCATTCCGCATTTCGCGATCTCGATCGCGGTCGAGGAGCCAATGCCCAATGGCAAGCGCGAGATCACCTCGGGGCTGATCTATCAGCCGATCACTGACGAAGCGTTCTGGGCCGAAAAGGGGCGCGGCGCGTGGGTGCAGGAGCAGCGGCTGCGCGTGTCGGCGCGGCGCGACCTGGCCGATTCGCTGATCGCGACCGGCATCCCGTTCCTGGGCCATGGCAATTTCGTCGAATGGAGCCGCATTTTCGGTGCGATTGCGCCGGAAGTTGCGGGCATCCGCCGGATGGGATCGGCCGCGCTCGATCTCGCCTGGGTCGCGGCGGGGCGGTATGACGGCTATTGGGAATCGTCGCTGAAGCCGTGGGACGTTGCGGCGGGCCTGTTGCTGGTCAAGGAAGCGGGCGGATTCGTCACCGATTTCCGAGGCGGCGACCGTATGATGGAGCGCAGCGAGTTCCTGGCCGCCAATGATGCCTTGCAATCGCGCTTGCACAAGTTGCTGGCGGGCGCGCTCCGCTAACACTCGTTCGGTCCCCGTTTGGGAGCCTAGCCCGGCGTAAAGGCGACTGTTTTGTGGCTTTGTGCCCGCGTGCGAGAAACCGTCTCTGCTCGCACCAGGGCCTAAAGCCACAAAGGGCACAACCGTTTGTGATCGGTTGCGCTAACAGCGCGAGACCGTCTTCCCTAGTGGAGGGTGTTCAGTTGCGATTCATTCTCACTCCCGCGACCCTTGCCCCTCAAAGTGCATCGTCCTAAAGCCCACGAACACCTGTTCGCACATGCGAGAAACCCATTGGTTGACCTGTCCCATTATCTGCCGATCCTGCTGTTCCTCGGCGTGGCACTCGCGCTCTCCAGCGCGTTCGTGTTCCTGCCGATGATTGTTGCCCGCCTGACCGGCGCGCACAAGCCGACCCCTGAAAAGCTGAGCGAATATGAGTGCGGTTTCCCCGCCTTCGAGGATCCGCGCAGCCAGTTCGACGTGCGCTTCTACCTCGTCGCGATCCTGTTCATCATCTTCGATCTGGAAGCGGCGTTTCTGTATCCCTGGGCCGTATCGGTGTTCAAACTCGGCTGGGTCGCCTGGGGTTCGATGATGCTGTTCATCGTCGAACTGGCGCTTGGCCTGGTCTATGCGTGGAAGAAGGGAGCGCTCGAATGGGAGTAGAACTCATCCGTCCGTCCGGTCAGGATATCGTCCAGCCCGACGCGTCGTTCTTCAACGATCTCAATGGCGAACTCGGCGACAAGGGTTTCCTGGTCACCTCGACCGAAGAGCTGTTCCAGTGGGCGCGCACCGGTTCGCTGTGGTGGATGACCTTCGGTCTCGCTTGCTGCGCAGTCGAGATGATCCATGTGAACATGCCGCGTTATGATCTCGAGCGCTTCGGCGCCGCCCCGCGCGCGTCGCCGCGTCAGTCCGACGTGATGATCGTGGCGGGCACGCTGTGCAACAAGATGGCCCCGGCGCTGCGCAAGGTCTATGACCAGATGTCGGAGCCGAAATATGTGATTTCGATGGGCAGCTGCGCCAATGGCGGCGGCTATTACCATTACAGCTATTCTGTGGTGCGCGGTTGCGACCGGATCGTGCCGGTCGACATTTATGTGCCCGGTTGTCCGCCAACTGCCGAAGCCTTGCTCTATGGCATCATGCAGCTGCAGCGGAAGATCCGCCGTGTCGGGACGATCGAACGGTGAGGGCCCCCGCACCAGCCTATGTCGCCAATGATGGCGTGATCGACACCGCGCGCGCGGCGCTGGGCGACAAGTTGCTCGCGCCGGTCGAGGCGGTGGGTGAAGTCGCGCTGCATGTCGATCGTGCCTCGCTGGTCGAGACGATGGTCGCGTTGCGCGACACGCCGGGCCTCGAATATCAGCAGCTGATGGAAATCGCGGGCGTCGATTATCCCGATCGCGGTGTCGATCGGTTCGAGGTCGTCTATTGCCTGCTATCGCTGACGCGCAATCACCGCATCCGCGTGCATGTGCAGACCGATGACGAAAAGCCGGTGCCGTCGGTAACCGGCATTTGGCCGGTTGCCGGATGGCTCGAGCGCGAAGTGTACGACATGTATGGCGTGCTGTTCTCGGGCAATGGCGATCTCCGCCGCATCCTGACCGATTACGGATTCCGGGGGCATCCGCAGCGCAAGGACTTCCCGCTCAGCGGCTATGTCGAACTGCGCTATTCCGAAGAGGCCAAGCGCGTTGTGTATGAACCCGTCGCGCTTGCGCAGGATTTCCGCACCTTCGATTTCATGAGTCCCTGGGAAGGCGCGGAATACGTCCTGCCCGGCGATGAAAAGGCCAAGCTGCCTGAGGAAAAGGGCGCGCCGACGCCGCTCAAGGCCGACGAGGTCGTCAAGGCGGATGCGGCTGCCTCGCCCAAACAGGCATCGAGCCAGCCCAAGACGACCGACAGCACTGCGCAGTCCGGTGCCGGTAAGGCGGGGCCCGATGCGGGCGATAAGCCGGCCAATCTTGATGTCGTCGCTTTGAAGGGCGCCGGCACTGGGGGAGGACAGAACCAGTGAGCACTGTTCTTCCGTTCGTTTCGAGCGAAGTCGAGAAACCGACACGCGCGCCCGCCTCCTGTTTCTCGACGTCGCTCGAAACGAACGGGGCGGGGGTGGCTGTACACTCAGAGGTGGTCGCATGACCGAATATCTCGACCAGATCGAACATCGCCTTGACGGGGAAGATCCCGAAGTCGGCGATGTCGAGATCCAGAATTACACGATCAATTTCGGCCCGCAGCATCCTGCCGCGCACGGCGTTTTGCGTCTGGTGATGGAGCTGGACGGTGAAATCGTCGAGCGGGTCGACCCGCATGTCGGCTTGCTGCACCGCGGCACCGAGAAGCTGATCGAGTACAAGACCTACACCCAGGCTTTGCCGTATTTCGACCGGCTCGATTACTGTTCGCCTTTGTGCATGGAGCATAGCTATGTGCTGGCGGTCGAGAAATTGCTCGATCTCGAAGTGCCGCTGCGCGCGCAATATCTGCGCGTGTTGTTCGCCGAACTGACGCGCATTTCGAACCACATGCTGAACCTCGGTTCGCACGTCATGGACGTCGGCGCGATGACGCCGAACCTGTGGCTGTTCGAAATCCGCGAAGATTGCATGAACTTCTTCGAGCGCGTCTCGGGCGCGCGGATGCACAGCGCCTATTTCCGGCCGGGCGGCGTCCATCAGGATGCGCCGCTCAAGCTGCTGACGGATATCGCCGACTGGCTCGACACGCGCCTGCCGCGTTTGTTCGAGGATGCGATCTCGCTCGTTGCCGACAACCGCATCTTCAAGCAGCGCAACGTCGATATCGCCACCGTCAGCCGCGACGACGCGATCAAATGGGGCTTTTCGGGCCCGATGATCCGCGGTTCGGGCATCGCTTGGGATCTGCGCAAGGCGCAGCCTTATGACGTTTACGCCAAGATGGACTTTGAGGTGCCGGTCGGCACGCGCGGCGATTGCTACGACCGGTTCATGGTGCGCGTCGAGGAAGTCCGTCAGTCGGCGCGGATCATGAAGCAGTGCCTGCGCGACATGCCCGAGGGGCCGATCGCCTCGCTCGACCGCAAGGTGGTGCCGCCCAAGCGCGCCGAGATGAAGCGCTCGATGGAAGCGCTGATCCATCACTTCAAGCTCTACACCGAGGGCTATCACGTGCCTCCGGGCGACGTGTATGTCGCTACCGAAAGCCCCAAGGGCGAGTTCGGCGTGTATCTGGTCGCCGACGGCACCAACAAGCCGTATCGCTGCAAGATCCGTCCGACGGCGTTCTCGCATCTGCAGGCGATGGACTTCATGGCCAAGGGCCATATGCTGGCGGACACAACGGCCATTCTGGGCGCGATGGATATCGTGTTCGGGGAGTGTGACCGGTGAGCAGCGCCCGTCTCGCTACCGCGCATCGCATGATCGCGCGCTACAATGCGCAGGATGCCGATGGCTATGTCGCGGAGATGACCGGCGATGCGTGCGAGGCGACCTATCGCGGGGCGGTCATCCGCGACGGGCAGGAGGGCGTTCGCGCGGGCTTGAAGACGATGTTCGCGCAATATCCCGAGAACCGGGCCGAAGTGCTGTCGTCCTATGTCCTCGGCGACACGGTCGTGTTGCACGAGAACGTCTCGCGCGGCCCCGGTGCCGAACAGTTCGAAGTCATGTCCATTTATTCGTTTGAGGGCGACAAGGTCGCCCGCGTGGAGTTCATCCGCTAATGGCCGACGCGCCCAAAATTCCTGACGAAGCCGAAACCCGCGCGCGCTGGGGCGCGTTTGCGTGGACCGAGGAAAACCAGAAGAAGGCGAACGAGATTCTCGGTCGCTATCCCAAGGGCCGCGAGCAATCGGCGTCGATCCCGTTCCTCGACCTTGCCCAGCGCCAGGTTGGGGCGGAGACGCAGACGCAAGGCTGGCTGCCGGTCCCGGTGATCGAGTTCGTCGCGCGGCAAATCGGTGTGCCGTATATGCGCGTGTACGAGGTTGCCACCTTCTACACGATGTTCAACATGGCACCTGTCGGTCGCTATCATGTGCAGGTGTGCGGCACGACGCCGTGCCTGTTGGGTGGCAGCGACGACGTGCTGTCGGCGTGCAAGAATAAGGGCCTGTCCAAGGGGCATACCACCCCGGATGGCCTGTTCACGCTGACCGAGGTCGAGTGCCTGGGCGCGTGCGCCAATGCGCCGATGGTCCAGATCAACGACGATAATTTCGAAGACCTGGATTACGACAAGACGATCGCGCTGCTTGAGGCGCTGGCCGAGGGCAAGCCGGTGACGCCGGGTTCGCAGACCGGGCGCCGCGACAGCTGCCCGGCAGGCGGGCCGACCTCGCTCAAGGACATGGTTGCCGAGAACCACGATTATCGCGGGGAATGGGCATGAACAAAAACACCATCGTACTGATCCTGGCGATCATCGGCGGCATCGTGGTCGCGGGTTGGGTGTTGCGGCTGACGCTGTCGCTGCTCGGGCCGTTGATCGTGATCGGTCTTGGCGTGGTGATTTATCTCGCGCTCACCGGCAACAAGCGGATCGGGGGGGGCAAGTAACGTGCTCGCGGACAAAGATCGCATTTTCACCAACGTTTACGGTTTTCAGCCGTGGACGCTCGACGCCGCGATCATGCGTGGCGATTGGGACGACACCAAGGGCCTGATGGCGCGCGGGCAGGATGCCCTGATCGACGCGGTCAAGGCATCGGGGCTGCGTGGCCGTGGCGGCGCGGGTTTCCCGACCGGCACCAAATGGTCGTTCATGCCCAAGGAGCCGAAGGCAGATCGCCCGAACTTCCTGGTGATCAACGCCGACGAATCCGAGCCGGGTTCGTGCAAGGACCGCGAGATCATCCGACATGATCCGCACAAGCTGATCGAAGGCGCGCTGATCGCGGGCTATGCGATGCGCGCGCGGGCGGCCTATATCTACATTCGCGGCGAATATATCCGTGAAGCCGAAGTGCTGTTTGCGGCGGTCGCCGAGGCTTATGCCAAGGGGCTGATCGGCAGGAATGCGAGCGGATCGGGCTATGATTTCGACGTTTTCGTGCATCGCGGCGCGGGTGCGTATATCTGCGGTGAAGAAACCGCGATGCTCGAAAGCCTGGAGGGCAAGAAGGGCCAGCCGCGGCTGAAGCCGCCCTTCCCGGCGGGGGCGGGCCTCTATGGCTGCCCGACCACGGTGAACAACGTCGAGTCGATCGCGGTGGTGCCGACGATCCTGCGGCGCTCGCCGGAATGGTTCGCCAGCTTTGGTGCGGAGAACAATCGCGGCACCAAGCTGTTCCAGATCAGCGGACATGTGAACAAGCCGTGCGTGGTCGAGGAGGCGATGAGCATCACCTTCCGCGAACTGATCGAAACGCATTGCGGCGGGATCCGCGGCGGGTGGGACAATCTGCTCGCGGTCATCCCGGGCGGGTCGTCGGTGCCCTTGGTGCCGGCTGCCGAGATCATGGACTGCCCGATGGACTTCGACGGCCTCAAGAAGGTCGGCTCGGGTCTGGGCACGGCAGCGGTCATCGTCATGGACAAGTCGACCGACATCGTCCGCGCGATCAGCCGTCTCTCCTACTTCTACAAGCATGAGAGCTGCGGCCAGTGCACGCCGTGCCGCGAAGGCACCGGCTGGATGTGGCGCGTGATGGAGCGGATGCGCACCGGCGATGCGGACATCTCCGAGATCGATACGCTGTATCAGGTGACCAAGCAGGTCGAAGGCCACACGATCTGCGCGCTCGGCGATGCGGCGGCCTGGCCGATCCAGGGCCTGATCAAGCACTTCCGCCCCGAGATGGAGCGGCGCATCACCGAAAAGCGTGGCGGCGGGTTGAGCCCGATGATGGAAGCGGCCGAATAATGCCTATTGTCAAAGTCGATGGTGTCGAGATTGAAGTTCCCGCCGGGGCCACTGTGCTCCAGGCGTGCGAGCTCGCCGGCAAGGAAATCCCGCGCTTCTGCTATCATGAGCGGCTGAGCATTGCGGGCAATTGCCGCATGTGCCTGGTCGAGGTGAAGCCGGGGCCGCCCAAGCCGCAGGCATCCTGCGCGCTGCCGGCGGCTGACAAGCAGGAGATCTTTACCAATTCGCCGATGGTGAAGAACGCGCGCGAAGGGGTGATGGAGTTCCTGCTCATCAACCATCCGCTCGATTGCCCGATTTGCGATCAGGGCGGCGAATGCGACCTGCAGGACCAGTCGGTCGCTTATGGCCGTGGCACGTCGCGCTATGACGAGAATAAGCGCGCGGTCACCGAGAAATATATGGGGCCGATCGTGAAGACGGTGATGACACGCTGCATCCAGTGCACGCGCTGCATCCGCTTTGCCGAGGAAGTCGCCGGCGTCGAGGAAATCGGTGCGATCGGGCGTGGCGAGAACATGCAGATCGTGTCGTATCTCGAACATGCCGTGACGAGCGAATTGTCGGGCAATGTCGTGGACCTGTGCCCGGTCGGCGCGCTGACCTCTAAGCCTTATGCATTCGAGGCGCGCCCGTGGGAGCTGAAGAAGACGCTGACGATCGACGTAATGGACGCGGTCGGCACCAACATCCGGCTCGATTCACGCGGTCGCCAGGTGCTCCGCGCTCTGCCGCGCATCAACGAGGACGTGAACGAGGAATGGGCGAGCGACAAGACGCGCCACGCGGTTGACGGGCTCGTCCGCCGTCGGCTCGACAAGCCGTATATCCGCAAGGATGGCCGCCTGACCGAAGCATCGTGGGATGCGGCGTTCCTGGCGATTTCGCAGGTCGATGCGGGCGCGAGCGTGGCTGCGGTCGCGGGTGATCTGGTCGATTGCGAGACGATGTATGCCACCAAGGCGTTGCTCGGCAGCTTCGGCTCGACCCTGCTCGAAGGCCGCCAGACCGGCATGGATTATGACACGTCGAGCCTGGCTGCGGTCAATTTCAACACGACGATCGCGGGCACCGAAAAGGCCGATGTGATCCTGATCGTGGGCAGCAATGTGCGCTGGGAAGCGCCGCTGGTGAACACGCGCATCCGCAAGGCGATCAAGAAGGGCGCAAAGGTCTTCGCGATCGGGCCGGAAACCGAGCTGACCTATAAGGTCGAGTGGTTGGGTGCCGATCTCGGCGTGCTCGGCGCTCTGCCGGAAGCGGTGACCGAGGCGTTCGCCAAGGCTGAGCGTCCGATGGTGATCGTCGGCGGGGCTGGCCTCAAGGTGTTGGGCGCGGCGCTGGCGCTGGTGCCGTCGCTGGGTCTGCTGAAAGATGCCGCTTCGACGGGCTCAGGACAGGGCTGGAACGGCTTCAACGTTCTGCACATGGCGGCGAGCCGCATGGGCGGCCTGATGCTGGGCTATGCGCAGAAGGGCGGCATTGCCGACCTGGTTGCGGCCAAGCCGAAGCTCGCTTTCTTCCTGGGCGCGGACGAGGTCGATTTCGGCGCGTTTGCGGACACGTTCAAAGTCTATATCGGCCATCACGGCGACAAGGGGGCTGCGGCAGCGGACGTGGTTCTGCCGGCGGCGAGCTATGCCGAGAAATCCGGCACCTATGTCAATCTCGAAGGCCGGGTGCAGCGCGGCGAGCGTGCGGTGTTCCCGCCGGGCGATGCACGCGAGGACTGGACGATCCTGCGCGCCCTGTCGGGCGTGCTGGGCAAGACGCTGCCGTTCGACACGATCGAGGAACTGCGCGCGGCGATGGCGGTCGACACGCCTGCGCTGGGGACGCTGGGGCTGGCGACGTTCGATTGGGCGCCGCCTGCGCTGGATGCAGCGGCTGCGGGCGAGATCGCAGGCTATCCGATCAAGGACTTCTATCTGACGAACGCGATCTGTCGTGCGTCGCCGACGATGCAGCGCTGCTCGGCTGAACTTGTCCACGGCCAGGAATTCGCGGAGGCGGCGGAATGACCAGTTTCTTCACCTACCGTTTCGGCCTGCCGTTTGGCTGGGCGTGGTTCCTTGCCACGCTGATGGACATCTTGCTGATCGCGCTGCCGGTGATGCTGGCAGTGGCGATGCTGATCTATGCCGATCGCAAGATCTGGGCGTCGATGGCGCTGCGGCGTGGGCCGAACGTGGTCGGCCCGCTCGGGCTGCTGCAGTCCTTTGCCGACGGCCTCAAGGTGTTCCTGCAGGAAACCATTGTTCCGGCCGCTGCGAACAAGGCGCTGTTCCTGATCGCGCCGATCATCACCTTTACGGTCGCCCTGATCGTGTGGGCGGTGGTGCCGTTCGATGCGCGCGCGGCACTGGCCGATATCAATGTCGGCTTGCTCTATGTGCTCGCGGCCTCATCGCTTGGCGTTTACGGCATCATCCTCGCCGGTTGGGCGTCCAACTCGAAATATCCGTTCTTCTCGGCGATCCGCGCGGCGGCGCAGATGGTGTCATACGAAGTCGCGATCGGCTTCGTGCTGATTTCGATCGTGATGTGGGCGGGCAGCTTCAACCTGACCACGATCGTCGAAGCGCAGAAGAGCGTGATGGGGACGCCGGTCAACGGCTTCTTCCTCAACCCCTTGCTGTTCCCGATGGCGGTGGTGTTCTTCATCTCGTCGCTCGCCGAAACGCAGCGCGCGCCGTTCGATCTGGCCGAGGCCGAGAGCGAGCTGGTCGCGGGCTATCAGACCGAATATTCGTCGATGGCGTTCGCGCTCTACTGGCTTGGCGAATATGCCAACGTCATTTTGATGTGCGCGCTGAACGCGACGTTGTTTTGGGGGGGCTATCTGCCGCCGCTGGATATTCCGATCCTGTATGCGGTGCCCGGGATCCTCTGGCTGTTCATCAAGATCCTGCTGTTCTTCTTCGTGTTCAGTTGGGTGAAGGCGACCGTCCCGCGCTATCGCTATGACCAGCTGATGCGGCTGGGGTGGAAGATCTTCCTGCCGCTGTCGCTGTTCTGGGTGTTCCTGGTGTCCGGCTTCCTCATGCTGACCCGCGTTGGAGTTCCGTCATGAGCCTTGCTCAGATCATCAAATCCTACACGCTTTGGGAGTTCCTCAAGGCGCACACGCTGACCCTGAAGTATTTCTTCAAGGCGAAGGCGACGATCAACTATCCGTTCGAGAAGAACCCGCTCAGCCCGCGTTTTCGCGGTGAGCATGTGCTGCGGCGCTACCCGAATGGCGAGGAACGCTGCATTGCGTGCAAGCTGTGCGAAGCGGTGTGCCCGGCACAGGCGATCACGATCGAGGCCGAACCGCGCGATGACGGCAGCCGCCGCACCACGCGCTATGACATCGACATGACCAAGTGCATCTTCTGTGGCCTGTGCCAGGAAGCCTGCCCGGTTGATGCCGTCGTCGAGGGGCCGAATTTCGAATATGCGACCGAAACGCGCGAGGAACTGATTTACGACAAGGCGAAATTGCTCGCCAACGGGGATCGCTGGGAAAGCGCCATCGCGGCGAACCTTGCCGCCGATGCGCCGTACCGTTAATCGCCAGCCGACTGTAAGGGGCCCACTGATTCCGTGATACAGGCACTCGCCTTTTATCTCTTCGCGACGATCGTTATCGTGTCGGCCGCGTTGACGATTACCGCCCGCAACCCGGTCCATGCCGTGCTGTGGCTGATCCTCGCTTTCTTCAACGCCGCCGGCCTGATGGTGCTGGTGGGGGCGGAGTTCATCGCGATGCTGCTCGTCATCGTTTACGTGGGCGCAGTCGCCGTGCTGTTCCTGTTCGTGGTGATGATGCTCAACATCGATTTCGCCGAGCTGCGCGCCGGTTTCGTGCGCTATGCAGCGCTCGGCGCGGTGCTCGCGATCGGGCTGGCGGCGGAGATCATGGTCGCCTTCGGGGCGTGGAGCGCGGGCAAGATCGAACTCGCCCGCCGCGCCGCGCCGACGCCGGAAACTGTGCCGAATATCGAGGCGATCGGGATGCTGCTCTACACGCGCTACCTGTTCGTGTTCGAAGGGGCGGGCCTGGTGCTGCTGGTCGCCATGATCGGCGCGATCGTGCTGACGCACCGTGACCGCACGGGTTCGCGCAAGCAGAACATCGCACGCCAGAATGCGCGGCGTCCGCAGGATGCGACGCGCAATACGCAGCCGACTGTCGGCGGAGGGATAGACCTGTGATTGGGCTCGGCCATTATCTCGTCGTCGGGGCGATCCTGTTCGCGCTCGGCGTGTTCGGCATCATCGCCAATCGCAAGAACCTGATCGTCATGCTGATGGCGATCGAGTTGATCCTGCTGGCGGTGAACCTCAATTTCGTGGCCTTTTCGGGCTATCTGCACGATCTGGTGGGCCAAGTGTTCGCGATGTTCGTGCTGACGGTGGCGGCTGGCGAGGCCGCGATCGGCCTGGCCATTCTCGTTATCTATTTCCGCAGCCGCGGGACGATCTCGGTTGACGATGTCAACCGGATGAAGGGGTGATCGCGACGTGACTTCGATCCTTTTCATCGTTTTCCTGCCGCTGCTGGCGGCGATCGTCGCGGGCTTCTCGAACAAGACGTTCGGGGCGGTGCTGCCGAAGATCGTGACGACGGGCGCGCTGTTCGTGTCCGCGGTGCTGAGCTGGACGGTGTTCCTTCCGTATCTGAGCGGTGGCGAAGCCACGGTGACGCCGGTGCTCGACTGGATTCATTCGGGCGACATGCGCATCGACTGGGCGCTGCGCGTTGACGCGCTGACCGCGGTGATGCTCGTCGTCATCACCAGCGTCTCGGCGCTCGTCCATCTGTATAGCTGGGGCTATATGGATGAGGATCCGGACCAGCCGCGCTTCTTCGCCTATCTGTCGCTGTTCACCTTCGCCATGCTGATGCTGGTGACCGCTGATAATTTGGTGCAGATGTTCTTCGGCTGGGAAGGCGTGGGTCTCGCGTCCTACCTGCTGATCGGCTTCTGGTTCCGCAAGCCCAGCGCCAATGCCGCCGCGATCAAGGCGTTCGTCGTCAACCGTGTCGGCGATTTGGGCTTCATGCTCGGCATTTTCGGCACCTATCTGGTGTTCCACACCATCTCGATCCCCGAGATCCTGCGGCTCGCGCCCGGGATGGCGGGTTCGACGATCGGGTTCGTCGGCTATCGTATCGATACGATGACGCTGCTATGCCTGCTGCTGTTCCTCGGTGCGATGGGCAAGTCGGCGCAGCTCGGCCTGCACACCTGGTTGCCCGACGCGATGGAAGGCCCGACCCCGGTGTCGGCGCTGATCCACGCGGCGACGATGGTCACTGCGGGTGTGTTCATGGTGTGCCGCCTGTCGCCGATGTTCGAGACCTCGCCCTTCGCGCTGCATGTCGTGATGACGATCGGTGCGGCGACCTGCCTGTTCGCGGCGACGGTCGGGCTGGTGCAGACCGACATCAAGCGCGTGATCGCCTATTCGACCTGTTCGCAGCTCGGTTATATGTTCTTCGCGGCTGGCTGCGGCGCTTATGGCGCGGCGATGTTCCACCTGTTCACGCACGCTTTCTTCAAGGCGCTGCTGTTCCTGGGTGCCGGTTCGGTGATCCATGCGATGCATCACGAGCAGGACATGCGCTATTATGGCGGCCTGCGGAAACACATCCCGCTGACCTTCTGGGGCATGATGATGGGAACGCTGGCGATTACCGGCGTTGGCCTTCCGGCGGTGTTCGGCAATCCGGTCGCCTTTGGCTTTGCGGGCTTCCATTCGAAGGACGCGATCATCGAGGGCGCCTGGGCTGCCGGTCAGCATGGCGCGTCGATCGTCGGCATCATCGTCGCCTTGCTGACCAGCTTCTATTCGTGGCGCCTGATGTTCCTCACCTTCTGGGGCAAGCCGCGCTGGGAGCAGTCCGAGCATATCCAGCACGCGCTGCACGATGCGCACGGCCACGGCCATGACGATCACGGTCACGACCATGCGCACGCCCATGCCGATCATGGCCATGGTCCTGCGGCGCATAGCGACGGGACGGGTGGCTATCATCCGCATGAGAGCCCGTTCCCGATGCTGATCCCGCTGATCCTATTGTCGGTCGGTGCGGTGCTCGCTGGCTTCGTGTTCCACGGCTATTTCATCGAGCCGAGTGCTGGGGAAGCCTATTGGCACGGCGCGATCGCGTTCAACGAGCATCTGATGCACGCAATGCACGAGGTGCCGCTGGGCGTGAAGCTGTCGGCCTCGGTGGCGATGCTGCTGGGCCTGCTGGGCGCGTACATCTTCTACATCCGTTCGCCGGAAGCACCGGGCAGGCTGGCCGCGACCTATCGTCCGATCTACCTGTTCCTGTTGAACAAATGGTATTTCGACGAGCTCTATAACCTGCTGTTTGTGAAGCCTGCCTTCGCGCTCGGCCGCTTCTTCTGGCACCGTGGTGACGAGAAGACGATCAACCGCCTCGGCCCCGATGGTGCCGCGTGGGTGGTCGAGCGGAGTGCGCGCGTCGCGGGCAGGGTCCAATCGGGATATGTATACACGTATGCGTTCGTCATGCTGCTGGGGCTAACCGGGGCCGTGACCTGGGCGATCAACATTTGGGCGACGAGCAAGTGAGCGGCCTTCCCATGCTATCGATCATGCTCGCGATCCCCGCGATCGCAGCCATTGCCTGTCTCTTTGCAAGTGCGCAGGGCGCGCGCTGGATCGCGTTGATCGCGACCCTAGTTGATCTCGTGCTCGGGATCGGGCTGTGGGCCAATTTCGACATTGGCGGGCCGCAGTGGCAGTTCGTCGAAAATGCCGGCAGCCTGGGCGTGTTCAGCTGGAAGCTCGGTATCGACGGCTTCGCGCTGATGCTGGTGATGCTGAGCGTGTTCCTGATGCCGATCTGCATCGGCGCGAGCTGGGTGGCGATCACCGAGCGCGTGCAGGAATATATGGCGGCGTTCCTCATCACCGAAATGCTGATGATCGGCACCTTCACGGCGCAGGACATGTTCCTGTTCTACATCTTCTTCGAAGCCGGCCTGATCCCGATGTACCTGATCATCGGCATCTGGGGCGGCGCGAACCGGATCTACGCGTCGTACAAATTCTTCCTCTACACGTTGCTCGGCTCGGTGCTTATGCTGGTGGCGATGCTGTGGATGGTCAGCTTCTCGGGCACGAGCGACATTCCGACGCTGCTCAACACCGATTTCCCGGTGCGCGTGCAGCCGTGGCTGTGGCTCGCGTTCTTCGCCTCGTTCGCGGTGAAGATGCCGATGTGGCCGTTCCACACCTGGTTGCCCGACGCGCACGTGCAGGCACCGACGGCAGGCTCGGTGATCCTGGCGGGCGTGTTGCTGAAGCTCGGTGGATACGGCTTCCTGCGCTTCTCGCTGCCGATGTTCCCCGAAGCATCGGCGCAGTTCGGCTGGCTGATCCTGTCGCTGTCGGCGATTGCAGTGATCTACACCTCGCTGGTCGCGTTGGTGCAGTCCGACATGAAGAAGCTGATCGCCTATTCGTCGGTTGCGCACATGGCGATCGTGACGATCGGCCTGTTCGCCTTCAACCGCCAGGGCCTGGAAGGCGCGATGATCGTCATGCTGAGCCATGGTCTGGTATCGGCGGCATTGTTCCTGTGCGTCGGCGTAATTTACGACCGGCTGCACACCCGCGAGATCAGCCGTTATGGTGGCCTTGCGATCAACATGCCGCGTTACGCCTTGCTGTTCATGCTGTTCACCATGGCATCGGTCGGTTTGCCGGGCACGAGCGGGTTCGTGGGCGAATTCCTGTCGCTGGCCGGGACCTATCGCGTATCGACGCTGGCGACCTTGCTGTGCACCACCGGGATCATCCTGGGGGCTGCCTATATGCTGTATCTGTATCGCCGCGTGGTGTTTGGCGAGATCGTCCATGACGATGTCCGCGCCATGCCGGATTTGAGCCTGCGGGAGATTGCGTTGCTGGCCCCGATTGCCGCCGTTGTGTTGTGGATGGGGGTATACCCTGAGAGCTTCCTCTCGCCGATGCGGGGCGATGTGGCGACGTTGCAGGCACGGATCGCACGGGCGGCCCCGGCTGGGGATTCGCTGCCGACCGCTGGCAAGGCGCTGGCGACACCCGCCGAACATGCGGAGGTACGGCCATGAACGCGTCGCTGTTGATGTCGTTGCCGGAGCTGGTGCTGTCGGTCGGCGCGATCGCCTTGATGCTGGTATCGGCCTGGGGTGGACAGGCGTCTACGCGGTTGGTGTCCTGGGCATCGGTTGCAGTCCTGATCGGCGCAGGCATTGCGTTGATGGGCCCGGCCTCGTCGGGCGGATCGGCCTTTGGTGGTTTGTACCGCGCGGACGCCTTTGCGGCCTTTGCCAAGGTGCTGATTTATGGCGCGTCTGCGGTTGCCATCATCCTCGCCCCGCGCTTCTTCGCGATTGGCAGTGGTGACGATCTGCGCCCCGAATATCCCGTGCTGATCCTGCTGTCGGCAGCGGGCATGGGCATGATGGTGTCGGCGGGCGATTTGCTGACGCTGTATGTTGGCCTCGAACTGCAGAGCCTTGCCGCTTATGTGCTGGCGAGCTTCATGCGGCGCGATGTGCGCTCGGCCGAAGCGGGCCTCAAATATTTCGTGCTGGGCGCGCTGGCGAGCGGCATCCTGCTTTACGGCATCAGCCTGGTCTATGGCTTCAGCGGGACCACCTTGTTTTCGTCGATTGCGACCGCTTATGGCGCGGGCCAGTCGCTTGGGCTCACCTTCGGGCTGGTGTTCGTGTTTGCCGGGCTGGCGTTCAAGATGAGCGCGGTGCCGTTCCACATGTGGACCCCCGACGTGTATGAAGGCGCGCCCACGCCGGTGACTGCCTTCTTCGCCTCGGCCCCCAAAGTGGCGGCGATCGGCCTTGCGGTGCGCGTGGCCGTGGAAGCGATGGGCCCGGCGACCGACCAGTGGCGGCAGATCGTGATCTTCGCGGCGCTTGCCTCGATCATCTTCGGTGCGGTGGCCGCGATCGGGCAGACCAACGTCAAGCGCCTGCTGGCCTATTCGTCGATCAACAATGTCGGCTTCGTGCTGATCGGCCTTGCGGCCGGTACGCAGGAAGGCGTGGCGGCGGTGCTGTTCTATCTGACGGTCTATATCGTCATGACGCTGGGCAGCTTCATCGTGGTGTTGCAGATGAAGGATAGCGAGGGGCAACCGGTCGAGACGATCGCGAGCCTGGCGGGCCTGTCGCGCTCGCGTCCGGCGTTGGCTTTGGCGATGGCGACCTTCATGTTCTCGCTGGCGGGGATTCCGCCGCTGCTGGGCTTCAACGCGAAGTTGGCGGTGTTCAACGCGGCGGTGCATGGCGGGCTGTATCCGCTCGCCGTGGCAGGCTTCGTCGCTTCGGTGATCGGTGCCTATTATTACCTGCGCGTGGTCAAGGTGATGTACTTCGACGCGCCGGGTGAGGCGTATAGCGGTCGCGCGACGCCGGTGGAGAGCCTGCTGGTCACGCTGGCGGCGCTGTTTGTTTCGCCGGTCGGGTGGCTGACGCTGGGGGCGCTCGGCGTGTGGACCAACACTGCCGCCAAGGCGCTTTTCTGACGGGTACTATCCGCACCGTCGCCGAGACGGGCTCGACCAACGCCGATATGCTGCAGCTTGCTCGCTCCGGGGTGAGCGAGGGGCTGTGGCTGCGCGCCGAGCGGCAGCTGGGCGGGCGCGGGCGGCAGGGGCGGGCGTGGGTGTCTCCGGTCGGCAATTTCTACGGGTCGACGCTGGTCCGGGTGCGCGGTAGCGATCCGGCTGCTGCCACGCTCGCGCTGGTGGCGGCGGTGGCGTTGGAAGAGGTGGTCGGGGTCTATCTCGCGCACTTCCCCGGCCTTCGCCGGGGAAGTGCGGTCATCAAATGGCCCAACGACCTCCTCCTCAATGGCGCGAAGCTGTCCGGCATCCTGCTTGAACGTGCGGGCGATGCGGTGATTGTCGGCATCGGCGTCAACCTCGCGCATCACCCCGATGATACCGATCGCCGCGCCACCAGCCTCGCCGCGCAAGGTGCGGCACCCGACCCTGCCGACTTCGCCGAGACGCTGGCCGATGCGTTTGCGCGCTGGCTGAGCATCTGGCGCGGACAGGGGCTGGTGCCGGTGCGAGCGCGCTGGCTTGAGCGAGCGCATCCGATCGGCACCGCGCTGACGGCGCGTCTGGCCGATGGCACGGCGGTGGACGGCTTGTTCGACGGGCTGGATGCGGACGGCGCGCTCATCCTGCGCTTGGCGGATGGCGCGACCCGTGCCATTCACGCCGGCGACGTGTTTTTGCTGTGATCTCCGCCTCCGTTCGTTTCGAGCGCAGTCGAGAAACCGGCACGGAACTGCATATCCCTGTGTCTCGACTTCGCTCGACACGAACGGAAGGGTGACCGAATGCTGCTCGCGATCGATGCCGGGAACACCAATGTCGTCTTCGCGCTGGTCCAGGGCCGCACGATCAAGGCGCGCTGGCGTATCGCGACCGACCCGCGCCGGACCGCCGATGAATATGCGGTGTGGCTGAGCCAGTTGCTGACGCTGGAGGGCTATGACCGGAGCGAGGTGACCGGTGTCATCATTGCCACCGTCGTGCCGCGCGCGCTCCACAACCTGCAAACGCTGGCGCGCAAATATTTCGGCGGCGAGCCGCTGATTGCGGGGGAGCCGCCGGTCGAATGGGGCATGGCGCTCGATGTCGACGAGCCGCGCAGTGTCGGGGCCGACCGCGCGGTCACCATGATCGCGGCGCATGCTCTGCACAGTGGCGACCTGATCGTGATCGATTTCGGCACCGCGACCACGCTCGACCTGGTCGATTATAGCGGGGCCTATAAAGGCGGGATCATCGCGCCGGGCATCAACCTGTCGCTCGACGCGCTCGTTACCGCAGCCGCCAAGCTGCCGCGGATTGCGATCGAGGCACCAGCGTCGAAGAGCGTGATCGGGCGCGACACCGTCAGCCAGATGCAGATCGGCATCTTCTGGGGCTATGTCGCGATGATCGAGGGGCTGGTCGCGCGGATGAAGGCCGAGGTGGGCAGGCCCGTGCGGGTGATCGCGACGGGAGGCCTCGCGATCCTGTTTGAACAGCATACCACTATGTTCGATGTGGTCGAACCCGACCTGACAATTCAGGGGCTGGCGATTCTGTGGGATCGCGCCCATATAGCATCCTAGAGTCAGCGTGCGTGCGCCTCCGCCAGAACCCTGTGGTTGTGCGGTGCCCCGCTTCCCCGATCTCTACGAAATTCCGCGCCTAACCGCGCACATTCCCCGGTTCGCGTTCGCGCGGCCATCTTTGAAAGAACAGACACCTCCGTGACGACACCAAAGAAAGAACTCCTGTTCCTGGCCCTTGGCGGGTCGGGCGAAATCGGCATGAACGTCAATCTCTACGGCTGCAACGGCAAGTGGTTGATGGTCGATTGCGGCATCACCTTTGCCGACCCGCAATATCCCGGCATCGACGTCATCCTGCCCGATCTCCAGTTCATCGAAGAACGGCTCGACGATCTGGTCGGGATCGTGCTGACGCATGGTCATGAGGACCATATCGGCGCTTTGCCCTATCTGGCCGAAGACCTTGGCGTGCCGCTGTATGCGACGGCGTTCACCGCCGGGCTGATCCGCGGCAAGCTCGAGGAAGAGGGCAATGCCAACCGGGTCAAGCTGAAGGTCATCAAGCCCGACACCAAATTCGATCTTGGACCGTTTGGCGTGACCTTCGTGCCGCTATCGCACTCGATTCCCGAGGCCAGCGCACTGCTGATCGACACGCCCTATGGCCGCGTGTTCCACACTGGCGACTGGAAGCTCGATGCTGCTCCGGTGATCGGCCATCCGACCTCGCCGGAAGCGCTCGAGGCGATCGGGAACGAAGGCATCCTCGCGCTCGTGTGCGATTCGACCAATGTGTTCAACGCCGAAGCGTCTGGTTCGGAAAGCGATGTGCTGTCGGGCCTGATGGGCGTGATCAGCCAGGCCAAAGGCCGCGTGATGGTCACCTCGTTTGCGTCGAATGCGGCGCGGCTCCACACGCTTGGCGTGGTTGCGCGCGAGACCGAGCGGCAGCTCAGCGTGCAGGGGCGCTCGCTCGATCGCATCCTGAAGGTCGCGCGCGCGACCGGCTATCTCAAGGACTTCCCGGACACGATCGATGCCGAGGCGGCGATGCGGCTGCCGCGCGACAAGGTGTTGGTGGTGGCGACCGGCGGGCAGGGCGAGGATCGCGCAGCCTTGGCGCGGGTCGCCAATGGCCAGCACCCGATTTCGCTCGATAGCGGCGATACGGTCGTCTTCTCGTCCAAGCAGATCCCCGGCAATGAAGTCGCGATCGGCCGCATCCAGAATCAGCTTGCCGCCAAGGGCGTGATCATGATCACCGATCGCCAGGCGCATGTGCATGTGTCGGGCCATCCGGGCCGCCCGGAATTGCTCCAGATGTATCGCTGGATGAAGCCGGAGCTGCTGATGCCGGTGCATGGCGAAATGCGCCATTTGATGGAGCAGGCGCGCTTCGGCTTGTCCGAGGGCGTGCCGCGTGCGTTGGTGCAGACCAATGGCGACATCGTGCGGCTCGCCCCCGGCGCGCCGACCAAGATCGGCAATGCACCGGTCGGACGCCTCGTGCTCGATGGCGATGTGATCCTGCCGGGTGACGGCCAGACGATCAACGAACGCCGCAAGCTGGCGATCAACGGGCAGATCTCGGTCGCGGTGGCCATCGGGTCGCGCGGGCTGATTGGCACGCCGCAAGTGCGCATTCAGGGCATTCCGGTCGAGGAAGACCGTGAGCCGTTCCTCGAGGAAACCGTCGATGCTGTGATCGCGGCCGCCAAGCAGAACGGACGTGATCGCGACAAATTGCGCGAAACGATCCGGCTTGCCGCGCGCAAGGTGGCGACGCGCTGGACTGGCAAGAAGCCCAATGTCGATGTGCTGCTGATCGAGGCCTGACCGACATGCGGTGGACCTCGGCGCTGGCGATTTATTTCCTGTTCTGGGCGTTCTCGGTGTTCTTCGTCTTGCCCTTTGGGGTCAAGACCAGCGACGAGGCCGGGGTCGAACGCGTCCCCGGCCAGGCCGAAAGTGCTCCGCACGAGTTCCATCCGCGCAAGGTCGCGATCCGCGTGACGATCGTCGCGACCATTTTGTGGTCGCTCTATATGTTAAATTATCATTTCGGCTGGCTGACGCCGCAGATGATCGACGTGTTCGGCGCGTGGAACGGCGTGGAGTGACACAAACCCGTTCGTTTCGAGCGTGATCGAGAAACCTGGCATAGCGATTGCTGCTGTTTCTCGACTTCGCTCGAAACGAACGGAAAAAGGACGCGATCCGGCGTAAGGCCCCTCCCAAGAGGAGGGGCTACAGCGGACCAAGGGCTCAGCCCTCGTCGTCGGCGGGCTTGCTCTGCAGTTGCACGTAATTTTCGATGCCCATGCGCGCGATCATCTCGAACTGGCGTTCGAGCGTGTCGACATGCTCTTCCTCGCTATCGAGGATGCGGCGGAACAGGTCGCGGCTGACATAGTCACGCACCTTTTCGCAATGTTCGATCGCGTCGCGCAGCAGCGGCAGCGCGTCCATTTCGAGCGCGAGGTCGGCCTTGAGCACTTCCTCGACGGTCTCGCCGATGCGGAGCCGACCGAGCATCTGGAAATTGGGCAGGCCATCGAGGAACAGGATGCGCTCCGACAGCCAGTCAGCATGCTTCATCTCATCGATCGATTCGTGGCGCTCGAAGGCGGCGAGCTTGCGCACGCCCCAATGGTCGAACAGCCGATAGTGCAGCCAATATTGGTTGATCGCGGTCAGTTCGTTCTTGAGCGCCTCATTGAGATACTCGATGACCTTAATATCGCCTTGCATGCGTTCGCCCTTTTTGCGGTTCGCAAATGACCTTAGGCGACGGCGCGCTCTTCGTCGATAATCGCGCGGGCGACGGGGACACATTGGCCGCATTTTGCCTGGCATCCCATCGCACGATAGGCTTGGCACGCGGTGCGCGACCCGTTGCGGGCGGCAGCTCGGACGTCGCGTTCACGGATGGCATTGCAGATGCAGACGACCATGGGCTCTCCCTTCGGATGCCCATGATGTATCGCTAATGCGAATGGATCGCAAGCCCTGTTGCGATCCATTCTCAGAAGGAGTGTCAGCTTTCGATGGGGGCGACGTCGCCCATCAGCGCTGGGAAAAAGCCCTCATGCGCTGCACGCAGATCGGTGAGCGGCACCACATAATCATTGTCGGGCAGTTCGAAGATCAGGCGGTTGGCGATGGTGCGGCCAATGCGTTCGATCTCGACGCCAGCAGCATCGGCGGCCGTCAGTGTCTCGAGCAGAAGATGATCCGCGATGGTGGCGACGTAAAGGCCCTGGTCTTCCCCGAACAAGGCGCAGGCAACACCGCAGGGCAGCGGCGCGTGCAGCATCGCGCCGACATTCCCGGCCAGCGCCATCTCAGCAACCGTCACCGCGATGCCGCCGTCGGATACGTCATGCACCGCAGTCAGCGCGCCATTGGCGATATGCGCGCGGACGAATTCGCTGTTGCGGCGCTCGGCCTCGAGGTCGACCGGGGGCGGGGCACCTTCTTCGCGGCCATGGACTTCGCGCAGCCACAGCGACTGACCGAGATGGCCCGAGCGCTCGCCGATCAGCACGATCACATCGCCCGTGCCCTTGAACGCGATGGTCGCGGATTTGGACCAATCGGCGAGCAGTCCGATCGCGCCGATGGCGGGGGTGGGGAGGATCGCCGAGCCGCCGCCGGTCGCCTTGCTTTCGTTGTAGAGCGAGACGTTGCCCGACACGATCGGGAAGTCGAGCGCGCGGCAGGCATCGCCCATACCATCAAGGCAGCCGACGAATTGCGCCATGATCTCCGGGCGTTGCGGGTTGGCGAAGTTGAGGCAGTTGGTGACGGCGAGCGGGGTTGCGCCCACTGCCGAGAGGTTGCGATAGCATTCCGCGATGGCTTGCTTGCCGCCTTCATACGGGTCGGCATAGCAATAACGTGGCGTGCAATCGGTGCTCATCGCCAGCCCCTTTTGCGTGCCGTGGACGCGCACGACGGCGGCGTCGCCACCGGGGCGCTGGATCGTGTCTGCACCGACCTGCGTGTCATATTGCTCGTAGATCCAGCGGCGCGAGGCGATGTCGGGCGAGCCCATCAGCTTCAGCAGATCCGCGGCGATATCGGTCGATTCGGGGATGTCGCCGAGCGGTTTCACCTTGGCCCAGGCCTGATAGTCTTCCTTCGACGCGGCGGGGCGATCGTAGAGCGGGGCTTCGTCTGCAAGCGGCGCGAGGGGGATGTCGGCGACGGTTTCGCCGTTGAATTTCAAGACCATATGGCCGGTATCGGTGACGTGGCCGATAACCGCGAAATCCAGCTCCCATTTGCGGAAGATGGCTTCGGCGAAATCCTCACGGCCGGGCTTCAGCACCATGAGCATCCGCTCCTGGCTTTCGCTCAGCATCATTTCATAGGGCGTCATGCCGGTTTCGCGCTGCGGCACGGCGTTCATGTCGAGTTCGATACCGACGCCGCCCTTGGACGCCATTTCGACCGAGGAGGAGGTGAGGCCGGCCGCGCCCATGTCCTGGATCGCGACGATCGCGTCCGAGGCCATCAGTTCGAGGCACGCCTCGATCAGCAATTTCTCGGTAAAGGGATCGCCGACCTGCACGGTCGGGCGCTTGTCGCCGGTTTCTTCGGAGAAATCGGCCGAAGCCATCGTCGCGCCGTGAATGCCGTCGCGACCGGTCTTGGAACCGACATAGACGATCGAATTGCCGATACCCGAAGCGGCGGAATAGAAGATCTTGTTGGTTTCGGCGACGCCGACCGTCATCGCGTTGACGAGGATATTGCCGTCATACGCCGGGTGGAAGTTCACTTCGCCGCCGACGGTCGGCACGCCGACACAATTGCCATATCCGCCAATACCATGGACGACGCCGGAGATGAGGTGGCGCATCTTGGGGTGGTCGGGGCGACCGAAGCGCAGCGCGTTTAGGTTGGCGATGGGGCGGGCGCCCATGGTGAAGACGTCGCGCAGGATGCCGCCGACGCCGGTCGCAGCCCCTTGATACGGCTCGATATAGGACGGGTGGTTGTGGCTCTCCATCTTGAAGATCGCGGCCTGGCCATCGCCGATATCGACCACGCCGGCATTCTCGCCGGGGCCGCAAATCACTTGCGGGCCAGTAGTCGGCAGCTTTTTCAAATGGATACGGCTGGATTTGTAGGAGCAGTGCTCAGACCACATGACCGAGAAAATGCCAAGCTCGGTCAGATTGGGCTCGCGCCCCATGGCGTGCAGGACGCGCTCATATTCTTCAGGGGAAAGCCCGTGCTGGGCGACGATCTCTGGGGTGATGTCGGTCATGCGAGAGCCTTTAGCGAGGTGCTTCGTGTCCGTCACCCTCCTCGCGTAACGGGCAAGGCCGCGCGGCCGCACTTTTCCGCGCGCGTTTGCGCCACTAGCGCGCCAGCCCTTGCACGAATCGGTCGAGATCCCGCGCGCTTTGGTCGGCATGTTCCTCCATCGGCACATGGCCAACGGCCGGATAGGCGATCAACACGCTGCCCGGAATGTGCGCGTGGAGCCATTTGGCCGAGGACACGGGGATCAAGCGATCCTGCTCGCCCCACAGGATCAGCACCGGCAGTTTGAGGCTGGCGAATTGCTGGGGTGTGCCGCTGTCGGGCGGCAAGGCGAAGCGGTCGAGCGTGGCCTGGCGGTTGCCGGGATAGCGCAGCAGCTCCCAATAGCGATCGACCATCGCGGCGTCGGCATATCGTGGATCGCCAAAGGCACCGGGCAAGCTTTCCGCGATCAAACTGCGCGGGGTGATCGCACCGGCGATATTCCGCAACACTGGCGTGCGCGCGATGCGGAAGGCGAGCGGGGCGGTTTCGCCGCCGGGGTCAGGCTGTCCGACCGAATCGACCAGCACCAGCGCGCGCAGATGGTCGGGATGCGCGAGCGCATAATGCCACGCGACGCCGCCCCCCATCGAATTGCCGACCAGCACGAGATGATCGACGCCGAGTTTAACACGGAGGCGTTCGACGACGTCGGCAAAGGCGGTGGCGCGATAGTCCCCGGTCGGGCTCGGCCCGGTCAGGCCGTGGCCGGGCAAGTCCATGCGGATGACGCGGTAGCGGCGGTCGAGGCGGGTGGCCCAGGGTTCCCAGGTGTGGAGCGAGGCATTGGAGCCGTGGATGAGCATCAGGACGGGCGCATCGCGCGGGCCGGTGTCGCGGACATGCACGGTAAGGCCGCCGCCGAGATCGACGAAGCGCGAGGGCGGCGCCCCATATTTGGCGCGCATCGCGGCGGGATCGGTATCGGGAGTGCGGAAAGCGAGGAAGGCGAGGAGGGTGGCGGCCACTATGCCCAGAACGATATAGCCTAAAACGCGCCAGCGCATTGCATCCCCCCGGTTGGCCGTCCTGTGTTCGGACTGGTTCTTGGCGGGAAGGTTGCCGGTTTTGGTGGCGCTGGCAAGCGGGTGTTCCGGGGGGGGCTCGCTGCCCGGTCTTAAAAGCGCTGCCTTTTCCGGCCGAAAGAATTTTTTTGAGCCAGCGAAGCGGACACCCGCAATTGTGAAATATGACAGGACGTCTTTGACCGGCTCTGAGAGGCACAATTCACGCCTCGTCTCAGGATCTTGATACGCTATAGAGCAGGTCCTGGCACGAGGTGGGGGAGGTAACGATAATAGCCGATCCAAACCCGATTTCGACTAAAAGATCAGTCTGCGGACCAACGATATTCGAAAGCATCCTGTGGCAAAACGGCGGCGTCGTTCAGCTTCTTTTTCATTTCGGCACCGCCTGGCATGACGTTCAGCATGTTGAAATAGTTGCGCACGGCCATGTTGATATTCGACAAGCAGCCTTTGGTTTTGATCCAGTTTTGCGGGCTGAAAACGCGATTGGGCGGCTGCGTTTCGTTCGCCGCTGCCTCTAGCGCCATATTCAACGCCGTCCCGCCAAGCCGCACTATCTCATCGACCATGCCCGCCGCCTCGGCCGCCTTCCATGCGCGCGCCGGGTGAGGAATGCGGTCTGACTGATTGCTGGAAATGGCGAAGCACATCGCGACTGCATAAAGATGATGATACGGCGCATACGCCTTCATCGCCAAGAGCGTCTCGTTCAAGCTCAGCGGATTATCCGAAACCCAGGTTCGGCGAACGGCGTTCATCCACCGGTTCAGCGCCATGACGTTTTCGGGCGGGTAATCCTTGTTTTTGAAAAGTGTCTCAAAATATTTATCGAAAATTTTGGTTTCGCCGTACGATAGGTTCGGTCTTAGCGTCTGCCATGCAATGAGAGTCTTGGCATATTCCGACAGGTCGACGACTTCGGCCTTATTGCGATCAGCCGGTGCAGCTTCGCCGCGCTTGGTGATGAAATAGCCGGTCGGGTATTTCAGCTCGAAAGCCTTTTTCAGCGCCAGAACCCGCTTGTCATTGCTGCGCAAATCGCGTGCTTTAACAGCGCTTTGTGAGTTCGTGTTGATGGAAATCTTATCAGCTCGGTCCCGCTGCGGAATTTCGTAGAATCGGAATAGGATGAAGGCATCGTCCACCTTCTTCACCGTTTCGCTGCACGACAATATGGTGTTGAGGGACTGGCAGCCGTTCACGACACTAAGCCCATGCAACGAAAGCGACTGGCTGGCGTCGTCATACGTCATCTTGTTGCACAGTGCGGTGACGCCGTTGTGGAAAAAGAAGAAATCGCTGCGTTTGTCGCCAAGGATCGAATGGCGAATGCCCTTGTTGACGGCGTTGCTGGTTCCAAGGCTTTGACGCACGTTCTTCTGAAACAGCGTGCCGTCCTTGATGCCGGGCAGCTTAATGCACTCCTTCAACGGTAGCGCCACAACGACGATCGGCGTCCCAGCGATTTCATGATACATGTGTTTCGCGCTGGACAGGTCCAGCTTGTAATTTAGGCTGGGATTGTCCGCTTCAATGGCGTATTCGTAGCGCCGTCTCAATTCGTCCGCGTCGATGACGTGAATCGTGGCGTCGAACGATTCATTCTCACTTAGCTTCGCCAGTTCCTCTTGGAATGCCGCCAAGTCGGCTTGCGCTGCTGACGTCAGTGCGCCGGTGGTTATCAATTCGAACGAAACTTCGTAATCATCTTCGAGTGCGGTAGCCAATTCGGGCAGCTTCGCCTTTAGCTTGCTGTTGGCTACGTTTTGCAGCCGCGCCAAATCTTTGATTTGAATCCACGATGACAGCACTTCGCGCAGGGGGCCGCCATCGACGCTACCGCTCCCGATGAACTTGCCTTGGATAATGCGAACGATGGATTTGTCGTCATCGACGATAATCGCATCAATCTGCTTATCGTCCGCGCCATCTGTTATGTCGGCCTTCGTCTCGTTCATGTCGCGGAAAAGGACGTTGCGCAGATACCAAGCTACAAAGCGCTGGCCATCGTTCGGGAAATTCTGCTGGAAATAGTCGCTTTCGACTTGCTCTTTGATCTTCTCAAACATCGCAGCCCCCCTCAAAGCGCACATCTTACCAACTTCATAGCCAACAGGTATGCTGGCTTGTAAAGCTGATTATGCGTTTCTTTTGGCGTAATTGACCGACGACACAGCGCATTTCGCAGCCCAGCGCCTTCAGACGCTGCGGCGTGGACCCCGGCACGAGGCCGGGGTGACGGTTGGAGGATAAAGGTCGCTCAGGACTCCTGGCGCGCCAGCCATTCTTCCAGCCACTTGATCGTATAGTTTCCGTCCTGGAAGTCGGGATCCTCGATCAAGGCCTGGTGCAGCGGGATGGTCGTCGTGGGGCCTTCGATCACGAACTCTTCGAGCGCGCGGCGCAGGCGGCGGATCGCGCCGGCACGCGTGGTGCCGTAGACGATCAATTTGGCGATCATCGAATCGTAATAAGGCGGCACGCGGTAGCCGGCATAGAGCCCGCTATCGACGCGGACGTTCATGCCGCCGGGGGCGTGATAGGCCTTCACCAGGCCGGGCGACGGCGCGAAGGTGCGCGGGTCTTCGGCATTGATGCGGCATTCGATGGCGTGGCCGCGGAACTGCACGTCTTCCTGCCGCAGCGTCAGGCCATGGCCTTCGGCGATGCGGATCTGCTCGCGCACCAGATCGAGCCCGGTGATCGCTTCTGTCACGGGATGTTCGACCTGCAGGCGCGTGTTCATTTCGATGAAATAGAACTCGCCATTTTCCCACAGGAATTCGATCGTGCCGGCACCGCGATAGCCCATATCGGCCATCGCTTTGGCGCAGATGCCGCCCATGCGCGCGCGGTCCTCTTCGCCCAGCACGGGCGAGGGGGCTTCTTCGAGCACCTTCTGGTGGCGGCGCTGGAGCGAGCAGTCGCGCTCGCCCAGGTGGATGGCGTTGCCATTGCCGTCACCGAACACCTGAAATTCGATGTGGCGCGGGTTGCCGAGATATTTTTCAAGATAGACGGTCGCATCGCCGAACGCGGCCTTCGCCTCGCTGCCGGCCTGTTGCATCAGCGTTTCGAGCTGATCCTCGGAGGTGCAGACCTTCATGCCGCGCCCGCCGCCGCCCGACGCCGCCTTGATGATGACGGGATAGCCCGCGGCCGCTGCGATTTCCTTGGCCTCGGCCAAATCGCTGATCGGCCCGGCCGAGCCCGGCACCAGCGGCAGGCCGAGCGCGCCTGCGGTGCGCTTGGCCTCGATCTTGTCGCCCATGGTGCGGATATGTTCGGGCTTGGGGCCGACGAAAATGATGTCGTGCGCCTCGACGATCTCGGCGAATTTGGCGTTTTCGCTGAGGAAACCGTAGCCCGGATGGATCGCGTCCGCGCCCGAAATTTCGGCCGCGGAAATGATGTTGGGGATGTTGAGATAGCTCTCGACCGCCGAAGGCGGCCCGATGCAGATCGCCTGATCGGCCAGACGCACATGCATCGCATCGCTGTCTGCGGTCGAATGCACCGCGACCGTCTGGATGCCCATTTCATGGCAGGCACGGTGGATGCGCAGCGCGATCTCGCCGCGATTCGCGATCAGCAGTTTCTTGATTTCGGCCATATTATTCGACGACGACCAGTGGTTGGTCGAATTCGACCGGCTGGCCGCTTTCGACGAGCACGGCCTTCACCGTGCCGGCGCTGGGGGCGAGAATGGGGTTCATCACCTTCATCGCCTCGACGATGAGCAGGGTATCGCCCGCTGCAACCGTGTCGCCAACGCTGACGAAGGCCTTAGCCTCCGGGTTGGGCGACAGATAGGCCGTGCCGACCATCGGCGACTTGACCGCGTTGAAGGTGGCCTGCGGTGCGGCGACGATCTCGGCGGGTGCGGTCATGGCCGCGACGGGCGCGCTTGCTGCGGGCGCGGGGGCATATTGCACCGCGGCGGCAACGGCGGCAGCCTTGCGCGCGATGCGGATCTTGCGACCGCCATCCTCGACTTCGATTTCGGTCAGCTGCGTGTCATCCAGCAGCTGGGCGAGCTGACGCACCAGATCGACATCGATCCGCATTGCATCGGTGTGTGTTTCTTCGGCCATACGACCCCATTATCTCCCTTATTGCGGCGCGTCCTGTCAGAGTCGTGCCGCCGCTTCAAGCGCCAGCAGATAGGAAAGTGCCCCAAAACCGCAGATCGTGCCCTTTGCCACAGGCGAGATACGGCTGATATGGCGAAAAGCTTCGCGCGCATGCGGGTTGGAGAGGTGGACTTCGATCACCGGCGTGCGGATCGCCTTGATCGCATCGTACAGCGCGATCGAGGTGTGGGTGAAGGCCCCGGCGTTGAGCAGCACGGCCTTGGCGGGCAACGCCTGGGCTTCGTGCAGCCAGTCGATCAAATGCCCTTCATGGTTGGACTGGCGCAGGTCGATGTCCAGCCCGAGGTCGCGGGCGCGATCTTCCAACTGACCGGCGATGTCGTCGAGCGTTTCATGGCCGTAAATTTCCGGCTCGCGCGTGCCGAGCAGGTTCAGGTTCGGGCCGTTGAGGACGAAGATGGTTTCGCGCATGTGAGTCTTCCGGTTGAATGACGTGAGGCAGACGCCTAGGTGATGCGCAGCCATAGCCCGTTCGCCCTGAGCTTGTCGAAGGGCTCTTCGTCCTCTCAACGGGTGGGGGCGGAGAGGGCTTCGACACGCTCAGCCCGAACGGAGGCGGGGATAGTCCCCGGTTACAGATGCCCCATACCGATGGAACCCTGACGATCCAGATCAATGGCGAGCATCGCCGTGTGCGCGCTGGGTTGAGCCTGGCCGATCTTGCCGCCGACCTTGGCTTGCTGCCGGAAAAGGTGGCGGTGGAGCGCAATCTGGAAGTGGTGCCGCGCTCGACGCTGGCGCAGGTGCAGGTGGAAGATGGCGATACGCTGGAGATCGTCCATTTCGTCGGCGGCGGCGACCATGCGCCGGTGGTCAAGGCCGATACGTGGACGGTGGCGGGCCGGACGTTCCGTTCGCGCCTGATCGTGGGCACCGGCAAATATAAGGATTTCGCGCAGAATGCGGCGGCGCTGGAAGCCTCGGGCGCGGAGATCGTTACGGTAGCGGTACGACGTGTCAACGTGTCGGATCGCAATGCGCCGATGCTGACCGATTTCATCGACCCCAAGAAAGTGACCTATCTGCCGAACACGGCGGGGTGTTTCGATGCCGAATCGGCGATTCGCACGCTGCGGCTGGCGCGCGAGGCGGGCGGCTGGGATCTGGTGAAGCTGGAAGTGCTGGGCGAGGCCAAGACGCTGTACCCGGACATGGTGGAGACGCTGCGCGCGACCGAGGTGCTGGCCAAGGAAGGCTTCCTGCCGATGGTGTACTGCGTCGATGATCCGATTGCGGCGAAGCGGCTGGAAAATGCGGGCGCGGTGGCGATCATGCCGCTGGGCGCGCCGATCGGATCGGGCCTGGGCATCCAGAACCAAGTGACGATCCGGCTGATCGTGGAAGGGGCGAGCGTGCCCGTGCTGGTCGATGCCGGGGTCGGCACCGCGTCCGATGCGGCGGCGGCGATGGAACTGGGTTGCGACGGCGTGTTGATGAACACCGCGATTGCCGAGGCCAAGGACCCGGTGCTGATGGCGGCGGCGATGAAGGCGGGCGTCGAGGCCGGGCGCATGGCCTATCTGGCGGGGCGGATGGGCAAGCGGCGCTATGCCGATCCGTCCAGTCCTTTAGCGGGGCTCATTTAACCCACGCGCTGTTATTCCGGCGACGATCGGCCTAGCCTTGCGCGCATGATGCACCGCCTTCTTCCCATCGCTATGCTCCTAACGGCGTGCAGCGCGCCGCAGGCCGACACCACCGCTTCAGCGTTCGAGGCACCAGCCCAGGCGGTGACGCTGACGGCGGCGGATGGAAAGCGCGTCTTTGGGCGGCTGTTCCGTGCCGAGCATCCCAAGGCGACGATCCTGCTGTTTCACCAAGCGGGATCAAGCAAGGACGAATATCGCACGATCGCGCCGCGGCTGGTGGCCGCAGGCTATAGCGCGTTGGCGATCGATCAGCGCGCCGGTGGCACGCTGTACGGCCCGAACGAGACCAGCGCGCAATATCCGCATCCCGCAACCTATCTGGAGGCGGTTCCCGATCTGCAAGCCGCGATTGACTGGGCGACGCAGCAGCACGCCCCGGTGATCCTGTGGGGGAGCAGCTATTCGGCTGCGCTGGTCTTTGTGGTGGGGGCGAGCAATCGCCAAAAAATAACCGCGATTTTGTCGTTTTCGCCGGGCGAATATTTCGACGACAAGCAGCTTATAAAGCGCGCGGCGGCGCAGCTATCGGTCCCTGCCTATATTACCGCCGCCCCCAGTGATGAGGAAACCGCCGCCGCCAAGAGCATTGCCGATGCGATGCCATCCCGCCTGGTGACGCGCTATATCCCCAAGCAGGGCGTGCACGGCTCTTCGACGTTGATCCGCGCCAAAGACCCAAAGGGCGCGGAAGACAATTGGTTGCCTGTGCTCGCTTTTCTGCGGAAAGTGGCCCCTTAAGGCTTGCGCGCGAGCCAGACGCCCGCGCCGCCGCAACTGGCATCTTCGGCGACATACGCCATTTCGACCATGCCGCCAGCTTGGATCGCCGCGCTGTAATTGGCCGCCTCCAAGTCGGCGCGATAGGGCGTTCCACTGCGATAGTCGTCACGCGTCGGGTCGCGGTCGGGCGGCGCGTTGAACAAGAGCCGCCCGCCGCGTTTCAGCCAGTCGGCGGCGCGGCGCGCCATCAGCGCCTGGTCGGCGTGGGTAAACCAGGTCAGCGAGTTCCAGGCGATCACGCCGTCAAACTGCCCGTCGAGCGTGACGGTGCGCATATCGGCCTTGACCCAGCGCTCGCGCGGAAACCGCGTTTGCGCCAAGTTGATCATCGATTGCGCGTGATCGACCCCAACGACCGCGTGGCCGCGCGCGATCAGAAAGCGCCCGATCGGCTCGCCTGCGCCACAACCAAGATCGAGGATCCTGCCACCGCGCGGCAGCGGCTCGATCATGCGTTCGATCCAGTCGCGCGCCTCGAACGCGCCAGGGCGGATGGGTTTAGCCAAGGTATTTGGGAACCTGTTCGATTTTAAGCTGTTTTACAATCAGAAGCCGCTGATGTCGTCCAACCGACATCGCCCCTTCTTGGCGCAAGACGGAAAGGAAGCTCTCATGGGCGAACTCATCGACAAGATCAAAGGCAACGTCAACGAAGCCATTGGCAAGGCCAAGCAGCACAGCGACAATCCTGATACGCAGGCCGAAGGCGCTGCACAGGAGCTGAAGGGCAAGGCCCAGCAGACCGCAGGCAAGATCAAGGGCGCGCTCGGCGACGATATCTGAGCCAGCCTGACGTGGTGAAAGGAGGCCGCTTCGCTACCGCGAGGCGGCCTTTTTCATGGCGGTCAGCGTGGTGCCTGCGGTGATGGTCTCCACATCGGTTTTGAGGTGGAGCAGGCGCACGCCGGTCTGGCCCATCGCGCGAGCGAGGGCGGGGGCAAACTCTGCCGTCGTATCGACCGTTTCCGCCCAGCAGCCATAAGCGCGTCCGAGCGCCGCAAAGTCCGGATTGGCGAGCGTGGTGCCGCTCACGCGACCGGGAAATTCGCGTTCCTGATGCATCCGGATCGTACCGTAAGCACCATTGTCGATGACGAGGACGAGCATGTTTGCGCCGTGCGCCACCGCCGTCGCGAGTTCCTGCCCGTTCATCAGGAAGCACCCGTCGCCCGCGAGCGCCACGACGGTACGATCCGGATGGCGCAAAGCGGCGGCGGTGGCGGCGGGGACGCCATAGCCCATTGCGCCGGCGGTGGGGGCGAGTTGGCTGTTCCGCTCGTAGCGCCAGTAGCGGTGCCACCAGCCGCTGTAATTGCCAGCGCCGTTGCAGATGATGCTGTCCGCCGGGAGCTGCTCGCGCATTTCTGCGACGCAGGGGCCGAGATCGAGTTTTACGCCCTCACGCGAGGCGGGGGTGGACCAGGCGAGATAGTCGGCATGGGCGGCGGCACCGCTGTCAAACGGCGGATGGTCGATCGCGAGCACTGCATCGGCAAAGGAGGTCATGTCGGCGCAGATTGCGAGATCGGCGCGATAGGTCTGGTTAAGTTCGGCGGGATCGGGGTGGACGTGGATCAGCGTCTGGCCGGGATGATCAGAGGTGATCAGCGTATAGCCATCGGTGGTGGCTTCGCCCAAGCGGGGGCCGATGACGAGCAGCAGATCGGCCTGCTTGATGCGCTCGACCAAGCGCGGATTGGGGCCGTAGCCGAGATTGCCCGCCCAGACCGGGGAGGTGTTGGCGATCGCATCCTGACGGCGGAAAGCGGCGGCGACCGGGAGGCCCGTGCGCTCCGCCCAAAGCGTGAAATCGCGCGTGGCGGCGGTGGTCCAGCCCGCACCGCCGATGATGGCAAGGGGACGCTCCGCAGCCGACAGGGCACCCGCGAGCGCGGCGATTTGGAGCGAATCTGCAGCTTGCACCACGCGATCGATGCGGGGCCGGTCTACGGCCACCACTTCATCGAGCAGCATGTCCTCGGGCAGCGCCAGCACCACCGGCCCTGGCCGCCCGCTCATCGCGACATTCCAGGCGCGCGCGACATATTCGGGGATGCGGCGGGCGTCGTCGATCTTGGCGGCCCATTTGGCGATGGGACCAAACATCGCGGGAAAGTCGATTTCCTGAAAGGCCTCGCGGTCCTTGGTGGCGCGGTCGACATCGCCGATAAACAGCACCATCGGCTGCGAATCCTGCATCGCGACATGGACGCCGATCGAGGCATTGGTGGCACCCGGCCCGCGCGTGACGAAGGCGACGCCGGGCTGCCCGGTCAGCGCGCCATCGGCACAGGCCATGAAGCCGACTCCGCCCTCTTGCCGGCACACCACCAGATCGATCTCGGGCGTGTCGTGCAGCGCGTCGAGCACGGCAAGGAAACTCTCGCCCGGGACGGTGAAGATGCGGTCGCAGCCTTGCGCGACAAGCTGGTCGACCAGGATACGGCCGCCGGTGCGGGGGGTGGTGGAGCTGTGCATCGCCGGTTTTTAGCGAGGCGTTGGCGCTTTGGGTAGGCCGGGATCGCGGACGGCGCGGTTTTCAGCAGTGTCGGATTTCTTTACGGTCGGTGCTGTCACCGGCGACCGATTAACTATAGATCGTATTGGAAATCAGCGCTTTGCGGCAATTGGCACGCAGGCTGCATAACAATGAGCACGCCGAGCGGTAATCGCTTCAGCAGGGCGGGCCAGCGCTTCAGCGCGGCCCGCCCGACCCGGCCATCAACCCGCTTTCACGACACCTTGCTCTTCAAGCAACGTCGCAAGCTCGCCGCTTTCATACATTTCCATCATGATGTCGGAACCGCCGATGAACTCGCCCTTCACGTAAAGCTGGGGAATCGTCGGCCAATCCGAAAATTGCTTGATGCCCTGGCGCACGCCCTGGTCCTGCAGTACGTCGACGCTGTCGAACTCTGCGCCGAGATGGTTGAGAATCGCCACCGCACGGCTGGAAAAACCGCATTGCGGGAAGAGTGGGCTGCCCTTCATGAACAGCAGGACGTCACTTTTGCCGACGAGTTCGGCGATACGGATCTGGTCTGGGTCAGTGCTCATTATCTTACTCCTGTACAGGCACGGCGGTCGTAAGCTGGAGGGCGTGGAGCACGCCGCCCATGCGATCACCGAGTGCGGCATAGACCGCGCGTTGTTGTTTCAGCCGCGGCAACCCGCGAAAACTCTCGGCGGTGACACGCGCCGCCCAATGATCGCCATCACCCGCCAGATCGGTCATTTCGACGCGCGCGTCGGGAATGCCCGCGACGATCAGCGCCTCGATTTCGTCGGCCGCCATCGGCATTATTCGGACCCCATCAACTGACGGCGTGCTTCGATCGTCTTTTCCTCGATCGTGCGCCGGATCGCCGCTTCGTCGATTGCGACATTGGCAGCGGTCAGATCGCTGACGAGCTTGCGGATCACATCCTCGTCGCCAGCTTCCTCGAAATCCGCCTGGACCACGGCGGTTGCATAAGCGTCGGATTCTTCCTTAGTCAGCCCCATCTGTGTCGCGGCCCATTGGCCCAGCAGACGGTTGCGGCGGGCCACGATCCGGAAAGCGACTTCTTCATCGCGGGCATATTTGGTCTCGAAGGCGCGCTCGCGATCGTCGAAAGTGGTCATGTGGATGGTCCCTTGGGCCTGTCGAATAACCCGACCGAGATAAGCGTGAGCCGGGCCGTGCGCAACGCCTGCAATAAGCGGGCGCGCAAAAGGTGCCGTTTGCGCTGCTTTCGCGCGCTTGGCGGTGGCCCAATCGCCGTAGCGCGGTATAAACGCCGCCGACCGTATGTGCTTCAATCGGGAATTGCAAAACCCCAATGCCGCTTTTCCCCGACCGACCTTCCCCCAAAATTGTCCTTCGGCCGCCCGGCGCACAGGATTTTATCCCATCGCTGCCGGAGGCGCACCGCACGGTGAAGGTGTGGGAAACCGGTGATGCGAGTCAGCCGCGCTGGCGGCAATGGCTGGGTTTCGCCGGGCCGGGCTTCATGGTCTCGGTCGGCTATATGGACCCCGGCAATTGGGGCACCGATCTCGCGGGCGGCAGCCAGTTCGGCTATGCGCTGTTGTGGGTGATCCTCGCCTCAAACCTGATGGCGATCTTCCTGCAAGTGCTGTGCGCGCGGCTCGGCATCGTGACCGGGCGCGACCTCGCGCAATCGTGCCGCGATTATTATCCCAGGCCGGTGGTGATCGGCCTGTGGCTGTTGTGCGAAATCGCCATCATTGCGTGTGATCTGGCGGAGGTGGTTGGGTCGGCCGTGGCGCTGAACCTGTTGCTCGGATTGCCGCTGTTATGGGGCGTGCTGGTCACAGGGCTCGATGTGTTGCTGCTGTTGCTGCTGATCAATTTGGGGTTCCGCAAGATCGAGGCGGTGGTGATCGCGCTCGTCTCCACGATCGCTGCGTGCTTCGCCTATACGATCTATCTCGCCAAACCCGACTGGGGCGCGGCCGCCCTTGGCGCGATTACGCCGTCCATCCCCAATCAAGCGGCCTTGATTGTTGCGCTGGGGATCCTTGGGGCGACGGTTATGCCGCATAATTTGTATCTGCATTCGGCGATCGTGCAGACCCGTGCCTTTGGCAAGGGGGGGCGGGACATCAAAGCTGCGCTGGCGTTCAACACGGTCGACACGGTGCTCGCGCTGGGGGCCGCATTCTTCGTCAATGCCGCGATTCTGGTGCTCGCGGCGGCGGTGTTCTGGCGCAGCGGCGTAGTGGTGACCGAATTGCAGGACGCCCACCAATTGCTGCGTCCGGCGCTGGGCGGAGCAGCCGCGACGGCGTTTGCGCTGGCGTTGCTGGCGTCCGGACAGTCGAGCACCATTACGGGAACGCTTGCCGGGCAAATCGTGATGGAGGGGTTCCTGCGCATCCGGGTGCGGCCGTGGCTGCGCCGCCTGGTGACGCGCTCGCTCGCGATCATCCCCGCGCTGATCGTGATTTCGGCGACCGGCGGCAAAGACACGGTCGAATTGCTGGTCGTCAGCCAGGTCGTGCTGTCGATGCAATTGCCCTTCGCGATCTTTCCGCTGATGCTGGCGACGAGCGACCGCGCGCGGATGGGGGAATACGCCAATCCTGGCTGGGTGAAGGTGATGGGTTATACGATCTGTACGGGGGTCGCCGTGCTGAACGTGTATCTGCTCTGGCAGACGATTGGGCCGGTGTGGGTTGCGGCGATGGCGACAGCGTTGATCGGATTTGCGGGATATGTCCGCTTCCTGAGCCCTTCCCCGGCACCGGCCGAGGAAGGGTAGGGGGCCTATTCCGAGACCGACACGACGAGTTTACCGATGGCCCCGCGCGCGGCCATCTTGGCGATGGCCTTGCCGCCATCTTCGAACGCGAAGGTCTCCGTTACGCGTGGCGCGATCTGGCCGTCTCTCCACAACAAAAACAGCCGCTCGATATGCGCGCGGTTCGCCTCCGGGTCGCGCGCCGCGAACGCGCCCCAGAACACGCCGCACACGTCGCAGCTTTTGAGCAAGGTGAGGTTGAGCGGCAATTTGGGGATGCCGGCGGGGAAGCCGACGACGAGATAGCGCCCCTCCCAGCCGATGGAACGCAGCGCGGGTTCGGCATAATCGCCGCCGACCGGATCGTAGATCACGTCATAGCCACCCTTGCCGCCTGCCGCCTTGAATTGCTCGGCCAGGGCCTTGGACTGGTCCTTGTCGAATGGGGCGCGGGCGTAGACGATCGTGTCGTCCGCACCGGCTTGTCGGGCGGCCTCTGCCTTTTCCTCGGACGACACTGCCGCGACGACGCGTGCGCCAAAGGCTTTGCCGAGTTCCACTGCGGCCAGCCCGACGCCGCCCGCCGCGCCCAGCACGAGCAAGGTCTGCCCCTCGGCAAGGTGTCCGCGGTCGAGCAGGGCATGGATCGTAGTGCCATATGTCAGCAATAGCGACGCGCCTTCAGCGAAGCTGCGGCCTTCGGGCAAGCGGTACAGGCTGGCGACGGGAAGGGCGATCTTTTCGACCAGCCCGCCCGACCCGGTCATCGCGATCACGCGGTCGCCGGGCTTCCACTCGGTCACGCCAGCGCCGACGCTGTCGATCACTCCGGCGATTTCGCTGCCCGGCGCGAACGGGCGCGGCGGCTTGAACTGATATTTGTCCTCGATGATCAGCACATCGGGATAGTTGATCGAGCACGCCTTGACCGCGACCACCACCTGGCCCGGCCCTGCCACCGGATCGGGCAGGTCATCGATGACTAGTGTTTCAGGTCCGCCCGCTGCCTTCGACAACAATGCCCGCATGTGCCCGCTCTCCGCTTATCCACGGCCGGTGTTCTGCTACCCCGGCTTCGTATTTCGAAATCTGGGTATCTCTTGCCAGTGTCAGACCGACTTCGTCCAGCCCTTCCATCAGGCATTGGCGTCGGAAGGCGTCGAGCTCGAACGGAAAACGATCCTGATAGGGGGTGGTAACGGTCATCGTTTCAAGATCGACGGTGATCGGCTGGTCCTGCGCGACCACGAGCAGCCGGTCGATCGCATCTTGCGGCAGCACGACGGCGACGATCCCGTTCTTGAAGGCGTTTCCGGAAAAAATGTCGGAGAAGCTGGGCGCGATCACGGCGATGATGCCCATGTCGGCAAGCGCCCAGGCGGCATGTTCGCGGCTGGAGCCACAGCCGAAATTGTCGCCCGCGATCAGGATCTGGGCACCGGCATAGCGCGGATCGTCGAAGACATTGCCCGCTTGCGCGCGCACCGTTTCAAACGCGCCCTTGCCAAGGCCCTCTCGCGTAACGGTCTTCAGCCAATGCGCGGGGATAATGACGTCGGTATCGACATTCTTCTGCCCCCACGGATAGGCCGTGCCGGACACGCGCGTTACCGCCTGCATCACTGCGCTCCCGCTGGGCGATAGCCGCCGGAGCCCATGCGAAACATCGTCATCATGGAATATTGTCCCTAGATTTCCAGCCCGACCGACACGGCAGGCGGGCATGCGACACCAGCCGCGCGTTATTTTCCGGCGGATATACCGATCGCGCTGGTCTTGGCGGTGGCGGCATAAGCGGCGAGACCGCTCAACACGGTGCCCATGATGAGCACAACCAGAACACGCTTCATACTCGATCCCCTTCCGCGGGATGTGTTACCAGATCTCGCACGTCACACAGTCTGCCGGTCACCGCCGCAGCCGCTGCCATCGCCGGTGACACCAGATGCGTCCGCGCGCCTGGACCCTGCCGTCCTACGAAATTACGATTCGAAGTGGAAGCGCAGCGTAACCCTGGCGGTACTTTATCCGGGTTCATCGCGAGACACATCGAACAGCCGGGCTCGCGCCATTCGAAACCGGCGGCGAGAAAGATGCGGTCGAGCCCCTCGGCTTCGGCCTGACGCTTGACCAGCCCGGATCCCGGCACGATCAGCGCGTGCACGCCATCGGAGACGCGGCGTCCGTTGGCGACCGCTGCGGCGGCGCGCAAATCCTCGATCCGGCTGTTGGTGCAACTGCCGATGAAGACATAATCGACGCCGATATCCTGCATCGCCGTGCCGGGGGTGAGGCCCATATAGGCGAGCGACTTATGCGCGGCATCGCGCTTGGCGGGATCGGCGAAGCTTTCCGGATCGGGGACGACGCCAGTAATCGCGACGACGTCCTCGGGCGAGGTGCCCCAGGTCAATTGCGGCGCGATGTCGGTGGCATCGAGCGTGACGACGCGGTCATAGACCGCACCGGGGTCGCTCGGCAGCGTCTGCCAATAAGCGACGGCCGCATCCCAAGCGGCTCCGCGCGGTGCCATCGGGCGGCCCTTGAGATAGGCGAAGGTGGTCGCGTCGGGCGCGATCAACCCTGATCGGGCACCGCCCTCGATCGACATGTTCGACACGGTCAGCCGCCCCTCGATCGACATCTCGCGAATGATCGATCCGGTATATTCAAGCACATAGCCCGTGCCCCCGGCGGCACCGATCTTGCCGATGATCGCCAGCGTCACATCCTTGGGGCTGATCCCGAAGCCGAGCGCGCCATCGACCCGCACCTCCATCGTCTTGGACTGCCCAAGCAGCAAGGTCTGCGTGGCGAGCACATGCTCGACCTCGCTGGTGCCGATGCCGAAGGCGAGCGCCCCGAGCGCGCCATGCGCCGAGGTATGGCTATCGCCACAGACCAAAGTCGTGCCGGGCAGGGTGAAGCCTTGCTCCGGGCCGACGACGTGGACGATGCCCTGTTCGGGGGCGAGCGCGTCGATATAGTCGATGCCGAAATCGCGGGTGTTGGTCTGCAGCGCGTCAAGCTGCGCCGCACTTTCGGGATCGGCGATCGGCAGCGGAGCCCCGGCGGCGTCGCGCCGCGCGGTCGTCGGCAGATTGTGATCGGGCACGGCCAGCGTCAGATCGGGGCGTCGCACCGCGCGCCCATTGGCGCGAAGGCCCGAAAAGGCTTGCGGACTGGTGACCTCATGGACGAGGTGGCGATCGATATAGATCAGGCAAGTGCCATCGTCGCGGCGTTCCACGACGTGATCGGCCCAGATCTTTTCATACAGGGTGAGGGGACGGCTAGCCATTGGGGGTCTTTAACCGAAAGATGCGCCAGTTCAAGGTGCAGGCGACAGAATGTTACACGGACCAAGCCGTTCGCGCGGACAAACGGCGAGCTTGGACGTCGTCAGCGGATATAGTGGGCCGTGGTTTTGGCGGCGATGTCTTCAATCGTCACACCGGGGGCCGTCTCGATCAGCTTAAACGGCGATTGATGGTCGGGGCGCTGGAATACCGCCAGATCGGTGATGATCATGTCGACCACGTTCTTGCCGGTCAGCGGCAAGGTGCAGGCCGGGATGAACTTGGGGTCGCCATTCTTGGAGGTGTGCTCCATCACCACGATGATCTTCTTGACGCCCGCGACGAGATCCATCGCGCCGCCCATGCCCTTGATCATCTTGCCGGGGATCATCCAATTGGCGATGTCGCCATTTTCGGCGACTTCCATCGCGCCGAGCACGGTCAAATCGATATGGCCGCCACGGATCATCGCGAAGCTGTCGGACGAGCTGAAATAGGCGCTTTGCGGCAATTCGCTGATCGTCTGCTTCCCGGCGTTGATCAGATCGGCATCTTCCTCGCCTGCGAGCGGGAAGGGGCCGATGCCGAGCATGCCGTTTTCGGACTGGAGCGTGACCTCGACCCCCGCCGGAATATGGTTGGCGACCAGCGTCGGGATGCCGATGCCGAGATTGACGTAGAAGCCGTCCTGCAGCTCGCGCGCCGCACGGGCCGCCATTTCATCGCGAGTCCAGGCCATTATTTGTCTCCTGCGGCCGGGGTCCAGCGTTTGTCCGCTGGGAAAACATCATCGAGCCCGCCCTTGAGCGCGGTGCCGTAAACGGGGTTGGGCAGGACGAACCAGAAGCGGCCCCACATGCCGCGGATGGCGGGGGAGGACACGGCGGCACGGCGCTGCTGCGGGGTGCCGGTGAACAGATCGGAGAAATCGCCGAGCTGATCGCCACCCATTGCCACGACGCAATAGCGCGCGGCGATTGCCTGGCGGCGCGAGTCCTTGCCCGAGCCGCTGCCGAGATCACCCTTCAGCCACAAGGTCTCGCCGTGTTTCGCGGGGCCAAGCCCGGCATGATCGAGCGCGGCTTCGGTGAAGGCGGCGTTGGCGGCACTGCGGTTGGTGTTGAACACCACGGTTACGCCCATCGTGCGGAGCTCGTTGACCGCGGCGATGGCGCCGGGCACGGCCGCGACCCGGTCGACCCCGGCTTGCTCCCATTGCAGCCAGTGCGCCTCGTCATAGGGGGCACCCGGATGCGTCGCATCGTCATATTCGAAGCCGAGGTTGAGCAGCAGCGTCTCGTCCACGTCGAACACCACCGCGCGGGGGCGGTCTCCGCAGGGAAGCGTTTCGGGCTGGTCGAGCGTTGCATCGGGGGTGAGCACCGCCGAGGTGCGGTCGCTCATCGCCTTGGGATCGGCCTTTTCGCTCGCCAAGCGGCGGCGCACGGCATCGACCAGTGTGTTATACGCCTGATGATCGAGCGCGGCGGCTTCGCCCGAGCCGTAGAGGAATTGCATGCCGGGCGCGACCTCGGCGTCCGCAACCATAGGATAGCCGGTGTAGGAACGGTGCGTGACGAGGGACACGACGTTACCCGTGGAGGTGCATCCCTGCAGCGCCAGCGCTCCCGCGCAGGCAGGAGCCCAGAGCCACAGGCGCAGCGTCCGCAAAACTCCCCTCCCGC
>NZ_JH584235.1:324135-353676 GCF_000241465.1 Sphingomonas echinoides ATCC 14820
CCCCCAGCCCCTCCCGCCAGCGGGAGGGGGGCAGAAGAACGGGTGAGCACCCGCGTCACGCCGCCTCGCGGACGGTGCGGAATTCGATCTTCTTGTCATAAGGCGCGCCGAGGATCAGGCGCTGGACGTAGATGCCGGGCAAATGGATGCAATCGGGATCGAGCGAACCGACGGGGACGATCTCTTCCACCTCGGCAATGCAGACCTTGCCCGCGGTCGCCATCGGCTGGTTGAAGTTGCGTGCGGTCTTGCGGAAGATGAGGTTGCCGCTTTCATCGGCCTTCCAGCCCTTGATGATCGACAGATCGGCGCGGATGCCGCGTTCGAGGATATAGTCCTCTCCGTCGAAGCTCTTCACTTCCTTGCCCTCGGCGACGAGCGTGCCGACGCCGGTCTTGGTGTAGAAACCGGGGATGCCGGCACCGCCTGCGCGGCAGCGCTCGGCGAGCGTGCCTTGCGGGCAGAACTCCACCTCGAGCTCGCCCGCCAGATATTGCCGCTCGAATTCCTTATTCTCGCCGACATAAGACGAGATCATCTTCTTGACCTGGCGCGTGCGCAGCAGCTTGCCGAGGCCCTCGCCATCGATACCGGCATTGTTGCTGGCGATCGTCAGATCCTTCGTACCGGCGTCACGAATCGCGTCGATCAGGCGCTCAGGGATACCGCACAGGCCAAAGCCGCCCGCGCAAATCGTCATCCCGTCGTGGAGCACACCGTCCAGGGCGGCAGCGGCATCGGCGTAGATCTTGCGCATGGGCATGGCCTTTCGATTTTCGCGCCGATTAGGGCGGGGAAGGGCGGTGGGTCAAGCCGTGGTGGCTTCGGAAGAGATGGTTCTCGCGGAGGCGCGGAGGCGCGGAGAGGGCGTGCTGGCCGCGCGCAGCGCCCTTCATACTCCAAGCCGGGGTCGCGGAGGGCAACACAGGCGGTGAGTTGCTCTTCTCCGCGCCTCCGCGCCTCCGCGCGATCAGATTTTCACGCGAAGGCGCGAAGGCGCGAAGGCGAGCTTCTCTGCGTCCTCTGCGCCTCTGCGCGCAAAAAAGAAGATCTTTTCGCGCAGAGGCGCGGAGGACGCAGAGGGGAAGGAAATGAAGGCGTGCCACCGCGATCGATGGAGGCGGTGTGTTGGGGTTGCTTCGCGTCTTCGCGTCTTTGCGTGATCAAAAATTCACGCGACGTCGGTTGATCGGAAGAGGACCATCTCCGCGCCGCCGCGCGAACAACAACCGTCTAAACGCGGGTGCCGAAGACGTGGCCGATCCCCGCGGTGACCGCCATGGCGAGCGCGCCCCAGAACAGCACGCGGACCGCGCCCTTCCACAAATTGGCCCCGCCAACATAGGCCCCGGCCGCGCCCAGCACGGCGAGCAGGACCAGCGTCGCGGCGACGACTGCCTCGACCAGCACGGTACCGCGGAACAGGAACGCCATCAGCACGGGGAAGATCGCGCCGACGGCAAAACTCGCCGCCGAGGCGAGCGCGGCCTGGACTGGCTTGGCTTCCATGGTTTCGTGAATACCGAGTTCGTCGCGCATATGCGCGCCCAGCGCATCATGCGCCATCAACTGCTCGGCCACCTGGTTGGCGAGCGCGGTATCGAGCCCGCGCTGACGATAGATGGCGGCGAGTTCCTTGGTCTCGGCCTTGGGGTCTTCCTCCAGTTCCGCTGCCTCGCGGGTGCGTTCGGCGGTTTCGGTATCGGCCTGCGAGCTGACCGAGACATATTCGCCCGCCGCCATCGACATCGCGCCTGCGACCAACCCGGCAATGCCGGTGGTGAGGATCGCACTCTGGCTCTGCGCGGCGGCGGCGACGCCGACGATCAAGCTGGCGGTCGACAGCAAGCCGTCATTCGCGCCGAGCACCGCCGCGCGCAGCCAGCCGATGCGCTGAACCACATGTCTTTCGCCGTGTCTGATCATGCGGGTGGCGTAGCTGGCGCGCGCGCAACATGCCAGTTGCAATCCGCCAATTTCGCACAGCCGTCTTTTGCCATATTGACTACAGGCGTAATCGGTATGATTACAGGCGTAGTCAGTACGGAGGCGAGTCGAATGGCCGAACGGATTAGCGATGCCGAACATACCGTGATGGAGGTGCTGTGGGATGAAAGCCCGCTGACCGCGCAGGATGTGGCCGAGCGTATTCCGGCCGGGCGCGAGTGGAGCGCCAATACCGTCAAGACCTTGCTCGGGCGACTGCTTGCCAAAAACGTGATCGCGCATGAGGAAGATGGGCGGCGCTATCTTTATCGCCCGCTGGTGCAGCGCGAAGAGTATGTCGCGGGGGAATCGCGCAAGCTGATGGATCGCCTGTTCGGCGGCAAATTGAGCCCGCTGGTCGCGCACCTGGCCGAACGCGACGCGCTGACCGCGCAGGACATTGCCGAGATCGAGGCATTGCTGAAGGAGCTCAAGGCATGATCAGCTGGCTCATCGAGAGTTTGATCGCGTCCACGCTGCTGATGGTGGCGGTGCTGGCGCTGCGCGTGCCGGTGCGCAAAGCATTCGGGCCCGATATCGCTTATGCTCTGTGGCTGCTGCCGGCGGTGCGGCTGGTGCTGCCGCCTTTGCCCGGCATCTGGCATGCAGCGGCGGTCGCGCCGGTGTTGCGCGCAAGCCAGGAGGTGACCGTTCTTTTCGTCGATCCGGTCGGCGAAAGTGCGGTCGGCCCGGCGGCGCAGCCGCTCTGGGCGATCCTTGCCATGATTTTGGCGGTACTGTGGGTTGTCGGTGCGATCGCGTTTTTTGGCTGGCACTGGCATCACCATGTGCGGTTTTGTCGCCGGATGGTGGAGCAGGCGGCGGCGAGCGACGACCTGGACGGCGTCCGTGTCATCGAAACCGATGCAGCCACGGGTCCGCTCGCCTTTGGCGTGCTGCATCGCTACGTCGCCTTCCCCCGCGATTTCGCAGAGCGTTATGAGCCCGAGGAGCGCGATCTGGCGCTGGCGCACGAGCTTGGACACCATGCGCGCGGGGATTTGATCGCCAATTGGGTGGCGCTCGCGGTGCTGGCGCTGCACTGGTTCAACCCGATCGCCTGGCGCGCCTTCCGTGCTTTCCGCGCCGACCAGGAAATCGCCAACGATGCGCGCGTGCTGGCGGGCATGAACCCGATGCGGCGGCACACATATGCCTGCGCGATCCTGAAGGCGGCGCACCCGACTTTCCTGGGCGGGGCTGTCTCGGCCACGTGCCACCTCCACACCATCGACGATTTGAAAGGGAGATTGAGGATGCTGACGACGACCAAGATATCGCCCGTGCGGCTTGTGACTGGGGCAGGGGCACTGTCGCTGCTGCTGGTCGCGGGGTTGGGCCTAACCGCCTCGGGCACCGCCGCCGTGGCCAAGGTCCGCAAGTCGGTCGAAACGGCGACCGGCGTCGATATCGCGCGCCTCGACCAGGCGACGGTGCCGCCGCCGCCGCCCGCCGCGCAAGCGCCCGCCGATGCCGCAAAGCTGCCCGCCCCCGCCGATGCGGCAGAGCCGGTCGAGCCTCCGGCCGCGCCGCACGCCACGACAACGACCACCACGACGACCATCTCGGACGATGGGAAGACTCACCGCAAGGTCGTGCACGTCGTCCGTCGCGACAAGGACGGCAAGGTGATCTTGGACAATCTGTCCGGGATGGACAACCTGCCCGACGTCGTTACCGCAAACTGCAATACCAGGGGCACTACAGGGCCAATGGTTCTGAACAGTGAACAAGACGGCAAGAAGCACATTGTCATCTGTTCGGACCGTATCGAACTCGTTGCCGCCAAGGGCGCGGCGATGGCCGCCAACAGCAAGGACATCGAGCGCAAAGCCTATGCCAGTGCGCTGACCGGTTTGCGGGCGGCGCGCGAGAACATGCTGCGGTCGCCGGAAATGGGCGCGGAAGCACGTGCCCAGGCTTTGGCGGGGATCGACACCGCGATCGCCGAAGTTGAAGCGGATATCGCCAAGGCGGATTGAAGCGGCCGGGTCGTGCGGGCTTGCGTCTGCCCGCACCCCCGCCATCTCGATGGGTATGAGCGACCAAATCTCCGGCGTGCCCGAGCAACTCGAGCCCCTTGTCGCGCGCTTGCTTGCCCCCAATCCGTCCCCTTTCACCTCGACCGGGACGCAGGTGCATTTGGTCGGCACCAGCGATGTCGCGGTGATCGATCCCGGCCCCGACACGCCCGACCATATCGCGGCGATCGTCCGCGCCATCGCCGGGCGTCCGGTGCGCGCCATCATGATCACCCATACCCACCGCGACCACAGCCCAGGCTCGCGCCCGCTGGCGGCGGCGACGGGTGCGCCGATCGTCGGTTGTGCGCTGCTCGCGCTGGATGACGATGGCATCCGCAGCGACGCCTCCTTCGATCGCGACTACGCCGCCGACCGCATTCTCGCGGATGGGGAGGCCGTGACGGGGGACGGGTGGACGCTGACCGCGCTGGCGACCCCCGGCCACACCTCCAACCATCTCGCCTTTGCCTTGCCCGAGAGCCGGGCGCTGTTCAGCGGGGACCATGTGATGGGCTGGTCGACCAGCATCGTCTCGCCGCCCGACGGAGACATGGCGGCGTATATGGCAAGCCTGGAAAAGCTGCTGCCGCGCGACGACCGGATCTATTATCCCGCGCATGGCGATCCGGTGACCAATCCGCAGCGGCTGGTGCGCGGGATGCTCGGCCACCGCAAACAACGCGAGGGGCAGATCCTGCGGCTGCTCCGCGTCCAACCGGCGACGATCGCCACGATGGTCGAGCGCATGTATGTCGGGATCGATCCGCGCCTGTTTCCCGCCGCCGAGCGATCGGTGCTGGCGCATCTGATCGACCTCGCACAGCGCGGCGAGGTTTTTATTGAAGGTGAGCTTTGGAGCGCGAAAGCATGACGTTCGTCGGCAAATTCGCAGCGGCGCTGGCGCTGATCGCCGTGTTCATCCTGGGGCTGGTATGGGGCATCGGCACTATGGTCGAGCACAAGCTTGCCGGCCCGGATCCCGTGACGATCGCCAGCGGGTCGCTGCAGGGGTTGCGCGAGCAGAACCGGCTGTCGGCCTTCGCCGCGCGCTTCGTTGCGGTCTCAACCTCGACCCAGACGCAATTTGGTTTGCAAGCCAAGAAGACGCTGATCATGCCGGGCACAGTTGAATATCACGTCGATATGGCGAAGCTGAACGCGCGCGACGTGACGTGGTACGCCAAAACTCGCACGCTCGGCGTCGTGCTGCCGCCGGTCGAGGCATCGGCACCGCAAATCGACATGACGCAGATCCGGGAATATGGCGAAGGCGGAATCCTGTCCAAAATCACCGATGCCGATGCGAAACTCGAGGCGGCAAACCGCGCCGCCGGTCAAAAGGAACTCGTACGCCAGGCGCATGAAGCGGTGCCCATCCGGCTCGCCCGCGACGCCACGCGCCGTGCGGTGGAGCGGAGCTTTGCGCTGCCGCTCAAGGCGGCAGGCCTGGATGCGACCGTCAAGGTGCGCTTCGCCGATGAGGGACACGACAATAGCGAAGTGTGGGACACCACCAAGTCCATCGCCGAAGTGTTGGCCAATCGTGAATAACGAACGGCGCGGTTCCTTCATCGCCGATTCAATGGTATAGCCCCCTATCGATTCGATTTCGTCGGGGGGCGAGCATGGCATCTTTAGCGGAATCTCATCGGATCGTTGTGAAAGACGATCGTTTCTTTTTCATCACGTCGCTTATCATGGCGGCGATTGTCGTCGCGGGCTTCTCGTTAATGATCGTCACGGGCCGGTCGAGCTTTGGCTCCCCGCCCATTGTTCATGCCCATGCCGTGGTCTTCATGGGCTGGGTGGTGTTGTATGTGACGCAGAATGCGCTGGTCGCGCGGGGCTCGATCGCGCTGCATCGGCGGCTTGGGTGGATTGCCGCGGGCTGGGTCGTAGCGATGATCGTGCTCGGCACGGTCGTCACGGTGCGGCTCGTGAGGCTGGGCCATGCGCCCTTCTTCTTCCCGCCTGCCTTGTTTCTGGTGCTCAATCCGGTGACGATCCTGACCTTCGCGGGTTTGATCGTCGCTGCGATCGTGCGGCGGCGGCAGACGGAGTGGCACCGGCGGCTGAATTTCTCGGGAATGGCATTGCTGCTGGGCCCGGCATATGGGCGGTTGTTGCCGATGCCGTTTCTGATCCCTTATGCCTATGAGGTCGATACTCTGGCCGTGTTGATCCTTCCCGTCATCGGCATCGTCTTTGATCTGCGCCGTAACGGCACCGTTCATCCGGCCTGGTGGTGGGGTCTCGCGGCGATCATCGGATCGACGTTGCTGTCCGAAGCAATCACCTACAGCCCGCTGGGTACGGCCCTGTACCGCGTGGCAACGGAAGGATCGGCGGGCGCGTCGATTGCACCGCTTGCCTATCCGCCATTCCCGCTCTCTTGATCGCGCGGCCGCGCGCGTCCATGTGCAGCGCGCAAACGCGGGAGCATGGTGATGGACGCACGTGGTGGTATCGGCGGAAGCCTGACCGGGCTCGATCTGAGGGCTGAGATCGATCGGCTGCGCAAGGAGCGCAACGCGGTCATCCTGGCGCATTATTACCAGAAGCCCGAAATCCAGGATCTGGCGGATTTCGTTGGCGACAGCCTTGATCTGTCAAAAAAGGCTGCGGCCACGGATGCCGATGTCATCGCCTTTTGCGGCGTGCGCTTCATGGCGGAGACCGCCAAGATCCTGAGCCCCGACAAGATCGTGGTGCTGCCCGACATGGACGCGGGGTGCAGCCTGGAGGATAGCTGTCCGCCCGACCAGTTCGCCGCGTTCCGCGCCGCGCACCCTGATCATATCGCGCTGACCTATATCAACTGCTCGACCGAGGTGAAGGCGCTCTCCGACGTGATCGTGACGTCGTCGTCGGCCGAGAAGATCCTCAGCCAGATCCCGCTCGGCCAGAAGATCATTTTCGGGCCGGACAAGAATCTGGGCGGCTATCTCGCACGCAAGACCGGGCGCGAGATGCTGTTGTGGCCGGGCGTGTGCATCGTGCACGAGGCGTTCAGCGAAACCGAATTGCTCAAGCTGCAATTGCAACACCCGGGCGCGCCGGTCGCGGCGCACCCCGAATGCCCGCCCTACATTCTCGACCATGCCGATTATGTCGGGTCGACCAGCGGTATCCTGGCCTATGCCGATGCGATGGCGGGCGATACGCTGATCGTCGCGACCGAGCCGCACATCATCCACCAGATGGAAAAGGCCGCACCGCTCAAGAACTTCATCGGTGCACCCGGCGCAGACGGCAATTGCAACTGCAATGTCTGCCCGTACATGGCGCTGAACACGCTCGAAAAACTCTACCTCGCCTTGCGCGACCTGACCCCGCGCGTGGAAATCGAGGAAGGGCTGCGACTGCAAGCCAAGAAGAGCCTTGATGCGATGCTCGCCATGGCCAGCGGCACGGTGGGCCAGGGCGATCTGGGACCTGTAAAAGCATGACCTTCCAGCTCGATCGTTTCGACCTCGCTAGCTTCGTGCAGGCGACGCTGGCCGAAGATTTGGGGCCGGGCGGGGACATTACGTCTGCCGCCGTCATTCCGGCGGAGGCGCGCTTTACCGGGGTGATGGACAGCCGCGATGCGATCGTCGTCGCTGGGTTGCCGATCGCCGAGGCGTTCTTCCGCGCGCTGGACCCGGATGTCGAAATCGAGCGACTGGTGGAGGATGGGCAAGCCGTTGCGGCGGGCACCGATCTGTTGCGCCTCCACGGCCTGGCGCGGGCGATGCTGACGGCGGAGCGGTCGGCGCTCAACACGGTGCAGCATCTGTCGGGCATTGCGACGATGACCCGCGCCTATGTCGAGGCCATCGCAGGCACCGGCGCGACGCTGCTCGACACGCGCAAGACCATTCCCGGTCTGCGCGTGCTGGGAAAATATGCGACGCGCATGGGCGGTGCGACCAACTATCGCATGGGCCTGTGGGACGCCGCGATGATCAAGGACAATCACGTCGCGGTGGCGGGGGGTGTCGGCCCGGCAACCGCGCGCGCGAAAGCCGCCGGGATCTCGCGGATCATCGTTGAGGTCGACGCGATCGACCAGATCGAACCCGCGCTGGCGGCGGGCGCGACGCATTTGCTGCTCGACAATATGGACGTGCCGACGCTGCGCGCGGCGGTGGCGCAAGTTGCCGGGCGCGTGCCGACCGAGGCGTCGGGCGGCGTGCGGCTCGACACGATCCGCGCGATTGCCGAAACCGGCGTGATCTATATCAGCGTCGGGCGCTTGACGCAGTCGGCTCCGGCGGCCGATATCGGGCTCGATTTCACGACAGTATAAGGGGCGGGCGATGCGGATGTCTCTGGCGATCGGATGCGGGGTGCTGGCGATGCTGCCGGTGGCAGCGCAGGCGCAAAGCTATCAATGCACTGTCCCGGCGACGCTGCCGCGCCCGCACCCCGATGTGGCCTCGGCCAGCCAGCCGCAGCGTGTGCGCCCGATCACCGGCTATACGCTGGCGCTGACCTGGGCTCCGGAATATTGCCACAAGAATTTCCGGGATCCGTCTGCCAAATTCCAGTGCCAGAGCGGCAATCGCTTCGGCTTCACGCTCCACGGCCTGTGGCCCGATGGGGTGGGCAAGGAATGGCCGCAATATTGCACCTCGACCGCGTTGCTGCCTGCGGCGCTGATCAAAGAGCACCTTTGCTCGACGCCCTCGCCGCAGCTACTCCAGCACGAATGGGCCAAGCACGGCACCTGCATGGGCACGACGCCCGATGCCTATTTCAGCAAATCGACCGGGCTTTACGCCAAGTTGCGCTACCCGGACATGGATGCCCTGTCGCGCAAGCCGCTCAATGCCGGGCAATTGGCTGAGGCGATTGCCGCCGCCAATCCCGGTGTCCCCGCCAATGCTGTGCGCGTCACGGTCAACTCGATGGGCTGGCTGGATGAGCTGTGGCTGTGTCTCGACAAGCGCTTTTCCTATACGCGCTGCGAGACTGGCTCTGGCGGCATTGCCGACAATGCCACGGTCAAAATCTGGCGCGGCAAGCGCTGAGCGCGTCTCCGCGCCGAGGGATCAGCCGTTAATGGTGGCGGTCGACGGGTGATGCTTGTCGAGATGGCGCTTGATGATTTTCAGGTTGCGCGTGTTTGAGCGGAACAGGAAATCGGGAACGGCACCCACCACCGGAATGATACCCAGCAGAAAGTCAATGCCGACATTGCCGAACATCCGCGCCATCTGGAGCTTGGACATGCCGAGATTGCGCGCCTCCCACACCATCCACGCGCCCATTGCGGCACCGATCGCATCGCCACCGATCGGGATCAGGTCGAGGATGACGTCGAGCCCGATCTTGCGGTTAAGCACCGGCACCGTGAACAGCCCTTCGAGCAAATGCTCCATCGCCTCAATCCGCTTGCGCACTGCGGCCGGATCGCGCCCCGCATAGCTGGAGGCGAATGCGCCGAGGGGCGGGGGGCTCATGCGAGTGGTGGTGTCGGCCATGTCACCTCAATTGGTGTCGCTACGGAGATGATTCAACGGGTGCCACGCCCGCGAGTTCCCGGTCCACGCTTTCAATCGGATACTGACCAGCGACCAGCGCAGCGGACGCGCGATCGGGATGAAGGCGACTTCGCTGGCAAGGGCCGCATCGGCAATGGCGATTTGCTGCGCGCGCATCCGCGGCGAATCCGCGGCGCGGGCGGCGTCGATCGCGGTTTGCGTTGCCTCGCTGCAAAGCTGGCAGGCGGTTGCCACGTACCAGCGGCCGCTATCATAAGGCGCGACCGCGTCGATCAGGCGGAGATCGGCCGGTGCCTCGGCCGCAACGCGCTCGGGCACGATGCCAAGCGATACCAAGGCTGCGCCGAGATAGCCGTAGAGCAGGTTCGCGCCGGGCCCGTCGGGAAGCGCGACACGCAGCGTGATCACACCTGGATGGGTGGTCTTCCAACGCGCAATGCGGGCTGCGGGATCTTCGGCCGTGCCGTTTTCGGTTTGCGCCCAGGCCGGGATGGCGGGGGGGGCCGCCGAATCGAGTTGCTCGGGCAGCAATTGCGATACCGGTGCCCAATCGGGGGAAATTGTGGCGGTGAACGCGGCTCGGTCAAAAGCCTGGGCGATCGCTGCGCGATTCGCGGGATCCGCCAGTACCCCCGCGCGGCTGACAATCGCCAACCCGAACAGGCCAGCGGCTGGATCGAGCCGTCGGTTGATGGGCGCAATCTGGGTAAGGCCGACCAGCGGCCAATCCGCGAAGGTGCCGCCGGTTACAAGTTGTGCCTCGCGCCGCTCGAACCGCACGATCGCGCGCGCCGCGCGCTCACCAATCAAGCGGATGTTGGCAGCCGCAGGCGGTTCGACCGCATCTTCGTCGGGGCTGCGTGCCGGGTCGAACGCAGGGCGCAGGAGAACGCTGCGCCCGCGTTGTGCGGTGGCGCGATACGGGCCGCTGCCGCCGGGCGGTTTGGTGCGGAAAATCGCCAGTTCGGGCTGGGCGAACAGCTTGAGCAAATCCGGCCGTGGTCGCTTCAGGCGGATCTCGATGACCTCGGGCGTCATCTCGACGATTTCGTCGATCGCGGTCAGATAGGGGTGCAACACGTTGCGGGACCCTGCTGCGATTTGACGGCGCAGCACCTTGACCACCTCGGCTGCGGTGACCTTTTCGCCGTCATTCCACTCGCTGTCGCGCAAGCGGAAGATATAGCTCCGGCCCTGGTCGATCACGCTCCACCGTTCGGCCACGCCCGGTTCGATCTGGCCGCTCGCGTCGAAGCGCACCAGGCCCTGCGCGGTCGCGTCGAGCATGAGCCGGGCGGGCGTGTCGAGCGCGCCGCGCGCCGGATCGGCCAATGCGGGAGCCGCTCCGATCGCGCTGACCGTTACCGGACCGTCGTCACCCCGCGCATTGCACCCGGCGAGCAGGGCAAGCGCGGCAAGGGCGGTATGGCGGATCCTCTCAGGGTGCGTGGGTACTCGGAGCATGGCCGCCCTTGTGCCACCCGGTCGCGGTGCGCGCCACCCGATCGTTTGCTATTCGATCGGGATTGGTGGCGCGATCGTCTTACCCGAACGACCGGTGCGGATCGTGCGCGATCAACATCGTATCGCCGCGCGCGATAACGGCGAGCGCCAGCCCCGCTTCGCGCGCGCGGTCGATGGCGAGGCTGGTGGGGGCGCTGATCGTGATCAGCATCGGGAAACCCGCCCGGACCGTCTTTTCCACGAGTTCCTGGCTGGACCGTGCCGATAGCAACACGAAGCCGGTGGCGCTGGAGATGCCGTGGCGTGCCAGCGCCCCGATCAACTTGTCGAGCGCGTTGTGGCGGCCGACATCTTCGCGCGCGAGCACGATATCGCCGGCCACGCTGCAAAAGGCTGCGGCATGCGTGGCACCCGTCGCGCGTCCGAGCCGCTGGTGATCGCGCAACTGGCCGAGCGCGCGTGCGACGGCAGCGCGCGGGAGCGATATCCGGGCGGTGACCGGGGGGAGCGGCGCAAGCGCGGCCGCGATGCTGTCGATCCCGCATATGCCGCAACCGCTTTCCGACACGCGCGTGCGGGCGCGCGCAAGGATGCGGGGGGTGGAGCGTTGCGGCAGTTCGGCGCGGACGATCCAGCCGCAGTCAACTGCCACGATGCTCGGCTCGGTCAGCTCGGCGAGCGTCGCCAGCCCTTCGCTGATCGTGAAACCGGTGACGAAGTCGGCCAGATCGGTCGGCGTGCCCATCATCACGGCATAGCCGATGCCGTTATACTCAATCGCAATCGGTGCTTCGACCGGCACGCTGCGATCGATCGCCGCACCGGGCGTGTTATCATAGGCAACCCGCAGCACCGGCACATCGCGGACCGCCGCGGTCAGATGCGCGAGGTCGTCGGGGCGGTTGATGTTGACCAAGCCCAGCTCGGTGTCGTCGATCCGGCGGGCGTCGGTGAGCGCGATCCAGGATTCGAGCGAGCGCGCGCCGGTGGCGATATGCGCGTTGAGCCGGGTGGCGAGCGATGTCGGCCACCAGCCGATCGCCGTCTGCCGGTCCAGCACTGCCGCGCCCGGACCGTCCAGCAAGCGTCGCAGCGTGGTGGGCAAGGGATGGACATCGACGGGTACGGTCAGCACGGCATCATATCCGTGCACGGCAGCATAATGCAGCGCGGCATTCAGCGCGCCGAGCGGCCCGAGCCCCGGTTCCGGCCGGTCGGCGACGCTCTCCAGGCCATCCCAGACGCGTCCGCACAGCACAACATGATCGACCTGTGGCGATAGCGCGGCTGCGCAGTGCGTGAGCAGCGGGGCACCGTTCCACTCCGCGAGCGCCTTGTCGGTGCCGAAGCGGCGCGACTGCCCCCCGGCAAGGATCGCGCCTAGCGCGCGCATGGCACGCTCATTTCGCCTCCGCGTCGCTCCGCACCTGTGCGTGCGCCAGCAGGGCGAAAATGCCCGCACCGCCGAGCAGATTGCCGAGGATAGCCGGGATTAACGACGACGATATCAGCGCGAGCGCCGATGCCTTGCCGCTGAAGATCAGCAGGAACACCTCGGACGAGCCGACGATCGAATGGCTGAACCCGGCGAGCGCGACGAGATAGGTGATCGCGCTGATGATCAGGAACGATTGCGCCCGAGCGCTCGGCAGCGTCCAGGCGAGGATGGCGATGAAGAAGCCGGCCGGAACCGCGTTGACGAAGGTCGCGCCCGCGCCGAGCGTCGTCACCTTTGTCGCGACCGCGATCATCGCGGTGCGCAGTGCGTCGTCGCCGATCAGCCCGCCCGCCATCGCCGACGCGACCAGCGCAGTGCCTGCGAGATTGGCGAGGATCACCAGCCCCCACAGCCGGAGCGTAAGCCCAAGCGCCGCAAGCGAAGGCTTGGTGGCGAGCGGCAGCATCGCGGTGATCGTGCTTTCGGTGAACAGCTGCATCCGCCCCAGCACGACAATCAGGAATCCGATGGGATAGCCGAGCGACACCACCGCCGGTCGCCACGGTGCATCGGGCAGATGCGCATAAAGCGCACCTTCGAACAGAAGCGAGGCGTTGATCGCGATTCCCGCCGCAAGGCCCGACCATAACAAGGCGGCGGCGGGGCGTTTGACCGCGGTTTCGCCCTCTTCGCGCACCGTGCGGTGAAGGTCGGTCGCGTCAGCCGCACCGAGATCATCGTCGCTTTTGGGGGTGTTTTTGCTGGAGGCCATCGGTCAGTTGCTATGCACAAAAGCGCGGCGTGGCTAGCGCACGCCAGAAGGCGCGCGGACAATCTACCGTCATACTAAGACACGAAGAGGGTTCGAATGTCCCCCTGGCGCTTCCAGCCTTTCGCCGTACGAATATAGTGGGCCTCGAAACCCGAGCCGCATAATCCGGTACAAGAAACATCCATTCGGACAGTCGCGGTTTTGAGGTCGGCACCGATCTCGGGAACTTCGATCGAGTAGATGAAGGCGGCCTTAATCGCCTGCCCCGCTATGGGCACGTGCATGTTTGCTCGTGCCCGCGCGTCTCTATCCGCCAGCGGATATCCAGCCGGAATCTCACTCACAAGTTTTGGGCAAACTTCCAGGACATCGGTTCGTTCAGCGTCGTGACCCGCATAGTAGAGATCGGCGCTTCGTTCGCGATTAATGCTGGGCAGGTCCTGCAACGCCACGCGTCCGACTTCGCATATCGCGTCGGCTTTGGCTGCGCTCGACGAAACGGAAGCTGCCATCAAGATAATCGTCGTGGTGATCATTGTTCATCCCCCAAGAGCACGACTTTCCCGGTACTGACGATGTTACAGTACATGAGACACGTAGGCCAATCTTACGAGCCTGGGTATCAGTCCGCTTCCACCCGCACCGGCACCGATTTCGACGCGGGCGTGCCCGATAGCGCGTCGTGGTGCTGCATCGGCACCAGCACGTTGCATTCGGGGTAATAGCCGGCGATCGTGCCGCGCGGGAGCTGGTAGGCGGTCAGTTTCAGGCCGCTCAGTCGGCGGTCGTGGCCGTCCGCGACATCAGTGATAAGCGTGATCGTCTGGCCATCGGTGAGCCCGGCTTCGGCAATGTCCTCCGGGCACATCAGCACGATGTCGCGCGAGCCTTCGAGCCCGCGCAGCCGGTCCGAATAGCCGTAGATCGTCGTGTTGAACTGATCGTTCGAGCGCATTGTGATCAGGCGGTAGCGTCCCGGCGCATCCTGAAAGCCGACCGAGTTGAGCGCGTCGGGCGTGGTGAACACCGCCTTGCCCTCTGGCGTCTTCCACACCCGCTCATGCGCGCCATTGCCGCGATAGAAGCCGCCCGCCTGATACATGCGTTTGTTATAATTGCGGAAATCGTCGGGATAGGTCCGTTCGATCAAGTCGCGTACCAACCCGTAATCGGCGGTCCAGGCGTCCCATTGCAGTGTGGGCAGCGGCGGGAGCGTCGCCTTGGCGATGCCGGCGACGATCGCCAACTCGCTCTTCACGCTCTCCGACACCGGAGCGCGATAGCCGATCGAGGCGCTGATCATCGAAAAGCTGTCCTCGCTGGTGATGGTCTGCGGTCCGGTTGCCTGTTCGTCCGTCTCGAAGCGACCGAGACAGGGGAGGATATAGGCCTGTTTCGCCGGGAACAGGTGGCTGCGATTGAGCTTGGTCGAGACCATCACGGTGAGGTCCTGCGCTGCCCAGGCCGCCTCCATCCGGTGCTGATCGGGCACGGCGCGGACAAGGTTGCCGCCAAGCGAGATGAACGCTTTCACCTTGCCCTCGAACAACGCCTCGGCGGCGTGGACGATGTTCATGCCGTCCTCGGTCGGCGGATCGAAGCCGAACAGCTCCTTTAATTTATCGAGCGGGACGAGATGCGCTTTCTCGGCGATGCCGACAGTGCGCTGGCCCTGCACATTGCTGTGCCCGCGCACCGGGCAGCAGCCGGCACCCGGGCGACCGATATTGCCGCGCAGCAGCAGCAAATTGACCAGCATCGCGATGTTGAGCGCGCCGTGCGCATGTTGCGTCAGGCCCATGCCATAAACGCCGATCACCTTTTCGGCGGCGATATAGACGGCGGCGGCCTCGCGCAGCGCGGCTTCGGTCAGCCCGGATTCGCGCTCGATTTCGGCCCAGTCCGCGTCTCGGCAGGACTGAATGAAGCTGTCGAAGCCGGTGGTGTGTTGCTGGACGAAGGCGTGATCGATCACTTCTGCGGTGCCCGCTGCCTTGGCGGCATCGTCGGCCTCGACCACGCATTTGCACAGCCCGAGGATCGCGGCGATGTCACCACCAGCCTTCACCTGGTGATATTGGTCGGAGATGGCGGTCTCCTTGCCGGTCAGCATCGCCGCAGGGCTTTGCGGATCGACGAAGGAGACGAGGCCCTGTTCGATGACGGGGTTGAAGGTGACGATCTTGCCGCCGCGATCCTTCAATTCCTTCATCGGGTGCAGGAAGCGCGGACTGTTGGTGCCGGGATTCTGGCCGAATACGAAGAAGGCGTCGGTTTCGGCGAGATCCTCCCACACGATCGTGCCGACGGGCGAGCCGATCACCTTGGTCAGCCCGACCGACGTGGTCTCATGGCACATGTTGGAGCTTTGCGGCAGGTTGTTGGTGCCGTGGACGCGCGCAAGCAGTGCGTAGAGATAGGAGGCTTCAAGCCCGGCATGGCCCGAGGCGTAGAACACCGCGCTGTTTTTGGGCAGCGCATTGAGCGTCGCGCCGATCGCGGCGAATGCCTCGTCCCACGACACTTCCTCATAGCGGTCGGTCGCAGCATTGTAGCGCAGCGGGTGCGTCAGGCGGCCGGTCTTTTCGAGGTCGTGATCCTTCCAGTCGCGCAGCGCGGTGACGGTGTGGCCTTCCTCGTCCCAGAAGGCCGGGGTGCAGCGCGCGCTGGTGAGTTCCCACAGCGTCGCCTTCGCGCCGTTTTCGCAAAACTCGAAGGCCGAATAATTGGCGGGCTTGGGCCAAGCGCAGGAGACGCACATCACGCCCTTGGGCTTGTTGATCCGACCGAGACTGCGCAGCGCAGCGGGGCTGGGCAAGGCGTCGCCATAAGCGTGCGCGATTCCCCGCAGCGATCCCCAGCCACCCGCCGGACCAGCAGCGTGGGGAAGGTCCTTTTGCTCGGCCATGTCTGCGCGCCTTGTCGATACGATCGGGAATGTCAGATGCTGCTTACGCTGCAATCGCTCTCTGGCTCAACGCCGAATGCGCGACGAGGTTGCACGGCGGATCGCCCGCGCGTTGGTGGCGGAGCCAGATTCTGGCCGGTTGCGGGCTTGTCAGCCGGAAGAGAGTCGAACATGACGCCGCGCAGTGGCTGTGCTGAAGCGGGGTTTGTGCCCCCAAATTCCGGAGGTTGGATGGCGGACGTTGCAAAGAGTCGGCCACCACGGGCGCGAAGCGGTGGCGCGATGACCGGATTGATCGGCATCGATTGGGGCACCTCCAACCTGCGGGGTTTTCGCTTCGATGCTCATGGCACGGTGATCGAACGGCGCGTCTCGCCGCGCGGCATTGCGACGATCGAGGATGGCGCATTCGAGGCGGTGCTGGGCGAACTGGTCGAGGGGTGGACTGGAGATCGGCGTCCAATCGTGCTGAGCGGCATGATCGGCAGCCGCAATGGCTGGCGCGAGGCCGCGTATTTGCCGTGCCCGGCGGATCCGGTCGCGCTGGCGGCGGCGACACTCGGCTTTGATACGGCGCTTGGTCGTTGCCACATCGTGCCGGGCCTGGCGGTCGATCAGCCCGGTCGGCCGGGCGATGTGATGCGCGGCGAAGAGACGCAGATTCTGGGTGCGGGCGTGCGCGACGGCATATTGGTGCTGCCCGGTACGCATAGCAAATGGGCAACGCTGGAGGCGGGCCGCGTGACCGGTTTCCGCACGGCGATGACGGGCGAACTCTATGCGGTGCTGCTGCGGCACTCGCTGCTGGGGCGCCTGGCCGAGGATCCGGGCGCGCGCGACACCGGCGCTGGCTTTGCCCGTGGGGTGGAGCGCGCGCTGGCCGATCCGGCGGTGTCGCTGCTGCTGTTCTCGGCGCGGGCCGAGGTGCTGCTGGGCGGGCTGTCGCCGCAGGAGGTTGCGGCGTATCTGTCGGGTTTGCTGATCGGTGCCGAAATCGGCGCGATGATCGGGAGCGCGCACGGCAGCATCACCATGATCGGCGATCCCGCGCTCAGCGCGCGCTATCGCACCGCCTTCGGCCTTGCCGGGCGACAGGACATCAATCTCGTCGATGGCGATGCGGCAACCGCCGCCGGGCTGTGGACGATCGGAAAGGAAATCCGATGACCTTCGAAGACGTGCTGCAAGAGCTTCCGCTGATCGCCATCCTGCGGGGGCTCACGCCGGTCGAGGCGGGACCGGTGGCGCGCGCCTTGTTCGCCTGCGGCTTCCGGTGCCTGGAAGTGCCGCTCAATTCGCCCGAGCCGTTTGCGAGCATCCGCGCCATCGTCGATACGCTGGGAGACACCGCGCTGGTCGGGGCGGGGACGGTGCTGCACCCGGACGATGTGCAACGCGTCAAGGATGCCGGGGGGCAGATCGTGATCTCGCCCAATTGCAATATTGAGGTGATCCGCGCAACCAAGGCGCTGGGGCTGGTGTCGCTGCCCGCCTTCTTCACTCCGAGCGAAGCCTTTGCCGCGATTGAGGCGGGGGCCGATGGATTGAAGCTGTTCCCCGCCGAAGTCGCCGGGCCGCAAGGCCTGAAGGCGATGCGGGCGGTGTTGCCGAAGGCGATGCCGGTGTTCCCGGTCGGCGGCGTCGATGCCGAGACGATGGCCGCGTATTGCGCCGCCGGGGCGCGGGGCTTTGGCATCGGATCGTCGCTATATGCGCCGGGTCGTTCGGCTGAAGACACCGGCGCGCGCGGACGTGCGCTGGTTACCGCCTTCCGGGCGGCGCGCGCCACCGCGTAGGTCGCGCGCCGCCTAGTCGACGGGGCCTGTCGCTACGCGTTAGTGCGTGGTCGACAGGCGGAAGATCATCCGGTGGTGATAGGGATGCGCGGGATCGACGCGCGCAGATCCGAACGCCGGTTGGTTGGGCGTGTCGGGGAAGAGTTGCGGCTCGAGCGCGATGCCGTCGCCCATCCGGTACAGGTGCCCGCTTTTGCCGATCAGCGTGCCATCCAGGAAATTGCCGGTGTAGAGCTGAACGCCGGGTTCGGTCGTCAACACCTCGAGCACGCGACCAGACGCCGGATCTTCCAGCCGCGCCGCGAGCTTGGGCTCCTTGGTCCGCCCGGCATCAAGCACGAAATTGTGATCATAGCCGCGGCCGAACACGATTTGCGGATCGGTGCCGTCGCGTATGCCATCCTGCAGCACGCGCCCGTGCGTGAAATCAAACACGCTGCCCGCCACGGGCTTCAGCACGCCGGTCGGGATCAGTTGCGCGTTGACGGGCGTGTAACGGGCGGCGGGGATGGTCAGCCGGTGTTGCAGGGCACCCTGCGGCGCGCCATCCCCAGCGAGATTGAAGATCGCGTGATTGGTGAGGTTGACGATCGTCGGCGCGTCGCTGGTCGCGTCATAGTCGATCGTCAAATTTCCGGTGTCATCGAGCGCGTAAGTGGCGGTGACCGCCAGCGTGCCGGGGTAGCCCTGGTCGCCCGCTGCACTCGTCAGCGCGAAGGTGACGCGCGCGGTGGGGCCGGAGGTGACCGAGACGACGCGCCAGGGCAGTTTATCGAAGCCCTTGGTCCCGCCATGCAGCGAGTTGCTTTTGTCATTCTGGGCGAGTTGGATGCTCTTGCCATCAAGCGTGAAGCGTCCGTCGGCAATGCGATTGGCATAGCGGCCAACGCTTGCACCCCAGAAATTGGGATGATCGACATAGCTTTGCAGATCGTCATAGCCGAGTTCGACATCGGCGAGCTTGCCGTCCCGGTCGGGGGCCTTCAACGCCTGCAGCGTCGCACCGAAGGAGATGATCGTCGCGCTGACGCCGTTCGCGCCCTTCAGCGTCACCGCTTCGACGGCCGTGCCATCGGCCAGCGTCCCGAACGGGCGTCGTTCCGCCGACGCGGCAAAAGCAGGCGTCGCAGCGCACGTCGCGAGCGCTGCGAGCAGCGTTGTTTTCGTCCAACCCAGACCGTTATGCCGCATAAACTCTCCCGTCGTTGACCAGTTTGATCTTGCTATATACTCAGACAAAATAGATGCAAAGGCCAGTCGGCGCGATTGTGGATGCCGCCGGACTGGTACGAATGACGGAGAAATAGAGTGACGGTTTCGCTGATTCAGATCCGCCAGCCAGACGGCGTGCGTGCGGTGGTCGTCGCGCAGGGCGAAACGCTGCGGACGGTTCCGGGCGTGGCCACGGTGGTGGAATTGGCGCGCCGCGCGCTTGCCGAGCGGCGCAGCCTGGTCGAGATGGTCCAGGCGCTGGGCGAGGGCGAACCGGTCGATCTGTCAGGCGTCACCGTGCTCGCGCCGATCGACCATCCCGATACTGCGCATTTGCTGATGACGGGCACGGGCCTGACGCATCTCGGCTCAGCTGAAGGACGCGACAAGATGCACCGCGCCATCAACGATGCCGCGCAGCAGACCGATTCGATGAAGATGTTCCTGATGGGTGTGGAGGGCGGCAAGCCCGAGGGCGACGCGGTCGGCGCGCAGCCCGAATGGTTCTTCAAGGGCGATGGCAGTGCGTTGATCGCACCCGGCGCGCCTTTGCCTTCACCGTCATTCGCGCTTGATGCCGGGGAGGAGCCTGAAATTGCGGGCATCTACCTGATCGACGAGGATGGTACGCCGGTGCGCCTCGGCTTTGCGCTCGCCAATGAGTTTTCCGATCATGTCACCGAACGCGGCAATTATCTGTGGCTCGCCCATTCGAAATTGCGGCCGGCAGCGCTCGGCCCGGAATTGCTGATCACGCCCTTGCCATCGCATGTCGAGGGCAGCAGCAAGATCCTGCGCGATGGCGCGACGCTATGGGAAAAGCCGTTCGTGTCGGGCGAAGCCAATATGTCGCACAGCATCGCCAATCTTGAGCATCACCATTTCAAATATGCGCTGTTCCGGCGTCCCGGCGACGTGCACGTCCATTTCTTCGGCACGGCGACGCTGTCGTTCAGCGATGCGGTGCAGACCCAGGCGGGCGACATTTTTGAGATTGCGGCGGCACCCTTCCGCTATCCCGTGCGCAACCCGATCGGTGCGGAACCCGCCACGCCTGTGTCGGTAAAAACCCTGTGAGCCCGATCCGCATCGCCATCGTTGGCCTCGGCAAGATTGCCCATGACCAGCATTTGCCGGCGATCGCCGGGTCGCCCGAGTTTGAATTGGTCGCGGCGGCAACGCTGGCCGGGACGCTCGCCGATGTGCCGGTGTTCGCGTCGGTAGAGGCCATGCTCGATGCCGACATCGCGATCGATGCGGTGGCGATGTGCCAGCCGCCGCAAGTGCGCTTCGATGCCGCCGTGCAGGCGATCCGCGCGGGCAAGCATGTGTTGCTGGAAAAGCCGCCCGGCGCGACCCTGTCCGAGGTCGAGGCGCTGACGCGCTTGTCCGAAGCGGCGGGGGCGACGCTGTTCGCAGCCTGGCATTCGCGGTTCGCGCCCGCGGTGCACGACGCCCGCGCATGGCTGACCGAACGGCGCATCAACCATGTCGAGATCACCTGGAAAGAGGATGTCCGGCGCTGGCATCCCGGGCAGCAGTGGATTTGGGAGCCGGGCGGGCTCGGTGTGTTTGACCCCGGTATCAACGCGCTGTCGATCGCGACGCGCATCCTGCCGCGCCATTTCTATTTGCACGACGGAACGCTCGACTTCCCCGCGAACCGTGCAGCGCCGATCGCCGCCGAGCTCAACATGATCGGAATGAGCGGTGCGCCGGTCCACGCCGTGTTCGATTGGCGGCAGACCGGCCCGCAGACATGGGATATCGTCGTCGATACCGATGACGGGACGCTGGCGCTGACGCATGGCGGCAGCCGCTTGGCGATCAACGGCGTGGTGCGGGAAAGCGCCCCCGAGGCCGAATATGCCGCGCTCTATCACCACTTTGCCGCGCTGATCGCAAAAGGCGAGAGCGATGTCGACCGCACCCCGCTGCGGCTGGTCGCCGACGCCTTTCTGCGCTGTCGCCGCCGCGATACGGACCCCTTCGACGATTGAATCGGCCTGAGCGGGCGCGCGACGATCGTGATCGGCCGCACTGCTTTGCGGCCTGGATTCGTGCGCCGGTCTTCAACATCTTGCGCGCTGGCATCGTGCGCCATGCGTAGCGCGATCCGCGTTTGACGCGCTCGCTGGCCACATATACTCAGACAATAGAGGATTGATTCAGGAGAGACAGGTAATGGCGATGGTGGCCCCAGTGGCGCGGATATCGGAAGGCGCGAGCGGACCAAAAGCAGGGCGGGCGCTGGCACTGCTTGCCAGCCTGTTCTTCATGTGGGGCTTCATCACCGTCATCAACGGTACGCTGTTGCCGCACCTGCGCAGCGTGTTCGCACTGAGCTACACGCAGACGACGTTGATCGAATCGGTCTGGTTCATTGCCTATTTCTTCGCCTCGATCCCATCGGCGATGGTGATCGAACGGGTTGGCTATCAGCGATCGATGGTCATCGGCCTGGCGATGATGGCGGTGGGTGCACTGATCATGGTGCCGGCCGCAAAGCTGCCCTCTTATGAGGTCACGCTGTTCGCGCTGTTCGTGATTGCCAGTGGCATCACGCTGCTGCAGGTGGCGGCCAACCCCTATGTCTCGGTGCTGGGCAAGCCCGAAACCGCGTCATCGCGGTTGAACCTGGTGCAGGCGTTCAATTCGGCAGGGGCGACGCTCGCGCCGTTGTTCGGCGGCTATCTCATCCTTGGCCGCACGACCTCGGGCACGGCTGCGGCGGGGGCTGCGGCCTTGACCCCGGCCGAGCGGCTGGCCGACGCGCAATCGGTGGTACTGCCTTACGTCATCGTCGCTGTTGTTCTGGCGGTGCTGGCGGTCATCATCGCACGCTTCCCGCTGCCGCCAATGGGCGTCGCGACGCAGCGCGCCGCAAAAGCCCCCCCCTCGGGCAAATCGCTCGGCTATCGCATCGCGCATCATCCGCTGTGGCAGCACCGCAATCTCGTGCTCGGCATCCCGGCGATCTTCATTTACCTGATCGCCGAGATCGGCGTCGGCAACCTGTTCATAAACTTCGTGTCGCAGCCCGAAATCGGCAATCTGACGCACCAGCAGGCGTCCAATTATCTGTTCCTGTTGTGGGGCGGGATGATGGTGGGCCGTTTGGTCGGGGCGTTCGCAATGCAGCGGGTCGAGGCCGGGCACGCGCTGGCAGTGGCCAGTATCGGCGCGACGATCGTAATGCTAATCGCCGCCTTCACCACCGGCCATGTCGCGATGTGGGCGCTGATCTCGGTCGGGCTGTTCCACTCGATCATGTTCCCGACGATCTTCACGCTGGGCATCAAGGGTCTGGGCCCGCTGACCGAGGAAGGGTCGGGCCTGCTGATCATGGCGATCGCAGGCGGCGCGCTGGTCGTGGTGCAGGGCTGGCTGGCCGACAGCTATGGCCTGCAGACGTCGTTCCTGTTGACCGCCGCGTGCGAGGTCTATGTGCTGTTCTACGCGCTGTGGGGCAGCAAGACGGCATAGCCGCGCTGAGGGGTGCACGGCCGGGTTGGCCGTGCGCCGGTTATGGGGTTCGTCTCGGTCAACGCTCAAGCGACCGGGACGCACCGCCTGCTCCTGCCAGGGCAGGGTGCATCGTTTCAGAGATATAAATGGTGCGGACGGCGGGACTCGAACCCGCACACCCTGAGGGCGAGGGATTTTAAGTCCCGTATAACTCTTTTATAACTCATTGATAATATTGGTAATATTTGATCTAACTTGAGGATGTGCGCTAGATATGTGCGCTAATTGTGAGGCCGAAAGGCGCTTTTTGAGCGCAACAGAAATGGCGATTAATGGGCTCAAACGCTGGTTGTGGCTGTGTACGGAACAGTGATGCCAGTGCTGCCTCTCCAAAAGGCGCAGCAAGGTCGCCCATGTAATTGATCTTATGATCATATTTTCAGCAGATTTATGGGCGCGCAATGACCCAGAGCACCAGGCGAAGGAACCACCAAGATATTTTGACTATGTCTGTAAATAAGTTGACCTTAATTTGTCATATTTCGAAATAATAGTTGATATATATAGCCAATTGTTTTTTGTGGCTCGCCACATTGCGCTTATAGCATTGACTTTGATTCCAATAGCGGGATGCTATTATCCCATACGGGAGGCGAATCGTGGGTAAAATAAGATGCTTGGCAGCTAGTGCTGCTATTTTTGCACTTACCGGCTGTGGAACCGACAGTAATGCTGGCACGCCGACACCTACACCTTCTGCACCCGCGACTCTGACACCAATCCAAAAGATAACTGCGTTGGAAACATCTGGAACGATTCCAGCGCTCAATCGGACATCTGGGATGTTACCAAATGATGTCGATTCGAATGGAGTGAGAGACGATATCGATGCTTACATCGCTTCACGTCCATTTACTGCCAATGGCAAGCGTGCGCTCACGCAATTGGCTCGCGGCATGCAAAACTCTTTGACGGTTGATTTGACTAAGCCGGATCAGGTCAACAACACTGCGATGTCCGTCACACGCGCTATAAACTGTGTTTTTGCACAAGCTAGCGGGGAAGCTGATCCGCTTACTAATGCGGTACAAGATATACAGAGCGTGACCACGAACACTAAAGAACGCCTAGTGGAATACATGAAATACAATAAAGCACTTGATGGTTCTGTGTCCTCTGTTCCTGCGGGAGATACCTGTGAATAGGATATTTGCTCACGGAATTATGTTGGCACTGGCCTTGCTCGTCAGCGTGCAAACCGCAACTGCCCAAACTACGTCAAATCTGTGTGTCCCAGAGGGCACTACATTTGGATTTTTCAACGGTGTAAATAAAACACGAGCGGACGCAGACTTCGCGCTCCAAAAGCTTAAGCTCGCCTACGGGCTAAAAGATGGCCAAGGCCAGCTCATGCGTTATGAGTTATTTTATAATTGGACTAACGGTTTTGAGGATTTCGTCGAGACGTTCTCTCAGCGGCTCACTGAACAACAAGTTGTGAGCGATCGCTACGAATTATTTTCCGACTTTAACGCAGGTGGTGGCACATGGTCGGATGCGATCGCAACGGCGCTTTCTGGTTTTTCTGACAGTATAACAAACTATATGAATTACGTAAATGCGCGGGATGTAGCATATATCACGTCATTATTTGCCAGTCCGCCTACTATTTCTAACTATGTTGCGCAAAGAGCGCGCCTTGATACGTTAACTCTGCAGGGTAATAAAATTCTTTTGTTTGCTCACTCGCAAGGGAATTTATTCGCAAACAGTGCTTATAATTATATTATACCAAAAATTGGCGCTTCCTCTGTTGCGTTGGTGCACGTTGCACCCGCGTCTGCGTTGCTAAACGGGCCGTGGTCGCTGGCAGACAAAGATCTTGTCATTAACGGTCTGCGAGTAGCTGGGTCTGTACCTGCTATCACCAAAACCATTCCTGGATATTTACTGAGGAGTCCAGGAATAAACGGGAAAAGGGATTTCTTGGGCCATGGCTTGTTAGAAATTTACATGAATCCCTCTCTCAATACGCGGCTTGAAATAAATTCTTTTGTTGCAACAAAGTTGGTTGGATTGATCGCTCCGACCGCGTCGGCAAGCTTAGGGTTTATCACGGTTACGCTGACTTGGAATGGCTCGGGTGACGTGGATCTTCACACGACCGAGCCGGGAGGCTCGCATGTCTACTACGCAGCCAGAACAGGGGTTTCAGGATTTCTTGATGTCGACAACGTCAACGCGAATGGTCCGGAACACTATTATGCAACCTGCGATCCAGCGAGATTGCAGACAGGAACGTATCGCTTCTCAATCAATAATTTTGCCCGCGCAACCGGGCGAACCGCGACCGTTCAAATTGCTTCCTACAATGATGGGCCACTCCTAACGAAGGACCTAGACGTTGGGCCTGAGAAAGGTGCGGCGGGAAATGACTCCCCCATTTTTGTGGCGAGCGTACTTGTAAGTAAAAATGCTACGACGGGAAAATACACGGTGATTGCAAGCCAGTAAGAGATCAGTTGGCTTCTTTGAAAGCCGGGTCAGTCTTTCTTCCGCAGACGAGTTTAGTATATAGTCGTTCGCTTGTTCATTCGACGGTTTGTGACCAGCCGGACACAGTGCTTTTTTCTTCGTAAGCGTGCTTACCGACGGTTTCCTCCCACGGTCGACCGGTATACATCGTCGCGGGCGATATGGAGACGATCATGGCCGAGAGGGGCATCATAAAGCTCAATCTACAGCGAGGCGCTGAGGTGAGCGAGTTCGCGCGGTTTCTAAACGATTTAGAATCAGCTTATTTCGCGCTGCTTTATTTGCCGGATAGACGCACCCTTCGCCGCCTTCGGCATGACTATTTCATGAACCCATCGGACGCTGAATTTTTTGTAGCCAATCACGGCGCGCCAGACTTTATTGAGATGAACGAGCGATACCCGAAAGATCAGTTGGAAATTAGTCGGATAAGGATCAATTCCCCCGGCTGGGTGGAGCTGGTCGGCGCACTGAATCCCCTTCAACAACTTCGCGAATACCTCAAGGATCGCCACGAAAGGAGCGCCGATCGAAGCTGGAGGCACGCCAGCCAAAAGGAGCGGGCGCTACTGGAGAATGCCATCCTGCGAGAACAGGCTGAGCGGGAGCGGTTTGGCACGATTCGTGAGTTTTATGAGATGCTGGAGCAAATGGACGTCAGCCCCGAGATGCGGCAACGAATGCTATGGGAGCGACTTGGCTCAGTGATGATGCGTCTCGGTCATCACCAAGATACCGGACTCGTTGGCACTCAGAATGATGAAATAGACCATGAGGGAATTTGACGCGGTTCATCGCCTAGAGAAAAATGCTGCCTGCCGCGCGCTAGCGATGTTCGTCATGATCGACCGCGATAGCGAGGTGATAGCGGGTTGATTTCAGCGCGCCGGTTTGGGTGAGTGCACCTATGCTCACCAGCTCCTGCAAGTCGCGCGTGGTGGTGGCGCGTGAGGCGTCGGTGATCGTGATGTAATTCGCGGCACTGAGTCCGCCTTTAAAGCCGTCCAGCCCTTCGCGGAACATACGGGCGATAACGGTCGCCTGCCGGTCATTCAGGCGGTCGCGGAAGCGATCGTAGAATCTGGTTTTGGCGAGAAGGAAGTCGATGAGCGCAAGACTGTGGGCTTGCGCGTCGATCACCGTTTCAGCGAAATAGGTCAGCCAGCGTGTTATTTCATTGTGCTTGTTGGCGGCTTCAAGCGCATCGTAATAGGCCGCGCGTTTGCGCTGTATGACCTGCGACAGCGCTATCAGGCTTGGCTGGCCGATGGCTTGCGATAGCGCCTTGTCGGCGAGGGCGCGGGCGATGCGTCCGTTGCCGTCCTCGAACGGGTGGATGCTCACGAAGTACAGATGCGCGATCCCTGCGCGGGTCAATCCGGGTAGGGGGCGCTCGCCTTCGGGGGAGCTGGCTGCGAACCATGCGAGGAAGCGGTTCATTTCATCCGCCATCGCGTGCGATGGCGGCGCTTCGAAATGCACTTTGGGTTTATGCAGCGGGCCGGAGACGACCTGCATGGGATCGTCATGATCGCGGTAGCGGCCAATGGCGCGGATGTCCTGTCGGCCACTCACCACCATGCGATGCCATGCGCAGAGGCTTTGATGGGTCAGCGGTTCGGCAAAATCGCGGTACAGTGCCATCATCATTTCAGCGATGCCACGCTCGGCTGGCGGCACGGTGCGATGGTCGGTGTCCAGTCCGAACTGACGGCGCAAGGAAGATTGGACGCTATCGCGGTTTAGAAGCTCGCCCTCGATCTCGGAAGTTTTGAGCGCTTCGCCGGTCATGATGTCGATGGTGAGGGTGGCGCGGTCGCCGTCACCAAGGTGTTTGATTGATCCGATCAGGACGCCGGATTGCTGCAAAAAGCGGGCCTCCAGCGCGGCCAATGGCGCGCTGTCCCACTGAAAATCAGGCCAATCCGGTTGCTGCCAATTCCATGGCATGAGTTATAAATCGCTCCTTTATAGCTCAATATATCTCATATTGTGAGCTATAAAGCGAGATTTTATTCATCGTAAGCCCATTCCGCAGGGAGTTTGCGCGAAATACGACGATGGCCAAGGTCGTTCGCGATCCGTGCGGTTGTACGGACGCATCAGAATAGCTCGCCCTGCCTGCTGGCGTTGTCATAGCGCCGCCATTCCGGCTTGCGGGCCTCCTCATCCAGCCATGCGATGACCTGCGCGACGACATCGCCGCCAAGGGCTTCGACCGTTCCGGGCGTATGGAAATGCGAGCGGTAGCCGGTATCGGTGATGGGAAGGCGCGCCCGTTCTGGGCGGATGCTGCGTACTTCGAGATGGGCAATTACGCCCCACTTGAGGGGGGTGTAGATCACCTCAATCTCGACGCCGCGCCAGTGGAAGCGGTAGGTTTGCGGTTGCTGCTCCATGTCAGCGCCCCGCGAACACATGCACTTCGTCGTGCGCGGTTTCGATGGTGAACAGGTCGCCGGACATTTCCGCGTCACGCGCCATCGCCTGCCAGTCGATGTAGTAGCGCAGCGATGCGGGGATGGTGGTGGTGTCCTCGGTCAGTTCCTGCACATAGTCGGCGAGGCTGGTGTAGCTGCCGATATAGCGGTCCTCCAGCGCCTCGCGCGCCTCGGCCATGTCGTCACCGTAATAGTCGAGCACCGCTGCACCCAGCGCGCCATGCTCAACGATGAATGCCGCGATATGCGCCACGCAATCGATGCCTTCATACTCGGCGATGCGCACGCCGCCGAATCCCTCGTAATCGTGGATGGCGTATTCTTCAGCACCTGCGACAGGCGAGGCCTGCAACATCGCGCGGATGTCGTCCCATAGCTCCCACGGGTCGCGGGCGGCGTCGATCCACGCGCCGTGCAGAATGCCGTTATTGTAGGCGGCCAGACAGGCCACATAGATGCGAGGCCGGTCGGTTTTGGTGATGGTGGCTGTTGGCATATTCTCCTCCTTGGGATTGGGTTTCAGTGGCGATCTGAAACCCTGCCCTTCGGCGAGAATGGGGGTGCAAGCGGAGCAAGCGCCTTCGCGGGGACCCGGCTGCACGGAGCGTGGAACACGTGGAGGAAGCTGGGCGGAAGGCGCTTCGCAGCGCGCCAGGGGGCAAAGCCCCCAGTCTTCTTCTTTGCGTTAGCGATCGTCACCGGATGGCGGAAACGTGCCAGCGGTTCCGGGCGCGTCAGCGGCTAGAGCGCGGGCCGAAGGCAACGTCGGCGGGGAAAGATGACTAGCGATAGCTCGATATAGCGATTGCGAAGCACGTGGAAATTTGCATCACTCATCGCCACTTTGGTCCGCGATCTCCATCAGCGGAATTTCAAGGGCAGGAATTTCCTGCATTGCCCTGCCAACGATTCCTTGAAGGTCTCCGTACATGCCAACGGTGGAGTCGATAACGCCTTGGATCTGAGCTTCGCGCTTCGCCCATAACCGCATGGTGGCTTTGCGTTCGCGATTTAGGTCTGCTTGCATCTCGGCGAACCGTTCAACGATAGCCTCAATTCGATGGCGAAAATTCGATCCGATCAGATAATTATAGACCAGTTCCATCTTTGTTTCCTGGCCTTCACGGGCAGTTCGTGTCGCAGAAATGTCGATAAGGGATTGGCGCAATGCAACAGCGATCGGGATTACGAACCGTGGATGAGCGACCCAGACGCCATCCACGCAATCGAAAGATTCGATACCTTTCGGGAGCGCGTCAGAAATTAAAATAGCCAGCTCGGCTTTCGCAGCGCGCTGGTCCGTGCGTAATTTGCTTAGCCAGCCGTCGCTCCAATTTTTCGTTCGTTTTGTTTCCCATAAGATTGATCCGCACATCTGCCCAACAGGACCGACAACGCGATGCAGAAGATCACCGCCAAATTCTCCCTTGGCTACCGGCTCCTGCACGTCCATCGGGAACCGGCTCGCCAGCATAGTTTCAAGCTGTAGCTCTAACACCTCGCCTTGAAGCTGCTGCGAGCCTTGCTCCGCTTTTCGTCGAAGGTCTTCAATCTGTCGTTGCATCGACGAGATTTGCTCCTCCTTCTCCGAGACTTTCAGGCGAAGGGATTCCTCGGCCTCTGATTTCGCGCGGACCCTGACCTCTTCAAGTGAGGCGCTCACACGCTTTTCCACCGTTATCTCAAGTTCACGCCTTGCGTCATCCAGCTCACGTTGTTTGCGCAACAACTCACCTTGTTCGCGTTGAGCTTCGGCAAGTTTTTGCTCGCGGGCAGCGGCGATCTCCTGAAGGGCAAGAATTTCTCTATTCTTGGTTTCCAGATCGCTTCCGAATATCGCCTTAGCCTTCTTGGCTTCCTCATCGGCAATCTGCTGGCGTGCTTCAGACAGTTTTGCCGCGACCTGGGTTTCGATGGCCGCGCGCGCATCCGCTATCTCGGCTTTTTGCTGACGCACTTCGGCTTCGCGATGTTCGATCGCCGCATCGCGGTCTGCAAGTTTTTGTGT
>NZ_JH584235.1:356304-750245 GCF_000241465.1 Sphingomonas echinoides ATCC 14820
CATCTGCCCCAAAGCACCGCCGCGCGGGTCGCCTGCATTGAAGAATGCGACTGCTTCTGGCACGGAATGCCATCACGAAGGCTTACGGAGTGCCGCTGCATGGAACAACCCAACACGCTGGTGGCACTCACAGCGGAAATCGCCGCAAATTTCGTCGCGAATAATCACGTTGGCGCGAGTGAGATCGGCGAAGCGATTGCAGCGATCCACAGCGCACTTGCCAGGCTGAGTGTCGCTTCGGCCGAGCAGCCGGTAACGGAGGCTTTCACGCCTGCGGTGTCGATCCGCAAAAGCCTTGCGGACCCGGCCAAGATCATCTCAATGATCGACGGCAAGCCCTACAGTGTGCTCAAGCGCCATCTGACGACGCACGGGCTAACCCCTGCGGAATATCGCACGCGCTATCATCTGCCTGCCGACTATCCGATGACCGCGCCTGCGTATTCGCAAGCGCGCAAGGCGATGGCGTTGAATCTTGGTTTGGGCCGGAAAAGCACTGCACGGCCCAAGCTCGGCGTGGTGACGCCTCACAGCGACGCAGCTTCGCCCGTGACGAAAGCACCGCGCAAGCCGCGCGCCCTCAGCAGTAAAGCCACAGCGGCAAAGGTGTCCCCGGAGTCGAAGGGATAGGAAGACCGGCCTGCTGATCGCTCAAGATTGCCAGCGGCAAAGCGACCAACCTGCCGGAAGACGCGATCATGGGGGTGCTACGGGCCGGGCGCACCTGATTCCCACGCCCGCTTTGGGCCGAATTCACAAACGAGGAGCGCCAGCGGCGCTTTGTGATTTCGGCAACGCCAGCGTCAATGCATCGGCCATCGAACTCGACGGCTGACCCGATGCGCCGCTAGCGTTTGGTACGGGACGGCTTCACGGGCTGCTTCGCCTTGATCGACTGTACGGCTTTTGCCGTCGCTTCCTGCTTGTCGATCTCGGGTGTGCATGGCATCCCATCCGCCGATGCGAACGCCGCAGAAATTTCGGTGATCGTCATGCTGGTTTAATTGTGCCGTCTTCGTCGAGATATTCGTTCAAGCCGGGTTCCCGGTAATGGTCGGGAGGTGTGTCTAACACCGAAGGCGGCGACGGGCGAAGCGGGTCCAGGCGATCAGCTTGATCGTAGGCCCAAGCGATCCACTCGGCGTTGTCATCCAGTGTGCTCGCACGGGTAGCCGATGCTGTGAATGCCGCCAAATACGCGCGGATGACTCTGGCCTTCTGCCAGCCTTCGGCCTCTCCGACCAACTCGTTTACGGCCTCGCGTTCATATGCGATCGCATCGCGAAGTTCTGAACGCATCCGTGCGAACTCAGCGGTTTTGCGATCACTCTCTTCCCAAGCGGCCCGAGTGGCAATGCGCGTGGCGGCTTTGGTGCGCAGGTCGATCATAATCTTATTAAGGCGCTTTTCGAGCGGCCTAAGCGGACTGTCCCTCCACGACTTCCGCCCATAATCTGCATCGCTTTCCAGCAACAGATAGGTGACGCGCGTTCCGCGCTCAACAAGGCGTAGCGGAAGAGATTCCTTGTTCACGAAAACGGAAATGACCCCGACGGAGTCGTCGGAATTGCTTCGCAATTCGAAACCTCGCGCCTCGCACGCTTTGACCAGCGCATCCACGAGACGCAAGGCGCGTGCTTTGTTCCGTTCACTCACGTGAACGCTGAAGCGGCCGACAGGCGGAAACAGCGATGGCATCGTATTGGATGCTTGCTTTAGCGGCCAGCCGATTGCCGCTGCAGTGCATTGGGTGATTGGATGGGGCTCATCCAACTCCATTGGGACAACGATTGGATGGGATTTCTCGTATGCTTCCCAGGCTGGATTGTTCGATTTCATGGACGACCTATTGCGCGCCGTGCGACGCGGATGGGTTATCGGCGATGGCCGCGCCCTGTTCAGTTCGCTGACGGCCACCATGCTGCCGGTGCTGGCAGCATTTCGCGGGAAGAGCGCTAGCAGGTTCCCGCAGCGCGCTGCCCTTGCGCCAAACGTGTTCACTTCATGGCTGGTGCGGGCGGGGGGACTCGAACCCCCACAGGCCTTGCGGCCCTACGGATTTTCTTACCAGCTACGGCTTTCGCCGCCGCCCGATGGGCGTTTGTGGTCTGGACTATCCCTTCACCGTACCTCGTCGGGGCGAGGGGTAGGTGCTGCCCGTCTAGTCTCTACACCTTCCCGGTAGCGAGGTGCCGCCGGGCTTGGCTCGGGATTGCCATTTCACAGGGTTCCCCGAATTTGAGCAGTTCTACAGCGTGGGTTTCCCCACGAGCACTCAAGTCATTTGTCTAAGTCCGGTGCGTCTACCAATTTCGCCACGCCCGCACAGCCGAGCGTAGCTATAGTCGGGCAAAAATTCTGCGCCAAGGAAGATATGCGATCTGTCCGCAGGCTTCGATCAATTCGCCGGTTTGTCACGCTTTTGAGAGGCGGTCAGGGGCCGCCGAACGTTGATCGCCTCTGCATCGAGCATGTTTTTGATGTGGGAGGCGTAGAATTTTTCGATCATTTCGACGCTGGTGCGGCAGTTTTTCGCGATCTGGTAGATGTCGGCCCCCTCAAGGAGGCGGAGCGAAATGTAGGTGTGTCTCAAGCTGTAGGTCGTGCGGGCGTTGCCCTCGCGATCCTTTTTCAAGCCAAGCTCATCAAGGATCGCATTGAAAAGCTCGCGTTGGATCGTTGGGAAAAGCAGGTCGGTCGGGCCGAGATTGTGGCGTTTCTTCATGCGGGTGAAAGGCATGACAGCGCCCGGCATGGATTTTGCCCAACCCGTTCCACGCTTGCCGCGTACCGCGATGTGCAGGATGCGTTCCTTGGCCGGGCCATCGGAGACGATCTCGATGTCACGCACTTCTAGCCGCCGTGTCTCGTCGGGCCGAAGGCCCGTGTTCACCTGAAAGAGAACATAGTCGTGCAGATCTTCGCACGCGGTGCGCCAGCGCTCTTTTTTCGGGTTCTTCGCCCGCGCGCTCGTCGCCTTGTAAAGTTTCTTGTACTCGGCGAGTGAGAACCATGCGCGATGAGAGATTTTGCTGGAGCCCCGATACGGGGCCGACATGTCTGGCATAAAGGGAAGCCAACCATGTCGATTGGCAAACTTTAGCGTCTGACGAAGGCAGACCAGTTCCTGGTGAAGGGTGCTCCGAGACGGCGTCTTGCCATTTCGTTCTTTGGGCTTTTTGGGTTCGCCAGGCTTTGGCTTGTCGAAACCACCATTTTTGATTCGGTCGATTCGGTAGTCCTGAATCATGCCGGAAGTGATCTCGCTTATCACTTTGTCGCCAAAGAAGGGGATCAGGTAGAGGTTGAGTCGACGGCGGTGCCCGTCAACGTAGACCTTGCTGCGCTCGCCCTGCGTCACGATCTCGAATTCATTGATGAAGCGTTCGGCTACCTGCTTGAAGGTCTTGCCTGCTTTTATCTCACCACGAGCGGCCTTGCCCTTCAGAGTGAGGAACCAGTCCTCGGCCACGTCTTTCGCGAGTGCCAAACTTTCCTGCTTGGTGCTGTGCCGGAACTGCTTTTTTCCGATGCTTGCGCGGCACTGCCAGTAGCTGCTGCGCGGGCGACGAAAGAGCTGCACCTTGCCGCCAAGAATCTCGTGGACTGCCTCAGCCATGGGTAGCGCCCTCTCACTGCGCTAAAATGCGCTAGGGATGTGCTAGCGCTCCATGGGCCTTAAAGTACTATAAACACAAGAAAAATCAAGCCTATTTTATGCTTTTAAGTCCCGTGCGTCTACCAATTTCGCCACGTCCGCATGTGCGGAAATTCCAAGCGTACCGCGCGGGTTGCGTCAAGTCGCTTAGACGTTGAGACGCGCGCGCATTTCCTTGCCAGGCTTGAAATACGGGACGCGCTTCGCGCCGACATCGACCAATTCGCCAGTGCGGGGATTGCGTCCAGTGCGCGCATCGCGCGCGCGGGTCGAAAAGGCCCCGAAGCCGCGGAGCTCAACACGTCCGCCCAGTGCCAGTCGCTTCGTGATCTCGTCGAAAAAGGTGGTCACCAGCGCCTCGATGTCGCGCATCGACAGATCGGGATTTTCGGCAGCCAGTGTCTGTACCAGTTCTGATCGGATCATCGTGTCGTTTCCCCCTGCCGTCGTGGCCATGCCCTTGCGGTACAAAAAGGCCGCTTCGGTCATGTTTTTTATCGCAATTCTGTCATTTACGATAGCCACGAAACGACGGGGAAAGACAGGGCAGGGCTACTCCATTTGGATGAATAACCCCGCCCTTTACGCTTACTTCTTGCTGTCGGCACCCTGCGCCTTGAGCGCTGCACCGAGGATGTCGCCCAGCGACGCGCCCGAGTCGGACGAGCCATATTGTGCAACGGCCTGCTTCTCTTCGGAGATCTGCATCGCCTTGATCGAGAAGGTCGGCTTCTTCGAACGGTCGAAACCGGTGACCATGGCGTCGAACTTCTGACCGGTCTGGAACCGCTCCGGACGCTGCTCGTCGCGATCGCGGCCGAGGTCGGTGCGCTTGATGAAGCCGGTCGCGCCGTCGTCGCCGACCTGCACTTCGAGACCCGCATCGCGGACTTCGAGCACGGTGACCGTGACGATGGCATTCTTGTTGAGGCCCGACGAAGCGTTGCCGCCTGCCGCTGCCGCACCGGCTGCCGGAGCACCACGCTCAAGCTGCTTCATGCCCAGCGAAATGCGCTCCTTCTCGGCATCGATGTCGAGCACGATCGCCTGAACGACCTCGCCCTTGCGATGCAGGTTGAGCGCATCCTCGCCCGACACGCCCCAGGCGATGTCCGACATGTGGACCATGCCGTCGACATCGTTGTCGAGGCCGATGAACAGACCGAATTCGGTCGCGTTCTTGACTTCGCCTTCAACGGTCGACCCGATCGGATGCGCTTCGGCGAAGGCTTCCCACGGGTTGCTGATCGCCTGCTTGAGGCCGAGCGAGATGCGGCGCTTGTCGGGATCGACCTCGATGACCACGACGTCGACTTCTTGGCTCGTCGACACGATCTTGCCGGGATGGACGTTCTTCTTGGTCCACGACATTTCGGACACGTGGACCAGGCCTTCGATGCCCGGCTCGAGCTCGACGAACGCACCATATTCGGTGATGTTCGTGACGCGGCCCGACAGCTTCGCGCCGACCGGATACTTGGCGGCGGCACCTTCCCACGGATCGCTCTCGAGCTGCTTCATGCCGAGCGAAATGCGCTGCGTGTCCTTATTGATGCGGATGATCTGGACGCGGACGGTATCGCCGATGTTCAGCACTTCCGACGGATGACCGACGCGCTTGTAGCTGAGGTCGGTGACGTGCAGCAGGCCGTCAATGCCGCCCAGGTCGACGAACGCACCGTAATCGGTGATGTTCTTGACGACGCCGTCGATGATCTGGCCTTCAGCGAGGCTGAGGATCAGGCCGGAACGCTGCTCGGCGCGGGTTTCTTCGAGGATCGCACGACGCGACACGACGATGTTGCCGCGCTTGCGGTCCATCTTGAGGATCTGGAACGGCTGCGGGATGTCCATCAGCGGGGTGACGTCGCGCACGGGGCGGATGTCGACCTGCGAACCCGGCAGGAAGGCGACGGCACCGTTGAGGTCGACCGTGAAGCCACCCTTGACGCGGCCGAAGATGACGCCCTCGACGCGGGCAGTCTTGGCGAATTCGGTTTCGAGCGTGTCCCATGCGGCTTCGCGGCGGGCGCGGTCGCGCGACAGCATCGCTTCGCCGTGCACGTTCTCGACGCGGTCGACGAACACTTCAACTTCGTCACCGACCTTCAGGTCTGCCTTCTGGCCCGGCATCGCGAATTCGCGCAGCGGAACGCGGCCTTCCGACTTCAAGCCGACGTCGATGACGGCGAGGTCGTTTTCAATCGCGGTGACGGTGCCCTTGACGACGCGGCCTTCGAAGCTGTCGGCACCGCCGAGAGTCATTTCGAGAAGGGCGGCGAAATCGTCGCGGGTTGGGTTTGCCTGAGTGGCCATAAAGTCTTGTATTCCTAAATCATGTTCCGGCCAGCCGGTTGTCTCCGGCGGTCTTGGCCTATGGTGTCGGGCTGGCCGTATGCGCAACCCGACATCCGTCGATCGGAGTGGATGGAGGGGCAAGTCGCGCGAATGCGAAAAGGGCGCGAGAGGACATGCCTGTCGCGCCAGCCTCCGTGAACACCGCTCACCGGACCGCAGCCCTATAGCGGGATATGCGGCAGCGGGCAAGCCGTAGGAGGGCGTTGAAGCCACGGTGCCGGTGGCTATACCAGATAAGGAAAGATCATAGGGGGGCGATATGCGGAAGTACCGATCGGCGATGGGAATGAGCGCGGTATTGATGATCGGCGGCAGCGCCGCCGCGCAAGCCGTCGACGACCCGCTGACCCGCCCGATCGCCACCGATTATGCCGCGCGCTGGCTGGCCCCACAGCCGCCCAAGCGGATCTATGGCAACACCTATCTGGTCGGCTTCCGCAAGATGAACGTCGCGCTGATCGATACCATCCGGCTGGGCAAAGTCGGCGTCATTGCGGTGGCCACGCCCGGCCATACCGCCGGAAGCACGAGCTGGCGGTGGCGCTCGTGCGAGGCCGGACGCTGTTTGAACATGGTGTTCGCCTCCAGCATCAACCCGGTCTCGGTCGACGGCTACCGCTTTTCCGATCCGGCGCACCGCGCGATCGTCGCCACCTTCCGGCACACGATTGCGCGGGTCGGGGCATTGCCGTGCGACATCCTGTTTACGGCGCATCCCGACAATTCCGGCGGCGACGTGACGTTTGCGCGGTTCGAGCAGTACCCGACGCCCAATCCGTTTATCGATCCGGCCGCCTGTCGAAAACTGAGTGTCAGCTATACGGGGATCGTCGACGCCCGGCTGGCCAAGGAAGCGCAGCCTGCCGTCGTTCAATGAGCACGAGCGACCACCCTTCCGCCTGGGCCGATTACGCCTGGAGCCTAGCCTCCACAATCGCGATCGCGCGCTGCACGCTGGCTTCGATCGAGAGGAAGCTGGTGTCGAGCAACGCCGCATCGTTGGCGGGAACCAGCGGGGCGTTGGAGCGGGTGGAATCGCGTAAGTCGCGCGCGCGAATGTCGGCCAGCACCTTGTCGAGGCTGATCGTCGAGCCGTGCGCGCGCAGCTCGGCATGGCGGCGCTTCGCGCGGATATTGGGCGTTGCACGGATGAACAGCTTCGCGTCGGCATCAGGTGCAATCACCGTGCCGATGTCGCGGCCATCGAGCACTGCACCACCGGGTTGATAGGCGAAGCGTTTCTGCCGGTGAAACAACGCCGCACGCACCAGCGGATGCGCCGACACCACCGAGGCGAGCGAACCGATCGCGTCGCTGCGCAGGATCGGGTCGTCGAGCAGCGCCTCGTCAAAATCGCATGCGGCGACCGCGTCTGCCTCGATCGCGCCGTCCAGTTCGAGCCGCGCAACGTTCGCGGCGACGGCGCGATACAGCAGCCCCGTGTCAAGATGCGGCAGGCCATAATGCTGGGCGAGCGCCCGCGCGATCGTGCCCTTGCCGGAGGCGGCGGGACCATCGACAGCAATAATCATCGGCGAACACTCAAAGTACGTACCAATCCAAGGAGCGCGATCACCGCCCAGGCCAATTCGAGGGCGAGCGCGGGGAGGTTGTAGTTGACCATCAACGATATCGCCAGCAGCGATGCGCCAAGAAAATTCAGACCGTTCGACAAAAGGTTGGGCGCGGCATTTCGCAGCGTTTGATACGCGAAGCCGGCGAGAATGGTCAGGGCACCCACAAAGCCGATGATATCGGCCGCATGCGAATCGATCACCGGGCGTCGCCCTGCAATTGCCGGATCTGCGAGAAGAACGCGGGGTAACTGGTCGCGACCGGGCTCGCATCGTCGAGCGTCAGCGCGGCACCGGCATTGGTTTTGCGGCAATGGAGCGCCGCCACCGCCATGCTCATCGCAATACGGTGATCGAGCAAGGTCGCCACCGTGCCCCCGCCGGGAAGCGGATCGCCGCCGCTGCCGTCGATGATCATGCCGTCCTCGACCTCTTCGACGCGCGCGCCGATCACGCCGAGCGCGGCGGCCATCGCCGCGATCCGGTCCGATTCCTTGACACGCAATTCGTCAGCCCCGCGTGCGATCGTCCGACCGGAGGCGTAGGCGGCGGCGACGAACAGCACAGGATATTCATCGATCATGCTCGGGGCGAGATCGGGCGGGATTTCGATGCCGGTGAGTGCGGCATGACGCACGCGCAAATCGGCGACGGGCTCGCCACCAACCTCGCGCCGGTCGAGTTCCTCGATGCTGGCACCCATCATGCGGAGCGCCGTGAAGAGACCCGCGCGGGTGGGGTTGAGGCCGACATTTTCGACGACGATGTCCGACCCTGGCACGATCGTCGCCGCCACCACCAGGAAGGCGGCGGAGGAGGGGTCCCCGGGCACGACGATCTCCTGAGGAAGCAGTTCAGCCTCCCCAGTGATCGCGATGATCCGACCTTGCGGTGATGGCTCGACCGTCACCTTCGCGCCGAAGCCGCGCAGCATCCGCTCGCTATGGTCGCGGGTCGCCACCGGTTCGATCACGCGGGTGATCCCCGGCGTGTTGAGCCCGGCCAGCAACACCGCCGACTTCACTTGCGCCGAGGCGACGGGCAGGGTGTAGGTGATTGGAATGGCGGGGCAGATCCCGCGCAGCATCAGCGGCAACCGTCCGCCGGGGCTCGACGTGAACTCCGCGCCCATTTGCGACAGCGGCGTGATCACGCGGCCCATCGGACGCTTCGACAAGGAGGCATCGCCAATAAAGGTGGCGATAATCGGATGGCTGGCGACCAGCCCCATCAGCAGCCGCGTCGAAGTTCCGGAATTGCCCATGTCGAGCGCGTTCGCCGGTTGCAGCAAGCCGCCCACTCCGACGCCGTCGATCGTCCACACGCCGTCATCACCCCGGACGATGCTCGCGCCCATTGCGCGCAAGGCGGCGGCGGTGGCGAGGACGTCCTCGCCCTCCAGCAGGCCGGTGACCCGGCTGGTGCCGACCGCGAGCGCCGAAAACATCAGCGAGCGGTGGCTGATCGATTTGTCGCCCGGCACGCGGACGCGGCCGGTGAGCGGACCGGAAGGTTGGATTTCAAGCGGAGCGGGTGTAGGATGTGCCATCGGCCCCGCGCTTTGACAGTGCGCTTGCGCTATGGCAAGGCGCGCCCCACTTTGCGGCGTCGCGGTCGCAAGATCTCATTATCATCTTGAAGAAGGTCAACTCGGCATATGATCCAGCCGGAATGGGGCACGAAGCGTACGTGCCCGAAATGCGCCACCCGTTTTTATGACCTGGGCAAGGACGATCCCGTCACGTGCATCAATTGCGGTGCGCATTGGGAGCCGGAGCCGATCCTGAAGTCGAAGCAGCCGCTGCCGTTCGAGCAGGCCAAGCCCGAATTGATCAAGAAGGACGACGATCTCGCCGGTGACGACGAGGATCTGGACACCGGTGAAGACGAAGAGCCCTCGCCCGACGACGAGGTCGATCTCGGCGGTGATGACGATCTCGGCGTGGAAGCGCCGACCAATGACGACGATCATTGATTTTCACGTGTAATCGATGATTTTTTTGGCAAGCGGCGCATTGGCCGCTTGCCAAGGGCGCGCCGCCTCGGTAGGGGCGACGCCTTCCCGCTGAAGGGCCGGTTTTACGGACCTTCAAAAACGAGATGGGGCCGTAGCTCAGCTGGGAGAGCGTTCGCATGGCATGCGAAAGGTCAGGGGTTCGATCCCCCTCGGCTCCACCATTTTCCATATAAATCCTGAATGGTGTGTCACGGGACTAGAACCGCGGCACCGTCGAACCGGCCATGCCGCAAATCGTCCAATGCCGTATTGGCGTTTTGGAGCGGGTAGACCGTGGTCTTTACGGCGATCCCGATTTTGGGGACGAGGCCGAGGAACTCGATTCCATCCTGCCGCGTGAGATTGGCGACCGAGACGAGTTGCCGTTCTTCCCAGAGAATGTCGTAGGGGAAGCTCGGGATATCGCTCATATGGATCCCGGCGCACACCACGCGGCCACCTTTGCGGACCGCCTTTAGCGCCATCGGTACAAGGTCCCCGGCCGTCGCGTAAATGATCGCGGCGTCCAGCCTCTCCGGCGGGCTTTCATCCGACCCGCCCGCCCACACTACCCCTAGGCTTCGCGCAAAGTCCTGCGTTCGGGTGTCGCCTGGCCGGGTGAAGGCGTAGACCGCGCGTCCCTGCCATTTGGCGACTTGCGCGACGATATGGCCAGCGGCACCAAAACCATAGATCCCGAGGCGCTTGCCGTCGCCCGCGATCTTGAGCGACCGCCAGCCGATCAGCCCAGCGCACAGGAGCGGTGCCAAGGACACGTCGCTACCTGTTTCTCCAAGCGGGAAGGCAAAACGCGCATCGGCGACCACCGACGTCGCAAACCCGCCATCGCGGGTATATCCGGTAAATTGCGGTGCATCGCACAGGTTTTCGCGCTGCTCCTGGCAATAGGGGCACACGCCGCAGGTGTGGCCGAGCCAAGGAATGCCGACACGTTCCCCGATCTGCAAGCCAGCAACGCCCGCGCCGATCGCGTCGATGCGGCCGACGATCTCATGACCGGGAATGATCGGCGATTTCGGATTGGGCAATTCGCCATCGACAACGTGCAAATCTGTGCGGCAAACCCCGCAGGCGAGCACCTTCACCCGGACCTCGCCGGGGCCGGGCGCCCGATCGGGCAGTTCGGTCCATTCGAGCGGCGTTCCCGGGCGGTTCAGTACCATTGCCTTCATGGTCGCATACTCCTTGCACGGGTGTTTTGGGTCTGTCCTGGACGGGCGCAGGTTCGCGATCGTTCAAACGAGAAGCTCGACGATAACGGGCTAGGAGCCCGTCGGGAGGGTCGGATATTACGCACGCCTTTCGCCCGTCCGGGGCGTGCGGCGACCGGTTGCGATGGGGTGCGCAGCCCCAGTCTGTCGCATCACATCCCTCCACACCCCTAGCGTATCGGCGGGTCGGCGTTTACATGGACCGCCACGACTCGCTCCCCACTACGCGCAGGACACGGCATCTCATGGACATTCGACTCGGCTTAACTTTCGACGATGTCCTGTTGGTGCCCGCCGAATCGGACATCGTCCCCAGCCAGACCAACACCGCGACGCGCGTGACGCGCGGCATTTCGCTCGACATTCCGATCCTGTCCTCGGCGATGGACACCGTCACCGAAGCCGACATGGCGATCGTGATGGCGCAATTGGGCGGCATCGGCGTGCTGCACCGCAACATGGAAGTCGAAGAGCAAGTCGCTGCGGTGCGCGCGGTGAAGCGCTTCGAGAGCGGTATGGTGGTCAACCCGATCACGATCACGCCCTCGGCGACGCTGGCCGAAGCGCAGGCCCTGATGCTGCGCAACCGCATCAGCGGCATCCCGGTGGTCGAGGCCGATGGCAAATTGGTCGGCATTCTCACCAACCGCGATGTGCGTTTTGCGGAAAACCCGCTGCAGCCTGTGTCCGAGCTGATGACGCACGAGAACCTTGCCACCGTTTCGACGGGCGTCGGCAAGGAAGAGGCGCGGCGCTTGCTGCATCAACGCCGGATCGAGAAATTGCTGGTGGTCGACGAGCAATATCGCTGCGTCGGGCTGATCACGGTCAAGGATATCGAGAAAGCCGTCACCTATCCCAATGCGACCAAGGATGCTGCCGGACGGTTGCGCGTCGCCGCTGCGACCACGGTTGGCGACAAGGGCTTTGCGCGGACCGAGGCGCTGGTCGATGCCGAGCTCGATCTGGTGGTGATCGACACCGCGCACGGCCATAATCGTGACGTGGCGCGCGCGGTTGAGCGGGTGAAGAAGCTCAGCAATTCGGTGCAGGTGATCGCGGGCAACGTGGCCACCGCCGAGGCAACGCGCGCGCTGATCGATGCCGGTGCGGATGGCATCAAGGTCGGCATCGGGCCGGGCTCGATCTGCACCACGCGCGTCGTCGCAGGTGTCGGCGTGCCGCAATTGACGGCGGTGATGGATTGCGCCGAAATCGGGCTGAAGGCGGGCGTGCCGGTGATCGCCGATGGGGGCTTACGCACCTCGGGCGACCTCGCCAAGGCGCTGGCGGCGGGGGCGTCGGCGTGCATGATCGGATCGCTGCTGGCGGGCACCGAGGAAGCGCCGGGCGAGACCTTCCTGTATCAGGGCCGCGCGTACAAATCGTATCGCGGCATGGGCTCGGTCGGCGCGATGGGCCGCGGTTCGGCCGATCGTTATTTCCAGGGCGACATCAAGGACCAGATGAAGCTGGTGCCCGAGGGTATTGAAGGCCAGGTGGCGTTCAAGGGCCCGGCCAAGGACGTGATCCATCAGCTCGTCGGCGGGATTCGCGCGGCGATGGGCTATACCGGCTCGGCCACGCTCGAAGATTTGCAGGCGCGCGCGCGCTTCGTGCAGATTACGGGTGCTGGCTTGAAGGAAAGCCACGTTCACGACGTTGATATTACGCGCGAAGCGCCGAATTACCCGACGCGCTGATTTTCTCCCTCTCCCCTTCAGGGGAGAGGGTCGGGGAGAGGGGCAGTGTTGCGCGCCCTTCGTTACTACCCCTCTCCCGCGCTTCGCTTCGCTCGCTTGCCCTCTCCCCGCAAGCGGGGAGAGGGATAAAAAGAATGACCCCATCTGCCCGCACCCAAGCCGCGATCGAACTGCTCGACCAGATCATCGCGGGCGCACGCGATTCGGGGGCGGCGGCGGATACGATCGTCGCGCGCTACTTTGCGACGCGGCGGTATGCCGGATCCAAGGACCGGCGCGCGGTGCGCGAATTGGTCTATGCCGCGATCCGGGCACTCGGTGAACGTCCGGCCTCGGGCCGCGCGGCGGTGCTGGCGCTGGCCAAGGCGGACCCGGAACTGGCCGCGACCTTTGACGGCGTCGGCCACGGCCCGGCGGTGATCGGACCGAGCGAGACCCCGGCCAAGACCGGTATCGCGCCCAACTGGATCCTCGATCGCTTGCGGCAATCGGGGCTCGACGACGCCGAATTCCCGGCCTTGATCGACCGCGCGCCGCTTGATGCGCGGATCAACCGCGCGATCCACGAAGCGATCGAGATTGAGGGCGCGGAACCGATTGCCGGGCTGGCCGACGGGTTGCGCCTGCCTTCGGGCACGCAAGTCGAGCAACTCCCCGCCTATAATCATGGCGCGATCGAGGTGCAGGATGCGGGCAGCCAGTTCGTCACGCTTGCCGCGCGCGCGCAAGCCGGGCAGCGCATCGTCGATCTGTGCGCGGGGGCGGGCGGCAAGACGCTGGCGCTGGCGGCGGCGATGGGCGGGCAGGGCGTGGTGCTCGCCACCGATACCGACCGTGCGCGGTTGTCCCGTCTGGCGCCGCGCGCCGAACGCGCGCGCGCAGGGATCATCGAGACGCGGTTGCTCAATCCGGGGCGCGAAGTCGAGATGCTCGACGACTGGGTCGGCAGCGCAGATTGCGTGCTGATCGATGCCCCCTGTTCGGGCACCGGCACCTGGCGGCGCAATCCCGAGGCGCGCTGGCGGCTGACCCCCGACCGGATCGAACGGCTGGTCGAGACGCAGCGCCATCTCCTCGAAGTCGGCGCGACACTGGTCAAGCCCGGCGGTGCCCTTGTCTACATCGTCTGTTCGCTGCTCGATGAAGAGGGGGCGGGGCAAGTTGCGACGTTCCTCGCGGCCAATCCGGGGTGGCGGGCGCAGCCGCTCGATCTGGGCGCAGGACGCGCGCAGGGTGCGGGCACGCGGCTGACACCAGCGCATGATGCAACCGACGGGTTTTTTGTCGCGCGATTGCAACACGCGTGATAGCTCTGTCGCCGTGCCAAAGCTGGAGTATCTCATGCGCTATACGTCTGTCGCCGTCGCCGCTGCGCTGACGCTGCTCACCGTTGCGACTGCGGTGCAGGGGCAGCGCGGTGAGGATACGATCGATGGCCGCTCGATGGCGCTGCTCGCGCGTGGCCGTGCGCTGCAGGCGGCGGGCAATCTTGATGCCGCGACCGATACGCTGGAAAGCGCGCTGGCGGTCGACCCGCGCAATCGCGGTGCATTCGTGACGCTGGCCGAAGTTGCCCAAACCCGTGGATTGCCGGGCAAGGCGATCCGCCTGTATCGGGAAGCGCTGTCGCTCGATCCCAATGACGTGGCGGCGCTCAGCGGGCAGGGCGAGGCGCTGGTCGCGAAGGGCGCGGTTGCGCGCGCGCGCGACAATCTGGCGCGGATCAAGACGGTGTGCGCCAAGCGCGCCTGCCCGGAAATCGCGGCGCTTTCCGCGTCGATCGCCAAGGGGCCGCCAGTGGTCACTGCCTCTACGACGGTTGCCGGGGCGACCGTAAAGAAGGACTGAGAGCGGTTTATCCTCACCGGAACGGGGAGGGACCCTTTTGCCTATTCGGCAAAGGGGTGGAGAGGGCTATCTGTCAGGCATTACGCTTGAGGCGCGCCCCCTCCACCATTCGCTGAATGCTCATGGTCCCCCTCCCCGTGCCGGGGAGGATCAGGACAGCGCGTGCGCCAGGGCGACGAACTCGGTAACGCTGACGGTCTCGGCACGGCGGGTCGGGTCTATGCCCACGCGCTCAAGTGCATCAAGCGCGCCTGCCACACCCTTCAGGCTTTGCCGTAACATCTTGCGCCGTTGCCCGAACGCCGCTGCGGTCAGCCGCTCCAGCGTTGCAAAACGCACGCCTTCGGGCGCATCAGCGGGCACGATATGCACGACCGCCGACATCACCTTGGGCGGAGGGGTGAAGGCCGAGCGATGCACCGGCATCGCCAGCGTGGCGCGCGACCGCCACTGCGCCAGCACCGCAAGCCGCCCATAGGCCTCGCCATCGGTCGGCGCGACGATGCGATCGGCGACCTCCCGCTGGAACATCAAGGTCAGGCTCTGCCACCACGGTGCCCATTCCGCCGACAGCCAGCGCACCAGCAACGCCGTGCCGATATTGTACGGCAGGTTCGAGGCGATATGCGGCTTGCCGTCGAACAGCGACGCAGCGTCGATTTCCAAGGCGTCGCCTTCGATCACGCGCAGCTTGCCCGGAAACGCCTCGCCCAGTTCAGCGAGCGCAGGGATACAGCGATGGTCGCGCTCGATCGCGGTGACGCGTGCGCCCGCCGCCAGCAAGGCGCGGGTCAAGCCGCCGGGGCCGGGGCCAATCTCCAGCACCTCGGCGTCGTTCAAGTCGCCGGGAATGCGCGCGATCCGCGCCAGCAATTGCGCGTCGAGCAGGAAATTTTGCCCCAGCGCCTTGCTCGCATTCAGGCCATAACGCGCGATGACGTCGCGCAGCGGGGGCAGGTCGGGGCGTGGTGGTACCAAAATGGGCTGGCTCACGCGTCGGCGGCGGCGCGGCGATCGGCGGCCTCGCCCGCCAGCCGGATCGCGGCGATCGTCGCGCCGGGCTCGGCAATGTTCTGGCCCGCGATGTTGAACGCAGTCCCGTGATCGGGCGACGTGCGCACGATCGGCAGCCCGAGCGTAATATTCACGCCGGAGTCGAAATACAGCGTCTTGATCGGGATGAGCGCCTGATCGTGATAGCAGCACATCGCCGCGTCATAGGTTGCGCGGGCACGGGCATGGAACATCGTGTCCGCAGCAAACGGCCCGGTCGCGTCGATCCCCTCGCTTTGCAGGATCTCGATTGCAGGGGCGATCAGGTCGATTTCCTCGCGACCGATCGCGCCGCTCTCGCCCGCATGGGGGTTGAAACCGGCAAAGGCGATGCGGGGCTTGAGAATTCCGAAATTGCGCATCAGCCCGCGCGCCGTCGCCCGCGCTTTCGAAACGAGCAAATCGATCGACAGTAGCCCGCTGACCGCAGCGAGCGGAACGTGGGTGGTAATTGGAACCACGCGCAAATCGGGGCCGGCCAGCATCATCACCGCGTTTTCGCCGGCAATGCCACAGCGTTCGGCCACGAACTCGGTCTGCCCCGGATGGTTGAAGCCGATCTTGTAGAGTTGTGCCTTCGACACCGGCCCCGTGACCAACGCGCGCGCCGCGCCCGAGCGGACCAGCCCGGCGGCAAGCTCGAGCGCACGCAGCGCACAGCGCGCGCCCTCGACATCGGGCACGCCAGGCATGATCTCGCCGCCATCCTCCACCGTCAGTACCGGCAACGCGGTCTCGAACACACGGTTGGTGTCTTCGGGGTGCGAAATGGGCTCGACCGGGCCATCCCACACCGCCGCGATCGCGCGAGCGTCGCCCGTCGTGAAAAACGGCGGCAACCCTTCCGCGACGCGTTGCGCCCAGGCTTTGGCGATGATCTCGGGGCCGATCCCGGCCGGATCCCCCATCGATATGGCGAGCGGCGCGAGCATGGCGTTGATCCCCTGGTCAGCGATATTCGATGATCGCGTCGCGTCGCAAATCGCGGAGCAACTGGTTCGCACGCAGGTTCACGCGCGAATTTTCCATCGACGTTCGCACTTGCTCGACGCCCGGAATGCGCGGGCCCGTCGCTTCGTCGCGACCGCACAGCACCAGCGAGCGAATGCCATCCTTGGCCGAGCCGAATGGCGGGGTCGATTCGCCGACCTGCAGTTTCAGCATGATCTCGCGCAGCGGCCCCGGCAGATCCTTGATCCGCACCGAATCATTGTCGACCACATCGGCACCGAGCGCGGTCGCGACCTTGGCGACTTCACCGCAACCATGGATCGTCTGGCTCAATTTGGCGAATTCGGTCACGCGCGCATCGGCCTGGGCCTGCGTGGTGCCTTCGGCAAAGCGCACGCTGAGCTGCTTGAGCGTGAGCTTGGCATCCATCGGATCGGCGACGCCGACCTTGCGCGTGTCGACCAGATAGATGATCGAGAAACCGCCCGGCACCTCGATCGGGCCAGCCAGATGCTCGGGCGTCATCGATTTGATCGCCTCGACCAGCGTCGGCGGCAATTGCGACAATTGCGTTTCGCTCAGCCAGTCGAGATCGCCGTCGGTCGCGCGGGTGGTGGCGTCGGACAGGCGGGCATAATAGCCGAACGTGTCCTCGCCCTTTTCGCGCTTCTGGATCGATCCGATGATCTGTTGCGCCTGGTTGAACACTTCCTGCGCGCGATCGGGGTCGGCCTTCAGATAGATTTCGCGGACGTGATACTCGGTCGTGCCTTGCTGCTTCTTCAGCTTCTCGATGATCGCATTGACCTCTTCGTCGCCGACATTGATGTCGACCTTGCGCCGCAAATAGCGGTTCCACGACAGCTCGGCCTCGATCTGGCGCTTCAGCGACCGCTCGGACGAGCCGATCCCGCGCAAATAGACCCGCATCTCGGCGACCGACTTGCCGAAGTTGCGCGCGACGGTCTCATAGCTCTTGTTGATCTCGTCGGGTGCCAGCTTGACCTCGGCGGTCTTGGCCTGCTGGATCTGCAGCGTTTCGTCGATCAGCTGCCGCGCGATCAGCAGCTTGTACTGCGCCATTTCCTCGGGCGACAGCTTCAGGTCGCGCGCTGCCACCAGCAAGGCGACGCGTTGGTCGATGTCGGTGCCGGTGATCACCGCGCCGTTGACGATCGCGGTTGGCTTGCGGATGTTGGGATCGACCTTGCCGAAAATCTGCAGGTTCTTCGGAATGTCGAGCCCCACGGCGGGCGTCGCATCGTCGGGAACGGTCTGCGCGATCGAACCGCCGCTGGTCGAAACAAGCGCGACGAGCGCGGCACCGAGCGCCAGACGGCGGCCGAGCGAAGCCAGGCCGGTGGTGGTTGCGCCGGTCTTCTTGGTGATGTCAGTCTTCACGTAGTTAAAATCCCATCCCGCGCGGTCTGCGTTTCTGCTCAGCCCAACGAGCCCTTGGAAAGGTCCGTGCAACAGACCGCCTGAACCAGTGCTTAGCGGCCAAGATTTTTGAATGCCAGCGTCAACAGGAAGCTGTTGCCCGCGCGCGCGTCACCAGTGTCCTGATAATCGCGTTTCCAGGTGCCCCCGAGGCGGAGACAATCATCCTCATATTGGAAGCCCAGGCGGTGCCGCACGGGGTCGAACCCGTTGGCGAGCGACAGCGGATCTTCGTTGCGGTCGGTGAGATCGATCACGGTCGAGCCGAAGACCGACCAGAATTTGGTGACCTGCACGCGCGCGCCCAGGCGCACCTCCTCGCGATCGCGCAGATCCTCAAGCGTCGGGTCGATGTTGCGGTTGAGCCTTAGATAGCCGACGAGAATGTAGGTGCTGCGCGAGCCAACGCTCGCATCCACTTCGTTACGGCGAATCGCCAGGTTGCTCTTGTCGAGCCGGTAGCGATGCGTGATCGAAACGAAATCATGATAGCGGATTTCGGTACGCCCGACGATGTCGGAGACACGCCCCGAAAGCCCTGTCCCATCCGGGAACAGCGTTTCGCGATTGTTCAGGCGGTAGCTTTGGCCGACATTTGTCGAAATCGAAAAGCCGGGCAGGTCGGCTGCCCAATCGACGCCATAGGTGAAACGCGTCGAATCCTCGAACCGGTCATAGCCCGGGAAGCGGTTCAGGGCGAACAGGTTCGAATCTTCAAGATCGACGGCGCGCGCATCTTCATTGGGCACGGCAAGATTGGTCGTTTGCGGCGACGCGACCACTTGGAAGCGTGGCGTGAGCCGCTGCGTACCGCCCAGGAAGGTGCCGATAAACGGCCACTTCACGTCGATCGCAAACGCGCCGATCGCGCGCGCGCTGATCCCTTCATTGCCGCGATAGCTCGCCACCGTCGTGGCCAGCGTGTCCTTGGCATTGTACACATCGCCGCGACCGAAGGCGGTGAACGTCACCTCCTGGCCCCATGGCGTCAATTTGCGCAGATCCCAGCGCGCGCTGGCAAAGGCGCGCTGCGTATCCTGACCAGCGGGACGCGAAATGGCGAGGCTGTTGGCCTGCAATTCGAAGGTACCGCCCAGCAAACTGTCGGTGAAACGGTGCCGATAATCGATTTCGGGCAGCGCAATCGGTTGGAGGCCCTGCCGATCGGCGACGCGCAATGTTTGCACGTACCAACCGGTGATCGCGAAATAGCTGTCGGTGTCGATGCGCTGCAAGCTGGCGGTGGTGCGCAGGCGGTCGTCGCGCGAAATGTCGTAGCGGCGTAGGAAGGTGCGATCGGTGGTCAGCCGCAGCGATCCGCTGAGGCTCCAATTGGGGCTGAGCTGAAACCGGCCGACGCCATCCAGATAGCCACGAAACGAATCGGGCGTGCCGGGCGGGGTGGGGGTGAGCAAATCGACGCTGCGCGGGCTCGCCGTGGCATAGCCGGTGATCGTATAGGCCCCGAGCGTATTGAGCTCCTGATACTCCGCCTTCAGCATCGGCAGCACGGCCGTGAAGAAGCGCGGCGTGATCGTCAGCCCGCGATTGGGGGCCAAAGCAAAGTGATAAGGCTGCGCGAATTCGAAACCGTTCACCCGGCCATAGCGGAAGTCCGGGGTGAGCAAGCCGCTGTTATTGCCGCCCCCAACCGGGTTGGAAAAGGCGGGCAGGGGCAGCGTCGGCAAGCCAAACAGATTGATGCGCGCGCCGGTATAATAAATGCGTTCGCGATCGGGGCGATACAGCACGCGCACCGCCGTGATCTTCCACGACGGTTCTTTCGGGCAGTTGCTCGACGCGGTCACGGCGCACGGCGTGTAGGCGGCATCCTCGAGCACGACGACTTCATCAAGCGAGCGCGTGCCCTTGCGCGCCGCCAGACGCCCGCCCTTTTCGAGCACCAGCAGCATATTGTCGACGACGCCATCCTTCAGCGCATCGGTCAGTTCGATCGAATCGCCATAAGCGGTGTCGCCGCCAGGGTTGACCACCGCGATATTGCCGCTCGCATGGACTTTCCCGGTCTTGCGGTTCCACACGACCGTGTCGGCGCGCAAGCGGTCGCCCGAGCGATACATGCGGACATCGCCCGTTGCGGTGACGATATCCTCCTTGCTGTCATATTCCAGGTTGGTCGCGGTGAACTGGACCTGGTCATCGGGCGCGCTCGGCGTGGCGGAGGGCGGTGGCGGGGTTACTGGGCGTGTCTGCAGATCCTGCGCCAACGCCGGATTGGCGAGCAGCACAGCGGGGAACACACAAGTGACAAGGAGAACGGCACGCTTCACGTCGGAACAAGCACCCTGTTGCGAGAAGGCCCCGGTTGAACCCCGGTTGCCGCTGGTCGATCCCGCCCTATCGCATCGACGCCGCTTTGCTGCAATCGTGCTGCGGTGAATTCGGCGTGGCCGCTTTGCCAGCGACGCGTCGCTGTCCTAAGAACACGCGACTCATCGCATTTTTCGTAACCGAGGCCTCCCCGTAATGCAGATCGAATTTTCCAGCGCCGCGCCCGCGTCGGCCGCCGCCATTGCCCTTCTTGTCGAAAAAGACGGGCTCGCGCGTCTCGCGACCACACTGATCGACGCCGCTGCGCTGGATCTGGTGAAGGCGGCGGCGCAGGCAAGCCGGTTTGAGGGCGAAGCGGCCGCTGTGGTGGAAACCTTCGTGGCGGATGGGGCCGGTGGCGTGCGCCGCGTCCTGCTGCTGGGCACCGGCGCGGCCGGCGAGGCCGAGTATGAACGGGCAGGCGGCGCATTGACCGCGCGCTTGCTCACTTCGGGCGTTAAGACCGCGAGCGTCGATTTCGCCAGCGCAGGCACCACGCCCAAGGCGGCTGCGCGTTTCGCAGCGGCGGCCGCGCAGCGCGGCTGGCGGCATGACGTCTATCGCACCAAGCTGCCCGAGAAATCCAAGCCGACGCTCAGCACGATCGTGCTGCATGGCGTGCCCGAGGGCACCGATGCGGCGTGGAGCAAGCAGAAGGCGCTGACCGAGGGGCTGGAGCTGACGCGCACGCTGGTGGCCGAGCCGCCAAACGTGATCTATCCCGAAACCTTCGTCGCCAAGGTGCGCGCCGAGGTCGAGGGGCTGGGCCTGGAGATCACCGTGCTGGGGGAAGCCGAGATGCGCGAACTGGGCATGGGCTCGCTGCTCGGCGTGTCGCAGGGTTCGGCCAAGCAGGCGCAGTTGCTGGCGCTCAAATGGAATGGAGCAGGCGAGGGCGATCCCGCGCTGGCGCTGGTCGGCAAGGGCGTGACTTTCGACACCGGCGGCATTTCGCTGAAGCCCGGGCCCGGCATGGAAGACATGAAGTGGGACATGGGCGGCGCGGGCGCGGTGGTCGGCGCGATGAAGGCGCTGGCCGGGCGCAAGGCCAAGGCGAACGTCATCGGCGTGTGCGGCCTGGTCGAGAACATGCCCGATGGCGATGCGATCCGCCCGGGCGACGTGCTCACCTCCATGTCGGGCCAGACGATCGAAGTGCTCAACACCGATGCCGAAGGGCGGCTGGTCTTGTGCGACGTCATCACCTGGGTGCAGCGCACGCACCGCCCCAAGACGATCGTCGATCTCGCCACGCTGACCGGCGCGATGATCATCAGCCTGGGCAATGAACATGCCGGCTGCTTCGCCAATGACGATGCGCTGGCCGATCAATTGCTGGCAGCGGGCAAGGCCTCGGGCGACCTGTTGTGGCGCTTCCCGCTGTCGGATGCCTATAACAAGCTGATCGACAGCCCGATCGCCGACATGAAGAATGTGGGGCCGCGCGGGGCAGGGTCGATCACCGCGGCGCAGTTCATCCAGCGCTTCGTGGAACCCGGCGTGAAATGGGCGCATCTCGACATTGCCGGCATGGTGTGGGCCGATAAGCCGGGTGCGACCTATGACAAGGGCGCTACGGGCTATGGCGTGCGCTTGCTCGACCGGTTCGTGGCGGACACGTTCGAGGGCTAAGCGCGTGTTCCCCTCCCGCTGTGCGGGAGGGGTTAGGGGAGGGGTGTTTCGGGGCGAGCGGGTGCCAGCAATGGATTTCCCTCCCCCAACCCCTCCGCAAGCGGGAGGGGAGTGAGTGCAAGTCGATTTCTATCACCTTACGCTCCAGCCGCTCGACCGCGTGCTGCCGCGGATTGCCGAGCGCGTGGTCGAGGGGGGCGGGCGGTTGCTGGTGGTGGCGGAGAGCCTGGACCAGCGCGCCGCGCTCGATCGCTTGTTGTGGACCTATACCCCTGACAGTTTCCTGCCGCATGCGCAGGCCGAGGGTGAGGGCGATGCGGCGCAACCGATCCTGATTGCCGAGCAGCCGGTGGCGGCGAACACCGCGCGCAACATCGCGATTGCCGATGGCCTGTGGCGCGAGGAAGCGCTGGAGTTCGACCGCGCCTTTCATTTTTTCGACGAAGACCGCATCGGCGCAGCGCGGGTGGCGTGGAAGGCGCTGGCCGACCGTCCCGGGATCGAACGCCGCTACTGGAAGCAGAATGACAATGGCCGCTGGGAGCAAGCCGCCTAGACTTGCATCGCGATCGCGCGAAGACTAGGGACACGCGACTTTCCACATCCCATCATTCAACACAGGAGCTTCACGGTCATGGCCGCGAACCGCACGTTTTCGATCATCAAGCCCGACGCCACGCGCCGCAACCTGACGGGTGCCGTCACCAAGATGCTCGAGGAAGCCGGCCTGCGCGTCGTCGCCTCCAAGCGCATCCACATGACCCGCGAGCAGGCCGAGGGCTTCTACGCGGTGCACAAGGAACGCCCGTTCTTCGGCGAACTGGTCGAGTTCATGATCTCGGGCCCGGTCGTCGTGCAGGTGCTCGAAGGCAAGAATGCGATGCAGCGCAACCGCGACATCATGGGCGCGACCAACCCCGCCAATGCCGAGCCGGGCACGATCCGCAAGGAACTGGCCGAATCGATCGAAGCCAACACCGTGCATGGTTCGGATTCGGACGAGAATGCGGCGATCGAAATCGCCTATTTCTTCAAGCCCGAAGAAATCGTCGGCTGATCAGCTGATGCAATGGCGCGTGCGACAGGCAGGGATGGCGGATGCCGACCTGCTGTCGCTCGTCGCCAATGCGACCTTTCTGGATACCTATGCGCCGTCTTTGGAGGGTGCCGATTTGCTTGCGCATTGTCTCAAGAACAATCGCGCTGAGGCTTTTGCGACGTGGCTCGCCGACCCCGCGACCATCGTGACCGTTGCCGAGATCGAGCCGGGCCATGCCCCGCTTGGCTATGCGGTTCTTACCACCCCCCATTTTCCGATCGCGCTGGAGCCGACCGATGTCGAACTCCGCCGCATCTATGCGCTACGCCAGGCGCATGGGACCGGCCTTGGGCCTGCGCTGATGGCGCGCGCGATCGAAGACGCGACCCGGATCGGCGCGCACCGACTGTTGCTCGGCGTGTGGGAGCACAATGTGCGGGCGCGTGCTTTCTACGAACGCCACGGCTTCCGCGTGATCGGCACGCGCGAATTCCAGGTCGGCAGCGAAGTGCATATCGACCCGATCTACGCGCTCGACCTTCCGGTTAGGGTTTCGGCTTCGGCTTGACGCTGGCCCATACGGCATCGAGACGGGCTTGCGCGCCGCCGAGTTCGTGCAGGTGCAAACTTTCCAGCTTGAGCGAACGGCCGAACGGGAAACCGCCCTCCGCCTTCCAGCCAATATCGTATATGCCGCGCGTCTTGCGTGGGGTATCGCCGTCCCAATAAGTGAGCGTGATCAGGACGGGCAGGCGGCCGGTCCTCTTTTCCGCAGCGCCATCGGTCGCTTTGAGCATTTCATGTTCGAACCAGCCGCGCTCGATCGTGTCACCGACGGTGTCCTTGCTGCCGATGCCGAGCTCGCTCGGAAAGGTGACACTCGCGTCGCGAATGGGGTGACGGTCGTCATGCTGGAGCAGCAACGCCGCGCCGTTGGACGTCGGCACCGCGCGGATATCGAAGCGCGAGGAGTCGCGCTGCGCCTTGACAGCGGCGACCTGCTTGTCGGCTTGGTCGGCGCGGTGATCGGACCAATTGAGATACAGGCTGCCACCCGCGATCAGCAATCCGGCGACGGCGATGAATTCGCCAAGGTTGATCCAGCGCCGCCGCGTTGCTGCGGCTTCCGCCTTGGCGACGGCTTCGGTCGCCGCGACCTGGATTGCGGGGTCGTGCTGGGGCGGGGTCTTTGGCATGTCGTCGCTCATCGCGTTACGAACTCCGCTAACATTATGGGGTAAAGACGATGCTCCGCCTTCAGGACGCGCGCGGCGAGCGTATCGGCGGTGTCGCCGGGGAGGATCGGCACTTCGGCTTGGCCGAGCACGTCGCCGCCATCGAGTTCCTCGGTGACGACATGAACCGAGCAGCCCGCCACCGCATCGCCCGCCGCGATCGCGCGGGCATGGGTGTCGAGGCCCTTATATTTGGGCAGCAGCGAGGGGTGGATGTTGATGATCCGCCCGCGCCAGCGCGCGACGAAAGCGTCCGACAGCAAGCGCATATAGCCAGCGAGCGCGATCACTTCGACCCCGGCGGCGCGCAGTGCAGCTTCGATCGCGGCTTCATAATCGGCCTTGGGCATGCCCTTGGGCGATTGGGTGAAGGTGGCGAGACCGCGCTCGCGCGCCCAGGCGATGCCGGCGGCATCGGGCTTATCGGAGGCGACCAAAGTGACGTCATAGCCGCGTGCATGCTCGACCAGCGCCATCATGTTGGAGCCACGGCCCGAGAGCAGGATGCCGACTTTGCGGGTCACGACTCCCCTCCCGCCTGCGGGAGGGGGAGCAGGCACGTGTCACCCATGATTGTGCGTCGCGGTCCAGGCGCTGCGGCCGCCCCAGGTTTCGAGCGAGCCGGTCACGGTGCAACCGCGCACGCCGGCTTCGACCGTGCCGATGGTGAACACGGTCTCGCCCGCTGCGGTCAGCGCGGCGGTGACCGCCGCGACCTGATCGGGCGCGACCGCTGCGACCATGCCGATGCCGCAATTGAAGGTGCGCGCCATTTCCTCGGGCTCGATATTGCCCTGCGCTTGCAGGAACGCCATCAGCCGCGGCTGCGGCCAGGCATCGGCGTCGATCCGCGCGTGCACACCTGCGGGGAGGACGCGCGGCACGTTTTCGAGCAGGCCGCCACCGGTGATGTGGGCGAGGCCCTTGATGCGGCGCTCGGCCAGCAAGGGCAGCAGCGATTTCACGTAAATGCGCGTCGGCGCCATCAGCGCGTCGATCAGCAGCACATCGGCATCGAACAAGGCCGGGCGATCGAGCTTCCAGCCTTTGTCGGCAGCAAGGCGGCGGACCAGCGAGAAGCCGTTGGAATGCACGCCCGACGAGGCGAGGCCGAGCAGCACGTCGCCCGGTGCAATGTCTTGCCCGGTCAGAACACGGTCGCGCTCGACCGCGCCGACGCAGAAGCCCGCGAGATCATAATCGTCGGCGGCGTACATGCCGGGCATTTCGGCGGTCTCGCCACCGATCAGCGCGCAGCCCGCCTGACGGCAGCCTTCGGCGATCGAGGCGATGACGCGCTCGGCCACGGCCGGGTCGATTTTTGCGGTGGCATAATAATCGAGGAAGAAGAGCGGTTCGGCCCCCTGCACGATCAGATCGTTGGCGCACATCGCGACGAGATCGATTCCGACTCCGTCATGCGCATTATGATCGATCGCGAGTTTCAGCTTGGTGCCGACGCCGTCATTGGCGGCGACCAGCAGGGGATCGACAAATCCCGCCGCCTTCAGATCAAAAAAGCCGCCAAAGCCGCCGAGTTCTGCATCCGCGCCCGATCGTCGGGTGGACTTGGCGAGCGGCGCAATCGCCCGGACCAGGGCATTGCCCGCTGCAATCGAGACGCCCGCTTGGGCATAGGTATAGGACGTCGCGTCCGGGTTCGTATCGCTCATGATGCCCGCCTAGCCATATCCTGCTTGGATTTCCACGCCTCCTTCGCCAAAAGGGCGCCGACATGTCGATCCGCCGCTTTTCCCGCCCCCTGCAGTTCGCCGCTGCGCTTGCCCTTGCGGCGACCGGCGGGCTTGTGCTCGCGCAAGTCGATGATCCCGATCAGGGCCTCGCGTCTGCCGACAGTTCGGGCAGCTATGAGGTCAGCGGCATCGCGGTCGACGTCACGGGCAAGACCGCCGAGGCCGCGCGCTATGCGGGCTGGCGGATCGCGCAGCGCAAGGGCTGGGCTATGCTGGCGCAGCGTATGGGGCAGAGCGCCACGGCGCTGTCCGACGGTGCGCTCGACGGGATGGTGTCGGGCATCGTCGTCGAGGACGAGCAGATCGGCCCCAATCGCTATGTGGCGCGGCTCGGCGTGCTGTTCAGCCGCGCCAAGGCCGGGGCGATCCTGGGGATAGCCCCCGAAGCGGCGCGATCGGCCCCGATGCTGACGATTCCGATCGAGATCAGCGGCGGCGTCGCCACCGGTTTCGAACAGAAGACGGCGTGGCAGGACGCCTGGCGGCGCTATCGCACCGGCAACAGTTCGGTCGATTATGTTCGCCCAAGCGGTACTGGCGGCGATGCGCTATTGCTGACGCTTGGCCAGGTCGAACGGCCCGGTCGCGGCTGGTGGCGCGTGGTGCTCGATCAATATGGCGCGAACGACGTGCTCGTCCCTAAGGTCACGCTGCGCCGCGAGTGGCCGGGCGGGCCGATCATCGGCATGTTCGAGGCACGGCACGGCCCGGATAACCGGTTGCTCACGCAATTTTCGCTGCGCGTCGATCGCGGCGACGCGCTACCCGTGCTGCTCGATGCCGGGGTCAAGCGGATCGACGATACCTATCAGGCGGCGCTGCAGGCCGGACTGCTCGGGACCGATCCCGGCCTCGCCTTCGTTGCGCCGACCGCCACGCCGACGCCAACCGACACGCCAAGCGATATTGGTGCCACCGACGCTGCGCTGGGTGCGCAAACGGGGGTGAGCGGCAGTGTCGTCACCATTCAGGTCGACACGCCCAGCGCAGGATCGGTCACCGCGACCGAATCGGCGTTGCAAGCGGTGCCGGGGGTCCGCTCGGCGGTCACCACCAGCCTGGCCATTGGCGGGGTGTCGGTGATGCGCGTCGGCTTCGATGCCGATCCGGCGGTGTTGCGCGCGGCACTGGAGGCGCGCGGCTGGACGGTCGTCGCCAGCGGCGCGACGCTGCGCATCCGGCGGTCGGGACAGCCCTCTGCGGGCGGGCAGGCCGCGCCTCCGGCCGATAACGCGACGGGCTGACGCGATGCAGCCGGCCCAAATGGCGCTGCCGTTCGACTGGCCCGCCGATCCCCGCGATGACGAATTCCTGATTGGCCCTTCCAACGCCCGCGCGGTGCAGCAGCTTGAACGCTGGAGCACCTGGCCGGTGATGGCCGTCGTCGTCACCGGCCCGCGCAAATCGGGCCGCAGCCTGCTCGCCCGGATCTTCGCCGCGAAGACCGGTGGCGGTTTGATCGACGATGCCGAACGCCAGAACGAAACCGCGATTTTCCACGCCTGGAACCGCGCGCAGGAAGAGCGCCGCCCGGTGGTGATCGTCGCCGATGCACCGCCCCCGGAATGGTCGATCAAACTCCCCGATTTGCGCTCGCGTCTGGCCGCAAGCCCGACGATCCGGATCGGCGATCCCGACGAAACGCTGATGCGGGCGCTGTTTGAACGCCAGTTCCTGCGGCGCGGGCTCGACGCGCGGCCCGAGCTGATCCAATGGCTCGTGGTCCGGGTCGAACGCACGCACGTAGCCCTGCTGCGCGCGGTCGATTTGCTCGATCAAGTTGTGCTGGAAAGCCACAAACGCTTGTCGATTCCGCTCGCACGGGCCACATTGGAAGAAGCGGGGTTGATCCCCGGTCGCCCACCCGAATCGATGGAAAACCCATGACCCGACCCGCCCATATCGCGAGCCTGGACCACGATGACGACCCCTTCGCAGGAAGCGAGGGGAGCGATCGCTATTTCAATCGCGAGCTGTCGTGGCTCGCCTTCAACCGGCGCGTGCTGGAGGAAGCATGCAACACGGCGCACCCGTTGCTGGAGCGGCTGCGGTTTCTGTCGATCTCAGGATCGAACCTCGACGAATTCTTCATGGTGCGCGTCGCCGGCCTGAAGGGGCAACAGCTGCAGGACGTCGCCCGCCTGTCGAGCGATGGGCTCACCTCGGGACAGCAATTGGCGGCGATCGTGGCCGAGGCCGATGCGCTGGTGACCAGCCAGCGTGATGTGTGGCGCGACCTGCGCCGTCAGCTCGCCGAGACGGGCATTGCCGTGCTCAGCTCGCGCACGATCGATGAAGCGCTGTCGGCCGAGGATCTGCACTGGCTGGAGACGCAGTTTCGCGAGCAACTGTTCCCGATCCTGACGCCGCAGGCGCTCGATCCGGCGCATCCCTTCCCGTTCATGCCCAATAAGGGGCTGGCGGTGATGTTCGATCTGGTGCGGATTTCGGATGACCAGCCGATCCGAGAATTGGTGATGATTCCGGCACCAATGCCGCGCTTCCTGCGCTTGCCGGGTGAAAAGGCGCGCTATGTCGCGGTCGAATCGCTGGTGAAGCGCTTCGCGCCCTTGGTGTTCCCTGGCTACCGCGTGATCGGCGGTGCGGAATTCCGCGTGCTGCGCGACAGCGATATCGAGATCGAGGAAGAGGCGGAGGATCTCGTCCGCTATTTCGCCAATGCCATCAAGCGCCGCCGCCGTGGCCGCGTGATCCGGCTCGAGCTGGAAAGCGGGATGCCCGAGGGGCTGGGCGCGGTGCTGCGCGACGAGCTTGGCGGATCGGACGCGTTCGTCACCGAAAGCGGTGCCTTCCTTGGCGTCGGCGATTTGGAGGCGATCGTCGATGAGGACCGCCCGGACCTGAAATTCACGCCCTTCTCGCCGCGTTTCCCCGAGCGCATCCGCGAATTTGGCGGGGATTGCTTTGCCGCGATCAGCGCCAAGGACATTGTCGTCCACCACCCGTATGAAACGTTCGACGTGGTGCTGGCCTTCCTGAAACAGGCCGCCGCCGACCCCGATGTGGTCGCGATCAAGCAGACGCTGTACCGCGCCGGCAAGCAGCCCGCCGTCATCAACGCACTGATCGCCGCCGCCGAAGCCGGCAAATCGGTGACTGCCGTCGTCGAGTTGAAGGCACGCTTCGACGAGGAGCAGAATCTGCTCTGGGCCTCCGCGCTGGAGCGCGCCGGGGTGCAAGTCGTCTATGGCTTTATCGATTGGAAGACCCACGCCAAGGTGTCGATGGTCGTCCGCCGCGAAAACGGCCAGTATCGCACCTACTGCCATTTCGGCACCGGCAACTACCATCCGATCACCGCCAAGGTGTATACCGACCTCAGCTTCTTCACCGCCGATCCCCGCCTTGGGCGCGATGCCGCGCAGATGTTCAACTACATCACCGGCTATGTCGAACCCGAGAATATGGCGCTGATCAGCCTTTCGCCGCGCGATTTGCGCCCGCGCCTGATGCGGTTGATCGACGCCGAAATCGCCAATGCGCGGGAGGGCAAGCCCGCCGCGATTTGGGCCAAGATGAATTCGGTGGTCGATCCCGCCGTGATCGAGAAATTGTACGAAGCCTCCAATGCCGGGGTCGAGATCGATTTGATCATCCGCGGCATTTGCTGCCTGAAACCCGGCGTTCCCGGCATGTCCGAGAATATCCGAGTCAAATCGGTGATCGGGCGCTTCCTTGAGCATAGCCGGATCTGGGCGTTCGGCAATGGCAAGGCCTTGCCCAATGATGGCGCGAAGCTGTTCATGTCCTCGGCCGACTGGATGCAGCGCAATTTCGATCGGCGGATCGAATATATGCTGCCGATCGAGAACCGCACCGTCCACAAGCAGATCCTCGACCAGGTGATGGTCGCCAATCTGATCGACAATGAACAGAGCTGGGATTTGCAGTCCGATGGCAGCTACGTTCGCGTCCAGCCGGGCGAGCGGCCGTTCAACCTGCACCGCTATTTCATGACCAATCCATCGCTGTCGGGTCGCGGTGCCTCGCTCGCCGCCAGCGGGTCGGTGCCGAAGCTGTCGCTGCGAAACCGGCGTTAGTCGCCCGATGGCGACGCTTCTGTTCCGTAAGGCGAAACCCGAAGTCACGGGAGAACCGCGCACCGGCATCATCGATATCGGGTCCAACTCGATCCGCCTGGTCGTGTATCAGGGCCCGGAACGCTTGCCCGCGATCCTGTTCAACGAAAAGGTCATGGCTGGCCTCGGTCGTGGCCTTGCCGAAACCGGGACGATCGCCGAATCGGGGCTCGCGGTGGCGAGCGATGCGCTGGCGCGCTTCGCCGCGGTCGCCCGCGAGATGGAGGTGACGCGACTGCGCACCGTCGCCACCGCTGCCGTGCGCGATGCGACCAATGGCAAGGTGCTGCTCGACACCGCGCGCGACCTTGGGCTCGAGGTCGAACTCTTGTCGGGCGAACAGGAAGCGACGGCGGCCGGACACGGTGTCTTGTCGGCGATCCCCGCAGCCGATGGGATCGTCGGCGATCTTGGCGGGGGCAGCCTCGAGCTGATCCGCATCAGCGGCGGCAAGGTGGGCGAACGCGTCTCTTTCCCGCTCGGCGTGCTGCGGCTTGGCGCGCTGCGGGATAAAGGGCAGGGCGCGCTGCAACGGCAGGTAGCGCGCTTGCTTGATGCCGCCGGGTGGACGGGCAAAGGCGCGGGATTGCCGCTGTATCTCGTCGGCGGATCATGGCGCGCGCTGGCGCGACTGGACATGCATCTGGGCAGTTATCCGCTGCCCGTCATCCACGAATATGCGATGTCGGCCGAAGCGGTCGCGCGCATGGGGCGCACGATCAGCCATGTGAACAAGGCGTGGCTCCGCGCGATCCCGGGCCTGTCGGCGGGGCGCGCGGCGACGCTGGGCGATGCGACGGCGTTGCTGGTGGTGCTGCTGAAGCATTTGCAGATCGAGACCACCATCGTTTCGGCGTTCGGCTTGCGTGAAGGGCTACTGTACGGCGCGCTGGATGAGAGCGTGCGCGCGCAGGATCCGCTGATCGTCGCGACGCGTGACGAGGGGCGGCGGCATGGCCGCTTTGCCGAACATGGCGATTTGCTCGACGGCTGGATCGCGCCGTTGTTCACGCGCGACGCGCCGGACCTGGCGCGGCTACGCCTCGCCGCATGCTTGCTCGCCGATGTCGGCTGGCGGGCGAACCCCGAATTTCGCGCCGAACGCGGGGTCGAGATCGCGCTGCACGGCAATTGGGTCGCGATCGACGCGCGGGGCCGCGCGCTGGTGGCGCAGGCGCTTTACACCAGCCTGGGGGGTGGCATCGAAACACCCGAGCCGCTGGGCGTGCTGGCGAGCCCGTCCGAGCTGCGCCATGCGGTGTTGTGGGGGCTGGCGATGCGGCTCGGGCAGCGCATGAGCGGTGGCCTGGCTGGGCCGCTGCAGCGCTCGTCGATTGCCGATGATGGCACGACGCTCACGCTGAGCGTCGCGGCGAGCGATCTCGCTCTGTACAGCGAAACGGTGGAACGCCGCCACAACGCGCTGGCGACCGCCTTGGGGCGCAAGGCCCTGATCCTTGGGCGCTAGCGCATAGCGTTTGCGGACATTTCAGTCCGGCGTGACGCCCGTGCTCGATTGGAGCGCGGTTTCGGCGGCCTGCATCGCGGTTTTGATCGCGGCATCGGCCGCTGCCATCGCGGCCTGGACCGCGCTTTGGGCCTGCTCTAGCGACTTTTGCATCGTGGTGTTTGCGGCCGCCTGGGCCGCCTCCATTGCGGCATAATGCTGCTGCTGCGCCTCGTTCACATTGTGCGCGGCATTCGCCAGCGCCTGAGCGCTCGCCTGATACAGGTTTCTGGCCATCGCCGGAGCGCCCGTCAGAACCTTGACGTTGGCTTGCGTCACAGCATCGGTGATCTGGTCGTTGATAGCGGTTGGAAAGGCCATGAGCGTTCTCCGTCTGCGAGCACGTTTCTTTGTCGAAACTTTGCACGCGCAACCTTGGCCGTCAACGATCGGATAAACGCCAAGAAACGCGGCGGATTTTCTGTCGGTTTACTCGGGATAGACGGGGACATCCTCGGTGCGGGTCATCTTCAACTTGCCCTTCACGACCGCAAAGGCCAGGCGCCCCTCGACCAGATCGAGCGCATCGCGGCCGAACTGGTCAAAGCGCCAGCCCTCCAGGATCGACAGGCCGCTGCGCTGCCCGGCGGCGAGCGCGTCGAGATCGTCGGTGCGGGCGAGCAAACGCGCCGCCACGTCGATTTCCTTGGAGCGGATCTTGAGCAGCAGCTTGAGCAAATCGGCGACCAGCGCGCCATCCTTGCCCATGCCGGGCTTGCGGTCGTCGCGCGAGGGCAGTTCCTCAGGCGACATCGGCTGCGCATGTTCGAGTGCCGCCATCAGGCGCGCGCCGATATCGTTCTGCGCCCAGGTGGCGGAAAGCCCGCGGACCTTGGCGAGATCGGCCTGTTTGCGCGGGGCGTGGCCCGCCAAGTCGGCGATCGTCTCATCCTTGACGATGCGGCCGCGCGGCAAATCCTTGCTACGCGCCTCGATCTCACGCCAGCGTGCGAGCGCCTTCAGGCGGCCGAGCACTTCGGGCTTGCGGCTTGGCACCTTGATCCGGCGCCAGGCTTCCTCGGGGTCGTTGGCGTAATTTTTGGGGTCGCCGAGGCGCTCCATTTCCTGGTCGAGCCACGCGCCACGCCCGGTGCGGCGGAGCCGTTCGAGCATCTTGGGGAAGATCTTGGCGAGATGGGTCACGTCGCCAATCGCATATTCGATCTGCCGCGCATCAAGCGGACGACGGCTCCAGTCGGTGAAGCGCGCGCCCTTGTCGACGGTGATGCCGAGATAGGCATCGACCAGATTGGAATAGCCGACCTGCTCGCCTTGCCCCAGCGCCATCGCGGCGACCTGTGTGTCGAACAGCGGGTGCGGGGTGGTGCCGGTGAGGTTGTAGACGATTTCGAGATCCTGCCCGCCGGCGTGGAAGACCTTCAGCACGTCCTCATTGTTGACCAGCAATTGCAGTAGCGGCGTCATGTCGAGGCCGGGGGCGAGCGGATCGATCGCGGCGGCCTCGTTCACGTCGGCGATCTGGATCAGGCAGAGTTCGGGCCAGAAGGTGTTCTCGCGCATGAACTCGGTATCGACGCAGACGAAGTCGGCTTCGGCCAGTCGGGTGCAGAGATTGGCGAGGGTGGCACTATCGGTGATGAGCGGATGGATATGCATACAGCCCCCCATAGCGAGCGCCGGGCGGGTTGACAAAGGTGGGTGAGGGAGGGAAGCGCAGCGGCTATATTCGCCGTCACCCCGGCGGAGGCCGGGGCCGCTGCGTTGTCAGGCGTTGCGCTTCGATACACAGCGGCCCCGGCCTTCGCCGGGGCGACGAACATGAGAAGATTTATGCACGCCTATCGCACTCATACCTGCGCCCAGCTTCGCGCCGCCGATGTCGGGGCCTCGGTCAAGCTTTCCGGCTGGATCCACCGCAAGCGCGACCACGGAAACCTGCTGTTCGTCGATCTGCGTGATCATTATGGCATCACCCAGATCGTCACCGACAGCGACAGCCCGACGCATGCGGTGCTCGACAAATTGCGGCCCGAGTCGGTCGTTACCATCACCGGCGACGTGGTCGCGCGCTCGCCCGAGACGCTGAACGCAGCGCTGCCCTCGGGCGAGATCGAGCTGCGCGCGCGCGATGTCGTGGTGCAGTCGGCAGCGCAGGAATTGCCGATGCCGGTGTTCGGCGAGAATGAATATCCCGAGGAAATCCGCCTTAAATATCGCTATCTCGATTTGCGGCGCGAGCGGCTGCACGCCAACGTGCTGCTGCGCTCCAACGTCATTTCGTCGCTGCGCCAGCGCATGATCGGCCAGGGCTTCACCGAATTCCAGACGCCGATCCTGACCGCTTCGTCGCCCGAAGGCGCGCGCGATTATCTGGTGCCGAGCCGCGTGCATCCGGGCAAATTCTATGCGCTGCCGCAGGCCCCGCAGATGTTCAAGCAGCTGCTGATGGTGGCGGGCTTCGACCGTTATTTCCAGATCGCGCCGTGCTTCCGCGACGAAGATGCGCGTGCCGACCGTTCGCCAGGTGAATTCTACCAGCTCGATTTCGAGATGAGCTATGTCACCCAGGACGACGTGTTCGCCGCGATCGAGCCGGTGCTGCACGGCGTGTTTGAGGAATTTGCAAACTGGCAGGGCAAGGGCCGCACCGTCTCCCCGCTGCCATTCAAGCGCATTCCCTACCGCGAATCGATGCTGAAATACGGCAATGACAAGCCCGATCTGCGCAACCCGATCGTGATCAGCGACGTGTCCGAGCATTTCAAGGGTTCGGGCTTCGGCCGCTTCGCGTCGATGGTCGAGGCAGGCGATGTCGTCCGCGCGATCCCGGCGCCCGGTACCGCCGAGAAGAGTCGCAAATTCTTCGACGATATGAACAGTTGGGCGCAGTCCGAGGGCTTCCCGGGTCTGGGCTATGCGACGCAGAAGGACGGCGTGTTCGGCGGGCCGATCGCCAACAACCATGGGCAAGAGGGCATGCAGGCGATTGCCGCTGCGCTCGGCATCGGGCCGAATGACGGCATCTTCTTCTCGGCGGGCAAGGCAGCGCAGGCGGCCAAGCTGGCGGGGCTGGCGCGCACGCGCGTTGCCGAGCAGCTCGAGTTGATCGACCAGAAGCGCTTCGAATTCTGCTGGATCGTCGATTTCCCGATGTTCGAATATGATGAGGACGCCAAGAAGGTCGATTTCAGCCACAACCCCTTCTCGATGCCGCAGGGCGAGATGGAAGCGCTGGAGACGAAGGACCCGCTCGACATCCTGGCGTACCAATATGACATCGTCTGCAACGGCATCGAATTGTCGTCGGGCGCGATCCGCAACCATCGCCCCGAGATCATGTACAAGGCGTTCGAGATTGCGGGCTATACCCAGGCCGATGTCGACACCAATTTCGCGGGCATGATCAACGCCTTCAAGTTCGGCGCGCCGCCGCATGGCGGCTCGGCACCGGGTGTCGACCGTATCGTCATGCTGCTGGCCGATGAACCCAACATCCGCGAGGTCATCACCTTCCCGATGACGCAAAAGGCCGAGGATCTGATGATGGGCGCGCCCAATTTCGCCAGCCCCAAGCAGTTGAAGGAACTCAACATCCGCGTGACCGGTGACGGCGCGCGGGCACAAGAGGGCTGAGCATGCCCGCACGCGAGCCCATGCCCCAGTGGAACCGCCGCAGCGTGATCGGCGCGGGGCTTGGCTTGCTGGCCGCACCGGTGATCGGCGCGGGGGTGGCTTCGGCGGCGGAGGCCACGGTGACGCCGCAGATCGTGCGGCTGGCGCCGGGGCTCGACCGCTATCTGAGCGTCGACACGCCGATCGAAACGATCGCCACCGGCATCCGCTGGGCCGAAGGGCCGGTGTGGGTGCCGCATGGGGACTATCTGCTGTTCTCGGACCCGCCCGCCAATGTTATCCGGCGCTGGTCGCGCGCGAAGGGGACCGAGCTTTTCCTCTCGCCTTCCGATGCGGTCGCGCCTGACCCCGCGACGGTGCGCGAGGGTGGATCGAACGGCCTGACGCTCGATCATTCCGGGAACCTGCTGATCGCCGGCAGCGGGTCGCGCGCGGTGGTGCGGCTCGATCTCAAGACCAAGCGCCGCACGGTGCTGGTCGATCGCTATCAGGGCAAGCGCTTCAACAGCGTCAACGATCTGTGCGTGGCGGCAGACGGCGCGATCTATTTCACCGATCCGCCTTATGGGCTGGTCGGGGGCGACCAATCGGCGCTGAAGGAACAGCCGCATAACGGCGTCTATCGCTGGACGCCCGGTGGCGCGGTGGAGTTGGTCGACGGCACGCTCTCCCGGCCCAACGGCATTGCGCTGTCGGGCGATGGCAAGACGCTGTTCGTCTCGGTTTCGGACGAGCAGGAGCCGCGCATCATGGCCTATGCGCTCGACGCGCACGGACTGCCGACCGCGCGCACGCTGTGGCTGGATGCCAAGCCGATGCTCGCCAAGGCCGCGCCCGGCCTGCCCGATGGTATGAAGATCGCGCGCGATGGCACGCATTTCAACAGTGTGCCGGGCGGGATGATGCTGCTCACCCCCGAGGCCGAGCCGCTCGGCCTGATCGCCACCGGCGCGCCGATCCCCAATTGCGCCTTTGGCGAAGACGGGCGCACGCTGTTCCTGACCGCGAACGACCGCGTGCTGCGGCTGCGGCTGAAGGTTTCCGCGCTGTGACGATCTCTCTGTCCGATTATGAGGCCGGCAAACCGTATGTCGGCGATTACGAAGCCGATCTGCTCGCGCTGCAGACCCGGCTCGCGCATATCCAGGTCGCGCATATCGTCCACCGCAAGCGTGCGATCGTGCTGTTCGAAGGCTGGGATGCGGCGGGGAAGGGCGGGATCATCCAGCGCATGTGCGCCGATTGGGACCCACGCAATTTCGAGGTGTGGCCGATCAAGGCACCGACCGAGGAAGAGTTAGACCGGCATTTCCTCTGGCGCTTCTGGCAAAAGCTGCCTGCCAAGGGCGACATCGCGGTGTTCGATCGCAGCTGGTACGGGCGCGTGCTGGTCGAGCGGGTCGAGGGCTATGCCAGCGAGGCCGAGTGGAAGCGCGGCTATGACGAGATCAACGAGTTCGAAGCGCAGCAGGCGGATTCGGGCACGACGATCGTCAAGCTGTTCCTGCATGTAACGCAGGCTGAACAGGACAAACGGCTGAAGGACCGGCTCGATCATCCGTGGAAGCGCTGGAAAACCGGGCTGGAGGACTATCGCAACCGGGAAAAGCGCGCGGCCTATCAAGAGGCGATGCGCGATATGTTCAAGCGCACCGATACGCGCTGGGGCCGTTGGACGATCATCGACGGCAATGACAAGAAGGCCGCGCGGATCGCGGCGCTTACCGCCATCGCCGAGCAGCTTGAGGCGCAAGTCGATATGACGCCACCGGTGCTCGATCCCGAAATCGAAAAGGTGGCGCGGGCGGCGCTGGGACTTCCGCCGACGCCCGCTCCCTGACCGTAGCTTAGATCCAGAGCAAAACGATCGGCACCACAGTGCCGAGTGCCAGCAGGATGATCGAAATCCGCCGCATGGCGCGGCTGGCAAGGGCGATCACGATGCCGGTGATGGTCGACAGGCTGAGCGCGATCGACAGCAACACGACGAAGATCTTGAGCGGCAGCGGCGAGGGGCGTTTGGCCGACCCCGCGCTGGCTTCGGCACGTGGCTTCTGCGCTTCGGCAGCGTCGCCTGCGGGCTTGGGCTTCTCCACCTTGCGTTCGCGCGGCGGGCCCTGGTCCTTATGGACGCTGGCCAGCCACACGATCCAGTTGGGCGGCGTGCCGCCATACCCCTTGGCTTCCTGCAGCCGGAAAGTCTGCAGTGCGCCGCTGATCGCGAACAGCAGGATCATCGGGGCAAAGAACAGCCCGAGATAATGGTGATAGCGGCGAAGCAGCCGAAGCGTGTTGGGTCTCATGCCGAACGGCTAGCGGACCGGCGCGACGGGAGCAACCGCAACCGGCACGCCGAAGCTATGGCGACCTATATGTTTTCCCAACGGACCGCTTATGCGGCGGCGAATACGCCGTTATCGTCCATCACGTGCAGTACGCCGTCGGCGATTGCGAAATACGCGCCGCGAAGCTTCAGCTTACCTGCGGCCTCACGCTCGGGAATGCAGGGGAACGTCCGCAAATTGGCGATGCTGACGCGGACGGTTTCGAGCTCCAGTTCATGGATCGCGTCAGGCCCCGACCCGTGCTGCGCCACGATCCGGTCGCGCGCTTCATCGAGCATGTCGACCCAGTGATCGATGAAGCCGCCTTCGCCGGGTGCCTTGCCCGCGAACGCCTGGGTCATCGCGGCGTGAACGCCGCCGCATTGGCCGTGCCCCATCACCACGATTTCGGACACTTCGAGCTGCGTCACCGCGAATTCGAGCGCAGCCGACACGCCGTGGCGTCGACCGTCGAGTTCGAACGGGGGTACAAGGTTAGCAACGTTGCGCACCACGAAGATTTCGCCGGGCGAGGTATCGAAGATCTGCGCGGGATCGACTCGACTGTCCGAACACGCGATCACCATTACCTTGGGGCTTTGGCCCTTGGACAAAGTGGACCACCGATCGCGCTGGCGCGGCCAATCCGTGTCGCGAAATCGGCGATAGCCGCCGAGCATATCGGTAAAATCACTCATGAGTGGCTCTTATCAGCGGACAACAGGGGGTGGCAAGCGGGCGCACCAGTCGCTATCTGCTCCGCCATGAACGAGATGTCCCCGCTCGCCCGGCAGCGTCAACGCAAGCCCGACTGGATCCGCGTCAAGGCACCCGGTGGCGCTGCCTTTGGTGAAACCAAGGCGATGATGCGCCGCCTCAACCTCAACACCGTGTGCGAGGAAGCGGCTTGCCCCAATATCGGCGAGTGCTGGACCAAGAAACACGCGACGGTGATGATCCTGGGCGACACGTGCACGCGCGCCTGCGCCTTCTGCAATGTGAAGACCGGCATGCCGCGCGCGGTCGATCCGCTGGAGCCGCAGCACACCGCCGATGCCGCCGCCGAGCTGGGCCTCGAACATATCGTCATCACCTCGGTCGACCGCGATGATCTGCCCGATGGCGGCGCGTCGCAATTCGTGAAGGTGATCGAGGCGTTACGCCGCACCACGCCCAACACGACGATCGAAATTTTGACACCGGACTTCCGCAACAAGACGCAGGCTGCCGTCGAATCGATCGTCGCGGCGCGGCCCGACGTGTACAATCACAATCTTGAAACCGTCCCGCGCCTCTACCCGACGATCCGCCCCGGCGCGCGGTATTACGCGTCGCTCCGGCTGCTGGAGAGCGTGAAGCGGCATGATCCGTCGATCTTCACCAAATCGGGCGTGATGCTGGGGCTGGGCGAAGAGCGGCTCGAAGTGCATCAGGTGATGGACGACATGCGCTCGGCCGAGATCGATTTCCTGACTATGGGGCAATATCTGCAGCCGACCCCGCGCCATGCCAAGGTGATGGATTTCGTCACCCCCGCCGTGTTCGATGCCTATGCCGCGATCGCGCGCGCCAAGGGCTTCCTGCTGGTCGCCAGTTCGCCGCTGACGCGGTCGAGCTATCATGCCGGTGACGATTTCGCCCGCCTGCGCGCCGCGCGGGAGGCAAAGCTCGCCCAGCGCTAATGCCACGCCATTCCGAAACGCGGCGGCTGCCCTATACGCCGGAGCAGATGTTCGATCTGGTCGCCGACGTTGCCCGTTATGCCGAGTTCCTGCCGTGGGTATCGGCAATCCGCGTGCGCTCGAACAGCGAAACGCAGATGGTCGCCGACATGATCGTCGGCTTTAAGGGCCTGCGCGAGACCTTCACGTCGAAGGTGGAGAAACACCGGCCCGATCGGATCGAGGTCGAATATCTCGACGGGCCGCTCAAATATCTGCGCAACGAATGGGTGTTCCGGCCCGATGGCACTGGGTGCGCGGTCGACTTTACGGTCGACTTCGCCTTCAAGAACCGCGTGTTCGAGATGCTGGCAGGCCAGGTGTTCGGCACTGCGCTGCGCAAGATGATCGGCGCGTTCGAGGACCGCGCCGCCGTGCTTTATGGGGCTTCCTCGGCCTCAGGCGCGGTATCGTCTTCGGATGGCAGCAGCAGTTCCAGCGCGCACAACGCGGCCTGAAGCCGCACGCCGCCACGCCCCAAATCGCCGAAATCCTTGCGATCGGCGACAACATGGCCGGGATCGGCACCGCGTTCGGCGCGCGCAAACACGACCGTGCCGACCGGCTTCTTCTCGGTGCCGCCGCCGGGGCCGGCGACGCCGGTGATCGCCACGGCGACATCGGCCCCGCTCGCCTCCAGTGCGCCCTGCGCCATGCTCCACGCGGTCGCGACCGAAACCGCACCGAAGGTTTCCAGCACATCGGCACTGACGCCGAGCATCTCCAGCTTGGCGTCGTTGGAATAGGTCACGAAACCGCTTTCAAACATTTCGGACGAACCGGCGATTTCGGTGATCGCGGCGGCGACCAGGCCACCGGTGCAGCTCTCGGCCAGCGCCACGCGCCGACCAGCGGCGAGATTGGCGGCAACCACCTTGCGGGCGGCCTCCACCAATTGGGCGGGCAGGATGGTATCCATCGTTATCGCTCCCCTGGAACCCGGACGGTGGCGGCGGCCTGCGCCGCAATCCCCTCGCCACGCCCGGTAAAGCCCAAACGCTCGGTCGTCGTCGCCTTGATGCTGACCTGATCGGCGTCGAGCCGCAAGAGCTCTGCGATACGGTCGCGCATCGCGATGCGGTGCGGGCCGATCTTGGGGGCCTCGCAGATCAGCGTCAGATCGATGAAATCGATGATCCCGCCGCGCGCCTCGATCAGCGAGGCAGCATGTTGCAGGAACTGCGCCGAGTCCGCGCCGCGCCATTGCGGGTCACTCGGCGGGAAATGCGTGCCGATATCGCCCGCCGCGATCGTGCCGAGCAAGGCGTCCGTAATGGCGTGCAGCGCGACATCGGCATCGCTATGGCCGGATAAGCCCTTGTCATGCGGGATCAGCACGCCGCCAAGCCACAATTCCTCGCCTGCTTCGAGACGGTGGACGTCGAAGCCGGTCGCTGTGCGCGAGCGCATCGTGGCGGCAAGGCGCGACTCGGCGGCGGCGAAATCGGTGGGATGGGTGATCTTTTCGAGCATGGGGTCTCCTTCGACCAGTGCGACCCGGCCACCGACCGCGCGCAGCATTTGCGCGTCGTCGGTGGGTTCGGCACCGGTCCAGCCGCGATGCGCGGCGAGTGCTGTGGCAAAGTGAAAGGCTTGCGGCGTCTGGATGCGGTGCAGGGCGTCGCGCGCGACGGTCTCGCCCAGCTCCGCTTCCCCGCGCGCCAGCGTATCGGCGACAGGCAGGGCAGGGACTGCGCCGTCCTGCGTATCGAGCGCCGCGAGCAACCGGTCGATCACGGCGGCGCTCAGGAACGGGCGCGCGGCGTCGTGGATAAGGACCCGCTCGACCCCAATCGTCTCCCCGGGCTCGTCCCGGGGCCCACTGGTATCCGCGCTTTCAGGCCGCTGGTCGCGCGGAACGGTAGACCCCGGGACGAGCCCGGGGTGACGATTGGAGGTCGTCAGTGCTTCAAGCCCAGCCAGCACCGAAAGCCGCCGAGTAGCGCCGCCGATCACATATTCGACCTCGCCAAGGGCTTCGTGCAAGGACGCTTCCTGTCCGGCACCGATCACCACGATCACGCGGTCGATCGCCGGATGCGCGCGCAGTGCGGCATAGCTGTGGGCGAGCACCGCCTTGCCGCCAAGGCGGGCATATTGCTTTGGAACGGCGCTGCCCGAGCGGACGCCGGTGCCGGCGGCGACGATGATGGCGGCGGTCTTGGTCGAAGTCATGCGGCGCGCCTAGCCCAAGCCGTGGCCGCCCGCCAGCCCGCCTTGCTGCAAGACGGGCTTTCGCTTATAGGCTGCCCGTTTTTCAGGCAGATTCCATCCCGTGACTTCGCGTACTCTTGCCCCCCTGCACGTCGGCCCCGTGACGATCGCGAGTCCCGTGATCCTCGCGCCAATGACCGGCGTCACCGACATGCCGTTCCGCACTTTGGTGCGGCGCTATGGCTCGGGCCTCAACGTGACCGAGATGGTGGCGAGCCAGGCGGCGATTCGCGAAACGCGCCAGTCGCTGCAAAAGGCGGCGTGGCACCCGATCGAGGATCCGGTCTCGATGCAGCTCGTTGGCTGCACGCCTTATGAAATGGGCGAAGCGGCCAAATTGAGCGAGGATCGCGGCGCGGCGATCATCGACATCAACATGGGCTGCCCGGTGCGCAAGGTCACCAATGGCGATGCCGGTTCGGCGCTGATGCGCGATCTCGACACTGCCGGTGCGATCATCAAGGGCGTGGTCGAGGCGGTCAGCGTGCCGGTGACGCTGAAGATGCGGATGGGTTGGGATCATAGCAGCCTCAACGCGCCGCAACTGGCGAAGATCGCACAGGATCTGGGCGTGAAGCTCGTCACCGTCCACGGCCGCACGCGCAACCAGATGTATAAGGGCAATGCCGATTGGGCGTTCATCCGCTCGGTAAAGGATGCGGTGACGATCCCGGTGATCGCCAATGGCGACATCTGCTCGATCGAGGATGCCGAGGCGGCACTCGACCAGTCGGGCGCGGACGGCGTGATGATCGGGCGCGGTTCCTATGGTCGCCCATGGCTGCTCGGCCAGGTGATGGAGTGGTTCGCCAGCGGCCGCCGCGTTGCCGATCCCTCGATCGAGGAACAATATACCGTGATCGCAGAGCATTATGATGCAATGCTTAGTCATTATGGTAATGAGACCGGCGTCAATATGGCGCGCAAGCATATCGGTTGGTACACGCGTGGCCTGCATGGATCGGCCGAGTTCCGTAACCGTGTGAACCAGATTGCCGACCCCAAGGTCGTCAAGGCGATGCTCGCCGAATTTTATGCGCCCTGGTGCAGTCGCGCCGCCGCGTGAACGCGCCAGAGGGTCCCGATTTCGCAGAACTGTTCGCCGCGCTGCCGGTGGCGGTGCTGGTTGTCGACCCCGAGTCGCGCGTTGCCCACGCTAATGCCGAGTGCGAGGCGCTGCTCAATCTGTCCGAGCGGGCAATGCTCGGCCAGCCCTTGGCCTCAATCCTGAAAGCCCCCGAAGACGAGAACCCGCGCGACAATCACGGTTTCGCGGCGTTCGATATCGAAATCGAGCTGCGCCGCGGCGGCAAGGTGCGCGTCGATTATGTCGAATCGCGGGTCGCCGATCATCCCGGCTGGCAGACCATCACGCTGCATCATGCCGCCGCCTCGCGCCGGATGGGCCACAATGCCGATCGTGCCTCGGCCGCGCGCGCGGCGATCGGCGCGGCGGCGATGCTGGCACATGAAATTAAGAACCCACTATCGGGCATTCGCGGCGCGGCGCAATTGCTGTCCAAGGGCAAGGGCGCGGCAGAACTGACCACGCTGATCACCACCGAAGTCGACCGGATCGCGGCGTTGATCGACCGGATGCAGGACTTCACCGACACGCGGCCGTTGCAGCTCGCGCCCGAGAATATCTATCCCCTGCTGGATCATGCCCGCCGTGTCGCGCTGGCCGGTTTCGGGCGGCACGTCGTGATCGAGGAACGCTTCGACCCCTCGCTGCCGCCGGTGCAGATCGACCGTGATGCGACGCTGCAAGTGGTGCTCAACCTGCTCAAAAATGCCAGCGAAGCGGTGCGCGATCAGGCCGATGCGCGGATCACGCTCGCCACTGCCTATCGCCACGGCATGGCGATCGCGCCGGGTCCCGGCAAACCACGCCGTCCACTGCCAATCGAGATTTGCGTGATCGACAATGGCCCCGGGCCGCCCGCCGATATTGCCGAGCACCTGTTCGACCCGTTCATTTCGGGCAAACCCGAGGGGCAGGGGCTTGGTCTCGCGCTGGTCGACAAATTGGTGCGCGACATGGGCGGGATCATCCAATTTGCCCGGGAAGGAACCCCGCCAATGACCGTGTTTCGCATCATGCTGCCGCGTGGGGGCGCATGACTCGCACCGGACGAATCCTGGTCGTCGACGACGATGCCGCCATCCGCACCGTGGTCGGGCAAGCGCTGAAGCGCGATGGCCACCGCGTGATCGTCGTGGCGACGATCGCCGAGGCCGAAATGCAGCTTGCCGCGACCGCCCCCGACGTGCTGGTTACCGATGTGGTGCTGCCCGACGGTAACGGACTGGATCTGGTCGAGCGCGTCGTCCGGGCGCATCCGGGTTTGCCGGTGATCGTGTTGTCGGCGCAGAACACGCTGACGACGGCGGTACGCTCAACCGAGGTCGGCGCGTTCGATTATCTCCCCAAGCCGTTCGATCTCGACGTGCTGTCGCGCACCGTCCAGAGCGCGCTCGCGCGAGGGGCAGGGGCTGTCGCCGATCCGATCGAGGCCGAAGATCGCGCTCTGCCGCTGATCGGCCGCTCGCCCGCGATGCAGGATGTCTATCGCATCATCGCGCGCGTCGTTTCGAATGACCTCACGGTGCTGATCTCGGGCGAATCGGGTACCGGCAAGGAACTGGTCGCGCGCGCGATCCATGATTTGGGGCCGCGCCGCCGTTCGCCCTTCCTTGCGCTCAACATGGCCGCGATCCCGCGCGAACTGATTGAGGCGGAATTGTTCGGCCATGAACGCGGTGCCTTTACCGGCGCGCAGGCGCGCTCAGCCGGGCGGTTCGAACAAGCGGCGGGGGGCACGCTGTTCCTCGACGAAATCGGCGACATGCCGATGGAGGCGCAGACGCGGCTGCTGCGCGTGCTGCAATCGGGCGAGTTCACCACCGTTGGCGGCGCGCGCACAATCCGCGCCGATGTGCGCATCGTCGCCGCGACCAATCGCGATCTGGCGCAGCTGGTGGCGGTCGGCCAGTTTCGCGAGGATCTGTTTTATCGCCTGAATGTCGTGCCGGTGCTGCTGCCCGCGCTGCGCGCGCGGCGGCAGGACATCCCATTGCTCGCCCGCCACTTTCTTGACCGCGCCGCCGAAGACGGTTTGCCGCGCAAGCAACTCGATCCCGACGCGATTGCGGTGATCGAGGCCTATGACTGGCCGGGCAATGTCCGCGAGCTGGAAAATATGATGCGCCGCATCGCGGTGCTGGCGCGCGATGAGCGGATCGATGCCGACGAGATGCGCGCGATGCTGGGTGGCGCGTTGCCATCGACGCCGATGATCGGCGACGCCGGGATCGAGGCCGCGATTCGCGCGCGAATCGATCGGCTGGCGATCGAGGAACCCGCCGCGCTCGACGATGGCACGCTGTACGATCGGATCATCGCCGAGGTGGAGCGACCGCTGATCGAGGCGCTGCTGGCCCGCCATGGCCAGAACCAGTTGCGCGCGGCACGCGCCCTGGGAATCAACCGCAATACGCTGCGCAAGCGCCTGGATATGCTGGGCATCGATCCCTGATCGAGGCACCGCACACGATCATCCGGGCCGGGTTTGGGACCAACCCATTTTTGTGTGTTTTCCTTGCAACGCAGGCGTTGTAGGAATGTCACGATGAGTGAGTCTTTGCTTTCGGTACCGGGATCTGGCGGCATGCCGCCGCGTTTCCGTATCGCGCGCTTTCTGGAACTCGCTGTTCTCGCGGTTGCCCTTATCGTTGCCGGGGTAAGCTATTGGTTCATAGCCCGCGACAAGGTGGATGCTTTGCTCAGCCCGGCGCTGGTCGCATCGTTGCTGCTGGCCAATCTGTTGCCTTGGATCGCGCTGCTGGTGTTGCTGGGACGGCGCATCGCAATGCGCCGCGCCGCACTCCTTCCGATCGGGGGACGCGGCCGTTTGCACGTGCAGCTGGTCGCCCTATTTTCGATCATCGCCGCAGTCCCGACGCTGTTGGTGGTGATCTTCGCCTCGCTCTTGTTCCAATACGGCGTGCAATTTTGGTATTCCGACCAAGCTCGTAGCATGATCGAAAATGCGACCGGGGTTGCGAAGACCTCGTACCAACAAATGCTTCAACGCTGGCAAGAAGCAACCGTTACGGCCGCGTCCGATATTGGAGAGAACTTTTCCGATAAGATCCGGTCACCGAGTTTTCCAGAATATTTTGGGAAATATCAGATATTTTATCGAAGCTTTTCGGATGGTTTCCTTTTTATTGCGTCTCCCGATGGAAAATTTCATGAGATCATCAATTTAAATCCCGACAAGCTGGAGCTTGCGCGGGAGGTTTCGCCCGCCGACCTTTCCGACGTCCAGACAAAGGTCCCCAGTATCACGACTGTCAAAGGCGATCGGATCAAGACCCTGGCCCCGATCCCCGGCACGACGAACGTGTATCTCCTGACCGTTGCCAGATCGGATGTGCGGGTGATGGAGGTACAATCCCAACGGAGCGCCGCAGTCTTGTCGAGCTATCGCGACTTTCTGGCGCGCTCTCGATCTCTGCAGTTGAAATTCAATGCAGCGCTGCTCGGGATCTCACTGCTTATCATTGCGATTGCGGTGTGGATCGCGCTGGAAGTAGCAGATCGCATTGTGCGCCCGCTGGGGGATCTGGTGGCAGCCGCCGACCGTGTCTCGACCGGGGACTTTACCGCGCGCGTGCCCGCACCAAAGACCGACGACGAAATCGGCACGCTGACCAGCGCCTTCAACCAGATGACCGAGCGCCTGCAGGCGCAGACCGGTGCGCTGGAAAGCCGTCGCGCGTTGATCGAGGCGGTGATGTCGGGGGTGACGGCAGGGGTCATTTCGGTCGCGCCCGATGGCACGATCCGCCTGATCAATCGCTCGGCGATCACGCTGCTGGACGGCGCTGACGATATGCCGGTCGGCAAACCGCTGAAGCTGATCGCACCCGAATTGGCGGCGCTGCTCGATGGTCAGGATCGCGAGGCGATCATCGAAACCGGCACCGGCAACGACGCGCGTACGCTGGCGGTAAAGGTCACGCGCGCCGTCGAGGGGCCGATCCTGACCTTCGACGACATTACCGGCCAATTGCTGGATCAACGCCGTGCCGCCTGGTCCGATGTCGCGCGCCGCATCGCGCACGAAATCAAGAATCCGCTGACCCCGATCCAGCTCGCGGCGGAACGGCTCCAGCGGCGCTATGGCAAGCAGATCGACCCAGAGGACACCACATTCGCGCGGCTGACCGACACGATCGTCCGCCAGGTCGGCGACCTGCGCCGCATGGTCGATGAATTTTCCTCCTTCGCGCGAATGCCCAAGCCCGTCTTCCGCGAGGAATCGCTCGTCGATCTCGCACGCCAGACGCTGTTCCTGCACGAGGTTGCGCATCCGGGCGTGGTTTTCAGCCTCACCCACGAAGCCCCCGGCCCGATGCTGGTGTGCGACCGCCGCCAGATCGGCCAGGCGCTGACCAACATCGTCAAGAACGCGGTCGAGGCGGTCGAGGCCAATCCGGGTGCGGCGGAGGCGAGCGTCACGATGTCGCTCGACGAAACCCCCGAACGCACCACGATTACCGTCGCTGACACCGGCATTGGCCTGCCCGCCGCGCGCGATCGCATCGTCGAGCCCTATGTCACGACCCGCGCGCGCGGCACCGGCCTTGGCCTGGCGATCGTCAAGAAGATCGTCGAGGAGCATTTCGGCACGATGACCTTTGCCGATCGCCCCGGCGGCGGCACCATCGTAACCGTCAGCTTCGACACCGCGATGCTCGCCAATCTCGACGCCGGCGATGGAGGCGATGGGGGCATCGCCGAAACGCCACCCCAGCAACTTTTGCAGAACCGGACCTGAACCCATGCCCCTGGACATTCTTGTCGTTGATGACGAACGCGATATTCGCGACCTGGTCGCCGGTGTGCTCGAAGACGAGGGCTATGGTGCGCGCGTCGCGGCCGATAGCGATTCGGCGCTGGAAGCGATTTCGGTGCGGCGGCCCTCCCTGGTGCTGCTCGACGTGTGGCTGCACGGCTCGCGGCTCGATGGGCTGGAACTGCTCGACGAGATCAAGCGGCGGGACCCGTCGATTCCGGTGCTGATGATTTCCGGGCACGGCAATCTCGATACCGCCGTCGCCGCGATCCGGCGCGGTGCCGCCGATTTCATCGAAAAACCGTTCGAAGCGGAGCGGCTGTTGCTGATGGTCGCGCGCGCGACCGAGACCGAGAGCCTGCGCCGCGAAATTGCCAGCCTGCGCGCGGTGGTCGGCCGCGACACCGATCTGACCGGCAATTCCGGCGCGATCAATGGCGTGCGCGCCACGCTGAAACGCGTCGCCGCGACGGGCAGCCGCGTGCTGATCATGGGCGCGGCGGGCGTCGGCAAGGAAGTGGCCGCCCGGCTGCTGCACGGCTGGAGCCAGCGGGCGGATGCGCCCTTCGTCGTTGTCAGTGCGGCGCGGATGACGCCGGAGCGGGTCGAGGAGGAACTGTTTGGCATTGAGGAGGGGGGGCAGCTCGTCCGCTCCGGCCTGCTCGAACAGGCGCATGGCGGCACGTTGTTCCTCGACGAAATCGCCGACATGCCGCTGGCGACGCAAGGCCGCATCCTGCGCGTGCTGACCGACCAGAGCTTCAGCCGCGTCGGCGGGCAGCGCGTGGTCAAGGTCGACGTGCGCGTGGTATCCGCCACCGCGCGCGATCTGACGCATGAAATCGCGGAAGGGCGCTTCCGCGAAGACCTCTATTACCGGCTCAACGTCGTGCCGGTGACCATTCCGGGGCTGGCCGAGCGGCGCGAGGATATTCCCGCGCTGGTCGATCATTTCATGGCGCATTACGCGTCTGAGCGGCGCGTTCCTACGCCCGCCGTGGCTGCTGACGCCATGGTGGCGCTGCAATCCTACGAATGGCCCGGCAATGTGCGCCAGCTCCGCAATATCGTGGAGCGCACGATCATCATGGCACCGGGCGACCGGATCGGGCAGATTGATCTCGATATGCTGCCGCCCGATGTGCTTGGCGATCCGGGTGAACTGGGCGGCGGGGCGACCGCGATCATGGGCGCGCCGCTGCGCGAAGCGCGTGAAACCTTCGAGCGCGAATATCTGCGGGTGCAGATCCGCCGCTTCTCGGGCAACATCTCGCGCACCGCCAATTTCATCGGGATGGAGCGGTCTGCGCTACACCGGAAGCTGAAGTTGCTCGGCATTACCGAGGTGCGCGAGGATTAATCGACTGGATCGGTGGACGAAACGATCGCGCATCCCTAGATTAGGGACGGGTACATCACCTAACTCGACGCCGGAACCGGCGCGCCGCGGGCACCCCCCGCCAAGAACAAAGGATCGACCGATGGCCGACAAGCACACCTCTCTCCAAGACCTGTTCCTCAACGCCCTGCGCCGCACCAAGACCCCGATCACGATGTTCCTCGTGAAGGGCGTCAAGCTCCAGGGGATCGTCACCTGGTTCGACAATTTCTCGGTGCTGCTGCGCCGGGATGGCCAGTCGCAGCTGATCTACAAGCACGCCATTTCGACGATCATGCCGGCCAATACGGTCGATATCGACGCGATCGTCAACGCGATCGGTGAAGCGCAGAAGAAGCAGCCGTTGCTGCAGGAAATCTTCCTCAACGCGGTGCGCAAGTCCGAAGACAATGTCACCATGTTCCTGGTCAATGGCGTGATGCTGCAGGGGCAGATTGCGGCGTTCGATCTGTTCTGCATGTTGCTCCAGCGCGACGGCATGGCGCAGCTCGTCTACAAGCATGCGGTCTCCACCATTCAGCCCGCACATCCCCTTAATTTGGCTGATGAAACAGCAGGTTCGGACAACGATTGACCACAGGTTTTGAACGGGACCGCGACGATGTCGCGCGGGGTGCCAAGGCCGTTGTCGTCTATCCCGACACCGGCATTTCGTCGCGGGATGCCGATGCCCGGCTGGCCGAAACCGCCGGGCTGGCCATGGCGATCCATGTCGAAGTGGTCGATCGCGTCGCGATCAAGGTGCGCGCGCTCCAGCCTTCGACGCTGATCGGCAAAGGGCAGCTCGAGGCGCTGGCTGCCACCGTCCGGATGGCCGAGGCCGAGTTGGTCGTGTTCGACGCCAGTCTGACGCCGGTGCAGCAGCGCAACCTCGAAAAGGCGCTGTCGGCCAAGGTGATCGACCGTACCGGGCTGATCCTCGAAATCTTCGGCGAACGTGCGGCGACCGCCGAGGGGCGCTTGCAAGTCGAACTGGCGCATCTCGATTATCAGGCGGGACGGCTCGTGCGGAGCTGGACCCATTTGGAGCGCCAGCGCGGCGGCTTCGGCTTCCTCGGCGGCCCGGGGGAAACGCAGATCGAGGCCGATCGGCGCTTGATCCGCGATCGCATGGCGCGGTTGAAGAAGGAATTGGAGCAGGTTTCGCGCACGCGCGGGCTGCACCGCGACCGGCGCCAGCGCGCGCCGTGGCCGGTAATTGCGCTGGTCGGCTATACCAACGCCGGAAAATCCACGCTGTTCAACCGCATGACCGGTGCTGACGTCATGGCGGAGGATCTGCTGTTCGCCACGCTCGATCCGACGCTGCGGCAGATCGCGCTGCCGGGGATCGATAAGGCGATCCTGTCGGACACCGTCGGGTTCGTCTCCGAACTGCCGACCCAGCTCGTCGCGGCGTTCAAGGCGACGCTCGAGGAAGTGGTGTCGGCCGATTTGCTGATCCATGTCCGCGACATCGCGCACCCGGATACGATTGCGCAGAAGGACGATGTCGAGGCGGTGCTGCGCGATATCGGTGTCGACCTCTCGGTTCCGCGGATCGAGGCGTGGAACAAGCTCGACATGCTCGATGCCGATGATCGCGCCGAATTGCTGGGCGAAGCCGCGCGGCGCGACGATGTCGCGGCGATTTCGGCGCTGAGCGGGGAAGGGGTGTCCGCCTTGCTCGACACCGTCGCCGCGCTGCTGACGTCGAGCCATCGCCGCTACACCATTTTGCTCGATGCCGGTGATGGTGCCGGTGCCGCCTGGCTCCACGCGCATGGCGAGGTGCTGGAACAATCGGTCGAGGGCGAACAAGCCATCTATGAAGTCCGCATGGCCGAGCGCGATTATGAACGGTTCTGCCAGCGCTGACGCCGTCGATCGCGCGCTGATCGCAGGCTGGCTCCATGCCCGCTCGATCGCGCGGGCTTTGCCGATGCCAGTGGCCGAGCATGGTGGCTGGCGGGTGGACACGCGGTCGGAGCAGGAATGGTGCCGCTATGTCTTCGCCGATCCGACCCCGGCGATTGCCGAGCTGGCGCAGGGCATCACGCAGCCTAGACTCTATATAAAACTTTGCCAGGATGATGCTGTTTTAAGAGCGCTTTTGCCGTCGCGTTGGCAAATCTGTGCGCCTTCCTGGATGATGACAGCGGTGGCTACACCCCTTGCAGAAACGCGGCTGCCCGACGGCTATCTCCCGAAGGTGGAAAGCATCGGCGGGGTCGTTCGCGTTGCGATCACCTCCCCGGACGGCGCGCTCGCGGCCAGCGGCTATGCGGCGGAAGCGTCGGGCGTATTCGTCTATGATCGCATCGTCGCCAACCCAGATCATCAGCGGCGCGGGTTGGGCCGGGCGGTGATGGGCCTGTTGCAAGCGCAGCGCCGCTCAAGCGCGTCGCGCGAAGTGCTGGTCGCGACCGCGCAAGGCCGCGCGCTTTATACCAGCCTCGGCTGGTCGGTGCATTGCCCCTATGCGACCGCGGTCATTCCTGACGCGGTGCCTTGATTGCTTGCCACAAGGCTTCCTTGTTGGCGAGCGGCAGGCCGGGAAAGGCATCGCCAGCTTCGGCTTCCATCGCCTTGAAACGGCGCTCGAATTTGGCATTGGCACCGCGTAGCGCCGCCTCCGGGTCGACGCCCAGCTTGCGCGCCCAATTGACCACCGAGAAGAGCAGATCGCCGATCTCGTCCTCGGTCTCGGCCGGAGTAGTGGCCGCTTCGATCTCGGCGATTTCCTCGTCAATTTTGGCGCGCGGTCCTTCCTGGTCCGGCCAGTCGAACCCCACGCGCGCCGCGCGATTCTGGAGCTTTTCGGCGCGGAGCAAAGCGGGCAGGCCCAATGCTACGCCGTCCAGCGCGCCCGGCGGGATATCGGCCTGGCCCTTGGCGGCGCGTTCGGCGGCCTTGATCTGTTCCCACAGATGATGGCCGCCCTCAGCGACATCGCCGAAGATATGCGGATGGCGGCGCTCCATCTTGTCGCTGATCGCCGCCACGACGTCAGGCAGCGCGAAATGACCGGCTTCCTCGGCCATGCGCGCATGGAACACGACCTGGAGCAGAAGATCGCCAAGCTCGTCCTTGAGCTCGACCATGTCGTCGCGCGCGATCGCGTCTGCGACTTCATAGGCTTCCTCGATCGTATAGGGCGCGATGCTGGCGAAATCCTGCGAGACATCCCATTCGCAACCCGACACCGGATCGCGCAACCGCGCCATGATCGCGACCAGCCGTTCGATCATCGACACGCTCCGTTTAGGGCGGGGATCTGGCTCCCGCTGCCCATCGCCATCAATCCGATAATATACATTATGTTAAATGGGAGCCATTTCATCAGAGCAAGCCCCCCAACACCGATCCAGCCCCGAAAGCGCCCTGCCACAGCACCACCAGCACGAACAGCACGCCGAAGATCGCCACCCAGGCCAGCGCCATCTTGATCGTATCGCCCAGCGGCAAACGGCGCGCCGCGAGCGCGCTGACCGGCAGGATCAGGACCAGCGCGTAAAACACCAGATCCATGCTGGTGTCGGTCATACGTGCAGTTCCAGCCCGTCATAGGCCGGCTCGACGCCCGGCGGCAGTTCGGCCAGCAGGCTCGCATAATCCATCGACTGGTCCATATGCGCCAGCACCGCATGACGCGGCTTCAGCATCTCGATCCAGCCCAGCGCCATGTTCAACGTCGGGTGCGACGGATGCGGCTTGCGGCGCAGCGCATCGACGATCCACAGGTCGAGACCTTCATATAGGCTCGCCATATCCGGCGTCATCGCACTGAGATCGGTCGCATATCCAATCGATCCAGCGATGCTGTCAAAGCGCAAGCCGGCCGATTGGAACGGCCCGTGCGGCTGATCGACCACGCCAACCGTGATGTCGCCGATGACGACGCTGTCGGGCAGCGCCTCGATCGCGACGGTCGGCGGATAATCATCCCAGCCATGGAAAACATAGCCGAAACGCCGCTTCAACGTCTCCATCAGATCGGGCCGCGCCAGCCCGCGCACCGGCCGCCCCATCGCATGAAACACCTGGCGCAAATCATCGATGCCATGCGTGTGATCGGCATGATCATGCGTCCAGATCACCGCATCCAGCGTCGACACACCCGCCGCCAGCAACTGCTCACGCATATCCGGGCCGGTATCGACCAGAATGCGCGTCGTCTGCGTCTCGACCAGGATCGACGCGCGCATCCGCCGATTGCGCGGGTTGCTCGGGTCGCACGCGCCCCAATCATTGCCGATCCGCGGCACACCGGACGAGGTGCCCGATCCCAGGATCCGCACCTTCATGCGCGCGTCTTGGTAAACAGTGCGTGAAAGTTCTCCGCCGTCGCCGCTGCCAGCGTTTCCAGCGGCTCGCCGCGGAGCTTCGCCAGGAACGCGGCGGTATCGGCCACGAAGGCCGGCTCACCCGTTTTCCCGCGATGCGGCACCGGTGCCAGGAACGGTGCATCGGTTTCGATCAGCAGCCGGTCGAGCGGCAGCCGCGCGGCGGTGTCCTGCAGATCCTTGGCGTTCTTGAAGGTCACGATGCCCGAGATCGAGATATAGAAACCAAGCTCCAGCGCGATATCGGCAAACGCCCCGCTCGCGGTGAAGCAATGGATGACGCCGGGATAGGCCCCCTTCCCCATTTCCTCGCGCAGGATCGCGGCGGTATCGTCCTCGGCATCGCGCGTGTGCACCACGATCGGCAGTTGCGTTTCGCGCGCGGCGGCAATGTGCGCGCGAAAGCTCGCGCGCTGGCGCTCACGGTCGCTATGTTCGTAGAAATAATCGAGCCCACTTTCGCCGATTCCGACGACGCGCGGATGCTGCGCGCGTTCCACCAGCCGCGCGGTGCCGATATCGGGATGCTCATCGGCTTCATTGGGGTGGATGCCGACGGTCGCCCAGACATCGGGCTCGCGCTCAGCGGTGGCGAGCACAGCATCCCACTCGCTTTCGCGCGTCGCGATGTTGAGCATGGCATGGACGCCGCGCGCGCGGGCACGGGCGAGAACCGCGTCCTGCTGCTCGCCCAGCCCCTTATAATTGAGGTGGCAATGGCTGTCGGCGAACATCAGGCTTCGACCGGCGCTTCGAGCCGTGGGAACACGCCGACCGGTGCCGGCAGCGTCAGGCCCGGTGCCAGCGGGTGGCCCAGCGCTTCGAAGCAGCGCGCATCGCCGTGCTGCCCCAGCAGATCGAGCAGTTTGTCCGCCCCATTGGGGATCGCCCAGCGCGCCAGAATCGCGATCCGCCGCACCGCATCGGCGGCATGATAGAGGATGGTGTCGGCGCGTGCGGGATCGGTCTTGCGCACGCTCCATGGGGCCTGATCGGCGAAATATTGGTTGGCATCGCGCGCTGCCGACCAGATCGCGTCGAGCGCGGTGTGCAACGCGAGATCGCCCATCGCATCGTGCATTCCGGCCTCGGCCGCAGCGACGCTGGCGAGCAGCGCGTCTTCGGCCTCGGTGCGGTCCCCGGCCTCCGGCACTACGCCACCGCATGCCTTGGCGATGATCGACAGGCAGCGTTGAGCGAGATTGCCGAGGTTGTTGGCAAGGTCTGCATTACAACGTGTTACGATCGCTTCTTCCGAGTAACTCCCATCCTGCCCGAAGCTGACTTCGCGCAGCAGGAAATAGCGCAGCGCATCGACACCGAAGCGATCGGCCAGTTCCATCGGGTCGGTGACGTTGCCCACCGACTTCGACATCTTCTCACCGCGGTTGAGCAAAAAGCCATGGCCGAACACGGCGCGCGGCAGCGGAATGTTCGCACTCATCAGGAAGGCTGGCCAGTAAACCGCATGAAAACGAACGATATCCTTGCCGATCACATGCAGATGCGCAGGCCAGAAGGTTTCGTACAGTTCGACATCGTCGGGATAGCCGACGCCGGTCAGATAATTGGTCAGCGCATCGACCCACACATACATGACATGGCCCGGGCTGCCTGGTACCGGCACGCCCCAGTCAAAGCTGGTGCGCGACACCGAGAGGTCGGACAGGCCGCCCTCGACGAAGCGCAAAATCTCATTGCGGCGCGCCTCGGGCAGGATGAAATCGGGTTGCGCGGCGTACAGGTCGAGCAAGGGCTGCTGATATTTGGAGAGGCGGAAGAACCAGGTCTCCTCGGCGGTCCATTCGACCGGCGTGCCCTGCGGCGAAAGCTTGGCACCGCCCTCGCCTTCGACCAGCTCCTTTTCGTCGTAAAAGGCTTCGTCGCGAACCGAATACCAGCCTTCATAGCGATCGAGATACAGGTCGCCCGCGGCTTCCATCGCTTGCCAGATCGCCTGGCTGGCGCGGTAATGATCGGCGTCGCTGGTGCGAATGAAGCGATCGCACGAAATCTCCAGTTTCTCGGCCATTGCCTTGAAATAGCCGCTCATTTCATCGGCCAGCGCGCGCGGGGTCAAGTCGCGCTTGCGCGCTTCCTGGACCATTTTCAGGCCATGTTCGTCGGTCCCGGTCTGGAAGCGGACTTCGCGGCCCAATTGGCGTTGATAGCGCGCGATCGCATCGGTCGCGATCGCCTCATAGGCATGCCCGATATGCGGGCGTCCATTGGGATAGCTGATTGCGGTGGTGATATAATAAGGGTCGGCCATGGCCGCCTCCTAGAGCATCGGTCGCCGCAATTGAAGCCTTGGCGCCGCTTTCAGCGCGCAAGCCGCGCGACGATCCCCGCCATCTCATACACGGTCGCCTGCGCATCGAGCGTCAGCGCGCGCGCGGTCGCAGCGAGCGTGCGCGCGGCGTCATACCCGTCGAGCGCGATGCGCAGGCGTTCGCCCTGCCGCTCCGGGGCCACGCCCGCGATAAAGGCGGGGGCACGGTCAAGGAACGCCTCGTAGCGCGCCTGCGCGGCCTTCAGCGCCAGCGACTTGGCCAGCCGGACGCGGCGACCATTGCCGGGATCGCCATCCCGCGCGATCGCCGCCAGCGCCTGGTCGATCGCGGCAAGGTCCAATCCGGCGAAACCGAGCGCGCGACCCGGCGATCCATGCGCGACGCGGATCAATGCAGCCACTTCCGCCGGGTCCGCAGAAGGAAGCTGTTCGCGCAGCACGGACGTCATGGTGGCATCATCGAGCGGATCGAAACGCAATTGCCGACAACGGGACCGGATCGTCGGCAGCAAACGTCCTGGCGCATGGCTGATGAGCAGGAAGATCGTGCCCTCGGGCGGCTCCTCCAAATTCTTGAGCAAGGCGTTGGAGGCCCCCGGCCGTTCCAGATCGTCGACCGCATCGATGATGACGACCCGCCTGCTCGACATCGACGGGCGCGTCGCAAACATCGGCCCAAGCGCGCGCACCTGCGCGATCGGGATGCTGCGCGCGAGATCGAGTCCGGTCTTGTCGCCTTCCTTCGGCTGGCGCGTGAGCACCCGGTAATCGGGGTGCGATCCCGCCGCGATCAATTTGCGTTGCGGGTTGCTCTCGGGCACGTCGAAGCCCGGCGGCAGGTCGCCCCCCGCCCCTTCGGCCAGCATCCGCAGCGCTGCGGCGCGCGCGAAGGTCGCCTTGCCGATGCCTTCCGGGCCCGCGAACAGCCACGCATGATGCAGCGATCCGCTCGCCATTGCGGCGGCGAAGGCCTGGTGCGCGGCATCATTTCCGAGCGGCAGCGTCATGGCAGCAGGTCGGCCACTGCGGCAAACACCGCGTCCGCGACATCGTCGATCCCGGCAGTCGCCCCGACCAGGCGGAAGCGCTCAGGTTCCTGCTTCGCAAACCGGCGAAAAGCGGCCGCGACATCGGCATGGAACGTATCGCCGCGCGCCGCGAACCGATCCGCTGCAGCGCCGTCACGGACCGCCGCGCGTCTGCGTCCAAGCTCGGGCGATAGTTCCAGCACAAGCGTCCGGTCCGGCAGCAACCCGCGTGAACCAAAGGCATGCAGCGCCAGCACGGCAGCGTCGTCGATCCCGCCCGCTACGCCCTGATAGGCACGGCTGCTGTCGAGAAAGCGGTCGCAAATCACCCAGCGTCCAGCCCCTAGTGCCGGGCGGATCGTCTTTTCAACATGGTCAGCGCGGGCGGCGGCGAACAACAAGGCTTCGCTATGCGGGCTCCACCGCGCGACCTCGCCCTGCATCAGCAAGGCGCGGATCGCCTCCGCACCCTCACTGCCACCGGGTTCGCGCGTGACCAGTGTTTCGATCCCGCGCATCGCCAGCGCATCGGCAAGCAAGCGCGCCTGGGTCGATTTGCCCGCCCCCTCGCCCCCTTCCAGCGAGATGAAGCGCCCGATCGCCGTCATCGGCTCACGCGCCGAACAGGCTCAGCAAGCCAGCCCAGGCACGCCCGAAAAAGCCAGCCTGCGGCACATCATTGGCGGCGACCAGCGGCAGCCGCTCGGCCGGCATCCCCGGCGTTACCACCACCAGATCGGCAATATGCTGCCCGGCCTTGATCGGGGCCTTGATCGGGCCGTCATAGCTGACCGTCAGGCGCATTTCGCCTGCGGTGCCCGCAGGTACGGTCGCGGAGAGATCGCTCGGCGCGACGAGCCCGACCTTGTTGGAGGTGCCGAGTTGCACCTCGGCGGTTTCGATCTGCTTGCCCTTGGCGAGGATCGGCTTGGCCTGCCACGCGCGAAAACCCCATTCCATGAACTTGACCGATTCCTCGGCGCGCTGGCCCGACGTGCCAAGACCCGCCAGCACCATCACCAGCCGACGGCCATTTTGCTGCGCCGACCCGGTGAAGCCGAAACCGGCTTCATCGGTGTGCCCGGTCTTGAGCCCGTCGGCACCGCTCACCCGGCCCAGCAACGGGTCGCGATTGGCCTGGTCGATTGGCTTTTCCCCACCGAGCGTCTTGCCCCAGGTGAAGCTGCGCAGCGAGTAGAAGCGCTTGTAGAGATCGGGATAATCCTGGATCGTCGCGCTCGCCAGCTTGGCGAGATCGCGCGCGGTCACATACGTCACGCCATTGTCGGGCCAGCCATTGGCCGTGCCGAAATGGCTGTTGCTGAGGCCGAGCTTCGCCGCCGCGCGGTTCATCCGCTCGGTAAAGGCCGATTCGGTGCCCGAAATCCCCTCGGCCAGCACGACGCACGCATCGTTGCCCGACAGCGTGACGATGCCCTTGAGCAGATCCTCGACGCTGACATTCTCGCCCGAGGACAGGAACATGGTCGAGCCTTGCGAATGCCATGCGCGCCACGTTTCGGGGCGCACCGGGAATTTTGTGTCGAGCTTCAACTCGCCCGATTTGATCATCTGAAACGCGACATAGACCGTCATCATCTTGGCCATCGACGCGGGCGGCATTCGGCGGTCGGCATCCTTCGAATACAGGATCGCGCCGGAGGACAGATCCTGCAAATAGGCGACCGGCGCCGGCGTCTGGAACTCGGGTGCGGCCACGGCCGGACAGGTCGCGGCGACGGCGATGAGGGCTGAGGCGGCGATCAGTTTTTGGCGGGAAAGCATCAGGTCCGGTCTCGTTTTTTAGTCGGTGTGGAGGATTTGCGCGTCACCATAACCGTGCCGGGCGGCCCCGTCACGCGCGCGCTGTGCGCTGGCTTTGTCGCCAAAGGGGCCCAATTGCACGCGAAAAAGGCGTCCGAGCGGAACAACATGGCCGCCCAGGGCGTGCGCCATCGCAGCGGCGCGCTCCGCCGACGATAAAGCGGCGACCTGCACGACAAAACCGCCAGCCGTCGGCGGAACCGGTGGCGATGGAACCAGTGACGGCTTTGGCTTGGCGAGCGGCTTGGGCGCTGGCGCTTTGGGTATCGGTGCTCTGGGTATCGGTGCTTTGGCGGGGGCCGCACGCGGCACCGCTGGGGCCACTTGCTGCATCGGGACTTTGCGACGCAGCGCCGTGAGCAAAGCCGGCGGCGCATCCAGCCGCGCAGAGGCCGCCTGCCCCGCGCGCAATGCCGTCTGATCCTGTGGGCCGGCCACCACCGCCCGCACCCGCACCGGTGCCCGGTCGCCAACCCCCAATGCCTGGGCGGTCGCTGGCGACAGCGAGACCACCGCCCCGCTGGTCTCGCGCGCGACCACTAGCGCCAGGATCGTGCGGCCAGTGTCGAGCGCGGTGATCTCGACCGGTGTGCCCGGCGGGACATTCGGATGCGCGACCGTCATCGTCACCGCGCTCCACTGCGGATCGAGCGACAGCGATGAAACCGCCGCAAAACCGACGCTATCGTCCCGCACTTCGCCCGAGGTGCCGCGCGGCCCGTCGCCCGGCGGCAAATCGCTGGCGGCGGCGATCGCGGGAGGCGAGGAGACCTCGTGGATCTTGGGCGTACCGCGTTGCTGACGCGGCGGCATCGCCTGACCGCCGCCGCTTGCCAGCACCAGCGCCACCAGCAGGCTCATCTCAGCGCTCCACGGCATCGGCGAGCAGGCCGACCGACAAGGCATAGAAATTGGAGCAATTATAATCGAGGATCACGCGGTAATTGCCCGTCAGCAAATAGGCCGTGCGTCCGGGGCCATCGGGCTCCAGCAACGTCGCCAGCACCGAATCGCCCGGCCAGTCGCGCGTCAGCGGGACGAGCCCCAGCCTGCGCCATTCGGCCATGGTTTTCCACGCGCTGTGCCGCGCGAACACCTTGAGACAGCGCGGCGACAGCAAGCGGTTGGTCACCTGGCTGCGGTCGAACGTCGCCGGTACGGAGACTGCGAGGCCCCACGGTTGGCCGGGTCGCCACCCGGCATTCGCGAAATAATTGCCGATGGAGGCGAGCGTGTCGGCCCGGCTCGCCCAAATGTCCACCCGGCCGTCGCCGTCGCCGTCGCGGGCGAGCCGCAGATAGACTGAGGGCAGAAATTGCGGCCCACCCGTTGCCCCCGCCCAACTGCCGACGAGTTGCGCGCGCGACACGCCGCGATCCATCATTTGCAGCGCGGCGATGAACTCGTCTGCGAACAGCTCGCGCCGCCGCCCCTCATAAGCGAGCGTCGCCAGCGCGCGTGGGAGATCGAAGCCGCCCATCACCCGACCATAGCTCGTCTCATGGCCCCAGATCGCGACCATGATCGATTCGGGAACGCCGATCTGCTGCTCGATCCGTTGCAGGCGCGACCGCTCGGCTTGATAGGCGTTGCGACCGTTGGCGATCAGCGCAGCGGTAAGGTGCTGCGCCTGATACGGCGCGAAATTGGGAACCCCGGCATTCGGATTGGCCCCCGGCTGCGCCCGATCCAGATCGATCACGCGCTGGTTGAGCGTCAGCGTCGGCATCACCGCATCCAGCGTCGCCCGGCTCACGCCGCGCGCTGCGGCCTGCGCGCGGAGCGTCTGTAAATAGGCCTGAAACCCGGCCTCATCCTGCGCCGCCGCCGGCCCGATCATCGCAAAGCACGCCGCCAGGACGGCCAACGCCATGCCAATGGGACGCCCTAAAATACTGGTTCCTCGCATCGTCCGACCTTGGCACACCGGCTTGTCCACATGAACCCCAAAAGGCCGGACGCTGACCACAAACCTTGCACATCTCGTCCCGTGGCCGCTAAGCGGGGCACCGCTGCACGGCTGGCCGCGTTAGAGTCGGCTGCCCGATGTTGCTGAGCCGATGGGAAGAGTGTCCGAGTGGTTTAAGGAACCGGTCTTGAAAACCGGCGAGGGTGCAAGCTCTCCGTGGGTTCGAATCCCACCTCTTCCGCCACGGCGTTGTGCCGGATTGTCTTATTCGATCCTCTTGATTGTCCATTTGGCAGGGACTTGCTTTGCTTACCTCCAAAAAGAGTCAGTTCTGTCTGTCGGGGGTTAAGTACCGAAAAGCAGCGAGAATCTGGGGCATAGGCAATCCAAAGCAGCGTCCGCGCGATTTGTAGCTTCAGAGTATCCCCACGATCGGCGCGCCGAAACAGAGTGGGATCGATCGGTCAAACAGGCCGTAACGCGCGAACGGTCGCGCGCGCGCGCCAGTCAGCGGAACAAAGAGAGCTGCCCCTAAGGAACAGCGCGCGACGCTTCCGTCGGCATTTTTTGTAAAGCGTAATAATTGCGTGCTGCTATCACTTAGACCGATCGGCATTACAAGTTTGCCGCCGGGTTTGAGCTGGGCAAGCAACGGGGCCGGAACCTCTGACGCGCTCGCGGCGACGATGATGCCGTCGAACGGTGCGAACTCCGGCCAGCCAAGAAAACCGTCGCCGGTGCGAACCTCGACATTGGCAAAGCCAAGTCGGCGGAGCCGCTCCGACGCGGATGTCGCCAAAGGCGGAACGATCTCGATCGATGAGACACGTTTAGCAATTCGTGCCAGAACCGCCGCCTGATACCCCGACCCAGTCCCTACATCCAGCACGTTGGCACCCGTGGGCAAGTCTAGCGCTGCCGTCATGATCGCGACGACATACGGATCGGAGATCGTCTGACCGTAACCGATGTCCTGCGGAAGGTCGACATAGGCGGCGCTGCGACGGTCTTCGCGCACGAACTCTTCACGCGGAATTACGCTAACGATGCTTAGAGCCGTCTCAAACGCAGGGGTGTCCGCCTTTGGAGCAAGGGCGCGTAGCTCGGCACGGATGGTATCAACCATCGCCTTGCGCTGGGCGGATGGGCTTCCGCCCGGCAGCCGCTTAGCCAACACAGTCAGGATGTCGACCGGCTCAGGCTGCGTTTTCCGGTGAACGCACGCGACCACCAGAAGCGCGCCGAGCATGACCAGGAACGAAGGGATACGCACACACGGTAAGGGGCGGATGGCCATCTGTGGGGCGGGTCCCACGTTTTATGGTGCTCGGCAAGTTGGGATCCGCCAAGGATGTCGGCGGGGGGCGGATCTGCGTGGCGGCATGCCTCTCCTTGCACGCCATGCCGACGCTGGGGCAGCGGCCAAACCAACGGCACGGCCTTGAAGGCGGATAAATATCCCTGAAATTCAGTATCTTGTTCGGTTAGCGCAGGCGTAACGATCAAAATTTCCGCAGGTTTCGCGTTACCGCCAAATTGCTTCCTAGAATGGAGATGGGGAAGGCGAAGCACTGGCAACGGGAAGTCTGGCATCATGGGCACCTGCACGGGCGTAAGCGCGATATCGTCGGCATCGCCGACCTCGTCGACCGCGTCGAGCAACCAAATGGCGGCATTGCGACAACGCAGGCAGGATTATCTGAAAATGATGACCGCCGCCCAATCGGGTGACGTAACGGCGGCCAAAACGGCGTATGCGCGGATGACCGCCAACCGGACGCCCCCCGCCAAAAGCCCGCTCGCCGCGCTGGGAACCGCGCTACAAAATGGCGACACGGCGGCAATCCAGAAAGCTGCGGAGGCGTTGCAGCAAGCGCGTGACGCCCAGGCCAGCATCTCGGCCGATCCGAATGCGCCGCCACCGCCAAAGCCCATCCCCGCCGCCGCTTACGGATCGAGCCAGACCGACATCAATGTTCTCGCGTGATCGCGAGGTCAAACGCCTTTCCCGAACGGGCAAAGGGCTGATCCGGACCATGCCGTGCTGATCTTGCACACCATGCCTTGGCGGCGCGGCTGTGGAAGGTCGGGCCCGGACGCCGCGTCCCCTTACGCCGCTGCGCGCCTTGGCGCAGCAGATGCGACGCTGTGGTGATGTTCGATCCCGCCGTTCCGGTCGCGTCCGATTGTGGGGAGTCGGCGAGCCCCGGCTTCGAAACTGTGCGCGCGCCACGCCGCGCGCCGACATCGCTCGATCCGGCAGAATGGTCGAGCCTGCGCGCGCAGGGGCACCAGATGCTCGATGACATGATCGATCATCTCGAAGGGCTCTCGGGCGAACCGGTGTGGCGACCGGCCCCCGCGCACGTCCGCGCGGTGGCGCGCGAAGCACTGCCGGTAGCCCCCACCGATCTTTCGAGCGTGCACGCAACCTTCATGGAGGCGATCCTCCCTTATGCAGGCGGCAATCTGCATTCCGGTTTCATGGGATGGGTGCAGGGCGCTGGAACCCCGGTTGGCATGCTGGCCGAAATGCTGAGCGGCGGCCTCAACGCCAATCTGGGCGGACGCGACCATATGCCGATCCTGATCGAGCGGCAGATCCGCGACTGGGTGCGCGAGATCTTCGCCTTTCCGGAGGGAGCCGATGGCCTGTTCCTGACCGGAACGTCGCAAGCCAATTTCGTCGCGCTGCTGGTCGCGCGCACGCGGACATGCGGCATGGCGGTGCGACAGAGCGGCGTGGCCAAGGCAGCGCGCCTGGTCGCTTATGCTTCGAACGAAGTTCACGGCTGCGTTCCCCGCGCGCTGGAAATGGCGGGGCTTGGCTCCGACGCGCTCACCCGCGTCGCCACCGATGATGCAGGGCGGATCGATGTGGCCGCGCTGCGTGCGTTCATCCGGGCCGATCGCGCCGCCGGGCTGACGCCGTTCCTGCTGATCGGCACCGCCGGTACGGTGAATAGCGGCGCGATCGACGACTTGGATGCGCTGGCGGACCTTGCCAGCGAAGAAGGTCTGCACTTCCATATCGATGGCGCGCTCGGCGCGCTTGGCATGCTGTCGCCAGAAATCGCGCCGCTGCTGCGGGGGATCGAACGCGCCGATAGCGTGGCGTTCGATTTCCACAAATGGGGCCATGTCCCGTACGATGCCGGCTTCCTGCTTGTCCGCGAAGGCGGATGGCTGAAAGACACTTTCGCGTCGCCAGCCGCCTATTTAACCCGCGCCGAGACCGGCCTGGCAGCGGGCGGGGACTGGCCCTGCGATATCGGCCCCGATCTCTCGCGCAGCTTCCGCGCGCTCAAGACCTGGTTCACGCTCAAAACCTATGGCACCGAGGCATTGGGTGCCTCGATCGCCGAAAACTGCCGGATCGCACGAGGGTTGGCCGAACGGATCGCGGTTGAGCCCGACCTCGAACTCCTTGCGCCCGTCGCGCTCAACATCGTTTGCTTCGGCTACGCGCCCGGCGGCGTTGGCGGAGACGGCGTGATCAACCGCGCGATCGTCGAGGATCTGCACGCGGCCGGTCGGGTCGCGCCCTCGCTCACGCTGATCAAGGGTCGGCCAGCGATCCGCGCCGCCTTCGTCAATCACCGCACCACCGCCGACGACCTCGACGCGCTTGTCGAGGGCGTGTTGCGTTTTGGTGCCCGTCATTCGCCCCGGCGCTGAGGATCTATCAATGTCCGTCACCATCCCCCTTCCCCGCCGCCCGGTGGTGAACCCACGCACCGAGACGCAGGGCATGCATCGGCTTTTGCCAATCGCGTTTGAGCGGCGCGACATGACCGCGCTTTGGCAGACTGCGATCGAGCGGATCACGGCGGATGCAAGCGACGCGGCGGCGATGATCGACTTGTCGATGATGCTCTACTGCCATTTCCGCGCGGAGGAAGCGCGCACGCTGCTCGACCAGGCGGTGGCGATCCAGCGCGACTATTGCGTCGTCCATGGTGATGGCTCGGGCCTGAGGGTGCTGGCCTTTGTGACGCCGGGCGATTTCATGGCCAACACGCCGGTCGATTTCCTGCTGAACGGTTCCAATGCCGTGCTCTGGCTGCGCTATGTCGATGGCGACACCACCGATCTGGACGATCTGCCCGAATATGACGTCGCGCTCCTCGCCATTGGCGAGGCCACCGAACATCGCCCGGTGTTGGCGCGCATGGCGGCCTTGTTGCCGACCCTCACGGGCCCGGTGATGAACGCCGCCGCCCGCACGATCGCTGGGCTGACGCGCGATGGCGTCAGCGCGCTACTGGCGTCAGAAGCATCGCTGTGCGTGCCGCCAACCACTCAGGTCGAGCGAGCAGTGCTCGAATCGGTTGGTTTGGGAGCGAGCCAACTTGCCGACCATGTCGCGGGCCTCGCCTTCCCGATCATTGCGCGTCCACTCGGCACGCACGCAGGCGGGGGACTCGATCGCCTGGACTCGCCCGACGCCGCGCTGGCTTATCTCGCCACCAGTGAGAGCGCTGAGTTCTTCGTCGCGCCCTTCATCGACTATCGCGGACAAGACGGCTTGTTCAGCAAGCAGCGCGTGGTGTTCATCGGCGGCAAGGCCTATCCCAGCCATCTGGCGCTCTCAGACCATTGGATCGTGCATTATCTGAGCGCCGGCATGGCCGAGGACGCGGACAAGCGTGCCATTGAAGCGGCGTGGATGGAGCATTTCGACAGCGATTTCGCCCACCGCCATGCCGCTGCGTTCGCTGCGCTCCAGCGCCGGATCGGCCTTGACTATTTCGGGATCGACTGTGCCGAGTTGCCCGATGGACGGCTGCTGGTCTTCGAAGTCGATGTCGCGATGCTGGTGCACGACATGGATGACGGCACCACCTTCCCGTATAAGAAAGTGGCGATGCAGAGGCTCTTCGATGCCTTCGTGGCGCATGCCGGATCGGTGCATGGAATGGGATATGAACACGCCGCATAAGCCGTTCCGGTAAAACCGGTCTGGCGGCGCTCGGTCACGATACGGTCGCCTCTTCCATGGGCGGGAGAATATCGGCATCCGCACACCAGCCGTAACGCGGCCTGCTTTCTCAATCGGATAGCGCTCGGCACCCCCGCATTTAGCATAGGCCGACACGCTCGCGCATTTTTGGCACGATGTCTGTCGAAGCACACGCTATGAGGCCATGTCCGATATCCAGGAATGCTCCTAGCACGCGCATTCCGACGCTTGAGAGGAAGAACGATGTCCAACGACCCCGTCATCATCGCCAGCTACGCGCGTACGCCAATGGGCGGCTTTCAGGGTGCGCTTTCGGGCGTCACCGCCGTCGAACTCGGCGCGACGGCAGTGCAGGCCGCGGTTGAACGCGCGAAGGTCGATCCGAACAGCATCGACCGCATCTATATGGGCTGCGTCTTGCCCGCAGGCCTGGGCCAGGCACCCGCGCGCCAGGCGGCGCTCGGCGCTGGCCTGCCTCAGTCGGTGGAAGCGACCACGATCAACAAGATGTGCGGTTCGGGCATGCAGGCGACCATCATGGCGACCGAAGCGCTGATGGCCGGCACCGTCGATGTGGTCGTGGCAGGCGGCATGGAGAGCATGACCAATGCGCCCTTCCTGCTCGCCAAGCACCGCTCGGGTGCACGCATCGGCCATGACGTCGTCATTGATTCGATGATGATGGACGGTCTGGAAGATGCCTATGACAAGGGCAAGCCGATGGGGGCCTTTGCCGAGGACACGGCGGGCACCTATCAATTTACCCGCGCCGAGCAGGACGCCTTCGCGATTGAAAGCCTGAGCCGCGCCAATGCGGCGATCACCGGTGGCGGCTTTGCCGATGAAGTGGTGCCGGTCACGGTCAAGGCGCGCGGCGGCGATGTTGTCGTCAGCGAAGACGAGCAGCCGGCCAAGGCCAAGCCGGAGAAAATCCCGGGCCTGCGCCCCGCCTTCGCCAAGGATGGCACGATCACTGCGGCCACCTCCGCCTCGATTTCCGATGGTGCGGCCGCTTTGGTGCTGACGCGGGCAAGCGTTGCCGAAAAGCATGGGCTGCCGCAAGAAGCGCGCATCGTCGCGACGGCGGCGCACGCCCATGCGCCCGCCTTGTTCACCACCGCGCCAGTCGCGGCAATTCGCAAGGTACTCGATCGTGCGGGCTGGTCGGTCGACGATGTCGATCTGTTCGAGGTCAATGAAGCCTTCGCGACGGTGGCGATGATCGCGATGCGCGAACTGGCCATTCCGCGCGAGAAGCTGAACGTCAATGGCGGCGCCACCGCGCTTGGCCATCCGATCGGTGCCAGCGGCGCGCGCATCATCGCGACGTTGGTCGCGGCGTTGAAGCGGCGCGGGCTGAACAAGGGCGTCGCGGCCTTGTGCATCGGCGGGGGCGAAGCCACCGCTATTGCCGTCGAGCTGATCCAAAAATAATCGGACCGAAGCGCAATCCCGGCATAGGAGCGGCCAGTCTCCCCTGCCGGGCAAGCGATGACCCGGCCGTCAGACCTGCCGCAAAAGCTGCTGTGCGCGGGAGAGATGCGGGCGATCGAGCATGCCGCCCTGGTATCCGATGGTGCCGACACCGGGGTTCGCCGCGAACAGATCGACGATCGTTTGCGCTTCGGCAATCTCCTCGGCGGTCGGCGTGAAGGCTGCGTTGATCACCTCGACCTGTGCGGGATGGATTGCCAGCATCCCGCGAAAGCCGTCGCGCCGCGCCTTGGCCGCGCGTGCCTTGAGCGAGTCGATATTGCGATAGTCACCCTGGATCGTCTCGATCGCCGCGACTTCTGCCGCCGCCGCGCCCAGCAGACACAGCGAGCGGGCCAGTTCATAGGTAAAGCCATAGCTGCCATCGGCGTTGCGATTGGTGCTGGCCCCGATCGAATCCGCCAGGTCTTCCGCGCCCCAGGTCAGCGCAACGACGCGCGGCGCGGCCTTATAGTCGCCGGTGTGGAACATCGCCTCGGCGGTTTCGGTGACCAGGACGATCACCGGCGTCGATCCCTCGGCAAGGCCATGTGCGGTTTCGAACGCGCTGAGATAATGATCGAGCCGCTCGACATCCTGCCGCCCATAGACCTTGGGCAGCATGATCCCGCCGGGGTGCGCGGGCATGATCGCAGCGAGGTCGCGCAGGGTATGCGGCCCATCGAGCGGGTTCACGCGGACCCACAAGCGCGGCCTTTCCGCCGGGTTCGCCTGCAGGCAATCGTGCACCACCTGCCGGGCGAGCGGCTTGTTCTCGGTTGCCACGGCGTCTTCCAGGTCGAGCAGCACGATGTCCGCCGGGCTGGCAATCGCTTTCGCCAGCTTTCGCGCGCTGTCGCCGGGCGCAAACAGCCAGGACCGCATCTTCAGCAAATCGGGCATGTCGGACGGCGCGTCGCGCATCATTCTGGGTTCCCACGCATTCGAAACAGGCAAAGTGCATACGGCCTGTGGCGGTGCCGCGCCACCGCCACATTCCCCTACCCGAGCGCTGGCGATCTGCTAGAACGGCATCACGTCGCGCCCGCGTCCATGTGGTCGCCGTTCCGGGGATAGTTTCATGCCACTCGTCATTGCCGGACTACTGGTTGTTGCCGTGCTCCTTTACCTCATGCTCGGCATGAAGGTGGTGCGCCAAGGCTATCAATATACGATCGAGCGCTTCGGCAAGTTCACCGCGGTCGCGCAACCCGGGCTCACCTTCATCGTGCCGCTGTTCGACCAGATCGGGCGCAAAGTGAACATGATGGAGCAGGTGCTGGATATTCCGGGGCAAGAGATCATCACCAAGGACAATGCGATGGTCGCGGTCGACGGTGTCGTGTTCTTCCAGGTGCTCGATGCCGCCAAGGCCGCCTATGAGGTGAGCGACCTGTATCTCGCCATCATGCAGCTCGCGACGACCAATTTGCGCACCGTGATGGGATCGATGGATCTCGACGAGACACTGTCGAAGCGCGACGAGATCAACACGCGGCTGCTGACCGTGGTCGACCATGCGACCGAGAGCTGGGGCGTGAAAATCACCCGCGTCGAGCTGAAGGACATTCGCCCGCCCGCCGACATCGTCAACGCAATGACACGCCAGATGAAGGCCGAGCGCGAAAAGCGCGCCTCGATCCTCGAATCCGAGGGCGCGCGCCAAAATGCGATCAACCGCGCACAAGGGCAGAAGCAGTCGCAAATCCTTGAGGCTGAAGGGCGCCGCGAATCCGCGTTTCGCGACGCCGAGGCGCGCGAACGCGCCGCCCAGGCCGAAGCCGCAGCGACCAAGGCCGTGTCCGATGCGATCGAAAATGGCAGCGTGCAGGCGATCAACTATTTCATCGCGCAGAAATATGTCGAGGCGATCGGCAAATTCGCGACCTCGCCCAACGCCAAGACGATCCTGTTCCCGGTCGAAGCCACCCAGTTGATGGGGACGCTCGGCGGGATTGGCGAACTCGCGCGCGAGGCGATTTCGGGCAGTCCGACGCCGCCGCCGGCTCCCGCTGCGCCGCGCCCGCGCGGGCCGTTTGAGAACACGCCGCAATGATGCTGCTCGGCGTGGCATGGAGCGATGGTGCGCTGTGGTTTGCGGCTGCACTCGCGCTGGTCATCGCAGAGATGCTGGCACCTGGCTTTTTCCTGATTTTCCTGGGGGCCGGTGCGGCCAGCGTCGGCATCATCGCGCTGATCGTGCCGGGGTTGCCGCTTGTCGTCGAGGCACTGATGTTCGCGGCGCTGACCGGGGCGCTGGTGGCACTTGGGTGGCGCTGGTATCGCCAGTCGGACCGGTCTTCGGCGGACCCGCTCCTCAACGATCGGGCGGCGCGGTTGGTCGGCAAGCGCGTGGTGGTGTGTGAAGCGATCGTCGATGGCGACGGTCGCGTGACCGTCGGCGATGGCGCGTGGAGCGCGACCGGGCCGGATGCCGCCGTGGGCACGACGGTGCGGATCGTCGGCGCGGATGGCAGCGTCCTGCGGGTCGAGCCCGCCTGACGCTGCCCTTCGCTTTATTTCTTGCCGAAGAAGTTGGCGGCGAGTCCCTCGAGTTCGCCAAGCGCGCCCTTACCAGCGCTCCCCATCGGCCCTTCCAACAGGGTCGCGAACTGAGCAAGCGCCCCTTCGCCACCGATGTGGCCGATGATCTGCTGCAGCACATCTACGGGAAGGCCGGTCGTCTCGGCCGCAGTCGTGGCGGTATCGGTCGGCGCGGCATGGGCCTGACCCAGCGCGGTGATCGCCGATTCGACTTGCTCCGGCGACAGCCCGACCTTGGCGGCAAGGTTCTTTACGTCGACATTTTCAGTGACTTGGGCGAGCAGTCCGTCGAGCAATCCCATATTTGCATCCTTTCCAGGCTGGTCCGAGAGCCCCGGGTTTAGCATGGGCCCGGCAGCGAGGCGAGATCGGGCGGGATGAAACCGCGCCGCGCGGCGACCGAAAACAATCGATCGCGCGAATAAAAATGCAGCGGCCAATCGCGCCGTCCGGCCGGTGACCCGAGCAGGGCATTGACGCACGCGACCAGCGATTCCCCGGATGGTCGCGCCGCCACATGCGCCTGCACGCCGCTCAGATAAGCGCGGGTGATCGTGTCGTGATAGCCTTGCGTGTCGTCATTCACCCCGCCGACCGCGACATTGTAGCTGCGGATGATCGTGGCAATCTCGGCGTCGATGGCAATGTCGGGTCGATCGCGCACCAGCCACGTGGTCGCGGCAAGATGCGCCTCATGCGTCCACTCCGCGCGCGGCAAGCTATGGTCGAGCAGCCCCTGCCCAACGCGGAGAATGGCAGCATCGTCGGGAAAAGGGCGAAAGGGCAGTTCCGTCATCGGATCGGGCTTTCCGGTTGGATGCGCCCGATCCGAACGACCGGGCCTTCAAGCTGGAGCGTGGACCTTGGGGGCCGATTGTCGGACCCCTTCATCGACATGATCGGCGAATTGCGCGAAGTTTTCCACAAACAGATCGACCAGCTTTGCCGCCGTGGCGTCATAGGCCGCCTTGTCCGCCCAGGTTTCGCGCGGATCGAGAATCGCGCTGTCGACACCCGGCACCGCCACCGGCACCTTGAAACCGAAATTGGGATCGGTGCGGAACTCCACGCCGTTCAGGCTGCCATCGAGTGCCGCGTTGAGCAAAGCGCGCGTCGCCTTGATCGGCATGCGGCTGCCGGTGCCGTATTTTCCACCGGTCCAGCCGGTATTGACCAGCCAGCAATCGACCCCGCCTTTGGCGATCCGCTCCTTGAGCAAATTGCCGTAGACCGAGGGATGCCGCGCCATGAACGGCGCGCCAAAGCAGGTCGAGAAGGTCGCATCGGGCTCGGTCACGCCGATCTCGGTGCCCGCGACGCGCGCGGTATAGCCAGAGAGGAAATGATACATCGCCTGCTCGGGCGTCAGCTTCGCGATCGGCGGCAGGATGCCATAAGCGTCCGCCGTGAGCATCACGACATTGCGCGGCACCGGCCCCATATTGTGTTCGGACGCATTGGGAATGAAATCGATCGGATAGGCACCGCGGCTGTTTTCGGCGAGGCTCGCATCGTCGAGATCGAGCACGCGCGTGACCGGGTCCATCACCACATTTTCGAGGATCGTACCAAAGCGCTTGGTGGTGGCGAAGATTTCCGGCTCGGCATCGGCCGACAGGCGGATCATCTTGGCATAGCAGCCGCCCTCGAAATTGAAGACGGCGGTGTCGGACCAGCCATGTTCGTCATCGCCGATCAGCGTGCGGCTGGCGTCGGCGCTGAGCGTGGTCTTGCCCGTGCCGGACAGGCCAAAGAACACGGCGGTGTCGCCATCCTTGCCGATATTGGCCGAGCAATGCATCGGCATCACGCCAGTCGGCGGCAGCAAGTAATTGAGCAGGCTGAACACCGATTTCTTCATCTCGCCGGCATATTTGGTGCCGCCGATCAGGATCAACTTGTCGGTAAAGTTAACCGCGATGATCGTTTCGCTACGGCAGCCGTGGCGCGCGGGATCGGCGCGGAAACTCGGCAAATCGATGATCGTGTAATCGGGCACGAAGCCGCGCAGTTCCGACTCCTCCGGGCGCACGAGCATGGTGCGGATAAAGCTGTTATGCCAGGCAAGCTCGTTGATCACGCGGACGTTGACGCGGTGCTCGGGCTGCGAGCCCCCGAACAGATCCTGGACGAACAGATCCTCTTTGTCCCGCAGTGCGGACAGGAAATCGGCCTTTAGGACAGCGAAATGCTCGGGCGACATCGCCTTGTTGGTCTTGCCCCACCAGACGGTACTTTCGGTTTCGGCATCACGGACGATGAACTTGTCCTGCGCCGACCGCCCGGTATGCGCCCCGGTTTCGACCACCAGCGGCCCGTCGGCTGACAATTTCCCCTCCCCGCGCGCGATGGCGGACTGGATCAGGCGGGCGGTGACAAGGTTCCAGTGCAGGTTGGCGCGGGTCTCGATGCCCTGGGCCTCCAGCCCTGCGGTGGGGGTGCGATCGCTCATTGCGTGGGGTCTCCTCAATGTCCCATGCGGGCCAATTGACCTCGCATTTTATGCTTTTTGCACATCGGCGCATATCGTTGGCCTTGCCCGCGGTCAAACGCGCTCTGTTCAGCGTGCATTGAGGCTGCGGGTGTAATCGATTACGCCGACTCGCGAATGACAAGGATCTACCCCGCCCGATGACGGCAACGATTGCTTTGGTCGATGACGACCGCAATATCCTGACCTCAGTCTCGATCGCGCTTCAGGCCGAGGGCTTTGTCACGCGGGTCTATTCGGATGGCGAGACGGCGCTGAAGGCGCTGATCGACAACCCGCCCGACATCGCGATCCTCGACATCAAGATGCCGCGCATGGACGGATTGGAACTGCTCCGCCGCCTGCGCGAGAAGAGCATGTTGCCGGTGATCTTCCTGACATCGAAGGATGACGAGCTCGACGAGGCGCTTGGCCTGGCGATGGGCGCGGACGACTATATCGCCAAGCCGTTCTCGCAGCGGCTGCTGATCGCCCGGATTCGGGCGATCTTGCGGCGCACCGAAGTGGCGCAGGGCGGCGCGGGCGACGGCGAGGCCACTCCGGAGACGTCGCTGGTGCGCGGCCGATTGGCGATGGACACCGCGCGGCACCGTGTGACCTGGAACGGCGATACCGTCACCCTGACCGTTACCGAATTTCTGATCCTGGAAACGCTGGCGCAGCGCCCTGGCATCGTCAAAACCCGCAACCAGTTGATGGACGCGGCCTATCATGACGACATTTATGTCGACGACCGCACCATCGACAGCCACATCAAGCGGGTGCGGCGCAAGTTTCGCCAAGTCGATGCCGACTTCGATGCGATAGAGACGCTTTATGGAGCCGGATATCGATTCTCCGAGGAATAGCGCCGTCGGTATCGATCTGGCTCGTGACGAAGAGGATGCGCGCGCGCTGTCGCTGCGCTGGTCGGCGCGCGTTTCGCTTACACCCCGCATTCTGTTCGTGAACGTCTTCGCGCTCGCGATGCTCGCTGGCGGGTTCTTCTATCTCGATTCCTACCGCAGCCGCATCGTCGACGGCCGCGTCACCCAATCGATCCGCGAGGCGCGTTTGGTCGCCGAGGCGATCGTCGCGGTCCCGCCGAGGCAGCGTCCTGACCTTGCGCTGAAGCTGGCGCAGGACATGGGCGCACGCTTGCGGATCTATGACAAGGACGCGACGCTCATCATCGACACGCGCGCGATGGGACTGCGCAATTTCGTGCTGCAAGACCCCGACAAACAGGATTGGCAGCAGGCTGCGGCGCGCTTTCTGGACGCGGTGATCGACACCGTGGTCGGGGCCCCGCGCGCGCCGCTCTATCGCGAACGGACCAGTGGAATGGCCTGGCCTGACGTTCGCACTGCCCGTGCCGAGCCGAAGGTCGCCGCGACGGTATGGCGCGCGCCTGATCGCACGCCCGTCATCACCGCGGCCTCGGCCTTTCCGGGCGGCGGCGTGGTGATGAGCACGATCAACGCGCGTGACATCACCCAGACCGTTCGGGTCGAGCGGTTCCGCCTTGGCGTCGTGTTGCTGATCGTCGCGATCGTGTCGGTGTTGCTCTCCCTGTTTCTCGCACGCACGATCGTGCGACCATTGCGGCGGCTCGCACGCGCGGCGGTGCGGGTGCGGCTTGGGCGTGCGCGCGAAGTGGTGGTGCCGCGCCTGCCCGAGCGGCGCGATGAAATCGGCATGTTGGCGCGGGCACTCTCCGACATGAGCCTTGCGCTGCGCGCGCGGATCGATGCGATCGAGGCCTTTGCCGCCGATGTTACGCATGAGATGAAGAATCCGCTCGCCTCATTGCGCTCCGCCGTCGAGGGCATGGCGATGGTCAAGGATCCCGAGTTGCAGGAGCGTCTGCTCGCCATTGTCCGCGACGATGTCCAGCGGCTCGATCGCCTGATCACCGACATCGCGGAAGCGTCCCGTCTCGATGCGCAATTGAGCCGCGCGAAGTTCGAGCCCGTCGATCTGGGCGCAATGATCACGGCCCTCATCGCCAGCCGGGACGCGCGCGGGATTGAGCGCGGCATCCGGATCCGGTTCGACAACAAGCTCGCTGAACCGTTGATCGTGCTTGGGGAAGGCGGCCGGCTGGAACGGGTGTTGGAGAATCTTATCGAGAATGCCGTGTCCTTCTCGCCCGAGGGCGGCGTCATCACCATCACCGCAGTGCGCGATCACGACGTCTTGACGGTGTCGGTGGAAGACCAAGGTCCCGGCGTCCCGGAAACCGCACGCGAGCAGGTATTTCGTCGATTCCAGTCGCTGCGCCCGGCGGGGGAGGCGTTCGGGAAACATTCCGGTCTGGGGCTCGCCATCGCGCGCACGATCGTCGAGGCCCACCAGGGGACGATCAATGTCGAGAGCCGTAGCGACGGCGCGGAAGGTGCCCGACTGGTCGTTCGCCTCCCGGCGAGGAACGCGACGTGAAGCAGGTCCGGCTATATGCCACCGCTGTTGCGATCGGCAATCATGCGGTGCTGCTGATGGGGCCGTCCGGGTCTGGCAAGTCCGACCTCGCCTTGCGGCTGGTCGATCGCGGAGCATGTCTGATCAGTGACGATTACACGATCCTTGAGGTTCAGGATGGAGCATTGCTCGCCTCCGCACCCGATACGATTGCCGGAAAGATCGAGGTCCGCGGGATCGGCATCGTGGCGATCCCGCATATCGACAATGTCGCCGCCGCGCTTGTCGTGCATTTGGGCGGTCCGGTCGAACGGATGCCGCTGCGCCGCACCATGATGACCATCGCGGGGGTCGACCTGCCCGAAATCAAACTCGAAGCCTTCGAACAATCCGCCCCGATCAAGGTGGAATTAGCGCTACACCGCGCTACAAAGGAACTATAATGCGTGACCCGAAGGACATTTTGCTCGTCACTGGCATGTCAGGTGCCGGCAAGTCGACGGTGCTCCGAACGCTCGAGGATCTCGGGTGGGAGGTCGTCGACAATTTTCCGCTCCTGTTGCTGGATCGCTTGCTAGGTGCCCCGCTCCCGGAAGGAGCTCACCAATCGACCCAGCCGCTCGCGCTCGGCATCGGCGCGCGGACGCGCGATTTCGATCCCGAACGCGTCGTCCAGCGAATCAAGCAACTGCAGGAAGTCCACGGCCACGATATCGGCACGCTGTTCCTGGATTGCGCTGGCGGTGAACTCGAGCGGCGTTATTCGGAAACACGACGGCGCCACCCGCTGGCCCTGGATCGACCCGCGGCGGACGGCATTGCCCGCGAGCGCGAATTGCTCGCCCCCCTTCGGAAATGGGCGAACCGGCTGATCGACACCACCACGCTAACCGCCAATGAACTGGCGCAGCAGGTCCGCACGACATTTTCCGGCGAAGGACTGGGGGAACCCACGCTTTCCGTCACTTCGTTCGGCTTCGCCCGTGGGCTGCCGCGCAACGCGGACCTGGTTTTCGATATGCGTTTCTTACGCAATCCGCATTGGGTGCCCCATCTGCGCCCCGGCACCGGCCTGGACGACGATGTCGCAGCCTATGTCGCGGACGACCCCGCTTATGAAGCGGCGGTTACGCAGATCGAGTCGTTGCTGTTGCTGTTGCTGCCACGCTACAGAGCCGAAGGAAAATCCTATGTCACGGTCGCGTTCGGCTGCACCGGTGGGCGGCATCGCTCGGTGCATGTGACGGAGCGGGTAGGTGCCCGGTTGCGTGCGGAAGGATTTTCGCCCACGGTTACTCATCGAGATCTTGACGCTGCGCCCCAGGACTCGCTGGAAGGCGCGCCGGACGAGACGCAAAATAATGGGGCGCGTGTTGCATGAGCTGGGCGGAGCGATGATCGGGCTTGTTCTCGTGACTCATGGCCGATTGGCCGATGAATTTGTGACCGCGATGGAACACGTCGTGGGCAAGCAGGAGCGTGTTGCCACCGTCGCCATTGGCCCGGACGACGATATGGAGGCGCGCCGCGACGATATTGCGGCTGCGATCGCTCGAGTCGATGCTGGACGCGGCGTGATCCTGCTGACCGATCTGTTCGGCGGCACCCCGTCCAACCTCGCCATTTCGCTGCTGGAACGCGGGCGGATCGAGGTGATTGCGGGCATCAACTTGCCAATGCTGATCCGGCTCGAATCGGCGCGCAAGTCGATGAAGGTGGTCGACGCCGTTGCCGCCGCGCGCGAGGCTGGTCGTAAATATATTTCGGTTGCGTCCGAGGTGTTGGGCGAGGCGGCGGCCTGATGGCCGTCAGCCGCAGCGTCCTGATCACCAACAAGCGCGGGCTCCATGCCCGAGCGAGCGCCAAGTTCGTGACGCTGGCGGCGACACAACCGTGCGAAGTGCTCGTCGAAAAAGACGGCGCGGGATCGGTCACGGGCACGTCGATCATGGGCCTGATGATGCTGGGCGCGGCGATGGGCGACACGATCGTCATCTCCGCCGATGGCGAGGATGCCGAGACTGCGGTGAGTGCGCTGTGCGATTTGGTTGAGGCCAAGTTCGGCGAGGATTGACCGCGCTGCGCCTCACCTGCTTGCGGGCAGCGCTGGCGGAGGGCATGTGGCGGGCATGGATATCAATCCCCCCTGCCTAGCTCCCTTCCGCGCATCGGAGCGCCTGTAATGCCGCGCGAGATTACCGCTTATTCCAATCCGCTGATCAAGCGCGTGCGCTTGCTGCGCGAAAAGCGGCATCGTCGGGAGGAAGGCCTGTTCCTGGCGGAAGGCTTGCGCATCCTGACCGAAGCGCGGGAAGCCGGACGCATTCCGCAATATTTGTTCTTCGCCCGCGACAGTGCGGCGCATCCGCTGGTGCAGGCGCTGGTCGCCGATGTCGAAACGGCGGGCGGTGAAGCGATCGAGACGGTGCCCGACATCCTCTCCAAACTGTCGGGCAAGGACAATCCGCAAGCGGTGGTCGGAGTCTTCCCCGAATTTGCGCGCGATCTGGCGAGCCTCGATCGGTCGAGCGCGGCGATCTGGCTGGTGGCGGAGCGACTGCGCGACCCGGGCAATCTCGGCACGATCCTGCGCACCGGCGATGCGGTTGGTGCAGGCGGCCTGATCCTGATCGGCGAATGCGTCGATCCCTTTTCGGTCGAAGCCGTGCGCGCGAGCATGGGGGCTTTGTTCACCGTCCCCGTCGTGCAGTGCGAATGGGCGGCGTTCACGCAGTGGTTGCGCAGTGGCCCCGGGCAATTGGTGGGGTTGAGCCTCGACACCGACAGCGACTATCGCGCCGCCAGCTACACCGCACCCACCTTCCTGCTGACCGGAAACGAAGCGCAAGGCATGCCCGATACCTATGCCGCCGAGTGCGATCTGCTGGTCAAAATCCCGATGTTGGGCAAGGCCGACAGCCTGAATGCGGCCGTCGCCACGGCGGTGATGGCCTATGAGGTGCTGGCGCAAAGCCGGAGTGTATGACCGGCATAGGCTGGTGCCCCCGAGTGGATTCGAACCACCGGCCTGCGGTTTAGGAAACCGTCGCTCTATCCGACTGAGCTACGGGGGCGCCGGGCGCGGTGGTACTGTGCGGCGCGGATGAAATCAATTGACCGTATCGGGTGGAACGACCGGCAAAGGCAAAGCTGCGATCGGCACACCTTCCTCGACCAGCGCCTTCGCCTCGGCCAAGGTCGTTTCGCCGTGGATCGGCGTCGCGGCGGTTTCCCCGACATGCATGGCGCGTGCGCGATCGGCAAAGGCGCGCCCCACCCATTCCGACTTCTCCAGCGCTTGGGCCTGGGCTTGGGCGAGCGCGTGGAGCGCGGCCTTCATCGTCTCCGGCGTCAGGGCTGGAGGAGCCGCCGCCTCGACGTTTGGCGTGGGAACGCTGCGGCTGTTGCCCTTTGCGCCCACATTGGGGGCCATAACGGCTTTGACGATCTCGTCATCACCGCAAATCGGGCAGGCGAGCAGGCCCCGCGCTTGCTGATCCTCGAACGCGGCGCTTGACCCGAACCAGGCTTCGAACACATGCGCCTGACGACAGCGCAGATCGAACACGATCACGCCGATTCGACCTCCGGGATCGCGCGGCGATGCGCCAACACCGGAATACGCGCGCGGACATCGACGACACGCGCCGGATCGATCTCGGCAAAGCCCAAACCAGCCGCCTCGCCCATATCGAGGATAATCTCGCCCCACGGGTCGATCACCAGCGAATGGCCATAGGTTGCCCGGCCATCGGCATGCACCCCGGTTTGTGCGGCGGCGATGACATAGGCCCCGGCCTCGATCGCGCGGGCGCGCAGCAGGATATGCCAGTGCGCCGCGCCGGTCGGACGGGTAAAGGCGGCCGGCACCGCGAGCAGCGTTGCGCCCGCATTGCTGAGCGCACGGTACAGATCGGCAAAGCGCAGATCGTAGCAAATCGAAAGACCCAGCGCGCCGATCGGAGTCTGCACCACCACCGCGCCATCGCCCGGTGCGTAGCTTGCGGATTCGCGCCAGCTTTCACCGGTCGGCAAATCCACGTCGAACAGATGCAATTTGTCGTAGCGCGCGCGGATTTCTCCGTGATCGTCGATCACGAACGCGCGATTGGCGAGCCGCCCGCCTTCCCCGAGCACCGCGAGCGACCCGATATGGACCCAGATTCCGTGTTCGGCCGCGGCAGCCCGCACTGCCGCCAATACGACATCCTCGGCTTCGCTGCGCAAAACCTGCGCAGCGCGCGCCCGGTCCCGATCGAGCAAGCCCGACATTTCGGGGGTGAACAGCATCGTCGCGCCGCCCCGCGCCGCCTCCGCCACCGCCGCAACGAGCGTTTCGGCATTGGCGGCGGGATCGATCCCGCTGGTGATCTGGGCGAGCGCGATCTTCATGCCGCGAGCAAAGCGTCCAATTCCCCGGCGCGCTCCAATGCGGCCAGATCATCCGACCCGCCGACATGGCGACCATCGATAAAGATCTGCGGAACGGTGGTGCCGCCGTTGGCGCGTTCGAGCATCTCGGCGCGCTTGGGGCCGCCCATGGTGATGTCATATTCCTCAGGCGTGACGCCCTTGGAGGCGAGCAGCTTCAGCGCGCGCGAGCAATACGGGCAGAAGGCTTTGGTGTAGATTTCGATCTTAGGCATCGGGGAGAAATGTGGGGTGCGTGGGTGGTTGTCAATGTCGCGCGCATCAATCCTTCGAATCGATGACCCGCGCCCAGCACAGGATCGTCACCTTTGCCGCGCCTGCCCGCAGCAAGGCGGCGGTGCACGCATCGGTGGTCGCTCCGCTGGTGTAAATGTCGTCGATCAGCACCACCGCCTTGCCGCGCAGCTGCGCCTTCGGATCGACCACGCGGAACACCCCGGCGACGGTGCGCGCGCGCGCCTTTGCCCCCATCGCGCGCAGGGGTGGCGTGGCCTTCACGCGGCGCAACGGCAGCGGATCGTGCGCGATGCCGCTAACGCGCGTAAGCGCATTGGCGATCAGCGCAGCCTGGTTGAAGCCGCGCGACCACAGACGCCAGCGGTGGAGCGGCACCGGCACCAGCATATCGGCATCCTCCGGCAGCAGCCGCGCCATTTGCCGCCCGACGGTCTCGGCAAAGGCGGTGCGCCCGCCATATTTCAGGCGAAGCGCCACCGTGCGCGCGACATCGCCATAGGCCACCGCCGCCCGCACCCCGGCGTGGCGCGGCGGATCGGCGATACAGGCCGCGCACTGCGCCTCTGCCCCGCGATCATAGGCGAATGGGGTGTGACAGGTTGCGCACCACGGCGGCGCGAGAAAGCGCAGCGCGCCCCAACAGGTGGCGCAGAAGCGATGATCCTCCCCCGTCACCGCACCGCACCCGGGGCAGCGCGGCGGCAGCGCGAAATCGGCGATCAAGCGCGAGGGGGCAAGCCAGGGCGACACGCCCCCTTGTCGCCCGCCCCCTAGAGCGGCACAAGCCGGGCGATGAGCGTCCCCGACATCTTCGACCGCGCCGCGCGCCGCCTCCACCGCGACCGCGCCGCACCGACCTTCGCCGAGTTCGATTTCCTGCGCGCGGCGATGCTCGACGGCATTGCGGAGCGCCTCGCCAGCGTGACGCATCGCTTCACCGACATGCTCGACCTGGGCTGCTTCGACGGGGCCCTGCCCGCCCCAGCGGGCGCGAACGTCACGCGGTGCGACGCAGGCGCGCGGTTTGCCGCGCACTCCGGTGGCGTGCAGGCCGATGAGGACCGCCTGCCCTTCCCCGCCGAATCGTTCGATCTGGTGGTTTCGGCGGGTGTGCTCGACAGCGTCAATGATCTACCCGGCGCACTGACGCTCGCGCGGCGCGCACTTCGGCCCGATGGCCTGTTCCTCGCCGCCTTCTGCGGTGCCGGGACGTTATCGAGCTTGCGCAGCGTCCTGCGCGAGGCCGAGCGCGATCGCCCGGCGGCGCGCATCCATCCGCAAGTCGATGTGCGCTCGGCGGGCGATTTGCTGATGCGCGCAGGCTTCACGCTACCCGTTGCCGATATCGAGCCGCTGACCGTCCGCTATCGCGGGATTGGCGGATTGCTGCGCGATCTGCGTGGCATGGGGGCCACCAACATCCTGCGCGAGCGCACGCCGCTGCGCCGCGATACGCTCGCGCGCGCGGCCGACCTGTTTGCCGAGCGGGCCGATCCCGACGGCAAGACGCCCGAGCGATTCGACATTATCTATCTGACCGGCTGGTCCCCGGCCCCGACGCAACCGAAACCGGCGCGCCGTGGCAGCGCGACCGCCTCGCTCGAGGGCGCGCTGCGGCGCTTTCCGCCGCGCAGCGACGCCTAACGCGAGAGCCGCACCAGCATTTCATCGAGCGCCGACAGGAAGCGCGAGCGGTCGGCCTTGGCAAAGGGCGCGGGCCCGCCCACGACATCGCCGCCCGCGCGCAAATCGGCCATGATCGCGCGCACCGCGATCGCATTGCCGATCGAGGCCGTGGTGAACGGCTTGCCATTGGGGGCCAGCACGCTCGCGCCTGCTTTCAGGCACCGGTCGGCGAGCAGGATGTCGTTGGTAATCACCACGCTCGCGCGATCGGCGCGTTCGGCGATCCAGTCATCGGCTTCGTCGAAGCGGTCGCCGACGACGATGCGCGATAGCAGCGGATGGGCGGGAATGCGGATCGGGCTGTTGCTGACGATCGTCACCGCCACCGACCGGCGCAGCGCGACCTTGTAGATTTCATCCTTCACCGGACAGGCATCGGCGTCGACATAGATGTGCAGGCTCATGGTGCGCGCCTAGGCCAAAAGCCGCGCCGGATCGACAGGAACCCGTCGCGCTGGCATCGACGGAGAAACCGCGCGCAGGAGACCGAACACATGCCGCTCTATGAAATTGACGGGTTTCGCCCCACGCTTGGCTACAATGCCTGGGTCGCGCCCAGCGCCGATTTGATCGGCGACGTCCAGCTCGGCCCCGATGTCAGCATCTGGTTCGGCGCGGTGATTCGCGGCGACAACACCCCGATTGTGGTCGGCGCGCGCAGCAACATCCAGGAAGGCGCAATGTGCCATTCCGATCCCGGCGCGCCGCTGACGATCGGCGAGGATTGCACGATCGGCCATCACGCCATCCTGCACGGCTGCACCGTCGGTGACGGCGTGCTGATCGGAATGGGCGCGGTCGTCCTCAACCGCGCGGAGATTGGCGCGGGCTCGATTGTCGGCGCAGGCGCACTGGTCACGGAAGGCAAGGTGTTCCCGCCCGGCAGCCTGATCGTCGGCAGCCCCGCCCGTGCGGTGCGCGCACTCGACGAAGACGCACAGGCGATGCTGCGCGTCTCCGCCGAACATTATGTCGCCAACGGCCGGAAATATGCCGCCGGATTGAAGCGGGTCGATTAAGACCCGCTTTTGGCGGTTCCCCCCGTCGCCCAAGCGGCGATGTCGCCGCGAATGCGCGCATTGACCAGGCGGCGCGCTGCCATCGCCGCCACCTTGGCCTTCGCCGCTCCTCGCGCGGCGACCGGCAGATTCGCGGTCGCGAAGCCTGTGATCTTGGCAGGCATCGCGGGATCATCCGACCCCGCCCCCAGGCCCGCCACAAAGCCCGCACGGTTGCTGGTTTCCACCAGCGTGTTGACCAGCGCGAGGTTGCTGACGGCAAAGTCGAACGCCATGTCCGGATGGTTGCTGGCGACCGTTTGCAACAGGCTGGCCTTTTGCGGTGTGGTCAGATCGCCGGTCGACAGCAGGCCGAGCGCGCGCCGTGCCAGCGCGTCGTCATCGCTATAGCCCAGCAAGCGCACATAGCCGTTTTTCACCACCGGGTTCTTTTCGGCGAGCGTCAGCTTCAGCAGCGCGTCCCACTCGGCCGGGGTCGCATTATTGGCGTAGGTGCCAAGGATCGGCTGCCGGATCGCCGCCGGGATGGCGTTGGTGTCGGTCGCCAGCGCTGCGACATAGCGCCGCGCCGTCTCCGCCACGACCGGGTCACCATTGTCGCCCTGCACCGCAATCAGCGTTTCGCGCAGCGTGGAGATCAGCGGCGATTCATCCTGCTTGGCCTGTAAGCCGACGCGTTCCAGCGCCGGTGCCAGCGTCGCGACGATGCGCGCACGCATCGCGGTCTTGGCAGCCCCCTTGGGCAAGCGGCCGCCCAGGTCGGACAGCTGCCCCGCCAGCGTTTCCCACAGGAGGGGATTGGCGTCCGCTCCGATCGCGCCGACATCGGCGAAATACCGGTCGAGCCGCTGATTGCCCCCCTTGGCCAGCGCGAAATCATCGCCCAGCGTGCCGAGTTGATCGGTCAGCGCAAGGCTGGCGAAATCGCGGACGATCGCAGCATGGGCAGGCGCATCATAGGCCACTCGCGCATAGCCGCCCTTGTCGCGGTTGAGCACGACGGTGCCACACCCCTGCACGGTGACCGTGGTCGGCTTTGCCCCGCGCACGATCGCGCGCGTCACCGGTTGGCCGACCACGCCCAGCGTCAGCGGAACGCGCCAGGTCAGCAGTTGCTTGGCGCTGCCATCATAAGCGAAGCGACCCTGCGTCATGGTGACCTTGGTTTCGGTGCCAACACAGCGCGCGCTGGTCATGGTGACGAGCGGCACGCCCGGCTGCAGCGTGAAATCGTGCGCGATATCGGCCACCGGCGTGCCGGCGGCGGCCGACAATTCGCTCCACAATTGATCGGTCGCGGTGTTCGAATATTTGTATTTCGCCATGTAGCGCCGGATACCGTCGCGGAACGTGTCCGCACCCAGCGTCGATTCCATCATGCCGATGACGGCCTGGCCCTTGGCATAGGTGATGCCGTCAAAGCCCTCGCCAATCTGGTCGACGGTTTCGACATGGCGGATGATCGGGTGCGTACCCGATGTCGAATCGACCTGCAGCGCGCTTTCGCGGTCCTGCGCCACTGCGGTTGCCGCCGCATTCCAATCGGGGTTGAGATCGATGCTCGACTTGTTCTCCATCCACGAGGCGAAACCCTCGTTGAGCCACAAATCATCCCACCATTTCATGGTGACCAGATCGCCGAACCACTGGTGCGCCATTTCATGCGCGACGACGGTGAAGATGCGCTGCTTGCCGCTCTGCGTCGCGCGCTTCTGGTCGTAGAGCAACTCGGGTTCGAAATAGAAAATCGCGCCCCAATTTTCCATCGCGCCGAAAAATTGGCTGGAGCCAGGGCCCGCAATCATGTCGAGCTTGGGCAAGGGATAAGGCTGCCCGAAATAGTCATTATAATAGGTCAGCAAGCGCTTGGCCTGGGCGAGCGCATAGTCCCCCTGATCCACCACCCCGCGCCGGGTGATGATGCCGATTTCGGTCTTGCCCGCCATCACCGTCTTGCGTTCGACATCGCCCATGCCGAGGAACAGCAGATAGCTCGACATTTTCGGCGTTTCCGCGAAGCGATAGAGCTTGGTTCCATCCTGCTGCGGAGTGACACTCATCGCTGGCATGTTGGAAAAGGCCGTCTGCGCCCCGGGGGCGACGGTTGAGAGCGTGAAGGTCGCCTTATACTGCGGCTCATCCCACATCGGCGCGAAGCGGCGTGCATCGGGAGCTTCGAACTGCGTGGCCAGCATCCGCGCCGCCGATCCATCCGGATTGGTATAGTCGATCGCGAAAAACCCGGACGCTGAGCTGTTGACCGTGCCCGTCCAGGCGAAATGCAGCTTGTGCTGGCCGATCGCAGCCAGTGTCGGCAGCGTGAGTGTCACTTGCTGTTTCACCGGATCGAGCGTGAACGGGATCGCCGCTCCGTCGAGGGTCGCGGTCGTAATTTTGAGGTCCGCCGCATTGAGCACGATCGCCTTGGTCGCGCGCGCCACGTCGACCGTAACGGTCTCCTCGCCCGAGAAACTCATCGCCTTGGCGTCCGGGCGGATGGTGATGTCGTACGAAACCGGGGCAACGCCCTCCGGCAATTGACCGACCGCAAAGGCGGGCGAGGCGACTCCAATCAACAAGGCGGCGGCAAGGGACAGCTTCACTTGGTTGCTCCGGAAACAAACGCAGAATTTCGATCCATACCCCTTTCGCGCGACGTGGCAAATCAACGCCGCTGGACAGGCGTTTCGGTTGCGCTATGAAACGGACATGAGCATTCCCCCCTTGTTCGCATCGCTGCGGCTTCCCGTGATCGGTTCGCCGCTGTTCATCATTTCCGGGCCGGAGCTGGTCATCGCGCAGTGCAAGGCGGGGATCGTCGGGTCCTTCCCGGCGCTCAACGCCCGCCCGCAGGGGGTGCTGGACGAGTGGCTGCATCGCATCACCGAAGAGCTCGCCGCACATAATCGCGCGCATCCCGAACGCCCCGCCGCGCCCTTCGCGGTCAACCAGATCGTCCACCGCTCCAATGAGCGGCTGGAGGCCGATCTGGCGACCTGCGCCAAGTGGCAGGTGCCGATCATCATCACTTCGCTTGGCGCGCGCGAGGATCTGAACACCGCCGTCCACGGTTGGGGCGGGATCACGCTGCACGACGTGATCGACGATCGCTTCGCGCGCAAAGCGGTTGAAAAGGGTGCGGACGGCCTGATCGCGGTTGCGGCGGGTGCCGGCGGCCATGCCGGTCGCTTGTCGCCCTTTGCGATCATCCAGGAGATCCGCCAGTGGTTCGATGGCCCGCTGGCGCTGTCGGGCTCGATCGCGACGGGCGACGCGGTGCTCGCCGCGCAAGCGATGGGGGCGGACTTCGCCTATATCGGCTCGCCCTTCATCGCGAGCGTCGAGGCGAATGCCGAAGCCGCCTACAAACAGGGCATCGTCGAGGGCAAGGCCGCCGACATCGTCTATTCAAATCTGTTTACCGGCGTGCATGGCAATTACCTGCGCGCGTCGATCGTCGCCGCGGGGATGGACCCCGATCATCTTCCCGAGGGCGACCTTAAGACCATGGATTTCGGCACCGGTAACGGTGCGAAGCCCAAGGCGTGGAAGGAAATTTGGGGATCCGGCCAAGGCATTGGGGTGATCGACCGGGTCGAACCCGTCGCCGATATGGTGGACCGGCTGGAGCGCCAATATCATGCCGCGCGCGAACGTTTGAAGCTCTGAGCTCGGCCTGACAGGCGCTCGCGCGACGGCAGCGTCAGAAGGCGAGCGCCAGGCGATCCTGCATCGTGCGCACCGGGCTTTCGAAGGATTCGATCTCATCCGCCTGAATTTGGTCGAGCCGCGCGACCCGGCGGTGGAGGTCGATGCTCGCCCAGATCAAAGTTTGTGCGACCGCAGGCATCGAGTGGATCACTGCGCCCTCAGTGGTCGGAGCGGTGCCCAACCGGCGCGATTCGTCGAGCGCCTCGCGCAACGCCATCTCCCCGGCATCGACCGCGCGTTGCGTGAGCAACCAGGCGATGACGTGCATCAGCCGAGTCGTGACCTTCAGCGATTCGCAACTGAACGATACGCGCGCAAGCGGATCCAGCGCTTCCCGATCCGCGCGCCCGCCTTCGTCAAAATAGCTGCGCGCTTCATCGGCCAAAACCATGGCATCGATGTACAGCGTATCGATAACGCGGCGCTGCATGCGCGAATCATAGGCTGGGGATCCCATGCAACCACCTTACATAAACAAAACCTTAACGGTAGCGCCGCATGCAGCGCGCACCGCACGCAAGCTGTCCCACATTGGGAACGCTAGGGAATCACGCGATAATATCGGGAACGAGCTGGTCTTCGAGCAAGGCGATCTCATCGCGCAACCGCAGCTTGCGCTTCTTGAAGCGCGCCAATTGCAATTGATCAAGCGAGCCAGCGCCGATCAAGGCCCCGATCGCCGAATCGAGATCGCGATGTTCGACTCGTAATACCTCCAGCCGCTTTGCGATCAGGCTCTCGTCCATCGTGCCCCCTTCGATGCCTCGCCTTAGCAAATCAGAGGCGCGCAGCACGGATAAAATCGACCGGTCGCATGAAACGGTGCGCGCGTCGTACATCGTCATAAAGGGGTAGAGACAAGCGCTGCGTAGCGTGTTCTATTGGCTTTCCCCAACAGTCCATGAAGGAGGTACGCATCCCATGCAGACCGCGCATCAATCGGCTCTTTCAGCCAAGCATGCAGTCCTCGATCGCCAGATCGCCGCCGAGACGCAGCGGCCCTTGCCGGACGCTGCGACATTGGCTGCGCTAAAGAAACAAAAGCTTCGAATCAAGCAGGAACTCGCGCAAATCTGACGCGAGACGGGCCCGGGCGCAGACCGCGCTCGGGCTACCCTGATAATCTCGCAATGCTAGCGGTGTTGTCGGGGGAAGATCGGCTTTACGAAAACCGGGGTTTGTCCGCCCTGGCCGACTGGCTTTCGGGCAAGCATCGGGTCGATATGGCGGTCGAACGCGACTCCGATCCGCCCCGCTGCCGACCAGGCGACCTGCCCCGGCACCCAGCCGACGCCCCTGACGTCGAACTCGACTCGCAGCCCCTGCGCGAGCCCGTCCGAAAACTCCGCCATCAGCCCGCCGGCCGAGAGATTGCGCACCCGCACTGGTTGGGTAGCCGACTGCCCGGCCACACGAAAATCCGCCATCAGGAACAGGCTGTCACGCGTGTCCTGACGGTTGTGCGCCCCGTCCTCAATCGAGGGGTTGAGCGGATCTTGCGAGAAGTGGTCCATTGCGTGGGAAATGCCGATCTTGGTTCCCGTCGAGATTACCCGCGCAATGGTATCCAATACCTTAAAGCACCGACCGTTCGATCAATCCTCGCGCGAAATCTTTTCATGCCGTTCATGACGTTCCTGGGCTTCGACCGTCATCGTCGCGATCGGCCGCGCCTCCAGGCGTGCGAGCGAGATCGGCTCGCCGGTCACTTCGCAATAGCCGTACTCGCCTTCGTCGATCCGGCGCATCGCTGCCTCGATCTTGGAGATAAGCTTGCGCTGCCGGTCGCGGGTGCGCAGTTCGATCGACCAATCGGTTTCGCTGGACGCTCGGTCGGTAAGATCCGCCTCGCGCAAGGTATCGACCTGAAGCTGTGAAAGCGTGCCCGCCGCCTCCCGCAGGATCGAGTCCTTCCAGCCCTGCAGTTTTGCGCGAAAATACGCTTGCTGACGGGGGTTCATGAACTCCTCGTCCGCGCTTGGCCTGTAGCCGTCGTCGCTACCGACCTGCGGTACCGCGAATTTTTCGGAATCGTCCAATCTATTCAAGACAGTCGCCATCCCACTCTCTCCCCTCACGATCACCCGATGCTTTGCGCACCTCTGGACCGAGCCAAGGTCAACCCACCTGATGCGGGCCTATAGCCATGCCATTGAAGCACCACAAGCAATCCTGATGCCGCGCGACACGGGAAAATGGGATCGGACAAAATTGATCCTGCCAGAGGCTTATTCCTGCGCCGTTCGGACGCGCGGAGACCAGACACGCAGACTCGGCAAAACGTCTTGACGGTCGCGTGCAAAACAAATGTTAACGTGGAAGGCGATCCATAATGAAACGTTAACCATGCTGCGCACTGCTTAGTCACGATTTGTTGCCAAATGATCACGAAAAAGTTGGTTAACGCAATTGCACTTAACGCTTTGTTCGGCACTTTGGGGAATATCAAATGCAAGTCTGAGCGAAATGTATCGTCCAGGCGATACGTGCGCCGTTAGTGAGAGAATAGCATCATGTCCGTCCGGATGGCTTTGGCGAAACTGTGTGCATGTGCCTGTGGGGGGGCTATTGTCGGCGGTGGAGCCGTGCATGTAGCCGACGGCGCGCGGGCACGCAGCGCCTATACGCACAAGGTCACCAAACGAATCGTGCGCCGCACGACCACGGTCGCCGCCAGCAAAATGCGGGTCGGACACGCTGGCGCGCGCGTTCGCAAGGTGGTGACCCAGACCACCACGACGCAGCCGCAAGTGGTGTATCTGACGGCACAGGGTGCCCCCGTTCCTGTGGACCCGCCTTATTCGGGCTCTGGCGGTGGCGGTGGCGGCGGGCTGACCGTGATCGGCGGCAGCGGTGGTTTCGGCGGCGGCGGCTTTTTCGCAGGCGGCTTCTTCGGGGGCGGGAGCAGCAGCGGCGGCGGTAGCATCGTCATCTCGTCGACTTCGACCGGCGGCTCGACATCGAGCGGCGGATCTTCGACCAGTTCCTCCACCAGCGGCGGCTCGACCTCGACCGGGGGATCGTCCACCGGCGGATCGTCGACGTCGAGCGGCAGCGTTTCGAGCACGTCGTCCAGCGGTTCGGTCAGCAGCACCTCCTCGTCCGGCGGTTCGGGCGGATCATCCTCGTCCACGAGCACGGGCGGCGCAACGGTGTCGAGCACGTCGTCAACCGGCGGATCGTCGTCGAGCGGGAATGTCTCCTCGGCATCGGGCGGTTCCAGCGGCAATGTCTCGTCGGCCTCGGGTGGCTCGAGTGGGAATGTGTCGTCCGCATCGGGCGGTTCGAGCGGGAACGTTTCCTCGTCTTCGGCATCGAGTGGCAACGTCTCCTCGTCCTCCAGCGGTAACGTGTCGTCGGCCTCGAGCGGGAACGTCTCTTCGGCCTCGAGCGGCTCTTCGTCCTCCAGTGGCAACGTATCCTCGGCCAGCTCGTCCAACGGTTCGAGCAGCAGCAGTTCGTCGGCAAGCTCAAGCAGCTACGGCTCGAGCAGCCATGGCTGGAGCTCCAATGGCGGATGGGGATCCTCGGGCAGCGGCAGCAACGGAAGCAGCGGAAGCAGCGCATCAAGCAGTGCCAGCAGCGGCAGCACGGGTTCCAGCGGCGGCCCACCGGCCCCCGTCCCGGCACCGCCCATGGTCCTGCTGTTCGGGGCGGCCGCAGCCGCGCTGGTGGCGCGCAAGCGCTTCGCCAAACCGAGCGCAAACCTGGCCTGATCGGACGAAAAGCGGCCGCCGGGCGGCTTCACCACGCGAACGGGTTGCGTAGGGCACGGGGCGACGCCATAGCCCGGTCATGCACGATATCCGCCTGATCCGGGATGATCCCGCCGCCTTCGACGCAAGCCTCGCCCGGCGTGGCTTTGCCCCCGTTGCCTCTGAACTGGTCGCGCTCGATGAACGGCGACGCGCGCTGATGACCGAGGCGCAAGTGGCGCAGGCGCGGCGCAACGAAGCCTCGAAAGCGATTGGTGCCGCGAAAGCGGCCAAGGACGAGGCGACCGCTGCCACGTTGATGGCCGAGGTTGCGACGCTGAAAGAACGGCTGCCCGCGATCGAAGCCGAAGAAAAGGCGCTTGGCGAATCGTTGAACGCCCAACTCGCGGCGATCCCCAATCTGCCGCTTGCTGACGTGCCCGAGGGTGCCGACGAGGCCGGAAATGTGCTGGTCGCCAGCCACGGCACCCCCGGCACCTTCGCCTTCACCCCGCGCGAGCATGACGCGATCGGCCCTGCGCTGGGACTCGATTTCGAAACCGGCGCGGCAATGTCGGGCGCGCGCTTTACCCTGTTGCGCGGTGCGGCGGCGCGGCTGCACCGCGCGCTTGGCCAATTCATGCTCGATACGCTGTCAGGCACGCACGGCTATGAGCAAGTGGTGCCGCCGCTGCTGGTGCGCGACGAAGCGGTGTTCGGCACCGGGCAGCTCCCCAAATTCGCCGAGGATCTGTTCAAGACGACCGATGGCCGCTGGCTGATCCCGACCGCCGAAGTCAGCCTGACCAATATCGTGCGCGAACAGATTTTGAGCGAGGCCGAACTGCCGCTGCGCTTCACCGCCCTCACCCCGTGCTTCCGTTCGGAAGCGGGCGCGGCGGGGCGCGATACGCGCGGTTTCATCCGCCAGCATCAGTTCGAAAAGGTCGAGATGGTGTCGATCGTGACGCCCGATGCTTCGGAAGCCGAGCATGAGCGGATGACGGCCTGCGCGGAAGGCTTGCTCAACGCGCTTGGCCTGCCGTTCCGCCGGATGAAATTGTGCACCGGCGACATGGGCTTCACCGCCGCGCGCACCTACGATCTCGAAGTGTGGCTGCCGGGACAAGGGCAGTATCGCGAGATTTCGAGTTGCTCGACCTGCACCGATTTCCAGGCGCGGCGCATGAATGCGCGCTACCGGCCCGAGGGCGAAAAAGCGACTCGCTTCGTTCACACGCTCAATGGCTCGGGCCTCGCGGTCGGACGGACGTTGGTGGCGGTTCTGGAAAACTATCAGCAGGAAGATGGCGCGGTGGCGATTCCGGACGTGCTCCAGCCCTATCTCAAGGGCCTCAACCGCCTGGAACCGGCACGCTGACCTTTCCCGTTCGCTCTGAGCCTGTCGAAGGGCGGCCCTCCTCCCGCGCCTTGCTCGCAAGGGAGAGCGGTGCTTCGACAGGCTCAGCACGAACGGAAAAGCGCGTCATGCATAAAGGACGACACGATGCGGATTCTGCTGACCAATGACGATGGCTATCACGCGCCCGGGCTCAAGATCCTGGAAGCGATTGCCGCGAAATTTTCCGACGATGTCTGGATCGTTGCGCCCGCCGACGAACAATCGGGCGCGGGCCATTCGCTGACTCTGACGCGCCCGATCCGCGTGCGCCAACACGCCGAAAAGCGCTTTGCCGTGGCCGGCACGCCGACCGATGCGGTGATGATGGCGCTCGCCCGGATCATGCGGGACGCCAAGCCCGACCTGATCCTTTCAGGCGTCAATCGCGGGGCCAATCTGGCCGAGGACGTGACCTATTCCGGCACGGTTTCCGCCGCGATGGAGGGCGCGCTGGCGGGGGTGCGGTCGATCGCGTTGAGCCAGGTCTATGACCGCGAGGGCCTGGGCGACGCGGTGCCGTTCGAAGCCGCCGCCGCCTGGGGTGAGCGCGTATTGCGCCCGTTGATCGACGCCCCGCTGGAACCGCGCAGCCTGGTCAACATCAACTTCCCCGCTGGACCGGCTGACCGCGTGAAGGGGATCAAGATCGTCCAGCAGGGCCTGCGCGATTACGGACGCCTGCAGATCGTCACCAACCGGGATCCGCGCGGATACGACTATCACTGGTTCGCGCTCGGCCCGACCGAGGAAACACCGGCCCACGCCACCGATCTGGAAGCTGTGCAAGATGGGTACATTGCCGTGACGCCGCTGCATCTCGACCTGACACACCGCCCCTCGCTCGCTATGCTGGGCGCATTGTACGCTTAGGGGGGTAGAGAATGGGGCATCGCGGCAAGACCTTTGGTATCGCGATCCTGGTCCTGGCACCGCTCACCGCCTGCATTCCCAATCCAGACCGGCCACAGCGCGGTTATGACGCCCCGCCCCCCTATCAGCCGCGCGACGACCAACGGCCTTACGAACCGCAAGGCGGGGATCGTCCCGACCGCGAGCAGGATCGCTACGAACCGCAACGGATCGATGCGGGCGTTTCGGCCCTCCCCGCGCCCCCGCCCGCCTGGCAGGCGCGACCGGTAACCGCGGATGCCGAGACCGTTTCGGCGACAAGCTATATCGTCCGCCCCGGGGACACGTTGCGCGCCGTTGGGGACCGCACAGGTGCCGGTTCCGAGGCGATCGCGCGGGCGAATGGCCTGGCCGCCCCCTTCGTCATCCGGCCAGGACAGCGGCTCGACATCCCCGGCGGGCGCTATCATCAGGTCCGCGCCGGGCAGACTGGGATTGCGATCGCGCGCGCTTACGGCGTGGATTGGTCGCGCATCGTCAGCGCGAACGAGTTGAACGAGCCCTATACGCTGCGGGTCGGGATGCGCATTCTCATCCCCGGCACGGCAAGCGGGAGCACCGCGGCCGAACGCGCCGCCGCCTTCCGGCTCGACATCGATGATATCGTCACCGGCAGCGAGCCCGCTCTGGCGGCAAACGAGCGACCGGTCCGCCCGTCGCCTTCGTCGCGGCGGGTGCTGGCACCCACGCAAGCGGTTGCCGAACCGACCCGACTGAGCGGTGGCTTCGCCTGGCCGGTGCGGGGGCGCATCGTCGCCCATTTCGGCCCCGGCGCGTCGGGCGAAAAATATAACGGCATCAAGATCGCGGTGCCGATCGGCACCCCGATTCTCGCCGCCGCCGATGGTGTGGTGGCCTATGCCGGCAGCGGCATCCCGACGCTGGGCGGCCTTGTCATCGTGAAGCACGGCGATAGCTGGACGACGGTGTACGGCCATGCCAGCCAGCTGCTCGTCCAGCGCGGCCAGTCGGTGCGGCGCGGGCAAACGATCGCGCTGTCGGGGGATTCGGGGTTGGCCGATCGCCCCGAACTCCATTTCGAGATGCGCAAGGGCCGCACCCCGGTCGATCCGCAGCGGCAATTGCCGGGGATTTAATTCGGAGAAAAATCCGCTATTCGCCCGGAATGACCGAGCACACCTCCGCCCTCCTCCGCCTGCTGTCCGAGCGTGGCTATATCCACCAGACGACCGATGCCGCCGCGCTCGATGCGCTCGCCGCCAAGCAGACGGTGCCGGGCTATATCGGTTTCGATCCGACCGCGCCGTCGCTCCACGTCGGCAGCCTGGTGCAGATCATGCTGCTGCGCCGCCTCCAGCAGAGCGGGCACAAGCCGATCGTGCTGATGGGCGGCGGCACCGGCAAGATCGGCGATCCGAGCTTCAAGGACGAAGCCCGCAAGCTGCTCGACCATGATGGCATCGCCACCAATGTCGCCTCGATCCGGCGCATCTTTGAACGCTTTCTGGTGTTCGGCGACGGCCCGACCGACGCCATCATGCTCGACAATGCCGAGTGGCTCGACAAGCTCGAATACATCCCGTTCCTGCGCGATGTCGGCCAGCATTTTTCGGTCAATCGGATGCTCAGCTTCGATTCGGTCAAGCTGCGGCTCGACCGCGAACAGTCGCTGTCCTTCCTCGAATTCAACTATATGATTCTCCAGGCTTATGACTTTCTGGAACTGTCGCGCCGCGCCGGGTGCCGCCTGCAAATGGGCGGGTCGGATCAATGGGGCAATATCGTCAACGGCATCGAATTGTCGCGCCGCATGGACGGGACCGAGGTCTACGGCATCACCACGCCGCTCATCACCACCGCCGATGGCGGAAAGATGGGCAAGACCATGTCGGGCGCGGTGTGGCTGCACGAGGACCAGTTGCCGCATTACGATTACTGGCAATTCTGGCGCAACACCGATGACCGCGATGTCGGCCGCTTCCTGCGGCTGTTCACCGATCTGCCGCTGGAGGAGATTGCGCGGCTCGAAGCCCTGGAAGGCGCCGAGATCAACGCTGCCAAGATCGTGCTCGCCAATGCCGCCACCGCCATGTGCCGTGGCGAAGCCGCCGCAGCCGAAGCCGCCGAAACTGCGCGGCGCACCTTTGAAGAAGGGGGCGCGGGCGGGGCGCTGCCGACCTTCGCCGTCGTCGGCCCGATCGGCATTGTCGATGCGTTGATCGGCTTAGGCTTCGCGGCATCGAAGGGCGAGGCGAAGCGGCTGATCAAAGGCGGCGGCGCGCGCGTGGGCGCGGACAAGGTCAGCGATGAGGCGCTGATGATCGAGGTGGGCGACGAGCCGGTGCGGATTGCCGCGGGTAAGAAGCATCACGGCCTGTTGGTCCGTGCGTAAATCTCGATAGAACCTCAAAAAATATAACGGTTAGCGGACGTTAAGCGGCTTCGTTGCGACCTGTTTTACATCCTTTGTCGTATTTTTGCCGAGCCCATTAGAGGGGTTTGGCAATGGCGAAGGCACTGGCAGGACAGGTCGCGGACAAGCGCGCCCTGGCCCGCGACGAAGTACATTATCGCGCCCGGGCTTATGGTCCGGACGCACAACAGGTGTCGTTGCTGATCGTGAATCTGTCGGCGCTCGGCCTGATGGCGCGCGCCGAGATTCCCTATGGCGAAGGGGAGCGGTTACGCGTGACGTTGCCGGTGGTCGGCGTCGTGGTCGCGGAAATCCGCTGGTCGCTGGGCGGGCGGATCGGATGCGAGCTGGATCAACCGATCGACCTTGCGGATTATTATGAGGTGCTGGCGGTGATGGTGCGGGGTAATCGCGGGGGCCCATAAGGCTCCCGTTCGACATCACCCAGATCGCAGCAAGGCAACGCCCGCTTCGCGCTCGAACAGATAGAGCGCGGTTCGCGCCGCCTGGCCGCGTGCGCCGTCCAGCCCACCGTCGCGGTCGATCAGCAGGCGGGCATCATCGGTGGCGATCGGCAGCAAGGTGGTCAGCATGTCGGGCGTCGCGAGGCGGAAACCCGCCTCGCCCGATTGCTTGGTGCCGAGCAATTCGCCTGCGCCCCGCAACCGCAGATCTTCCTCGGCGATACGGAACCCGTCATTGGTCTCGCGCATCAACGCGAGGCGCGCGCGCGACGTTTCGCTCAGCGCTCCGCCACGGATCAACAGGCAGTTCGATTTGCCCGACCCCCGCCCGACGCGCCCGCGCAACTGGTGCAATTGCGCAAGGCCAAAGCGGTCGGCATGTTCGATCACGATCAGCGTTGCATTGGGCACGTCGACCCCGACCTCTATCACCGTCGTCGCCACCAGCACGCCCAAGTGCCCGCTGGCAAAGGCCGCCATCACCGCATCCTTTTCGGCAGGCTTCATCTTGCCATGGACCAGCCCGACGCGGTCGCCAAAGCGCGCGCGCAGCGTCTCCGCGCGGGCCTCGGCCGCCGCGAGATCGCTCTTTTCGCTCTCCTCGACCAACGGGCACACCCAATAGGCCTGGCCGTCATCGGACAGGTGCCGCCCGAGCGCATCGACGACATCGCTCAGCCGGTCTTCGGAAATCACGCGCGTTTCGATCGGCTGGCGCCCCGGCGGCATTTCGTCGAGCTGGCTCACGTCCATCTCGCCATAATGGGCCAGCGTCAGCGTGCGCGGGATCGGCGTCGCCGTCATCGCCAGCAAATGCGGCGCGGCCTTGGCCTTGGCCTGCAACATCATCCGCTGCGCAACGCCAAAGCGGTGCTGCTCATCGACCACCACCAGCCCGAGATCCTTATAGGACACCGCTTCCTGGAAGATCGCATGCGTGCCGATCAGAATGTCGATCGTGCCCGCCGCCAGCCCCATCAGTGTCGCTTCGCGCACGCGCCCCTTGTCGCGCCCGGTCAGCACCGCAACCTCGACCGGCAAGCCCGCCAGCATCCGCCGCAGCGACTCATAATGCTGCCGCGCGAGGATCTCGGTCGGCGCGAGCAGCGCCGCCTGCGCGCTCGCTTCCACCGCGGTCAGCATCGCCAGCGTCGCCACCAGCGTCTTGCCCGCGCCGACATCGCCTTGCAGCAGCCGCAGCATCGGCTGCGCCTGCGCCAGATCCCCCTCAATCTCGCGCACCGTGCGCGCCTGCGCGCCGGTCAGCGCATAGGGCAAGCGCAGCGCCTCGCGCAGCTTGCCCGTCCCGACCAGCGCCCGCCCACGCCTGGCCCGCGACGATTGCCGCACCAGCATCAGCGCAAGCTGGTTGGCGAACACCTCGTCATAGGCCAGCCGTGTGCGCGCAACGGTGTCGGACGGGTCGGCATGAAGGCGCGCCAACGCCGCACGCCAGCCGGGCCAATCGTGCTTGGCCAGCAAGCCCGGTTCGATCCATTCCGCCAAATCGGGCGCGCGCTCGATCGCTTGCGCCGCCAAATGCCCCATCCGCTTGGACGTGATCCCCTCCGACAGCGGATAGATCGCCTCGCGCTCGGGCGTGTCCTCGGCTTCCTCCAGCGGCAGTACATAGTCGGGATGCACGATCTGCAATTCCTGGCCGTACTGCTCCAGCCGCCCCGACACGCGGCGCGGCTCGCCGATCGGTGCGAGCTTCTTGGCCCAGCCCGAATGCCCGCCAAAATAGACGAGGCTGACATAATTGCCGCGCGCATCGGTCGCCTGCACTCGCGTCGGCCCGCGTCCGGCGCTGGAGCGATAGGATTGCGCGGTCAGTGTGATTGCGATCGTGCGCCCGGCATCGGCCATGTCGAGCTCGTCGCGCGCCAGCCGATCGACCCAACCGGTCGGCAAATGAAAGGCGACATCCACCACACGCGACAGCCCCAGCCGGTCGAGCGGCTTGGCCAGACCAGGGCCAATGCCCTTCAGCGCCGTGACTTCGGCGAACAATGGATTGAGGATATCGGGCCGCATGACTATCTGGGGTGCTCTTACCCCCACCCGGCCACCACCGCCAGCACATGCTGTCGGCGTGCGTCGGGCAATCTGCGTTGGACGCCCATGGACCGCGAAACCCGCCTCAAACGCCTGCGCTTCCGCAGCTGGCACCGTGGCACCAAGGAAGCCGACCTGCTGATCGGCGGCTTTTTCGACGCGCGCTCGGACGGATGGAACGACGCGGAGATCACGCTGTTCGAGGAATTGCTGGAGGAACAGGATGTCGACATCATGGCCTGGGCGATCGGAACCGAAGCCTGCCCGCCGCGCTATCAAGGCTCGATCGTCGATGCGCTGAAAGCGCTGAACTACGTGCCGATCGCGGAATAAAAAATCTCCCTCTCCCCGCTCGCGGGGAGAGGGCCGGGGAGAGGGGCAGTAACGCGCACGCCCTTCCATGACTGCCCCTCTCCCGCGCTTCGCTTCGCTCGCTTGCCCTCTCCCCGCAAGCGGGGAGAGGGAAACAAGAATGCCCAACCTGTCGCACATCCTCACCGCCAAGACCCCGCTCACGCTCGCGGGCGTGCCCACCGGGTTCGAGCCGTGGCTGCTCGCCGATCTCGCCCGCGCCGCCAAGACGCGCGCGGTGTTCGTCGCGCCGGACGAAGCGGCGATGCGCGCGATCGCGGCAACCGCCCCCACCTTCGCGCCCGATCTCGAAGTGCTCACCTTCCCGGCGTGGGACTGCCTGCCCTATGACCGCGCCTCACCGACCTTGCGCGTCATGGCCGAGCGCATGGCGACGCTCTACCGCCTGCAACAGCCGCCCAAGGGGCCGCAATTGCTGCTCACCACCGTCAATGCGGTGGCGCAGCGCACGCTGACGCCGTTCCGCATCCGCCAATTGGTCGCGCGGCTTGCGCCCAAGGAGCGGATCGGCCGCGACCGGCTTGCCGCGCTCTTGCAAGCCAATGGCTATGTCCGCGTCGAAACCGTTGCCGATGCGGGTGAATTCGCCGTGCGCGGCGGCCTGGTCGATCTGTTCCCGAGCGGCGAGGAACACGCACTGCGGCTCGATTTCTTCGGCGACGAAATCGAAAGCGTCCGCACCTTCGACCCTACTGACCAGCGCACCACCGGGCGCGTCGACGGCTTCGTGCTGCTCCCCGCCTCCGAAACGCTGATCGACGAGGACAGCGTCAAGCGCTTCCGCGCGCGCTATCGCGAGCGTTTCGGCGCGACCGCGACCGGCGACCCGCTCTATCAGGCGATCAGCGACGGGCGGCGCCTGGCGGGGATGGAGCATTGGCTGCCGCTGTTTGAGGACAAACTCGCCACGCTGTTCGATCATCTGGGCGACGGTGCGGTGATCCTGCGCGATGCCGGATCGGTCGCAGCCGCAGAACAACGCTTCGAAGCGATCACCGATTATCACGCCAATCGCGTGAAGGCGCAGTCGAGCGATCCCGGCAGCTATCGCCCGCTCCCCGTCGACAGCCTGTATCTCACCGCCAAGGACTTTGCCGAGCGGCTCGACCAGGCCCCCGCCCACCGCATCACCGCCTTCCACGAACCGGAAACCGCCACCGTGATCGATTTCGGCGTGGACGGCCCGCGCGATTTCGGTGCCGAGCGCGCCAATGGCGCGAACGTCTATGAAGCCGTCGTCCACCATTTGCGCGGGCTGGCACGCGACGGGCGCAAGGCGGTGCTGGCAAGCTATTCGACCGGCGCGCGCGAGCGTCTTGCCGGGCTGCTGAGGGACCATGGCGCGACCAACCTCAAGCTGGTCGATACCTGGCAGGAAGCGCTGGGGGCGTCTGCTCCTGCTTCTCCCCTCCCTGGAAGGGAGGGGTCGGGGGTGGGTCGCTCTGAAACGGGCACCACCTCCCCTACGGGCCAACCCACCCCCAGCCCCTCCCTGTCAGGGAGGGGAGGCCAAGGCGCGACCGTCGCCCTCCTCATCCTCCCCCTCGACCACGGTTTCAGCAGCCCGCAGGTCGCGCTGCTCACCGAGCAGGACATGCTCGGCGACCGCCTCGTGCGGCGCAACAAGCGCAAGAAATCGGCCGATGCCTTCCTCGCCGAACTGGCGATGCTCACACCCGGCGATCTCGTCGTCCATGCCGATCACGGCATCGGTCGCTATGAGGGGCTGACCTCGATCCCCGTCGGTCAGGCCCCGCACGATTGCGTTGCACTGACCTATGCCGGCGGCGACAAATTGTTCGTGCCCGTCGAAAATCTCGAAGTGCTGAGCCGCTACGGCTCGGACAGCGAAGGCGCGAGCCTCGATAAACTCGGCGGCGAGGCGTGGCAGCGCCGCAAATCCCGGATGAAGGAGCGCATCCGCGAAATCGCGGGCGAACTCATCGCCACCGCCGCCGAACGCGCGCTGCGCCCCGCCGAAACGATCGATCGCGACAGCAGCTACGCCGCCTTTGTAGACCGCTTCCCTTATGAAGAAACCGACGATCAGGATCGCGCGATCGAGGATGTGATGGGCGATCTCGGCAAGGGCACGCCGATGGACCGGCTCGTCGTCGGCGATGTCGGTTTCGGCAAGACCGAAGTCGCGCTGCGCGGTGCCTTCGCCGCCGCGATGGCCGGGCTGCAGGTCGCGGTGGTGTGCCCCACCACCCTGCTCGCGCGCCAGCATTTCAACAACTTCACCGCGCGTTTCGAGGGTTTCCCCTTGAACGTCGGCCGCCTCAGCCGCCTCGTGCCCGGCGCCGAGGCCAAGGCAACCAAGGAAGGCCTCGCCAACGGCACGATCGACGTGGTCGTCGGCACGCACGCGATCCTCGCCAAGGGCATCGAGTTCAAGCGCCTCGGCCTGGTCGTGGTCGATGAGGAGCAGCGCTTCGGCGTCACCCACAAGGAACGGCTGAAGGCCCTCAAGAACGACGTCCATGTCCTCACCCTCACCGCCACGCCGATCCCGCGCACGCTGCAAATGGCGATGTCGGGCCTGCGCGAACTGTCGGTGATCCAGACCCCGCCGGTCGATCGCCTCGCGGTGCGCACCTATGTCATGCCGTGGGACCCGGTGGTGCTGCGCGAGGCGTTGCTGCGCGAGCATTATCGCGGCGGCCAGAGCTTCTTCGTCACCCCCCGCATCGCCGATCTGCCCGATATCGAAGCGTTCATGCGAGATCACGTGCCCGAGGTCCGCTACGTCGTCGCGCACGGCCAGATGGCACCGACCGAAGTCGAAGAGCGGATGTCGGCGTTTTACGACAAGAAATTCGAGGTGCTGATCTCGACCACCATCGTCGAAAGCGGGCTCGATATTCCGAGCGCCAACACGATGATCATCCACCGCGCCGATCGCTTCGGCCTCGCCCAGCTCTATCAGCTGCGCGGGCGCGTCGGGCGCGCCAAGACCCGCGCTTATGCCTATCTCACCACCCCCGAAAACCGTATCTTGAGCGAAACCGCCGAAAAGCGGCTCAAGGTGCTGAGCGATCTCGATACTTTGGGCGCGGGCTTCCAGCTCGCCAGCCACGATCTCGATCAGCGCGGCGCGGGCAATCTGCTCGGCGACGAACAATCGGGCCATATCAAGGAAGTCGGCTACGAACTCTACCAGTCGATGCTGGAAGAGGCGATCATGGACGCCAAGGCCGGTGGCCAACGCCTGCGCCCCAAGGACTTCAGCCCGCAAATCACCATCGATGCGCCGATCCTCATCCCGGAGGATTATGTGCCCGATCTCGATCTGCGCATGGGGCTGTACCGCCGCCTCAACGATCTCGAGGACCAGAACCAGGTCGAGGCCTTCGCCGCCGAACTGATCGACCGTTTCGGCAAATTGCCCGATCCGACCGAGAATTTGATCCGAATCATCGAGATCAAACTCAACGCCAAGAAGGCCGCCGTCGCCAAGATGGACGTGGGGCCGAAGGGTGCGCTCGTTACCTTCTTTGACGATACCCCGCCCAATGTGCCCGGCCTGCTCGCCTGGGTCGGCAAGCTCGATGGCGTGGCGCGGCTACGCCCCGACAGCAAATTGGTGGTCAACCGCGTCTGGGCCGATCCCAAGGCGCGGCTGCACGGCGCGCTGCAATTGTCCAAGGGCCTGGCCAAGGCGGCAGGGTAAGGAGCGCGCCCTCCCTGTTCCCTTCCCCGGCGAAGGCCGGGGCCCAGAAGCGCAGCAGAGCAGCATCAACGCTGCGTCCGCTTGGCATGGACGGCACTCCTGGGCCCCGGCCTTCGCCGGGGAAGGGCAAAAACAGCCGAGATTCAGCGCAATCTTGGGTGAGCGCCTCCGCTTAGGAACTATGGTCGGCAATAATCCGCCACCCGCCCCGTTCCTTGCGGAACACCAGCGAGGTCATGCCCGATTGCACGCTGCCATCGCCGCCACGCAGCGTGAAGCGACCGATATACAGCGCGTGGGCGGGGTCGAGCAGCCGGAAGTCGAGCGTCTCGAAGCTGAGCGCGCCACGCTTCGCGGCATTGGCGAAATCATATTTGGTGCGATAGCGCTCGGCCATCACCGCCTTGCCGCGCAACACCCCGGTCTTGGTGACGAAGCTGGTGTCGGAGTCGTCCGAATAGACCGCCATGAAGCGCGCCAGATCGCCCGCATTCCAACCCGCTGCGCTGTCGGCCATCGCGGCCTCCACGCCGGCTTGCGGCGATGGCTGCGTCACGGGGACGGGTGCCCTCGCCTGAACCGCAAGCGGCGTGGCGATCAGGAGCAAACCAAAGGCAAACCGCATCATAACCGCCCTCCTTTATCGTGCCATCAAGGCGACGAGCGCCGCCAAGGTAATCGGCTCCGAACACAGGAAGCCCTGGTAGATCTGGCAGCCTTCTTTGGCGAGCGCCTCCAGCTGCGCCTCATTCTCCACCCCCTCCGCGATCACGGTGAGGCCGAGCGAGCGCGCCATATCGATCACGCCGCGCACCACGATCCGGTCGCGCGGGGAGCCAGTAATGTCCTGCGCCAGCTTCTTATCGATCTTGAGATAATCGAGCGGCAACGCCTTCAAATAAGCGAGGCTCGAATAGCCGGTTCCGAAATCATCGATCGCGATTCGGCAACCCGCCCCGCGCAACACCGATAACAGGTTCGACGCGATCCCCAGATCCTCGATCAAGCCGCTCTCGGTAATCTCCAAGGTCAGGCGGGAGCGCGGGAAGCCGCTGCTGTCGACCCGGTCGAGGAACAGATCGGCAAAGCCCGGGCGGGCAATGTCCCCTGCCGTCAGGTTGAGCGACAGTCGCAATCCCGCAAGCGACGTCGGCCAGGCCGCCGCCTGGGCCAGCACCAGCTTCTGTATATGGTCCGACAGCCCGATATCGAGATCAGCCCGCGCGGCGGCGGCGAACAGCGTCTCGGCACCGATGGTGCCCAGCACGCCATGCTCCCACCGCGCGAGCGCCTCGACCCCAACGATCGCGCCGGTTGAGACAGACACTTGCGGCTGGAACAACACGCTAATCTCGCCGCGGTCCATCGCATGGTTCAGCTCGACCGCGAGCCGGTCGATCGGCTCGCCATCGGTATCGGCATCGGCGACCCGCATCGTCGCACTGTCGGACTCGCGCGCTTCGGCCAGCGCTTCGCTCGCCCGGCGCAGCAGGCTCGCGGCGGAATCCTCCTCGCGCGCCTCGGCCAGGCCGATGCGGCAACCGAGCACCGCGATCGACTCCCCGGTGACAAACGGTCGTGCCAATTCTGCCGCGATTCGCGCCACCGCCAGATCGATCCGCAAACGCGGCGCGCGCGCCGCGACAGCGAAGGTCGCGCCCCCCATGCGCGAGACCAGCGCATCGCGCCCAAGCATTTCGCGCGCGACATCGTCGATCCGCTTCTGCGCGCTGCGCAACAGCGCGTCTCCGGCGGAACGGCCATAAGCGGTATTGACCATCTCGAAGCGATTGAGCGCCACCAGCATCATATGCAGCGGCTCCTCGCGGGAGTTCTCCAGCTGCCGCGTCAGCCAGCGCCGCGCATTGCTGGCATCGCGGTTGCCAGCCAATGCTTCTCGCATTTCGGCGGCCGGCTCGGGCACACTACCAAGCGGCTCGACCACAGCCTCGATGCGCTGGGTCGTTTGGTCCCACTGCAAATGCTGCACCATTCGGCCGATCCCGTCGGCATCGTGGGCAAAGGCGGTTGCCGGACGCGCAGGAGACATGCGCCGCAGCGCAGCGACCGCCGCCGCCCGATCGCCTTTATCCAGCCGACGCAGCAGCGCGCGCACGCCAACCGCGCGCTCCAGCCCCAGCAATTCCATGAGGCCAGGGGTCAAGACCAGCGCCTTGCCCGCCAAGTCATACCGCCAGCCCAACGTGGCAAATACCGGGCCCGCCGCCCATTCTCGCGCCAGCCGCTCCGCATGCCGGGCGGCGAAGCGCAGCGCCTGGAGAAACTCGGCTTCACTGAACGGGCTTGCCAGAAAATGCGTCGCCCCCGCCTCGAACAGCGCAGCAATGGTCCCGACCTCACCGCGCGAGACCAGCGCCAGCAAGGCCCCGCCATTGGCTTCGATCGCACCGCTGAGCATGGCAACGGCGCTGAGGCCGTCCTCGGTCGCGCCGCGCGCATCGATAACCGCGACGGCGGCACCGCTGGACAGGAACCGGCGCTCCGCGCCCCCGGCTCGTCGCGCCGCAACCACTTGCCATCCCGCCCCCGCCGCCAGGGAAGCAAGCTCATCGCGCTGGCGAAACGACAGGACGAACAGCGGAGCTTGATACGCAGCAATCATGCATTGATCCTAGTGAAGCGCTGCGGAATAAAGAAGAGCGACCTTTACCCCGCGCAATGCCCTTGTTCGCGCGCCCGCGAAGGCTTAGCTCCACAGCAGATGGATGCAGCACTCGCCCCCGCGCCCCGACTGGTCGACCGCCACGGTCGCACGATCAGCTATTTGCGGATTTCGGTGACCGATCGCTGCGATTTGCGATGCCGCTATTGCATGGCGGAGCAAATGACCTTCCTGCCCAAATCGGCGATCCTCAGCCTCGAGGAAATCGCGGTCATTGCCGAGCGTTTCATCGCGCGTGGCATCACCAAGATCCGCCTGACCGGGGGCGAGCCTTTGGTGCGCCGCGATGTCGGCCAGTTGGTGACGCGGCTGGGCCGCCAGATCGGCGCGGGGCTCGACGAACTGACCATGACCACTAATGGCAACGCGCTCGCGCAGCACGCGGCCACGATGGTTGCGGCTGGCATCCGTCGGATCAATGTCAGCCTCGACAGCCTCGACCCCGAGACCTTCCGCTACATCACCCGCCATGGCGATGTTGCACGCGTGATTTCGGGCATCCTCGCCGCGCGCGACGCCGGGCTTGCGGTCAAGGTCAACATGGTCGCACTGAAGGGCCTGAACGACGACCAGATCGCGCCAATGCTCGACTGGTGTATCGCCGAACGGCTGGACTTGACCCTGATCGAGACGATGCCGCTCGGCCAGATCGATGAAGATCGCGCCGACCGCTTCGTACCGCTAACCGCCGTGTTCGACGATCTCGCCGCGCACTTCCCGCTCCAGCGCGATCCGCATCGCAGCGGTGGCCCCGCGCGCTATTGGCGCGTCGGCGATACGGCCACGCGGCTCGGGCTGATCTCGCCGCTGACCGCCAATTTCTGCGATACCTGCAACCGCGTGCGGCTGACCACTGAGGGCGTGCTGTACACCTGCCTCGGCCATGATGATCATGTCGATCTCAAGACCATCCTGCGCCAGGACGGGATCAATGGCCTCGACGCCGCGCTCGATGCCGCGCTTGCCAGCAAACCCGCGCGGCACGATTTCGATATCGCTGCGGCCTCCCCCGCCGTCGCGCGGCATATGAGCGTCACCGGCGGATGACCTCGCTGCAGCGCCGCGCACTGGTCGCCTCGCCGACCCCACAGGCGCAAGAGGCGGCGGCCGTCCTTGCCGACGCGCACGATTGGGTGCCGCCCGAGGAGGCCGAGCTGATCGTCGCGCTCGGCGGCGACGGCTTCATGCTGCAAACGCTCCATGCAATGCTGGAGCGCCGCAAGCCCGTCGTGCCGGTATTCGGCATGAACCTTGGCACGGTCGGCTTTCTGATGAACGAATGGCGTCCGCACGGGCTGGACACGCGGTTGGACCGGACCAAGGCGTTCAAGGTCGTACCGCTCGCCATGAACGCGACCACCATCGATGGCGAAACGCACGCGCTGCCCGCAATCAACGAAGTGTCGTTGCTGCGTGAGACGCGCCAGACCGCGAAGCTGGAGGTGACGGTCAACGATCGTGTCGTGATGCCCGAGCTGGCCTGTGACGGCATCTTGGTCGCCACCCCGGCCGGATCGACGGCCTATAACCTCTCGGCACAGGGCCCGATCCTGCCGCTTGGTTCCAACATGCTGGCGCTGACCCCGATCAGCCCGTTCCGGCCGCGGCGTTGGCGCGGCGCGATCCTGCCCGACAAGACGCGAATCACCTTGCGCGTGCTCGAGCCCGCCAAGCGCCCGGTCAGCGCTGTCGCCGACCAGCGCGAGATTCGCGATGTCGCGGTGGTGGAGATCATGATCGATCGCACGCGCGAACTGACATTGCTGTTCGATCCCGAACACGCCCTCGACGATCGCATCACGATGGAACAGTTCCTCTCCTGAAGCGGGGCGGACCCACCACCAGGCAGCAGCATTGCGTTCGACAAACAGCGTCGAGAAATGCCGTGTTTGGTAGCAAAGGCACCAAGCGCGTCAAAGCGTCCAGGCCAGAGTGTTCGAGGGGGACCCCCGGTAAGCTCCGTTTTTGTTTTCCCGTAAGCAGCCCTTTATTAAGGCGATTGGTTTAGCGGCGGACTTACAAGTATCGTGGCCGATGAGTAATTTATGGTGCTCTCAAAGTTTTTTGGCAATCATCGTCGACAAGAAGAGGACCGACATACCCAAACGGTGATGGCCGGAATCTTTCGCACCGCCGTGGGCGATCTTGGATCGCCGGAATCGATGCCCTTGGCGCTATATTGCGTGTCAGTGATTGCCGGGCACGCCATGCAGCAAGTTGCACTGGCGGAACGGATTGCTCAGGGGCTCGCACACCAAGCGCCGGATGTCGTTCCCGTAACGTCGTCTGCCGGGCGCACCTATGTCTTTGGCAATTCTGTCGCAGCAGCGCTTCTCCGAAAGGGAGACAAGCCAGGTTTCATCGACTGGATGGCTCTCCACGGAAAGCTCGTCGCCGATGAGCAGCGTCTTTCGACCTGGTTCGGAAAATCCGCAGCTACGGTTGGCGGCGAAGACTATGGTCGGCCAAGCCCTCCCTTAGATCGCTTCGGCTGGCCGACGATCGTCGATGTGATGGCTAACGCCGACGCTGTAGTGGCGTATCTCCGAAGCGGCGGATTAGTGCCCGGTCAGTTTGGAGATATTCTGACCAACGCCGCCCGGGTCGCGCTCCTTCGCGCGGCCGACCACCGAGAGCTTGGCTCACTTGCAGACTTCGCAGTCCTGGCGATCGAGGCCGCGATAGCAGGCTCGCATATGGTACCCGTGCGGGGTGCTGTTAGCGCAACCTGATATTCTAGCCCGACCTGCGGGCGGCATAACCAGGTGCAGCTTAATCGGCTCAGTGGCGCTTGGTGCACTTCCTGCCGGATACCGCAAAAAATGGCTCCCTGAGTAGGATTCGAACCTACGGCCGCTCGATTAACAGTCGAGAGCTCTACCGCTGAGCTATCAGGGAACACTGCGGAGGCGGGCCTATAGCAGCGAGATTCGCAGACGCGCAAGGCCCGTTTTCAGCTTTTATCGCGATGGGCCAAAACCACCGAGGCCACGGAGATATTGGGTCTTGATATCGACCACGGCGACACCACTACCGACATCGATCGCGGCATCCTCCACACGCGGGCGCGCGCGACCGATCCGGGCGTTGCTGCGCAACCCGACACCGTCTTTCCAGAAATCGAATTTGTCCTGCGCGCGCCGCGAATGCAGGAACAGCACTGCGTAGCGGCCAGGGTGCGGCACGCGGATGCACAACGACACCGGCCCTGCACTCGGCGCATCGATCGTCACGCGCCGGAACGTCTTGCCCTCAGCCAGCAGATCCATGTCGGGGCGCATGAAATCCTTGTCGTTGGCGGGATAGAGCTCCAGCCGGAGCAGGCCAGTGCGGTCTTTCAAGTCCGAAACGTTGACTTGAATGGCGGGTCCGCGTCCCGAAGCGCAGTGGCTGGCGTCCGCCCCCATCACGCCGCCCGCGAGAGCCGCGCCGGGGCACGCTGCCAGCGCGACCAGCGTTAGAGAGAATGCCGATAACATCACTTTCATGATCGGTCCTGAAATCGCTCGGCCACGCGGGCCCGTTACGAAACGACACCACCGAACCCATGACCTGCGGCGAATCGAGCCTGGTGCGGCATGGTTAAAACGGTCGTATCATTCGAACGACGCCGTCCACCGGCGGAAACCACCTCAGCCGCCTTGGCCAGTGCGACGGAACGTTCCGTTATGAGGTCGAACGGAAACGCGCTCCTTTCGTCGTGCGTCAGTCTCCGTTCAGCTACAACGGTTTATGCGATTCGCGACCAGTGCGATTGTCCGGAGCCTTGCCACGGGTGGATCGTTCTGCGCTTCATGGCCTTGGCTTCGCGGCAGGGTCGGCATATCAGCCGGTCGCCGTCGCGTTTTTGGAGATCGACATGCCGCTACCTTCTTCTGCCTTACGCAAAACCCTCGCGGTAGCGCTCGGTGCCGTTACCCTGTTGACGTCGGCGTGCGCGACCGAATCGACCTATCGCCCCGCGACCGGCCATGGCTTTGAACGCTCGGGCTATAGCGACCGTCAGATCGAGGATAACCGCTTCCAGGTGAGCTTCTCGGGCAACAGCTATACCTCGCGTGACACCGTCGAGAAGTATCTGCTGTACCGCGCCGCAGAACTGACGGTGCAGCGCGGCTATGACTATTTCATCTTTGCCGATCGCGATGTCGATCATCGCTCGCGCGTCTATTCCACGCCCAGCGTCGGCGGTGGTTATGGCTTTGGCGGCTATTGGGGCCCGAGCTGGCGCTACCGGGGTCGCGGCTTTGGCTGGCGCACCTGGGACCCGTTCTTTGGTGACCCCTTCTTCGATCGTGGCGTCGATATCGATACGATCGACAAATATGAGGCCAATGCCGAAATCATCGTCGGCAAGGGCCCCAAGCCGCGCGACAACATCAAGGCGTTCGATGCCCGCGACGTGATCCACAACCTCGGGCCGAGCATCGTCACCCCCAAATAAGCGCCCACGAAAAAGGCCCCCTTCCGGTCGCGGAAGGGGGCCTTTTTTTGTGCCTGGGATCAGCGCCGTGCGGCGGTCACATCACACCGCGCCGTGGCAATGCTTGTACTTCCGGCCCGAACCGCACGGGCACGGGGCATTGCGGCTGACCTTGCCTTCCCATTCCGAGGGATCCTGCCCAAAATCGCTGCCATCGGGCAGTGGGATCGAGAGCGGTGCCAGGCGGGTGGTGATGTGGCCGCTGGTGCCGCCATCCTGGTCCATCGTGTCGTCCTCGCCCGTGAACGGGTCGAAATGCGAGGTGATGAAATCGGGCAGCGTCGGCAATTGCGGCGCTTCCTGGATCTGGAATTGCGCAAAGGCGATCGTGCGCGTCACATCCTCGCGAATGTTGGCGAGCATCCGCTCGAACAGCGAGAAGGCCTCCTGCTTATATTCGTTGATCGGCGTCTTCTGCGCATAAGCGCGCAAGTGGACGACCTGCCGCAACGCATCCAGCGTCGACAGATGCTCCTTCCAGTGATGGTCGAGATTCTGCAGCAGGATCGACTTCTCGACCCGCACCCAGGTTTCCGGATCGAGCGAGGCGGCTTTCTCCGCAATCGCCTCGTCGGCCATCGTCTGCACGCGGCTTTCGATGATCTCGGGGTCGATCGCTTCCTCTTCCAGCCACGCCTCGATCTGCGGTTCGAGGTTGAGCGTCTCGGCCAGGGCGGCCTTCATGCCGACAATATCCCACTGCTCGGGATAGGTGCCCGGAGGGCAGGCACCGCCAACGATCGTGTTGACCGTTTCGGCGCGCATATCCGCGACCACGTCGCCCACCGTGTCGGCATCCATGATATCGGCGCGCTGCTCGTAAATCACCTTGCGCTGATCGTTCATCACGTCGTCATATTCGACGACTTGCTTGCGGATGTCGTAGTTGCGCGCCTCGACCTTCTTCTGCGCGGTTTCGATCGCCTTGGACAGCCATTTGCTGCCGATCGCTTCGCCATCGCCGATGTTGGAGCGCATCATCTTCGCGAACAGCGTGTCCGGCCCGAAGATGCGCAGCAGATCGTCGTCGAGGCTCAAATAGAAGCGGCTGAGGCCGGGGTCACCCTGGCGGCCCGAGCGACCACGCAGCTGGTTATCGATACGGCGGCTCTCATGCCGCTCGGTGCCGAGCACGAACAGCCCGCCCGCCGCCAGCACATTGGCCTTTTCATTCTCGATCTCGGCCTTGATCCGCTCGATCGCGGCATCGCGCTCGGGGCCTTCCTCTAGATCTGTCAGCTCGTCATTGATGCGGAATTCGAGATTGCCGCCCAGCTGAATGTCGGTGCCGCGCCCGGCCATGTTGGTCGCGATGGTGACCGCGCTCTTGCGGCCGGCCTGCGCGACGATATGCGCTTCCTGCTCATGGAAGCGCGCGTTGAGCACCTTATGCGCGACGCCTTCCTGGACCAGAAAGTCGCTCAGCAATTCCGACTTTTCGATCGACACCGTGCCAACCAGCACCGGCTGGCCGAGATCGGCGTGATGCTTGATCTTCTTGGCAATTGCGCGGAACTTGTCGGCGGTGTCCTTGTAGAATTCGTCTTCCTCGTCGATCCGCTTGACCGGCACGTTGGTCGGGATGGTGACGACGTTCATCTTGTAAATGTCGTAGAATTCCGCCGCCTCGGTCGCTGCCGTGCCGGTCATACCGGCGAGCTTGGGGTACATGCGGAAATAGTTCTGGAAGGTGATCGACGCCATCGTCTGGTTCTCGGGCTCGATCTCGACGCCTTCCTTGGCCTCGATCGCCTGATGCAGACCGTCCGACCAGCGGCGGCCATCCATCATACGGCCGGTGAATTCGTCGATGATGACGACCTTGCCGTCCTTGACGATATAATCGGTGTCGGCCTTGAACATCATGTTCGCGCGCAGCGCCTGGTTGGTGTGGTGCACCACCTGCGTGTTCTCGAAATCATAGAGGTTCGCGCCCTCGAGCAACCCGGCATCCTCGAGCATGCGCTCGACCTTCTCGGTGCCGTCCTCGGTCAGGATGATCGACTTCTGCTTTTCGTCTTTCTCATAATCCTCGGGCGCGAGCTGCTTCACGACCAGATCGACCGAGCGATACAGGTCAGACTTGTCGTCGGTCGGGCCGGAGATGATCAGCGGGGTACGCGCTTCGTCGATCAGCACCGAATCGACTTCGTCAACGATCGCCATCGCGAATGGGCGCTGCACCATCGATTCGCGATCATACTTCATATTGTCGCGCAGATAGTCGAAGCCGAACTCGTTATTGGTGCCGTAGGTGATGTCGGCGGCATAGGCCTGGCGGCGTTGTTCATCGGACAAGTTCGGCACGATTACGCCCACCGTCATGCCGAGGAAATTATAGACCTGTGCCATCCAGCCGGCGTCGCGCGCCGCCAGATAATCGTTGACGGTGATGACATGCACGCCCTTGCCGGGCAGCGCGTTGAGATAGGTGGCGAGCGTCGCGACGAGCGTCTTGCCCTCGCCCGTGCGCATCTCGGCGATTTCGCCACGGTGGAGCACGATGCCGCCGATCATCTGCACATCATAATGGCGCTGGCCGAGCGCGCGCTTGGCCGCTTCACGCACGGTGGCGAAGGCCTCGGGCAGCAAATCGTCGAGCTTCTCGCCCGCCGCGAGGCGTTCGCGGAATTTGGCGGTCTGGCCCGACAATTGTTCGTCCGACATGGCGGAGATAGCGGGTTCGAAGCCGTTGATCTTGGCGACGATCGCGCCGAGCGATTTGACGTACCGGTCGTTGGACGATCCGAACAGGGATTTGGCAAGGCCGCCGAGCATGGAGAATTCCTGATAAGAAACGCATCTGCCGCAGGGTGCGCGGCGACGCTGAAGGTCGATGGAAAAATCGGTTCCGCACACGCGGCGGACCGCGTCCGAACGCTATTCGCGACGCCGCGTTGCGTAGAGCGGGCTTGCAGGTGCCAGCGCAAACCCCGCCAGATCGGGCGCACGACACAGCGCCACCAGCGCCGTCATCACATTGGCCGGACGCAAGACGCTGGAGCGCGTCGGCGCGACTCGCACCGCTGCCTGCACCACCGCCGCCGCCTGATGCAGTTGCACCCCAGGCACGCGCGTCCCCGTCGCCCCGGTCAGGGCGCTGAGCAAAGCGGAGAGGATCAGCAGCAGTTCCAAGGTCGCACGTCACCCGTCGGTGGAACGCAGCCGCTTAAGGCCATTTCCGCCGGGCGTCCAGCACCGCGCGCCAAAAGCCGAACGGTTGCAATACAGCGGCGAGCCCCCATTTCATTGTGCATCGCAGCATAAACTGCGGTACACTCCCTCATGAAAGAAACCGCGTCCCGCGTCATGGACCGGATAGAGACGTCGCATGCCTGGTTTATCCGAAACGCTGTCCCGGCTCGCCGCCGCGCGCGCCAACGCCACCCAAATGCCGATCCCGGACTCGGACCGGTTGGCGGACATTGCGAGCTTCGGCAGCGACCCCGGCAATTTGCGCGCACGCCATTATATTCCGGCCGGATTCAAGGCCGTGGCACCGCTGGTGGTGGTGTTGCACGGCTGCACGCAGAATGCGGCGGGTTACGATCACGGCTCGGGCTGGTCGGCGCTGGCTGACCGCCACGGCTTTGCCTTGCTCTATCCCGAACAGCGCCCGGCCAATAACCCCAACCGCTGTTTCAACTGGTTCGCCGCCGACGATATCACGCGTGACCAGGGCGAGGCGCTGTCGATCCGTCAAATGATCGCGCACATGATTTCCGACTATCATATCGATCCAACGCGGGTGTTCGTGAACGGGCTGTCGGCCGGTGGCGCGATGACGATGGTCATGCTGGCCACCTATCCCGAGCTGTTTGCCGGTGGCGCGGTCATCGCTGGCCTCCCTTATGGTACGGCCACTTCGGTTGGTGCGGCGTTGCAGCGGATGCGCGGCAGCGGCCTGCCCGACGCCCCCGCCCTCGCCGAACTGGTGCGCGACGCCGCCCCGACCCCGCTGCGCTGGCCGCGTCTTTCGGTATGGCATGGCACCAGCGACCAGACCGTCGCGCCCGACAATATGGAAGCGATCATCGCGCAATGGGCGGCGCTTCAGGGCCTCTCCGTCGAGGCCGCCCAACACGACCGGGTGGATCAGCAGGCGCGTCGGCGCTGGATCGGGCCGCGCGGAACGGTGCAGATCGAAGCCTATAGCATCGCCGGGCTCGGCCATGGCACGCCGATCGATCCGGTCGGCGACGGAGCCTGCGGCACGGCGATGCCGTTCATGCTTCCGGCGGAAATCTGTTCCACCCGCCACATCGCGGGATCCTGGGGTATAGCCGACACCGCCCGCGCCAAAGCCGGCCCGCGCCGGGCCGCGCCGCCCCCGCCACCGCGCGCAACCGCCCGCCCGGTCGCGCAGGGTGGTGTCGCGAAAGTGATCAGCGACGCCTTGCGCGCGGCCGGTCTGATGCGCTGATTCGGCAGCTTGTGTCGCCCGTGCTGCGGGGTATGACGGCGGCATGACCCGCTCCCCGCTCGCTCGCCCGTTCCCCAACCTGCCGTCGATTGCCGGGGTCACGTCGCACGTCGCCCGCGCGCACTATAAGACGTGGGATCGCTGCGACCTGACCTTCATCACGCTCGATCCCGGCACCGTGGTCGCGGGCGTGCTGACCCAGAGCAAATGCCCCTCGCCCGAAGTCGAATGGTGCCGCGCCGCGCTCCAGCTCGGCCAGGCGCGCGCGGTGGTGGTCAATGCCGGCAACGCCAACGCCTTTACCGGCCAGCGCGGCCGCGCCGCCGTCGAGGCGATCGCCGCCCGCGCCGCCGGGCATCTCGGTTGCCAACCCTCCGATATCTTCGTCGCCTCGACCGGGGTGATCGGCGTGCCGCTGCCGATCGACAAGGCCGAGGCCGGGCTAGACGCCGCCTTTGCCGCCGCCCCCTGCACTTGGGCAGACGCCGCCAACACCATCGGCACCACCGATACCTTCGCCAAAGGGGCCGTCACCACCGCCGTGGTCGATGGCCGCACCGTCACGCTGGTCGGCATCATCAAGGGTTCGGGCATGATCGCGCCCGACATGGCGACGATGCTCGGCTTCCTGTTCACCGATGCCGCCGTCTCCCCCGCTTTCCTGCAACGCGCGCTCAGCGACGCCAACCGCGCCAGCTTCTCGTGCATCACCGTCGACAGCGACACCTCGACCAGCGACAGCGTGCTCGCCTTTGCGACCGGCACGGCGGGCAATGCGCCGCTGACCAGCGACGAAGACGCCGGGGCCGACGCCTTCCGCGCCGCGCTCGCCGATCTCTGCCTGCAACTCGCGCATCTCGTGGTGCGTGACGGCGAAGGCGCGTCCAAGTTCATCGAAATCGCCGTCACCGGTGCCGAGAGCGACGCCAGCGCCCACAAGGTCGCGCTCAGCATAGCCAATTCGCCCCTGGTGAAAACCGCGATCGCGGGCGAGGACGCCAATTGGGGCCGCGTGGTGATGGCGGTCGGCAAGGCCGGCGAACCCGCCGAGCGCGACTTGCTCAGCATCCGCTTCGGCGACACCCAAGTCGCCACCGGTGGCCTTGCCGTCACCGGCTATGACGAAGCCCCGGTCGCCGCGCATTTGAAGGGACAGGAGATCGAGATTGGCGTCGATCTCGGCCTGGGCGAAGGCAAGGCGACGGTTTGGACCTGCGACCTCACCCACGGCTACATCTCGATCAACGCCGATTACCGGAGCTGACCGTCCCATGCTCACCCTCTGGGGCCGCCTCAATTCGCACAATGTGAAGAAGGTCGCGTGGTTCGCGGAAGAACTGGGGATTCCGTATGTCCGCCATGACGTTGGCGGGCAGTTCGGCATGAGCGAGGCCTATCTCGCGCTCAACCCGAACGCTCTGATCCCGACGATCGAAGACGACGGCTTCGTGCTGTGGGAATCGAACGCGATCCTGCGCTATCTGGCGGCGCGCCACGGCGGCGAACGTTGGTGGCCCGAAGACCCGGTGCAGCGCGCGCGGGCCGATCGCTGGACGGACTGGCAATTCGAATTTGCCGACGCGCAGCGCGGGGCCTTCCTCAATCTCGTACGCCGCCCCCTAGCGGAACGCGACCCCGCCGTGATCGCGGCGTCAGCGGCGGCCTGTGCCGCCAAGATGCAGATCCTCGACCACGCGCTGGCGCAGACGCCGTGGCTGTCGGGTACCGCGTTCGGCATGGGCGATATCCCGATGGGCACCTACGCCCATAGCTGGTTCACCCTCGACATCGCGCGCCCATCGGTGCCGCATGTCGAGGCATGGTATGCCCGGCTGACCGAACGCTCAGGCTATGCCGCGCAGGTGATGATCCCGCTGACCTGATCGGTGGCGGTGGCGCTGTACGCCTCGGAAAATCGCAGCCCCGTGCCGCCGCAGGCCAACCCACCCCCAACCCCTCCCTTTCAGGGAGGGGAGGTAGAAGGGAAAGGCCGCGTCTCCCCTCCCTTTCAGGGAGGGGCCGGGGGTGGGTCGCTCTCCGCATCGTGAAACGGCACGGCAACGCGGAACGCCAAATCCCTCTCCCCTCGGGAGAGGGAGGGAGCGGCAAAGCCGCGGAAGGGTGAGGGTGATCCAACGGATGATGCCCATCACCCTCACCCTTCCCACCGCTTACGCGGCGGGCCCCTTCCCTCTCCCGCTGGGAGAGGGATAGCAGGCCATGAACTACTTGTATGTGAAGTACCACAATCGCCCAACTTTGGACGTTCGTCAGCTGATTTCGACCATAAGCTCTTTCTCAAAGCGCCATAGGCCTTCGCTGTCTCTACGGTAATGTACCGCGTCAATTCCTCCGCCCAATGGTCCCCAATATCGTGAGACGTAAAACGTTGCGCGATCCCCGGCTTTCGTCAGTACCGGGGCCGAAATGGCCAAGACGGCAACGGGCCAATCGTCTCCTCTTGTAAGTTTTTCAATACGATCCTCGTCGTGTAAGATTTTTTCTGCGGATAACCAATTACGAATTTCGGGGCAACTTCGGACGACGCTGACCTCGCGCACATCGGCTTCGGCAAGCGCCCGCGCTATGTCAGGATCTCTTTTGAACTGAGGCTGTTGTTTGAGCAGCACCGCAATTTCATCTCTCGATGGCGCTAAATGTGTCGCACGAACGATGACGGCAATTGGGCGTCCAGCCTCAGTCTGAAATTTCTTGATGTACCCAAGGGCAATAGCGCAGGTCGGCTTAGATAGCGGATAGCGCTCATCAACGGCGGAACACCCCGAGAGAAGTACCGTAAGGCTACCATACCAAAAGAACTTCAGCTGGATCATAAGGCGAGGATCAGCGAATTTGAACGTTTATGCAATGGCAGGTATCCACCACTTTCCACCCGTCCGAACCACCCGCGCTTCATGCCGCGCAAGGGATGAGCTCCCTCACCCACCCCACGCGGCACCACAAGGCAACCTCAGCCCAACGCACCTTCCAGCCACGCCTTCAACCGACCCTTGGGCTCAGCCCCCACCTTGGTCGCGGCGGGAACGCCGTCCTTGAACAGGATCATCGTCGGAATGCCGCGCACGCCATATTTGCCCGGCGCGTCGGGGTTTTCATCGATGTTGAGCTTGGCGATCGTCACTTGCTCGCCCAGTTCTTCCGAAATCTCTTCGAGGCTCGGCCCGATCATCTTGCACGGGCCGCACCATTCCGCCCAGAAATCGACCAGCACCGGGCCGCTCGCATTGGTGACGTCGGCGGCCCAGCTGGCGTCGGTGATCTTCTTGGTAGCCATGGTAAATCTCCTGATGTTGCTGCGAAGGTAGGGTGTCGGGCGCGTCCACTCAAGCGGGTGCGTGCTAGCTTTGCTCTGCGGCGGCAAAGCCCGGCTTGTGCGCGCCCAAGAGCGGCGCTGGCAGCACGTGCAGGACCGGCCCACTGGTGTAGAGCAAGGCCGCTTCAACCCGCCGCCCGGGGAAAATCACCGCCAGCGCAGCGACATACGCCGCCATCTGGCGCAGATGATAGGGCGGGATCGCGTCGGGCGTGGCGGGCACGCTGCGCCCGGTTTTGAAATCGACCACACGCACTAGATCGGGCGTGACCAGCAGCCGGTCGACCGTCCCCGACACCACAAAGCCATCGGGCAGCACCGCCGCGATCGGTGCCTCGGCCAGCGCCGCTGGCCCGAACAGCCCTGCCAGATCGGAATCGCCCAGCACCGCCAGCACCGGCGCGGCAATGTCCGCGCGTGCAGCGGCTTCTGTCACTGCCCCGGCAGTCGCCAGCCAGCGCTCGGCCGCCGTCGCGCGCGCGTCGGGCGCAACCGTCGGCAAGCGTTCGAACAGCGCATGGATCAGCCGTCCACGCTCGGCGGCCGCGCGCATCGCCGGGGTCGGCGGCGCGTCGGCCACCGCGTCATCGCCCAGCGATGATGGCGCCAGCGGACGCGGCGGTCGTGCCTCGACCGGTGCCGCGCGGCGTGCCCAATCGGGCACCGGCTCGGCAACCAACGCCGCCCGCGCCGCTTTGCGGTCTGGCGCGACCGGTTTTTGCGGCACGCGCCCTGTGAAGCTGCGCTCCTCGCTTTCCGGCACCTCCAGCGCGGCCATCGCGCGCGCAGCGGCGGCGTACCAGCTTTGCGCGGGGGCCTCGCCTTGCGCACGCGGGCCGACCGACCCGGCGATGACCAGCCGTTCCTCGGCGCGCGTCGCCGCGACGTAGAACAGCCGCCAATGTTCCTCGAGATCGCGCGCGGCGGTCTCCTCGACCAGCGCCGCCAGCGGCCCGGTCGCCTCGCCCTTGCGCGGGCGGATCACCGGCAGTTCCGCCGCCATGTCCCCCGCCCGCCATTTGAGCGTCGAGCGCGGCGAACGGGTCGGGTCGACGGCGGCATCGGCCAGGATCACCAGCGGGGCCTGCAACCCCTTGGCACCATGCGCGGTCATCACCCGCACCGCGTCGAGCGGGGCGGAAGGGTCGCGCTTGATCTCGACATCGCCGCGATCGAACCAGTCAAGAAAGCGCTGGAGCGAGGGCGTACCGAGCGCCTCGAAATCGAGCGCCGCGCTCAGCAATTCCTCGATCGGGTCGCGCGCTTCCTGCCCCAGCCGCCGCACGAGCTTGCGCCGCCCGCCAAGTGGCCCCGACAGCAATTCCTCCAGAAATTGATAGGGCGTGGCGATGTCGGCGCGATCGAGCATCGCGAAGAGCGGCGCGATCTCCGCGCGCGGCTCGGCGCGGGCAATGTGCCGCCACAGGCTGACCGCGCGCTTGGGCGCGGCGTGCATCAGCCGCTCCTGGCTCCAGCCGATCAGCGGCGACACCAACAGCGACGCCAGCGACAGATCGTCATCGGGTTGCAGCACGAAGCGGATCGCGGCGAGCAGATCCTGCACTGACAGCGGCGCGTTCAACCGCAACCGATCGACCCCCGCCACCGGCACGCCCTCGGCATAGAGCCGCGCGACGATCAGCGAGGCGAGTTCGCCGCGCCGCTTGACCAGGATCATGATGTCCTCAGGGGCCAGCGTGCGCCCCTTGCTCTCCAGCATCAGCGTGCCGATCCAGCCCTTGATCGTCCGCGCGATCCTGCGGGCGAGTTCGCGGGTGGAATCGGAAATCCAGCTTTCCTCATCCTCCTCGCTGCCGCCCGCCACCACCAGCGGCCACAGCGTGACGGTGCCCGGCCCCGGCACTTCGCTCGCATGCACTTCACGGTCGGCGATAGCCCCCAGCCCCGGCTCGGGCAGCGTTTCGATGGCGGCGTCGACGAATTCGAGCACGGGTCGGGTCGATCGGAACGATTGCGTCAGCGACAGCCGGTGCCATGGCCGCGCGCGCATTGCGCCGGTCTGGCGGCGTTGCTCCTCATCAGCCGCCCATGCCTCGCGCGCCAGCGTGCCGATGCGCTGTTCGGCGGCGGCGAAATAGCGCGGGTCGGTGCCCTGGAAGCCGAAGATCGCTTGCTTGAAATCGCCGACGGTGAACAGCGTGCGCAGCCGCTCGCCATGGCTTCCCTCGCCCGCGAAGAATTCCTCGACCAGCGCGCGGATGATCGCCCATTGGTCGGGATTGGTATCCTGCGCCTCGTCGATCAGCACATGCTCGGTCGCCTGATCGAGCTTGTAGCGCACCCATTCGCCCATGCCGGGCTGGCCGAGCAACGCGATCGTCGCGCGGATCAGATCGTCGAAATCGACCGCGCCGAGCCGCCGTTTCGCTTGGTCATAGGCCGCAGCATACTCCCGCCCAACCGACAGCGCCGCCGCGAGCAGATCGGCATAGGCCACGCGCTCGCGCAGGCCCAGCAAATGCGCGCACGCGTCGCCCACTTCGATCGCCAGATCGGCATAATCGGGGTCAGCGGCGAGCAGCTTGGCCGAATATTTGCGCGGCTCGCGCTTGGCGGTGAAGGGCACGCCGATCAAATCGCCCAGCATCCGCGCGCGCATCTCGGGTGCCGCCTCGATCCAGCATTCGGCGATGTCGGCGTGGTTGCCGCCCGTCGCCGTGCCCCACGCACGGTTCGCCGCCGCCAGCCGCGCGACCGCATCCACATCAAAGGCGCTGTCGCCACAGGCATCGGCGATTTCCGCCTCGATCTCGCCCAGCGGCAAATCAAGCGCGCGGCGGATGAACGGGCCGATACCCGCGCCCATCGGCAATTCCGCCATCGCAGCGGGGGCCCGCGCGCACGCCAGCAGGAACTTTTCGGCCTCGCCCTCGCCCAAGCGCAGGCTCAGCGCGCCGACGGCGGTGACGGTCGCATCGCGCCCCTCGGCCTCTGCCGTTACCAGCATTTCGGCCAGTGCATCGCGCGCCATTACCGCTTCTTCGCGCGCCTCGATCGGGCGGAAACCGGGCACCAGCCCGGCCTCGACCGGGAAGGCGGCGAGCAGGCTCTGGCAGAAACCGTGGATCGTCTGAATGCGAATGCCGCCCCCCGGCGCATCCAGCACCTTGGCGAACAATGTGCGTGCGCGGGCGCGCAAGGACGGCGAGGGATCCTCGCCCAGCGCCACCAGATCGGCGACCAAATCGGGCTCGGGCATCCGCACCCACGCCGCCAGCCGCTCACCGATCCGCCCCGCCATTTCCGCCGCGCCCGCCTTAGTAAAGGTCAGACACAGGATCGCGCCGGGATCGACGCCGCGCAGCAGCAAGCGATAGACGCGCGCGGTCAGGACTTGGGTCTTGCCGGTGCCAGCCGAAGCCGACAGCCAGACATGCCCGCCCGGATCGCTGGCGCGCGCCTGCGCGTCCTTCAGGACCGGGAGCGGTCGGCGGGTGTGAGCGCCCTCACTCACGGCCATACCATTCGTCCCGCCGCATCAACTGGTCATATTCGGCATAAGGTGCATAGTCCGGGTGCAGCTTCGCCTCGAACGCGCGCGTGCCCGTCAGCCAGTCCGCCACGGCATCGCTGAAATGCCGCGCGGCGAGCGTGGTGAAATCCTCGGGCACGACCTTGTCGCCCTTCCCCTCGGCATCCACGGGCGAGGTGACATAGCCAAACGCATCCCCTTTTTTGGACAGCGACCAATATTCAAAGCCGCGCGCCTTGCCCGCAATCCCGGCATAGCCGCCGCGCTCGGCGATCAGCCCGAGCAGCCCCAATTGCAGGCTGAACCCCTCGCGCACCGCTGCGGGCGATGGCGGCTTGCCGGTCTTGTAATCGATCACCGCCAGCGCCCCATCGGGCAGCCGGTCGATCCGGTCGAACTTGCCCGTCAGCGTAACCCCCGCAATCGCGATCTCGCCCGATTGCTCGACCGCGAGCACGGTGCGCCCCGCGTCGATGTTCCTGCCCATCTGCGCGACGATCCAGTCGATCGCCTCCATCAGGCGCGGTCGCCAGAGCGCGCGCTGCATCGGATGCGCGCCGTCGAACATCGCGCGCGCGCGATCATGGAGTTTGTCGAGCGCGCAGGCATCTTCGCGCGCCCAGCGCTCCAGAATGTCATGCACCGCCGTCCCGCGCCACGCCGCGCTTGGATCGGCATCGACCGGATCGAATTGCGTCAGGCCGAGGATCCGCTTGGCGTAGAACGCATAAGGATCGGCCTTCAGGCGATCGACATCGGTCACGGCAATCGCCTTGGGGCGACGCTCGGCGGGGGGCTCGGGCATCGGCTTGGCGGCGGGCACATGCTCGCCCGGATCATCAAGCGCCCGCGCCCAGCCTTCCAGCGCGGTAGCGCGCTCGAACCGATCACCCGCCAGCGCCTGCAGCCGCAGCCAGAAGCGCGAGGCGATCGCCGGTTGCGTGCCGCCACGCCGCGCCCGCGTCATCAGCGCGGCGGGCGCGCCCAAGGCCTGCGCCAGATCATGCGCCGCCATGCCGACGCCACGGTCGAGCCCCGGCAGCCCCAATTCGGTGCGGATGCGCGGTGCCAGCCACGGGTCGGGTGCGGGCAGGCCGGGCCAGGTTCCTTCGTTCAACCCACCCAGAATCATGACGTCGGCGGTCTGCAAGCGCGCCTCTATCAGGCCATAAATAGCCAGACGCGGATGCCCGCCTTGCTGCGGACGGACTGCCACTTCGTCCATCAGCGTCTTGAGCAACGGGCCAAGGCTGGCAGGCTCGATCATGGCCGGGCCATGCGCGGCATGATCCTCCGCCTCGCGCAGCAGCTCGGCAGCGGCGCGCCCGGCAGGGCCCGCCCACAAAGCATCGCCACACAAGGCCTGCGCCGCCTCGCGCAGCGCGCCGAGCAAGTCGGCAATCGGTCGCGCGCCACCATCGAACACGCGTTCGATCGGTTCGAGCAGCGCGCGCGCCTCCCCCCACCACGCCGCCGCCGCTTCGGCGCGGCGCGCGGTGCGCAGATGCAGGTCGATCCCGGCCAGCCCCGCCGCCGGACGCGGCCCGCGCAACACGCGGTCGAGCGCCCGCACCCCATCGAGCCATTCCCGCCGCGCGTCGCCAAAGCGCACCAGCGGATGTTTGAGCAAGGTCAGCAGCGCGAGCGGCGCAAAACGCTGCGTTGCCGCCTCGGCCAGTGCCGTCAGCAAAGTGCCCGAAGGCAGGATCGATAATGGCCGCCCCGCCGAATCATCGATCGCGATGCCCCAGCGCGCGCAATGCGCCGCGACGCGCCGCGCAAGGCCGCGATCGGGCGTGACGAGCGCGCCGGTGCGCCCGGGCGTCTCCGCCACCTCGCGGAGCGCCAGCGCGATCGCTTGCGCCTCCTCGCCCGGCGTCGCCAGTTCGGCGGCGGCAATGCCGCCCAGCCGCCGCTGCTCGGGGCCGAGCGTCGTCCATTTCGCGGTAAATTCCGCCGAGGCCAGCGCATTGGCGACCGCCTTGCCACGCGCCACGGTGGCGTCATGATCGCTACCGTCGCGCCAAAGCCGCACCTCGCCGCGGTTGACGCTCATCCGTTCGAGCAGGAGCTTCAAATGGAATTGCGGGTGCGTTTCGATCGAGCGCCGGGTGAGCCCGGTCACCGGATCGGGGGCGTGCGGCCCGAGCGCTTGCCATTCGGCCTCGTCCATTCCCGTCGCGAGATCCGCCAGCACCACCATTCCGCGCGGGCTATCCGCCACGCAGCGCAGCAGCCGCGCAACGGCGGGCGCACTGTCGGTGATGCCCGCAGCGCATATGAAACCGGCGGGCGGGTCACGATCCCAACGCACCGCAAGCCGCTGCAACAACAGCCCGCGCCGTTCGGCGGCGTCGATCCGGCTGATCCGCTGCAGCTCGGCCGGCCAGCGATCCAGCACCACTGCGAACAGGTCGAGCGCGCGCTGCCAATGCGCCGACATCGCTTCGTTGAGCTCAATCTCGCGCAGGCGGCGCGGCGCGATCTCCTCGACCAGCAATTGGTCGAGCGTCCGCGCCAATTCGCCCGCCAGCCGCACCGCCTCCGCCGCATCGATCGCCTGGCCCGCGCGCGCGCGCTCTTCCGAGACCAGCCGCGCGAGGATCATCCGCCGTTGCAACGGCGCGACCGCGGGCGGGACCGGCACCGGATCATCCGCCGGATCGAACGCCGCGCCTACCGTCTCGTCGAGCGCCGGATCGCCGATCGCGACCATCCGCGGCAACAACAGTCCGCCCGCGCTTGCCCGGACGAAGGCATCGGTCAGCGCGCGCTTGGCGCGGTTGTTGGGCAGCAGCACCAGCCCGCGCGCCAAACCAAGATCGTCGCCGCCAAATTGCCGGATCAGCCCGGCGGCCAGCGCATCCGCAAAGGCGCGATGCGCCGGGATCGTGAAGAGCCTGGGGCCCTTCGCCTCAACCATCGGCGAGCATCGCCTCCGTCAGCGGAACGGCCCCCGGCGTGCCAACGTCAAACCACAGTCCCTGATGGACCAGCCCATAAGCGCGCCCGGCCACAATCGCCCGCTCCCAGAACAGCATGGTCGAGAACGGCCCTTCTGGCCAATCCGCAATCACGCGCGGCGACAGGATTTGCACCCCGGTATAAACGAACGGCGCAAGCCGCCCAGGCTGCCGCCGCCCCAAAATACGACCATCGGGGGCAAGCCGAAAATCACCGCGCCCGCCATGATGGTTGGCGCGGGCCAGCGGGACCATCAGCAAGAGCGCATCCATCGTCGCATCGTCCCAGCGCGCCGCCAGCATCTTGATCGCATCCGAGGGGCCATCGACCCACAGATTGTCGCTGTTCACCACCAGAAACGGTTCGTCGCCGAGCAAGCCACGCGCCTGCACAAGCCCGCCGCCCGTTTCCATCAACCGGCCGCGTTCATCGGATACGACGATGTCGATACCCGTCTCGCGATTGTGCAAATACGCTTCCAGCGCATCGGCAAGATAGTGGACGTTCACCACAGCCCGCTCGACTCCGCTTGCGCGCAGCCGATCGAAAACATGTCCAATCAACGGCTTGCCTGCCACTTCGATCAACGGTTTGGGGCGCGTTGCGGTCAACGGGCGCATCCGCTTGCCAAGGCCGGCCGCCATCACCATCGCCGTCTTGGGCACAGTGCCGCCCGGCTCGGGCCGGATGTTGAGCGTGCGCTTGGGCTTCATCATGCCGCCAACACCATCGGATCGCCGCGCAACTCGAACGGAATGGTCGCATCGAACCAGGCCTTGACCGGGGCAAGCGCGGGATGCTCGAGATCGCGGTTGAGATAGCGCCACACCCGCGGACACAAAGCGGCATAGCGGGTCTTGCCGTCGCGCTGCCACAGCCGCGTGAAAATGCCGATGATCTTGGCGTTCCGCTGCGCGCCCAGCACGTGATAGGCGATGTCGAACGCGTCGCCCGCGCCCGTCGCCGCCTTGTACCGCGTCATCATCGCCGCTTCGACGCGTTCGTCGACGTCACGCCGCGCATCCTGCAACAGCGAGACCAGATCGTAGGCAGGGTGCCCCGCCAGCGCATCCTGGAAATCCAACAGGCCCAGCGTATCGCCGCCGAGGAGCATCAAATTTTCCGAGTGGTAATCCCGCAAAACCGTAACCGCAGGACCGGCGAGAGCATGATCGAACACGGCATCCCACGCGGCCTCATAGGCGGCTTGGTCGGGCACGATCCCAAGCGCCGGGCAATACCATTCGGTCAGCAAATTGGCTTCCCGGTGCAGTGTCGCACGATCATACGGCACCGCCGTTGCCGGGTCTTCGCGGTGCAGGCGTACCAGGACATCGATCGCAGACCCGTACAGCGCCAGTTCCCGCGAGGCGTCGCCATCCACGGTCTCGCGCATCCGCACGTCGCCAAAATCCTCGAGCAGCACCAGGCCGAGGTCCAGGTCGATCCCATGGATCGCGGGTGCCGCAAAGCCGCGTTCGCCAAGCCAGCGCGCAATGTCGATAAACGGCCGCGGGTCTTCTTCGGGCGGCGGCGCGTCCATCAGGATCGCGCTGCGCCCATCCTTGATCGCACGGAAATAGCGCCGAAAGGACGCGTCACCCGCGACGGGTTCGATCGTGGCATCGCGCCACCCATTCGCGGCCAGGAACGCGGCGGCCGCCGCCGGGGGGATCATATCTGCTGCCATCGATCCTTCCAGCCAGCGGGCACGTCGGCTGTCAAGCGGCGGGTGCCATCGGGCAGCATCTCCAGGCCGAGCCGCAGAGCATCGGGCCACCAGCCGGGTGCACGTTCCGGCCATTCGACCAGCAGCACCGAATCATCGGCGGCATCGTCCAGCCCCAATTCGGTGATCTCGTCGGGCTCCTCGATGCGGTACAGATCGATATGCAGCACCGGCATGCGCACCTCCGGCGGCGCATAAGGCTGCACGATCGCAAAACTCGGGCTCGGGGCCTCGCCCTGCAACCCAAGCGCGGCGAGGAGCCCACGCGCGATGCTGGTCTTGCCCGCCCCGAGCGGCCCCGACAGCGTCACCACATCGCCGGGGCCGAGCACCGACGCCAATCGTGCCCCAAAGGCTTCGCTCGCGTGAGGATCGGCCAGAATCATCGCAACATCCCGTTAGAAACACATCGTCCGCATCCGCCTTAGCGACGCGGCAAGATCGCCGTGATCAACGTCCCCTGCCCCGGTTCGGAAACGAGCTCGATCGTGCCGCCATGCGCCTCGACAAACTGCTTGGCGAGCGGCAGGCCGAGCCCCAACGCCCGCTCCCCGTCGCGTGTGATCCCCGGTTGCGCGAAACGATCAAAGGCGCGCGTCACCGCCTGCGGGCTCATCCCCGCGCCGTCGTCGGACACCACGATCCGCGCGGCGGTATCGGTGCCATCGGTATGGAGCAGTACCCGCCCACCGGCCGGCGTCCCCGCCACTGCGTGGCGCAACAGATGCTCGATCACCTGCTGCAGCCGCTTGGCGTCGCCCGTTATCGCACCCGTCGTCGGCACAATCTCGATGGCGAAATCGAGTTTTCGCTTGCTTGCCAGGGGCGTAACCACGTCGGCAGCGGCCCGCGCAACCGCGCCAAGATCGATCGACTGCCGTTCCAGTTCGGGGGCCTTGCCCTCGGCCTGGGTCAGGTCGAGCACTTCATCCACCAACATACCAAGACGTTCGACCGATTGCAGAATCGCCTCGACATAGCCCGATGCGGCAGCGGTTAGCTTTCCGGCATAGCCCTCGTTGAGCATCTCGGCAAAACCGCTGATCGAGGTGAGCGGCGTGCGCAATTCGTAACTCATCGTCGCGACGAACGAGGTCTTGATCCGATCGGCGGCCTCCAGCGCTTCATTGCGGTCGCGCAACGCGCGCTCGATCCGACGGCTGTCGGAAATATCCAGCATCGTGAACAGGCCGTTGCCATCGGGCAAGGGAACCGCTGCAAATTCGAAATGCCGCCCATCGGCGAACCCAACGCGCCCGCCGCGCTGCTGCCGCTCGACGGTCGCGGCGCGGACGAGGTCCGCGATCAACGAGGCCCGCGCCGGGTTGGCGAGCTGGCGCGATGCGGCCTCGGCGAGCACATCGACGCGAGGATGTGTCGCGAGGAATTCCTCCTCGAATCCCCATACCAACCGGAATTTGTTGTTCCACAATTGCAGCCGCCCATCGGCGGCAAACACGCCCAATGCCTCATAGAGATTTTCGAAGGTCGCGGTGCGCACGCGCAACAAGGTGTCGCGGGCGCTGGCCAATTGTACCTGCTCGGTCCGATCTTCGAAAATCAGCAACAGGCCGCCATCGGGCAAGGGCTGCGCCACGACGCGCAGATGCGCGCCGCCAGGCAGATGCCATTCCTCTTCCTGCCCGCCCCCGGCCGCCAGGAACCAGTCGCGTCGCTCCGCTTTCCAGCCGGGAAAGTCGCGCACCTCGGGCAAGCGCTTGGCTTCGCGCATCCGTTCGAGCACCCGGTCGAACTCGGGGCGGTCCGCCAGCCATTCTGTCTTCATCGCGAACAAGCGACGGAACGGCTGATTGCAAAAGACGAGCGAGCGGTCGGGGCCAAATTGGACGACGCCCGCCGAAAGCCGGTCGAGCATCGCGCGCTGCGCATCATCAAAGCGCTTCAAGCGTGCGCGGGCTTGCTCCAGATCCTCGATGTCGATGGCAAAGCCGGCAACGCCCCCGGTGGACAGCGGCGCGTCGTAAACGCGCAACATCCGTCGCTCACCGCGGATCGTCGCGGGCATCGTTTGCGATTGCACCGATCGCGCGTCTCGCGCCAACACGGCATTGCCGAGCGGCCCGCCAACGCCCGATCCCTCCACCAGCTCCAGCCCGCGCGCGATCACGTCTTCGGCCGAGCTCGCTTCGACGGCATGAATATATTGCGAATTGACCATGGCCAACCGCAAATCGGCCCCGCGATACCACATTGGCATCGGTGCCGCCTGGATGACCCCGCTCAAGTCCTCATACAGCGCCGTCGCATGGCCGATCGCCTCGCCAAGCCGCGCAATTTCGTCCTCCGTGTCGGTCGCGTCGAAAACCCACAGGATAACCCCGCCGGGTGCCTGAAACGCCTTGGGAACGCGTGCGCCGCGGATCATGAGCGAGCGCGCTGAACCCCTCACCCGCAGCGCGCGCGAGAACGCCCGTCCAGATTTTTGCGCGGCCGTCACGTCTGCCGAAAGCGCGGCCAGGTCTTCCGGCAACAGGCCAGCGTCGCTTGCGGCCAAATCGTCAAGGTAGCGTGGCAGCCCGGCCAAACCAAACCAGTCCGCCAAACGCTGCGGACACTCTACGCGGCCATCCGTCCGGACCGTCATCGCCAGCGCGGGAGCCGAGGCCAGCATCGCTTCCAGCCGGGCGTTCGCGGCAAATGTCGCGCCCGCCTCACGCCGGGCGCGCATCCCGACGAACAGACTCCAGGACGCCCCCCCAATCAACAGGGCGAATCCGGCACCGATTAAGACCGCGCTCAGTCCCGAAAGTTCGCTCACCGTACAAAGCCCTGACCCATGCACCTTGCATAGGCCAAGTCGGTCCAAGGAAGGAAGGTCAAAGCGCGGAGGCGGCTATCTTCGATAGCAAGCCCCCGCTGACCACTGACCGGTCAAAAAAGGGGCGGTATCTCGCGATACCGCCCCCAAACTTTCAACGTAAAGCCGCCTCAGAACTTGGCGACGACACCCGCGTACAGGAAGCGTCCCATCACGTCATATTGGCCGCTGCCACCGCCCAGGCCCGTCAGGTCGAGCGGCGGGTGCTTGTCGGCAAGGTTCGTCACGCCGAGGTACATGTTGTATTTCGTGCCAACGTCCATCGCGACACGAAGATCATGATAGGCAACAGCCGGATACTTTTGATAATCGGCATAATATGGATGCAATGCCGGATTGCCGTTCAAAGCATTGTAGTTGGTGTAATCGCCAACATATTGCGGACCATACCAGCGCACCGTGTAGCCGAACGTAACCGGACCGCTTTTGAATTCGCTGGCGATACGGAAGCGATCGATCGGCGTTCCCAGATTTCCACGATAACGCGTGATATAGGTGGGATCGGTCGGATCGGTGAAGTCGTCACGCTGAATGACATGGGTGTAATTCCCATGGACAGACAGTTTTCCATAATTCCCGATCTGGTGCGTGTAGCTGATCTCGGCGTCGATACCGCGCGCCTGCAGCGCGGCGTAGTTGACGCCTGCGGACAGGAGCGAGCCTTCCAAAATCTGATACGGCACTTCCGACTTGCCACCGGCAGCGCCTGCACGCTGGAACAGACCACAGAACTGGTTGTTCAAGCTGGCGAGATCGTAGCACTGATTGATAATGGTCTGGGCATCGACCGACGAAATCGCCTGGTTCACCTTGATATTGTAATAGTCGACCGTGATCGCCAAGCCCGGCACCCAATGCGGCTGGAACACACCGCCGAAGGTATAGGAGTCGGACGTCTCGGCCTTCAGGTTCGGATTGCCGCCGCTGAGATACTGCAGCGAATTTGAATATTGGAAGAAATATCCAGCGGGAATGCCGGCAGCCGCGCAATTGGCCTTGCGGTTGGCCGGGTTCGGACCCTGGCTGAGCTGATCGGACGAGCAGGGATCCTTCACCGTTGCGAAATTCGTGCCGGCCGGGGTGTACAATTCACCAAGGTTCGGAGCACGAACTGCGCGGGCGTAGCTGGCTCGCAGCGTCAGATCGTTAACAGGTCGCCAGATAACCGAGCCGTTATAAGAATAAACGGTGCCCGTCTTATTATTATAGTTCGAAAGCCGCCCGGCACCCGTGACCGTCAATTCGCGGATCAACGGAATATCTTTCAGGATTGGGATCCGCAACTCGCCATAGGCTTCCTTAACTTCCAAGGCCGGAGCGATGAAATCAGGGATGGAGTTATAGAAGGTATATCCTGCGGAAACCAGCACGTCTTGCTGATACTGGTTTGTCTCACGACGGTATTCGCCACCGAGCGAGAAACCGATCGGACCACCCGGAAGCGAAAACAGCTGCTGTGAATCGCCGGAAACGAAGCCGCTAATGTCCAGCTGCGTAATTTTGCCAATCGAGGTGGTATTCTGCAGCAGATAATTCTTCTGCGCGTCGGTGAATTGTCCACCAAACACATTGATCGGAACGCACGACGAGATGTCGTCGGCCAGGATCTTTGCCTGATTCACCGGGCTGATGACGCCGTCATAGCCATAGGCAGCATTCGGATCGATTTGCGAGCGGCACACGATTTGGCCGCTGCCATTCTTCACCGCATCGTTAGCGAGCAAGAAGCGCTGAATATTCAGGTTGCCGAGAACTTCCGTTTTCTCGCGGAATTCCCCATAGTTACCGGAAAGTTCGTAATGCCAATTGCCGTTGAAATCGCCCTTGATACCAGCGACGATCCGATAGGTGTCGCGGTGCGACAGCTCCGAACGATTGCCAAGCCCTTCGAGAATTTCGCGAACCCGGAACGTTGTCGCACCGGTGATGACGGCATTAGGATTGGCCGCCAACAAATTGGCGGTGATCACGCCGCGTGCCTGCGCAGACAGATACGGGTTATCCAACCGGAACGACTCGCGCGAATCACCACCGAGTGCCGTGCCATTGATAAAGGCCGGGCCGCTCGAACCCGATCCGAAGACCGTTGTATGCGACCAGGTTGCCTCGACAAAAGGCACCAGCGCCGTCGAGATATCGTAATGGCCAACCAAGCTGACATTGACTCGGTCCAGTCGCGGCTGGATTTGGAATTCATCGCCACTGCGGAAGTTGCTGCCGTTGCCGCCGATGAAGGATCCGTTCGGGCCATAACCGACACGTTGCCCGGTTATCGGAATGAGGTTGCCGTCCGGAGTGAACTGATACGGAACATAATAACGCTGGCCATTTGGCGCCGTGCCGGCATTGAACGCAGCGTTGCCGCCAAACCGGATAACGCCGGTTTCGCTATAAGATGCACTGCGTACGTCGTTGAAATAGCGATATTCCGGATTGCCCGCGCTGCCGTTTGGATTAACCTGGATGAAGGCGCTTTGCTGGTTCAGATAATCGCGGCCGCTGCCGAAATACTGGCTCTGATGCGCGTATTCAGCGTTGACCGCGATGTTGCCGCGCCCCTCGCTGAAATTCTTGCCCGCAAGCACGCTCGCGAACTGTGCCGAACCGTCGCCATAGGTGCTGACGCCGCTCTGCGCGCGCGCTTCCAGACCCTGGAAGTGATCCTTCAGAACAAAGTTGACCACACCCGCAATCGCGTCGGAACCATAAATCGCCGACTCACCGCCGGTGACGATATCGACGCGGTCGATCAGATCGGTCGGGATCGTGTTGGTGTCGACCGAGGTGCCCGAATTCAAAATGTCGCCTGCCACATGGCGACGACCGTTGACGAGCACGAGGGTGCGCTGCGTCCCAAGGTTGCGCAAGTCGATCAGGTTGAGACCGGCGGTGCCCAGAAAGCGAGTCGAGTTCGACTGGCTGAAGGTCGACGCAAGCTGCGGCAGCTGGTTGAGCTGATCGCCGATCGAGACCGAACCGCTATGAAAAAATTCCTCGCCCTGAATGCTGGTAACGGGGTTGGGCGACGACAGATTCGGACGCGCGATGCGCGACCCGGTAACGACGATGTCCACGGCCGGAGCTTTGTCCGTATCCGGTTCCGCTGCGGAAGCCGCGGGTTTGCTGCTCTGCGCGTCCACTGGCGGAGCAACTTGGGCGAAAGCCGACGTCCCGACGGTCAAGGCGGAAACGGATGCGGAAAGAACAAGCAACACTCGCGCGGTATATGGCGATTTCATTTGGGCCCCCAAAATTGGACACGGTGCGATGCACCTGACCGACCCAAGAGATTGGAAATGCGTCGCTGTTGCAAGCAAGTGTTTCTGAATTGAGACTGAATGTTGCAGTTGTGTAGCAATTTTGCATCAAAAAAGCCGCTTCGGGCCTTTCGGTCCGAAGCGGCCTGTTTATCGAGCGCGAAAATTTCGCGAAGCGTGGTCGCTCTTAGTAGCGATAGTGATCCGGCTTGAACGGACCTTCGACCGGCACACCGATATACCCCGCCTGCTTCGGCGTCAGCTTGGACAGCTTCACGCCCAGCTTTTCGAGATGCAGCGCGGCGACCTTTTCGTCGAGGTGCTTCGGCAAGACGTACACTTCGTTCTTGTAGTTCTCACCCTTGGTCCACAGCTCGATCTGCGCGAGCGTCTGGTTGGTGAAGCTGGCCGACATCACGAACGAAGGATGGCCCGTCGCGCAGCCCAGATTCACCAGGCGACCCTTGGCGAGGATGATGATCTGTTTGCCATCGGGGAAGGTCACCAGGTCGGTGCCCGGCTTCACTTCGTCCCATGCATAGTTGGACAAGGCAGAGATCTGGATTTCGCTGTCGAAATGGCCAATGTTGCACACGATCGACATTGGCTTCATCGCCTTCATGTGATCGGCGGTGATCACATCGGCGTTACCGGTCGCGGTGACGAAGATGTCGGCGCGCGTGACGGCCTCTTCCATCGTCACGACTTCGAAGCCCTCCATCGCCGCCTGCAGCGCGCAGATCGGATCGACTTCGGTGACCATCACGCGCGCGCCGCCGTTGCGGAGCGACTGGGCCGAGCCCTTGCCGACGTCGCCGAAACCGGCGACCGCAGCGACCTTGCCCGCGAGCATCACGTCGGTCGCACGACGGATCGCGTCGACCAGCGATTCCTTGCAGCCATAGAGGTTGTCGAACTTCGACTTGGTCACCGAGTCGTTGACGTTGATCGCCGGGAACGGCAGTTCGCCCTTCTTGGCGATCTCATACAGGCGGTGCACGCCGGTGGTGGTCTCTTCCGAAACGCCCTTCAGGTTCTTGACGGTCTCGGTCAGATAGCCCGGATATTTGGCGACGAACGCCTTCAACGCGCGCTGGAATTCGACTTCCTCGTCATTTTCCGGCTCGCCCATCGTGTGACCGGCTTCGAGCTTGGCACCCCAGAGCGCGAACATCGTCGCGTCGCCGCCGTCGTCGAGGATGATGTTGGCGGTTTCGCCCGAGGTGCCCGCACCCCAGTTGAAGATATCACCAACATAATCCCAATACTCAGCCAGGCTCTCGCCCTTGATCGCGAACACGGGAACGCCCGTCGCCGCAATCGCGGCCGCGGCATGATCCTGAGTCGAGAAGATGTTGCAGGTCGCCCAGCGCACTTGCGCGCCGAGCGCGGTCAGCGTCTCGATCAGCACTGCGGTCTGGATCGTCATGTGCAGCGAACCGGTGATGCGCGCGCCCTTGAGCGGCTGCGACGCACCGAACTCCTCGCGCAGCGCCATCAGGCCCGGCATTTCGGTTTCGGCGATATTGATCTCCTTGCGGCCGAAATCGGCAAGGGTGATGTCGGCGACGACATAGTCGGTCGGACGGTCAAGAACGGTGGCCACGCGGGTATCTCCGGTTTGGTTGATGACGCGGCCCGTACCGTGGGTTCGCCTGCAAATCAAATATAAAGATGTCTTTATATGTTCATCGCAGAGTGCGCCTCAGCCAATCCCGCTTCTAAGACGAACGATCAGGCTCGGTCGGTTTGAGCGACGCCCGCAGATTGACGACCCGATTCAGCAAATCGAACCAGAACGGCGCTCCGAGCATAGCGGCGAATGCCGCAATCAGCCATCCGCCCAGGCTTTTCAGGAGCCCGTCCCCCTTATCATAGCAACTATTCTGGTCGGGCGTGGAAAACACGAAAATATCGGCTGGTTTGCAATCGCTGCTCCATCCGATCGGCAGCCCGACGGCCTTGAACTGACCGGTGATGGCGTTCACCGCGTCCGGATCAAGCGTGCCTGTTTGATTCATATGGGGAGCAAACGCGACGACATCGGCACGCAGCTGCTGGTCGCTCGCAAGGCGATTGCCGATCAGCAGCGGATTGATGTTCATGATGGCTGCGGCGAGAAAACCGAGCACGATAAACCAGAGCTGTGACTGCCGCTTGTAGCTCCCGCTCACGCGGTCCATCGCGCTGTTGAACCACGCCTCAAGCTTGCTGCGAACAGCATCAGCCTCCTCATTTTCTCCCGCTATAAACGGTGCGAGCGCAGATTGGACTGGCTGTGGCAGCGACGCCGGCACCTTAACAAGGTCGATCAGGGCAGCAGCGAAATTGGCTGCCGGAATATAGGATGGAAGATTTCGTCCCTTTGCAACATAATCCCCCGGAAAGAGAGCGTTAATAGCGGGATTTTTGTAGAAAGCGCGGAGGGCGTCCGGGTCGCGCCCAAGCATTTCCTTGATCGTTTTTCCAGCAGCTTTGCCCGCGTCTTGAGCATCGCCTCAATCGCTTCGCGGACCGATGTCATGATAATACTGAAAAAGCTGAATGTCAGTATTACCCCCAAAGCAACTTCAAGAACGACAGACCCGAACATGTTTTCGCTCCCCCGATTCTTCGTACAACCGCAGGAGATAATATTTTTCTGAGAAATGCAATGCATCGCGACTGCATGTGCAAAATGTACGCAAGCAAAGTAGCGCGAAAATCCTGATCAATCGCAGACGATCACAGCACCCAGCATCTTAAAGCGACGTATTTTTAGATCGTTACCGAACAGCCAGCTAATCGAGGGGACCTTACGCCCAGCCGGTCTCGTTCGCGAGCAGACGCGAATCGATGCCTGCGCTGGCGAAGCCCGCCTCCCAACGCCCTTCGGCATCGCAGCCGTACAGCAAATCCAGGTCGCCCGGCACGTTCAGCCAACCGTGCCGCGTCATCTCGCCGTCGAGTTGCCCCTCGCCCCAACCGGCATAGCCCAAAGCGACCAGCCAGCGCGACGGACCGCGGCCGGCCGCGATCGCCTTCAGCACATCGGTTGTCCCCGACAGCGCCCAGAGCGCGCCCGCATGCCCGACCACTTCGATCGTATCCTGACCGGCCCAATCGAGGGCGTGGACGACGAAACCGCGCCGAGGTTCGACCGGCCCACCGAAATGCACCGGAACATCGGGTGCGACGCCAAGCTCGATCTCCAACTGCTGCAGGACCGTGTGCAACCCGACCCCCGCAATCGTCGCGCCGATGCCAATGCCGAGCGCGCCCTCCGCATCATGGGCGCACATCGCAATCACCGCGCGATCGAAGCGCGGATCGCCAATGCCCGGCATGGCGAGCAGAAACTGGCCAGTGAGATTGCGCGCGGAGTCCATACTCACAGCATAACCGCGGACCGCGTCCGTCGCCACGCTTGAAATTCGAGCGCGCTTGCACGAGGTACACCGCGCCGCACCTTCCAGTCGGGCGGCCCCATCAGGAGAGATTCCCATGACGATCAGCGTCGGCGACCGCATCCCCACGATCACGCTCACCAAAGTCACCGCCGATGGCCCCAGCCAGGTCAGCTCGGACGAGTTCTTCAAAGGCCGCAAGGTTGCGCTGGTCGCGGTTCCCGGTGCCTTCACCCCGACCTGCTCGGCGCGCCATCTGCCTGGGTTTGTCGACAAGGCCGATGAGATCAAGGCGAAGGGCGTGGACGAGATCGCCTTCACCTCGGTCAACGACGCCTTTGTGATGGGCGCGTGGAGCAAGGCGAGCAATGCCGACGCCATCACCATGCTCGCCGACGGCAATGCCGATTTCGCCAAGGCGGTCGGCCTGACCTTCGACGGTTCCAAATTCGGCATGGGCGAACGCAGCCAGCGTTATTCGATGCTGGTCAATGATGGCGTGGTGGAACAGCTCAACGTCGAAGCGCCGGGTGCCTTCGAAGTGTCCTCGGCCGAACATCTGCTGAGCGAGATCTGATCCGTTCGGCCCGGCTCACGCCGGGCCGACCGATTCTTGCGATTGGCAGCGGAAAGGGTGGAACCGCCCATGCCCCCAAGCGGTTGCAAGAGGACGTTCCAGGAAAGGGCCAAGCCATGACCGATACGACTCGCGATTCGACCACTCCCCCGGCTAACGACACGATCATCGAGCAGGCCGAGGGCTTGTTCGAGCAAGCTAAGGGCGCGCTCAACGATGCGTTCGAGGCGACCGTCGAGGCGGTGAAGGAGCACCCGCTCGCCGCCGTCGGCATTGCGGCCGGTGCAGCCGCCGCGGTGGCCGGTGCCGCCTTTGGTGCCAGCAAAATCCTGTCGAAGGATGAGGCGACCGCGACCACGCCGAAAAAGGCTTGATCACCCCAAGGGGCGTGTCTGCGATACGCCCCTTGGTCTTGCGCGCGTAACGATAGCGGCGTAGCGGCTATCCATGACGCACGCTTCCAGCCCCGCCGCCGCCATCGTCGCCGAGCTCGACCGGCTTTATCGCGCTTCGGTCGACCGCCTGCAGGCGGCGCTGACCACCTATCTCACCACCGGCACCCCGCCCCCGCCCGCAAGTCGCAGCGATGGCAGCTTTGCTTACCCTGAAATCCGCCTGCGCTATCGCGGCGGCAGTGACCGCCCGACCCCGGGACGCTCGTTCGGGCGGCTGGTGACGGAGGGCGATTATGCGATCAGCGTCACGAAGCCCGCAATTTTCGCGGATTATCTGACCGAGCAATTGACGCTGCTGATCGAAGATTATGACGTCACCGTCGAAGCCGTCGAGGGCCGCCAAGAAATCCCTTTCCCCTATGTCATCGATCCCGGCCATGCGCTGAGCCTGGACCAGGTTTCCGCGCTGGAACTGGCGCGGCATTTCCCGGCGACCGACCTGGCGCACATTGGCGACGAGATTGCCGACGGGCTCTACACCGTCGCCGACGGCGCGCGACCGCTGGCGCTGTTCGATGGCTTGCGCACCGACTTCTCGCTCGCACGGTTGCGGCATTATACCGGCACGCCGCCCGAACATGTTCAGCGCTATGTGCTGTTCACCAATTACCACCGCTATGTTGACGAGTTCGTCCGCTGGGCGTGCGCGCAACTGGAGCCCGGTGAAGACGGCAAGCCGAGCCGCTACACCGGCGTTTCGGGTGCCGGCGGCGTGGTGATGCGCGCAGGCGACGATGTCGACGCAATGCTCGCCGATAGCAGCGCATGGCGGCGGCACCAGATGCCGGCCTATCATTTGATGGCCGAAGACGGCACCGGCATCACGCTGGTCAATATCGGCGTGGGACCGGCCAACGCCAAGACGATTTGCGATCATCTGGCGGTGCTGCGCCCCGAGGCGTGGTTGATGATCGGCCATTGCGGTGGCCTGCGCCCGAGCCAGCGGATCGGCGACTATGTCCTCGCCCACGCCTATCTGCGTGACGACCATGTGCTCGACGATGTTCTGCCCCCGGCAATCCCGGTGCCCGCCATTGCCGAAGTGCAATTGGCGCTCGCCCGCGCCGCCGAGACAATTTCGGGCCAGTCGGGCGACGAACTGAAGCGCCGCCTGCGCACCGGCACGATCGTCACCACCGACGATCGCAATTGGGAATTGCAATATTCGCGCTCCGCACTGCGCTTCTCGCTCAGCCGTGCGGTCGGCATCGACATGGAATCAGCGACGATCGCGGCACAGGGCTACCGCTTCCGCGTGCCCTACGGCACGTTGCTGTGCGTGTCGGACAAGCCGCTGCACGGCGAATTGAAGCTGCCGGGTCAGGCCAACCGCTTCTACGAACGCGCGATCAGCGAGCATATGCGGATCGGCATCGAGGCGTGTGAGGAACTGCGCCGCGAGGGCAAGAAATTGCACAGCCGCAAGCTGCGCGCCTTCAACGAACCGCCGTTCCGCTAAACGCTTGAACCGGGCCGGGGAAACACCCGTCCCCTCGCGCGTTACGCCTGCTCAACGAACAAGGGAGCCGCTCATGGCCACGCCGCCGAAAAAACCGACCGACACCGCGACCAAGCCCGCGACGCCGCGCAAACCCGCAACGCCGCGCAAGCCTGCTGCTCCGCGCAAGGCGACCGCGAAAAAGGCTCCGGCGACCAAGACCGCCGCGACGCCGACGCGCAACCGCTGGGGCCTGGCCGCGATCATTGGCGGCGTGGCGGCAGTCGGTGCGGCTGCGGCGGCGCTGTTCACCCTGCGCAGCAGCACGCCCAAGACCGAGCCGCTGAACCCCGGCGAACATGCGCATCAGGCCGATGGCAGCGATTCGAGTGCCTCGTTCCAGGCGGGCATCGCCGATGAAGGGACGATCCCCAACTGAGGAGACCTATCGCCCGGCCTCGCGCCGGGGGCCAAAAGGTTTGGGGGAAGGCAGACCGACCTTCCCCCCAAGCATCACCACCCCTGCGGCTTGCCCTCATTCTGCTTGTCCAGCCACGCTTTTAGCGGCGCGAAATAATCGACCATCGCTTGGCCCGAAATCTCGCGGGAGCCAGTGAACACGGCCAGCGCCTCGGGCCAGGGCTTGGACTGGCCCATTTCCAGCATGGCGTTCAATTTCGCGCCAACTTCCTTATTGCCGTAGAAGGAGCAGCGATGCAGCGGCCCGGTCCAGCCCGATTGCTTGCACGCCGCCTGATAGAATTGGAACTGATAGAGCCGCGCGAGGAAGTAGCGCGCATAGGGCACGCTGGCCGCGACATGGTATTTCGCGCCCGGATCGAAGCGCGTTTCGTCGCGCGCGACCGGGGGGACGATCCCCTGATATTTCAGGCGCAGGTCGTTCCAGCTCTTTTCATATTGCCCCGCAGGCGTCGCGCCTGAGAAGACGCCCCAGCGCCATTTGTCGACCAGCAGGCCAAACGGCAGGAAGGCGACCTTGTCCATCGCCTGCTTGAGCAGCAGGCCGATATCCTTGTCGGGGCTCGGCACCTTGGCCGGATCGAGCAGGCCGATCTTCACCAGATAATCGGGCGTGATCGACAAAGCGACGAAATCGCCGATGGCTTCGTGGAAGCCGTCATTCGCGCCATTCTCGTACAGGAAAGGCTGATTTTTATAGGCGCGCTGGTAGTAATTGTGGCCCATCTCGTGATGGATCGTAACGAAATCATCGCCATTGACCTTGGTGCACATCTTGATGCGCACGTCATCCTTGCTGTCGATGTCCCAGGCCGAGGCATGGCAGACCACTTCGCGGTCGGCCGGCTTCACGATTTGCGAACGCGCCCAGAAGGTGTCGGGCAGCGGCTTGAAGCCGAGCGAGGAATAGAAGCCCTCGCCGGTCTTGAACATCTTGATCGGGTCATAGCCCTTGGCCTTGAGCAAATCGCCGACATCATAGCCGACATCGCCCGCGCCTGCCGGGGCGACCACATCATAAATATTGCCCCATTCCTGCGCCCACATATTGCCGAGCAGATCGGCACGGATCGGGCCCGTCTTGGGCTGCACCGCGTCGCCATATTGGGCGTTGAGTTTCCAGCGGACATAGGTGTGGAGCGCCTTGTAGAGCGGCTCGACTTGCTTCCACAGCGTATCGGTGGTGGCCTCGAACTGCGCAGGGGTCATGTCATAGCCCGAGCGCCACAGCGCGCCGACATCGGCATAGCCAAGGCCCTTGGCGCCCTGATTGGCGATCACCACTTCGCGTGCGAAATCCTTGCGCATCGGCGCGCCGACCGAGTCATGCCAGCTAACCCACATCTCCTTCGACTTGGCAGGATCGCGCACCGTGCCCATCGCCGCCTCGATGTCGCTGCCGTTGATCGGCTTGCCATCGAGCGTGCCCTTGCCCTTGCCATAATCGGAGCCCAGCTTGGTTACGATCGTCGAAAGCTCGGATGCGGCACCCGGCGTCGTCGGCGCGGGCAGCGTCAGGCCGTTGCGCAGCAGATCGATCTTGCGCTTGGTATCGAACGACAGGCCGGGCACGCCGGCATATTTCGCGGCCTCCAGTGCAAAGCGAACCCCCATCTCGGTCCCCTCGGCACCGAATTTCGCGGCGATCGCGTCGGTATCATCGGTGATGTAGGTCGCGTTGATCCACGCCGCCTGCTGCGCGGGGGTGGAGAATTCGGCCAATTCCTTTTCGGCACGCGCGACAAAGGCGTCGGCCTCGGCAGCCGTCGGCGCGGCGGTGGTGGCAGCGGGCGCGGGTGCCGGGCTGGCGAAAGCCGGTGCCGCCGCCAGCGACAGAATAAGGGCGAGCGACGAAATTCCAGTGCGGATCATGTGAGTCCCCGTGTGCAACGATGGCGCAACCTGTGCGCCACCGCGCGTGGGGTCAAGCCGCTAGAAACGCTGCAATCGCCATGCCCAATTCGGGTTTGAGCACCGCGCTCATATGGTTGCCGGGGATCGCCTGATAGCGCGCATCGGGCAGCGCCGCCGCGAGGTCCTGCGCCGAGCCGTTGTCGTCGTCGTCCTCGCCGGTCAGGATCAGCGTCGGCGTGGTGATGTGGCCCAGCGCATCGCGCGGCGTATCGACGAAGGTGTCGAGAATGTGCAGCAACGCGACCGGATCGCCCCCGGTCGTCTTGAGGAACGCCTCGGTCAGCCATTCGCTACTGCCCCGCGCAAAGCTGCCGAGGTTGGTCAGCACGTTGTGGAAATAGCTGCCACGCCCGGCGGTATCGACAATGCCCTGCAACCCCATGCCGGAGATGACCGCGCGGCGTGGCCTCGCGCCATTGGCGAGCATCCGCATCGCGGTGCGGCCGCCGAGCGAATAGCCAGCGAGATCGTAGTCGCTGAGGCCAAGATGCGCGATCAACGCAAAGCCATCGCGCATCAGCACGTCGGGCGGATAGGCAGCAGCATCGTGCGGCTTGGCGCTGTCACCGTGCGCGCGCAGATCGGGCATGATCACCCGGAAACCCGCCTCGGCGATGCGCGCCGCATGGCCGTATTTGATCCAGTTGATCGTCGCGTTGGAGAAATAGCCGTGGATCAGCACCACGGGCTGCCCCTCGCCCAGCTCGCGCCACGCCAAGCGGATGCCGTCGAAACTGTCGAAAAACTGAGGTTCAGTCGGGGAGTTTGCCAAGGCATTTTATCCTGCGTTTCGCCGATCGGAGGTTGAGCTCCGCATGGCGTCAAAGCGTCCTTAGTTCCGCCTCGGTCCTCACGCCAGCAACTCGATATGGTCGCGATATGCGCTCTCGCTCACCACGTTCGCAAACTTGCGATCGGATGTCAGCATTACACAGCGCCGTTCGATAGCGAGTGCCAGATACAGACAGTCATACAAGGCATGGCGCAGCGTGATCGACATTTCCAGCGCGGCATCAAGAAGCGCGGTGGCGGGCACCAGATCCGGCATGATTGAGGCTACCGCCCCTAGCGCCGTATACGCCTGTTCGACGGGTAACCCGCCATAGCGGACCTTTTTGGACAGCGCGCTGGCGATCTCGGCGTGCAGCCAATCAGGCGCGACGCGGTCTGGCTCTCGCTCGATACGATCAACCGCTTCAGCCGACCCCTGTTCCTGCGTCAGCAGCTTGATCACGACGCTTGCGTCGAGCACGATCATCAGCGCGCGTCGCGATCTTCGCGAATGAGGTCGGTGCTGTCGATGGCCGCCGCCGACGTCGGCGTTTGCGCGCGCAATTCTTCAGACAACGCCCTCAATTCCGCCCCGGATAGCCTCACTTTAGGCCGAGCCTGCGCCAATGCCGAGCGTAACTCAGCCTCGAGCGAGCGACCGTTCCGTTCCGCCGCAACCTTGTAATCGCGCAGCAAATCGTCGTCGAGCTTGCGGATCAGAACCTGTCCCATGAAGGCGATGATAGCATATTGCTATCATCGCTTCAAACGTGTCGCTCAATCCGCCTTCTTCAAATAGCGCCGCCCCAGCAATTCCGCGATCTGCACCGCGTTCAGTGCAGCACCCTTGCGGAGATTGTCCGACACGCACCACAAGGACAGGCCGTTCTCCACGGTCGAATCCTCGCGCACGCGGCTGATAAAGGTCGCATATTCGCCGACGCACTCGACCGGCGTCACGTATCCGCCGTCTTCGCGCTTGTCGACGAGCATCACGCCCGGCGCCTCGCGCAGGATCTTCTGCGCCTGGTCGGCCGAAATTTCATTCTCGAACTCGATGTTGATCGCTTCCGAGTGGCCCACGAACACCGGCACGCGCACGCACGTCGCGGTGACCTTGATCTTGGTGTCGAGGATCTTCTTGGTCTCGACCACCATCTTCCACTCTTCCTTGGTCGACCCGTCGTCGAGGAAGCTGTCAATGTGCGGGATCACGTTGAAGGCGATCTGCTTGGTGAACTTCTTGGCTTCCGCCGAATCGCCGACGAAGATGTTGCGTGACTGCTCGAACAGCTCGTCCATGCCCGCCTTGCCTGCGCCCGAAACCGACTGATAGGTCGCGACGACGACGCGCTTGATCTTGGCGAAATCGTGCAGTGGCTTGAGCGCCACGACCATCTGCGCGGTCGAGCAGTTCGGGTTGGCGATGATGTTGCGCTTGGTATAGCCCGCGATCGCATCGGGGTTCACTTCCGGCACGATCAGCGGCACATCCGGGTCCATGCGGTAGAGCGACGAATTGTCGATCACCGTGCAACCGGCAGCGGCAAAGCGCGGCGCGTGGATCTTGGTCGCGTCAGACCCGATGGCGAACAGCGCCATGTCCCAACCGGTGGGATCGAAATTGTCGATATTCTGCACCTTGAGCTTGCGCCCAGTCTCACCGAAATCGACCTCGTCACCCTGGCTGCGCGACGATGCCACCACCGCAATGTCCGCCAGCGGGAATTCGCGCTCCGCCAGAATATTGAGCATCTCGCGCCCGACATTGCCCGTCGCGCCCGCGACCACGATCCTGTAACCCATGTAATCCTCCAATTCGGACCGCGCCCGTAGCGACATTACGCGCGGACGTCCAATCGCTTTGCTAATCGTGCGTGCGCGCTTGCCACGTCGCATGGGAAATTCCATGAACGGTAGCGAGATGATCGGTCAGCGCGTCGAGCTCGCTGCCTGCAATATTGGTACGCACCAGCTTGGCTACAATCTCCACGCGATCTTCGCCGCGTGCGACCACGTCGAGTTCGGCCACCGGGAGTTGCGCGGCTTCCAGATGCTCGGTCAGCAAATCGCCCATCGGCCCGGCTTCATCGGCATCGGTGGTGATCGTCACAGTATAGGTCGCCTCGACGCTGCGCCCTTCGAGCGGGATGCGGTTGATCGCATCGACCAGCGGCCGCAGCATCGTGTTGGCGAGGATAACGAAGCCGGTCAGCAGCACCGCTTCGGCGATCAGATCGCTCCCCGCGATCGCGCCGACCGCGGCCGAGCACCACAGGGTCGCCGCGGTATTAAGCCCGCGGACGTTCATCCCCTCCTTCATGATCACGCCCGCGCCGAGGAAGCCGATCCCCGACACGACATACGCGATGATGCGGATCGACTCGACGTCGCCGCCGAGCCGCTGCCCAAGATCGACGAACGCCGCCGACCCCAATGCGACCAGCGCATTGGTGCGCAGGCCCGCGGTGCGCTGCCGATATTGCCGCTCGGCCCCGATCAGCGTGCCGAGCAGGAACGCCGCCAAATAGCTGACGACCGTGTCGAGGAACGGCCACAGATGGAAGGTGGTGAGGAAGCGCATGATGCTCGCGCTTTATGGGAGCGCGGTGGCCGAGGCTAGAGGGCGGTGGCAAGACGGCACTAAACTACCCGTCACCCCGGGCTTGTCCCGGGGTCCACCGCGATCCCATCCTCCCAGCGTTGATATAGCCGCCGAGTGGACCCCGGCACGAGGCCGGGGTGACGGAAGCGGCATAGGACAGCCCGACCTCTGCCGGGGAAGCGCATTGCGTTACCGCACTGGCTTGTCCTTCACGTTCCGGTCGAGGAACGTCAAAATCGTCCCCCACAGATGCTCGCTGATGCCGGGCCCGCCAACGCGGTGCGTGTAGCCGGGATAGAACATCATCTCGAACGGCGTGTCGGTCGACTGCATCCGCGCGGCGAGCGCGGTCGAGTTGGTGAACACGACATTGTCGTCCGCCATGCCGTGGATCAGCAGCAGCGGGTCCTTGATCTTGGGCGCGTTTTCCAGCGCGGCCGAGGCGGCATAGGCTTTGGCGTCGCTCACCGGCGAACCCATATAGCGCTCGGTATAATGCGTGTCGTACAGGTTCCACTGCGTCACCGGCGCGCCCGAAACGCCTGCGGCATAGACGCCCTGGTTCGCCTCCAGCATCTTCAGCGTCATATAGCCGCCATAGGACCAGCCATAAATCGCCACCTTGGCGGGATCGACAAAGGGCTGGCTCTTGATGAACTTCGCGCCCGCCAGTTGGTCGGCAACTTCGACCGTGCCCATCGCGCGGTAGATATGGTCCTCGAACGCCTTGCCGCGATTGTACGACCCGCGATTGTCGATCTGGAAGAAGATGTAGCCATGCTGCACCAGATATTGCGGCAACGCCCCGCCCCAGGCGCGCGTCACCTGCTGGCCGGTGCCCGGACCACCATAATGCTGGAAGAACACCGGATACTTCTTCCCCGGCTCCAGCGGCGGCGTGATCATCTCATAATAGAGATCGGTGCCGTCCTCGGCCTTGATCGTGCCGAAGGTGGTTTGCTGGTGGCTCGCCAGATAGGGGTAATAAGGGTGGCCCGGCTTCACCGCATTCTCGTTGATCCACGACAGCCGCTTGCCGCTCGCATCGGCCAGATAGACTTGTGTCGGCTGGGTCGGGTTGGAGCGCCCCACGATCATCCGCGTTGCGGCGTGATCCATGCTGGCACCATTCCACCAGCCGGTCTCGGTCAGCCGCGTGACGACACCCGGATGTGCGATATCGACCGAATAGACATGCTGTTCCAGCACGCCATCCTTATTGCCGGTGAAGAACAGCCGCCCCTTGGCTTCGTCGACGCCGATCAGTTGCTGGACGACCCAGTCGCCCTTGGTCAGCGCGGTCCACTTGCCCTTGGCGAAGCGGTAAAGGTGGCCATAGCCGGTCCGCTCCGAACGCCAGATCAAGCTGCCATCCTTCATCGGGCGATACGCCTCGGTGAGGTTTAGCCAGCTGCGCGTGCCCGATTTTTCGGTGAACAGAATGCTGCTCTTGCCCGTTTCCGGGTCGACCGTCAGCATGTCGAGCGTCTTCTGGTCGCGGCTTTCGCGTTGCACCAGCAGCGTCTTGCCATCGGGTGTCCAGTCAACCCGGGCGAGATAGATGTCGGGGTTTTGGCCGAGATCGACCTTCACCTTGCCCGAGCCATCGGCCTTCATCACATACAGTTCGACCGCGACATTGGGCGTGCCCGCCGCTGGATAGCGCTGGTCATAGACCTTGGTGCCGCTCGCGCCGATCGCGGCGCGGGTGACGATGCCGACCGGGGCTTCGTCGAAACGCTCGACCGCGATGTGGGTGTCCTGCGGGGACCACCAATAGCCGGTGCGACGGTCCATTTCTTCCTGCGCGACGAACTCGGCCTCGCCCCAATGCACCGTGCCCGCGCCGTCTTGGCTGATCTGGCGCGCGTCGCCGCCGCCAAGCGGCTGGACGAACAGATTCTGCCCGCGCACGAAGCTGACGAACCCGCCCTTGGGGCTGATAATCGGGTTGAGCGCGCCGCCCGGCGAATTGGTCAGCCGACGGGTCGCGCCGTCGAGCGTCGCCAGATACAAGTCCCCGTCCAGCGGCACGAGGATGGTCTTGCCATCGGGGGCCCAGTCATAGGCCACGATCCCCTTGGACCCGGCGATGCGGGCGCGTTCGCGCTGCATCTTTTCGGCCTCGGACAATTCCGCGCCGGAACCGACCTTTTTGGAATCGACCAGCATCCGCTCCTGCCCGGTGCGCGTGTCGAGCGCCCACAGGTCAAAGCGCTCCTTCTCGTCGGCGCGCGGGCGCAGCGAGGTGAGCAGCGTCCCGTCCGGCGACAGGCGTACCCCGCGCGGTTGCACGCCCGACAGATCGGGGCTGCCGAACACGCGCGACAGCGTCAGCTTGGCGGGCGCATCAGCCGCCATAACGGGCACCGCCGCACAAGCGAGCATCACGCCCGCAAAAGCCCAACTCGCCCGCATCCTGCATCTCCAATCCCGCGTTTTTCCTCGCCCGACGAATGCGGGCGGCGTCGGCGCTTATCGCGGCGCGCGGTGACTGCGTAAAGAGGGCAAGCGCGCCGCGACCTATCGCGCACAGATTGCAACGAGAATTTGCTCGGCTGCGGACGCGCTGCCCGATCTCGAAACTCTGTTCCGCGAGATGCACGATAGGCGCAAAGTTCGGATGGACTTTATCGATGGCGAGTATCGCTTCACCGCCACCGTTAATGAAGCGCGTGGCGGCGTGGCCGGCCTGATCCGCACCATCTCAAAGGCCTGATGAAAGAGCGTCCGGCCGCCGCGCGATCCGCTCCGTTCGGATCAAGCGAGCGCCGGGCTTCCCTCGGCGTGCGGTTTCACCCGCGCCCCCTTGCGCCATGGCAGCACGCGACGTTCCACCAGCGACCGCCACGCCCATTCGACCGGTGCGATATCGAAATGCCGCACCCACAGATTCGCTCCGACCAGCAAGGCCGCGTTGATGAAGAACGCCGTCACCATCAATGGCCCCCATGTCATCTTGCCATACAGGCCAAGCATGAAGGGCGGGTACAGCACCCACAGGCAGATCAGCGTCTGCGCGATATAGATGGACAGCGCGGTCCGCCCCGCCGCGACGAACGGCCGCAACAGTCGCGCCCCGAAGGCGCTGCCGACGAGCAGGTTGATGAGCGCGACATGCCCCAGCGTCATCGCCTGCCGCGCAAACTCGTAACTCGCCCAAAAGGTATAGGGGCCATCGCCAAACTGCATCTGTTCGGACGCCCCAATGACACGGAGCGTGATGCCGACGGCATAGGCGATCAATGCAGTCCAGGCGTAGAAGCGCCGCGAGCGCCGCCCCTGCAGGATGCCGAGCTTATAAAGCGCGGCACCGATCAGCATCACGCTCGCCGCTTCCCATACGAACAGAATCTCCAGGAACTGCGATTCTATATCGAGGAAGGACGCCCATTGCGCCTTGGTCCAGGACCGGAAATCGCCCTCGCGCGCTTTGTCCTCGGCGGCAATGTCGTTGTGCGATTTGGCGCGGGCCTCGGCGCGTTTCTTGTCCTTTTCGGCTTTTTCCTTCAGCAGTTTGCGCTCTTGCGCCGTTGGCTTGGCCCCAGCCGCCACCTTGGCCTCGATCGCGGCGACCTGCGCGCGCGTCTGCAGCGTCAGATAATAGCCGAAATAGCCCCCGCCCCCCAATTGAAACAAGGCGAGCGTCAGCCCGATCATGATCAGCCATTGCGGGCGCAACCGCCGGAACAGGAACGCGACCAGCGCCGCAATGCCATAGGTGTGGAGGATGTCGCCCGGCCACAGCAGGATGAAGACATGCACCAACCCAAAAGCGAACAGGATCAGATTGCGGACATAATAGCGCCGCATCACCACCCAGCCATTGGCCTTGTCGGCCACACGATCGGTCAGGATCACCATCCCCGCGCCGAACAGCATTTCCAGCATGCAGCGGGCGGTGCCATTGGCAAACACTTCGCGCAGCCACCAGGCGATCCGGTCGGTCTGCGACCAGCCGAGATGCCGGATATCGTCGAACGACGCGTAAATCGACTGCCCCATGTCGTTGATGTTCATGAACAGGATGCCGAGGATCGCCACCCCGCGCAGAATATCGAGCACCGCGATGCGCGGCGCGCCATCGGGTTCAGCGGCGGTGGTCATGGTGACGTCGGACATATTTCCCCCCGGAATAGTCGGCGGCCGACCATAGCGAATCGTGGTGTATCGTGCAAACATGACACTTAGGTCGAGAATGGATGCGCGGGGATAGCGAATGCGACGGATCGGGCCGACACAGAAAGGCTTCGCGGCGATCGTTTTGACGATCCTGCTTCTCGCAGGGGCCACCCCGGTGCTGAGCCAATCGATCCACGACCGCATCTATCCAGCGCCGACCACGCCGATCGCGACCGCCACCCTTCCCGCTGGTGCCGAGCGCGTCGCCGTCCACACCAGTGACGGCCTGTCGATCACGGGTGCCGCAATCGCCGCAGCGCCGGGCAAGCCGACGCTGCTGGTGTTCCACGGCAATGGCTCGAGCGCGATGAGCACGCTTGACTGGTTCGCCCCCGCAATCGCCAAGGGCTATGGCGTGGTGGCTGCGGAATATCGCGGCTATTCGGGCAATCCCGGCCGCGCCGACGAAGCCGGGCTCGCACGCGATGCCGACGCTTTCTATGCCGAGGCTCGGCGACGGGCCGGCGGCGGGCGGCTGATCGTCGTCGGCCACAGCCTTAGCGGCGGCGTCGCACTCGGCCTCGCATCGCGCCAAAAGCTCGATGCGCTGGTCACCATCGGCACCTTCACCAGCCTGCGTGCGATGGTGCCCAAGATCGCCCGCGCGTTTGTCAGCGACCGATATGACAATCTCGCCACCGTGCCGACACTGGATGAGCCCTATTTCCTGATCCACGGCCTCGCCGATGACACCGTGCCTGCGGCGATGGGACAGGAACTGCACAAGGCCGCTTACGCGGCGAAGCGCACGGGGTTCAGCCTCGTGATCCAGGGGGCCAACCATCATCCCGATGGCGCGTTGCTGGCCGCGATCCTGGAAATGATCGTCGCGCATCTCGATCATCCCGACGCGGCACCGCTGGCCTTGCCCGATACGGTGAAGATGTACGGCTTTGGTTGAGCTGATCGCCGCGATCTTCGGCACCCTATCTTGACTGTCCGCCGAATGTCGTCAGTCTCCCTCGCTCTGATTGGGAGCGGACAATGGCAAGAAATCGGTTCGTTTTTATAGCCTTGTCCCCGCTGCTCCTCGGCGCGCAGAGTCCACCCCAATCGCCCGCAATCGATGCCGCAGATACGGCTTTGTCCAAAGGGCGTTATCTCGAAGCTAGTGACGCCTTGGCCGCCGCAGCCTTTGGCCCTGACGGCAAAGTCCGTGACGACTTCGCCTTCCAGATGTGGGAACAGATCAGCCCAACCATAACGAACGAACTCGACCCAGCCGTACTGGCCCGCGCAGAACCTGGCTCACCTCCCGACCCCAGTTGGGCGACGCGCGTAGCAGCGGCCACTCCACACGATGCGATTGAAGAGATCGTCCGACGCGCGCGCGACACCAGCATCGTTATCTTGAATGAAGCCCATAATAGTCCCCGAGACCGTGCCTTTGCTTTGCAAGTGGCGCGTGCGTTAAAGCCACTCGGTTACTCGATCCTGGCCGCAGAAACGTTTGATAACGATCCTGCTGAACCCGGCCATGCCTCGATAATCGACAAGCTCAGGCAGGACGGTTTTGTCCGGATCAGCACCGGCTATTACACGCGAGACCCTGTTTTTGCGGGCTTTGTGCGCGAAGCAATGGCGTTAGGATATCGCCCCGTTGGCTATGAAGAAACCAGCAAACAGCGCCCGAAAGAGGGTGGCATTGCTCCGCGCGAGAAAGCGCAAGCCGAGAATCTAGCAGCAGTGCTTGCGGCTCAACCGACGGAGAAAACGCTGGTTTATGTCGGTTATAGTCACGTCGCCGAAGCTCCGCTTCAGTCCCATACAGGCAAGATCGACTGGATGGCGACCCGCCTGAAACGGCTGACCGGCATTGATCCCCTTACCATTGACCAGACGACCTTAACCGATCTCTCGCCGCACGAACGGCCGCCTTACGCCGCTGCCTCGGCGCGTATCGGGAACCGACCGAGCGTTTTCTTCGAGGGCAGCAATCCGCTCATTCTCGGCACCTATGCGGGTGCGGTTGACCTGCAAGTAGTCCACCCGGCCAGAGCGTATCGCAACGGACGTCCCCAATGGCTGGTTGAAATGGGCGGCAAGCCACTCGCAATCCCGAAAGAACTGGTGCCGACCTCAGGGCGTCGCCTGATCCAGATTTTTGCCGCAGATGCGCCGCCGGATGCCGTCCCGCTCGACCAAGTTGTGGTACAGGCGGGTGCCCCCTTGCCGATGCTGTTCGCGCCCGCCGTACCGGTGCGCTTTGCCATCGGTTCATAGCAAGCCGCTTTGGCACAAACAAAAAGGGCGAGGGGACCAAAGCCCCCGCGCCCTCCTGTTAGCCTGATGGCCAGCCGTCCGATTACTCGGCAGCGCCGCCCTTGGCCGGACGGGTGTCGCGGCGCTCGGCGATGCGTGCCGACTTGCCGGTACGACCACGCAGATAATAGAGCTTCGCACGACGCACAGCGCCCTTGCGGACGACTTCGATGCTGTCGACGTTGGGCGAATAGAGCGGGAAAACGCGCTCCACGCCTTCACCGAACGAAATCTTCCGCACGGTGAAGTTCGAACCCATGCCCTTGTTGGAACGCGCGATGCACACGCCTTCATAATTCTGAACGCGGGTGCGCTCGCCTTCGACCACCTTCACGCCGACCTTGAGCGTATCGCCAGGGCGGAATTCGGGGATCTTCTTGGTCTCGAGAAACTTGGCAATGTTCTCGGCTTCGATCGTCTGGATGAGATTCATCTCATGCGTCCTTGTCTGTCTGTCGCGCGCCAGAGGGCGACTGGACCCGAGCACCCTCATGGCGCTCCCACAGGTCCGGCCGCCTTAGCCGTGTTTCGGTCTCGGCCGTCGACTTGCGCCATGCCGAAATCCTCGCATGATCCCCCGATCGCAACACTTCGGGGATCGTGCGCCCTTCCCATTCAAATGGTCGGGTATATTGCGGATATTCGAGAAGCCCCGTTTCGAAGCTCTCGTCCACGCCGCTATAAGCCGCGCCCATTACGCCGGGGAGCAGCCGAATGCAAGCGTCGAGCAGCACCAGCGCCCCCATCTCGCCGCCCGACAGAATGTAATCCCCGATCGACACTTCCTCGATGTCGCGCGCGGCGAAGATGCGCTCGTCAAACCCCTCGAACCGGCCGCACAGGATGGTGACGCCCGGCCCCTCGGCAAGGCTGCGCACGCGGGCCTGGGTCAGCGGGGCGCCCCGTGGCGTCATGGCGAGCAGCGGGCGTCCGGCGGGCACGCTGTCGATCGCGGCCGCCAGCACATCGGGGCGCAACACCATCCCCGCCCCGCCGCCCGCCGGCGTTCCGTCGACGGTGCTGTGCTTGTCGGTCGCGAAATCCCGGATGTTGCGCGCGTCGAGGCTCCAGCGCCCCTCGGACAGCGCCCGCCCGGCAAGAGAAATGCCGAGCGGCCCGGGAAACATCTCGGGGTAAAGCGTTAAGACGGTGGCGGCGAAGGACATTGGGCTCCTTCCCCCGCCCGCCCCCGAAAGGCAAGACGCGTGGACGACTGCATCATCATCGGCGCTGGCCCGGCCGGGCTCACCGCCGCCATCTATCTCGCGCGCTTCCATCTGCGCATCCGCTTGTTCGATTGCGGCAGCAGCCGTGCCGCATTGATCCCGCGCACGCACAACCATGCCGGTTATCCCGGCGGAGTGAAAGGCAGGGAATTGCTGCGCTTGATGCTGGAGCAAGCCGAAGAATTCGGCGCGACGCGCGAACAGGCGGACGTCACCGAAATCATCCCAACAGGCGACACGTTCGACGTGCGCGTGGGCGACAGGCGCTATGCGACCCGCTCGGTCCTGCTGGCAACCGGCGTGGTCAACAACCGGCCAGACATGGCTGCGGAGGTGCATGACGAAGCGCTGGCGCGCGGGCTGCTGCGCTATTGCCCGATCTGCGACGGCTATGAAGTCACCGACAAACGGGTCGGCGTGATCGGCACCGGCGACCACGGAATGAAGGAAGCGCTGTTCCTGCGCGGCTTCACCCGCGATGTTACTTTGATCGCACCCGGTGCCGCGCATGAGCTCGACGCGTCCTGCCGCGCCAAACTGGAAGACGCGGGCATCGTTCATGTCGACGGCCCCTGCACGCCGATCCGCATTGCCGGGGACGCGATCGAGGTGACCACGCCCAGTGGCGCGCTACGCTTCGACAGCGTCTATCCAGCGCTGGGATCAACGATCCGCTCCAGCCTCGCGGTTGCAGCCGGCGCGCGGGCGACCGCCGATGGCTGCCTCGAAGTCGACGATCATCAGCGCACCTCTATCCCCGGCCTGTTCGCAGCCGGCGATGTGGTGAAAGGGCTCGATCAAATCAGCCATGCCATGGGCGAAGCCGGCGTCGCAGCTACCACCATTCGCAACTTGCTCGACGAACGAAGCCCGATCAGGCGCTGACCGACCAGTTTTCCACGCGCAGGCCTGGCACATCGGCGAAATCGGCTTCGTTATTGGTGACGATTGTCGCGCCGAGGCTCAGCGCATGCGCGGCGAGCAAGCGGTCGAAACGGGCGCGTTTGAACGGCAGCCGCGCATATTCACGCGCGGCGACGTCGTCGAAGGGAAGGATCGGGATCACCGCGACAAAGTTTGCCAGAACGTCCGGGGACGGTGGTTTCCCAACGAAGGTGCCGACAGCGATCTCCGCGAAACTGATCGCGGAGATCGCCACCTCGCCCGGAAAGCACGCCGCCAAGCGATCATTCACTGCCGAAAACCGCTCCGACATGGTGTAGATCGCCATATCGGCATCGATGAGATAGCGCGTCACGCGTCACGCATCGCGCGCTGCTAGCCGCTTTGCAATCGTGCTGGGCCGCTCATCGAAATCGCCATGCGGAATCAAGCGTGCGCCGGGTGCCTTGCCCGCAAAACCGCTAATGTCGATCGTGCGCCGGGGCGCGTTGACGGGTTCTACGCGAAACGACATCGGCGCCTCCTTGACCATGCGCACTTCGGTGCCTTCAGGAATGCCCATGCCCTTGGGCAGCCGCAACGCGACCGAATTGCCCGACTTGAATGTTGTGCCCTGATATTCGTCGTCCGGCATCTCAGCCTCCGTATACACGTTACGTATATACTAAACCACGAAGGCCGCGTCAACCACGAGGCGCTCCGCATTCCAATCGGGTACGGCATCGGCGTTCATCGGGACCATGAAGCGCTTTTTGTCGGGCCGTTCGACTTCGATGACGTCGCCCGCGCCGAAATCATCGATCGCGACCACCTGCCCCAGCGCCTCGCCTTCCAGCGAGACGACGGGCAGGCCCAACAGATCGGCATGATAATATTCGCCCGGCTCCAGCGGCGGCAACGCCGAGCGCGGTACGGTCAGTTCGGTGCCGCGCAACGCCTCGGCAGCGTTGCGGTCGGTCACTTCGGCAATGCGCGCAATCGCGCCATTGCTGCCGTGGCGCACCGACTTGAGCGTCAGTGCGCCGCCATTGAACACCTTGTAGCTGCTCAGATCCTCGGTGAAGACCTTGAGACGGACTTCCCCCGTCACACCGTGCGCGCCGATGATGACGGCGAGCGTGACGGGGGAATCGGGTCGCATCAGCCGTTCGCCGGGGTTTCTTCAGCGGTCGCCTCGGCGACGGCTTCGGCTTCCGGGGTCGGGGTTTCGGTTGCGGCTTCTACCTCAGCGGCCATGACAGCTTCGGCTTCGGCGGCGGCTGCAGCGGCCTTGGCCTCTTCCTCAGCGGCGGCAGCAGCGACCTTGGCGGCCTCGGCATCGTCCAGCTTCTTCTGGCGCTCTTCCAGACGCTCGGTCGCCTTTTCGCCGGGCTTGCCCTTGTTCGGGTTGTTGCGGGCTGCACGCTCGCGCACGCCGGTGACGTCGAGGAAACGGGCAACGCGGTCGGTCGGCTGCGCGCCGACGCCCAGCCAATAGTTTGCACGCTCGGTGTCGAGCACGATGCGCTTCTCGTCATCCTTGGCGAGCAGCGGGTTGTAGGTGCCGATCTTCTCGATGAACTTGCCGTCGCGCGGGTTGCGCGCATCGGCAACGACGATGCGATAATAAGGGCGCTTCTTGGAACCACCGCGGGAGAGACGAATGCTGACTGCCATTTTCTATACCTTCTTCTTTTAATACGTTGATTGGGTTGAACTTATTTCTTCTTGAGCAAATTCTCGAAGCCGGGAGGAAGCTTGGTCTGACCACCGCCGAGACCAGGAAGACCACCGCCGCCGCCACTGAGCATCTTGGCCGGATCGATCCCGCCGCCCAGCGCGCCGCCAAGGCCACCAAGCCCCCCGCCACCGCCGAACATCTTGGCCATGCCGGCCAAGCCACCCATCTTTTTGATCTTCTTCATGGCATTCGCCATTTCCTGATGCATCTTGATGAGCTTGTTGACGTCCTGCACCGTGGTGCCGGACCCCTTGGCGATGCGGATCTTGCGCTTGGCGTTGAGCAATTCGGGCTTGCGGCGTTCCTTCGGCGTCATCGAGGTGATGATCGCGTCCATCCGCACCAGCACCTTTTCGCCGCCGACCTGGTCGACTTGCGCCTGTGCCTTCTTCATGCCGGGGATCATGCCCGCCAGCGCGCCGATGCCGCCCATACGCTGCATCTGCGCAAGCTGCGCGCGCAGATCGTCCATGTCGAACAGGCCCTTGGCGAGCTTGGCCGCCATCTTCTCGGCATCTTCGACCTGGATCGCCTCGGCCGCGCGCTCGACCAGGCCGACCACGTCGCCCATGCCGAGGATGCGCCCGGCAACGCGCTTGGGATCAAACGCTTCGAGCGCATCGAGCTTTTCGCCCATGCCGGCGAACTTGATCGGCTTGCCGGTGACCGCGCGCATCGACAGTGCCGCACCGCCGCGCGCATCGCCGTCCATGCGAGTCAGCACGACACCGGTCAGCGCAACCTGATCGGAGAAATTCTTGGCGACGTTGACCGCATCCTGACCGGTCAGCGCATCGACGACGAGCAGGATCTCGGTCGGCTTGGTCACCTCGGCGACCGCGCGCATTTCGTCCATCAGCGCCTGATCGACGTGCAGGCGACCGGCGGTATCGAGCATCAGGACATCATAGCCCTGCAGCTTCGCCGCCTGCAGTGCGCGCCGTGCGATATCGACCGGCTGCTGCCCGGCGACGATCGGCAGGGTCGCAACCTCGGCCTGCGTGCCGAGCACCGCCAACTGCTCCTGCGCATTCGGGCGATTAACGTCGAGCGACGCCATCAACACCTTCTTGCCCTGCTTCTTGGCGAGGCGCAGCGCGATCTTCGCCGTCGTCGTGGTCTTGCCCGAGCCTTGCAGACCGACCATCATCACGATCGCAGGCGGCGTCACGTCGAGTTCGAGATCCGACGCTTCGGACCCGAGCATTTCGACCAGCGCGTCGTTGACGATCTTGACGACTTGCTGCCCCGGCGTGACCGAACGCAGCACGTTCTGGCCGACCGCCTGTTCGGTCACCTTGTCGACAAAGTCACGCGCCACCGGCAGCGCGACGTCGGCTTCGAGCAACGCCACGCGCACTTCGCGCATCGCCGCGCGCACGTCGGCATCGGTCAGCGCACCGCGCCCCCGCAACCGATCGAACACACCGCCAAGACGGTCGCTCAGGCTCTCGAACATCCGAAAAAACCCTTCTCAAAAGTCGCTTTTGGCCAGTAACGCAAAGAACGCCGGCGGACGAAACCTCGTCGGCCGGCGTAGCCCCGTGGGGCAGCCTTCACGCACCTGAACAGGAGCGATCGAGCGTGCCTCTACCACAACACAAGCAATTGCGCAACCATCCGGCTTAACACGATCTACACGGCTGGCGTGGGATGGACACCAACCGGGAAAGCGTTGGGGCGAAAGACAGCATGATGGCCGAGTCGAGGATTGGCGAAACGATCGAGCAAGGCACGCGCGCGCCCGCCGAACGCCGCGATATCCTGAACGGCGCAATCACCGTGGCGGCGATCCTGTTGTTCGTCGGCACCGGCAGCGCAGCGCTATCATCGACGATCCAACGCTATTTCAACGATGGCCCCGGCCCGGACCAAACGCTCGTCATCGCCTTGCTGCTCAACGTCGCGCTAATTCTGTTCGGCTGGCGCCGCCATCGCGAATTGGCCCATGAAGTGCAGATACGGACCGCCGCCGAGGAACGCGCACAATTGCTCGCCTCCAAGGATCCGCTGACCGGCTTCCTCAACCGCCGCAGCTTGGCCGAGGAAGGGGCGGCCATGTTCGTCCGGGCGCAGGCGCGCCATAAGGCGATGGCGTTGCTGATGCTCGACCTCGACCATTTCAAGACCGTCAACGACATGCACGGCCACGCAACCGGCGATGCCCTGTTGCAGCAAGTCGCCGTGCAAATTGCCGAAGCGATGCCAAGCGTCGCGCTGACCGCGCGCTTCGGGGGCGACGAATTCGCCTGCGCCTTCCTGTTCGACCCCACCGACCCGTCCACCGTCGAGCGCATCGCCGAGAAGCTCGTCAGCCGTCTGGCGCAGCCATTTCAAGCGGGCGGGTTGCAGCTGCACATCTCGGTATCGGTCGGCATTGCGCGTTCGGACTTCGATTGCACCAGCATCGATGCGCTGATGCGCGCTGCCGATATCGCGATGTATTCGGCCAAAAATTCCGGCCGCAACCGCTTCGCCTGGTTCGACCAGTCGATGGAGCGCGAACTCCAGGTCCGCAACGATCTGGAAGTAGGCCTGCGCAGCGCCATTCCGCGTGCCGAAATCGTACCCTATTTCGAGCAGCAGATTCACCTCGCCACCGGGCGGCTGAGCGGCTTCGAAGTGCTGGCGCGGTGGGACCATCCGACGCGCGGGCTGATCGGCCCGGACGCCTTTATCCCGATCGCCGAGGAAACCGGCATGATCGCCGATCTGTCGCTGTCGGTGATGCGCCAGGCCTTCCTCGCCGCCAAGGACTGGGACGCCAGCCTGTCGCTATCGGTGAACATCTCGCCGTGGCAGTTGAAGGATGCCTGGCTCGCCCAGAAGATCATCAAGGTGCTGACCGAGACCGGTTTCCCAGCAAGTCGGCTGGAAATCGAGATTACCGAGACCTCCCTGTTCCACAATCTCGCGCTCGCGCAATCGATCGTCGGGAGTCTCAAGAATCAGGGCGTGCGCCTCGCGCTCGATGATTTCGGCACCGGTTATTCGTCGCTCGCGCATTTGCGCGCGCTGCCCTTCGATCAGATCAAGATCGACAAGAGCTTCATCATGTCGATCAACGAAAATAGCGAGAGCGCGGCGATCGTCACCGCGATCACGCGGCTGGGCGAGAGCCTCAACTTGCCGATCACTGCCGAGGGCATTGAGGATGCGAGCATCGAGGAACGGTTGCGCGCGCTCGGCTGCGCCAAGGGACAGGGGTATTTTTACGGCCGTCCGACCAGCATCGCCGTTACCCGGCGGCTGTTGGCCGAGCGGCGGCTGTTGCAGGTGGTGACGGCCGATCCGGCCTTCCAACCCGCAGAGGAACACCGCCGGGCGAGCTGACGTCGTCACCATCGTCGGGCGGGGCAGTGCATGGACTTCGCCCGCATCCGCTCCTAGATCGCCCGCAATGCCCGATCCCCAGATCATCAGCCTCGGCTGCCGCCTGAACATCGCCGAGAGCGAAGCGATCCGCGCGCTTACTGAGGGGCGGGATATGGTCGTCATCAACAGTTGCGCGGTCACCAACACCGCCGTCGCCGAAACGCGCAAGGCCATCCGCCGCGCCCGCGCCGACCGGCCCGGTGCCGAGATCGTCGTCACTGGGTGCGCGGCGCAAATCGACCCCGCAGCCTTTGCTGCGATGGCCGAGGTTGACCGTGTACTCGGCAATACCGAAAAACTTTCGGGCGACGCCTGGGCCGCGCCCGATCGCGTGCTGGTCGGCGATATCGCGATGGTTCGCGAAACCGCCCCCCACCTCGCCCCCGCGTTCAGCGCGCACGCCCGCGCCTTTGTCGAGGTGCAGAATGGCTGCGACCATCGCTGCACCTTCTGCGTCATCCCGCAGGGGCGCGGCAACAGCCGCTCGGTCCCCGCCGGGGCGGCGATCGATCGCATCGCCGCACTGGTCGCAGCGGGCCACCGCGAAGTGGTGCTGACCGGGGTCGATCTCACCAGTTATGGCCCCGATCTGCCCGGTGCGCCAACGCTCGGACAATTGGTCGAACGCATCCTGCACCATGTTCCCGCGCTCGAACGGTTGCGGCTGTCGTCGCTCGACGGGATCGAGATCGACGATCGGCTGTTCGCGCTGCTGACGCAGGAAAAGCGGATGATGCCGCATGTCCACCTCTCGCTTCAGGCGGGCAACGACCTGATCCTCAAGCGGATGAAGCGCCGCCATGACCGCGCACAGAGCGTTGCGCTGGTCGAACGGCTCAAGACCGCGCGGCCTGACATTGCGATCGGGGCCGATCTGATCGCGGGCTTCCCGACCGAGGATGATGCGATGGCCGCCGACACGCTGGCGCTGATCGACGATTGCGACGTGGTCCACGCGCACATCTTCCCCTATTCCGAACGCAGCGGCACCCCCGCCGCGCGCATGCCCGCTGTGCCGGTGCCGGTCCGCAAGGCCCGCGCAACGCGGCTGCGCGAGGCGGGTGCACGGCGCAAGGCAGCGTGGCTGCAGACCTTGATCGGCACGAAGCAAGACGTACTGGTCGAACGGCCCGGCGATCGCGGGCATACGCCCGGCTTTGCCGAGGTGCTCTTCCCCCTGCCCCCCGTTCGCCCTGAGCCGGTCGAAGGGCGCGCTTCACAACAGCCTCCGTTCTCCGCAGAGAGCGGTGCTTCGACAAGCTCAGCACGATCGGTGGAGGGGGCAGCACGAGTGCCGGGAAGTATATCCACCATCCATATCCTCGCCACCGACGGCAAAACCCTCACCGGAATCCCCGCATGACATCCTGGCACGAAAAACTCCTTGGCGGGTTCAAACGCACCTCGGATCGGCTGATCGGCAATCTGGCCGGGCTGGGCACCGGCCCGCTCGACAAGGCGACGCTCGACGAGATCGAGGAAGCGCTGATCGCCTCCGATCTCGGGCCCGAAACCGCCGCGCGCATTCGCCAGCGCCTGTCCATCGGCACGTTCGAGCGCGGCATGGAGGAGCTCGGCATCCGCCTAGTCGTCGCCGAGGAAATCGAGAAAGTGCTCGATACCGTTGCGACCCCGCTCGATATCACCGGCTTCCCGCGTCCGCACGTTATCCTCGTCATCGGCGTCAACGGCTCGGGCAAGACGACGACCATCGCCAAGCTCGCGCATTGGCTGAAGGAACAGGATTATGGCGTCATGCTGGCGGCGGGCGACACCTTCCGTGCCGCCGCGATCGGCCAGCTCGCCACCTGGGCCGAGCGCGCGGGCGTGCCGATCATCAGCGGCAAGGAAGGCGGCGACGCGGCAGGCATCGTCTATGAAGCGGTCAAGCAAGCTACCGCCACCGGCATCGACGTGCTGATCGTCGACACTGCGGGCCGCCTGCAGAACAAGCGCGAATTGATGGACGAACTGTCCAAGATCCGCCGCGTGCTCGGCCGCCTCAACGTCGACTCCCCGCATGACGTGCTGCTCGTGCTGGACGCCACCACCGGGCAGAATGCGCTCAACCAGATCGAGGTGTTCAAGGAAAGCGCCGGGGTCACTGGCTTGGTCATGACCAAGCTCGACGGCACCGCGCGCGGCGGCATGTTGGTGGCGGCGGCGGAGAAATATGGTCTGCCGATCCACGCGATCGGGGTGGGCGAAGGCATGGGCGATCTGCGCCCGTTCGATGCGAATGAAGTTGCGCGGATCATCGCCGGCGTGGAAGGCGTGCGCAAATGACCACCACCCCCACCAAAAAAGCCCCGCTCGGTGCGGGCCAGCGCCTCGCCATCGACATCGGCCCGATCGCGATCTTCTTCCTCGTCAATTTCCTGACGCCCGGGCTCGACATGGTCAAACTGATCGCCGGCACCGCCGCGTTCATGATCGCGAGCATCGCGGCGATGATCTATTCGCTTATCCGCGCTGGCCGCATCTCGCCGATGCTGTGGCTCACCGGCACGCTGGTGCTCGTGTTTGGCGGGCTGACGCTGTATTTCCACAATAAGGATTTCATCCAGATCAAGCCGACCGTCATCTACGCGATGCTGTCGGCGATCCTGGTGTTCGGGCTGGTGACCGGGCGGCCGCTGCTCAGCCTGTTCCTGGAAGCTGCGTATCCCGGCCTGACCGAAACCGGCTGGCGCAAGCTGACGATCAACTGGGCGATCTTCTTCGCTTTCCTCGCGGTGCTGAACGAGATCGTCCGGCATGAATTCAGCTACAGCTTCTGGCTCGGTTTCAAACTGTGGGGCGTCATCCCGCTGACGCTGATTTTTGCGTTTGCGAACGTGCCGATGCTGATGAAGCACGGCTTCAGCATGAACGACGAACCGCCGATTCCGCCGCAGGAATGATGCGTGCGGCGCGTCGCTTAACCCTGACGGGCTGCGCACTCACCGTCCGTTCGGGCTGAGCTTGTCGAAGGCTATGCTCGTCCTGCAACGGCGTACCGCGTGGAGCACTGCCCTTCGACAGGCGCAGGGCGAACGGAATAAAGAGCCGATTGCAGCAAATCGCGGGGGAGAGCAGGCCCTGCTCGATCCCCCGCACGATCGTGTCGCCGATGCCGGTCTTCCCGGCGGCCTACCTCTTCCGTCGTTTTTGTTCTGATGCGGCGCTACGACAGCACCGAGCGGTATAGCAGGCGCATAAACAAAAAAAAGGCCGGTCTCGCGACCGGCCGTGAAAGTTTTAGGAGAGGATGCCTGAAAGGCACGCTCTTTGTGCAGTGCAGCAGAGATTTACGCAACTGCAATATACGATTTTACGATTGCATATTGCGCAACTGCTCTCCGGACGTCCGCCCTCAGGCCGCGTCGAACCGCTTGCCCGCTTCGTCCCAGTTCACGACGTTCCACCACGCCTTCAGATAGCCGGGGCGATCGTTCTTGTAGGTCAGGTAATAAGCGTGTTCCCAAACGTCGTTGGCCAGGATCGGCGTGCCCTTGTCCTTGGCATCGTCCATCAGCGGATTGTCCTGGTTGGGGGTCGAGACGACCTTCAGCGCGCCGCTCGCATCCTTGATCACCCAGGCCCAGCCCGAACCGAACTGGCCAGCGCCCTTGCCGTTGAAATCTTCCTTCAGCTTCTCGAGGCCGCCATAGGCTTCGATCGCCTCAGCCAGCGCGCCCGATGGCTGCGTGGTGCCTGCCGGGGCCATGATCTTCCAGAAAAAATCATGGTTCCAGAACCCGCCACCATTGTTGCGCACCAACGGCGGCAGCGTGGAGATGATGTCGAAAATCTCCTCGATCGTCTTGCCTTCGAGTTTCGGGTCGGCCGCAACACCCTCGTTCAGCTTCGCGGTATAGGCCGCGTGATGCTTGTCGTGGTGGACGGTCATCGTCTCTTTCGAGATCGTCGGCTCCAGCGCGTCATAGGCGTAAGGCAAAGGGGGAAGTTCGAAAGCCATGGGTCTTCTCCTTGAAAAGCTCGCGAGACGCTAACGTCAGGCCCAGCAAATGGGTCCGCGCGGCTCGTTACGCAACCGATTCCGCATTGGTACCCGAAATCAGCCCGTGCCGCTTCAGCGCGTGCCGCAATTGATCATAACTGAGGCCCAACGCCTCCGCCGTGGCGCGCTGGTTGAAGCGGTTCTCGGCCAATGCCGACTGCAGCATTTCGCGCTCAAACCGCGCCAGCCGCGTTTTGTAATCCATCGGACCGCTGGCCGCGCTTGGCGGTGCCGCTGCGGTCGGCGGTGCGGTGTCTGCGACGGGTTCGGCCAGCGGTTGCACCGTTGGCGGGCGATGCGGCGAATGGAACGGATCGAATTGGATCGCATCGATCGGCCCCTCCATCTCCCAGCGATACACGGCGCGCTCCACCACGTTGCGCAATTCGCGGACGTTGCCGGGCCATTGATAGGCCACCAACGCCGCCTGCGCCGCCTTGGTGAAGCCCGGCCAATCGTCGCGCCCCAATTCAGACGCCATGCGCCGCCCGAAATGCTCGGCCAGCACCAGCACGTCGCCGACGCGCGCGCGCAGCGGTGGCAGCGTCACGACTTCAAAACTCAGCCGGTCGAGCAAATCGGCGCGAAACTGGTGCCGCGCGACCTTGTCGGGCAAATGCTCGTTGGTCGCCGCGACGATCCGCACGTCGACGCGCATCGGCCGCGACGACCCGATCCGCGTGACCTCACCATATTCGACCGCGCGCAGCAGCCGGTCCTGCGCCGCCATCGACAGCGTGCCAAGCTCGTCAAGGAACAGCGTGCCGCGATGTGCCTCTTCGAACCGCCCCGCCCGTGCCTTGGTCGCACCGGTGAACGCACCCGCTTCATGGCCGAACAGCTCCGCCTCGATCAGCGTCTCGGGCAACGCCGCGCAATTCATGATGACCAGCGGCTGGTCCCAGCGCGGGCTCAGGCGATGCAAACGCTCGGCCACCAGTTCCTTGCCGGTGCCGCGCTCGCCGATCACCAGCACCGGGCGGTCGAGCGCCGCCGCGCGGCTGGCGAGTTCCAGCGCATCGAGGAACGCGCCCGATTGGCCGATGACGTGGGTTGTCCGCTCCATTGCCAAGGCTTGGCGTAAAATCCCAAGGCTTGGCAAGTGCGATTTTAATTCATCTCCCAGAAAGGCGCGGAAATCCGCCATTTCTGAAACTGGCACGCTCCCTGCAAAGCTGTTGGCATCGCCCCACCGGGCACCACGATTTCAAGCTTCAGGAGACTAACAATGAACAGCGAATACAAATCGGGCAACTCGCTTCCGCAGATCCTCGTCGCCCTGGTCGCGACGGTTCTGATCGGCTCCGTCACGCTCGTCGGCACGGTTGGCCCCGCCACCGCTGCCCCCGTCCAGATCGCCGCCCAGCCCCACGGGTAAGGCGACGCCGGGGCGGAGCCCTCACAGCCGCCCCGGCACACCTGTTCACACCAATACAGCGTACCCTCGAAGGAGTTACACCATGGGCATCTTCAGCCGCACCCGCGATATCATCGCCGCCAACTTTACCGACCTGCTCGACAAGGCCGAAGACCCCGCCAAGATGATCCGCATGATCATCCTGGAAATGGAGGAAACACTGGTCGAGGTCCGCGCCTCCGCCGCGCGCACCATCGCCGACCAGAAGGAAATGCGCCGCCACATCAGCAAGCTCGGTGCCTTGCAGGAAAGCTGGACCGAAAAGGCCGAGCTCGCGCTGTCCAAAGGCCGTGAAGACCTTGCCAAGGCTGCCCTGGTCGAAAAGCAGAAGGCCGCCGACATGGCCGACCAGCTCGGCCGTGAGATCGCCGTGCTCGACGAGGCGCTGCATGCGTCGGAGGAAGACATCGCTAAGCTGACCGGCAAGCTCCGCGAAGCGCGCACCCGCCAGAATTCGATCGCGACCCGGCTCGAAAGCGCGCAGAACCGCTTCAAGCTGCGCGAAATGTACGCTGGCCCCAAGATCCAGGACGCGTTCAGCCGCTTCGAGATCATGGAACGCCGCGTCGATCTGGCCGAAGGCCGCGCCGATGTGATGGGCATGGGCCAGCCGCCCAAGACGCTCGAAGAGGAAATCGCCGAGCTCAAGTCCAGCGACAAGGTGGAAGCCGAACTCGCCGCGATGAAGGCCCGCTTCGGCAAGGAAGGCTGAGATGGAGGAAATTCTGGTCCCCATCGCCGTCTGTGGCACGCTCTTCATCGGCATGCCCTGGGTGATCCTGCACTATGTCACCAAATGGCGGCAGGCCCCCAAGATCACCAACGAGGACGAGAAGCTGCTCGATGAGCTCTACTCGCTCGCCCGCCGCCTCGAAGATCGCCTTGGCACGGTAGAACGCATCATCGCCGCCGATCATCCCGAATGGCGCGCCAGTATGCCACTCGCCGAGCCGACCCCCACCAATTACGACATCACCCGGAGGAACTGAAATGTCCGCCAGCCGCACCAAATTCTACCTCGACAAACAGAACAGCAAATGGCTGGGCGTTTGCTCCGGGATCGCCGATTACACCGGCATTGACGTCACCTGGGTCCGCGTGGGCACCGCCCTGTTGACCTTCGCCACCAGCGGATGGACGCTGCTCGCCTACATCGTCATCGCCTGCGTCGCCGAAAAGAAGCCGCTCGGCCTCTATGACAGCGCCGAGGACGCGAAGTTCTGGCAGGGTGTGCGCACCAATCCGACTCGCTCAACCGCCGAAGTTCGCAGCAAGTTCCGCGACATCGACCGCCGCCTGGCCGACATCGAAATGATGTACACCAGCCGCAACAGCCGCCTTGCCGACGAGATCGACAGCCTGCGCTGATCGGATCCGGGCACAACAGGGGACACTATCATGAGCAATTCTCTCGGACTTCTGATCCCGCTCGCGGCGATCACCGTCGGGCCGATCGCCTGGGCCTTCAACAACTGGGTCCGCGCCAAGCACGGCTACCCGATCGAAACCAAGAAGGGCCAGTTGATCAGCCGCGAAGGCGAACTCAGCACCACCCGCCAGACCGAGTTGCTGGTCGCCGAGAATGAGAAGCTGCACGGCCAGATCAGCCGGTTGGAGGAGCGCCTCGCCGTCCTCGAACGCATCGCCACCGATCCCGCCGAGCGCGTCTCGCGCGAAATCGACGCGCTGCGCTGAGCGCTTCGGGCTAAAAGGGGAAGATTTGCAATGTCGAGCCATCAAGTTTTCGTACTGGGGATAACGGCGATTGCCGCCTGCTACGCCCTCGTCAAAATGTCGATCCGGGCACGCCACGGCTTTGCACCGGAAAGTCGCTCCACCGGTTGGAACCCGCTCTGCACCAACGCAGGTGCGGACGACCGGCTGACCCCCGACCGCAAGACCGAGTTGCTGGTTGCCGAAAACGAGAAGCTGCACGGCCAGATCAGCCGGTTGGAGGAGCGCCTCGCCGTCCTCGAACGCATCGCCACCGATCCCGCCGAGCGTGTCTCGCGCGAAATCGACGCGCTGCGCTGAAAGAAGGAGACGAGCGATGATGCCACCCGAACCCGCTTTCATCATGGGCCTGCTGACCGGCTCGTGTGGCCTGCTGACGATCCAGGCATTCGCCCGGCGCAAAGTCCGCCAGGCACTGATCGCCGCCGACCCGGCGCTGCGCCGCGAAGCGACGCTGCGCCGCGAGGAGGATGAGCGCCGGATGATCGAGGTCGACGCCCTGCGGCAGCGCCTCGCGGTGCTCGAACGGATCACGATCGACCCGGCCGTCCGCACCGCGCGCGAAATCGAACAATTGCGGATCGAAACCAACTGATTCCGCTGCTCCAACGGAGGATACCGCTATGGGCTTCCAGTTTGTCCTTCTCATCCCGATCCTGGGGATCTCCGTTGCCCTCGTCGCCGGCACCATCGTCCGCCCCTGGCTCGCCCACAAGGAGCGCCGGATGCAGCTTGAAGCCACGATGGTCGCCGAAAAGGCCGCGCAATATGCCGCGCAGACCGAACGGCTCGAACAGCGCGTCCGCGTGCTGGAACGCATCATCACCGATCGCGGTGTCGATCTCTCGCACGAAATCGAACAGCTCCGCGACACACCGCTCAACTGAACGTCACCCCTTTCCTCCCCCAATCTTCTTACTCGAGGCTATCATGATCATCTTCTTCACCGTGCTCGCCGTCATCACGGCGGGATGTTGCTGGGCGACCGAAAGCATCGACCGCCCGCGCCGCCGCCGCCTTCGCGAAGCCGCCACAGACGCGGGCTGAGGCTTCCGCCACCCACGAGAAACAGGGAGTTTCTACCATGAACGTTTATGAAATGGTGATCGCGATCGTCGTTGTGGCCACGATCGGCAAGGTTCTGCAGGCGCGCTATGGCGTGGTCCGCACCAAGCATGGCGAGGATGTCCACTTCCGCGACGATGCCGCCAGCCAGGCCGAGAACCAGCGTCTGCGCGACGAACTGAAGGCGATGAAGGACCGCCTCGCCGTCCTAGAACGCCTCGCCACCGACAATAATGACAGCGGTGCCCGCCTCGATCGCGAGATCGAGAAGCTCCGCGACCGCCCATAATGTCCGTCTTTCCAGGAGCAGGGATGATGACCGACCCGACCTTCTACATCACCATGGCCACCGCCGGGCTCGCCGGCATCGCCATCCTTAGCGGCACCGCGCTCACCGGCTGGCGCGGGTGGCTCGCCTTCAAGCAGCAGCAGCTCCACGCCTTTGTCGAGCCCAATGCCGGGCCGACGCTGCCCAATGCCAGCGCGCGGATCGAGATCGCCGATCTGAAGGAGCGCATCCGCAAGCTGGAAGCGATCGCGGCGGGCGTGGATCTGTAAAGCCGACTTTCTCTTCCCCGGCGCAGGCCGGGGCCGAGAAGCGACGGTGGAAAGGGCCAAGCGCAGCGTAAGATGGCTCCCGCTCAATACTGGGCCCCGGCCTTCGCCGGGGAAGGGAAAAGGCAACGGGTGACGAACCCGATCGCGCGAGACTATAGCGCGCTTATGCAAAACCTCGCCGACCTCGAATCCGAATATAGCTTCCTCGAAGCCGATGACCGTTACCGTCTGCTGATCGATCTCGGTCGGGAGCTCGAAGCGATGCCGGGTCCGCTGAAAACCGACGCCACGCTGGTGCGGGGGTGTTCCGCCTCCGTCTGGGTCTATCCGATGGCCCAGGAGGACGGCACGCTCCACTTCCTCGCCGATTCGAACGCCGCAATCACCAAGGGCATCATCGCATTGGTGTTATTGACGGTGCAGGATCAGGCCCCTGCCGCCATCCTGGCAACCGATATCCCGCAGGCACTCGCGCCGTTCGACCTGAGCAAGCAACTCAGCTCCAACCGCACCCAGGGCATCCCCAACATGATCGCGCTGATCCGCGAGACGGCGGCCCGCTACGCCGGCGGCTGATCGCCAGACTCTCTCGTGCCATCCAGATATCCATAAACCGCCCTGGAAACGCGCTCGACCAGGCTGGATTGGTCCAGTTCGCCACGCTCCCCGGCGGCGTCCACCATCCCCTTGACGATCGCCAGCACATCCTGCCCGGCGACGGCTTCGTCGAACGGAAGCGACAGATCGGGACGGATCAGCACTTCGCGCAGGATCTCGCGCAGCCGCAAGGTCACGCGCTGCGTATCGGCGTCGAACGGCAAGCGCGCTTCTTCAACATCTAGCAGACGGGCCAGCACCGGCCGCCGCAGCTGATGCGCTACCGCAGAGCGAATCAAGCCGGAGAGCGCCGCTCGCCCGGTCGGTGCGGCCAGCGCCATCTCGCAGTCGGCGATCAACAGCGACGTTTCCCGAACGATCAACGCGCCGACGAGCGCATCCTTGCCGGGGAAATATTGATACAGCGATCCGATGCTGACCCCGGCCCGCTCGGCCACCGCATTGGTGGTGAAGGCCCCGAGTCCGCCCTCTTCCAAAATGCGAGCAGCCGCCTCGACGATGATGCGAACCGTCTCCGCCGAACGCGCCTGTCCGGGGACTTTTCTGAGCGATGGACGCTGTTGGAGCGGCGGTGGGGACATGAGCGAAACGCGAGTACCAATCATGAGGATTTACTCACATTTTATGCCCGTCGATCAACGACGCAAGGATGAAATGATGTCACAGCAAACGCCGTTCGAACCCACCCTGACCGTGTTCATGTTGGTGAAGACCACCGCCGAATGGCTCGGCTTCACCGTGGATCGGCGCTTCAAGCTCTTGGACGAGCACGTCGCGCCCATCCTCAGGAAGCACGCCGAATCCGTCTCGCTCCGCTTCTTCGATGTCGAATTCTATTCGGCCCGGGTGACTGATATCTGGATGTGGGACGCCAAGGATCACCACGCCTATCAATTGCTCGTGGAAAACTTGCGGGAAACCCCATTCTGGGACCGCTATTTTGAGGTCGTGGAAATTCTCACCGGGGTCGAAAACGCCTACGCCAAAAACAACGATCGGGCACCCATCTCGGCATGACGCATCACGGGAGCGGGCAGGTGCAACCCTGCCCCGCTTCCCCGCGATTTCTGGAGAGCGCCAACCCGATTAAGACGGCTTTGTCTTGAGCAGGGCCAGCCCGAACCCAACGAAGATGACCCCCGTCACGCGATTGAAGGCGCGCTTGATCGCCGGGCGACTGAGATAGCGCGCCAGCGAACGCCCGCCGAGCGCGTAAACCGCGTACCAGAACGACTCCACCACAGCGAAGGTCGCGACCAGAAGGGCGAACTGTGGCCCCTGTGGATGAGTCGGCGTGACGAACTGGGGCAGGAACGCCGCCGCAAACAGGATCAGCTTCGGGTTGCTGATACCGATCGCAAAGCCGCCGCGAAACAGCGCCGCGAGCGAGACGGCAGGCGAGAGCGGGCCAGCGCCGACGTCCAGCGGTGCCACCTCGGTCCGCCATGCCTTGATACCAAGGTAGATGAGATAGGCGACGCCGGCATAGCGCAACACCTCGAACGCGCCGGGCAGCGCGAGCAGCAGCGTGGTGAGCCCCGCCGCCGAGGCTGAAAGCACTGCTACCACCGCAGCCAGGCATCCTGTCATCGCCGCCACGCTGCGCGCCATCCCCAGCTCGACGCTGCGCGACAGGATGTGGAGCATGTTCGGGCCCGGCGTGCCCGACAGCAGAAACACCGCGCCCGTGAACAACCACCATGTGTGCCAGGTCATCTTATTCCCCGTCGGGCTTCAGGCCCAGCTCATCCACCACCGTCGCAACCGGCACGCCTTCGCGTACCAGCGCCCATTCACCCGGAGCCGCGCCGTTGACCACCGTTACGCTGCCGCGCGGACACACACCCAAGCACTTCACCTCGACGATGCCAAGCGCGCCTTTGCGCCCCTTGCGCACGCCAAGCTCCGCCCGCAGCGCCCTGGCCAGCGGCGTCTTGCCCTTAGGGCCAAAGCCGCCGCCCAGCTTCTTCGAACATTTCTTGCAGACCAGGATCGTATTGGCCCAATCCGAATGGACCGTCTTCAAAGACCCGGCTTCCAAGTCCGCGCGTCCTCGGCGGCCTTCAGCACGTCATAGGCGGCCTGGATCGCGAGGAAGCGGGCTGCGGCCTCCTTGTCGCCGGGGCGCACATCGGGGTGGTTCGATTTCGCCAATCGCCGCCATGCCAGCCGCACCGTCTCGAAATCGGCATCGACATCGAGTTCCAGCACCTCCAGCGCGCGAATTTCGTCGCGCGACCGGCTACCGTCGCCCGGCCCGGCCCATTGATGGTGGCGCGAGGCGGTATAGCCCTCGGCAGTTTGCGTCTCGGCGCGTTCGCGCTCGGCCGCTTCCTCCGCGCTCAACCCTTCGAAATAATTCCAGCCGCGATTATATTCGCCCGCATGTTCCTGGCAGAAATACCAGCGTTCGGGGCTGTTGGGGGATTTTGGGGCCGGGCAATCGCCCTTTTGGGTGCAGCCATGACGGTCGCACAACCGCACGGTCGCCGCTTCCATGCTGGCCTCGCCATAAGCGCGCCAGCGCGGAAAGCCCCAGTCGGCTGATCGGGAGGAGGAACGCGCCATAGCGGGCCATCTAAGCATCGAAGCGCGATAGCGCCATGACGCTTTTGTGAAACCACCATGAAAAAACGGCGACCCGCAAAAAAATGCCAGAGGGTCTGTAAGCCGGGTTCTGTCCCCCTCTTGCGAGGTTAGGCGACCATTCCTCTAGGACGACGTTTGCACGCCGCCTCAAGCAATCAACCCGGATGACGAGCCGGAACGAGGCCCATATGCCATCCCTATTCGATCTTGCTCCCGGTGGGGTTTGCCATGCCGCCCCTGTTACCAGGCGCGCGGTGCGCTCTTGCCGCACCCTTTCACCCTTGCCTGTTCCTTCTCGCGAAGGACATCGGCGGTCTGCTCTCTGTGGCACTGTCCCTGGGGTCACCCCCGCCGGGCGTTACCCGGCACCGTCGTTCCGCGGAGCCCGGACTTTCCTCGCGGTGCTTAACACACCCCGCGGCCGCCCGACCCTCTGGCAACACTGGCCTTAGTCGTCTCCGGTCGGCTTTGGCAACAGCAGCGCGAGCAGGATGCTGCGGCACTCGCCATCGATCACCCCATCCAGCAATTCGGGACGAAAGCGGCGCTGGAACGCGACGATGGCGGCGAGCTTGTCGCTGACATCATAGCCGAAGCGTTCGAGCGCGATCAGGAAGCCCGCATCGCTCCACAAAGGGTCCATCAGATTCTTGGTCGGGCGCGGCAAAGCGAGCCGCAATTTGGCGAGGCGGCTCCACGGGAACAGCTCGCCCGGATCCTGCTTGCGCGTCGGCGCGATGTCCGAATGGCCCACCACATTGCCGCGCGTGATGCCGTGGCGCGCGGTGATATCGGCGACCAGCGGAATGAGCGCGTCGATCTGCTCCTCCAGGAACGGGCGATAACCGAATTCATGGCCGGGATTGACGATCTCGATCCCGATGCTCGCGGAATTGACATCCTCGATCCCGCGCCAGCGCGACTTTCCGGCGTGCCAGGCGCGCTTTTCTTCGTCCACCATGCGCAAAATCGTGCCGTCCTCGGCGATCAGATAATGTGCAGAGACCTTCGCGTCCAGGTCACGCAACCGGTCAATCGCCGCCTGCGCTGTCTGCATGCCGGTGTAATGCAACACAATCATCGAGACGGGCAGCGTGCGTTCGTCGTAATTGGGCGACGGCGTATCGATGATGGTCATGGTCCCTCCCCGCGAGCCGAAACACCGCTTAAGCACGGACGCGGCGCGTTAGGAAGCCTGGCAGGCGATTACCCCTCCCGCACCGCCGGTTCGTACAGGCCACGATAGCGCGCGCTCGGCCGGAAGGCCTCGGTCTGGCCGATCACGGTTTCGCCCGCGCCCAGCACCAGCACGCCGCCCGGACGCAGGACTGTCGCCAACCGATCAAGAATCTGCCGGCGCAGTTCAATGGTCAGATACAGCAAGACATTGCGGCACAGGATGACATCGAAGCGGCCGACCGGCGGCGGATCGGTGACCAGGTTGAGCCGTCGGTAGTTGATCCGCCGTACCAGTTCGGTCTTGGCGACCCAGTCCACGCCGTCGCCATCGAACCACCGCACCATGCGCCGTATCGGCAAGCCGCGCTGGATCTCGAATTGCGAATAGCGACCGCTACGCGCGCGCGCCAGCGCCGCCTCCGACACGTCGGATGCGATGATTTCGGGCGGCAAATCGTGCTGATCGGCCCCACGCTCGGCAAACAACATGGCCAGCGAGAGCGGCTCCTGCCCGAACGAACACCCCGCCGACCACACACGCGGTCGACGGTTGAGTTTGGTCGCGCGGAGACTGTCGACCGCATCGGCCACCATCTCGAACACGGCCGCGTCCCGGAAAAACGAGCTTTCCTGGTTGAGCAGCGCGTCGGCGACCCGGTCACCGATCGCAGTCGAGTGCTGCGCCGCCGTTGCGAGCGCGTCGAGGGTTTCAAGACCAAGATCGCGCAGCACCGGTTTCAACACCGTCTCCACGCGCCATTCGCGATTGGCGGCGAGCTGCTGCCCGGTCCGCGCCTCCAAAATCGCTGTCAGCACGCCCATCGTCCCTTTTGAGGACGCGCGTGGAAGCAAGCCGCGCGCCGGGGCCAAATCAAGGCTGGGCGCGCTCATGCCGGACGCCGCCGCGCCGCGATCAAGCGACCGATCTCCCGGGGTGCCAACACCGCGCTGGCCCCGCCCGTATTGGCGATCGCGCCGGGCATCCCCCACACCACCGAGCTCTCGCGGTCCTGCACCACGACGGTACCGCCATGGCTTTGTACGCTGCGGGCCCCATCGCTTCCGTCGCGGCCCATACCGCTCAACACGACGCCAAGCACACGCGACCCATAGACCTCCGCCAAACTCTCAAACATCGGATCGACCGATGGCATACAGCCGCTTTTCGCGGGATCGGCAGTCAAGCGGATCGCGCCGCCATCGCCGGTGCTGACCACCCGAATATGGGCATTCCCCGGCGCAACGATCACGCGCCCGGGGCGGATCCGCATACAATCGGTCGCGACGTCGCACGGCCGATTGGCCAGCACGGCGATCTGCGCCGCGAAATACGGCATGAACGATTCGGGCAAATGCTGCGTAATCAAAATCGGAACGGTAAAATCCTTGGGAATTTCGCGCAGCAACAGGCTGAGCGCGTGAATACCGCCAGTCGATGCCCCGATCGCGACAATGTCAAAGCCAGGGGCCACCCCCGGCTCTCCGACTCCCGCACCGGAGCGCGGGGGCAACGCCTGGGCATCGTCCTTCGTGAGCAAGCGAGTCAATTTCTCGTTGAGCGCGATCGAGAAGCGCCCTGCAAACTCGCCGATATCGGGCTTCACCAGCGTATCCGCCGCGCCCAGCGCCAACGCCTCGACCGTGGCCGCAGCCCCCTCGCTGGCTGCCGAGGAGACGATCAGGACCTTGGCCCCCTGCCCGGCCGCGATCAGCCCCGGCAAGGCCGCCAAGCCGGAGACTCCCGGCATTTCGAGATCGAGCACGATGCCATCGACACGGGTATGCTTGACGAATTCCAGCGCCACTGCCGCACTGGAGACGGCACCGGCGACAAGGAAACGCCCATCGCTTTCAACCGCGCGCGCAAGGACGGCGCGCGCGACCGCCGAATCGTCGACGATCAGGACGAGCGGGCGCGGATCACCAATCCTTGCTGGCTTCGGCTTTGGTGCGGGGCGGGTGCGCATGGGACAGACCCGTCAGGCCATGCCCACGATCTGAAGTTTGCTTTCCAGCGTCTCGCGGTCGAACGGCTTCATGACATATTCGTCCGCCCCCGCCTCGATCGCCGCGCGGATATGCGCCATGCCGTTCTCGGTGGTGCAGAACACCACCTTGGGCCGGGTCGGGATGGCGCTGTCGCGCAGCGCGCGCAGAAAATCCATGCCGCTCATCACGGGCATGTTCCAATCGAGCAGGACCACATCGGGTGCCGACACCAGACAGGCGTCCAGCGCCTCGCGACCGTCCCCCGCTTCGCTCACGCGAAAGTTGAGCGTCTCCAGGATGTGGCGCGCGACCTTGCGGATCACCTTCGAATCGTCGACGACGAGGCACGTCTTCATGAATTCACCCTGTTAAAGTCCGCTTGGGGCAACCCTGCCCGAAATGCGTAAGCGTCGCGTTAATCTGGAGGTTTTTACGCGGCCAGCGCGAGCGCGCCCGGGATCAAGCCATCGAGCGCGATCGCCAGGATCGGCTCGCCATCGCGCTCGACAATGCCGCGCCCGACCTTCAGCCACCCTTTATCCAACAGGATGCCGGCCGATAGCGGCGTAAGATCGAAGGGGGCGACGTCATCCAGCGCATCGACGAGAATGGCGTAATAATGGCCTTCGACGATGGTGATGATGGCGCGGCCCGCATCGACCTCCGCCGCTTCAAGACCCAACGCCGCGCGCGTGTCGATGACGGTGACGACGCGGCTGCGCAAGGCGGCGAGGCCGCGCACCTGACGTTCCGCGCGTGGGACCGGGATGATGCTGCCGATGTCGACGACCGACTCGACCTGGCTGGATTCGATCGCCACCGGCCGCCCGGCGATTTGTGCAATCAGGAACAACGCCATTATCGACCTCCCGTCGAGCGCGCGACCGCCGCCAGCAGCGCTGGCCGGTCGTAGCGGAAAATGCTGCCGTCATCGCCGTCGGCGTCGCGGCGCAGACGCACGACGGGAACCGTCGCGGCGCTCCCGGTCGGATCGTCGCTCATCCGCACTACCACGCGCGGCGTCTCGCCCGGTCGCAGCATGGTCGCAACGCGATACCCCGCGCCTTCCAGCACGGGTTTCAGGAAGGTCGTCATCCAAGCGGTCTCTGGGCCATCGAACAGGCACAGCGGCGCATCGCTGACGGTGCCGGCATCGGCATGGCTCGCAAACAGCCAGTGCAGATCGATCACTTCGATCTGATCGCCATCGATCGCCACGACACCCGCAATCGGCCCGGCATCGTGCGCCGGGACAACGGTTTCCGGGAGTTCAACGATATCGATCGCTTCGCCAATCGCGTAACCAATCTCGACAGAGCCATCGCGCAGCCGCACGACCGACACCGTCGATTGCGGTGCCCATTCGCCCAAGGCGACGAGCGGGATGATCCCGCCCTCGACCGACAAGCGCAATCGGCCCGCCGAAAAGCGAATTGCGGAAGCGGAAACGGGCTCGACACGATCGATCACCGACAGTGGCAGCACCCGGCGCACCCCGTCGAGATCGTCGAACAACAGCGCCTGCACACCGGGGACCACGGCCTCCGCCTCGATCTCTTCAACCATCGCCTCACGCCCGAACACCAGGCCCGCGACATGCGCGATACCGGCGCAATCGAGCATCAGCATTGGCAGCCCGCTATCGGGCAGCGTCTGTCCGGCATAGACCCCGGTCGCCATGATGGCTGGCGCGGCCGGCTTGATGACCAGTTCCTCATGATCGAGCACCGAATCGACCGCGAGCGCGTAGCTGCCGCCCGATGCGCTGACGATCGCCAGCATCACCGGCGACCGCGGCCCGAAGCCGAGCAAATCGCCAAGGTCGATCAACGGCATCCGCCGGTCGCGCACGGTTGCGCTCAACGTGTCGCCAATGCGATCGATGCGGATCATATCGCCACCGACGCGGACGATTTCCTCGATCACCTGACGCGAAATGGCAAAGCGCTGATCGCGCACACCAACGCCGATGGTGGACATGATCGAGAGCGTAAGTGGCACATGGATGGAGATTCGCAGCCCCTTGCCGGGCGCATTGTGCAATTCGATCCGCCCGCCAATCTGCTCCACATTGGCGCGCACCACATCCATCCCGACGCCGCGGCCGGAAATGGCGGTGGCCATGTCCTTGGTCGAAAGGCCGGGCTCGAAAATCAGATCGAGCTTTGCCTGCTCGCTCATGCTGCGCAATTGCGCGTCGCTGCGCAGCCCTGCGTTCGCGACCTTCGCGACGAGCCGATCGGTATCGACCCCCTGACCATCGTCGCTGATCTCGATGACGATCTGGTTGCCCGATTGCCGCGCCGCCACGTTGAGCCAGCCATTCTCACGCTTGCCCAGCGCGCGGCGCAGCGCCGGGGCTTCGATGCCGTGGTCGATCGAATTGCGGATGATGTGAACGAGCGGATCGCGCATCATCTCGATCATCTCGCGGTCAAGCTCGACGTCGCTGCCCTCAATATGCAGCGTCACCGATTTGCCGAGTTCGGTCGCGGTATCGCGCACCATGCGCGGCAGCGCCGAGAACAAAGCGTCGATCTTCTGCATGCGCGTCCGCGTGACCGTGTCGCGCATTTCGGCGACGGTCAGCGAGAGCCGCTCGAGCGCGGCCTCGACGACCGGGTCGGCCCCTCCATCGCGCACGCGCCGCGCCAGTTCGTTGCGGGCCAGCACCATGTCGGACATGCCGCTCATCATCCGGTCGAGCAAATCGACGTTGAGGCGGACACTGCGGCTGGGGGAGCGCGGTGCCGACACCGCCTGGGGTGCCGCCATTTCGGCACCCGTATCCAGCGCTGCGATCAGCAGGTCTTCGCCCGAATCGTCAAGGGCATGGCCGGCGTCGATCGCCTCGACGATCTCGCCAATCCTGTCGACAATCGCCAGCACGGCGTTGACAAGCCGGGTATCGGGCGCGCGCTCGCCCGATCGCACCGCCGCCAAGACGTCTTCGGCGGCATGGCTCAGTCGCGCAAGGCGCGGCAGATCGAGAAAACCGCAGCTGCCTTTCACCGTATGGACGAAGCGAAAGATCGCATCGAGCCGGTCGCGATCGTCCGGCGCGGATTCCCATGCGACGATCTCGCCCGAGAGCGCTTCCAGCGTCTCGCGCGTCTCGGCGATGAATTCCTGTAAGAGATCGTCCATGGGCCCCCGCGTAGCGCTGCACGCGGTCATGGCCGAACAGTGGTTAAGGCAGAGTTATCCTGCCTTGAAGGCCGCGCCGAACAACAGCACCGAATCCTCGGGGTCGGAAACCTGGACGATCCCGCCGCCCTCGGCGACCAACGCCTGCACAAGATACGCGGCTGCCGCCCGCGGGGTGATGACGGCTTCGCCCTGCGTTCCGGTCAAGGCCGCCCGCATTTCGGCATCGAGCACGATGCGCGGGCCATCGGCGCGGACGACGATTTCGACCTGACCATCATTGCTTTCCGCGCCGACATCGAGCTGTCCACCGCGCACCAGCGCATCGCCCGCGATCAGCGCGAGATTGAGCAATACCTTGATGGCCGGCTTGGGCAGCGTCGCGTCCTCGACCAGCCAGCCGAGCTTGACCTTGTGTCCGTCGCCGAACAGCCCCTCGATCGCCGCGCGCGCTTCGCGCGAATCGACCGATTCGCCGAAACCGCCGGCTGCGCCAAAAGCGAGCCGGAAGAATTTCAGCTTGTTGGCGGACGCCTTGGCGCTGTCGCTCAGCAGTTCCAGGCAGCGCGCGCGCATTTCCGGGTCATGCTCATCCGCGAGCAGTTCCAGTCCGTTATTGAGTGCGCCCACCGGGCTCAGCAAATCGTGGCACAGGCGCGAGCACAGCAGGCTTGCGAAATCGGCGGCGCTGATCGTCATTGGTTGTTTGGCTTTCGGATCATGACTTGATCGCTCTTCTGGCGATGCACGGCGGAGGAAGCAACCCACTGCATCCCTATTGGTGTCAGACTTCCTCGATCCGATACGGCACGGCCTCGAACCGCCCGGCATGCGCGCCCTCGCAAACGGCGCGATAACAGGCGACGGTCTGCCCCGCGATGATGATCCACAATGCCCCATCGGGTGCGGCGGCGGCCGCGTCGCGCGCCGAGGGTGTTGCGACCCCATTGGGGTGCGAGTGATAGTAGCCGAGCAACGCAGGACCACCATCGCGCGCGGCACGATGCGCCGCGATAAGGGCAGCGGGGTCGATCTCGAACGCGTGGGCGGGCTCCGCCGCGACGTTGCGACAGGCACGCACCGCTTCCAACCGCTCCGCCGTGCCGAACAGCAGGCCGCACACCTCCACGTCCGGCATATTTGCGGCTTCGTTTAGCAGTCGCGCCAACAGAGTGCTTGAAATCTCCAACGTCATGCCCAGATTCTAGTCCATGAACCGGGGGGTGGCCACTCTTGAAGCGCGGGTTTCCGCAACCGCGCAGGGGTTGCGCCTCGACCGCGCGCTGGCCGATGCGCTGCCGGATGTCTCGCGCGAACGGCTGAAGGCGTTGATCGCAAGCGGGGCCGTTACCGATCCGCGCGGGCATGTCGCCAATGATCCGTCGGGCAAGGCGATTGCCGGGGGCCTGTATCTGGTCGCCGTCCCCGCCCCCACGCCCTCGCATAACGCCGCGCAGGACATCGCGCTCAACGTCGTGTTCGAGGATGACGAACTGATCGTGATCGACAAACAGGCGGGGTTGGTCGTCCATCCGGCGGCGGGGAATGCCGACGGCACGTTGGTCAACGCGCTGCTCCACCACTGCGCGGGCAACCTTTCCGGGATTGGCGGCGTAGCGCGGCCGGGCATCGTCCACCGCATCGACAAGGACACGTCAGGCCTGATGGTCGCGGCCAAGACCGACCGCGCGCATGAGGGCCTGGCCAAGCAATTTCACGACCACAGCATCGACCGGCGCTATAAGGCGATCGTGTCAGGGCAGCCCGCCCCGCCTACCGGAACCGTCGACGCACCGCTCGCGCGATCACCCTCCAACCGCAAGAAGATCGCGATCGTCCCCGGCGGCAAACGGGCGGTCACGCATTTCACCACGATCGAACGCTTGCAGGACGCGGCATTGGTCGAATGTCGGCTGGAAACCGGACGGACGCACCAGGTCCGCGTGCATATGGCCTCGCTCGGTCACCCCTTGCTCGGCGACCCGGTTTACGGTAGAACAAAGCAGGCCCACAAAGCCACTTTGGAAACCTTGGGTTTCCGGCGTCAGGCGTTGCACGCCGCCCGTTTGGGGTTCATTCATCCGGTGACAAGTAACGCTTTGGCGTTCGATAGCGAAATGCCTGCCGACATGCAGGAACTGTTCTATAGACTGTTTGTATAGGTTTCGGCTGGCGTGTGCCTCTGGCACGGTCCAGCTTCGATAAAGGGAGACACGATCATGGCAGCCCGCAGCAACGTCCCCGCGACGATCCCCGCCCTTGGCGGCGAGGCGAGCCTCAATCGCTACCTGTCGGAGATCAAGAAATTTCCGATCCTCGCGCCCGAGCAGGAATATATGCTCGCCAAGCGCTTCGAAGAGCATGGTGACACCGATGCCGCCGCGCAATTGGTCACCTCGCATCTGCGCCTCGTGGCGAAGATTGCGATGGGCTATCGCGGTTATGGCCTCCCCGTGTCGGAGCTCATCTCGGAGGGCAATATCGGCCTGATGCAAGGCGTTAAGAAGTTCGAGGCCGATCGCGGCTTCCGCTTGGCGACCTATGCGATGTGGTGGATCCGCGCCTCGATCCAGGAATTCATCCTGCGCTCGTGGAGCCTGGTGAAAATGGGCACCACCGCCGCGCAAAAGAAGCTGTTCTTCAACCTGCGCCGGATGAAGTCCAAGCTCGACGCGTTCGAGGATGGCGATCTGTCGCCTGAGCATCTCGCCAAGATCGCCAAGGATCTGGGGGTCACCGAGGACGAAGTCACCAGCATGAATCGCCGCATGGCGATGGGCGGCGATACCTCGCTCAACGTGCCGATGCGCGAAGATGGCGAAGGCCAGTGGCAGGATTGGCTCGCCGACGACTCGCCCCTGCAGGACAGCGTCGTTGCCGAAGCGCAGGAAGCCGATGTCCGCCACGAAATGCTCACCGCCGCGATGGACGACCTCAACGAGCGCGAAAAGTTCATCCTGACCGAACGCCGCCTGACCGACGAGCCCAAGACGCTTGAGGAACTGAGCCAGGTCTATGGCGTGTCGCGCGAGCGCGTCCGCCAGATCGAGGTGCGCGCGTTCGAGAAGCTGCAAAAGGCGATGATGCGCATCGCGGGCGACAACCGGATGCTGGTCTCCGCCTGATCGCATAGCGTTTCTTCCCTCGACACTGCTCCCGCGCTACGCAAAGCCTCGGGAGCATGTCATGGGACCAGGGAACGCCGATGTCGGAACGCATGTGCAACAGTCCGAACTGAACCCGCGTGCGCGCCCTCGTCCGAAACGCGGCCTGCTCGGACGTGTGGTCGGCTGGGCGCTCCGCGCGGTGATCGCCTTCGTGATCGTGTCGGTCTTCATGGTGGTGCTCTACCGCTTCGTGCCGCCGCCGATCACGTTGACCATGGTCGGCGATGCGCTGGGCGGGCACGGCATCGACAAATCCTGGCGGCCGCTATCCAAGATCGACCCCAACATGGCGCGTGCGGCGATTGCGGGCGAGGATTCGCGCTTCTGCTTGCATAACGGGTTTGATCTGCACGCGATCGAAACCGCTTATCTGCGCAATGCAAGCGGTGGGCGCATCCGCGGCGGATCGACCATCAGCCAACAAACCGCCAAGAACGTCTTTCTAATTCAGGGCGGCGGCTATGCGCGCAAAGCGTTGGAGGCGTATTTCACCGTCCTGATTGAAAACATCTGGGGCAAGCGCCGGATTATGGAGGTCTATCTCAATGTCGCCGAGACCGGCATTGGGACGTATGGCGTCGACGCTGCGTCACGGCGCTATTTCGGCCATGACGCAAGCCACCTGACGCCTGACGAAGCTGGCCGGATCGCCGCTGTGCTGCCACTCCCAAAGAAGCGCGCGGCGATCGCGCCACGCGGATTCACCCGCCGCCACGGCAACACTATCACCCGCCGGGTGGGCGTCGTCCGTAACGACGGGCTGGACCGCTGCTTGCGCTAAACCTTATTTGGTCGCGTCGTCCGCCGCCTTCGAAGCGCTGTCGCCGACCTTCTTCGCGCTGTCGCCCACATCCTTTGCCGCACCGGCGATCGCGTCGGTACGCACATTGTCATTCAGGCTCTTGTTGAACAGATAGAACGCGCCAACTGCGACCGCGATCAACAGAACAATGCCGATGAAGATTGCGCCGCCGCCGCTGCGACGTTCGATCACAGTGGTGTGCGGGGTCTCGGTTACTTGCTCGCTCATGCTATCCTCCTGCTTTTATCTGCAGGGTGGAACGGGTTGCACGGGCGATCGTTCCGTTATCGCCCCCCGATCAGAAGGGCAGCTTGAACCCCGGCGGCAGCGGGATGCCGCTGGTCATCTTGGCCATTTCTGCGCCCGATGCCGCATCAGCCTTGGCCTTGGCATCGTTGAACGCGGCGACGACGAGATCCTCGACCATCTGCTTCTCGCTCGGCTGCAGCAGCGATTCGTCGATCTCGATGCCGATGATCCGCCCCTTGGCCGACGCCCGCACCTTGACCAACCCGCCGCCGGCGACGCCCTCGACTTCGATCTTGTCGAGCCCGTCCTGCGCCTTGGTCAATTCGGCCTGGACGTTCTGCGCCATGGCCATGATGTCTTCGATACTCTTCATGCCGTCATACTCCGCTTCGCCGCCAGCAGGCGGTCAATTTCACTCTCCGGAACCTCGGCGTCGGGGAACGCCTCCAGCGCCGCCGCGATCACCGGCGTTGCCAGAATCTCGGCCTTGAACGCCTCGCGCTGCGCCGCTTCGGCCTCGCGCACCGTCGGCGCGCCCGGCGTCGGCGCGGTCGTCACTTTCCAGGCACGCCCGGTGACGCGCTTCAGCGTGATCGCCAATTCTGCGACCAGATCGGGCGAAATCGGGCGCGCCGAGCTCAGCACCAGATCGCTGCCATCGAGGCTGACAATGCTGGCGTGATGCACCACGCGCGACGCCAAAGCGAGTTCGCCCGAACCCTCGAGCAAGGCCACGATCTGGCTGATCGAGCGGGGTAAGTCTGCCTCCTCCAGCGCGGCCGCCGCGCTCGCTACGGGGGCAGCCGGAGCCGCCGCTGCGGCGGGGGCCGGGGCCGCCGCGTTGAGCGGCACGCCAGTGCTAATCATCCGCGCCAGCTCGCCCGGATCGGGCAAGGTCGAGGCATGGACCAGCCGCAGCAGCGCCATCTCGCACGCTTCGATCGGCATCGCCGCGCGGGCAACTTCGTCATGGCCCTTGAGCAGCAATTGCCACAGCCGGTGCAATGCGGCGAAGGACAGCGACGACGCCCAGTCCAGCAACGCCTCGCGCTCCTCGGTCGCCTGCCCGGCTTCCTGCTGCGCACCGAGCTTGACCAAGGTGGTGGCATGAACGGTCTCCAGCAGCCCGCGCAGCACGCCGAGCGGATCGACCCCCAGATCATATTGCCGCCGCAGCGCCGCCAATGCGCCGATCCCGTCGCCCGCGAGCAGCAGCATCATCAAATCGCGGATCGCCCCGCGATCGGACAGGCCGAGCATATCGCGCACCGCACCCGCGCTGACCGCGCCGCCATCCATATCGGCATGGGCGATCGCCTGGTCGAGGATCGACAGCCCGTCGCGCGCCGACCCTTCCGCCGCCCGCGCGATCAGCCCCAGCGCCTCAGGCTCGGCCTCAACCCCCTCGGCCGCGACCACGCGCGCGAAATGCTCGGCCAGCAAATCCGCCGGAATGCGCCGCAGATCGAAGCGCTGGCAGCGCGACAGCACCGTCACCGGCACCTTGTTGACCTCGGTCGTCGCCAGCACGAACTTCACGCCCTCGGCCGGTTCCTCCAGCGTCTTCAGCAGCGCGTTGAACGCGTTCTTCGACAGCATGTGGACTTCGTCGATGATGTAGATCTTGTAGCGCGCAACGAACGCCGTCATCCGCGAGGCATCGATCACCGCGCGCATGTCGTCGACGCCGGTATGGCTGGCGGCGTCCATCTCGATCACGTCGATATGCCGCCCCTCAGCAATGCCGACACACGGCTCGCACACCCCGCACGGGTTGATCGTCGGGCCACCCTGCCCGTCCGGCCCGATGCAGTTGAGCGCCTTGGCGAGCAGACGCGCAGTCGAGGTCTTGCCGACCCCGCGCACGCCGGTCAGCAGAAACGCATGCGCCAGCCGCCCGCGCCGGATCGCATTGCCGAGCGTGGTGACCATCGCATCCTGGCCGATCAGCTCGGCAAAGGTCTGCGGCCGATATTTGCGCGCGAGCACGCGGTACGCGTCGCTCTTCGCCGGAGCGGGCGGTTCGCCCAGGTCGAAGCCGGGGGTCTCGTCAGCGGGATACAGGGAGTCGGACATTGCGGTCTATCTAGGGGCAGCGGGGGGAATTGTCGAAGGGTTGGTGTGCCCAAGACCCGTTGCCGAAAGCGCGCACAGTCGATACTGCCATTATATGGCAGTATCGCTCCTTACGACCATATTGGAAGGACCAGCATGTCTCGCGCACAGCGGCTGCTCGACTTGATCCAGCTTTTGCGGCGCCATCGGCGCGCTGTGGCGGGTGCAGCGCTGGCCGAGGAACTCGGTGTCTCGCTGCGTACCGTGTATCGCGACATCGAGGCCTTGAAGGCCCAAGGCGCACAGATCGACGGCGAAGCCGGCGTAGGCTATGTCCTTCGCCCGGGCTTCATGCTGCCGCCGCTGATGTTCTCCGAGGAGGAGATCGAGGCATTGGTGCTGGGATCACGGTGGGTTTCGGAACGTGCGGACGGACTTTTGGGCAAGGCCGCGCGCAACGTGCTTGCCAAGATCGGCGCAGTATTACCCCCCGATTTGAAGGACGGCATCGATGCCTCGGGATTGTTGATCGGCCCAGGCGCGCCAATTGCCGCCGGGGACGCGGAGCTTCCTACCATCCGTCAGGCGATCCGGTCCGAACGGATGCTGCATATTGCCTATGCCGACGAATATGGCAGCGCGACGCAGCGAACCATCTGGCCGTTTGCGTTGGCGTTTTACGATCGCGTGCGCGTTGTCGTCGCGTGGTGCGAGTTGCGCGGCGGCTATCGACATTTCCGAACCGACCGAATCACCGAATTAGCCGTGACGGCCGGTCGCTATCCACGCCGACGCGGCGCGATGCTCAAAGAGTGGCGCACGCTGCGCGGCATCCCCGAGCAATAGTCCTCGAGGGATAACGCTACGAGCAATCGACTGCTGACATAAGCTGACAGCATGAGGTCGTAAAAGGTCCCTGCAGGCACGCAATTCCCCGCGCTGCCGATGTGAGGAGACTTTCAATGCCCGATTTCAGCTTTCTGCTGCTGCACGTCGCGGACCATGCTGCCAGCGCCACATTTTACACGACGTTGCTCGACATCCCGATTATCGAACAGAAACCGGGCTTTTCGATGCTGCCGTTGCGCGATGGCGTCATGTTGGGCCTTTGGGACAGCGACACGGTCGAACCGCAAAGCAGCGGTCAATCCGGTGCCAATGAAGTCGCGTTTGCCGTTGCTGACGCGGCGGCGGTGGACGCGACGCACGACGTCTGGCAGCGGCGCGGCGTGACGATCCTTCAAACACCGACCGAGATGAGCTTCGGTCCCACCTTCGTTGCAATCGATCCCGATGGGCATCGCCTTCGGGTGTTTGCGCCAGCGACGGCGTGAAGCACCCCGGCAAAGCCGGGTCGTCGGACGGGCCTTGCCCGCCGGCCGCGCCTGTCAGCGTGGCGAGGCACAGCCTCGCTCTCGCTGGCTGCGCGGTGGGAGCTGGCACGACCCGCGGCGAAATCCTTGTGGCGGCTTCCTTCCGGATCTGACCAGTTGGCGAAGACCATTTCCGGCCGATCGCGACGTGCGCCTCAGCGCAGCACGATCGCCACCGCAAGCATCACCGCCCCCGCCAGGATCGCGCCCGCAATCCAGCGCGCGCCCGTCACGATCGCGCGAGACGGATCGGCATGCGGCGCGTCCACCGGCTCCTGATCCAGCCGCCGGATTACCGCGCGCACCAGCCGGGGCGCATCCCCGCCGATCTTGCTCAGCTCCCATGCCAGCGCTTGCAGCACCGATGCCCAATGGTCGGGCGAGAGTCGCGCCCGCGCCATGCGCAGCGATGCCCGCTGCATCGCGCTCGCCAAATCGAAATCGGGTTCGATCGCCTGCAGCACCCCGTCGATCGTCATCAACGCCTTGAACATCAGCAACAGGTCGGGCGGCATCGTCATGCCTTCATCGCGCAGCAACGGCAGCAAATCCGCCACGATCGCGCTCAGTTTGATCGGCCCGCCGCCATGCCGCGCGATCAACCGCTCGGCCGCCGCCTGCACCCGGTCCCGCGCGACACCGCTGCCCGCACTCCACGCGCCGAACACGTCCGCCAATTGCTCGGGATCGGCCGAGGACAAGGATTGCACGAACGCGATCACTTCCTCGCGCCGCCGTGGCGACACATGCCCGATCATGCCGAGATCGAGCAACGCGATGCGATTGCCCGGCAGGCACAGCAAATTGCCGGGATGCGGGTCCCCGTGAAAGCGCCCGTTGATCATCACCATATCGAGCACCGCGTCGGCCCCCAGCGCGGCGATCACCGCAGGCTCGAGCCCGGCCGCCCGCAAGGTCGCGGCGTCGCGCGGCGGCACGCCCTCGATAAAATCCATCACCAGCAGTGTTTCGGAGGTCCATTGCCAGTGGATTTCGGGGATGACGACGCGCGGCTCCTGCGCGAAATCGGCGCGCAGGCGATCGGCATTGCGCCCCTCGCTGGTAAAATCGAGCTCCTCCAGCACCGCTTGCGCCAATTGCCGCACCAATTCGCGCGGACGAAAACGCCGCGCTTCGGCACTGCTCGTTTCGGCCAGCGCCGCCAGTTCGGCGATCAGCCGCAAATCCGCCTCCATCCGCTGGCGGATATCTGGGCGGCGGATCTTGAGCACCACCTGCGTCCCGTCGCCGAGCGTCGCCCGGTGGACTTGCGCCATCGAGGCGGCAGCGAGCGGCACCGGGTCGAAGGCGGCGAACGCGGTTTCCGGCGCCTGCCCCAGCGCCGCTTCGACCGCCGGCCGCAGCGTCTCGAACGGCAGGGTCGGTGCGCTGCTGTGGAGTTGCTCCAGTTCCGCCACCCATTCGGGCGTCAACAGGTCACCGCGCGTCGCCAGGATCTGCCCGAGCTTGACGAAGGTCGGCCCCAATTCTTCCAGCGCCTGGCGGGTGCGTCGCGGCAGCGTCATGGCGTCATCATCGCCGGCGGCGTCGTTCGGCACGCGTTCCAGCCCGAGCCGCGCTAGCAGCACACCAAGCCCGAAGCGCGATGCGATCTGGACGATTTCGCTCAGCCGCTGGCGATCGCGTCCCGCAACCAGCAAGGTTTTGATCATCATGGCCTGCCCATACCTGATACCGACATCTCAAAAATCCTCCCCGGCACGGGGAGCGGGACCCTGAGCATTTAGCGAAGGGTGGAGGGGGTGCGCCACACACGCAGCGCTCATAAAAGAAGGGAGCCGCCCCGGCAAAGCCGGGTCGTCGGACGGGCTTTGCCGGCCGGCCGCGCTGGCGCGTCTTGTGCGCAGCTTTGCTGCGTACATGCGCGCGGCGCGGGTGGGAGCCGGAACGACCCGCAGCGAAATCGTTGTGGCTGCTTCCTTCCGGATCTGACCATGTTGGCGACGACCACGTCCGCCCGACTCCCGCGCTGCCTATGGCGGGGTCGGGCGAAAGGATCAAGCCTGTCTCGACCGAAGTCGAAACCGGCCCTTAGCGGCGCACCGTCCGGCAGGTGCGGATACGCTTGTGATGGCGATAGACCGTGCGGCACACTTTGCGGGTGTGCGGACGCCAGCCACGGTTGCGCTCGGTGTGGACGACGGTGCGTTCGACCCGGCGATCATGCTGGCGCTCGACCTGTGCGCTCGCGCTGGCGGGGGCCATGGCGGCAGCGGCGATCAGGCCCGCCGAGATCAGGGCTGCGAATTTCATGGGATCATCTCCTGTATCGTGCCGAGGTGGCACCACAGGCAAATGATCAACGGCCCTGCATGTTCCGCACTTCGCCCGGAATCCGCACGGTGAGCTGCTCCAGCTGCTCGCCGAGCAAGATCTGGCAGGCCAGACGACTGGTGCGCGTCGCCCCCGCTGCCAGGTCCAACATATCCTCTTCATCCTCGCTTGCGGGCGGCAATTTGGCGAAATCTTCCGCTGCGACGATCACATGGCAGGTCGAACACGCCATCTGCCCCTCGCATGTGCCTTCCAGCGGCTGTCCATCGGCCTGCGCCACTTCCAGCAGCCGCGCGCCACTTTGCGCGGTCACCTCGCGGATCGTGCCGTCGGTGCCGATGAAACGAACCAGGGTCATGCAGCAATCCTTTGCGCGTCGGCGGCCAGCATGATGCGGTCGATCGCGTCGGTCAATTCGGCCTCGCTGGTATAGCGCCCGAAGCCGATGCGGAGGCTCGATCGCGCCTGCGCTTCGCCGAGGCCGATCGCGCGCAGCACATGGCTCGCCCGCCCCGACCCGCTGGCGCAGGCCGATCCCGCCGAGAACGCCACGTCGCGCAAGCGCGACATCAGCCGCGCCACGTCCAGACCATCGCGCCGGACGTTGAGATTACCGCGATAGCGCTGGTCGCGCGACCCGTTGATTTGCCAGTCGGGGCCGAGACGCTGCGTCGCCAGCGTCCACAACCGTTCGACATGCGCCGCGTCCTCCGCACCCCGCGTCGCCATCAGCGCCGCCGCCGTTCCGAACCCCGCGCACAAGGCCGGGGACAGCGTGCCCGACCGCCCAAACGCTTCCTGCCCGCCGCCATGCAGCAGCGGCGCGAGCATAATGCCGCCCCGCACCCACAAAGCGCCGATTCCCTTCGGCCCATAGATCTTGTGCCCCGACACCGCGACCAGATCGCAGGCGGCAGGAATGTCGACCCGCCCATACCCCTGCACCGCATCGCACAGCAAAAGCGCGCCCGCCGTATGCGCGATCTCGGCCAGCGCGGCGATCGGTTGGATCACGCCAATCTCATTATTGACCAGCATCGCCGCGACCAGTTTCGTGCCCGGCATGATCGCCCCGCGCGCCTGATCGAGATCGACCAGCCCGTCGCCCCCGACCGGCAGCACCGTCACCTCTTGTCCGCCCGAGCGCAGCGCCGCGACCGTGTCGAGCACGGCGGCATGTTCGCTCGCCAGCGTCACCACCGGGCCGCCCAGCCCCTTGATCGCCCAGTTGAGCGCCTCGGTCGCGCCGCTGGTGAACGCGAGCGTCCCCCCCGGCGGCAGCAGCGCCGCCACCTGATCGCGCGCCACTTCCACCACCGCCTTGGCCTTGCGCCCGGCGGCATGCGCCGAATGCGGATTGGCATGCTGATCACGCAGCCACGGCAGCATTGCGTCGAGCGCTTCGGGGGCGAGCGGTGTGGTCGCCTGATAATCGAGATAGATCATGCCGCAAACGCACGGGCAGAGCGCGCGACAGTGCGCCATTCGGTGATGAAGCGCTCGACATCCGCCGCGCTGGTGTCGCGCCCGAAGCTCACGCGAACCACCTCGCGCGATGCCTCCACGCTCCACCCCATTGCGCCAAGCACATGGCTGGGTTTCATGCTGCCCGACGAGCACGCGCTCCCCGCCGACACCGCAATCCCCGCCATATCGAACCGAATCAGCTGCGTCGCAGCAGCCAGCCCCGGCATCCGGTACGACCCGATCGCCGGATGGCGCGGCGCAGCGGCGGCGACCACTTCCCCGCCCGAGCGCGCAATCGCATCGTCAAGCCGCGCGCGCAGCGGCACCAGCCGCGCGACCTCCTCCCGCTCCGCCAAAGCCGCCGCAAACCCGAGCGCGGCAGGCATATTCTCGGTCCCCGCGCGATACCCCCGTTCCTGCCCGCCCGTCGGCGCCAACGTAGCAAGGTCGCGCACCAGCAACGCGCCAATCCCGATCGGCCCGCCGCGCTTATGCCCCGAAATCGCGATGAAATCGGCATGTTCCGCCACCGCGCCATCGGCCCCGGCAGGCATTTGCGCGGCATCGACCAGCAGCAATCCGCCCGCCGCGTGGGTCAGTTCGGCAATCGCCGCAATCGGCTGCCGCACGCCCGTTTCGCTATTGCACCACTGCACCGCCACAATTGCGCGCGGGCCTTCCAGCAGAGCGGTCACCGCATCGAGATCGAGCAGCCCCTGCGCATCCACAGGCAGCACACCCGCATCAGCCCCGGCGCGAATCACCGCATCATGCTCGACCGCCGAGATCAGCCGCCGCTCCGCCCCGCTCCTCGACAAAGCAATCGCCACCGACTCGCTCGCGCCGCTGGTCAGGATCGTCTCGCCCCGCCAGCCATAAGCGGCGGCAATCGCGGCGCGCGCCTGTTCCAGCTTCGCCCGCGCCGCGCGGCCCTCGGCATGCGGCGAGGATGGATTGGCCCAGGCCCGCATCCCCGCCTCCACTGCAGCGATGGCGGCGGGGCGCATCGGCGTGGTCGCGGCATGGTCGAGATACAGCCGCTCGCGGATCGGGGATTCGGGCAAAATGATGTCAACTTTCGGCAATGATTGCGCGGTGCGGGTGCGAGCCTATATAGCGCGCAATCCATCCTGCCCAAGCCTTGGGTATGGAACCACCTCCTTTGCCGTCAGCAGGTCCGATGCCAGAAGTCATTTTTCCCGGCCCCGATGGTCGTCTTGAGGGCCGTTTCGCGCCAGCTCCCCGCCCGCGCGCGCCCGTCGCGATGATCCTCCATCCGCATCCGCAAGCCGGCGGCACGATGAACAACCACATCGTGATGGAACTCTACAAGACCTTCCAGCGCCGCGGTTTCGCAACGCTGCGCTTCAATTTCCGCGGCGTCGGCAAGAGCCAGGGCACCTTCGACAATGGCGTGGGCGAACTGTCCGATGCCGCCAGCGCGCTCGATTGGGTGCAGAGCTTCCACCCCGAAGCCTCGACCACCTGGATCGCCGGCGTCAGCTTCGGCGCGTGGATCGGCATGCAATTGCTGATGCGCCGCCCGGAAATTCGCGGCTTCATCTCGGTCGCACCGCCCGCCAACATGTACGACTTCACCTTCCTCGCGCCCTGCCCCGCTTCGGGCATCATCATCCAGGCCGAGAATGACGAAGTCTCGCCCCCGCTCGCGACGCAGAAGCTGGTCGACAAGCTGCGCACGCAGAAGCACATCACGATCCACCACGACACCATCCCCAAGGCGAACCATTTCTTCGAGCACGAAATGCCGCAGCTGATGGGATCGGTGGACAAGTATCTGGATATGCGGCTCGATCCCAACTCGCCGATCAAGTGATCCTCGCCCCGCGCTGCCGTGTCAGGCGGCGCGGGATCAGCGTTACAGCGTCCAGATCACGACATTCCCCACCAGCACCCCCGCCATCACCAGCATCAGCACGCCCTTTTGCGTGTTCTGGCGCTTGGCAATCAGCATTCCGCCGCCGATGAGGCAGGCGATCGCCGCGAGCATGGCGATGGCGGGGGCGAGGGATTCGAGAGAGGTCATGATCTCCTCCTAACCGTTCGCTTCGAGCGAAGTCGAGAAGCCTGCACGCGAACCGGTTTCTCGACTTCGCTCGAAACGAACGGGTTGAGGGCGGCCCGCTCTCAGCCAGCGCCCGCCAGGACCGCCCCATAAGCCGCCAGATCCACATTTCCGCCCGACAGAAGCACCAACAGCCCCGGCTCGACCGGCACCTTACCCGTCAGCACCGCCGCCAGCGCAACCGCGCCGCCCGGCTCCACCACCAGCCGCAGCTTCTCCGCCGCCCAGCGCTGTGCCGTGCGGATTTCCGCCTCGCTCACCGCCACCCCGGTCGCCCCGCGCCGGGCAAGCACGTCGAAGGTCAGCGGAGAAACCCGCAACGTCTGCAGCGCATCGCAGGCCGTTGGCGGCGGCGCGTCGCCGACCGGCTCGATCCACCCCGCCTCCAGCGAGCGGCGCATGTCATCCCAGCCCTCCGGCTCCGCCACCGTGATCGTCGCCTCGGGCAAGGCCAGCGTCAGCCCCGCCGCCAGACCGCCACCGCCGCACGGCACCACCACGCGACTCGGCGCGCCCAAACCCAGCGTCGCCATCTGCGCCGCCGCTTCAATCCCGGCGCTGCCCTGCCCCTCGATCACCCAGGGATCATCGAAGCTCGGCACCAGCACCGCCCCGCGCGCTTCGGCCAGCCGCGCGGCGATCTTCTCGCGGCTCTCGGTTGCCCGATCATAGCTCACCACTTCGGCACCCAGTGCCAGCGTGTTCTCGCGCTTGGCCTTGGGCGCATCGGCCGGCATCACGATCGTCGCGGGCATCCCCAGCCGCCGCGCCGCCCAGGCGACTCCCTGCGCGTGATTCCCCGAGGAGAAAGCGACCACGCCTTTTTCCCGCTGGACGGGCTCGATCGCCGTCAAGCGGTGCCACGCCCCGCGCAATTTGAACGCGCCGATCGGCTGCAGGCACTCCGCCTTGAAAGAGACCTTAACCCCATGAATTTCAAGCACGAAAAGCGGTGTCTGCGGCACCACGGCGGCCACTTTGGCAGCGGCATCACGTACCCCGGCGCGGGTCGGCTGTCTTAAAATTGTCACTAATTATCTCCGCACGTTCAAAACCGCTTTACAATGCAAAAACGCGCCCCTATCTCGCCCATCCGCTGCCCCATGGGACTTCCAACCGCAAGGCAGCTTTTTTCACCGTAGGCGCAAGCCACTTGGAGGTCCCTTGAGTTGCACAAGCATCATCGCGCGCTGGGGTTAGCGACCACCCCTTCGATTACCAACACTGGTATCGACATCGCTAAGCAGCGGCCGGTTCAGCCGGTCACGCTGGTTCGTCCGCATGCGGCATCGCGTGCGGCCCGGTTCTTCGCAGAGAAGTTCCCGGGTCGTTCAATGTATGCCGTGAAAGCGAATCCGTCGCCTCAGCTCCTGCAGATTCTGTGGGATTCGGGCATCACCCATTTCGACGTCGCGTCGATTGCGGAAGTGCGTCTGGTTGCGGAAACGCTCCCCGAGGCGACCCTGTGCTTCATGCACCCGGTCAAGGCACCCGAAGCGATCCGCTCGGCCTATTTCGACTATGGCGTGAAGACGTTTTCTCTCGACAGCGTGGAAGAGCTGGAGAAGATCGTCGACGCGACCGATCACGCCGAAGACCTGACGCTGTGCGTCCGCCTTCGCGTGTCGTCGGAGCATAGCAAGCTGAGCCTCGCGTCGAAATTCGGTGCGGCACCGGGTGAGACCAAGGAACTGCTGTTCCGCGCTCGCCAGGCGGCGGATGCGCTCGGCATCTGCTTCCATGTCGGCAGCCAGGCGATGACGCCCGAAGCCTATGCCAATGCGATGGAGCGCGTTCGCGCCGCCATCGTCGATGCAGCGGTCACGGTCGACGTGATCGATGTCGGCGGCGGGTTCCCCTCGTCCTATCCGGGCATGGAGCCACCCCCGCTCGAGCGCTATTTCGAGACGATCCACCGTGCGTTCGAATCGCTGCCGGTCAGCTATTCGTCCGAACTGTGGTGCGAGCCGGGCCGTGCCCTGTGCGCCGAATACAGCTCGATCGTGGTGCGCGTCGAAAAGCGCCGCGGCGATGAGCTGTACATCAATGACGGCGCCTATGGCGCGTTGTTCGATGCGGCGCATATCGGCTGGCGCTTCCCGGTCGAATTGCTGCGCGAGCCCGAAAGCCGCTCGAAGGACATGGCGTTCAGCTTCTATGGCCCGACCTGCGATGACATGGACCATATGGCAGGCCCCTTCTATCTGCCGGCGGACGTGAAGGCAGGCGACTATCTCGAAATCGGGATGCTCGGCGCTTATGGTTCGGCGATGCGCACGGCCTTTAATGGCTTCGGATCGGACGAGACGGTGATCGTCGCCGACGAACCGATGGTCTCGCTTTATGGCGAGGACATGCCAGAGGTCGCCTCGAACGTCGTCACGCTGTAACACAGCACTATCACTATCGCCTGACCTCCTCCCCTCCCGCTCTGCGGGAGGGGTCGGGGGAGGGCATTTTGCTATTGGGGATGCGGACAGTCGGCCCTCCCCTAACCCCTCCGCCAAGCGGGAGGGGCATTTGGAGAAGATCATGACCGAAGTCCTCAACACCAACCGCAAGGCCGAGCTGCTCTCGACCACCGTCGAACATATCGACATCACCAAGTTCGACGCGCGCCCGATCGTCGACGCGATGAAGAAGATGAGCTTCACCAGCCGCGATCTCGGCCGCGCGACCGACATCTACAACCAGATGCTCGCCGATCCCGATTGCTCGATCTTCCTCGTCATCGCCGGGTCGACCTCGGCGGGTGGCTGTATGGATCTCTATGCCGAGCTGCTGCGCAACAACATGATCGACGGCGTGGTCGCGACGGGCGCGTCGATCGTCGACATGGATTTCTTCGAAGGGCTTGGCCACAAGCATTATCAGGCGCTCGAAGTGCCGGACGACGACACGCTGCGCTCGCTGCTGATCGACCGTATCTACGACACGTATATCGACGAAGAGCAGCTTCAGGACTGCGACCACACGATCTATGAGATCGCCAACAGCCTGGAACCCCGGCCCTATTCGAGCCGCGAGTTCATCCGCGAGATGGGCAAATACCTGGTCGAGAACGGCAAGAAGGAGAACAGCCTGGTCAAGCTCGCTTACGAGCATGACGTGCCGATCTTCTGCCCGGCCTTTGTCGATTCGTCGGCAGGCTTCGGTCTGGTCAAGCACCAGGTCGACCGCGCCAAGGAGGGCAAGCCGTACATGGTGCTCGACGCGATCGCCGATTTCCGCGAACTGACCGACATCAAGATCAAGGCCGGCACCACCGGCTTGCTGATGATCGGCGGCGGCGTGCCGAAGAACTTCATCCAGGACACCGTGGTCTGCGCCGAAATCCTCGGCCATGACGACGTGCAGGTCCACAAGTACGCCGTGCAGATCACCGTCGCCGACGTGCGCGACGGTGCCTGCTCGTCCTCGACGCTGCAGGAAGCGGCCTCGTGGGGCAAGGTCAACACCGGCATCGAACAGATGGTGTTCGCCGAAGCCGGTTCGGTCATGCCACTGCTGGCATCGGACGCCTATCATCGTGGCCTGTGGAAGACCCGCACCAAGCGTCGCTGGGGTGCGAGCTTCGACTGAACCCGCTAACGTCGCCGCGAATCCATAGGAGAGCGGCAATGTTGGACAGACGGTTGGTATTGGCAGGTGCCGTTGGGGCGACGCTGGGGATGCCCAGCGTCGCCCTTGCGCAATCAGGGGACACGACGGCCACACCGACATGGCCACCAGCCGAATCCTTTCCGCTGTGGCCCGGCAAAGCGCCGGGTGCCCCCGCCACTTTACCCATCCCCGCCCCTAGCTTTGATGGCTATCAGGGCAAGGAATTGTGGCTGCGCGGCATCGCCGTGCCTACGGTTGGCGTATTCCGCCCGGAACGGCCGGACGGGCGCGCGGTTCTGTCGATCCCTGGCGGTGGCTACGGCTTCGTATCGGTCAGCAATGAAGGCATCGACGTCGCGCGCGTGCTGAATGCGCGCGGGATTACCGTGTTTGTGCTCGCTTATCGCTTGCCCGGGGAAGGCTGGGCCAAGCGCGAGGATGTGCCGCTGCAGGACGCGCAGCGCGCCATGCGGCTGATCCGCGCCAATGCGACACGCTATGGCATCGACCCGGCGCGGCTGGGTACGATCGGCTTCTCCGCCGGGGGGCACCTCGCCGGAATGCTCGCCGTCGGCCATGCCGACCCCGTCTATACGCCTGTCGACCACGCCGACCATTTGTCCGCCCGGCCCGATTTCGCCGGATTGATATATGCGGTGACATCGTTCCAGACCGCCGGTTTCGATCCGACAGCCCCCGTAAACGGCCTGTTGGGGCCCAAGCCGTCGGCCGCGTTGCTCGATCGCTATGATCCGGCGCGCCGCCTCGATTCCAGCGCACCACCGCTGTTCCTCGCCCATGCGATGGATGACGGTGTCGTGCCGATCGCGCAATCGCTGCTGATGCTCGACCGCGCCCGCATCGAACGGGTGCCGGTGGAGGCCCATCTGTTCCAGCATGGTGGACATGGTTTCGGCGCGCTGCATCTGGCGGCAGGATCACCGGGTCTCGATTGGCCCGAACTGTTCTCGCGCTGGAGTGCGGCCCTGCCGCGACCTTAGGCGTGCCGCATCGCCGTCATTGCGAGACCGGACTATTTCGGGCACGCTTCCCAAAAGAGGGGGAGATGACCGATGCATAGCGAGATCCTGAAGCCCGTTGTCGTGCTCATCGCGTGGACGCTGGTGATGCTAGTGTGGATGCTGTCGACGCGTCTGCCAGCGATGCGGGCATCTGGGGTCGACATCACCAAGCTTGTCGGCACAAAGGCGGCCGACGCCGACGGCCGCCTGCCGCCCAAGATCCAGTGGGTGGCGCACAATCACAACCATCTGATGGAGCAGCCGACGCTGTTTTACGCCGTCTGCGGGGTGATTGCGCTGACGGGCACCGGCAACGGGGTCAATGCGTGGATCGCCTGGGCCTATGTGGCGCTGCGCATTGCCCACAGCGTGTGGCAGGCAAAGGTCAACAAGGTTTCGGTGCGTTTCCTGCTCTTCCTCGGCGCGTCCTTGGCGCTGATCGCGTTGACGCTCCACGCGGCGATGGCAGTGTTCTGACGCTCTTCGGATCCTCCCCGGCACGGGGCGGATTGACTGGCGCGGTGGGCTCAGCCGAACAGGCGCGCCATCGCGCGGTCCAGCATCACCAATTGCCACAGCGTGCGGCCATGCTCGGCGCGCCCGGCACGATGGTCAGCCGCCAGTCGGGCGATCACGCCGGGATCGAACCAGCCCGACCCCACCAGTACACGCGACGTAGCGAGCGCCGCCGCCTCATCCGCCAGCGCCCCGCGAAACCAGACGCTGATCGGCGTGACGAAGCCCATTTTCGGGCGATACAGAATATCGCGCGGCAGATACCGCTCCATCGCCTTTTTGAGCAGCCACTTCCCCTGCCCGCCGCGCAACCGCATGTCAGCGGGTAGCCTGGCGGCGAACTCGACCAGGCGGTAATCGAGCAGCGGCTCGCGCGCCTCCAGCCCGACTGCCATACTGGTGCGGTCGGCCTTGGTCAGAATGTCACCGGGCAACCAATGCTGGAAATCGGCATATTGCGCGCGGTCGAGCGCATCGCGCGCCGGGGCATCGCGCATTGAGCGGACATAACGATCCTCGGCGCGATGCCCGCCGAGCGCGGTGCGCGCGTGATCGGTCAACAGCGCCGCGCGCAAGGCAGGTGTGGTCACCCCGACCGAGCGGGCATAGCCCTCCGCCCCATCCTCGGCGAGCGCGAGCAGCGTCGTCTTGGCGCGGAGCGGGCGCGGGGCCCAATCGGCCTTGGGATACCAGCGACCAAGCGTGCCGAACAGGTTCGAGCGGATCGAAGCGGGCACCATGGCGCGCACGCGCTCCTCCGCTGCCTGAAACTTATAGCGACGGTATCCGGCAAAGGCCTCGTCGGCCCCGTCGCCGGACAGCGCCACCGTCACATCCTCGCGCGCCAGCTCGCACACCCGGTACGTCGCCAGCGCCGACGCATCGGCAAAGGGTTCGTCAAAGGCATGGACCAGCGTGTCGATCAGCGAGAAATCGTCCGCTGCGACCACGCGCTCGCGGTGCTGCGTGGCGAAGCGCTCGGCGATCACATCGGCATAGCGGCGTTCGTCCAAGCTGTTCTCGTCAAACCCGATCGTGCAGGTGCGCACCGCGCCGCGCGAGGCCTCCGCCATCAGCGCGACCACCGCCGAGCTATCGACACCGCCCGACAGGAACGCGCCCAGCGGCACATCCGACACCATCCGCGACGTCACCGCGTCGCGTAGCAGCGCGACCAACTCTTCCTCAAGCGCCTTGGCCGATCCCGTCGCACGTCGGGAGAAGTCCACATCCCACCAGCGCGACGGCGCGGGCACCGGTTTGCCGCGCTCGATCAGCAGGCTGTGCCCGGCGGGCAGCTTCTTCACGCCCGCGACGAGGCAGGTGTCGTCGGGCACATAGCCAAACGCCAGATAATCCTCGACCGCGCGAATATCGGGCGCGCGCCGCAGCAGCGGATGCGCGAGCAGGCCCTTCAATTCAGACGCGAAAGCGACCCCGCCATCGGACAGCTCGACATAATGCAGCGGCTTCACGCCGAGCCGGTCGCGCGCGAGAAACAGGCATTGGCGCCGCGCATCATGCAGCGCGAAGGCGAACATCCCGTTCAGCCGATCGAGCAGCGCTGGTCCCCAGGCCGCCCAGCCGTGGAGCAGCACCTCGGTATCGCCCGCAGTCCTGAACACCGTGCCGAGTGCCTGTAACTCCGCGCGCAAGGCCGCGAAATTATAGATCTCGCCATTATAGGTGACGGTCAGCGCGCCATCAGCGCTCGCCATTGGCTGCGGCGATCCGGCGACATCGATGATCGACAAGCGCCGATGGCCCAGCCCCACCCCTGGCGCGGTCCACACACCCGATCCGTCGGGCCCGCGATGGGCCTGCGCATCCGCCATCGCCGCGATCCGCGCGGGATCGACGGGCTTTGGCGTCGCGGGATAATAGAGACCAGCAATACCGCACATCAGTTGATCATTCCCGCGCTGCGATCGGCCAGCCGTTCGATCGGTCCCAGCGCCGCGACAAACGCCGCCATCGCCAAGCGTGGATCATGGCCCGGCACCGCCTCGGCCGAGACATGCACCGCGACCGCGCGCTGCGGGCCGCCAAGCATCTTGGCCTTCAGTGTTTCCAGCTTCACCACGGGCCCCTTGTAGGTCAGCGTATCCCCAACGCGATACCAGGTGACCACTTGCCGCTCGACCGGCCCTGGCGCGGTGATGCGCATCGCCGATCCGCCCGCCAGATCGGGAAGATCGCCCACCCGCACCCATACATCATCCTCCCGCAGCGCGCCCACGCCGAAGGCGACCACCTCTTTGCCCTCATGCTGGCTGCCATAAACGGCGATCGCCAGATCGACCTGATCGCCCTTCGCATTGCCGTAGCGACCGAGCAGAAAATGGTCTGCACCCGGATAATTGGGTGCCCACGGCACACGCGCGCTCAGCGCGACGCGGTGCCAGCCCGGCACCTCCGGCAGGGCAATCCGCTCGGGCAGCGTCTGCGCGCGCCCGGCAATCGCTGCCGACCAGGCCGGGAACAGCGCGGCCAGCGCCAGCACCAGCACCGCCGCCAATGGCGCATCAAGACGGTAGCGCGGCACCGTTTGCAGCGCGGCCGGGTCGAACAGCGGCGCATCGGGCGCACGGTCAAACCAGCGCCAGCCGAGCGCCAGCACCGCTGCCATCACAACCGCAAAGAACAGCCAGCCATAGACGATATGGTCAAACCCGGTCGCGCGCTCGACCGAGGTGAGATAGGCGGCATAGATCGTTCCGAACGCCCGCACACCGTTTGCCAACACCGGCACCACCAACGCCACCACCATGAAGACCGCGCGTCTACGCCAGGACACGAAGCAGACATTGGCGACCAGGACGCCATAGGCGATCATCGCGATCACGAACTTCGCGCCGGAGCAGGCCTCGGCCACTTCGAAATAGCCATTGGGGATGGTGATCAGCACGCCATCGACCTCAGCGGGCACGCCGAACAGATGCAGCAGCGGCATGGTCAGCGCGACCGTGGCGGTCTGGAGCGGCCCCTCCAGCCCTTCACCAAACGGCACCAGGAACAGCGCATAGCCAAGCGGGAACAGTAGTGCGCGCGCGACATTGGGCCCGAGCAGGGTCACCACCGCCCCCTGCAGCATCAGCACAATCCCGAGATGCCGGGCAAGCGCCACGCCGCCCGCATCGCCCAGCAGCCAGCCAAAGCCGCCAATGGCGACCAGCGCCAAGCCCGGTGCCCAGGCGACGGGGGTAAGCTCGGCCAGCCCGGCGCGGCGCTGCCAAACAAGCCACGCCACTACGGGCGCAATGAACAGACAATGCCCAAAGGTCGTGCTGGTCCACCACAGCGTCGCGAGCGCGCGGACGTCGCTGCCGAACAGCAACAGGATCGCGACACTGGCGATGCCGAGCAGCACCGTTTGCCGCCGCCACACCTGCCCCGGCGCTGCATGTCCATCCCCGGCCAGCAGTCCCGGCTGGACGCGCATCCCAAGGGGCAGCGTCATGCGTTCAGGCCGCGCTGCGGCGCGGGGATGCCTTCACGCTGATCCCCAGGATCGCATCGAGCGGCGCGAGCCGCGCCTCCCAGCTATAGCGCGCCTGCACCTGCGCGCGCGCGTCGCGACCGATCTCCGCGCCCCGCACCGGATCGTTCAGGATGGCGATGACTTCCTCGGCAATCTCGCCAACGGTTTCGCCAATGCGGATCGTTCCGCCATGGTCGATCCCTTCCGCTGCCGCTCTGGACGCGACGACCGGACGGGCCATTGCCATCGCTTCCAACACTTTGTTCTGGACGCCGCGCGCGAGCTTAAGCGGCGCGACGACGACCGAAGCGGCGGCGATCCACCCGCGCACATCGGCGACTTCCCCGGTCACGATCACCCCAGGTTGCTTGGCCAGCGCCTTGACCGCATCGCTCGGTGCGCGCCCGACAATGGCGAAGCGGGCCTGCGGAAAGCGTACGCGAATGTGCGGCAGGATCGTCTCGACGAACCAGGTCACGGCTTCGATATTTGGCCGATAGTCCATTTGCCCGGTGAACACGATCAGCGCGCCGGTGGTGTCGATCCGCTTGAACGGCGCGGTCGGATCGAAAAATTCGGTGTCGATGCCATTCTCGACCACATGGACCCGCTCCGCCCCGGATTTGTCGCGGAACAGTTGCGCCTCGGCCGCGCTGACGAACAGGCTGGCATCTGCCCGCTGCGCGACCGCGCGCTCATGCTGGAACAGCAGCCGCGCTTCGCGCTTCATGAACCAGCGCATGATTCCGCCAGAACCCTTGGCATAGGCACCGAACTTTGCCGAATCCATGTCGACAAAATCCATAATCACTTTCTGGCGCGGCCGGGCCGGAAGATATTGTGCCATCTGGCTGGAAAAAACGTAAATCGTATCGATCGAATGCCGCGACAGCAGATTGTCGACCGCAGCGCGCAACGAGGCGTTGTCAAACGCCGCCAGCGAGACCGGCTTGCGCCCGATCAACGCCTCAAGCGCAGATGTGAGGCGCGATTTCGAACGCCAGATGATCGAGCGATTGGCGGTCAGCTTCGACAGGCCGCTCTTGCGCTTCATGTCGCGCGTGTCGTCGGCAAAGGCGATCAGATGCACGCGTTTGCGCGCCGCTAGATACTTCAGGATGTGAAAGCCACGAATCTTGTCCCCCCGATCGGGCGGGTACGGCACGCGATGCCCGAGGAAGAGAATATCACCCATTAACCAAGGCCTTTGGAGATGTGCGGTCCAAGCAGGTTAGCGACCACCAATGGCAGCTTTTTCCACATCGCCACCTTTTGGGCATAGCGTGGGTTCAAGGGATTGATGTCGCGCGATGACTCTCCAATCACCGCGCGTTTACCATACAGCAAGGGCACGCCGTCGAAACCCCAGTTCTTCTTGTAAGAGGCCGGTCCGGTTCCGACCTTGGAGCGACCGAAATCGAAATGCGTGCACCCGCGCGCGCGCGCATGGCTCATCAGCGCGAAATACATGCGGTCATTCGCGCGCAAGCCGCGCGCGGCGTGCGTGCCCCCGCCCCAATAGGGATAGACGGTGCCGTTGTAATAGAGGCTGAGCACGCTCGCCACCGCGCGCCCTTCGGACCGGATCGTGACAATGTCGGCGGCGGTGCCAAACTGTTCCAGCACGCAGCGGAACAACCGCGCCGGGAAGACCGGCGTTCCCAGGTTACGGACCGATTCGGCATAGACGGCGTAATGCGCGCGCACGTCCCCCGCATCGCGCCCGATCGAGACGGTAAGGTCGTTCTCAAGCGCCTTGCGCACTTCGGCGCGTTGCTTGCGCGGGATGGCGGCGAGCTCGGCGGCGTCGCTCTCCGCCAGCGGCCGCACGAAGCCGAGATAGCTGTGATCGTCGAAATCCCATGCCCCCTCGGGCATCGCGCCGCCGCGGAGCTCCAGCGTCGGGCACCCCAATCGCTGTGCGAGTGCCCATCCGCCATCGGCCAGCGCGGCCACCGCCGCAGGGTCATCCGCCAAAATACCGCCGCCAACCGCAAAGCCATTGGACACCAGCGCTTTGCCAAACAACCGCGAGCGTACTTCGGTTAACGGCAGCACGCCCGCGATCGATCCGTCGCCGCACTCGGCGATCAGGGTATGGCTGATCTGGCCGCACCCCTGCGCAACCGCCATGCTCCAGGCTGGCAGATGAAAGGGCGTCCCCTGCTTGTGGCCACGCACGTAGCTTTCCACCCGTTGACGCTCGCCGACATCACGCAAATCGATGGATCGTAGCGCGAGCAAGGGGGCCAGAGGCTGGATCGTCATGCCGCCATCCCAAGCGTTTGCACCGAGGGCAAATCGCGCACGACGGCATCCATCCGCCCCCAGTCGTGCCGACCGATCAATCCGCGCATCTTCCCCGCCATCGCGCCAAGGCGGCTGTAATGGCGCAGTTTTGACTTTAGCGGAGCATTGGTGACGCGCGGCTGGGCAGGATCGATTTCCCACGGGTGAAAGTAGAAGATCGCCGGCTGCCCGTCCGCCGATACTTGGCGCACTGCATAATCGGTGAGCACTGCCGGCAGCAGGCGGAAAAAGCCACCGCCGGTCGCCATGCGCCGCGCCCCGAATTGCGCGACGGTCACGGGCACTTCGACCAGATCCGCGTCCGCCAGCGGACGAAAAGCATAGCGCGGCGCTTCGGGCCAGCCATAATGATCGTGCCGCAGCGGTGCCACGCTGGAGGAATACGCATAGCCCTCCTCCGCCAGAATCCGGTGCGCCCAGGGCGTGCGCAGATCTATGGAGAAACTCGGCGCGCGATAGCCGGTGACGGCAACGCCGCCCGCATCCTCGAGCGTGCCGCGCGCACGCGCAAGATCGGCGCGGAAGGTTGCGGGATCCATCGTGAAGACGCGGTCGTGCCCCCAACCGTGGCTCGCCAGTTCATGCCCTGCATCAACGATCCGCCGGATGAGGCGAGGATAGCGCGCGGCAACCCAGCCCAGCGTGAAAAAGGTCGCCTGCACGCCGCTCTCGGCGAACAGCGCGAGCACGGCATCGGTATTGGCCTCCACGCGTGGCAGCAGCGAATCCCAATCGGCCCGGTCGATCACCGATTCAAAAGCGCCGACCTGGAACCAGTCCTCGACATCGACCGAAAGGACATGACGCACCGGCTTAATCCCGCGTGATGGGGAGCGGCGGCGCGGCACTGTGCTCGCCCTCGGCCCAGTCAACGAGCAGCTTCAGAACGCGGCGAAGCGCGATATCCTGCTCATCAACCCGTGCCTCAAGCGCGGCAATACGGGTAGCGACATCCGCAGTAGCGTCTGGCGCAGGCACGGGCTCCTCTTCCGCCACCGCCATCGGTGCAGGCTCAGGCTCAGGCTCAGGCTCAGGCTCAGGCTCAGGCTCAGGTTCCGGTTTGGGCTCTGGGGGAACAACCACCGGCTGTGCTTCAACAACCGCCACCGCTTCTTCGTGCAGCGCGCGGATCGGGCGCGGCGGGGCCGTCGGGGGCAGAATCGAAATCGGCAGTGGGCCGGGCTCCGGTTCCGGCGCAGGCGGTGGTGGTGGCGGACTGGCCAGGGGTTCGTCCGGCGCGGCCACCTCAGAAATCGGCTGCTCAACCGCAGGTGTCGCAGCCACAGCGGGTTCGGGCAGGACGATCGGCTTCACGCCCGGCATGTCGCCCGCGATATCGGCCACCACTGCGGCCACCGCCCGCGCATCGATCGTATCGATCCGCTCGATCGCGCCATACAGCATCACGCGCCCCGCCAATTGGTTCAGGCGGCGCGGTACGCCATCGGACCCGCTATAGAGGGCGGCGAACGCATCGGGCGTGAAATGCGGGCGCTCCTGCCAGCCGACCACCGACAGGCGATGCCGCATATAGGGCTCGACCTCTTCGGGCTCCATCGGATCGAGGTGATGCATTGCGATGACGCGCTGGCGCAATTGCTCCAGCCGGTCCGACCCGTGCAGCCGTTCGCGAAATTCGGGTTGGCCGAGCAGGAAGATCTGCAACAGCGCATGCCCGCCGGTCTGGAAGTTCGAGAGCATGCGCAACTCTTCCAGACTCGACACCGGCAGCGCCTGCGCTTCATCGACGATCAGCAGCGTGCGTCGTCCGGCGCGCGCGGTCGCGTGCAGCCCACGTTCGATCGCCACCAGCAACTGCGCCTTGGTCAGCCCCGCGCTGTCGACGTCCAGCCCGGTTGCAACCATGCGCAACAGGTCATCGGCTTCGATCTGCGTTGAAACGATCTTGATGACATGCAGCCGTGTCGGGTCAATCGTATCCATCAAATGGCCGACAAGCGTGGTCTTGCCCGCGCCGACGTCGCCCGTGATGACGATGAAACCCTCGCCCTGCGCCAAGCCATAGCCGAGATAGGCCATCGCCTTGCGATGCGTCGCCGTATCGAACCAGAAACGCGGATCAGGCGTCAACTGAAACGGTCGGCCGGTCAAACCATAATGATCGTCGTACATAATGTCGTCCTCGCAACCGGCATAGCAACCGATGCGTTTCAGAATTGATACCGCACCCCAACTTGGCCCTGCGCCGTCAACTGGTCCTCCGTACCTTTTTGGGTGAAGGAATACAGGCCCGCCGATGCCGTCGTCGCGATACGGCCAAAGTTATGGTAATACAGAGCGGTGGCTCCCGTACTGAAGACACCGGGGGCAGCCGAAATGCCGCTTTCGTAATAATTGGCGAAGACGTTACCACTCACGCCCGAATTGCGATCGATCGGGGCACTGACATAGGCCTGCGCGTAATAGCTGTCGTCGGTCACGCCGTCGATGCTGAAGCCGGTGCCGCTGGGAGCGTAAAAGCGCCGCTGGGCATAGCCTCCGCCAATCCCGAAGCTGAGCGCGCCGCGCTTCGCGGCAATGACCGCGTCGACACCGCGCGCGCGATACGCCGAGGTCGAGATCGACTGGAACACACCGTTCAGGCACCCGCCCGCCGCCGCGCTGCTGGTGCCAAAGGTGCAGCCGCTGAATTGCTGCGCAAAGGCATCGCGTTGATCGATGAAGCTGGTCGGCAAGTTCGAGATGCCCTCGCGCAATTGCCGCCCGAAGGTGTCGACGCTGTCGTACACGCCGACCTGAATGCCGATCGATTTGGACGCGGCATAGCTGAACGAGCCGGTATAGGTCATCCCACCATAACGCCGCCCTGCCCTTGCCTGCAGCGTGGTGCGCGGGCTTGGCCGCCAGATGACACCAGCATCATAGATCAGCCCGTCGGTCTGATAGGCGATGCGCGTCGGCGATGCGGGATCGGTCTGGAAGCGGCCGCGACTGTCGGTGACCGGCACCCCATTCGCGTCCTTCAACGGATCCTTCTGGCTGACCGTGATCTTTTCATAGCCTGCACCGCCCGTCACCGCGAGCGTGGGCAGAACCGGCAGGACGAGATCGCCCCGCGCCACCTTGCTTTCATATTTCTGATCGAGCTGCCCTGCGGTATCGCGCTCATAGCCCGCCGAAACATTGACGCCGACCGGCAGCACCGCCCCCGCTTTCACGCCGGCGCTCGCGTTGAAGACATGGCTCTGCGAGGTGTCGAACACGTCGAGCTTCGGGCTACCTGGGGCAACCCCGGTCGTCCCCGGCGCTTCGGCCTTGGTGAAACCGAAGCGATAGCTTGCCGCTACGCCGACCGGGCCGAGATGGCTGGCGACCGTCGGGCCGACATAGGCCGAATAGACCTGGCTGATATTGTCGACATTCCCGGCCAGATTGCCCGGAGCCGCACCGCGAATGTCGGAGCGGACTCGTGTGGCAATCGCGCCGCCTTCCAGCGTCACGCCGGGGGCGACACGCACGGTCGCCCGGGCCAGGCCGCTATGCACATCGTCGTCGCCGACCTTCTTGCTATACGAAAAGCGCCGCTCGTAGCGGTAGCTCACCTGGAGCTGCGTGCGCTGGGTCTGGACCGACGCATCGACCCCAGCGGCGACCGTCGAATAGGTCAGCACATCGTCATTCTTGAGGTCAGCGGTAACGACTTGCCCGATTTCGATATAGGGCGTGATCGAGCGCTTGCGCTCTTCCGCATGCGCGGGTGCGGTCGCAAGCACGGCGATGATCCCTGCGCCGAGCGCACGGGACAAAGATGAGATCGGGCGCGTCATAGGGCGTCCTCTTCCTGGCCATATCCATAATAATCGCCGAAGCGGCGTCCGCCGGGCGTCAGCGCCACGGCGTTGAGGAGAAGCTGAATATGCTCGCACGAATCGAGCAGGTTTATCGCCGCGCGCAGATCGCTTTCGCTGGTGCGGTCGGCGCGGACGACGAGCATGATCTGCCCGACCTGCGCCGCCAGCACGCTTGCCGGCGATGCCGCGAGCACGGGCGGAGAATCGAAAATCAGCAGGCGTTTGGGATCGGCAGTGAGCAGCTGCGTGATCAACGTTCCGGTGCGCGCGCTGGCGACGAGTTCAGTATCAGCCGGCGTTCGCGTGCCACATGGCAGCAAGCTCAGATGGGGAATGTCCGTCCGCACGACACAGGCTTCGACATCGATGCTCGGGTCGGCAAGCGCATCCAACAGCCCCGCCTGTTCGGCGAGGCCGAATTGCGCCATCACATCGGGCTTGGCGAAGTCCGCGTCGATCAGCAGCACTTCGAGGTCGCGCTCGGCCGCCAGCGAAAGCGCGAGGTTGACCGCGCAATAGGTTTTACCGTCATTCGGCCGCGCCGAGCTGACCAGCAGCAGGCGCGAAAGCTCGGCATCGCTCTTGCTCACGCTGCGCGCGGTCGCCAGCAATTGCCGCTTTACCAGGCGGAACTCCTCCGCCAGCGCCCCGACCGCAGCCCCGGGCACGAGCAAACCGCGCTCAGCCAACATCACGCGGTCGATCGTGGCGGCACCCGCAAGATGCCCCTGCCGGGCAACCGGTCGCGCGGGCTTTGGCTGCGCAGGGGGCAGATCGGCGCGCGGCTGTGCAGCGCCGATCGCCGGGGTCGGATGATCGACCGCTGGCAAAGCATAGGGCGCGCGTGCGTCCGCCTTGAAATCATAGGTCGCAGCAGCGCGTTCCAGCAGCGACGGGCGAACTTTGCGGGGCGTCAGGTCGCTCATGCCGCCAACCCCCGCTGCAGCATTTCCACGCCCAGCAGCGCCACATAGGCTACGCCAAGCCCGGCAACACCGCCGCCATAATAGACCAACATCCGCCGCCGCGCGGCTGTCTGTGCGGCGGTGACCAGCTCGCCAATCGAGCCGAGCACGGGCATTCCGGTTGCCTTTTCGAGCCGGGCGGCGGTGGCGAAGGTGGTCTTCAACTGCCCGAGCACAAACGCCGCCGCCACGCCGCCGCCAAGCGCTGCGATCAGCACGCCGGTCAGCAACAGGGGCCGGTTCGGCGCAGTCGGAACGCGGGGCGCCGTTGGCGGATCGATGACGCTGAACTTGATCGAATCGGTCTGGCTTTGCGCTTGTCCGCGCAGCTTGATCGCTTCGCGATCGGCCAGCAGCTTGGCATAGCCGTCCTTCAGCACCTGATAATCATTGTCGATCTTGGATTGCTGCGCGGCCACGCCGGGATCCCCCGCAAGCTTTGCGGTGATCGTATCGAGATCGCGCTGGAGTTGCGCCCTGCGTGCGTTCAGCGCGGCGACCTGGGCCTGCTTGTCCGCCTGAATCGACCGCAACGAAAGATACGCCGGATTGGTGGCGGACGCGGCCCCAGCCGATACGGGTTCGCCGCGCGCGGCGGCTTGCGCGGCGGCCAATTGGCTGCGCAGCGCGATCACGTCGGGATGGTTCTCGGTATAGCCCCGTGCGCGCACATCGGCGAGCTGACCCTGGATCGCATTGAGCCGCGCCCGCGCCGGGCCGACACCCGCCGCGCTCGTGGCCCCGGCGACGCTGGCGGGAACACCCGCCATCTGGCCGTTCACCGCCGCCAGGCTGGATTGCGCAGCGGCAAGGTCGCTCTCGACTTGCGCCATCGCGGTCCGGGCGGCCCCCATGCGATCGGTCAGCGATCCGCTACCCGGCAAGCTGCCGAGATAGTGGTTCTGGAAATCGGCGCGCTTGGCGTCGGCATCGGCGAGTTGCTTCTGGCGTTGCTCGAGCTGGGCATCGAGGAATCTGAGGCTCGTGCTCGTCTCGTCACGGTCACCCGACAGATTCTGTTCGACAAACAGGTCGATCAGCTTCTGCACGACTTGCCGGGTAACCTTGGGGCTGGAGCCGGTCGCGACGATTTCGAACAGATTGTCCTGCTGCGCGGTGATCTTGATCGCCTTGGCCAGGCCCGCGACGCGATCGGCCACATCGCGATCGGTCTTTACCGTATTCGCAAGGTCAGTGCCGCGCACCACCTTCTCCAGGCTGACCGCGCTGGTCAGCGTCTGGCGGATCATGTCCATGTCCTTCTGCTGGTCGGCAGGGGTGATGCCGACTGCGTTGGGCAGGATCGTGTTCATCTGCACGGACACGCGGGCGCGCGATTCATAGCTGTTGGGAATTTGCGCGACCACCGCCCAGCCGAGCACAGCAATGCCCCAGGCAACCGCCAGCGCGATCCACCGGCGCATCCAGATCGTATGGAGCGCGACCCGTATTTCATCGAGCAAGCCGTTCATCCGCCGGTCCGTGCTCAGAACATGCTCTGCGGGATGATGATCACATCCCCCGGCTCAAGCCGGACGTTGGCGCGGCTGTCGCCATCCTTGAGCAAGCTCGACAGCTTGATGTTATATTCGACCTGCTTGCCGGTTTCGCGATTGTAACGAACCAGCTTCGCGCGGTTGCCCGCCGCATATTCGCTGAGCCCGCCGACCGAGATCATCGCGTCGAGCAGCGTCATATTGGCGCGATAGGGAATCGAAGCGGGCTTGGCGGTCGCGCCGACGATGCGCACTTGCTGGCTGAACGTACCCGAGAAATTTTCGACGATGACCGAGACGATCGGATCCTTGATATATTCGCCGAGCGCGATCTTCATGTCGTCGGCGAGCATCCGCGGCGTCTTGCCGACGGCGGGCATGTCGCTGATCAGCGGCGTGGTGATCCGTCCATCCGGCCGCACCTGGACCTTCGCCGACAGTTCGGGATTGCGCCAGACGAAGATGCTGAGCTGGTCGAGCGGGCCGATGACATATTCCTCGCCCGGCTGCTCCTGCGTCGCCACGAACGATGCCTGCGGCAGTTCCGAACGGCCCCCGCCAACGCACGATCCGAGCGTCAACGCCGCGACGCCAACACCCAGCAACCCGCGGAAAGATTTGAAAAACCGTGCCATCTCTACCTCCCGCCGCGAGGTACTGCCGATGGCGTCACGTCTGACGCGCAGGGGGCAGGTTCACGGCTATCGTGCCGCTATGAGACGAAAGAGGTGAAAATTGCGTTAGGAATGCTCGCTTTGGCCCACCAGCAGCTCGCGCGGCAGGGGATGGCCCAGAAACGCAGTGGGGCTGGCCGACAGGCCATAAGCGCCCGCCATGAACACCGCGACGAGGTCGCCGACATCGGCGACCGGCAGCGTGACGCGGTCCGCCAATCGGTCGAGCGGGGTGCATAAGGGCCCGACGACACTGACGGTTTCGGTCGGGGCATCGGGGGCAGCAGTGGCGATCGCGACGGGATAATTGCGCTTCACCACCGTGCCGAGATTCCCGGAGGCGGCAAGCTGGTGGTTCATGCCGCCATCGGTAACGAGGAAGGTTTCGCCCCGGCTTTCCTTGCGATCGACCACGCGCGTCAGATACACGCCCGCCTCGCCCACCAGCCAGCGCCCCAGCTCGATCGCGAACCGCGTATCCGCGAGGATCAGTGCGCGCTTGCCCAGCGCTTCTGCCAGCGCGTCGCCGATCGCCTGCACGTCGAGCGGCGTCTCGCCCGGGAAATACGGAATGCCAAAGCCGCCGCCGAGATTGACCAGCGGCGGCATGACGCCAACCGCGTCGGCCAGCCGCCCCGCGAGCGCCAGCGTTTCGGCCTGTGTTTCGATGATCGCGCGGGGATCGAGCGCCTGCGATCCGGCAAAGATGTGGAAACCGCGCCAGTCCGCTCCGGCGTCGATCACGTGCCTGGCCACAGCGGCGGCACGATCGGCATCGATACCGAAAGGCGACGCACGCCCGCCCATGCGCATCCCCGATCCGCGCAATTCGATCTCCGGGTTCACCCGGATCGCAAGCCGCGGCGTGACGCCATGCCGCTCGCCGATCGCCAGCGCGCGCGCCGCTTCACCGGAAGATTCAAGATTGATCGTCGCGCCCGAGCGGATTGCAAACTCCAGTTCGTCATCGCGCTTGCCCGGCCCGGCAAAGCTGATCCGCGCACCCGGCTTCACCGGCAGCGCCATCGCCAATTCGCCCCCCGACGCGACATCCAGCCCATCGACCAATGGCGCGATCGCAGCGAGCAGCGGCGCGAACGGATTGGCCTTGATCGCATAATGCAGGTCGATCGTGGGGAAGGCCGCGCGAAACCGCTGAATGCGGGCCTGCACCACCGCCATGTCGTAGACGAACAAGGGAGTGTCGCCGACCATTGCGGCCCAATGCGCCGCCTCCTGCCCGCCAATCCGCAGCGGCGTGATCTCGAAATCCGCCGGAATCGTGCCCATCGGCTTCATGACGTCATCTCCGCTTTCAGCGCCGCGCGATCGAGCTTGCCATTGGCGTTGCGCGGTAGCTCGGTGCGCCATGCATAGCGTGCAGGCTGCTGGAAACTTGGCAAATCGCGCCGCAGCCGCGCGCGCAAAGCGGCCTCTTGCGTGCCGTCCCCGCGCGCGACCACGATGATCGCTTGCCCAAGGCGCGGATCGGGCACGCCCAGCGCCACCGCCTCCGCCGTTTCGCCGCCCGCGACCACGGCTTCCTCGATCTCGGTCGGGCTGATGCGGTTGCCCGCGCTCTTGATCATCTCATCATCGCGCCCGACGAAGCGGAGCAGGCCGTCGCCATCGCGCACCACGGTATCGCCCGACCACACTGCCATGCCGCCCGATCGGGACCAGGCGGGTGCCGGACGGAAGCGCTCAGCGGTCCGTGCGGCATCCTGCCAATAGCCTTGCGCGACCAATGGCCCGGCATGGACGAGCTCGCCCGGCTCCCCCGCCGCCGCTGCAGTGCCATCCGATCGCACGACCATGATCTCGGCAAAGGGAATCGCGCGGCCGATCGAGTCGGGATGGGCCGCGACCAACTCGGGCGCGAGATAGGTCGAGCGGAACGCCTCGGTCAGCCCGTACATCGGATACAGATCGGCTTGCGGAAAGCGCGCGCGCAACCCCGCAACGAGCGGTGCGGTCAACGCGCCCCCCGAATTCGTCAAACGTTTCAAACGATTTGCTGTATCTTGTGGCCACTCGGCCTCAAGCACTTGCACCCACAAAGGCGGGACGCCAGCCACTGTGGTGGGCGCGAGGCGATCGACGGCCTTCACCACGTCCTTGGCGGTCAGATAATCGAGCGGCGCGTAGCTTGCCCCGGCGGCCCAGGTCGAGAAGAGCTGGTTCTGTCCATAATCGAAACTGAGCGGCAGCACGCCGAGCACCCGGTCCACAGAGGTAAGCTTCAAATAGTGCGCGACGCTGATCGCGCCCAGCCAGAGATTGGCATGGCTGAGCATCACGCCCTTGGGCCGCCCGGTCGATCCGGAGGTATAGAGGATCGCCGCGAGTGTGTCCGGATCGGCATTGCTGGCAGGCAGCGCCGCCTCAAGGCTTATGCTTTCTTCCAGGAAAAGGGCGCAATCCTCTGAAAGATCACCTTGTTCCAGCGTCGCACTCCGCCCCGCCTGCGTCACCAGTGCGACCGCGCCGCTATCCGCCAGGATATGCGCGACCTGTGCGCGCTTGAGCATCGGGTTGATCGGCACATGCACCAGACCGGCGCGCGGGGCCGCCATGGGTAGCACGCAGGCCAACCGCGTCTTGGGCAACCAGCTCGCCACCCGCGCGCCCGGCGGGTACCCCTGCCCGGCCAGCCATGCCGCCACTTGCCCGGTCAACCGCTCCAGCCCGGCAAAATCGAGCGTGCCGTGCCGGTCGACCAAAGCCGGATCCGCTGCGCGTCCTCTCAGCGGCAGCGTGTCGATGGGGCGTGCTGTGGGGTCGAGCGCGATCATGCCTCTTGATAGCCGCCACCGCCCGGCTGTGAAGAGGAGTTGTCGGGCCGCTCTTGGCAGCGGACCGCCCAGTCTCTATCGCAGCGCACCATAACCCACCATTTGGGGCTCGCAGTGATTTCTGAAGATTACGATCGTATCGATGCCACGCTCCGTTCAACCCTGCGCGATGTGCTGGGCCTGAGCGAGACCCGTGCGGCAGCGCTAGATGCCGACACGCCGCTGTTCGGGGCGATGCCCGAGCTGGATTCGATGGCGGTGGCCGGGCTGCTGACCGAAATCGAAGAGCGGCTGGGCATCCTGATCGAGGATGACGAAATCGATGGCGAGATGCTGGAAAGCTACGGCGCGCTGGTCCGGTTCGTCGCCACCAAGACGCGCCGCTAGCAATTCGATGAGCGCCGCTTGATCGCCTCGTATCAGGCAAGCGGCGGTCGGGAGGCCATGCTGCGCTTCGGGCCCGATCAAGGGCCGCTCGTCGCGGTCGCCCTGCCTTTGTTCGAAGACGCCAATCGCGTGCGTGGCTTTGCGGTCGCCATTTGCCGGGCGCTGGCGGCGCGCGGGGTAGCAACGGTATTGCCCGACCTTCCCGGCCAGGGCGAGAGCCTGGTGCCGCTGGAAAACTGCGGCATCCTCGACATTGCCGATGGGTTCGATTGCGCGACCAAAGAGGCCTGGAACGCCAATCGCAGGCTTTATGGCGTGGCCTTGCGCAGTGGCGCGCTGCTCGACAAGCTCGCCTTGCTCGACGGGCGCTGGCATTTCGCACCGCAGGACGGCCCATCTGTCTTGCGCGACCTGAAGCGGATCAAGCAGGCGTCGCAGCCGCATATCAGGCTGTCGGATGCGGACTGGTATTTCGACCTCCAGGCACCGGCAGATCACCCCGACCCTCCGGTCGAAATCGCCGGGAACCTGATCTCCACCGCGCTGCTGACCGACCTATCCGTCTATGCCCCGTGGACGCCCGCAGATGGCGGCCCGGTGCGCATCGTGCGTCTCGACAGCGATCCAGCCCCTGCCGATCGCCATGTTCCGGGCACGGCGCTGTGGCGCCGCGCCGAGCCCGGCAATGACGTCACGCTGGCTCGGTTGCTCGCCGACGACATCGCCGACTGGATCGCGACATGCGAACGGTAACCACCTTCGATTGCGCGGGCGAGACGCTGTTCGGCACGCTGGATACAGCCGCCGGCGAGACCGGCTTGTTGATCGTGTCGGGCGGCAATGAAATCCGCATCGGCGCGCATCGCGGCATGGCGCTACTCGCCCAGCGCCTCGCCGCGCACGGGGTGCCGGTGTTCCGCTTCGACCGTCGCGGCATCGGCGATTCGACCGGCGAGAATGGCGGGTTCCGCACTTCAGGCCCCGATATCGCCAGCGCCGCCGCCGCCTTCCGCGCCCTATCCGGGATCGAACGGCTCGTGGCATTCGGCAATTGCGATGCGGCAACGGCCCTGGCCCTGTTCGGAGCGGAGGCTGCAATCGAGACGCTGATCCTCGCCAATCCGTGGCTGATCGAACAGGATGACGCCCTTCCCCCCGCCGCCGCGATCCGCGCGCGCTATGCGGCCAAGCTCAGAAACCCACGCGAGTGGCTCAGGCTGCTCCAAGGGCAGGTCAATTTGAAAAACCTATTCAAGGGATTGAACAAGGTTTTTCACAATGTGCCGAAGGGAAGCACGCCCCTCGCGACGGAGCTGCTCGACGCGTTAGCGACCTGGGGCGGTCGCGCAACGATCCTGCTGGCGCGCCGCGACAATACCGCCCTCGCCTTTGCGGACGCCGCGCGCGCGCACCAAGGCACGTTGCAAATGCTGTTCTGTGAAACCGACAGTCACAGCTTCGCCCATCCCCAGGATGCCGAGTGGCTCGAACAGCAGATCGTTGCCGCCCTGTCTCGCCTGCCAGAGGCGGGCTGAACCTTACTCCGCCGCCTCGGCCATTTCGAACTCGGCCTCGGCCAGGAAACGCTCGGCGTCCAGTGCCGCCATGCAGCCCGTGCCTGCCGCCGTCACGGCCTGGCGATACACCTTGTCCATCACATCGCCGCACGCGAACACACCGGGCACGCTGGTGCGGGTCGAGCCGGTCTCGACCCAGATGTAATGATCGGCATCGAGCTTCAAATGCCCACGGAACAATTCGGTCGCCGGATGATGGCCGATCGCGACGAAACCGCCCTCCGTATCAAGCCGTGACCGTTCGCCGGTGACGGTATCGATCAGTTCGAGCGCGACGAGGCCGCTGGTGCCGCCGCCATCGACAAAGGAATCGACTTCCTTGTTCCACAGCACCGTGATGCCCTTGTGCGCGAACAGCCGCTCCTGAAGGATCTTCTCGGCGCGCAGCGAATCACGACGATGGATCAGCGTCACGTCGGGCGAATGGTTGGTGAGGTATAAAGCTTCCTCAACCGCAGTGTTGCCACCGCCGATCACCGCGACCTTCTTGCCGCGATAGAAAAAGCCGTCACAGGTGGCGCAAGCGCTGACGCCCTTGCCCTTCAGCGCCTCTTCGCTGTCGAGCCCAAGCCATTTGGCCTGTGCCCCCGTCGCGATGATGAGCACATCGCCTTCGTAAATATCGCCGCTATCGCCGACCAGGCGGAACGGGCGCTGGCTGAAATCGACCTCCACCACCGTGTCATACATCAGCGTGGTGCCGACATGCTCGGCCTGCTTCTGCATCTGCTCCATCAGCCAGGGGCCCTGGATGACGTCGGCGAAACCGGGATAATTTTCCACATCGGTGGTGGTCATCAACTGGCCGCCGGGCTGAATGCCCTGAACAAGGATCGGCTTCATCCCGGCCCGCGCGCCATAGATGGCTGCGGAAAGACCGGCCGGGCCGGAGCCCAGAATCAACATGCGTGTCGTGTGGGTGGTCATGGTCGCTTTCGTCCTGTCGGCCCGCCGCCTCTAGGGCAGCGACAGGCCGACTGGCAACATGGTGGGTAGGCGGCGGCGCGCAAGAGGCCCGCCGCCAGATCGATCAGGCCGGAATCCGGTACATGGCGCACAGTTTGTTGCCAGCCGGATCGCGCAGATAGGCCAGATACAGCTTCACCACCCCACCATCGCGGATGCCGGGGTCCTCCTCGATCGGCGTGCCGCCCGCCGCGATGCCGGCCGCGTGCCACGCATCGACTTGCTCGGGCGACTGTGCGGCGAAACCGATCGTCCCGCCATTGGCGTGGCACGCTGGCTCGCCGTTAATGGGCTTGGTGACCAGGAACATGCTGCCATTGTGCATGTAGAAAATACGACCATTATTGTCGGAACCGTGCCGCGCGCCGAGCGCGCCGAGCGTCGCGTCGTAAAATGTGCGCGAGGCTTCCAGATCATTCGATCCGACCATGACGTGACTGAACATAGCTGCTCCCTCTTCCAGGCTGCGCCGCGCTTGATCGGCGGCGTCACGTCGGCCGCTAGCGCATTCGTTCGGGCTGGGAAACCGTAGATCGGTGCAGATCTGGTCGCGAGTGGTAGCGAAGGACCGCTACCAACGTAATCACCCCGCGCGCTCCATAATGACCTGAGGCCGCCACGCCCCCCTAGGCGGCCGGCCACCGCCCCCAGCCTACCGCGAGGCCCCCCGTAGCCGGACCACCGTCCAGCCACATCCTCCGCACGTTCGGCGTCGAAGCGAGTGCGCTTCTGGCGACGGTTTTGTGCGTCCTTTGATTTCGAGCCTGGGGGCCGAACGATGCATCGTTCCAGAACATCAAAAAGCGGGCCGACCCGCGTCCGCAAAAACGAGCGCGGCGTGAACCGCATCCATCGCAGAACCTTCGACATCGACAGCGCAGAGGCGAAGAAGCATGCCCCTCTAGGTGACGACGGCTCCTTCGAGAGCTCGGAAATGATGCGCCAGGCGCTCCTGGAGACGGTCACCGAGGTGCGCCGAACGACCGCACAGACCACGCGCTACGGCCAGGGCATCATCACCAGAGTCGGCGAAGCCGCCATGCGGACGCTCTTCAACCCTAAACACGGCTTCGATCATTTCACCGGGACAAACGACCTGGCGAACAGTCAGATCGCCAAGCACGGCATCTTTTGCATGCGCCAATGGCAGCGCGTGAAACCGGTCCTGGAATCGCTCGGCTTAATCTCATTCGTCCATCGCTCGATCCCCACCGGCCTCGGCAAAGCGCCGGGGGTAGAGCAGCATATCCAGATCTCGGATCTGTACTGGTTTTCTCCCGCCAACCTGGTGCCGTGGGTGAAAGAGATCTTCGACACGGTGCATGCGCGGATCAAGGCAAAGTGGCTCGATCGCGAAAAGGGCAAGCCACGCGTCCGGCGGCCGCTGGTGAAGCGTGACAGGCCGCACTGCCGCATCCCGGCGCTGCTGAACCCCATCGGCTGGGCGCGCGCCAAGGCCGCCGAGGCAGCCGCACACATGCATCCAGTCGCGACCTACGAAAGCGAAGAAGCGAGGGCCATCGCATTTGCCACCGAATGGGCTCGCGCAACCATACCGGGGTGACATTCTGGCGGAGCCCACTGGCTCTACAGGTTTTAGATTTAAAGGAGTCGCTGCGCGACGCGTTAATTTGATCCCCACCCCGCGCTGAAAGCGCCAGAACAGCCGTAACCCGACCGCCTAGCTTGGCTGTCGGGCTTTTGTGCTATCGAGTGGGGAGAGCACGAACCGTGCCACCCTGCCCCCGGAGCGTGGCGCGTTGTGCGCGGTCGGAAAGGGCGCGATCCTCGAGACCGACGACGATTATCCGATCAGGACCTCGGCCCATTCCTCAAGCAACGCGCGACGCGCCGAGAGATGTTCGGCGCGGTTATAGGCGCGCTCCACCTTTTTCATGTCCTTTGGTACGTGGCCTAGCGTGCGGTCGATATCGGCGCGACATTCCGGCCGCCGCTCGTTCATGACGGTGGAGAAACTGGCGCGCCAGCCATGTGGGACGTGGCGGCCACCGAAGCCCGCGCGGACATAGAGCTCGCCGATCGCGCCGGCACCAATTGGTTGAGCGCCAGCCCGCCCGGGAAAGACGAAGCTCGATGGTTCGCCCGGCACCGCCATTCTCGCGCGCACCGCGCGCAAAATCGCAGCGGCGGGCGCGGAAAGCGGCACGATATGATCATTGGCGGGGTCGCGCTTATTTGCCGCACCGAGTTTCATCCGCGCCGCCGGCACGCGCCAGATCGGCGCATCGCCTTCGAGGTCCTCGACTTCGCACCATTCCATGCCGCGCAGCGCCGCCAGGCGCACGGCGGTCAGCGCCAGGAAGCGCGACGCCTGTCGCAGGATCGGCGCGGCATCGAGCGCGTCGACTTTGGCGACGAGCGCGCGCAGCTCGGCAACCTCGACCAGCGCGGCCTGGCGGCCGCTTGCTGGCGCGGCCGCGAGCGCTTCGCGGACGTCGGCCGGATTGTCGATCGACGTCCAGCCCTTGGCGCGCGCGAACTCGAACACCGCCTCGATCCGCTGGCGCAACCGCCGCGCCGTCTCGATCGCGCCGCGCGCCTCGACGCGCTCGAGCACATCGAGCACCATGGGCCGTGTGATCGATCCAAGCGCGATCGCGCCGATCGCGGCGAACGCGTCGCGCTCGAGGCTTTCGATCACGTCGACGGCGTGCACCGGCGACCAGCCCAACGCGCGATGCGCATGCCACGCCCGCGCCGCGCCCTCAAAGCTGGTGACGGCGGACGCGTCCGGCCGAGGATCCTCGCCGCGCGCAATCGCCGCGCGCGCCACGTCGCGCCTGGCGCGAGCTTCGGCAAGCGAGATCGCGCCAAAGGTCAACGTCTGCTCGCGCCCGTCCTGGTCGCGATAGCGCATCCGGAAGGATTTGGTGCCGGTGGGCGCGACATGGAGATAGAGCCCCTGCCCATCCGTCCTCTTATAGGCGCGCGGCTTCGGCTGCGCGGCTAGCACCGCAGCGTTGGTTAGCATATGATGCTCCTGGAGACTGGAGTTTTGCGATGGAAGATCATGGGCTCGGCGCGGCCATGACGATGGCGCGGATAGTGTTTGAGCAATCGAGCCGGCGGTCCGGCCGAACTGAAGGGTTGCTGCAGCGCGCGCGCGCTGGCGACGTCATTGTCGTCATCGCCCCGCGCGAAAGGATGCGGCTCGAGCGTAAGTTGAAAGAGATGGGGAAGGCCGACATCAAGGTCGTGGTGATGACGCCTGACCGAAACCCGATGGAACGCGGTGGGACGAACCCTAAGGGCGCAACCCTATTCGATCACACGTGGATCGAAGCGTGGTGGACGCGGAAAATTCAAGCGATTCGGGACGAGCTCGAGCTAATCGAAAAGGCGATGTCGACCGAACCGCCGCCGCCGATCAGTGAGAACGACATGGCTTGGCGCTTTTCTAATTTCGCGTATCTGCCGTGAGCACTGTGGCCGAGGACCTCGCCTGGCTGGAAGAGCACGCGTTCGAGTGCACCGTCATGATGAATAATCATCGTTCGAACTTTGATACGGTCGCCCAGTTAGTCGCCGACGGCGAGATTGACGACGAGGACTGGACGGATCCCCCAGCGAAAACGAACGCGATCACCACGAACCGTTTGGTCGAGGTGATCGTCTATCCGTGCGGTTCGGTCAGCTCATTCGCCATATACGGCACGGATCTGGCGGTGGTGATCGCTTCGGCGCGCGAACATTGCGCGGGCGAACAGGCGCGGTGGCGGAACAACGGCATGGTGCCGCTTCACCAGCGGCCAGACGTTGAAAGCGCTGCTTAATCGCCGAAGCAACGGAGGCACCCACGATGCGAAAGATGAAATCTGAGGTGCTGCGCAGATCGTTGCGGCTAGGTGGCCCGAGAGCATGGCAGCTTTACAAAGCCGCCTATGCGCTGCGTTGCGCGGCCGATGAGGTCAGCGACGAAGGCATTGGCGAGACGGTGCTCGCGCAGCAACTGCTCGAGCAGGCTGGTCGCTTGGATCAACGGCGTCGGCGGCTCATAAGGAAAGGATAGACACATAATTTAATGTGTGAGCGGCCGGAGGCACCCTCCGCCCCGGTTGCTACGGCCCGCAGAAAACTGCGGGTTTCGGGATCGAGAACGGGTATGATACCCACTCTCAAAAGCCCGATACCCGCACGATCAATTGCGGATGATCAGTTCCGTCACCTTCTTGCCACGGCCGGCCGCCGCTGACGACAACGACCAGGTCGTCTCCACCTCGGCGATCGCGAAGCGGGCGAAAGCTTGGCGGATGAAGGGCGTATCGTTGATCGACAGAATGAACCGACCCGAGATGTCGGCGAGTTGCTCAGCCATCGCGAGATAATTATCGCGGCCGAACTCGATCCCATAACCTGTCGTCTCGTCATAGGGCGGATCGAGGAAGAACAGCGTGGCCGGGCCGTCATACCGCCGGATCAGATCGGCATAGTCCAGCTGCTCGATCGTGACGGATGCAAGACGGTCGCGCAGCAGTTTGAGCTCGGCGCGCAGCGCGGCGAGGTTGAACCGCGAATCCTGGTCGCGGCGCACGCCGAACGTCCGGCCAACGACGCGCCCGCCAAATGCTAGGCGCTGCAGGTAGAGGAAGCGGACCGCGCGCTCGATATCGGTGAGCAGCCGAGGATCCAGCGCACGCTGCCGCTCGAATTCTGTCCGACTGGCGATCAACCAGCGGAGCTCGGCAACGAACGGCTCATAATGGCGTCGCACGACCCGGAACAAGTTGGCGACGTCGCCGGATAAGTCGTTGATGACCTCAACAGCTGCGGCAGCAGGCCGGCGGAGAAACACGCCGCCCATACCGACAAAGGGCTCAACGTACGTTCGGTGGGGGGTGTCGGCGATCATAGCGACGAGCCGCTTAGCGAGGTTGCGCTTACCTCCGAGATAGGGCGGGGGTGGGCGAACAGCGATTGACGCATTCATTCAGGCTTCGTCCTTTGGGGAAAGAAGCACGTCGGCTACGCGCGCTGGTAAGCCGCCGATCGGCGCGATCGGCGAGCACCTGGCCGATGATATCGGCACCAGGATGATGGAACGACCACTGGCCGCAAAAGCTGTAAGCGATTCCTACGCGGCCAACCGACCCGAACCGGGTGGTTAGCCGCGCAGGAACACAGGGAACCACGCCCTGCATATTCCCCCGAAGGGTCTTTTAGTTTGCAGGCCACCCGGCGAACCGGTGCCTGCGTTCAAACCGCGCGCGCGGGCCACTCCTAACGGCTAAGCTCAGAGCGGCAGGCCCACTATGCCACGCGTCGACCGGTCAGAACAACCCTAGGAAGCGCTTGCGCGGTCGCGCAGCCTTGAGGGCAGCGGACCACTGGGCGTCGCACGACGTGCCGATCGCCTTGGCCGTGCGCTTGTCGATGTTTGCCTTCACGAGCTGCCCCGTCTGCGCGAGGCCGAACGCACCGTCGCCACCCGCGCTACCGTCGATCAGCGCCAGTTGCGCCCCCGGCGTCGGATCCAGCAGGCCCGACGCCAGCAGGATCTTCATGCACGGGCTGGCAGCCTGGGTCAGCACGGTAGAGGTCGTCATACAGGCAGAGATTGCGACGCAGAGCATCAGCGACGCCATGCACCGCCACGCCTGCATCGGGCGCTTGTCGAACATCGATCTGTCCTTTCTGGACCTGCACGTCCACCTCGACCTTTTGCCGGGCGGCGTCGTTGATTTGCGGGATTGCACCGGTGGCAATGTCGCCGCTGGCCTGCGCCAGCGAAGTGTCGACCTTGGATTGGGCGACCTTCACCGCCATCTGTCCAGGGCGGATCAGGATCCCCCAGAAGGCCGCGCCGATCGCCACGGCGACGACGACACCGAATATCACCCGGAAAACCCAGTTGGCGGCGCGCACCTGCGGCAAGGCGTCCTCGGCCAGTTGCTCGACCTGCGTCACGATCGTCATGCGCGCGCTCCCCGACATTTGCGGCGATCGACATTGCCGATGCGCTGCGCAAGCCAGCCTTTGAGGAACACGCCCAGCTTCGGATTGGCGCGAACAAGGCGGACATATTCGGCGCTCTGCTGGCGATCGAGCGCGTCGAGCGTGGCGATGCAGAGCGCACCGGCACCGCGCCGCGCCTGGCAGGCGCGATAGGCGGCGATCGTCCCGGGCCCAACGCGACCATCGACGGTCAGCTGCGTGCCGCACAGCGCGTTGATCGATTGCTGAAACCAGGTCGAAGGGCGCGCGGGCCCCATATTGACCGTGGTATCGAACAATTCCTCGGTGACGGCCGCGTCGACCGGCACCAGCGCGGCATAGCCCGGCTGCACCAGATAGCGATCGTAATAGATGCTCTCAGCGACGGCGCGCGGCAGCGTGCGCATCGGGCCGGTATAGCCGCTCTGCGTCGCCGTCCGTCGCGTGATGCCCATATTGGTTTCGCCGCCCGGATCGGCCGAGTGATCGACATAGCCGCCCTCGATCGCGATCACGCCGGAGATCATTGCGACGATGACCGCCGCAAGTTTCGCTTTGCCGACCGGCTGCCGGGCGGCGGCATCACTGGCCATCGGTCGGCACCTTGCGGGTGATGCGCGCGACGGCGATCGCGACCAGCAACAGGATCGGGAACGATCCGGTCAGCCACGCCGGGAGCAATGCGCGCAGATCCTGCGGCATCGCATTCCAGATGTCGGACGCGGTGCCGGGAAAGGCCTGCACGAACGCCTCGATCAGTGCGCCGATCGCGGCAAGCCGGATCGAGGAGAAGGTATAGGCGCGGTGCCAGTCATCGATGAGACGCGCGCACAACCAGGCGCGCCACTTTGCGAGCAGCGTCATCGGATTCCTTTCGAAGGTAAGGCCGTGGAGTTAGGGCGTGTTGGCCATTGCCGCCTGCAATTCGCGGCGTAGCAGCGGCGGCCCATAGGTCAGCAGGATCGTTTCGAGCTGGACGATGCGATTGTTGAGGCCCGCGATCTCGAGCCGGTGCTTTTCCTCGGTCTCGTCGCGCTCTTTCTCGAGCTGCTTGATCCGCGCATCGCCGAAGACGCGCCAGATAAATGTACCAACCGTCATCAGGGCCGCCGTGGCGAACGTCGCCCCCGCACCGAAGGCAAGCGCCAGCGCCCCGCCCTGCGGGCCGGTGTAGTCGATATCGTGCATTGCGGTTCCCGAAGGACAGAGTGAAGCTAGGACGTGCAGGTCGTGGCGGTTGCTGTCAGGCCGAAGTTGCCCCAGCTACGAAATCACTCCGGCACGACGAGCCGCTTGCTCGAGCGCCAACGCTCTTTGAGACACATCACGCACAGCATCCGAGAGTGCCTGCACCTGGGCTTGACTATAAGCAGCAGCTATCGTGGTCCCAGAATAAGCCGCGAACGCGCCAGTATTCGGGGTGCCAGTACCGCTTGACCAACCACTCGGCGCATAGCCCAAAATGAGGGTGCGCGTGCCAAAATCGTTATAAGGCTGGACCGTACCGGTCTCGCGGTAGCCAATGATGACGTTGTCTGTCGCACCGCTCCGCAGCACCAATCCACGGACTTGGGCAGGTACCGCATTATCCGTGATGCTGGCAGTGACGGTATTCCGGTCGCCGACGATATCGACCGCAAAATTCGCCCCGACGCTTCCCGCCCGTCCGTCATTGGTGGAGAGCACGGTCCAGATGCCATCGTCACCCTCGATGATTGCAGATTGCTGACCACAGTTTTTGGTAATGACGAGATAGTGGTTACCACGCTGACGCAGGGCCGCTGCCGTCACACGATCCTGCCCGACTTCGCGAACCCCAACGCCCATGATATTTGCGATGTTCGCGTGGAAACGGGAGCTGGAACAGTTCGCGCCGACAGATATACCATAGTCAGCACAACCACCGCGCACCGTCACTTCGACGTCCAGATTATCCGATGCGTTGATCGTCTGGTTGTTGTAAATAAAGCCAGAGCGTGTTGCTTCTTCGACAGTCAAATTCAACTTGGCGTTATTACAATTATCCAAAAGCCTCCCTCCATAGGCGCACAACCTTGACACGACCTCCCACCGCGAATTTTTCGAAGAGTTTACATCGAAACCGGGGCGCGTTGCGCCCTCAATCGTAGAATTACCACAAGAAATAACGGTAACTCTCCCGAGGTGACCGTTAGAATCAATAAATGTCCCTATGCCGCCACAGTGGCAGTTTACCACCACGACATCTTGATAGACGACGTTGCTGTATTTCGTGAATGCGATACCCCAGCCAAATAAGTCAGAGGTAGGAATAGGTGTTGCCCCAGCGTTTCCGTCGAGCGTCAATCCAGCGACGTATCCACTACTAAATCCTGTAGCTTCGTTGCCCTTTCCGATATGTCCGAAGTCGATGATACAGGGAGGCCCCGATGCGGCGCTCGGGCCTCCATCGACTTGCAGCGTGTGCGTAGCGCCATCCGGTAGCATGATCTTCGTACTTGAAGACCCTTGTCCGAAAATGCAGATATTATCTTGTTCGAACGGCTCAAACCAAGCGCGGTAATCGCCGGCGGGGACAAAAATGGCTTTTTTATTGGTAAGCGCATAAGCGCGGCATTTAGCAAAAGCTGCTGTGCTGTCGGTTACTCCATCTCCGATCGCACCGAAATCGGTCACCGAGACAAATTCGCGCGCTTTATCCTCAAGATCGCGGTCGTGGGAGGATGACGCCTGCTGGAAGTTGATCGAACTACCACCTTGCCGAACCCACGCGCCTACAGAAAGCGGGGTGCTATCAGCCTTAATGACAAAGGGCAGGTTTTCCAGATAAGGAGGGCTGTCGGTTTTGAAATAATACCGGGCGTCGGGAATGCCGGGGATACGGGTCAGCGACGCAACGCTACGCGTTACGTCGGATGCCCGGAACAATGCCAGGTCAGTGTAGGTGTTGTCGGCTGGGCCGGGAATCGTGCTCTGGAAGCCGGGGTTTTGTGTGATCGCATGGTCGGCGAACCTGTTGAGGACGGTGGCATCGGTGTCAGTGGGGGCCGCTCCGAACGCGCCGGTCGCCCGAGCAATATCGCCAAAGCTGGGGCCGCGGAGCCCGATTGAGCGATCCCGAATTGCCGTAAATTTCATGTCCGGTCTACTCCAGGCGTCAAGAAGAAAGCGCCAATCCACAGAGTGTCTTGGTCACCATCTGCATAAGTCAGTGTAATTTCGTATTCGAAGCGGTCGGCCTCGCCGAACTCGGGTTGGTTGAGCCCGGTTGGCATCGCCGCCAGCGTTGCCCTCGCAATGTCGGGCGAGATGGCAAGGATTCTGCGCCCAGGATCGTCCGGGTTGACGCCGTCAACGAACGAAACATTCTCATCAGCGGCCAGAGGAGCGCCCGGTGCCCCCGCATACAGCCTCACCTGCAGGCTAATCCTGGCTCCCTCGAGCGACAATGGCGGCCCAGCATAATCGAGCTCGAGCGTTGTTCCGAACGCGCGGTTGCGAGCAGCGACGACATCGCGAAGAATGGTCATCGGTTTCTCCAGGAGACTAGCGGGCAACAAAGCGCGCGTTGACGAACTCGGGCGGCGGCATGGCTTCCCAGGCTAAAGCTCAGGCGAAATCTGCCTGTATCCTCCGCCGGGTGGCGTGGTGCCGCCCCCGCTGGCAGGGGGGCTTCCCGCAGCCGGGATGATCACATAGCCGACATAGTGGCGGCCAGGGTGCGCGGGGCCGGTGTGCGCATCGATATCATCCGCATAGAGCGCATAGGTCACCGCGCCCCCCGCCCGCCCGAAATCGTCATAGGCGATGCTGGTGACCGACCCCGCCGCCAGGCCGGAGGCGATCGTCGCGCCATTGACCGCGACGTCGGCATGGCCATCGGCATAGCGACGCAACCCGGCATGGATCGTCACCGTACCGTCGGCCGCCGCCGATGGCGACAGCCCGATGAAGAAGGAGTTGGCGATCGCGCTTTGCGTACCGCCAGCAGTGCCGAGCGACCCCGCCGTCACCGGCCCGAGGATCAAGCGATCGCTGACGACGCCGCGGACGCGGTAACGGATACTCACCTGATAGGCGGTGTTGGGCGTGACTGCGGGGAAAAGCTTGGTGGTAACGACGGGAGCCTCGGTGCCGCCGATGATCCAAGCATCTTCGGCCCCCAGCCCCTCGGCATAGGGCCTGAAATCGAACAGCACGGCGTCCGCGCTCGGGTTCCCGCAGGAACCGGTGATCGTCAATGTCGGGATCGACGAACCGTCCGTACCGACGGAGACGCCCGACAACGTCCAGTCGTCGTTGTCGGGTGTGGCGACGCTGTTGTCATAGGTCAGGCTGGCCGTCGGCGGAGCGACGCCGCTCTGGCCCAAGGCGAAGGCGTGTTTGCCATCGGTCTCGGTCTTGATCGTGTACGTGACGACGCCGGTTTGCGCATCGAGCGAGCGGCCCGTGAGCAAGGTTTTGACCGACAGGCCGTCCTCGGGCTCGAAGGTCACGCAATCGCCGATGCGATAGTTAAGCCACCACGGCTTGAGCGGGACCGAGCCCGGCCCGGCCTCGCGCGCGTCGCAAATGTCATATGCGGCGAGCTGCGCGACCTGGTTGACGTTCTGCGCCAGCGGGTACTGGATCTCCTTGATCCGCTCGCCGCCGTCAAACGCGGCGAAGGATGGCACCGTTACCGCACTCGCCGAGACGATTTCCCAGTCGTGGGCTTCGGATCGGTACATCGGAATGACGCCGTTGATGCGCGATCGCCGCGGCTGCGTGCCCGAGAAGGTGCAGTCGCCGACAATGTCCTGCCGCGTGATCGTCGCGAGGCTGACGCGCGGTGCCCGGTTGACGCAGGAGAATACGCCGCCAACCAGCACCGGCGTCGCGCCGCCCGCCTGCAGCATCGCCTTCAGGCTGTTCCACAGGGTGTCGGGCCGGGTGACGATTTGGCCGCCGAGCGTCCAGCCGCGCGCCGCATTGAGATTGGCACCCTCGACAAAGGCACCGACGTCGATCGCGGCAAGCGGCGCGCCGATACCGCACACCTTCTTGCCATTCGCCCAGCGGCCCAGGCACCAGGTCAGCGCGTGCAGGTGCGGATCCTCCGACCACACATAGGTGTCTTCCTGCAGGGGTCGGCAGGTCCCGTTGCCACCGGGATAGGTCGAATCGAGCCGTGGATCCCAAACCTTGGCCCAATGTCCGATCCAGGCGGGCGTGGGCTCGCTGGTCAATTGGTTCGAACTCTTCGTGTCGTACACGAAGGTGTTCATCACGGCCGCCATGCCCGACAGTTTGTGGGCGCTGGTCCAGCCGGTCGGGCTCCCGATCGGCGGCACCAGCGCGGTCGGTTCGGGCATTCGGCCCAGTTGCGTGCGCTGATAGACTTGGTTGCGGTACGTGCCGTTGGCATTGCCGCCGCCATCGAACGTGACGGTCGTTTTGTTCATGAAGGTCGCGTCGATCGACGCGGCCGTCACGCACGACAGGATCGTGACGAAGGTCTCATAGGTGTTGTTGGAGCCGTGGCCGCGGCGATAGACGATATTCCCCGCCACGAGTGTGCGCCCCATCGGATAGGGCAACCCGGCATAGGGGTCGGCCTTCCACTTCGTTTGCGATCCGCCCTGGCTGGTTTTCGGGGTTAGCGCCTCGGCGATGCCCATCCCGATCGCCAGCACCCCGCCGATCAGGACTGCGGAGAATACGCTGGCGCTGATCCCGGTGAGCGTCGCTGCGCCGGCGGCGAGCGTGCTGATCCCGGCACCGAGCCCAAAGCCTGCAGCCAGGCCGACGCCGGTCGCGGCCAGCGCGACCGCCCCGATGACGATCGCGGCAACTTTCAGGACCTTCATCGCGGGACCACCCGCCATGCCGCCAACGGCGTCAGCGGCTGCATCACCACTACGCCATCGGCATAATCGTCATGCCAGCCGGCGACCCGGCCATTGCCCATAACGACGACCAGCGCGCCGAGCGCATGCTCGGCCGGCATCTGGATAATGTCCCCGACGATGGCTTCAGCAGGGGCGATCCGCTCGAGCCCCATCGCGTCCAGCGCAGCAGGAATCGAGTCATGGCCCGCAGCCTTCAGCGCCTTCAACGCGGAATTGACCGTGCGATAACTGCCGCTTGGCGGCAACTTCACCGTGTAGCCGAGCGAGCGCAGGTGCGCTGCTGCCATACGCACGCAATCCGCGGTCCCCAGTTTGTGCGCGCGCTTCGACCAGCGGTCGAGCGTTGCCTGCGCGGCATCGCGCTTGCGGATCAGCATATGCTCGCTGTGGGAGACGGGCGGCATGCCCTCGGGTGCGGCAAACATCAGGTGCGGTTCCCGGTGCTGGCACCAACCCAGGGCAGGTTGGTGCGGGTTTGCACGGCGCTCGTGTCCAGCTTCTGGCCCCATGGCACCGTCGTTTCGACATCGGTGACGAAGGCGAGACCCAGCTCGCCCGGCCAGATCGATTGGTGGAAGGCGTCGGAAAGCCGGTATTCCTCCTGGGTGAGGAACAGGCGGTCGGCGACGCTTGTGCATTTATATTCGAGGCGACGGTTGTTCGCGCCCCAGGTGACCGTGGGCACGTCGAGCTCACCGGCGAACAATCCGTATGGGCTCGGCACCACTAGGCCTGTCGCGATATCGACGCACCCGATCGCAACGGTCATCGCGGATCCCTGTACATTTGCCGCGAGCAACGCGGCCAGAGCCGCCGTGCTGGCTGGGATCAGGCCGACGGTGAGCGTCGGGGCCTGGTCGCCGATCGTGTCGGCCAGGCCCTTGATGCTGTCGAGCACGCCATAGGTTTCATCGCGGCCGACGAAGAGCCGGTTGCCGACCATCAGCTCGCCCGCGCCGTCGATCAGCAACAGGTCCCGCTCGGGCAGGTTGATCTCGACCAGGCCAACCAGCAGCGGGCGCTCGCCGCGAAACGCCGCGGCGAGTGGAACACTGAGCTCGGCCATCGATCACTCGTCCTCAGTGATCGTCAGCGTGCCGAAATCGAAAAAGCCCGAGGTCTGACGCTCCCAGGCCACCTCATTGCCCGAGAGGCTCCCCTGGATCATCGGCCGCGCGAAATCGCACACGGCACCGTCGCCGGGGATGATCCGGAGCATCGGGAAGATATCCAGCGTCATCGCACCGCCGGACGCGATCTGCTGATCGGCGACGAAATGGAGGTAGCGCCGGCCACCCCGGATCAGGTTGAACGCCTGACCGATCCGCGCCGCATAGCCGGGCGTGAAGCCGCGCAGCACCAGCGTCGATCCCGACTGGCCTGCACCATCGACGACCGGATTGCCCGGTGCCCCGGCGTTGAAACCATCCTGCCCAAAGGGCAACATCGCCCCATAGAGCTTGGCCAGGCGCAGCTTCGCCGACCAGATTCGGCCGAGCGGCTCCGCCGCGATCGGGGGCGGCGTGAAATTGAGCGAATGGCGCGTGCCAATCCGCATCAACCGCTGGGTCGCGCCCCCGTTGGACGCCGTCAGCGATCCGCCGAAATCGAGCATGCTCGGCTTGTCGACCTTCAGCGCCGGGCGCGCGGGCAACAGGATCGGGCCTGTGATCATGCCGGAATCGCCTGTGCCTGGCGCTCGGAGAGTTCCTGCATCGCCATGTTGCTGCCCGCGACGATCGACACCATCGCGTGGCGCGCCGAGATCTCGTTCATTTGCTGCAGCAGATCCTGCGTCAGCACGGCCCCGCGCAAATCATAGACGATCGGCGTCGCCGGGGCCGCAGGCCGCAGCTTTTGCGCATCGGGCAGGCGCGGATAGAAGATCGCGCTGTCCGGGATGCGCCCGGTGGCGAAGCCCGGAAGCGTATTTTCGTTCATCGCCTTCAGGACCGGACCGTAGCGCTTGGTCGCGTGGGCGGTCATGATCGATTCTTCATTGGCGATGCGGATTGGCGCATTGCCGAGCAAGGCGAGGATACTGTCGGAAGTACCCGTACCCGGCCCGTGGATCACGCCATCGCTATCGACCATTCCGGTAGCGAAGCCCGGAACCAGCCCAGTGGCATAACCGGGGACGTGTCCCGTTGCGTGACCCGGCAGCGATAGACCAAGCACCTTGAAGATCAGTTGCTCGACCGCGATCCGCGCCAGATCGGCGATGATCGCGTTCGCCATCTTTTTGAAGGCCGAGCCCACGCTCTCGGTGCCGGAAATGATGCCGATGAGACCGTCTTCCAGTCCGCGAAGCCCATCGGCCTGCACGGCCTTAAGCGCATCGTTCATGCCGCTCACGCTCTCCTGGAGATGGAGCTTGTACGCCTCCAGGGGATCGGCATTCTGGCGTTCCGCGCCCTGTCGCTGCAAAGCGTACTGCGGCGTCAGATTGGCGAGCTGAACCTCCAGTCCGGCCTTGCGCTGGGGGTCGGTCTCTTTACTGATCGCGTTCGCCAGCGTCGCGCGCGCCTCGCGTTCTTCATAATCGAGGATCTGCAAGGCGATGCGCTTGCGGTCCTCGCTTGTCGTCGCGAGATTGCCCTGGAGCTGGAGCAACGCGATCTTGTCGCGGATATCATCGCGGCCGATCTGCAATGTGCGATCGTCCTGCGCCTCGCGCAGCTTTTTCTTGACCGCCTCGGTTTCAAGCACCGCCGCGCTGTTATTCAAGCCCTCAAGGATCAGCGCGCGCGGCTTGTCGATCTTCTTCTGCTGTAACTGGTCCTCGATTTCCAGATTGCGCTGCACCTTCGCATTCTCGATCCCGAAGCCCTCATTGACCGCGCGCTGCTCGATCGTATCAGCCAGCGCCGCCATGTCGCGTTTGATGCGCTCCTGCGCCTGGCCGAGCTGGCCCTGATAGGCGCGATCGTCATTCGCAGCCTTTTCCCGCGCTGCCTCATCGCGCTTGTCGAGCACCTCCTGCGACGGCCCCTTCTTGCCGAATTCGACATGGAAGACCTTCTGGCCGTCCTCGCGCAGCACCTTGCGCAATTGCACACCCGCGTCTGCAAACGCCTTTTTTATAGTGGCGATCGAGATGCCTGGCCCGAACGCGACATCGATCGCTCCGCCAGTTTCATGCGCACTGGTCCCCGGCACAGCGACCGGGCCGTCATGGCGACCGGATACTTTGTCGTCGTATAGCTGCTGCTGGCGTGCGTGTGAGCGATAACCGCTGGTGACGCGACCGCCAATCCCTTGGACGATCGCCGTTGCTTGCGCCACGTCGACCTCTCGGCCAAATTGCGGGTTCTTTGCCGCCTGCTGAGCCGATTTGAGCGCACGCGTCGCAGAGAGCAGGTCGGCCTTGTATTTCTGCACTGCCTTCTGCTGTGCCGGTCCAAACGGCATGTCGTCGATGCTTGCCTTGCGATCTTGCACCGACTTCAGGGCAATCTGCGCCTTCTCCACGGCCGTGACGGCCATGGCTTGTTCGACTTGGCGCTGCGCGAGCTCGGTGGTCGCAACAACTCCGCCGCGCAGCGCTGTGTTGAGGGCGTCCTGCTGCCCCTTCAGATCCCGCGTCTTCTGGATCGCGAGCGCTTCCTGGCCCGTATAATCGGCAATGGTGCGGGCGAGTTCAGCCAGCTCGGGATGCGTAGGCAGGATCGCTTGGATATTCATGTCGAGCTTCTGGAGGCTGCCGCCTGAATTGAAGATCGCTCGAGACAGATCGACGTCATTCGGCCCCGCGCGGCTTTTACCTTGGGCCACAAGCTTCGCACGCGCCGCAGCGAACCCGGCAGTTTGAGCCTTCGCGGCATCCGATGTCGCATCGGCGATCCGACCAGGCAGCACTTCGCGCGCAACCCGGGCAAGGTTGGTCAGGACGTCGACCTGCTCCTTGAGCTTGCCCGTTGTCTTGTCGATGAGACTGGGGAGATCGAGCTCCTTCTGCTCGAAATCGCGCAGGCCTTCCATCGCCTTCTTGGCGGCATCGTCCGTTTCGAACAGCTTGCCCACCAGCGGGCCGAGCACCGCGATTCCGACGGTGAGCGCCACGCCCCAAGGGCCTGCGAGAAACGCCCCGACGCGGCCGAGCGAGTCTCCTGACATGGCTGCGGCCTCCGCGACGCGGCCGATCTCCATCGAGAAGATCTGTGCGATCGGCGCGCCGGCGGCGAAGGCGTCCGAGCTCGCACGCACGACGTGCATCATTTCCATCTGCGCGATCCCCATCCGTCGCGCACCATGTTCGACCTCGTCCTGCGCAACCCCGGCTTCGCCGAGCTCGGCGTGGACTGCGGACATGACCCCCGCCTGGGCGCGCAGCGCCTCGGCCTGTCGGGTAGCCTGCTGGGCAGCGGTCTCGAAGCCGACGGCGAGGATCCGTTCTTCCGCCCCGAGCTCACCAGCGCGCTGCGCGACGATCGCCGCAGCAGCGGCGAGTTGCCGAAGCTGCGCTGCCTGGTGCTCGGCCGCGACGGCCGCCGCCTCGCTCCCCGCGGCATTGAGGATCTGAGCCGCGCTTCCCTTGTCGGGCGCGGCCAGCACCTGCTGCGCATTCTGCCGGATCGCCGCAAAGGTGCGCTGATAGGTGCGCTCAATATCCTTGGCGTTGGCCTCGATGTTGGTTTTGCCAAGATCGGCAAAAGCCTTTTCCACCTCGGCCGCGATATTCTCGGCGGTGTTGCCCAGGTTGAGAAGTGCGGTGCGCCCCGCCTTGCTGGCGGCGCTCAGGCCATCGACGTTGCCCCCGATCTGCAAAAACAGATCCTTGGTGACGCGTGCGCCCATGTGCGTCTCCTACTGCCGGTTCGCGTCTTCGCGCGCTTCGATCACGGCCCAGATTTCGTGGCTGGTTGCCGCCCAATATTGATCGGCGGTCCAGCCAAAGGCATCCATCATGATGCCCATTTCGCGGCGCCAGCGGGCCTGTGGGTCTAGGCTGCCGCCGCCTGTGCGTTTCCCGACGCGGTCCGCCCGCCGGTCGCCGCATCGAGCAGGCACAGCGTAATCCGCGCCATCGGCCCGGCTACGCCTTCCTCGAAGATCAACTCCTCGAAACGTTCGGCGGTTATCATGCGGGTCAAATCGTCCTCGGCACCGGCATGGATCAACTGTGCTGCGATGACGCCAAGCTGTGCCAGACGCAGCCCGCCGGCGTTTCCGATGCGCACGAGCTCGAGCTGCGACTTGTCGGTCTTCTCCTCGATCGCGCGTACCGCCGTGCGCGATGGGCGCAGGCGATAGCTGATGCCGGCGAGCATCAGCTCATGTTCGCCGCGCGATGGGTTGGCGGTTGGCTGCTTGGCCGGTGCCTCAATCGGCGCGGCTGCGCGCGCCGATCGCGGTTTAGGCTGCGCACTGCCCTTGCGCGTCATTATGCGGTCGCCCCGAGGTCATCGACCAGCGGCTGACCGCGATTGACCATGTCGAAGCTGTAATCGACCGTGGCATTGTTGTTGTGCGTGGTCGAGATCGGGCCGACCGCGACGCTGCCCGAATATTTGACGATGTTGCCCTTCATCACCTTTGCAGGGGTGTGCGGGGGCATCGTCTTCGAGACGGTGGAGGCGCGGGTGAAGCCCAAGTCGGGCAATTTCAAATTGCCCTTCACCGACATGGTCAGCGTCTGCTGGCCAAACGAGCCGCTGCCATATTTGCCGCCGTCCTTGTCGCTATCGTCGATGCTCGAGGCGCTGCGCTTGAAATCGAAGCCCGTCTCGCCGGCAATGGGCAGGAATACCGTGGGCGTGGCGCTGTCGCCGATTTCGATGCGCCATTCCTCGCCATATTCGTTGGTTGCGTCGGTCATAGAGGATCCTTTCCGGGGCCTATGCGGGTTGTGCGTGCAGGGTGAAGTGGAGCAGGCCGACGTACGTCACGCCGTCGGGCATCGCGTCGCTCGAGGTGGAACCGGCCCAGCGCGGGGGGCGAAGTTTGGCACCGGGTGCGGTGATCGGTTTGCCGCGAAGATCGCTGCGCGCGGCTTCCATCATCGTCAGCAATTGCCCCCGATCCTCGCCGCGATAGACCACGATGATCTCGACCAGCAGCTCTTCGCGCATGTCATCAGGCTTTGCGTCGCCCGGATCGCTTTCAATCATGCCGATCTTGTAGAAATTGGGCTGGGTGTCCTGCGGCACCTCGGTGAAGACGGGCGCGATTTGCCCCGATGCGCCTTCGTTCAAGGCGCGGAAGAATGCACCACGTGCGGCACCCAGCAAATCGGTCATACGGCACCGGCGCGGCTGAGCGTCCGCTCCCAGAATGATGTCGTGCGCTGGTCGACCACCGCATCGACGCTGCCATCGGGGGGATTGATGAACGGGCGCGGTGCCATCGCGCGCACATTCATCTTGTAGGTTCCGGCGATGTCCTCGATGCGCTTGCGACGCCCCCGGCTGTTCGGTTCGGTCCGAAGCTGACCTGCCACACGCCGACGCCGTTCGACCACGACAGTTTGCGCTTTCCGTCCGAATTCGATGAAGCGACCGTAAAAGATATCGCCGAGATTACGAGGATCCCCGCCCCCGGCCTTCGCCGCGCGCCGTTTGGCGGATCTGCTGCGCGCTTCGACGCCAAGCAAGCCCACCTTAAGCCGCATCAATGCGTCATCGACGTGCAACTCGGAGGAAAGCCCCGCCGCCAGCGCGCCCGTGTCGCGCGCGACGTGCGCACGCTGGATCGCCAGGATATCGCGACCGAGGCGGCCGAGCATGTCGGCGAATTCCCAGCGCGCGGCATTGGGCAACACCTCGATCGTGGCGATAGCCTGGTTGAGGCCCTGGATCGCTTCGACCATGCTCAAGCCACCTTTTGCGGGGAGCCGGTGTCGGCAAGGATGAGCGTTTCGCGACGACGCCCATCGGGATCGACAGCGGAGCGAATGTTGAGCGTCAGCGTGCCATAGCTGAGCTGGTCGGCATCGGTGATGTCGGGGCGATATCGCAGCAGGATCCGATAGAAGCTGACGCCCTGCAGCGCCTGGGCGATAATCGATTCGTTGCCGCTGATGCCCTCGACCTGGGCGGCGATCGGATCCCCGACGGGTGCCCAGTTGGTCTGGAACCCGCCATTGGCGTCACGCGTCCGTACTTTCCGCAGTAGCACCACGCGGTTGCGGAGCTTGCCTGAGGTGATGGTCACGACGTCGCGAACTGCGTGAGAGGCCAAAGCAGCCACGTGACGGCAAGCGGCAGCTCGGTCGGAACACCCCTGATATCCACCACGGCCGCGCCGCGATTGCTGTACCAATTCTCGACTAGCAGGAAGATCGCCTGTTTTACGGCCGCCAGATCATCCAGCGGCAGCGGCGACAGGACATAGGAAATCTTGATCGCGTTGGGGCGACGCATCGTGGTTGGCCAGGCCTCGAGCGGTGCGACCCGCGCAGGGATCTGGTCGAGGTCCACGACATAGCTCGCCGGATCCAGCGTCTGCACGCTGCCGGTGCCGTCGTAATACAGGATGGAGGTAATGGACGCGACGGTGCCGCCCTCGAGTTCGAGATAGAGCGCGTCCGGCTCCGGCACCTCAAGCGGCACACCTATCGGTGCCAGCGGGAAGCGATCGAAGGTCGCGATCGCGGACGTGCCGACAACGGCGCGGTGAATCCGGCCCTCGCACGCGCGGCGCGCCGCGGTGAGCAGGATCGTCAGATAGCTATCCTCGTCCGTCGCGCCCTGGTCGAGACGCAGGTGCGTCTTGATGTCGGAGAGCGCGACGGGCTCGGTCATGGCTTAGGCCTCGGCCTCGGGCTGCGGCTCATTGGCTTCGGCGTACGCGACGCCGGCGGCATCATCGTCTGCCCAGCCGGCCTTCACGGCCACCTTGGCCGCAGCGGCCGAGAGGGTGATAACGTGATTGGGGAGATGGTCCTCATGCTTGAGCAGCACGCGCACCTTGACGTCGGACGCCAGAGTGTCCTCGATTTTGTCAGCCATTTTGGTTCCTTTCGGTGAGATTGGCGATCGCCGCAGCTCGGTCGATCAGCCCGGGTGCCGGCGCGCGCAGCGCGCCAGCATGGTCGGCTTAGCTGGCCGAATTCTGGTAGTAAGCGACCGGCTGGCCGGCGCTCATCAGGTCGCCATCACCACGCGCCCAGGCGAGGAAGCCGACCTGGCCGCGCGAGGTGTAGGTGCTGTCGTCGAAGCGGAAGAGCGTGACCGCCATCACGTCGCGGATCATGTACTGCGACATGTCGCCGAACAGGATCGACTTCGCATTTGCCGCCATGGTCGGCATCTGCTGGTTGATCGTGTACTTGTAGCCGTTGAAGGTATCCGGCTCCTTGGTGGTATAGCCCGGCATCCAGAGCGGCCGGTTCTGGCTGTCCTTCATCTTCTTGAGGACGCGCAGCGTGTTGTCGTGGAACATCCAGCCGACGCCCGGCATCGCGCGATAGGCTGGATCGACCGAATGCTCGAGGTCGACGAGGTCGTCGGTCAGGACGGTTGCGGTCTGCCCGGCCACACCGACCTTGCCGGCGACCGCCGCGGTGACGATGCCGCGCGGCTGATTGGTGCCGGTGCCGACCGTGTAATACCGGTTCTGGACACGCGCGATGCGCGTCGCGGCCGCGCGACGGATGAATGCCTCGATGTCGATGCCGGGGCCTTGGTCCTGCAGCAGCTCGAACGGGATCGTGAAGATCTTCGAGCTGAACTTGAACGCGCCGATGTCGATCGTGCCGAAGCTGGCGTCCTGCGCGCTCGCCGGCTGATTTTCCGCGACCAACTCGCCTTCCTGGCCGGTTTCATCGACCGTCGGCCACGGCAGCGAGTTACCGCCGGCGGTCTGCACGACCGTGGCAACCGATCGCATCCCGCCGAAGGCCTTCAGCGCCTCGAGCAGCTCGCCGCCCCAGCCAGTAGGGACGAGATAGCCGCCAGCCGCGCCGTTCGACTGCTGACCGGACTGCGCGTTCTGTGGGCGACCAGCGACGAGCAGGGTGATCTCGTCATTCGTGAGACCGCGCTCGCCGCGAACAAGGAAATTGCGGAATGCCGCGTTGTAGGCGACCGCTTTCGCGCGCTCGTCGGGCGAAAGGACGTTGAGCGCCTGTTGCTGGCGCTCCTGGTTGCCCTCGTCGGCCGCAGCATCGCCGTCGATCTTCGCCTGGCGCTCGGCGCGCACGATCTGCTCGTCGATGCGGTCGATCTCTTCATAGATCGCGTCGACCTGCACGCCGATCGCGGCGGTATAGGTCGTGGTGTTGGTGTCGAGCAGGTTGCGGGCTTCGGTTGCCTTAGCGGCGCGCTGGTCCCGGAGCGCCTTGATATTGATCATGTGTCGTCTCCAAAGAAAAAGCCCCGCTGATGAGGCGGGGCTTCGGAAAGGCGACCGGGGGGACCGGCGCCGGGTTTGAGCGGCTGCTTACGCGGCCGTTCGCTCGTACAGACCGAGACGGGCGAGCGAGCGCGTGCGCAGCGTCTCGTCCAGGACGGGCTCCTGTTCGGTGAGGACCTTCGGCGCGTTGGCGAAGGCCGCGAGATTGAAAGCACTGGCCTGGGCCTTCGCCTTTTTTGCCGGCGATGCGGTCACCGCGTCGGCAAAGCCGGCGTCGACGGCTTCCTGCGCAGTGAACCAGGTTTCCGCGCGCATGAGCGCAGCGATCTCGTCATTGGGTTTGCCGGTTTTGCCGGCATAGCCCGCGACCAGTACGTCATCGATCTTGCCGAGCAGCGTAGCCGTTGCCGTCATATCGTCGGCATTGCCCATCGCGAAGGTCCACGCCTGGTGGATCATGTAGAATCCCCCATCGGCGATCTCGACGGTGTCGCAGGCCAGCGTGATCGCGGTTGCCGCCGACGCAGCCAGGCCGTCGACCTTCGCAGTAAAAGTCGCCGGATGCTCGGCGATCGCCGTCATCATCGCACGGGCCTCGAACACGTCGCCGCCCGGGCAATTGATACGCAGCACCACGTTCGACGTCGTGATCGCCGCGAGCTCGCGCGTGAAATCTGACGCGCAGATCCCCCAGAAGCTGTCGATCACGTCATAGAGATAAACGGTCGTGGTATCGGTGCCGGTCGCCTCCGAACGCAGGCCCGAGCCCTTCCCGCGGTTGTCCTGGGCGAGGTTAAGCAGCTTGCGCATCGGTCGGTTCCTCTTCGGTGTCGGCGGCCGGTTGCCCTGGCGCGGCCGGCGCACCGGTCGGTTGATAGATTTCGTCCCCGTCCGGCACGGGCGGCAAGTTGACCTTGCGACGCGCCTCGTTCTGGCTGATCCAGCCGGGCAGCTGGTTGCCGCCGAGCGCGGCGCGCAGATAGGCGGCGATCGCCTTACTGTCGCCGGACAGCAGGAAGTCGTCATCCCACCACACCACGAACGGCGACACGCGCGCGCCGACTACGGGAAACAGCTTGCGGGTGTACTCGGCCGCGATGCGCTTCTTGTGCGGCAGCATGGTCCAGCGATCGAAGCCGATCGTCTGCTGCTCCACGCCGGTGCCCCAATTCGAGGTGCCGGAAGTCTCTCCGGCCATGTTCGGGGGCACGCCGTAGATGCGGCACACGTCGACGACGGAATATTGCAGCAGCTCGAGCAGCTGCGCGTCCTTCGCGGTGACCGCGACCCGCTTCCACTCGGCACCCTTCTCGAGCAGCAACGGATTATGCGCGTTGGCGACACCCTGCGCCTTCTTGCGCAGATACTCTTTGAAGTCGGCGCGCTGCTCCTTCGAAACCCCGTCGGGGAACTGGAAGAAGTCGTTGGTCATCAGCCCGCGTTCAAACTGCCCCGCTTCATAATCACGCGTGGCGAGGCTGATGCCGACCGACTGGGCGTGGTGCGAGATCGGCGACAGCGCGCGGATCCCGTCGACGCTGAGCCCAGGGCCCTTGAAATGCAGCACGTAGGAGGAATGATGATCCTCGGTCGTGCCGTCGTCGTTGGTGAAGCGGTACCAGATCGAGCGGTCGACCGAGCGGAAAGGCAGCACGCGCGCGGCGAAGTAGAAGTCGATGTCGGTCAAGGTGCCGTTGCGCGCCTGGCGCATCAGGCCGTAGCCGTTGCCACGCAGCAGCATCTGTATCGCCTGATTCTCGACGAAGGTCGGCCCCGACATCTCCTCATTGGGCTCGATCGACAGGAAACGATCGTAAACGTGGCCATATTCGCGAACCAATTCGCCCTTGTCGGTGACGCGGAACACACCAAGCGCTTGTGACATCAGCGCGCCAGCGATCAGCGTGACGCACCGCCACACTGCGGTCGACCGCATTGCCGTTTCCGGCGTGACGTTCATGCCTGCCGCGCGCTGGCCGCCGCCAAACCATTCGAACATCTCGCCGCCGCCGGCGATCACCGGCGCGCTCTCCACCGCGTTCTGCACCGTGCCGTTGCGGCGCGCCTCGGCCTCGGCCGCGCGCGGCGAGAGCTTATAGCCGTCAACGCTCACAGAGGATCCTCGTCATCGTCATCATCGAGGTCGACGAAGAACTTGCCATCGTACTTCGTCCCTTCGAGCTCGATATTGTCGGCAGCGCCGGCGCCCATCGCGCAGGTGACGATGCCGTCGATTTTTCCGCGTGAGCGCTTCTTGTCGAAGGCCCGGTTGGCCTGGCCATCGGTGACCATCGCGGCGTTCGCCGCGCAGCTGTAGGTGACCGGCGAATCGTCGATCACGATCGTCTGTTTCAGGATGCGATCCTCGAACCGCTCGATCGACCGCGGCATGCAGTGCTGGCGGTCTTCGAACATCACCTTCACGCCCTGGGCGTGCCGCACCATTTTGAGGCCGGTACCCTCGGGCTTGTCCGGCCCCTCGAATTTCCACGCCGGGAAGCCGATTTCTTCGCAAGCCGTCTCAAAGTCGGCGAATTGCGCCGGATCGAAGACGAGCTCAACGACATTATGCTCGGCGCAGATCCGCGCGACTTGGGCGGCGATGAAACTCTTGTCGATCGTCGCGCCAGGAACCGCGACCAGGTGGCAGCCCTCGACCCATTCCTCATATGGCGCGTTGTCGGTTTTAGCCCGGTCGGCCAGGCCGTCCTTCGTCGTCCAGTACCAGGTCTTCTGCCAAAGCACGCCCGCGCCATCCAACCAGGTGGCGGTGAGCGCGGTAAGGTCATTCTTCTTCGACAGATCGAGCGAAAGCCAACACCGGCAGCCCTTCAGTGCCGCGATCGCTGCATCGTCGACCGGGCCGAGCACCGCGGCGAACTTCTCCTCGTCGATCCAGAAATCGGCGGCACCGGTCGGGATGCCGAAATAGAGGCGCTTGACCGACGAGGCCGCCGACAGCTTGCTGGTCGTGGCGGTCTGGACTTCCTCGCGGATGTTCTGGATCGGGTAGGTAATACCGAGTGCCGGCAGGGATTTCTGCCAGCAGGCCTCGTTGGTAAAAACGTTCTCGCGGTCTTTCTTGTCAACGCGGAACACGAGGCTGAAGGCGGTGTCATCCCGCTTCTTGCCGGTCGCGATATCTTGATAGATCTCGGAATAGCCGTTCCCAACGTGGCTCGAGATCGCCGCGGTGTTGGTGCCCAGCACCATCATCGCGGAGCCTGCGACCTTGGTGATGGCGCGACGCCAGATCTCGATCTGCGCGTCGGTCTTGAATTCGTGGATCTCGTCGGCGAGCACCATGCGGGGGCGCGGCCCCGATTGGTTTTCACCGCTGGCGAGCGGAAGGAAGAACGACTGACTGGCCGGATGCTCGATCGTATGGGCGTTTTTGCCTATACCGCCGATCTTGACGTGACCGAGCCCCTCGAGCGTTTCGCCCTCGTCATACCCGGGCACTTGCGCCCGACACATGGCGACCGCATCCTGGAACAGGACGTTGGCGGTGTTCTTGTCACCGCCGATCGCGTAGATCTGGCTACGCGGAAAGCCGCACCAGCCCATGGCGTAGAGCCCGAGGCCGCCCATCAAAGGCGACTTCGCCTGCCCCTTGCCAGTCTCGATCCATGCCGACCGGAAGCGCCAGCGTCCGTCGGCGTTGACCCACCCCATCAACGAACCGACCGCGAAAACCTGGTACGGCAGCAGATGAAACGGCTTCCCGGCCGCTGGACCATCCGTGATGGTGAACACCGAGGGGAAGAAATCTAGCGCGCGTTGGGCGAGCTCGGGCCGGAAGAAGTATCCCCGTTTTGACGCCTCGCGCAGATCCCGCAGGTGGCGCTCTGCTGCCCCACGCACGAAGTCGCCAACCGGAAAGTCGCCCCGGACGGCCGCCTGTGCCCAGCGGGTGGTCGGGTCGATCTCCCCGGGGGCGTCAGCCCGAACGGGTGCCGAGGAAGGCATCGGCGCCGGCGCTCCGGTCGCGCGGCTTCGTCACCTTCGCCACCTTGGCGCGACGCCCGGGAGATAACCCTAGCTGTGCCTCAAGCCGCTCGGCCGTGTTTTCGGCTTCACGCATCGCTTTGTAGTAGATCGACAGGCGAGCGATCGCCTTCGGGTTGTCAGGGTTGGGCTCAATGACAATGCCGTCACCGGCAAGTTGGCGTGAGCACCGGTCGTAAACCAAATAGGCGAGAACAAGTCGCTGAAGGGCGTGTCCGTTAGAGGTCGAGAGGATTTCCCGGTTGCTCATCTCATTGGTAATGCGCCGCCAGTGATCGGCGGCCACCTTGCGCTCTGCAGCGTTGGGAAGGAGCACCTTCCAATTGGGCTCGGCCAACACTGAGTCATCGGGCTTGCGCGGTGCGGGTTCCTTTGCCATGCTCCGCTCCTGCCCAACTTTTTACTCTGTGAACGCGTTCAATGCGTACGGTGGCACTACGCGGTGTCCGGAGGTCGGCCGGCCTCACTTTCGACCCCCCGGGGGGGTCGGCAGCCGCGGCGGGGCCCGGGCAGCCCGGATAGGACCGGATCGGTTCCATGCGTGGTCGAGGCCGATCGGTCGCCCGTTGCGCGCGACGCCGCGCATGCCTGCCGCGACCTGGTGCCCAAACTGCTCGGCTGTCACCTCGAGGTGATGCGGCTGGCACAGATTGCGGGTGTTGCTGTCCTCGTCGCTGCCACCGTGATCGAGCGGCTTGATGTGATCAACGCGGGTCGCCTCGGTGACGCGCCCGAGCCCCAAACACATCTCGCAGAGGCCATTGGTGCGCTTGAGGCGGCGCAGGCGCTGTGCCTGCCCTGCCCGGCCGCGTAGCCGCTTGACCTTGCGCATCGCCTGCTCAGGCGGTGACGGTCCCGGCCTGGGCGACGATCGTCAGCACGAACACGTCCGTCCCGCCGCTGGTCCCGAAGCCGAGCGTGCGCAGCTGCTCGCCGTGCTTGCCTTCCAGCGCCTTCTTGGTGGCGGTCTTATCGACCGAATACTTGACGCTGACATACGGCTTCGCCCAGCGCGCCGCCTGCAGCGCCTTGAGCGCGGCGTCGAAGTCGTCGGCCGTGAAGGTCAGCGAGGTCGATGCCGCCTTGGTGCCAATCACACACCCGCCGAGTTCGACCGTCTTGCGCTTGCCGCTGAGCAACGTCTTGCCGTCCTTTGCCCACCATGCCTCAAGCACACCGGCGATTGCGGTGCGCTCCTGGATCACTGGCACCAGCAAAGCGTCGGCGACGGCATTGGTCGCGGCGATCGCCGCGTCACGATTGGCGGCGATCGTCGCCGCTTCACCATCGAGGCGTGAGACGCGCTCGAGCAGCTCGGTAGCGTGCTCTACGGTGCGCGGGGCGCGGGGCGGCTTCATTTGAAGAACCCGCCATAGGAGAGCAGAAAAACCGACAGGGCGAACCTTACGATGGCCGTGAAGCCATTGTAAGGTTCGCGCGGCTTTCCGTGACTGCTGGCGCTCACCAGCAACCACAAGAAAAGCATGATGGCCATGGTCCATTGCGGCCATGCCCAGTGCGACGGATCGAACATCAGTGTCCCCTCGTGCCGATGATGGCAGTTGGGCGGAGACCCCCTCCGCCCCGGTCAGAATATCTGGCGGAAAACCGTGGCCGCACGGCCGCGAACAGATGGCGATGCCCCGGCGGTGCCCGCAGGCAGGGTGCCCTGCACGGTCGCGGTCGGCGAAACTTCCTGCCGGGTTCGGCTCCCGACCAGGAGAGATGCCAGCTGGCGATTCACGCGAAGCCGCGCACTGCGTTCGGCGTCAGCAGCCCATCGATGACGCTGTTGACGCTGGAATCGATATGCACCTGTACCGCGGCGACGCTCGCCGTGGTGAGCTCGCGTTCGATCGCGACCAGGCTCGCCTTCGAAATCACCGCTTCCTCGCCGGGCATGGTCGAGATGAAATCACGGAGGATCGCGAGCGTGGTCATCGGCGGTCTCCACGAAAGGGGGCGACAATTGCGCGGACGAGCTGCTGTGCTCGCTCTTCGAGGTCATCGAGAGGCATATCCGGACGCCCTGTCGCGACCTCTTCCCGCCGCCGCGCGTCGTGCACCAGCCGATCCCAGTCGGGCGTCAAACGCTCGAGCTGATCGGCAATGGACCCGCCAGGGGAAGAGCGGGAGGCGCGGGGCTGGGGCATGGGGAAGCGCTCCAGATACGGAAAAGCCCACCGGCCCGGGGGAAGGCGGTGGGCGTCAGGCGCAATTGTCGCGGGGTCGAAATAGGCCATTACGTGGCCATTTTGGCAGGGGCGTTTTTGTGTACCCCCAAAAAAATACCGATCAGCCGAGGATACCGGCATGCGCGGCGATCAGCGTCGCCGCGTCCACTTCTTTCGACACCGCCCCAAAGATGCGCGGCCACAAGTCCAGCGCGTCGATCAGCAGTTGCTTCGCGCGGCGGTTGTGCATCCCGTACCGCTTCGCCACCACGGTATAGCCGACCGTCTCGCCAACGATCATGACTAGGATCGCGGCGATCGGGCCGCGCACCTCGCGCCTCCAGCGCGAATAGGCCATTTCGCGCCGCACCGCGCCCAATGCCTCGTAAAAGGTCCCATCGCCACTGCGCGTCTGGTCGACGCGCGTCTCGACGCTGGAGGTCTTGACGGTGACATCGGCCCCGATCCGCTCGGCGACCGTGGCGATCTCCACGGCCGAGGCAAGCTGCTCGGCGTCGATCGAGCCGGAAAGGTAGAGCTGGGCCAGCGCACCGTCCTGGTGGTGCTTGTGGTGTTCATGGGTTTCCGGCGTGCCGTGCGCCTTATGATCCCAGCGCTCGTGCATTTCCGCTCGGGATTTCCGCAGTGACCGCTCTGCTGCCGCACGATCTGGATGTTTCTCTGCCCAGCGCCGACGGTTGAGCGCGATGTCATCGGCGATGCTTTTCTCGAGCGGGCTGGGCTTGCGCTTCCTGGGGGCCTTGGTCGACCAGCCGACACCCCTCGCCTCTTGCTTCGGCAACGCCGCGTTCGCCTCGGCCTGCTCAGCCAGTGCCTGTTTGCGGTGGCGTGCGATGATCGCGCGCATCACCTTCGCCTCGGCTGGATTGCTGTCCGACATTTTGCTGACCCCCGTCGTCTGTCACGGGTGTCTGCTCGAGTTCGGGCACGCGCGGCAGTGGCGGAAATGTGCTGGCCGTTGACCGCTCGAACACCTGGCCATCGGGGTTCACCGTCCAGCCGGCCGCGCGCAGCGCGAGGATCGCGTCGCCCTCGCTGACGTGCTGCTCGAGCCCTGGGAAAGACATGCGCCGCCGATCGCCTGGCGCGCGCCGGATCTCGCCCTCGGCGGTCAGCGTGCGCACCATGTCGCGCGCACGGGAGCGGCCGATGCCGACCGCGCCGGCGATCTCGCCATAACTGGGTGAGCTGCCCCATCGCAGGAAATACGCCTTGGCGAAATCCAGCACCTGCAGCTTCGTGCTCACCATGCTCGGCGAACGACGATATTGCGCCACCATAGACTTGTTTACGCCCGCGCTCCCGGTGCGGAACATAGCGGGAATTGCGGCAACCATCCATAGCCCGAAACATTTCAGCATATTGCGCATGTATTTGCGCAAAAGCGATTGACCGACCTCCGCATGATGTGTATATATTTGCGCATGGAACGGGACAGCAAGAAAATTGTCAAGCGGCTGGTGGCGGAAGGGTTCGATCTCGTGTCGGTCAAGGGCTCGCACCACAAATTCCGCAAGGATGAAATCACGGTGATTGTCCCGCACCCGAAGAAAGACCTGCCGCTCGGCACCGCCCGCAGCATCGCGAAAATGGCGGGGTGGGTGTGATCCCCCGCCCCCTGGGAGCAAGACTATGAAATATTTCTACGCCATCGTGCACAAGGATGAAGACAGCGCCTTCGGCGTCACCTTCCCCGATCTTCCAGGCTGTTTCTCGGCAGCGGATGAGATCGGCGAGGTTCTGCCCAATGCCTGCGATGCGCTCGCCTTATGGTTCGAGGATGCCGCCGAGGTCGCGCCGCTCCCGCTCGATCAAGTCCAGGCGCTTGCCGCCGACGATCTGCGCGATGGCGCGTTCATCATCGCGGTGCCGTGGATCCGCAACAGCGGCACCGTCGCGCGCGTGAACCTGTCGCTCGATCGCGGTATGCTCGACGCGATCGACAAGGCCGCGACCTCGCGCAGCCTTACTCGGAGCGCCTTCCTCGCCCAGGCCGCGCGCAATGAGATCGAGCATCGGCATTGAGCGTGTGACCTCGGTACCCTACCACGTACGCCGACGATCAGGGCTTGGCCGTGGCCGGTACAGGGTTTTGATCCGGGGTGGCGGGCGGTAGCCATTGCGCCATTGGTGCGTTTTCATCTGCGCCCAATCCGACGAGTAGATTTAAAAGTTGATCCTCCTGCTCCCGATTGTTCAGCGGGGTACGGCGTGTCTGGCCTCCCGCCATTTGTAGTTCGATCCATTGCGAGGCTTGAACCCGAACGCTTTTCCTGTCCCGCAACAGGGCAAATCGGATATTAAGCTGGGGCGAGGTGGAATAACTGTTGCCCAATAGAACCTGTGCAAAAATGCCTTTGGCGCCAGAGACCTCCCTTTGACACAAGACATGGTGCTCATCTTGTTCGACAACAGCCGCTTGGCGATCGGCGCAAAGGTTTGCTAGTTTATCAGAGACTTCTGCGGGCTCCCCAGTGAACCAAACCTGCACTGGACCACGGTCCGCAGCCTGTACCTCAAATGATATTCCGGACATAAGCACCGCGCTGATCAATGCTGCGAGCTTCGCCCATCTAAATTCTAACATCATGCCTCCCCCATCATCTATCCCGCTCATGGTCGACCGAACAGTCGCGTGAGAAAGCTCCGATATGGCACCGCATCGGGAACGGTTTGGGAAATAGCGGAGGTTCCCGTTGCCGAATATCGGCACTCGGGGATCCCATCATTGTTGAGCATCACGTCGAGCACAACACCAAGATGCGGCGCTCCGTTGCGCTCAATGCTCACGATCGAGGCGGTGCAGCCCTTGCCCTCCTCAAGGATCGCCTCGCGTAGCCAGCTATCACGCGCGACATATCCGATTGTCTTGTTGCGAGCGCACCGCACGACCAACGCGTCGCTGTCGTAAGGATTGCCCAGCTCGCGCAGGATGGTGACAGCTTCGCCCCGGCGGGCAGCCTTAATCGCGGGCTGATAGTTCGATTCGCCGACAATGCCGACTTTATATGACGTCGCTCTATCATGCCCAGTAGCAATGATATGGTCTACTTTTTCAGTCGCAGCTTGATAGATAGCCTGTTCTTGCGCAGATCGCACTTCGATCTCTATCGACAGACCGAAAAACGGCTTGGCTTCTGTCGGGTCGTCGATGCTGTGTACCGTGGCATCCCACATATGGCCGCCCGACAATACCTCGTCTATCAGTTTCCCTCTTCGAGGAAGCGTACCCAAATCATTATCGCGGTCGTCGCGGACTAGCCAATAACGTGGATCTGACCGAGAACCATAAACTCTGACAGAATCGCCCGGATAGCAGGCTTCAATAGCAACTTGGTTATCCTCTACACCACCGAGCTTAACGCGAAAAGTCGCCATTTATTGTTCCCCTGCTCGCCGAGTTCCTTCAACATAGAAGTAACCATCTCCCCTCCAGCCTGTAGCTCGACCTGAAGCCGTTGAAGTAGCCTCGACGGCCAGGCCGGGAGCAAGACCAATGACTGGAACCGTGTATCGGGCGTCGCCCGCGTGCGAATTGCGCTGTCCGCGCTGCGATGTGCAGTGCGCCGTCATCACCGCGGTGCGCGACCGGCGCTGGCGAGAGTTGCAGGCGATTTTGCTGGAGCCGCCGACGTCTCATCGTCCAACGCGTAGAGAGGACCTTGCACTTGCGCGATCGCGGTGGGCCACAGCTCTGCAAGCTCACGAGCAAGCTCGGGCACGGGAGCCGTCAGATCAACAGCCCGCAGCAACCCCTCGATCATTTGCCCCAGCGCGTTCTCGCTGACGGGCGGACCGCGATAGCTGGTGGCGGGCGCGTGCAGGGTCGCAGGGCCTTCTCGCCCGGTGGGCACGCGCCGCGTGAGGCTGCGCGCGATCTGGGCGATCGCGCGGCGGTCAGCCGGGTCCATATCTGCGACATCGTCCAGGAGCTCGCGCGTTTCGAAGTCGAGCGCGGGTAATGTCGGAGCATCCGCCTCCGGATCATCAGTTTCACCCGTGAGATAGGCGGGCGTGGTGCTGAGTTCGCGCGCTAGCCTGAGTAGATGCGGAGTCGTGCGCCGAGATCCCCGGATGAGGCTGTTGATGGTGGTTTGTGGCACCTTTGCGCGGCGCGCTAATTCGGACTGCGAAAGCCGCAGCACCTTAATTCGCTCCTCGATTCTCGCGCCCAGCGTCATGGACACCAATCTACCGAAAGTCCGGTAGAATAATATTCCGCCGAAGCGGTTGACGCACCTACCGACATGGCGGTAGGTGTCGATGCGTGGACAAGGAACAGCCCCTCGAATCGCCATTGGCAGCCGCGATCAAAGCCGCTGGATCGCAATCTGCGTTCGGTCGCTTGATCGGTCGCAACCAGTCGACAATTCATGACTGGCTGCGCGAGGGAAAACCACTCCCCGCAGAGTACGTCCTCTTGGTGGAGCGCGAAACCGGCATCCCGAAAGAGGTGCTCCGCCCCGACATCTACCCCGACGACTCGGCCACCCCCCGCGCCAGCCTGGAGCCCGCGCGGTGACGGGGTCAGCACAATCCCTTTCCCTCTGCCGCCACCCGGGCGGCGAGCGTCGGCGGCGGGTGCGCTCCCGCCTGCCGTCGACGTCCCCCTTTTCCCGTTTCGGCCGCCGACGGGTCGGCCGGATCGCGTGCGTCCGGAACCTTTGCCCTGGGGTTTCGGTGTTTCGACTTGGCGCACGTGCCCCCAACCCGTCCTGTTCGCGTACCGGCACCGTCATCGGGTCCCTCTCCCCCATGGCGGTGCCACCTCCCCTCTGTATCGATCGCACCGGGGCCATGCTGCTGGCATCGCCCGCATGGTTTACAGCGCAGGCGGTGGCGGCATGACCAAGCTGCGCCAGCCGCTCACCGTCGAGGATGCGCTTTACAAGGTCCTCGGCGCGCTCACCATGTCGGGCGCGGTCGAGGCGACCGGGCGCACCGCAGGCTATCTCCGCATGCTGTCGGATCCCGACCAGCGCGCGCAACTGACCGTGATCGACATGATCAAGCTCGACGTTGCGCATATGCGTGCCGGCTTCCCGGGCATGCCGATCTTCGAAGCCGTCGCCACCATCCTGCACGCGGCCCAGCCCGAGCTTTTCAGCAACGCCTATGCGATCAGCCGCGTCACCTGCGATGTGGTCAAGGAAGGCGGCGACGCGCACGTCGCGCTGATCGAGGCGAGCTTGCCCGGTGCCGACAGCCGCACGCTGAAAAAGGCGCTGAAGGAAACCGTCGAATCGATCGAGGCCAACCACCGCGCCGTCGCGGTGATCCAGTCGCTGATCGCGCACGAGCAACAACCGCCATGATCCGCCCGGCCCGCCCCCGGGCTTGACCGAACCTGCATCGCCGAACCGTCGCCCCCTCGCCGCATCCGCTGGCGGGGTGGGAAAACTGCTGCCTGGAAACCCGCATGAGCAACCGCGCTGCCATCGTCTCGATCATGATCGACCTGGATGCGATCCAGGACGCGCTGCGGCCGATCCAGCGGTCGACCGGATCCTTTTCTGCGCTGGCGCGGATCCGGCGCGCACGTCTCGCTATTTCGCTCGCCAAGATCGAGCTGGCGCACGCCCTGCACTATGCGGTCGATCCGGTGATCGAAATCACCCTGGTCGAACCCGCCCCGACCGACCTCACCGGTACTGCGGTGACCAGCGTCCTGACCGACGGCCTGTCATCATGACCGGCACGCTCACCCCCGGCGCGTACCTAAAGCGCTGCCGCCAGCGCGCCGGGCTCAGCATCGCCGATATCGCCGCGCGCGTCTCGACCGAGCCGCAGACGCCCGAGCATCTACGCGGCGAATGGCTCGAGCTGATCGAGGCCGACGCCATGCCCGCCACCTTCACCACCATCGTCGCGCTGCGGCTCGCCTATCGCTTCGATTTGACCGTGCTCGCCCAGCTCGAAGCGATCGCCCAGGGCGCGGATCTTCCCGCGCCGATCCTGTGCCGCATCTGCGCGTGCAGTGATGGCGATGCCTGCATGGACGCGCTCGGCTGCGCGTGTTTCTGGGCCGAGCCCGATCTGTGCTCGGCCTGCGCCACGCCGCCTGCGGCGAGCGTCGTCCAATGAGCACCGACGGTCACCGCCACCCCCGGAGCGCGCGCCTGGCGCGCTGCGCGATCGATCTCGCGATCGCCGCCGCCGGTTTCGGCGTCAGCGTGCTGCTGCTCAGCAAACCTTCCTTGGCGAAGGCGGCCTTGTGGCTCGCTTTAGTCGCGCTCGCGACCGGCTTCGCGATGATCCAGCGGGAGATGTCACGATGAAACTTGACCTTGCCGTCCGGCCCCGGCCGGAAATCACGCACCGCATGGATTGCGGCTGCCCCAGTTGCCGCCCACCCAGCCCCAGCGATCCGCGTCGCGCGCTGCTGCACCGCTTGCTTCACCGCGGCCCCGGCCTGTTCGCGATCGGTATGGTCGCCGGCCTGCTGGCCGTCGCCGCCACCGGCAATTTGGGAGCGGCGCTGCGCGCGCTGTTCGGCCTATGAGCGAGGCGACCACGGGTGTGACCGGCAACGCCCACGAACTGCTCGGCTGGATCGGCGGCCTGCTCAGCTTTGATCCGGAGCCGACTTATCGGGTGATCTCGGTCGATGCCGCTGCTGGCACCCAGACCGTCGAACATTGCCAGACGAAGAACACGTACGCCGTGACCGTCACCCAGCTGACAGGAGTCGAATGATGTCCGACGTCATTGCGGCGGACCAGCTCCGCTTGCTCATCGAACAGATCGAGCGCCTCGAGGAGGAGAAGAAGGGCATCGCTGACGACATCAAGGATGTCTACGGCGAGGCCAAATCGACCGGATTCGACGTCAAGACGATCCGCACGATCGTGCGCCTACGCAAGATGGAAAAGCACCATCGTGACGAGGCCGAGGCGATGCTCGAAATGTACAAAGCCGCGCTGGGGTTGGACTGATGGCCAAGCCCACCCTCCAGGAAATCGCCGCCATGCCTTACCCGGCATCGCTGCAAGCATGTCGCCGCTATTACGATCGCCATTGGGCGTTGTTCGATGATCGTGGCGAGCGCGAGATCGTCGTCACGATCGATTTTGAAGTCACCAGTGAGGATCAGCGTTCCTATGCGATCCTAGCATCGTCGGTTGAACAGGCGGAGTCCGAAGCGCGCGAGCTCTTGCACACAGAGGTGCACGGGATTTCGGACGTGCTGAATGTCCATCTGAGGGGTCCGCATCACGACAGGTCGCATCCCACCTTCTCCTTCGATCGGGTGCATTGATGAGCGCGATCGATCTCAAACGGCAAAAGCTGATCGCAGCGGCCGACTATGTCGGCAAACTCACCCGGGCAGGCGTTCCCGCCGCGACGATCATCGACGGCCTCGTCGCCAACCACGGTGCCACATACCGTACGCGCTATGATGGCAGCCGACTGTCCTGCGCCGGCGTCGTGTCCACCTGCACTTTCAGCCCCGACAAGGGATTGCTCGAAAACTGGACCAAGACCGCGACGCTTCGGCTGATGGCCTCGGCGATGGTGTCGGCATGACGAGCTTTTTTGTCGCGCTGGCCGGGCTCGGCGTCAGATTGCCCTTGCGCCTCTGCGACGAGGAAACCGGATCTGTGATCGACGCGAACGGCGTGGAAGTCTTCGTCGTCGATACCAATCGCAATCTGAGCGACGAGACAACGACCGTGATCGCCGAATTGCTCGTCGACGCGGTCAACGCGCGCGGTGCCGCATGACATGCGAGCGCGTCGCGCTACCCGGTGGCGTTACCGCCATCGTCTGCTCGTCCCGCACCCGCCAGCGCTGCGGCTGCGGTCGCCCCGCCACCCTGCTGTGCGACTGGAAGGTCGCGACCAGGAAGAGCGGCACATGCGATGCGCCGGTTTGTGCCCGCTGCGCGCACCAACCGGCGCCGGGCAAGGATCTTTGCCCGGAACATCGCGCCGCCTTCGAACACTGGCGCGCCGCCCGCGCCGCCCCGACCAGCGAGGTGCGCGCATGATCGGCTTTGGCGATCGCGGCTTTTGTACGGCCCGCTGCGGCACGCTCGATTGCGTGCAGAATTTCACGCCTGAGCGCGAGGCCGAGGCGCGCGCCTGGTGGGGCAACCGCCCCGGCCATCCGCCCGTGGATTTCCTCGATCTCGCCCAGCGCTGCACCCGCTGGCGCCCCGCGCCGCGCCCGCTGCGCGCGTTGCCGATCTCTGGAGGCGAGGTGACCAACCTCGCCCCCGCCCCTGGCCGTCCAGCGGTGGCACCCGCTCGCTCGGTCCTAACCGAAGGAGCGTGCCAATGACCAGCACCCCGACCGAGTATCCCGCGACGATCGCGTCCGCGCGGGCTCAGCAACTCCCGCCCGCTATCCTGCGCAAGGCGGTGACCTTCGATCAGCTCGAGATCAGCCGCTTCAACGTCCGCACCAATCGCAAAGCGCAAATGACGATCGAGGCGCTCGGCCGCTCGATCCTCGCGCTCGGCCTGGTCAACGCGCTCAAGGTTCATCCGATCAAGGGCACCACATCTGACGGCAAGGATCGTTATGGCGTGCACGCCGGCGGCCGCCGCTGCCGCGCGATCGGCGCGCTGATCAAGGCGGGCGCGCTCCCGGCCGACTGGCCGATCGACGTCGTGGAGCGCGATCAGCTGACCGAGGCGCAGCTGCTCGAGGAAAGCCAGGCCGAGAACATGATGCGGCTCGATCTCGAAATGTATGAGATCGCCCAGGGCGTGGTGCGCTCGCATGTGGCGGGCGATTCGCTCGAGACGATCGCCGAGCGGCTCGGTCAGGAACCGCGCTTCACCTATCGCGCCTATCGGCTGGGCATGCTCGCCCCGCCGATCTTCGACGCGCTGAAGGCGGGGCAGATCTCGCAGCTGCAGGCCGAGGCCTATGGCGCAACCGAACAGCAGGCGCTGCAGCTTTCCGCCTTCAACGCGCTGCGCCTCTTGTCCCCGCTCGAGCAGACGCCCGATCGCATCCGCGCCTGGCTGAAGATCGGCGATGCCGAGGCCAATCGCTTGCTGCGCTTTGTCGGGAAGGAGGCCTATCTCGCCGCCGGCGGTGCGCTCGAGCTCGATCTGTTCGACGATCCCGCCGACGCCGCGCCGGCGCGAGCGCTGATCTGCCACCCGGATCTGTTGCGGCAATTGGCCGACGCCGCATTGGCGGGCCTGCGCGACGAGATCCGCACCCGCGCCAACCGCCCGGATCTGCGTTTTGTACCGAAACCGCCCGAAGCCACATATGGCGGGCCCGATCATTTCCTGTTCCTGTCGACGGGCCCCGTCGTTCCCGGCGAAGCCTCGAGCATTGCTTTGCCCGAAGGGGATGTCGTCGGCTATATCCGCATCGACGCCACGGGCGCGCCCGAGGTCACCTTCTGGTGGGAAAGCGCGAAGGCGAAAACCGACGCCCGCAAGCCGGCCGCCGCCGCAGCGCCGGCCCCCAAGCCGCGCGCGATCGGCGCGGCCGTCAACCAGGTTGCGGGTTTTGACGCGCGCCGCGCGGCCGATGCCGCGATCAAGCAAGAGGATGGCCTGACGCAAGAGGGCGTCGACGTTTTCCGCGCGCTGCGTCGATCAATCCTGCGCGCCGCGCTGGTCGGCAATGCGCGCGATGGCGGCACTGTCGGCCGCGACTTCCTGGTCTGGTCGCAATTGCGCCAGATGATCGCGCCGAACACGCCGGGCAACGCGATCGGTGTGGCGCGCTTGGCACCCGCCTCGGCCGGGCCCGACAGCGCGCGCGCCCTGGTCCAGGCGATGCCGGGCAATCGCCTGTGGATCCACGCCATGCGCGATATGCACCTGTGCCCGGCCTTCAGCAGCGACGATCTCGTGGCCGCGTTCCAGTCCTATCGCGACCAGGACGAAGACTTCAAATCGCTTGCCGCGACGATCGCCGCCGGCCTCGCGATCGAACGGTCGCTCAATTACGGCGATTACAGCGTGCCGCTCCACGACGCCCTTGCCGACATGGTCGGTCTCGGCACCGACGAGGGCCTACGCGATTTCTGGCAGCCAACGGTCGAGTTGCTCGATCTGCTCGGCAAGGAACAGCGCCTCGCCATCGCCGAGCCGATGGTCGAACGCGTGACCTTCGCCACCTGGGCGCGGATGAAGAGCAGCGAGATCTCGCGCCAGGTCCTGCAGGTCGTCACCGGACAGCATCCCGCGACCCGCGCATCGATGGCGCACGCTGCGGCGAACTGGGTGCATCCGCTGCTCCGCTTCCGCGGCAACGAATCCGCCGTCGCGGCCGATGCCGACGACATGCTCGAGGCGGCTGAGTGATGGGCGCGATCATCCACGGCGGAGGCCGCACCACCTCGTTTGAAACCGCAGTGATGGACATGGCCGATCTCGGCCATTCCGATCAGGAGATCGCGCAGTTTCTGGACGTGCGGCTCGATCATGTCCGTCGCGTCCACGCCTATATGCGCGACACCGGCGCTGACCGGAAGCGCCTGACAGATGCGCGCCTCGGCAGCCAGAAGCTCGCTGCAGCCGTTCTGAAGACCGGCAGGGGGTATCAATGACCGTTACTTCCAAAAAAGCCGCGGGGGGCGGTATAGCCTCCTACGCTCTGCCGCGGGGCCGACAGCCCTCGATCGAATGGGTGCCACTCGGCGAGCTTCGCATCGACGACAGCTACCAGCGCTCGATCGAGACCGACGCATCGCGCAAGTTGATCCGCGCGATCGCAGCCGAATGGGATTGGGACGTGTTTGACGTGCTCAAGGTCTCACGTCGTCCCGACGATTCATTGTTCGTCATCGATGGGCAACACCGGCGCGCGGCGGCCGAGTTGCGCGGCGACATCACGCAATTGCCGTGCGTGCTGAAGCGTTGCGCCGGCCCGGCCGAAGAAGCGCGGATCTTCATCGCCTCCAACCGCGGCCGCAAGCGGATGAGCCGCATCGACGACTTCCGTGCGGCGCTTGGCGCTGGCGATGCCGACGCGCTGGCGATCGCGCGCCTGGTCGATGCGGCCGGCCTCAAGATCGCCCGTCACGAACAGCCCGCCCATGTCGCGCCGGGCGAACTTATGATTGTCGGGTCGCTCCGAACGCTATTCATCAAACATGGCGAACGCGCGTTGGGTCAGGCTCTGACCTTGATCGGCGAAGCCTTCCCTGACGAGGTGCTGGTGCAACCGGCGGCAATGCTCGGTGCGATTCTGGCGCTGCTCGCCCACGAACGGCCAGCGATCGATCCGGATCGCCTCTTCCAGACGCTGCTGACCGGCACCACGCAACAATGGTCCGACTGGGCGAACCTGCGCATGCTTTCGGGCACGCAAAGCAAGATCCTCGCGCTGCGTGCCCTGGTCCGCCAGCGCTACAGCACTTTGGCGGTGGCCGCATGAGCGCCGCGTGCGGATCGTGCACGCTCTGCTGCACGCTCATGCGCGTGGCGATGGAACCGCCTAAGCCCGAGCGGGTGATGTGCGCGCATTGCAGCGCTGGCGGCTGCGCGATCTACGAACAGCGACCGGAAGCCTGCAGCGGTTTCCAATGCCTGTGGCTCGGATCGCAGCGGGTTGCCCGGCTTGCGCTCCCGGCGGCAATGCGCCCGGATCGCACTGGCGTTGTCATCGATTTGAACGCGGCCGGGACGGTGATCGCCCATTGCGAACGCCCAGCGTCCTGGAAGCGTGAGCCGATGCGTGCCTGGCTGCTCAAGCATGCACGCCGCACGAACGTGATCCTGGAAGTGCCGGGCGGTGCCGAACTCCTGTCAGCGAACGGGAGCACCGAGGCGCTCGCGCGTGTCGGCGTCGATCCGGTGACCAATAACCGCCTGTATGTGCGGGAGTCCAGGCTGCAGGCGTATTTGGCAGGAGTGGCGGCATGAAGGCGGTTCTAACGAAGGCCGCCAGCATGCGACCAACCGGTATCGAGCTGATCGCGGAAATCGAGTCTGCGGCTCGGCGACGTTGCGTGACGGCGCGCGCGCTTGTCTCGCCGCTCTATCCTGACAATCCGTCCGCTGCCTTGAACACAATCAGAAAGGCGTTTCACCCGACCGAGCGAACCGTCGCGAAGGTTCGCGCCTTGATCGCAGGCGGACCAATATCCCGCGAACCAAGCCCGGCCATATCCCCGAAGCGAACCCCTGTCACCGAAGGGCAACGGCACGCGGCTGCGCGCTCCGCCGGCGGCATGAAAGCCACTCTGGTGCAGACCCTTGATCGGCCTCCGGCACCAAGGATGCCAACCATTCCTGGGGATCGCCGCCCGCCCGCATGGTCCCGCGAACCATGCCCCGTCTGTGCCACGCGCGGCGACCTTGGCTGCGCGCATCAACGCCCGTTTGAGGAGCGCGACTGATGCACCCCGCGATCGCCGAGCTCGTGCGCACGATTGCCCGCCAGATGGCGGAAGAGGATGGTGCGCGCGCTCGAACCTTATCCCGGAGTCGTCAATGTCCCGCCCCCGCTGCGCTATCTACGCCCGCTATTCCAGCGATCTCCAATCGGCCACCTCGGCCGAAGACCAGGTCCGCATCTGCCAGGAACGCGCCGATCGCGAAGGATGGGACGTCGTCGACGTCTATAGCGACCTCGCCATCTCGGGCACATCGAACCGGCGGCCCGGGATGAGCGAAATGCTGTCGGCCGCGGCGCGCGGCTCCTTTGAAATCGTGCTGTCGGAAGCGCTGGACCGCATCGCGCGCAACCAGGCTGACATCGCAACCATCTATCAGCAGCTCGAATTCGCGGACGTGCGCATCGAGACGCTGAGCGAAGGCGCGGTCAACGAACTGCACATCGGCCTGAAGGGCACGATGGGCGCGCTGTTCCTGAAGGAGCTCGGCCAGAAGATCCGGCGCGGCCAGCGCGGCGCGGCCGAGCGCGGGTCGATGCCGGGCGGCTTGTGCTACGGCTATGACGTGGTGCGCGAGCTCGACGCCAAGGGCGAGCCGATCAAGGGCAAGCGCGCCGTCAATCCCGAGCAGGCCGAAGTGGTGCGGCGGATCTACCGAGAATATGCCGCAGGCCGCAGCCCCAAGGCCATCGCCAAGGATCTGAACCGCGACGGCATTCCGTCGGCGCGTGGTGGGGAATGGCGCGCCTCGGCGATCGTCGGCAACCGCGCGCGCATGATCGGCGTCCTGCACAATCCGATCTATGCCGGGCGGCTGGTCTATAATCGCGTGCGGATGGTGCGCGATCCCGAATCGCGCAAGCGCGTGTCGCGGCCGAACAAGGCGGCGGATCTGCAGCACATCGACATGCCGGATCTGCGCATCGTCAGCGACGCGGAGTGGCACGCGGTCCAGGACGCGCGGCATGTCCGCGCGACGCAACCGCTGCCGCTGCGCCGACGGCCGCGCCATTTGGTGTCGGGCCTGGTGCGCTGCGGCCTATGCGACGCGACCATGATCATGGTGGTTAGCGGGCGGCTCGGCTGCTCGCGGTACCGCGAGGTTGGCACCTGCGCCAACACGCGGCGGATCGTCGCGAGCGAGCTGCAGCACCGCGTCGTCGACGGGCTCAAAAAGGAGCTGCTGTCGGAAGAGGCGATGCGCCTGGTGGTGAGCGAGTATCACGCCAAGCGCAGCCAGGGTGCCGCAACATCGGCGCGTGAACGCGCCACGCTGGCGCGCCGCCTGCAGGCGGCCGAGCGCGCGATCGCAAACCTCGTCGCCGCGATTTCCGCCGGAGCGGCCGACTTCGCAGACATTCGCGAGGCACTGGCGGCCAAGACCGCCGAACGCGACGCGGCGCGCGAAGCGCTGGACGAAGCCGCTGCGGTCAACGTGGTGACGCTGCACCCGCAAATCGCCGAAGCGTATCGGGCCCGCATCCAGGGCCTCGCGGACAGCCTCGGTGCCGGGGATGCGAATAGCGAGGAAGTTACCGCGCAGATCCGCGATCTGATCGACGTGATCTACGCCACACCGCTCGAATCGGGCGAATGGCAAATTGAGGTGGTCAGCCGCCTTCAGTCCGTCGTCGCCTTGGCGACCGGCACTGATGGCCCAACAAGGGGGAGGTCGCGAGTGACAGCGATGGTAGCGAAGGAGGGACTTGAACCCCCGACCCCAGGATTATGATTCCCGTGCTCTAACCAACTGAGCTACTTCGCCATGCGCAGGCGCTAATCACTCGCGAGGCGCGGGCTATAGGAATGCGCGGCGAAGCGGTCAAGCGAACATATGCCGCGAAAGCGCTTCCCACGGTCCGCCGCGATACCACCACGTCGCCAAGCCGACGATTTCGACGCGACGCGGCCGAAAATCGCGCTCCAATTCCGCCTGCAAGGCCTTTGCCGCGGGGGGTTCAACCTTGTTCTGCACCGTGACGTGCGGTCGCCAGCCCGCGCGATCCTGCGGCGTCAGCACCGCCGAAAAGGCGTCGGCCAGACAATCGCGGATATCTTCCAGCGCGGGGGACTCGATTCGGAAGGCGACGCCACCGCCCAGCGACATCAATCCAGCGACTCGCGCCTCGGGTGCGGGCACTTGCCGCGTTTCCGCCGTCAGTCGCTGCTTCAACTCCCGCTCAAGGCTTGGCGCGAGATGATGGAACATCGTCAGATGCGCCGACAACTGATTGCGTTCCGGCGGAAAGTGTCGCGTACGCAACGCATCGAACCACGCCGCATCGCTGCGCCCGAACAGCGCGGTGACGATGATGGGCGCGGCCTCGCTCAAATCTCGAGCTGGCTGCCCAGTTCGACCACGCGGTTGGTCGGCAAGCGGAAGAACTCCATCGCGCTCTCGGCGTTGCGCAACATCCAGGCGAACAGCTTTTCGCGCCAGATCATCATTCCCGGATGCGACGAGGGCAGCAGCGTCTGCCGCGCCAGGAAGAAGCTTGTGTCGATCATCCGGAAATCCGCGCCGCAACGATGCACATTGGCGAGCGCCAGCGGCACATCAGGCTCGTCGATAAAGCCGTAGCGCAGGACCATGCGATGGAACCCAGCCCCCAGATCCTCGAGCGAGCAGCGTTCGCCCTCGGCAATATAGGGCACGTCGGCGATCTTGACGGTGAGCAGGATGATGCGCTCGTGCAGCACCTTGTTGTGCTTGAGGTTGTGCAGCAGCGCGTGCGGCACCCCCTCGGGCGAGGCGGTCATGAACACCGCCGTCCCCGGCACGCGTGTGGCGGAGGTGGCGGCAGACTGAATGAAGATTTTGATCGGCATCGCCGATTCGCGCATCCGGTCGATCATCAACTGCCGCCCCTTCGACCAGGTCGTCAGGATGGTGAAGATGATGAAGCCGACCAGCAGCGGGAACCAGCCACCCGACGGCACCTTGGTCAGGTTCGCGGTGAAATAGGCCCCATCGACGATGAAGAACAGCGCGAGCAACGGCACCGAACGGTAAACCGGCCAGTTCCACAGGCGGAACAGCACGATCGTCAACAGGCAGGTGTCGATCAGCATCGCGCCGGTCACCGCGATGCCATAAGCCGAGGTGAGGTTGGACGAGGTGCGGAAGAAGATGACCAGCAGGATCACCATCACGCCGAGCAGCCAGTTGACCAGCGGGATGTAGATCTGGCCCGCCGTCGCCGCGCTGGTATGTTCGATCCGCAGCCGAGGCACGAAGCCGAGCTGGATCGCCTGCTGCGTCACCGAGAAAGCGCCCGATATCACCGCCTGCGACGCGATCACGGCAGCCGCCGTCGCCAGCGCCACCAGCGGCAGCCGGAAATGCTCCGACGCCAGCAGATAAAACGGGCTTTCGAGCGCGGGCGTGCCCAGTCGCGACAAGAGCGCGCCTTGCCCCATATAATTCAGCATCAGCGCCGGCAGCACGACGAACAGCCAGGAGACGCGGATCGGGTTGCGGCCGAAATGCCCCATATCGGCGTAGAGCGCTTCCGCCCCGGTTACCGCCAGCACAACCGAGCCCAACGCCAGAAACGCGCGCGCAGGATCGAGCGCAAAGAATTCCAGCGCGTAATGCGGCGAGAACGCCCACAGGATTTGCGGGGTATGCACGATGCTGATCAGCCCGAGCGTCGCGATCACCGCAAAATACAGCAGCATGACCGGGCCGAAGAACAAACCGACGCGCGCGGTTCCGCTGCGCTGGATCGAGAACAGGGCAATGATGATCGCCATGGCCAGCGGCAGCACCAATTTGCCGAGGCCAGGCGAGGCGATCGCGACACCTTCGACCGCCGACAGCACCGACACCGCCGGGGTGATCATCGAATCGCCGTAGAACAGCGCCGTCGCAAACACGCCGAGCAGGACGATCCCGCGTGACCAGCGCTTGTTCTTGGTGCGGCCGTTGACCAAAGCGAGCAACGCCAGGCTGCCGCCCTCGCCCTTATTGTCGGCGCGCATGATGATGGTGACATATTTGAAGGTCACCACGATCATCATCGACCAGAAGATCAGGCTGACCACACCCATGATATGCACGGCGTCGAGCGGCAGCTTGTGATGGCCAGCAAAGGTCTCGCGGAAGGCATAGATCGGGCTGGTGCCGATATCGCCGAACACAATGCCGATCGCGCCGAGCGCGAGCTTGGCGACACCGTCTTTCCGGTGGGGATGAAGCCCGACGCCTACCGAGTCGGGTGCAGCAGGCACAGTGCCCGCGCTGGCCAGATCACTGCTCACGCGAAGGCTGTTCTTGCCCGGATGTCATATTGAGAAATCATGGATGACGGCACTTGTTCAAACGCCCCGATGGTGCGGCGCAATAGCACGCGTCCCCGCCCCCCGCAACGGCGCGCGCCAAGCCCAAACGCATATCATTGCTCGCTCGCCAATGTACGGATCGTGAACTGCGTCACCAGGCGATGCACACCCGGCAGGGTGGAGAGCACCTCACGGTGGATTCGCTCATAACTGTCGTCGTCGCGCACCAGGACCTTGAGCAGATAGTCCGATTCGCCACTCATCAAATGCGCCTCGCTGACCTGGGTCGTCTTGGCGAGCGCCTGTTCGAAAGACAGCATCGTCGCCTGTCGCTGGTCGGTGAGCGTCACCGATACGAACACGGTCGACGGATTGCCGCGTGCGGCGGGCGACAATCGTGCGCGATAGCCCAGGATCATACCCTGCTGTTCCAGCGCCTTGACCCGGCGATGCGCGGCCGAGGGGGAGAGGCCGACTCTCGCGCCCAATTCTTCGCTCGTCAGGCTTGATTCCTGTCCAAGCTGCGCGACGATGTTGCGGTCGATACTGTCCATCCGGGATGCTATCGCGCAAATCGTCACCAAATCGCAACTGCATTGCATTTGGTGCGGCCGATGCGCGATCTTTGCAAACACAGAATCGCCGCGCTCCTGTACACTGCCCGCATCAAGGAGAAGATCAATGCGCGTCGGCGTTCCCAAGGAAATCAAGAATCACGAATATCGCGTCGGGCTCACCCCGCCGTCGGTCGCCGAACTCGCCGCTGCGGGCCATCAGGTGGTCGTGCAGACGGGCGCCGGTCTCGGCATCGATTTCAGCGATGCGGACTATGTCGCGGCGGGCGCAACGATCCTGCCCGACGCCGCCAGCGTGTTCGCGCAAGCGGACATGATCGTGAAGGTCAAGGAACCGCAGGCGAGCGAGATCGCGCTGCTGGAGCCCCGCCATCTGCTCTTCACCTATCTCCACCTCGCCGCCGACAAGCCGCAGGCCGAAGGCCTGATGCGCTCCGGCGCGACGTGCATTGCGTATGAGACGGTCACCGCCAATGATCGGTCGCTTCCGCTGCTCAAGCCGATGTCCGAAGTGGCCGGCCGCATGGCGGTGCAAGTCGGCGCGCATTATCTCGAAAAGGAACAAGGCGGGCGCGGCATCCTGCTCGGCGGCGTGCCGGGTGTGGCCCCGGCCAAGGTTGCGATTCTGGGCGGCGGCGTTTCGGGCGTCAATGCCGCGCAAATGGCGGTCGGCATGCGCGCCGACGTGACCATCTATGACATTTCAAATGCGCGGCTGGCCGAGCTCGACATGTTCTTCGGCAGCCAGATCAAGACTGCTTATGCGAGCAAGGCCGCGATCGCGGCTGCGGTCAAGAATGCGCATCTGGTGATCGGCGCGGTGCTGGTGCCCGGGGCGGCTGCCCCCAAATTGGTGACGCGCGAGATGGTCAAGACGATGAAGCGCGGCGCGGTGCTGGTCGATATCGCGATCGATCAGGGCGGCTGTTTCGAGACCAGCCACGCGACAACGCATGAGGACCCGGTGTTCGAGGTGGACGGCGTCATTCATTATTGTGTCGCCAACATGCCCGGCGCGGTCGCACGCACCTCGGCCTTCGCGCTCAACAATGCGACGCTGCCGTTCGTGCTGAAGCTTGCGGCGCACGGCGCAGAGGCAGCGATGGCAGCCGACCCGCACCTCGCCAACGGCCTGAACGTGTCGGGCGGCAAGATCCGCCATCAGGCCGTCGCAGAGGCGCTCGCCTTGCCGTTCGAGGCGTGGGCGCACTGAGACCGCTCGCGGCGGCGGGGCAAAGCTGATATCGCGCGCGAGTGCGTATCCTTTTCCTCGTCGCCGCGCTGAGTCTGGCACCGCTCGGCGCGCGTGCGCAGACCGCTCCCCCTTCCCCAAGCCCTGCCGATCGGATCGCGCCAGCGGTGCCGGTGCCAGCGCTCCCGCCACCGCCCGTTGAGACCGCGAGGCTGGAAACGGAGGCGGAAGCGCTGGCTGAGGATGCCGCCGAATATGCGCGGCAGTTCGGTGTCGCTCCATCCGAAGCCCTTGCGCGCCTTACCGCGCAAAATGCCAGCGTCCCCGTAACCGACGCGATCGCCGAGCAGTATCGCGACCGGCTGGCCGGAATTGCGATCGAACACCGCCCGGCCTATCGCATCCTGGTCTCGCTAACCGGCACCGCGCCAGTTCCCACGCAAAGCATCGTCGCTGGTGGGATCACGGTGCCGATCGTCTTCCGCACGGGCGCGCGGGTCAAGCGTGACCAGGTGATCTGGGCGATCACCAATCACCAAGCCGCCTTGCGCGCGGCGCTGCGGACACCGCCGGGCATGGGGCTCGATCCGCGCACCGGCGAACTCGCCATCCTGATCGGCAGCGCCGACGCACCCGCCGGGACCGCCGCGCTGAAGACGCGGCTGGAGGCGATTGCGCGGGTTCCAGTGCAAATCCGGGTGCTCAACCATGTCGATGTGAATCTCGCGCCAGAGGGCGGGTCACGCGTTGAGGGCATCAGCCCGGCCGATGGCCGCCGCTACCTTTGCACCACCGGTTTCACCGTGACCGACGGCGTGCGCTATGGCGTCACCACCGCCGCGCACTGCGTCGATGATCTGGTGTACCGCGATCCGCAGGCCGGTTCGACGCCACTGCCCTTTGTCGGCCAATGGGGCTGGGGCTATCGCGACGTGCAGATCAATGCCGCCGACACGCCACTACCCCCGACCTTTTATGCAGACACGGCGCGCACCCGCCTTCGCCCCGTTACCGCTCAGCGCAGCCGCGCCAGCACGCGAGCGGGCGACTTCGTCTGTCATCGCGGCGAACGTACCGGCTATAGCTGCGCGCTGGTCCAACTGACCGACTTCGCTCCTGCAGGCGACCTGTGCGGCGGGGCCTGCTTGCCAACCTGGGTCACCGTCTCCGGCCCGACCTGCAAGGGTGGCGACAGCGGGTCCCCCGTGTTCAGCGGCACCACGGCGCTCGGCGTGCTGAAGGGTGCAAGCTATCGCGGCGACGGCACGTGCGTCTTCTATTTCTATATGTCGGTCGACTACCTTCCGCAGGGCTGGCAGCTGCTCCAGGTGCCGCCGCCGGTGGCGATTCCGGGTCTTGACGCTCCAGGACAGAGCCTCGGCGAACGTCCTCCCGCCCCCACGACCATCGATGGCACGCGATGATTGCCATCGATAAAGCGTAGCATTGTCGCCGTTTTACCAGGCTGTCTGTGGCGGAGGACCTGCCCAATCCAGCCCAAACTGAAGCGCGACGCCCTCAAAGACAAATCCCGAGACCGCGATCTTGCACCATATTGCGAAATCATACCCATCGCTGCCGCTGCCCACGTTCATGGCAATCTCCACTCGCTGATCGAGCGGATCGTACGTCGCGATGTCGACCGGCAAAAAGTAGCTGTTGCCGTGAAACATATCGATCGGCAGACGACGCGGTGCCACCAGGATCGTGGAAAAACGGCCATATTCGTCATAAATCAAATCAAAGGCGAACTGATAAGCGTCGCTCGCCTGCCAAATCAGGGTCTGGCGCATGCCCTGAACGTTGGTCGCCGGCGGGAGCGGCTGGGGATCAAAAATGATGATCTCGCCCGGGCCCTGCGGATAGAGCCGATCGACCGCGATCGTCTCGGCCGACAGCGCCAGGGCATCCCCGGAGACCCCCACCCGGACAGTGGGCGCGATCGGATCCGGCGCACCGACCTGCCGCAACACGGTGCCCTGCCCCGCCCCATCGACATTGAAAACGAACCCGCCCGGCACCGCGACAATGCCCTCGGGCGAAACGCGCGACCCGGCTGACGGGTGCAATTGGATCTGAACCCGCGCCTCACCGGGCAATTGCGGCGCACGAACGATCAAGCCTGTCGATGGATCCTGACACACATCCGCCGCCCATGTCAGGCCGCGCATGGTGAAGATGCCGGCACCATCATAGACTGAAAGTTGCACATCGCGTGCTTCGCTCGCGGGGTCCGTGGCGACCGCGTCCCCTCCGCTGACCCCGCCCGCCGCTTCCACGCGCCGGATCAAGGGTTTTGCCAAGATTCGAGCACCCGCCGGCCCAGCCCCAGCGGCCCCGCCTTCCTGGATCAAGGCGAAATTGTAGTAAGCCCGTGGCCCGCCATTGAGCATGGGGGCCGAGGTGCCGACGATCGTGCCGAAGCTGAAAATCCAGTCCACCCAATCGCCGTCCGCCGCCAGCGCCTGCAATCGCGCGATCGTGCGCTGAACATCGTCGGTCTGATAGGCCTGCCGGGCGCTATAAAAGAAATATTCAGGTGCCATGAACACCTTCAACACCGGGCCCGCCGACGGTGGCGGGGTCGCAGCCAAGGCATTGCGGGCAGTTTGCATCGCGCGCGCCATCAAGGCACAGCGTGCCTCAACATCGCGGATGGAACCGTCCGAGGATTGAATTTGAAGGTCATCGCTTTCAAAATCGGACTGGACCGTATTCGTAACGTAGGACACAAACTGAACGCCACTATAATGCATTTTAAATACCCAAAATAACATTATTATCGTTATTAAGTACTGATCGCATAAACTCTACGATTTTTACAGTATTGATCCGCATATTACTTAGCTTAAGCGGTATAGGATTGATTGACGTTGGTTCCAGCGATGACAACGGGATCACCGTGACGCATATCCGTACGGTCCGATCGGCCACTTGTCGGGAAACGCACCCGATCTTCGCTTTGCTCGGTCAGCGCGACACTCGGACAGGCAACCATGCCACCGTCGAAATGAAACAGATGCTCCTGCCCCGGCTGTCGATAATAGATGTCGGCAAAAATCGTGAGGCAAGGCGTTCCGTCGATGCGAATATCGCCGATTTGCCGCAGCGTGCCGTGCACATGGTAGCCGGACGAAAAATCGACCGCGAACCAGCTTGGCCGATCTTCGTAAATCGCGACCTCATGCCGCTCATCGAGCGATGAGGCGCAGCGTACGATGGCGACGGCAGGCGGATCGAGATCACCCGCACGCCAAGCGCGATCGAAAATGATCTCGAAGACGAGGCAGCCATCATTTGCGGTCCAGAACCGGGTTATGTTGCGAAGCAACGGCAGCCCCTTCCCGCGCGAGATTTGTGGATCGCTACTCACGCCATCACGACATTTTGCAGGGAAAAGCGAAACGGCGTGGCCAGGACATCCCCGCCGCCGCCGCTCATCACAATGTCGGCACTGGCCAGCCCGAGGAGCGACAGCTCCGTTTTGACGTTTGAGAGCGTTTCGGGGTCAAGCGCCTGCCCTTCCGAAACCGCCGCTGCCGCGCCCACCCAAAGCGAGGGCTTGAGCTGGAATACCGCCATTTGCTGCGGCGGGACGGCTGCCTTGACGGCCAGCAGCCTGCCGTCGCGGAAGATGTTTGCCGTAATGCTTGTGCCCGGCAAGGCGTTGCGAACCTGAACCTCGCCAGCAGCGGCTTCCGCCGCGCCGAACGCCGCTGCGGACTCCGCGCTTTGCGGACCGACGACGAAATAGTGCGAGCCCCAGCCGGACACCGGGCCGGCGATCGCGCCTTCGGCATCGGTGGCGACCACGTCGATAGTGGTTGGGAAAACAAAGCGATGGGTCAGGCCCGGCGCGCTGTCCGGAATGACCTTCCACGCAATGGGCGCGTCGTCAGCCACGCTGGCAAGGTTCTTCTGGAAGAGAACAATGGCGGATTTGTTCATATCGTTGGAATTGTTGATGAAATTCAATTCTATCGCCACCGCGCTTCCCCGCATCGACCCGCAGACGCCCATGGCCGACAGCGGTCACGCTGCAGCATCGGCGGGAGCGCGGCCCGTTGAGCAGGTACGGGGGAATCGGGCGAAATATGCATGTCGAACCCCTTCCGTCGTCCGGGCAACCGGCCGTTCGAGAACACGATCTTCTGGGGGTCCCCGTGCCTGTTACGGCAACGAAAGGATGTGCAAAATCACACAGATTTCCCAGCTATCTCGCGTAGCTCCGCATATCGCCTCGCTCGCGACGCACGAGATTGAAGATCGAAAGCGGGTCGAAGTCGCGCCGTGCTTTGGTCCGGCCAACATAGCCGCAACGGAAGCGATCCGCGTGAAAGGTCGCGAGCGCACCGGCCAAGGCTTCGCTGACATAGACCGATCCGGGCGCGACATTCGGTTCGATCCGCGCCGCGACGACGACATGCGCGCCCACCACGGCCTGCGTGCCCAAGATCGGGTTCATCAACAAGTGCACCGGGCCGTAATGCCCGCCAATCCGCAAGGCGAGCCAGCGCGGCAGCCCGTGCGCGCGCAAGTTCAACCGGCGATGCGATGCGAGGATCGTCAAAGCCGCCTCCGCTGCATCGGCCGGCTGATCAAATACCAAGAACACCCCGTCGCCCCATGTCTCGACATGTTCAGGGGGGTGGGCGAGCTTCATGACCGCTTGGGCGATCTGCGCCATCACCACGCTGAAAAAGGCCGGAATCTGATCGTCGCGCAAGCTGCCAAAGCCGCGCACATCGACGAACAGCATCGCTTTCATCACGGTGGGCGGACGCGCGGTCTGCGCCCGCGGCACTGGTCGAAGCGGCGCTCGGTCGAGCGTCAGGATGATCTGCCGTCGCGGTGCGCCCGCCCAATATGCCAGATCCGCAGCAACCGTCGATTGCGCGTCTCCGCCGGAGACGGCCAGCTGCACGGCTTCGGTTGCCAGCGCCTCGGCGCGCAGGATGGCACAGCCGATCGCAAATTGACTCGAATAGGTGAACACCTGATCGTCCCCGGCATAGGGATCTTTGGTGGCCAAGCGAACCGACTGGGCGCACGCCAGACACGCCTCGAAGCGCCGCACCCAGGCCTGGCCAAAGGGCGCGACCGATGTGGCGACGAACGATGCCACGGCAGTCGGCAACACGACATGCAGTTCGGCACCACACGCAATCAGCGCTTCCGCCCACAAAATGTCCGCGCCTGCCGCCAAGCCGCCATAAGCAAAACCGACACGATTGCTTCTCAAGACACTCTGCATTTCCGCAGCAAGTGCTGCGGTGCGGCGCGTGCTGGGATCGGCTCGCTGATCGGGCGATTCAGGCCAGTTGAAGATACGCCCCGTGAAATGCGCGACGCGTGGCGGACGCAGCGGGTCCAGCCACGCGTTAGACCCGCCCAGTTCCTGCAAAATAATGTCGATCTGGCCAAGCGTCGACGCGTGCGCGGTATAGTCCTGAGGAGATCGCGCGATCGCCTGCGCCAGGGTTTCTGCCGCTGCCTCGGGGGCGCCGAGCAAGACCTGGGCTTCGGCGCGACTGGCCAACGCATAATAGGATTCGGTGGCATCGCCCTCGTCGACCGTGCTCGACAACACGTTTTCGGCCGCCCGGCGCGCGCGGTCGCCGTCGCCCGCGATCAGACTCATCGTGGCGACATTGATCGCGCTGTATAAACCGCCGTGGCGCGCGTTGCTCGCCGCGTAGCGCAGCGCCGACGCGCGGGCGAAAGCCCGGCGCCGTGCGCCCGACGACGCCAACGCCACGTCCTTCAACAGGCGCGCGCCAAGCGTTACCGCCTCCGCATCATCCGGGTCACCGCCAAGCCGCCAGCGCGCATATTCAAGCCGCGCAAAATCCGTGGCTCCCGATCGCGCCAGACACAAAACCGCCGCATGGGCAACGGTGGGAGAAACGCCATCCCGCTCGATCCGCCGATAGGCCAGATCGTATGCGGCAAGGTGCTCGCCGCGCCGGATGAGTGCGGCGAGACGAGCATCCTCAACACCTGCATCACGCAAACGCCGTGGCCGTCTTACTGACCGCCGCCATTTTCAATCTTGGGGTCCAGTCCGATTTTTTGGCCATGGCTGTCAACGAACATCAAGCTATATTCATAGATGCCGAGGCGCGCACATTGAAAAACGATACGAAATTTGGACTTGGGGGCAGGAGCGTCGCCGACGCTGTTTTCAAGCCAGCTATAGCTGGAGAAATTGATACTGTAATCGGCGCCCACAACGAATGGCCGATCCTGAAACATCCAACCGGCATCGATCAGATCGTCTTTCAGAGAAAAGATAATCGTCGTCGGCTGGTCTAACGAAAGGACCAAAGGAACCGGATTTTCCGGATCGATATAATTCATAAAATTATAGGTCGAATCGATTCCGACAACAATTTCTGTCGTCAGCGCAGGCCAAACTTGAGTCATAATGATCCCCCCTTTTCACTGACTGACAGTTAAACCGGATTTCTTCCAAAAGGCAAGAAACTCCGGCCGCCGGTACCCTGAATTATACAGGCTGCGCGCGGTTTGCTGCGCATGGGCCGCATCGCCGCGTTTAAGCCATGCCCGCGCGAGAGTGTCGCGCCCTTCGGGTAGCAGAACGGATTCAAGCGGGGCCAAGGTGGCGATCGCCAGATCGGCTTCCCCGCGTGCGAGCCGCGCAAAACCGACCAACATGGCGACTTGCCCGGGCTCCTTACGCAGCGGATGCGCTGCGGCCTCGACCAACAGCACAGACGCCGCACGCGAAGCCCCGCCCGAGTCGCCCGCGCGCTGTGACCGCTCAATCGCTTGCCGCTGCCATCGCCCCTCAATCAGTGGCTTCCAGCGCCACGTGGCTCCGCCAATCGACCGTAACCTGGCAATCCGTTGCCGGGCCAGGTCATGCGCCACCCGCGCGCCGGCAACATCTCCCCTGGCGATCGCAAGGTCGACCGCGTCGAGATCCGCAAGCGCCGCATCCGCCAGCCACACTGCGTTGCCGGGATCAAAGGCGACAAGCTTGGCAAGCCCCGCTCGTGCCCGCCCCAATACGGCTGAACTCTCGTCCAGCTTGCCAAGGTCAAGCGCCCGCCGCGCCAAAGCGAGATCGGCCGCATACACCTTCTCTTCCAAAGGGCGATTGGCCGAATCGCTTGCGAATTGGGTGTGCAATATCGTCGAGGCGGTCGCGCGCTCGACATAGGCCTCGCGCACATTGCCAAGCAGGAATTGAGCGTCGGCAACCCAGTTTTGCGCGTCGACCAGATCGGCCAAGCGATCGCTGTCCCCCGGTGCCTTTTGGCTTGCGTCCTTAAATCCCGCGCGGGCCACCTCAAACGCGGCAAGCCCATCCCGATATCGCCCTTGCTCAAGCAGGAGCGTCCCCAGGTTGCTCCGCGCATAAGCGGGCTCCAGCCGCCAGTCCGCACGCTTGGGGTCGATCTGCACCAACATGTCGGCAAGCCGGGCATATTCCCCGAAACCATGCTCTGCGGCCGCGACATGATCGAGCTTCCACTCTACGAACGCCAGCCAGTAGATGTTCTGCGCATGGTCAAACAGACGAGTGCCATCCTGCGGCGCACGCGCGACGAGCCGCGCCGACGTCGCCGCCGCGTCGGTGAAGGCCTGCGCGGCACCTGGCAAGTCCGCTCGTTTGACCCGGATCGAACCGATCAGCGTCAGCGCCTTGGCTTGCTGCGCCAGCGCGGGATCATCCAACCGGTCATCGTCGAGGCGGGCATAATGATCGAGCACTTTGCGGCCGACTCCGTCGAGCACATCCAGCCGCCCAACCGGTTCCAGCTTGCCGCGCAGATCGCCCAGCATGAACGCCACCAGGTCCTCACTTTCGGCGGCTTGCCGCTGGGCGAGCCGCCGCGCGTCGATCGCGGCGAGCGCCAGCGCGCCAAAGGCGACGCTGAGCAGCATTGCAGCTGCGGTAATCGCCGCCATCAGGCGCGTGCGACGCCGGGCATCGCGCTGGATCAGAAGATCGAGCCCCACGCCCAGCAATCCCGCCGCCAGTTTCAAACGCGCGAGACGCCGCCCATCGCCTCCGGGGCGCAAATCTGCGGCGAGCGGCTCCTGCCCGGCCGGCAGCGCCTCGCGCAGTGCTTGCGGCAGGCATTCCAGCAGCGACAGATCCGGTTGCGCCTCCCCGACAAGGACGCACAAAACGCGGTCCGGCGAATGCGTCGTCAGAAAATGCGCCAATTCCGCATTGACCCAGCGCGACGCAAGCGCGGCGGGAGAACACAGCAAAATCAGATAGGAAGAGCGATCGAGCGCGCTTCGGATCGAATCGCCAAGATCCGGGCCGGCCGAGAGTTCGGCCTGATCGCGAAAGATCGGACGCAGCCGCGTCGGCTTGCCCGGATCTGCGCCCAGGCGGCGCGGCGGCCGATATCGTTCCAGCGCGCGATGCAGCCACTCCGCCCAGTAATGATCACTATGGCTGTAACTGATAAACGCTATATAGTCCGCAAACTGTGCCACGTACTCGCCCCCCGGCTGGCCAACGCAGAATGCCTAGGGCATTGAGCGTTTGATGCAAGATGTTGGTGGATCGAAACAAATCTCGTCGGCCGCCATGGCGGCCGTGGAGCGCTGTGCGCTGTTCCGCCACATGAGCCAGGCGGAACGCGCGCATGTGGCAGCGCACACTGTGTGGCGGATTTATCAACGCGGAGAACAGGTTGTGCGGGCGCAGGAACCCGGCGAAGACGTCTATATCGTTGCCGCCGGAACCCTGTTGGCGAATCAATTTTCGCGGGCGGGACGTGAAATCGGGTATCGCCGATTGGAAGCGGGGGCGCACTTCGGTGAACTGGCCGCGATTGACGGTGCCCCGCGATCGGCCAATGTTTTCGCGCTGAGCGTGGCGGAGATCGGACGGCTGCCCCAAGCGCTCGTCAAGACGCTGCTGTCCGAGTGTCCGGGCTTCACCCAAGCGTTGCTCGAAGATCTGACCGCGATGGTCCGCAGCCTGAGCGCGCAAGTCTTCCGATTGGGTGCGATCCCCGCCCCCTGCCGCTTGCAAATGGAATTGCTGCGAATGGCGCGAGCGAGCGGGGTCGCGGAGGACCAGGCCCGCATTACCGGCATCCCCACCCATGCCGAAATGGCCGTCTTGGTGGGAACGCAACGCGAAGTCGTGAGCCGCGAGTTTGCACGACTGGCCGCGCTTGGCCTGATCGCTCGGACCGGGAGGGATCTCCTGATCACCGCCGTTTCCGCGCTCACCGCAGAAATCGAGCGCCAGGGCGGCGACCCTTCTTTGTCCGAATAGCCATGTCCGAAACTGCGCGCGGCGGCGCGTCCCCTTGTCCACGGTCCTGTTGCGTGCCGCGGTCGGCCTCATGGGAAGAGGAACCCGCCGAGACAGGCTAGATCACCCGATCATCCCGTCGCCCGCGCCTTTGGCGAGCATCCGGCCGATCGCATCGAAGAGCGAATCCATCGCGACGGGTTTGAACAAGACCTCGTCAGCCCCTTGGGCGATGCACCGTTCGCGCAAATCGACCGCAGTATCCGCCGTCACGACGATCACCGGCAAATGGGCCTTCGCGTCGCTGCGCGCCCGGATGTGGCGCAGCGTTTCAAACCCATCCATCCCCGGCATCCGCAAATCGAGCAGGACAATCTCGAAATCCTGCGCGTCGATCAGCGCCAGTCCGATTTCCCCGCTTTCCGCGCCCGTCATGGTCGCGCCAGCCACGTCGAGCATGTCTTTCACGACGCGCCGATTCATCGGGTCGTCTTCGATGAACAGGATGTTCACCGGGGGCAATCCGTTATGGAATCACGAGAGGAAAAATACGCCATGATGTGCATCTCTATCGTGTCATGCCGCTTGCGTTACAAGCACCTCCGATGCGGATTTCGCAGCCGGTACCGCGTTGCCGAACATCGCCGCCGCCAACGCCGCGCCCGCGATAGGCTTGGCGATCACGCGGTCAATCCCCATCGCCGCGAAACGGGCGCAATCTTCGGCACTCGGCGCGCGCCATAGCAAGGTCGTTATCGCATCGCTCGCTCCCAGCGCGGCCAGGCCAGCGTCCACATCGCTCTCCGCTTGTGCCGTCGCATCGTCGATCAGGACGCGGGTAACGCCGCCCTGCACGATCCGGGCGACAGCCTCGTCGACACTCCCCGCGAACAGCACCACGCCAGCGCGCGCTTCGAGGACCGCGCGCAACATGCTGCGCGAGATTGGGTTGCGATCCAGGATCAGCAATGCGTCTGGCGTGGCCTCGGCGGAGGCCATGGTGACGGTTGGAGCCGGTGCCAGCGCCAATGGCAGCGAAAGCGTAAAGGTCGTTCCCGTGCCCACCACGCTCTGCACCGTCACATCGCCGCCCATTGCGCGCGCGAGATTCTGACAAATCGCCAAACCAAGCCCGGTGCCACCATATTTGCGCGTTGTGCCGGCATCAACTTGGCGAAACGATTCGAAAATGATGCCGATTTTGTCGTGTGGGATGCCGATCCCGGTGTCGTTGACGCTGATCCGCAGCGCCGATCCCTCGCTAAAAGCGCGGACGGTGATCTGGCCCCGCTCGGTGAATTTCAAGGCGTTGGAGAGCAGGTTGAACGCAATCTGCCGCATCCGCGCGGGATCGCCTTCGATAAAATCGGGACAGGTTTCAAGATCAAGGACAAAGCCCAATCCCTTGCCCCGCGCCTGCTCCTCCCACATCCGCGAAACATCGCGCAGCATCGCTTTGAGGTCGAACGGCACCTGTTCGATGGTGAGGTTGCCCGTCTCCATCTTGGCGACGTCCAGAATGTCATCCACCAGCGCGCGCATCGTGACGCCCGCGCTATGCACCACGCCGATGCGATCGCGCAGCGGTTCCTCCAGGCTGCGATCCGCCAGCATCACTTGGGTCATGCCAAGAATGCCGTTGAGCGGCGTGCGGATCTCATGGCTGGTGGTGGCGAGGAACTCGGTTTTGGCGGCCAAGGCACGCCCCAGCGCTTCGTTGGTTTTTGCCAGATCGACGTTGGCCGCGCGCACTTCGTTGCGGCTGCGCCGGATCGTAATCAAGCCGAAGGCAAGCATAGAGACGATGATGACCGTCGCCACGGCCAGCCCGCCAAAGATGGTTTGCTGGGTCCGCGCACGATTGCGCGCATCTTCGATGTTGCGGAGCAACTGAGCGCGCTTCAGCTTTTCGATTTTCAGCTCCTGGTTCGCGAAATCGAACCGGGCGGCGGCGAGCGCGGTGTTGGCCGATGCGGCGAGCTTGGAGGTTTTGTCGTCGACCTGTTTTAAAGCCTCCAAATGGACCAGGGCCTTGGCTTGGTTGTGGGTCTCTTTGTAAATATCGTACGCAACGAGATGCCCCTCCCGCATGTCGAGCGTGGAGGCGTTGGGGTCGACATTGGCGAACGCCCGCTCAATCAGGCGTTGGGCCTCGGGCAGGTTGCCGCGCAGCCGAGCTGCCCAAGCCGAAAGCACCAGAAAATGGTTCCGCGACGCCGCCGCATCGACTCCGCGTTCGGCCTGCAACCCAAGCGCGATGCTGCGCTCGGCGGCGGCGCGTTGCCCCGCAAACAGCTGCGCCCGCGCGATATTGCGCAGCGTGCTCGCTTCCAGGGTTGGCGTCTTCAGATCGTGCGCCAGCGCCAGCGCCTTTCGAAACGCTGTTTGCGCTTGTGCGATTTTATTGAAATCCATCAAGCAGATGCCGCGGTTCGTGTAGATCGAAAACAAAAGCCGCTGATCGCCTTTGTAGATATCCGCCGACTGATCGAAATATCGCAAGGCGCTCTTAAAATCGCCCGCTTCCTGATACAGGAAACCGATGCTGACGATGGCGATTGCGCGGCTGCGCGCCTCGCCAATGTCCCGGAAAATGTTATGCGCTTGTTGGTAGGACGCGAGAGCGCCCGCCACATCGGCTTCGGCCAGTCTCAAGCCACCCCGCGACAGCAAGAGATCGCCGTACAGTTTTGTCGGCTGGGCAGGTTTCGCAACCAGCGCGAGCGCGCGTTCGATCAGCGGCTCGGCACGGGCCGTGTCGTTCAGCCGCAAATAGGCTTCCCCCTGCAGCCATTGCGCGGTTGCCACGGCCGTGTTTCGGCGCGCCACGGTTAGGTGAGCGGCCATCCCCTCGGCCGCCCGCGCACGATCAATCGCGATCAAGGGGTCGCCAAACATCTGCGCTTTGGCATCCGCCACCAGCGCATCGTAGCGAACGTCCCATTGTGCCGAAGTTTGGGCAAATGCCGGCCGAGCAAGCCCCCACGCGCTAAGCGCGATCAGGAACAGCATCACGATCCGACGGAACATCAGGTGCCTCATGGCACCACTCCTGTCAGAACAGTCCTTAAATTCGCGCTAATTCGTCAAAAATAGCGCTCAGGCGCTTTTCCAAAACGTCGCCGGCCGCTTGAACATCGATTGCCGCGCATCCTCTGCGGGGCGCGCGCGGTATTCGTGCAGGTGTTGGTGCCCCCTAAAGGCCTGACAAGGCCTCGCGGTTTTGCGCGATAAATTCGCGGGGTGATCGATAGCCCAAAGCGCGGTGGGGATGCACCTCATTATAATGGGTGAGCCAGTCGGGGATCTGCGCGATGACAGTCTTCGCATCCGGCCTTGGATTTACGCGGACATAGTCGCGTTTGAGGGTGCGAACGAAGGCTTCTGCCATGCCGTTTGATTGTGGAGAGCTGACTGGTGTCGTGCGCGGCACGAGGCCGATATCGCGGGCGAAGGCCCGGGTACCGCGTGCAGTGTAGCAGCTGCCGTTGTCGGTCAGCCATTCGATCGGCTGCGGCACACGGTTTACCTGCCCGTAGCGATGTTCGACGGTGGCGACCATCAGATCCTGGACGTCTTCGGCGGTGATGCCGGCTGTCGTTGCGACATGCCCCATCGCCTCGCGATCGCAGCAGTCGAGCGCGAACGCGACACGGACCTTCTCACCATTGTCGCAAGCGATCTCGAGTCCGTCGGAGCACCAGCGGGTGTTGCGCTGATCGACAGCGACCCGACCGTCGTGGCGGCGTTCCTCGCGGCGCTCACCGTCTCGCTGGAGCAACAGCCCGTGCACCTTCATGACGCGGTAGACACGCTTTGGATTGGGCGCTGCGCACCCGGCCTTTTCGGCCTGACGGCGGAGCAGGGCATGAACGCGGCGATAGCCGTAGGTCGGTAAGCCGGCCACGAGCAGGCGGATCTCGGCGACCAGCTCGACATCGGGCAACGGCGGTCGGCCTCGCGGTCGTGGCGGTGGTCGGTTGCGCATCGCGGACAGATGTGGGCGGGCGATATCGAGCGCCTCTGCCACCGCGCTCACAGACCATCCCCTGGCAACGAGGTCGAGCGCAACAACAGTTTTTTTGGGCCTGCGGCCCGGGAGACAGCCTCGCGGAGCAGCTCGTTCTCCATGGCCTTCTTGCCGAGCAGCCGGTGCAGTTCACGCACTTGCGCCTCAAGCGCGCGGTACTCCGACGCCGGCACTACTTCCTCACCGGCTGCAGCAGCGGTCAGTGCACCCTGCCTCATCAGCCTGCGCCAGGTGAACACCTGGCTGCCGCTGATGCCGTGCCGGCGCGCGACGAGCGATACGCTCATCCCCGGCAAATACGTCTCCTCGACGATCTGAACTTTTTCCTCCGGTGTCCATCGCCTCCGGCGCTGAACACCGGAGAGAACCTCACCATCATTGTAACGCCTGGTCATACCGTCAGTCATATGCCTCACTCTTATATAAGAGCGAGATCCTGTCAGGTCATTTAGGGGGCCACCTCAGCAGGAAGCGCCGAAAAGCGTCGATCGAGATCGGTCGGCTGATCAAATATCCCTGAACCATGTCGCAGCCCATGACCGAAAGCAGCGCCATTGCGGCTTGGGTCTCCACGCCCTCGGCGGTCACCTCCATATCCAGCGCATGGGCGAGATCGATGGTGGAGCGCACGATCAACGGATCGCGATTGCTGCTCGTCAATTGCAGCACGAACATCTTATCGATTTTCAGTTCGCGCGCCGGGAGTTGCTTGAGATATGCGAGCGAGGACAGACCGGCCCCGTAATCGTCGATCGCGATGACGATACCGCGATCCGCAAAAATCTGAAGGTTGGCGATCGCGCATTCCGGATCGCGGATCACCGCCGTTTCGGTAATTTCAAATCCGATTTTTGCACCGCAATTGTGGATCTTGGCGCAGGTCGCTTCGACAAAGTCTTTGTCGCTGAGAAGCTGACCCGAGATATTGATGAAGATCGTCAGGTCATGTCCGTCCGCCGCCAGGATCTTTTGATCCCGGATCACCTCGTCGAGCGTCCAGAGCGTCAGCGCGGCAATTTGCTGCGCCTGCTCTGCCACCGTGATGAAATCCCCCGGGAGGATCAGGCCGCGTTTAGGATGCTGCCAGCGTACCAGGGCTTCCGCGCTGGAAATCTGTTGTTCGCGAACGTGCACTTTCGGCTGATATTGCAGGAACATCTCACCATTCAGGATCGCCGCAGGCATCTCGCGCGTGAGCGTCTGCCGGTCGAAGGTCGGGGTGCACACCGATAGATCGCGCACCACCGGCTGATGCGCCGAACGCGCATCCTCCAAAGCACCTTCAGCTTCTTCGATCAGCCGCACATTTTCGATCGTTCCGAACGGTGCCGCCGCACCGCCAATAACGATTTGAAAGGCGCACGCCTCCTCCAAATCGGGCGGACCATCTGCAGCGCTCCGGAGCGCGGCCAACGCCGTTTCGAACTCGCCAAAACTCGCCCGCTCGAACGACACCTCAATCACCGTGCGGCTGACGACCATCGTCGAACTGTCGGGCAGGATCGCGCCAATGCGCCGTTCCAGATCAAAGCCCAGGCTGTCCGCACCGACCCGCCCGATCTTGCGTCGCAGTGCCGAGAAATTCGCGATTTCGACCAGGCAAACGATCTGCCACGCGCTTGATCCGCTCGCTTGCCGGGCATTTTCCAGACCGCGCTGTAAGATTTTGCCCGGCGCGTCGGGCACACCCTTTCGCTGCTCCGGAGGGCGACGACGCGGATTCGGGGGTTGCACGGCACGCACCATAGATTTCGAGGTAAACGGGAGCATTAAACGAACCGTTAATCGTCCCCGCCGGGCTCGTTGCGTCGCCGAAACGCGATTGCATTATCGTTAAGATTCAATTAATAACCCCGAGCACCCAACTGGGTGTGTAAGGGAGAAAACGTGATGTTGAGCTTCATCCTCGATGTGGTTTACGGCGAGGGCAGCCGCCCCTGGTAAATCGTTCTATCGACCCGATGCGGGGGTGATCCGTTCGCTATTTGAGTGGGTTAGCTCCGTGTCGGGTCGGTGTTTTACCGAGACCGCTCGAAACGTTCCTGTCAGCGGCATTACGCGCACAGGGTTTCGCTGTCCCGATTCGGGACTGGGGCAGTCTGTCCCAATACGGTTAAGACGGCTATGCAAATAAAAGGGCGGCACCTGACAGCGTAATCAGGTTTATCGTTACGCCATTGCCTCAACCAGCCGCGCCATAAACGCCGCGCCGCGTTCAAATTGCGCTATCTCCAGATATTCGTCCGGCTGATGCGCCTGCTCAATCGAGCCCGGCCCGCAAATCACCGTCGAAAATCCAGCCCCCTGAAACTGGCCGGCCTCTGCGGCATAGGGTACCGCGCGCGCAGGCCCGTTATCGCCAGCCAGGCGGCGGGCAAGTGTTTCGGCGGCTCCATCCGCTTCGGGCGCAAAGGAGGGCGTTGCCGATCGCCGCACGACCGACACCCCGGCATCGGCAAAACGCGCGCGCAACGCGCGGTCCTCGCGGGTGCATGCCTCGAGAAACGGGGCGATGATGCGGTCGGGGTCCTGGCCCGGCGGTGTGCGCAGATCGAACACGAAACTGCATTCGCGGGCGAGGATATTCACCGCCGTCCCGCCCTGCATCAGCCCGATCGTCAACGTCGCATGTGGCGGGTGATAGAGCGATGCGGGGTCGCCATGCTGTTCGAGCGCCTCTGCCAAGGCGCGCAACTGCGCCATGAGCCCGATCGCAACCATATTGGCCGATACACCCAGATGCGTCAGGCTCGAGTGCGCTTCGTGCCCCTTCACCGTCACCCGCCAGGTCGATATGCCCTTGTGACCGCTGACCACCTCCATATTGGTCGGCTCCCCTACGATCACGGCTAGCGGTGCGGGAAGCTCGGAGACGAGTTCGCGAATCATCGACGGCGCACCCAGGCACCCCACTTCTTCGTCATAGGAGAAGGCCAGATGCAACGGCCGCGCGGCAGCGCCGGTTGCAAACCGCGGCACCACCGCCAGCGCGAGCGCGAGGAACGCCTTCATGTCGCACGTCCCGCGGCCATAAAGCCGCTCACCACGTTGTGTCAGGACGAACGGGTCGCTGGTCCAGGCTTGCCCGTCGACGGGGACAACGTCGGTATGGCCGGAGAGCACCACGCCGCCTGCCACCGCCGGGCCAATCGTCGCGTACAGATTGGCCTTGGTCTGGTCGGCATTCGCTACACGTCGACTGGTCACGCCGTGCCCACGCAGAACGTCCTCAACATACCCGATCAGCGCAAGGTTCGAATCGCGCGAGGTGGTGTCGAAGCCGATCAGCGTTTCCAGATGCCGCAGACCGGCGCTTTTCAAGTCATCGCTCGTGGTCATGTAACGCACCTTAGGCGTGCCTGCGTGCGCTTGCCAATCACCCGGCGGCAGAGTCCTCCCATCCGCCGCCAATCGCCTTGAACAACGCCGCACTATCCTGCCGCAATTGCGCGTCGCTCGCGACCAGCTGCTCGCGCGCGCTGAGCACCGCGACTTGCGCATCGATCAAGCTGTTCTGCGCGACGAAGCCGGTGCGATACTGCGCCTCGATCGCATGCGCCGTCGCTTGCGCATCCGCAACCGCGCGCTGCAAAGCCGCATTGCGGCGACGCTCGGCATCGATCCGCGCGAGCGGATCCTCGACATCGCGCAACGCCCCGAGCACGGTGGTGCGATAGCGCAGATAGGCTTGTTCCCGGTCTTCCTTGCGCAGGCCGACGGTCGCCTTGCGCCGCCCCCAATCGAGCAAGGGGAAGGTTACCCCCCCTACCCCGGTCGCCTGGATACTGTCGCCGGACACGAGCGATCCAAGCGAGGTGGAGATGAGTTGCGCCATCCCGGTCAGTTTGAATTTCGGGTAGAGGTCGGCCACCGCCACGCCAATGTCTGCGGTCGATGCCGCCAATTGGCGCTCGGCCGCGCGAATATCGGGGCGGCGGCGCAGCAGATCCGACGGCAAACCTGCGGGAATGACGGGCACCGGCTGCAACGCCGGAAGCGGCCCGGTCAAGTCTGCGGTCAGGTTTTCCGGCTCGGTCCCGAGCAAAATGCCCAGCGCATGAATCCGCACCCGCACATCCGCGCGCAACGGCTCGAGCCGTGCTTCGATGCTGGAAATCGACTGCTGCTGTCGTTTCACGTCGATTTGCGGACTGAGCCCGACCTTGGCGACATTGCCCGCGATCTGCAGCGCGCGCCGCTGCTGGCCGAGTTCGTCCTCGACCACGGCAATTTGCGCCTGGTCCAGCCGCAGCGCAAAATACGCCTGGGCGACTTCAGCCCCCAACGTCACCGCCGCGTCGCGCTGCGACCAGATCGCCGCGTCGGTGCGTGCCAGCGCACCCTCGACACCGCGCCGCCCGCCGCCGAACAGATCGATCTCCCAACTCGCATCAAACCCGGCGGCGTAGGTGGTAATTCCGCTACCGGGCAGCGCAATGCCGCCGCTCGAGCTCCCGCCGCTGCTGCCACCCGAGAACAGGCTGGCAAGCGATGAAAAGCCGGCATTCTTGCTGAATTCGACATGCGTCACATTGCCACTGGCATCGACGGTCGGCTTGCCCACGGCATGGGCAGCGATCTCGTCCAGCCGCGCCTGCCGCACGCGCGATGCCGCGATCGCGATCGTCGGGCTGTCCTTCAGCGCCCGCTCGACCAGCGCCGTCAGCGTCGAATCGCCAAAGGCGGTCCACCAACGGGCAGGATCAATCGCGGCACCCGGCACACCGGTCTGCGGCTCGGCAAAGGCTGTAGGGACCGCCATTGCCGGCGCATGATAATTGGGGCCGACGGTGCAACCGCCAAGCAAGGTTGCGCCGAGCAGCGCCGCCGTAACGAGAGAGCGGGTCAATGCGCCATGCCTCCACCACCGCCACCGGATTTGCCGGAGCGCATCAAGAAAACGACGGGCGCGACGCACAGCACCACGACCATCAACGAATGAAACACGTCGAGAAAGGCAAGCATCGCCGCCTGCCGCTGCACCTGGCTGTAGAGCACGGCGAGCGGCGTGATGGTGTCGCCCGGCCCGCCAAAGGTGCTTCCGGCCTTGGCCAGCCAGTCGTTATAATTGGGGTTGAGCGGATTGAGCCCATTGACCAGATCCGACTGATGCCGCTGCAGGCCCGATGCCAGCATCGTTTGCGAGGCAGAAATACCGATCGATCCGCCAAGATTCCGCGCCACGTTCAACATGCTCGACGCCTGCGCGGTCTTGTTCTGCGGCAAGCCGACATAGGCGACCGCGCTGATCGGCACGAACAGAAACGGCAGCCCCATCGCCTGATACAGCCGCGCCACGCCCGCATCGAGGAAGGTGATGTCGGCGTTCAGATGCGTCATGTTCCACAAGGCGAATGCCTGGACGAGCAAGGCCGGAAACAGCAGCAACCGCACGTCGACGACGCCCGACAGCCGCCCGGCAAACGGCACCGCCACCAGCGTCGCCACCCCGCCAAAGGTCAGCGCCAACCCGGCCTGGAACGAGGTATAGCCAAGCACCTGCTGCAACATTTGCGGGATCAATTGGGTGGTGCCGAACAGGATCATGCCGGTCACGCCCATCACCAGCAGCGTCAGCGAGAAATTCCGGCTTTTCAGGAGCTTGAGATCGAGCACGGGCTCGGGATGCCGGGTTTCCCAGAAGCCGAGCGCGATCAGCGACACGGCCGAAATCGTTGTGGTCGCGATAATCAAGCCGCTCGCAAACCAGTCCTCCCGCTCGCCGCGATCGAGCGTAAGTTCGAAGAACCCCAGCCCCAATGCGATCAGGATGATGCCGATATAATCGACCCGAATGCCGCGCTTGAGCAGCTTCGCGCGGTCATCCTTGATCGCCTTGGGTTCGTCGACGAACAGGTTGACGAGGAATAGCGACACGATGCCGATCGGCACGTTGATGAGAAACACCCAATGCCAGCTCGAATTCTCGGTGATATAGCCGCCCAGCGTCGGCCCGAGCACTGGCCCCACCACCACCACAATCGCAAATGCCGCAAACGCCATCCCGCGCAATCGCGGCGGGAAGGTATCGGCGAGCATCGATTGCTCGACCGGGGCCAGTCCCCCGCCGCCAATTCCCTGCAAAACGCGCGCTATGACGAGCGTCGAGAGATTGGGGGCAAGACCACACATGAGCGAAGACAGCGTGAACAGCGCGATCGAGATCATGAAATAGCGCTTCCGCCCGATAACATCGGACAGCCAGCCGCTGATCGGGATGATGATCGCGTTGGCGACCAGATAACTGGTCAGCACCCACGTCGCCTGATCGTTCGAAACCGACAGGCCGCCCGCGATATGATCGAGCGCGACGTTGGCGATCGACGTGTCGAGCACCTCCATGAAGGTCGGGATCGAGATGATCGCGACAATCAGCCACGGGCTGAAACTGCCCGCTGCGGACCGGGTCGGATCCCATCCGTCCGCGCGCGCTGCGGCGCTCGCCATCTTAGCGAACCTTGACCGTGGGGATTACCGACATGCCAGGCCCCAGCGGATATTTGCGGGGATCGGGCGCATTTTTGGTATCGAACTCGATCCGCACCGGCACGCGCTGCACCACTTTGACATAGTTTCCGGTCGCGTTCTGCGGGGGCAGCAAGGCAAACGCCTGGCCCGCGCCGCGCTGAATCGAGTCGACATGGCCCTTGAACTTGACGTTGGGATAAGCATCGACCTTGATGTCGACCGGCTTGCCCGCGGTCATGTCGCGCAGCTGGGTTTCCTTGAAATTGGCGGTCACCCAGATGTGATCGGGCACAATCGCCATCAACTGCGTGCCCGGCCCGACATACGATCCGATATTGACCTGACGATTGACCACTTGCCCCGCGACCGGCGCGACCAGCCGGTTGTCGCCGAGCGTTACATTGGCCTGCCGCACCGAGGCCTGCCGCGCCTCAATCACCGCACGTGCAGCCGCAACCTGGCGGCGCGCGACGGCGATATTGGCAGCGGCGCTATCGATTTGCTGTCGTGCCGCCGCCGCCTCTGCCGCAGTGGAGCGCGCGGTTGCACGCGCCGCATCAAGCTGCTGCCCGGCAACGGCGGCAGGGTCGATCCGGCGTAGCGCTTCGTAACGCGCGAGATCCTGCTGCGCCTTGGCGGCGGTGGCGATCGGTGCCCGCGCTTGTGCGACCGCCTGATCGCGCGTTGCCTCCGAGGCCAGAACTTGCGCCCGCGCCTGCTCGAACTGGGCTTGCGCCTGCTTCACATTGGCGTCGGCCTCGGCGACCTGCGCTTCGGGCCCTGACGGCTCGATCACGGCCAGCACCTGACCTGCTTCGACATGGCGGTTATCGATGTCCGCGACCGACTTCAGCGTGCCGGCGACTTTCGGCGCGATCCGCACGATATGGGCATCGACAAAGGCATCGTCGGTCGACTCATATTGCCGTGCGTCCAGATAATATAGCACCGCTGCGATCGCGATCGCGCCGACCACCAGGACGAAAATGATCCAGAACAGCGGCTTGCTGAAGATCGACGGCTTTGAGGGTTCTTCGGCTGCCGAGGGAGCCTCCCCGGATTTCGCTTCGGGCTGGGGCGTGTCGCTCATGAAAGCTCCTGTCGTTCGGCGATCAGTCGGTCGAGAATGGCATCGGTATTGGCGGCGATCCGGCCCCCAAGCGCGGAGATCGCGGAGGCATCAAGGTCGGGACGCTGCATCAGCTTAAGAACCGTCGCGCGCGAAGCCCGCAGCGTGACGACCTGCCCAATCAAGGTGACAACGGCAACGCGTGCCGTATCGCCATCGTCGCGCCCGGTTGCGATCTGGACCAGATGCGCAAGCGTGCGGAGCATGGTTCCCAGCATACCGCCATAAATGCGCTCGAACGCAGCGGTCGGCTCCATCTGCTCGCGCATGATGAACAGCGAGTAGGACGTGTTTTTTTGACCCGTCATCTTCTCGACCAGACTGGCCAGGATGGCGTGGATCAGCGTGCGGGCGGCCGCTGGCGTCATGCCTTCGGGAACGCCGCCGTCAATCAGAGGCGAGAGCGTACCGCCCATTTGCGCGGCGATATGGCCGGCGGCGGCAAGGTATAGCCCTTCCTTGCCACCAAAATGATAGGTGATCGAGGACATCGCCGTGCCTGCCGCAGCGGCGATGCTGCGCGTGCTCGCGCCGTCCAGCCCCTTGCTGGCAAATTCCGCGATCGCGATTTCAAGGAGTCGTTGCTGGACCACGTGACGCCGATAATTCGTTCGAACGAACAAGGCAATCTGCAAATTGTGCAACGCCGCAAAAACGCCGCTCCTGCGGTTAGGTTGCGTGGCTCAGGCGTCTATCGTGTGCTGCGTCGCTTGGGCGGCTTCGGGAATTGCGGGATTGGAAAACTCCATCCCGTCATCGACCGATCCGTAGCGCAGCGCGAGCAAGTCCCGCGCATAATTTTGATGGACGCGCCACGGCGTCTTGCTGCCCTGCTTCGGGAATTTCTCCATCGCGCGAGTCACATAGCCCGAACTGAAGTCCAGGAACGGCGCTGGCGTTAGCGCGGCATCGCCAACGCGCGGGGTTGCCTGTCGCAACCCGCGCTTCTTCATGGTGTTGAGCAGCCGACACACATAGGCGCAGGTCAGATCCGCCTTCAGCGTCCACGAGGCATTGGTATAGCCGAACGAGGTCGCCATGTTCGGCACGTCCGAAAACATCATGCCTTTGTAATTGAAGGTTTTCGACAAATCGACCGGGGCACCGTCCACGCTGAACGCGACGTCGCTCAGCAATTGCAATTCCAGCCCGGTCGCGGTCACCACTAGGTCGGCGGGCAGCTCCGCGCCCGATTGCAACGTAATGCCGTCGCGGGTGAAATGCGCGATCGTGTCGGTCACCACCGAAGCCTTCCCGCTCTTGATCACCGCGAACAGATCGGCATCGGGCACCAGGCATAGCCGCTGATCCCACGGGTTGTAGCGTGGGGTAAAATGCGTCGCGACGTCGTAATCGGCACCAAGCTCGCCCCGCACCATTTCGATGAGCCGCTCCTTGGTCTTTTCCGGGCGCTTGCGGGCAAGGTTGAAGAAGAACATCTGGAACAGCACGTTGCGCCAGCGCACGAGGCTATAGGCCAGTTTCGCGGGCAATTTGGATCGCAGCCAATTGGCCGTCGCATCCTCCGCCGGTCGCGACACGACATAGGTTGGCGAGCGTTGCAGCATCGTGACATGCGCCGCGCTCTCGGCCATGGCGGGCACCAGCGTCACCGCGGTCGCTCCGCTGCCGATCACCACCACGGTCTTGGCCGCATAATCGAGATCGGCGGGCCAGAATTGCGGATGGACGATCCGGCCGCCGAAATCCTCCATGCCCGGCCATTCCGGCGCATGGCCGCGCGCGTAATTGTAATAGCCGCTGCACATGAAGAGGAAATTGCAGGTGAAAGCGACGGGCCCGTCCGGCCCCTCCGCTTCCACCGTCCAGCGCGCCTCTGCCGTCGACCAGGCCGCGCGCTTGACGTGATGGCCAAAGCGGATGTGGCGATCGATACCATAGTCGCGCGCGGTGTCGCTAACATACTTCAAAATCGAGGGACCATCGGCGATCGCTTTCGCCTCGGTCCACGGCTTGAACGCATAGCCCAGCGTGAACATGTCCGAATCCGAACGGATGCCGGGATAGCGGAACAGGTCCCACGTCCCGCCCAATGCCGCTCGCCCTTCGAGAATCACATAGCTTCGGTCGGGGCATTGGGTTTGCAGATGATAGCCCGCGCCGATCCCGGAAATCCCCGCACCGACAACGACGACGTCGAAATGTTCCATGCTCATAATCGCTCTCCGTAGGATACCCGATATTCGATTTTCGGGCTCACGGGAAGCGATCCGTTGCGATTAGAAATCTTTCTTGTAGCGCACCGTGACGTTGGACCCACCGAACGACCCGGCTTGTGACAGCACACTGAGCGCCTTCGTCAGCGAAACCTCCAACTGTGTGGCGGTGAAGCCGCGCGCATCGGTGATCACCTCCACGTAGATGTTGTTGGTGATGTATTTGCCCGCCGCCAGGGACGTGCTGCGCCCGGTGGCGCTGTCCGCCCCGAGAATGCGCAGGCGATCGATCCCGGCGACCGAGCGCAATTTGCCAAGCGGGTTGAGCCCGCCGCCGGAGCCGCGCAACGAGTTGAGCGCGGCGGCGAGCTGGATCGCCTGGATTGCCGATAGATTGGTGACCGAACTGCCGAACAGCAACCGGCTAAGCACCTCGTCCTGCGGCAAAGCGGGGGTGGAGTTGAACGCGATTTGCGGCTTCTGCCCCGTGCCCGAGACATCGATCACCACGGTGATGCCGTTGGTGGTGGTCGTGGCACTCAGCGCGATTTGCGGATCGACCAAAGCGCCGCCGTCGAACCGGACGTCGCCCTTGGTCACGTCGAAGCGCTTGCCGGCGAAGGAGTAGGTGCCGCGCACGATCTCGAGATTGCCGGTTACGCGCGGGGCGAGCGAAGTGCCGACGACGCGCAAATCCGCTTGCCATTCGGATTCGAGCCCCATGCCCGACACGAACAACTGATTGTCCGCACGCACGCGCAGGTCGAGCTTGAACAGCCCGACCGGTTCGGCGGGCGCGGTCGCCTGCGCATTGGCCTTGATGAGGTCGCTCTTGCGGCGCACGCCGGTCAGTTCCGCAACATCGGCCTGGCCCTGGCGAATGATCTCATAGCGCGCATTGGGGATGCGCAAATCCCCCGTGATCAGGCCGCCATTGGCCTTGCTGTTGGTGATCGCGATCGTGCCGGTCGCAGTCGCGCCGAGCGCGTCGCTGCTGGCGAGGCGCGCATTGTTGAGCGTCGCGCGGACATCAATCGGGAAGCCCGCTGCCGCCGAGAAGCCGACCGATCCCTGCCCCTGCACGGTCCCCTCGCCCGCCCGCGCCGACAGCTGCGTGATCTCCAGCCGGTCATTGGTGAAGCGCCCGGCGAGCTTCATCTGGGTCAGCCGCGTGCCATAAACTTCATTGTCATAGGTCAGCGAATCCGCCCGGAGCAGGCCGGTCAGTTGTGGAGCATCGACCCTGCCTGCAAAATCGGCCGCCACCGCGATTGGCCCCGACAGTTGCTGCCGCGACAGGCCCGCAAAGGAGAACAGCACGCCCGACGGACCATTATAACGAATGCCGCCCGACAAGGGGGCCGTCATCAGCCGCTGCGTCCAATCGCTACCGCCGCCGAGCGACCCCAGCGTGACTACCAACCGCCCGATCGTGGTGCCGCCACGCTGCACCAACGCGCGCAGATCGCCGCCATTGGCGTTCAAGCCGATCTGCGTGACCAAATCCACGGGTTCGGAGACGCTCGCCAGGCTCGATCGGGTGAACCGCGTGACGCGGAATTGCCCGGCGATGGTCGGCACAGCAGCCCCGCGCGGCTGGGTATAATCGAGCGAGCCGGTGGCCGATCCGCCAAGACCGAGATCCGGAACGATTGCGTTGGCGACCGAGAGGTCGAGCGCATCGAGGCGGAGCTTGGCAACGAGCCCCGCACCATAATCGGCGGCAATGCGCGCACTGCCCTTGTCAAAATCGATCCGCGTCGGCTGAAGATGATAGGTCCCCCGCTCGATCGCGATCCGCGCAGGCGTGCCGGTCTTGAAGCCGATGCCGTTGGCCTGCCCCTGCGCCGCGACCAGCCACAAGGTTGGGCTCAGCCGCGCATTGGCGGCGATATGGAACGGCACGCCGTTCGAGCCCGACGCAACCGCCTGCGCGGTGCCATTGCCATTGACGTAATTGACCTTCGCGCGCGCGCTCGACAGCACTGCCGCGCCGTAGCGCAGATCGGCAACTTGCGCGTCGGCAACGATCTGCGGCGCGTTGGGGTAGAGGATCGCCTGTGCATTGACGATCGCGCGTCCGATCGTGAAGTCGACCGCGCCCGGAACCTTGGCGTTGCTCGCGCGGGCGGCGACATCGACGCGCTGCACCTTGCCCTGCGCGGCGAGCAGCGCGGCACCGTTAATGCCCGATCCGGCGAACTGAACACGCCCGGCGAAAGGCCCGGCGGGAAGCTGCTGGAGCTTCCCGGTGAAATCGACCCCGGCGAAACGCGCTTTGCGGATGTCGACCGCCAATTGCGTACCGGGCGTGACGTTTAGGTCGGCGGTGAACGGGCCATATTGCGTCCCGCCCTTGGCGAGCACGGCATAAGACGACCCCGTGCCGCGCACCGTCGCTTCCAGATCGACCAGCCCCACCCCAACGCCGGGGCGCGGCGCGCGCAGCAGCACGACCGGCTTGGTCGCGGTGCCCGTGACGCGGGCAAAGAGCGGGCCATATTGCGTCGAATAGGCGTCCGCTTCGACCAGCAACGGGCCCTTTGGATCATAACGCCCCTGCCCGCGCGTCACGCGGAATTGAGGCGCGGCCAAATGCAGGTTGCGGAAGGTGACGATGCCGTTCGGGTCATAGCCGACATCCGCCGTCACCACCGCATTTCCGCCAAGAAAGCTGCGCGCGCCGTCATTGAAGATTTGCGATGTCCTGGCCGCAACATGGCCGGTAATGCCGAAGCCGCCGCTCGCCACCGTCACCACTTTGGCATCGGTGCGCAGCGAAACGATGCCGACGCCATCGATCCGGTAATCATTCACTCGCCCGTTGAGCGCGCCACGATAGAGGCCGGTCTTCAAATTGGCGACGACCAAGGCGGTCGCGTCGATCTTGTTCGAACGGATCCGCAGATTGTCCGACAGCAGCGTATTGCCGGTGATGGCAATATCGCCATTGATCGCGACAGTGTCGAGCAAGCCACCTGCCGCCGCATTGAGCCCGGTCACGCGCGCAGCGCGGGCGGCGAGCGGGACGATGATATGGTCGGCATTCACCCGCGCCAGCCCCGACGCGTAGAGCTTCTCAACCTGCGTCTCGCCAAAGCCCAGCACGGCGGCGGTCACGACATAATTGACGGTTGGCGTCGCGAATTTGCCGTCGAGCACGACGCGCGCCGCCACATCGCGCCCGCGCAAATTGGGGGCGATCGCGCCGGGGGTCAGCAACTTCGCATCGACCGCGAACTGCCCGAAACGGCTCTCGGCAAGGTCGAGCAGGCCCTTGGCATTCAGCGCCAGCGCATCGGAGCGCAGCGCCCCCGACAGCGTCACGCGCCGCTGGTCGAGCGTGGCGGTGAGCGCGACCTGCACGCGCGGCGCGGTCAGCCGGGCGAGCGGATTGGCCGCACTCGCCTCCGTCTTGGGCGCGCCGCCGGGATACAGGCCCGGATTGGCGAAGCCGCGCACGGTGAAGGTGCCGCTGTTCGCGGTCAGCGCCAGATCGGTGAAGGACGCGCCGCCCAGCGTGCCGGCCGCCTTGCCCTGCCACGCTTTCCAACTGCCCTTGCCGCCAATGCTGAAATCGAGCGGGGCCTTCAGCCCGCTCATGCTGGCAACCACGCCGGTTGCCGGGGCAACCAGATGCGCATCGAGGTCCAGCCGGTTCGCATCGGGCACGGCGTCGAGCTTGAAGATCAGCCGATCGCCGCCCGCAATACCGCGCCCGGCCAGCGCCGAGACGCTGGCGGTCACTTGCGCGCGCCGCTCGGCAATATGGGTCGCGCCGTCGATCTTGAGGATGTGGACCGCCCCCGTCACCGGTTGCGCGAGCACCATCCGCGCGACCGTCAACCGCCCGATATCAATGTCCAGATCGGGCAGAATCGGCGCATTGGGGTCGGTCGGCACCGCCTTGAACGCCGGGGAGCGTTGCATCGTCACCAGCGCCGCTTGCGCCGAGCGCACGTCAATATGGTTGTTCAGATAGGCGAACGGCCGCCAATCCACCGCGATGCGCGGCGCGGTCAGGAACACGCCCTTGGGATCGCTGACGCGCACATCGGTCAACACCATTGCGCCGTACAGCGAACCTTCGATCCGCCCGACCTTGATGTTGAGGCCGGACGCCGTGGTGTACCCGCCCAGTGAATTGGCGATGATCCGGCGGCCCGGCGCGGTGTTGAGGCCAAGCACCAGGAGCCCGGCCACAACGATCAGCCCCAACAGCGTGAGCCCAACCCATTTCAGCGCCCGCTGCCAGAAGGGTGCACGCGCGATGACGACAGTCTGTTCGGTCATCAAAAGGCCTGCCCAATGGAAATGTAGAGCGCGATCTTGCCGTCGCCCTTGCGCGGGTTGAGCGGCGTCGCGACGTCAAAGCGCAGCGGCCCGAAATTGGTATAGAAGCGCCCGCCAATCCCGGCCCCGAAGCGCAAGTCCGTCGCCTTGGGCAAGACGCTCTCATAGGCATTGCCGCCATCGAGGAAGGGCACGATCCCGAAATTGCCGAAGCGGTAGCGCGCCTCAAGCGCGAATTCGTTGATCGAGCGGCCGCCGACCGGATCACCATTGGGATCGAGCGGCCCGAGCCGCTGATAGCCATAGCCACGCACCGATCCGCCACCGCCGCCATAATAACGCCGCGACGGGGCGAGATCGTCGCGATCGGTGCCAGCAATCGACCCGGCGCGCACCCGCCCAGCCAGCACGATACTGTCGCCGATCGGGTAATAGCCGCTCGCTTCGACCAGCGTTCGCGCATAGGGGCGCACCGCGCCGCGTACCGAAGTTTCGGGGCTGAGGCTGAGCTTCAGGCGATAGCCCTTGGTCGGATTAAGCAGGCTGTCCGATCGGTCGAATTCCACCTGCCCGGGTAATGCCGCGATAAAATAGGTCGCGCGCCGCCGCGCGCCACGCCCGAAATCATAGACGCTTTCGTTGGTGCCGGTCAGCTCGAACCCATAAGCGTAGGTGAACTTCTTCTGCCAGATCGGCGTGGAGTCATACGAAATCCGCCCCGAAAACGTGGTCGTGAAGGCGTCGAAGGCGTCGTAATTGGAATGGTCGGCCCCAGCCGTGAAGGTCACCGTCCGGTCGCGCCGCCCGGCATTGGAGCGGCGGAAGGTGGCAGTGGCCCCTTGCTCCTGCGTGCCCGCTACCGCCGTCACGATCAGCGCGCCTTCGGGCGGGAACAGGTTGCGATGGGTGAACGATCCTTCCAGCCGGATGCCCTGTCCGGTGCTGTACCCGCCGCTGACCGCCACCGACCGCGCCGGCCCGCGCTCTTGCTCGACCAACAGATTGACCTGCTCGGTGCCATCGGGACCGATATTGCCGGTGCGGACCGGCTCCACCGACACGGTCGAGAACAACCCCGTCGCGACCAACGCCGCGCGCAGGTCGTCGACCTTGCGATTGTCATACAGATCGCCAGGCTTGAAGCGCGTCAGCACGCCGACATGCGCCGCGCCGAACGCCAGCCGCCCCTCGGTAGTGAAGGTGCCGAACGAGGATCGCGGGCCGACATCGACCGGCAAGGTATAATCGCCCGTTCCCGCAACGTCATCGAGCAGGATGTCGCGCTGCCCGACCTTGGCGAAGGGATAGCCGCGCTGCGGCAGCACCAGCGCAACATTAGCTTCCGCGCCCTGCACTCGCTCGGCCTCGATCGCTTCGCCGGTGCGCAGCGGGAGCAGGCTTTGGACCAGTCCAGCGGGAAGAGTCGGTGCCGCCTGCACCATAATCGTGCCGAGCTTATACTGTTTACCCGGCGTGGCGGAGACGATCGCGCGGACGCGTGCGGTGTCGCCGGGGATCTGTTCGATCGTCGAGATGGCGGTGCCATCATAATAACCGAGCGACTTCATCAGGCGGATCGCCAGATCTTCATCCTCATGCCCGCGTGCCGAGACCACGGTTGCATTGGCCGCCTTGCCGTCGCCGCCCCTGAGCGCCGACAGGCCGTTGAACTTGCCGGTCAACCCCAGCGTATCCAGCCCGCGTATGACAGTGTCGTAGCGAATGTCCGGGGACTTCGCGTCCTTGACGGTGACATCCACAAGCGGCGTCGAATCGAATGCCTGCAACGCCGGTAGCGGCTGCGTTAATTCGGGCGGCACCGCTTCCGCTGGAGCAGCCGGAGTGGGCATGGCGATGGGTGAAAGTGGTTCCAGCGGGGCGTTGATGTCGTTCGACAACGGCGGCAGCGCCTTGTTGAACGTGTCATCCGGGACGATCGGCGGTTCGGCGGTTTGCGGATCCCCCACCTTCGGCATCGGGACGGGAACAGCGGACGGCGCTTGCTGCACGCCGCCAGCGGCCACAGCGATCAGTCCCGTTGAAAATAGCAGCAAACCCAAAACCCGCGCTTCCCCGCTTCATGTCAGAGGGTCTCGCGATCCCAGCCCCCGCCTTACTGTCTAACGCGCAACGGCGAATAGGTTTCCCTAAACCGCCTTCGCCCGCAATCGATAGGCGTGCAGCAACGGCTCCGTATAGCCATTGGGCTGGGCAATCCCTTCAAACACCAACGCGCGCGCCGCCTGCCAGGCGAGGCTTTCGGGGTGCCCGCTCATCGGCCGGTACAGCGGATCACCGGCATTTTGCGCATCGACCTTCGCCGCCATGCGCGCAAAGGCTCCATCGACGTCTTCGGTTGTCGCGACACCGTGCAGCAGCCAGTTGGCGATATGTTGCGAGGAAATCCGCAATGTCGCGCGATCCTCCATCAGGCCGATATCGTGGATGTCGGGCACTTTCGAACACCCCACTCCCTGATCGATCCAGCGCACGACATAGCCGAGAATGCCCTGTGCATTATTGTCGAGTTCAGCGCGCACTTCCTCAGGCGTCCAGTTGCGGCCGACCGCGACCGGCACGGTCAGTAGCGGCCCCAGCCCTGGGACAGGCTCCTTGGCGATTTCGCGCTGCCGCGCGAACACATCGACCTTGTGATAGTGGATCGCGTGCAGCGTAGCCGCCGTCGGCGATGGCACCCAGGCGGTGTTCGCGCCCGCCATGGGATGGCCGATCTTCTGCGCCATCATGTCGGCCATCCGATCGGGTGCGGCCCACATGCCCTTGCCGATCTGCGCCTTGCCGCTCAGCCCCGCCGCCAGACCGATGCGGACATTGCGATCCTCATAGGCCTTGATCCAATCGCTCGACTTCATCTCGGCTTTGGGGATCATCGGGCCCGCACGCATCGCGGTGTGCATCTCGTCGCCGGTGCGATCGAGGAAACCGGTGTTGATGAAGACGATGCGGTCCTTCACCGCCGCGATGCAAGCGGCGAGGTTCGCCGAGGTACGGCGCTCCTCATCCATCACGCCAACCTTGATCGTGTGCCGGGTCAGACCCAGCAGATCCTCGACCGCATCGAACACGGCGTTGGTGAAGCTGCACTCGGTCGGCCCGTGCATCTTGGGCTTGACGATATAGACCGATCCCGTGCGGCTGTTGCGGAAGGTACCCAGCCCGCGCAAATCGTACAGCGCGATCGTGCTGGTGACGATCGCGTCGAGGATCCCCTCGTGCGCATCGCTACCATCGGCGAGGCGGATCGCCGGGGTCGTCATCAAATGCCCGACATTGCGCACGAACAACAGGCTGCGCCCGGGCAGCGTCAGCCCATCGTCATAGACGCGGTCGGGGTTGAGCCGCCGCGTCACCGACTTGCCGCCCTTCTCGAACGTGTCGGACAGATCGCCCTTCATCAGCCCGAGCCAATTGGCATAGGCCGCAACCTTGTCGTCCGCATCCACCGCCGCGACCGAATCCTCCAGATCGCAAATTGTGGTCAGCGCGGATTCAAGAATGACATCGGCGATGCCAGCCCGATCCTCGCGCCCGATCGGATGATCGCGGTCGACCACCACCTCGATATGCAGCCCGTGATTGACGAACAGCCACGACGCGCCCTTGCGCCCCACCAATTGCGCAGGATCGCGCAACACAGGCTCCGCACCGTGCAGATCCGCCCAAGAGCCCGCCGCCAGCGGCACCGCCTCATCGAGAAACGCCTTTGCCGCTGCGACCACTTGGCGACCGCGCACCGGATCATAGCCGCCCGGCACCGCCATGCCCGGCAACGCATCGGTGCCGTAAAAGGCATCGTACAGGCTGCCCCAGCGGGCATTGGCGGCGTTGAGCAGGAAGCGTGCGTTGAGGATCGGCACCACCAGTTGCGGCCCGGCCATCGTCGCCACCTCGGCATCGACATTTTCGGTGCCGATGGTGAATGGGGCAGGCTCGGGCACAAGATAGCCGATCTCGCGCAGAAACGTCTCGTCCACCGCTCCGCCTGCCTGATAGCGCGCGTCGATCTGCGCCTGCAGCGCATCGCGCACGCCCAGCAACGCACGGTTTTGCGGCGCGAACGCGTCGTAGATCGCGGCAACGCCCTGCCACCAGCCGCCCGGCTCGATGCCGAGCCCCGGCAACACCCGCTCCTCGATGAAACCAGCCAGCGGCGCTGCAACCGAGAGTCCAGCGCGGTCGAGCATGGCGGGGACAGGCGTAGCGGTCATGGGAACATCCTCCTGAAAAGCGTCTCGGCCTGGGGAGGGCTATGCTGCGCTTAGGCCACCAGCCCCCCGCCCTTCAACCCCCATCGTTCACCCGCGATCCGCATCGAAGGGTGCCGCCGACGCCTCGATCCGGTCGAGCATCTCGCGAAAGCTGGCAATTTCCTCCGCCGTGAAACCCTCGAAAACCTGCGCTTCCAGTTCGAGCGCCTTGGGCGCGACATCCTCGTACAGCGCCCGCCCGGTGCTGGTCAGCATCAGCAGATGCGAGCGCTGGTCGCCCGGATTGGGCCGCCGCGCGACCAGCCCGCGCTCGACCAGCGCGGTCGCGGCGCGGCTCACCGTCACCTTGTCCATGCGCGTCGCCACGCCCAGCGCCTGCTGCGTGATCCCGTCATGCTCGGCGATGATCGCGATCAGCCGCCACTCGGGAATCTTCAGTCCGAACAGTGCCTGGTAAGTGCTGGCGATCGCCGCCGACACACGGTTCGACGCGATCGACAAGCGATAGGGCAGGAAGTGATCGAGCTTCAGGCCGGTCATGCCGGGTCCTTGGCGGTCGCCACACCGAACAGCACTTCACCGCGAAAAATCGTAAACACCGCCAGCGCGACCAGAACCGCCGATGCGATCCACAATCCGCCAAAGCCGAGCAGCGGGAAGGTCGCCGCGCCCGTGATGGCACCCCCGACCAATCCGATCCACAGATAGAAATGCGGAAGCCATGCCCAGCGGGGACCGCCCTGTAACGCCAGTGCCAGCCTTTGCCCCAATTTGACCAGCGTCCCGGTCATATACGTCAAACCGAGCCGCACCTCGCCATCCTCCTCGAACACGGTGTTTTCCGCGCCCATCGCCAGCGCCATCAGGCTCGCCGCCGCCCACACTGCGCCGGATTCCCCCGCCGTTCCCGCCAGCGCGAGCAGCACCGCCATCCACGCCAGGATCAGCGGGTGACGATACCGCCCCGCTATCCGCCCGATCATCGATCCGATCACCACGCCGCCGACAAAGGTCGCGATCAATTGCAGCGCCAGCAACGCCGCCGCGTGATGCTGCGCAACCCCGACCGCGAGCCGGGTCGAGTTGCCGCTCATAAACGACACGAAAAAACCGCCGGTCGCAATGAAGCCGATCGCATCGACAAAGCCCGCCAGGGCGGACAGGCAGACGGCAAAGCTGCGTTGGCGGGCATCGTAACGGATCACCGGCTTTGTGTATCGGTCCGGCGCGGCCCCGTCATCCCCCGCTGGACCTCGCTTCCGATCATCGGTATAGTTTCATTTGTTACCAGTTTCCCCGGAGCAAAGCCGATGACGATCACTGCGACCAAGCCCGAAAACCCGATGGGCCTTAACGGCTTCGAATTCGTCGAATTCACCTCGCCCGATCCGGAGGCGCTCGCCGATCTGTTCGTGAAGATGGGCTTCACCCACACCGGCACGCACAAATCGAAGAATGTCCGCCGCTATGCGCAGGGCGACATCAACTTCCTGCTCAACATGGACGAGGCCGGCCAGGTCGCGGGCTTTCGCAACGCGCACGGCCCCTCGGCCAATGCGATGGCGTTCCGCGTCGCCAATGCCGAGGCTGCGTTGAAGCTCGCGCTGGAGCGCGGTGCGACGGCCGTGTCGGGCGCGCATGGTCCGGGCGAACTCGACATTCCGGCGATTGAGGGGATTGGCGGGGCCAACCTCTATCTGGTCGACAAGCATGGCGACGAGACGATCTACGACACCGATTTCGTGCCGACCGGCGCGACCGCTGAAGACCATAGCGTCGGCCTGCACACGCTCGACCATCTGACGCACAATCTCCAGCGCGGACGGATGGACTATTGGGCGGATTATTACGAGCGCATCTTCAATTTCCGCCAGATCCGCTATTTCGACATTGAGGGGCAGTCGACCGGCTTGTTCTCCAAGGCGATGACCGCGCCCGACGACAAGATCCGCATCCCGCTCAACGAAAGCCAGGACGAGCATTCGCAGATCGAGGAGTTCATCAAGGATTATAAGGGCGAAGGCATCCAGCACCTTGCGCTGTCGACCGACGACATCTTCGCCACGGTCGACGCGCTGCGCGCCAACGGCATTCGCTTCCAGACGACGCCACAAACCTATTTCGACTTGATCGACAAGCGCTTGCCCGGCCACGGCCATGACGTCGCCGAAATGCGCAAGCGCGACATTCTGATCGACGGCGCGCCTGAGACAGGCGGAGGCCTGCTGCTGCAGATCTTCACCGAGAATATGGTCGGGCCGATTTTCTTCGAGATCATCCAGCGCAAGGGCAATGATGGCTTTGGCGAGGGTAATTTCAAGGCGCTGTTCGAGAGCATCGAACTCGACCAGATCCGCCGCGGCGTGGTGCCGGGCAAGGTCGAAGCGTAAAATCTTCTCCCTCGCCCCTGGACAGGGGAGAGGGATACCGCAGCTTGGCCCCGCTTCTTCAGCGGGGCCTAGCGGAGGTTGGGAGAGGGGTCGATCGCGCGAGGCCGCACACTTTGCCGCCCCTCTCCCCAGCTTCGCTAGGCAGCAAGCTGCCAAGCTGCGCTACCCTCTCCCCGCCGGGGCGAGGGAGAAAGGGAGATGATGACCCACTACATGACCGGCTTCGGCAACCATTTCGCCACCGAGGCGGTGCCCGGTGCCCTCCCCATCGGGCGCAATTCGCCGCAGCGCCCGGCGTTCGGGCTCTATGCCGAGCAACTGAGCGGCACCGCCTTCACCGCGCCGCGCCACGAAAATCGCCGGTCGTGGTTCTATCGCCTGTGGCCTTCCGCCGCGCATCCCGCTTTCACCCGCTATAACGGTGCCCCGCTGTTCGCGACGGCTCCTTCGGACGCCCCGCTCGCACCCAATCGCTTGCGCTGGGGGCCGCTCGACAGCGTGGATGCCGACTGGCTCGATTCGCTCACCACGATGATGGTGGCGGGCGATGGCCCGCGCGCGCAGACCGGCGTCGGCATGCACCTCTATCGCTGCGCCAAGGACATGGTGGACCGCGCCTTCGTGTCGGCCGATGGCGAATTGCTGATCCTGCCCGAGCAAGGCGCGCTGACGCTGCTCACCGAACTCGGCCGGATCGACGTCAAGCCGGGCGAGATCGCGCTGATCCCGCGCGGCGTGCGCTTCCGCGTCACCCTGCCCGATGGCCCGGCGCGCGGCTATGTCGCCGAGAATTTCGGGGCCCCGTTCCGCTTGCCCGATCTAGGGCCAATCGGGGCCAACGGCCTTGCCAATCCGCGTGATTTCGAGACGCCGGTCGCCTGGTATGAGGATGTCGAGGGCGACTATCAGCTCGTCCAGAAATTCCTCGGCACGCTCTGGCAGACCGATCTCGGGCGCTCCCCGCTCGACGTCGTTGCCTGGCACGGCAATTACGCGCCGTGGAAATATGATCTGGCGACCTTCAACACGATCGGCAGCATCAGCTTCGATCACCCCGATCCCTCGATCTTCACCGTGCTGACCTCGCCCAGCGACATGCCCGGCACCGCGAACGTCGATTTCGTGATCTTCCCGCCGCGCTGGCTGGTGGCGGAAGACACGTTCCGTCCGCCCTGGTTCCACCGCAACACGATGAGCGAGTGCATGGGGCTGTTGCAGGGCGCGTATGATGCCAAGGTTGGCGGCTTCGTTCCGGGCGCGCTGTCGCTGCACAATCAGATGAGCGGGCACGGGCCGGATGTCGCCAGCTGGCAGGGCGCAAGCGCAGTTGATCTCGCCCCGCACAAGCTGAACGACACAATGGCCTTCATGATCGAAAGTCGCTGGGTGTTCCGGCCGACCGATTTTGCGCTGGAGACGGGGGCACTGGACGCCGATTACGATGCGGCGTGGGGCGGCTTTCCCAAAGCGATCCTTCCCTGATGGCTTGATCCCGATCAGTAGGATTTTCGGGAACTTAGCGGGAGGTTTGCTCGTCTTGACGGGCATGCCAACGCCCATCACCCCCTTATTCCCCTGGCAGCACCGCGCGCAGGGAGATTTTCAGGCCCTGCTCGACGCGCATGTCGCGGCGGCGGACTTTCCCTGTGTCGGTGCCAAGGCGGCGCTCGCTAAGGGCACACTCTCCGTGCTAGCCTGCGACCGGATCGACAGTGCTTGGGACGATCTGCGCATCCATGACGGGTTGCTCCATTTCGCCAAGGCGTATCGCGAGGAGCCTGGGCTGTTCCGCAGCTTTGCGGTGATTTTCGACGGGCCCGACGCCTTGTCCGAGGAAGCGTTCGAAGCGGCGCTGTGGGAGCGCGCGCAATCCTTGTCCGACAAGGATGTATGGCGCGGCCAGGGCTATGACACTGCGGTCAGCGCCGACCCGGAAAGCGCGCATTTTTCGCTGAGCTTTGGTGGCGAGGCTTTCTTTATCGTCGGGCTGCACCCGCGCGCCAGCCGCCCGGCGCGCCGCTTTGCGCGACCGACCATGGTGTTCAACCTGCACGATCAGTTCGAGACACTGCGCGCGCAAGGCCGCTATGAAGGCATGCGCGAGAAGATTCTGGTGCGCGACGAAGCCCTGGCCGGATCGCGCAACCCGATGCTCGCGCGGCACGGCAATAGCAGCGAAGCGCGGCAATATAGCGGGCGCGCCGTCGAAGACGGCTGGAAATGCCCGTTTCAGTATTCGGGATCGCCCGAATGAGCGCGACGATCGAAATTCCCGAGCGCAGCGGAACGGCCTTCCGCATCGCCGAAGGCCAAACGCTGACGGTGATCGACCCGCGTGGGTGCCAAGTCGCCGATTTGCTGGCGTTCAACGCAGCCGATGTTGACGAGGTAATCTCCTCGGGCCGGACGCTCGATTATGCCGAGACGATCTACCTCACCACCGGGCACACGCTCTATTCCAATCGGTCGAACCCGCTGCTCGAGATCATCTCGGACACGGTCGGGCGGCACGATTTCCTGCTGACCCCCTGCTCGCACGACACCTTCCGTCATTTCTATCCTGATCTGCCGACGCATCGCGGGTGCTTCGGCAATTTGGCGGAGGCGCTGGCACCGTATGGCGTGACCGAGGATCGGATCCCGGTCGCGTTCAATTGCTTCATGAATGTGCCGGTGGACGGCACGACGGGGAAGCTCGAAGTGCTGCCGCCGATCAGCCAGGCGGGTGACCACATCGTGTTTCGCGCGGCGATGGATCTGGTGATCGGCCTCACCGCCTGCTCGGCCCCGGCAAGCAATGGCGGAAGTTTCAAGCCGATCCATTATCGGGTGGATTGAGGGGGGCGAGAATAGTGACTGGCGTGGCCGGGGCCTGCTACCCCCGGGTCCGAGTTAGTGGCCGTCCCCCCAACCGTTCGTTTCGAACGAAGTCTACAAACCCGTCACAGCGCTGGTTTCTCGACTTCGCTCGAGACGAACGGATGGAGAGTGCCCCCTCCCAGTCCCACCCCAGCCGACGCCCAAGCGTCGGTGGCGAGCCGCTTACTTCATTTGCCGCTTCACGCTCGCCATTGTTGCCTTGCCATAAGGCGGCTTGAGGCCTGCCAGTTTCGCGACATCGAGCTTGGCTTGCTTGAACACCGCCTTGCCGTGGCTGAAGGTCTTGAAGCCGTCAAAGCCGTGATACGAGCCCATGCCCGATGGCCCGATGCCGCCAAAGGGTAGCTCTTCCATCGAGACATGGAACACCACGTCGTCGAGCGTCACCCCGCCGGAAATCGTGCGATCGAGAACCTTGCGGCGCTCCGTCTCGTCCGGCCCGAAATAATAGAGGCCGAGCGGGCGGTCGCGGCGATTGACCTCGGCGATCGCGCTGTCGATGCCGGTGTAGCGCCGCACCGGCAGGATCGGTCCGAACAGTTCCTCCTGCATCACGATCATGTCGTCGGTCGCGTTGCGGACGATGTGGAGCGGCATCTTGCGGGCGTTGGACCCGGCGAAATCCTCGCCCGCCGGGTTGACCGTTTCGACCGTCGCGCCCTTGGCGCGCGCATCGGCGACCCAGTCCTGCAGGCGCTGATGGTGGCGATCGTTGATGATGGCGGTGTAATCGGGATTGGCGAGCAAAGTCGGGTACATGCTCGACACCGCGGCTTTCAGTCCGTCGACCACCGCCTGTTCCTGTGCTTCCGGCACCAGCATGTAATCGGGTGCCAAGCAGATTTGCCCGGCGTTGAGCATCTTGCCGATCGCAACGCGCTCGGTCGCGCGCGCGATATCGGCGTCCTTGCCGATGATGACGGGCGACTTGCCGCCGAGTTCCAGCGTCACCGGTGTCAGATTGTCGGCCGCGGCGTGGAGGATATGCCGCCCGATCCCGGTCGCGCCGGTGAAGATCAGATGGTCGAAGGGCAATTCGGAAAAGGCCTTGCCCACCTCCGGCCCGCCGCTGAAGAACGCCAGTTCCTCGGTTGCGAAATATTTGGGGCTCACTTCTTCGAACAACGCCGCCGTGCGCGCGGTGAATTCGCTGGTCTTGACCATCGCGCGGTTGCCCGCCGCGAAGATGCCCGCGATCGGCCCCATCACCAGATTGACCGGGAAATTCCACGGCGCGATCACGCCGACGACGCCCTTGGGCTGATATTCGACCCAGGCGCGTGCACCGAGCAGCCCGAGCGGAAATTGCACGGCGCGATTGTCGCGCCGCGTCCAGCGATCCAGCGATTTGATGGCGTGCTTGATCGGCGCGATCGACGAAGCGATGTCGGTCAGCATCGATTGTTCGCGGCTGCGATGCCCGAAATCCTCGCTCAGCGCGTCGCAAAAGGCATCGGCATTGTCGGCGATCATCGCCGCCGCGCGCGCGAGGCGATCCTTGCGCACCGCCAGCCCAACCGGGAGTTCGGCCATGAACCCCGCGCGTTGCCGCGCCAGCACATCTTGCATCGTCATCCTCATCCCCCTTTTGGAGTATTATCGTGTCACGTCGCGCAGCCGATCAAACCTCCGACCGGAACCACCACCGTATCCTGCCCGGCGCGATCCAGTTGCAGCAAGCCTTCGGTTACCACCGCGCCACTGCTGATCGACTCGCGCGTCTCGATCTTCATCGTCAGCTTGGCAGATATGCCCGCGGCACCATAGTCATTGCTCTCGCCAAAGCCGAAGCCGCCGGCCCCGCTCTGGCCGCTGCGGTCGAGATCGGTCATCGTCCCGCCAATCGACAGCCGCAGCCGCCCTGGATCGGCCTGCGCCATCGCCACCAGGGCGCGCGTGCCGCTGACGGTCCACAGATAGGCGGCACAGCCCTTGGCCGGGAGATCCTGCCGAGGGATCGCGCCCAGCGGCAGGCCATCGATCGACGACGGCAGCGGAGTCGGTGTCGGGGCGCTTTGCGGGGCGGCGGCGAGCAGCAACGGCGCGAACGGGAGAAGCGCTTTCATAGAGCAGAGCCTAACAGGAACAGCCACGCCGGGTAAGCCGCGATCGCCAGCAGCGCACCGAACGGCAACCGATCGCCAAGCGCGGCGGTGCGCCCGCGCATCATCCCCAACAGCACCACCGTCAGCCCGGTCAGCGCCGCCAGCAACACCACCACCGGCAACATCCGCCAGCCGAGCCACAGCCCGATCGCGCCAAGCAGCTTTGGGTCGCCCCCACCCAGCCCGTCGCGGTGGCGCATCGCCTTGTACCCAGCCCCGACCATCCACAGAGCCGCGAACCCGCCGAGCCCACCGATCAGCCGATCGGCCAAAGACGGCGCAACCCCCAACAGCCCGGTGGCCAGCCCCGCCCCCGCCAGCGTCGCGGTCAGCGCATCGGGCAACCAGAAGGCGGCAATGTCGAGCGCCGCCAGCGTCAGAAGCAACCAGCCAAACACCGCTCCGGCCAGCCCCTCCGGCCCCGGCACGGCAAGCCCCGCCAACACGCCGATCACGACGCAGCCAAGCTCGATTTGCCAGTGCCGCGAGTCGATCGGGGCACCGCAGGCGCGACACCGTCCGCGCGCGAGCGCCGCGCTCAGCAATGGGACCAAATCGCGCGGGGCCAGCGTGACTCCGCAGGCGTCGCACTGCGACCGCCCGCGCGCAACCGATCGCCCCTCCGGCCAGCGCACGACGATCGTGGCCAGAAAGCTCCCGACGAGCGCGCCCAGGACGCCCAATGAAAGCGGCCAAAGCCAGTCGGTCATGGGATCGCGTCGGATCCGGGCATAGCGGTCCTGCACCGCCACGCCCGCTGCTTGGCTGGCTCCATGCTCACAACGCTCGGGTGAAATAGGTGGAGAAGGCGACGTCGCTATAGCCGTTAAACGGCCCGCACACGGTAAAGCCAGCGCGTGCATAGAGCGCCCGTGCCGCCGCGAATGGCGCGTTTGAGCCCGTTTCCAGACTCAGCCGCTGATAACCGCGCTGCCGCGCCGCCGCGATGACATGATCGAGCAGCGTGGCCGCAACGCCACGGCGCTCCTGTCCCGGTGCGGTGCGCATCGACTTAACCTCGCCATGCTCGATATCGAGTTCCTTCAGCGCCGCCATGCCAAGCAGGTCGTCCTGTTCCCATGCCGTCCACAGCGTCACATCAGGATGCCGCAGACCGCTGAGATCGAGCGCGAACACGCTGCCGGGCGGTGAATTTTCGTGCGCCGCGCGCAAATGCAGTTCGATCAGCGCGATCACAGCGGGATGCGTCAGATCATCCTGGACGATCCGCCACGTTGACCCGGTCTCGCTCAATTCAGCGTCTCGCCCGGCTCCACGCCCCACAAATGCACCGCCTCGACAAAGCCACCGCGGCCGCGCACGTCGAAATAGCACCAGCCCTGCGCGCATTTGCTGATCCGACCGACCACGCCCGGCGCTGCACGCCACAGCACCCGCCCGGCATCGCGCGGGGAATCGCGTAACTCGGCCACCGTGCCCATCACCAGCGCCGTCCGCGTCTCGCGGATCAGCGTGCCCATCATCCAGCCTTGCGTGCCGTCCGGATCTTCCACCTTATACCATTGCCCACGACCATAGATGTCGAGCACCTTCACCGGCAGATCGGCACGCTGGTACAGCCAGCTTGAGGGATAGCTACGCGCCGGCCCGGTCCGCATCCGGGCCTTGCCCGCGCCGATCGAGGCGAAAAAGGGCGGCTTCTTCTGCACCAGCCCCGCCACCGACGGCACCGCCAGCGCAATCCCCATCACCGCCAGCAAAATTCTGGCTCGAAACCGCATCTCAGTCCCCCACAAAATCCATCGTCGTTTACAGTGGAAGCGCGGCGCGCTTCAACACCCGTTGACGCCGCCAAACACCTCCGCCAAGCCTTCACCATGCCCGAAATGACACGTGCCGCGAACCCCAGAGTGCCCAACCCAAAGGTTTGGGTGACTCGCGAATTGCCCGCTGCGGTAATGGATCGCATGGAGCAATTGTTCCACACCAGCATCCACCGCGGCCCCGCCGCGCTCACGCGCGATGAGCTCGCCGCCGCGATGGCGGAATGCGATGTGCTGGTGCCGACCGTCACCGACGAAATCGATGCCGATCTGATCGCCGGGGCTGGCCCCGCGCTGAAGCTGATCGCCAATTTCGGCGCGGGCGTGAACCATATCGACCTGAAGGCGGCGCGGGCACGCGGCATCATCGTCACCAATACGCCGGGCGTGCTGACCGAGGACACCGCCGACATGACGATGGCGCTGATCCTGTCGGTCCCGCGCCGCCTGGCCGAGGGCGAAAAGCTGGTGCGGTCAGGCGAATGGAAGGGCTGGACACCGGGCGGGATGCTCGGCCACCGCATCGGCGGCAAGGCGCTCGGCATTCTCGGCATGGGGCGGATCGGCCAGGCGGTCGCGCGGCGCGCGCGCGCCTTTGGGCTGACGATCCATTATCACAACCGCCACCGCCTGCCGAAGGTGGTCGAGGCCGAACTGCAGGCGCAGTGGCACCCCAATCTTGACGAGATGCTGTCGGCGATCGACATTCTGACAATCCACACCCCGCGCAACCCCGATAGCGAAGGGCTGATCGACGCAGGGCGGATCGCGCTGCTGCGACCGCATGTCTATGTCATCAACACTTCGCGCGGCGGGATTGTCGACGAAGCGGCGTTGATCGCTGCGCTGGAAGGTGGGCGACTGGCCGGGGCTGGCCTCGATGTGTGGCAGCACGAACCGCAAATCGACCCGCGCCTGCTGGCCTTGCCCAATGTCGTGATGACCCCGCACATGGGCTCCGCCACCTTCGAAGGCCGCCTCGCGACGGGCGAAAAGGTCATCACCAACATCCGCATGTGGGCCGACGGCCACCGCCCACCCGACCAGGTGCTGGAAGGGTGGGCGTGACGCTTTACTGCAGCGGCAGGAACAGATCGGTGATCGCTTCGTGCTCGGGCACATCGGGGAAGAACCTTACGCGCTGGGCATAAAGCGGAAAATCACGCAGCTCTTCCCCGCTCGCCGGTAGCCAGGTGCCATAGAGAAACGCAGCGGCGGGCCGCAGATCATCGCTCCCGCCAACGATGCGCAACACCGCACACCGCCCGGCCGGAATAAGCCCGGCCTCGATACCACCGTCGGCAGCGGTGATCGTCCGGTCGGTGGCAGCGGCCACGTCCACCTGATAGTCCTCGGGCGCTACGCTGTCTGGGTCGTTATGGAAGATGGTATAGGTGGCATGGGTGGCCGCGCGCACGCCGCTCGCCTTGCGCCAATCGATGAAACGACGGATCGTCTCGCCCAGCCGCTCCGGTGCCCCCTTATGCGACAGGAACGCGACGGGAATGTCGGCTTGTTCTTGCACCACCACATCGTCGATCGAGAAATTCTGCGTCATCATCAGGCTCCGTGCTTCGGCCAGCGGCACCATTGCCGCTGCCCATGCCGCCCAGTCCGGATCCTCGCGAAATGCCGTCGGCGCTTGCCCCAACCGCTGGCGAAAGGCGCGGGCAAAGCTGTCCGGTGCCTCATAGCCAGCATCCAACGCGATATCCGTGACCGAATCCGCGCTGCGATAGGCGAGCCGCCAAGACGCCCGTTTCATCCGCGCCAATTGCACGTAGCGATGCAGCGACAACCCGAAAATGGCACTGAACTGCCGATGGAAATGATAGGGTGAGAACGCCGCCACGGCGCTCAACGTCTCCAATCCCACATCTTCGTCGAGATGACGGTCGATATAGGCCAGCACGCGCTGCATCCGCGAATGATAGTGTGCTGGATGGGTTGGGCGCTTCGACATCGCTTGGTCCTTATGGGTGGCCCAGCCGAAATAGCGGACAAGCCAATCGCGACGCTCGACCGATGTTGCGGTTGTGCGCAACGCTGCGCAAGGGATCGCGGTCGACATGTCCATCACCGCTCGACATCAGCGCGCGCCGCCCGTCAACTTTCCGATTGACGGCCGTCACGGTGCATTGCAGCTTGTCGTCAAGAATAAAAAATCGAGGAGAGTGATGATGGACCGTGCTGGGTCGTTTATCGTTGGTGCCGCGCTTGTCTTGTTTTCGGCTTTGCACATCGTGAGTGCACCCGATTATCTCAATATCCTCCCGGCTCTGGTACTGCTTTACGGGATCTTCCGCCTCGTCACCAACCGCAGCATCGCCGCGACGCTCGCCGACGAAGAGCTGTCGTTCGCACCGCCTGCCGAGGGCTGATCGGGATCGCGTCACGCGAGCCCCCCCGCTCCGTTCGTTTCGACCGAAGTCGAGAAACAGCCACACGCGTTGTGCCCGGTTTATCGCCTTCGGTCGAAACGAACGGGCAGAAGTACCCTGAGGCCGCTCTCAGCGCGCGTGAAAGAAGTCGTAAAGCTGTTGCGCGACCGCCGCGCTGACACCGGGGGCCTTTTGCAGATCCTCCAAGCTGGCGTTGCGCACCGCGCGCGCGGTGCCGAAGTGCATCAGCAATGCCTTCTTCCGCGCCGGGCCGATGCCGGGCACGTCATCGAGCGGTGACGCGCCGATCGCCTTGGCGCGCTTGGCGCGGTGCGCGCCGATCGCGAAGCGGTGGACTTCGTCGCGCAACCGCTGGAGATAGAACAGCACCGGCGCGTTGACCGGCAGCTGAAACTCGCGCCCGTCGAGCATGTGGAACACTTCGCGCCCGTCGCGCCCGTGGTGCGGGCCCTTGGCGATGCCGACCAGGCACACATCCTCGATCCCCAATTCCTCGAGCACGCCCTTCACCGCGTTAAGCTGCCCGCGTCCGCCGTCGATCAACACCAGATCGGGCCAGTCGCCCGCATCGCGATCGGGATCCTCATTCTGCGCGCGCGCAAAGCGACGGGCGAACACCTCGCGCATCATGCCGAAATCGTCGCCCGGAATGGTGTCGGGGTTCTTGATATTGAACTTGCGATACTGGCCCTTGCGGAAGCCCTCGGGCCCGGCGACCACCATCGCGCCCAGCGCATTGGTGCCTTGGATATGGCTGTTGTCGTAAATCTCGATGCGGTCGGGTGGTTCGGGCAAATCGAACAAGTCTGCCACTTCGCGCAGCAGCTTCGCCTGCGTGGTGCTCTCGGCCAGACGCCGGTCGAGCGCTTCCTCGGCATTGCGCTTGGCCTGATCGAGCAATTTGCGGCGCGTGCCGCGCTGCGGCATCGACAGCGTGACCTTGAACCCCGCCTGCCCGCCCAGCGCCTCGCCGAGCAGAACCGCCTCGTCCAGCTCGCGGTCGAGCAATACGGTGCGCGGCGGTGGGACTTCCTCGTAAAATTGCGCGAGGAAACCCGCCAGAATTTCATCCTCGGGCACATCGGCCGTGTGCGCCGGGAAGAAGCTGCGATGCCCCCAATTCTGGCCACCGCGAATGAAGAAGGCTTGGATGCCGATCACGCCATTCTTATTGGCCATCGCAAAGATATCGGCATCGCCCAGCCCCTCGGCATTGATCGCCTGGCTGCCCTGGATGAAGGTCAGCGCGCGCAGCCGATCGCGGAGGATCGCGGCGAGTTCGAAGTCCATCGCCTCGGCGGCTTCCTGCATCTGGCCACCGAGCTTGGCCTGCACCTCGGTCGATTTGCCGGCCAGGAACGCCTTCGCATCGGCGACGAGTTCGGCATAACCCGCCGCGTCGATCCGACCGACACAGGGGGCGGAGCAGCGCTTGATCTGGTAGAGCAGGCACGGACGGTCGCGGTTCTTGAAAAAGCCGTCGGTGCAGCTGCGCAGCAGGAACAGTTTTTGCAGTGCATTCAAGGTGTTGTTGACCGCGCCCGCGCTGGCGAAGGGGCCGTAATAATTGCCCTTGGCACGGCGCGCACCGCGATGTTTCTGGATCCGCGGAAAGTCATGATCGGCGCGTAACAGGATGAACGGAAACGATTTATCGTCACGCAGCAACACGTTATAGGCCGGGCGGTAGCGTTTGATCAGTTGCGCCTCGAGCAGCAGCGCTTCGGCCTCATTATTGGTCGTAACGATCGTCATCGCGCGCGTTTGCGCCACCATGCGCTGCAAACGCCGCGAAAGGCGCTCGACCTGCGTATAATTGGTGACGCGATTTTTGAGCGCGCGCGCCTTGCCGACGTACAGCACGTCCCCGCGCGCATCGAGCATACGATAGACGCCAGGCCGCGCCGGCAGCGTCGCCAGCACATTGCGGATCGCGGCGACCCCGGCATCGAGATCGGGCGTATCGCTGCCGCGAACGGTGAAGGTGGCCTTGTCTTCGTTGAAGCGCGTCGGGGCGTTGGGATCGGACATTGTCGATGATCTAGGCATTCGCGCGCCGGGACGCCACGGCTTCGTTGCTGCGCACGCCACCACACACGAAAAAGCGGCGGTGGGTTTCCCCACCGCCGCTGATAGAGGCGTTAGAGAAGGTTACTTGATCGCGGCGAGGTCAGCCTTGACCTTGGCCAGCGCCGCGTCGGTCAGCGCGCCCTGCGACAGCGGTGCGACCTGGTTGAGCGACATGCCCTTGAACGATTCGTACATCGGGTGCGCGGTGATGTTCTGCAGGTCGGTGTCGAGCACGGTCTTGCCGGCCGCGTTGGCGGCAATCGTCTCGATCGGCGTGTCGAGATCGAACTTTGCCGCGCCGGTTGCGGTTGTGGTCGTTGCGGGTGCAGCGACGGCGGGAGCCGAGGCGGCGGCCGGCGCAGGCGCCGTCTGGGCGGCGAGCGGCGCTGCAATAAAGGCGACGGCCGCGGCGATAACGACAGACTTCATGGGGACAGCCTCTTTCGAAAGGTAAGCGGCGCGAATCACCGCAAGGCCGACGATACCCCGATCAGTGGCGAAACGAAATGCACCCGCGATACTGGGCCCATTTCCGTCAGTTGAGCTTGCCCAGCCCGGCAATGGTCCGGTCGACCAGCGCCTTGTCGGCATCGGCACCGTGACGCTGCGCGATGATCGTCGCGGCGGCGCGGGTGGCCGCGTCAGCGGCGCGGGCGCGGACCTCGGCGATGGCGGTGCGTTCGGCACCGGCAATCTTGTCTTCGGCCATTGTCTGGCGGCGTGCGATCAAATCGGCGAGATCGGCCTCGGCCTTGGCCAGCATCGCGGCTGCTTCGGCTTCGGCATGGGCGACGATAGCGGCGGCATCGCCGGCGCTCGCCGCGTTACGCGCCTTGGCCTCGGCAAGCTGTGCCTCGGCTTCCGCGCGCAGCTTGGAGGCTTCCTCCAACTGGCCACGGATGGTGGCAATACGGCTGTCGAGCATGCCCGCCACCATCTTTGGCACTTTTTGCCAGATCATGATCGCGATGACGACCAGCATCGACAGCGCGACGAACATCGGCGGGGTGATGCCCATGAACGCCATTTCGTGATGCAGCTCGGTGGCCCCGGTATGCTCCATCGTCTTGACTGCTTGACCGTCAGCCATGTGCCAGCTCTGCCTTAACCTGCGTTTCGATGGTCACGCGGTCGACCGCCACGCCCGAAAGCTTAGCCACGATCTGTTCGACCGCGTCGACCGTATTGGTCTCGATCTCGGCGAGCGCCTGCACCTTTGCGGCCCCGATGCGACCGGTGGCGGCATCGAGTTGCGCGGCCAGCGCGGCGTCGCTGGTCTTCAGCTTGGCCTCGGTGCCGGCAACCGCCCGCGCCTTGGCTTCGCCGAGGGCGACGGTCGCCTTGGCACGCGCGGATTCGAGCCCCGTTTGATAATCGCGCTCGGACGCGAGCGCAGCAGCGCGCGCCGCCTCCGCCGCGGCGATGTCCCCCGCGATCCGGCCGTTACGATCTTCGATCGTCGCCTCGATCTTGGGGACCATCGCCTTGCCGATCCCGACATAGATCAGCGCGAATACGATCGCGAGCCAGAACAGCTGCGAGGCGTAAATCTCGCCAATCTGGGAAATCTGCGGCATCGGGTGCGCTCGCTCTTGCTTACTTGACGACGAAGAGGATGAGGATCGCGACGACGAACGCGATCAGACCCAGAAGTTCCGAAGCCGCGAAGCCAATGAACAGGCGGCCCTGCTGGCCGTCTGCGGCACCCGGGTTGCGCAGCGCGCCTTCGAGGAACGAACCGAACACGTTGCCCACGCCGAGCGCGGCCAGACCAACGCCGATCGCCGCGAGGCCGGCACCGATGTACATTGCAGAAGTATGATCCATGATAGGCTCCTTGAGAATTACGTAGTGAGGGTATTGAAAAGATTAGTGCAGGTGCACCGCGTCGTGCAGGTACAGCGACGTCAACAGCGCAAACACATAGGCCTGGATCGCACACACCAGCAACTCCAGTGCGCTGACCCCGACGATCATCACAAAGCTGAGCACGCTGACGACGGGCCCAAGCGCGCCGCCCGCATTGAGGCCCTGCACAACAAAGCTGCCGAACACTTCGAGCAGGATGTGCCCCGCCGTCATCGCGACGAACAGTCGCAGACCGAGCGAGAACGGGCGCACCATGAAGGAGACGAATTCGACCGGGATGATCACCGGCATCAGCCAGGCAGGCGCACCGTGCGGCACGAACAGGCTGAAGAACTTCAGGCCATGCGTCGCAAATCCGACCACCAGCACGATGCCGAAAGACAGGAACGCCAGCACCGCCGTGACGGTGATGTGGCTGGTGACCGCGAAGGTGTGCAGACCCGGCAGGATCGCGAGCGGCAGCACGCCGATGAGATTGGCGAACAGGATGAAGAAGAACAGCGAGAAGATGTAGGGCGCGAATTTCTTGCCGCCCGAGCCGATGTTCACCGTCACCATATTGTCGATGAAGCTGACCGCATCTTCTGCCGCAACCTGCCAGCGGCCGGGCACGAGCTGGCGCTTCAGGCCACCGGCCATGAACACAGCGAGCAGCACGAACACGACGATCATGAACAGCGCCGAGTTGGTGAAAGATACGTCATAGCCGAACAGATCCAGATGCCGACCCAATACGGGCTCGACCTTGAACTGTTCCATCGGATCGATTTTGCCGGCGCTCACTCCGCGCGCTCCTTCGAAATCTTGATGATGTTAAGGAACGCCCCGATCACCGCGAGCGTCAAGACGATCAGCAACGCCCAGGGCGAGGTTCCCAACCAATGGTCGAGTGCCCAGCCCATGACCCCACCGCCAAACAAGGCACCCAGCAGCAGAGTCAGCACGCGCGCGCCCTGCGAATAGCCTTTCGCCGGCGGCACCACCCCACCAGCACGCACCTGGCCAGCCGCCTTCGCCGAAGCGATGCGGGCATCCAGGTCGTTCTTCTGGTGTACGTCGGCCAAGGGGCGCTTATCCTGATAAGAAAACGCCGCCGTGCCTTTGGCACCGCGACGGTGAACATCGGGGATCGTGGGGAAAGAGCCCCGTTCACGCGCCGTTTAGGAAGGTGACCGGGGGGTGTCAACTCTTGTGGCCGATCCGGACCGCTGCCCAGCCCTCTGCCCAGCCCTCTGCGTTGCCTATCGTCTCGGCGCGCGATACTCCTTTACTTCGATGAACACGCCCCTCCCCGATCATGCCGGACATCGCGCACGACTGCGCCAGCGCTTGATCGAACAGGGCGGCGACGCGCTGCTAGACCATGAATTGGTGGAATATCTTCTGGCATTGGCGATTCCCCGGCGCGACACCAAACCGCTGGCCAAGGCCCTGCTTGCCGAATTCGGCGGGGTTGGCGGGTTGTTCAGCGCCGATCCGGAGGCATTGCTGCGCGTCCCCGGCATGGGCGAGACCTCGGTCGCGGCGATCAAGATCGTGCAAGCGACCGCGCTTCGGCTGCTGCGCGTACACGCCAGCGCGCAACCGGTGCTGGCGAGCTGGCAAGCGTTGATCGACTATCTCCACGCCGACATGGCGCACCGCACCAACGAACGGGTCCGCGTGCTGCATCTCAACACCCGCAATATGCTGATTCGCGACGAGGCGATGAGCGAGGGCTCGATCGACGAGGCGGCCCTCTATGTGCGCGAAGTCATTCGCCGCGCGATCGACCTGGGTTCGGCCGCGATCATTCTGGTGCACAATCACCCGAGCGGAGACCCCGCCCCCAGCCGCGCCGACATCGAAGTCACCCGCAAGGTCGCCGAAACGGGCAAGCGCCTCGGCATTGCCGTGCACGACCACATCATCATCGGGGCGAGCGGGCATTCCAGCCTGCGCGCGATGGGGCTGTTGTAAAACGCGGAGCGCCCGGCCGCTCCGGGGTGGAGAGCGGCGGGCGCGTGCGGCAGGCGCGGAATTAGCCCTGCTGCGACAGGAAGCCGGTCAGCTCCGATTTGCTGACCTTCTTGTTCTTGTCGGTATCGGCCTGAGCGAAGGCCTTGTTCAGCCATGCCTTGGTGGCGGGCGACGTTGCCTTGGCCGAAGGATCGCTCGCGCTTTTCAGCGCAACCATCCACGTGTCGAACTCCTTGGCGCTCAGCACGCCGTCACCATCCTTGTCATAGGTGGCAAATTCCTGGTTCACCACTTGCGCCACCTGCGGACCCGTCGCTGGCTGGGCTGCCACCGCCGAATCTGGGGCTGGGGCATTAGGCGAATCGGCGGGCGCTGCGCTCTGCGGAGTCGCCGGAGCAGGCTGAGCGGGAAGCGCTTGATCAGTCGTCGTTGGCACAGATTGCGACGTTTGCGGGCTAACCGGAGTGATCTGGGCGTCCTGGGCAAATGCCGGGGCCGCCAACGTCATTGCGCCAGCAAGTAAAGCATATTTCAACATCGGATTTCTCCTTCAGCGTGTTCATCAATCTCGTCGAACGCAACGCTTTGCATCGTCAATGGCGTTCACGGTATCAACACGCTTGCTTCCGGATCGGTCCCTTTATCGCCGATTTGAACCATCGGCTTGTCCCTGCTAACGCGCGTGTCATCGCGGACCCGTTGCGATTCCGCGATGGCCCGACTCTGCCGCATTCAAGGAAATCCGATGGTCCCCCGCTATTCCCGCCCCGACATGGTCGCGATCTGGACGCCCGAAGCGCGTTTTCAGATCTGGTTCGAGATCGAGGCGCATGCGACCGATGCGCTGGCCGAGCTGGGTGTCGTCCCCAAGGAAGCCGCCGCCGCGATCTGGGCGAAGGGCGCGTTCGAGGTCGAGCGCATCGACGAGATCGAGCGCGAGACCAAGCATGACGTGATCGCCTTCCTGACCAATGTCGCCGAACATGTCGGCCCCGAAGCGCGCTTCATGCACCAGGGCATGACCTCGTCCGACGTGCTTGATACCTGCCTTGCGGTGCAGCTGGCGCGCGCGAGCGACTTGCTGATCGCCGATCTCGATGCGTTGCTGGCGGTGCTCAAGCGCCGGGCGATCGAGCATAAATTGACCCCGACGATCGGCCGCAGCCATGGCATTCACGCCGAGCCGGTCACGTTCGGGCTCAAGCTGGCGCAAGCCTATGCCGAATTCGCCCGTAACCGCGCGCGTCTGGTCGCGGCGCGGGCCGACATCGCAACCTGCGCGATTTCGGGCGCGGTCGGCACCTTCGCCAATATCGATCCGTTCGTGGAAGCGCATGTCGCCGAGAAGCTCGGCCTGACCGTCGAGCCGGTTTCGACCCAAGTCATCCCGCGCGACCGCCACGCGATGTTCTTCGCGACGCTCGGCGTGATCGCCTCGTCGATCGAGCGGCTCGCGACCGAGATCCGCCATTTGCAGCGCACCGAAGTGCTGGAGGCCGAAGAGTTCTTCTCGCCGGGCCAAAAGGGCTCCTCGGCAATGCCGCACAAGCGCAACCCGGTGCTGACCGAAAACCTGACCGGCCTTGCGCGGATGGTGCGCGGTTATGTGACGCCAGCGCTGGAGAATGTGGCGCTGTGGCATGAGCGCGATATCTCGCACTCCTCGGTCGAGCGCTATATCGGCCCCGACGCCACGATCACGCTCGACTTCGCGCTGGCGCGGCTGACCGGGGTCATGGACAAGCTCGTCGTCTATCCTGCGCGGATGGACAAGAACCTCAACAAGATGGGTGGCCTGGTCCATTCGCAGCGCGTGCTGCTGGCGCTGACGCAAGCAGGCGTCAGCCGCGAGGACGCCTATCGCCTGGTCCAGCGCAACGCGATGAAGGTGTGGGATTCGGACGGCGCATTGTCGCTGATGGAATTGCTCAAGGCCGACCCGGAAGTGACGGCGGCGCTGTCGGTTGCGGAGATCGAGGACAAGTTCGACCTTGGCTACCACCTGAAGCATGTCGACACGATCTTTGCGCGGGTGTTCGACAACGACTGATCGACAGATTTGCACGCTTCAACGTGCAAATGCTGCACTTGCGAATGCGCGTAATAATATTGCGCGCATAAGTAACAATCTCCAAACGCCTCCCTGCCGGAACGGTCCGGCACGGAGATCCTACCATGCGCATTCTGCAAAGCCTCGCGAGCGGCCTCATCGCCGTTGCAGGCGTCGCGCTGGTGGTTGAGGTTCTTAGCCTCTAACCCATCGGCCCACCCGCCCCTTCTTCTTGACGGGGCGGCCAGGGCTGTGGGGTTGAGAGCAGATTTTCACATCTTTAGCGGAAGGCGTCCGCCAAACATCCCACCGTCACCCCGGCCCTGTGCCGGGGTCCACCGTGCCGCAAATCCTGCGCGTGCGGTTAGTGTTCCCGGCGGACCCCGGGACAAGCCCGGGGTGACGGGTGATAGCGCCGGGTTCGCCCCTTAACCCCAGGCGCTTTTCATCTTCTTGAAGAAGCCGCTGGTCTGCGGGCATTCCTTGCCGGTTTCGGTCGCGCGGAATTCCTCGAGCAATTCGCGCTGACGCGAGCTCAGGCCGGTCGGGGTTTCCACCTCGATGCGAATCACCAGATCACCGCGCCCACGCCCTTGCAGCACCGGCATCCCGGCACCACGCTGCCGCAATTCGCGCCCCGACTGCGTGCCGGCTGGAATCTTGATCGTGTGCTCCACACCATCGGGCCCGGGAATGGTGATATCCCCGCCCAGTGCTGCCGTGGTGAAGCTGATCGGCGCACGCGCAAACAACGTCGTGCCCTCGCGCTGGAACAGCGGATGCCGCGCGACGTGCAGGAAGATATAGAGGTCGCCCGGAGGAGCACCCCGCATCCCGGCCTCGCCTTCGCCGGTGAGGCGCACGCGCGTACCCTCATCGACGCCGGGCGGAATGTTGACCGTGCGCGTCTTGGTCTTTTCGACGCGGCCTTCGCCCCGGCAATTGCCGCACGGATCGGAAATGGTCTGGCCGGCACCGTGGCAGGTCGGGCAGGTGCGCTCGACCACAAAGAAACCTTGCTGCGCGCGCACTTTGCCGTGGCCGTGACAGGTATTGCAGGTCTTAGCCGCCGTACCCTTGGTCGCGCCGGTGCCGTTGCACACGTCGCACACACCGGTGACGTCGATGGTGATGTCGGTGGATTTGCCGTGGAACGCTTCCTCCAGCGTGATTTCCATGTCGTAGCGCAAATCGGCACCACGCCTTGGGCCGCTGGCACCGCCACGCTGGCCACCCATGAATTCGCCGAAGATATTCTCGAAGATATCCGAAAAGGCGCTGAAATCCTGCGGGCCGCCGCCGCCACCGCCGCCCTGTTTGAACGCGGCATGGCCATAGCGATCATAGGCCGCGCGCTTTTGCGGGTCCTTCAGGCAGTCATAGGCTTCGCTGATCGCCTTGAAGCGCGCCTCGGAATCGTTGCATCCCGGATTCTTGTCGGGGTGATAGCGCATTGCCAAGCGACGATACGAGGATTTGAGCGTGCCTTCATCGGCATCGCGCTCGCATTCCAGCAATTCGTAGAAATCGACTTCAGTGCTCATCTTGCGCCTCTAGGCCCTGTCCCGAGCGGGAGAGGGTTTGGGAGAGGGAATTATGAGGAAGCCGCAGTGCGATCTGCATCGCAGCACGGCCCCTCTCCCCGACCCTCTCCCCACATAAGGGGAGAGGGAGATAGTATCTTACGCCTTGTGATCGTCGACTTCGGAGAATTCCGCGTCGACCACGTCTTCCTTGGGCGCTTCGGCTGCGTCAGCGCTTGGCGAAGCTTCGGCTTGCGCCTGCTTCTCGTAGATCGCTTGGCCCAGCTTCATCGCGACCTGCGCGAGTGCGCCTGCCTTTTCCTTCATCGCTTCGGGATCGCCACCTTCGACGGCGGTCTTGGTCGCGGCGATCGCGGCCTCGATCTCGCCCTTCAGCGCGGCGTCGACCTTGTCCCCATTTTCGGCGAGCTGGCGCTCGGTCGTGTGAACCAGGCTCTCGGCGTTGTTCTTCGCTTCGGCGGCATCGCGGCGCTTCTTGTCGTCCTCGGCGAACTGCTCGGCATCGCGCACCATCTGCTCGATGTCGCGCTCCGACAGACCACCCGAGGCCTGGATGCGGATCTGCTGCTCCTTGCCGGTGCCCTTGTCCTTGGCCGACACATTGACCAGACCGTTAGCGTCGATGTCGAAGGTGACTTCGATCTGCGGCACGCCGCGCGGTGCCGGCGGAATGCCGACCAGGTCGAACTGGCCGAGCATCTTGTTGTCCGCCGCCATTTCGCGCTCGCCCTGGAACACGCGGATGGTAACCGCCTGCTGGTTGTCGTCTGCGGTCGAATAGGTTTGCGACTTCTTGGTCGGGATCGTGGTGTTGCGGTCGATCATGCGGGTGAACACGCCACCCAGCGTCTCAATGCCGAGCGACAGCGGCGTCACGTCGAGCAGCAGCACGTCCTTGACGTCACCCTGCAGCACGCCTGCCTGGATGGCGGCACCCATCGCCACGACCTCATCGGGGTTGACGCCCGAATGCGGTTCCTTGCCGAAAAAGTCCTTCACCACCTGGCGCACCTTGGGCATGCGGGTCATGCCGCCGACCAGCACCACTTCGCTGATGTCCGCCGCCTTGACGCCGGCATCGGCCATCGCCTTGCGGCACGGCTCGAGCGTGCGCTGGATGAGGTCATCGACCAGACGCTCCAGATCGGCGCGCGAGATCGACTTGACGAGATGCTTGGGGCCCGTCGCGTCAGCCGTGATGAACGGCAAATTGACTTCGGTCGTGGCGGCCGAGGACAGCTCGATCTTCGCCTTTTCGGCGGCTTCCTTCAGACGCTGGAGCGCCAATTTGTCCTTGGTGAGATCGATTCCTTCAGCCTTCTTGAAGTCATCCGACAGGAAATTCAGCAGCTTGTTGTCGAAATCTTCGCCGCCGAGGAAGGTATCGCCGTTGGTGGCCTTCACTTCGAACACGCCATCGCCAATCTCGAGGATCGAGATGTCGAAGGTGCCGCCGCCAAGGTCATAGACCGCGATCGTCTTGTTAGTGTCCTTGTCGAGCCCATAAGCGAGCGCGGCTGCCGTCGGCTCGTTGATGATGCGGAGCACTTCGAGACCGGCGATCTGCCCGGCGTCCTTGGTCGCCTGGCGCTGCGCGTCGTTGAAATAGGCCGGAACGGTGATGACCGCCTGGGTGACCGTCTCTCCGAGATAGGCCTCGGCGGTTTCCTTCATCTTCTGGAGCGTGAAGGCCGAGATCTGCGACGGCGAATATTCCTTGCCGCCAGCACCGACCCATGCGTCGCCATTGTTGCCGCGCACGATCTTGTACGGGACCAGTTCGGTATCCTTCTTGGTGATGGGATCGTCGAAGCGACGACCGATCAAGCGCTTCACCGCGAAGATGGTGTTTTCAGGGTTGGTCACCGCCTGGCGCTTCGCAGGCTGGCCGACCAGTCGCTCGCCATCCTTGGCGAAGGCGACGATCGACGGCGTGGTGCGCGCGCCCTCGGCGTTTTCGATGACCTTGGGCTTGCCGCCCTCCATCACCGAGACGCAGCTGTTGGTGGTGCCGAGATCGATTCCGATTACTTTTGCCATTGGTCCTCTGGGGCCCCCGTCTGTCAAAAAAATTGCCGTTCCGCCGCGCCCTTAGGATAAGCGACGCGACACTTCACTCCGGCGATATAGGGGGGCTTTCGCTTGTCGCAAGATTTCGCCGCACGTAGAGTGGCGCGATAAGTTCCCAAAGCGGGAGAAGGTGGTTGCAAATGCGAAAAATTCTGGTGTTGACCGCGCTTGCCATGGGGGGCTGCAGCCAGCCGCCGGTGCTGTCGGTCGATAAGGGGTATGTGCGGCTCGCGGCGATTCCCAGCCGTCCCGCTGCCGCCTATTTCACCATCCATGGCGGCCCCGCCGACACCACGCTCCTTTCGGTCAGCAGCGATGTCTCGGTGAAGAGCGAACTGCACGAATCGATGACGTCGGGAAACATGGCGACGATGAAGCCGATCGGCGACCTGGCGATCCCCGCTGCCTCCACCACCGTGTTCAAACCCGGCGGCAAGCATGTGATGTTGTTCGATATGAATCCGGGGATCAAACCGGGCCGCGCGGTCACGCTGACCTTCACCTTCTCCAACAACCAGCGCGTGCTATACGACGCACCGACCATCGCCGCAGGGGCCCCTGCCCCGACCGAGTGACCAGCCGTACCTTGACGGCGGGCGAGGTCGCGCTCGCCCGTAGCGTGTTTGGCGATGCGATCGACTATGCGCCGATACGGCTGGAGCAACGCAAATGGGCGTTCTTTCAGCCGCGCGAAACGGTGATGGCCCCGACCGGCACGATCCACTTTCATCCGGCAGGCACACGCTACCGTGCGGACTTCTCGTGCGGGGACCTCGACGATCAGGGGCTCCTGATCCACGAATTGACGCATATCTGGCAAAGCCAGTGCGGGATTTTCCTGCCGCTGCGCCGTCATCCCTTCTGTCGCTACCACTATGCCATCCAGCCAGGCCTGCCGCTGCACCGCTACGGTATCGAGCAGCAGGCGGAGATCGTGCGGCACACCTTCGTGCTGCGCCACGGCGGCTTCGTGCGCGGGGCGCTCCCGCTGGCGACCTATGAGAGTATTTTGCCGTTTTGAAATAATTGCCCGCAGCCCGACAACCTGTAATATTGACTGCAGGGGGGGCATGATGAAAGAAATCGACGATACCCGCATCTCTTTGGCAGTAACGCTACTGGCACTGCCTTCGATTGGCGTATTCTTTCTTAGCGATATGCTGGGATGGATCTTCGCGTGGCAGGGAGAGGTACCGATATTAGCTGCCCTTGACTCCGCAGGACAGCAAACCGAAGCCACGAGCCGCCTGTTCGTAATCGCTGCGGCCCTGGCAGGGTTTGGCCTGTCCTACCTGATTGTGCTGCGTTTTATTGAAGATCTCCGCACCGAGTTCGGCCCAGAAATGCTCGGCTGGATTTTGCGTTGGTATGGCGGTGGTATCTTGGTGGGCGCGCTCTGGGTAACCGGCGGCTACCTGCTGGTGCCAACCAGCGCCCAGCCGGGAGGTGACCTTTTGCCGAAAGCTGTTGGCTTGTTCGGGTCAATGCAGGGCGTCCCCGATAATAGTCTGCTTTACAAGTTCCAGGTTTTGGCGGTGTGCGATAGAATAGCCTTCATGGTCGCTGCCGGTATTGTCGTGACCGGCGGCATCTCCTCGCTGGTGGAATCCATCAAGCCGCTAACGGGAGAAGAAGCGTATGCGTTTCTCCTCCACCAGCGCCTTCGCTTGCGCAGTTATGTCAACGCGGCGGCGGGACTGCTGGTCATTTCGCTCCTGTTCCAGATTGCGTGGATGCGCTGGACGCTCATCGCGGCGACGCCAGCCGTGGCGGACGCAATGAGTCATCAGGTCGATGCCTGGGCGGTCTTTACTGGAGTCAGCGGTTCCATCGTGATTGCCCTCTTTGCGATCCCCGCAGCCACGATTCTGGATGCACGGGCAACGGGCACGCCGCAAACGCCGAGCGACGGGAAGACGGCACCCCTGCTCGACGCGGGCTTGCTTCCCGCCCTCGGCAAAGTATTGGTGGTTCTCGCCCCGACACTGGCCGGTGCATTGCCAACGATACTCGACTTTGCAGGAAAGGCGACCGGACTTTCTCCGAGCTAACCCGCTGACGGCCCGGAACCGGTATCAAAAACGATCCATGTTCCGCGTGACCTTGCGGCCTTCAGCGTCGCAGTCAGCCCTTACGCCGCGATCTCGCTCGCAGCGCGCGGGGCGAGCCCCAGCGTGAGCACGGCGACAGCCCCCCGGCCCGGACCTTCGCTCTCCAGCCGGAGCGTGCCGTGCATTGCCGCCATCGAATTGGCACACCAATGCAGGCCAAGCCCCCCCGATTTGTGGCGGCGCGTCGAAAATCCGCGCTGGAACAGCGTCGGCGTCGCATCTGCGGCAAAACCCTCGCCATCGTCGCAAATCGCGATTCGCGCGGTGTCGCCTTGCTCCTCGATCGAAACCGAGATCGAACCGCTGGCGGTGCCTTTGGCGGCAATCGCATCGGCGGCGTTGGAGAACAGGTTGCCGATCACCTGGCTCAAGATGATGCGGCTGGCGAGCACGTAACAGGGCTGCGCCGGAAAGCTGAATGCGATCGAGACGCTGCCCGAATAGCGCGCGATGGTCGCGTTCTTGGCGATGATTTCGGTGACGTCGCACGGCTCGACCGCCGGGCGCTCGTGCGCGGCGCTTTGCTGTTCGCCGATGATTTCCAGCACATGGCTCATCGCCTCGCGCCCGATCTGGAGTTGGTCGCGGCGGTGCGCGCGATCCGCGCTTTCCGCTTCGATCGCCGCCGAGACGAAGGCGATCAGCTTCGCGCGGCGCGGCGCGGGCAGATCGTCCTTGGCCAGTTCCGCCACCGCGCGCTCCAGCACCGCGCGATCGACCGGGGCCGGTTGCGCCATGCCCTGGCTCAGGATCGTGCTGATCGGATTGAGCGCGTTGCGGACATTGTGCATCACCGCCACCGCGCTCTCGCTCTTGCCCAGAGCGAAGCTCTGCACTTCCAACTGCTCGCGCAGATCCTTCAATTGCTGCAGCATCGCGTTGAAACTCTTGCCAAGCGAGCCGATCTCGTCGCGGCGCGCCTCATCGGGCAGCAATCCCAACGTGCCCGAGGACCGCACCATCTGCATGTGCCCCTCGACCCGCGCGAGCGGGCGCAGCACCAAACGGGTGATCATGCGCCGCAGCATCACCAACACGCCCAGCAGCAAGACGATCGCGCCGGTCACCGCGAGCAGCAGCATCCGCTGTCCCAGCACCGACACATCGCGCGGCACGGTGAAGGCGGCGCTGGCGACGGCATGCCCGTCCGCGCCCTGGATTGGCACGGCGATGCGCATCGTCGCGTTGGCGGCGACGATCCGGTTGGCGTCGGGCGTATTGGCCAGATCGATCGTGGCGCGCAATTGCAGCACCTCCGACAGCGCCCGCGACGTGATGCGCCGCGCCATCACCACATAGCCGTGCGGATCGCCAGTGCCGTCGCTGCGTCGCACCTTGGCCACGCCGATCGCCGCCAGTTCATCGCCCAGGCGGAGGTAATAATGGCCTGAGCTTTTCGCCCCCAGGAACCGTTTGAAATCGGTACGGACCAGCGCCGCCGCAAAGGCATCGCGGCGATCGAGCCGGTCCAGCCCGCGCGCGAGATCGCGCCAGCGCGCGATCACGATCCGCCCGTCATTCCCGATATAGGCCATGCCATCGACATTGAGATTGGCCATCGCCAGCGTCGAGAAACTCTCGCGCTCAAATTCCGGCGTCGGATGCGCCATATAGGTGTAGCTTGCGGTCCAATCGCCATAATCGCGCACCGCATTCTCGACCTTGGTCGCGAAATCGCCCAGCGCGGCGTGCGTGCGCTCGACTTGGGCATCGATCGACTTCGCCTCAAGCTGGTTGAAGCTCGGGACAATAACGCTGGCGAGCAGCAAGGTAAGCGCCAGCGAACCGGCGAGGCCGACCGCAGTCAGGATCAGGACGAGCTTGACACCGAGCGAGCCGCGCCCGCGCCATCGTCCGATCCGGCCGCGCGCGGCACGGATCATGCTGCCCGTCATCCGTGCGTCCCGTTACCCAGCTCGGGTATGTCGGCCGGCACGTCGAGCACGCCGGGAACCGCGATGAAGCGCGCCTCGGCAATCTCTTTCGCGCGCTCTTGCGCGACCGGACGCGAGAAGAAATAGCCCTGCATATGGCTGCAGCCCGCAACCCGCAGTGCCTGCAACTGGGTTTCGGTCTCGACGCCTTCGGCAACCACACCAAGCCCGAGCGCGCGGCCCAGGTGGATGATCGAATGGACGATCGCGGCGCTCTCGCGCTCGCGGCCCATGCCGTCGATGAAACTGCGGTCGATCTTGAGGCAATCGAGCGCGAATTTGCGGATATTGTACAGGCTCGAATAGCCCGTTCCGAAGTCATCCAGCGCGATGCGAAAGCCCATCTGGCGCAGCTTGTAGAGCGTATCGGCAGCGCGATCGGCATCGTCGAAAATCGCGGTCTCGGTAATTTCGATCTGCACGCGACGCGGGTCGATCCCGGCGTGCTGTACGCTCTCGACCAGCCGTCCAACGAAATTATGGCGGCGGAACTGACGCGGTGAAAAGTTCACCGAGACATATTGGCCCGGCCATTCAGCGAGCACCTTGAGCGATTCGGCCAGCACCCAATCGCCCAGTTCGTGAATGAGGTTCGATTCCTCGGCGATCGGGATGAACACGGCGGGCGAAATCGGCCCGTGATCCTCGGTGTTCCAGCGCAGCAGCGCCTCGAAGCCGACCACCTCGAACGCTTCGCGCCCAACGATCGGCTGGTAAACGAGGCTCAGTTCGCCCTTGGCAATCGCTTGCGAAAGACCACCCTCGATCGCGCGGCGGAGGCGGATGTTTTCATCCATGCTTTCATCGAACACGCGCACCACGCCGCGCCCGTCGCGCTTGGCGTCGTTGAGCGCCAAATCGGCGCGGCGCATGAGATCGGTCGGGTCGCGCGATTCGCCGGCCTCGGTCACGATCAAGCCGATCGACGCACCACCCTGCACCGTATTGCCCAGCACCTTGAACGTGCCCGAACAGGCCTTCAGCACGCGCGTACAATCCATTTCCGCCGCCTGGACACCGGGCGTATCGAACATCAGCCCGAATTCGTCCCCGCCAAGCCGCGCGACCATGCCGCCCGCTGGCACATTGGCCTGCAATACCGAACAGATTTTGCGGATCAGTTCGTCGCCAGCCAGGTGGCCGAGCGTGTCGTTGACCAGCTTAAAACGATCGAGATCGACCATCGCCACCGCAAAGCGCGAATCGGTGCGCGCGCGGTCGGTCAGCGCCCGGCGGAACGCCAGCCTATTGGGGGCTTCGGTCAGCGAATCGTGGTTCGCCATATGGATCGCACGGCTTTCATTCGCGGCGAGTTCGTGGCCCTGCTCCTGCAACTGCACGACTTGCGCCGCGAGCACTTCGCGCGCTTCGGCCAGTTCGCGGTCGCCCTGCCAGCGATGCGCCAGCGCGCTCGCCATTTGCGTCACCTCGGCGACTTCGAACGGCTTGGCGATGTAGAAGATCTTGTCGGCCGGCCCCGCCGCCTTGGAGATTTCGACCGGCGAAAAGTCGGAATAGCCGGTCACGATGACGAGATTGATATTAGGGTCGAGCGCGCGGATGCGCACGGCGGTTTCCTTGCCGTCGATGCCCGGCGGCATCCGTACGTCGATAAAGGCGACCGCAAACGGATCCCCGTCGCGGATCGCGGCCTCGACCGCCGCGACGGCATCCAGCCCCTGCATGCAGTGCGCCAGCGTGAAATCGGGCCCGGCCTCGTCCGGCGCGGTCGCATCCTCATCGTCGCCGAACAATTCCGCCGCCATTGCATCGAGCAGGCCCGTGGCAGCGGCGACCGGCGCGAAGCTGCGCCGGTAGCTATCGTGCATGGCCGGTTCGTCATCGACGATCAGAATTCGCATGTAAGCACCGCCAGTCGCAAAATCACCGGGCATAACAGCCCGCTGCAACGACCTAAGCGGACACGGTTAAAGGGCCGTAAACGACGTTACCGACATCAGGCCCCAGCGAGGGCGCGCGCGCCCAGTTCGATCGCGCCGAGCGGCCCGGCCATGCCGCCAAGCGCGGCCGGCACGACATAGGCGTCGATCGGCAGCAGCCCGCGCGCCGCCACATAGCCCCCAAGGCTCGCTTCCAGTCGGGTGCGGATCATCGGGAGCAAATGCGGAATGCCGACGATCACGCCGCCGCCCATCACGATCCGCCGCGGGATGCCGGTCAGCACCAGCGTGTGGCACAATTGCGCGAGCGTATGGGCGACGCCCTCCCACACCGGATCATCCTCGGCCAGCGTCTCCGCGCCCGCACCGGTACGGGCGCGGATCGCGGTGCCTGAGACGAGCCCTTCAATACAATCGCCGTGGAACGGGCAACTCCCGCCCCAGCTATCGCCTGCCAGACGAACCGGGCGGATATGGCCGAGTTCAGCATGGGTCAGCCCGGCAACGGGCGCGTTGCCCAGCACCAGGCCGACGCCGACCCCGGTGCCGACAGTGATATAGGCATGGTCGGCGACATCTTGCGCCGCGCCCCAACGCCCCTCCCCCAGGGCCGCGCCGTTGACGTCGCTGTCGAAACCGGTCGGCACCAGGCCAATGCTGGCGAGCCGTTTGCCGACATCGGTGTTCGACCAGCCCGGTTTGGTGGTCGCGGTAATCGAGCCGTAATCGGGCGCGGTGCGATCGAGCGAGACCGGGCCGAAACTGGCAATGCCGAGCGCATCATAGTGCGACCAGCCGCGCAGTACGGTTTCCACAGCACCAAGTGTTTCCTCGGGCGTGGTGGTCGGGATCTGGACGCGATCGCGCACATCATCGGGGCCGCTGGCGAGCACGCAAATGCACTTGGTCCCGCCCAGTTCGACCCCGGCAATCAACGGTGCCGTCATTCCACGGTCACCGACTTGGCGAGGTTGCGGGGCTGATCGACGTCGGTGCCTTTGGCAACGGCGACATGGTAAGCGAGCAATTGCACCGGCACGGCGTAGACGAGCGGGGCGATGATGGGATGAACCTTGGGCATTTCGATCGTCGCAATAGTGTTTTCGCCTGCCTGCGCAATCCCGTCCGCATCCGAGATGAGCACGACCAGCGCGCCGCGCGCCTGGGCTTCCTGCATGTTGCTGACGGTCTTGTCGAACAACGGGCCGGAGGGCGCGAGCACGATCAGCGGCACGGTATCGTCGATCAAGGCGATCGGCCCGTGCTTCATCTCGCCCGAGGCATAGCCTTCAGCATGGATGTAGCTGATTTCCTTCAGCTTCAGCGCACCTTCCAGCGCCAGAGGATAATCAGGACCACGCCCCAGATAGAGCACGTCGCGCGCCGCCGCGATCTTGGGGGCCATCGCGGCGATTTCTTCGTCATGCGCAATCGCGCGGCTCATCGCCTCCGGCACTTCCTGCAGGTGGTGGACGATGTCGCGCTCGGCCTCGGGCGTCAGTTGCCCCTTGGCGCGGGCGAGGTTGACCGCAAGCGCCGCCATGACGGCAAGCTGGCAGGTGAACGCTTTGGTCGAGGCGACGCCGATTTCGGGGCCGGCATGGGTCGGCAAAAGCAGATCGACTTCGCGCGCCATCGAGCTGGTCGGAACGTTGATGATGCCCGCCGTGGTCAACCCCGCCGCCTTCATGTGGCGCAGCGCCGCCAGGGTGTCGGCGGTCTCGCCCGATTGCGAGATGACCACGCCCAGCATGTTGGGGGTGAGCACCGGATCACGATAGCGGAATTCGGAAGCGACATCGACTTCGACCTGCACGCGCGCGAGCTGCTCGATCCAATATTTGCCGATCATGCCGACATAAGACGCGGTGCCGCACGCGACGATCGCGACGCGCTCGACCGAGGCGAGATCGAACTCCATGTCAGGCAACGCCACGCGCTCTTCCAAGGGCCGTAAATAGCTGCGCAGCGTTTGAGCGACGACCACCGGTTGCTCGTAAATTTCCTTGAGCATGAAGTGGCGGTGGTTGCCCTTGTCCATCAACTGGCCCGAGGCACCTGAATTGACGATCGGGCGCGTGACCGGATTGTTGTCCTTGTCATAGACCTGCACCGCTTCGCGCTTAACGACCGCCCAATCGCCCTCTTCGAGATAGGCGATACGCTGGGTCAGCGGTGCAAGCGCGAGCGCGTCCGAACCGATGAAATTCTCGCCATCGCCGTACCCGACGGTGAGCGGCGCGCCGAGCCGCGCGCCGATCAGCAGATCCGGCTCGGATTTGAACATCACGCCCAGCGCGAACGCGCCGTGCAGGCGCGGGAGGACGTTGGCGACCGCTTCACGTGGCTTGAACCCGCGCGACAATTCGCGGTCGATTAGGTGGGCGACGACTTCGGTGTCGGTCTGCGACTTGAACTGCCGCCCCTCGGCGATCAACTCATCGCGCAGCGGCTTGAAATTCTCGATGATGCCGTTGTGGACCAGCACCACGTCGCCCACGATATGCGGGTGGGCGTTGTCGACGGTCGGCGCGCCGTGCGTCGCCCAGCGGGTGTGGGCGATGCCGCTGTCGCCGGGCAGCGGATCCCTGGCCAGTTCGGCGGCGAGATTGACGAGCTTGCCCGGCGCGCGACGACGATCGAATTCGCCATCGTGCACGGTGCACATGCCTGCCGAATCGTAGCCGCGATATTCGAGCCGCTTGAGCCCGTCGAGCAGCCGGTCCGCGACCGCGCCCTTGCCGAGAATCCCTACGATACCGCACATAGTTTCGTCTCTCCGTTGCCCGGACCGGGCTATTTCTTGGTGGCGGCTTTCTTCGCCATCATTGCGTCGCGGAACCGCTTGCCCCAGCCGGGCCGCGCTTCCTGCTTGCCGCGCGCGAGCGCGAGCGCGTCGGCCTCGACATCGCCGGTGATCACCGACCCTGCCCCGACGATCGCGCCCGCACCGATGGTGACCGGGGCGACCAGCGCCGAGTTAGACCCGATGAACGCGCCCGCGCCGATAACCGTTTTGTATTTGAAAAAGCCATCATAATTGCAGGTGATCGTGCCTGCGCCGATATTGACGCCGGGCCCGACCTCGGCATCGCCAAGATAGGTCAGGTGGTTGGCCTTTGCACCCACGCCAAGCACAGCCTTCTTCATCTCGACGAAATTGCCGATCTTGGAATGCTCGCCCAGCACCGCGCCCGGCCGCAACCGCGCGAACGGACCGACCTCCGCACCCGCACCAATCGTCGCGCCTTCGATATGCGAGAAGGCGTGGATTACCACGCCATCGGCGACGCTGACGCCGGGGCCGAACACGACATTGGGCTCGATTACGACATCACGCCCCAGCACGGTATCAAAGGCGAACCAGACGGTTTCAGGCGCGATCAGCGTCGCGCCATCGGCCATCGCCTGTGTGCGCCGCGCCTGTTGCCAGGACAGTTCGACGCCCGCGAGTTCGGCGCGGCTGTTGACTCCGGCGACTTCCGCCGCGCTCGTTTCGATCACCGCCGAGGCGCGCCCATCGGCGGCGGCGAGCATGACCACGTCGGGCAGATAATATTCGCCCGCCGCATTATCATTGCCGACGCGCGCCAGCAGCGCGAACAGATCGGCGCTGCGCACCGCCATCAGCCCGGAATTGCACAGGTTAATCGCGCGTTCGGCCTCGCTTGCATCCTTATATTCGACCATCTTGGCGATGACGCCGGCTTCGTCTGCGATGATCCGGCCATAAGCGGCGGGATCGGCAGGGCGGAAGCCGAGCACCACCACGGCGGGCGAATCGGGCGCGTGGAGCCGCGCGACCATCGCCTGCATCGTCGCCGAGGACACCAAAGGCACATCGCCATAAAGAACCAGCACATCGCCTTCGAACCCCGCCAGCGCAGCTTCGGCTTGCGCGACCGCATGGCCGGTGCCGAGCTGTTCGGCCTGCAATGCCGTGACGATGCCCAGCGGCGCGACGGCTGCCTCGACTTGCTCGCGCCCCGCGCCGGTCACGACGACGGTGCGCTCCGGCTTCAGCGCGGCGACGCTCTCCGCCAGATGCAGCAACATCGGGTGCCCGGCGATTGGATGCAGCACCTTGTGCAGATCCGATTTCATGCGCGTGCCCTTGCCGGCAGCGAGGATGACGGCGGCGATATTCGGTGCGGGTGCAGTGGCCATGCGGACTGCCCTGCCACGACGCTCTTGCCATTTCCAGAGCAACGCTGTCAGGCAATCGCTCATGACAAAGAATTCCTTCGCCATCGTCGGGTTCGATCTCGACGGCACCCTGGTCGATAGCAGCGGCGATCTGACCGACGCGGTCAACCACACGCTCGCTTTTGCCGGGCGACCGTTACTGAGCGTCGAGCAAGTCAAGACGATGGTCGGCGGCGGGGCCAAGCACATGTTGACCCAGGGGCTGGAGGCGACCGGCGGCTGTACGCCCGACACCTTCCGTCCGCTCTACAAGCGCATGCTCGCTTATTATGGGGAGCATCTGTCGGTCCACACGCGGCCCTTCCCCGGCGTGATCGACGCTCTGGACCAGCTTGACGCGATGGGCGTGACGGTGGCGATCGTCACCAACAAGTTCGAAAGCTTCGCGTTGCGACTGCTCGACGATCTCGGCCTGCGCGAGCGGTTCGCGACGATCATCGGAGGCGACACGCTGGGCCCCGGCCTGTCCAAGCCCAACCGCGCCCCGATCGACGAAATGATCCGGCGCTGCGGTGGGGGAACTGCTGCCTTCGTCGGCGATTCGATTTACGACATCATGGCCGCGAGGAATGCCGAAATCCCCGGGATCGCGGTCAGCTTCGGCTTCCTGCTCCACCCGGTCGAGGAGATGGGTGCCGACGCGGTGATCGATTCGTTCGACGCGCTGGTGCCGACGCTCGAAAAACTCAGCCTCAGTTGAGGATAAGCGCGTCCGAATTGATGTTATAGCCAATCAGCACCGGCTTGCCGTCCACCACACGAAACGCGAAGGTTTCGGCCGCTTTGCCGCGCGCATAGTCAGATGCATAGTTGAGGGTGATGAAATGCCCGCCCGTCGTCACCTGGTCGTTCCAGCCGACTTGCTTGGCCGCCTTGGGCTGGCCCAGTTTTTTGACGACCACCGCCAGCAATTGCGTGAAGCGTGGCTTGGTCTCGGGAGCCGAGAGTTCCGGGCCGGAACTGGCGACGATCGCGTCGATCCGGCCCGCCCCCAAACGGTCGTGAAAGGCCTTCACGCTCGCCTCTGCCGCGGGGACATCCTTACCGGTCGAGCACGCCCCGACCGCCAAAGCGAGGCCGAAACCCAAAGAACGCCACATCTTCATGCCGTTATCCCCCAATTGCGGGCGGTCTATGTCAGCCCCGCCCGGCGAGCCTAGCCTTTGCGCCACTTGGTCCACAAGTGCCGCGCCAGCATCGCGGGTGGCATGCGCAGCCAGTGCGAACGGATGTAGAAGGCCATGCGCGTAAAGGGCCGCGTCGCCCTGCCCCAACCATCGCGCGCGGTGAGGCGGCGGAGATAGAGACGGTCAGCCGGAGTCAATCGCGCGCCCTCGCCATACAGCGCCGCCGCCAACCGCAGCGCCCGCCCCACTTCGCGCGACAGGCCATGCTGCGCCGCCCGTCCGGCGAGGCCATCGGTGCCAAACTCGGCGATCAGGCAGTGCACGTCCCACAGATTGCGCATGCCGCCCGCCAGATCGCCATCGGCGAACAGGTGCGCTGCTGCATGGGCCAGCATATCATTGGGCGACAGCGCCCACAGACCGGGCTTCAGCTCCACCGCGTCCGCCAGCAGCGCGCCCGCATCCGGGGTAATCCGCGCGGTCAGCGGCAGGATGGTGTGGTGGACGTCGATCATCCGGTCACGGTCGCGGTGAATAAGCGGTGGCAGTTCGTGCATCCATTGCCGGTAATAGGCATCGTCATAGGGATCGGGCTTTACCCATTCCCAGCCAGCCTCGAGCAGCGCCGCCTCGACCGCATCCAGCGCCGCGCGCGGCACGAGAATGTCGAGATCGCCGATCGAGCGCCCCTGCCCCGCGTGCAAGCCCGCCGCGACAAAAGCGGTGCCCTTGAGCAGAACGACACGCACGCCGAGCGGCACCAGCACGCGCCGCGCCGCCTCCGCCTCCCACAAAGCCGCCACCCGCCCTTGTTCGGCGGACGCCCGCGCGTCGGCGAGGATATGCGCGACCGATGGCGGCACCGTCAGGCCATTGAGCCGCCATGCCAGCGTCCCGATCATCTGTTCGGCGCGGGCAATGGCGAGCAAGGCAGTCCATGCCTCCGCACCCAGCGCCACCGTGCCACCAGGATCGCGCAGCGTCTGTGCCAGCAGCCAGCCGTCTAGCGCGCGGCCCATGCCGCCTCCACCAGCGCGATCGCGCCATCGGTATCGGGATAGTCAATCGCGCGCGCAGGTACGCCTTGCACCAGCCCGGTCAGCGCATCGAAGCCGCGCTCGCCCATTGCGACATAGTTGGTCGAGGCCTGGGTGAGGCGCACGAACACTTCGCTTTGCGCCACATCGCGCGTCGCCGATTCATAGCCAAAGCTTGGGAACAGGATCAGCGCGGGTCTGGCCGGAACATCCATCCCCGCCAGCGCCGCCGCATCGGGAACAAGATGGCGGATAGTGCCCTTGGGCGTGCCTTCCAGCACCGGCCCGAGCCGATCGACCGGCACTTCGGCAGCGACGGTTGCGACGCTGGCGTTCTTGAGGCTCACCAGCCGGGGAAAGGCGTGCAGCAAGCCTGTCGCGGGATCGAGCAAGGCGAACTCGTCGCCCATCAAGCGCCAGCCGCGCAGCGACAGCAACGCCGCCAAGGTCGATTTGCCCGCGCCCGACACGCCGGTGAGGATCAGCGCCTGCCCGTCGCGCTCGACCACGGCAGCGTGGAGCAGCAGAAAATGCCGCTGGCCCAGCGCCATCTGCAAATTCATCCCCATTTCGGCGGCGAGCAGCCCTTGCGCGAGCGGAAGCGGTGCCGCCTCGGGCAGAACATAATCGCCGCCAATCATCACCGCTGGCCGCACGACCCGCCGCCACGACCGCGCCGCGAACAGGCGCACAGTGAAATCGGGCACACCGTCCACAGGCTTGGGATAAGCGGCATAGAGCGCTTCGAGCTGCGCGATCGGCGCGCGCCAATCGGAGCCGATGCGAAAACCGACCGGGCCGATCCGTACCTGAAACACATGCCTCATGCGACCGCGACCAGACCGGCTGCCACCAATTCGTCGAGCCGCGCGTCCAACGCCGCTTCGTCGGCATCGCCCAGCAGATAATCGACCGACAAGCGCGCCATCAAATCGACCCGCCGCATCCCTGCTTCGCCCAAGGCCGCGAGAATCTCCGGTACGGGCGACGTGACCAAATGCGTGATGCCCGACGCGCGGTGAAACACTGCGGTGAAGCTGTCGAGGTGCGTGATCTTCAGCGTTTCCGGCCGCGCCATGCGATACACGATATCGCCACGGGAATCGTCCACGGCGTCAGCCGCGCGGCATTTGCAGCGATGCGAAGCAGGTGAACCCACTCGTCCCCGATTGCAGCCGCCGGATATAATTGGTGTAGGCGCGGCTCTGCTCGTAATTGGTGCCGGGCAATTGACCGCCCGCCAGCGCGGTCTTGACCTCTTCGCCTTTGAACGGTCGGCCAGGCGGCGCGAACGCACCCCGCGTGCCGGCGGGCACCACCGTACCGTCGGCGGCGATATAGCTGCCCGCGCGCCCCGAATCCGGCACCGGAATCTCACAGGTCGAAATCGATGCCGCTGTCGACGCCAGCGCCGGGCGGATCGACACCACCGCCGCTGCACCGACCGCGCCAAGCATCAACGCCCGGCGGCGCGTGGTGTTCGGAAGTTCAGGCGTATCGTCGTTCATTGCACTAGCCCTTTCACATTCGCAAAAGGCTGGCAAGCAAGGCTATCGGGGTTAACGATCTTTAGGCTAAGGCGCGGCGCATGCTCCAAGGTTTCGGCTCTCGAACGATTACTGCCATCGCCCTCGTGGTCGTGGCGGCGATCGCGGTCTTTTTGCTCGATTGGGATCTGCAGCCCGCGATCATCACGCTGGTCGGTGGCATCGCCGCGGCGTTGGCGGCAACGGGCACCGGCGACGGACCGATCGAAATGCTGCGTCCGGTCGAAAGCGTGCGCCAGCCCAGCCCCCCGGACGTGCAGGAGATTATCCAGGCGATCGTGCAACCCGTGCTGATCGTGGCGGACGGGCGCGTCACCCACGCCAACACGGTCGCCCTGGCGCTGCTCGGCAAGCATATTGTCGGCGAGGATGTCCGCGTCGCCATCCGCCACCCCGGTGCGGCAGAGCGTCTGGCCAGCCCCACCACCGGGGTTCCGCAAGGGCCGATCAACCTGGTCGGGCTGGGCACGAAGGACCAGCATTGGGAAATGCACGTCACCCGCGCCAGCGGTGGGCAACGGATCGTCCAACTGGTCGACCAGACCGGCAACTATGCCGCCGAGCGGATGCGAGTCGACTTCGTGGCCAATGCCAGCCACGAACTGCGCACCCCGCTCGCGTCGATCCTCGGCTATATCGAGACGCTGGGCGACGACAAAGCGGGCGAGGATGCGCAGGTTCGCGGTCGGTTCCTGAAGATCATGTTCGACGAAGCGCGCCGTATGCAGCGCCTGGTCGAGGATCTCATTTCGCTCAGCCGGATCGAGGCCGAAAAATACCGCTTGCCCGATCGGGCGGTCGATCTGGGCGCGTTGATCAGCGAGGTCCGCTCCGAATTGCTGGATGCGCAGGACAAACGCAGCGGCGACATTGTCACCGATATCGACCTTGGCGTCCCCCCGGTCGCGGGCGACCGTGCCCAATTGAGCCAGGTGCTCCACAATCTGATCGGCAATGCCATGAAATATGGGCGGCCAGGGTCGCCGATCACCGTAAAATTGTGGCGCGATGCGGCGGGCACGGTGCGCATCAGTGTCGGCGACGAAGGCGACGGGATCGCCCCCGAGCATCTTCCGCGGTTGACCGAACGGTTTTACCGCGTCGATCCGGGCCGCAGTCGCGCCGCGGGTGGCACCGGACTTGGTCTCGCCATCGTCAAGCACATCATCGAACGCCATCGCGGCCGGTTCGACGTCACCAGCACCTTGGGCAAAGGCACGACGGTCACCGTCATGCTGCCCGCGCACGTTCAGACCTATCAGGCCAAAACAGCATCGACGTCCGACCCGAAAGCCACTGTCATCAAACGGTAACGTCAATGTCACACAGGCAGCCGGTCGCCGTGGTAGCCCGAGTCCGGGGCCGTCCAGTGCCCGAGGGGAGATTCCATGATCAGGAAATGTGCGATACTCGCTCTTGCCACGAGTGCTGCAGCGCTGACGCTGGCGGGCTGTCAGGATCAGGCGAATGGCGGCGGCGCGGGCTCGCGCGACCACATCACGGTGGTCGGGTCGTCAACGGTCTTTCCGTTCACGACGATTGTTGCTGAACAGTTCGTCAACAAGACGCCGGGCACCAAGTCTCCTGCGATCGAGTCGACCGGTACGGGTGCCGGCATGAAGCTGTTTTGCGCCGGCGTCGGTGCGGCGCATCCCGACATCGAGGACGCGTCGCGCCGGATGAAGGCCAGCGAATACAACACTTGCAAGGACAATGGCGTCAGCGACATCATCGAGGTGCAGATCGGCCTTGATGGTATCGCCTTCGCCGAATCCAAATCCGGCCCCAAGCTGCAACTGACGGCCGTCGACATCTACAAGGCGCTCGCCGCCTCGCCGATGGGCCAGAAGAACACCGCCAAGACGTGGAAGGATGTCAATCCGTCGCTGCCGGCGGTGCCGATCCAGGTCTATGGTCCGCCCTCGACCAGCGGCACGCGCGATGCGCTGGCCGAACTGATCCTGGCCAAGGGCTGCGACGCGATCAATCCGTCACTGGCCGATCATAAGGACAAGGATCCGGCGGCCTATGCCAAGGGCTGCACCGCAATCCGCGAAGACGGTGCCTATGTCGATGCGGGCGAGAATGACAATCTGATCGTGCAGAAATTGCAGTCCAACCCCAATGCGATCGGCATCTTCGGCTATTCCTATCTCGAAGAGAATAAGGACAAGCTGAACGGCGTTCCGATCAACGGGGTCGAGCCGACCTATGAGACGATCGCACGCGGGGCCTATCCGGGATCGCGTCCGCTGTTCCTGTATATCAAGCAAGCCCATCTCAGCGCGATCAAGGGCCTGCGCGATTTCCTCGCGCTCTATGCAACCTCGTGGGATCCCAAGGGTCCGCTCGTCGCCAAGGGCCTGATTGCGGCTCCAGACGACGTCCGCAAGCGCAGCGCGCAAATCCTGAAGGACGAGACCCTGCTCGACCCGAAGAAGCTGCTCTAGTCCAACACTCTTACGCGAAGTCGAACCCTCGCTTTGTCCATGCTCGCTCTTTTCCTGGTCATCGCCGGGCTCGGCCTCATCGGCTGGCTGACGGCGCGGTTGCGCGCCGTCAGCTTTCGCCGTGGCAGTACCGCGCGCTTCAGCTCGCTGCCTTCGCATTTCGGCGGATACGTCGCCTTATGGACGGTCCTCCCCGCTGCCTTGTTTCTCTGCGTGTGGTCGGCAACGTCGCCGGCCTTGGTTACCGACCGTGTGCTGCACGACCCCGCGGCTGCGCAATTGCCGCCACAGGGCTTCAACCGCGCGGCCATTTTGTCGGAGGCGCGTAGCCTCGCCTCCGGAAACAGCTTTGGCGCGTTCAATCCCTTGTCGAAGAAGCTCGCCCCGGCTTACGCGGCGGCGCAGACGCGCAATGACTGGATTGGCGCTGCCATTGCCTTGTTGCTGAGCTTCGCCACCGGCGGTTTTGCGTATACCCGCGTGCGCCCGGATTTTCGCGCGCGCACCAAGATCGAACGGTTGATGATGGCGGGGCTGCTGGCCGCCTCGCTGATCGCAATCCTGACGACGATGGGCATTGTCGCCTCGCTCCTGTTCGAATCCTGGCGCTTTTTCAATATCGTACCGATCGGGGACTTCCTGTTCGGCACGCATTGGAGCCCGCAGGTGATCGACCCCGCCGATCCGGGCAAGACGCTGGGGGCGGTGCCGCTGTTCTGGGGCACATTCTTCATCGGCGCGGTGATCGCGATGCTGGTGGCGATCCCGTTCGGGCTGATGAGTGCGGTCTACCTCACCCAATATGCCACCCCCACCGCGCGCCGCTGGATGAAGCCGATCCTTGAGGTGCTGGCGGGCGTTCCGACCGTGGTCTACGGCTATTTCGCCGCGCTGACGGTGGCCCCGGCGGTGCGCGATTTCGCGGTGTCGATCGGGATCACCTGGGCGAGTTCGGAAAGCGCGCTCGCCGCCGGGCTGGTGATGGGGGTGATGATCATCCCGTTCGTCTCCTCCATGGCCGACGATTCGCTTGCCGCCGTGCCCGACGCGATGCGCGACGGCAGCCTGGCGATGGGCGCGACCGCGTCGGAAACGATCCAGCGGGTGTTGCTCCCGGCGGCGCTGCCCGGCGTGGTCGGCGGCGTGTTGCTCGCGGTCAGCCGCGCGGTCGGCGAAACGATGATCGTGGTGATGGCCGCCTCGGGCGTCGCCACGCTGACGCTCAACCCCTTTGCCAGCGCGACCACGGTGACCAAGCAAATCGTCGACTTGCTCACCGGCGAAGCCGAGTTTGACAGCCCGAAGACGCTCGCCGCCTTCGCGCTCGGGCTGACGCTGTTCATCATCACCCTGCTCCTCAACATCGTCGCGCTGACGGTCGTGAAACGGTATCGCGAAGCTTATGAGTGACATCGCCGTCGCCCCGCCGACATCCTCCACCCCTGACCGCGTGCCGACGGATTGGCGTACCCCAGAGATGCAGCGGCGCATCCGCCGCCGCTACGGGGCCGAGCAACGCTTTCGGCTGCTCGGCCTGGCAGCGGTGATCCTCTCCGCCGGGTTTCTGGCCGTGCTGCTCGTGACGATGGTGATGAACGGTGCCAGCGGCTTCCTGCAAACGCGGATCGCGCTGCCCATCGACTTTCCAAGCGCCGGGCTGATGCTCGATCCGGCCCGCCTGCATGGGCCGGGTGCGGACCTGGCGCTGGCTGGTGCCGGGATCGAGCGTGCGACCGACGCCGCCGCGATCACCGCCTTTGGCAAAGACGGGGACAAGTGGCTGTCCGACGGTGCCTGGCTCAACGTCCGCGAGGCGGTGAAACGCGACCCCGCGATCCTGCGCGGGCGCAGCATCGTGTGGGTGCCCGCTGCCGACACGATCGATGTCGCCGCCAAGCGACAGGGGGGCCCCGCCGCCGAAGCGATCGTCACCAAATTGCAGGCACGCGGCGCGATTTCGACCGGGTTCAACCTCCCCTTCCTCACCGCGTCCGATTCCACTGATCCGACCCGGGCGGGGATCTGGGGGGCGTTCAAGGGATCGCTGTTCACCATGCTGGTGACGCTGCTGATCGCCTTTCCGATCGGCGTGCTCTCCGCGCTCTATCTCGAGGAATATGCCCCACGGAACCGCTGGACCGATTTGATCGAGGTGTCGATCAACAACCTCGCGGCGGTGCCCTCGATCATCTTCGGTCTGCTCGGGCTGGCGGTGTTCCTCGGAACCTTTGGAATGCCGCGTTCGGCCTCGATCGTCGGCGGGCTGACGCTCGCGTTGATGACGATGCCGGTCATCGTCATCGCCGGACGCAACGCGATCAAGGCGGTGCCGCCGTCGATCCGCGATGCCGCATTGGGGATTGGCGCAAGCCCGATCCAGGTGGTGTTCCACCATGTCCTGCCGCTTGCCTTGCCCGGCATCCTGACCGGCACGATCATCGGCATGGCGCGCGCGCTCGGTGAAACGGCCCCGCTGCTGATGATCGGGATGCGCGCCTTCATCGCCTCGCCGCCCGCGCGGCTGACCGACCCCGCCACCGTCCTGCCCGTGCAGATCTTCCTGTGGTCCGACCAGATCGACCGCGGCTTTGTCGAAAAGACCAGCGCCGCGATCATCGTGCTGCTCGTCTTCCTGCTCGCGATGAACAGCTTCGCGATTTACCTCCGCAACAAATTCGAGACCCGCTGGTGAGCATCCCCAACCAATCCAAAATCTCCGCGCAGCACGTCAACGTCTGGTATGGCGCGAAACAAGCGATTGCCGACGTGTCGCTCGACTTCGGGCAGGATCACGTCACCGCGCTGATCGGCCCGTCGGGGTGTGGCAAGTCGACCTTTTTGCGCACGCTGAACCGCATGAACGACACGATTGCCGGGGCAAAGGTCGAAGGCGACATCACGCTCGATGGCGAGAATATCTATTCACCCGACATGGACGTGGTGCAACTCCGCGCGCGCGTCGGCATGGTGTTCCAGAAGCCCAACCCCTTCCCCAAATCGATCTTCGAAAACGTGGCCTATGGTCCGCGCATTCACGGCCTTGCCGCCAACAAACCGCAGCTGGCCGAGATCGTCGAGAAATCGCTGCGCCGTGCCGGCTTGTGGGACGAGGTCAAGGATCGCCTGACCGAAAGCGGCACCGCGCTGTCCGGCGGCCAGCAGCAACGGCTGTGCATCGCACGCGCAATTGCGGTCGATCCCGAAGTGATCCTGATGGACGAGCCCTGCTCGGCACTCGACCCGATCGCGACCGCCAAGATCGAGGAGCTGATCCACGAGCTCAAGGGGCGCTACGCCATCGTGATCGTCACGCACAACATGCAGCAAGCGGCCCGCGTGTCGCAGCGCACCGCCTTTTTCCACCTGGGCACGCTGGTCGAATATGGCGCGACCTCGGACATCTTCACCAATCCTCGGCAGGAGCGCACCAAGGATTACATCACTGGCCGCTACGGCTGAACGCAGGACCATGCCCTTGAACGATCATACGGTGAAAGCCTTCGACGAAGATATTGGCCAATTGCGCGGGTTGATCGCGCAAATGGGCGGGCTGGCGGAGCACGCCATCGCGGCTGCGATGGAGGCGCTGCGCCGTCACGACCTGGAAAGCGCGCGCGAGATTGTCGCGGGTGACAAACGCATCGACGCGCTGCAGATCGAAGTCGAACAGCTCGCGGTGCGGATCATCGCCTTGCGCGCGCCGCTCGCCGATGATCTGCGCGAAGTCGTCGCTGCGCTGAAGATCGCCGGTGTGGTCGAACGGATCGGCGATTACGCCAAGAATATCGCCAAGCGCGTTCCGATGATCGAAAGCCATGGCGAGATCGAGCCGCTTTCGGTGTTGCCCGCCATGTCGGCGCTGGCGGTGCAGATGGTGCATGACGCGCTTGATGCCTTCGCCGCGCGCGATGCGACGGCGGCGGTCGAAGTGTGCGACCGCGATCGGCAAGTCGATGATTTCTACAACAGCCTGTTCCGCGTGCTGGTGACGCACATGATGGAAAACCCCAAGACGATCGGTCAGGTCGCGCAATTGCTGTTCATCGCCAAAAATCTCGAACGTGTCGGTGACCATGCCACCAACATCGCCGAGATGATCTATTTCGCCGCAACCGGCACGCACATGGCCGAACGCGACCGCGGCGACATCCCTACCTCGTAACGGAGTAAACGATATGGCCCGCGCCAAGATGTTGCTGGTAGAAGACGATGCCGCGCTCGCCGAGCTGCTGATCTGGCATTTCAAGCGCGAGGATTTCGAAATCGCGCAGACCCCCGATGGCGAGGAAGCGCTGCTGCTCGCCAAGGAGAATACCCCCGATATCGTCCTGCTCGACTGGATGGTCGAGGGGCTGTCGGGCATCGAAGTGTGCCGCCGCCTGCGCCGAATGCCCGAGACGGCGAACGTGCCGATCATCATGCTTACGGCCCGTGGCGAGGAAGAAGACCGGGTGCGCGGGCTGGAGACGGGTGCCGACGATTATGTCACCAAGCCCTTCTCCCCGCGCGAACTGGTCGCGCGGGTCGGGGCGGTGCTGCGGCGCGTGCGCCCTGCCCTGGCGGGCGAGCAACTGACCTATTCCGACATCGAGATGGATACCGTCGGCCACAAGGTGCGCCGCTCGGGTGAGGTCATTCCGCTGGGGCCGACCGAATTCCGCTTGCTCAAGCATTTCCTCGAGCATCCGGGCTGGGTGTTCTCGCGCGAGCGTTTGCTCGATGCGGTATGGGGGCATGACAGCGACATCGAAAGCCGCACGGTCGACGTCCACATCCGCCGCCTGCGCAAGGCGATCAATCGCGGCGACCGGCCCGACATCATCCGCACCGTGCGATCGGCGGGTTACGCGCTCGATTCGGGAGCGTAAAGAAAATCGGGAGCCATGCGGGGGAATGTGCGTTGGACCGGACGAGCAGCACAGATTGCTGCCCGTTTGCAGGAGACCCCGCATGAAGCTCATGATGATCGCGGCGCTCGCCGCCGCCGTCGCGACGCCGACTCTGGCCCAGACCACGCCAGCGCCGATGCCGGCACCCGATCCCGCCATGGCGCAGCCCGCGCCCCCTCCGCCGCCGCCGCCGCCGCCCGGCGCACCGACGCCGCCGCCTCCCCCGCCCCCGGCTGCTCCGATGATGGCACCGCCCGCCGCGAACCCGGCTCCGCCACCGCCCGAGAGCTATCCGATGTGCTCGCGGACTGTCACCGATGGCTGCCGCGAACGCTCCAACGCGGCGGGTGCGCGGCTGCATTCCACCCCGCGCCCGAAGCGCTAAAGTACCCCTAGCCTTTCCGTTACGGCCGACGTGCACAGCTCCCGCACGTCGGCCGTTTCGTAAGTTCAGTATGGCGATCGTGGCTTGCACCGCGCGCGCAATCGCCTAGGACGCGCCTCAAATCACTTGGAGGAGTCCTGCTATGTCCATTCGTTTCGACGATAAGGTCGCCATCGTTACCGGCGCTGGCGGTGGTCTGGGCCGTGCTTATGCGCTTGAGCTGGCGCGGCGCGGCGCGAAGGTCGTGGTCAACGATCTCGGTGGCGCGCGCGATGGCACGGGCCATTCCGACGCCGCGCTGAAGGTGGTCGAGGAAATCAAGGCGGCCGGTGGCGAAGCCATCTCGAATGGCGGCAGCGTCACCGAATATGAGCAGATGGTCGAAATGGTCGCCAAGGCCAAGGAAGCCTGGGGCGGCGTCCATATCCTGATCAACAATGCCGGCGTGCTGCGCGACAAGAGCTTTGCCAAGATGGAGCCCGCCGACTTCAAGTTCGTCATCGACGTGCACCTGAACGGATCGGCCAACTGCACCAAGGCGGTGTGGGAAACGATGCGCGCGCAAAATTACGGCCGCATCCTGATGACCGCATCGTCGACCGGGCTCTACGGCAATTTCGGCCAGGCCAATTATGGCGCGGCCAAGCTCGGCCTTGCCGGTCTCACCAAGACGCTGGCGATCGAGGGGGCTAAGAACAACATCAAGGTCAACACGATCGCGCCGACCGCAGGCACGCGGATGACCGAGGATCTGTTCCCGGCCGAAGCGTTCGCCGCCTTCGCGCCCGAGAAGGTCGCCCCCGCCGCGCTCTATCTCGTGTCCGAAGAAGCCCCGACCAACATGATCGTCGGCGCGGGCGCAGGCGTATTTCAGGCGGCCTATGTCACGCTCACGCAAGGCAAGCTGCTGACCGGCGATGATCTGTCGCCGGAGGGCATCGCGGCGCATTGGGCGGAGATCACCGACCGCACTGGCGAATTGACCCCGCAGAATGGCGCGGAACAGTCGATGAGCATCCTCAAGAAGCTCCAGGGCGGCTGATCGGCCCAGAGACTCGCTGTATTGCTACAGCGATACACTCATGATAGCCTCCTGCCAGCAACAGGAGGCTTATCATGTATAGCGAAAGCGACATTGACGGTGCGGTGACGGCAGGCGCGATCTCGCGCGATGCCGCGGCCGCCCTGCGCAACCACGTGGCGGCACGCAGCGCGGTGCCTGCGGTCGATGAAGAGCATTTCCGACTGCTGACCGGGTTCAACGACATTTTCGTATCGATCGCGCTGGCGCTGGTGCTGGTTGCGGTGGCGTGGATCGGCAAGTCGATCACCACGCCGCTGGCGGGCGCGCTGGTCGCGGTTGCCGCCTGGGCGCTCGCCGAATATTTCACGCGCGTGCGCCGCATGGCGTTGCCGAGCATCCTTTTGCTGCTCGCCTTTGTCGGCGGGGTTGCGGCGAGCTTGATCGGCGTGATGGTCGAACTCCATCCTGACCTCTCCAACCAGGTCAACGCCGCAATCGGCGCGGGCATAGCGCTCACCGCCACAGCGGCGGCATGGACGCATTGGCGGCGCTTCATGGTGCCGATCACCGTCGCCGCGGGGGCAGCGGCGGGCGTGGGTGTCGTGGTAGGGCTGACCTATGCAGCCTTCCCGGCGATGCAGGATCTCGTCTACCCGCTGGTCTTGCTGTGCGGCATCGCGGTGTTCGCCCTCGCCATGTGGTGGGACATGTCCGACCGCGAACGGCGCACCCGCCGCGCCGATGTCGCCTTCTGGCTGCACCTCGCCGCCGCGCCGATGATCGCGCATCCGATCTTCCACATGCTCGGCGTGTTCGGCGCGAATATCGACATCGGCACCGCGCTGATCGTTTTGGGCCTGTACCTCGCGTTCGCTTTCGTCGCGCTTGCAGTCGACCGGCGCGCGCTGCTGGTGTCGAGCCTCGTCTATGTCCTCTACGCGATGTACGCGCTGTTCCAGAATGCGGGCGCAATCGAGCTTGCCTGGGCGTTCACCGGGCTCGCGATCGGCTCGGCCCTGCTGACGCTATCGGCATTCTGGCCCACCATGCGGCGGATGGTGATCGGCACGCTCGGCCAGTTGGGCGAGCGCTTGCCCCCGGTCGGCACGCTGGTCGCCGCCTAACCCTGATCCAAGCCCCGCTCGGCCGCGAGCGGGGCTTGGACGTTAGTCGACCAGCTTCATCAGCCGCCGCTCGACCGGGGCCAGCACCGGGCCCAGTTCATGGCCGCGCTTCAGCACCACCCCCGCTTCGTTGACCAAAGCCCACATGCCCTGGCGGTTGCGCAAGGCGGGGCGCTTTTCGATGCGGAATTCGGGGCGTTCGGCGGCGCGGCGGAATGCGGCGAAGATCGCGGCATCCTGCCCAAGCTCGATCGCGTAATCGCGCCACAGCCCCGCCGAAACCATCCGCCCGTACAAATCGAGGATCCGCGTCAGTTCGATCCGCTCGAACCCGATTTGCGTCGGAACGCCGCGCGGGCTTGGAAAGGGCGTGACCGTCCCCATCAGGCCCGGTCGCGTTCCTCATGATGTTCCGCAACCAGGGCATCGAGCCGCTTGCGCATCGTCTCGAGTTCGCAGCGCAGCAATTCCACCTTCTGCGTCGCGGGATCGAACATGTCGCTGCACGGCGTGCCATAAGCGAGGAAGCCAGCCGGCTTCTGCCCGCCCTCGACCATCGTCGCGCGCGCCGGGATGCCGACCATCACCGCGCCCTCGACGACATCCTTGGTCACTACGGCATTGGCCCCGACGCGCGATCCCTTGCCAAGCGTGATCGGCCCCAGCACCTGCGCGCCCGAACCGATGATGACGTTGTCGCACAAAGTCGGGTGGCGCTTGCCCGCCACACCATTGTCGGGGCTGGTGCCGCCCAGCGTCACGCACTGATAGATGGTGACATTGTCGCCGATTTCAGCCGTCTCGCCGATCACGACAAAACCGTGATCGATGAAGAAGTTGCGCCCGATCGTGGCACCGGGATGAATGTCGATTGCGGTGAGGAAGCGCGAGAAATGGTTTACCGCGCGCGCCAGGAAGAACAGCCGCGCCTTGAACAGCCGGTGCGCGATGCGATGATAGCCGAGCGCCCAGACACCCGGATAGGTAAGGATTTCAAGTCGCGACCGGGGAGCCGGATCGCGCGCCTTAATCGAGTCGAGATAGGCGAGCAATCGTCCCATCATGGCCTTGTCCCCTTATTATCGACGATAATCTAGGGGCTCGCTACGCCGAATAAAAGGACCCCCTTTTCAGGAAGATCGCGCGGTAAACTCCTACCATCTTTGTAGGATTTATAAAAGCGCCGTGGCAGGCGGCGTTACGAAACCTTCGGGCAGCAGCCCGATCCCCCGCGCGAACGGTGAGGGATCGGTCCGCTGTGCGATGACAAGCGCCTTCCTGATGGGGCCAACGCCTGTCTCGCCGAAGTTAGTTTACGGCGGCGTGAACCGTCGCAACCGCTTTCATCACCGCACCGATCCGCACCGCGGTCTGGATCGCTTCGGCCGTGGCACCGGCCTTTTTGAGCACTTGCTCATGGCTGTCGATGCACATGCCGCAGCCGTTCATCGCGCTGACGGCCAAGCTGAACAGCTCGAAATCGACCTTGTCGATCCCCGGCGCGCCGATCACGTTCATGCGCAGCTTGGCCGGCATCGTCTGATATTCGGCATTCCCGGCGAGGTGGGTGAAGCGATAGTACACATTGTTCATCGCCATCACCGCCGCCGCCGCGCGCGCTGCATTGGCCGCCTCGGGCGTGAGCTTGGCGGCGACTTCGGTCTCGGTCACGTCGACCAGCGGCTTGTAGCCGGTGGCGTGCGCGCAGGTCAGGAACAGGCCATATTTCTGCTGGTCGGGCAAATGCGCCTCATTGAGCAGCGAGCCGACGTTGAGGCGAATATCTTTGGCAAAATCCGGGAGCGTCCCGGCGAAATCCTTGAGTGACATGGGGTTCCACTTTCTAACTCCCCTCCCGCCTGCGGGAGGGGTTGGGGGAGGGCCTGACATAGAAAAGGGGCGCTCCGGACTACGGCACGCCCCTCCCCTAGCCCCTCCCGCACAGCGGGAGGGGAACTTGATTGGCTTACGCCGCGATCTTCAGGACGTCGTCGCCCTTGTTCCAGTTGCACGGGCACAGTTCGTCGGTCTGCAACGCGTCGAGCACGCGCAGCGTTTCCGCCGGGTTGCGGCCGACGTTCAGGCCGTTGACCTGGACCGCCTGGATGACGTTGTCGGGATCGATGATGAAGGTCGCGCGGAACGCGACATGCTCGTTCTTGTCGAGAATGCCGAGCTGCGAAGCGAGCACGCCGCCATTGTCGGCCAGCCACGGGAAATCGGCCGCCGCCAGATCGGGATCGGACTTGCGCCATGCCAGGTGGACGTGCGCCGTATCGGTCGAAGCGCCGATCAGCACGGCGTCACGATCTTCGAAATCGCCCTTCAGGCCTGCATAACCGACGATCTCGGTCGGGCAGACGAAGGTGAAATCCTTCGGCCAGTAGAACAGCACCTTCCACTTGCCCGGAAAGGCATCCTGGCTGAGCGTTTCACCGGCGGGAAGCGCGTTGACGCCCTGCTGGACGGGAACGGTGAAATCGGGGAGCTTATCGCCAATGGTCAACATAGTCTGGGCCTCCTAAAAATTGGGGCCTCTTCTGGCATCCTCACACGCGGCGCTTGCTGCGCCGTCTGTTGCAAGGGCCATATAGGGCCTGTTCTTATCGATCCAATGGGTTATTTACACGCTGTTGATCGAGTGGAGCGATAAATGGCGACCTATCTGCCGACCCTGAAACAGTTGCAATATCTCGCGGCCTTGCAGGATCATGGCCATTTCGGGCGGGCTGCCGAGGCGTGTTTCGTCACCCAATCCACCCTGTCTGCGGGGATTCGCGAGCTCGAAACCTTGATCGGGGTAACGCTCGTTGAGCGCACCCGCCGCGTCGTCCGTTTCACCCCGCTGGGCGATCGCATCGCCGACAAGGCGCGCCGCGTGCTACGCGAGGCCGATGAGCTGGGCGATATGGCGCGTGCCGCCGGACGCCCCCTGTCGGGCGAGATGCGGATGAGCGTGATCCCGACGATCGCGCCCTTCATGCTGCCGCGCATCCTGCCGCGTTTGCGGCGCGATTATCCCGACCTCAAACTGTTCCTGCGCGAAGAGCCCAGCGGCGCGGCTTGTGAGGGGCTGCACCACGGGCGCGCCGATTGCGTGTTGCTGGCGCTCCCGTTCGCGTGCGGCGAGGTGAGCGCACAGGTGCTGTTCGAGGATCGTTTGTTTGTGGCGGGGCAGCCGGGCGAGATGGGCAATATCGCCCATGCGATGCCGTCTGCCGAAATTGACGAGACGCGGCTGTTGCTGCTCGAGGATGGGCACTGCCTTAAAGACCATGCGCTATCCGCGTGCGCGCGGCCCGAACTCCGCGCCGAGGCAACGATGATGGGCACGTCGCTGCACACGATCGTGCAGATGATCGACAATGGCCTGGGGCTGACGATGCTACCCGAAATGGCGCTGAAAGCCGGGATCCTGGATCATACCGGTCTGGTCTCGCGCCCGCTCGATGCCGCCAATCCCGCCCGCAAGATCGCGCTCGTCTGGCGGCGTGGGTCGCCGCGCGAGAAGGACTTCCAACTGCTGGCGACAGCCTTGGCGGAACCGGCTTGACGAAACTATTCTGCCGCTCGACCGTAGTTTGGGGGTGCCTCCTGTAATCGAGGCTCCCTGATCCAGTGGAGAAACTGATGACGTTCAAGACCAACCTGTATCTGGCAACCGTTGCTGGTGCGCTCGCCTTTGGTGCAGCAGCTACCGCACAGACTGCCCCCGCCGCACCGGCAGCACCCGCAGCCCCGGCAGCAGCCCCCGCGCCCAACCCGACGGTAGGCGGTGCCGTAATGGATGCGACCAAGCCGATCGCCACCAATGCCGCCGCTGCTCCGAACCTCACCACCTTGGTATCCGCAGTGAAGGCAGCGGGCCTCGCCACCACGCTGGCGGGCCCTGGCCCCTTCACCGTCTTCGCGCCGACCAATGACGCGTTCAGCCGCCTTGCCCCGGGCACGGTCGACACGCTGCTGAAGCCCGAGCACAAGGCGACGCTGGCCAAGGTGCTGACCTATCATGTCGTACCGGGGACGCTGACCTTGGCCGACATCCAGGCCAAGGTGACCGCAGGCGGCGGCAAGGCCGTGCTGACGACGGTCGAGGGTGAACCGCTGACGATCGAACTGGTCGGCGGTGGCGTGCAGTTGACCGACGTCAACGGCAATAAGAGCTATATCGAAACCCCCGATGTGGCCCAGTCGAACGGCGTGGTCCATGTCGTCAACGGCGTGCTGTCGCCCAAGCTCGGCTAAACACTCCACCGCGCGGCGGCGGCATCGTCGCTGCCGCGCGGTTCGACCCAGCGGGTTTCGCCACCGCGCGTTTCCTTTTTCCAAAAAGGCGCGTCGGTCTTCAAACGATCTATCAGGAAGGCGCAGGCCTCCAGTGCGGGCGCGCGGTGCGCCGCTGCGGTGCCGACGAACACCACCACGTCGCCGGGGGCCATCGCGCCGACCCGGTGCGTGATCCGCGCATCGATCAGGCCCCAGCGCTCGCGCGCTTCGTCCACCAGCCTTTGTAGCGCCGCCTCGGTTGCGCCCGGATAATGTTCTAGCTCGAGCGTGGCGACACCATCGTCGGCACGGACGAGACCCACAAAGGTGGCAATGCCCCCTGCCCCGCCTGCAGACAAAGCTGCGAACTGTTCGGCGGCATTGATTCGGGCTGGGCCGACGACGATCATCCGCCAGTCACCGGCGGGAAAATGGCAACCTCGCGCGCCGATCCCAACACAGCCTCGAGCGGCACGAACACCTGATCGAGCGCAGCCCGCAGGCGCGTCCGGTCGGCAAAAGCCGCGCTGTGCACCGCGCTGCCGTCCGCAAGCCAGCCGATCAGATCGGCGACCGTCACCACCTCACCCGGCGGATCGACCACCTCGCTGCCACGCCCGATGCGCTCGCGCACCCACGCGAAATAAAGCATTTCGATCGCCACCGTTCAGTCCATGTGCTTCAGGCCAACGCGCAGATAATCCCATCCGGTAATGACCGTCAGCACCGCCGCGAGCCACAGGGTGAGGAGGCCAACCTCGGCCACCCAGGGATAAGCGGGTACCGCGCCCCCCAGAATGAGCGCGCCCAGCGACACCATCTGCAACGTCGTCTTCCATTTGGCGAGGCGTGACACCGGCACCGACACTTGCAACTGCGCGAGAAACTCGCGCAGGCCCGAGACCGTGATTTCACGCAGCAAAATGATGAGCGCGGCAATCTGATGGACGCCCTGGATCACCGCCGGGTGCGCATCGCGGGCGCCCACCAGCAGCAAAATTACCGCCGCCACCATGATTTTGTCGGCAATCGGATCGAGAAACACGCCGAGCTTCGACACCGTTCCGTTGGAACGCGCGAGATAGCCGTCAAAATAATCGGTGATGCCCATTAAGCAGTAGAGCGCGAATCCGGCGGCATAGCCCTCCGCCCAGCCGGGCCACCACAGGAACCAGGCGAGCAGCGGCACCGCGACAATCCGCGACAGGGTGAGCAGGTTGGGCAAGGTCAACACAGCCCCGCTCTACTCGCCCGATCCCGCGCGCGAAACCCCAACATGACCTCAACATGACAAGCGGGTTGCTGGCCCTATCCCCGCTGGTCTATGGGCGGTCCTTATTTCGCCATATCGAGGCCTCGAAACACACCATGCTCAATGCGCTCGGCTTGCTGAAAGAGCGCCGGTTTCTGCCCTTGTTCGTCACGCAGTTTCTCGGGGCGTTCAACGACAATCTGTTCAAGACGGTGATGGTGCAATTCGCCATTTATCGGATTTTCGCCGATCAGCGGCTGGAGCAGAATTTCACGGCATTCGCGACCGCGCTTGGCATCCTGCCGTTCTTCTTGCTGTCCGCGCTCGCCGGGCAATTGGCAGATACGCACGACAAGGCCAAGATCATCCGGTTGGTGAAAACCGCCGAGATCGGCATCATGATCGTCGGCGCGAGCGGGCTGATGATCGCCTGGGCAGGCTATACCACCGCCGGGCTGGTGCTGATGCTGGCGGCCGTGCTGTTCCTTGGCGTGCACTCCGCGTTTTTCGGGCCGATCAAATATGCGATCCTGCCGCAGCATCTGCACGAAGACGAAGTTCTGGGTGGCACGGGACTGGTCGAATCGGGCACCTATCTCGCGATCCTGATCGGCACCGTGCTTGGCGGATTCATCGCCGTGCAGCACGCCGCGATCGTGGTGCTGGTGGTCGCGGCGGTCGGATGGGTCGCCTCGCTGCAAATTCCGCCTGCACTGCGCGAAGGCCGTGAACTGGTCGTCAGCTACAATCCCTTCACATCCTCCTGGCGGCTGATTTCGGCGACGATGCACATCCGCCGCCTGTTCCTCGCCATTTGCGCGATCAGCTTCTTCTGGACGATGGGCGCGGTGTTGATCATCATCTTCCAGCCGCTCGCCAAGAACGTGCTGACAGCCGACAAGCATGTGCTCACGCTGATGATCGCGCTGTTTTCGATTGGCGTCGCGGTTGGGTCGGTGCTGATCAACGCGCTGCTAAAGGGTCATACCTCGGCCAAATATGCCCCCGCCTCGGTGCTGGCGATGGGCGCGTTTATCGTCGCTTTCTCGTTCCTCTGCCGCCACTGGCCGGCTGCACCGCACGGCACGCTATACGACGTTATGACCTTTATCGAGATCCCGCGCGCGGTGCTGGTGATCGTGGCTCTGATGGGGATTGCGGTGACTGGCGGCATGTTCGTCGTGCCGCTTTACGCCTTCCTCACCACCACGGTGACCAAGGACCAGACCGCCCGCACGGTCGCCGCCAACAACGTCGTCAATGCCGGCGCGATGACGATTGGTGCGGTGGCGGTGCAAGGCCTGGCCGTTGCCGGGCTCTCCCCCGAAAACATGCTGCTGATTGTGGCGGCGATGTGCCCGGTCTCGGCGTGGCTGGCGCAAAAGCTGCACCTCGCCTGCGACTGAGCGCCGCGATCAAACGACGCCGTGTCGTCGCTTCAGAAAATGAACGTGTAGAAGCACACGAAGAACGCGGCGAAGCTCAGGGCGAACAGCCTGACGTCGCTTTCGTCGCGGACGCGCGCGCGTTCCACCTGCCCGGTTACGACGGAGCGGCGAAACGGGTGACGGGCGCTGGGCGCGGCGAGCAAAAGGGTCCGTTGCATGGCAACAGGTTAACGCCGCGTTTACGATTTCGGCCAGTGCTTCTTTTGGTTACCGCCGTCTAAATCCGGGACACCCGCACAGCGCGGGCGCGCAAGCGGCCTTAGACGAACTCGACGTTCGCGCCGGTCAATGCCGCAAAGGTGGTGTCGTCGAGCGGTTCCTGGAACTGGCAACCGGCTTCGAAATCATCGGCCCAGACGATCGTGGCGATGACTTGCCCGATCCGCGGCAAGGTCAGCCAGATCCTGGCCCCCTTTTTCATCGGGGAATATGTATGCAATTTGGCACCGTGCAGCGACACGTTGGTCACCTTGCACAGCGCACGATCCAGACCGCCCCGCCCCAGTTTCGCGTCGAGCGAGATCGGCGCACGCGGGCTGCGGCGGCGATCGGTCTGGACGACGGGTTCGAATTCGGCGGCGATCATGAAACATCCCTCCTCGCGACAAACCGCGAGGAGGGAAGACTTAGGCCACTATCGCTAATGCGCCGTTAACGACGCGGAAAAGCTTACTTCTTGCCGATCGACGACATCGCGCCGAAACGCTTGTTGAAGCGCGCGACCTGGCCGCCTGCGTCAAGCATCGTGCCGCGACCACCGGTCCACGCCGGATGCGCCAGCGGGTCGATGTCGAGCGTCATCAGATCGCCTTCCTTGCCCCAGGTCGTGCGGGTCTGGAACTGCGTGCCGTCGGTCATCTGCACCGTAATGGTGTGATAATCGGGGTGAATGCCTTTTTTCACGTCGTAAATCTCCGAAGGGCCGCTGGTTACCGACCAGCAGCGAAGGCGCGGGCCCTATCAGAGCCCGCGCCGTGTAGCAATGCATCTTGTGCGGCGATTAGGCCTTGGGCGGATCGGCGATCATCGCGGTGAAGTTCGCTTCGGCCGCCAATTGACCATCGATCGTCGCGCGTCCGGCGAATTTGCACACGCTAGAGCGCTTCTGGACGAATTCGACCTCGAGCTTCAGCAGCACGCCCGGTTCCACCGGCTTGCGGAACTTCGCCCCGTCGATCGCCATGAAATAGACGAGCTTACCCGAGCCTGCGAGCCCGAGCGACTCAACCGCGAGGATCCCTGCGGCCTGTGCCATCGCCTCAACGATCAACACGCCCGGCATGATCGGACGTCCCGGGAAATGCCCCTGGAAGAACTGCTCGTTGATCGTCACCGCCTTGATCGCGGTGATCGACCGGTCGAGAATCAGATCCTCGACACGGTCGACCAACAGCATCGGGTAGCGATGCGGCAGTGCCGCCATCACCCGCCCGATGTCGAGCGGACCGATCGCGCCCCGCCCTGCTTCGTCTGCATCCGCCATCGTGTCGCTCAGCGGCCCTGCGGTGCCTTGCCGGTCGGTGCCGGAGCAGCAGCCGCAGCGCGGCGTGCCTGGATCGCGGCCGCATATTGCTGCTGCTGCAAATATTGCTGGAGCAGCTGCTGGGTCTGCTGGCTCGGCTGCCAACCGGCCGGCGGCGTGATCGGAACCGACGGGTTGGTCCGGTCGAGTTCGGCCTTAATGTCGTCGGTCACGTCGACGGCAGGGGTGCTGAACTGCACCGTGTTAGCCGACAGCAGCAGACTGATCTTCTTGGCGGTGACAACCGCGTTCATCGCTGCCGAATATTTTTGCGAGATCTGTTCGATCGCATAGGCCTGGGCGAGGATCGCCGGGCCGCGCAAGCGAGCGAGATCGGTCTGGGCCGACTTCTGCGCCGCTTCGATCTTGGCCAGTGCCGGGTTCTTCGCAGCTTCGGCAGCGGCGATTTCGGCGTCGTCGAGCTTCTTGTCCTTGTTGAGGTCAAGCGGCGCGTACAGCGTGTTCAGTTCGGTCTGCAACGCCTGCTGGCGCGCATTGGCCTGGTCGAGCTGCGCCTTATAGGTCGTCGCGATCGAGGTGTTGGCCGCGTCGAGCGCCTTGGCGGTGAGGATTACGGTTTCCGGATCGGCAATCGCCACGCCCGAAACCTGCGCCTGCGCAGAGCTCGCCACGACAAGCGTCGGCGCGATCAGTGCGCAACCGAGCATAAGCTTTTGGTACATTTTCATCAGAACTGTGTCCCTACGTTGAAAGTAATGAGTTTGGAGTCGTCGCTCTTGTCCTTGAGGACAGCGTAAGCAAGGTCGATACGCAGCGGCCCGAACGGCGAGTTCCAGTTGACGCCCGCGCCGACCGAAATGCGCGGCCGCGCCGAGTTACCGCCGAAGACTTCTTTGAACGGAGCCTGCGACGTGGTGTAGGGCGTGTTGGTGGATGTGCCGATGCAGGTGCCGCCGATCGTCGCGGAATAACCGGTCTGGCAGGTCGTGGTTGCGCCCGGGTTGGTGGCATCGGTCGTCGGCACCGTGTAATATGGCTGGCCGTTGGTCGCATAAACCGGTGAGATGAGCGGCTGATAGGTTACGCGCCCGGTCACCGGGTCCACCGTGGTGGGGAACTGGCTGCCCGACAGGACCGGCGAGGTGATGCCGAACAGCGCACCCGCCTGAACATAGATGGACGGCCGCAGCCCAAGCTCGCGCGCGCCCGCGCCAAGCGGGATCTCGATTTCGAACTTGCCGAGATAATAGGCGCGGCCACCCAGCGCGTCATCGACGAACTGAGTCCGGTCGGTCACCAGCGTTTGGTTGCCCGCCGCGTCGGTCGTATAGCCGATACGCTGGACACGCGGCCCGACGCCGCGGATGTCGAAGCCGCGGAAGTCCGGTTCGCCCAAATAGAAGCGATCGGTGATGCGGACATTGTCGATCCCGACGCCGCGGCTCTTCTCCAGCGAATGGATATAGCCGCCCTCCGCCTTGAGCGAGCCGATGAAACCGCTGCCAATGTTGAAGAACTTCGACCCTTCAAACTTGGTGCGGATGTACTTCACATCGCCACCAAGGCCGGCAAAATCCTGGCTGAAAATAAGCTGGTGGCCAGCGGTCGGGCGCAGGCGGCTGTTGAGGCTGTCATAGACCAATGAATAGCCGACCGACGACGTCCAGCGATTGCCGATCGCGTCGCACAAATAGCGTCCGGCAAGCAGCGGCTCGCAGGTGTCCGCGCTGGAATTGCCACGGATGCCGTCGTTATTCTTGTCGGTAAAGTACGTGCTCTTGTCGAGCCCGACTTCGTCATAGCTCAGGCCATAGCGCCCGGCCAGCTGCCAATATTCGGTCAACGGCACGCCGGAACGCACCTGGAAGCCGGTCGATACCTGCGTGTAGGTCGTCTGACGTGTATTGCCGAGATAATTGAACGCGTTGTAATCGCGCCGGAAAATGTCACCGCCGATCGCGATATTCTTGTTGAACAGATAGGGCTCGGTAAAGCCCAGTTCGACCGATTTGGAATAGGTCGAATAGTTCACGCTGGCGCGCAGTTCCTGACCCTTGCCGCGGAAATTGCGCTGCTTGATCGACGCCTGGATGATGAACTGTTCAAGGCTGGAATAGCCCGCCGACAACGACAATTCGCCGGTCGATTTCTCTTCGACATCCGCCGTCAGCACCACGCGGTCGGGTGCCGAGCCTTGGGTCTGCTTGATCTCGAACTTGTCCTGGAAGAAGCCGAGCGAGTTGATGCGGTCCTGCGAGCGCTTGACCTGGAAGCTGTTGAACGCATCGCCTTCCGACAAGCGGATTTCGCGACGGATGATCTTGTCCTGGGTCTGCGTGTTGCCGTTAATGTCGATCCGCTCGACATAGGTGCGCTTGGCTTCGGCGATGTGGAAGTTGAGCCCCATCGTAAGCGTGTCCTTGTCACGCGCATAGTCGGGGTTCACTTCGGTGAAGGCGTAGCCGAACAGGCCAGCCGCTTCGCTGAGCGAATCGATCGAGGTCTCGACCTTCTTGGCGTTGTACCAGTCGCCCTTCTTGACGCCGAGATTGGCGGCGAGCCGCTTATTGTCGAAGTCGCGAATGTCGCTGTCGACCGTGATGTCACCGAATTTGTAGCGCTTCCCTTCCTCCACCACATAGGTGATGATGAAGTCCTTCTTGTCCGGAGTCAGCTCGGCCACAGCCGAGGTGACGCGGAAGTCGGCATAGCCTTCGGTCAGGTAGAATTGGCGCAGCTTCTGCTGGTCATAGGCCAGGCGATCCTGGTCATAGCTGGTGTTCGAGCTGAGCAGCGTCGTCAGGCGGGCCTGCTTGGTCGCCATCTGCTCGCGCAGCTTGCTGTCCGAAAACACCTCATTGCCGAGGATATTGATCTGGCGGACCTTGGACTTCGGGCCCTCGCTCACCTCGAAGATGACATCGACGCGGTTCTGGTCGAGCGACACCATCTTGGGATCGACCACTGCGGCGAAGCGGCCCTGGCGGCGATACAGTTCGATGATCCGCGCCACGTCCTGGCGCACGGCGGTACGGGTGAAGATCTGGCGGGGGGCGAGTTTCACCTCCTTCTTGATCTTGTCTTCCTTCAGCCGCTTATTGCCCTCGAAGATGACGCGGTTGATGATCGGGTTTTCGCGCACGCGCAGCACGATGTCGCCGGTCTCCGCCCCGCCAATCGTCACGTCGGCGAACAGGTCGCTGGCGTAAAGATCCTTGATCGCCTGATCGAGCGTCTCGTTGGTGAAAACCTGGCCGGTGCGCAGCTTGGTGTAGGACAGCACCGTCTCGGGCTCGAGACGCTGCGCACCTTCGACGCGGATCGCCTTGATCGTGCGGGTGACCGGCGCGACGGCTGGGGTCGGCGCGGGTGCCGGGGCCGGCTGCGGCGTTGCAGCGGGCTGGCCCGTCGTCTGCGCGACCGCGACGGCCGGCACGCCGGTGAGCATCGTGCCTGCGAGCAACACGGCGGTGGCCCGTGCGCCGTATTTGGAAACCTTGATTGCTGTCACATCCCACCCCAAATCGGAGAAAATTCCGCGTGGCCGAAAACTCGTCGGCCCGCCCTGCCTCACCTGCGTCAACCGATCAAGCCGGTCAGAGCCTTCCACAGGCCGAAAGCGCCGAGATCGTTAAACGTTACCATCACCATCAAGGCGAGAATCGCCGCCAGTCCACCCCGGAACGCCCATTCCTGCACATTCGGTGCGACCGGCCTGCGCCGGATCGCCTCGATTGCGTAGAAAAACAAATGGCCGCCGTCCAACAGAGGGACTGGCAAGAGATTGATGAATCCCAGATTAATCGACACCCCGGCGATGAAATAGATCAACACCGGCCAGCCAAGCGAGAATTGCTCGCCCGACACTTTGGCGATGCGCAAAGGGCCGCCAAGTTCGTCGGTGGAGCGTCGGCCGCTCAGGATCTGGCCCAAACCCTCGACCGTCGAACGCAGGATTCGACCGGTCATTTCGATGCCGACCACCGGTGCTTCGAACAGGCCCACGCGATGCGGCACCGGCGTGGTTGGCGCGATGCCCAACAGGCCCTTTTTGAAGGTATTGCCGAAACTGTCCGTCTGAACGGCGGTGCCCAGGACCGTCGCGCGCCGGATCCGGCTGCCAGCATGGTCATATTCGATCACGACCGGATAGCCCGGCCGTAACACCGCATATTCGTAGACGTCTTCGAACGTGTTGATCGTGCGCCCGTCGATCGCGGTAATCCTGTCGCCGGTCTGAAGCCCGATCGCGGCCGCCGTGCTGCCGGGGCTGACGCCGCCAACGATGGAGGGGGTACGATCGACGCCATAGGCCATCGCGAACGCTGCGAGAATCACCACCGCGACGACGAAATTGGTGATCGGCCCTGCCGCCACGACGATCGCGCGCTGCCACACCGGACGCCCCTGCAAGGTGCGGGCGCGCTCCTCAGCGGGCAATTCCAGCCATGCAGGGTCGGGCGTGCTGGCGGCGTTGAGATCGCCTGCAAATTTCACATAGCCGCCCAGCGGCAGCACGCTGAACTTCCAGCGCGTTCCACGCCGGTCGGTCCAGCCGAACAGCTCCCGCCCGAAGCCGATCGAAAAAGCATCGATCTTCACGCCGAACATCCGTCCAGCCAGATAATGCCCCATCTCATGCAGGAAGACGAGCGGGCCGATCACCAGCGCGAAGCCGATTAAGGTGACCAGCAATCCCGGAGAATGGCTCAAGCGACGATATCCTTCACATTCGTCCCTCTTAATGCCCCGCCCCGAACCGTAATCTGCCTGCGCGCCATGCTGCGTGCTTCGGCATCGACCGCCAGGACCTCATCCACGCTTTCCGGTGCGGCCGGATCGTATGCCGCCAAGGTATCTTCGACGATTGCGGCAATTTCGAGGAAGCCGATTTCGCGGTCCAGGAAGGCCGCGACCGCTACCTCATTCGCGGCGTTCAATATTGCCGGACGCGCGCCGCCTGCATCGAGTGCCGCGCGCGTCAGCCGGATCGCGGGGAAGCGCTCGGCATCGGGAGCCTCGAAATCGAGCCGCCCGATCGCCACCAGATCGAGCGGAGCCATCGGCGTCGCCATGCGGTCGGGCCAGGCAAGGCAATGCGCGATCGGCGTGCGCATGTCGGGCGGGCCCATTTGCGCCAGCACCGAGCCATCGATATAATCGACCAGCGAATGGATCACCGATTGTGGATGGATGACGATTTCGATCGAATCATGCGCCACCGGGAACAATCGCGCCGCCTCGATCAGTTCCAGCCCCTTGTTGAACAAGGTTGCCGAATCGATCGAGATCTTCGCCCCCATCGACCAGTTGGGATGCGCGACCGCCTGTTCTGGGGTGACCGAACGCATCGCCTCGGTCGTCCAGGTGCGGAACGGGCCGCCGCTGCACGTCAGGATGATGCGGCGCACGCGCTCGGGCCGCGCGGCATCGAAGCATTGGAAGATCGCATTGTGTTCGGAATCGGCTGGCAGCAGGGTCGCTTTATGCCGGGCCGCCGCCGCCAGCACGACGTCGCCCGCCGACACCAAAGGTTCCTTATTGGCGAGGATGACGGTCTTGCCGCCCGCAATCGCTGCCATCACCGGCTCCAGCCCGATGCAGCCGACGATTGCGCCCATGGTGACATCGGCCCCAAGCCTTGCCGCCTCGACCACTGCCGAACGCCCGCCGGCCGCGCCGATATTGGTGCCCGCCAGCGCCGCGCGCAGTTCGGGCAAGCACGCCTCGTCCGCCACCACCGCCAGCTTCGCGCGCGTGCGGATCGCCGCCGCCGCCAGACCCGCAACATCGCGATTGGCGGTCAGCGCCAGCACTTCGAAGCGGTCCGGCTCGCGCTCGACCAGATCGAGTGTCGAGGTACCGATCGAGCCCGTCGCCCCAAGGATCGTTATCGTCTTCACCACCAATATACCTTCGGTAACAGCACCAGCAATGCAGCGACGGGCGCGACCGGCACCAGCCCGTCAAGGCGGTCCAGCACGCCGCCATGCCCGGGCAGCAGCGTTCCGCTATCTTTTACGCCTGCGCGACGCTTCAGCCAGCTTTCGTAAAAATCCCCGCCTTGCGCCAACACCGCCAGCACTGGCGTCGCCAGCGTCATCCGCAGCGGCAAGCCATAGCGATAATGCAGGAACGCCGCGAACAGGCTTGCCGCCAAAACGCCGCCGACCAGCCCAGCCCAAGTCTTGTTGGGGCTGATGGCGGGCGCAATTTTCGCCCCGCCTATAACGCGACCCGCCGCATAGGCACCGATGTCACACGCCCACACCAATGCCAGCGCCCACAGCGTGAAGAGAATGCCCGCATCCTGCCGCCGGATCACCAGCAACGCCATGATCGGCAGTCCGACATAGAAAATGCCCTGCGCCAGCCCGCGCCGTCCGGTCACGATCACCACGAAGAAGGCGGCACCGATCAGCAACCCAAGCGTGAGAAACCCCGCCCCTGCGCCGATCCCGGGGGCCATGATCGCCAGCGGCACCGACAGTGCATATTGCGCGAGGCGCTTGGTCTCGTGCGGCGCGGATTGCAGGCCGGCCCACTCCCCCATCATAACGATGCCGAGCACGACGCAGAGCAGCCAGAATACGATCCCGCCCAGGAGCACGCCCGTCAACGCGACCGCGACCAGCGCAATGCCGACAATGATGCGCAGCGTCAGATTGGACGGGCCACGCGGCTCTGCAGGCGGCGTCACAGGAAGTGGCGTCACAGGCCCCCGAACCGGCGCTGCCGTTGGCCGAAGATCTCGACCGCAGCGGCCAGCGTATCGGCGTCAAAATCGGGCCACAGCGTGTCGACGAACAGCAATTCGGCATAGGCCGCCTGCCACAACAGGAAGTTGGACAAGCGAACCTCCCCTGAGGTGCGAATCAACAGGTCGAGCGGCGGCAAGTCGCGCGTGTCGAGCTCGTCCTCAAACATCGCTTCATCGATCGTCGCCGGATCGAGCGTGCCGGCCTGCGCACGTTCTGCCAGCCGCCGCGCGGCGGCTGCAATCTCCGCCTGCGCGCCATAATTGAGCGCGATCACCAGGATCGGCCCAGTGTTGACCGCGGTCCGCGCGACGGCCGTATCGATCAACGCGACAAGATCGGGTGCGAACCGCCGATAATCACCAATCACCCGCAGCTGCACGTTGTCGCGCACCATCTCGTCGAGGTCGTTACGGATGAATAACCGTAGCAACCCCATCAGGTCACTGACTTCGCTCTCGGGGCGTCGCCAGTTTTCGCTCGAAAAGGCATAAAGGGTCAGCGCCTCAATCCCCATCGCGCGAGCGGCGCGCGCGATGCGGCGTACCGCCTCCACCCCTTGTTTATGTCCGGCAAAGCGCGGCCAGTGGCGCTGCTTGGCCCAGCGCCCATTGCCATCCATGATGATCGCGACATGGCGCGGCAACACCCCCGCGCCTTTGCCGGTCACCAGTTCTGGAGCAGAGGCGGCAAACGGCCTCACTTGCCCAGGATTTCCTTTTCCTTGGCGCTGGCGGCCGCGTCGATCTCGGCGATCGTCTTGTCGGTCAGCTTCTGCACTTCGGTTTCGAGCTTCTTGCGCTCGTCCTCGCCGAACAGGCCCTTCTTTTCGTCGACCTTGAGCGAATCCATGCCGTCACGGCGCACGTTGCGCGCGGCAATCCGGGCATCCTCGGCATATTTTCCGGCGAGCTTGGCCAGTTCCTTGCGGCGCTCCTCGGTCAAATCGGGGATCGGCAGGCGCAGCGTGGTGCCGTCGACGATCGGGTTGAGACCCAGCCCGGCCGAGCGAATCGCCTTGTCGCACGGGCCGACATTGGCCTTGTCCCACACCTGCACCGACAGCATGCGCGGCTCGGGTACCGACACGGTCGCAACCTGGTTGAGCGGCATTTGCGCGCCATACACCTCGACCGTGACGGGATCGAGCAGCGATGTCGATGCACGACCGGTCCGCAGCCCCCCGAGATCGCCCTTCAGCGACTCGACGCTACCCGCCATGCGGCGTTCGAGATCGGCCTTGTCATAAGCGGCCATGACTTAATCTCCTGCTGTGGTTTGGACGACCGTCGACACGCCTTCACCGCGCAGAACCGCGGCAAGATTGCCGGGCTCGCGGATGTTGAAGACGACGATCGGGATTTTGTTATCGCGGCAAAGGGCGATCGCGCTCGCGTCCATCACCTTGAGATCCTGTGCCAGCACCGTGCCGTAACTAACGGTTTCGAAACGCTTGGCGGTCGGGACCAATTTGGGGTCCGCATCATAGACGCCGTCGACCGAGGTGCCCTTGAACAGCGCATCGCATTTCATCTCGGCGGCGCGCAAAGCAGCACCGCTGTCGGTGGTGAAGAACGGGCTGCCGACGCCCGCTGCGAAAATAACGATCCGCCCCTTTTCGAGATGGCGCTCGGCCCGGCGGCGGATGAAAGGCTCGCACACCGACGCCATCGGGATCGCGGACTGGACGCGCGTCTCGACGCCGATCTTTTCCAGCGCGTTCTGCACGGCGAGCGCGTTCATCACGGTGGCCAGCATCCCCATATAATCGCCGGTGGCGCGGTCCATGCCGCGCGCCGCGCCGGAAATGCCCCGGAAGATGTTACCCCCGCCGACTACGACGCAGAGTTCATACCCCTGGTGCTTCACATCGGCGATTTCGGCGGCCACACGGGCAATGACGTCAGGGTCGATCGAGAGGCCACCGGCCCCCATCAGGACCTCGCCCGACAATTTTAGCAGGATACGTTTAAAGTGCGGGGTGGTCACGGCATTCCAGACTGCAAAGGGTCATGATCGCCCTAGGGGCGTGCGGCGCGGACCTTATCGGGCACGCACCACGATTGGAAGCGCGGAAACCGTGCAGATCGAACACACGAAGGGCCGCACCTCATCGGCACGGCCCCTCGGTATTTTGCTGGCCTCGCGCGCTGGCGTGGCCGGACGTTATGCAGTCGCCTGCGGCACGCCCGAAGCGGCGGCGACTTCCGCTGCGAAATCGCTCGTTTCTTTCTCGATGCCTTCGCCGAGCTGGAAGCGGACATAGTCCTTGAGCACGATCGCGGTGCCGGCTGCCTTGGCAGCATTGGCGACGACGTCCGAGATCTTGGTCTTGCCGTCCATCACCAGCAACTGGCTGACGAGCGCGTTTTCCTTGCGGTACTTGGCGATCGCACCATCGACCATCTTGGCGACGATGTCGGCGGGCTTGCCGCTTTCGGCTGCCTTTTCGGTCGCGATTGCGCGCTCACGCGCGACGATCTCGGGGTCGAGGCCGTCTTCGTTCAGCGCCAGCGGGAAGGCCGCTGCGATGTGCATGGCGATCTGCTTGCCGAGCGGCTCGAGCACGTCCTTGCCCGCTTCGCTCTCGAGCGCGACCAGCACGCCGATCTTGCCAAGGCCGGGGGCCTGCGCGTTGTGAATGTACGGAACAACCGCGCCAGCCGATACTTCGAGGCGCTTGGCGCGACGCAGGTTCTGGTTCTCGCCGATCGTGGCGATGTTGTTGGTCAGGGTTTCCTCGACGGTCTTTTCACCCAGCGAGGTGGCCTTGATCGTCGCGAGATCGTCACCCAGTTCGAGCGCGACCGAGGTCACGTCGCGAACGAAGGTCTGGAACTGCTCATTCTTGGCGACGAAATCGGTTTCCGAGTTCACTTCGACCGCAGCACCCTTGGTGCCCGACACTTCGACCCCGATCAGGCCCTCGGCCGCGGTGCGGCTGGACTTCTTGGCGGCCGCCGCGAGGCCCTTGGCGCGCAGCCAGTCCATCGCCACCGTCATGTCGCCATTGGCTTCGGTCAGCGCCTTCTTGCAATCCATCATGCCCGCGCCGCTCTTTTCGCGCAGATCCTTTACCGCAGCTGCCGTGATCTCGGCCATCTTGCTTATCCTTATGCTAAAATCCGTTCGCCCTGAGCCTGTCGAAAGGCTGCTTGCACTCGCCCCATAAGGGAGGAGGCGAGCAGTGCTTCGACAAGCTCAGCACGAACGGCAATGGGAAGGCCGCTAGGCGACCCTCGTTACAATTCAGCGACGCTTACGCGTCGATCTGGCGCTCGGTCTCAGCGGCCAACTCGGCCTGCAGCGCCGCATCGGTCGCGGGCGTGATGTCGGCAGCAGCGGCCGGTGCAACGCTCAGCGCTTCCTCTGCGGGCGGCGCTTCCATCGAACCGATGTCCTGGCGGCGCGACAATTGCTCATTGCCACCACGAGTCGCCGCGATCGCAATCGCTTCGCAATACAGGCGGATCGCGCGGCTGGCATCGTCATTCGCGGGAACCGGGAAGGCGATGCCGTCGGGCGAAACGTTCGAATCGAGGATCGCCACGACGGGGATCCCCAGCGTGTTGGCTTCCTTGATCGCCAGCTCTTCCTTGTTCGCGTCGATCACGAACATCACGTCGGGGATGCCGCCCATGTCGCGGATGCCGCCGAGCGACAGTTCGAGCTTGTCGCGCTCACGGGTGAGCTGCAGCACTTCCTTCTTGGTCAGGCCGTGCGTGTCGCCCGAAAGTTGCTCTTCCAGCGTCTTGAGGCGCTTGATCGAGCCCGAGATGGTCTTCCAGTTGGTGAGCATCCCGCCCAACCAACGGTGGTTGACGAAGTGCTGGCCCGAACGGCGCGCCGCTTCAGCAACGGGCTCCTGCGCCTGGCGCTTGGTGCCGACGAACAGCACCTTGCCGCCAGCGGCGGTCGACGCGGCGACGAATTCGAGCGCGCGCGCGAACAGCGGAACGGTCTGCGACAGATCGAGAATGTGGACGCCGTTGCGGTCGCCAAAGATGTAGGGCTTCATCTTCGGGTTCCAGCGATGCGTCTGGTGACCGAAATGCGCGCCCGTTTCGAGCAATTGCTGCATGGAGACGACAGGTGCCGCCATAAGATAGTTCCTTTCCGGTTGATCCTCTGGGAAGCGAGTAATCCGACAGGGCGAACCCTGCGCAGACACCGGTGATGTGTGCTTCCCATGCGGTGTGAAGGCGCGCCCTTTATCCGAGACGCCCTTTCAAATCAAGTCCGTCAAAGCGCTTGACGATGGAACGCAATGAGAACATAACGTGTCTCAGAGCGGAACGTGGAACGGAACACGGCCCGTATATGTTGCGACTTTGTGACTCTTCACCGTGAATGACGGAGTTGAACGATGGCTGTTGTCGGGTTTTTGGTCTTTGCGAGTGCGTTCGCCGCAAGCATCGCTGTTTTCTGGTTCACCTTGGCACCTGCATTGCCGCGGATCATCGCAATCCTGCGCGATGGGGCCGATCCGCTCGCAGCCCCGCAAATCCAGGCAACCGTCAGGGAGCCGCGCCTGCGCCTTCGGGTGACGTCCGCGCCGACGCTGGCCCGGGCACCGCTCCGCGCAGCCGCTTGATCCGGGCGTAAGCGGCGATGCTGAACGGTAGTGTCGCCAGATAGGCAACGCACAGGAAACTGAGCGTGTGCCAGGGTGCCGAGATGAGCGCCGCGCCCAGCAGAACGACCACCGCGATCGCCTCGAAGCGGATATTGTTGCGCAGGCGCAGCGACGACCAACTGAAGGTGGCGACGCTCGACACCATCAACGCCGCCATCAGCGCAACCCAAGGCGCAACGATCAGCGGCGACCGCCACCAGTCGAGCCCGGTCCAGAACCACAGATAGAGCGGCAGCATCGCCAGCCCGGCTCCGACCGGCGACGGCGCGCCCGTCAGGAAACCCGCCGATTTATGCGGTTGGTCGACGACATCGATCGCGGCATTGAACCGCGCCAGGCGTAGCGCGCAAAACACCGCGAACACCAATGCGCACAGCCAGCCGACGCGGGGAAGTTCCTTCAGCGACCACAGATAGAGGATCAACGCCGGCGATACGCCGAACGAAATGGCATCTGACAGCGAATCGAGTTCGGCCCCGAAGCGGCTCTCGCCGCGCACCATGCGCGCGATCCGGCCATCAATCCCGTCGAGCACGCTGGCGATCATCACCATGACGACAGCGGTTTCCCACTGCCCGGCGATCGCAAAGCGGATTCCGGTCAGGCCGGAACACAAAGCGAGCGCGGTAACGGCATTGGGTGCGACCGCGCGCAAGGGGAGCCCGCGTGCTGCGGCCCTGCGAGACGGCGACCTCATACGCCCGCAATCCGCAGCGTCACTGCGCGATCCCGGTCGCCGTTGTGCCGCCGACTCGACCAAGGATGGTCTCGCCCGCCACGCTGCGCTGGCCGAGCACCACCTGACAGGTGCAATCATCGGGCAGATAGACGTCGAGGCGACTGCCGAAGCGGATCAGTCCAATACGCTGCCCAGCTGCGACCATGTCGCCCGGCTTGACGAACGGCACGATCCGGCGCGCGAGCAGACCAGCGATCTGCGTAAAGCCAATTCGCCGCACGGTGCCGTCCGCCCCCGGGCGACCTTCGACGACGATATGCTGGCGCTCATTGTCTTCGCTCGCTTTGTCGAGCTCGGCATTCACGAACTTGCCCGAGATATAGACGACCTGCTTCACCGTGCCGGCAATCGGCGTGCGGTTGATGTGGACGTCGAACACCGACATGAACACCGACACGCGCACCAGCGGCGCGTCGCCCAGGCCATTCGGCCCGGCCAGTTCGCGTGGTACGGGGACACGCTGGATCATCGACACCAGGCCGTCGGCAGGCGACACGATCAGCCCATCGCCGCTCGGTGTCACGCGGACCGGATCGCGGAAGAACAACGCGACCCATAAAGTGATGCCGATCAGCGGCCACGCCACGAACCAACCGAACCAGATCAACGCAACCAGCGCGATCACCCCGGCGATCGCGACATATTTGCGCCCTTCCGGGTGCAGATCGGGGATACGCCATTTCACGGCTTCGGCGGATGAATTTGGTGTTTCGGGTGGAAGCATCCCCCTTCCCTACCCCACGCTTCCCCGCGCCACAATCATCATCCCGCGCACCTGTCGTTCCGCGCCGGGTTGATCGCCGCGCGCCATGCTCCTAGACGCACCTCGAAACTCCCATAGGAAAGATCGTGATGGCGAAGATCAAGGTGAAGACGCCCGTCGTGGAAATCGATGGCGACGAGATGACGCGGATCATCTGGCAATGGATCCGCGAACGGCTCATTCTCCCCTATCTCGACATCGATCTGGAATATTACGACCTCGGCATGATGAGCCGCGACGCGACCGACGACAAGATCACGGTCGACAGCGCCAAAGCGATCCAGAAATATGGCGTCGGCGTAAAGTGCGCGACGATCACCCCCGACGAAGCCCGCGTCGAGGAATTCGGCCTGAAGAAGATGTGGAAGTCGCCCAACGGCACCATCCGCAACATCCTCGGCGGCACCATCTTCCGCGAACCGATCGTGATCAAGAACGTGCCACGCCTGATTCCGGGTTGGACGCACCCGATCGTTGTCGGCCGCCACGCCTTTGGCGATCAGTATCGCGCGACCGACTTCCTTGTCCCCGGCCCGGGCAAGCTGCGCCTGGTGTTTGACGGTGATGACGGCGAAGTGATCGACCGCGAAGTGTTCCAGTTCCCGTCGGCCGGCGTCGCGCTGGCGATGTACAATCTCGACGATTCGATCCGCGATTTCGCACGCGCCTCGATGCACTATGGCCTCAACCTGAAATGGCCGGTCTATCTCTCGACCAAGAACACCATCCTCAAGGCCTATGACGGGCGCTTCAAGGATCTGTTCGCGGAAGTCTTTGAGACCGAGTTCAAGGACAAGTTCAAGGAAGCCGGCATCGTCTACGAACATCGCCTGATCGACGACATGGTCGCATCGGCGCTGAAGTGGCACGGCGAATTCGTCTGGGCGTGCAAGAATTATGACGGCGACGTGCAGTCGGACCAGGTTGCACAGGGCTTCGGCTCGCTTGGCCTGATGACCTCAGTGCTGCTCACCCCCGACGGCAAGACGGTCGAGGCGGAGGCCGCGCACGGCACCGTCACGCGCCACTTCCGCCAGCATGAGCAAGGCAAGGCAACCTCGACCAACCCGATCGCGTCGATCTTCGCCTGGACCGGTGGCCTCAAATATCGCGGCAAGTTCGACGGCACTCCCGAAGTGACCCAGTTCGCCGAAACGCTCGAGCGCGTCTGCATTCAGACGGTCGAGAATGGTCACATGACCAAGGATCTCGCGCTGCTGATCGGCCCCGATCAGCCGTGGATGACGACCGAGCAGTTCTTCGAGCAAGTTCGCGTCAATCTCGAGCAGGCGATGGGCGCTTCGGCCTAACCCTCCTCCCAAATCTACTTGGCGGCCACCGCGTCCGATACGGACCCGTGGCCGCCGAACCGTCTTTCGGCCACTAAAGGTCTTTTTTGTCAGTCAAAAGCTGACAAGCCGCCAATGTGTTGCGTACAGTGGCTCAATGGCATCTCCCCTAAACTCCACCGGTTTCAGCGACGCCCTCGTAATCCTGGGGGCAGCCGGGCTCGTTATCCCCGCTTTTGCCCGGGCCAAGATCAGCCCGGTCATCGGTTTCATTCTCGTCGGATTACTGGTCGGCCCGTCGGGGCTGGGCGCGCTCGTCCCCAGCTATCCCTGGCTTTACCACATCACCATTTCCGATCCGCACGCGATCGAGCCTTTTGCCGAATTCGGCATCGTGCTGCTGCTGTTTTCGATCGGGCTCGAGTTGTCGTTCAAACGCTTGTGGTCGATGCGCCGACTTGTCTTCGGCACCGGTGCGGCGGAATTGATCGGATCGGGGCTGATACTCGGTACCGGCTTGCACCTGTTGACGGACGTGGCGTGGACCGGATCGTTCGCGCTGGGTATTGCGCTTGCGCTTTCGTCCACCGCACTGGTGCTCCCGATCGCGGGCACGTCGAGCCCTGTCGGGCGTACGGCGTTTGCCATGCTGTTGTTCGAGGATCTGGCGCTGGTGCCGATCATCTTCATTCTGGGCGCGCTGGGGCCGATGGCGGCGGCGGGCGGCTGGATGGGGTTCGCGCGCGTTGGCGGCGGCGCGATTCTGACCGTCGCGATTCTGTTCGTTGGCGGGCGCTTCTTCCTGCCCAAATTGTTCGCCCAGGCGGCGCGCACCAAAAGCCCGGAGTTGTTCCTCGCCGCGTCGCTCTTGGTGGTGATCGCCGCCAGCCTGGCGACGACGGCAGCGGGCCTGTCGCCGATCGTCGGCGCGCTGATCGCCGGGCTGCTGATCGCCGAAACCAATTATCACAGCGAAGTCGAAGTGATGACGGCACCGTTTAAGGGCCTGGCGCTCGGCGTATTCCTCATCACCGTCGGCATGAGTGTCGATCTTGGCGCGATCCTCGCCAATTGGGGGTCGTATTTCCTCGCCATCGTCGGCGTGGTCGCGATCAAGGCGCTGGTCACTTTCGGTTTGCTGCGGCTGGCCGGGATCCGCGGCGGCGTGGCGGCGGAGACGGGCATGTTGATGGGCAGCCCGTCCGAAACGACGCTGATCGTGCTGGGGGCGGCGGGCCAGGCGCAACTGCTCGCGCCGGGTCTCGCCAGCTTCTGGCAGACCGTCACCGCGATCGGCCTGACGATCACGCCCTTGCTCGCCTTGCTCGGCAAACGCGCGGCCAAGCGAATCGAGCGTCGCCAGGGCGATTCACCGGAGGCGTCGATCCCGGAGGAAGGCCCGGGCACCGTCGTGATCGGCTTCGGTCGCGTCGGGCGGATGGTATGCGACATGCTGAAGGTCCACGGCCAGCCTTATGTCGCGGTGGAGGCCGATATCGATGCGGTGAAGGCGGCGCGTGCCGATGGCTATCCGGTGATCTTCGGCGATGTCGTGCGCCCGGAACTGGTCGACCGGCTCAATCTCGGCCGCGCGCGCGCGCTGATCCTGACGATGGACGATCCGGTGCTGAGCGTTGCGCTTACGCGGCGGGTCCGCGGCTGGGTGCCCGATCTGACGATCATCGCGCGCGCACGCGACACCGCCCATGCCGCCGAACTCTACAAAGCAGGCGCGAGCGACGCAGTGCCCGAGACGCTGGAAAGCTCGCTGCAATTGGCCGAGGCAGTACTGACCGATCTCGGCGTCGCGGTCGGCCCGGTAATCGTCTCGATCCACGAGAAGCGCGCCGAATTGCGCCAGGAGATCAAGGCCGCCGCCGATCTGGAGGTCGCGCCGCGCCTGATCCGCGCGCGCCTGAGCAAGGACTAACCGCCGCAGGCAACTGAGACTGCGGCGTAACCGCTTAGCTTGCCAGCGCCGCCTTCACCGCGGCGACCGCTTCGGCCCCCTTCGCGCCGTCCGGCCCACCGCCCTGCGCCATGTCGGGGCGGCCACCGCCACCCTGCCCGCCCAGCGTCGCCACCGCGATCTTGAGCAGATCGACCGCGCTGCGCGTCGCGACCAGATCGGCGGTCACACCAACCGCGACCGAAGCGCGGCCCTCATTGACCGCGACGATCATCGCAATGCCGGAGCCAACCCGCTGCTTCATCTCGTCCACCGCGCCGCGCAGGCCCTTGGGGTCGAGCCCCTCGACCACCTGGCCAAGGAACGACACGCCACCAATCTCTTCCGGTCCCGCCGCAGCCGCACCGGCCCCGCCACCCAGCGCCAGCGCCTTCTTGGCTTCGGCGAGTTCACGCTCCAGCCGCCGCCGATCCTCGACCAGGGCCGCCACGCGCGCGGGCACTTCATCGGGCGAGGATTTCAGCGCCGTCGCCGCCTCGCGCAATTTCTCGTCGCGCGAGGTGAGGTAAGATCGTGCCGCCTCCCCGGTCAGCGCCTCGACCCGGCGCACACCGCTCGACACCGCGCCTTCGCTCACCACGGTGAACAGGCCAATGTCGCCCAATGCGCGGACATGCGTGCCGCCGCACAGTTCGAGCGAGTAGATTTCATCGCCCTCGCGCCCCATCGACACGACGCGGACCTCGTCGCCATATTTCTCGCCGAACAGCGCCATTGCGCCTTCCGCGATCGCCTCGTCAGGCGTCATCAACCGCGTGGTGACGGGGCCGTTGGCGCGGATCTGGTGGTTCACATCCACCTCAACCTGCGCCAGTGCGGCGGGGTCGATCGCGGTCGGTTGCGAAAAGTCGAAGCGCAACCGCTCGGGCGCGACCAGGCTGCCCTTTTGCGCGACATGCAAGCCGAGCCGCTGGCGCAGCGCCTCGTGCAGCAAATGCGTCGCCGAATGGTTGGCGCGGATGCGGTCGCGCCGCCCGCTGTCGATCGTCAGATGCAGCGCATCGCCAATCGCGATTTCGCCTTGCTCGATCTTCGCCTGATGCGCGAACAGGCGACCGAGATATTTGCGCGTATCCTCGACATGCGCCAGCACGCCGCTTGCCGTCAGCGTGCCGGTATCGCCGACCTGCCCGCCGCTCTCGGCATAAAAAGGCGTCTGATTGACGACGATCTCGACCGTCTCGCCCGGCCCGGCGCGCTCGACCCGTGCGCCGTCCTTGACGATCGCGACGACCTGCCCCTCGCCCTCTTCGCTGGCGTACCCGATGAATTCGGTGCTGCCGCTCGCTTCGGCAATGTCGAACCACACATCGTCCGACGCGCGCTGGCCCGATCCCTTCCACGCGGCCCGCGCTGCGCGCTTCTGCTCGGCCATGGCGGTGTCGAACCCGGCGCGATCCACGCCGAAGCCCTGCCGCCGCAGCGCATCTTCGGTCAGATCATAGGGGAAACCGAACGTGTCGTAGAGCTTGAACGCGGTTTCGCCCGGCAGCGTGTCGCCTTCGGCCATCCCAGCGGTCGCTTCTTCCAGCAGCCGCAACCCGTTCACCAACGTGCGGCGGAACTGGGTTTCTTCCTGCAGCAGGGTCGATTCGATCGACGCCTGCGCGCGCACCAGCTCAGGGTAAGCCGCGCCCATTTCGGAAACCAGCGCCGGCACCAGCCGGTGCATCAACGGCTCTTTCGCGCCCAGCAAATGCGCATGGCGCATCGCGCGGCGCATGATCCGGCGCAGCACATAGCCACGCCCCTCATTGGCGGGCAGCACGCCATCGGCGACGAGGAAGCCCGACGAGCGCAGATGATCGGCAATCACGCGGTGGCTCGCCTGCGTCTCGGGCGTCAGCGACGCACCCGACAGCGCGACCGAGGCCGCGATAAGCGCCTTGAAGGTGTCGGTATCATAATTGTCGTGCACGCCCTGCAGCACGGCGGCCACGCGCTCCAGCCCCATGCCGGTGTCGATCGACGGGCGCGGCAGCGGCGTGCGCGTGCCATCGGCCGCCTGGTCGAACTGCATGAAGACGAGGTTCCAGATCTCGACGAAACGGTCGCCATCTTCCTCGGGGCTTCCCGGCGGGCCACCATAAATATGGTCGCCATGGTCGAAGAAGATTTCCGAGCACGGCCCGCACGGGCCCGTGTCCCCCATCGACCAGAAATTGTCGTTGGTGGCGATGCGGATGATGCGCTCTTCCGGCAATCCAGCGATCTTGCGCCACAAATCAAATGCTTCGTCATCGGTGTGATACACGGTGACGGTCAACCGGTTGGGGTCGATCCCCCATTCCTTGGTCAGCAAATTCCAGGCGAGCGTGATCGCGCGTTCCTTGAAATAATCGCCGAACGAGAAATTGCCGAGCATCTCGAAAAAGGTGTGATGCCGCGCGGTATAGCCGACATTGTCGAGGTCATTGTGCTTGCCGCCCGCGCGCACCGATTTCTGCGAAGACGTCGCGGTCGAATAAGGCCGCGATTCCAGGCCGGTGAATACGTTCTTGAACGGCACCATCCCGGCATTGACGAACATCAGCGTCGGGTCGTTCTGCGGCACCAACGGCGCGGACGGAACCTTCGCATGGCCATTGGCCGCGAAATAGTCGAGGAAGCTGCGACGAATGTCGTTGGTCGAGAGCGAGAGCTGGGTCATGCCCGGTGCTTAGGCGAGGCGCGAGCGTATCTCAAGCATGGCTCGGTTCGTCGCGATCCGCTATCGCGCACGGAACTTGCCCGGGGACCCATGATGCGCGTGTTGAAGATTGCGCCACTGCTGCTGTTGCTCGCCCCCACGGCGGAGGTGACGCGCGCCACCGCCGGCGCGCCGCCGCACGCGATTTGCGGCGACGACACGATCGCTCCCAGCGTTGCGCGCCTCCTGCCCGGCTTCGGCACGGGCGCACTCCCGATCCGCACCGCCAAACCGCAAGCCCAGGCGTTTTTCAACAACGGCCTGCAACTCAGCCACGCCTTCGCGCACGATGCCGGGCGCGCCGCCTTTGCCGAGGCAGCGCGACTCGATCCGGCCTGCGCAATGTGCCGCTGGGGCGAAGCCTGGTCGGGCGGCCCGACGATCAACTTTCCCGTCGATGCCGCCACCCAAGTGAAAATGAGCAAGCTGGTCGATGCGGCGATCCCGCTGGCCGCCACCGGCCCGCTGCTCGAACGCCAACTGCTCGCGGCGCTGGCGCTGCGCTACAAAAATGGCGGCGGCAAGGGCCCGGGCGATATCGCCTACGCCCGCGCGATGGAGGCGATCGCGGTCGCGCATCCCGATAGTGACGAACTGCTGACGCTCGCCGCCGATGCCTGGATGATCCCGGCGGCGCTGGGCGAGCGCAGCGACACGCTGCCGCGCGCGGTCGCGCTGCTGGAGACGGTGCTCAAGCGCAATCCGGATTTCACCCCCGCCATCCATTTCTACATCCACGCGACCGAGATGAGCGGCTTTCCGGCGCGCGCCGAGCCCTATGCCGACCGCCTCGCCGCGCTCGCCCCCGCCGCCAGCCATTTGATCCACATGCCGAGCCATACCTATTACTGGATCGGGCGCTATCAGGATGCCGCTGACGCCAATGTCCGCGCTGCCGCCATCGGCGTGGCCGATGCGAAAGCCGCGCATGCGCCCGAGCCAGACGGCGTGTTCCGCCAGCCTTACCACGCGCACAATGTCCATTTCGGCATTGGCGGCGCGTTGATCGCAGGCGACGCGAAAGATGCGCTCGCGCTGTCCGCGCCCGTCCTCGGGGCACTGTCGCGCGCGCCGAAATCCGATCCGTTCCAGCAAATGGTCGGCGGCACCGCCTATTTCGCCCAAGGCCGCTTCGCCGACCCGGCAGCGGTATTGGCGCTGCCCGAACCCGGCGCGGCATACGGTTTCCTGCGCGCCTATCGCCATTATGCGCGCGGCGAAGCGTACGCGCGCCTCGGCAACGCAGCCGCAGTCCGTGCCGAAGCGGCGGCGATCCCGCTGCGCGCCGGCCCTGCCGACAAGGAGGATGCCAGCCTGCAGGCAACCGCGCTGATGCGCATCGCCAAATCCGTGCTGGAAGGCCGCGCAGCCATGCTGGAACACCGTCCCGCCGACGCCGTGAAGGCCTATCGTACGGCGGCCAGGATCGAGACCTCCAAGGTCCTGACCCATTTCGACGATCCGCCCGTGTGGTGGTATCCGACCGAACGCAGCCTCGCCGCCGCTTTGCTGGCCGCAGGCGACACCCAGCAAGCGCTAGCGCAAGCCAACGCCGCCCTCACCCGCTTCCCGCTCGACCCGGTGAGCCTGTCGGTAAGGGCCGACGCGCTGACCGCGCTGGGGCAGACGGCGGCGGCGGAAAAGGACCGCGCGGCGGCGGTGGCGCGGTGGCACGGCGACAAGAGTGCTTTCACCGCGGCGTTGATCTGAGGGGAGCGGGCCGCTGCCAACACGCCTACCCACCACACGCTTCCCCGGCGAAGGCCGGGGCCCAGTAGGTAGGACGGATGCAAGAAAGACCAGCCCCCGCCATACCCCGCCCACCACTGGGCCCCGGCCTTCGCCGGGGAAGCGGGGTGTGGCGCAACTGATCATAGCATCAAAACTGCGGGAAATCTCTTTCCGACCAATATACGACATCGGAGATAGCCGTTAGATAGGAGCTATGAAGCCTTTCTCATCTTCCATCGTGGCGGCTGGCGCAATGTTGCTAACAGGCTGTTCGGTCGAAATCGATGCCAGGAATGCAATTGTTCGACCGGCCTCGCCGACTGAATTTCAGAATGACGCCGAAGCGGCATCACGCAAGCCTTATGGCTTCGGGATATGGGTGCTACTCACGGCATTATTAGAAAAGAAAGACGTTCAGCGCATTTCTCACTCAGAGGTGTATCCTCATGTTTATGTTGTCGAATGCTCGAGCGGGAAGGATACCAACGTCGGGACAGAACCAAAGCTGGAGGGCATTGATTTGGGAAATGCCAATGCCGTCAAAGCTTTGCTGAAAGCGCAGCCAGCCAAGTCAATCTATCAGATGAAAAGTCTCATCTTTGCCCGAAAAGGGGACTTTGAGACGCCGCAGTGCTTGCAACTCAGGGGCGGCAGCTACCTGGGACAAAAGATCATTGAAAAGCGAATTCCCATCCAAGGCAGTGGCCCGCTCCCCTAGGGCCATTACCCACCAATCCGGCAACCTCGACACAATCTCACATCCCCGCCCCTCACCCCAACGGCGCATCAATCGAAATCGGCGGCACGCTGAACCATTTCGGCCCGGTCGCGGTCATGTGGAAGCAATCCTCCAGCCGCACGCCGAACTTGCCCGGCAGATACAGGCCCGGCTCATCCGAAAAACACATGCCCTCGGCCAGCCGCATGGTTTCGCCGTGGACGAGGTTGACCGGCTCATGCCCGTCAAGCCCGATGCCGTGGCCGGTGCGGTGCGACAGGCCGGGCAAGCGATAGCCCGGCCCATAGCCGAGCGAGGCATAGAAGCCGCGCACGGCATCATCCACCGCCCCCGCCGGCGTGCCGATCTGTGCGGCGGCGAAGGCCTTGGCCTGGCCAGCGCGGACCTGATCCCACACCATGCGCTGTTCCGCGCTCGCGCTGCCAAACACGAAGGTGCGCGAGACGTCCGACTGATAGCCCTGCACGGTGCAGCCGCAATCCATCAGCACGATCTGCCCGTCCGCCACGACTTGCGGGTCGCGGCTGCCATGTGGATAGGCCGCGGCGGGGCCTATCAGTACCAACGCGAATTCGGGCGCGCCGCCCAAGTGCCGCGTGGCGGCGTTCATCAGCGCGGCGATGTCGGCGGGCTTCATGCCTTTTTCGACGCGCGGCCAGGTCCAGCGGTAAGCGGCGATCGTCACATCGGTCGCGGTCTGCATAAGCGCGATCTCGGGCGCGGTCTTGCGCATCCGCACCCCGCGCACGACCGGATTGGCCGAGACGATCTTCGCCCCCGGCAGCGCCCGCGCCAGGCCATCGACCGCGAAATAGCGCACCGTTTCCTCAATGCCGATCGGCCGCGCGTCCAGCTTGCGTTCGCGCAGGAAGCCCGCGACCAGCTTCAGCGGATCCTCATCCTCCTGCCACACGCGCACATCCGCCGCGACCCCCAGCGTCTGGCGGACCGAGGGTTCCTCGAAGAACGGCGTGACGATGCACGGCTCGCCCTCGACCGGCAGGATCGCCGCGGTCAGCCGTTCGCTGCGAAACCACATCACGCCGGTGAAATAAACCAGGCTCGATCCCGATTCGATCAGCACCGCGCCAATGCCGTGCGCCTTCATCAGCGCCTGCGCGCGGGCGATGCGCGCGCGGCGCTCGTCCGGCCCGATCGGCGTCGCGCCACTGGCGAGGTTGCGCAAGCCACCGAGATCCGGTTCGGCCGCGCGCAGAACGCCACTGGCCGAAAGCACCGGCAGCACCGCCGCTCCGGCTGCAAACCCACGCCGCGTCAGCATCTTCATCGTCTCGCGCCCCCTCATCGTTAGCGCAACTGTGCCAGCGGCAGGTGGCCGCCGCAACGCAGCATCGCGGCACTTCGGCTTGACCGCTCGCACTTTCTCCCGTTGATGACACGCACTGTAAAAAGGGGTGACACGTGGCGAAGCGATTGACGACCTATATCCTGATCGCGCTGGTGCTTGGCCTCGCCGTGGGATGGACGCTCAACGCCACGATCGATGACGGCACCCCCGCCAGCGCGGCGCGGCTGAAGGAGATTGCCGGCTATATTTCGATCATCACCACGGTGTTCCTGCGGCTGATCAAGATGATCATCGCGCCGCTGGTGCTCTCGACCCTTGTCGTCGGCATTACGCATATGGGGGGCACCGGCGCGCTCGGGCGGATCGGTCTGCGCGCCGTCGCGTGGTTCGTCGGCGCGAGCCTGTTGTCGCTCTCGCTCGGACTGGTGCTGTTCCATGTCACCGCGTCGCTGGGTGAAGTGCTCGGCCTCACGCCGCATCTGGTCGTGCCGCCCGTGACCGAGGGCACCGGGCTCGACAAGGCCGGGTTCGATCTCGCCAAATTCATTACCCATGTCGTGCCGTCGTCGATCTTCGATGCGATGGCGACCAACGAGATCCTGCAGATCGTGGTGTTTTCGGTGTTCCTCGGCGTCGCGATTTCGGCGGTCGGGGAGAAAGCCGCCCCGCTCGTCCGCGCGACCGAGGCTTTGGTCGCGGTGATGCTGCAAGTCACCAATTATGTGATGATGTTCGCGCCGCTGGCGGTGTTCGCCGCCGTCTCCGCCACGCTGACCGAGCAGGGCCCCGGCGTCATCAAGAACCTCGCTTACTTCATGGGCAGCTTCTATTTCGGGCTGGCGGTGTTGTGGGCGCTGCTGTTCGGCCTGTGCTACCTCATCGTGGGGCCGCGCACGCGCAGCTTGCTGCGGTACATCGGCGCGCCGTTGATGATCGGCTTTTCCACCGCCTCGTCCGAAGCCGCGCTGCCGCGCGTACTGGAGGCGCTGGAGCGCTTCGGCGTCCCGCCCAAGATCGCGGGCTTCGTCGTCCCGCTAGGCTATTCGTTCAATCTCGACGGCTCGATGATGTACATGACCTTCGCGTCTTTATTCATCGCCCAGGCGTACGGCATCCATCTCTCGATCGGCGCGCAGGTCACCATGTTGCTGACCTTGCTGATCACCTCCAAGGGCATTGCCGGCGTGCCGCGCGCCAGCCTGGTGGTGATCGCCGCGACGCTGCCGGTGTTCCACATCCCCGAGGCCGGGCTGTTGCTGATCCTCGCGGTCGATCATTTTCTGGACATGGGGCGCTCCGCCACCAACGTCGTCGGCAATGCGATCGCCGCCAGCGTCATCGCCAAATGGGAGGGGACGCTGGAAGCGCCCGAGCCGCCCGAGATCGGCTTGAACGAACTGCCCCGGGCGGATCACGCGTAGCAGGATCGCGGAAAGGGCGCGGCTTTCTAACATTCCGTATGCAGACCAGCGGTGGTGTCTGCAGGCAGGTCTACCCAATCACCGTTCGGGCTGAGCCTGTCGAAGCCCCGTCGTCACGAAGCGAACGCATGCCTGTGGCGGGGTGCCCTTCGACAGGCTCAGGGCGAACGGTGAGCGGAGAGCAAACATCCCGCGTCGCCGCGCTACGCCGTCTCACGCATAGGCATAGGGCCCGCCCTTGGCGAGCGCGGCCTGATAGGCTGGGCGCGCGTGAATCTTGTCGAGCCAGGCGATCGTCGCCGGGCGCGACGCATCGAGGCCCGCGCGGCTGCGCGCGGCCTCCAGCGGGAAGCTCATCATGATGTCGGCCCCCGTGATTGTGTCGCCCGCAAACCAGGGACGGCTCGACAGCTCGGCTTCGACATAATCGAGATGGACGTCGATCATCGGCTGGATGCGCTTGGCGGCGGTCTTGCCGAGCAACGGGATGCGGTTGACGACCAGCAACACCAGCAGCGGCGGCATCACCGACCCTTCGGCATAGTGCAGGAGCTGGCGATAGCGCAGCACCGCATCGCGGTGCGCGGGCGGCCCCAGCCGACCATCGCCACGCTCGACCAGATACTCGACGATCGCGCCGGTTTCGACGATCACATCGCCGATTTCGGTGTCCTCAAGCACCGGCGACTTGCCCAGTGGATGAATGCGCTTGAGTTCCGGCGGGGCCAGCATCGTCTGCTTGTTCCGCTCATAGCGCTTGATCTCATAGGGGAGCCCGAGTTCCTCCAGCATCCACAGAATCCGCTGCGAGCGCGAGTTTTCGAGATGATGGACGATCAAGGTCATGAGAGCTCTCCGGGTCGGCTTGGTGCCCCATCCTAGCAGGCGCGCAGCAGCCAAGCCACACACTGGCTTTGGGTGCGCAATGCGGGTTCGCCACGCGGACACTCTGCGCAGGCCACAGCCCGCCATATGAAAGGCCCGCCATCGCTGGCGGGCCTTCCCGGTCTCTGCGACGGAACCGAGAGCGCTCGATACCGCCATCGTGGGTGGGGACGCAGCCGTGCACTGCCGCAATCCCCGGCTCCGGTCCGCCGCAGCAGACCGGGGCGAAAGTCACATCTCGTCGTCACCCTCATCGGGTTCCGCGCCTGCCATCATTTCCTCGGCAACCTTGTCGGTCCGCGCGCGGATCGCCTTTTCCAGACGATCGGACATCTCGACATTTTCCTTGAGGAAGGTTTTGGCGTTCTCACGCCCCTGCCCGATGCGGACGCTGTCATAGCTGAACCACGCGCCCGATTTCTCGACCAACCCGGCTTTGACGCCCAGATCGAGAATCTCGCCAATCTTGGACACGCCCTGGCCATACATGATGTCGAATTCGACTTGCTTGAACGGCGGCGCGACCTTGTTCTTGACCACCTTCACCCGCGTGGTGTTGCCGATGATCTCGTCGCGATCCTTGATCTGCCCGGTGCGGCGAATATCCAGGCGAACCGAGGCATAGAATTTCAGCGCATTGCCGCCCGTCGTCGTCTCGGGGTTGCCGTACATCACGCCGATCTTCATGCGCAGCTGGTTGATGAAGATCACCATGCAGCGCGAGCGGCTGATCGAGCCGGTCAGCTTGCGCAGCGATTGCGACATCAGCCGCGCCTGCAAGCCGACATGGCTGTCGCCCATCTCGCCTTCGATTTCGGCACGCGGCACCAACGCCGCGACCGAATCGACCACCAGCACGTCGATCGCATTGGAGCGCACCAGCGTATCGACGATTTCGAGCGCTTGCTCGCCCGTGTCGGGCTGCGACACGATCAGCTCATCGATATTGACGCCCAATTTCTTGGCGTAAACTGGGTCGAGCGCATGCTCGGCATCGACGAAAGCCGCCGTGCCGCCACCCTTTTGCGCTTCGGCGATGACGTGCAGCGCCAGCGTGGTTTTGCCCGACGATTCCGGCCCGTAAATCTCGATAACGCGGCCACGCGGCAAGCCGCCAACGCCCAAAGCGATGTCGAGCCCGAGCGAGCCGGTCGAGATCACTTCGACCTGCATCGTCTGCTTGGAGCCGAGCTTCATCGCCGACCCCTTGCCAAACGCCCGGTCGATTTGTGCGAGCGCCGCTTCCAGCGCCTTGGCGCGTTCTGCGGTGGCTTTGTCTGCTTGCTTGTCTGAGGCTGCCATTTTGCTGTCGATGACCTTCAACGATACCGCCATTGGTAGCCTCCTGCGCTAGACCGAACGCCGGGTGCGTTCAATGCGTGATGCAGTGTGTATCGCGTTTGTTCTTTCGGAACAAGAGTAGAACGACAGCCTCTTTCAAAAAATTTGCGCGGTTACGGCATCCCACTACCGCCCGCTGCGCCATAGACTTGGCCGGTGGCGTAGCTGCCACCACTTTCGGCCAGCAGAACGTAAATTCCGGCGAGTTCGCCCGGTTGTCCGGGGCGTCCGAGCGGTGTCTGGCCGCCAAACTGTTCGAGCTTTTCCATCGTCGCGCCACCGGACACTTGCAAGGGCGTCCAGATCGGTCCGGGTGCAACGCCGTTCACGCGGATCCCGCGCGACGCCAATTGTTTGGCGAGGCTGCGCACATAATTGGTCGTCGCCGCCTTGGTCTGCGCGTAGTCATACAGGTCTTCGGAGGGGTCGGTTGCCTGTTCCGACGTCGTTCCGATGATCGCCGATCCTGGTGCCAGATGCGGCAGCGCCGCCTTGATCAGCCAGAACGGCGCGTAGATGTTGGTCTTCATCGTCCGGTCGAATTCCTCGGTGGAAATATCCAGGATCGAGGCGTGCGTTTGTTGCCGGGCGGCATTGCTAACCAGAATGTCCAGCCCGCCCAGCGCATCGATGGCGGTCTGGACCAGGGTCTTGCAGAAATCTTCGCTGCACAGATCCCCCGGGATTGCGACGCCCGTGCGGCCCGCCGCGCGGATCAGGTCGATCACCTCCTGCGCATCCGCCTCTTCATCGGGCAGATAGTTGATCGCAACATCGGCCCCTTCGCGCGCATAGGCGATGGCGGCAGCGCGTCCCATCCCCGAGTCTCCACCCGTGATCAGCGCCTTGCGACCTGCCAGGCGACCGGAGCCGCGATAGCTCGATTCGCCATGGTCGGGCCGGGGTCGCATATCGCGCGCGAGGCCGGGCCATGGCTGGCTCTGGCGCTCGAACGGCGGCTTCGGCCCCACCGTTTGCGGGTCCGTCAAAGCAGCGGGGGAAAGGTCTGTACTGGAAAATGCCACGATCGGTCTCCGTGCCGGGATTGTGGCAGGAGAAACGGCGCAGCCTCGCTATGGGTCCGCGATCAGCCAGGTTTGTTTGGGTAATCCAGATCAGGCCAGGGCGGCCAACGCCTTGGAAACCCCGTCCATGGTGAACGGCTTGGCCAGGGTCGGACGATCCCGATACGCGTCGGCGACGCTATCGTGCGAGCCGCCGGTCGCAAAAACGAAGGGAATGCCCTTTTCGGCGAGCGCCGCCGCGATCGGAAAGCTCTTTTCGCCGCCACGCAAGTTCACGTCGAGGATGGCGGCGTCGATACCACCGGCTTCGATCAATGCCAGCGCCGCCACAACCGTATCGGCCGTGCCGCCGTGACGCTTTCCCAAGACATCGAGAAAATCCTCGATCATCATCGCGATCAAGGGTTCGTCCTCGACGATCAAAATAGTCTGTGGCCCGCTCATGATAGGCCCTTAGCCGGGCATGCCGTAATGCACCAAATCATTTCGCACCCAATACCGCCCGCACCGCTTCTGCAAGCTGTTGCACCGAAAACGGTTTTGCCAGAAAAGCGACATTGTCGAGGTCGATCGACTTGCGGATCGTCTCCTCGGCATAGCCGGACATGAACACGATCGGCAGATCGGGATAGCGCGCGCGTGCCTGACGCACCATGGTCGGCCCGTCCATCAGCGGCATCATCACGTCCGATATGAGCAGATCGGGCTTTGGGCCGGATGCCAGCAACTCCAGCGCCGCCTCGCCATGTTCGGCGCAAAGCACGGTATAGCCCTGCCGCGTCAGCGTCCGCTCGGCGACGGCGCGCACCATATCCTCATCCTCGACCAGCAGGATCGTCCCCGTACCCCACAGATCGACCGGCTTCTCGCGCGGCAAAATCCGCGCCGGTGGTGCCTCCGCCAAGGTGCCCGCCGTATGGACCGGCAGATAGATGGTGAACACCGCCCCCGCCGGTCCGCGCGACCCGGCCTTCACATTATCGGCGAAGATATAACCGCCCGATTGTTTGACGATCCCGTAGACGGTGGACAAACCGAGGCCCGTCCCCTTGCCCACTTCCTTGGTGGTGAAAAACGGCTCGAAGATCTTGGGCAGCACGTCGGGCGGGATGCCGCCACCGGTATCCGCCACTTCCAGCACGACATAATCGGCCGCCGGGAGGATATCGGAGGCGAGCTTGCGCACTTCGGCGGTGGTGACCGCATAGGTCTGGATCGCCAGCGTACCGGTGCCGCGCGGATCCTTCGACATCATCGCATCGCGCGCATTCACCGCGAGATTGACGACGACCTGCTCGAGTTGCCCGGGATCGGCACGCACCGGCCCGAGATTGCGCCCATGCTTGACGGTGAGCGTGACGCTCTCGCCCAACAAGCGCTTGAGCAAATTGGTCACTTCCGAAATCACGTCGGGCAGTTGCAGCACTTGCGGGCGGAGCGTCTGCTGCCGCGAAAAGGCGAGCAATTGGCGCGTCAGGCTGGCGGCGCGGTTGGAATTGGCGCGGATCTGCTGGATGTCGTCATAATCGCTGTCGCCGGGCGAATGGCGCATCAGCATCAAGTCGCAATGCCCGATGATCGCGGTCAGGATATTGTTGAAATCATGCGCGACGCCACCGGCGAGCTGCCCTACCGCCTGCATCTTGGTTGCTTGTGCCACTTCGCGCTTGAGCCGCGTTTCCTCGCTATTGTCCTTCAGACTCAGCAGCACCGCCGAATTGCCGAGCCCGCGCGCGCCCGCGATCGACAGGGCCACCGGTTCATCGGGATGGTCCTTCAACCGCACCGCAAGATCGGTCGAATGCGTCGCGCCGCCGGCAAAGCGCCGGATCGCATCGGCGACCACGCCCTTGTCTTCGCGCACCAGCAGATCGCCGGGATAGATGGGCGGGCTGTGCGGATCGACCGCCGCCGCCCGCGCAAAGGCATCGTTCATCTGCACAAAGCGGCCATCGGCCCCAATCAAGGCAACGCCGAACGGCATCAACGAAACCAGACTCTTGATATGCGCAGCGGCGCTTTCACCGATGGCGGGCTGGCTGTTCTCTTCCTCGTCGATCAGCGCGACCAGCATCGGCGCGTCTTCGCCATCGAGAAAGGGAATTTGCAGAACGCGCAACGGGTTGCGGGCCAACCCTTCGCGTTCGAACCGCGCCATGCCGTGCGAATCGGTGATCAGAAAGCGCGCAAAGTCGCGTCCGACGATCGCGCCTTCCTCATGGCCCATCGCGCGCGCGCGCAGCACGCGATTGGCCGCCCGGATCCGTCCATCGGGATTGATCAGCGCCGCCATGATCCCGGCGCTGCCAAGCCGATCGCCCGTTCCCCCTGAGATCAGATTTTCCATGGTCTGGGCGAGATCCAGGCCCTGCGTGGCGTGGAAGCGCCAGACCAGCAGATTCCCGTCTTCCCCGGCCCGCGTCACTTCGGCGGACAATTGCGCGCCTTTGATCAGGAGACGCGCGACGCCAGCGGTCCCGTCGCGCCATGCCGCGCGCCCGGCCGCCCCCAGAAGCTCCACCCCCGTCGCGTCGAAGGGGAGGCCCGGTGGCGTCGCAAAACCGCCGAACAGCGTTTCGTATCTATTGTTGGCGCATACCAGCCGCCCGGCACGATCGGTCACCGCAATCGCATCGGGGCTGCTTTCGGCGACCGTGCGCGCGACGCTCCAGTCCGGCTCGGCACCAAGCTCCGTCGTGCGCGGGAACAGGCGACGGAACAGCAGCATCGCCCCGGTCGCGACGAGTGCGGTCGCCAGAAACGCTGCCGCAATCGGCGCGCTGCCTATCACCACCAGAATGATCGCCGCAGCCGCGCAGCCGCAGGTGACCGCGATCAAGGCTGCGCCGCGCGACGCGGTCGGGGACGTTGGAAGCGATGCCATCGTCCCCTGCATTGGGCGATGCGCCGGGAGCGTCAAGGGCAAAGCGGCCAGACACGCTTACACCGCGCCACCCATGCCGGGCGGCGCGGTGCAGCATATGGCCTTTACCAGACCTTGACGCGGTCAGCCGGGGCCAGATACAGCTTCTCGCCCGCCTTCACGCCGAACGCCTTGTACCAGGCATCGACGTTGCGCACTTCGACGGTGCGGAACGGGCCCGGCGAATGCTCGTTCGAAATCACTTGCGAGCGCAAAGCGGGCTCGCGGAACTTGATCCGCCAGACCTGTGCGTAGCCCAGGAAGAAGCGCTGGTCGCCGGTCAGCCCATCGATCACCGGCGCGGGCTTGCCGCCGAGCGAACGGTGATACGCATCATAAGCCAGCGCCAACCCGGCCAGATCCGCCATGTTTTCGCCCAGCGTCAGCCCGCCCTTGATGTGCAGGCCCGGCAGCGGCTCATAGGCGTCATATTGCTTGACGAGTTTGTCGGTCATCGCGGTGAAGCGCTTGACGTCCTCAGCCGTCCACCAATCGGTCAGCTTGCCGGTCGGATCATATTTGCGGCCCTGATCATCGAAGTGATGGCTCAATTCATGCCCGATCACCACGCCGATGCCGCCATAATTGACCGCAGGATCGGCCTTGGCATCAAAGAACGGCGGCTGCAGGATCGCGGCCGGGAATACGATCTCGTTCATCGGCGGATTGGCATAGGCGTTCACCGTCATCGGGGTCATGCCCCATTCGGTGCGGTCGATCGGCTGGCCGAGCTTGTGCAGATCGCGCTCATATTCAAACGCGTTCGCCGCCGCGACATTGGCGACGATATCGTCGCGCTTGACCGTCAGCGCCGAATAGTCCCGCCACTTGGACGGATAGCCGATCTTGGGGGTGAAGGCCGCCAGTTTGGCATGGGCCTTCACCTTGGTTTCCGGGGCCATCCAAGTGAGATTGTCGAGCCGCACGCTCATCGCCGCGATGATGTTCTTGACGAGCTGGTCCGCTGCCGCCTTGGTCGCGGGCGGGAAATATTGCTCGACATATGCCTGGCCGACCTGTTCGCCCATCGCCCCGCTGACGATCCCCACGCCGCGCTTCCACCGCACCGGCTGCTGCGGCGCGCCGCTCAGCACCGTGCCGTAGAAAGCGAAATTGGCGTCGTTAATCGGCTTGGCGAGAACGCCGGCGTAGCTGCGCAGCAAGCGCAGGATCAGGAAATCCTGCACCACCTGGACGGGGGCATCGGCAAAGGCCTTGGCTTCGTCGGTCAGCGCGCTTGGCATCCCGACCAGATAATTGGCCTGTCCTGCGGTCCCAGCCGTCTTCATATAGACCTCCCACGGGAAGCCCGGGGCCTTGGTCGCGAAGTCAGCCGCCGACCACTTATTGTAGGTCAGATCGGAATCGCGCGATTTGATGCGGTCCCAATGCGCGGTCGCCAGCGCCTTTTCAAAGGCATAGACCGCTGCGCCGCGCGCGGCGGCATCGTCGACGCCCGCCAGGCCCAGCATCTGCACCTGATAGGCCTGATATTTTGCGCGCGTGTCGGCGAGCTTGGGATCGTCCTTCAGATAATAATCGCGGTCCGGCAGGCCGATGCCCGACTGGCTGAGCCCAACGATATAGGTGTCGGGTGCCTTGTCGTCCTGGCCCACGCCCATGCGGAACAGGCCGCCGACGCCGGTGCGCTGCAGCTTGGCCATTTCGGCCGCCAGCGCGGTCTTGTCCCCCGCTGCGCGAATTTCGGCGATCCAGGGCTTGATCGGATCGATGCCTTTGGCGTTGATCGCGGCCTCATCCATGAAGCTCGCATAGAAATCGCCGATCTTGTCGCCGGGGCGCTTCGCCGCCGCATCCAGGATCGTGCGGGTCTGTTCCAGCGAGCGGTCAGCCAAGCGGTTGAACATGCCGTACGTCGCCTTGTCCGCGGGAATCTCGGTGGCCGCTTCCCACTTGCCGCCGGCGAACTTCACGAAATCGTCACCCGGCTGCACGCTGGTGTCCATGCCGGCAAGATCGAGCCCGAATGCGCCGATTTCAGCCCCGGTCGCCTTCGGCGCGGGCTCCGCCTTTGCCGCCACCTTGGCCTTGGGTGCCGGATTTGCGTGGGTCACCCCCACCAAGGCCGCAGAGGCAAGCAAGGAAACCATGACGAACGAACGACGCATGCAAAAATCCTCTCATCGAAAATTGAATGGAGCGTGTTGTAACCCCAAGACACATTCCGTCAAATCGCTTGTTTCGGCCCTTTTCGCGCGGCTCTTTTGCGCCATTTTCGGCCGATTCGGATCCGCCAGGCGAGCCCGGTCAGGAAATAGCCCAAAACCGAAAGGATCGCGGCGATGAGGACCAGCCCGACGATCGTCGACGGCCCCCCTTGCGACACCAGCCAGTGCAACAATCCGACATTGGCCTTCACATTGCTTGCAATCGGCGCGCCGGGCACGCTGCGATCGAACCGCAAGACCCAGTGCCCGAGCTGATACGCCGCCCAGAATAGCGGCACGGTGGTGATCGGATTGTGGAGCAGCGTCGTGCCCACCGCGACGGGCACGTTGGCGCGCACGGGCAAGGCCGTGACTGCTGCAAGCGGCATATGCGCGAAGGGAAACAGCACCCCGGTAAACAGCCCCAATGCCACCCCGCGCGGCACCGATCGCCGGGTAAAGCGCCACAGCGCCGGTGCGAGGATGCGGTGGGCGACGGGTCGCAGATAGCGGTTGGCCTCGACACTTTCGCGCGTCGGCACATGGCGACCGACCCAGCGGGACAGCCGCGCCATCGCGCTAAGCCGGGCCACGGCCTCAACCACGGTCGCGCATCAGCCGCCCTTGCTCGCGCTTCCAGTCGCGCTCCTTGATCGAGTCGCGCTTGTCATGCGCCTTCTTGCCCTTGGCCAGCGCCAGTTCGACCTTGGCGCGGCCCTTGGAATTGAAATAGACCATCAACGGCACCAGCGTCATGCCGTCTCGCGCCACCGCTCCGTGCATCTTGTTGATCTCGCGCTCATGCAGCAGCAGCTTGCGCGCGCGCTTTGGCTCATGGTTGAAGCGGTTGCCATGGCTGAATTCCGGCACGTTGGAATTGATCAGCCACACCTGCCCGTCCTTCACCTCGGCATAGCTTTCAGCGATCGAGCCGGTGCCGCTGCGCAAGCTCTTCACCTCGGTGCCGGTCAGCGCGATGCCCGCCTCATAGACGGTGTCGATCGCATAATCGTAGCGGGCGCGCCGGTTCTCGGCGACGATCTTGGTTTTTTCGAAAACGGGGGGCTTTGGACGGGCCATAAGAGCGGCGATGTAGGCGCTGTCGCTGCGAAACAAAAGCCACAAGCGCGGATTAGCAACGACACGGCGCAAGATCGCACATTTTGCGCCGGTCGCGCGCGTTGTTCGCTCGCTATGCGCGCACCAATCCTATAAGGTGATGATATGACCGAGTGCCTGAGCCCCAAATTCGCGACGCACAGCTTCGCCATCGCCATTGATGCCGCCGACATCGATTTCATGGGCCATGTCAACAACGCCTCCTATCTCAAATGGGTGCAGGACGCGGTGATCAGTCACTGGCAGCGCTTTGCGCCGGCCGAAGCGCTGGCGACTCACGCCTGGGTCGCGCTGAAGCACGAGATTACGTATCGCAAACCGACCTTCCTTGATGACGAAGTGATCGCCACCGTCCTGCTCGAAAAGGTGCAGGGCGCGCGTGCTTTCTACGAAACGATCATCAAGCGCGGTGAGGAGGTGCTCGCCGAAGTGAAATCCAGCTGGTGCTGCCTCGACGCCACCACCCTGCGCCCGGCGCGCCTCGCCCGCGACGTGATCGACCGCTTCTTCGCGAAGGATTGAGCTGGGCGCGCACGTAACGCCCCTCGACCGTTCGTTTCGAGCGAAGTCGAGAAACCCCGCGCAACGCAAGCTGCCGTTTCTCGACTACGCTCGAAACGAACGGTGAAGGTAGGGCGATCTGCTGCGGTGCGGTATTGCCAAAGCGAGCATGGATAATTTCGCCCAGTTGCGGACAGGCTGCTTATTGCTCGTGAGGCACCACTGGTTGCGGATCGTAGGCTTTAAAGGGGGGACCGACGTCGCCAATGCGCCACCATTTCCCACTACCTTCTGCACACTGACCAAACTTGCAATCTAGAGTGTCGGATACAAGCCGACGCAGCCGAGCCACTTCGTCGCAATCAACGTCCGGCGCAAACTTGATCTGCACCACCGACACGGGGTTCAGCGTCGCAGTTTCCTTTAAATAATCTTTGAGCGTAGCATCCGAGACGCCTATCCCATTCCATTGTAGTGAGCCGTCCGCGCGAACCGCTATGACACTCATAAGCGACATCACGCCCCGTCCATCACGCGGAGTTATCCAGTTCGCAGGCAAACGACCACATCCCTCGGCGTAGGTCGTCTGGTGATGACAGCCGCCCAAGAACATCATCACGCTAAGTAAGAGACCGATCTTATTCATAGCCAGAGCCTCGTCCCGCTTTGACGGCTAAGCCACAGCGTCGGCTCTCCACCCAACCGCTACGCCCCCGCCCTCAAACCAACCCAGCCGCCGCCAGCCCCGCATCCACCACGCGCTGGCTCGCTTCGCTCGGCCAAGTCATCGGCAAGCGCAACGCCTGCGGAAAGTCGGGCCGCACCCGGCTCAGTGCATATTTGACCGGCCCCGGCGAAGCATCGGTGAACAGCGCCACGTGCAGCGCAAACAGCCGGTCGTGCAACTCCAGCGCCGCCGCATACTCCCCCGCCGCGCACGCCGCCTGGAACGCCGCGCATAGCGCAGGCGCGACATTGGCGGTCACCGAGATGCACCCCACCCCGCCCGTTACATTGAACGCCAGCGCCATGTCGTCATTGCCCGAAAGCTGCACGAACCCGGCCGGGCACGCCCCACGCTGCGCCGATACGCGCTGGATCACCCCCGTCGCATCCTTGATGCCGACCACGCTGGGAAAAGCATGCGCGATCCGCGCGACCGTCTCGACGGCAATGTCGGTTACGGTGCGACCGGGCACATTGTAGAGCACGATCGGCAAGTCGCACGCCTGCACCACCGCCTCGAAATGGCGAAAGATGCCTTCCTGATTGGGCCGGTTGTAATAAGGCGGCACCATCAGCGCGGCATCGGCACCCGCTGCCTTGGCCGCCTTGATATTGTGGATCGCCACGCGCGTATCGTTGGAGCCTGCCCCCGCAATCACCGGCACGCGGCCCTTGGTCTGGTCGACGCAGATGCCGACGATGTGGAAATGCTCCTCCGCGCTCAGCGTGGCCGCTTCGCCGGTGGTGCCGCACGGCACCAGACCCGTCGAACCTTCGTCAATCTGCCATTCAACCAGGTCGCGATAGGCCGACTCATCAAACGCGCCGTCGGCGGAGAACGGCGTGACGAGCGCCGGGATCGATCCCGAAAACATGGTTAAGCTGCTCCTGAGAGACGGAATTCCGTCGCATTTTTAGATTTGTCGCGCGACAAATACGGACGAAAGGCATATTCTGTCTATATGATTGCTTCGCTCCTTAAATCAGCCCTGTTGCTGGCAGGGGTTTCCACCATCGCGGTGACGTCGAGCGACGCACAGGATCAGCTTGGCTGGGGTCGTGCGACACAGGTGCTGGCGGGCACGACCGCAAATAACGCCGCGCTGGCCGCATCGATCGTCGAGTGGAAGGCGCTGCAACAGCCCAGCGGGTATAGCTTCGAACGCTATGCCCGTTTTCTGCTCGCCCATCCCGGCTGGCCCGGGGAGATGGGGCTGCGGCGCGCGGCGGAGCGGTCGCTCGATCTGGGCGGCTGGTCACCCTCGACCGTCGTATCGTTTTTCCACCGCTTCCCGGCCTTGACGGGGTCGGGCCGCACGCGCTTTGCCGAAGCGCTGGCAGCCACGGGCTCGCGTGAGGAGGCCAATGCCGCTGCGCGTGCGGCCTGGGTCGCGGGCTCGCTCTCGACCGCCGATGAAGCGCGGATCATCACCGGCTTTGCGAATGCGCTGACCCCGTCCGATCACAATGCGCGGATGGACATGCTGCTGTGGCAGGGCGCGCTTGCAGCGGCGCAGCGGCAGATGGCGCTGGTCAGCCCTGCGTGGCAGCCGGTGTTCGCCGCCCGCCTTGCCTTCCGCACCAACGCCCCTGATGCAGCCGAACGTGCCGCAGCGACCCAGCAATATGGCGCGGCCGATCCGGGCTGGCTGGCGGATCGCGCCAATTGGCTGCGGAGCACCGGTGCCTCGGCCAGCGCGCGCACCTTGCTGGCGCAGCGCCCCGCGCTGGCGATGACGCCCGGCAGCCCGGGACAATGGTTCGAAGTGCTGCTGACCAACGCCAAGGCTGCGGCTGCGGATGGTCAGGCGACGTTGGCCTATGACATCGCGCGCAAGGTCAGCGATGCCTATCCCGCCGGCACCGATGTCAGCACCCGCCCCTATGGCGAGCGCGACGATTATACGAGCCTCACCTGGCTGGCCGGGCAGACCGCGCTGAAGCAACTCGCCCGCCCTGCCGATGCCGTACCGCTGTTCCTGCTCTACGCCAGCGCATCGCGCACGCCGACGACGCAGTCCAAGGGGCTGTACTGGGCCGGACGCGCGGCAGAAGCCGCCGGGCACCGCGACGAGGCCAATGGCTATTATGCACGCGCAGCGGGCTTCCGCGACCTGTTCTATGGCCAATTGGCGAGCGAACGCATCGGCCAGCCGCTCAACCCGCCGGGCGACCCGATCCTGCGCCCGGTCGGGCCGGATGTGCGCGCGGCTTTCTACGCCCGCGAGACGGTACGCGCCGCGCAATATCTTGGGACGACGGCGGCATGGGTCGACCAGACCGCCTTCGTCCGCCAGATCGCGATCGACGCCAAGACCGATAGCGACCATGTCCTGTCGACCGAATTGTCGCGCACGCTTGGGCGCCCCGATCTGGGCGTGATGGTCGGGCGCAGCGCCCTGCAAAACGGCCTGAGCGAATACTCGACCGTCGGCTTCCCCAATGTCCGCGTGCCTGTGGCCAGCCAGGATGACTGGACGATGATCCACGCCATCGCCCGCCAGGAAAGCCAGTTCGATCGCGCCGCGATCAGCCATGCCGGCGCGCGCGGGCTGATGCAGTTGATGCCGGGCACCGCCCGCGACACCGCCACCAAGCTCGGGCTCAGCTACGATCCGTCGGCTCTGACCACCGACACCGATTACAACATCATGGTCGGATCGACCTATTTCCGGCACATTTACGGGATTTACGGCAGCTATCCGCTCGCCGTCGCGGCGTACAATGCCGGACCCGGCAATGTGAACAAGTGGCTGCGCGCCAATGGCGATCCGCGCTTGCCGGGCGTGGACATGGTCGACTGGATCGAAGCGATCCCGATCTACGAGACCAAGAATTACGTGCAGCGCGTGCTCGAAAACGCCGTGGTCTATGATTTGATGAACCCGAGCCGCGCGCGGTCTTCGGGTGCGAACCGGATCAGTTGGTATCTGGGCAAGACCATACCGGGCTGAAACACCCGATCTTGGGGATGACAGCGCACCGGCACCTGTGGTGTAGCATCCACAATGGACGATCGCCCAAATTACATGACTCCGGCGGGCTATGCCGCGCTGAGTGCCGAATATCAGCAGTTGCTGGGCGAGGAGCGCCCCAAGCTGGTCGACGTCATCTCCTGGGCGGCGGGCAATGGCGACCGTTCCGAGAATGGCGACTATATCTATGGTCGCAAGCGCCTCCGTGAAATCGACCGGCGGCTGGGGTTTCTGGCGCGGCGGATGAAGGCGGCGAAGGTGATCGACCCAGCAGCGCAGCCGGACCGGGGGCGCGTATGGTTCGGGGCGACGGTGACGATCGCCGACCCTGAAGACTTTAGCGACACCGCCGAACGCACGCTGACGCTGGTCGGGGACGACGAGACCGACGCCGCTGCGGGACGGATCGGCTGGAATGCGCCGATCGCGCGGGCGCTGCGCGGGGCCGCAATCGGCGACGTGCGCCGTGTCACGCTCCCGGCGGGCGAGCGACAATATGAGGTGATTGCGATCTCCTATCCGTGAAGAAACGCGAACACGCGACGGAAACTGCAGGATTTACGACGGAACCGGCAGGAACGACGATGACTTCGCGCACGTGATGCTACAGCACGGTGATCGCGCGTAAGACGATGCGGCGAATATAAGGTTGATGACAATGGCAGTGGTGCAGCGGGTGTTCGTCACCGGCAAGGTTCAAAATACGGGTTTTCGGGACTGGGCGGTGCGCCGCGCGCAGGAATGTGGCGTAACCGGTTGGGTGCGCAATTTGAAGGACGGGCGGATCGAAATGCTCATCGCGGGCGAGGACGACGCCGTCACCGCCATGACCGAGGCGTGCCGACAGGGCCCTCCGCTCGCGCGGGTCGATCATCTGGAAGCCAATGCCGATAGCGAGCGCGTCCCCAAGGGGTTCACCAAGCGCTTCACCGCATGACCAGCGCGGGGAGCGGCGTGGCACTTCCACGCCGCTCCTCCGGACCTTATCGCGTCAGTTTCTTGTAGGCGAGCCGCGTCGGTCGGTCGGCCGCATCGCCCAAGCGGCGGCGCTTGTCTTCCTCATAGCTTTCGAAATTGCCCTCGAACCATTCGACATGGCTGTCGCCTTCGAACGCCAGGATGTGCGTGGCGAGGCGATCGAGGAAGAAGCGATCGTGGCTGATGACCACGGCGCATCCGGCGAAGGATTCGAGCGCCTCTTCCAGCGCGCGCAGCGTCTCGACGTCGAGATCGTTGGTCGGTTCGTCGAGCAGCAGGACGTTGCCACCCTCCTTCAGCATCTTGGCGAGGTGGACGCGGTTGCGCTCACCGCCCGAAAGCTGGCCGACCTTCTTCTGCTGGTCCTGCCCCTTGAAGTTGAACGCGCCGACATAAGCCCGCGTGCCCAGCTCCTGCTTGCCGAAGCGGAAGACCTCCAGCTTGTCCGAGATTTCCTCCCAGACATTGTTGTTCGGGTCGAGGTCGTCGCGCGACTGGTCGACATAACCGAGCTTCACGGTCTGACCGACCTCGATCGTGCCTTCGTCCGGCGTTTCCTGGCCGGTGATGAGCTTGAACAGCGTCGACTTACCCGCGCCGTTCGGCCCGATCACGCCGACAATGCCGCCCGGCGGCAGCGTGAAGTCGAGATTCTCGAACAGCAATTTGTCGCCATAGGATTTGGTCAGGCCCTTGGCCTCGATCACCTTGCCGCCAAGCCGTTCGGGCAGCTGGATCAGGATCTGCGCCTTGCCGACGGCGCGGTTTTCCTGCTTCTCCATCAGCTCGTCGAATGCGCGGATACGCGCCTTGGACTTGGTCTGGCGCGCCTTGGGGGTCTGGCGCATCCATGCCAGCTCGTCGGCGATCGCCTTGGCCTTGCCTTGCTCCTCGCGCTCTTCCTGCTCGAGCCGCTTCACCTTCTTTTCGAGATAGCCCGAGTAGTTGGATTCATAGGTGTAATAGCGCCCGCGATCGAGCTCGAGCACCCAGTTGACGACATTGTCGAGGAAGTAGCGATCGTGGGTGACGAGAATCACGTTGCCGACATAATCGCGCAGGTAATTTTCCAGCCACGCAACGCTTTCGGCGTCGAGATGGTTGGTCGGTTCGTCCAGCAGCAGGATGTTGGGCTTTTCGAGCAGCAGCTTGCACAGCGCAACACGGCGCTTTTCACCACCCGACAGGTTGGTGACGGCGCTGTCGCCCGGTGGGCAGCGCAGCGCTTCCATCGCGATTTCAAGCTGGTTGTCGAGGCTCCAGCCATCGGCGGCGTCGATCTTTTCCTGCAACTCGCCCATTTCGCCGAGCAGCGCGTCATAATCGCAATCCTCGGGCGGATCGCCCATGATCGCGACGATCTCGTTATAGCGATCGACCATGTCGGCGATCGGCCCCGCGCCCATTTTGACGTTTTCCATCACCGTCTTGGTCGGGTCGAGCTGCGGCTCCTGCGGCAGATAGCCGACCTTGATGCCCTCGGCCGCCCAGGCTTCGCCGGTGAAATCGGGGTCGATGCCGCCCATGATCTTCATCAGCGTGGATTTGCCCGAGCCGTTCGGCCCGATGATCGCGATCTTCGCGTCAGGCAGGAACTGCAAATGGATGTTGTTGAGCACCGGCTTGGGCGCACCGGGGAAGGTCTTGGTCAGGCCCTTCATTACATAGCTGTACTGCACGGCCATCGGCTGCGGGCTCCGGGATCGAGAAGGATGGATTTGAGTGGCGGCAGATAGCGACCGCCAGCGCGATTGGCAACGCGCCGACGACAGAGGTACCGCTCAGCGACAGGGGCGCAATCTTCAAAGGCGGATTTCAACGGTCCCATGCGATTCCCGTTGCAACCGCCGCGTGTCTTGGTCTTACTCTGGTGTTGACCAACCTTCCACCCGCCGCGCGGCAACGCCGCTCGGTGCTTTCCGCATCAACCCTTTGCCAACAGACGGGAACCGCCCTTGATCAAGCTTCGCGCCTTCGCCCCTGCCACGATGCTTCTCGCCACCACGGTGCTGGCGACACCCGCGCTCGCCCAGCGCGTCGCGCCGCCTGCGGTGGCGATCGCACCGACGGTGACCGCGCTGCGCGATGCGGCGCTGAAGGACGATGTTGCCTATGATATCGTATCGGGCATCACCACCGAGGTCGGCCCGCGCCCGGATGGCTCCCCCGCCGAAGAACGCGCGCGGCAATGGGCCGTCGCAAAACTGAACGCACTCGGCTTCAAGAACGTGCGAATCGAACCCTATGAACTCAAGAACGTATGGGTGCGCGGCGTTGAAACCGCAGAAGTTCTGGGCAGCTATGCGCAGCCGTTGCGGTTGACCGCTCTCGGCAATTCGGGTGCCACGCCCGCTGCGGGGCTGACGCTGCCCGTCGCCTATTTCGCCAGCTTCAATGATTTGCTGCTCGCTCCTGCCGGCAGCCTCACTGGCAAGATCGCCTTCGTCTCCAATGCGATGCAACCAACGCAGGACGGGTCAAGCTATGGCAGCCAGGGCATGGCGCGCTTCGTCGGACCAAATATTGCCGCCAGCAAGGGCGCGAGCGCGATCGTGATCCGCTCGATCGGCACCGACCATGGCCGTGGGCCGCATGCGGGCACGACCAACTTCGCGCCCGGCGTAACGCCGATCCCCGCCGCCGCGCTGTCGGTTGCCGACGCCGAAAATCTCGAGCGGATCGTCAAACTCGACAAGCAAGTTAAGCTGCACCTCACGCTGACGCCGACGGTGGTGCCCAGCCGCATGTCGGGCAATGTCGTCGCCGAAGTGCCCGGCACCGATCCTGCGGCGGGCACGATCTTGATCGGCGGGCATCTCGACAGTTGGGATCTTGGCACCGGCGCGATCGACGATGGCGCGGGCATCGCGATCACCGCAGCGGCGGCCAAGCATCTGCTCGATTCGGGCCCGCATCGCCGCACGATCCGCGTCGTGGGGTTTGGAGACGAGGAAACGGGCGGCTTTGGCGGCGCGGCCTATGCCAAGGCGCATGCCGGGGAAACCCATGCTCTGGCCTCCGAATCCGATTTCGGGGCGGATCGCGTGTGGCGTTTCGAGACCAATTTGCCGGAAAGCGCCAAAGCGGTTGGCGATCGTCTCGCGGTCGCACTCGCCCCGCTCGGCATCGTGCGCGGTGCGGGTGTCGGCGGCGACGGAACCGATGTCGGCCCGACGCTCAAGACCGGCGTTCCGGCGGTTGATCTTAACCAATCGGGCCTGCGCTATTTCGATTATCACCACACGCCCGAGGACACGCTCGACCGGATCGACCCCGAACAATTGCGGCAGAACGTCGCGGCCTGGACGACGATGCTCGCCATCGTGGCGGACGCGCCCGAAGCGATGGGGCCGGTAACCCCGAAAAAGTAACCATAACTCAACCCGTCGCAAATGTGGCGGAAAGGTGGCATTTGCGGTAACTTATGGCGAATTTAAGATTGACGCACCGCAACAGGACGTTATGCCACCAGCCTTCGCGACGGCGTTGGGCCGCTCGTGAAACTGCTAATTTGCTTGGGAGCAATTGCATGAAGAAGATCGCCCTTGTTCTCGTTGCCGCCGGTGCCCTGTCGCTCGCTGCGTGCCACAAGAACCCTGAAGCTGCCGCCATCGAGAACAATGCCGACGTCATCGCCGACGGCATCGACAACAACGCTTCGGTCCTCGACGACGTTGCGTCGAACACCTCGAACGCTGCAGCCGCAGACGTGATCGCAAACTCGGCTGACGCACTGCACGACAAGGCGGACAACGTCCGTGACGCAGGCGCAGCCAAGGCTGACAACGTTACCAAGTAAGACTGTCGGGGCGTTTCACCCCAGTCTGACGAATGGGGCGCTTCCTTCGCGGGGAGCGCCCTTTTTCGTTGGGTCAATAACCGCGCTGCGCAAGCGCGATATTGAGCGCGTACAGCCGCACCGCAATGTCGCGGCGATACGATATCGCAGGCGGAGATAGCGCCAGCGCCCGCGCCCAATAAGGCTGCGCGGCGCGGAAATCGCCTGCCTCGACATAGGCCAGGCCTTCGAAAAAGGGAGGCGCTGGGTGATCGGGCGCGATCTGGGTCGCGTGGTTGAAGGCAAAGCGGGCTGCAGGCGAAACCATGCCGTCATGTTGCGCCAGCGCGGTGCCGAGCCCGACCCAGAGGGTAAGGCTGCGCGGATAATGGTTCAGCCCCATCAGCACCACCTGCACGCCGCTGTCGCGGCTGCCACGCCGCATCAACGCATCGGATGCGATCAGATACGCCCCATCCCCCGAAAATCGACCGAGCAGCGCCCCGCGCAGATCGACGATCGAGGGATCGATCGCAACCGTTGCGGCATCCGCTTGCGCGGGGCTGCCCGGGAGCATGGCCCGGCCCTGCAGGGCGTAGCCGAATATGCCGAGCCCAATGACCGGCGCAGCGATCGCCAATACGTGCCGCGAGACACCCGCGCGCCACAGGATGAGCGCGACCAGCGCAGCGATCAGCACCAAGGACACCCAGCCGTTCATATCAGACCCATCGCGCTTGCCATCGCGCCACTTTAGGCCATTTTGTCGTCGCGTCGACGCGCAACCCCATGTCGGCCCCGCGCGTTCGCCCCCAAACGGTGCAAGGAATCGATATCGTGAAACAGTTGATCGCCTTCGACCTCGACGGGACGCTGGCCGAGAGCAAGCAGAAGGTCGGGGATGAAATGGCCGGGCTGCTCGACCAGCTGCTCGCGCGCGTGTCGGTTGCCGTCATTTCCGGCGGGGATTGGCCGCAATTCGAGAAGCAGGTGGTTGCTGCCCTGCCCGCCACCGCCGCGATCGAGCATCTGTTCATTATGCCAACCACCGGCACCAAGCTGTATCGCTTTAGCGATGGTACATGGCGCCCGGTCTATGCCGAAATCTTCGCGCCGGCCGAGCGTGACCACATCCTCAGCGCGCTGACCGAAGCGACAAAGAAAGCAGGCTTTGCCGACGAGAAAATCTGGGGCGAGCGCGTCGAGGATCGTGGCAGCCAGATCACCTTTTCCGGGCTTGGTCAGGAAGCCCCGCTCGACGCCAAAAAAGCCTGGGACCCCGATTTCGCCAAGCGCAAGGCAATGCAGGTGCTGCTGCGCAAGGCCCTGCCCGATCTCTCGGTCAATATCGGTGGATCAACCTCGCTCGACATCACCCATGCGGGAATCGACAAGGCCTATGCGATGCGGCGGCTCGCCGAACATTCGGGCATCGTGACCGAGGACATGCTGTTCCTGGGCGACGCGATCTATCCCGGCGGGAATGACGATGCGGTGCGCGCGGCGGGCATGGACACGATCGCGGTGCGCGACGTGGCGGAAACCGCCACCGCCGTGCGGGCGATGATCGCCTGCCTGCCGAAACGTTAGCCCCGACCGATCAAGCGGCGCGCAATGCTGTCGGCCACGTCGGCGGCAGGCGCGCCAGTGCGGTCGCTCTCGTCCCACACTTCGATCAGGCGATCCGGAATCCGCGCAATGCGGGCGTTGACCTCGGCCTGGTCACCCTGCCCGAGATATTCGAGCCCGACATTGATGATGCCGCCTGCATTGATGACGTAATCGGGTGCGTAGAGGATCCCGCGCGCCTGCAGCGCCGCGCCCTCAGCCTTGGTCGCGAGCTGGTTGTTCGCGCCACCGGCGACAACCGTGGTTTGCAGCGCCGCAATCGATTCGGGCGTCAGGATCGCGCCCAGCGCGTTGGGGCTGACGATATCGGCCTTGATGCCCAGGATCGCGTCCGCCGCGACCGTCTCTGCGCCCAGTTCGGCCGCCAGCGCCTTGGCACGATCGGCATTGACGTCGGCCAACGTCAGCCGCGCGCCATCCTTGGCGAGCAAACGCGCAAGACCGCCGCCAACACTGCCGACACCCTGGATCGCGACATGCACGCCCTTCATCACGTCCGCGCCCAGACCGCGCTTGGCGGCAGCCTTGACGCCGAGATAGACGCCCATCGCGGTATAAGGTCCAGGATCACCACCTGCGCTGCCCGCCGCGACCGGCAGGCCCGACACGTGCTTGGTCATCGTCGCGATCGTCTTCATGCTCGCTTCGGACATGCCGACGTCTTCTGCCGTAACGTAGCGCCCGCCCAGCGACTCGACCACGCGGCCAAAGGCTTCGAGTTGCGCCTGGCTGATCGAATCGCCCGGCTTTGCCGCCAGCACGACGCCCTTGCCGCCACCCATGGGCAGGCCCGCCATCGCATTCTTGAAGCTCATCCCGCGCGATAGGCGCAGCGCGTCGGTGATCGCGCCGTCGCTATCGGCATAATGCCAGAAGCGCACGCCGCCCGCTGCAGGACCCAGCTTGGTCGAGTGAATCGCAATGACCGCACGAAGCCCCGAGGCAGGATCGGTGAAGAGGTGTACGCCCTCATGATCGTCGAAATCGGGGAAGCCCCAGCCGCTGGTCACGCTAGAATTCCTGGCTGCTTGAAGAAGTGGGGCGACCGACGGGACTTGAACCCGCAACATCCGGCATCACAAGCCGACGCTCTAACCAATTGAACTACGATCGCCGCAGAGCAAGCGCCCCTAGCGGGCGGCAGGGGCCAGCGTCAAGAATACAAGCTCAAAATTTCCCCTCAACCGCGAGAAGATATCCATTGGGCATGTGCTGAAACCCGCTGCGCTCCAGCTTTTGCGTGGCCGCAGCGTCGCTTGGCTTGGCCAAAAACTCGGCGCGAAAGCGTCCCGAATCCCACAACCGCACCGTCACTTGCTCGGTCCCGGCTTGGCTGACGAGCGGCAACAGCAGCGCACCCGCGTCACACCGCGCCGCGCCCGCCAGGCCCTGCCCCAGCGTGATTCCCGCAATATCGCCACCCAGCGTTGCCTTGACGCGCCCTTCGGCACGCTCGCACCGCCCGTCCACAAACCGCACGCTGACATCGTCCAGATCGATGGCGGTGATGGGCAGCGGCGCGAACGCGTCCCCGACGGGTACGCCAGCGGTCATCTGCTCGATTCCCACGCTGTGCCGCGAGACGCTGACCGCCCCGTGCAGGGCACGCCCGGTGCCCGACGGATGGCCGTCCAGCGCGAGTCGCGCCCGCCCGGCGAGCAACGCCCATGGCGACAATGCGGCATCGACATCGCCCAAAGCGATGCTGCCCAGTTGCGCCTCGCGCAACGACCCCGCCCACACGCTGCCACTGGCGGCCCGCGCGGCAAAGCCGGTGGCATCCAGATCGAACCACGCCAGCGCGAACCGCAGCGGCAACAGCAGGATCAACGCCAGCACAAAGATCGCGCCGAACAGCGCCGCCGGTCCGGTGCGCAGACGGATCATTGCCCCTGCGCCTTCAACGTCATTTGCACTGCCACCGTGCGATCGCCATTGTCGGTCGTTCCCAAGCGATCGACCAGCATGCCCGACGCTTCGAGATCGGCGATCCAGCCGATCAAAGCCCCGGGCCTGGCCGAGGCGATGGTGATCTGCACCCGGTCGCCCCCCTGCGGCACGACACTGGCGAGTGCGAAACCGGCATCGTTGGCGCGCGTCCGCACCATCGCTTCGAGCGGCCCGGCCAGCGGCGCGGCGCGGTCGGCCTGCGCGGCCTTCACCGCATCGACCCGCGCTTGCGTCTCGCCCAGGCGAATCACCGCATCGGCATGGCGCGTCCTGGCCGATTCGAGCGCATCGCCGAGCGGCACGACCAGGAAATAGCATAAGGCCAGCACCGCCATCGCCGCACCAGCCAGCAGCAGATACTGCTCGCGCCGGGAGCGGGCGCGATACCAGAGGAGCAAGCGCTCGGTCATCGCGGCTTCACCATGATGTCCCCCGTCACGCGCCCGCCGACCGACTGAAACTGCCCCATCGGCGTGGCACCGAGCCCGCTCGCCTCGATCCGGCGCTGGAGATCGAGGATTTGCCCCTCATTCTGAACGCCCACTGTCACGCGCATCGCGCCGTTCGAATCGAAGGACAGCGTGCGGATCTCTGTACCGGGCGTCGCGCGCATCGCCGCGAAAACGGTCGCGGCGGTGCGGCTGAAGCCGAGCCCGCCGCCGCGCAACCGCTCCAGCCGCGCGCTAAGCTGCCGGTCAGCGTCGTTCACCGCCTCGCCGCGCGCGAGGCCACTGCGGGCCAGCACATCGGCCCGGCGTTCGAGATCATCGGCGGCGAGCGAATAAGTCAGCAGTTGAACGCAGGTGATGAGCAAGGTCATCGCCAGCACCGCCCCGGCCAGCCAAGCAAGCCGCCGGATCAACGCCCAATCGATCGCCGTGGCCACCACCTTCGCGAACGGCCCCTGCCGCAGGTTGAGTACGGGCGCATGGGCCGCCGCGATTATCGCAGCCTCCATTTGGTCGCGCGGCAAAATCTCGGGCCTGACCCCGCCGGTGATGAGATCGGTCAGCCCGGCCTCGTCGGCAAAGCCGCTGGTCGGCCCGCGGACCACGCCCGCCCCGCCAATGTCCGCGCGGACATAACCCGTCTCCGGTCGCGGCAACAGCAACGGCGCGGGCAGCAGCACATCGGGATCGATACAATAGTCTGCGAGGACGCTGAGCCAGTCGCGCATCTGGGTCACCGCCACGACGGCGATCGGCCGTTCGACCAGCGCATCCTCGCGCCCCACCGCAACGTGCATTTCGCCGATCGGCGTTGCGCTGGCATCGGCGGCGAGCAAGCGCGCCGCTGCCACCGCCTGCGCAAGCGAGCGATCGGGCAGCTCGGCCCAGTGCAGCGTCACCGCGTCGGCGGGCACCACTGCGACGAGGTGCTCCTCGCCGTCTGCGGCCAACACGGGCATCCCCTCGCCCCGCCCGGTCACCCCATCGCCCGCGATCCGCAGCCAGCGCCACGCGGTGTCATGCGTCGGAACAAAGAGGACGAGCGTGTCGGTCATGGTCGCTCACCCCATTGGCGTGATACCAGCCGCGCGGGAAGGGCCGTTGCGTCAATCAGACCAGTTTGTTCGAGCCGAGTGCTGCCCAATGCGACATCGACGCGCAGCGCGAACCACGTCGTTTTGACATCGGTCTGCCCCGCACCGGTCGCGCCCGCCCCGCCAGCGAGCGCCGATTGCGACCAGAACGCCCCCGCATTGGCGAATCCTTTTGGCGGGCGCTGCAACAGCGCCTGGCGCACGGCCTCGACCGACAGGGTCTGGCCCAGCATCGCAATCAACGGTGCCTGTTCCGGCAGCACTGTGTTGACGTTGATTTTCGACGGCGTCGCGACGGGCAGCGTGCACAGCCAAGGTCGAAGCCGCTCATAATCGAGCCGCGTCACGCCGGCGACCGAGCGCAATTCGCTGGGATCGGTCATCAGCGTGTTGGCGGTGCGATAGGCGAGCTTACCGCCGCCATAGACGTTATCCTCGGCACCGCCATCGAGCGGACTGTTGTCGCTGTCGATCCAGTCCGCCGCCGCCGCCGCAATCGCATCGGGCGAGCGCGCGGTCGGATCAACCAGCGCGATCAAGCGCGCGAACTGCGTCCGCGCCGGGGTATAAGCGGCGTAGACGCCCGGCGTTACTTCAATGGCCAGGCTGTTGAGGTTGAAGCAATTCCCGCCATCGGTGACGGTCGCGGTGGCCGTGCCGTTGGGAATCGGCAGCGCGAAGGGCTGGCCGCTCCAGCCGCCCTCCAGCGTCACCTTGTCGGGGCTTTTCGACAAGAGATCGCTGATCTTGAACACCGCGAGCGTTTCCGCCGCGAACGAGAAGGCGCGGGCCTGGTCGAGCGCAACGGCATTGCCGCCCAACCGAGTCGCCAGCCGCAGCTTCTCGAGCGCGACCCCCGCCAGGACGGCAATGACGGCGACCAGCAGCAGCACCGTCAACAGCGCCGCGCCGCGCTCGGTCCTGGGCACCTCAGCGCGCATTGGTCACGCGCTTGCCATATCCGGTGCCGACGAGAAACATTTCGCGCGTCTCCACGCCCGGATCGCGCACGATGCGGAGTTCCAGTGCATCGGGCAGCGGATTTTCCGCATTGCCGATCCAGCGGTCGCTCCACGCGCCCTTGAGGCGATAGCGGAGTGCGACCGTGCGGATGTGCGACAGGAGCGGCGTTGGCGGCAACGCTTGCGCGCCATCAAGCATCGGATAGGCAATGCGGACCAGCGCGCCATCCTCGAGCCGATACTCAACCTTCTGTTCGGACGGGCGCGGCGCGCCATCGAGATTGCTCCAGCCACCGCGCACCACGCGCAGCAGCACCGCGCCATTGCTGCCCGATTCGCCGGTAAAGGCCGGCACCATCTCACCCCCCTCGCCGCGCGTCGTGCGCACCACCGCCTGGGCAAGGTCTGCGGTCAGGATTGCGGACAAGCGATTACGCGCCGACACCGCCTCCAGCCGGGCCCCGGTCACCCCCTGCGCCCGCACCGAAAAGGACAGGAGTGCCACGCCAGCCGCCGCCAGCAGGCCGAAGATCAGCAGCGAAATCATCACTTCGACCAGCGTGAAGCCGTGTTCGGCACGCCTGCTCATGGCTTGGTCGCCCCGTCGCGCACCATCGTGATATGCCCGGCGTTACGGCCCGCCTGATCCAGCACGGTCACGTCGATGCGCAGGATGCGCGCGTCGCCGGTAGGCTGCACCACGCGCGTCCACGCCCAGTCGCGCCCGCCATTCGCTTCGGTGCCGGTGGCAGTGCCGATGGTGGGCGGTCGGGCATCGGTCATCGCCTCGATCGCGATGTTGCGCGCCACCATTTGCGCCATCAGCGTGGTGTCGAGCGTCGCCGCCCCCCGGATCGTCGCGCCCTCCAGCCGGATCAGCGCGAGCGCGGCGAGGCTGAACACGGCGAGCGCGACCATCATCTCGATCAGCGTGAAGCCGCGCGCCGCTGTCGGCACCCTAACCACCGATTCGCACCGCGCCATCGGCGGCGACATGCACCACCACGCTCTCGCGCGACCGCGTGAGCGTCACGTCGAGCGGGCGATCGGCCATGCCGGTCGAATCGAACAGGATGCGGTCGCGCGGCGTCGCGCCGCTCGGCAGCGCCCGCGTGCCGCTGCTCCAGCGCGTTACCCGCAGCGGCTTCTCCCCCATCGCGACCCACGCGCCGTCCAGGCGTTCGTCAAAGCCATAGCCGCCCTCGGACACCCACACGCTGATCGGCCGTGCGCCCACCACCGCCAGATCGTGCGCCGCGCGGGTCCGTGCGGCGAAGCGCGCGGCCTCATCGGTCAGCCGTCCGCGCGGATCAGGTAGCGCCATTACGACAACGGCGCTGGCCAGGCCGATGATCGCGATCACGATCATCAGCTCGATCAGCGTGAAGCCGCGCTCGCGCGCGTTACTGCCAGCTACCGATATCGGCATTGGCCCCCTCGCCGCCTTCCTTATGGTCCGCGCCCAGCGTCCACACATCGGCCTCGCCATGCGCGCCGGGGGAGGCATAGAGATAGGGCTTGCCCCACGGGTCGAGCGGCAGTTTCTTGATATAGCCGCCCCGCTGATATTTGCTCGCATCGGCATCGGCCGGTGCCGACACCAAAGCCTGCAAGCCGTCGGTGGTCGAGGGGTACACATCGTTCTGCAATTTATAGAGATCGAGCGCGCCCTCGATCTGCGCGATATCGGCCTTGGCCTTGGTGATCTTGCCTTTGTCGCCCAGCGGCAGGACGTTGTACGTCACGATCGCGGCGAGCAGGCCGAGGATGACGATCACCACCATCAACTCGATCAGGGTAAAGCCCTGTTCAGTCGGGCGAACACGGCGGTTGGTGTGGGAAGCAGGCATTACAAACCTCATTGTCCGGCAAGCGTGTTGAGTTGCAGGATCGGTAGCAAAATGGATAGCACGATCGTGGCGACGACACCCCCCATCAGCACGATGATGAGCGGTTCGAGCAACGACAGCGCTGTAGTGGTGAAGCGGTCGAATTCACGCTCCAGATAATCCGCCGCGCGTTCCAGCATGTCGTCGAGCTGCCCCGCCGTCTCGCCCGACGCAGCGAGATAGGTCAGCAAGGGCGGGAACACCCCGGTCCGCCGCATCGCCGCCGACAGGCTGCCGCCACCGCGGATCGATTCGATGATCTCGTCTGACGCGCGTTTCAGGCGCAGATTGTGGATCGTGCCGCCGGTCAGCGTCAGCCCTTCGAGCAGCGGCAAGCGACTCGCCACCATCGTCGCAAGCGTCCGCGCCATCCGCGCGGCGTGCAGATCGCGCAGCAAGCGGCCAAGCAAGGGCAGCTTCAAAATCCACGTGTCGAACGCCAGCTTCACGCGGGGGTCCTTGAGCGCGCGCCACGCCCCCAGGCCGATCAGCACCGCCCCGATCAGCAGCGCCCACCAATAACCGACCAGAAAGGCCGACAGCCCCATCACCGCCCGCGTCAGCAACGGCAGTTGCTGCCCGACCGTATCGAACTGCTCGACCACTTGCGGCACCACGAACACCATCAGCGCCGTCACCACCGCCATCGCCACAACCGCCAAAACGGAAGGATAGGCCAGCGTGGTGATGATCTTGCCGTTGATCTCGGCCTGGCGCTCCAGCAACAGCGACAGGCGTTCGAGGATGACCGGCAACGCGCCCGAGCTTTCCCCCGCCGACACCATCGCGCGGTACAGCGCGGGAAAGCTTTTCGCCTCGCGCGCCATCGCCTCATGCAGCCGCCGCCCCTCGACCACGCCCGCATGGACCGATTCGACGATCGCGCGAACATGTTCCTGCTCGGTCTGGCGGACGATCGTGCGCAGCGATTCCTCCAGCGGCGATACGCGGTTGAGCGTGGCGAGTTGCCGCGTGAACAGCGTCAATTGCTTGGTGCTCATGCGCCGACGCCCCAAACGCACATCGGACAGCAGCGCCTTGCCCTTGGCCGGACGCCCGGAGCCGGGTTCGACCTTGACCACATACAGCCGCCGCCGATCGAGCAGCGTGCGGGCATCGTCGATCGACGGCGCTGCGATATGCCCGCGCGCTTCGCGCCCCTTGGTGTCGATCGCGATGTAATCGAAGTCAGGCATGAGCCCTGCCCCCCACATATCCTCCCCTTCC
>NZ_JH584235.1:750783-767175 GCF_000241465.1 Sphingomonas echinoides ATCC 14820
AGGGAGGGGAGAAGCGAACAACTCACTCACCCGCCACCATCGGCGCATCCGCATCGGCCATGTCGCGCCGCGACACGCGCACCGCTTCCTCAGCCGTGGTCACACCCTCACGCACCAACTGCCGCGCCGCGCTGCCGAGCGTCGGCGCATGGAGAAAAGCGTGGCGCGCGATCAGCGCTTCATCGCCGCCATCGTTGATCAGGCGGCGCACCGTCTCATCGACGCGGACGGCCTCATACACGCCCACACGCCCCTTAAAGCCGCTGCCCTGGCACTGCTCGCAGCCGACCGCCTCATAGACGATCGTGCCCGGATCGAAACCGAGCAACGCCGCCACCGGCCCCTCCGCCGCGACCGGGCGGCGGCACTGCTCGCACAGCCGCCGCACCAGCCGCTGCGCAATCACCGCGCGCAGCGTCGATGCCAGCAGGAACGGCTCGACCTTCATGTCGCGCATCCGCGTGATCGCGCCGACCGCGTCATTGGTGTGGACCGTGGACAGCACCAGATGCCCGGTCAGCGATGCCTGCACCGCAATTTCGGCGGTTTCGCGGTCGCGGATTTCGCCGACCATCACCACATCGGGGTCCTGCCGCAGGATCGCGCGCAATCCGGCCGCGAAGGTCAGCCCGACCTTGGGGTTGACCTGGGTCTGCCCCACCCCCTCCATCGCATATTCGACCGGGTCCTCGACCGTCAGGATGTTGCGGCTGCCATCGTTGAGCAGCCGCATCGCCGCGTACAGCGTCGTCGTCTTGCCCGATCCCGTCGGCCCGGTGACCAGGATGATGCCATTGGGCTCGGTCACCGCATCCTTGAGCAACTGGTGGATGGCCGGCGTCATGCCCAGCGCATCGAGCGTGATCCCGGCATTTTCCTTGTCGAGAATGCGCAACACCACGCGCTCGCCCGCGCGGCTGGGCAAGGTCGATACGCGCACGTCGAGCAATTTGCCGCCCAGCGTCAGCCCGATGCGCCCGTCCTGCGGCACGCGCCGCTCGGCAATGTCGAGCCGCGCCATCACCTTGATGCGGCTGACCACCACCGGCGCGACATGCGGTGGCATCCGCAGCGTCTCGCGCAGCACGCCGTCGATCCGCATCCGCACCACCAGCCCGGTCTCATACGGCTCGACATGGATATCCGACACGCCGTTGCGCGCGGCATCGGCGATGATGCCGTTGATCAGCCGAATCGCCGGGGCATCGTCGGCCGTGTCGAGCAAATCGTCCGCGCTCGGCAGATGATCCGCCAGCATGTCGAGTTCGTCGCCCAGCCCCAGCGCCCCCGCCGCCATCGCCGCCGCCTGCCCGTCCATCGCATAGACTTCGGACAGCAGCCGGTCGAAGTCGCTCGGCGTGACGGGTGTTACCTGGAATGGCCGGGCCAAATGGCGGCGCAGCTCGATCAAGGCCTTAGGATCGGCCCCTTCGCGCATCGCGACGGTGAAGTGCCCTTCATGGTTGGGCGCGACCACCACCCCGAACCGGCGCGCAAAGGCGTAGGGAATGGTGATTTGCGGCAAGGCATCAAAATCTCCCCTCCCGCTTGCGGGAGGGGTCGGGGGAGGGCTGGCGCTGGACATGTTTGTGTCGGGAAGCCCCTCCCCTAGCCCCCCCGGCAAGCGGGCGGGGAAAGTCCCGGGATCACCGCCCGGTCCCATCACCGCCCCCGCTTGGTGTGGATCACCGTGCTCGAACTGCGCTGCACCGGCACTGCGATGCGGGGATCCTCGATGTTGCCGGGCACGGGCGCACTCGGGATCGGCGGTGCCGCCCCCATGTAATCGCGCACCAACTGGTCGATCGAAGGCTCGTCATTCGGCGCGGCCAAGCCCTGCTGCAGGCGTAGATAGCCGTAGCGCTGCTCGGTCAAGCGGCGGCTGTCCTCGGCGGTCCGCAAAATGGTCGGGCGGATGAAGATCATCAAATTGGTCTTGGTCCGCGATTTCGCCTTGGAGCGGAACAGATTGCCCAGCCCCGGGAGATCGCCCAGCAGCGGGATCTTCTGGATCGTGCGGCGTTCATTGTCGTCGAGCAAACCACTGATGACGGCAATGTCGCCATCGTCGACCGTGCGCACCGTCTCGACCTCGCGCTTGTTGAGGATCAGGTCGCTATTGTCGCTCGACACCGGCCCCGCGATCGAACTCACCCCCAGCCGCAGATTGAGCTTCACCGTGCCCGAGGAATTGACTTGCGGCCGCACCGTCAGCTCGATGCCGACATTTTCACGCTGGGTCGTGCGGAAGGTGTTGTTGAAATTGTTCGACAGCGCCTGCCCGGTGGTGATCGGGATTTCCTGTCCGACCAGACTGTGCGCTTCCTGATTGTCGAGCATCACCAGATGCGGGACTTGCAACAGGTTGGAGGTGGTGTCGCTCTTCAGCGCGTTGATGATCGAACCGAACACCGTGTCGCCGATCTTGCCGGCCCAGCCACCGAAGCCGCCGCTCGCGCCCAGAATCGAGCTGATCGCCGATTGCGCGAGCGAATCGCTGGCGCTGCTGTTGGTGCTGGTGGTTACGGTGGTGCCGTTGACGACCGTCGTCGTGGTATTGAGCTGCCGCGCGCCAATCGCCCCGGCGATGGTCAGCAAGCTGGGCGCGGTGTTCTGGAAACTGGAGGCCGCGAACACGCCGCCCTTGATGTTGGCGATGGCGAATTGCGCGCCAAGCTGGCTGGCGGTCTGGTCCGAAACTTCGGCGACAATCGCTTCGACCAGCACTTGCTCGCGCCGGGTGTCGAGTTGATGCACCACATCGGCCAATTGGCGCTGCACCTCTGCGGGGGCGGCGATAACGATCGCGTTCGCGCCAACGAAGCGCGTGACCACTGCCGCCGTCCGCCCGGCCGAACTGATCGCGGCTTGCCCGGTCGAGGTACCGCCACCGGCCGAGACGTCTTGTTGGACAGTCGGCGCGGTGGTCTGGCGTGCGGTCGTCTGAAACCCGCTGCCGTTGCTGCCGCTCGACTGGCCGTTATTGCTGCCAAAGGTCGATGCGGACAGCTGCTGGTTCGAAATGGGTGACGGGGCCTGCCCGACCAATTGCTGAAGCACGGGCAAAAGCTGCTCGGCATCGGCATTCTCAAGGAAAATCACTTTGATTTCGGTGCCGTTCTTGGCGCGCCGGTCCAGATCCTCGGCCACCGCCGCCAGCCGCGCGACCGACGCCGCATCGCCACGGATCGCCACCGAATTGGAACTGATCACGGCCACCACGCTCGCGCTCGAGCCAGTCGACGGTCCACCGCCGCCCGCGCCCTGCCCAGTCAGCGCTTGCAACGCCGTTGCGATTTCACGGGCACCGGCATTCTTCAACGCGACAATGCGCGTTGCGGCAGTGTCGGTGTCGATCTGGCGGATCACCTCGCGCACGCGGCGGACATTGTCGGCGAAATCGACGATGACCAGGCTATTCCCGCCGCGATTGGCGGTGACCGAGCCCTGCGGCGAGATCAGCCCCCGCACGGTATCGACCGCCGAGGCCGCGTCGATCGAGCGCAAACGAACGATTTCGGTCACGTAACTGTTGCTCGCCGCGCCACGCGCCCCCACGCGGCTGGGCTGCGACGCGGCATTGTCGGTCGGCTGCACCCGAAACGCGCCATTGCTGGTCGGCACCGCGACCAGGCCGTTGGCGCGCAGCGTCGACAGGAAAATCTCGAAATATTGCGATTTGCTGACGGGGTGATCGGTCACCACCGTCACCTTGCCCTGCACGCGCGCGTCGATGATGAAGGTCCGCCCCGTCACCCGCGCCGCATCGGCGATGAACGCGCGGATATCCGCGTCGCGCACATTCATCGTGGTCTGCGCAACGGCGGTGCCGGCGAGCGCAAGCGACAGAAACGGTGCCAGAGTAAATGTCTTCATTGCCCCGCAATCGTGATGGAAAGTGGAATCGTGTCCTTGCCGCGCTCCACCGCGACAGAGAGCAGGCCGCCTTTGGCAAATTGTGCGGCGAGACGCTCGATATCGCCTGTCCCTCCAACCGGCTTGCCGGCAATCTGGGTCACGACATCGCCCTCGTGCAACCCGGCGGTGCGAAAGGCGAGACCATTCCCCTGCGATCGCACGGTCAGCCCGGTCACTCGGCCATTGTCGATGCGCGGGATGAACCCAACGTCCGAACGCAGTTGGGCGAAGGTGATCCCCGAAGGAGCCGAAGGCATCGGACGCGTCGGACCGCCGCCAACCAGCGGCGGCGCAGCGGGCGCAGGCGTGGCGACTGGCGTGGTTTCCGGCTGTACCAGGAAGAGGTCTTCAGACGCGCCATTGCGGTCGATCGTGACATGGTCGAACGCGACCGCCTTCAAGCGCACGCCGGGCATGATTTCCTGGCCCACACCGACGCTTTGCTGCACCCCGTCAGGCCCAGCGATAATCGCCGAGCCGCCGCCCTGCGCTTCATCGACCCGCGTTCCGAACAAGGTCAGTTGCAGGCTGGTGACCACCGCAGGCCCCGCCGCATCGCCGCCGCTGATGCGAAAGAACGGATCGAAGCTGCTCAAGAGCGCTTGCGGAGCTCCGGCGAACCCGCTGTGTGCCGGACGCCAGACGCCGATCGCGCCGACCGGCGTGACCACTGTCCACACCAGCCGCGCACCTTGCACCGCGAGCAGAGCGATCAGCAGCAGCTCGAGCGCGCTATATACTTTCGTCACGGGTACGCGTCGCAAAACACTCCGCGCTCGCGCATCCAACACCAACCGCATGCGGCATTATTCCTCGATCGCGCGTCTAACCTTATCCGCGTGTTACAGACACCAGACGACGCTGTGAACCTCGCACGGTCGCAGGGGCTGGAAAAGCCACAACGGCTTTGGCAGGAATAGGCCGATGACCGCGCAGACACATTTCGGATCGGGCAACCCGGCGGACGCCATGATCGAGCATATCCTCGCCCAACCGGGCGTGCAGCGCGTACCCAGCACCAAACTGACGCTGTTTGTTCGCCGCAGCTTTCTCGATCCCGCAACGTCCACGGCCTTGTGTGCGCGAGTCGATGCGACGCGACGGCCATCGACCCTGTCCGATTTCAACGGCGACCCAACCTTTCGGACCAGCGAGACGGGCGATCTCGATCCGTTCGATCCGCTGGTGATCGATCTCAACGCGCGGATCGCCGCCTTTACCGGGCTCGACCCGGCGCATGGCGAACCGATCCAGGGGCAGCGTTACGCAACAGGGCAGGAATTCAAAGCCCATACCGATTATTTCGAACCGGACGGGATCGACTATCAGCGGTATTGCGGCATTGCGGGCAACCGCACGTGGACGGTGATGATCTATCTCAACCAGCCCGAAGCTGGCGGTGCCACCCGCTTCAAGGCGATCGACAAGATCATCCAGCCCGAAACCGGGAAGCTGCTGGCGTGGAACAATCGCCTGCCCGACGGGCGGCTCAACCCCGCCACGTTGCACCACGGGATGAAAGTGCGCGCGGGCACCAAATATGTCATCACGAAATGGTTTCGGGAGCTGCCCTGGCGCTGACGCCGGAGCGTCGCCGGACAGCCCGATCCCTGAGAATGGTGGGCGCGGCAAGGATTGAACTTGCGACCCCACCCGTGTGAAGGGTGTGCTCTACCACTGAGCTACGCGCCCGTTGCCGTCCTGCACATGCGATATGTGGGAGGGCTGAACGGATGAGGGCGGCGTTACCGCCGCCCTCGTCACCAATCCCTTAAAACGAGCAAGTGCCGCTTGTCCAGCGACACCTCGCATGTTTTCGGGAGATTAGATCAATTGACCGAATCCTTCAGGCCCTTGCCGGCCTTGAACTTCGGCTGCGACGACGCCTTGATCGTCATCGGTTCGCCGGTGCGCGGGTTGCGGCCGGTCGAGGCCTTGCGCTTGCTGACCGAGAACGTGCCGAAGCCAACCAGGCGCACTTCGTCGCCCTTTTTCAGCGCCGCCGAGACCGCATCGAACACCGCCTCAACCGCCTTGCTTGCATCACCCTTGGTCAGACCCGACGTGTCGGCCACCGTCGCGATCAATTCCTGTTTGTTCATCGCCACCAAACCCCCGATACAAAATGGAAAAAATATACCCAGGCAAAAAGCCGGTTGCGCACTAAGACGGCTAGCGCGGGGGCTGTCAAAACAAAAAGCGACAGCCCCGGTCTAAAATCGGCGGAAATGCGGCATTTCGAGTAATCGATCCGATCAATGATGCACTTCACCGCCAATTGGCGCGACACCCGCTGGCGGCTGCGCGGCCAGGTCATCGGCCTCGGTCCAGTCGATCGCGGTGAGCGGGCCGGTCAGCGCGAGCCGCAACACTTCATCGACATGCGCCACCGGGATGATCTTCAGACCATCCAGGATATTGGCCGGAATCTCCGCCAGATCCTTCTCATTCTCCTGCGGGATGAGCACGGTGGTGATGCCGCCACGTAGCGCCGCCAGCAGTTTTTCCTTGAGGCCGCCGATCGGCAGCACGCGCCCGCGCAACGTCACCTCGCCCGTCATCGCAATGTCGCGGCGCACCGGCACGCCGGTGAGCGTCGAGACAATCGCGGTCACGATGCCAATCCCCGCCGACGGCCCATCCTTGGGCACCGCGCCTTCGGGCAGATGGATGTGGATGTCCTTGCGCGCGAAGATGCTCGGCTTGATCCCGTAAGAGGGCGAGCGCGCCTTGATGAAGCTGAACGCGGTCTCGATCGATTCCTTCATCACATCGCCGAGCTTGCCGGTGATCTTCGCCGCCCCGCGCCCAGGCACGGTCACGCTTTCGATCGTCAGCAATTCGCCGCCGACTTCGGTCCAGGCGAGACCGGTGACGGCACCGATTTGATTCTCTTCCTCGCCCAGGCCGTGGCGATATTTCTTCACGCCCGCAAATTCGGAGAGATTGTCCGGCGTGACGGTGACGCTCTCGGCCTTGCCTTCCAGGATCCGCCGCAACGCTTTACGCGCGAGCTTGGCGATCTCGCGCTCCAGCGTACGCACACCGGCTTCGCGGGTATAGAATTGGATCAGCGCGCGCAGCCCTTCGGTGGTCAGCGTGAACTCACCCTCTTTCAGGCCATGCGCTTCGATCTGCTTGGCGATCAGATGCCGCTCGGCAATTTCGACCTTCTCATCCTCGGTATAGCCTTCGAGCCGAATGATCTCCATGCGGTCGAGCAGCGGCTGTGGCAGGTTGAGCGTGTTCGCGGTGGTCACGAACATGATGTCCGAGAGATCGACATCGATCTCCAGATAGTGGTCGTTAAACTTCGCATTCTGTTCTGGATCGAGCACTTCGAGCAACGCTGAGGCCGGATCGCCGCGGAAATCCTGGCCGAGCTTGTCGATTTCATCGAGCAGGAACAGCGGGTTGCTGGTGCCCGCTTTCTTGAGGTTGGTCACGATCTTGCCCGGCAGCGAGCCGATATAGGTGCGGCGATGCCCGCGAATTTCTGCTTCATCGCGCACACCGCCTAAAGATTGGCGGATAAATTCGCGGCCCGTGGCCTTTGCGATCGATTTGCCGAGGCTGGTCTTACCAACGCCGGGCGGGCCGACGAGGCACAGGATCGGCCCCTTCAGCTTATTGGTGCGCGCTTGTACCGCGAGATATTCGATGATCCGGTCCTTGACCTTTTCGAGCGCATAATGGTCCTCGTCAAGCACCGCTTGCGCCGCCGAAATATCCTTGCGGATCTTGGACTTCTTGCCCCACGGCAGGCCCAGCAGCACGTCGAGATAGTTGCGCACGACGGTGGCCTCGGCCGACATCGGTGCCATCGTCTTGAGCTTCTTCAGCTCCGCCGTCGCCTTGGTGCGAGCTTCCTTGGACAGTTTGAGCGTCGCGATCTTATTGGTCAGCTCGGCGATCTCGTCGCCTTCGCCCTCGTCGCCCTCATTGCCGAGCTCACGCTGGATCGCCTTCAACTGCTCGTTGAGGTAATATTCGCGCTGGGTCTTTTCCATCTGGCGCTTCACGCGGCTTTTGATCTTCTTTTCGACCTGCAGCACGCCAAGCTCGCCCTCCATGAAGGCGAACACCATCTCGAGTCGCTTGGCCGGATCGCGTTCGATCAGCAGCGCTTGCTTGTCGGACACCTTGACCTGGACGTTGGCGGCGACCGCGTCGGCGAGCTTGCTCGCATCCTCAATCTCGCCGAGCTGCACCGCAGTTTCGGCGGGCAGCTTGCGGTTGAGCTTGGCATAATTTTCGAACTGCTCGACCACCGAACGCATCAGCGCTGCCATTTCGGTATTGGCGGCGTCGAGCGCCTCTTCGCCGTCGTCCCCCTCCAGCATTTCGACGTCGGCAGCGAGATAGCCGTCGGTCTGCACCAGGCCGGTCAGCGCGGCGCGGCGCTTGCCCTCGACCAGCACGCGCACTGTGCCATCGGGCAGTTTCAGCAATTGCAGGACGACGGCGGTGACGCCGATTTCGTACAGATCATCGCGATCGGGATCGTCTTCGCTCGGGTCGAGTTGCGCGACCAGGAAAATCTCCTTGTCGGCAGCCATCGCCGCCTCCAGAGCCGCGACCGACTTGTCGCGACCAACGAACAGCGGCACGATCATGTTGGGGAACACGACGATGTCGCGCAGCGGCAGCACGGGATAGGCGTGGGTGGGCGACGAGGACTTGGACGGGGTGAAAGAAGCTTTGGTCATGGATACTCCGGGGTCGCGTCAACGACGCGGGCTTAGTTCCTTATATGGGGGGAGTTGCCGTTGCATCAATCGTCGAACGATTTTGGGTGGTGCAGCGGCCCTCGCCGCGTTCCCCGCCAGCGCGCGGCACCCGGCCGACCCGATCGCGCGCGCCCTGGCAGCGGCCGGCGGGCAACCCCTTTTGTCGCGTGTACGCGTGATCGCATGGAGCGGGATCGCCCGCATGATGATCGGCCGGACGCCGGTCGACCTGATGATCGAAACCCGAATCGAACCCTTCGCGCGCGCGCGCTCCGACACCTGGCTGACCAGCGAGGGGCGCAGCGCCATGCAGACCATCATGGTGGAACGCGACAGTGCGTTTCTCGTCCATAACGGCGCACAGACCAGCCTGCCCCAGCCGCAAGCATATTTCGAGCGGCAGAAGCTGGCGGCATACAGCTATTTGCTGCTCGCCCCGGCGTCGCTGTCACCAAGCGGACGACGCGGCATTACGGCGATCCGCGACGGGTATCCGCCGATCGCGCTGACGCTCGCCCCGGATGGGCGGATTGCCTCGGCCGACTACACCCTTGCTGGGCCACCGCCGAACCCGCCGCTCGTGCATCAACACCTCCTATTTACGGGAACCGTGACAGCGCAAGGGATCCGCTTTCCCCGCACCACCTCGATCCTGCAGAACGGTCGCCCTGTCCTGCGCATGACCATCACCGATTTTTCCGTAGAGCTAGACCCTTCATGATCGCTTCCAGACTCGCTTTTGCTTGTGGCTGCCTCGCGCTGACCGGTGCCACCACCCTGCCCAAGAAAGGCGAGCCCGAGATCACGGCGCAGACCGCGCGGTCGGGCGGTGTGATCGATCCCGACCAGGCCAAATTGGGTTTCGATGCCGCCGACCTGTCTTTCGAGGTGTTGCCCGAGACCGAGACGCTGCGCGGCGTGGCGACGCTCAGCTTCACCGCCAAGGCCCCGCTCGACCGCCTCGCGATCGACCTCGACCGCAATTTGCCGGTCGATGCCATTGCCATCGATGGCGCGGCGCTCGCGCCCGCCGCGTGGAGCAACCCGGAAGGGCGGCTCGTCATCACGCTGCCACAGCGCGTCGCCAAAGGCGGCCATGTCACCGCGCGCATCACCTATGGCGGGCAACCGCATGTCGCGGTCAAGGCCCCGTGGGACAGCGGCATGGTATGGGCGACCACCCCCGGCGGCGCGCCGTGGTTCGCCACCACTGCGGAGGGCTATGGCTGCGATCTGTTCTGGCCGTGCCTCGATTTCCCGACGGGCGAGCCGGGCGTCGTCACGCTGCACATCACCGTGCCCAAGGGATTGAAGGCCCCCTCCAATGGCAAGCTGCTGGGGGTGGATACGCTGCCCGACGGGCGGACGGTGTGGAACTGGCGGATCAAGCACCCCAATACCTATGGCATCGCGCTCAATGTCGGGCCGTATGAAGAGATTTCGGGCGTCTATAAGAGCCGCTACGGCAACAGCATCCCGATGTTCTACTGGTTCCTGCCGGGCGAGGAAGACAAGGCCCGGGCGCTGTTCGCTGAGTTTGCCCCGACGCTCGATTTCTTCGAAAGCGAAGTCGGCCCCTACCCGTTCGGGGACGAGAAAGTCGGCGTGGTGGAAACCCCGCATAAGGGCATGGAGCACCAGACGATCAACGCATACGGCAATGACTATGCCAAGGCCCCCGAAGGGTTTGACTGGCTGTTCCAGCACGAATTTGCCCATGAATATTTCGGCAACCAACTGACCGCCGCCAATTGGGACGATTACTGGCTGCACGAGGGCTATGGCACCTACATGCAGCCGCTCTACGGCCGCTGGCGCGAAGGTGAGGCGCGCTATGCGACCATGCTGTCCGACGAACGCAACAAGATCGCCAACCTCCGCCCGATCATCTCGGGCAAGGTGCGCACCGAGGAAGAGGTGTATGAGGTCGACAAAGGCGGACCGGGCCAGGACATTTACTACAAGGGCGCGTGGATGCTCCACACGCTGCGTACCCTGATCGGCGACCGCGCGTTTCGCGATGTCACGCGGCTGGCGGTGTACGGGCGGACCGATCCGCGGCCCGGCAATTTCGCCCCGCGTTATGGGTCGAGCGCGGAGTATCAACGTTTCGTGCGGCGCGTGACCGGCAAGGATTATGGCTGGTTCTTCGACGTATATTTGCGCGAAGCGGCGCTGCCCGATCTGATCGAGACACGCAGCGCGACGCGGCTGGCCTTGCGCTGGCAGGTGCCGGGCGGGCGGGTGTTCCCGATGCCGGTCGAGGTGCAGATCGACGGCCGGATCGTGACGCTGCCGATGGCGGGGGGCGTGGGCAGCCTGCCCGTGCCGAAGCGCGCGCATGTCGTGATCGACCCCAAGGCCAAGCTGCTGCGGCGCTCGGTCGCGATCGAGCAGTATCAGGCATGGCGCGATGCGCAGGCACGGCGGCCACGCCCCGCCAATTGACGGACGCGTGTTATTCACATAACACAGCCATACTCTGGAGGCTGTGATGCGATTTCTGACCGACCCCGTTGGACTTCCCGGCTTGATCGCGCTCGGCGTCGGCATGGGCGTGTTCGTGGTGTCGCTGCTCCGCGCCCGCGCGCGCGGTGTCAAAAGCCCCAAAAGTCCCGACGCGCGGCGCAGCAATGCCTCGATCTGGGGGATTGTGTTGCAGGGGATAGGGATCGGCCTCGTCGGATTTGGTCCGATACGGGTCGGCCTCGATCCCGCCTCCACCACAGCGCTGCTCGAGGGGGCTATCGTGCTGGTGCTGATCCTCGGGGCGGTGTGGCTGTTCGATTCGTCGTCGCGGGCGATGGGCCGCAACTGGGCCTTGGTCGCGCGCACCCGCAGCGACGGGCATCTGGTGCAATCGGGCCCGTTCGCGCATGTCCGCAACCCGATCTATGTGGCGATGGCGCTGTTCACACTGGCGATGGCGATCGCTTACGGCCACACGCTCAACCTGATCGCAGGTGCCCCCGTGTTCGCGCTCGGCACCGCCATGCGCGTGCGGCACGAGGAAAGCGTCCTGCGCGCGACCTTTGCCGATTACGACGCTTATGCCGCGCGGGTGAAGCGCTTCGTGCCCGGCCTGTTCTGACCCAGCTCAGCCGGGAACAGCGGGCACCGCACCGCGCACGACGGGCGTTACCGGCACCAGTTCATAAATATCGAGCAGCGCCCCCTTCCCCGCGCGCGTCAGCACCAGCCGCCAGCGGAACGGCGCGACACGCTCGACCACGCCTGCGACATCCTGCGCAGGATTGACGCTATAGGGTGGCGCGCTGTCGGCATGGGCCGGGCGGAAGGTGCCGAGGAAGACCTGCCGCTTGTCGGTATCGGGAAACAGCCAGCCGCCGGGCAGGCTGGTGCCGCTCTGCTTGGTGAAAGACAGAGCGTGTGTCGTCCCGTCAACCGTGCAGAAATCGGGCTTATAGGTATCCAGCCCATGCGCGCCGCCCAGGCGGACGAGGCGGCAATAATAGGGGCCGGGCGGGAGCGCGGGCAAATCCAGCGCCGCCCCCGGCTGGACCAACGGACCCTCGCCATCGAGCTTGGCCTTGAGGCGGACCGGCACTGCGGCGCGCGCGCGCGCCCATGTCGCAGGAAGCGCGTCCAACCGGCTGCGATCTTCTGCTGTAACCGAGCCGGCCCAGCCGGTGGGCGTGGCGGCAATGTGGGGCGTCGCGCGCGGCCGGGCGGTCCCGGCGGTGCAGCCCGAGACGGTCGCGCCGAGCGCGATCAACGACGTGAGAACAAGGGGCGTCGATACGAAACGCATGGCGGTCGTTCTCCAGAATGTCGATGCGTGATGGGCCGTGCAGCGCGTTAACAATCGGTAAACGCCAAAGGTTAACAGATCGTAAACGACGCGACGGAGGCTCGGTTCCGCCCGTTCAGGCGCGCAGCATTGACCAGAAAATCGGTCCGCCCTTCGGGACCTGCCACGCCTCGGTCACGACAAAGCCGAGCGTGGCGTAAAAGCCCACATTCCGTTCGTTGGCGGTTTCGAGGTAAACGGGTCGGCCGTCCTCCGCGATCCGATCGAGCCCGGCCTGGATCACCGCGCGACCTAAGCCGCGCCCCTGTGCGGCGGGGTCGCACCCGGCAACGTGCAGATACCAGACATCGTTGGAGGGGAGATGCGCCTCAATCGCGCTCGACACCGTCAGCGCGCGACCAATCCCCCCGCCCAGGGCACGCCACATCGGCCAGGCGTGCATCACCATATCGAGCAGCGAGGTCTTGCCCAAACCGGGCGCGCGCCACAGCGTCGTCGCCGTGCAGCCTTCCGCGACCAGCCGCAGACCGGCCCGTGCATCCGCCTCGAACAGCAATGCAAAAAGCCGCGGCAGCCGGAGCGCGCGTTCGACAGGATCGGGTACTATATACGCCATCGCCGGATCGTCGGCGAACGCGCGGGCCAGCATTGCCGCGATCCGTCCCCGATCGGCGTCGTCAGCGACACCGATCGGGGTGGAAAGCGGTGCCGGGGTCACGCAGCCCCGGCCCCGGCCTTTTCTTTCTTGGCATAGACGCGGATCGGTTCCTTGCGGCCATCGATCACGTCCTTGTCGATCATCACTTCATCGACGCCGTCCATGCCGGGCAGATCGAACATCGTGTCGAGCAGGATGCCCTCGAGGATCGATCGCAGCCCGCGTGCACCGGTCTTGCGGTCGATCGCCTTCTTGGCGACTTGCACCAGCGCATCGTCGGTGAAGCCGAGCTTGACCGCCTCCATGTCGAACAGCTTCTGATACTGTTTCACCAGCGCGTTCTTCGGCTCGGTCAGAATCGTGACAAGGGCTGGTACGTCGAGATCCTCGAGCGTCGCAATCACCGGCAAGCGGCCGACGAATTCGGGGATCAGGCCGAACTTCAGCAGATCCTCGGGCTCGACCGACTTGAGCGTTTCACCCGTGCGGCGCTCCTCAGGGCTTGCGACATAGGCACCGAAGCCAATCGACTTGCCCTGCAGACGGTCGCCAATGATCTTTTCGAGGCCCGAGAAGGCACCGCCGCAGATGAACAGGATGTTGGTCGTGTCGACCTGCAGGAACTCCTGCTGCGGATGTTTGCGGCCACCCTGCGGCGGAACGCTGGCGGTGGTGCCTTCCATCAGCTTGAGCAAGGCCTGCTGCACGCCCTCGCCCGACACGTCGCGCGTGATCGACGGGTTCTCGGCCTTGCGGCTGATCTTGTCGATTTCGTCGATATAGACGATGCCGCGCTGCGCCCGCTCGACATTGTAGTCGGACGCCTGGAGCAGCTTGAGGATGATGTTCTCGACATCCTCGCCAACATAACCGGCCTCGGTCAAGGTCGTCGCATCGGCCATGGTGAAGGGCACGTCGAGAATGCGCGCGAGCGTCTGCGCCAGCAACGTCTTGCCGCAGCCAGTCGGCCCGACGAGCAGGATGTTGGACTTGGCGAGTTCGACATCCGCGCCCTTCTGGCCGTGGTTGAGGCGCTTGTAATGGTTGTGCACCGCCACCGACAGTACGCGCTTGGCGCGCTTCTGGCCGATCACATAATCATCGAGCACGTCGCAGATTTCCTGCGGCGTGGGGACGCCGCCGTCCTTCTTGGACACGAGTGCCGACTTGGTCTCCTCGCGGATGATGTCGTTGCACAATTCGACGCATTCATCGCAGATGAATACGGTTGGGCCCGCAATCAGCTTGCGCACCTCATGCTGCGACTTCCCGCAGAAGGAGCAATAAAGCGTGCTCTTCGAGTCGCCGCCGCTGAGTTTCGTCATTCAAACCATCCTTGCCGCCACCAACGGGGGCACCTATGCGGAGTGTCTATCCTAGACCGCACCCGCGCAATCCGACAATCACCAAAATTGCCGTATGAATACGGTAGCGGGGCACCTTTCGAGGCCCCGCCACCTAAAAACCACGTCAGGCCGAGGTCAAAGCAGGCGGCGTGCTCGAATCGTCGGGCAGCGCCGGACGCTTGTCGAACACCTGATCGACCAGACCAAAGTCCTTCGCCTCATGTGCCTCGAGGAAGGTATCACGGTCCATCGCGCGCTCAATCTCTTCGATCGGCTTGCCGGTGTACTGCGCATACAGCGAGTTCATCCGGTTCTTGATGCGCTGGATTTCCTTGGCCTGGATCTGGATGTCCGACGCCATACCCTGCGCACCGCCCGAGGGCTGATGGATCATGATGCGCGCATTGGTCAGCGCAACGCGCATCCCCGGCTCACCGGCGGCGAGCAGGAAGCTGCCCATCGACGCGGCCTGGCCAATGCACACCGTGCCAACACGCGGGCGAATGTATTGCATCGTGTCATGGATCGCCATGCCCGCCGTGACGACACCGCCCGGCGAGTTGATGTACATGAAGATGTCCTTCTTCGGATTTTCCGATTCGAGGAACAGCAGCTGCGCGGTGATGACCGCCGCCATATGATCCTCGACGCCGCCCGTTACGAAGATGATCCGTTCACGCAACAGACGCGAATAGATGTCGAACGAACGCTCGCCGCGGTTCGATTGCTCCACCACGATCGGCACGAGGCCGTCTTGAATGGGAGCCAGAAAGTCGCCGGTGTCGAACGGATTGCGCATGATGAGCCTTTTAGTCCTTATGCCCCGAGAAGAACGGAAATTCGAACCGCATACATCGGCGCTGGCGGAAACGAGTTCAAGCCCCGCCTGCGATGGCACCTTGATCGGCACGGCGATCGTCGCCGCCCGGTGCGCGGTGTGACAGATACGCCAGCCGCCGTACCTCACGGCGACCGCGCACCACGGTATCGAGGATCAGCCCGGTAAACACGTTGAGCGCTGCGAGAATCGTCAGCCCGGTCACCATCACCGCCGTCGGCAAACGCGGCACGAGATGCGTGTGCATATAGGTGATCACCAACGGGATACCGAACGCCAAGGCGGCGGCAAACAGCAAGCCCGCGATCACGCCGAAGAACAGGAGCGGTCGCTCGATCCGGTACAGCGTCACGATCGTACGCGCGATGCGGAAGCCATCGCGGTAAGTGCTGAGCTTCGATTCGGATCCCTCGGGCCGCGCGAAATAGGGGGTTTCGATCTCGCCGACCGGCATCTTGAGTTCGAGCGCATGGACGCTGATCTCGGTCTCAATCTCGAAGCCCGAGGACAGCACCGGAAAACTCTTGACGAACCGCCGTGAGAACACCCGGTAACCGGAGAAAATATCGGTAAAACTGCGCCCGAACAATTGCGCGAGCAGCCCGGTCATCGCCTTGTTGCCGAGCACATGCCCGCGACGATACGCGGCCGTCACCTCGGTCACGCGGCTACCGACGACCATGTCGAGCTGCTCGTCGAGCAAGCGCTGCACCAAAGCGGGCGCGACGGTCGCGTCATAGGTAGCGTCGCCATCGGCCATCACATAGATATCGGCATCGACATCGGCGAACATGCGGCGGACGACATTGCCCTTCCCCTGCATCCGCTCGGTCCGCACGATCGCCCCCGCCGCGCGCGCCACCGCAACGGTGTCGTCGGAGCTGTTGTTATCGTACACGTAGATCGTCGCATCCGGCAGCGCGGCGCGGAACCCGGCCACCGTCTGCGCGATGGCGGCGCTCTCATTATAACAGGGCAGCAGGATGGCGATGCGCGTGGTCATGGCTCTGCCATAGGGGTGAATGGCGATCGGTTCGACTGTTTTGTGCGCCGTGCCAAACGGACATAAAAAAGCCCCTCCCCTTCAGGGGAGGGGTTTGGGGGTGGGGCCGAGCCTCGCAGAGACCTCG
>NZ_JH584235.1:768117-975958 GCF_000241465.1 Sphingomonas echinoides ATCC 14820
AGGGGGAGGGGCTTTTTGGCTTATTCCGCAGTATCGGCGGCGGGCTTCTTCTTGGCGGCCGGCTTCTTGCGGGTGCCGGAGCAGCCTCTTCGGCCGGAGCAGCTTCGGCGGCGGGTTCAGCCGCAGCGGCCTTCTTCGCGGGGGCCTTCTTGGTCGCGGCCTTCTTCACCGGCTCGGCTTCGACCAGCTCATCGCCAGGCGCTGCCGGTTCGATGTCGGCGGCTTCCAGCTCCTTGGCGTCATCCGCCGAAGCCTTGGCCTTCTTCGGCGCGGCCTTCTTGGCGGCCTTGGGCTTGTGGTTTTCGTGGTCGTGGGTGTGCGTACCGGTCGAGAAGCCCTCTTCGCTCTCGATCGCCGCTTCCAGCTCGGCGCGGGTCACTTCGCGGTCGCTGACTTCGGCCTTTTCGAACAGGAAGTCGACGACCTTGTCTTCGTACAGCGGCGCACGGAGCTGGGCTGCCGCCATCGGCTCCTGCTGGATGTATTGCAGGAAGCGCTTGCGGTCCTCGGGGCCATATTGCTGCGCAGCCTGCGCGATCAGGCGGTTCATTTCCTGCTGGCTGACTTCGACGCCGTTGGCCTGGCCGATTTCGCTCAGCAACAGGCCCAGGCGCACGCGGCGCTCGGCGATCTTGCGGTAATCGTCACGCTCGGATTCCATCTCGGCGAGTGCTGCCGCCGGATCTTCCTCATGCGTCGCTTCGTGCTGAAGCTGCTGCCAGATCTGCTCGAATTCGGCTTCGACCATCGACGGCGGCACTTCGAAATCATGGCCCTCGGCGAGCTGGTCGAGCAGCTTGCGCTTCATGTGGGTGCGCGTCAGGCCGTTCAGTTCCTGCTCGATCTGGCCCTTGAGCAAACCGGTGAGCTGCTCGAGGCTCTGCAGGCCGAGCGAGGTGGCGAGTTCGTCGTCGATCTTGGTCTCGCCTGCGGTCTTCACCGTCTTGACCGTCAGGTCGAAGGTCGCGGCCTTGCCGGCCAGTTCCTTGGCCTGATAATCCTCGGGGAAGGTCACGTTGATCTGGCGCTCGTCACCGGCCTTCACGCCGACGACCTGCTCTTCGAAACCGGGGATCAGGCGACCCGAGCCGATTTCGACCGACATGTCCTCGCCAGTGCCACCGTCGAACGCGACGCCGTCGACCTTGCCGACGAAATCGAGCACGACGAGATCGCCGGTCTTGGCGTCATAGGCCGCATCGGCTTCTTCCCAGCGCTTCTGCTGGTCGGCGAACTTCTGCAGTTGCTCCTGCACGACAGCTTCGTCTGCGGGAACGGTCAGGCGCTCCAGCTTCAGATTGTCGATCGCAGGCGTCGGCACGTCAGGGAGCACTTCGAGCTCGACCTTCACATCGGCATCCTTGCCGAGTTCATAGCCGTCATCGAGGCTGACCGAGGGCTGCAGCGCGGGGCGCAACTTGTGCTCGGCGATCAGGTCCTGGATGCCCTGCTGGATCGAGGTGTTGAGCGCATCCTGCATCAGCGCCTCGCCATGCATCTTGCGCACCAGGTTCGCGGGAACCTTGCCGGGGCGGAAGCCGGGCATCCGCACCGTCGGCGCGACACGCTTCAGTTCGGCGTCCACACGCGAATCGATGTCCTTCGCGGTGATCTTCAGCGTGTAGGCGCGCTTCAGCCCCTCGTTCAACGTCTCGACAGTCTGCATACTCAAGTCGTGCCTTTTACAGGAATTTCTGATGGCTACCGCCCGTTTGCCACGAGCGGCCTGGTGCGGGCGAAGGGACTCGAACCCCCACATCTTGCGATGGCAGGACCTAAACCTGCTGCGTCTACCAGTTCCGCCACGCCCGCATGGGACACCGCCGGTGTGGGGCGCGTCTATACCAGCCCTATGGCCGGGGGCAAGCGCGCAAACAGACTGGCTTTATATTGCGCAACCGCCGACGATGCTCGCGCGTTGTTCCGGACAAAGGAGAATCATCATGGCCAGCACGCCCCCGACCGAATTGCCCCCTTTCCCGAGCCAGCCCGGCCAGCCCGACCCGGTGCCGACCGAATTGCCAAGCCCGACGCCCGACGTGGACTTTCCGGCCCCCGATGCGACGCCGGGCGACGAACCGTTCCAGCCAACCGACACCGGCCTGACGGGGGATTTCGCATGAGCGCGGATATCAACAAGGGCCCGCTCGACGATCCCCGCGACGACACCGACCCGCGCAGCGACCTCCAGCAGGAAGTCGAAGCCCGCAAGGATGCCGTCGAGCGCGGCGAAGGCGGCAAGGAGCCTGATGCTTTCACCTCCGCCGGGATGCCCGATGGTGTCGGCGGAACGGGTGGGGTGGTGAAGAATCAAGGGGATGACGGGCAGTAACCGTCAAAAACGAGGTGCGCCCGCAACGAACGCAGGCGCACCTCGCAACACAAACGCGACCACTCGATTTAGTTTGCAGAGGTCTTGCCGACGCACTGCTTCCAGACGCCGCCGATCGTTCCAAATTTCTTTCTGTAATCGATGCGGCTACCCGTGCCTTCGGGATAAATCGAGAAAGCCAGCGACACCCCACCATAGCCATTCTTGATGAGAACGACCCGCGAGCCATCCTCCTGCTCGAGTGCTGCAGTATTGTTCTTGTTCGCCAGACAAAACGCCACTTCCTTCATGGATTGCGGCGAGTGAAAGGTTTCCGTCACGGGCCCGCTCAGAACAGTTTGAGTGGATGCGCATCCAGCCACAAGCGCCGAAAGAAAAACAACAGCCAATCGAATCTTCACAAATTCCTCCCCCAGATACAAAAAGCCAGTATCACTGGCCGTTAACATTGCCGGATCACCAGCAAAGACGCACAAATTCATATTCTATGGACAGCGGACTCACGGTGAAGCGCCACTTACTTCGGAGCCGCTACCTTCGCGGAACCAGTCTCGGGTGCGACCGAAAAATCATACACGCGCGAACGTCCGCTCTCCCCGGAAAAAATAAAAGCATATTCCCCGGGCGGCATGTCATCCGACGCGCTGACCTTGAAAATCCCGTCCCCGACCTCGGTCGCCACAAATGCGGTCGTGTCTTTGGCGTTCACCCCTTTACGCAAGCTTATGGAAAAGTAGGCGGAAAGCCGTCCGACCTCGATCTCCCGTGCATTTCCCTTGATTCGAAAGCGGACCAGGCTGAACTCGCTCGGCGACTGCGCGGCGACAGACCGCTCCACGCCGAAATCGCTGACATTCCTGTCGGCTGTGTCGAAGTAGAAATAGAAAGTCGGCCGCTTAGAAAGCGCATGATACTGACTGGCAGGTTGCGGCAAGGTCAGCATCGACTTGAGCGGAAACAGGACACTCCCGTTACCCGTCGTCCGAGTCCCGCTGCCCGTGGCTGGCCGCAGAAGCACAACGCGTTGGTCGGCCAGCCAATCTTGCGCGAGATAGATACCGGGCGCGTGTTTGACGAGCGGGTCCATCGAACCATTGTCGATCCCCTGCGCGCGCGAGGACGCAATACAACGGCTCACCATGGCCGCAATCACGGGATCCGTGACACCGGCCTTCTTCAACGAGATCAGACCATCGGTTGAGACGTCATATGCACAGGGCAAACTGTTGATCTTAGTCAGAAGCGTTGCTTCACCCAAACCGGCTTCCCGCAACGCGATGACAGCATGATTGTCGAACACCTGCGCAGTTGCAGACGCCCACGCCAAGCAACCTGCGCACAGCGCAAAGACCTTCCTGATCATCTCATCCCCCCGGAATGAGGAATACAATAAGCGGGTTATTCCGGTTGCGAAAGCGCTTTCTTCAGCACTTCATTCACCACGCCCGGATTAGCCTTGCCGCCCATTGCCTTCATCGTCTGGCCGACGAAAAATCCGAACAATTTGTCCTTGCCGCCGCGATAATCGGCCACCTTGTCTTCGTTGGCGGCCATCACTTCCGCGATGACGCGTTCGATTTCGCCGGTGTCGCTGGTCTGCTTGAGGCCATGTTCCTCGACCACGGCGGCGGCACCCTGCCCGGTTTCGAGCATGATTTCGAACACCTGCTTGGCGAGCGTGCTCGACAGCGTGCCATCGGCGATCAGGCCGAGCAGTTCGGCGGCCTGGGTCGGGCTGACCGGCGCGTTTTCAATGTCCTTGCCGGTGCGGTTGAGCGCGCCGAACAGCTCCGACGTTGTCCAGTTCGCCGCCGCGACCGGGGCTGCGCCGCAATCGAGCAGTGCATCGAACCAGCGTGCTGCCTCGACCTCCGCCGTCAGCACCGCCGCCGCATAGGGCGTGATGCCGAGCGCCTCATAGCGCCGCCGCTTGGTGTCGGGGAGTTCGGGCAAAGACGCGCGACATTCGGCAAGGAACGCCTCGTCGAGTTCGAGCGGCAACAGATCGGGATCGGGGAAGTAGCGGTAATCGTGCGCATCTTCCTTCGAGCGCATCGAGCGGGTTTCGTTGCGATCGGGATCGTACAGCCGCGTTTCCTGGACGATGCGCCCGCCATCCTCCAGCACCTCGACCTGACGGCGCGCTTCCTGCTCGACCACAGCCATCACGAAGCGCACCGAATTGACGTTCTTGGTCTCGGTCCGCGTGCCGAACGGCTCGCCCGCCTTGCGCACGCTAACGTTGACGTCGGCGCGCATCGAGCCTTCTTCCATATTGCCGTCGCACGACCCGACATAGCGCAGAATCGACCTGAGCTTACGCAGATAAGCCCCTGCCTCTGCAGGAGACGTCATGTCGGGCTTCGACACGATTTCCATCAGCGCCACGCCCGAGCGGTTGAGATCGACATAAGAGCGCGTCGGATGCTGATCGTGCATCAATTTGCCGGCATCCTGCTCCACATGGATACGCTCGACGCCGATGCGCTTGCCGTGCGCGTCGGGGTTCTTGTCGTCCAGGCTGATGTCGATCGCGCCCTCGCCCACCAGCGGGTGGTAAAGCTGGCTGATCTGATAGCCCTGCGGCAAATCGGCATAGAAATAATTCTTGCGGTCGAACCGCGACCAGCGGTTGATCTGCGCCTCGATCGCCATGCCGGTGCGCACCGCCTGGCGGATGCACTCGCGATTGGGCACGGGCAGCATCCCCGGCATCGCAGCATCGACCAGCGACACCTGCGTGTTGGGCTCGGCACCAAACGCGGTCGCCGCGCCCGAGAAGAGCTTGGCGTTGGTGGTGATCTGCGCATGGACCTCGAGGCCGACCACGACCTCCCAGTCGCCGGTTTCGCCGCGGATGGTGTAGGGGGATTCAGTCATGCGTCGGTCTCGGGTGTGATAAGGGTCAGGTCTGGGAAATAACGGCGATACGGGCGAGGGTCACGTGTTAACAATTGTGCGCCAAGGGCTTCGGCCTCGCCGCCAATCAGGAAATCGGCGAGGAGTTTCTCGCGCCCACCCCCCGCAGCCCGATAGGCGCGGTGCGCCTGTCCGGCGTGGTACGCTCCAGCAACGCTCAACGGCAAGAGCGGAATCCCGAACGCCGAGCACAGCTCTCGCAACTCCACCAGCGTACCCCCACGTGAGGCAAGCTCTCCAACGGTGACCGCAGTCGTCCCGACAGGCCCTGCAAGCCGCGCCAGCGCGACCGCGCGCATCGACCACGGCTCCCATGCCGGATCGCGATCCCGCAGATCGATCAACACATTGGTATCGACAAGAATCACGACAGGAAGGGATCGTCGCCACGGATGTCCTGCATGATCTCATCGGTCGACCGGTTCTCACGAAGATGCGCGAAGCGATCGGATGCCGCGCGCATCTCGGCGATCAGGCGCTGCACTTCAGCCTCGCGATCCAGCTTCGGCTTGCGAATCACCGCTTCGTCTCCACCCCGCCAATCGATCTCGACCGGTTCATTCGGCTTAAGCCCGAGCGCGTCGCGAACATCCTTGGGGATGGTGACTTGGCCTTTGACCGTGAGATTGCTCACCTTGCTCATAGGCGGGTATTACCATTTTCGCGTAATACCGTCCACATTGCTCCGTGAATTTCGGTCAGCGGCATTCACGCTACCACCAACGCTCCGCGCGTGCGGTAAAGCCCGCGCGTTGCTCGATCGCGAGTCCCGCGTTGAGCACGCTCTGCTCATCCAGCGCCTTGCCGATGATCTGCAAGCCCAGCGGCAGCCCCTGCCCGTCCAGCCCGCCCGGCACGCTCATCGCTGGCAAACCAGCGAGCGAGGATGGCACGGTGAACACGTCGTTCAAATACATCGCGATCGGATCGGACGACTTCTCGCCCAGCGCGAAAGCGGCGGAAGGGGCGGTCGGGGTCAGCAGCACGTCGCACTTGGCCCAAGCCTGTTCGAAATCGCGCGCGATCAGCGTGCGGACCTTCGAAGCCTGGGTGAAGTACGCGTCGTAAAAGCCTGCCGACAAAACATAGGTGCCGATCATGATGCGGCGCTTCACCTCGTCACCGAAACCGGCGGCGCGGGTGGCGGCATACATGTCCTGCAAGCCTGCGCCCTCGGGCAAGTCGCGCAAGCCATAGCGCACGCCGTCATAGCGGGCGAGGTTGGACGAGGCTTCGGCGGGCGCGATGATGTAATAGGCCGGCAGCGCATATTTGGTGTGCGGCAGCGAGACTTCGACGATCTCCGCCCCCGCATCCTTCAACCACTCGATGCCCTGCTGCCACAATGCCTCGATCTCGGGCGGCATGGCGTCGACGCGATATTCCTTGGGAATACCGACGCGCTTACCCTTGAGATCGCCCGACAATCCCGCTTCCCAGGCGGGCACCGGCAAATCGAGCGAAGTAGCATCCTTGGCATCGAACCCGGCCATCGCCTCGAGCATGATCGCGCAGTCGCGCACGTCGCGCGCCATTGGTCCGGCCTGGTCGAGCGACGAGGCAAAGGCGATCGTGCCCCAGCGCGAGCAGCGGCCATAAGTCGGCTTGATGCCGGAAATGCCGGTAAAGGCGGCGGGCTGGCGGATCGATCCGCCGGTATCGGTGCCGGTCGCCGCCGGGCACAGCCGCGCCGCGATCGCCGAGGACGACCCGCCCGAAGACCCACCGGGCGCGAGCGGCGCGGTATCGCCAGTGTTGCGCCGCCACGGTGAGATCACGTTGCCGAACGCGCTGGTCTCGTTCGACGATCCCATCGCGAACTGGTCGAGGTTCAGCTTGCCCAGCATCCCCGCGCCAGCCTTCCACAGATTGGCGGAGACGGTCGATTCATAAGGCGGGGTGAACCCCTCCAATATGCGGCTGGCGGCGGTGGTCGGCACGCCGTTGGTGCAGAACAGATCCTTCATGCCGATCGGCACGCCCGCCAGCGGCTTCAGCGTTTCGCCAGCGGCACGCGCGGCATCGGCGGCGTCGGCGGCGGCCAGCGCATGATCGGGGGTTTCGACGAGGAAGGCGTTGAGCGCCGTGGCGGCGGAGACGTTGGCAATGAAGCCCTCGGCCACTTCGCGCGCGGAAAAGCTGCCGTCGCGCACGCCATCGCGGATGGCGGCTACGCCAAGATCGGTAAGGTCGGTCATTATTCGATCACCTTGGGCACGGTGAAGAAACCGTGTTCGGCCTGGGGCGCATTGGCGAGCACGGCGTCACGAATGCCACCGCCAGTCAGCGGATCGGCATTCACGACATCGTCGCGCAGGCGCAGATGGTTGGGGATGACTGCGGTCATCGGTTGGACGCCGGTGCAATCCACCTCGCCCAATTGCTCGATCCATCCCATGATGTTGTCGAGCTCGGGCGCGATGCGCGCGGCGTCTTCCTCGGTAATGGCGATACGGGCAAGACTCGCGATCTTGCGGACGGTGGCGATGTCGACTGGCATGGATCGCGGCTAGCAGAGCGCCCAAGCCTTGCGCAACCTATTCGAACGGATCGCCGACCGGAACGCCCCCGACAAAGACGCGCCGCGCGGGCACGGCGCGGATCTCCACCTTGCCTGCGGCATCCCCGGCTTTCAGCGCAGCGCGCTCGGCGGGCGTGAGCGGGGCTTGCGCGTTTTCATCGAGACGCTCCCATGTGTTGCCCGTCCGTTGGTAGCGCGCCGCGCCGCAGCCCGGTCGCGCGTCCGAGATCACCGGAACACCCCGCACGCCTTTTTCTCTGGGATTGCGCGCGAGATTGTCGATGCACCTTTGCGACAGCGACACCGCCTCGCTGGCACCTGGCGTGTAAAGTAGCATACAGCGATCCTCTCGATCCGTGCCACACCCCTGCCAATCGGTGAGCTGGGTCCGCAAAGCGAGCGGCACGGGCACCGCCACCGGCAGCACGCGCAACCGCTTCACCAGCAGATCCGCGTCGGTCTGCGTGCGGTCGATCGCCGCGACGTCCCAGCGATTGGTCTTGCTCGACACCCCCTTGGCCCGCGCCGCGATCACCGCATTCTTCGATCCTTCCAGCCGCTTCAGCGCCGCCTTGCCGGGATCACCGAAATCGAACGCCAGCGCCGCCCAGTCGAATTTTTCAGGGCTCGTCTTGCCGGATTCGAGCCGCGCGACCTGGTCCGCAGTCGACAGCGCATTGAAGCTCAGCAGCGGCGTCGCCAGCACCAGCCCGACACCCGCGACGACGAACGCCAGCCGCAAATTGCTCGGCCGCACCCACGCACCCCAGTGCATCCGCCCCCGCACCAGCGCGACGAGATACGCGACACCATAAGCCGTGGCCAAAGCAACGAACACCACCGCCCACAAGCGGTCCGGCGTCAGGCCATATTGATCGATGCGCAGGCCCGTCGCGATCGCCGCAATCACCGCCAGCGGCAGCGTCGCCAGCGCCAGCACCATCGCGCCGACACGCAACACCGGATTGCGCAACTCCTCCTGCTCGCCATTGCCGATCACCGCATTGGCCAGGATCAGCGCGCCGATGACGCAGCTCAGCAGGATTGGCGTGGTCGATTTGGTCGCCTCCCACAGCGCATTCAGCCCGGTGAACGGCAAGGCGACGAGAAACACCAGCAGCCCCAGCCCCAGCACGGGTGCCAGCACCGCCAACACCGCGGTCACCACGCGCTGCAGCAGCCGCAGCACCCCGTCGCGTTCCCGCAGCAACCCGAGCGACGCCCCGAAACTCGCGCCGACCAACAGCGCATTGAACCAATTGTGCTGCAACAGATCGCGCAGGAAATGCAGTCCGATCAGATCGAACAGCGATGACAATAGCCACGCGAGCGCGAACACGACGCCGGTGAACAGCCAGCACGCGCACCACAAGACGACATTGGTCCAGGCATTGCCGTGGACATCGGCATAGGGAAATCGCCACGCCGCCTCGTTCCGCGCGGTCTGGAACAAGGGCACCGCGATCGCGATCGACAGGAACAGGCTGGCGCTGTGCCAGTCATGCCACAGGCCCCAGCCGCCGCCATTCCAGTAGAACACCAGCCCGGCAACCGCGCCGACCACCAGTCCGAACAGCACCGCCCAAGGCGCGCGCTGCCGCTCCAGCGCGAAGCCAAAGCTGGCAGCGCCGGTGCCAACCGCCGTCGCCAACGCGATTCGCCAATTTTCCGGGTCGATCGCGGGATAGCGAACCGGACCACCGACATCGAGCAACTGCTGCACCACCAGTGCCGCCAGCGCGCCCACGATGGCCAGGATCAGCGGCCGCAACCGCCATCCCGCATCCGCTTCGAAATCGCCCGATCGGTCCATCGCCATGCTCCCCAACAGTCGCGCCGGACGGAACGCCAGCGCCAAGGCGATTGCAAGCGCCGTCGTCCTGCTGCACGGAAATCGCATGACCAGTGCATCGCTCCTCCAGAAAGGCTGACCCCGCGCGTGGCACGCAAATTCCTTTATGCCTTTGCGGTCCTGATCGTGCTCGTGATCGCGGGCGCGTTCGCTTATGCGATCTGGGGCGTCGATCTGATCCGGCTGGCGATGGTGCCGCGCGCCGCCTTCGTCGCCCTGCCGCCCGAGCCCGCCGCCGCTTATGGCCGCGCCGATATGTGGCTGGCGCGGCCCGACAAGCCCGGCAATCCTGCCTTGTGGACCCCGGCTGGCTATACCCCGGGCAAGGACAGCAAGGCGGCGGTGTTCTTCATCCACCCGACCTCCTACCTCAACCGCGCACGCTGGAATGCGCCGCTCGACGATGCCGAGGCCAATGCCCGCGCCGAGTTGTTCCTCCGCGCGCAGGCGAGCGTGTTCAACCAAGTCGGCGCGGTCTGGGCACCGCGCTATCGGCAGGCGACCTTCGGTGCGTTCCTGACGACGCAAGCCGCCGCCAACCAGGCGCTGAACCTTGCTTATGGCGACGTTGCCACCGCCTTCGACGCCTTCCTTACGCAAGCGGGCGATCGACCGATCATCCTCGCCGGGCACAGCCAAGGCGCACTGCATCTGCTGCGGCTGTTGCGGGAGAAGGTCGCGGGCAAGCCGCTCGCCCGGCGCATCGTCGCGGCCTATCTCATCGGCTGGCCGGTCTCGCGCACCGTCGATGTGCCGACGCTCGGCTTGCCCGAATGCCGCACCGCCGATCAGGCCGGGTGCCTGCTGTCGTGGCAGAGCTTCGCCGAGCCTGCCGACCCCGCGCTGATCCTCGATGCTTATGCCGCCAGCAGCGGCACCGATGGCAAACCGCGCCGCGGCACGCCGATGATCTGCACCAACCCGCTCACCGGCACGCCCGATGCCGCCGCCCCCGCCGAAGCCAATCTCGGCACGCTGTTCCCCGCCCCCGATCTCGCCAGCGCGACGATCGAACCCAGGCGCGTCCCAGCGCGCTGCGATGCGCGCGGCCTGTTGCTGATCGGCACCCCGCCCGCGCTCGGCGGCTATGTGCTGCCCGGCAACAATTACCACGTCTATGACTACAGCCTGTTCTGGGCGAACGTGCGGGCGGACGCGGCACGGCGGCTGGCGGCGTTCGACAAGCAATGATGCCGCCCCCCCGCCCCGTTCGCCCTGAGCCTGTCGAAGGGCCCGTTTCCGCAAGCGGACCGGTCGCGTGTGGAGAGCTGTGCTTCGACACGCTCAGCACGAACGGAAGGTGCGCATGATCACCACCGACCGCACCGAATTCCGCGCAGCCCTCCCCGCCGGTGGTCGCCTGATCGGCCTCGATGTCGGCACCAAGACGATCGGCACCGCTTTGTGCGACGCCGGGTGGAGCTTCGCCTCGCCCGCTTTGCTCATCCGCCGCACCAAGTTCCAGAAGGACAAACTCGCGCTCGCCGAGCTGATCGCGGCGCAGCAAGTGAAGGGCATCGTCATCGGCCTGCCGCTCAACCTCTCCGACGGCAGCGAAAGCCCGCGCAGCCAATCGAGCCGCGCGTTTGCCCGCAACATGGCCGACCTCTGCCTGCCGATCTTCCTGCAGGACGAACGCTGGTCGACCGTCGCGGTCACGCGCACGCTGATCGAACAGGACGCCAGCCGCGCCAAACGCGCCGAACTGGTCGACAAGATGGCAGCGGCCTATATTTTGCAGGGCGCGATCGATGCGCTGGTGGCGGTTTAGCGGCCGTCCGCCCCGGGCCAGGAGGCGCGTGGGAAAAGATCGCGCTCCTCGCGCAAAATGCGTCGCCGCAGCACGGTCATGACATCGCGTGTTGCCGCGCGAAACGCCTCCCAATCCTCCTGAATGCGCTCGATCGGCCACGCCGCGTGATATGCCGCATAGGTGGCTGCGGTCCCGCCAACCTCCTTTAGCACTTGCTCTGCCAGCGAAGCCGTCACCGGGTTCGCGCGTAAAATCGGATACAGGAGTTGGTCCTCCAGCGCGAGGTGCTTGGTCAGCACGCGATTGAGCCGCCAGCGCAGCGACGACAATTCCACGCTCGGGCCATCGCCCCCGACCTCGACCAAGATACGCTTTGCCAACGCCTCGAGTTCGCGATGCTCGTCGGACAGAACCGCACGCTTAATCAATACGATCCCCCGCCCCAGCGTCCAAACCGACGTTACGTCTGCGTATCGTTCCTATCCTAATGAAATATTATCAAACATTATCATTTGCGCGACGGATTGAAAGGCCCACCTTGTCACCGCGCGCGGGCGCCGCTACCCGGCACTCTCGATGCAGCCCTCCGATCACCGCCCCGCCTCGCTCATCCCCGGGCGTGCCGTGTTCCCGCACCGGCATTTGACCGGAATCGAGGGATTGCAGCCGCACGAAATCGTGTTTCTGCTCGATGAGGCCAATGGCTGGGTCGCCGCCAATCGCACGCGCGCGATCAGCGACAAGCGACTCGGCGGGCTGACCCAGATCAACGCTTTCTTCGAGAATTCGACGCGGACCTTGCTGTCTTTCGAAATCGCCGGAAAGCGCCTGGGGGCCGATGTCGTCAACATGCACGCGGCGCAAAGCTCGGTGAAGAAAGGCGAAACGCTGATCGACACGGCGATGACGCTCAACGCGATGCGCGCCGACGTGATTGTCATTCGCCACATGTCCTCGGGCGCGGTGCGGCTGATCGCGGGCAAGGTCGATTGCCCGGTGCTCAACGCCGGTGACGGGCAGCACGAACATCCAACGCAGGCGCTGCTCGATGCGCTGACGATCCGACGGCGGCGCGGCGCAATCGCGGGGCAGCGCGTGGTGATTTGCGGCGACGTGCTGCACAGTCGCGTTGCGCGTTCCAATATCCTCGCGCTGACCGCGCTCGCTGCCGAAGTGCGCGTGTGCGCGCCGACCACGCTGATGCCCGCCGCGATCGAGCGGATGGGCGTCACCCCCTTCACCGATTTCGACGAAGCGCTGGAGGGTGCCGATGTCGTGATGATGCTGCGCTTGCAGAATGAGCGGATGAATGGCGGCTTCGTCCCCTCCAACCGCGAATATCATCTGCGCTACGGCCTCACCGAAAAGCGGCTCGCGCGCGCCAAGCCCGATGCGCTGGTGATGCATCCGGGTCCGATGAACCGCGGCGTCGAAATCGATTCGGTCGTGGCCGATCACGCCCGCTCGGCGATTACCGAACAGGTCGAAATGGGAGTGGCGGTGCGCATGGCCTGTCTGGACGTCTTGACGCGGCGCTCGCGCGGCGTGGCGGGCTGGGCATGAGCCGGATGCTGGCCCTGCTCAACGCGACGCTGGTCTGCCCGGTTGCGGGCGTCTCGGCGGGCGGCGTGCTGATCGAGGGCGACACGATCGTCGCGACCGGCCTGATCGAAGTGCCCGAAGGGATCGAGACGATCGATTGTGGCGGCCTGGTGCTGGCCCCGGCGATCGTAGATCTGGGCGTGTTCGCGATCGACCTGCCCGCTTTCCATGCCGGTGGCATCGTCCGCGTCGGGTTGATGCCCGATCAGTCGCCGGTGCTCGACGACCCCGGCATCGTGCAGCGCGCCGCGCTGATCGGGCGCCCCGGCCTGTGGATTCACCCGATCGCGGCGGCAACGCGCGGGCTGGCGGGCACTGATCTTGCCGAAATGGCGATCAACCGCGATGCGGGCGCGCGCGCGGTCGGCACCGGTGCACGCTGGATCGCAGATTCGGGCGTGATGCGCAAAGTGCTGGCTTATGCGGGCGACCTGGGCCTCGCCGTCATCACCCATGCCGAAGATGGCGGCGTGACGGCGGGCACGGTGGCGACGGCGGGCGAAACCGCGACGCGCATGGGCCTGCCCGCCGCCCCCGCCATTGCCGAGCCGCTGGCGATCGCGCGCGACCTGATGCTGGCCGAGGAAACCGGGGCTGCACTGCACATTCGCCAAGTCACGACCGCCGCCGGTTTCGATCTGGTCCGCGCGGCCAAGCGGCGCGGCGTGCGGGTGACGTGCGGCATCACACCCGCGCACTTCATGCTGTCCGACATTGCGATGAGCGATTTCCGCACCTTCGCGCATCTGTCGCCGCCACTGCGCTCGGAAAGCGATCGGCAAGCGGCGCTGACGGCTTTGGCCGATGGCACGATCGACGTGCTTTGTTCGGGCCATGATCCGCATGGGCCCGAAGAAAAGCGCCTGCCCTTCGCCGATTCGGCATCGGGCATGGCGGGGGCCGAGACGCTGCTCGCTTTGGGGCTGGGGCTGGTGTGCGACGAGACGATTACGATCGAGCGGCTGTTCGCCTTGCTCGCCGCCAATCCGGCACGCGTGCTGGGCGTGGCCACCGGCACGCTCGCCATCGGCGCGCCCGCCGATCTGATCGTGCTCGATCCGCAAGCGCCATGGCAAGTCGATGGCAGCCGCCTGCACGCCAAGGCCGGCAACACGCCGTTCGACGGGTTGCCGGTTCAGGGCAAGGTGGTGCGCGTGTTCAAGGGCGGCAACGCGCTCCCCTTGCCGGCATAAGGCTTAGCGCGACGCCAGTTCGCGACCCTTGGCCCACATCGCGACCTGATCGCCGGCACCTGCGCGCACGAAGCAGCTTCCGCCCGTCGCGCGATACCCCAGGCACAGCGCCACCGCATCGCCGCGCGCGAACCCGCCGACCGACAAGCGATAGAAGCTCTTGCCCTTGGTCGTGACGCTCATGCCCTGCGGCGTGTGTCCGGCGAAACCGGCAAAGCGGCGCGAAACGCGGCCCCAGGCGTCATGCGCGACGCCCGCAGTCTGATAGGCACCAAGCTGGACATAGAAACTGCCCTTGGCGACAGCACGCGGAGTCGAGGTGACCGCAACGGCGACGGCCGCGCGCGGCGCAACCGCGCCATGCTTTGCGCGGGTGTTGGCAACCGCGACGGGCAACGCCTGCACGACTTCCTTGCGTTCAGCAAACACCACACCGGCGATGCTCGGCCCAACGACCGGCTTCGCGTCCGGCTCGACTGCGGCGACCGCGACCGGTGCTGGCGTCGGTGCAGGCGCAGCTTCGGGCTTGCCGGGCATGAAGGCATCGACCGGGGCTTCGGCTGCGGCCATCGCCGTTGCGGCGGGACGGCCATTCAAGGCGAGCGCGACCGGCAGGCCGGGGTCGACCACAGGCGTCACGCCAAGCAAGGTCGCGACTTGATCCGACGCCGAAGTCGGGCGCGAGAAGGTCGACCAATCGAGGATGCGTCTGGCGACATCGGCGGGGGCGACGTCCATCGCCACCACCGTCTGCGCCTCGCGCCAGCGCCCGGCGAGCGCCAGGCTCAGCGCAAAGTTCTGGCGGATCTTGGCATCGGCCTCGGGTGCGCGCGCGGCGGGCCCCAGCACTTCGACCGCCGTCGCCGGATCGCCCGCCAGCGCGATTGCGAGGCCACGATCCGCGACCGGGATCGTCGCCGCATGGGTGTCGAGCGTCTTGCGCGCGCCAGCCCAATCGCCCGTTGCGATTTGCGCCAGCGCCAGGTTCAGCGCCACCTTCCCGTTGCCATCGTCGAGCGTCAGCACATCGGCGAACACATCGCGCGCCGAAGCAAAGCGGCCGCCCTTCAGATAGCTTTGGCCAAGCAGCAGGCGATAGGCCGCAACCTGCGGCTGATCGCCAACCGCGGCCTCGGCATGCCGAATCGCAACGTCGAATTTACCATGTGAGAGCGCGGCTTGCGCAGCCGCAAATTCCTCACGCCCTTGCTTTTCCGCCCGCGATTGCGCGCGCGCGCTGGCTGCGGCGATCGTCGCGGTGGTGACGGCGGCAAGCGTGCCGCCAGCGAGGCAGAGCGCGACCCCCAATGTCAGGGGACCGAAAGTGATGGCGGACCGAGTCTTCATCGTATCTCCCCCTTCAGGGTTGTCAGCGCTTCGCCCGGGTCGGGAGCTGGCGCACCAGATCCTCGACTTCGGGCAGGGATTGCAGGAAATGGTCGAGCGCTTCGGTGACCAGCGTTTGCGCCGACGCATTGTGCAGCGCGCTGGCCAGCCGCAGCCGCAGGTGGCGATCCTGATCGAGCCGCAGCGTAAAGGCCGATTTCGGGCGGCTCTTGCCATGCTTTTTCTTGGTTTCGCGTTCGATCCGGCTGGCGGTGGCGACCGATACCGGCTTCATCGCGATCGGGCGTGCGGTCTCGACCGGCTCGGGCGCGGCAAATTCTTCGTGCAGCACCTCGCGCTGGATCAGGACCGGCGGAACCGGGACCGGCGGGACTGCCGCCACGATCGGCGCAGGCTCCACCACCGGCGGATGATCGCCACCCATGTCGTTCCAGCCGAGATCATCCTGCGCGCCCGGCATCGTGCCGAACCCGCCAAAACCCTGCGGGCGCATCGCAGGCTTGGCCTGGCCCTTGCGTGCGAGCAGCGTCGAGGACAGCGAGGCGAGCGGTTTTTGTTGGCCGAACATGTTCATGTCAGCTCACCACCCGGCGGCCGAAACCACCCGCTGCAGGACGCTGTGCCCCGAAACCATTGGCGACATTGGGGGCGGCGAACACGGTGCGCCGGAAATTCTTTTCAAGGCGATCAGAAATATAGGTCCACAGATCGCGGATTTCCTGCGCCGATTTGCCATTGCCATCGACTTCCATGACCGTGCGCCCGTCGATCATCGAGGCCGCAAAATCGGTGCGGTGGTGGACCGTGATCGGCGCGACCGTGCCGTGTTGTGACAAGGCAACCGCTGCTTCGGAGGTGATCCGCGCCTTGGGCGTCGCGCCATTGACGACGAACAGCAGCGGCTTGCCCGCGCGTTCGCACAAATCGACCGTCGCCCCGACCGCGCGCAGATCGTGCGGGCTCGGGCGTGTGGGGATGACGATCAGCTCGGCCACCGCGATCACGCTCTGGATCGCCATGGTGATGGCGGGCGGCGTGTCGATCATGGCCAGGCGGAAGCCCTGCTGACGCAGCACCTCCAGATCGGCCGCCAGCCGCGCGACCGTGGTCTGGGCGAAGGCCGGAAATTCGCTCTGCCGCTCGTTCCACCAATCCGACAGCGACCCTTGCGGATCGATGTCGATCAGGACGACGGGGCCAGCCCCGGAGAGCTGCGCCTGAACGGCCAGATGCCCGGACAAGGTTGTCTTGCCCGATCCGCCTTTTTGAGATGCCATCGCGAGGACGCGCATGAGCCCCTTTCACTCCCGCTAATCGAGAGCCATGCCTGCCATGCCATCCCTCAAGGAACGGTTAACGACCGGGGCTGCGCTCCCTCTTTAGGATGAGCGTGGGTAACAAAATCTTTGCCATGATGCGGCTACAGGGCATGATCGATTGAAGAAACGGAACGGGACCATTGTTATGCGCAAGGCGCTCATCCTCGGCATGGCCGGGCTCTTGCTCGCAATCGGTGCGGCATCGGCACCCGCCGTTGCGGACGTGCGCGAGGGCGTCGATGCGTGGAGCCGGGGCGAATATAAGAAGGCCGTCGAGCAATGGCGGCCGGCGGCCATTGCTGGCGACGCCGATGCACAGTTCAACTTGGGGCAAGCCTATTCGCTCGGTCGCGGCGTTCCGGTCGACATTCCGATGGCCGAAAGCTGGTTCCGCAAGGCCGCGCTTCAAGGCCATGCCGAGGCAGAGGCGAAATATGGCCTGGTGCTGTTCGACCAGAAAAAGCGCGCCGAGGCGCTGCCCTGGCTCGAAAAGGCGGCGAAGCGCGGCGAGCCGCGTGCCCAGCTGGTGTTGGGGACGATGCTGTTCAATGGCGACAGCGTCGCGAAGGACTGGCCGCGCGCCTATGCGCTGCTGGTGCGCTCGGCGGCCGCCAGCACGCCCGGCGCGTCCGAAGTGCAGGCGCAAATGGATACACTGATCCCGACCGACCAGCGCCAGCAGGGGTTGCTGCTCGCCCGGCAATATGAAGCCGAGGCGCAACGCCCGCAGCTTCCGCCCGAAATCTCCGGGCGCGGCACCAGCACCGCGATGCGCGCCACCGACTTGCCGCCGTCGCAATATGATCCGAATGTCGGCAACCGGCCCCAGATCGTCGCGCTCGCTCCACCGCCCGCCGCCAAGCCAACGAAGCCGCGCGTACCGCCCCGTGCCGCCGCAGTGGCTGAAGCGGCTCCCGCCCCGGCGGCTGGGCGTGGCGGCTGGCACGTTCAGCTTGGCGCGTTTGGCGATCCCGGCAATGCCCGCAAATTGTGGGGTCAAGTCAGCGGACGGTTTGCCGGGGCGAGCGTCAGCTACGTCAAGAGCGGCGCGCTGACGCGCGTGCTGGTCGGGCCTTATCCTTCGCGCGCGGCAGCAGCGGCGGCATGCGGCGCGGTGCGTCCGTGCGTGCCGGTCAACCCATAGCGCGTTACGCGACGACCCATTCCGCGCGGGGGATGCCCTGCGCGTAGAGCAAGGCGGACAGATCACCCTGATCGATCCGCGCATCCGCCGCTGCGGCGACGACAGGCTTGGCGTGGTACGCGACGCCCAGGCCAGCGGCGCGGATCATCGCCAGGTCATTGGCACCATCGCCCACCGCCAGCGTCGCCTCGGGCGGCAGGTTCAGCTCGGCCATCGCCGCCAACAGCGTCTGCAATTTGGTGTCAGAGCCGACGATCGGCTTGGTCACGGTGCCCGACAGCACACCACCCGCAATCTCGAGCCGATTGGCGATGGCGCGGTGAAAACCGATCTGCGCCGCCACCGGCTCGGCAAAGCGCGTAAAACCGCCCGAAACGAGAATGGCGGTGGCCCCGCGCGCGCGCATCGTGCCGATCAAGGCGACAGCGCCCGGCATGATCGTCACGCGCTCGGCGAGGCAGCGCTCGATCACCGCCTCGTCCAGCCCCGCCAGCAACGCGACGCGCGCATCGAGTGCGCCTTCAAAATCGAGCTCGCCGCGCATCGCCGCCTCGGTAATCGCCGCGATTTGCGGCTTGATCCCGGCATAATCGGCGAGTTCGTCGATGCACTCGACGGTGATCATCGTCGAATCCATGTCGGCGACGAGCAGCTTCTTCTCGCGGCCCTCAGCCTGCTGCACGACGACGTCGACGCCGGGAAACGCGCCCTCCAGCGCCGTGCGCGCGGCATCCGAGGCCAGGCCGAACGCAATGTCCGCCGCCTTGCCCTGCTCGATCCAGCCCTGCGCGACCGGCGAACAGCCAGCCGCTTCCAGCCGGTCCATCGCCGCCGAAATTTCACCCGCAGCCAGACTATCCGATGCTATCAGCGTCGCAATGAACACACGTCACCTCCCAAGGCTCGCGCTCATCGCAGGGCCAACCGCCAGCGGCAAGTCCGCTCTCGCGATTGCGGTTGCCGAACGACACGACGGCGTGGTCATCAATGCGGATTCGGCGCAGGTCTATCGGGATTTGCGCGTCTTGACGGCACGCCCGACTGCGGAGGACGAAGCGCTCGTGCCGCACCGGCTGTTCGGCCATGTCGATGGTGCCGACAGCTATTCGGCCGCGCGCTGGGCGAACGAGGCCGCGCGCGAGATCGACGCGGCGCACGCTGCAGGCAAGCTGCCGGTACTGGTGGGCGGCACCGGCCTCTATCTGCGTACCCTGCTCGACGGCATCGCACCTGTGCCCGAGATCGATCCGCAGATTCGCGAGGCGGTCCGCGCGCTGCCGGTGGCGGAGGCCCATGCTGCACTTGCCGTGCTGGATCCGCCCGCCGCCGCCCGGCTCGCCCCCGCCGACACCACCCGGGTGGCGCGCGCGTTGGAGGTGGTGCGCTCGACCGGCAAGCCACTGACGGAGTGGCAAGCGGCGCGCAGCGGTGGCATCGGCGACCGCGTTTCGCTCGCCGCGCTGGTGCTGCTGCCCGATCGCGACTGGCTGATGGCGCGGTGCGATGCCCGCGCGGCGGCGATGTTTGCTGACGGTGCGCGCGCGGAAGTCGCGGCATTGCGCGACCGCGCCGACATCCCCTCCTCCGCACCGATCCGCCGCGCGATCGGCGTGCCCGAAATGCTGGCGGTTCTGGCCAGCGAAATGACCGAAAATCAAGCACTTGACCTAACCCGCATCGCCACTCGGCAATATGCGAAACGGCAATATACCTGGTTCCGCAACCAGCCCCCACCCAGCTGGCGGCGCAGTCATATGTTAGAAACAATCGAACTAATGCATGAAATAGACATATTATTACATGATTAGTGGTTGACACGTACATTTCGTGCAACTAGCAGCGCCGCTCCAACGCTGCTAAAGGCCGCAGCGCAAAAGGAGACCGAACGTGACCGAGAAAAGCGGAGCAGACATCCTGATCGAGGCGCTGGGCGATCTCGGCGTGGAGGTCGTGTTCGGCTATCCGGGTGGTGCGGTGCTACCGATTTACGACGCGCTCTTCCGCCACAATGCCGCAGGCGGCCGAATCAAGCATATTCTGGTGCGCCACGAACAAGCCGCAACGCATGCCGCAGAGGGCTATGCCCGCTCGACCGGCAAGCCCGGTGTCGTGCTCGTCACGTCGGGCCCCGGCGCGACCAATGCCGTCACCGGCATCACCGATGCGCTGATGGATTCGATCCCGATGGTGGTCATCACCGGCCAGGTGCCGACCACGCTGATCGGCACCGACGCCTTTCAGGAGGCCGACACCGTCGGCATCACGCGCCACTGCACCAAGCATAATTATCTGGTGAAGGATCCGGCCAAGCTCGGCAACACCATCCACGAGGCGTTTCACATCGCCACCTCGGGTCGCCCCGGCCCCGTCGTGATCGACATCCCGAAGGACGTTCAGGTCGCCACCGCGCGCTACACCAAGCCCGGCCCGATCCGCCACAAGACCTATCGCCCGCAGGTCAAGGCCGACCAGAGCGCGATCGAGCAAGCGGTGGACATGCTCGCTGCTGCCGAGCGCCCGATCCTCTATACTGGCGGCGGCATCATCAATGCCGGCCCGGCGGCCAGCCAATTGCTGTGCGAACTGGCGCGGATCACGGGTGCCCCCGTTACCTCGACGCTGATGGGCCTGGGTGCCTATCCGGCGAGCGGCCCGCAATGGCTCGGCATGCTCGGCATGCACGGCACGTACGAAGCCAATCTGGCGATGAACAAGGCCGATCTGATCGTCTGCCTCGGCGCGCGCTTCGATGATCGCGTGACCGGGCGGCTCGATGCCTTCAGCCCCTATTCGCGCAAGATCCATGTCGATATCGATCGCTCGTCGATCAACAAGAATGTCCGCGTCGATTTGCCGATCGTCGCCGATGTCGGCCATGCGCTGGAAGACATGGTGCGCGTGTTCAAGGCGCGCCGCCATCCCAAGCCCGATCTCGCCGAATGGTGGCGGATGATCGCGGGCTGGCGCGCGGTGAAGAGCCTCGATTTCGCCGAGACCGGTTCCGAGATCATGCCGCAACGCGCGATCCGCGCTTTGTGGGAGGCGACACACAAGCGCAGCCCGATCATCACCACCGAAGTCGGCCAGCATCAGATGTGGGCCGCACAGCATTTCGGCTTCGAAGGCCCGAACAAATGGCTGACCTCGGGCGGGCTCGGCACGATGGGCTATGGCCTGCCCGCCGCGATCGGCGCGCAGCTCGGCAACCCCAAGGCGCTGGTGATCGACATTGCCGGCGAGGCCTCGATCCAGATGAACATCCAGGAGCTGGCAACGGCGATGCAATATCGCCTGCCGGTCAAGATCTTCATCCTCAACAACGAATATATGGGCATGGTCCGCCAGTGGCAGGAACTGACCTATTCGAGCCGCTATGCCGAAAGCTATTCGGACACGCTGCCCGATTTCGTGAAGCTGGCCGAAGCCTATGGCTGGAAGGGCATCCGCATCGAAGGCAATGATCAGTTGGACGACGGCATCGCCGCGATGCTCGATCATGACGGGCCGGTGCTGGTGGATTGCCGCGTGGCCAAACTCACCAACTGTTTCCCGATGATCCCCTCAGGCGCAGCCCATACCGACATGCTGCTCGCATCGAGCGAAGTGTCGGGCGAAATGGACGACGAAGCGAAGGCGCTGGTCTAATGCATATCACCGAAGAAAAAACGCAGCGGCACACGCTGGCCGTGATGGTCGATAACGAGCCGGGCATTCTCGCCCGCATCGCCGGCCTGTTCACCGCACGCGGTTACAATATCGAGAGCCTGACCGTGTCGGACGTTACCGCCGACCAGGCCGTCAGCCGCATCACCATCGTCACCTCGGCCAGCGCGCATGTGATGGAACAGATCATGGCACAGCTCGACCGGCTGGTGCCGGTGCATTCGGTGACCGACCTCACCGCGCTCGGGCCGCATGTCGAGCGCGAACTGGCGCTGCTCAAGGTCTCCGGGCACGGCGAACACCGGATCGAGGCGCTGCGCCTTGCCGACGTGTTCCGCGCGCGCGTGGTCGACACCACGATCAACAGCTTCGTGTTCGAACTGACCGGCGGGCGCGAGAAGATCGATGGCTTCATCGCGCTGATGCGACAGGTCGGGCTGTGCGAAGTCGCGCGCACCGGCATCGTCGCCATCGCCCGCGGGGACAAAGCGATTTGAAGCGGGCGATTTGAAATGAATACCCCTCTCCCGCCGGGAGAGGGAGGGGCCCGCCGCGAAGCGGTGGGAGGGTGAGGGCGACGGCGCCCCAACCCATCACCCTCACCAACTCCGACTAGGCGGCAAAGCGGCCAAGTCTTCGTATCCTCTCCCACGGGGAGAGGGCTTTGATAGGGAACCAAAGAATGCGCGTTTATTATGATGCCGATGCCGATCTGAACCTGATCTCGACCAAGAAGATCGCCATCGTCGGCTATGGCAGCCAGGGCCATGCCCATGCCCAGAACCTGCGCGATTCGGGCGTCAAGGACATCGCCATTGCGCTGCGCGCCGGGTCTGCGACCGCCAAGAAGGCGACCGACGCCGGCTTCAAGGTGATGACCAATGCCGAAGCCGCTGCCTGGGCCGACATCACCATGATCCTCGCCCCCGACGAGCATCAGGCCGCCATCTATGCCGACGATCTCCACGCGAACCTGAAGCAGGGCGCGACGATCGCTTTCGCGCACGGCCTCAACGTGCATTTCGGCCTGATCGAGCCGCGCGCCGATCTCGACGTCATCATGATCGCGCCCAAGGGCCCCGGCCACACTGTGCGCAGCGAATATGTGCGTGGCGGCGGCGTCCCCTGCCTGATCGCGATCCACCAGGACAAGTCGGGCAACGCGCATGACATCGGCCTCGCTTACGCATCGGGCGTCGGCGGCGGTCGCTCGGGCATCATCGAGACCAACTTCAAGGAAGAGTGCGAAACCGATCTGTTCGGCGAGCAGGCCGTGCTGTGCGGCGGCATCACCCACCTCATCCAGGCCGGGTTCGAAACACTGGTCGAAGCGGGCTATGCCCCGGAAATGGCCTATTTCGAGTGCCTGCACGAGACCAAGCTGATCGTCGATCTGCTCTATGAAGGCGGCATCGCCAACATGCGCTATTCGATCAGCAACACCGCCGAATATGGCGACATCACCACCGGCCCGCGCATCATCACCGATGAGACCAAGGCCGAGATGAAGCGCGTCCTCGCCGACATCCAGTCGGGCCGCTTCGTCAAGAATTTCGTGCTCGACAATCGCGCTGGCCAGCCCGAACTGAAGGCCGCGCGCAAGCTGGCTGCCGCGCATCCGATCGAGAAGGTCGGCACGGAATTGCGCGCGATGATGCCGTGGATCGGCGCGAACAAGCTGGTGGACCAGACCAAGAACTGAACCGCATTCCTAAGCTCCGGTGGAGGGCGCGTCACGCGCCCTCCACGAAACGGATCGTTGCCGAAACAGCGTTTGACGCTTCCACCTGTTGCACCGCATTTGCGCCCCACGTAACAGGAGACCGCAATGCGCCTTACCCATCTCTACACCGCCACCGCCGCCGTATTGCTCTTTGGTGCCCCCGTCGTCGCGCAAATGGCACCGCCCGAAATGCTGCGCGGTGCCGGCACCGTAACCGACGTCAAGGCCGGCACCTATGCGGTTGAGCCACACCACACCCAGGTGACCTTCAGCGTTAGCCATTTCGGTATTTCGCCGTATGCCGGCACCTTTTCGGATGCCAGCGGTACGCTCAAGCTCGATCCGGCCAAGCCCGCCGAGACCCAGCTCGACGTCACCCTGCCGATCGCCAGCGTGCAGACCACCAGCAGCGTGCTGACCGGCGAACTGAAAAGCGCCGACTGGTTCGACGCCGCCAAATTCCCGACCGCGACCTTCCATTCGACCAAGGTCACCCAGATCAGCGGCGATGCGGTGGCAGTTGATGGCACGCTTACCCTGCACGGCGTGACCAAGCCCGTCACCTTCCGCGCAAAGCTGTTCGGCGCGGCGACCAATCCGATGAGCAAGAAGGCCTCGATCGGCTTCCTTGGCCGGATGGTGATCCATCGTTCGGACTTCGGCGTCAGCAAATATGTGCCGGTCGTGTCGGATGAAACCGTGCTGGTCATCAACGCGGCGTTCGAGCTTCAGTGAGCCCAACGATCCCCCCGTCCGAGGACACCGAAGGCCGCCCCGGCGTGGGCCGCGTCGAGGCGTTTTCGGACGGGGTGATCGCGATCATCGTCACGATCATGGTGCTCGAGCTGCACCCGCCGGTGGAGGCGGGGCTCGGGCATTTATGGTCACTATGGCCGATCTTCTTCGCTTACGCGCTCAGCTATCTCTACGTCGCGCTTTACTGGTCGAACCATCACCGGCTGTTCAGCCATGCGAGCGTGGTCAGCAACGGTCTTATCTGGTCGAACATGGCGCTGCTGTTCGCGCTGTCGCTGGTGCCGTTCTCGACCGCCTATCTCGGCGAGCAGCATTTCAGCCGCGATGCGACCCTCGTCTATCTCGTCACCATGTTCGTCCCCTCCATCGCTTATGCTTGGCTACAGCGCGTGATCCGCGCAACCGGCGTGCAAGGCGTACGCGCCACTCGCTATCACGTGGCGACGCTGCGCAAGGGTATCGTCGCAATCCTCCTCTATCTGGCGGGCATGCCGCTCAGCTTCGTCTCGCCCTGGCTCGGCATTGCCTGCGCGATGCTGGTGGCGGTGCTGTGGTTCCTGCCCAACAGTCCGTTTGATCGACTGTTTGAATCCCGGACTGGACAGCCTACCCCGTGACTTGCTAACGCGCCGGACAATGACGCAGGCTCTGCTTCTTTCGCTGCTTCGACTTACGCGCCCTTAGGCGCGCCCCTCGCTGCGCGCCCCCGGGCTGCGCGCGACCCGCCTAAGGGACAGACCGCCCCCGAACGTCGATCCGCGATATCCGAGCGAGACCAACCATGCTGCGTGACCCTTCGACCAAATACCGCCCCTTCCCGACCATCGATCTGCCCGATCGGCGCTGGCCGTCGCAGACGATCACCACTGCCCCGCGCTGGCTCTCGACCGATTTGCGCGACGGCAATCAGGCGCTGATCGACCCGATGGACGCCGAGAAGAAGACCCGGATGTTCGATCTGATCGTAAAGGTCGGCATCAAGGAAATCGAAGTCGGCTTCCCCGCCGCCGGCGCGACCGAATTCGATTTCATCTCAGGCCTCGTCAAAAGCGGCCGCATCCCCGACGATACGATGATCCAGGTGCTGACCCAGTCACGCCGCGATTTGATCGAAACCAGCTTCCAGTCGCTGCGCGGCGCGCGGGCGGCGATCGTTCACCTCTACAACGCCGTCAGCCCGGCGTGGCGCAAGATCGTGTTCGGCATGACTCGCGCAGAAGTGAAGCAGATCGCCATCGACGGCGCGATGATCCTGCGCGACCAGGCCGCCGCCCAGCCCGACACCGACTGGTTTTTCGAATATAGCCCGGAAACCTTCTCGACCGCCGAGCTCGATTTCAGCCTTGAAGTGTGTGAGGCGGTGATGGACGTGCTGCGCCCGACGCCCGACCACAAATTGATCCTCAACCTGCCCGCCACGGTCGAATGCGCGACGCCCAACGTCTATGCCGACCAGATCGAATGGTTTGGCCGCAACATCCGGGGCCGCGATTGCGTAGCGCTCAGCCTGCACCCGCATAACGATCGCGGCACCGGCGTCGCCGCCGCCGAACTGGGGCTGATGGCGGGCGCCGACCGCGTCGAGGGCTGCCTGCTCGGCAATGGCGAGCGCACCGGCAATTGCGACCTGGTGACCGTCGCGCTCAACATGTACACGCAAGGCCTTGATCCGAAACTGGACTTTTCGGACATCGACGCGATCGTCAACACCGTTACCTATTGCACGCAGCTCCCCGTGCATCCGCGCACGCCCTATGCGGGCGATCTGGTGTTCACCGCCTTCTCGGGCAGCCATCAGGACGCGATCAAGAAGGGCTTTGCCGCACAGGAAGCCAAGAACGATACGCTGTGGGAAGTCCCCTATCTGCCGATCGATCCGGCCGATCTTGGTCGCAGTTATGAAGCGGTGATCCGCGTCAATTCGCAGTCGGGCAAGGGTGGCGTCGCCTGGGTGATCGAGCAGGATAAGGGCCTGAAACTGCCCAAGCGCCTGCAGGCCGATTTCAGCCGCCACGTCCAGCGCCTCGCCGACGAAACCAGCCGCGAAATGAACGCGAGCGATATTTGGGGCCTGTTCGAGGCAACCTATCTCGCGCGCGGCGAAGATCGCTTCCGGCTGCTCGATTATACTGAAAGCGGCAGCGTCGGCGACCGGCTGTTCGTCGGCCATGTCGCGGTCGATGGCGAGGAGCGCTCGATCTCCGGGCGCGGCAATGGCTTGATCTCGGGCGTCATCGCGGCGCTGGGTGAGACAACCGGCCCGCAGCTCGACGTGGTCGACTATAGCGAGCACGCCATCGGCCACGGTGCCGATGCGCAAGCCGCGGCCTATGTCGAATGCCGCACCGGGGATGGGCGCACCGTGTTCGGAGTCGGGATCGACGCCGACATCGCCACCGCCTCGGTGCGCGCGGTGCTTAGCGCAGCCAACCGGGTTTAGCCCCCCCTTCCCGTTCGCCCTGAGCCTGTCGAAGGGCCCGTCTTCGCAGACTCCGGCCTCGCCAGGGGAGAGCGGGGCTTCGACAGGCTCAGCCCGAACGGGGCGCAATCGGACGAGACCGGGTGTGCGCTACCGCCCGCGCACAATCTCGCACCCGACCGCCGCATCGGGGTACACGTCCGGCTTCGACGTCCGCACCGTCACGCGCTCGACGCGCGGGTCGGCAAGGCACAGCGCCGCGATCGCCTCGCACAGCGTTTCCTGCAAATGGAAATGGCGGTCCGCGACCAGCGCCTTCACGCCTGCGCGCACGAAATCATAATCGAGCACCGCATCGATGCGGTCCTCAGCGGGGGGCGTTGGATAGACCACCTCCATCCGCACCGACACGATCACCCTTTGCCGCGCCGCCAGTTCGTGCGGATGGATGCCGAGCCCCATCGTCACTTGAAGGCCCTCGAGCATGGTGGTGAACCGAACCGTCATACCCGCCCCTCGAACATCACGTCACGCGCGCGCGGCAGGAAGCGCTGGCCGCAATCGACGAACACATTCTGCCCCTGCACGCCCCGCGCCTCCAGCAGGAAGGCGACCGCGCGGGCGATGTCGACCGGGTCGACCGGACGCTGCAACAAGTTCTTGCGCGCCGCTTCGGCGAATTCGGCGTCGCTCTGATCGGCGCTGGGCAAGGACAGGCCGGGCGACACCGCATTGACGCGGATACGCGGCCCCAGCGCCTGCGCCAGCATCGTGGTCGCGCCCGCCAGCGCGAGCTTGGCGCAGGTATAAGAGAAGAAATCGGGGTTGAGATTGACGATCTTCTGGTCGAGCAGATTGACCACCGCCCCCTCCGCCAGATCGTCCTGCGCGGCCAAGGCATTGGCCAGCAGCACCGGGGCCGCCAGATTGACGGCATAATGGTCGCGCAACAACGCGGCGTTTACCTGCGGCGGGGTGTCATAGTCGAACAGCGACGCGCTGTTCACCACCGCGGTGAGCGGCCCGCCAAACGCCGCCCGCGCCGCCTCCACCAACGCGCCCGGCACCGTCGGGTCCGACAGATCACCCGTCAGCACGGTCGAGCCCGACAAGGCCGCCGACAGTCGGTCCGCATCCTCGGCCGAATGGAGGTGGTGGATCGCAACGCGCCACCCCTCCCCGGCCAGATGCCGCGCAATCACCGCGCCAAGGCGGCGGGCGGCACCGGTCACCAAAACGGTTCGCGGCATCGCGATCAGCATCCCATCAAGGCGAGGATTTCCTTGCGGCTGCGTTCATCGTCGCGGAACACGCCCATCATCCGGCTGGTGACCATCGCCACGCCCGGCGTGCGCACGCCGCGCGCGGTCATGCAGGCATGGCTCGCCTCGATCACCACCGCCACACCCTGCGGCTTGAGATTGTCCCAAATGCAATCCGCGACCTCCGCCGTCAGCCGCTCCTGCACTTGCAGGCGGCGGGCAAAGGCGTGGAGCACGCGCGCCAGCTTCGAAATACCGACGACGTAATTGCCCGGAAGATACGCAATGTGCGCCTTGCCGATGATCGGGGCCATGTGATGTTCGCAATGCGACTGGAACGGAATGTCCTTCAGCAGCACGATCTCGTCATAGCCGCCGACCTCTTCGAAAATCCGCGCGAGATGGATCGCTGGATCGTCGCCATAGCCGGCGCAATATTCCTTCCACGCCCGCGCGACTCGCTGCGGCGTTTCGCGCAATCCCTCGCGCGCAGGGTCATCGCCGGCCCAGCGGATCAGCGTGCGGACCGCTTCGGCCACCTCGTGTGGCACAGGAATTTTCGCTGGCCCGGCCACCAGATCACCATTGCCGCCAGCGTCGGAACTATCGTCCATTATCTTCCCTTACCCCGATCAGTGCGATTGACGTTACGGCAAGTGGGTTTTGCCGTACTGCAACATAAATTCCGGTCGCCCGGGAGACTGTTCTATTTTGACCACAGCTGGGCAAAGCCGCAGTTCCCCTACTATTATGTCATTGACGGGCGATTCAACGACACGCTATTTCACAAACCGTACATTCGAAAACCAGCACCCGACATTAGATTGGGGCTGACCATCAAGGGGATGCCATCATGAAGAAGTTCGAATTGCTTGCCGCGTCGGCTTTGGCGATGCTTTCGGCCACGCCCGCATTGTCGCAAACCACTCCTCCCCCGGCCCCTGCGCCCCAAACCACGGTCGATGGCGATGACATCGTCGTCACCGCGACCAAGCGCGAGCAGACCTTGCTCGACACGCCCGTTGCGGTGTCGGTAACCAGTGGCGCAACCATCGAGCAAGCGCAAATTCGCGATCTGAAGGATTTGCAAAGCGTCGTGCCGTCGCTGCGCGTGAACCAGCTGCAAAGCTCGGCCAACACCAACTTCATCATCCGCGGCTTTGGCAACGGTGCCAACAATGCCGGGATCGAGCCGTCGGTCGGCGTGTTCATCGACGGCGTCTATCGCTCGCGCTCGGCCGCGCAGATTTCCGACTTGCCCAATCTGAAGCGCATCGAAGTGCTGCGCGGGCCGCAATCGACGCTGTTCGGCAAGAATGCGTCGGCCGGCATCATCAGCATCGTCACCGCCGAACCCGCTTTCAAATTCGCGGGCAATGCCGAGGCGACCTATGGCAATTACAACGCCGTCGTCCTGAAGGGCGCGGTGACCGGCCCGATCAGCGATACGCTCGCGTTCAGCATCGGCGGCAATTACAATCGGCGCGACGGGTACGCCTATGACGCCTTGCAGAAGACCAACGTCAACGATCGCAACCGCTGGGGCATTCGCGGGCAATTGCTGTTCCAGCCCAATGCCGACTTCAAGATCCGCGTGATCGGCGATTATGACAAGATCGACGAAAATTGCTGCGTGGCCGGCAATCTCATCAATGGCGCGACCGGCGCGATCGTCCAGGCGCTGGCCGGTGGCAACGGGCTCGATCCGCAGAATGTGTTCTCATACAAGGTCTACAACAACTTCCTGTCGAGCAACAAAATCGAGAATTACGGTGGATCGGTCCAGGCCGATTACAATCTTGGAAAGTTCTCCCTGACCTCGATCACGGCCTATCGTGAAGTGAAGAGCGCCACCAACCAGGATTCGGATTTCACCGGTGCCGATTTGATCGGGCGGAACTCGGCCAATGTCGGCATCGATACGTTCACGCAGGAATTGCGCCTCGCCACCGATTTCGAAGGGCCGCTCAACTTCCTGCTCGGCGGCTTCTATTTCAACGAAAAGATCAACCAGAAGAACCAGATCACCTTCGGCTCGCAATTCCGCCCCTATGGCAATGCGCTGATCCAGGGCGCGACCGGGGGTGCGCTCAGCGTCGCCACGCTGGAATCGACCTTCGGCGCGCTCGAGGGCAATCCGGCGAAATATACCGGCACCTTCTTCCGCACCGGCGACGGGTTGAATGAATCCTATACGCTGAAAGACGAGTCCTTTTCGATTTTCGGCACGGCCGATTTCAAACCCGTCGATCGCCTGACGCTGACCGCCGGGTTCAACTATACCGACGACCGCAAGCACTTCACCACCAACGTCGTCAGCACCGACGTGTTCTCCAGCATCAACTTCGATGCGCCGCAATATGCCCCCTTCCGCAACCAGTTGCTGTACCAGGGCGGCCTTGCACAGTTGATCGGGACGCAATTGGGGCTCGGCCGGTCGGCGACCGCAGCCGAGATCGGGGCGTTTGCCGGAGCCAATCCGGCGGCGTTCAACGCGATCAACGCGGGCGCGCAGGCCAATGCCAATGCCAACCAGAATAACCCCGCCGCCAACCCGCTGGCCGCGCTGCGCCCGCTGCAATTCTTGCCGCCGTTCCAAAACGTGCCCAACGCGGTCGAACCCGGCAAGACCAATGACAGCAACTTCTCCTACACGCTGCGCGCCGCGTACAAGCTCGACAACCATTTGAACGCCTATGTCACCTATGCGACGGGCTTCAAGGCGAGCTCGGTCAACCTGTCACGCGACAGCCGCCCGACGGCGGCCGATCTGGTCGCGCTGCGTACCGCCGGCCTGGCCGTCGTCAATCTCGGCTCGGGCTCGCGTTTTGCCGGCCCTGAAAAGTCGCGCGTGATCGAAGGCGGCATCAAGGGACAATATCGCAACTTCGCCTTCAACATGGCGGTGTTCCAGCAGCAGATTACCGGTTTCCAGAGCAACGTCTTCACCGGGACTGGCTTCTCTCTGCTCAATGCGCCGAAGCAATCGACCTTCGGCGTCGAGTTTGACGGCAGCGTGACCCCGGTTCCGCGGCTGACGCTCAACGGTGCGGTGACCTATCTCGATCCGAAATACGATTCCTTCCCCACCGGCGGTGCGATCGTGGCGGGGACGTATACGGTCGGGCCGGTCAATCTGTCAGGCACGCGCCCGGCTGGCATCCCCGAATTCGCGGCGTCGATGGGGGCTACCTATACCCAGCCGCTGTCGCACGGAATGAAGCTGTTGTTGCGCGGCGACTTTGACTATCAGACGCCGGTGCAGATCGCCGAGGGCGTCATCACCCTTGAGCGTGAGGTCAAGGAACTCAACCTTGCCGCGACGCTGCAGTTCGAGAACGGGCTCGAAGTTTCGGCCTGGGGGCGCAACGTCACCAACAACCACTATATCACGACGATCTTCTCGTCGGTGGCGCAATCGGGCAGCGTTTCGGCCTATCCCAACCAGCCGGTTACCTATGGCGGGACGATCCGCTTCAAATTCTGAGCAAAGCTTTTGGTGCTTAACGGCCCGCTCTCCGAACCGGAGAGCGGGTCTTTTTGCGTTACAACCGCGAAACTGACGCATTTCAGGGCATTGTAAGGCGTGACAAGGGCAAAAAGGCAGCGCACAAGGAGCGCAGCGCTATTCAAGGCGTGAAACCGATGTCGGTTGTAACGACACTCAGGAAGGACACATAATGGCCAAGACCCCAACCGCGAAGAGCGATGCGCCCAAGACCGGCGGCATCTTCGCGCCCATCACCCCCTCGGCCGAGCTCGGCGCGATCGTCGGCACCGACAAGCTGCCGCGTAGCGAAGTCATCAGCAAGGTGTGGGCCTATATCAAGGCGCACAATCTCCAGAACCCGGAGAACAAGCGCGAGATCGTCGCCGACGAAAAGCTGAAGAAGGTTTTCGGCAAGGACAAGGTGACGATGTTCGAAATGAACAAGCACCTGGCAGGCCACATGAAGGCCTGATCCTCCCCGGACAGGTTTGAACCGTCGAACGCCGACATCCCCCCGGATGTCGGCGTTTTGCGTTTGGGGGCCTGAATCTTCCTCCTCCCCTCCCTGAAAGGGAGGGGCTGGGGGTGGGTAGGCCCGTAAGCGGGCGCAACGCCCACCATCAGCCGACCCACCCCTCAATCCCCTCCCTTCCAGGGAGGGGAGGCGCGAGAAACACCCGCCCTACGGCTTGGCCACCTCGGCCTCAGCCTCCCCCACCGACACCACACCCGGCTCCGCCAGTTGCAGCGGTTCGCTGTCGCTATAGCGCGCCAGCGCTTCCACCGGCGCTACATCCTCCAGTTCCCGCGCGCCCGTCTCGATGTTCAGGTCGCGGAATTTGCGCCCGGTCACCATCAGGCGACCGTTGAACGAGTTGGAAAAGCTGTTGAAATTGTTGACCGCGCTGTTCAGCCCCGCACCGACCTTGCGCAAATCGTCGGCAACCTTGGCAAGGCGGTCATGCATTTCCTTGCCCAGTCGCCCGATTTCGGCGGCTTCCTTGGCCAGCCGCTCCTGCCGCCACACCGCCGCCACCGTGCGCGCGATCGCGATTAGATTGGTTGGCGTCGCCAGCAGCACGCGCTTGTCGAACGCAAAGTCCCACAAGGTCGGGTCCTGCTCGAGCGCTGCGGACAGGAAATGCTCGCCGGGCACGAACATGATGACATAATCGGGCGCATCGGCGAACTGGCTCCAATAGGCTTTGTTGCCAAGCCCGTTGACGTGTGCGCGCATCGCCGCTGCGTGCAGCGCCAAGCCACGCGCGCGCTCGGCCTCGTCGACCGCGCCGAACGCATCCTGATAGGCATTGAGCGAAACCTTGGCGTCGATCACCAGGCTGCGCCCGCCCGGCACGGTGACGATAGCATCGGGGCGCAACCGCCCGCCTTCGTCACCGCCCGACACCGACACTTCGGTCTGGAAATCGGTATGTTCGGACAGGCCGCAGCTTTCGAGCACGTTCTTCAATTGCTGCTCGCCCCAGCGCCCGCGCGATTTGGGCGCGTTGCGCAGCGAATTGACCAGCTTGGCCGCCTCCGACGAGACCTTCTCCTGCCCAACCCGAAGCCCTTCCAACTGCCCCTTGAGCTGGTCGAAGGCGCTCAGCCGCTCGCTTTCGACCTTGGTCACCGCTTCCTCATATTTCAGCAAGCGGTCGCTGACCGGCTGCAGCATCGATTTGAGGTTCTGCCCGGCGGTTTCCTCCGACTGGCGGAAACGCTCATCGGCGCGCTTGAGGAAAACCTCCTGCGCCTCGTTGAGCAATTTGTTCGACACTTCGGCAAATTGCGCGGCGAGCAGTTCCTTGGCGTGGAGCAGTTCGGCGATGCGGGCCTCATGCGTTTCGCGCACCATCTGGAGGCGCGCTTCATCGGCCTCGCGCATTTCGGCAAGGCGGCTTTCAAAGGCCGAACTGTGCGTCTTCAATGCGGTGTTTTCCAGCCGCGCGACATCGCGTTCATCTCGGATCGCGGCCAGCTCGGTGCGCAATTGGGCGGTTTCTCGCGCCCGTTCCTCGGCGCTCGCCAGATCGACGATCGCGCGCTTGAAATCCTCATTGCGCGCATCGCGCTCGGCGCGGGCCTGCGCCGTACCGCGGATCCCGAGCAGGAAACCGATCGCCAGGCCAACCAGCAAGGCCGCCACTCCAAACAAGGCCATCGTCACACCCGTCATACGAAATCTCTCTGGAACATTCTGTGAACCTGTAGCTACCACGACCCGCGCCGTAAATCCTCCCCGGCACGCCCCCTCCACCCTTTTGCTGAAGAAGCAAAACGGTCCCCCTCCCCGTACCGGGGAGGAGTTGCTACAGCGCGCTTATGCTGACCGACATCGCCATCTCGCGCGCCGCCACCTTGCAACCCATCGGCGCGATCGCCGCCACCGCCGGGATCCCGCCCGAAGCGGTTGAACCTTACGGCCATCACAAGGCCAAGATCGACCTCTCCCGCCTGCCCGCCTCAACCGCGCACGGCCGCCTGATCCTGGTCACCGCCATTAGCCCGACCCCGGCCGGCGAAGGCAAGTCGACAACGTCGGTCGGCCTTGCCGACGCGCTCAACCGCACCGGGCGCAAGACGATGCTGGCGCTGCGCGAACCGTCGCTCGGCCCCTGCTTCGGCACCAAGGGCGGCGCGACCGGCGGCGGCTATGCGCAAGTGGTGCCGATGGAAGACATCAACCTCCATTTCACCGGCGATTTCCACGCCATCACCAGCGCGCACAATTTGCTGGCGGCGATGATCGACAACCATGTCCATTGGGGCAACGCACTCGACATCGATGTGCGCCGGATCGTGTGGCGGCGCGTGCTCGACATGAACGACCGCGCCTTGCGCGACATCGCCCAATCGCTCGGCGGCCCCGCCAATGGCTACCCGCGCGAAAGCGGGTTCGACATTACCGTCGCCTCCGAAGTCATGGCAATTCTGTGCCTCGCCAGTGACCTGCACGATCTCGAAGCCCGGCTCGGGCGCATCGTCGTCGCCTATACCCGCGACCGGCGTCCGGTCACCGCGCGCGACCTGAAGGCCGATGGCGCGATGGCGGTGTTGCTCGCGCAAGCGATCAAGCCCAACCTCGTCCAGACGCTGGAGGGCACCCCTGCCCTCATCCACGGCGGGCCGTTCGCCAATATCGCGCATGGCTGCAATTCGGTGATCGCCACGCGCACTGCGCTGGGTCTCGCCGATTATGTGGTGACCGAGGCCGGGTTCGGGGCCGATCTCGGCGCGGAAAAGTTCTTTGATATCAAGTGCCGCCAGGCCGGTTTGAAGCCCGCAGCCGCGGTGATCGTGGCGACGGTACGCGCGCTCAAGATGCATGGTGGCGTCGCCAAGGCCGATCTCAACGCGCCCGATGCAGAGGCGGTGCGGCGCGGTGGCGTCAATCTCGCGCGCCACATTGAAAATGTCCGCGCCTTCGGAGTGCCAGTGGTGGTCGCGGTCAATCGCTTCGACGGCGATACGCCCGCTGAATTTGCCGTGATCGAGGAAATCGCCGCCGCCCAAGGCTGCGAAGCCGTGCTCTGCACGCATTGGGCCGAAGGCGGTGCTGGGGCCGAAGCGCTGGCCGAAGCGGTCGTGGCGCTGTGCGACCATAAGGCCGGTCAATTCGCCCCGCTCTATTCGGACGCGCTATCGCTGTTCGACAAGATCAACACCGTCGCCACCCGCATCTACCGCGCCGAGGAAGCGATTGCCGATGCCTCGGTCCGCGCGCAGCTCGCCCGCTGGGAAGCCGCGGGTTTCGGGCATTTGCCGGTATGCATGGCGAAGACGCAATACAGCTTCTCGACCGACCCGGCCAAGCTCGGCGCGCCGACCGGCCATGTCGTGCCGGTGCGCGAGGTTCGGCTGAGCGCGGGTGCCGGCTTCGTCGTGGCAATCTGCGGGGAGATCATGACGATGCCCGGCCTGCCGCGCGTTCCGGCGGCAGAGGGGATCCGGTTCGGGGCTGAGGGCGAGATTGAGGGGCTGTTCTAATCTGTCCCTCTCCCCTTCACGGGAGAGGGGCAGCACAGACCGCAACCGCCGTTACTGCCCCTCTCCCCGACCCTCTCCCCTGAAGGGGAGAGGGAGAATCGGTCAAGCCGCCTTGCGCTGCTTTGCCAGCTTCTTGAGCAGCATATCGCGCTTCAGCTCGGAGATGTGGTCGATGAACAGCACGCCGTTCAGATGGTCGATCTCATGCTGCAACGCCGTCGCCAGCAAACCATCGAAATCGGCCTCGTGGCGCGCGCCCTGCTCGTCGAGCCAGCTCGCGCGGCACCGGGTCGGGCGCTCCACTTCGGCATATTGCTCGGGGATCGACAGGCAGCCTTCGTTATAGAAGGAGGTTTCCTCGCTCAGCGACAGCAGTTCCGGGTTGATATAAACGAGCGGCTTGCGCACCGGCTTGGCATCTTCCGCGTCGCTTTCGGGCTCCTGCAGATCGATCACGACAATGCGCTGCTCGATCGCAACCTGCGTCGCAGCGAGACCGATCCCGCGCGCGGCGTACATCGTGTCGAACATGTCAGCGACGATTTTCCGCACGGAATCATCGACCGTTTCAACGGGCTTGGCGACGGCGCGGAGACCGGGATGCGGGACTTCAAGAATTTCTAGGACAGCCATTCCTGCGAGCTAGGAAGGCAACAGCCGTCCGTCAAGTTCGGAGCCTCCACTCTTGATAGCTTTGCGTCTTCGCGCCTTCGCGTGATTCAATTTTCGCACGAAGGCGCGAAGGCGCGAAGACCCGAAGAACACGTTCCGCTGTGTAAATTACCCCACCGGTCGGCGCGCGCGCAGTGCCTGGGCCAGCGTGCCTTCATCGAGATAATCGAGTTCGCCGCCCACCGGCAGGCCGTGCGCCAATTGGGTGATGCGCACCGGAAAGCGCTCGATCCGCTCGATGATGTAATGCGCCGTGGTCTGCCCCTCCAACGTCGCGTTCATCGCCAGCACGACCTCGTCGATCCCGCCCTCGGCGATGCGGCGCACCAGCGAATCGATCGCGAGATCCTCGGGCCGCACGCCCTCCAGCGCCGACAGCCGTCCGCCCAACACATGGAACCGCCCCGGAAACAGCCGCGACCGATCCAACGCCCACAGATCGGCCACCTCCTCCACCACGCACAGCGCGCGCGCATCGCGGCGCGGATCAGCGCATACGCCACAGGGATTGGTGGTGTCGATATTGCCGCAAATCGAACAGGTTGAGAGCCGTTCCTCAACCGCCATCAACGCACTCAGCAACGGCCCCAGCGCCGCCTCCCGCTTCTTCAGCAAGTGCAGCACCGCACGTCGGGCGGAGCGCGGCCCCAACCCTGGCAATTTGGCAAGGGCCTGTGTCAGCGCTTCGATTTCGGGAGAGGCCATAGAGAACAGATAGGGGGTTGCGTTGCGCCTGCGCAAGCGGCCAGAGCATGTCGCCATGCGGATCATTTTCATGGGAACCCCGGACTTCTCGGTGCCGGTGCTGCAAGCCTTGGTCGATGCCGGACATGATGTCGTGGCGTCCTACAGCCAACCGCCGCGCCGCGCCGGACGGGGCAAGGCGCTCACGCCCTCCCCGGTCCAGGCGCGTGCCGAAGCGCTCGGCATTGCCGTGCGCACCCCCGTCACGCTGCGTGATGCCGAAGCGCAGGCCGAATTTGCCGCGTTCGGGGCCGATGTCGCGGTGGTCGCCGCTTATGGCCTGATCCTGCCCCGCGCGGTGCTCGACGCGCCTGCGCGCGGCTGCCTCAACGTCCACGCCTCGCTGCTGCCGCGTTGGCGCGGCGCGGCCCCCATCCAGCGCGCGATCCTCGCGGGCGACGGAGAAACGGGCGTGTGCATCATGCAGATGGAAGCCGGGCTCGACACCGGCCCGGTGCTGCTGCGTGACACGACCGCGATCGACAGCAAGACAGCGGGCACGCTGACCGACGAATTGAGCGCGATGGGCGCACGGCTGATGGTGGAGGTGCTAAGCGACTTCGACGCCTATCCGCCCGAGGTGCAACCCGAGAACGGCGTCACCTATGCCGCCAAGATCGACAAGGCCGAGGCGCGGATCGACTGGACGCAATCGGCCGACGCGGTCGAGCGGCAAATTCGCGCTTTCAACCCAGTGCCGGGCGCGTTCTTCGAAGTTCAGGGCGAACGCATCAAAGTGCTGGCGGCAGACCTTCTCCCTCTCCCCGCAAGCGGGGAGAGGGTGGCCGAGCGTAGCGAGGTCGGGAGAGGGGAAGTCCAGCAGAACGCCGACGATGCGCACAGCCCCTCTCCCCGCCAGCGGGGAGAGGGAGAAGTGCTCGACACGCTTCTCACCATCGCCTGCGGCAGCGGCGCGATCCGCCCGACCTTGCTGCAACGCGCCGGGCGTGGCGTCATGACCACCGACGAACTCCTGCGCGGCTTCCCCATCCCTGCGGGCACACAGCTTTGACGCGGTTCGCGCTGACGGTCGAGTTCGACGGACGCCCCTATATGGGCTGGCAGCGCCAGCATCATGGGCCAAGCGTGCAGGCCGCGATCGAACGCGCCGCGCACGCCATCACCGGGGAGGAGATCGCGGTCCACGCCGCCGGTCGCACCGATGCCGGCGTCCACGGCCTTGGCATGCGCGCGCATCTCGACCTGACCCGCCCCTTCACTCCGTTTCGCCTGATGGAAGCGCTCAACGCCAAGCTGCGGCCCGACCCGATCGCGATCCTCGACTGTGAAATCGTGCCCGATGACTGGCACGCGCGCTTTTCGTGCATCGGGCGGCATTACGAGTTCCGCATCGTCACGCGCCGCGCGCCGCTGACGGTCGAGCGCGGGCTGGCGTGGCGCATCCCTGCCCCGCTCGATGTCGCGGCGATGGCGGATGGTGCCGCGCGGCTGGTGGGGCGGCATGACTTCACCACCTTCCGCTCGGCGCATTGCCAGGCCGACAGCCCGCTGCGCACGCTCGACCGGCTCGATGTGGTGGCGGAAGGCGATCGGATCAGCGTGTTCGCTTCTGCGCGCTCCTTCCTGCATCATCAGGTGCGCTCGATGGTCGGCTGCCTCGCGTTGGTCGGCGAAGGGAAATGGACCCCTGAGGACATCACCGCCGCGTTGGAAGCGCGCGACCGCACCGCATTGGGCTTCAACGCGCCGCCCGACGGCCTGTATTTCCTACGCGCCGATTATCCCTGAACCCTTCTTCGCGCCTTCGCGGCTTCGCGTGAAAATGGATCACGCGAAGCCGCGAAGACGCTAAGAGGCTATCGGCTGAAACGCGCCGCCAATTCGGCATGGGTCGACCAGCGGAACTGGCCGACCGGTTGCACCCAATCGAGCGTGTAACCACCCTTGCACAATATCTCCGCATCGCGCGCAAAGCTGCTGGGATTGCACGAAACATAGGCGACCACCGGCACTTTCGATGCCGCCAGTTGCGTCACCTGCTCGCGCGCGCCAGCCCGCGGCGGATCGAGCACGATCGCCTCGAAGCGGTCGCATTCCGCGCTGGTCAGCGGACGCCGGAACAGGTCGCGATGTTCGGCGAACACCGCCCGGCCCGCCTGCGCTGCGCCTGCCTTCAACGCGAAGATCGCGTCGCGCCCCGCCTCGGCAGCATAGACCTTGCCCGGCAGCGACAGCGCCAGCGTGCCCAGGCCGGCGAACAGATCCGCGCTCACGCGCACCGCGCCCACCGCCTCGCGCACCGCCGCGACCAGGCTCGCCTCGCCCTCGCGCGTCGCTTGCAGGAAACTGGCGGTCGGGAACGGCACCGCCACGCCACCGAGCGTGATCGTCACCGGCTCGGGCTCCCAGCGCGTTTCCGGGCCGATCCCGTCATCGACCGCCAAGCGCGCGATACCGTGCGCCCCGCAAAACGTCGTGATCCCTTCGGCAATCGCCAGCCCCTCGGCCAGCTTGCCCTCGATCAACAGGTCAATGCCCTGATCGACCTCGGTCACATGCAGCCGCGCCCGCCCCTTCAGCGCGCGCGCGAGCAGTTTGCGCAAGGGTGCCAGCACCGCAAGCAAAGCGGGCGTTAGGATCCAGCATTCCTGCACATCGACGATCGCATGGCTGGCGGGTTCGCTGAACCCCAACCGTACCGCGCCGCCTTTGACTTCAGCATGCAACGCGGCCCGCCGCCGCGTGCGTTCGGGGGACAGGAGTGGCGGTCGAAGCGGCGCGGTCAGCGCCTGCGCGGCGAGCGCGCCCGAAATGCGATCGGTGAGGAAATCGGCGTAGCTGGCATCATCCAAATGCTGAAGCTGACACCCGCCGCACACGGGAAAGTGACGGCATGGCGGAGTCTGGTGGTGCGGCCCCGGAATCACGACATTGTCGGGCGTCAGCGTGTCACCCGGTGCGGCAAAGGCAGCGTGCCGACCATCGGCGGTCACACCATCGCCCCGCGCCGCCACCCGCACAATCACATCACTCACAACGCCGCCCTTACTGCCGATATTTCACGCGCCAGATCGTCCGCCAGAAACGCGCTGCCCAACCGCCGCGCCGCCGCGCCGTGCATCCACACCGCTGCCGCTGCGCGCGCATGCCTCGCCAGCGGCGAATCGCTTGCCGCCAGCGCGGCGACCGCCCCCGCCAGCACGTCACCCGTGCCTGCGGTCGAAAGCCAGGACGAGCCGTGCGGAGCCACCACGACGCTGCCGTCCGGATCGGCGATGACCGTGTCTGCCCCCTTGAACACCACCACCGCCCCCGATGTCGCTGCGGCGGCCCGCGCCGCCTCGATCTTGCTGCCGCTCCACGCGCCAAACACCGCGACGAACTCGCCCCCATGCGGGGTCAGGATCGTCGGCGCGCGCCGATCATGGAAGGTCCGGCCCTCCAGCAAATGCAGCGCATCGCCATCGATCACCAGCGGGCGATCGCTCGCCAGCGCCACTGCGAGCTTCGATCGCACGGCATCGTCGCGCCCCAGACCAGGGCCGATCAGGATCGCCCCGATCCGCGCGTCCGCAAGCGCGTCCGGTGCCCAAGCCCGACACACAAGCGCGTGCGGCGTGTTCGGCGGCAGCGTGTCCGACAGCAACAGCACATAGCCCGCTCCCGCGCGCATCGCCGCCTCGGACGCGAGCGCAGCGGCTCCGGGCATGATCCCGCCGACCACCGCCACCATGCCGCGCGTATATTTGGTGCTGTCGATGCCGGGGGCTTGCAGCGTGGGGCGATCGATCACCTCCGCGCGCGCGCCGCTGCGCGTGTCCAGGCCGATCTCCACCAATCGCACCGTTCCGCAAATTTGCGCAGAAGCCGCAAGCACATGCACCGGTTTCAACGCACCCAGTGCGAGCGTGATATCAAAGTGGCTGACGGTATCGATCAACGCGTCGCCCGTATCGGTGGCAAGGCCGGTCGGCACATCGACCGTGATCGAAAGCCGTGCCGCCTGCACCAACGCGGCAAGCGGCGTGGCAATGCCGCCATCGACCCGCCGCGACAGACCGGTCCCGAAAATCGCATCCAGCACAACGGGCGCAGGGGCGGCATCGGCTAGCGTTTCGACCGGCCCGTCCCACCCGGTGCGCGCTTGGATCGCGGCCTCGCTCATCGGAGCCCCCGTCGCCGCCACGCGCACCGCCACGCCGTTCGCGCGCAAAATCCGCGCCGCGACATAGCCGTCGCCGCCATTATTGCCGGGTCCGCACAGCACCAGCACCGGTGCATCCCCCGCCAGCCGCCGCACTGCCTCGGCCACGCCCGCCCCGGCGCGCTCCATCAGCGCGGTAACGCTGGTTCCCGCATCGATCGCGCGCTGTTCGGCCGCGCGCATTTCGGCGGCGGTCAGGATCGGCTGCCCTGCAATGGGGGTCATGATGCGGCCGCGGCCTTGCCTTTAACGGTGGCGGGAAGACGGTAGCGGTCCCCGCCCAAAGCGACCTCGATCTCGCCATTGGCAATGATCGTCACCACGGCGGTCTCCGCACCATCCGCCGCGATCACGCCACGCCCGTCCTTGGTCACCAGCAAGCGGTGGAACGCCCCGTCCGGGTGGCGCACGGTCAGCACCAGCCCGGCATCGGTCTCGCTCCGGTCCACCGTACAGGTTCGCGCGAAATCCGCCGAGCCGCGCGGCGCGCAGACGATGTTCCCGCTATCGTCGCGCGCCTGGCGTTGCTCGGCCTCCACTTTGGCAAGCGTGGCGTGATCGGTACGTTGCTCACCGCAAGCGGCGAGCGAAAGGGCCAGCAGGACTAGACTAGATATCCGCGTAGACATGAGTTTCGGCGCTGGCTCCCGGGTGCGTAACGGCACCCTTATAGGCAGGCCCGACCGTCTGGGAATAGCGCCACAGCGCACCCGCCTGGTAATCGTTGACGCGCGGTACCCAGGCCGCCTTGCGCGCAGCCAGCGTTTCCGGGGTGACATCGAGGTCGATCGTGCCCGCTTCGGCATCGATGCGGATGATATCGCCATTTTCGACCAGGCCGATCGGCCCGCCTTCGGCAGCTTCCGGCCCGACATGGCCGATGCAGAAGCCGCGCGTCGCGCCGGAGAAGCGCCCATCGGTGATCAACGCGACCTTTTCGCCCAGCCCAAGGCCATAAAGCGCAGCCGTGGTCGAAAGCATCTCACGCATGCCGGGGCCGCCCTTGGGGCCTTCATAGCGGATGATGATGACTTCGCCCTCGTTGATCTGGCGCGCCTCGACTGCGGCGAAACACTCCTCCTCGCAATCGAACACGCGCGCCGGGCCGGTAAACTGGAGCCGGTGCATCCCCGCGACCTTCACGATCGCGCCATCGGGGGCGAGCGTGCCGCGCAAGCCGACCACGCCGCCCGTCGCCGACAGCGGCGTCTTCACGTCGTAAATGACCTTCTGGTCGGGGTTCCAGGTGACCTGATCGATATTCTCGCCCAGCGTCTTACCCGTCACCGTCAGGCAGTTGCCGTCTAGGAAGCCGCCTTCGAGCATCGTCTTCATCAGCATGTAGACGCCACCGGCCTCATACATATCCTTGGCGACATACTTACCACCGGGTTTGAGATCGGCGATATAAGGCGTTGATTTGAACGCCTCTGCCACGTCGAACAAGTCAAAGTCGATGCCCGCTTCATTGGCCATCGCAGGGAGATGCAAGGCGGCGTTGGTCGATCCGCCCGTCGCCGCGACAACGCGCGCTGCGTTGATAAAGGCTTCGCGCGTGCAGATGTCGCGCGGGCGGATGTTGCGCGCGATCAGCTCCATCACTTGCTCACCCGCCGCGATCGCGATCTCGTCGCGGCCGCGATAGGGGGCGGGCATCATGTTGGAATTGGGCAGCGACAGGCCGATCGCCTCGCCGACACACGCCATGGTGTTGGCGGTGAACTGGCCGCCGCACGCGCCGTGGCCGGGGCACGCGACCTTTTCCAGCTCGATCAACTCCTGCAGCGGGCACCCGCCTGCCGCATATTGGCCGACCGCCTCGAACACATCGACCACAGTGACGTCGCGATCATGGAAACGGCCGGGCAGGATCGATCCGCCATAGACGAAGATGCTCGGCACGTTCAGCCGCAGCATCGCCATCATCATGCCCGGCAGCGACTTGTCGCAGCCAGCAAAGCCGACCAGCGCATCATAGCAATGGCCGCGCACGCTGAGTTCGACCGAATCCGCAATCACTTCGCGGCTGACGAGCGAGGACTTCATCCCCTGATGCCCCATGGCGATGCCATCGGTAACGGTTATCGTATTGAAACGCCGCGGCATTCCGCCGCCGGTGATGACGCCGGCCTGCGCGGCATCGGCCTGCGCATCGAGCTTGGTGTTGCACGGCGCGGAGTTGTTGCCGGCCGAGGCGAGCGCGACGAACGGCTTGGCGATGTCCTCCTCGGCGATGCCCATCGCATAATAATAGCTGCGATGCGGGGAGCGTTCGGGACCAACCGAAACGTGACGGCTGGGGAGCTTGGCTTTGTCGAAGGTGCGAGTCATGGCGAAAGCCTATGTCGCCAAACCCCCGTTCGACGCAAGTCTGTTACGTATCTCGGCTAAAATTGGCGCGAGGATCATGGCCCAACGCGCAACATCGCCCGCATCCGCAATCAGATCGTTGCGGATTTCGATCGAAAGGCTAGCGATTCCATTGGCTTCGCCGTGCCGGTCGAGCGTTGCGTTGAGCAGGCGGCCCGAATAGGGTTCATTGTCGCCGGTGACCAGACCCTGCGCCGTCAGCAGCGACAGCGCGATCTCCGCGGCGCGGCGGTCGTTGTTCGACAATATGCCGATTTCCCAGGGGCGCAGCGGCCCGCCGACGCTTTCGAGCTGCGGCGTGAAGCTGTGGATCGCTGCCAGCAACACCGGCCTCTGCACCGCAATCGCCGAGGCGATGGCCTCGTGATACGGCACATAAAGCCGCGCAATGCGGTCGGCCCGGTCGGCATCCACATTGCCGGGGATGGGATGGCCATCGCTGACGAGCGGAATGAGTCCGGGTGAATCGACCGGTCGGTTGAGATCGATCACCAGTCGCGACGCGCTGGCAAGAATGGCGGGGGCGTCCAGCGCTTCGGCCAACGCCTCGGTCAGCGCAGCGCTGCCAAGATCAATCGCGATATGCTTGCCGAACATGTCGGGTGCGATGCCGAGGTCGATGTCGGGCGGCACCGCATTGGACGCGTGATCGCAAATCAGCAGGATCGCGCCCGGCATACCGGGGATATAGCGCGGGGCGGTCATGCGCGCGAGGGGACGGCGAGGTTGCCCCCGCCGTCCCGCTGCAAAGATGGCGCGCGGGGGGACCGTGGACCATCAACGGGCGCTCCGCTGGGGGCGGCGGACCCGTTCGAACGGATCACAGCAAGACCAATGCCAAGCGCGCATTTCCGGCGATCCGCGCGTCCGGGCCAGGCCAATTGCCCCACAATGGCACGCGAAACTGTCACAGGAGTCGCGTTTCGAGACACCACCATGCGGGCCACGCCGCGCGAATCCTGGCGGCAGCAGCGGCACGCTCGGCCTCATCGGCATAGAGCGCAAAGCACGTCGCGCCCGAGCCCGACATGCGCGCGAGCAGCGGGTCGCCAATGGCGAGCGCGTCGAGCACGGCATCGATCGCGGGCGCGAGTGCGCGCGCCGGGGCTTCGAGATCGTTGCGGCCGCCCAATGCCATCGCCAGCACATCGCCCGGCGGCATCGGACCGCGGTCGACGCCGTCCCACGCCTTGAACACCGCCGCGGTCGACACCGCGACGCCGGGATTCACCAGCAAGGCCGCCATGCCGCCCAAACCCTCCAGCGCTTCCAGCCGCTCGCCGCGCCCCTGCCCCATGGCGGTGCGGCCGAGCAGGCAAGCGGGGACATCCGAGCCAAGCGCGGCAGCGATTTCGAACAAGCGCGGATCGTCGATCGCGATCTCGTGCAGCCGCGCCAAAGCGCGCAGCGCGGCCGCCGCATCGGCGGAGCCGCCGCCAATGCCCGAGGCGACCGGCAAATGCTTGTCGAGCGTCAAGGCCCCGCCCACGGCCACGCCGAAGCGATCGGCAAAGGCGCGCGCGGCGCGCGTGACGAGATTGTCGCCCTCGCCCGACAGGCCATGCGCGAACGGGCCGGTGATGGTCAGCGAGAGCGGCCCCGGCTCCAGCGTAACGGTGTCGCCATCCGCGACGAAGGCAAACAGCGTTTCCAGCTCATGATAGCCATCGGCGCGGCGCGCGCGGACATGCAGCGCGAGGTTGATCTTGGCGGGGGCGTTTTCGGTGATCATCGGCGGCAGCCCCTAGAACAAGATCACACCGGTTGAAAACAGCGATGCGCGCCTTCGCCGGGGAAGCCCCCATCACATGTTCGGATAATTCGGTCCGCCGCCGCCCTCCGGCACGACCCAGTTGATGTTCTGCGTCGGATCCTTGATGTCGCAGGTCTTGCAGTGGACGCAATTCTGCGCGTTGATCACGAACTTCGGGTTGCCCTCATCCTGCCCGACGATTTCGTACACGCCCGCCGGGCAATAGCGCTGCGCCGGTTCGTCATACATCGGCAGGTCGTATTCGACCGGGATGTTCGGGTCCTTCAGCGTCAGGTGGACGGGCTGATCCTCCTCATGATTGGTGTTCGAAATGAACACCGAGGAGAGACGATCGAAGGTCAACACACCATCGGGCTTGGGATAGGCGATCGGCTTGACCTGATCCTTGCGCCACAGGCTCTTGTGGTTGGCATGGTGCTTCATCGTGAAGGGCATTTTCAGACCGATATATTCCGCCCACATCGTCACGTTCGCCAGCGCCGAGCCGATCAACTCGCCGAACTTTTCGACCAGCGGCACGACGTTGCGGACGATCGACAGCTCCTTCTTGACCCAGCTCGCCTCGAACGCCTCCGGATACGCCGCCAGCTCATCATGCTGGCGCTGCGACAGGATCGCGTCGACCGCAGCCTCCGCCGCCATCATGCCGCTCTTCATCGCGGTGTGCGTGCCCTTGATGCGCGGCACGTTGAGGAAGCCCGCCGAACAGCCGATCAGCGCGCCGCCGGGGAAGACCAGCTTGGGGATCGACTGCAACCCGCCATCGCTGATCGCGCGCGCGCCATAGGACACACGCTTGGCACCCTTGAGGATCTTGGCGATCTCGGGGTGGGTCTTCCAGCGCTGCATTTCCTGGAAGGGCGAGAGATAGGGGTTGGAATAGCTGAGCCAGGTGACGAAACCGAGCGCGACCTGCCCATTGGCCTGATGATACAGGAACCCACCGCCATTCGAGCCCTCTGTCTCGTTCAACGGCCAGCCCTGCGTGTGGATAACGCGGCCCGGCACATGGTTCTCAGGCGCGATGTCCCACAATTCCTTGATGCCGATGCCGTAAACCTGCGGCTGGCTGTCCTTGGCCAGATCGAAGGTGCGGATGATCTGCTTGGACAGATGGCCGCGCACGCCTTCCCCGAAGAAAGTGTATTTGGCGTGGATTTCGAGGCCCGGCGTATAATCGGGCTTGTGCGTGCCATCGCGCGCCACGCCCATGTCGCCAGTGGCGACGCCCTTTACCAAGCCATCGTCATTGTACAGGATTTCAGCGGCGGCAAAGCCGGGGAAGATCTCGACGCCCAGTTCCTCGGCCTGGGACGCCAGCCAGCGGCACAGATTGCCAAGGCTGCCGGTATAGGTGCCCTTATTGTGCATGAAGGGCGGCGTGAGGAAATGCGGGACCGAAATCTTGCCGGTCTTGGACAGCATCCAATGCTGGTTGTCGGTGACGGGCACGTCGGCGAGCGGGCAGCCCTTTTCGCGCCAATCGGGGATCAGCTCATCGAGCGAGCGCGGATCGATCACCGCGCCCGACAGGATGTGCGCGCCGACTTCGGAGCCTTTTTCGAGGATGCAGACCGACAGCTCCGCGCCCTTTTCGGCCGCGACCTGTTTCAGCCGGATCGCCGCCGACAGACCGGCAGGGCCAGCCCCGACGATCACGACGTCATAGGGCATGGATTCGCGGTGGTTCTCGGCCCCAGTGTCTTGGCTGCTCACATCTCATCTCCGTCGCGGACGCCGACTGCGCAGTCTCGTCGTGCGCGCGGAACGTCCTGTCCATCTCCGCGTGCCAGCGAATTGACCTTCACGTCAACATAGGAGTCTAAAGGAACGCATGGGGGCTGACCAGAATATCGATTGGCGTTTGGCGGCAGCGAGCGCGCTGGAATGGTGGCGCGATGTCGGCATCGACACGCTGGTCGACGAAGACCCGCGCGACTGGACGGCGGCACCGCCCGCCCCGCCCACACAGCAGCCACAACGCCCGGCCCCGCGTGCCGTAGCGGCACCGGTCATCGTGCCACTGCCCGCGACGCTCGAGGCGTTCCTCGCATGGCGCATCGGTCCCGATGCGCCGGAGGCGGCGTGGCGCGGCGATCCGATCGCGGCATCGGGCAATCCCGCCGCCGACATCATGATTTTGGTGGATGTGCCCGATCGCGACGATAGCGATACCGGCGTGCTACTGAGCGGCGCAGTCGGGCGGTTGTTCGACCGGATGCTGGCCGCGATCGGGCGGAGTCGCGACTCGGTCTACCTCGCGCCGATGTGCACGGTGCGCCCGATGGCGGGCCGAATCGCGCCGGAAATCGAAACCCGGCTGGTCGAGATTGCGCGCCATCATGTCGCGCTGGTCGCGCCGAAACGGGTGCTTCTGTTAGGGAATGCGCCGAGTCGTGGATTTACCGGGATGGACGTAGCGCGTGCGCGCGGTACTTTGCACCCGATTAACCCGGAAGGTGGCATGGGTAAGCTGGTCGAGGTGGTGGCCAGTTTCCATCCGCGACTCTTACTGGAACGGCCCGCCGAAAAGGCGCGCGCGTGGAAGGATTTGCAGATGCTGATCGCAGGATTGGACGCATGAGCGCTAGACTGGCGGCCCTCGCCACGCTTGCCCTTACCGTTCCCGCGACCGCTTATGCGGCCGGCGAGCCCCCCGTTTCGGTCGAGACGACCAGTGCCCGCCCCACCATCCCCGCCCAGCTCGATGTCGAACAGCGCGAAGGCTATCGCGCGGTCTTCGCCAGCATCCGCAGCCAGAGATGGCAGGACGCCCAGCTTCAACTCGCCGCCCTCAAGCCCGGCCCGCTCCATGCGATCGCCCAGGCCGAATTGCTGACCGCCAAGGGTTCCCCCAAGGCCGATCTCGACCCGCTGATGAAGCTGCTCGCCAGCGCACCCGAATTGCCCCAGGCCAAGCAGATCTTGACGATGGCCGCTTCGCGCGGCGGCGTCGGCCTGCCGCCGCTGCCCGAAGCGCGCGCGCTCACCTGGATCGACGGCGCGCCGGCCCGCAAGCGCGCGAAGAGCTTCGGCAAGGGCGATCTGCTCGCGGTCGAACTCGCGCTGAAGATGCAGCCGATGATCAAGGAAGATCGCGGGGCGGATGCGCAGGCCTTGCTCGAGGCGACGCCGGGGCTTTCCAGCGACCTGCAGACCGAATGGCAGCGCAAGATCGCCTGGATGTATTTCCTGGCGGGGGACGATACCAACGCCCGCGCGATGGCACAGAAGGCCGCCGCCGGATATGGCGATTTCGCGGTTGAGGGCCAGTGGGTGGGCGCGCTGGCGGCGTGGCGGCAGCATGATTGCGCCGCCGCCGCTACGCTGTTCGAGGGTGTCGCCGCCCGCGCCAGCGATGTCGATCTGCGCGCGGCGGCACTCTATTGGGCGGCCCGCGCCGACATGCAGTGCGCGCGGCCCGATCGCGTCGAAAACCGGCTGAAGAACGCCGCGCAATATCGCGAGACTTTTTACGGCCTGCTCGCACGCCAGGCGCTCGGCATCCGCGAAACCGCCGCGCACCCGATGGCGGCGGTGGTCGCGAGCGACTGGCAGACGCTTGGTCGCCGTCCGAATGTGCGCGTTGCGGCGGCCTTGGTCGAGATTGGCGAGACCGCGCTCGCCGATAGCGTGATCCGGCAACAGGCGCGGATCGGCGACCCAGCCGAATATCCCGCTTTGGTCCGCCTGACCGCCGCGCTCGATTTGCCTGCCACGTTGATCTGGCTGTCGCACAATGGCCCGGTCGGCGCGACGCCGCCGGTCGAGGCGCGCTTCCCCGCGCCCAATTGGGCCCCCGATGGCGGCTGGCGCGTCGACAAGGCGCTGGTATTTGCGCACACGCTGCAGGAATCGCGCTTCCGCACCGATGTCGTCAGCCCGGCGGGGGCTTACGGCCTGATGCAGGTGCGCCCCGGTGCCGCGACCGACATTGCGCGCAAACAGGGCCGCAATTTCGACCGCAGCGCCCTCTCCCGACCCGGCACCAATTTCGAAGTCGGGCAAAGCTATCTCGAGCAACTGCGCGACCAGCATTGCACCGATGGCCTGCTGCCCAAGGTGATTGCGGCCTATAATGCCGGACCCGGGCCGGTCGAGGCGTGGAACGCGCAAGCGCGCGATGGCGGCGATCCGCTGCTCTACATCGAATCGATCCCGTTCTGGGAGACGCGCGGTTACGTGACCACGGTGCTGCGCAACTATTGGGTCTATGAGGCGCAGACTGGCAAAACCGCCTCGGTCAGCCGTGCCGCTTTGTCGCAGGGCCTGTGGCCGCGCTTCCCCGGTTTGCCGGGGGCTGCGGCGGTTCGCCTGACGTCGAGCGCGTCCTCCGGCCGCACGATGGCGAGCACCACGGCGACCAGCACTTCAGGACGAGCGATCGCCCGTGCCGATTGACGAAAGCCTGATCTTCCAGCCCGTCCGCATCGCCGTCCTCACCGTTTCCGACACGCGCGGCCTCGCCGAGGATCGTTCGGGTGACACTTTGGTCGCGCGGCTGGAGGGTGCGGGGCATGTGCTGGCCGCACGCGAGATCGTGCGCGACGATGTCGACCTCATCGTCGGCACGCTGCACCGCTGGATCGATGACGAGCAGATCGATTGCGTGATCACCACTGGCGGCACCGGCGTGACCGGGCGCGACGTGACGCCCGAGGCGATCGAGCGCGTGGCCGACAAGATGATCCCCGGCTTTGGCGAGCTGTTCCGCTGGCTCAGCTTCCAGACGATCGGCACCTCAACCGTACAATCGCGCGCCTGCGCCTGCGTGACGCGCGGCACCTATATCTTCGCGCTGCCGGGATCGACCGGAGCGGTGAAGGACGGCTGGGACGGCATATTGGCAAGCCAGCTCGACAGCCGCCACCGCCCGTGCAATTTCGTCGAGCTGATGCCGCGTTTGCGCGAGCGGTGACGGGTCATTTCGCCTTCGCCGCCGCGCGTTTTTCGTCGAGGAATTTGGTGAGGTCGGCGTCCATCGTCTGATACCAATCAACGATGTCGGCGAAATTGGCAAAGGTGGTCTTGCCGACGGCGGAGAAATCCATCCACTCGTTCAACGCGCCATCCTTGCCGATCGACACTTTGAGAAAGCGTTTCGACACGTTCCAGGCATTGGCCAGTTCGGGCGTGAACAGCGGCTCGGCCTTGTACCAACTGGAGAATTGGTAGGAGTTGCAGTCCTTCACCCCGGTGCAGCCGTAAAATTCGATGGTGAAGGACGATCCGTTGGCACCGCTCAGCACATAGGGTTCGCCGGCCTTGTTGGTCTTGAGTTCGGCCTTGTAGCCAGCATCCTGCAGCGCCTGCACCACCACCGGCGGCTGGCGCAGATCGAGCAGCCGCTCCTTGTCGTCCGCCGCCTGCGCCGCGACCGGCAGCATCGCCGCTGCAAGAACGAAGAGCGTGCGCAGTCGAATCATGAAACCTCCCCCGGCGAATATTCCCCCTCTTCTATCGATCATCATCGGCGCGGCAAGCCGGTCACGCGCTCTGCATCACCGCGATTTCATGCCCGGCGACATCGCGGAAGTGAAAGCGCCGCCCGCCGGGAAAGGCGAAGGTCGCCCGCGTAAGGATGCCACCCGCCGCAAGCACCGCCGCTTCAGTCTCGTCAAGATCCGCGACGTCGATCACCGGCAAGGCGGCGGCGGTCTGTTCGGGGACGTCGGCTTGCAGGCCGATATCGGTGTCGCCGCTCATCGTGGACGCATAGCTCGGGCCGAAATCGGTAAAGTCGAAGCCAAAGGCCGCCGCATAAAACGCCTTGGCCCCGGCGAGATCGCCGACCGGCAGTTCGAGATAGTTCAAGCGCGCCATTGCTCATTCCCTCCACATGTTCTTGTTACGTTCTCATCGATCTGCTAGACGCTGTCAATGGCCGACAAACGCCCCCAGCGCGGCGCAACGCTCAATGGTGAAAGCCGCCGCTTCAACTTGCCCGAGCGCGAGGCGGATGGCGACTGGCTGGATGATCGCGAGGGTCTGGACGGTGCCCCGCCCCGCTTGCGCACCAGCGTCACCGTCGAGCGGCCGCGCACGATTATCAGCCGCAACAGCTCGCCCGACATTCCGTTCGACCGTTCGATCAACCCGTATCGTGGGTGCGAGCATGGCTGCATCTATTGCTTCGCGCGGCCGACCCATGCGTTTCACGACCTGTCGCCGGGGCTGGACTTCGAGAGCAAGCTCTTCGCCAAGCCCGATGCGCCCGCACTGCTGCGCGCCGAACTCGCGAAGCGCGGCTATGTCGCGCAGCCGATCGCCTTTGGCACCAATACCGACCCGTATCAGCCGATCGAGCGCGAATGGCGGATCACGCGTGGGTGCATCGCGGTGCTGGCCGAGACCAACCACCCCCTCACCGTCACCACCAAATCGGACCGGGTGGTGCACGATCTCGACCTGATCGCGCCGATGGCGGCGAAGGGGCTGGCGGCGGTGGCGATTTCGATCACCTCGCTCGACCCCAAAATCGCGATGACGGTCGAGCCGCGCGCGCCCGCCCCCACGCGGCGGCTGGCGGCGGTGCGCGCGCTGGTCGCGGCGGGCGTGCCGACGCATGTCTCGATCGCGCCGGTCATCCCCGCAATCACCGATCACGAGATCGAGCATCTGGTGGAACGCGCCGCAGAAGCGGGCGCGCGGTCGATCTCGTTCATTCCGGTGCGGCTGCCGTGGGAGGTCGCACCCTTGTTCAAGGCGTGGCTCGACACGCACTTCCCCGACCGGGCGGGCAAGGTGATGGCGACGATCGCCTCGATCCGGCAGGGCCGCGAGAACGATCCGGGCTTCTTCTCGCGGATGCGCGGGAGTGGCCCGTGGGCGGATTTGCTGCGCACACGCTTCCATATCGCCTGCCGCAAGCATGGGATGAACCAGGAGCGGATGGTGCTGCGCAGCGACCTGTTCCGCCCGCCGCCGGGGCCGCAAGGCGATTTGTTTGGCTGAAGGCGGGTGGGCGTCGCCCGCGATCTTTGCTATGCGCGCCGGAGATGCGGGGGCTTCTGACATTTACGGTGCTGGTCGCCGCTGTGCCGGCCCACGGCCAAGTGTTGCCGCGCGCGCAAGACGGTGTTGATGTCTCGGCGAACATCCGCCTGCGCTACGAAACGATCGACGGCGAAGCGCGCGCGAATGTGCCCGCAGACGAAGCCTCGACCCAGTTGCGCACCATCGTGCATGGAACGTATCGCACCGGCCCGCTGACGCTGGGCGGGACGCTCGCCGACAGCCGCGCGCTCGATGCGCCGACGCGCAGTGCGCTGTCGACCAATGAAGTCAACACGCTGGAACCGATCGAAGCCTTTGTCGGGCTGGATGTGGGCGATGCGACGCGCAAGGGCCTGTTCGGCCATCTGACGCTGGGCCGCCAGACCGCCGAACTGCGCTCGCGTCGGCTGATCGCGCGCGACGATTATCGCAACACCGCGACCAGCTTCACCGGTGCGCGCTTCGATATCGCGGATGGCGAGCGCTGGAACCTGACCGTTTTCTACTTCCTGCCGCAACAGCGCTTGCCCGATGATGCGGCGGGCTTGCGCAGCGGGCGCATCGCGCTGGACCGCGAAGGGGTCGACACGCGGATCTGGGGCGCGACAGTGGCGCGGCCCACGCTGCTCGGGCGCATCGCCGGGGATGTCGGCGTCTACCGTTTCGAGGAACGCGACCGGCCGGGACAGGCGACGCGCGATCGGCACTTGACGACGCTTACCGCGCGCGTGGTCGCGCCGCCCAGCCCCGGCCACAGCGATGGTGAAATCGAGGTGATGCGCCAGACCGGCACGATCTCCGCCAGCGTGGCGGGCAACGCGGCGTGGCTGCCGGTGATCGCCTGGTTCGCCCATGCCAGTGTCGGCCATCAATGGAAGACCGCCTGGACGCCGCATTTCGCAGTGGAAGGCGACTATGCCTCGGGCGACCGGCGCGACGGCAGCTATCGTCGCTTCGACACGCTCTACGGCATGCGCCGCGGCGATTTCGCCCCGGCGGGCCTGTATAATGCGGTGACGCGCAGCAATGTGGTGTCGCTCGGGCCACGGCTGGAGGTGACGCCGTCGCGCCGCCTGGACGCGATGCTGTCGGTCAAGAAATTGTGGCTCGCCTCGGCGCGCGATGCGTTTGCATCGACGGCGGTGGTCGATGCGACGGGGAAGTCAGGCCGCGACGCCGGGTGGCAGAGCGACGCGCGCCTGCGCTTCTGGGCGATCCCCAAGCGGCTGCAATTGGAGGCGGACGGCGTGTGGCTGGCCAAAGGGCGCTTCCTGACCGAAGCGCCCAACCGATCGAACGATCACGACACGCTGTATCTGTCGCTCAACGCCTCGGCCTTCTTCTGATGAGCCGGATCAAGAACCGCCTGCCCGAGCGCGAGGAGCTGGAAGCGCTGATCGACGCGAACGGGCATTTGACGATCCGCGCCACGCCCAATGCCGGTGCCAATGAAATCCGCCTGCCCGCAGACGGCGCGCCGGGCGTGATCAACATCCGCACGACGGTGACGCCGGAGGACGGCAAGGCCAATGACGCGATCCTCGCCTTGCTCGCCAAGGCACTGGGCCGCCCGCGCTCCGCGCTGACGCTGGTCCGCGGCGCGACCGCGCGCGACAAGGTGGTGCAGGTGACGCGCTAGCGCGGGAGCATTGCCGCGAATCCCCGTTCGCCCTGAGCTTGTCGAAGGGCTCCTCTCAAAGCGCGGGACGCGCGTGGAGCGAACGGCGATGGGACCGAGCTATGTAAGCGGACGAAACCTCAGGCCGCCGCCAGCACATGATCCTTGAACCGCTCGCGCAGCGCGGTTTTCAGCAATTTTCCGGTCGCGGTGTGCGGCAAATCGTCGACGAAGACGATGTCGTCGGGCAGCCACCATTTCGCGACATGCTGGGCCAGATGCGCGCGGATTTCGTGCGGGGTCACCGCGCTGCCGGGTTTGCGCACCACGATCAGTAGAGGGCGCTCATCCCATTTCGGATGGGGCACGCCGATTGCCGCTGCCTCCGCCACCCCAGCGCAGCCGATCGCGGCATTTTCCAGATCGACCGAGGAAATCCACTCTCCGCCCGATTTGATGACGTCCTTGGCGCGATCGGTGATCTGCATCGTGCCGTCGGTGTGGAGCACCGCGACATCGCCGGTGTCGAACCAATTGTCGGCATCGACCGCGTCCTCCGCCGCCTTGAAATAGCGCTTCACCACCCACGGCCCGCGCACTTGCAATCGGCCCGAACTGGTGCCGTCGCGCGGCAGCACCGCGCCTGCGTCATCCACCACTTGCAGTTCGATCCCGAACGGCACTTGCCCCTGCTTGCCGACATGATCGACCTGCGCATCGGCGCTCATCTCGTCCCAATGCGGCGGTTGGAAACCCGCAGTGCCGACCGGCGAGGTTTCGGTCATGCCCCACAGATGCTTGACCTCGACGCCCATGCCCATGATCCGCTCGATCATCGCGCGCGGCGCGGCCGAACCACCGATCGTCGCCTGGCGCAGGAAGCGCGGCACCTCGCCCGTCGCATCGATATGGCCGAACAGCGCCAGCCAAACAGTCGGCACGCCTGCCGAATGCGTCACCTTTTCCTGGTTCATCAGGCGGCACAGCACCGCCGGATCGTTGACCGCGGCATAAACGAATTTCGCGCCCGCCAGCGCGCCGGCAAAGGGCAGGCCCCAGGAGGCGGCGTGGAACATCGGCACCACCGGCAGCACGACCGCGCTCGGCGACAGGTTGAACACCCAGGGCGCGACTTCGGCCATGGCGTGGATCACGGTCGAGCGGTGTTCGTACAGCACGCCCTTGGGGTTACCGGTGGTGCCGCTGGTGTAGCACAACATGCAGGGATCCCGCTCCGGGCCTTCATGCCAGCGATAGTCGCCATCCTCCTGTGCGATCAGCGCGTCGAAGCTGCCATCGTCGAAACAAACATAGCGTTCGATGCTGGTCCACAGCGGTTTCAGCCGATCGACCAAAGGCCGGAACTGCTTGTCATAGAGCAGCACGCGGTCTTCGGCATGGTTGGCGATATAAACGAGTTGTTCGTCGAACAGGCGCGGGTTGATGGTGTGGATCACCCCGCCCATCCCGATCGTGCCATACCAGGCGACCAGATGGTGGCTGTGGTTCATCGCCAGCGTGGCGACGCGGTCGCCGGGCTTCAGCCCGATCCGCTCCAGGGCTTGCGCGAGTTTGCGGGCATCGCGGGCGACACCGGCCCAATCACTGCGGGTTTCGCGGCCATCGGCCCAATAGCTGACAATCTCGCGCGCGCCATGTTCGCGCGCGGCGTGGTCCAGCAGCCGCGGCACCCGCAATTCAAAATCCTGCATTCCACCGAGCATAGACATCCCTCCGCCTGCGGGAGGGGTGGCGGAGGCATCATGGTGCCCGGTCGCGTGCCCTCCCCTAACCCCTCCCGCAGGCGGGAGGGGGATTATCCGACGAGTGCCAGCCGCGCCTCTGCGGTTCTCAGCACTACGTTTGAAACATCCTGCAAGGCTTCGATCCGCGCGGCAAGCTCCCCGTCGAGCAGAAAGTCGCGCCCGAGCAGCACGCGCGTGGTCTCGCCAGGCGAAACCGTCACCGTCGCCCACACTTCGCCGCGCGCGCCGCGCGCTTCGGACAACATGCTGGCGAGCGCCGCCATCGCGCCCGGCGTATCGACCGAAAGTTCCAGGCAGAAGCGCGCGTTGGAGGCGAGCGATTCGAACGATTGCAGCCGCTTGACCGATACGCGCGGGGTTTCCTCGCCAGGGCGACGATCGAGCTCGACCGTCGCCAATCCGCAGCCGCCGGTGCGCGCGCATTCCTCCAGCTCGGCGGCGACCGCATCATCGAAGCAGGTCGCCATGAACTGGCCCGACGGGTCCGACAGCGTCGCCATCATATAGCGCTTGCCGCGCGCCGAAGTGCGCCAGCGCGCATCCTCGACCAGCACCGCCATGGTCGCACCGGCGCGGGTGCCGTCATCGGGAATGTTCAACTCGCCCAGCGTGACGAAGCTGCGCGCGCCATGCAGCTTGGCCAAATGGCTGTGCCGGTCGACCGGATGCGCCGAGAAATAGAAGCCGAACGCCTCGCGCTCCTGGTCCATCCGCTCGGCCATCGTCCAGCGCGCGGAGAGCGGGAATTTGATCGGCGGTTCGGAGGCTTCGGCGGTGCCGAACAGCCCGCCCTGTCCGCTGACCTTCTGCTCATGGATGCGCGCGGCGGTGGCGAGGATCGTTTCGGCGCTCGCCACGATGCCCGCGCGATTGTCGTTCAACGCATCGAACGCGCCCGCCGCCGCCAGCGTTTCCAGCTGCCGCTTGTTGAGGATGCGCGGATCGATGCGGCGTGCGAGATCGTCGATCGACTCGAACGGCCCGCCCGCCTCGCGCTCGGCGACGAGCTTTTCCATCGCGCCTTCACCGACCGATTTGAGCGCCGCGAGCGCATAGCGCACCGCCAAGCCATCACCACTATCCTCAACCGAAAATTCGGCCTCGCTGCGGTTGATGTCGGGCGGCAGGATGGCGACGCCGAGGCGGCGCATATCGTCGATGAACACGCTCAATTTGTCGGTCTGCGCCTGATCGAAGCACATCGAGGCGGCGAAGAATTCGTGCGGGTGGTGCGCCTTCAGCCACGCCGTCTGATAGGACAGCAAGGCGTAGGCGGCGGCGTGCGATTTGTTGAAGCCGTAGCCCGCAAATTTGTCGATCAAGTCGAACAGTTCGTTGGCCTTGGCGGCATCGATGCCGTTGATGGTCTTGCAGCCCTCGGCGAAATGCGCGCGCTGCGCGTCCATCTCCGCCTGGTTCTTCTTGCCCATGGCGCGGCGCAGCATGTCGGCCTGCCCCAGCGAATAGCCCGCCAGGATCTGCGCGGCCTGCATGACCTGTTCCTGATAGACGAAAATGCCGTAGGTTTCGGACAAGATGCCTTCGAGCAGCGGATGCGGATAAGCGATTTCCTCCTGCCCGTTCTTGCGGCGACCGAACATCGGGATGTTGTCCATCGGGCCCGGACGGTAGAGCGAGACGAGCGCGATGATGTCGCCGAAGTTGGACGGGCGCACGGCGGAAAGCGTGCGGCGCATGCCTTCGGATTCCAACTGGAACACGCCGACCGTGTCGCCCTTTTGCAGCAATTTATAGACGCCCTCGTCATCCCATTCGAGCGCATCAAGATCGACCACCACGCCGCGTGCCGCCAGCAGGTCGATCGCTTTTTTGAGCACCGACAGTGTTTTCAGGCCGAGAAAGTCGAACTTCACGAGGCCCGCCCCTTCGACATATTTCATGTCGAACTGGGTGACGGGCATGTCCGAGCGCGGATCGCGGTAGAGCGGCACGAGATCGGCAAGCGGACGGTCGCCAATCACCACGCCCGCCGCGTGGGTCGAGCTGTGGCGCGGCAGACCTTCCAGCTTCATCGCCAGATCGAGCAGATGCCGCACGCTGCGATCATTCTTATATTCGCTGTGCAGCTCCGACACGCCGTCGATCGCGCGTTTGAGGTCCCATGGGTCGGCGGGGAGGTTGGGGATCAGCTTGGCGAGCCGGTCGATCTGGCCATAGCCCATTTGCAGCACGCGCCCGGTGTCCTTCAGCACCGCGCGCGCCTTCAATTTCCCGAAGGTGATGATCTGCGCGACCTGGTCGCGGCCATATTTCTCCTGGACGTAGCGAATCACCTCGCCACGCCGCGTTTCGCAAAAATCGATGTCGAAGTCGGGCATCGATACGCGCTCGGGGTTGAGGAAGCGTTCGAACAGCAGGCCGAGTTTCATCGGATCGAGATCGGTGATGGTCAGCGCCCAGGCGACGACCGAACCCGCGCCCGAACCACGCCCCGGCCCGACGGGGATATCATGATCCTTCGCCCATTTGATGAAGTCCCCGACGATCAGGAAGTAGCCGGGGAACCCCATCTGGATGATGACGTCGAGCTCGAAATCGAGCCGCTTGCGGTACGGCTCACGCCAGTCCGAATCTCCGCTCGCGGGAGGGGTTGGGGGAGGGCCTGAACCAGCCGCAGAAGACTCCCCTCCCCCAGCCGCTCCCACAAGCGGGAGGGGAGCCGAAACCGCGAGTTGCTCGATCCGGTCGAGCCGCCGCTCGAGCCCGGCATGGGCATCTTCGCGCAGCTTGGCGGCTTCGGCGGTGGGGTCGCCGGCGAGGCTCGGCAAGATCGGCTTGCGCTTGGGCGCGCCGACGCCGCAGCGCTGCGCCACCACCAGCGTGTTGGCGATCGCCTCGGGCAAGTCGGCGAACAACTCGCGCATGTCCTTGGCGGGCTTCATCCACGCATCGGGCGAGGTGCGCGGCCGGTCTTCGCTGGCGACATAGGTCGAATTGGCGATGCACAGCAAAGCATCGTGCGCTTCGCTGAAATCCTGCGTGGCGAAGCAGCACGGGTTGGTCGCGACCAGCGGCAGATTGCGGTCGTAGGCGAGATCGAGCAGCGCGGGTTCGGCCTTGCCTTCGATCTCGTCGAGCCGCCGGGTCAGCTCGATATAAAGCCGGTCGGGGAACAAGGCCTGCAAGCGATCGGCATAGGCCAACGCGCGATCGGGCTGATCCTCGGCGAACAGCCGCGCCAGGCCGCCTTCGCGCCCGGCGGTGAGCGCGAGCAGGCCGTCGGTATGCCCCTCCAGCGCCGCGAAATCGACATGCGGCGCAAGTTCCAGCGGCCGATCAAGATGCGCGCGTGACACCAATATGCACAGGTTGCGATAGCCATCCTCATCCTGCGCGTAGAGCGCGAGCCAGTCGATCACCGGGGTGGCGGCGTCGGGCATGTCGGGGCGGCACACGCCCAGCATCGTGCCGATCACCGGCTGCACCCCCGCCGCGCGCGCGGCATCGCCAAACGCCATCGCTGCATACAGGCCGTTGCGGTCGGTCAGGGCGGCGGCGGGAAAGCCCAGTTCCTGCGCGCGCTTGGCAATCGCCTTGGGCTCGATCGCGCCGTCGAGCATGGTGTAGGAAGAGAAGATCCGAAGGGGTACGAACGCGGAATGGGCCATTCCGGTTGGTAGCGCCCAATGCGCCGATTCGTAAAGCGGTGAACCCCACCGCCCCGCCTGCGTTGCACCGTAAACTTACGTATAGTGCCATGGCGCGATCGGGGTTCTTAGGTAAAATCAAATTCTTCCACCGCCGAACCGGCACTTTACCCTGGAGACAGATATGAGCGACACGACTTTCGGTTCGTCCACCACCTCCGCTCGCGTCGGGACGGGTTGGCTGCTGGCTTACGGCCTGCTCAGCATCGCCGTCGGCATCACCGCCTTCCTTTGGCCCGTCACCGCGACGCTGACCGCCGCGTTGCTGGCGGGCTCGTTCCTGATCGCGACCGGCGCGGTCGCCGCGGTCGCCAGCTTCGGGCTGCGCGGCCACCACTTCTCCGCTTACACGCTGTTGAGCGGCATCCTGTCGCTGGTGATCGGCGCGTGGATCATCGTCGAACCCGCCACCGGTGCCGTCTCGCTGACGTTGATGATCGCGATCTGGCTGACCGCGCGCGGCGTGATGGAAATCGCGATCGGTGCACGCTTTCGGCGGTTCGGGATCAGCTTGATCCTGCTCGGCATTCTCAACATCGTGCTGGCGGTGTGGATCATCTGGGGCATTCCCTTCACCGCGCTGACGCTGCCCGGTTATGTGCTGGGGATCAGCTTCCTGTTCAGCGGCATCACCGCAACGCTCCAGGCGATCGGCGTCCCGGGGCGCTGATCACTCGCCGATCGAGAAGGCCCCATCGGCGTGCAGCACCAGCGTCATGCCCGATAGCAGATCGAACCCCAGCACGCCCGTCGGACGCCCCTCGACCACCGCCGCCTCTGGCAAGGGTCGCGGGGCGTTCCCGACTTTGAGGGTGACGGGGCCGACCATGTCCATCGTTACGATCTTCCCCCCGACCCCGCGGCTTTGCGCGGTCCGCAGCCGGGGAAGCTGGGTGGCGGCGGTGGGCGGGATCGCGCTGCGCCACGCGCCGCTATCGACCAGAAACGGGGACGTATTCGCGCCATCCCCCACGCCGACCGGCACATGCGGCCGCCCGTCTCCGCGCCAGCCCGGTGCCGCGACATTAGCCCCCTTGGTCGGCGGACGGCACGCCGCCGCACCCGCTCCGGCCACCGTCGCCACGCCCCCGCGAAAATCGACGCGCACGCACCCGGTAGCGGCCAGCGCCTGCGGCCCGATCACCCCCGCCAGCCCCAGCGCCTCAAGCGGGCCCAGCGGCATCGCCAGCACGCGGTCGAAATGGCGGAGCGGCGCGCCATCTACCGTCGCGAGATCAACGCCCGTGACATAGCGCCCGGCAACGGCAACGCCGCCGCTATCGGCCCCGTTCTGCATCGCCGTGCCGCGCAGCCCAAGCTGTGCCGCAGTCTGCTCGCTCAGCACCGCCTCGGAGGCCCCCGTATCGAACAGGAAGCGCAGCGACTCCGCGCCGATCCGCAAGGTCACGATCGGCAACTGTCCCCCGACCGGGTGACCACTCAGCTGCTGCGGTCGTTCGATCGCGATGGTGCGCTCGGGGGAAGCCGCCGCCATGCCGGGCGACGCCAAGAGCAGCGCCAGCGCTGCTCCCAACACCACCGCGTACGGTGCCCGAACCATGCCGCCCACAGAGTCCCTCTTAAAGCAGCTTTTCGATGTCCGCCGCGATGTCGGCGGGCTTGGTCGTCGGCGCATAGCGTTCGACCACCTGCCCATCCTTGCCGATCAGGAATTTGGTGAAGTTCCACTTGATCCCCTCGGTGCCAAGGATCCCGGGTGCCTGCTTCTTGAGCGCGACGAACAGGGGATCGGCATTGGCACCGTTGACGTCGATCTTGGCGAAGACCGGGAAGGTCACGTCATAGGTCAGCGAGCAGAAATTGGCGATTTCCGCGGCATCGCCCGGCTCCTGCGCGCCGAACTGGTTGCAGGGGAAGCCGAGCACTTCAAACCCGCGATCGCCGAATTGGCGGTGCAGCGCCTCCAGCCCTTCATATTGCGGGGTGAAGCCGCATTTGGAGGCAGTGTTGACGATCAGCAGCACCTTGTCGGCATAAGCCGACAGATCGACCGGGGTGCCGTCGGCGGCTTTGACGGTGAGATCGGTGATGGCAGGCATAAGCGAACTCCTCAGGCGTGGCGCGCGAGCAGGAAGCGCAGATTCTGCCGCACCCCGGCCCATTCGGTGGCGATGATCGAATAGACCACAAGATCACGCACGCGGCCATCCATCACTTGATGGTTGCGCAGCACGCCATCGCGCTTGGCCCCCAGCCGCTCGATCGCCGCCTGCGAGCGTTTGTTGAACCAGTCGGTGCGGATCTGCACCGCGTTGCAGCCCATCACCTCAAAGGCGTGGGTGAGCAGCAGCAACTTGGCCTCGGTGTTGACGCCGGTACGCTGCACCGACTTGGCGTAGAAGGTGCCGCCAATCTCCAGCCGCTTATGGCCTGCGTTCATCCGCATATAGCGCGTGAGGCCGACCACGCGGCCGTCGGGGGTGCAGACGGTAAACGGCATCGCCCGCCCGAAATCGCGCTCCTTGAACAGCGCCGCCATGAAGGCGTCCGGGTCGGTCAGCGTCGAGGCGTTGGTGAAGAACAATTCGCTGATCTTCCCATCCGCCCCCGCCGCGACAATGCCGTCGCGATCGTCGAGCACGGTCGGGCGCAGCGTGACGTGCTGGCCGGTGAGCGTGGGGGATATGGTCCAGGCGTCAGCGATCATCGCACATTCCCTATTGTGTCGATCGGACGGCCAATGCGAGCGCGGTCCTTTGCCCAATACACCGCATCGACCAGCCCGATCACAGCCGAACGATCGACTTGGCCGACGCCTTCTTCCGCCAATGGGATGCGGCTATCAGCAGCGCGGTCGCGATTGTCGCCGAGGACGAACAGCTTGCCCGGTGCCACGCGCAGCGGCGCGGTGTCGTCTTGCGGGGACGCGCCTAGGTCGAGGATGCGATGCGTCCTTGCATCGCCCGGAAAGCGTTCCGCCAGCAGGCGTGTGGGCATACCATCCAGCGCTGGGCCCGCCCCAATCCCTGTCTGCGGCACGGCCACACCGTTCAACACCACCACCCCGCCCCGCATCTGGATCGTATCCCCACCGATCGCCGCCACGCGCGCGACGCGCACGCTGGTGGGCGCTCGGAAAACGATGACATCGCCGCGCTGTGGCCCCGCAGCGCCAATCTGCAGGGGCGCGACCCGATCGTTAAGCTGCAAGGTCGGCAGCATGCTTTCCGACGGTACGTAAAAGGCTCGACCGATCCGATCGCCACGCACCAGCATCACGGCGCTTGGCCCAAGCAGCCAGAACAACCACGCCGCCACTGCCATGCCGGCGGCGCAAATCGCGATGGTCAGCCAGGGCAGGCGACCACCGGATGCGCTCACGCCAGCCGCCCCTCGTGCAGGCGCACCACGCGGTCCATCTTCAGCGCCATCCGCTCATTATGCGTCGCGACCAGCGCCGCCGAGCCTTCGCCGCGCACCAGCCGCAGGAATTCGGCCAGCACCACGTCCGCGGTAGCCTCGTCGAGATTGCCGGTCGGTTCGTCCGCCAGCACCAAAGCGGGCTGATTGGCGAGCGCGCGGGCGACCGCGACGCGCTGCTGCTCGCCGCCCGACAATTGGCTGGGGCGGTGCGTCAGGCGGTGGCCGAGGCCGAGCGCGCTGAGCAAGGCGGTCGCGCGCGCATTGGCCTCGGCATGGGTGCGATCGCGGATCAACTGCGGCAGCACGACATTCTCGGTCGCGTTGAAATCGGGCAGCAAGTGATGGAATTGATAGACGAAACCCAGCGAATCGCGGCGCACGCGGGTGCGCCCGTCCGAATCGAGTTTGGCGACTTGCTCGCCCGCGATGCGGATCGATCCGCCGAAACCGCCTTCGAGCAGCCCGACCGCCTGCAACAGCGTGGATTTGCCCGAGCCCGATGGCCCCAGCAGCGCGACGATCTCGCCCGCGCCGACATGCAAATCGACCCCGCGCAGCACTTCGATCGTTTCGCCACCCTGGCTGAACGCGCGCGTCAGGCCGGCAACGCTGAGGACCGGTTCACTCATAGCGCAACACCTGCACGGGATCGGTGCTCGCCGCCTTCAGCGCGGGGTAGAGCGTGGCGAGGAAGCTGAACAGCAGCGCCATCAGCGAAATGACGGTCACTTCGACCGGATCGGTCTTGGAGGGCAATGTCGTAAGGAAACGGATCGACGGATCCCACAGGTTTTGACCCGTCACCAATTGCACGAAATCGACGATATTTTGCCGGAAATGCAGGAAGATGAAGCCAAGGATCAGCCCCGCGACCACGCCCAGCGCGCCAATCGTGGTGCCAACCGTCATGAAGATACGGATCATCGCCCCCCGGCTCGCCCCCATCGTCCGCAGGATCGCGATGTCGCGCGTCTTGGCGCGCACCAGCATAATCAGCGAGGACAGGATATTGAACACCGCGACCAGAATGATGATCGACAGCACGGTAAACATCGCCACGCGCTCGACCGAGAGTGCCTCGAACAATTGCGCGTTCATCTGCCGCCAATCCTGAATCACCGCGCGCTGCCCGACTTGCCGGGCGAGCGGGGCGAGGATCGTGCCGACGCGGTCGGCATCGTTGGTCTGCAGCTCGATCATGCCGACCGAATCGCCCATCATCAGCAGCGTCTGCGCGTCCTCCATCGGCATGATGACATACGCCTTGTCATAATCGTACACGCCGATCGTGAAGATCGCGCCGACGGTATAGCTTACCGCGCGCATCATCGTGCCAAATGGTGTTGATGGTCCTTGGGGACTGATAATCGTTATCTGGCTGCCGACGACCGCGCCCAATTGGTCGGCCAGGCCCGATCCGATCGCGATCACGCCGCTGCCCGGCTTCAGCGAGGCGAGCGAGCCCATCACCACCTTGTTGCCAATCGTCCTGTTGCTGCGAATGTCGGACACCTGCATCCCGCGCAGCAAGATACCTTCGACGCGACCGTTATAGGTGGTCATCAGCGGCTGTTCGATCATCGGCGTGGCGCTGGTCACGCCCGGCGTCTTGTCGGCCTGCGCGACGATGTCGCGCCAGTCGCGCAATTGCCCGGCATAGCCCTGCACCACGGCATGGCCGTTGAGCCCGACGATCTTGTCGAACAGTTCGGCGCGGAAGCCGTTCATCACGCTCATCACGATGACGAGCGCGGCGACGCCGAGCATCACCGCGACCAGACTGATGCCAGCGACGAGGAAGATGAACCCCTCGCCCTTGCCGGGCAGCAGATACCGCCGGGCGATCATGCGTTCATAGCGGGAAAGGATCATGGAGCCCGCTCTACGGCGCACATGCAGCGCTGGCAACTGTTGCCCCCTGTTGCGCAAGCGCCACAGCAGCGCCGCAATCGCTACGGATCGGCCATATTCCCCATGACAAGCCGCTCACTCACACTTAACGCTTCTGTCACTGACACACAGGCAACGGCCGTGGTTCGGGGAATGCTTTCAGCGCCGCCGCAAGGCGTGCAGCGAGAGCGAGATGGGGGCTGACGAGCGATCGTCACGCAGGCGTCCGGGTCGGAAACGGCCCGGACGTTTGCGTTTGGGCGAAGGTGGCCATGCGGGCCACCGGTCCGCGCAGCGGATCGCCCAAATCGGACGGCGGGTCGCCCCTGTGGCGAGCCCGACCGACGGCGGCTTTGCCGTCGGCGCTCCTCCCGCGTCACACCTCCCGCCCCCGTCACCCCGGCCCTGTGCCGGGGTCCACCGTGCAGCACCCGCGTCGCTCGACTTCGCACGTTCTCCAAGCGGCGGAGTGGACCCCGGCACAAGGCCGGGGTGACGGCTACGCCTCAAAACGATGCCGAAATCGTCGCGCCAAAGGTCCGCGGGTCGCCCGGCTGCCCAACGATCAGCGCGGTGCTGCCCGATTGCGTCGACAACAATTCGAAATAATCCTGGTCGAACGCATTATGCACCCAGGCAAAGACGTTGAAGTCCTTCTTGCGATAGCCAAGCCGGAAGTTGGACAGCGAATACCCCTCGATCCAGGTGTAAGCCGAAGGTGACGGATTGGACGAAAAGCGCGAGCGCGCGCTGCCGTCATACCCCAGATACACTTGCCCGTCCCCGCCGCCGACCGGCACATTATATTCGCCACCGTAGGAGAAGGACCATTTCGAGATGCCGGGCAGACGCTGCCCGGAAATATCGCACACCACCGGGCTCAATGATCCCGGCACCCCTGCCGGACCAGGCGTGCCCGTCGTCACCGTGCCGCCGGAGAGCTCGGGCGGGCACGGCGCGTTGGTGAATTTCTTGTAGATCGCGTCAGTATAGGCACCATTGAGATACAGGTTGAAGCGCTTGCTCGGGCGGAAGCTCGCGTCGAACTCCACGCCGCGCGAGCGCACCTTGCCGGCATTGGCGAGATAGCCACGGATCACGGTCAACTGGCCGTTATTCACCGTCGCCTGATAATCGCCGATTTCGGTCCAGAACCCGGCGACGTTCAGTGTCACGCGGCGATCGAAAAATTGCGTCTTCAGGCCCAGCTCGAACGCATCGACCTTTTCGGGCTTCACCGTCTGCGTGGTCAGATCGACCGCCGTCCCCGCCGCGTTGAGCGGCAAGCCCGACAAATTGATGCCGCCCGATTTGAAGCTCTTCGCATAGGTCGCATAGCCATGCACATCCGCCGCAAAATCATAGGACAGCGTGACATCTCCCGACACGTTCCACGCGCTGAAGCGCGGCGCATAGCTTTGCGGGGCGAGCGTGGCGGACTGGTCAGCGTTCAGCGTGGTGCTGCCGCTGCCAGTGGTGACGACCGAGACATAGGAGCCGCTCTTCTTGTCATAATTGACGCGGATGCCCGGCTGGACGTGGAAATGGCTGAACGCTTCCCAGTTCAGCTTGCCGAACACGGCGAAGCTGGTGTTCTTGAAATTGATCGTATTGGTCGAGGTCAGCCCGTTCAGCACCGCCGGGTTGCAGGCATTGGCGGTCGGGGACGCGCACCCGCGTGATCCCACCGGCACGTTGCCGGGGTTGAGCAAATACCGGCTCGCTGCCGATCCCTGCACCTGCGACCCTTGGGTGTTGATCGTCTGGTGGAACAGGAACGCGCCAACCGTGTAATCGAGCTTGTGGGTTCCGTTCGACGCGAGCCGGATTTCCTGTGACACCTGTTCCTGCTGCGACGGGTTCTGCGACACGGTGGTGATCGGCAGGCCGATGAAATCGCGGTCATTGGCCGGCTTCCAGTCCCAATAGCGCCATGCCGACACCGAGGTCAGCGTGGCCGCCCCCAAATCCCAATTGGTGACAAGCGACGCCCCGCCCACTTCCTGCCGTGAATTGATCGTGGCATCGAGATCGGTGACGCGATCGAACGGGTTGGTGCTGGGCGGCGCATAGCCGAACGCCGCCGCCAGCGCCGCATATTGCCGGTTCGCCGCGCGCTGCGTGGTGCCGACGCGCGCATAATATTGCGCGCAGCACAACGGGTTCTGCACGTTGAGATCGCCCGCCAGCGTCAGGCTGAGCGTGTCGCTCGGCTTGTACAGCACTTGCCCGCGAAACCCGATATTGCGCTGGCGGTGGAGATCGGTGTTGCTGGCCACATCGTAAATCGTGCCGTGCCGCGTCGTCGCCGAGGTCGACAGGCGGATCGCCAGCGTGTCGGTGATCGGCCCCGAAATCGAAGTCTTGCCCTGTACGAAATCATAATTGCCGACGCTGAGTTCGGCGCGCGCCTCGGGCGTGAAGCTCGGCGCACGGGTGGTGATGTTGAGGGCGCCCGCGGTCGTATTCTTGCCGTAGAGAGTCCCCTGCGGCCCGCGCAGCACCTCGACCCGGTCGACATCGACGAAATCGAAGGTCGCGGCCCCGACGCGCCCGATATACACGCCATCGATATAGAAACCGACGCCCTGCTCGATCCCGTCATTCGTCAGGCCGAACGGCGCGCCCAGCCCGCGAATGTTGATCGCCGAATTGCGCGGGTTGCTCGAATAGAATTGCAGCGAGGGAACTTGCTGCTGCAGCCGGTTGACGTTGAACGCGCCACTGTCGGCCAGCGTGCGCCCGCTCAGCACCGACAGCGCGATCGGCACGGTCTGTTCGGTTTCTGCGCGGCGGCGTGCGGTGACCACGATATCGCCCGTATTTGCCTGTGCATCGCCATCGGTCACCTCCGGCGCAGCGGGCTCCGGCAGCGTCGAGGGTGGCGCGAGCGTCGCATGGGCAAGCAGAATAAGCGGCAAGTGCGCGAGCATGAACGTCCCCTTGTTCCGGAGCTTTGCCCCGAGTCGGCACATAATGCCCATCGTTTGAGGGGATATTCACGCCCTCTCCTTCTTTGCGCCACCAAAGCTGGTCTTTACCGCCGCGAAATTCTGTACCGGCAGGTCTTGAACTGACGCCGAAGCGAACCAGATTCTGCGCGTGCGGTGCCCGTGGGGCCGCACCGGGCGGGGTCGCGCAGGTGGCGGGCCCGGCTCGACGTACCGACACTCGCTTGTAAAGGAGTTCACCATGCGTCAGTTCGATTTGACCCCCTATCGCCGCTCGACCGTCGGATTCGACCGGCTGTTCGACATGCTCGAAGCCAATGCCCGGCAGCAGAGCGCCGACAATTATCCGCCCTTCAACCTCGAACGCCTCGACGGCGACCGCTACCGCATCACGCTGGCCGTGGCGGGCTTTGGCCGCGACGAGATCGAGATCACCGCGCAGCAGAACCTGTTGCAGGTGAAGGGCCGCAAGGACGAGAAAGAGGCCGCATCCTCCTCGTTCCTTCACATCGGCATCGCCAATCGCAGCTTTGAGCGTCGCTTCGAACTCGCCGATTTCGTGCGGGTCGAGGATGCCCGGCTGAACGATGGCCTGCTCACCATCGACCTGGTCCGCGAAGTGCCCGAGGCGATGAAGCCCAAGACGATCGCGATCAAGACCGGCACCCCGCTGGTCGCGGTCGAGGATGCCAGCACCGTCCAGGCGGCGTAACGCCAAGCGGGAGATGGCCGCGCTTCGGCACGGCCATCTCCCCTTCTTGTTATTTACCGCGCCTTGATTCCATAGCGCGCATAATGCCGGTCGACGCTCGGGGTGATCCGCCGGGCGATCTTCAACTCGCTTGCCGCCTCGGCATCGCGGTGGAGCTGTTGCAGCACGATCGCCCGCAGGAAGCGGCTGCTGGCCTGTCCCGGCTCGGCGGCGAGAACCGCATCGAGATCGGCCAGCGCGTCGTCAAACCGGCCGAGCCGGAACCACACCATAGCCCGGCTATCCAGCGCGGCAGTGCTGTCCTCGCTCAATTCGATGGCCCTGGTGCAGTCCTTTACCGCGGTATCGAGCATTACGCTGCGCGTGCCCTTGGCCCAGCATCGCGCATTCATCAGGCTGGGAGAGCCGGGCTTGTCAGCAATCAAGGCGTCGAACTGCGCGATGGCCTCCGTCGGATCGCCATATTCCCCGATCAGGCTGGCCTTGACGGTGCGGAATGTCCTTCGCATCTCCCCGCCCAGCGCGATCCGCTGATCGAGCAGCGCGAGCGCGCCCGCCAGATCGCCGTTTTCCGCCTTCAGCATCGTCACACGGCCGATCGCAGCTTCCGATGACGGATCGAGCGCCCGCGCCGCCTCGGCATCCGCCAGCGCGGCTTTGACATCGCCCATTTCGTAGCGCGACGCTGCGCGCTTCAAATACAGGTCGATCGACGGTTCAATCGCGATCGCCTTCGTCCAATCGGCAACCGCCCCCACGCGATCCCCCGTATTCGCCCGGAAGGAACCGCGCGTGGCATAGGCGCTGCTGTCGTCGGCGGTGGTGGCAACGATCGCCTTGGCCAGAACCGCGTTGATCGCGGTGATCTGCGACGCGCCAGCGGGATCGCTTGCGCCAATGTCCCATTTGCGCGCCGTCGCCACCGGGGCGACCAGACGCGGTGCTCGCGCCTTTGCCGTCGCCACGGCATCGCGCTCGATCGGGATGCGCGCGACCGGCACTTCGCGGCCGACGGTGTCGATCCGCTCGTCAACCGTAACGACCCCGCCGTCGAGCTTGGTCGTGCGTGAAATTTCGTAACCCGCGACGCGTTCTTTCATGTCGGGTTCGCCCTCGATCGCGAAGCCGCGCCCCCGGTCGGGCAGACGCAGCCGCAACCGATACCGCATCCCGAACGGATCGCCCGTCGCCACCGGAATCGTCGTCCACGCCACCTTGCTGCGGTCCGGCGCGAAAGTGACGTTGTCGAGCGCCCGCGCCAGCGCGCGCTTGCGCCGACGATCGTCGGTCGTCCAGGCCGAATTGACGATGCCATGCGCCTTCAGCGTGACGTCGCCCGTCGCGGGATCGGGGACCATCGCAGTATCGGAAAACTGCCCTTCGCCAAGGTAAGTGGTGAAAAACCCGCTGACCGAGTCGCGTTCTTCTTTCTCCCCCATCTGCGTCTTGGCCAAGGTCAAGGCCGCCGCATAACCGCCATGGACCACCGCCACCGCATCCACGGCACTCGGCAAATCGACGCTGGCGCTCTCATCGACATCGACCGTCAGATCCACCATCGGCCGGGCGTTGGCGTGGGTCTCGATCTTCAGCAAATCGGCACCCGCCGCGCGCATCGGCAAGACATAACCGAGCGGCGGTGTGTCGTGGATATCGATCAGGCGCGCTCCACTGCCGGTGCCGTCCAGCCACAGCGTTTGTCCATCGATCGTCGCGCGCACCAGCACATGGTTGAACGCCATCGGGCTGGGCAAACGGTCGGGCACGATGTCGCCGAGCCCGATATTGGCGGACACGGGCTCAGCCTCGATCTTCATCGCCCGCAACAAGGTCAGCAACAGCAGCGTCTTGGCCTTGCAGTCGCCATACCGCACCGCCCAGGTCCGCTCCGGCTTTTGCGGGACATAATTGCCGCCGTTCATGCCCACCGCCAGATAGCGGATCTTCTGCTGGACCAGTTCGAGCGCCCGTTCCGCGCGGCCGATCGGCGTCGGGTCGGCCTTCATGATCGCGGCGGCTTCCGCCAGGATCGGGTCATTCGGATTGGTCGATTCGGGCGTCGCGTATAGCGGGGCCATCACGCGCGAGACGTCGGCCCAATCCTTGAACGTCGCCAGTTCGATCAAGGGCGGATGCCGGAAGCGGCCCGGCGCATCCGCGGGCATTTCGGGTTGCTTCGGGGCCGGCAGGGGGATGGTGACTTCGCTATAGGCACCGTTGCGCACCGGGGTGAGCGTAACGCCCTCGGCGAGCAGCTTCCATTTGGGCGGCGTCGCGGTCGGCCAGGAGAAGCGCATTTTGGCATAACCAAGCCGCGTCGGTGCGGCGAACACCGGCATCACGGTCTGCACCCGTCCGGCCAGCGCCGCATCGGTCGTCGTGGTCGACATCCGCAGCCGCAGCACGTCGCCGACCTGCAACCCCTCCACCGCCATCGTCGCGGTCAGGATGCCGGTCAGTTCGCGTTGCTCCAGCGTCTGCTCGCGCCGCAACACCGTGAATTTCTCGCCCTTGGCGAGCAGGTCGATGTGCTCGGCCCCGCGCTGGATGGAGAGTTCGTGGATGATCAGATCGCCCTGGTCGGGCACCCACGGCAAGGCGAGCGACGTTGCCTGCGCCAGCATCTCGGGCGATGCGATCCGCGTTGCGCTATCGACATAGGCCCATAACCGCCCATTCTCGATGCGTTGCTGGACATCGAAAATCAGGTTCGGCGGCGCGCCCGCGTCGAGCTTGGCGAGGTCGGGCATCGGCGCGGTGACGATCCAGCCCGGCGCGGGCTGATAGAGCGGGGTTTCATTTGCGAAAGCGATGGAAGGCAGCCCGGCAGCAATAACCGCCAGGCTCACCGAGTGAATGCGTCGCAAATGATCCCCCTTACGTCTTCAAGTCCGGAGACAAGACTATGGGCGGACGCGGCGCGAAGCCAGTGCGATCTTTAAGGATTTTTGGTGCGGGCCGACGATTTCAGTCGCGCCCGCTCCTTTTTCGGACTGCAGTCGGTCTTCCGCCAGACCGCATAAGCGCGATTAGACCAATCGCGACTGTTTCACCGCTGCGGCGACGAAGCTGGCGAACAAGGGGTGCGGGTCGAACGGCTTGCTCTTCAATTCCGGGTGGAATTGCACGCCGACGAACCACGGATGGTCGGGCCGCTCGACGATTTCGGGCAGCATCCCGTCGGGCGACATGCCGCTGAACACCAGACCGCCCTTTTCGAGCACTTCGCGATAGGCGGTGTTGACCTCATAGCGGTGGCGGTGGCGCTCGGAAATGTCGGTGTCGCCATAGATGGTCGACACCACGCTGTTGCCGTCGAGTTTGGCGGCATAAGCGCCGAGCCGCATCGTGCCGCCCAGATCGCCGCCGGCCTCGCGCTTTTGCACACCCTCGGCCGTCATCCATTCGGTGATCATGCCGACCACCGGCTCGTCGGTCGGGCCGAATTCGGTGGAGCTGGCATCGGCAATACCGGCGAGATCGCGTGCGCCCTCGACGCACGCCATCTGCATGCCGAAGCAAATGCCGAAATAGGGAATTTCGCGTTCGCGCGCGAAGCGCACGCTGGCGATCTTGCCCTCGGCACCGCGCTCGCCAAAGGCACCGGGCACCAGGATCGCGTGCATCGGCTCCAGCCGCGCGGCAATGTCGCTATCGGGCCCTTCGAACAGCTCGGCGTCGATCCATTCGACATTGACCTTCACCTTATTGGCGATGCCACCATGGACCAGCGCTTCGTTGAGCGATTTATACGCATCCTGCAGGCCGACATATTTACCGACCACGCCGATGGTAACTTCGCCCTCGGGGTTGGTCAGCCGGTCCATGATATCGGTCCAGCGTGACAGATCGGGCGCGCTGCCGGGCAGGATGCCGAAAGCGTTGAGCACCGCATCGTCCAGGCCCTCATGGTGATATTGCACCGGCACCGCATAGATGCTCTTCGCATCCAGCGCCGGGATCACCGCAGTCTTGGGCACATTGCAGAACAAAGCAATCTTCGCCCGTTCGCTTTCGGGCAGAGGCTGTTCGCAGCGGCACACCAGCACGTCTGGCTGCACGCCGAGCGCCGCCAGTTCGCGCACCGAATGCTGCGTCGGCTTGGTCTTCAACTCACCCGCCGCCGCGATATACGGCACCAGCGTAACGTGGATGCTGACCGAATTGCCGCGCCCCAGATCGTTGCGCAGCTGGCGGATCGCCTCGATGAACGGCAGCGATTCGATGTCGCCGACCGTCCCGCCGATTTCGCACAGCACGAAATCGAGATCGTCGGTCTCGGCTTGCGCGAATTCCTTGATCGCATCGGTGACGTGCGGGATGACCTGCACCGTGGCGCCCAGATAATCGCCGCGCCGCTCGCGCGTGATGATCTGCTGATAGATTCGGCCCGAGGTGATATTGTCCGACTGGCGCGAAGCGACGCCGGTGAAGCGTTCGTAATGCCCCAGGTCGAGATCGGTCTCGGCCCCGTCATCCGTCACATAGACTTCGCCATGCTGATAGGGCGACATCGTCCCCGGATCGACGTTAAGATACGGATCGAACTTGCGAATCCGGACGCGATAGCCGCGCGCTTGCAAGAGGGCGGCGAGCGATGCCGCCATCAGACCCTTGCCAAGCGAGGAGACCACGCCGCCGGTAATGAAAATGAACCGCGCCATGGGAGAAAAGACCTAGCGTGAAGAGGGGTGGCGCGACAAGCACGCGACTCCGATATTTTTGGAAAAGTGCGCGGACCGGAAGACGGCCCGCGCGCGACTTATTGGGCGAGCGGAACCGTGCCGTTATCGGCCCGCGCGGCGGTGTTGCCGGTCGGCGCGAGCGCGCTGCGCGCACCGCTGGCGAAGGGAACGCTCGGGTCGGTCTGCGCCGGTGCCTGGATCGGCGCGGTGGCGGCAGCGGGCGGCGGCGTGGTCGGAGCCACCACCTTGGCCACGCGCCCTTGCGCTGCGAGCACCGCGAGCAGGATGCTGAGCGCGATGAACAGGCCGCCCAGAATCGACGTGGCCCGCGTCAGGAAATCGGCCGCGCCGCGCGCCGACATCAGGCCGCCCGGGCTGCCGCCCATGCCCAGCCCGCCGCCTTCGGAACGCTGCATCAGGACGACCGTCACCAGCGCCAGCGCAATGACGAAATGGACGACGAGGAGAAACTGGAAGAGCAGCATGAAGCGGGTTGAATCCTTGGGTGCGCCAGTGGCGAAGCCGGGCACATAGGCGAGGTGCGCCACGCGATCAACCGCGTGCCGCATCCAAGGGTTGTAAACATTCCGCAATCGAACTGAAACCTGATGCGGCGCGGCGCGTTAGGTTCTCAGGAATATCCCCAATTGTGGGGCTTTATTGCGTCATTTGCGGACACTTGCCGTGGCTTCACACACCAATCATGCACTCACCGAATGGATGGAGACCCTGATCGATTATGTTCGGTCGGGCGAGCCCGATTTGACCAATCGGCAAATGGCCCTGCTGCTGCTGGTATACCTCCAGCCGGGGCCGCATACCGTGCGCGGACTGGCGACCATGCTCAACGTTTCGAAGCCCGTTATAACGCGCGCCTTGAACAGGCTCGGCACCCTGGGCTATCTGCGCCGTCAACGCGACGATAACGACAAGCGTAATATCTTTGTCGCACGTACCTCCGAGGGGGCAGAGTTTCTTGACGATTTCGGGCAGTTCATCGGCGACAGCACGCCACAACACGCTCCCCAGCGAAGCCTTCGACGCGCCAGCACGTAGGAGCTTTGCGCTCCAGGGCGCATCCGTAACGCTCGATCCGCGGCGACACGCCGTGCGCCGCGATCTCGCCGATATTCGCTTGGCCGACCGCGTTTTTGCGCCGCATTATGCCTGCGCCGTCCCCCGCGTGGTGATCGCAGCGGCTGCCTTGCGTGAGGAACCCGCCCCCGATTCGGCGGTGCTGGTCGAATTGGAGATTGGCGACGTGTTCGAAGTGCTGGAATTCGTCCGCGGCCGCGCCTGGGGCCGCGCACCGGGCAAGGATCTGGTCGGCTATGTCGACGCCGACGCTTTGTCATGGCCCGCACCATGAGCATCTCGGTGTTCATCGACGGTGCGCACGGCACCACGGGCCTGGAAATCCGCGAGCGGCTTGCCGGACGCAGCGAAATCACGCTGATCTCGCTCGACGAAGCGCGGCGCAAGGACACGGTCGCGCGGGGCGAAGCGCTCAATGACAGCGACTTTGTCATTCTGTGCCTGCCCGACGATGCCGCCCGCGAAGCCGTCTCGCTGATCGACAATGATCGCACGCGCGTGATCGATGCGTCGACCGCGTTCCGCACCGCCGAGGGCTGGACCTATGGCTTTCCCGAACTGGAGCCGGGCCAGGCCGCCGCGATCGCCGAGGCGAAGCGTGTCAGCAATCCCGGTTGTTATCCGACCGGCTTCCTCGCGCTCGTGCGCCCGCTGGTGCGCGCCGGGCTGGTGCCGGTCGATTGGGCGATCAGCGTCAATGCCGTGTCGGGCTATTCGGGCGGCGGCAAGGCGATGATCGCCGAATTTGAGGGCGTCAATCCACCGCCCGCCGCGCGTGCCTATGCGCTGGGTCTGGCGCACAAGCATGTGCCCGAAATGCAGAAGCATGCCCGCCTGGAACATCCGCCGATCTTCATGCCGTCGGTCGCCAACACCTATCGCGGGATGATCGTCGAGGTGCCGCTGGCCCTGCATATGTTCACCCGCCGCCCGACATTGGCGGTGTGCGAATCGACGCTGCGCGAGGCTTATGCCGACAGCGCGCTGATCACCGTCGGCGACGGTGATAGCGACGTGGTGTGCATCGAGGACGATGCCGGCACCGATCGGCTGACCGTCCGCGTGTGCGGCAATGCCGCCACCGGCCAGGCGCGCCTGATCGCGACGCTCGACAATCTTGGCAAGGGCGCTGCCGGGGCCGCCGTGCAGAGCCTCAACATCATGGCCGGGCTCGATCCTTTGGCAGGGCTGACGCTGTAACTTTTTGGTGCCCCGTGATACGTATTCACCTTGGCGGCGCGCTTGCGCCTCTTTAGGTGACCCCTTCCCCAGGAGGTCGATTTAGCATGCCCGTCCGCACGCCCGTCGCCAAATTGATGTTGTTCGGCGCGACCGGAGATCTCGCGCAGCGGATGCTGCTCCCCTCGCTTTATGGCCTGCATGCCGACGGTTTGCTGCCCGAGGGATTGACGATCACCGGCACAGCCCGCTCCGATCATACCGATGCGACGTTCCGCAAGTTCGCCAAGCAGGCGCTGGACCAGTTCCTGCCCGAGGATCGCAAGGACGAGAAAGCGGCCAAGACCTTCCTCGACCGCCTGCAATATCAGGCGCTCGATGCGACCGACCTCGACCATTACAAGCAATTGGCGGAGAAGGTCGGCGACATTTCCGGCGGGCTCGCCATTTTCCTGTCGACCGCGCCGTCGCTGTTCGAGCCGGTCATTCGCGGCCTCGAATCGGCGGGCCTCGCCGGGGAAACCGTGCGGATCGGCCTGGAAAAGCCGCTCGGCTACGATCTCGCCTCCAGCCAGGAGATCAACGACACCGTCGCCACCGCCTTCCCCGAGGAGCGGACCTTCCGCATCGACCATTATCTGGGCAAGGAAACCGTCCAGAACATCCTCGCCTTGCGCTTCGGCAACAGCTTCTTCGAGCCGGTGTGGAATGCGCGCGGCATCGACAATGTCCAGATCACCATTTCCGAAACGGTCGGCCTGGAAGAGCGTGCGGCCTATTATGACGGCGCTGGCGCTTTGCGTGACATGGTCGCCAACCACATGCTGCAATTGCTGGCACTAATCGCGATGGAGCCGCCCGCCCGCTTCGACGGCTCGGCGATCCGCGATGAAAAAGCCAAGGTGTTCCGCTCGCTGCGGCAGGTCGCCCCGGTCGACGTGCCGCAAATGTCGGTGACCGGCCAATATGCGGCGGGTGCCAGCGGCGGCGCGATCGTACGCGGCTATAGCGACGAGCTCGGCAAACCCTCGACCACCGAGACCTTCGTCGCGCTCAAGGCGCATGTCGACAATTGGCGCTGGCAGGGCGTGCCCTTCTATCTGCGTACCGGCAAGCGCATGACGACGCGGCGCTCCGAAATCGTCATCCAGTTCAAGCCCGTGCCGCACTCGATGTTCTCCAATCGCGGCGGCTTGCTGCAACCCAATGCGCTGATCATCCGCTTGCAGCCCGAGGAATATGTGCAGTTGCTGGTGATGGCGAAGGAGCCCGGCCTCGACCGCGAGGGCATTCGCCTGCGCGAAGTGCCGCTGAACCTCAGCCTCGATTCGGAATTTGCCGGTACCCGCCGCCGCATCGCCTATGAGCGGCTGCTGCTCGACCTGATCGAGGGCGACCAGACGCTGTTCGTCCGCCGCGACGAGGTGGAGGCGCAATGGACCTGGATCGACGCGATCCGCGCCGGTTGGGTCGCCAATGACATGAAGCCCAAAAGCTACGCCTCGGGCAGCTGGGGGCCGAGCGCCGCCGTCGCGCTGACCGAACGCGACGGGGTGACCTGGCAGGACGATTGAAATCCCCCTCTCCCCGCCGGGGAGGGTGAGAAAGCAAAGCGCGGGGGCGGCGTAGGAAGGCAGACATATGTCTGACGCACCGCGTCCCCCCTCTCCCCTACCCTTTCCCCGCCAGCGGGGAGAGGGAGATAAGGACAAAGATCATGAGCGAAGAAATCGAATGGTGGGATTATGACGATGCCGAGGAGATGGCGGATGCCGTCGCCGGCGACATCGGCTTCATCATCGAAGCCGCGATCGATGCGCGCGGTGCAGCCGTCATCGCCTTGTCGGGCGGTAAGACGCCGATCCCGATCTACGAACGCCTCGCCAAGGCCAAGATCGACTGGAAGCGCGTCACCATCGTGCCGACCGATGAGCGCATCGTGCCGCTGGGCGATCCGCTGTCCAACGTGACGATGATCGCCAAGACCTTCCTGCCAAAGGGCGCGCGCGTCATGCCGATCGTCCCCGCCGCGACCGCCGATTACAAGGCCGCCGGGCGCTCGGCCGATGCGCTGATGCAGGATCTGCACTGGCCGCTCGATTTGTGCTTGCTCGGCGTTGGCGCCGACGGCCACACCGCCTCGATCTTCCCCGGCCCCGATTTCGACGAAGCGCTGTCGGGACCGAATGAGCGCCGCGCGCTCGGCGTGATGCCAGAGCCGCTGCCCAAGGAAGCGCCGGTCGCGCGCGTCACCTTGAGCCGCGCCGCGATCGTCTCGGCGCGCGCGCTGATCATCGCGGTCACCGGCGACGCCAAGAAAAAGGTGATCGAGCAAGCGATCAAGCAAGGGCCGTCCTCGGCTTACCCGATCGGCCGCGTGCTGGCCGATGCGGAATTGCCGGTCGACATTCACTGGGCGGCTGCGTGACAGCAACGCGCCCCGCACCGTCACCCCGGGCTCGTCCCGGGGTCCACCGCGCCGCCTGGCCAGCGATCGCGGGACGCGCTGCGGGGTGGATGCCGGGACAGGCCCGGCATGACGGAGAAGTTTCATGACCCTGCACCCGGAAATCGCCGCCGTCACCGACCGCGTGATCGAGCGTTCCAAGGCCAGCCGCGCCGCCTATCTCGACCTGATCGGTCGCGCGCGCGATTCGCATATCGAGCGCCCCGCCATGGGCTGCGCCAATGCCGCGCACGCTTATGCCGGCACCGAGGAGGACCGCCCCGCCCTCACCTCGGGCAAGGCGATGAACATCGGTATCGTCACCTCGTATAACGACATGCTCTCGGCGCACGCGCCTTACTATCGCTACCCCGAGCAGATGAAGGTGTGGGCGCGCGAAGCCGGGGCCACCGCGCAGGTCGCAGGCGGCGTGCCCGCCATGTGCGACGGCGTGACGCAGGGCTATCCCGGCATGGAGCTGTCGCTGTTCAGCCGCGACACGATTGCCCTCTCCACCGCGATCGCGCTCAGCCACGGCGTGTTCGAGGGCGCCGCGCTGCTCGGCATTTGCGACAAGATCGTGCCGGGCCTGCTGATGGGGGCCTTGCGCTTCGGCCATTTGCCAATGGTGCTGATCCCCTCCGGCCCGATGCCCTCCGGCCTGCCCAATAAGGAAAAGGCCGCCGTGCGCGAGGCGTTTGCCGAGGGCAAGGTCGGCCGCGAGGCGCTGCTCGAGGCCGAAATCGGTGCCTATCACTCCAAGGGCACCTGCACTTTTTACGGCACCGCCAATTCCAACCAGATGATGATGGAAGTGATGGGCCTGCACATGCCGGGTGCCGCTTTCGTCAATCCCGGCACCAAGCTGCGCCAGGAACTCACCCGCGCCGCCGTCCACCGCCTCGCCGCCAATGGTTGGCATGGCGACAGCTACCGCCCGCTGGGGCTGTGCGTCGATGAAAAAGCGATCGTCAACGCAGCGATCGGCCTGCTAGCCACCGGCGGCTCGACCAACCATTTGCTGCATTTGCCCGCGATCGCGGCGTGCGCCGGGATCGTGCTCGACTGGGAGGATTTCGATCGCCTGTCCAAGGCGGTTCCGCTCATCACGCGCGTTTATCCCAATGGCTCGGCCGATGTGAACGGCTTCGAGGCGGCGGGCGGCATGCCCTTCGTCATCCGCGAACTGGTGTCGGCCGGGTTGCTGCACGGCGATCTGTTGACGGTCGCGGGCGACAGCCTGGCCGATTATGGGCGCAAACCGGTGATCGAGGGCGATGCGCTGACCTGGGTCGATCCCGGCCCGAGCGGCGACGAGAGCATCCTGCGCGCGGCGTCCGCGCCGTTCGCGCCCGAGGGCGGCTTCCGCATCCTCACCGGCAATCTCGGCCGTGCTTGCATCAAGGTGTCGGCGGTCGAGCAGGACCGCTGGATGATCGAGGCCCCCGCGCGCGTGTTCCACGATCAGGCGTCGGTGCAGGCCGCGTTCCAGGCGGGCGAGCTCGATCGCGACGTGGTGGTGGTCGTGCGCTTCCAGGGCCCACGCGCCAATGGCATGCCCGAACTTCACAAGCTCACCCCACCGCTCGGCGTGCTGCAGAATCGCGGTTTCCGCGTTGCGCTCGTCACCGATGGCCGCATGTCGGGCGCGAGCGGCAAGGTGCCGTGCGCGATCCATTGCTCGCCCGAGGCATTGGGCGAAGGCCCATTGTCGCGCGTGCGCGATGGCGACGTGATCCGGCTCGATGCGGTGACCGGCGAACTGTTCGCGCGCGTCGACCCGGCGGAGTGGGCAGCGCGCACGCCGGTCTCGATGCCAAGCGAGATTGACGGCATGGGCCGCGAACTGTTCGGCCTGTTCCGCCAGAACGCCAATGAAGCCGAGCGCGGCGCCTCGCCGCTGCTGACCGGCATGGGATGGTAAGCATGGAAATCGTTTCGGTCGATATTGGCGGCACCCACGCGCGCTTCGCGCTGGCAGAGGTGGCCGCGGGCCGCGTCGTCTCGCTGGGTGAGCCAGTCACGCTCAAGACCGCCGAATATGCCGGTTTCCAGACCGCGTGGGAGGCGTTCGGCACGCAATTGGGCCGCGCGCTGCCGCGTGCCGCCGCCATCGCGGTCGCCTCGCCGATCAGCGGCGACGTGATCAAGCTGACCAACAATCCCTGGGTGATCCGCCCGCCGCTGATCAAGGAACGGCTGCACGTCGACACCTTCGTGCTGATCAACGATTTCGGCGCGGTCGGCCAGGCGGTGGCGCAAGTCGATCAGGGCGATTTCCTGCATCTGTGCGGGCCGGACGTGCCCTTCCCCGATCACGGCGTCCTCACCGTCTGCGGCCCGGGCACGGGCCTCGGCGTTGCGCAAGTACTGCGCACGGCCGATCGCTACCACGTGATCGAAACCGAGGGCGGCCATGTCGATTTCGCGCCGCTCGACGGGCTGGAGGACCAGTTGGTCAAGCGGCTGCGCAAGGCCTATACCCGCGTCTCGGCCGAGCGCGTCGTCTCCGGCCCCGGCATCGTCGCCATTTATGAAACGCTCGCCGATATCGAACATCGCGTCATCCCGCGCATCGACGACAAGGCGATCTGGGCCGCCGCGCTCGATGGCGAAGACAGTCTGGCCGTCGCCGCGATGGACCGTTTCTGTTTGAGCCTCGGTGCGGTCGCGGGCGATCTTGCCCTGGCGCATGGCGCGAACGGTGTGGTCATTGCCGGCGGGCTTGGCTTGCGGCTGAAGGACCATATCCGCAATTCAGGCTTTGCCGAGCGCTTCGCCGCCAAGGGCCGGTTCCAGAACCGCATGGCCGCGATTCCGGTCAAACTCATCACCCATCCGCAGCCCGGCCTGTTTGGCGCAGCGGCGGCTTATGCCCAGGAGTACACCTTATGAGCGCTTCGCCCACCATCACCGACATCATGCAGACCAGCGCCGTCATTCCGGTGCTGGTGATCGAGGACGCCGCCACCGCCCGCCCACTGGCCGAGGCGCTGGTCGCAGGTGGCCTCAAGGTGCTCGAAGTCACCCTGCGCACCCCAGCCGCGCTCGATGCGATCCGGGAGATGAAGAAGGTGCCGGGCGCAATCGTCGGCGCGGGGACCGTCGTGAACCCTGACCAGTTCGGGCAGGCCGTGGATGCTGGCGCGGAATTCATCGTCTCCCCCGGCCTGACTCAGCACCTCGCGCGTCCGATCATCGACGCTGGCGTGCCGTTCCTGCCCGGTATCGCCAATGCGGCGGACATCATGACCGGGCTTGACCTCGGCCTCACCCATTTCAAATTCTTTCCGGCCGAGGCGAATGGCGGGCTGAAGGCGCTGAAGGCGCTCGCCGCCCCCTTCTACCAGTGCAAATTCTGCCCGACCGGCGGCATCACCGAAGCGAGCGCGCCCGAATGGCTCGCTTTCGCGCCGGTGCTGTGCGTCGGTGGCAGCTGGGTGACGCCCAAGGGCGCCGCGATGACCGAAGTGGAAGCGCTCGCGCGCGCGGCGAGCGGGTTGCGGGGGTAAACGCTTCCGTCACCCCGGTTTTGGGCCGGGATGATGGCTGGGTAAAGCCTCACGCCTCCATCGACCGTTCGTTTCGAGCGTAGTCGAGAAACTTTTGGCGCTGCGCTGTGGTTTCTCGACGATGCTCGAAACGAACGGAGTTGCGGACGGCACCCGCCCCCCCTCACTCTCCGTCAGGATCGAGCGCCTTCTTGGCCAGGCGCGTTACCAGCGTGATCGGATCACGGCCTTTGCCATAACCGTAAGCAGCGGCTTCGCGTTTGCTGCATTGCCGCTGCCCGGCAAAGACGCCGCAGCGGCCAGATGGGGTGATGGCGGTCAGGCCGCTCGCCGCCGCGCCACGCGCAGCATCCTCATCTGGTGCAGACTCATCGCGCAGCGGCAGCCGGTATTGATCGCGCCTGCGCCCGCACACGACAATGCTGTCAGCAGAGCCTGTCTCGTCGCACTTGGGGAGCGCGCTCAGCCGGATTGGCTTGGCGGTTCTGGCCAAGTCGAATGGCATGGTGATCGGGGCAGCTTCAGCGGCCTGAAGAGCGATGCTCAGCCACAAGCACATCTATGCTTCCCCAACCGCCGATGCCGCCGGAGGTACAGCACGTTGGCAACGCTGAAAAGCCCATCACACCGTCACCCCGGCCTTGTGCCGGGGTCCACCGCTCCCCCAGGTCAGCAACCCGCAGAACGCGCGGCCCGGTGGATGCCGGGACAAGCCCGGCATGACGGCTAAGACTAAATCCCGTGCGCCGCACGGTACGCCCGCCATTTCACGACATTGGCGTTATGCTGTTCCAGCGTGTCGGCGAAGACATGCCCGCCCGATCCGTCCGCCACGAAATACAGCGCATTCGATGATGCCGGGTTCAGCACCGCATCGATCGAGGCGCGCCCCGGGTTGCAGATCGGTCCGGCCGGCAAGCCCACCATCGCATAGGTGTTGTAGGCGTTCACCGCATGCACCTCGGACAGCAGGATCCGCCGCCCGAGCGGCCGCCCCTTGGTGATCGGGTAGATGATCGTCGGGTCGGCCTGCAGCATCATGCCGCGCTTCAGCCGGTTGGAATAGACCGCCGCCACCATCGCGCGCTCGCTCGGCTTGCCGGTTTCCTTTTCCACGATCGAGGCGAGGATCAGCGCCTGTTCGGGCGTGGTCACCGCCAACCCCGGCTTGCGCTCCGCCCACGCATTGGCGAGGTAGCGGCGCATCACGCTCTGCATACGCTTGACGATGAAGTCGCGACTGTCGCCGCGCTGGAAAGCGTAGCTGTCGGGCAGGATGCTGCCTTCCTCGGGAACGGCGATCGTGCCGGTCAGCCCCGGTGTCTTGTCGAGCGCATCCTTGACCAGCACCGAGGGCCAGCCTTCGGGAATCGTCACGAAGCGCTGGATCGTCTTGGTGCCTTGCAGAACCTTCAGGATATCGGCCTGGCTCAGATGCGCCGGGATGCGATATTCGCCCGCCTTGATCGGCGCATCCGCCCCGAACACCTTGGCAAACAGGCGGAAGCGCGACGCCGACGCAATCGCGCCGGCCTTCTCCAGTTGCACCGAAGCGGTTGCCAGGCTGCTGCCCGGCGCGATCTGCACCGTGATCGGGTGGGCGAGCGACCCGCGCCCGCCCCACATTTGCGCGACGCCGAACAATGCGGCGATCGCGGCAAGCCCGAGCAGCAGACCAAAGCAACCGAGCTTGCGCATTTATCGCGTCCTTGCTTCCCCGGCGCAGGCCGGGGCCCAGTTGCACGGCCCCAGATAGGTGCGCGCAACGCCCGCCATCGACGCCCTACTCCTGGGCCCCGGCCTGCGCCGGGGAAGTGCAGGAGCGTAGCGCAAGATCAAATCGCCCGCATCACCAGGCTGGCATTGGTGCCGCCAAAGCCGAACGAGTTGTTCAGCACCGCCTTGACCGAGCGCTTCTTGGCGACATGCGGCACCAGATCGACGCCCGCGCAATTGTCGCTCGGATTGTCGAGGTTGAGCGTCGGCGGCACGATCTGATCGCGCAAAGCGAGGATGCAGAAAATGCTCTCCACCGCGCCCGCGCCGCCGAGCAGATGCCCGATCGCCGACTTGGTCGAGCTCATCGACAGCGTGTCGATATTGCTGCCGAACAGGCGGCGCACCGCGTTCAGTTCCAGCTCGTCGCCGAGCGGGGTCGAGGTGCCGTGCGCGTTGATGTAATCGATGTCGGACAAAGCGAGCCCCGACTTCTTCATCGCCATCTGCATCGAGCGGAACGCGCCCGAGCCTTCAGGGTGCGGCGCGGTGACGTGATAAGCATCGCCCGACAGGCCATAGCCGATCACTTCGGCATAGATTTTCGCGCCGCGCGCCTTGGCGTGTTCATATTCCTCGAGGCAGACGACGCCTGCGCCCTCGCCCATCACGAAGCCGTCGCGATCCTTGTCATAGGGGCGGCTGGCGCGTTCGGGGGTGGCGTTGAAGCCCGTCGACAGCGCGCGCGCCTGGGCGAAACCGGCAATGCCGAGCGGGCAGATCGCGCCCTCGGCGCCGCCCGCCAGCATCACATCGGCATCGTCCATCGCGATCATCCGCGCGGCGTCGCCGATCGAATGCGCGCCGGTCGAGCAAGCGGTGACCACGGCGTGGTTGGGCCCCATCAGGCCGTATTTGATTTGCACCTGGCCGGTGATGAGGTTGATCAGGCGGCCATGCACGAAATGCGGGGAGACGCGGCGCGGCCCCTTTTCGTGCAGTACGATCGATTCGCTGGCGATGCCCGGCAGACCGCCGATGCCCGCGCCGATCGAGCAGCCCGCGCGGAACTTCTGTTCCTCGGTCATGTCGAGCAAGCCGGCGTCTTCCAGCGCCTGGCCTGCGGCATCGATGCCGTAGATGATGAAGGGATCGACCTGGCGCTGCACCTTATGGTCGACGCGCTTGCCGGGGTCGAACCCGTACGGATGGTCGGCGGGCTTCACCTCGCACGCAATGGTGCAGGCATAGTCCGTCGCGTCGAAGCGCGTGATCGTGCCGGCGCCCGATTTCGACGCCAGGATATTCGCCCAGGCGGTTTCGACATCGGCGCCCAAAGGCGTCACCAGCCCCAGTCCGGTTACGACAACACGGCGCATGGCCATCTCCGTTTATTCAAATGCTCGTAAATGGGAAACGGCCCCACGCCCCCGGTCAGTACCCTGGGACGGGGAGCCGTTCCTGTCTTCAGCCGTGCGGCCGCGCCACGAGGCGTGGCGCTCAGCCCTTATGCTCTTCGATGAACGCGATCGCGTCCTTCACGGTCGTGATCTTCTCGGCGGCATCGTCGGGGATCTCGACTTCGAATTCTTCTTCAAACGCCATCACCAGCTCGACGATGTCGAGGCTGTCTGCGCCCAGATCGTCGATGAAGCTCGCGTCTTCGGTCACCTTGTCGGCTTCGACGCCGAGGTGCTCGACGACGATTTTCTTAACGCGCTCTGCGATCTCGCTCATTGTATTGTCCCTCTATCGGTGGGGGGGTTAGGTGTTTCCTGAACGCACGTAGAACGGGCGTCCGAACCGCGCAAGAGGGCGGCGCGGCCTGTACGGCTATTTGCCCGCATAGGCCTTTTCGGCATCGTGCTCGCCAATGGTCGAATAGACCGCCATATTGAGAGCCTGGCCCAGCGCCTGCACGTCGGCTGCGGCCATCCCGTCGATCTTCACCCCTGCGCTCTGCAAATGGGCGAATGCAGCCCGATTGAGCTCAGGAGTCACGCCGCCTTTCGCATAGATCGCGCGACCGTCCGGCGTGAGGCCATCGACATAACGGGCGACGATCTCCTCGTTCAGGCCGAACCGGCGACCGCGTTCGATCGCATCCTCGCGCAGGACGCGCATCGAAAAGAACTGCACTGCCGCATTCTCGCGCGGCTTGCCCCAGCCATAGGCCCTGCGGCAGTTCTGGACGACCTTGCTCACTACAGTCATCGCAACCTTGCCGCCCTTGCTGGTCGGCTGGAAATGCGCGTTGACCAGATCGACCAGATCGGCATTGGGCAACCGATCTGTATGCGTCACGATGCAGCCGACCGGTGGCAAATCCACGTTGGACGCCATCGCGGGCACTGGCGCAAAGCCAAGCGCAAGAAAGCTCCCGATAAAGACGATACGCATCCCTTATCCCCTACATTTGGCCATGCCGACGCAGCGCCGCTGGTCAGATCATCGCCATCCCACCGTTAACGTGCAAGGTCTGCCCGGTGACATACCCCGCCTCGCGGCTTGCCAGATAGACGACAGCGCTGCCAATGTCTGCGCCCTCCCCCATCTTACCCATCGGAATCCGTGCGTTAAGCGCCTCTTTTTGCGCATCGGGCAGAATGTCGGTCATCGGCGAGGCGATGAAGCCCGGCGCGACGCAATTGACGGTGATGCCACGGCTGGCAAGCTCCTGCGCCAGCGCCTTGGACATGGCGGTCAGCGCGCCCTTGGACGCCGCGTAATTGGCCTGCCCCGGGTTGCCGGTGGTGCCGACGACCGAGGTGATCGACACGATCCGGCCGAAGCGCGCCTTCATCATCGGCCGCGCCGCCGCGCGCGCGAGCCGGAAGGCGGCTTCCAGATTGACGCGGATCACCTGATCCCATTCGTCATCCTTCATCCGCATGACGAGATTGTCGCGCGTAATGCCGCCATTGTTGACGAGAATATCGAGCTTGCCGCCCAGCGCCTCGACTGCGGCGGGCACCAGCGCATCGACCGCCGTGCCATCCGACAGGTCGCACGGCAAAGCGACATGCTCGCCGCCGAGGCTATCCCGAAACGCCTCCAATTTCGCGACATTGGACCCGGAAACCGCCAACCGCGCGCCCTGCCCGGCCAAGGCCTGCGCAATCGCCGACCCAATCCCCCCCGAAGCGCCGGTCACCAGCGCGGTCATGCCTGTAAGGTCGAACATTGTCTTCTCCACTAGATTTAGTTCACGCGGAGGCGCGGAGACGCGGAGGGGCGGTGGTCGTTGACGATCCGTCGTACCCCTTCCTTCAGCGTTGCGCCGCCGAAATTGATCAGCAGCCCAACGGGCTGCCGAGTAAGGCGCAGGTAGGTCAAAAGTTGCTTCGCATGTGCAGCGTTCAACCGCTCGACCGATTTGATCTCGACCAGTAAGCGTTGGTCGACGAGCAGGTCTATCCGAAACGCGGCTTCGAACCGAAGCCCTTCAAACTCGATATCGACAGGACGTTGGCGCACAACCTCATAGCCAAGCGCCGACAGCTTCGCGGCCAGGACGGTTTCATAGACGCTCTCGAGCAGCCCCGGCCCAAGATCGCGATGCACGCGCAAGGCTATGTCGAGCACGTCCCCGCTAATCTCGTCGACATCTCTCACTTCTTCTCCGCGTCTCCGCGCCTCCGCGCGAACAAAGAACTTTCTGCTACAGCACCTTCGCCAAAGCCTCGATATCACCCATAGTCAGCACGCTAACGGCATCCACATCCGCCACGATGCGCTTGACCATCGGGGTGAGCACCTTGCCGCCGAATTCGACGAAGCGCTCCACGCCCGTTTCCGCCATCGCCCGCACCGATTCGCGCCAGCGCACCATGCCGGTCACTTGCTCGACCAGCAGGCGACGGATCGTGTCGGGGTCCCCCACCGGCGACGCCGTCACATTGGCGAACACCGGCACCAGCGGCGCATCGATCCGTGCCTCGGCCAGCGCCTTTTCCATCGCGTCGGCGGCGGGCTGCATCAGCGGGCAGTGGAACGGCGCCGATACCGGCAGCAGGACCGCACGCTTCGCGCCCATGTCCTTGGCCAGCGCCACCGCGCGCTCGATCGCGCCGCGATGGCCCGAAATCACCACTTGCGAGGGATCATTGTCATTGGCGACGGTACACACTTCACCCTCGGCCGCAGCTTCGGCGATGGCGCGCGCCTTGTCGACATCGGCCCCGAGCAGTGCCGCCATCGCGCCCACGCCGACCGGCACCGCCGCCTGCATCGCCAGCCCGCGATGCTTCAGCAGCAACGCCGTCGTCGCCAGGTCAATCGCGCCCGCTGCGCACAAGGCGCTATATTCGCCCAGCGAATGGCCGGCGACATAATCGGCCTTGTCGGCCAGCCGAATGCCGCCCTCTTTCTCCAGCACGCGCAGCGTCGCAATGGCGTTGGCCATGATCGCGGGCTGCGCATTCTCGGTCAGCTGCAACTGATCCTCCGGCCCTTCGCTCATCAGCCGGAACAGATGCTGGCCCAGCGCCTCATCGACTTCCTGGAACACTGCGCGCGCCTCCGCGCTCGCCTCGGCCAGCGCCTTGCCCATGCCAACGCTCTGGCTGCCTTGCCCCGGAAAAATAAAAGCACGCATCGTGATACTCCTTTGGCGCGGCGGTTAGGCGCTCCGCCAAAGCCGCGTCAAGAACGGGGCACACCGCGCGCAACCTGAACGGGGCCGAAGCGGACGGGACACTTTGCGACCATTTCGGGTTCTATCCGCCACGGGTGTGCGACAACCGCACCCCAGATACCTGTTCGACGCCGGGAGTAAGGCGCCGTTTCAAAAAAGGAGCCCAATCATGAAGAAACTCATTCTGGCCGTTCTGGCCGCCACCACCGTGCTCAGCCCGCTCGCCGCCAGTGGCGCGAGCGCGCAGCAGCGCGACGAGCGGCGCAGCACCACCGTCGTGCGCCAGCAGCCCAATGGCCGCACCGTCGTCACCAAGCGCACTGTCGTGCGCCCCGAGCCCGGCCGTCGCTGGGCGCGCGGACAGCGCTTCGACCGCCGCTATGCCACCAATTACCGCGAAATCAGCGATTGGCGGCAGTATCGCGGGCGTCGCCTCTACGCCCCGCCGCGCGGCTATCACTGGGTCCGCTCGGGCAATGATGCCGTGCTCGTCGCGCTCAGCGGCGGCGTAATCGGTGCGGTGCTGTCGGGCGCGTTCAACTAAACCCGGCCTATGGGCGCGGAAGCCTTGCCTTCCTCGCGAATTTCGCTATGGGACGCCGATCGGGGTGGAGAGCACACGCTTTCCGCCCCGGTTGTTATGCAAGACGATAGCCGGAGGGGCGTTTCGCATGGTGCGGGCGTCAGCGATCGGCCAAGATAGAGAGACGAGACACATGGCTCTATACGAGCACGTGTTCCTTGCGCGCCAGGATCTGGCACAGGCGCAAGTGGACGCTCTGGCGGAAATCGCCACCAAGATCGTGAACGATAATGAAGGCCGGGTCGTCAAGACCGAGAATTGGGGCCTGCGCAGCCTCGCCTACAAGATCGCCAAGAACCGCAAGGCGCATTACGTCATGCTCGAAATCGATGCCCCGGGCAGCGTGATCGTCGAGCTGGAGCGTCAGGTTCAGATCAACGAAGACATTATTCGCTACATGACCGTCAAGATCGACGCGTCCGAAGAGGGCCCGAGCGTGATGATGCGCAAGTCCGATCGGGACCGTGAGCGTCGCAGCGATCGTGAAGGCGGCCGCGAAGGCCGTGGCGATCGTCCCGACCGCGGCGACCGCGAGGATCGCCCCCGCCGCAGCTTTGACGGCGAATAAGGAGCTATAGATATGGCACGCCCATTTTTCCGCCGCCGCAAGAGCTGCCCCTTCTCCGCGAAGGACGCCCCCCGGATCGATTATAAGGACGTCCGTCTGCTGCAGGGCTTCGTGTCCGAGCGTGGCAAGATCGTCCCGTCGCGCATCACCTCGGTGAGCGCCAAGAAGCAGCGCGAGCTCGCCCAGGCGATCAAGCGTTCGCGCCATCTGGGCCTGCTGCCCTACATCGTTAAGTAAGGGGCCCAACAGATGGACATCATCCTGCTGGAACGCGTCGAAAAGCTCGGCAACATCGGCGACGTCGTCAAGGTCAAGGACGGCTTTGCCCGTAACTACCTGCTGCCGAACAAGAAGGCGCTCCGTTCCAACGAAGCCAACCGCAAGGTCTTCGAAAAGAACCGCGAAAAGATCGTGGCCGACAACGCTGCCAAGCGTTCGGAAGCCGAGGTCGAAGCCAAGACGATCGACGGCATCACGCTGACGCTGATCCGTCAGTCGTCGAACACCGGCCAGCTTTACGGTTCGGTCGCCGTGCGCGATCTGATCGAAGCGCTCGATGCCGCTGGCCACAAGGTCTCCAAGTCGGCGATCGTGCTCAACAAGCCGATCAAGGCGATTGGCCTCTATGAGGTCAAGGTTTCGCTGCACCCGGAAGTGTCGGTTACGATCAAGGTCAACATTGCCCGCTCGCCCGAAGAGGCCGAGATGCAGGCCAAGGGCGTCAACGTCATGGAAGCCATGTTCGAAAAGGACGAGGCTGGTTTCGTCGAAGCGTACGATCCCAATGCCGAGCCCGGCGCAACGGCGGAAGTCGGCGCGGACGATGCCGAGGCACCTGCCGCAGCCTGAGCCTTTCGCTCAAGCGCACAGAAAAAGGGCCGTCCGGAGCAATCCGGGCGGCCCTTTTCGTATATGGCTAATCCTCCCCGTGCCGGGGAGGATTGCTTACCCCGTAATCGCACACGCGCCGATCAGCGCGGCAAAGGGGATAAGCGCAAGAAATACCGGAAGAAGCTTGATCATGAAACGGATCGCCCTGGGGTGATGGGAATATGGTCTGACAACGTTGCGCCTGAGATGCGTATGCGCCCCGCCCAATTCAATGCGGCGAAGCGTTCTTTATTATAGACGAAACGAGCAAGACACCACTCACTCGTTCCCCCCCGCGCAAGCCACTCCCACCACCCGCCGTTTATTGTGCAGGCAACGTCCCCGACCGCACATAGGCAAACATGTGAGCGACATAATCGGCTTTGCCCAGCGCAACGCCTTGCGCCCGCAGGATCGCGTAGGCGGTCATCACGTGGAAATAGAATTGCGGCAGCGCCCAATCGCGGACGTATTGCTCGATCGAGAAATCGAACACCATCCCCTGCGGCAACGCATGCGCGATCGGCGTCGCCGGATCGACCACGAGAGCGTCCGCTATCGCCTGCTCGACGATCGCCAGCGTCTCGGCGATCCGCGCTTGCGCCTCGGCGATGGTGCCCGGCTGTTCGCCCGCGTTGCGCCCTTCATCGAGCAGGGCCGTCAGCGACTCCGGGAACGCCTCCCCCCGCAAGCGATATACGCCTTCGCGCGCCTGCACACAGGCGAAGCGAACTTGTGTGGAGAGCGGAAACATGTCGGGCGCCAACCGCGCTGACAGCAGCGCATCCGCCTCGTCCACCAACTGCACCTCCGCTTTGCTCAGCCATCCCGACAGCGCTTTCAGCATCTGGGTATAGGTGGGGAACACCATAGCGGGCAGCGTCATAACCATCTCTCTCTCTAAGGACTGCGGACTGTGTCGCCGCGATCCCCGCTCTACGCCCGTTGAGACGATCCCACCACAGCGGCAAGCGCAAAGCCGAACCCCGCGCTATTTCCGCCCGAACAGCTTCTCAATGTCGCCATGCGCCAGCTTCACCCAGGTCGGGCGCCCGTGATTGCACTGCCCCGAATGCGGGGTGACCTCCATCTCGCGCAGTAGCGCGTTCATCTCGGCGACCGACAGCACGCGCCCGGCGCGGACCGAGCCGTGGCACGCCATCGTCGCGGCGACATGATCGAGCCGCTCGCGCAAGCTGAGCGCCTCGTCGAACGCCGCCAATTCATCGGCCAGATCGGTGACGAGGCCCGTCACATCGCCTTGCCCGAGCAGCGCGGGCACGCCGCGCACCAGCATCGCGCGCGGGCCGAAGCGGTCGAGGTCGAGACCAAATTCGCTCAGTTCCGCCGCGCGCGCCTCGAGCCGGTCGCAGGCGCTCTCGTCGAGTTCGATCACCTCGGGCAGCAGCAGCGCCTGGCTCGCCACCCCGCCGCTCGCCATCGCCTTGCGCATGCGTTCGAGCACGAGCCGTTCATGCGCGGCATGCTGGTCGACCAGGATCAGCCCGTCGCGGCTTTCGGCGACGATATAGGTCTTGGCCACCTGCCCGCGCGCGACGCCGAGCGGATAATCGGCGGTTTCGGGCGGCGGCGCATACGCCGGTTCCGCGCGGGCTTGCGGCGGTGGGGTGAAGCTCGGGCGGCGGTCGTTGAGGGTGTAGGACCTCTGGAAGAGACCTAGCCCCTCCCCTTCAGGGGAGGGCTTGGGGTGGGGCTGCGCCGCATAACCAACGTCGGATTCGCGGACAGCCCCCACCCCCAACCCCTCCCCTGAAGGGGAGGGGCTTTCCTGAGTCCATGCCGCCATCGCCGTCTCGGGGGCGCGCTGGCTGCGGTGGCCGGCTTCATCCAGCGCGCGGCGCAGGCCGCTGACGATCAGCCCGCGCACCAGTGCGGGATCCCGGAAGCGCACCTCGGTCTTGGCCGGATGGACGTTCACATCGACCGCGTCGGGCGGTACGTCGAGGAACAACGCCACCACCGCATGGCGGTCGCGCGGCATCATCTCGGCATAGGCGCCGCGAATCGCCCCGATCAGCAAGCGGTCCTTCACCGGTCGCCCGTTGACGAACAGATATTGGTGGTCGGCAATGCCGCGGTTGAAAGTGGGCAGTCCGGCGATCCCGCCAAGGCCGATCCCTTCGCGCACGAAATCGACCCCGACGCCATTGTCGACCAGCCCGCGATCGGTGAGCGCGGCGACGCGGTCGGGCAAACTCTCGCCCGCGCTCACGCCGAAGGAGCGCCGCCCGTCATGCTCGACCGAAAAGCCGATGTCGGGCCGCGCCATCGCCAGCCGCTTGACCACATCGATGCAGGCGGCGAATTCGCTGCGCGCCGAGCGCAGGAACTTGCGCCGTGCCGGCACCCGCTCGAACAGCGCCTCCACCCGCACCCGCGTGCCCGGTGGAATCGCGGCGGGGCCTTCGGACAGCAGCACGCCATTGTCGACCACCCGCGCCCAGCCCTCCGCCCCGCGCGGGCGGCTTTCCAGCGTCAGGCGCGCGACGCTCGCGATCGAGGGCAACGCCTCGCCCCTAAACCCAAGCGTGCTGACCGCTTCGATCGCCTCATCGGGCAGCTTGGAGGTGGCATGGCGCTCCAGCGCCAGCGCCATATCGGGCGGGGTCATGCCGCATCCGTCATCGGTCACCTCGACCAGATCGGTGCCGCCGCCGGCCAGGCGCACGGCGATGCGCGTCGCCCCGGCGTCGATCGCATTCTCGACCAGTTCCTTCAACGCGCTGGCGGGTCGTTCCACCACTTCACCGGCAGCAATGCGATTGACGAGATGTTCTGGCAGGCGGCGTATTGACATGGCCTAGCCTCTAGCCCAATCGACGGCATCCCGCGACCCGCATTCAACCGAGCATCAGAGCGTGGAGACACCGCTCTGAACGCCCCGGTTGCAAGCGCAAGCGCGACCCTTTGTGCGACCTGTCGGCAGATCCGTAAGTCCGGCGTGAAACGGAACGATCCATGGGCTTTTTCTCGAATCTCTTCCGCTTTTCTTCTCATGACATGGCCATCGATCTCGGCACCGCCAACACGGTCGTCTATCTGCGCGGCAAGGGCATCGTGCTCAACGAGCCGTCGGTGGTGGCGGTCGAAACGCTCAATGGCGTCAAGCGCGTCAAGGCCGTGGGCGATGACGCCAAGCTGATGATGGGCAAGACTCCCGACAGCATCCAGGCGATCCGCCCGCTTCGCGACGGCGTCATCGCCGACATCGACGTCGCCGAGCAAATGATCAAGCACTTCATCCACAAGGTGCACGGTGGCCAACGCCGCTTCATGCGCTGGCCGCAAATCGTGATCTGCGTGCCCTCGGGCTCGACCTCGGTCGAACGCCGCGCGATCCGCGATGCCGCGTCCAACGCGGGCGCATCGCAGGTGTGGCTGATCGAGGAGCCGATGGCCGCTGCGATCGGTGCCGACATGCCCGTCACCGAGCCGATCGGCAGCATGGTCGTCGATATCGGCGGCGGCACCACCGAAGTCGCCGTGCTGTCGCTGCGCGGCCTCGCCTACACCACTTCGGTGCGCGTCGGCGGCGACAAGATGGACGAAGCGATCGTCTCCTATGTTCGCCGCAACCATAACCTGCTGATCGGCGATGCCACCGCCGAGCGGATCAAGCAGGAAGTCGGCGTCGCCAAGCCGCCGCTCGACGGCATCGGCCTGACGATCCACGTCAAGGGCCGCGATCTGGTCAACGGCGTGCCGAAGGAAATCCAGATCAACCAGGGCCAGATCGCCGAAGCGCTGAGCGAACCCGTTGGCCAGATCGTCGAGGGCGTGCGCATCGCACTCGAAAACACCGCGCCTGAACTCGCTGCCGACATCGTCGACCAGGGCATCGTGCTCACCGGTGGTGGCGCGCTGCTCAAGGGCATCGATGAGGTGCTGCGCGATGAGACCGGCCTGCCCGTCACCATCGCCGACGATCCGCTGACCTGCGTCGCGCTCGGCACCGGTCGCGCGCTGGAGGATCCGGTGTTCCGGGGTGTGCTCCACTCCGCGTGACGCACTGAAATGACACGTCCTTGTGCCTGAGCAGCTAGGGTAGCCCCTACTCAGGCACAGCGACATCGCGTAAGGCGAAGACCGGTTTCTATAGGCGGCCCTCGGGCTTTTGGATGGGGTTAGCATGGCGCCGCCACACAATCGGCGCCCGGGTTTTTCGCGGCGGGCGCAATACGGTTTCTTCCTGGCATATGTCGTCGCGTTGGCGGGTGCGATCGTCAGCGCGGTGCTGCTTGCGTTGTCCTCGCTCGATCCGCCCGCCTTCGCCTCGCTCCGCGCCAGCCTGGCGGAGGTCACCACGCCAGTGTCTTCAGGGATTTCCGGGGTGGGCAACTGGCTGGGCTCGATCCCAAGCGGGATTGGCGACTATATAGCGGTGCGCGGCCAGAATGCCGCCTTGCGCAAACAACTGGCCGAGCAGCATGCGCTGTTCATGCGCGCGCGCTCGCTTTCCTATGACAACCGCCGCTTGCTGGCGCTGCTCCAGGTGCGCGAGCGCATTGCCGAGCCAGTGGTGGCGGCGCGTCTCGTCAGTTCCACGGGCTCCAGCACGCGGCGCTTTGCCGTGCTCAACGCGGGATCCTGGCAGGGCGTCGCCACCGGCCAACCGGTGCGCGGGCCCGAAGGCCTGATCGGTCGCGTCCTTGAGACCGGCCCGAACAGCGCGCGTGTGCTGCTGCTGATCGATCCGGAAAGCGTGGTGCCGGTGCGCCGCACGCGCGACGGCATGCCAGCGCTCGCCGCCGGGCGCGGCGACGGGTTGATCGACGTAAAATCGGTTGCGCTTTCCACCACCGATTTCGGGCCGGGCGACGTGTTCGTGACCTCGGGCACCGGCGGCATCTATCCGCCCAACATTCCTGTCGCGCGCGTCCTCCGGCGTGGCCGTGACGCCTCGATCGCGCGCAGTTTCGCGCAAGCCGACACGCTCGATTACGCGCTGGTGCAGCGCGCCTTCATGCCCGAGCCGCCGCCCATTCCCGTGCCGATCCCGACGCCCAAACCCGCCAAGCCCAAGAAGAAGAAATGAGCCAGGTTCGCGGCCCGTTCGACGAGGCACCGGTAACCGGTTTTCAGCGCTTCGTGCCGGCGCTGTCGGTCGTGGTCGGCTCGGCGGTGACGCTGTGGCCGTTCATCGCGACCTTTCCGATCCTGCCACCCTTCGGGCTGTTGATGCTGCTCGGCTGGCGGCTGACCAAACCCGATTCGCTCCGCATCTGGGCCCCGCTTCCGCTCGGGCTGTTCGATGACCTGGTCAGCGGGCAACCGCTCGGCACCGCTATGCTGTTCTGGACGCTGTGCTTCTTCATGATCGACTTGATCGACCAGCGGATCGTCTATCGTGATTTCTGGCAGGACTGGTTGATTGCTGCCGGGTCGGTTGCCTTCTGCCTGATCCTGGGGCGCCTCGTCGCCGCGCCGCTCGGCGCGCATGTCGACACCGTTCTGCTGCTGCAGATCGTCATCGCAACGCTGCTCTTCCCGCTCGCCGCCCGCATTTGCGCCATGCTGGCGGGCGATGAGGAGCCGGAATGAAGCGCGCGACCTTCGCGCAATCGCCGCGCATGGTGACCGAGGCGTCGCAAAGCTACAGCTTTTCGCGCCGCGCGATCCTGCTGGGAGGCTTGCAGGGCGCGGTTGGCGTCGCGCTCGCCGGACGCATGGCCTGGCTCGCCATCGCTGAAAACGCACGGTACAGCTCGCTCAGCGAAAGCAACCGCGTCAACATGACGCTGGTCCCGCCCCGGCGTGGCTGGATCGTCGATCGCCACGGCGTGCCGATCGCCAACAACCGCACCGACTTCCGCGTCGACATCATCCCCGACCGGCTCGAAAATAAGGGCCATGTGCTGGGGTTGCTGCGCGATATCCTGAAGCTGCCGCCCGAGGAGATGGACCGGCTCGTCGCCGATCTGGAGCACGCCGCCGGGTTCCAGCCGGTACAGGTGGCGGAGAATCTCGATTGGGAACGCTTCGCCGCCGTCAGCGTGCGCCTGCCCGAGCTTCCCGGCGTCGCCCCCACACGCGGCTTTTCGCGGAGCTATCCGGCGGGGGCGGCAGTCGCCCATCTCACCGGCTATGTCGGCGCAGCCTCCGCCGAACAATATAAACAGACGCGAGACCCCTTGATGGTCACGCCGGGTTTCAAGCTGGGCAAGGATGGCCTGGAGAAGACGCTCGAATCGACGCTGCGCGGGGTCGCTGGCCAAAAACGCGTCGAGGTCACCGCACGCGGCAAGCTCGTCGCCGAACTGGCAACCAAACCCGATCAGCCGGGCACCAACGCCCGCCTGACAATCGATGCGGGCCTGCAGGAATATGCCGCGCGGCGGCTCGGCACGCAGTCGGGCTCGGTCGTGGTGATCGACGTGGCGACCGGCGAGATGCTCGCGATGGTATCGATGCCCGCTTATGATCCCAACACTTTTTCCGACGGGATCAGCCATCTCGAATGGAAGATGCTGTCGGACAACGACCATGTGCCGTTGATGAACAAGGTGCTCCAAGGGCTGTATCCACCGGGCTCGACGGTGAAGCCGATGAACGGCCTCGCCCTGCTCGGCGCGGGCGTTCCCGCATCCGATCGCGTCGTCTGTACGGGGGCGTTGCGCGTCGGCACCGGCATCTTCCACTGCCACAAGAAGAGCGGGCACGGCGCGCTCGACCTCAAGAACGCGATCATGCAGAGCTGCGACATCTATTTTTACGAGATGATCCGCCGGCTCGGCTACGATCATGTCGCACCCGTCGCGCGCAGGCTCGGGCTCGGGCAGAAATTCGACCTGCCCTTCAACAGCCAGCGGTACGGCACCGTCCCCGACACCGCCTGGAAGCTGCGCCGCTACAAACAGCCATGGACCGTTCCCGATTCGCTCAACGCGTCGATCGGCCAGGGCTATGTGCTGACCAACCCGCTCCAGCTCGCGGTGATGGCCTCGCGCCTAGCCTCGGGGCGTGCGCTCCAGCCGAGCATCCTTGCCGACCATGTCCATGCCGACGCCCCTGCCCTGCCGATCCAGCCGGACCACCTCCAGACGATCCACGAGGCGATGTGGGGGGTGGTCAATGGCGGCGGCACCGGTGGCGCGGCACGGATGCTGATCCCGGGCGTTCAGCTCGCCGGCAAGACCGGCACCGCGCAGGTCCGCCGCATCACCATGGCCGAACGCGCCGGCGGCGTGCTGAAGAATGGCGCGCTCCCGTTCAAGATGCGCGACCACGCGCTGTTCCAGGGTTTCGCACCACACGACAAGCCGCGCTATGCGATCGGCGTGGTGCTCGAACATGGCGGCCACACCGTCCGCAATCTCGACACACCCGCGATCGCGCGCGACATCATGACCTATCTCTTCGACCGCGACCGCGCGCTCGCCTCGCTGGCCGAGGCCGAGCCGACCTGGGGCGGCGATATCAAAACCCGCATGGCCGCTGAGACCGCCGTCTATCGTGCGGCGGCGGGGGCACCACCGCTGGCGGTCGGCGCGCAGACCGAGCTGAACGCCACCGCGCCCACCGATGCCCCCGCCGTCCGCGCCGCCTCCGCCGCCGATGTCGCAGCGGCGGAAGACCTCGCCAATAGCGCCGCCCCCGGCAACACCGTCGCCGAAGACGGGACGACCGAGCGGGACGTGCCATGAGCGGCCTCAACTTCGTCCCGGCCCCCTTGGCGCAATTGCCGTGGCGGATCCTGCTGCTGGTCATTGCGATCGGCGGCTTCGACCTGTTCGTGCTCTATTCGGCGGCGGGCGGCAGCATCCGGCCATGGGCGCTTTCGCAAGGCATTCGCTTCGTCGTGTTTCTGGCGGGGGCGATCGCGCTGTCGCGGGTGCGTGAAACAACGTGGAGCAGCCTCGCTTTGCCGGCCTATGGCGTGCTGTGCGTGCTGCTGGTGCTGGTGGAGCTGATCGGCGCGGTGCGCGGCGGTGGGCAGCGTTGGCTCGATCTCGGCATCGGCTTCCGGTTGCAGCCGTCAGAACTGATGAAACCGTGCATCGTGCTGGCCTGCGCGAAATTCTACGACATGCTGCCACCCAATGAGACGCGGCGTTTCGGCGCGATCTGGCCCGCCGCCTTACTGATCCTGGTGCCCGCCGCCTTGGTGATGAAACAGCCCGATCTCGGCACCGCGCTGATGATCACCATTGGCGGGGTGACGGTGATGTTCCTGGCGGGCGTGCCGCTGCGTCTGTTCATTGGGGGCGCGCTGGCTTTGGGCGCGGCGGTGCCGCTCACCGTGAATTTCGTGCTGCGCGGTTACCAGCGCAACCGCATCATGGTGTTCCTCGATCCCGAAAGCGATCCGCTCGGCATCGGCTATCACATCAGCCAGTCGAAGATTGCGATCGGATCGGGCGGCATCTTCGGCAAGGGCTTTCTCAACGGCACCCAGAGCCACCTCGACTACCTGCCCGAAGGCCATACCGATTTCGCGCTGGCGACGATGATGGAGGAATGGGGTCTGGTTGGCGGCGTGTTGCTGATCATCGCCTTTGTCGGCATCGTGCAATGGGGCTTGGCGGCATCGCTACAGGCACAATCGCGCTTCGCCCGCCTGACCGCCGCCGGGCTTGCCGCGACGATCTTTTATTATGTCGCGATCAACATGGCGATGGTGATGGGCCTGGCCCCGGTGGTCGGCGTGCCGCTGCCGCTGATCAGCAATGGCGGGTCGTCGCAAATGACCTTCATGCTGTGTCTGGGCATCCTGATGTCGATCGACCGCACCAATCGCCAGACCACGCGCTGGTAATTTTTATGGGCTTTGCGCAAAAAAGGGTTTGCAACCCGCGGCGACACTGCTAACCGGCCTCCTCCCGCAGCGGTCGCGCCACCAAGCGCCTCGCCAGATCGCCGGAAATGGACGCATAGCTCAGTTGGTAGAGCAGCTGACTCTTAATCAGCGGGTCCTTGGTTCGAGCCCAAGTGCGTCCACCATAACCTTTTATATGATATCAGTTATTTAAACCGGATCCAGCCGCGAGCTTAAGAAGAAATGGGCTCTCACTGTGACCATTTTTGTGACTTTGGCAGGGCCTTTCTCGCTGGCGCGCAGTGTGGCCTGATTTGCGCTCAAAACCCGCTAGTCTGCATAAGGCCGCAAATGGTTGACCGGCGCGTGACACGTTCTGCTGCGTCGATTCCCGGATCGCCTGGACAAGATCGCTCTCGCCGGTGAAGTGAGGCCCGATCCCACCCCGAACAGCGTCGACATGCGCGAAGGCCACCCGGCCGCGTCGCCACGGAAAAGTCTAAGATCCAGCAAGGTTCTCACGCCTTGGCGATGCATTCCCATACCACATGAACAGCTTACCCGAAAGCTTGAGCCAGCCGACTGCCCGCGATCCGATTTCTGCTGTTCCTCGGTCGGGTGGCGAGAACCACGATTTTCGCCCCTTGCACCGGACAGCCAGGAGACGGCCCGGTTTGAGCCGCTTTCGGGGATCAGAGGCCGGATAGCGGCCCGTCGCGGGGCGTGGCGGTGCACGACCTGTTTTAGCCGCCGACTGACCCACGGTACCGAGCCAAGCGGTCGCGGTGCGGGCACGACTCGGCGCTCAGCGATCCAGCATCAACCTGCCACTACCGCACTTCCGCCCCGTGGCAGCAACACCAAGTCGGCCGCCTCATCGGCGTCTGTGAGCAACGTCTTACGCGGCGTGCCCAGCTGTGCCCGCATCGTCAGACCTCGCGCGAGGTCGGTCACTTGGCTCGCGCGTGCGGCGACGGGAAAGTCGGACGGGAGCTCTCCCGCGCTGATTGCATCGCGAAAACGGCGTTCCACCAGCGCCGCACCGGCGGTGGTCGCGTCCTTCAGGAACTGCCTGACCTCGGCGTCGTCCACGAGCGGCGCGACGCACACCATCAGACATCCTGCTGCCGATCCCGCCTCAGTCGCACTCTCGACGGCGTGTCTCAGGAAGCCGGCGATCGCGTCGCGAAGCGTTGGCACCGAGAAAAGCGCCTTCGCAGCGCGAGCGCCCTTTGCGTCCGCGTATGCCCGCAGCGCGCGTAGAAATAGCGTCCGCTTGTCCCCAAAGACGGAATACAGGCTTTGCCGCCTCACGCCCATGCCGGCGATAAGATCGTCGATCGTCACCCCATCATAGCTTTTCGACCAGAAAAGCTGCGTCGCTTTTTCCAGCGCTTCCGCCTCGTCGAAGCTTCGCGGCCGTCCCCGCGTTCGAGTGGAATTTGTTAGCATTTAGTCCAAAAGTCCTTGACCGTGCCGAGCCGTCGTTTATGTGCGGTTTCAGTCCAGAAATAGCAAGTCGGCGCTCGGTTCATAGCCCGCCGGACCAACCCTTTTACAGCGGAGCCGCCCATGGAACATTCGATTGCGCTTATCACCGGGGCGACGTCTGGCTTGGGGCAGGCGGCAGCCCGCTCGCTTGCCGCGGGCGACTGGCGGGAAATCATCATCACCGGACGCACGGCGGCGCAGATTGGGGAGACGGCCGCACAACTCGCGGCGGAGACCAACAAGAAGGTTTTCACGCCGTTGGAACTGGATTTGGACAAGCCGGCCAGCATCAAATCCGCGCTCGCCGAACTCATCAAGCGAGGTCGGCCTGTCGACTTCCTGCTGCTCAACGCCGGGATGGTCCCGGGCAAGGAGCGCGTCCTCACTGCGGCAGGGATCGAGGCGTCTCAGGCCCCGCTGATCGGCCATCATCAACTGACGGTCGGCTTGCTTCGCGCCAACCTCCTCAGCCCCGACGCGCGGATCGTTATCGCCAGTGCGGAGCCTGCCCGCGGCGGCGTGCCGATGTTCAAATATACCGACGCACCCGCTTTCGCAGCCAGATACTTCCGCGACGACCAAACGGCCGCTGTCGAAGCCCTGATCCGCAGCGGGCCGCACGTGCAGTACGCGCCCAACACCGCCTATGCCGACGCGAAGCTCATTGTCGCATGGTGGGCGGCGGCGCTGGCACGGCGGTTGCCCTCCGGAATGGCCGTCTATGCGGTCTCGCCAGGTGCGTCGAACGCCACCAACGTCGCACGCAACGCTGGCCCCCTGCTGAAGTACCTGATGATTCCGATCGTGAACCTCATCCCCGGGATGAATCAGACGCCGGAGGTCGCGGCCAGCCGTTACCTTCAGGCGTCGGCGTTCGGAACCGACCTCTCAGGGCAATTCTTCGCCTCGGCGCAGGGGAAGTTCTCAGGCCCAATGGAGGTGCAACGCCACCCCCACCTCCTCGATGGCGCCAACCAGGAAGCCGCGTGGCAGGCCGTCGTCAACGTCTCCGGAGTCGACGTGATTTGATCTGTAGTCGCGACAGCGGGCGCGCGCCGGGCACCACTACCCTGCTGCCGGCGTCCGTCGCGGCGATGTCAGTCCGCCTTTAATCAGACCATATCATCCATAATTAGGGGGCAACCATCGCCCCCCACAGAACGGACATAGGCAACGACATGAAGATACGAAACGATGCAGCCCCCGCTCCGGTGCGCGATCCTCAGAAGGGTTGATTGCGGTAGATCACATAAATGGCCACCAACAGGACCAGCCCGCTGAAGATGCGATTCAGGAGGTTCTTGCGCGAAGACAGCCTTGTCGCGAGCACCATGCCAAGGATGCCGCCTCCAAGGCCACCCGCGATGAACTCAATGGCGACCTGCCAGTCGACCAGGTCGGCCCGAGCATAGTTGAGCGCCGTTGCAAGGCCGAAGGTCCCGACGGCGAGCAATGAGGTGCCGATCGCGCTGATCATGGGCATGCCGGTGGACAGCATAAGCGCCGGCACAATGAGGAACCCGCCGCCGATGCCGAAGAAGCCCGAGGCCGCGCCGGTAAGGAGCGCCGCGAGCCCCGTGTCCAAGCACATACGAAGATCGACCGGGCGCTGCCGGTCAACTCGATCACGCCCCTTACGCAGCATGAGCAAGGCCACTACGATCATCAGCAGCCCGAACAGGAACAGCAACCGCTTGCCGTCGATCAACATGCCGAGGCTCGACCCCAGCGCCGCGCCGAGCGAGCCCACAAGCGCGAACACCACCGCGCAGCGCCACCAAACATGCCCCTTGCGCGCATGACCGATGAAGTTGGCATAGGCATTGGCCGAGACGGCCAGCGCCCCCGTGCCGATGGCGACATGCGGATTGGCGACGCCCACGGCATAGAGAAGGAGCGGCGTTGCCAGGATCGACCCACCGCCGCCGATCAGCCCCAGCGTGAAGCCGACAAGCCCACCTGAAGCTAAGGCGGCCAGGTCATGCCAGGAGATCATGGCAAAACCTTCTGCAGGGCGCGGTCCTGCAGGATCATGCCCGCTGCCATGGCGCAAACGAACAGCGCGACGGGGGCAAGGCCGGTCGTCAACGCGGAGAGTGCAGGCCCGGGGCAAAATCCAGCAAGCCCCCATCCAATACCGAAAATCGCCGAGCCGATGACCAAGCGCGCATCAATCCCCGTTTTCTCGGGCAGATGAAACCGGGCATCGAGGACGGGCTTTGCCATCTTTCGCTGAAGCAGGACCCCCGGCACCGCGACGATCACCGCGCCGCCGAGCACGAACATCAGGCTCGGATCCCATCGGCCGCTGGCGACATCGAGAAAACCGGCGATGCGCGCCGGGTTCATCATGCCGGACAGGGCGAGACCGAAGCCGAAGATCGTGCCGGCCAGCAGCGCGACCAGAAGACGAAGGGCGGCGTGACGGTTCATCTGAGCAAACCCATTATTGTCGCAGCAACGATGCCGCTGGTGAGGAAGGTCGCCGTCGCGGCCAGCGAGCGCTTCGAGAAGCGGGCGATGCCGAGAATGCCGTGGCCCGAGGTGCAGCCCGAACCCATGCGCGCGCCGACGCCAACAAGGAGACCGGAGACGAGAATAAGCGGTGTTGAAGCGATGATCGTCACCACAGGCGGCTGACCGAACGCTGTGGTGTAGAGCATCGGGCCTGCGAGAAGGCCAACGACAAAGGCGATGTTCGGTGCAATCTGCTGCCCGCCGAGCAGACGGCCAACGATGCCGCTGATGCCGACAATCCGGCCATTGACGACAAGCAAAAGCGCCGCCGACAGGCCTAAGAGCATGCCACCGGCCAGCGAAGCCAGGTAGGGTGTCATAGCGGTTGCTCGGGAGCGCAGAAGATGGCGTAGAGCGCGTGGATCAGTTGCGCGGCCTTCGCTTCGCTGAGCCTATAGAAGATCTGCTTGGCGTCGCGCCGGGTTTCGACCGCACCGGCCTCGCGCAGCACGCCGAGCTGCTGCGAGAGGGTGGGCTGATGGATGCCAAGGCGCTGTTCCAGTGCGCCGACCGAATATTCACCCTCGGCGAGCGTGCAGGCGAGCATCAGCCGAACCGGATGGGACAGCGTCTTCAGCAGTGCCGCCGCCTCGCCAGCGTGCTTCTCCATCTGGGCGAGGCCTGCGGCGGATTGGCCGATGGTGTCGTCAGGCGTCACCATGTCGTCACCCCGAGCGCATCCAGCGGAAATTTCAGATAGCGCGTGCCATTGGCTTCGGGCTCGGGCAAGCGGCCGCCGCGCATATTGACCTGAATCGCGTGAAGAAGGAGCTTGGGCATGCCCAAGGTCCGGTCGCGCGCCTCGCGCTGCGCAACGAAGCGGGTCTCGTCGCTGCCCGAGACATGCAGATTGCGCTTTTGCTCGCGCACGGTGCTTTCCCAGCGCGGATGACGGCCGCCCGGCTGATAGTCATGGCCGGTGAACAGGCGTGTGTCGTCCGGCAAAGCGAGGATCTGCTGGATCGAACTCCACAATACGGTCGCGCTACCCCCCGGAAAATCGGCGCGCGCGGTGCCCCCGTCCGGCATGAACAGCGTATCGTGGATGAAAGCCGCATCGCCGATCACATAGGTGATCGACGAGAGCGTATGGCCCGGCGAAAACAGGACATGCCCCTCGATCGAGCCAACATGGAACGTCTCGCCGTCCGAAAAGAGCCGATCCCATTGCGAGCCGTCGGTTGCGAGGTCCGGCGCATTGTAGATGCGGTTCCACAGCGTTTGCACGTCGGTGACATGGGCACCCGTCGCGGTCGGCGCGCCCGTCTTCCCCTTGATATACTGTGCGGCCGAAAAGTGATCGGCATGGGGATGGGTGTCGAGAATCCAATCGACCGTCAGCCCCTCCCTCGCCACATAGGCGAGGATGGCGTCGGCGTTCATCGTGCCGGTGGCACCCGATTTCTCATCGAAGTCGAGGACCGGATCGATGATGACGCAATGGTTCGTTGCTGGATCGGTGACGATATATTGGACGCTCGATGTCCGCGGATCGAACCAGGCCTTGACCTTGGGCACCCGCGCGTCTTCGGCATCAAGCCAGCGGACAGCGGCGGTCAGGTCGAAGCCATGCTTCTGGCCGAACGCTTCGATCTCCTCGCGCTGCATGCGGCCCTCGCGGACTTCGCCAAGGACATAGAGCATCAGCGCCCGTGCACCGCTTTTGCAATGGGCCAGCACCGGCCCTTTCGCGCTGCCAACGGCAAGCTGGAAGGCCGTAATATCGGCCTCGGTTATCCCGGCTGCACCCGTAACCGGGATAAAGCTGTAAGACAGCCCGGCAGCGTCGGCCGCGGCCTTCTCGGCGGCATTGCCGGGCTGGTCGGGCTGCTCGCCGTCGGGGCGGACGTTGATGAGGGCGCTGTAACCGTGCGCCGCGAAGGTCGCGAAAGCCGACAGCTCGGGTTGTGCGCTCACTGACAGCCGGTCATTGATCCTGATGGTATCCATGCGCTTGTTCCTCGTTTCACTATACATAATATAATAATATATATTGATTAGATTTCAAGGCCCGTCCCGCCAACTCTTGGCAATGGTTTTCGGGGGGCGATGCGGAGTCGTTCCGATGAAGGACACCCGAAGATAGATGCCGCCCCCCTGCCCCACGATCTGGGGCACACGACCGTGAGAGCTGCGGCTCTCCTAGGCAGCCGGCTTAGGTGATGGTGGCAGAACCAAGCCTACCGCGTCTTCGGCATCTTTAAGCAGCGTCTTGCGCGGGGTGCCCATTTGCGCACGCATCACCAGCCCGCGGGCAAGATCCATGACTTGAATGGCGCGGGCGGACGCGGGAAAGTCGGGCGGTACTTCGCCGGTGACCATGCCGTCTTGAAAGCGGCGTTCCACCTGTGCCGCGCTCGCCGCCGCGACGTCCTGCACGAACTGGCGGACCTCTGCGTCATCCACCAGCGGTGCGACGCACGCGAACAGACATCCGGGAGCCGTTCCCTCCGCAGTCGCGCTCTCCACGGCGTGCCGCAGGAAGCCGACGAGCGAAGCGCGCACCGTTGGTGGCGAGAAGAGCGCCTTTGCGGCAAGCGCGCCGTACGCCTCGGCATAGGTTTTCAGCGCGCGTAGGAAGATCGTCCGCTTGTCCCCGAAGACGGAATAGAGGCTCGGCCGTCCTACGCCCATCCCGGCGACGAGATCGTCGATCGTCACGCCGTCATAGCCCTTCGCGCGGAACACCAGGATTGCCTTTTCCAGCGCCTGCTTCTCATCGAAGCTACGCGGTCGCCCGCGCGATCTGGTGGCATTCTGCAACATCAGGTTTTCGACTCCTAAGCCATCTCACTTCCATGAATATATAACCATATAGTTTTCATTTCGCAAGTCATCCCTGAGACAGGCGCGCCCCGAGTCGATCACCCCCTCGCATCCTCCTGGAGCGCACAAGACGTCAAGCGCGCTCGCCACCACGGCTTTGATGAGGGGCTTTCCGGGCCAGAACGCTCGATACATCCCTCGAAAGCTGAACGAAATCGCAGCCAATGTGCACAGGCAGCCTGACCCTCCAAGCGACGATGGCGCAACGAGTCCCCCCAGGGCCCTTCGATAAATTAAAATCACATAGTTCAAAAATACCTTGACCGGTGCGCTCTGCCTAATTACTTACGGAATAGTTCAAAACGAACGCGGCACTTCTGCCACCAACAGGGACAAAGCACATGAATCGCTACGACGGTAAAAAGGTTGTCGTCATCGGTGGCACAAGCGGCATCGGCCTCACGACGGCGAAGATGCTGCTTGCCGGCGGTGCGCGCGTTCTGGTGACGGGGCGCTCGCAAGCTGGCCTCGAATCCGCGCAGAAAGAGCTTGGCGAAGACGCTCTGGTCGTTGCGAGCGACGCCGGTTCCCTAACCGATATCGACGCCCTCGCCACGCACGTGAAGGACGCGTTCGGCAGTTTCGACCTTCTTTTCGTCAATGCCGGCGTCGGGGTCTTCGCGCCGTTCGAACATACCACCGAGGCCATGTATGACGACGTGTTCAACGTGAATACGAAGGGGGCCTTCTTCGCGGTCCAAAAGCTCGCGCCCTTGATCCACCGGGGCGGTTCGGTCGTCCTCACGACCGCGATTTCCAATGTCAAGGGAATGCCGATGCTGGCCGCGTCCGGAGCGACCAAGGCGGCGCTGCGATCCTTTGCGCGAACGTTCGCGGTCGAACTGGCTCCCCGCGCCATCCGCGTCAACGCGGTGTCGCCCGGCCCGATCGACACGCCGACCTGGGACAAGTCGTTTCCCGACAAGGCGACAGTTGCCCATATCACCCGGCAGATGCGCGAAGCCAATCCGATGCAGCGGATGGGAACAAGGGAAGAAGTCGCCAAGGCGGTGCTCTTCCTCGCGTTCGACGCCACCTACACCACCGGTGCCGAGCTTCCGGTCGATGGCGGGCAGTCGCAACTCTGACGCAGATTTTTCCAGCCCAACGCTTCCCGAATTGAAAGGACCTGATCGTCATGAACGCCGAGATCGCCATGTATATGGCGCAGATTTTCAACACCCTCGCCTTTACCGCTCTGGGGGTGTGGTATGTCGTGCCGCGACTACAGAAGCTCAGCCGCGCAGCAGCGCTGATGGCATTGACGGCCGTCCATTTGGGCCGAACGCTGTGCCTGGAGCTTTATTCCTCGCAAGACGCCGGCCTGAAAATGGCCAATGCTGTTCGTGATCATATCGTCATTGGCGATATTGCCGGGTGGGCGCTGGCGTTGGTGATTCTCTTCAGCCTCCGCTCACGGCTCAATGCGTCGATCGCGCTGATATGGCTGCTCGTCACGGAGACGATTCTCGATTTCGGGTCGACCTTTGTCACGATTGTCCGTGCCGGCACAATCGGCGACATAAACGGAACCTCATGGATGATCATCGCCTTTTATCTGCCAATCGTCTACGTGGCCCTCGGCCTCACGATTTGGCAGCTTATTACACGACGCCATGAACCCCTGTTTCAAGACGAAGGTCGATAGTAGCCGCCATCAAGTAAAGTTAAAGGCCGCCTTTTCTTTATCGATATGCTTGGTTTCTCGCCGGACTGAAGAGGCGCAGGTCCTTCCACCCCGCTCCTGCTCCGTCATCCGATTTGAGCCGTAGGGCGACTATGGCCGGGTTTCGGATGACGGACTTCAAAGGCTGCCTTTCGCCCAGCACGTCCGGCGATCAGGCAGCCCAAGCACGGACGCTCAAAGCCTCTTCGCGGCTCCCAACTTCCGCCATTTGCTCGGCTTCGCGATCGTGCCCGTCCGACACCCCGTTGTCGTGCCATCCACAAGCGATACCGCGCCGAAAATCTAGGGAGGGTCGCGGGGCTGCCCTATTACGGCCGCGATGACCCACAAAGGAACCGTTATGGCCCGCATCCTTGTCATCGAAGACGATCCAGCCACGGCAGACCACATCGTCGCGTCGCTGCAGGCGCATGGCCATGTGACGACCCACGTCGCGGATGGTGCGCTGGGATTGGAGCGTGCGACGCGGGAACCGTTCGATGCGGCGACGCTCGATCGCATGCTGCCGGGGTGTGATGGTTTGTCGGTGGTGGAGGCCTTGCGCGCACGCCGCATCTCCCTCCCCGTCTTGATGATCAGCGCGCTCGGCGATGTCGACGAGCGGATTGCGGGCTTGCGCGCGGGCGGCGACGACTATCTGGTGAAACCGTTCGCGCCCGAGGAAATGGCGATGCGGATCGAGGTGCTGCTGCGCCGTCGCGAAGACCCGGCCAACACCGCGACGCTGCAGGTTGGCGATCTCGTGATCGATCTCCTCCGGCGCGAGGTGACGGTCGCCGGGCAGCCGGTGCGCTTGCTGCACATGGAGTTCCGCTTGCTCGAATTTCTCGTGCGCCACGCGGGCGAAACGCTGAGCCGCCGGATCATCTTCGAACAGGTCTGGGGCTATTATTTCGATCCTGGGGCCAATCTCATCAACGTCCATATCGCGCGGCTGCGCAAGAAACTCGACCGGCCCGATCGGCCGTCGGCGATCGTCACCGTCAAGGGCGAAGGCTATCGCTTCGATGCCGATTGAACGGCTGCATCTCGGGCAGATCCGCCGGACCAGCACATTTCGGCTGACGGCCCTCTTCGGGCTGGTGTTTGCTGTGGGCGTCATCGCGCTGCTTGGATTGATCTACGGCCTGTCGGCGCGCGAGCTGACGCTGCGCACCGATCGCATCCTGCGGGTCGAAGCGCGCCGACTGCGCGCGAGTTCGCCCGAGACGCTGCCCGAACGGATCACCAGCGCGCTCGCCCACAGTACCAGCGGCCTCAACTATTTTGCGCTGCAATCGCGGAGCGGCGAACCGATCGTGGGCAACCTCACCATCGTTCGCAGCTTCCGCTTCGACCATCCCGTCAACATCGCCGCGCAACCCGGCGCGCATGGGCCGCTGCGCGTGCTGGCGATCGAAGCCCCAACCGGTGAGACGATCCTGATCGCGCGCGACATCGCGCCGATCGTCGACCTGCGCCGCCGCATTCTCGAAATCCTCATCGGCAGCGGCATGGCGATCGTCGTGCTCGTGCTCGGGGCCGGCGTGCTGCTGAGCCTCGCGCCGCTGCGCCGCGTGCGCGACCTGCAGGCGACCAGCCGCGCGATCGCAGCAGGGCGTTTCGACTTGCGGATGCCGGTCAGCACACGCGGCGACGAACTCGACCTGTTCGCAGGCACGGTCAACACGATGATCGAGGAGGTCGAGCGTGTGGTGGCGCAGGTCAAGGGTGTGACAGATGCCGTCGCGCATGATCTGCGCACGCCGCTGGCGCATGTCCGCGGACAGCTCGAACGCGCCATTGCGCTGCCGGATGCGGACCCGCGCTCGGTCGCGCTCAACCGGGCCGCGATGGTCGATCTCGATCTCGTGCTCGAGCGGTTCGGCGCTTTGCTGCGCATCTCGCAGCTTGAGGCGAGTGGCCGCCAGGCGGGCTTTACGACTATACCGCTCGCGCCGCTGCTGGACAGCCTGTGCGAGCTCTACGAGCCGCTGGCCGAAGATGCGGGCGTCGCGCTGCGGCTCGGGCCGATCCCCGACGCGACGATCCGCTGCGATCCGCACTTGTTGTTCGAGGCGATCAGCAACCTGCTCGACAATGCGATCAAGTTCAGCCCTTCGGGCGGCGAGGTCGTGCTGGGGGCGTCGCTCGATCCCGAGGGGGTGAGCCTTACCGTGCGCGACACTGGGCGCGGTCTTGCCCCGCATGAACGCGCAGCGGCGCTGCGGCGCTTCTATCGCGGGGTCGATGCGGCGGGAATCCCCGGCAGCGGGCTGGGCCTTTCCATCGTCGCGGCGATCGTCCATCTGCACGGCTTTACGCTCGAACTGGGCGACGCCGCCCCCGGCCTGATCGTCCGGATTCGAGCCCCCGCCGCCTGAGGTGAAATTCATTTAATTAGCGCTGCACTGCAACACGCATAAATGGAGCCCCGTCTTTCCTCTGGAAACATCGGGTCCACCGTGCTGCAGATCGTCAAACTTGCCCTCAGCAAGCCCTATACCTTCGTCGTTCTGGCGATCCTGATCGTGTTGGGGGGATCGATCGCCTGGCTCGAAACCGCCACCGATATCTTCCCCGACATCAAGATCCCGGTGATCGCGGCGGTGTGGACCTATCGCGGCCTGCCGCCCAAGGACATGTCGGGCCGCGTCGTTTACTATTACGAGCGCTCGCTCTCCAGCACGGTCAACGATATCGACCATATCGAAAGCCAGTCGCTCAACGGCGTCGGCATCGTGAAGATCTTCTTCCAGCCCGGCGTCGACATCCGCACCGCCTCGGCGCAGGTCACCGCAGCCTCGCAGACAGTGCTCAAGCAAATGCCGCCGGGCATCACCCCGCCGCAGATCCTCAATTACAACGCCTCGACCGTCCCGATTTTGCAGCTCGCGCTGTCGTCGAAGGATCTGAGCGAGCAGAAGATCTACGACCTCGGCCAGAACTTCATCCGCCCAGCGCTCGCCTCGGTCCAGGGTGCGGCAATCCCCTCGCCTTATGGCGGCAAGGAACGCCAGATCCAGATCGATCTCGATCCCGCAGCGCTCCAGGCGCGGCACCTCTCGGCGGGCGATGTCGGTGCAGCACTTGCCGCGCAAAACCAGATCGTGCCCGCCGGCACCGCCAAGATCGGCCAGTACGAATATAACGTCCGGCTCAACAATTCGCCCGAACTGGTCGATCAGCTCAACGACCTGCCGATCAAGACCGTCGACGGGACGACGGTGTTCATGCGCGACGTCGCGCACGTCCGCGATGGCTCACCACCGCAGCGCAACGTCGTACGCGTCGATGGCGGCCGCGCGGTGCTGATGACAATCCTCAAATCGGGTGCAGCTTCGACCATCGCGATCGTCGACCAGGCCAAGGCGCTGCTGCCGGGGCTCAAGGCGACGCTGCCGCCCTCTCTCAAGGTCCAGCCGCTCTCGGACCAGTCGCTGTTCGTCAAGGCGGCGGTGTCGGGCGTGATCAAGGAAGGGGCGATCGCGGCGGCGCTGACCAGCATGATGATCCTGCTGTTCCTCGGCTCGTGGCGCTCGACCGTAATCATCGCCGCCTCGATCCCGCTCGCCATTCTTGCGGCAGTCGCCGGGCTGGCGGTGGTCGGGCAGACGCTCAACATCATGACGCTCGGCGGGCTCGCGCTCGCAGTCGGCATCCTGGTCGACGATGCGACGGTGACGATCGAGAACATCAACTGGCACCTCGAGCAGGGCAAATCGGTGCGCGATGCGATCCTCGATGGCGCGCAGCAGATCGTCCAGCCCGCTTTTGTTTCGCTCTTGTGCATCTGCATCGCCTTCCTGCCGATGTTCTTCCTCCCCGGAATTGCGGGCTTCCTGTTCGCGCCAATGGCGATGGCCGTGGTGTTCGCGATGATCGCGTCGTTCATCCTGTCGCGCACACTGGTGCCGACGATGGGCAATTTCCTGCTGCGCGAACATGCCACGCCGCACACCGCAGAGATCATGGTGTCGCACGATGCCCGGACCGGCCGGGCGGAAACGCGCAACGTGTTCATCCGCTTCCAGAGCGGGTTTGAGCATCGTTTCGAAAGCGTGCGCGCTTATTATGTCGCGATCCTTGCCTTCGCCTTGGCGCGGCGGCGTGTCTTCGTGCCCGCCTTCATGGTCGTGGTGCTGCTGTCGTTCGCGCTGGTGCCGATGCTCGGCCGCAATTTCTTCCCGACGATCGACGCCGGGCAGATCAACCTCCACGTCCGCGCGCCGATCGGCACGCGGATCGAGGAGACCGCCGCGATGTTCGACCATGTCGAGGACCGCATCCGCGCGACCATTCCCGCCGACGAACTGGTGTCGATCGTCGACAATATCGGGATGCCGGTATCCGGCATTAACCGCGCTTATTCGAACACCGGCGGCGTGGGTTCACAGGACGGCGACATCCTGGTCACGCTCGCCGAGAATCACGCACCGACTGCTGACTATGTCCGGCGGCTGCGCGCAGCCTTGCCCGACGCCTTTCCCGGCTCGGTCTTCTCGTTCCTGCCCGCCGACATCATCAGCCAGATCCTGAACTTCGGCGCGCCCGCCCCAATCGACGTGATGGTGACTGGCAGCGACAGCAAGCATGGCGAAGCCTATGCGCATCTGCTCGCCGAGCGGATGCGCCACATCCCCGGCATCGCCGACGTCCGCGTGCAGCAGACCGAGGCCGCCCCCGAACTCGGCTTCGACGTCGACCGCGCGCAGGCCGATCGCGTCGGGATCACCGAGAATGACGTGACGCGCAGCCTCGCCGTCAACCTCGCGGGCAGCTCGCAGATCGCGCCCACTTTCTGGCTCAACCCCAAAAACGGGGTGTCCTACCCAATCGTCGTGCAGACGCCGCAATATCGCACCGGCTCGCTGTCGGACCTCCAGAACCTCCCAATCACCGGATCGGGCACCGGTGCCTATCAAATCCTCGGCGGACTCGGCACGCTCCACCGTGAGCCATCGCCCGCAGTCGTCACGCACTATGCGCTGCAACAGTCGTTCGACGTCTATGCGACGACCCAAGGGCGTGACCTCGGCGCGGTGGCAGGCGACATCCAAAAGGTGATCGATGGCACCAAGGCGGCGTTGCCCACCGGGTCGGCGGTGACCTTGCGCGGCCAGGTGCGGACGATGAACGCAGCTTTCTCGGGGCTCATCTTCGGCCTCATCGGGGCGATCGCGCTGATCTACCTGCTGATCGTCGTGAATTTCCAAAGCTGGGTCGATCCTGCCGTTATCGTCTCGGCGCTGCCCGCCGCGCTCGCCGGGATCGTCTGGATGCTGTTCGCGACGCAGACCCCGTTATCGGTGCCCGCGCTGACCGGTGCCATCATGTGCATGGGCGTCGCCACCGCCAATTCGGTGCTCGTCGTCAGCTTCGCGCGCGAGCGCCTGGCCGAGACCGGCGACGCGCTCCGCGCCGCCGCCGAAGCCGGTGCCACCCGCTTCCGCCCGGTGCTGATGACCGCGCTCGCGATGATCATCGGCATGGCGCCGATGGCACTTGGCCTCGGCGAAGGCGGCGAGCAGAATGCGCCGCTTGGCCGCGCGGTGATCGGCGGGTTGATTTGCGCAACGCTCGCCACGCTCGTCTTCGTGCCCGTCGTCTTCGCGCTCGCGCACCGCCGCGAGCGCCGCCCTACCCCAACCCCTTCGACAATCGGACAGCTCGCTCATGGATGAAGCCCTCGCCGCCACCCCGCCCAAGGGGCTCAAAACCGCCGGGATCGTCGCGCTCGTCGCCGCCGCCGGCGTGGTCGCCACCGGTACAGTCCTCCGCTTTCACGAAACCCGCGAAGCGCAGACCTGGTCCGACGCACGGTCGGTGCCGACGGTCCATCTCGTCGCGATCACATCCTCGGCGGCGAGTGACACGCTCGCTTTGCCCGGTACGATGCAGGCCTGGAACATGGCCAAGCTCTATGCACGTGTCGGCGGCTATGTCAGCGGCTGGTACAAGGATATCGGCGCACCGGTCGCGGCGGGAATGCCGCTCGGTCGGATCGACACGCCCGAGCTCGACCAGCAGATCATCGCGGCGCGCGCTGCTTTGGTCAGCGCGCAGGCCCATGCCGGGCTCGCGCGCAGCACGGCGGCGCGCTGGAACGACTTGCTCACCGACAATTCGGTGTCGAAACAGGAAGCCGACGAAAAGAATGGCGATCTCGCGGTGCGCAACGCCGCCGTCCTGTCGGCGCGCGCCGATCTCGGGCGGCTGCTCGCGCTGAAGACCTTCGCCACGGTGCGCGCCCCCTTTGCCGGGACAGTGACACTCCGCTCTGCCGATATCGGCGATCTGGTCGGGCCGGGCGCGACGGCGCAGCAACCGATGTTCGTCGTCGCCGACACCCGGCGAATCCGCATTTATGTCAACGTGCCGCAAAGCTATTCGGCGACGATGACGCCGGGGCTGCCCGCGACGCTGAGCGTGCCCGATTATCCCGGTCGCAGCTTCACGGCGCACGTCGTCGGCAATTCGGGCGCGATCGCGCCTCAAAGCGGCACCTTCCAGGTCCAGCTCACCGCCGACAATCCCGACGGCGCGCTGCGCCCCGGCGGCTTTGCACAAGTCAGCTTCAACGTGCGCGGGCAAACGCGGACGGTGCAAATCCCCTCGACCACGCTGCTGTTCCGCGCGCAGGGCACGCAAGTCGCGACGGTCGATGCCGCGCACCACATCCACCTCCAGCGCGTCACGCTCGGGCGCGATCTCGGCCCGACGGTCGAAGCGCTGTCGGGGCTCTCGCCGACGCAGAAAATCGTCGACAATCCACCCGATTCGCTCACCGATGGACAATTGGTGCGCGTGGACGGAGGCGCGCGTGGCTGACCGATTGCGCGCGGCGATTGCGGCGATCGCGCTGGCGAGCCTTGCTGGCTGTTCGTTCGCGCCGCCCTACCATCCGGCGATCACCCCGACGCCGCCCGCTTTCAAGGAAGCCGGGCCCTGGCAGCCTGCGGTCGCGACCGGCCCGATCGTGCCCGACGCGTGGTGGAGCGTATTCGCCGATCCAACGCTCGACGGTCTCGAACAGAAGATCGCGACCGACAATCCGACGCTCGCGGGTGCGCTGGCCCGCTACGATGCTGCCCGCGCCTATCTCGGCCAGGCCCGCGTAGGCTTGCTCCCGCAGCTTGGTGCCGACGCCAGCGTCACGCGCAACCGCCAGTCTGACAACCGTCCGCTGCGCGGCAGCAACCAGCCGGACGTTTACGGAGCCAACACGATCGAGGCGGGCTTCGGCTACGAACTCGACCTGTGGGGTCGCGTGCGCAACAGCGTCGCTGCGGGCAAGGCCGAAGTGCAGGCCTCGGGCGACGATCTTGCCGCAATCCGGCTCAGCCTGCAGGCCGAGCTCGCCTCGGACTATATGGCGCTGCGTGGTCTTGACCGGCAGTCCGAGCTGCTCGTCCAGACTGTGGATGCCTTCGCCAAGGCTGATCATCTGATCGCGCGACGCTTCCAGGCCGGGATCGTCAGCGGGATCGAGACCAGCCGCTCGGGCGCACAACTGGCCGAGGCGCGCGCGCAGCTCGCCGACGTCGCGGCCGCGCGCGCTTTGACCGAGCATGCAATCGCGAGCCTGGTCGGAACGTCCGCCTCGGCCTTCACCATCACCCCGGCGACAACGCCATTCGCGATACCTGCAGTGCCGCTCGGCGTACCGGCAACCTTGGTCGAGCGCCGTCCCGACATCGCCGCCGCCGAACGCCGCATGGCCGCGGCCAATGCCGGGATTGGCATCGCCAAGGCCGCCTTCTTCCCCGCGATCCGGCTTGGCGGAAGCGCGGGCTTCCAAGATACCGGGCTGCCGGGTCTGCTGTCTGCGTCGAACACGATCTGGTCGATCGGGCCGAGCGCGGTGTTGAACCTGTTCGACGGGGGCCGCCGTCGCGCCGAACTCGCAGTCGCGCGCGCGCGCTGGGCGAGCGCCGCGGCCGACTATCGCGCGACCGTGCTGACCGCATTCCAGCAGGTCGAGGACAATCTCGCGCAGCTTCACCATCTCGGCGACGAAGCGGACGCCGAGAATGAGGCGGTGCGCCAGGCGGCGGCGACCGAGCGCCTTTCACTCAACCGCTACGACAAGGGTGCCGTCACCTATCTCGAGGTGTTCACCGCGCAAACCACGGCGCTTCGCACGCGCCGCGCCGCGCTCGACCTCGAGACACGCCGACTGCAAGCGAGCGTCCGCCTGATCCGCGCGCTGGGGGGCGGATGGTCGGCGCAACACGGTGGGGGCGCGGCATCGAGTTGACGCCTTATCCAGGCCGCGCCGGTTCGGCCGCGTGAAACGGTGAACACCGCGTGGCGTCCCTGTCCGCAGAGTCAGAATCCAAGCCGTCCAGAAATCCAGCGGCTCCTCAATTTCGGCGAAAACTCTGACTCAGAACGTCCCGGTTTCCGGGATCAGATCACCTTTTGCTGATGCTCCCATTTCATCTCGCGCGGAGCGCGTGACGACTATTTCCGTGTCGGTGCGGTGGGAAGCTACGAGCGCGGTCCGGGGCGGCCGGTGGGTGCCCTGGCGGTCAGGTCCAGCCCTCCAAAATGGTCCCGCGCTGCCTCGACGAACGCCCGCACGTTCACCGATCCACGGCGGTTCGCCTGATAGACGAGATGAACCGGGACAGGAGGCGGTGCCGCATCGTCATGCAAGGATACCAGCGTGCCGGCAGCGATCGCATCGATCGCCTGATAGGACAGCACCCGCGCGATGCCCATGCCATCGACCGCGGCGGCGATGGCGGCGTCGGCGGTGTTGACGATCAGGCGCGGCTCGATCCGGATCGCCGGCTTGCCGGCCGGGCCGAACCGCCATTCCGGCGCACGGTCGATCTCGGCGAACGAGATCAGGTCATGATCGTGCAGCGCGGGGATATTCGCCGGCATGCCGCGTGCGGCGAGATAGGCTGGACTGGCCACCAAGATACGACGCACCTCGGCGACTTTGAGCGCATGCAGCGAACTGTCGGACAAGTCGCCAATCCGCACCGCCACGTCGATGCCCTCATCGACCAGCCGAACCACCCGGTCGATCAGCGTCAGCGAGACTCTAAGGGCGGGATGCGCGCGCAGCAGATGATTCACCAACGGCAGGATATGCAGCCGCCCGAAGGTGACCGGGGCGGTAATGACCAGCGTCCCGCCCGGCGTGGCACCATCCCCTCGCAACGACAATGCGGCATCGTCGAGTTCGACCAACGCGGCGCGGCAGCGTTCCAGATAGGCGGCCCCCTCCTCGGTCAACCGCACCGACCGCGTCGTGCGGCGCAGCAGTGCCGTGCCCAGCGACGCCTCGAGCGATGCCACCGCGCGGCTCGCGGCGGTCGGTGATATCCGCATCTGGCGCGCCGCCTCGGCGAAGCTCGCCAAATCGGCGACCGCGACGAAGGTGCGCAGCTCTTCCAGTCGGTCCATAATTATCCCGATATCCGCACCAGTGAAATGTATGATGAACGGATTATCACAATCCGCCAGGAATGACATCTTTACTGGGCGGGCGGCATCCAGCCGCCAGCATCGGAGAAGATCCCATGTCCCGCCTCGCCATCCCCGCCCGTGAAGATGCCCCCGCCGCAGCGCAGCCGCTGCTTGCCGCCGTCGAGAAACAACTCGGCGTCGTCCCCAATCTGTTCCGCCTCGTGGCCACCAGCCCTGCCGCGCTTGAAGGCTATCTCGGCCTCAACGCCGCGCTCGGCCGCACGCTTGATGTCAAAACGCGCGAACGGATCGCCATCACCGTCGCCCAGGCCAATGGCTGCGACTATTGCCTGTCGGCGCACAGCTATCTCGGGCTGAACCTCGCCAAGATCGACGACGCCGAGATCACGCTGAACCGCGCCGGCCATTCGGGCGATGCCAAGGCCGATGCCGCGATCATATTCGCCCGTCAGGTCCTCGCCGCGCGCGGCAAGGTCAGCGACGCCGACATGGCGGCTGTCCGCCTCGCCGGCTTCAGCGAGGCGCAGGTGATCGAGATCGTCGCCTCGGTCGCGCTCAACGTGCTGACCAACTATATCAATAACGTCGCGGAAACCGACATCGACTTCCCCGTCGTCCTCACAGCGCAAGCTGCCTGACCCCTTGCCGTCGGCGGGCTCCCCAACGCCCCCGCCCGCCGACGGCATCCTATGCTGCGGAACCGCTCATGCCATATGGCTTTCTCGACATCGCGACCACGCCGAGCGTCCATGCCGCGCAAGTCGCCCATGGCAGCGCCGGACTGTACGAAAAGGTCGGAGCGAACCGCACGTTCGATCGCTTCGGCCCGGCTGAAGAAGCCTTCATCGCCGCGCGCGACAGCTTCTATCTGGCGAGCGTGTCGGAAACGGGCTGGCCCTATGTCCAGCATCGCGGTGGCCCGCCGGGCTTTGTCAAAATCCTCGACGACAAGACGCTTGGTTTCGCGGATTTCCGGGGTAACCGGCAATATATCAGCCTGGGCAATACTGCGGTGAACGACCGTGTCGCGCTGATCTTGATGGACTATCCAGCGCGCAGGCGGCTGAAGCTCTACGCCCGGATCGAGGCGCGCGATCTTGCCGCCGACGCCGCCCTCGCGGAAAAGCTCACTTTGCCCGGCTATCGCGGCATACCCGAGCGTGCTTTCCTGCTTCATCTCGAAGCGTTCGACTGGAACTGCCCGCAACATATCACACCGCGCTTTACCGAGAGCGAGGTCGCCGCCGCGGTCGCGCCGCTGCGCGCGCGCCTCGCCGAACTCGAAACCGAAAACCAGGCGCTGCGCGACGCGCTCGCCCACCGTGGAGACTCGCTATGACCGTAGAACTGCCCCGCGCCCCGCTGCCACCCTTTACCCGCGAGACCGCGCTGCTCAAGGTTCGCGCTGCGGAAGATGCCTGGAACAGCCGCGATCCTGAACGTGTCGCGCTCGCTTATACCGTGGACAGCGAGTGGCGAAACCGCGACCGGATGCTCAGCGGGCGAGCCGAGATCATCGACCTGCTCACCGCCAAATGGGCGCGCGAGGAGGAGTATCGCCTGGTCAAGGACCTCTGGGCCTTCACCGACAACCGCATCGCGGTCCGTTTCCAATATGAATGCCGCACCGAAGGCCAATGGTATCGCTGCTACGGCAACGAACAATGGGAGTTTGCCGAGAACGGCCTGATGCGCCGCCGCGAGGCCTCCGTGAACGACCTGCCGATCGCAGCAAGCGAGCGCCGTTTCCTATGGATCGCACCGGCCCCACGGCCCCTGGAGCATCCCGGCCTGGTCGGTGTGGACTGATCCCCTGAGCGCCACCCCGCCAGCACGCTCCAGCCAACACCGGAACAGGACAATGCCCATGATTCGCGCACTCAAGCTGCTCACCCCGTTGCTGCTGATCGCCAGCGCTAACGCGAGCGACGCGCCGCGCTATAACGACGCTGGTGAACTCATGGTCCCCGCCGACTATCGCGACTGGATCTTTCTGACCTCGGGGCTGAACATGAACTATGGCGATGAGCCGATCGCCGGGCACGATACGTTCGACAATGTCTTTGTCGATCCGGCCTCGTGGCGTGTTTTCAAGGCGACGGGACGCTGGCCGCAGGGTACCATCTTCGTGAAGGAAGGCCGCCGGGGCGCAACCAACGGCTCGATCAACCGCACAGGGCAGTTCCAGACCGAACAGCGCGCCTATCTTGAATTTCACATCCGCGACGCGAAGCGCTTTCCGAGCGGCTGGGGGTTCTTCGAAGCCACCGACGACATGCCCGCGAAGGTGCTCCCCACCTCGGCGAGCTGCTACACCTGTCACCAACAGCACGCGGCGGTTGAGACGACCTTCGTCCAGTTCTACCCGACCGCCAAACCGATCGCGGTAAAAGCGGGCACGTTCGATGCCAGCAAATAGCCCCCCGCCAGTCTGAGTACCCCTGACGCCCCGCCGCGCCCGATCCTCCTGCTCTAGCTCGGACCGCCGCTACGTGCCCTTGCGCAGGGTCTTCAGCTTCTCGGCGCTATGGTCATTGTTCGGGTTCAGCATCAGGGCGCGCTCATATTCCGCAATTGCGCCGGTCTTGTCCCCGATCTCGGTCAGGGCATCGGCATAGCTGTCATGCGCGTTCGCGCTGTCCGGGTGCGCGGCGACGTTATAGGCGAAGATCGCGGCGGCTGCCCGCGCACGCTTAGCGAAAAGCAGGCGATAGCCCCATTCGTTCACCCGATCCTCGTTCAGGTGCAATTCGGGATGCTGGCGCCGCACAGCTGCCACGCTGCCCGGCACATCGGCATAGTCAGTCGCCTCCAGCGTGCGCTGCAGCAACGCCAAACCAGCGGGTGCGCCGAACACGGCAACATGGATCGCGCCGGCGAGTTGTTCCAGCTGATACTGTACGTCGCCATTGCCGCGATTGGTCAGCAGGACGATCCCGTAACGCAGGGCTGGATAAAAATCGCAATAGCTGGAGCAGCCGAAACTGCCGCCGCTATGTCGATAATAAAGCTGGCTGTCGGCAGCCTTGGCGATGATCCAGTGAAAGCCGATCGCCTGATGCTCCGGCGTTCCCCACAGCGGCTGCTGGGTCTGTGCAACGGCAGGATCGCGCGCGGCGATTTGCCCCTCAAGATAGCGGGCCATGTCGGCCGTGCCATAGCGCAAACCACCCGCCGGCAGGACGATCGGTAGCGACAGCGCCGGCATTGCCGTCTCATCATAACCAATTGCGAGCCGCGCGGGTGAGATTGCCCCGGTGCCGCCGCGCATCCCGAACGGCTTTTCGATATAGCGGGCGACCAAGGTCGGATAAGACTGGCCGTAAATTCGCGACAATAAGATGCCAAGCAATTGCGAGGCCGTGTTGGAATGGCGCGTTTCCTTGCCAGGCGTATCGACCAGCTTGGCCTTGGCGAGATCGCGAAGGAAGTCCGACGCCGTATAATCCTTGTAAAACTGCGTGACGCGCAGCGGCAGTTCGGCGGGCGTCGGGTTGCCCAGCGCGCTATGCCAATCGGGGATATTGTCCGGCAGGGCCGAGGTGGTCGTGACAATATCGGCAAAGGTGACCGCGCGCCCGTCTTTGGCCAGATTATCAAAGCCGGACGGCAGATAGCGGCGGATATCGTCGGCGAGCGCGACGCGCTTCTCCTGGATCGCATGCGCCAAGATCAGCCCGGTGAAAGTCTTGGTGATCGACCCGATCTCATAAGCGGTATCTTTACTGGCGCGCGCGCCCTCGCGTACCGCGAAACCGGCATCGTGATAGTGCGTCACCCCGTTGCGCACGATCGCGACGGAGATGCCGTCGGCCTTCGCCTCCTTCAAAAAGGTTGCGAGCAGCGGCGCGATCGGACCGACCGACACTGCGGCGCGAAGTCCCACGGGCGTGGCAGAGAAGGCCAACGCGGGTGCCGCTTTCAACAGATCACGCCGCAACCATTCTCGCTTCATCGCTCGCCTCCCGTTAATACGAGATCAGTATCGAGACTTCGCTGCGGCGTCGATGTTTCAGGCGATGCATTGTGGTTCAAGATCACGCCGGCGGCCGCCCCCGTACCCAATGGCAACGGTCTCGCAGGTGCTGCCGTCTGAATCCCGGCTTTGCCGTGATGGAGACACGTTAGACGCTCGATCAACGACGTGGGTTCCGTGCGGTGAGGTTTGTCGACGCGGCGGATGCCGACGTCCATACGCTCCGCCTTGCCCGCATCGCGCGGCTCGAGAAGCGCCTGGACGCGCTCGAGCGCCCCCGCCCGTACCCTCGACTCAGGCTTCGCGCTCGCGCGCGCGACGGGTGGATTCGCGCACGATCAGCGTCGAGGGCAATACCACCGGCTCGGTCGAGGCCGTGGTGCGCCCGGCGCACGCATCGATGATCCGTTCGACCGCTTTGGCGGTGATGTCGGCTATCGGCTGCGACACGGCGGTCAGTGCCGGGCTAGCAAAGCGCACGATTGGCGTGTCGTCGAAGCTGATCAGCGACACGTCCTCAGGCACGCTCAGCCCTCGGCCGCGCACCGCCGCCAGCGTCGCCAGCGCGGCCTGGTCATTGGCCGCGATGATCGCGGTCACACCGGCGCGGTCGAGCAACGCCCGCGCCGAGACAAGACCGGCCCCGTAGGAAAAGTCGCCCGTCTCCAGCAGCCCCTCGGACGAAAGCCCCGCCGCCGCCATCGCGGCCTGCCAGCCCTCGACGCGCCAGGCGCTCAGCTCATACTCGCCAGGCCCGGCGATGAAGCCGATGCGGCGATGGCCAAGCGCCAGCAGATGTTCGGTCGCCAGGCGCGCGCTTCCGCGATCGTCCTGCACCAGCATATGCCCCGGCCCTTCCGCCACTGAGCCGATGCGGGCGATTTCGATCCCCTTCTCGGCCAGCAACCGCAGGATCACCGGGTTTTGCGAATGCGGCGGGGTGAGGATCGCGCCGTCGGGCTGAAGTGCTGCGATCGCCGCACCCAGTTCACGCTCGATCTGGTCGCTCTGTGTGTCGACCAACTCGACAATCATGCGATAGCCGTGCGCGGCGCAGGCGAGCATACCGCCGAGCAGCATCTGATCCACCCAGTCCCGCCCTTCGCGCGCACGCCAATCGGCAATCGTGCGCTCACGATCGTTGAGCGCGAGGATCAGGTAGGAGCGCGATCCGCTCATCCGCTGCGCCGCCAGCGAGGGGACATAGCCGAGCTTGGCGATCGACGCCTGCACCCGGTGCAGCATCTCGGGCCGCACGCCCGGTTCCTTGTTGATCACCCGGCTTACCGTCTGCAGCGAAACGCCGGCATCGGCCGCGACATGGCGGATCGTCACGGATTGGCGCCTACGAGACATGCAACTTCCTCTCCTGTATCGTCTTTGCTTAGCGGCTGAGCTGCCGCAAGAGATACGCGCGCAACTGCCCCGCCGTTTCCGGTGTGAGCGGATCGAGGATCCCGCGCGCCCCTTTCGGGATGTGCGCGGTCACCGCCTCGCCGGGGTCAAACACATAATGATCCAGCACATGCCGCCAATGCGCCCGCTCGGCTGCCGGCAGATCGCGCAGGGCGAGGATTGCCATCAGCAGCGCGTCGTGCGGATCGGCCAGCCAGGCTGCCCGGGTCGGCCACCAATAGTTGATCATCACGTTGAAACGGTCGAGCGCTTCGACATGGTGCCACCACTGGCTGGGGATACGCAGCGCATCGCCCGGTGCCAGCACCACCGTGCGGGCGTGGCGCAGCGCCTCGCGAAACTTCGGGAAGCGGGCGAAATCGGGCGCGCGGAAATCCACCATGCTGATCGCCCGCCCGCCCGGCGTATTATCCAGCGGGCCGGGATAGAGATTGGCGAACTGGTCCGGCGGAAACAGCGTGAAGCGGCGATGGCCGACCGCAGTGCAGACGAGATTGTCCGGCGCGTCGCAATGCGCGGCCACCCGCGTCGCGGTGCCGATCCAGATCGTCGCTGCCATGCCGTCCCGGGCACCGAGCGGTGCCGGATTGGTCTCCGCAAGGTCGGGGAAGAAGCGCGGCACGTCGGTGGAGGCGATGTAGCGCAGCGGCGCGTCGGGCGCGCCTTCGTCCGCCGCCATCGCGGCGAAGATCTCCGCGATGCGGGCGCGGCGGCTCTGATGGTTCATCGCCATCGCCGCGTCATAGAAGATCCGCTCGCCGACCCCGCGCCGCCCCTCGGCATAGGTGAAATCGGTATCGCGGGCAAAGCGCGCGAGATAGGCGCGCGTCTCCGCCGCCCCCACCCGCCCGGCTGCGACCAGCGGCCAGCCCGTCACGAGTCCGCGCACGACGAACGGCTCGTTCGTCTCCGCAAGCAGGCGATCGAGCGCGGCCGCATCCGCCGCTGCCACCTCCGCCACGGGCCGCAGCCCGTCGAACAAGTTGGCGGGATCAGCCATGGGAGCGCCGCTGATGGCGCGCGATCAGCGGCGCGATATTGGCGAGCGAGGCCAGCGCCATGGTGATCGGCAGCAGATGGCCGTCGCGATGCAGCTCGCCCAGCGCGCTGCCGTCGAGCGCAGCAAACCGCTCCTCGTCGATGCCGTGAAAGTCGACGATCTGGCGGGCATTGCCCTCGGCATCGTCGAACCGGATCGAGACGGGTTCGAGCAGATCATGCCGTTCGAGCGTCACGAAGAAATCGGGCGCGGCGCGGTAGCCGCGGTCGAGCCGACCGAGCCCCTCCAGCACCGCCGCCAGATAGGCGCTCAGCGCACCGGCATCGTCGAACAGCGGCGATGCCGCGTCATAGCCCGCATTCCCCGGTGCGAGCACGCGCGGGCTCGCGGCATCGAGATGCAATTGCGGCACGTCCCCGCCCTCCGGCGGCGGACCGATCAGAAAGGGCCGGGTCGCCATCGCCAGCGGGAGATAGGGCGCATCCCAGCGATCCCCCTCCAGATACAGATTCTCCTCCGGCGCAAAGCCGAACAGCGCCACCGCCTGAAAGCCATCGCGCGCAGCGGTGCGCTGGAACAGGATCGGATAGGCATTCTGCACCGACCGGAACTCGTCGGGCACGATCAGGCACAGCTGCACGGCATCGCCCAGCACCGCGCTGCGGCCCCGGTCGATCCGGGTCGCGCGGTGATCGTCGATGGTCACGAGCACATGGTCGGTCATAGTCGTTTCCCAAATCCCCGCCGCAGGCGTTGGCACGCCGCGCGGCGGGGTGGAAGGGCCTTGCGGTCGCGAAACCGCAAGGCCCGATGGTCGTCAGAAGCGGTAGCGCACGCCCGCCGTATAGCGGGCATAGCCCGGCGCGGTGACGGTGACATATTGGTCGGTCCGCTGGTGTGCGCGACGCCCTTCGCCGGTCAGGTTGATCCCTTCGACGAACAGGGTGACGCGCGGCCGCACTTCCCAGCTCGCGCTGGCATCGAGCTGGCCATAGGCTTCGGTATAGCTCGGGTTCGACCCCGCGCCCGACAGGAACTCGGCGCGCCAGTTATACGCGACGCGCGCCTGGATGCCGTTCTTGTCGTAATAGCCGATCACATTCGCCGTATCGCTCAGGCCGACCAGCGCGAACTGGTTCACCGTTGCGGGCATGTTGTTCTTATAGTGCACGTCGCCATCGACGATCGTGTAGTTCAGGATCATGCCGAGGCCCGTGTCCCAGAAGGCGTGCTGGAGCGCGAATTCCCAGCCATGGACGTTGGCAGTCTGGTTGTTGTTCACCGGCGTATTGACGGTGAACTGCACCGGATTGTCCTCGGGCAGGCCGAGAATGTCGCCGGTGTAATTGCCCGGCGTACCGCCGGTGATCACCACCGAATTGGGGTAGTTCTTGAAGATATACTGGCGGATGTCGTTCGACGTCGCACCCGCGCCGAGCGCCGCGATCGCCGCCTTGTAACGGGGGCCGTCCGCCGGGTTGGTCAGACCGAACACCGGCTTCTTCACCTGGCCGGTGCCAATGAAGTTCACCACCGATTTATGGAAATAGCCGACCGAAATGTAGCTATCAGGCCGGTAATACCATTCCGCCGAGAAATCGAGGTTCTTGGACTTGTACGGCAGCAGGCCGGGATTGCCCTGGCTGCCGGTGCCGCCATCGACCCGGAACAGCGAATCGATCGTCTGACCGCCCTGCAGGCTGCCATAATCCGCCCGCGCGATGGTATGGCCGTACGAGGCACGCAGCTTCACGTTTTTCAGCGGCGAGATGTCGAAGTCGAACGACGGCAGCCAGTTCTCATACGATCCGCTGAGCGTCGTATAGTCGCTCTTGCCCGAATAGACGACGTTGAGCTCGTTCGCCGAAACCCACTTGGTACCCGTCGCCACCGGCACGAGCGCGGAGGAGTCGATCCAGGTCTTTTCGTAACGAACGCCGGCATAGAAATGCGCGGGGCGGCCGAACGCGTCGAACTTCACATTCGCCTGAAGGTACGGCGCGAGCGTCTTTTCCTCAATGTGACGATCGACGGTATATTGCGCCAGGCAGGTGTCGGGCCCGAGCGGCGTACCGCTCTGCGGCTTCGAGCACACCTTATAGAGACTCTCGAGATTACCCACGAGGCTCTCGAAATTCTTGGTGAAGATCTTCTGGATCAGCAGGCTGCCATCGGTCTTCAGGCCCGGATATTTGTCCGGAATGGTTGCGAGCGAGAACAGGCTGTCGGGCAAATCCGAGGCCGGGCCAGCACCGCCCCAGGTGTTGTTCTGCAGATAGCCATAGGCCGAGCGGACCTTGTTATCGACATAGGAGATGCCGAAGTCGACGCTGTCGAGCAGACCGCCATGCTCCCAGCGGCCCTTGAACTGGGCCTGGTTGATCTCGTCGCGGAACATGCCGTTGCGGAACGAGTTCCCGGTCGCCTGAATACGCGACGCGTCGAGCAGGTCGATCCCCGGCTGCATCGTGATCGACAGCACGGGCATATAGTGGGTGAAGTCGATCGTTTGGCTGGCCGCGCCGAAGATCGCGGTGCTGACCGAAGTGCTGGTGCCGTATTTGTTGGTCGGGCCAGAACTGGCGATCGAGTGATGGCCGTCGAACTCGAACGAGAAGTCTCCTCCCGGCTTCCACTGCAGGTTCGCGCCGATCGAATTGTTCTCGCTCTGGTTGGCGCTGAGGTTGCTGACGTAGGAAACGTCCTTGCCTTCGCTCGCCTTGAACCGCTCGGTGTAGAAGACCGGGCTCGCCACCGCGCCGCTGGTCCACTGGCTGACGGTGTCGTTATTGTTGAAATAGACGCCGATGCTGTTGCTGCGCACCGTCACGCGGTTGCGCGAATAGGTATAGTCGATCGTACCGGTCAGCGTGTCGGTCGGCTTGAATTGCAGCACCGCCTGGCCGTTGATCCGCTCGCGCTCGATATCGTTGATGCCGATGCCGGCATTTTGCGGCACGGTGTAGACTTGGTCGCCGGTCGGGCGATTGGTGATGTTGGCGTAGCGCGGATCGCCCGGCTGGGCGAGCTCGCCGCTGGTGTCCGATCCGGTGCGGCCGTTCTTCCAGCCGACATAGGCTTCGTTATTGCCCGCCTTGCGCTTTTGATAGGTGCCGGTGAGCAGGATGCCGACGCGATTGTCGAGGAAGCTGTCGCTGACGATGCCCGAAACTTCGGGCGTGATGGGCGTGTTTTTCGCGTTGCTCGACGTATCATACATGCCCGACACGGCGAAGCTGCCGTGCAGACCCGGCTTGTCGAGCGGGCGCGGCGTGCGGATGTTGATCGTCGAGCCGATGCCGCCCGATTCGATGTCGGCGCGACCGGTCTTGTGAACCTCGACCGCGGCGATGCCGTCGGACGAAAGATTGGCGAAGTCGAACAGGCGCGAGGTCGGCGCGGTCGCGCCGCCGTCCAGCGTCGAGGTCGGCATCTGGCGGCCGTTGAGCGTCACCAGGTTATAATTGGGGCCAAAGCCGCGGACGGTAACGGTCGAGCCCTCGCCGATCGAGCGGTCGATCGAAACGCCGGTGATGCGCTGGAGCGATTCGGCGAGGTTGGTGTCCGGGAACTTGCCCATGTCTTCGGCGGTGATGCCGTCGACGACGCCCTGCGCATCACGCTTCAGCGCCAGCGATTCGCGCAAGCTCGCGCGGATGCCGGTGACGACGATATCGCCATCGTCCTTGGCGGCCGGCGAATCGTTGGGGCTGGTATTTTGCGCTGCAGCAACGCTGGGCACCGCCAGCAATGCCAGCGAGGAGATCCCCGCCAGCCAAATCGTCGATTTCCTTGAGTGTTCACGTGTCATATGGGCTCCCCGCTATCGCTAAATCATGGTCCCTCCATGATGTGAACGTTCTCATACAAACATTCTTTATTGGGTCAACAAGTCACATTTTCGTAGCATTTTACCTAGAGATCGTTCTCATAACTGTCATATTTCGGCAATCGTCCGGCATGGGCGAAGCGGAATCGCTCGCGCAAAAAGGAAGTCTCGAAACGGCGTTGGCACGGCAGGACGCACGCTCTATTCGCGACCGGGCATGACAGTCCCGCGTCCCTTTACCCCCGCCGATACCAGCGCGCGGCATTGGCGTTTTTTGCTTCTTTTCGCACTTGCGAACGCAGGCGGGACGATCGGATACCTGCCCTTATTCACCGTCTTCCTGCCAATGAAGGTGGAAGCGGTCGCCGGTGTCGACCGGCTGAACCTGTTCACCCTGGTCGCGCTGATCGGAACGTTGGCGGCGATCGGCGCGAATCTCGGCTTCGGCTGGCTGAGCGACCGATCGGTCGCGCGCGGTCATGGGCGGCGGCGCTGGCTGCTGCTCGGCATCGTCGGCCTGGCGCTGTCTTATGCGCTGTTCGCCCGCGCCACATCGCCACTCGGCGTGCTGCTGGCGGTGGTGGCGGTGCAATGCGCCGCCAATGCCGTGCTGGCACCGTTGCTGGCGCTGATGGCAGACGAGATCCCCGACGCACAGAAAGGCTTTACCGGCGGGCTGCTCGCGCTCGCCAATCCGATCGGTGCCGCCACCGCCTGGGCGCTGGTGAAGTTGCCCGGCCTCAGCGAGACCGGACGCCTTTGCCTGCTGTCGCTGGCGATTGCGCTGCTGATCGTTCCGCTCGCTTTCTCGACTGCCCGCCGACTGCCGACGCACGCGGCCCCCATCCCGCGCGCCGTGGCCCGCCGCAATCTGGCGGTCGCCTGGATCGCACGCCTGTTGCTGCAATCGGCCGGTAACGGGCTGACGCTCTATCTCTATTACTACTTTGCCGATCTGCCGCCACGGCAGGCCGCCATCGACGCCGCCGATTTCGTAAGTCGCACGCTGGTGCTCGCGTATTTGCTCCCCCTCCCCTGCACGCTGCTGCTCGGGCGGCTGTCGGATCGGATCGGGCGACGCAAACCCTTCCTGCTGGGGGCCGCTGCAGTCACCGCCGGCGGACTGGCCGTGATGGCGCTCGCGGCCACCCGCCCGGTCGCGGTGGCGGGGTTCCTGGTCTATGGCGTCGGCGCGCAAGTGTTCATGGCGCTCCACGGTGCCTTCTGGATGCAGGAACTGCCCAGCGAGCGGCATCGCGGCCGCGATCTCGGCATCCTGAACCTCACCAACACGCTGCCGGCGCTGATCGGCACCGCTGTCGCCTGGCTGGCCGCGATGCCGGGCAGCTTCGCGCCGTTGCTCTTCCTGCTGTCAGGACTGACCTTTGCGGGCGGGCTGGTGATGCTCATGGTTCGCGAACCCGCGCCAGCCGGTCAGGGGTAAGCAGTAAGCCGCTGCTGCGTGGCACCGTGCCGGGCAGCAGCACCGGTGTCGTTCACGAGGTGCGCGATCGTGCCCACCCCGCCCCCCAGCGACATGGTCGTGACGTCGCGGAAGCGCACCCCTGGCCGCCCCGGTGCCTCGATGGCGCTTTCCAGCACGACATCGGGGTTTGTGCGGAAATAGACATAAATGCCCAGCGCCACCGCCTCGTGTTCGCGCACCCCGTCGTCCACTTTATAGGCGGCCCAGCCGCGCGTGCCCCCCGCCATCCACGCCGCCTGGGTCGGCGGATCGTAGGGCAGTTCGTTCTGATAGAAATAGGTACGGCCGCGCTCACCGCGCCACCACGTCTGATACCGCTGGAAATGTTCGACGAACAGCGCGTGGACCGTCACGTCGTCGCCGTTCACCACCAGCCCATGGTCGCCGGTGCTCTCGTCCCAGCCGACATGCACCCGCCTACCATCGACATCGCCATGGTCGGCCCGCCAGATCCACACATGATCGGCAAGGACGTGATGACTGTTGATCTCCAAACAGGTCTCCACCTTCACCACCTCGACCCCGCCTACGCGGAAGAACAGGTCGGCCAGCAGCACCGGGTTGTGCCGATGATCGCCGTCGCTGCCAGGCGGGCCAACCCGCACCAGCACGGTTGACCGCTCGGCCCCGGCATCGATCATCAGCCCGGCCACGGTGACGCCGGGGACATCGTCAATCTCCAGCACCGCCGTGCCGGCCACCGCCTGCAACGTCGCGAGCCCAAGCCCGAGCAGCACGCGATTGGCACCCTTCACCCGGATCGGCGCAGCGAGCCGATAGACGCCGGGTGTGAACAGCAAATGCTGTCCCCGCTCCAGCGCTGCATTGAGCGTCGCGGCGTCCATGCCGGGATGGGCAAGGAAGAAATGCGCGATCGGCAGGGCGCTTCCCGCCGCATGGCCCTCCGCCCAACTCGGCCCGACCGCGTCACGGCGCAGCGCGGGCACGAACACCGACCAGCGGCCAGCCTCGTCCACTTGAAGAAACGGCTTTTCGCGCAGCAGCGGAACGCGCAGCAGCGTCGTCACCGCCGGGTCAGGAAAGCTCGTGGCGGGCGCGCCCTGGACGCCTTGGAACATCATATTCCAATTCACGCCCTGCCATCCGCCGATCCGGCTGCTGCGGCTATACCATTGCTGCTGACTGCCCGCGTGAACCGTCCCTTCGATCCGGCAATCGGCAAGGAAGCCGCCGCTCGACGAACCGCCGTCGTCGAGCACCAGATCGCCCAGCATATGGATGCGCCGATAGGGTGCCGCCTGCGATACCGCCCAGCGATCCCAGCCCTTGGGCGGGCGAACCGTCAGATTTTCGGCACCGCGCCAGAAATTGGCAAGGGCATCCCCCTTCAGCCAATCGGCGTTGACGCGAACCTGACCGTCAATCGTCACCGCACCGGGCAGCGCCCCGACGCCAAGGATCTGGGTGAAAAACCCCACCTTTACATCGGCGCGATAGCGACCCGGCCGGAACAGGATGGCGAAGCGCCGATCGGTGAAGTGCGCGGCTTCCTGCAGCGCGAAGATCGCATCGATCGCCGCCTGTATCTCGCCGTCGGGCATGGACGGATCCAGCACCACCACATTCGGGCCAAAATCAGGCATCATTTCCCGCTGCATCTTCGCCCCTGCGTTTGCCGACAGCGGCGCACCTGCCGCGACGACCGCCGCCGCCAGCCCGACCTCGCCGACGCGACGGATCGCCGCGCGCCGCCGTGTGTCGGGCAGGCAGTCCCCTTCATCCTTATGCAATCAGCGTCCCCGTCAGGCGAAATCGAGCTGGGGACGGCCATGCGGCACGATCGCGGTGCGCGCCGTTTTCACCGGCGCGTTGGGTTCGGTAACCTGGTCGACCGTGCGGAACTGCGCCTGCCACTGGTCGCTGGTCACGTCGCACAGCAGATAGCCGCGCCAATCGTTCATATATTTGAGATAGGGGTTGCGCGCGAGGATCTTGTCGCTGCCGGCGCGGACATCGGCACCGTCGCCCCCCGAGCTGATCGAGGTGGAGACGAATTCGACCGCCACCGCTTCGCCCTGCCTGGCGTGGGTGCGCAGTTCACCCGCGTAATTCTGGTGCTCGTCGCCGGTCAGCACCACGACATTGCCGTGCCCGGCGAAGCTGGAGAGCAACCGCTCACGCGGGCGATCATAGCCGCCCCAACTGTCCATGTTGCGGATCGGCTCGGGCTCATCGCCCATGCGGCGATCGAGCGGCATCACCATCACCTGCTGCGCGATCGCGTTCCAGCGTGCCTTGCCCTCGGCGAGGTTGCGGCCGAGCCAGGCCTCTTGCGGGCTGCCCAGCACCTGCGCATCGGCCGCATCCCAGCCGGCGCAGCGCGCCTTGAAGCCGTCGTCACAGGGCTGATCGGTACGGAACTGGCGGGTGTCGAGCAAATGCAGATCGAGCAGATCGCCGAACCGTGCGCGACGATAGGCCTGGATCGCGCCGCCATGCGGGATCGACGCATTGCGGACCGGCATGTGCTCATACCAGGCCTGGAAGGCGGCGGCGCGGCGCAGCAGGAAGGCCTCGGGCGGGGTGCCGTTCTGGTCGCGGTCGCTGACCCAGTTGTTCTGCACCTCATGATCGTCGAACGTGGCGTACCAGCCGGTCGCGGCATGGGCCGCCTGGAGATCCGGGTCGGTCTTATACTGTGCGTAGCGGCGGCGATAATCGTCGAGGCTGTACGGCTCCTCGCCGACATGCGCGCGGATGAATTTGCGCGGCGCACCGCCATAATCGAAATTGATCGGCGAGGTGCGGCCTTCGTAAATGTAATCGCCATAGTGGAACGCGAAATCCGCCTCCTCGCGCGCGGCATGGCCATAAGCGGTGTAGAGGCCCTGTTCGTAATGCTGGCAGCCGACCACGACGAACCGGGCCCTGGCAACCGAGGCACCGGCGGCCGGCAGCGTCTTCACCCGCCCGCGCATCGAACGCTCGCGGCCGCAGGTGAAGCGATACCAATAGGGCCGATCGGCCTGCAGCCCCGCCACCTCGACATGCACCGAATGGCCCAGTTCGGGCCGCGCGAGCGCCTCACCCTTGGCCGCGATTGTCTTGAAAGCCGGATCGGCAGCGACTTCCCACTGCACCGCGATCGGCGCCATCGGCATACCGCCATGCGGCTCCAGCGGCTCGGGCGCGAGGCGCGTCCACAGCACGAAGCCGTCTGCCGCCGCGTCTCCGGCCGCCACGCCGAGCGTAAAGGGATAGGCGCGGAAGACTTGCTGCGCGCGCACGATCGCTGGCGCACCCAGCAGCAACGTCGAGCCCGCTGCTCCCACCAGAAGCGCGCGTCGTGTGATAGGCATGTCCCGTTTCCCTCGCTCGGTATGGCTGGCCCCTGGCCCCGCCGCAGCGGGGAGATGCAAACCTCATCCGCCTGAAATGACGGCTGATAATGACAGAAATGTGAACGTTCACATTATTAAAGGAAGAGGGGGTTCTGCGGGCGTAGCTATCGGCGCTCATTGGCATGTGCCGTCAGAGCGAACGGCGTGTCCGGCTTCGACAGGAAGCAGCGGCAGCAGCCGGGCAACCGACTCGCGCTCGATGACGCGGGATTCAACCAGCAAGGACTGGATGGCATCGTCCCGCCCCTTGATTCGAGCGACCAGCGTTTGCAAGGCGCGTCCGGCGAGGTGTTCGATCGGGATTTCGCAGGTGGAGAGCTGGGGCTGGGTCAGGCTGGCGAGATCGATATCGTCAAACCCCAGCACAGACAGATCGGCAGGCACCGCCAGACCCTGGGTCTGTGCGAAGCGAATGACGCCAATCGCGATGATATCCGCCCCCGCGAAGACAGCGGTCGGGCGGTCCTCGATCAAGCGCGCTTTGACGATCGGTTCGAGGTCGAGCGAAAAGCTGTTCTCCAGGTTGAAGACGATCTCCCCGCCCTTGCGGAAGGCCTCGACCACACCCGCGCAGCGGTCCCGCATGCTGGCGATGTCGAGCGGGCCGGACACGATCCCGATCCGGCTATGGCCGCGTTCCAGAAGATACTGCCCGGCAAGACGCCCCGCCTCCAGATAGTCCACGCTCACGGTGTCATATCCAGGAACCGTGCGATCGAGCACGACCGTCGGCGTATTGGACAGGATGCCGTCCGAGGTGTCCTTGTCTCGTATCGAAAACCAGATGAGGCCATCGACCCGCAACCCGACCGCCATCGCCAGCGCTTCCGCCTCGATCTCTTCAGATCCTTCGGTGTTGGTCATATAGATTTGATACCCCGCCGCGCGTGCTTCGCGGAACACGGCCTGGACCAGCGCCGCGAAGAACGGATTGCCGAGATCGGGAATGATGAGCGCCAACATGCCCGAGCGGCCCGACTTCATCGATTTCGCGCTCAGATTGAGGCGAAAGCCGATGCGCTTTGCGACATCAAGGATATGCGCGCGGGTCTTCGGGCCGACGGAGCCGGTCCCGTTAATGGCGTAAGACGCGCTGGTGAGCGAGACACCGGCTTCGCGCGCGAGATCCTTCAGCGTCGGTGGTCGTGCCCGCTTCGCGTCTCCCATTGCGGTTCTTATTCCCTCCCACCTGGCACAGCCTTGCGTACGTTTATCAAAATCCATCCACAAGTCGTCGAGGATCGCGCGCAAGCAGATGGGCGGGCAGATCGAGGAGAATGAACCCGGCATGGTCCAGCCCCGAAATGCCCCCGACATGCCGCGTCGCCCGCACCTGCGAGCACAGGGGCGGTCGCGACGATCCGCGCTCCTCCTGCCGACCGAGCATGACAGGTGTCAGCCTCGGTCGACACGAGAGGGTATCGCGACTGAGCGCGCGCTCAGCGCCCTTAGAACCTGACCCGGAAGGACGCGGTCACGGTGCGCGGCGCACCGATGAAGTAGCGGCCCAGCGAACGCCCCGGCAACCCGGTTTCGGTCGCCGTCGCGGTCGCGCTGGTGACCGAGGCGATATAGCCGACGTCGAACACATTATCGACGTTAAGCTGGATCGAGGCATTCTTCAGCACGCCGATCTGCGGCAGGTCATAGCGGGCCATCGCGCCGACCAGCGTGTACCCCGGGATGCGGTCGATCGCGACTTCCTGGAAGGTGGTCGGCGCGATGATGTCGCCCCCCACCCGGCTGCTGATATATTTGATATTGCCCTGCAGCCGCAGCCCCGCAACGGGCTTCAGCGTCAGTTCGCCATAGGCGCTGTTGCGCGGGATATCCCGGACATCGCTCCCCGCGATGATCCCGACCGAGGCAAGATTGAGCCGATCGCGCGATCCGATGGCGGCGTCATCGTATTTGGCTTGCTGATAGGAATAGGTCGCATAGGCGTCGATCCAGGGGAAAGTCGCCAGCGCCGCGACCTCGACGCCGTTGCTGGTCTGCCCCAGGATGCTCGCGGCGCGCGTGGCCAGGTTTCCGCGCTGAATGTCGATCGGATCGGTGACGGTCGGATCGTTGGGCACGATTCCCACGCCGTTTTTCAGGTGGACATGAAACGCCTGCGCGGACAGCGCCAGGTGCTTTGCGGTATAGCGCACGCCGCCATCGATGTTGCTCGACTGCAAGGGCTTTAAGTCGCCGGGCTGGATGATGGCGGTCGAGCCGAGGAAAGCATCCTCCGGGATGCCCGAGAAATTGCGGGCGAAACCGCCGAAAATTTCAAGGTGTGCAAGCGGCGTGAGGCTGAACGCGGCCTTTGGCTGAACTGGCGAATTCTGCGAAAAATCGAGCTTGGCCGAATATTCCAGCGGCGACTGCGCTTTGTATCGGATGTGGTACCACGTCACGCCAGCATCGAGGCGAAATATGCCCGGTACAAGCTGGAAAGAATCCTGCCCGTAAAATTCGAGCGTCGTGATCGAGGTCGACCGATTGTAAAGCACATAGGACGGCAACCCGCCCTTCCACGCGAGCTCCGTGGTAGAGGGAAGGATCGGATAGAAGTCGCGTTCCTCGGACGACGTGCCGCCATCGAACCAGCCGCCGATGCGGACGGTATTGCGCGGCACCAGATCCGCGATCGTAAGCTCCGCTGTGCTGCCATAGCGCTCGCGCTTGCGCGGCGTGACGCGCATGTCGGCCGGGCCACCAACCACGTTCGGATTGGACGTGGTTGCCAGCGCCGGGCGCACAGCGCCGCCGGTCGCGGTATAGCCGAGCACCGCATACGGGTCCGCGCCAGCAAGCTGACGGTGACGGTTCTGATAGCTTAGCGAATAGCCGTCGAGCGTCTGGTAATAAGGGTTGATGGCGAGGGTCACATGGTCGGCAAGGACAAACTTGCCGTTGAGATAGGCAAGGAAATCGCGACGCGCGCCGCCGAAGGTGCCGCCATAGTTCAAATCCTGGTTGGGAATGCCGGTCAGCGTATCGTTGAGGAAATCGCTCTTCGGATTGGCCCTGAACTGCGCCAGCGTGACAATGTTGAAGTCATTGTCGAACTGGCTGTTGTACGACACCCGAGCCTTCAGGAACGATCCGTTGTCGAACGTCTTGACCGCCTTGAACTCGCCATGGTCGCGATTGGAATGCCGTGCGTTCGGCCCCGCCCACACAGCATTCCGCTGGTGCGAGAAGCTGCCATACATGGCGACACCGCCCGGAAGAGTGCCGGTGTCGATCCGTAGCGAGGCACGATTATAGTCGAAACTGCCGACGCCCCCTTCCGCCGTGACTGCGAAATCACGGGCCGGCTCCTCGGTGCGGAAATCGATGAAGCCGCCGAGCGCGAAACGCGATGGCGCGCCGATATCGCCCGCACTCTGCGACACGACGATAGTGCTGATGTTGCTCGAATCGATGAAGCGCTGCGGCGGGGACCCGCCATTGAAGCGCGCATCGCCGGTCGGAATACCGTCCAGCGTCAGGCCGATCTGCTCCTTGTTCAGGCCGCGCAAAAACAGCTCGAACGAGAAGGAGCCGCCGCGTGCGTCACCGGTCGAAACCTTGACGCCCGGTACTTTGGCCAGGCTCTGGGTGATATCTGCCCCGAGCGGGCGGTCGGCAATGTCGGTGCGGTCCAGCTCGAACGTCGCGCGTGCCTTGCCCGCACCGAGCTTCTGCCCGGTCACGACGATGTCGCCTCCCTCTGCCGCAGCGACCTCGGCCGGTGACGTGTCCGATGTTTCCGCGCGCTGCGCATGCGCCTGTTGCGCGCACAGGATGGCAATGAGCGCGCCGCTGGCCACCCGAGCCCCCAAGGCTCCGGATAATTTCGTGAAAGCCATGTTTGTCCCCCTTTTTTCCGATTCGGTACTGCGCTGTCGCACCGCAGTATGACGCCATTGTGAAACGTTTCACTTTTTAGGGGTCTTTTGTCCGAGTCAGGGCTCATGGGGCGATTTTAGGATTCACCCGCACACGGAAGTCCTGACGGTCGCTTCGCGACTGGCGTGCCGCTGTGCCGCGCCAATCCCCCCTGCCGCCCACACGCTGATGGCAGGCCAGAAGCTATTCTTGGCCGCGCTAAGGGTTTGGCCACATTGTAATCCCGGTCAGTACAGAGGAATTTCAGTGCAATGCCGCTTCGGGGGCCGCACGGACATTTTATCTGCATGAAGCATCACGTCGTTCGATCGTTCACCCCTGTCGCAGCCGGACGTTTTCCCAAAATCCAGCGTTGGATTTTGCTGCCGCCCTAAGGGCGCGCCCGCGCCTGCTGCGCCAGGCCTCGGCTGTTCCGGCCACCAACGACAAAACGTGATTTCGCAAAGGGACCTTACCATGACCAACCTCCGCCCGACCCTCGCCGTCGCTGTCTCCGCGCTGGCGCTGAGCTACGCTGCCGCCGCCAGCGCGCAAAGCGTTCCCGCCAATGCGCCCGAAGCGACCGCCCCGGAGGCGGCCGCGAACCAGGACATCGTCGTCACCGGCACGCGCACCACCGGCCGGTCGCGGTTGAACAGCATCGCGCCGATCGACGTGCTGAGCGCCGCCAACCTGCAGCATCAGGGCACCACCGAACTCGCCGCCTCGCTCGCCGCGATCGTTCCGTCGATCGATTTCCCGCGCTCGTCTGCGGTGGATGGCACCGATTCGATCCGCCCGGCTACGCTGCGCGGCCTGTCGCCGGACCAGACGCTGGTGCTCATCAACGGCGTGCGGGCGCACACTTCGGCGCTGCTCAACACCAACGGTTCGGTCGGGCGCGGCTCGGCTTCGGTCGATTTGAACACGATTCCCTCGGTGGCGCTCGACCGGATCGAAGTGCTGCGCGACGGGGCGGCCGCGCAATATGGGTCAGACGCGATCGCGGGCGTCGTCAATTTGCGGCTGCGCGAAGCGCGCACGGGCGGCGGGGCATCGGTCACCTACGGCCAATACATCACCGACGTAACCACCGCGCGCGGTGCCCGCAGCGAGCATGACGGCAAGACCGTGACCGCATCGGGATGGCAGGGCATCGGCCTCGGCGAGGACGGTTTCCTCACCATTTCCGGCGAATATCTCAACCGCGGCGCGACCAGCCGGGGCGACTTCGATCCGCGCAAGACGCCGCTGACGGTACGCTCGCGCTTCGGGGATCCTGCGGTCGAGCAATATACCGGCTATGTGAATGCCGCGGCCCCGCTCGGCGACACGGGCTGGACGCTGTATGGCTTTGGTGGCTACCAGCATCGCAACAGCACCAGCGCGGCAACCCCGCGCATCAACGGCGGTACCGACAACAACGCCAATGCCGCCGCACTGGCGACTCTCTATCCCGATGGCTTCACCCCGCTGATCGCGGTCGAATCGAACGATCTGACCGAGACGGCCGGCATTCGCGGGGAATTGTCGGGCTGGAAGGTCGATTTCAACGTGTCGTACGGCCGCAACCAGCTCAACTTCAACACGCGCAATTCGGGCAACGCCACTTATGGTGCCAATTCGCAGAAGAATTTTTACGACGGCAAGCTGACCTATGACCAGCTGGTCGGCGGGATCGACGTCTCGCGCGAGCAGCCGCTCGGCGAAGGCACGATCAACATTGCCTGGGGCGTGGAATATCGCCGCGAGAGCTTCCAGATCGGCGCTGGCGAGCCGACATCGTACAATCGTGCGCCCGGTGCGGCGTCCGCGCTCGGCGGCGGTGCGCAGGGCTTTCCCGGCTTCCAGCCCTCCAACGTGATCGACAAGCACCGCGACAACGTGTCGGGTTATCTCGACCTCGAAGCCAAGCCGACCGACAAATTGACGCTCGGCGCGGCGGTGCGCGGGGAGAGCTATTCGGACTTTGGCGAAACCGCGACCGGCAAGCTCAGCGCGCGCTATGACTTCGCGCCCTGGTTCGCCATTCGCGGCACCGCCTCGACCGGATTCCGCGCGCCGTCGCTGCAGCAACAATATTTCACCTCGACCGCCTCGGTGCTGGGCACCGGTGGCGCGGTGGTGGAAACCGGCCTGTTCCCCTCGACCAGCGCGGTCGGCGTCGCACTTGGCGGACAACCGCTGCGCGCCGAAAAATCGCGCAACCTGTCGGCAGGGTTCGTCCTGCGCTCGGGCGGGTTCGATCTCTCGGTCGACGCCTATCAGATCAAGCAGCGCGACCAGATTGCGCTGTCGGAAAATCTGAGCGGCACGGTCGTTGCGGCCTTGCTTGCGCCGTTTAACGTCTCGGCCGGGCGCTTCCTGCTCAACGGCATCCGCTCGACCACCAAGGGCATCGACATCGTCGCGCATTATCGCAAGGCGACTCCTGCGGCGGGCACCTTCGATCTGACCGCCGCCGCCAATTTCAACGACATCAAGGTGACCAGCTTCCCGGGCAATGCCACGATCACCGCGCTCGTCAACGGCGTCTCGACCAGTTCGACGCAGGCGCTGTTCACACGCCAGCGCATCATCTCGTTCGAACAGGGCACGCCGCGCGAAAAGGTGGTCGGCACGGTCGATTGGTCGCTCGACAAGATCGGCGTGACCGGGCGCGCATCGTATTATGGCGACGTGACCCAGCCGAGCAGCGGCAACGGATTGGCGGCGAATGACATTCACAGCGGGCGGCACACGATCTTCGATCTCGAGGCGCGCTATCAACTGGTGAAGAACGTCAACGTCGCGGTCGGCGCGAACAACCTGCTCGACACCTATCCCGATTATGTGAAACTCACCTCATCGGTCGGGACCACGCTCAACAGCACCGGGCTGGTGGCATTCCCATATTACTCGCCGTTCGGCTTCAACGGCCGCTATGTCTATGCGCGGATCGGCTTGAGCTGGTAACGCGTGCGGGGCCGGGGGGCGGCGCGTCCCCCGGTCCCGGTCCAGCCCCCTCCCCGTCAGCCGTCGCTGATGTCGAGGAACGCCACCACATCATTATCGGTCGCCAGCCACAGACCGGCCTGCACCTCCTCGGGCTGTTGGCTGGCGAGCAGCATCGCCTCGGATAGCGGGCCGTAGAACAAGGTCTGCGCAACCGCGTCGTTTTCGTCGAGATAATAGAGCCGCACGGTGGCGGTGGAGGACGTGGTGCGCATTGCGCTGTCCTGCGACGGCGCGGCGCGGTACGCAATATCAACTGGGCGAGACGGTCGCCTCAGCCGACGCGAGCACCGCGACCAGATGCTGTACGCTCGCGCGCAATTCGATCAGTTCCTCGGGCGACAAAGAAAGGCCGCTCGCCAGGGTTTGCGGCACGTCGCGCGCTTGCTGGCGCAGCGCCATGCCTTGCTCGGTCAGGGCAATCAGAACCCGCCGTTCATCGGCCGCGTCGCGCTGCCGGGTCACCAGCCCCGCCCCCTCCATCCGCTTGAGCAAGGGGGTCAACGTCCCGCTGTCGAGATGCAGCCGCTCGCCCAGCGCGCCGACGCTTTGCGGAGCCTGCTCCCACAAGACCAGCATCACCAGATATTGCGGATAGGTCAGCCCGAGCTTGGCCAGCACCGGACGATAGAGTCGGCTGAACAGGTTGGAGGCGGCATAGAGCGGGAAGCACACCTGCAGGTCTAACCGCAGGAAATCATCGTCTTCGCCCATTGCCGCCTCCGCCTCCGTCACTTGGTGGTGACGGTGATCTTGACGTCGATATTCCCCTTTACCGCGTTCGAATAGGGGCAGACGGCGTGGGCCGCCGCGACGATCGCCTCGGCACTGGCCTGGTCGAGCCCGGTGATCGTCACATCGAGCGCGACCGACAGTACGAACCCGCCCGATGCGTTGGGCGACAAGCCGACCTCGGCAATCACGACGATGTCGTCATCCTTGACCTTTTCGGCCTTGCCCCGCGTCACGTGGATCACGGCATTTTCGAAACAGGCGGCATAGCCTGCCGCAAACAATTGCTCCGGGTTGGTCGCGCCACCCTTGCCACCGAGCGAGGTCGGGAGGGCGAGCTGCAGGTCAAGCAGGCCGTCTTCGCTGCGGATGGTGCCACTCCGGCCGCCAATGGCGGTTACCTTCGTGCTGTAAAGCGTGCTCATGGTCGTCTCCTCAAAGAAAGGGTTCGTGTGGGCTTTTTATATTGTGCACAATATAGTTGATAACAAGAGGTGTACCCGGTGTATTTTCGAAGGGCGCACCCCACATCGCTTCCTCACAACACTCCAGCTGCAGAGGGTGCCGCATGTCCAAGCCGATGAAGATCGATTTCGTTTCCGACGTTTCCTGCCCGTGGTGCATCATCGGCCTGCGCGGGCTGGAGGAAGCCCTCGCGCGGACGGGCGATCTGATCGATGCCGACATCACTTTCAAGCCGTTCGAGCTCAACCCGCAAATGGGCAAAGCGGGCCAGAATATCGGCGAGCATATCGCTGAAAAATATGGCGCGACGCCCGAACAATCGGCCGCCAACCGCGCGATGATCCGGCAGCGTGCCGCCGATCTCGGTTTTACGATGCAGATGAGCGACACGAGCCGGATCTATAACACGTTCGACGCGCATCGGCTGCTCCACTGGGCGGACCTTGAGGGCAAACAAGCCGCGTTGAAACGCGCGCTCTTCGAGGCCTATTTCACCGATCAGCAGGATCCGTCCGATCCGGCGGTGCTGGTCGCCGTGGCCGAGAAGGTTGGGCTGGATCCGGCGCGCGCGGCGGAAATCCTCGCAAGCGATCTGTATGCACAGGAGGTGCGCGCCGCCGAGCAGCTCTGGCTCTCGCGCGGGATCCATTCGGTCCCCGCGATCGCCATCAACGATCAGTACCTTATTTCGGGCGGACAGCCTCCCGAAGCGTTCGAGCAGGCGTTGCGCGAGATCGCCGCCGCCTGAACGGGCGCCTCTCGTCGCCCTTTCGGCTTTGAAGGGAAAAACACGCGGCGGCTAATTGTCTGAGTTGTTCTTTGATGTATGGTCCGGCCAACACGCAAGTCGGTAGCGATGCCCGAGCATCGCCCGCCTGAGCCGGGAGAGTCGAGTGAAGCAGCGATCGTCCATGCGGTGCCGAGGGCCGATCGCTGCGCTGCTGCTGGCATGGGCCGGTGCCGCCAATGCCGACCCCGCGCGATTCCAAGATTTTAGCTATCAGGGGCGGTCAGAGGAGCGGGTCGCGCACCGGGCAGACGCCTATAGCAACCCGATCCTGTCGGGATACTATCCCGATCCGTCCGTAACGCGCGTCGGCGACGAGTATTTTCTGGTCAACTCGTCCTTCTCGCACTTCCCGGGGCTGCCGATCTTCCGGTCGAAAGATCTGGTCAGCTGGACGCAGATCGGCAATGCGATCGATCGGCCCGAGCAAATCGATTTTACCGGGCGCACGGTTTCGCAAAGCGTGTTCGCGCCCGACATCTCCTACCACGATGGCATCTTCTACATCGTCAATACATGTGTGCAATGTGGCGGCAATTTCGTCATCACCGCGAAAAACCCCGCAGGTCCGTGGTCGAACCCGGTGTGGCTGCCCTTCGAAGGGATCGATCCGTCGATCTTCTGGGACGGTGACACGGCGTATATCGTCAACAACGGTGCCCCCGACGAAACGCCACGCTACGAAGGCCATCGCGCGATCTGGATGCAGGCGTTCGACTGGCGGACGCTGAAGCTCGTCGGGCCGCGAACGCAGATCGTCAATGGCGGGGTCGACCTGTCCAAAAAGCCCATTTGGATCGAAGGCCCGCACCTGCTGAAACGCGACGGCCGCTATTATCTGATCGCGGCCGAGGGCGGGACGAGCGACAACCATTCGGAGGTCGTGTTCCGCGCCGATTCCGTTGACGGTCCCTATGTGCCCTTTCCGGGCAATCCGATTCTCACCCAGCGCACGCTCGATCCCACCCGCGCCAATCCGGTAACATCGGCGGGCCATGCAAAGTTTGTCCAGACGCAGAATGGAGACTGGTGGGCGACCTTCCTCGCGACGCGTCCCTATAAAGACGGGCTCTACAATATCGGGCGCGAGACTTTTCTGCTCCCCGTCACCTGGCGCGACGGCTGGCCACAGATCTTGCCCGCCGGAACGGCGATCCCGTTCGTCGCGCAGCGCCCCAAGCTGCCCAAGCAACCGGCACCGGCGCTGCCGCTCAGCGGCGACTTTGGCTATGTAGAGACGTTCAAGGCGTCGCGCCTCGGCCCGCAATGGGTCGGCATACGCACGCCCAAACATCCGGTCTATCGACTGGACCGCGGCGCGCTGGTCCTCGAGCGCGGTGCCGCGCTGGGCGATATTTCGGGCGCACCCGCCTTTATCGGGCGACGGCAGCAGCATCCTATTGCAACCGTATCGACCACCCTGCGCTATTCCCCCGACACCGATGGCGAAGGGGCCGGGCTTGCAGCGGTGCAAAATGATCGCTCGTATCTGGTGTTCGGCATCACTCGCATCGCGGGCAAGGCGATGATCGCGCTCTACACGCGCGACAATGCGGATGCCGACACGCTCGTCGCCGCGGCGCCCATCGCGACAGCAGGGCCCGTGACGCTGACCATCCGCGCAAATGGCGGCACGATGGCGTTCGACTATCGCGTGGGGGGCAAGCAGCAAACGCTGAAGGCCGGGCTCGACGACAGCTTCCTCAGCACCAAGCGCGCCGGGGGCTTTGTGGGCACGATCATCGGGCCTTACGCTTGGAACCGCTGATCATGTGGCGGGAAATACGTCGCGCTGCGTGCCACGAAACTTCAGGAGACGGGCAATGATTCGAACGGTCACGCACGCATGACCCGGCCCCTCACCCGCCGCGAAACACTCGCGCTCGCCGGGCTCGGTCTTGCCGGACTGGCGCTGCCGACCCCCGCCTCTGCCACACGAACGGTGGCCCCCGGATCCCTCGAGGCAGCGGCGGCGCGTACGGGACGGCGTTTCGGATCGGCCTTCGCCTGGGGGCCGCCCGGACACGATGGCGGCACGTTCGCCAACCCGTCTTATGCCGCGCTGCTCGAATCCGAATGCGCCATCCTCGTCCCCGAAAATGAAATGAAGTGGCAGGCGCTGCGACCGACGCCAGACCGCTTCGACTTCGATCGGTTCGACGCGATGATGGCCTATGCGCAGGCCAAGGGCTTTGCCGTGCGCGGTCACAATCTGCTGTGGCATCAGCCGAAATGGATGCCGCGCTGGGAAGAAAGCTACAATTTCGGCACCCGCCCCGCGTCGGAGGCCGCGCGCCTGCTCTCGCAGCACATCGATACGGTCTGCACGCGATACGGCACCCGCATCGAGAGCTATGATGTGGTCAACGAAGCGGTAAACCCGGCAGACGGCACCCTCTACGAAACGGCTTTGTCCCGCGCGATGGGCGGTGCGACCGCGACGCTCGACCACGCCTTTCGCGCGGCCCGCGCCAGCGCGCCCCATGCCCAATTGGTCTACAATGACTATATGAGCTGGGAGCCGGGCAATGCGGCCCATCGCGCGGGCGTTTTGCGGCTGCTCGAAGGCTTCCGGGCGCGCGGCGTGCCGGTCGATGCGCTGGGGGTGCAATCCCACATCATAACGCAGGGACCGGACACGGCGCGCATCGTTGGCCAGTTGCAGCCCGATTGGTCGCGCTTCCTCAATGCGGTGACCGCAATGGGCTATCGCCTCGTCATCACCGAACTCGATGTGCGGGACAATGCCCTGCCCGCCGACCCGTCGCCGCGCGACCGCGCTGTGGCCGATTTCACCCGCGCCTATCTCGACGTGATGCTCGACTATCCGCAACTGGGCGATATCTTGGTGTGGGGCATGGCCGACCGGTACAGTTGGATCGAGGGGTTCGAGCCCCGTCCGGACAAGGCCCCCCGCCGACCGTGTCCGTACGACCGCGCCTTTACCGCCAAGCCGATGCGGACGGCGATCGTCGATGCGCTGTCAGGGGCCCCTGCGCGAACGCACGTCAATCGCCGGTCCGGGAGTAACGCCCGGCTATAGCCGCTGCGCCGCCAGAATGCGGCCGCCCTTGCCCGCTTGAACAAGGATGGCCTCTCGCAGGTCGGCTGGAGCAGGCTGCGCAATGCGATAGGATTGTGCGCGCCCGGTCCAGGTGCCGATCGCGACGAGCGAGCGGACGACGTTGCGATGGGGCAAGGTGCGCCCGCCATTTTCGCCAGCGCGGATCGGCACCAAGTGCGTGCGCGGGTCGTAGCGTACCAGCCAGACGGTCGCTGGGGTCGCCACGCCGCCTGCCGCCACCGTCACGCCGCCTGCGCTGCGCGCAATGGCAGGGGCCGATGCGGCGCGGTGGCTGGCCCGGATGGCCGCTGCCAGCTGCTGTGCATCATTGCCGACGACGGTGTCGTGCCCATCGATAATCACTTGCGGCGTCGCCACTTGGCCGCGCCCGGCGGCATGCGCATAATCCCATTGCCGCGCCGTGAACGCGGGTTGCGCGAACGTATCCTTCCAGCCCAGTTGATCCCAATAGGTCACCGCGAAATTGAGCGCGAGGATGTCCGGGCGATCGGCAATCGCATTGACGTTGGCATTGGCCGGGGGGCAGCTCGAACAGCCTTGGCTTTCGAACAGCTCAACCACGGTTGGGCCGGCGGGGTTGGCAGCGGTCGCGCTTGCGGGAAGAAACGCGCCCCAAGACGCCAGCGTGGCAGCGAGCGCGCTCGCGAGCCCAACCTTAAGAACAAGCCGAGTAGAACCGCGATTCATGATCGATCTCCTGCGTTGGAATAGGATGGAAAGGGAGCCACCGCCGCACTCATCCGGCGAAAACTGCTGGGATCGGCTCCATAAGCGGCCGAAAACGCCCGACTGAAATGACTGCGACTGGCAAAACCGATATTGGACGCGATCATCTTGACCGGTAGTCGCGTGCCGTTGAGCAAATCGGCCCCCTGCTGCAGCCGGGCGCGGGCGACAAACGCCATCGGCGTCATTGCCAGCTTCGCGGCAAATTCACGCGCGAAGGCCGAGCGACTCATCGAGGCGGCGGATGCCAGGCTGGACACGGTGTGCGGGGCCGCCGGATTTTCGATCACCGCCACGATCGCCTTGCCCAGACGCGGGTCGCGCAGCGCGCCGAACAGGCCGGCATCGCCCTCAGCCCGCCCAACCGCGTCGCGCAGCGCCATGACGATGCACACTTTCATCAGCGCATCGACCAAAGCGCGGGATCCCTGCCCTGGTTCCGCCGCCTCACCAATCATCAGACCGCAGATTTGCTGGATCAACAGCGGTTCAGGGAGGACCGAGACGATGGGATCGCTCACCGAGCCCAGCAAATCGAAGGTGCCACTAACGCGCGCGGTCAGCACCCCCATTGCAATCCGAAGCTCCGGGCCAATGCGATCACCGTCCACGCCATCGGCCGGGGTAATCACACGCTCCAGACCCGGCGGCAGCAACAGCAGCGTCCCCTGCCCGCACAATCGATCGGCCTGACGCGGGATCGTCAGCCGCAGTGTCCCGGCAAGAACGTACTGCACTTCGATGCCATCGTTGCGATGGCCCGCCAGCGCATGGCCATGCCGCAACGTCACGTCACGAAAGCTCTGCACCGCGACGTTGAGTGTCGTCAGCATTGTATGAAATTCGGGTTCGTTCATCAGATCCTCCGAACCGCTATTTCGTGGCCCCGTCGGAAATGGTTACAGAAGCGGTTCGATTGGCGTCGCTCCTTCCAAGTGGCGAACCGCCACGACAAGAAACCGCTCGCCATTCGGTGGGTTCGCTGTAACCCATCACCGGAACGGCGCGAATGACCCTTGGGAGCCCACGTGCGAGCGAGTGAAGACCAGCTGCGGGCGATGATGATCGGCGGCCTTGCGGGGGACGCGCGGGCCTATCGGGACTTGCTCGATATCCTGGCCCCGCTGCTCCGCGCTTTTTTTGGCCGCCGCCTTCGCGACGCTGCGGAAGATGTCGAGGATCTGGTGCAGGAAACATTGATTGCCATCCACACGCGGCGCGCAACCTACGACACCAGCCGCCCCTTCACCGCCTGGGCCTATGCGGTCGCGCGCTACAAGATGGTCGACCACTTCCGACGGCGACGCGTTACCGTGCCGATCGAGGGATTGGAGGATATTCTTGTCGCCGAGGGCTTTGAAGAGGCCGTGTCGGCGCGGATGGACATCGACTCCTTGCTCAACACGCTTCCGCCAAAACAGGCCCGTGCGATCCGCGAGACCAAGGTCGACGGGCTCAGCGTGGCCGAAGCGGCCGACCGGCACGCCATGAGCGACTCCGACGTAAAGATTTCGGTGCACCGCGGGCTGAAATCGCTCGCCGCCCGGCTGGGACTTTCGTGATGAACACTGACGAGTTGATCGATTCGCTCTCCGCCGACGTTACACCGGTTGCGACGCATGCGGTCGAACGCCGCTTGTCCGTTGCGGTGGCGACGGGCGCTGCGGCTACGGCGATGCTGGTCGTGTTCGGGCTTGGGGTGCGCCACGATTTGGCGAGCGCGATGCACGGCTATGCGGTCTGGATGAAATGGGCCTACACGCTGTCGTGCGGGGTGATCGCTTTGTTCGCGACCTACCATCTCGCCCGACCGGAGGCCACGCGCAGCCGCTCGCTGTGGTTGCTCCTGATACCCGTTGGCTTGCTCGGCCTTGTTGCAGTGGTCGAGTTCGCTGCGGCTCCCCCGTCGCACTGGCTGGCGATGTGGCTGGGGGATAGCTGGCAGCGATGTTCGATGCGGGTGCTGGTGCTCGCGATGCCGATCCTGGTCGCACTGATCTGGGCATTCCGCCGCTTTGCGCCGACGCAGCTACGCCTGACCGGCGCGGCGGCGGGCTTCGCCGCGGGTGGGTTTGCCGCGCTGCTTTACAGCTTTCGCTGCGATGAAACGGGTGCCGCGTTCGTGCTGACCTGGTACACGCTCGGCATGGTCGCCGCTGCGGCTTTCGGCGCACTCATCGGCCCGCGTTTGTTGCGCTGGTAGCAGCGCTACGCCCTTGGCGGACGCTACCGTCGGGTGCCGAGGAGAACAAACCCGCGCTTGCTGTGCCAGAAGCATTTCTATGATTTCCGATTGGACCGATAGGATATCCTCTTCGCAAAGGATGCCCTGTGACCGATTACGCGCTCGACACCCCTCGCGACCATGACGTGCCGACCCTCCCGCCGCGCACCGTCGGCGATGCGATCGCCGATTTGCGCGCCGCGCGGGAGGAATGGCGCTCACGCCAGGACGAGTCGCGCGATGTGGAAAGTTTCCCGTCGCGCACCGCGCTCGAGCGCGTCGTGTCGCTGCTTGCGGCCGCGCTCTATCCGCGACGGCTCGGTCATTTTCGCGGGGTCGCGGCGGAGGAGGACACCTTCGTTGTCGCCAAACTGCTCGCCGCGCTGACCGATCTTGAGCGTGAGATCGGCCACGAACTCGGTTATTGGCAGCGCGAAGCCGGTGCGTTTGAAGCCGACCATGCCGCCACCATCGTGCGGCTGTTCACCGCGACGCTGGGCGACATCCGGCGGTTGATCGACAGCGATGTCGAAGCCGCCTTCCTCGGTGATCCGGCGGCGCGCAGCGTGGACGAAATCCTCGTCTGCTATCCCGGTGCGATCGCCAGCCTGCACCACCGCATCGCGCACGAGCTCAACAATCTGGGTGCCCCGATTGTCGCGCGCCTGATCTCGGAAATCGCCAACGAACGCACCGGCATCGATATCCATCCCGGCGCGCAGATCGGCGCGCGCTTTTTCATCGATCACGGCACCGGGGTCGTGATCGGCGAAACCGCGATCATCGGGGCGCGGGTGCGCCTGTACCAGCATGTCACGCTCGGCGCGCGCAGCCCGGTCGGGGCGACGCGCGACGACGTGCGCCACCGCCATGCGCGGCACCCGATCATCGGCGACGATGTCGTCGTTTATGCCGGGGCGACCATTTTGGGCCGGGTGACGATCGGCGCGCGATCGACCATCGGCGGCAATGTCTGGTTGCTGTCGGATGTGCCGGAAGACAGCATGCTGGTGCAGCCCGAGGCGGTGCGGCTGGAGCGCAAGGCTGGGCTGAACCTGCGCGACACGCTGCTCGGGCAATCGGCATGACGGTGGCGAAACGGCCCGTCATCGGCGTCCTGTGCTGCAACGAGACGCTGGGGCGGCCGGTACCGACCGTCGCCACCCGCTTCGTCGCGCCGCTCGCGCGCTTTTCGGATAGCACGGTCATGCTGGTGCCCGCCGTGCGCGATGCCGTCGATAGTGCCGTGCTTACCACCCTGCTCGACGGCGTATTGTTGACCGGATCGCGCTCCAACGTCGCGCCTCACCGCTATGGCGGCGGCCCACTCCCCGCAGGCCAACAGATCGACCCTGAACGCGACGAGGTCGCGCTCGCTCTGGCTGGACGGATGATCGAGGCGGGCAAACCCGTGTTCGGCATTTGTCGGGGTCTACAGGAGATCAACGTGCTGTTCGGCGGCACGCTGTCGACCGATTCCTGCCGGGGACGGCATCATCGCGGATCCTGGGACGGGTGCTTCGACACGCTGTTCGGCCATCGCCATGATGTCGAGCTGAACGATGGCGGGCTGCTCGCCTGCGCGACCGGGCGGCAGCGCATGTCGGTCAACTCGGTCCACGAACAGGGCATTGACCGGCTCGGCGGAGGACTGTCGGTCGAGGCGGTCGCCGCCGACGATGGCCTGATCGAGGCGATCCGCGCCCAGCCATGCGGGGCCGAAGTGCTGGCGGTGCAATGGCATCCCGAATGGGATGTCGATCGTTCCCCGGAAAGCCGCGCCTTCTTTACCGTGGTCGGCACTTCGCTGCGCGCCGCTGCCGAAGCGCGATAGTCGCCCCCAACGCTACAGCCCTTCCGCCACCCAATGCGCATTGGAGAGGCGGCGGGCCCGACCGCGACTGTCGGGCACCGCAAAGCAACAAAGCGGCTTGAGCGGAAGTAGCCGAGCTTAGCGCCCCGATAGATTTCCCTGCGTCCAATTGCCCGGACTTCAGGACAGACTATCGATCTGGCGCAACCGGCATACGGTCTGGCGCAGCTCTATTGCCTAGTACCGTAGTAGGAATAGCTTTTGATGCGTGGAAGCGAAATCCGACTCGATCTCTGACGAGTCGCAAGCGACCACCAAAAGTTGATGGGAGAGCAGTCATGGTCTTTGTTACCGACGTGCCGACCGACACTCCGCTGCCGATCCTGGTATCGGTACGCGGGGATTCGCCGACCTCGAGCCCGGTCGCCCGGGTCGAGCTCGACCTTTCGAAATTCCACAATGGCCGCTGGGCGGTGCAGCTCGACGCGACCTTTTCGCGCGGCGATGCGCCTGTCGTCATCCTCGCGCGCGGGGTCGCGTGCCTGGCCATCGCGTGGTGGGCACAGCTTTCGCCGCGCAGCTATCTGCGGTCGGTGCGCGGTGCCGTGTTCGATTCGCCGCTCGCAGCGGATATGAGCCAAGTGGCCGTGGCTGCAGCAATCCGCAGCGGGCCCGCCTATCGCCTGCCCTTCCCCTCGATTGTGGTGAACGACGCGTCGTTTCGGATCGAGGAGGTTCTGCATCTTGCCGACAAATGGGGCAGCCGGTTCGTCGAAAAAGGCGGGGCGTCGGCTGGCCAACCCAGCAATCGCAATGGCCGCTTTACCGAGGCCGAAGACGGCCTGCTGGCCTATCTGGACGTGCTCGACCGAAAAGTGCTTGCGCCGCAATCGCACGCTGCGCAGCACGCCGAAGTGCCGGTCCTCGCCCCGCAAGATTAACCGTCATTGCCCATGCGCACGATCGTGCGCCTGTTCCGGCCCACGGGAAGCCCGGGGACCGGATCGTTAAGGCAGGCGTCAGCCGCCCTTGCGGCCTGATGCGCCGACGATCTGGGGTTGCGGCGCAGTGGGGACGGTCCATGTGTTCATCCACCCGAGCACCTGCTTATACCATTGGCGGCTCTCGCGCGGCTTCAGCACCCAATGGCTGCCGCCCGGGAACACCACCAGCCGCGAGGGAATGTCGCGCCGCTGGAGCGCGGTGAAGGCAGCGATGCCCTGCGTATAGGGAATGCGGTAATCGCCTTCGCTGGTGATGACGAGCTGCGGCGTCTTCCACGCGGTCACATGGTTCACCGGGTTCCACTTCTCGAACGCGGCAGGATCCTCATAATATGGATGGCCGCCATGTTCCCATTCGTCGAACCACAGTTCTTCGGTTTCGTACGCCATGGCGCGGGCATCGAACACGCCGTCATGCTGCACGATGCACTTGAAGCGATCGGGCCAGTTGCCCTCGATCCAGTTCATCATATAGCCGCCATAAGAGGCCCCCAGCGCACAGGCATTGTCGGCGTCGAGCCAGGCGAACTTGTCGGTCGCGGCCTTGAGCCCGGCTTTCAGGTCCTCGAGCGGCCAGCCGCCCCAATTGTTACGGATCGCATCGGTGAAGCCTTGCCCATATCCGGTCGAGCCGTGGAAATCGACCGCGACCAGCCCATAGCCTGCGCCCGCGAACACCGCCGGATTCCAGCGATACGACCAGCTATTGTTGCTCGACCCCTGCGGCCCGCCATGCACCATGAACGCGATCGGCACTTTGCCGGTGCTGCCCGCAGGCTTCACCGCATAGCCCCACACCGTATCGTTATTGGCCCCGGTGAAGCTGAACTTGGTGACGCTGGGCATCTCGACATCGGCCAGCTTAGCCGCGTTGACCGAGGTCAGCCGCACCGTGCTCTTGCCAGTCAGGCGGTAGAAATCATCGGGTGCGGTCAGCGAATTCATCGCATACACCACCCCGGTTGGCGTCGGTACGACCGCCGACACGCTGCCCGCCCCGGTCAGCCGCGCGACCGTGCCGGTTACCGGCGAAACCGACCAGATCGGCGTTTCCTGCGTATCCTCGGCGGTGACGAAGATCGTCTTGCTGTCGGGGCTCCACGCGATCGACGCGACCGAGCGGTCCCAGCCTTCGGTCAGCGCGCGCACCGCGCCACTCTTCAGGTCGCGCAGCATCAGCACTTGCCGATCGGCCTCATAGCCCGCCCGCTTCATCGCGAACCAGGCGAGATATTTGCCGTCGGGCGACGCGGTCGGGAGATTGTCCGTCCCGTGGTTGGCTTCGGTCAGATTGACCGGTGCAGCCGATCCGTCGGCAGGGGCTGCGAAAATGTCGAGATTGGTCGAAAGCGGCTCGATCCGGCCCGCCTCGCGCAACGCGAAATACACCGTCTTGCCATCGGCGCTCCACGACACTTCCTCGCCACCACCAAATGGCTTGGACGGGGCATCCCCAACCAGTTTGCCTTCGATCGGCACGCCATTGCCGGTCGCGCCCGCTGCGGTCAGCGGCAGGACGAACAGTTGCGAGCGCGTGCCATCGGCCCAGCTCGCCCAATGCCGCACGAACATCTGATCATAAACGCGGCCATTGCCGGCATTGGCATCCTTCTTGACCATCGCCGGTTCGAGGCTCGGGGCACCCGGCAAGCGATCCGCCCATACCAGCAACTTGTCGTCCTGCGGCGAGACCTTGAAGCCGCCCATCCCGCCCTTGAAATGCGTCAGTTGCAGCGGCGCGCCGCCAGCAATGCCGATCGACCAGACCGCATCCTCGCCGCCTTTGTCGGACTGGAAATACACGGTCTTGCCGTCATGCGAGAATTGCGGCGCAGTCTCGTTGACATCGGCCTCGGCGATCAGCTTTTCCGGGGCGGCCCCTTTGCGCGTCAGGTCGAGCCGCCACAGATCGAAGCGACCACCATCGATGGTCAGGTCGGTCTCGCGTTGCTGCCACACCAGCCAATGCCCATCGGGCGAAACAGCCGGAGCGGAGACGCGCGACAGCGTGGACACATCGTCGATCGTGAGTTGGCGGGCGACCGCAGGCGCGGCAATGAAAGCGGCCGTCAAAGCGGTCGCAGCAAGCAGTGTTTTCATGAACGCAGGTTACAGCAGAACCATGCGGTCGCCGCAATCACCAGCGGGCGGCTTATTTGCCGGTGATGCGGTCGATTTCCTTGGCCACCATCGTCTCGACGATCGCGGGCAGATTGGCATCGAGCCAGTCGCGCAACATCGGGCGCAGCATCTCGCGGACCATGCCTTCCAGCGTGTCCGATCCGCTCACCTCGGGCTTCACCACCAGCCGCGACAGAACATCGAGCGGCCCGCGCGATGCTTCGGCAGTACGCGGCGAAACAATCGACTCGGGCGCAGGTGTTTCAGGCGCTGCTTTCGCGGCGACAGGCGCGGCCGCGCGAACGGGTTCAGGGGCTGGCTCCGGCACGAGATCCTCCCTTGCCACGGCCCGGGCAATCCGCGCCGATTGCGGGTTATTCTCGGGCTGGGGACGGCGTTCGAGTTCGGGCGCAGGCTGGCTCAGCTCGAGAATTTCATCATCACTAAAAGGGGTTGGCTCGGATCGCGCGGGCAAAGCACGCGCCGGTCGCTTGGCACGCGCAGGGGCCGCGTCATTCTCTTCCGCGATGATCCGCTTGATCGATGAGAGGATGTCCTCCATCGATGGCTCCGCGCTCAAATCCCCCATCGACAACCCCTGAAAAGTGCGTCGATCCGCCGGTTAGCGGTTCTTCGTTGCTTCACCTGCGGTAATTGGGGCACTTCTGTCAACTGGCGCGTCCAGAATCGGATCGAGCGGGCGGGTGACCTTGGCGTCTTGCGGGCGAGTCGCGTTGGTCCGCGTGCCCGTAACCGCAGGATCGGGATCCGACGAAAAGTCCCAGATCCGTCCGCGCACGCTCTTATAATGCGCCACCGGATCGTAAAGCGGCCCGCCATCAAGCCCAAGATTGCGCGCCTCGGCCCGCCCCATCGCCGCCAGCAGCGCAAAGCCCGCGACATAGGCATCGCGCCGCGCCGTCACCAAGGTCACCTGCGAGTTCAGCAATTCCTGCTCGGCATTCAGAATATCGAGAATGGTACGGTTACCGACGCTGTTTTCGGCGCGCACGCCTTCCAGCGACAATTTGTTGGCGTTGACCGCTACTTCGCTCGACGTGATTACCTCGAGCGAGGACTTCCAGACGGCATAAGCCGACCGCGCTTGCGAGATGACGCCACGCTCGGTCTCGGTAACGCGCTCGATCGCCTGCAAGCGCGCATCCTGAGCCTGCCGGATCTGCGCCGATGGGCGCCCGCCCTGATAGAGCGGCATCGTCAGCCCGAGACCGACCGTCGAGGACGTGCCCGTCTGGCCAATCGCGACGCCGGTGCCCGAACCAAGCGATCCGAGATAATTGTAATAATTGCCGCCGATGTTGACGCTGACCTTGGGCAAACGATTCGCGCGCGCCACGCCAATGTCATAGCCCGCCGCCTGACTGGCCTTGGCGGCCGCCAACAGCGTGGGATTGTCCTTCAACGCGACGTCCACCGCAGCATCGGGATCCGCAGGAAGATTGGGGAGCGCCGGTGGCGGCTCGAGCGCGTCGGGCGCGCTGCCGACATAGCGGATATAGCTTTCCCGGCTGGAAATCAGCCGCGCCTGCGCCGTTTCGAGCTGCCCGCGGGCGATGGCAAGGCGCGCTTCGGACTGGGCCACGTCGGTACGCGTCAGATCCCCGACCTGGAACCGATCGCGGCTGGCCTGCAAATTGACCTCAAGCACCTTCACATTCTGGGTATTGAGGCCGACGATCGCTTCATCGCGGATCACGTCCATATAGGCCCCCACAACCGTGGTGAACAAATCGGACTCGGTCCCGCGCAAGCTCAACTGGCCGCCTTCGACCCTGGTTTGCGCAGCCCGCACGCTGTTGCGCACCGCGCCACCTGCATAAAGCGGTACAGACAAAGTCGCGCTCGCCGTGCCGCTGCGGTCCGGCGACACGAAGCTGTTCGAGGATTTGACGACGTTTTCGGTATAGGCGCTTTGCAAGGTGACGGCAGGCAGCGCCTGCGACCGCGCGATCGGCACATTTTCGTCGTTTGCGCGCACGTTTGCACGCTGCGCGGCGAGCGTCGGGTTGGTGTTATACGCCTTGACCAGCGCCTCGCGCAGCGTTTCCGCAGAAAGCGGGGTTGCCGCGAGCCCGAGTAGCGCAACGCCAGTCAGAAGGTGTATCGATCGCATGGGTCGCGGGTCTTTTCTGCTTAGAACGTGAAAGTGCGCGGCTGCGCAAAGCCGGGAAGCGGCACGCATTCGATGTCGGCAAAGGCGAGCAGGCCGAAGCCGCCCGCGCTGCGCCGACCGGCGGCGAGGCGGGTTACGCCGCGATCGACGATCCCGGCCACCGCACGCCCGCCAATCGCGACTTGCTCGACCAGGGCATCGGACACACCCTCGACCGCGCCGTCGATGACCAGCACATCATAAGGCGCGCCAGCGGCATGGCCGTTTTCCAGCGGCCCCTCGACCAGCGTGACATTCGCCGTCCCAGCCAGCGCGGCCCGGGCATGGGCGGCAAGTGCCGGGTCGCATTCGACCGCCACCACCGACGCCACCAGTTCGGCCAGGACCGCAGCGGTATAGCCGCCCGCCGCGCCAATCAGCAGCACGCGGTCGGTGGGGAGCAGTTCGGCCTGGGTCAGCAAGCGTCCCGTTGCGATCGGCACGTTTTGCGCGCGGCCATGCCCCAGCGGTACGGCGGTATCGCGATACGCGAGCGCTGCCACCGCGCTCGGCAGGAACGCCTCGCGCGGGACCGAGTCCATTGCCGCGACGACGCGCGGATCGCTGACGGCATTGGTGCGAAGCTGGCTTGCCACCATGGCATGGCGCATCGCGAGCATATCCGAATCGTGCGTATTCAAGTTCATCGTGCCACCCTTGTCGGACACCCGGTTTTGCACAACTGTTGTAGTTGCACAATACACTAGTTGAGAGTGCCCACCTCTATCGTGGCGAACCGGGTTCGCCAAGCGACGTGTATCGGCATTTTTGCAAGCGCGTGGTTGACAGCGGGCGCGGACGCTTGCATCTGCGCCGCTCTTCGGCCCGATGGCGGAGTGGTGACGCAGAGGACTGCAAATCCTTGCACCCGGGTTCGATTCCCGGTCGGGCCTCCACAACAACTTCCAGAGAGTTGTCACGCACTCTGCAGATCGCTGTTTTTCCGATCAGCTTGCTTCGTGCCAGATGAAGCAAAATCGACGCCGGGCGAGACATTTTGCCCTCGTGACATCGTGCGCCGCTCCCCATAAAGCACCCGCCGTGCACAGGTTCCGCGATCATATCCTGCAACACCGCGTTCTGGCGGCATGGCTGCTGGCGTTTGCGTTGCTGCTGAAAGTCGTCGTGCCCAGCGGGTATATGCTGGACACATCGGACGGCGTGATTCGCATCGCCATCTGTTCGGGCATGGGCCCGGTGAAGACGATGGCAATGGCGATGCCCGGCATGGCCGACTCCGCATCTCAAAAGCATCACAAGGACGGCGAAAAGGCCGACCAGCCGTGCGCCTTTGCTGGCCTGAACGCACATTCGGTCGCGGCGACCGACCCGATCCTGCTTGCGCTCGCCATCGCCTTTGTGATGGCGCTCGTCTCGCGGCGGATCGCACCGCCGCTGATCGGGCTGCGCCTCCATCTCCGCCCGCCCTTACGCGGACCACCTGCCACCCTGTGACGATCGATAGAGCCGCGACGCGCTGAAGCAGCGTCGTCGCGACGGACGCGCATGGCCCAACGCCGCGCGTCCGCTACCAGCGTTTACAGGGGATTTTTCGTGCGCCTTCCATCTTTGTTTCTCGCGGCGTCGATCGCCGCGCTTGCCGCTGCGTCGGCTTCCGCCCAGACCAACGCCGACACGCGACGCCAGGACTTGCTGCGCCAACGCGCGGCGATCGATGCCGAACTGCAGCGCCTCGACGCCCCCGCCCCCGCCCCTGCACCGGAAAGCCAGCCGAGCCGAGCGAGCGTCGCGGCGACATCCCCCGATGACATCATCGTCACCGGACGGGCGCTGACGCTCACGACCAAGGTCGCGGGACAGACCGACACCACCATTACCAACGCCGCGTTCCGCAACACGCCCGCGACGACCATCGCCGACATCGTCAAACTCTCCCCCGGCGTCACCGTCATCGGCGGCAATGGCCCGCGCGACGTCGGCGTCTCGATCCGCGGGTCCAACGCGCGCAACAGCTTCGGCGCGCGCAACATCCAGGTGTTCGAGGATGATTTTCCCGTCACCCAGCCCGATGGCCTTGCCCGGTTCGATCTGACCGACCCGCATGCTTATGGCGCGGTCGATGTCGTGCGTGGCCCCTCCTCGGCACGCTATGGCAATTATGCGGTCGAAGGCGCGATCAACTTCCGCACGCGGCGCGGGCGCGACCTGCAAGGCGTCGAGGCCGGGATCGATGGCGGCAGCTATGGCTATCTCAACGCTTATGCCACGCTCGGCCATGCCGGGCCCGGCTATGAATATGCGGTGTTCGGCAGCTTCGCCCGCGCCGATGGGGCAACGGGCCATACCGGCTATCAGACCGGCACGATCAACGCGCTGGCGACCTTTGCCCTGTCGGACCGCGACCGCGTCACCGGCAAGGTGATCTACAATGAAGGCGAATTCCGCCTGTCCACGCGGTTGTCGTTCAACCAATATCTCGCCAATCCGTACCAGCAAGGATGCGATCAGGCGGCGACCGCCGCGGCGGGCTGCGGCACGATCTCGGTGTTGGCGAACGGGATCAACGGCACCCGCATCGCCCAGACCGCCGCCGAGGGCGATCTTGCGCGCAACGACCGCCGGACCATCATCGGTGCACGCTATGAGCATGATTTTTCCGCAGGCACGACCTGGCGCACGCAAGCGACCTTCGACAGCCGCGTGGTGTTCCAGCCGACCAGCGCGACGCCGTTTCGCGGTACGCTCAACAGTTACAATCTGAGCTCCGACGTCACCGCGCACAGCCAGATATTGGGCATGGATGCGCTGAGCTTTATCGGGATCTTCTACAACTATCTCGACGGGCAGAATTACTCGTTCAACAAGACGCCTGCAGGCCGCAACGGCATTGGCGCAACCACGCAAACAGTGTTCGGCGGCGTGCGCAATATGGGGGTTCGCGCCCGCGAGGAATTGGCGCTGACCAGGGATCTGCAGCTCATTCTTGGCATTGGCTATGAGCATTCGAAGATCGACATGCGCCAGACCAACTACACCTATCCCGTCGGTGCCAATCCGACGCTCAACAACATCCCCGCGATTCGCGATTTCGACAATGTCGCGCCTGAGGCGTCGCTGGTTTGGCAGGCACTTCCCGCCCTGCGGCTCCACACCCGTGTCGGCACGGCCTACGGCATTCCGCAATCGGGCCAGTTGTTCGTCACGACGGCGGGCGTCGCCGGCAACAATATCGACCTCAAGACACAAACCAGCACCGGCGTGGACGTTGGCGCGGAGCTGACGCTCGGCGATACTCTCAAGGCCGAAGTGACCGGCTATTATGAGTGGTTCCGCAACGAACAGGTCAGCCAGTCGGCGGGCGTCAATCTGTTGTCCTACACCACCAACGTCCCGCGTTCGATCCATCGCGGGGTCGAGGTCGGCGTCAACTGGAAGCCCCTGCCCGCGCTCCTGCCCGGCGGCTATGTCCAGGCGACGTACAGTTATAACGACCAACGCTACACCCGTTATGTCGAGCGGCTGACCTCGGGGGCGGTGTCGGCCGCCTTCGACCGCGCCGACAACCGCATTCCGGGGGTGATCCCGACCTTCGCCAACGGGCGACTGGGCTATGACCAGCCGCACGGTGCCTTTGCAGGCCTGGGCGGCTTTGCCGAGGCGACCTACCGCTCGCGCTATTTCATCGACAACGCCAATCTGTTGCGCATTCCGGGCTACACGCTGATCAATCTCAACCTGCATTACGATCCTCCCGCAGCAACGGGCTGGTGGTCGCGTCTGTCCTTCTACGCATCGGTGCAGAATCTGGCCGACAAGACCTATGTCGGATCGGCGTCGATCCTCTCGGACAGCCTGAGCGCTACGGGCGCACAAAACCCTGCATCGGTGCTGATGGGCACCACCGGATCGGTGTATGCGGGCCAGCCGCGCACCGTCTATGTCGGCCTGAAGGGCCGGTTCTGAGGAGGATGTGATGGCCACTCCCGCCCGCCCGCAGCTCAGCTATAACGCCGTCTGGCGCTGGCATTTCTATGCCGGCGTGTTCTGCGTGCCCTTCGTGATCTGGCTGGCGCTGACCGGCACGATCTATCTGTGGAAACCGCAGATCGAGGCGTGGCTGGACCAGCCCTACACACATTTGGCGACGACCGGCCCAACGGCGTCGCCCGATGCGCAGGTCGCCGCGGCGCTCCGCGCGGTGCCCGGATCCACGCTGCACAAATATGTGCTGCCCGAGCGCCCGGACGGGGCCGTGAATATCCTCGTCACCAAGGACCATCAGGATCAACGCGTCTATGTCGATCCGCGTTCGCTCGCTGTCCTCAGCGTCGTCAGCGAGGAGCAGCGGCCGATGCGGCTGATCTTCCATCTGCACGGCGAATTGCTGGCGGGGGCGTTCGGCAGTTATCTGGTGGAGATCGCCGCCTGCTGGACAATCGTGATGCTGTTGACCGGCCTGTATCTGTGGTGGCCGCGCGGGCGGTCGGATTTGGCCGGGGTGGTGTATCCGCGCCTACGGGGCGGACGTCGGGTGTTCTGGCGCGATCTTCACGCCGTTTCGGGCATTTGGGTGTCGCTGTTCGCCCTTGCGCTGATCCTCACCGGGCTGCCCTGGGCGAAGGGTTGGGGCAGCTATCTCACCGAAATCCGTCAGCTTACCGGCACCGCGCGCGGGCCGGTCGACTGGACGATCGGTGGCAAGCCACCGCAGGCGGAGGCGATGTCGGGAGAACATGCCGGACATGGCGGCATGGCGATGCCGCGCGCGCCAATCGTGGCGGGCGAACTCGCGCGCGTCATCGCGGTGGTGCGACCGCTCGCGGTGGCACCACCGGTGCTGATCGCGCCGCCGATGCGGCCCGACGCGCCCTGGACGGCGTCATCCGACGCAGCGAACCGCCCATTGCGCAGTACGGTGAAAATCGACGGTCGCACGGGCACCGTCATTAGTCGCGAAGGCTTTGCGCAACGCCACTGGATCGACCAAACGATCGGATATGGCGTCGCGGGGCATGAGGGCGCGCTGTTCGGTCTCGCAAATCAGCTCCTGGGCACCGTTACCGCGCTGTTGCTGGTGGTTCTGGCGGTGTCGGGCGTGGTGATGTGGTGGCGTCGGCGGCATATCGGCCTGGGCGCGCCGATCGCGCTGTCCCGCCCGCGCCTGGGGGCGGGGCTGGCCATCGCCATCCTGGTACTGGCGCTATACCTGCCGCTGTTTGGCCTGACGCTCGTCGCAATCCTGATCGCCGAAGCGGCCGTGCGGCGATGGATGCCCGGCCCCGCCCTATGGCTTGGGCTCCGGGCAAGCCTAGCCTCGCGCTAACGCGGTCTCCAGCGCCGGGATGAACGGCAAATCGGCCGGGGGCATCTCCAGCCCCCGCAGCGCAGCGGGGGCGTGCCACGCCAACGCCGTCGCATCGAGCGCTTGCGGCTCGCCTGCCCACACCCGACACAAATAGAGCAGGAGCAGCAAATGCCGGTCGGCGAGCGGCTCGCTGGCGAAGGTCAGCGGTGTGAGCGCGGTCGGCGCGACGACCACCCCCAATTCCTCCTCCAACTCGCGCACCAACGCCGCCTCGGGCGTTTCGCCGGGTTCCACTTTGCCGCCGGGAAACTCCCACAGGCCCGCCAATGCTTTTCCAGGGGGGCGGCGCTGCACCAGCACCCGCCCCGCCCGGTCCACCAACGCGGCCGCCACGACCAGCATCACTGCTGTAAACCCGACGTACTGAATCCATTAAGCATATCGTAACGCACCCGTTTTAGAGATTGGCAACCAGCAGCTGTTTCGGTGGCCACGAACCCATATGATCATCGACACGCTGAAACGACTCTGGGGCGATCGCAAGGGTGCCACTGCGGTTGAATATGGCCTGATCGTCGCGCTGATCGTGATTGCGATGGTTGCTGCGCTGACTCAGCTCGCCAATTCGACGACCACGATGTGGGGCAATGTCAGCACCAAGGTCGCCGCTGCGACGGCAGGCGTCTAGATTCGGCGTCGCGGACAAAAGTTCCGTCGGGCTTAAACCTTTTTCAACTCTGCCTCCCTAGACTCGTCAGCGTTGGTCCGGTTTTTCCGGCCCGACCGGGTACTGAAGCTTTCACCAACGGAGACCGGAATCATGAAGACCATCCGCAATTTCATCAAGAATTCCAAGGGCGCGACCGCCATCGAATACGGCCTGATCGCAGCACTCATCGCCGTCGCCGCGATCGCCGCGATGCAGGGTCTGGGCACGCAACTGAACAAGACCTTCACCAACGTCACGACCAACATGAAGGCTTCGTAAGACTCTTACGAACTCCTCTAATGCAAAGGGCGGCGGAACCTCGGTTCCGTCGCCCTTTTCTTTGGTCAGCACGCCAGCATCGGGAACAGCCGCGCCGCGTGCGCCTTAGATCCGCCCCATCGCCAGAAACTTCGCGCGCCGAGACCGACGCAGGTCGGCGGAGCTCTGGCCATCAAGGTTCGACAGCGCCGCGTCGATCGCATCGCCCAGCGCCGCGATCGCCGTCGCCGGATCGCGCTGCGCACCGCCCAGTGGCTCCGGCACGATCGTATCGATCACGCCGAGACCCTTGAGATCCTGCGCGGTCACTTTCATCGCCTCGGCCATCTCGGCGGCTTTGTCGGACGTCCGCCACAGGATCGACGCGCCCGCCTCGGGCGAGATCACCGAATAGATGGCATGCTCAAACATCAGAACGCGGTTTGCCGCCGCCAGCGCGATCGCGCCGCCCGAGCCGCCTTCGCCGACGATTGCAGCAACCATCGGCACGCCCAGCGCCAGGCACATTTCGGTGGAGCGGGCGATGGCCTCTGCCTGGCCGCGCTCCTCGGCCTGCACGCCCGGGAACGCGCCTGAGGTATCGACCAGCGTCACCACCGGCAGACCGAAGCGGTCGGCCAATTGCATCAGACGAATCGCCTTGCGATAGCCCTCTGGCTTGCCCATGCCGAAATTGTGGCGCAGCCGACTGGCGGTATCGTCGCCTTTCTCATGGCCGATCACCAGCACGCGGCGGCCGCGAAAGGTCGCGAAGCCGCCCAGGATCGCCTGATCGTCGCCAAAGGCGCGGTCGCCCGCCAGCGGGAGGAAATCCTCGAACAGCCCGGCGACATAATGTTTGAAGTGCGGACGCTCGCCGTGGCGCGCGACCTGAGTCTTCTGCCACGGCGTCAGCCTGGCATAGGTGTCGCGCAACAATTTGTCGGATTTGGCCTGCAGCCGCCCGACCTCTGCGTCGATATCGACCGTGCCTTCGGCTGCGGTCTCACGCAATTCATCGATCCGCGCTTGCAGTTCGGCGATCGGTTTTTCAAAATCGAGGAAAGTTGCCATAGGTCGGGCCGGTTAAGCCCCGCGCTTCCTTGCGTCAACGCGTGCCGTGGCTTCGGCGAGCGGATGACGTGCATTGACCAGCTCGACCAGGCGGCTGGCATCGACATGTGTATAGATTTCCGTGGTCGCAATATCGGCGTGGCCAAGCATCGCCTGCAGCGCGCGCAGATCGGCACCGCCCGCCAGCAAATGCGTGGCAAAGGCGTGGCGCAGCACGTGCGGGCTGATGCGATCGGGCGGAATCCCCGCTTCCGCCGCCAGCGCCTTCAGGATCTGGTAAAGGCGGATGCGGCTCAAATGCCCCTTGCCGGAAGGAAACAGCCACGCAGAGTCCTCGGGCACATGCAGCCGCCAGACCGCAACCGCCGCGCGCGCGCGATCGGACAGCGGCACCAGCCGTTCCTTGTCGCCCTTGCCGCGCAGAATGAGATAAGGCCGGTCGGGCGCAATCGCGCTTCGCGGTAGCGAGACCAATTCGGTCGCCCGCAGGCCCGATCCGTACAGCAGCTCGACCAAGGCGGCCATGCGCAGGTCATTGGGGTCAGCGGGCACGCGCGCGATGCGCTCGGCAATCGTCGCAAACAGCCGGTCGATATCGCTGTGGTCGAGCACCTTGGGCAACCCCCGCGCTGCGCCGGGGCGCGGCAACGCCGCGCCGGGATCGTCGCCGCGCAATCCTTCATCCGCCAGAAACGCGAAGAACCGCCGCAGCGCCGCCGATTTACGCGCCACGCTCGCCTTGGACAGGCCGATCCATTCCTCGCCCAGCCGGGCAAGGTCGCCAGGCGAGGCGCTGCTCAACCGTCCGCCGAGCACCGCCGATGCCAGCGCCAGATCGCTGCGATAGGCGGCGATGGTGTTCTTTGCTGCCCCGGCCTCCGCCGCCAGCATCTCCAGAAAGCGCTCGATCAGCGCGCGATCTTCACGCGGCGGCTCAGGCGCGCTGGGGCGCTCGGTCAGAGCCGCGAGATCGCCTCGACGGCGATCATCCGCGCCTCGCCCGACATGCCGACCGCGTGCAGCGCCGCCGTGATGCGATACACCGCCTCGGGCGAGACGCCGTGCCACTGCCGCGTCTGCATGCCGATCGCGGCGAGCAGCACCACCGTGCCGGGCTCATGCTCGCGCGCCGCCTTGGCGATCGACCGCGTCCAGCTATTCTCCTGCGCGAACCGCAGCCCCAGCGCCTGCGCGCCGCGTTCGACTTCGGCACCCGACATCCGCCCCAGCCCCGCCATCGCGGCCAAGAACATGCGGCGCTTCAGGCCCTCGGCATCGTTCGTGCCCGAATAGGCGCTGACATCGCCATAGCTCAGCGATGGCATTGCCGGATCGATCAGCGTCAGCATCGCCCAGGCATTGCTGCCCCGCGCCGCCTTGTCGCGCCAGCGCAGCGCCGGAACATCCAGCCCCGCGCTCAGCATCGCGGCGACCAGCCGATCGATATCGGGCTGTTCCAGCGTCGTCGGAATGCGCGCGGCGGCCCCGGCGGTCAGCACCAGCCGGGCGTAGCGGCCCTCCGCGCTCTTGGGTTCATCCCACAACCGCACCAGCGCATCCGCACGCGCCTTGGCATCTGGTCCCTCATAGGCCGCGCGCAAATCCCGCGCGATCCCGACCTGCGCGCCGCTCTGGTCGTCCCCGGCATCGATCGCGCTATAGAGATCGACCAGCGCGGCGCTCGACAGAATCCCGCGCGCGGCGGCCAGTTCGGCAACGGCAGCGCGCACCCGCGGGTCAAGCGTCGGTGACAGCGCCCGCCAGCCCTGCACCGCGGGCGATGCGGTCGCCAGCAGCGAGTCGGGGATTTCCACCCCGGTCGCGGTGGCCATGCCGTACCGCCACGCGGTCAAATGATCGACGCTGTCCCACTCGATCGTCACCGCTTGCCGACCGCTTTGCCCGGCACCCGCGACCTTTTGCGCCAGCAAAAAGTCGACGCCACCAGCAATGCCGGACTTGCGCGCTTGCGTCAGCAGCGGTTGCGCGCGTGCGGGCGTTCCCGACAAGCCTGCGCAGATCGCCCGCGCCATGATCCAGCCGCGTTCCTGGCCCAGCTCGGCTCCGGCCTCGGCCGCCGGGCACAACGCTGCCGCGTCCCCCGTCGCCAGCGCGGCCTGCATCGTCGCCTCGAACATCTTCGGCGTATAATCCTCGGTATCGACGGCTTGCGCCATCGCCCGCGCGGCGACCGATTCGCCCATGCGCGTCAGCAACCACGATCGTTCCGCCGCGAAATCGGCACCGTTCACGCCGCGCGGGGTATCGACCCGCGCCATCAGCGCGCGGCGCAGCGCAATCGACACCCAGCGCGAGGCGACCGGAGTGTTCAGCCGCTGCATCAACACTTCAAGAAAGCGCCCGTCGGCCTGGCCAAAGGCGTTCGGGCCCATCGCGCCTTCTGCAGGGCCCGCGACCCCGACCCGCGCCAGCGATCGGCGCGCGAACGACGGCATGTCGGCGCGCACAAAGGCGGCAAAGTCGGTGGGAGCCGGAGGCGTGGCACCGGGGCTCGGCGCAGCTATCGGCGTCGCATCGGGCGCGGGCAGCAAGGCCGGTGCCGTCGCTGGAACCGACGCGGCAGGCGGCGGCACGGCTTGGCTCGGCTGCGCGGGGGCCTGCGGAACGGGCTTGGGCCGCGCCGCCGCTGGCGACGGGGCCGGCGTCGGATCGCCAAAGCCCGGCGGCAGGATCGATTCGGGGCGTTGCTGCCCCACCGCCGGAATCGCCAGCACCACCGCCAGTGCGGTGCCGAAGCGCAGGCCGATGGTCAGCTTGCGCGCGGCCGCGCCGGACACACCGCTACTTCTGGAGGTTCGCAAGCGGGACGGCCTTTTCGACATGCTTCAGCGGCTTTTCGCGCGCGATCGACGAGAGTCCGAACAGGACACCCACAACGACGACCACGATGACGAGGAGGATTACGAGCGAGCGGGACATGGGCCAGGACCTGTAACAGAACAATTTGGGCTGCGCCCGCAAGGCCTTTTGCCCGAGACGCCCGTGCGCTGTATAGCCCTCGCTTCGATGTTGCAAAGCCCAGCCCCCACCCCACCCCAATCGCCGAAATGGACCGGCCAGCCCATCGTGCTGGTTGGCCTCATGGGCGCTGGCAAATCCACCGTTGGCCGCCGCCTGGCGATTCGGCTTGGCCTGCCCTTTGTCGATGCCGATACCGAGATCGAAACGGCAGCGGGGATGTCGATCCCCGATATCTTCGATCGCTTCGGCGAAGCCTATTTTCGCGACGGAGAACGCCGCGTGATCGCGCGGCTGATGGAAGGCCAAAAGCGCGTGATCGCCACGGGCGGCGGTGCCTTCGTCGACCCGCAGACGCGCGCGGCGATCCTGGATCGCGGCTATGCCATTTGGCTCGATGCCAAGCCGTCGGTGCTGGTCGAGCGCGTTTCGCGCCGCGATACGCGACCGCTGCTGCGCGGGCGCGATCCGCTGGCCGTGCTGGAAGAACTGGCGCGCGTCCGCAACCCGTTCTACGCGACCGCGCATCTGCGCGTCTCCAGCCATCGCGCGCCGCACGACGCCACCGTCAACGCCATTCTGAAGGCCCTCAACCAACCATGACGACCATTCCCGTTTCGCTGGGCGCGCGCAGTTACGATGTGGTGATCGAGGCCGGGCTGCTCGCCCGCGCCGCCGACTGGCTCGCGCCGCTCTCGCGCGGGCGGCGAATGGCGATCGTCACCGATGAGAACGTCCTGCCGCATCTGGCGACTGTTCAGGCCGCGCTGACCGCAGCGGGTGTCGCCAGCGAAGCGATCGTGCTGCCGCCGGGCGAATCGACCAAGAGCTGGGCGATGCTGGAGCATTTGACCGATCGCTTGCTCGAGCTCGGCGTCGAGCGCGGCGACCATGTCGTGGCGCTGGGCGGCGGGGTGATCGGCGATCTTGTCGGCTTCGCGTGCAGCATCCTCAAGCGCGGCTGCGGCTTCGTGCAGATCCCGACGACCTTGCTCGCGCAGGTCGATTCGTCGGTGGGTGGCAAAACCGCGATCAACTCTAAGGCCGGCAAGAATCTGATTGGGGCGTTTCACCAGCCCGCGCTGGTGCTGATCGACCCCAATGTGCTCGACACGCTGGCGGAGCGCCATGTCCGCGCGGGTTATGCCGAGGTCGTGAAATATGGCCTGATCGACGACCCTGATTTCTTCGGCTGGTGCGAAACCCATGCCGCCGCGCTGATCGAGGGCGATGCCGATGCCCGGCTCTATGCCATCGCGCATTCGGTCGCCGCAAAGGCGCGGATCGTCGCAGAGGACGAACGCGAGACGACCGGTGCGCGGGCGCTGCTCAATCTTGGCCATACCTTCGGCCATGCGCTTGAGGCGGAAGCGGGCTTTTCCGACCGGCTGCTGCACGGCGAAGGCGTCGCGGCGGGGATGGCGCTGGCCTATGGCTATTCGGCCGCGCGTGGGCTTGCACCGCAGGGCGATGCCGATCGCGTCGCCGCGCACCTCCGCGCGATCGGCCTGCCCGATGGCACGGCGGCGGCGGGCATCACCGCCGATGGCGAAACGCTGATCGCGCACATGCTGCACGACAAGAAGATGGATGCGGGCACCCTGCCCTTCCTGCTGGCGCGTGGGATTGGCGGCACCTTCCTCGATAAATCGGTCGATCTGGCGGACGTGCGCGCGTTTCTGGATCAAGCGGCCGCCTGAATGCCGAACGGCGTCGCCAAGACCAACTTGCCCGAAAAGACCTGCCCGGTCTGTCAGCGCCCGTTTGCCTGGCGCAAGAAATGGGCGCGCGACTGGGACAGCGTCGTTTATTGCTCCGAACGCTGCAAGCGCGCGCGGATCAGCGCCGTTTGAGTAAGGCCAGGCCGCCCAGGCTCAGCACGCCCGCCGCGACCAGATAAGCCCCGACCAGGCCCAGCCCACCGCGCGCGGCCAGCGCTTGCGCCGCGATCGGGGCGAGCGCGCCGCCGAGGATTCCGCCAAGATTGAAGGTGATCGACACCCCGGTATAGCGCACCCCGGCGTCGAACAGCGACGGCAACCAGCCGCCGAGCGGGCCGTAAGCAAAGCCCATCGCGAACAGCGACAAAGCGAGCCACGCAAACACCACCCAGAGCGATGCAGACCCCAACATCGTCCCCATCAGCAGGCCCGAGACGACGCAACCGACAAAACCCCAGCGCAACATCGCGGTCGCGCCGAACCGGTCGGCCAGCGTGCAGGACACGATGACGCCGGCCGCAAGGAACAGGATCGCGCCAAGCTCCAGCGCCAGAAACGCCTGCCGCCCATGGCCGAGCGTGGTGGTGCCGTAACTGAGCGCGAACGCCGTCGTCAGATAGAAGAGCGCAAAACACGCGACCACGCCGACCGTGCCCGCCACCGTCGCGCGCAAATGCATGCGGAAGAGTTCGGCAATCGGGACTTTGGGCAGCGCATCGTGCGCGGCGGCTTCGCGGAAGGCGGGCGTCTCGGTCAGCTTCAGCCGCACCCACAAGCCAAGCAGCACCAGCACCGCGCTCGCCAAGAACGGCACGCGCCAGCCCCAATCGCGAAACTGCTGGTCGGTGAGCGTCGCTCCCAGCAGCAGGAAGAAGCCGTTGGCGGCGATAAACCCGACCGGCGCGCCGAGTGGTGGAAACATGCCCCAGCGATTTTCCTGACCCCTGGGCGCATTCTCGACCGCAAGCAGCGACGCCCCGCCCCATTCGCCGCCCAGCCCGAGCCCCTGCCCGAAGCGCAACAGACACAGCAGCGAGGGGGCGACCCAGCCGATCTGCGCATAGGTCGGCAGGAACGCGATCGCGACGGTCGACCCGCCCATCAGCATCAGCGAGGCGACCAGCGTCGACTTGCGCCCGAGCCGGTCACCGAAATGCCCGAACACCGCCGCCCCCAGCGGCCGCGCGAAGAAGGCGAGGCCGAAACTGGCATAAGAGGCGAGCAACTGCACCGCCGGATCGTCCGCAGGGAAGAAGAGCGGGCCGAACACCAAGGCGGCGGCGGTCGCGTAGATATAGAAATCGTAGAATTCGACCGAGGTGCCGATCAGGCTGGCAAGCAGGATGCGGCGGGTCGAGGCGCTGGTCATCCGCCGTCCCTATCGTGCTTGTCGTTTCGTGTCGAAGGGGCGGATGAAGAGCGCACCGTCACCCCGGCCTCGTGCCGGGGTCCACCGGGATACGAGAGGATCGATCGCAGAAAACGCGGCACAGTGGATGCCGGGACACGCCCGGCATGACGGGACGCGCTCCGCCAAAGCGTCCGTCACACCGCTGGACGCGGCACGCGCTTGCCCTTGGTCCGGCTGGTCAAATGAAACGCACCGCAGCGATCGCAACGGTAGGGGCGCAACACAAGGCCACTTGCCTGTGCCTGGGATAGCGCCGCCTGTTCACTCCCGAATCGCATTTTTCTGGCGCAGGTACTCAGCTTAGTGCGCATCTGTACCCAGAAACTATCGTTTTAATACAGGCTGATAATCGCGCCCAGCATAACGATGCGGGGCCTCGACCAGCGCCTGCTCGCCGATGAAGTCGGCCCATACCCCACCCGGTTGCCAAACCGTGTCGAGCAGCGCGCGTGCCGCGCTGGCGTCGCCGCCGACGCGGTCGCGCTGATAGCGGTACAGGAACGCCGTCACGCGCGCGTTGACGATGCAATGGACGTGGACGGGCGTGTCCGGCAGCGCGTCGAGCACAGCGCAGAACCGATCGAAATCGGCCTCGGTCGGGTGATCGAAATCGACCGGAATGTGGATGTAGCGCATGCCCAGATCACTGACGGTCGCGGCCTCGTCAGGCAGCGCGCGCGGATGGCTATGCAGTCCGAGATTGATGATGTGGGTGACGCCCAGCGCTTGGATTTCCGCCAGTTGCGCGGCGCTCGGCTGGCCCGAGGTGGTGATACGCGCGTCGAAGCGGCGCCAGTTGAGGATCGTATCCGGGTCCGTCATCATGCCGCCCCTCTTGGCTCAACCTCGCGCGGCAGCCCATGCCAGCCACAACCACCCGGCAATCAACAACAAGCCCCCGATCGGCGTGATCGCGCCGAGCCAGCGGGGGGCCCCCAGCGCCATCAGATACAGCGTCGCGGCGAACAGCGCACCGCCGCTGAGGAACAGCCAGGCCGGTCCGCGCGCGTCCATGCGCCATGCCACCAGCGCCACCACGGCGTGGATCAATTGGTAATGTGCGCCGGTCTTCAGCCATTCTGCGCCTTGTCCGCTAGCACCATGCGCCCCAAACGCCCCCGCGCCCACGGCGATTGCGCCCGAAAGCGCCGCGAACAGCCCAATCCAGTTCATCCCGCTTGCTCCTCGCTCAGCCCGGCGCGCTGATCCTGCGTGATCATGATACCGCGCGCCGCGCGAATGTCGCCCGTCTCGGACTGCACGCGCAGCCGCTCCTTGTCGTTGCGGCGATAGGTTTCCTCGGTACGGTCGATCTCGGCCTGATCGACGCCGATGCTTTCCAGCGCCATGCGGCCCATCTTCACCGCCGATTCGAGCACTTCGCGCACCACGCCATCGACCGGGGAGCCCTTCAGCTTGATCACCGCGCGGCGATCGAAGGCGCGCACATAGATCGACGCGTTGGGAAAGGCGTTGTGAACGCCGGTTACGAGATCGGGCGAAAGCTGGTCACCATCCATGCAGAACAGGATCAACTCTGCCTCGCCCGCGCCCGCCTGACGCAGCAAGTCGAGCCGCGTGCCGTCACCATAATAGACCTTGGCCCCGAAATCGCTGGCGACATCGATCATCTCGATATCGGTGTCGATCAGCGTCACCGGTACGCCCTGCGCGATCAGCATTTGCGCCACCGTCTGGCCGAAGCGGCCATAGCCGACGATCAGCGCATTGGCACCATCGGCCTTAGGACCATCGCGCTCGCCCGCGACGATCGGCTCTTCGCGGATGCGCTGGGTGATCATCATCAGGAACGGCGTCGTCGCCATCGACAGCGTGACGATCGCGCCGAACAGGCTCGCCGCCTCGGGCGCGATTAGGAAGGCGCGCTGGGCTTGCGCGAACAGCACGAAACCGAACTCGCCGCCCTGGCTGAGCAACAGGCCGAGCGCGAGTGCTGCACGCCACTTCATCTTGAAGGCCATGCCGATGCCGAAGATGATCACCGCCTTGGTCGCGATCAGCGCCAGCGCCATGCCGATCACGAAGAAGGGCCGCTCGGCAATGGCGTGCAGATCGAGCATCATGCCGACCGCGAGGAAGAACAGGCCGAGCAGGATCGAGCGGAACGGCTCGACATCGGCTTCCAGCTCATGGCGATACGGGCTGTCCGCCAGCATCACGCCCGCGACGAACGCGCCCAGTGCCGTGGACAGGCCAAGCGCCTCCATGATCGCAGCCGCACCGATGACCGTGAACAAGGCGGCGAACACGAACATCTCGCGCTCCCCCAAATTGCCGATGATGCGGAAGAGCGGGCGCAGCAGGAAGCGCCCGGCCAGCACCAACCCGGCCACCGCCAGCACCGTCGACAGGAACAATTGCCAGCCCGGCGGTCCATGCGCATCCGCAGGATTGCGCGACAACACCGTCACCAGCGTGATCAAGGGCACGATCGACAGATCCTGGAACAACAGGATCGAAAAGGCCCGTTCGCCAAAGGGCGTGCGCAAGCGACCGGCCGATTGCAGCATCGGCAGCACCTGCGCGGTCGAGGACAGCGCCAGCGGAAGGCCGAGCACCAAAGCCGCCGACCAGGAGAAATGCACCGCTGCGACAAGGCCGGTGACCGCCAGCCCGCACAACACCACCTGCAACAGCCCGAGCCCGAAGATCTCCTTCTTGAGCGCCCATAACCGCGACGGATTGAGCTCCAGCCCGACGATGAACAGCAGCAGCGTGATGCCGAGTTCGGCGACGCCGATCTTGGATTCGGCATTGCCGACCAGATGCAGCACTTGCGGCCCGACGACCGCGCCCGCGACGAGATAGCCGAGCGTCGCCCCCAGGCCGAAACGGCGGAAGATCAGGACGAAAACGAGCGCAAAGCCGCCGAGGATGACGCCATCGAGCAGCAGCGACTGGCTCATGCGGGGGCCTTTGCGGCGGCAGCGGCGCTCGCTTCGGCAGCCGCCTCAAAAGCGAGCCGGATCGAGGCGTGGCGTGCGCTGTGCGGCAGCGCGGGCGTGAACAGTTCGAAGCCCGGCCAATCGGGCAAAGGCCCCTGCCCCGCCAGCCACGCGGCCAACGCATCGCGCGCCGCCGCAATCTCCGCCGCGGACTTGCCGATGACCGCCGCGCCCATCAGCGACGACGAGGCTTGACCGAGCGCACAGGCGCGCACCAGCAGGCCGAGGTCGGACACGCGCCCCTCGGCGTCGACATTGATATCGACCGTCACGCGGCTGCCGCAGATCGGCGAGCGTTTTTCCGAGGTGGCCATCGGATCGGGCAAGCGGTGATGATGCGGAATGGTGGCGGCGAGCCGCAGGATTTCGGTATTGTAGAGCGGCGCGTTCATGCAGCGGATGTAGGGCATGCCGGGGGATTCGTCACCCCGCCGAAGGTATGTTCTCCTCGTTCCCGTTCGACGACGGGCGGGGAAAAGCGCTTACTCGGCCGTATGGTCCGCCTCGGCGACGTTCGCGCCATGCCCGAACACGGGTTCACCCTTGCGGCGGCGATCGACGAAATCGGCGATGCTGGCGCTGGTGCTGTTGAGCAAGGGATAGACCTTGGCCGAGGTCAGCCATTCCGGGCGATGCGCCGGGCCGCCGCTGACGGTATCGGTCATCAGCACCACCAGTAGGAAAGCGAGGCTGGCGAGGATCAGGCCCTTGAGCGCGCCAAAGCCGAAGCCAAGCGCGCGATCGACCGGCCCCAGCACCGAATCGCGCGTGCGGGCGCCGATCGCCCGCGCGACCATGCGCCCGCCATAATAGGTACCCCCGGCCAGAATCGCGAAGGCCAGCACCGCCGCGCCGGTGGTGGTGCCGACCACCCCGGTCAGCGCATGCGTCAGCGGCACATGGAACAGCTTGATCGCAAACACGATTCCGACCCAGGCGAACAGCGACAGCACTTCGGTGACGAAGCCGCGCGTGATGCCAAGCGTGGCGGCCCCGCCAACGGCGAGCAGGACCAGAATATCAAGGGCGGTAAGATGCATGGCGCGCGTCTTACAAGGGTGGGACGGTGGAAGTCGAGTGGGTGCGGGGATGCGGCGGGGTTTGTGGGGGTTGGAGAGTGCTTTCCCTTAACCCGTTCGTTTCGAGCGTAGTCGAGAAACAGCCGCAAGCGCTGTGCCAGGTTTCTCGACCACGCTCGAAACGAACGGACAGGGAGTTACGGACAGGGAGACGATGGACCAAGAGTCATCACCCTCCACGAGTGGAAGGTTTGTGGGAGGGTGCAACGCCCCCTCACCGCCCCAGCATATGCTCGACAAAGCTCGCCAGCGTGCCGAAGCCGCTCAGCTTCAACCCGCTCTTGTCGTCGGTTACCGCCGCGGGCAGCAGCGCCCTTTCGAACCCAAGCTTGCCCGCCTCCTTCAAGCGCAGCGGGCCATGCGCGACCGGGCGGATTTCGCCGGACAGGGCCAGTTCGCCGAACACCACCGCATCGGCGGGCACCGGGCGTTCCGACAGCGCGGAGATGAGCGCTGCCGCGACCGCAAGATCGGCGGCCGGGTCCTGCACGCGGTAGCCGCCTGCAATGTTGAGATAGACTTCGCTCGACGAGAAACTGAGCCCGCAGCGGGCCTCCAGCACCGCCAGCACCATGGCGAGACGCCCGCTGTCCCAACCGACCACCGCCCGCCTGGGCGTCGCTCCGCTCGCCAAGCGCACGACCAGCGCCTGAATTTCGACCAACACCGGCCGCGTGCCCTCCAGCGCCGGGAACACCGTGGTTCCGGTCATGCCTTCCTCGCGCTGCGTCAGGAACAAGGCGCTGGGGTTGGACACTTCGGCCAAGCCTTCCGCCACCATCGCGAACACCCCGATCTCGTCGGTGCCGCCAAAGCGGTTCTTGATCGCGCGAAGAATCCGATATTGGTGGCTGCGCTCGCCTTCAAAGCTCAGCACGGTATCGACCATATGTTCGAGCACGCGCGGGCCGGCGATGCTGCCATCCTTGGTGACGTGGCCGACCAGCACCACGGCGGTGCCGCGTTCCTTGGCGAAGCGGATCAGTTCCTGCGCCGAAGCGCGCACCTGGCTGACGGTGCCGGGCGCCCCTTCGATCAAATCGCTGTGCATCGTCTGAATCGAGTCGATCACCAGCAAGGCGGGGGGCGTTGCCTGGCCGAGCGTGGTGAGAATATCGCGCGTCGAGGACGCCGCCGCCAGCATCACCGGCGCATGGCCGAGGCCCAGCCGCCGCGCGCGCAAGCGCACCTGATCGGCGGCTTCCTCACCCGAGACATACGCCACCGGCAGCCCGGCCAGCGCCATCTTCGCCGCCGCCTGCAGCAGCAGCGTCGATTTGCCAATGCCGGGATCGCCGCCGATCAGCGTCGCCGATCCTTCGACGAAGCCGCCGCCGAGCGCGCGGTCGAGCTCGGCAATGCCGGTGGCGAGCCGGTCGGGCAGCGTGATCTCGGCATCGAGGCTGACGAGCTGAAACGCGCGCCCGCCACCTTGCAGATTATGCTTGGCCTGGAACGGCGTGACGGTGGCAGGCGCTTCCTCGACCAGCGTGTTCCATTCCCCGCAATCGGCGCATTGCCCCTGCCAGCGGTGCGACACCGATCCACAGGACTGACAGACATAGCGCTTCTGGGGTTTTGCCATGCGCTGCGATGTAGCAACATCGGAACGAGAGGGGAACAAATTTCAGTGGAGCCGTGACGTTCGCGCGCCCGGCGCACGCACTTTTCACGCAATTGGGACGCCGCCTTGTTAGCGGGCGGGTCGCGGGGTCTGACCTTCGAGCACGACCCGCGCGGGGACCAGGGGGAAGCACCATGGATTCAGCAACGGCGATTACACGCGCACGCAGCGGGCTTGGCAAGAAGACCGAATATAAGAGCCCAGGGGTGATGCCGTCCTTTGCGGCCGCGACAATTCCTCCCAATGGCAAGCTCGATTGCAGTGGCTTTGTCTACTGGAGCATCCGCTTCCCATCGGTTCCGCCGCAATCGCGCATCGTCAACCACCCGCTCTACAAGAAGATCAACGGCGGTTGGTTCGAGACCACCGCGATCCACGCCGATGGCCTATCCCCAACGGGGTATTTTCATGCTTTGGCCGAACCGGTCGTCGGCAGCTTTTTGGTCTATCCCGATTATACCGGCACCGATGGCCGGACGCATGATGGCCATATCGGCATCGTGACCGCGCTGGATATGGCCCAGCATGGTATCGCGCGGGTGAAGGCGATCATTCACTGCTCGCTCGGCGGATGGCACCAGCACGGCGACGCGGTCCAGGAGACCGCGCCCGCACCGTGGCTCGCCCACAGCAACGCAATTGCCGTGTGGTATGAAGGCTTTTCGGACGCGCCGCCGACCTGACTATCCCCGCGCCGGGATCGCCAGACCGCGCTGCACCGCTGGCCGTGCGAGGCCGCGTTCGAGCCATGCCTTTACGTGCTTGAACTGGTCGAAACCGACCAGCTCGCCCGCGCCGTAAAAGCCGACCAGACCGTTCACCCAGCCGAGCATCGAGATATCGGCGATGGTGTAGTCCTCGCCCAGGAACCAGCTCTTGCCCGCGAGCACGCCGTCCATCACGCCGAGGATGCGCTTGGCTTCGGCGACATAACGGTCGCGCGGGCGCTTATCCTCAAAGTCCTTGCCCGCGAACTTCACGAAAAAGCCGACCTGGCCAAACATCGGGCCGACCCCGCCCATCTGGAACATCACCCACTGGATCGCGTGCCAGCGCGCGGCGGGATCGCTGGGCAGGAACTTGCCGGTCTTTTCGGCGAGATAGAGCAGGATCGCGCCTGATTCGAACAAAGCGAGCGGTTTGCCGCCGGGTCCATCAGGATCGAGGATCGCGGGGATCTTGCCATTGGGGTTGAGCGATTCGAAGGCGGGGCTGTGCTGATCGTCCTTGGCGAAATCGACCAAATGCGGCTCGTACGGCAGCCCCGTCTCTTCCAGCATGATCGACACTTTCACACCATTGGGCGTGGGCAGCGAATAGAGTTGCAGCCGGTCCGGATGGGCGGCGGGCCAGCGTTGTGTGATCGCAAAGGCGGAAAGGTCGGTCATCGGCGCAAAAACTCCTTTGACGCGAGAGATAGTCATCCGGCGATAGCTTCGCTATGGCCCGGCACGATGGAAGCGTCCGATCTCCGCGTAGCCCTGTTCAGCGGCAATTATAACTATACCCGTGATGGTGCCAACCAGACCCTCAACCTCTTGGTCGGCTATCTGCTTAGTCGCGGCGTGAAGGTGCGAATCTATGCACCGACGAGCCGCACCCCAGCATTCCCGCCGACTGGCGACCTGGTCAGCGCGCCATCGATCAAGATCCCGCTGCGCGGCGAATACAAGCTGACGCGCGGCATGGGCAATCGCGTGCGGCGCGATCTCGATGCGTTCGCGCCCAACATGATCCACGTTTCGGCACCGGACCGCCTGGGGCACAAGGCGCTCAATTATGCCGAAAAGCATAACATCGCCCGGGTCGCTTCGTACCATACGCGGTTCGAGACCTATATGAGCTATTACGGCCTGGGGTTTCTGGTGCCGCCGATGATCGGCATTCAAAAGCGCTTCTACAGCCGCGTCGATGAAGTGCTCGCACCCAGCCAGGTGATGGGCGAGATTTTGCGCGAATGGGGAGTGCCCACCCCGGTGACGCGCTGGTCGCGCGGGGTGAACCACGATCGCTTCAACCCCGCCCAGCGCGACCTCGCCTGGCGGCGCGGCCTCGGCATCGGCGATGACGAAGTTGCGGTCGGCTTTCTGGGGCGCCTGGTCAAAGAAAAGGGGCTGGACGTCTTCGCCGCAGCCCTCCGCACGCTCAAGGCGCGCGGCGTCAAGCACAAGACGCTGGTGATTGGCGAAGGCCCGGCACGCGACTGGTTCGCGCAGGAAGTGCCCGATGCGGTGTTCGCCGGCTATCTGACCGGCGATGATCTGGGCAAGGCGGTCGCGTCGATGGACGTGTTTTTCAATCCCAGCGTGACCGAGACCTTCGGCAATGTGACGCTCGAGGCGATGGCTGCGGGCGTACCCGTCGTCGCCGCGCGCGCCAGTGGCGCCGTCGGCCTGATCGCCGACGGCGTGACCGGGTTGATCGTGCCGCCGACGGACATCGAAGGCTATGCCGACGCCCTGCAGCGCTTCTGCGAAGACCATGGCTTTCGCAGCACCGCCGGGGCCGCCGGTCATGCCGAAGCCGCGACCTATCAATGGGAACGCATCAACCAGACGGTGCTCGACACCTATTTGAAGGTGCTCGCCCGCCGCGCCGCATGACGCGCGCGTTCAGTGCCACTCATAAGCGAGCGGTGCCTCGCGAAAGGCGAAGCGATCGACATGGCGCGCGACCGCGCCTTGCAACGCTTCGAGCTGTTCGACGGCGCTAGCCTCGATCCGAACCAATAGAGCATCGGGTTCGGCATCGAAGGTGACGGTAGCATCGCCCGGGAAATTGGCCCCGCGCGCATCCTTTGGGAACACGATCGTACCGTGCTCCGGGGTGAAGACCACCGCCAGATTGTGCTCCCAATGCTTGCAGGTCTGCTGAAGGTACTTGCTCGCATGCGCGGTCGGCACGCGTGCGGTTGTGCTCAGGGTCATATCACGTCTCCGAAGGGGAGGTTCAGCCCCTGCCGCAGCCGCGGCATTTGCGAGGCGACGGCGGAGGAGCTGAAGCCGGGTCATGCTTACAGCCGCTCGATCTTCTGCGCGGCTTCGTCGATCAGCGCGACGACTTCGTGCAGGGTTTCCTGCGCCACGTCTTCGCTGCGCAGCTTGTGGATCAAAACCTCGCGCAAATTGCCCATCGCGCGGCGCACCGAGGCGCTGTCGGTCCGTGCGCGTTCTGCGCCGACCTCGGCAAGACGCGCGAACAGCGCCTCGACCTGTTCCGCATTCTCGGCGAGATGCGCGGTGCCGGTTTCGGTGACCGCGAACAGCTTCTTGGCCCCTTCGGCCTGCCGCGCCTCGATCAGGTCCATGTCGTCGAGCAACGTGAGCGTGGGATAGACGACCCCCGGGCTCGGCGCATAGGCACCGCCGGTCAACTCCTCGATCGAGCGGATCAGGTCATAGCCGTGGCGTGGCTCATCGGCGATCAGCTTGAGCAACACCAGCCGCAATTCGCCGCTGTCGAACATACGCCGACCGCGCGGGCCACCACGCCCCTCACCGTCGCCCCGGCCATGCCCATGACCATGGCCACGCCCGAACCCGCCGCCAAAGCCGCCACCAAAGCGCCCGCCCATCGCCATGCCTTTGCGGCCTGGATGGCAGCCACGGTCTCCGCGACCGCCGCGTTCTACAAATACAAACATATCGTTCCTTTCTATAACACGATGGCACTAAGATATATCTTGATTGCATCGACGCAAGGGGTCCGTGCATTTTTTTGGGGAAACCCTATCTTGGCGGCACCCGCCCGAGGAAAATGATGCCCGATCTGTTCGCGACTTTCGATCCGCCCGCCGCCGACCAGCCGAGCGCCACCGCGCCGCTCGCCGACCGGCTGCGCCCGACGACGCTCGCCGAAGTGGTCGGGCAGGACCATATCACCGGCCCCGAAGGCGCGATCGGGCGGATGGTCGCGGCGGGGCGGCTGTCGTCGATGATCTTGTGGGGCCCGCCCGGCACCGGCAAGACGACGATCGCGCGGTTGCTCGCCGATGCGGTGGGCTTGCGCTTCATGGCGATTTCGGCGGTGTTCTCGGGCGTCGCCGACCTCAAGAAAGCCTTTGCCGAGGCACGCGACCATGCCCGCATGGGCAAGCGCACCTTGCTGTTCGTGGACGAAATCCACCGCTTCAACCGCGCGCAGCAGGACGGTTTCCTGCCCTATGTCGAGGACGGCACGGTTACGCTGGTCGGCGCGACCACCGAGAACCCGTCTTTCGAACTCAACGCCGCCGTGCTCAGCCGCGCGCAAGTGCTGATCCTGCACCGGCTCGACCACGCCGCGCTCGGCAAATTGCTCGACCGCGCCGAGCAGGTGGAGGAACGCCCGCTGCCGCTCACGCCAGAGGCGCGCGACGCGATGATCGCCAGCGCCGATGGCGATGGGCGCTTCCTGCTCAACCAGGCGGAGACGCTGTTCGCGGTTCACCTGCCCGAGCCGCTCGATCCCGCCGGACTCTCCGCCTTTCTGCAGCGTCGCGTCGCGGTGTATGACAAGGACCGCGAGGGGCATTACAACCTCATCTCCGCGCTGCACAAAGCGGTGCGCGGATCGGACCCGCAAGCCGCGCTTTATTATCTGGCGCGCATGCTCACCGCAGGCGAGGAACCGCTATATCTGCTGCGGCGCATGGTGCGGATGGCGGTGGAAGACATTGGCCTCGCCGATTCCAATGCGCTGACGCTGTGCCTCGCTGCGAAGGATGCCTATGATTTCCTTGGCAGCCCCGAGGGCGAACTGGCGATCGCGCAAGCGTGCCTGTATCTCGCCACCGCGCCCAAATCGAACGCCGCGTACACGGCACAGAAGGCCGCCTGGAAATCGGCGCGCGAGACGGGATCGCTGATGCCCCCCGAGAATATCCTCAACGCGCCGACCAAGCTGATGAAGGACATCGGCTATGGCAAGGGCTATGCCTATGATCATGACACGGCGGAGGGCTTTTCGGGCGCGAATTACTGGCCGGCCGAAATGGCACCGCAGACCTTCTATGTGCCGACCGAGCGCGGCATGGAAAAACGCATCGCCGAACGCATGGCGTGGTGGGCCAGCCTGAAGGGGGACGAATGAAGGACTGGGAGTCGCTCGCCGCCTTTGCGCTGACGCTGCCCGACACCGTGGCCGGGAGGCATTATGGCGGGGCGGCGATCAAGGTCGCCTCGAACGGGCGGGCGTTCGTCTCGATAGGCCGCGAGGCCGATTCGTTCGTGCTCTCGATCGACTCGGATACCAAGGAAGTCCTGCTCGAAACCGACCCCGCCACCTTCTGGCAGACGCCGCATTATGAAGGCTGGCCCGCGGTGCTGGTCCGCTATGACACTAGCGATCCGGATCGGGTGCAGGACATGGTCACCCGTGCCCGCGACCAGGCGGCCGCGCGCAAGGCCAGCAAGCCCCGCAAGAAAACGTGACACCGACGCATTTCACGCGCTTCGCCGCGATCGACTGGTCGGGGGCCAAAGGCGCGCGCCACCCCGGCATCGCGCTGGCGCTGTGTGAAACCGGCACCGCCGCCCCTACCCTCGTCTCCCCGCCGCGCGGGATCTGGTCGCGCGCCGACATCCTGCACTGGCTGCGCGATCAGGCGGAGACGCCCTTGCTGGTCGGCTTCGACTTCAGTTTCGCGCCACCTTATGTGCTGCGCGGGGCGTATCTGCCGGGCGAGGACACGTCGACCACCGCCCGCGCCTTCTGGGGCTATGTCGATGCGCACGCGCCAGATGCCGATCTCGGCGCTGCCGCGTTCCTCGAAGCGCGGCGCGGCACGCATTTCTATCTCGGCGCGCGCGACGGGACCAAGGCCGACTTCCTCCACTTCCGCCGCTGCGAAGCGCACCACAATGCCGCCGGCTTCGGCAAACCCTCGACCGTCTATGACGCGATCGGCGCGGCGCAGGTCGCCAAAGCGAGCTTTGCGGGCATGCGGCTGCTCCACCATCTGGGGACCGACGTGCCGGTGTGGCCGTTCGACCCCGCACCACAGACGGGCGCGTGCGTGGTCGAAATCTACACCACCATCGCCGCCCGCGCCGCTGGGGTGCGCAAGGGCCTTAGCAAATTGCGCGACCCGGCAGCGCTCGACACCGCGCTGGCCACCCTTGGCAGCGCGGCGCACGCCCCGCTCGCCCGCTATACCGACCATGCGACCGACGCCATTTTGACCGCGGCCTGGCTGCGCGCCAACGCGCTCCGCCAAGAATTTTGGCATCCACAAGCGCTGACACCGCAAATCGCACGCACGGAGGGCTGGACCTTCGGCATATCCTGACGCATTTAGCGTCGCACGTGCCGGCTTAGCTCAGTTGGTAGAGCGCCAGTTTTGTAAACTGGATGTCGCGGGTTCGATTCCTGCAGCCGGCACCATTTTCAACCCTTAAACTCGCAGCGACCGGGCGCACAGCGCGGTCAATCCGCCGCCACCACATGCGTGCTCGGTGCCGGACGCCGCGTCATCCAGATCACGCCGATCATCACCAGCGCCATCCAACCGCAGATCCAGAACAATTCCAGCGACGAAAGCAGATACGACTGATTGACGATCTGGCGCATCACCGCGCCAGCCGCCTGCTGTTGGGTCATGCCCGCGGCTTGCAGTTGCTCGGTCGCGTGCCGGTAGATTGGCGAATAGTCGGTGCCGACCTCGCTCAATCGGGTCTGGTGCAGCGCTTCGCGGCGATCCCAATAGGTCGTGATGATCGACGCCGCGAAACTGCCCGCGGTGATGCGCGCAAAGTTGGAAATCCCGCTCGCCGAGGGCACGCGCTCGCCCGGAATCCCGTCGAACGACAGCGTGATCAACGGCACGAAGAACATGCTCATCGCCAACCCCTGCAACAGCAAGGGGAACATCAACGTCCAGAAGCTCGCATCGGGGGTGTATTGCGCACGCAGGAAGTATGATCCGGCGAAGGACAGGAACGCCATCGTCGCGAGCCAGCGCGTATCGATCTTCAGCCGCCCGATAAACGGCGTCGCGACGACCGCGACGATTCCGCTCGGTGCGGCGACAAACCCGGCCCAGGTCGCGGTATAGCCCATCTGCTCCTGCAGCCACAGCGGCAGCAGCAGGTTGTTGGCGAAGAACAGCGCATAACCAAGGCACAGCGCCAGCGTTCCAAACACGAAGTTGCGCCGCCGGAACAGGCTGAGATCGACCGCCGGGTTTCCATCGGTGATTTCCCAGATGACCCAGGCAACAAACCCGACCAGCGCGCACACCGTGAGCACGACGATCAGCGGATTGTTGAACCAGTCGCGATCCTTGCCGAGATCGAGCATCGTCTGCAGGCTGAACACCCAGAAAGCGAGCAGGATCAGCCCGACCGTATCGATCGGCAGTTTGCGCGTTGGCGTCTCGCGCGTCGACAGCGAGCGCCAGGAAATTATCGCGCAGGCGATGCCGACGGGAACGTTGATCAGGAAGATCCAGCCCCAGTGATAATTGTCCGAAATGTACCCGCCCAATACCGGCCCGAGCACCGGGGCGGTGAGCGTCGTCATCGACCAGATACTCAGCGCGGTGCCACGCTTATGGGCGGGGAAGATCGCGATCAGCAGCGCCTGGCTGCCCGGGATCATCGGCCCTGACACAGCGCCCTGCAGAATGCGAAACCCGATCAGCGAAGACAGATCCCACGCCAGCCCGCACAAGAGCGAGGCAATCGTGAACAAGACGACCGATGCGGTAAAGGTGCGGACCACGCCGAAGCGCTGCATCAGCCAGCCGGTAAGCGGGACGGTGACGCCGTTGGCGACCGCGAAAGACGTGATCACCCACGTCCCGTTATCGGTCGAGACGCCCAGATTGCCCGCGATCGTCGGCAGCGAAACGTTGGCGATCGTCCCGTCGAGCACTTGCATGAAGGTGCCGAGCGCCAGCGCGATCGAGGTGATCGCCAGCGCCCCGCCGCGGAGCGGAGCCGCCCCCGCCCCGGCAGAGGCGCTCACCGGTCGCGGCCCAGATTCTGCGCGATGATCCGGCGCACTTGCGCGTCGACTTCGGGGCCGCCGTCAAGGCTTTGCTGCACGCCGCCGGCCGGGGCCGCGCTGCCCGCGACCATCGGGCCCGACAGGTTGCTCGTCGCGACCACGGCATTGACCGACAGGCCGATCCGCAGCGGATGCGCACGCAGTTCAGCCGGGTCGAGCGCAATGCGCACCGGCACGCGCTGCACGATCTTGATCCAGTTGCCCGACGCATTTTGCGGCGGCAGCAGCGAGAAGGCGTTGCCGCTGCCCGCGCCAAGCCCGAGCACCTTGCCGTGGAAGACGACGCCCTTGCCATAGACATCGGCGGTGACCGTCACCGGCTGGCCCACGCGCAAATGCTGGAGCTGCGTCTCGCGGAAGTTGGCGTCCACCCACACGCTGTCGAGCGGCACCACCGCCATCAGCGGCGTGCCCGCCGCAACGCGCTGGCCAAGCTGGACGGTGCGCTGCGCGACGATGCCGGTGACGGGCGCGACGATCTTCATATGGCTGGCGTCGATCGCGGCGCGGCGAACATCGGCGATCGCGGCGAGCACTTGCGGATTGCTGGACACGTCGGTGCCGGAAACCGTGCTCGCGGCTTGCGCTTTCTTGGCCTGGGCCAAAGCGAGCGCCGCGCGGGCGGTGGTCACGGCGTCGGACGCGTGCGACAGTTCCTCGCCCGAGATCGCACCATCGCGCGCCGCGCCCTGGCGGCGGGCATAATCGTTTTGCGCGCGCGACAGATCGGCTTGCGCCTGGGCGATTTCCGCCCCGGCTTCATCGACTTGGGCATAGGTCGACCGGACCGCGCGAACCGCGCGCCCCAGGGCCGCCTCAGCCGCGTCCATCTGCACGCCGGTCGATGCTGGGTCGAGGTCGATCAACGGCTGACCGCGCTTGACCGATTGCGTATTGTCGGCGTGCAGCGCCAGCACGGTGCCGCCGTCCCGCGCGGTGACCGCCACGACGTTGCCCGCGACATAGGCATCGTCAGTCGACTCGGTCGCCGGTGCGGTGAAAATGCGGATGGCATACAGCACCAGCCCGATCAGCACGACGAGCGCGAGCACGGTAAAGCCGATCCGTCGCGTGCGCGCGCGGCGCGCGATCGCGGGATCGACAGGGGTTGGCGCAGGTTCGGCGGCCATCGGCGCAGGGCTGACGACGGGATCGACTCGTTCGGCCGTTTCCGCCTGGCGCTTCCAGTCGGCGGGGGTCTGATCGTTCATGAAGGCATGTCCGCATGGGCCGCTGCAGGCGGCGGGGAGGATTGGAAACCGCCGCCAAGCGCGGCGATAAGCTGGATACGGTGCGTAAAGGCGTCCGACTGGAGCGAAACCAAGGCCTGCTCCGCCTCAAGCAAGCGGAAGCCCGCATCGATCGTGTCGAGCTGCGACCCGAGGCCCGTCGAGACGCGGACCTGGTTGAGCCGTACCGTCTCGCGCAGGCCGGCCACAACGCGCCGCTGTTCGGCGGTGTCCTGGTCGGACGCGCGCACATGCGTCAGGGCGTCGGCCGAATCGCGCACCGCGCCGAGCACGGCGTCGTCATAAGCGGCTACCGCTTCGTCGAGCGCTGCGGTGGCACCACGATATTGCGCCTTGAGCTTGCCGCCCTCGAAAATTGGCACGTGGATCGCCGGGCCCGCGCCATAGGTCCGCGCGCCCGCATCGAAGAAACTGCCAAGGCCCAGCGCCGCGAAACCCGCCAGCGCCTGGATGCTGACATTGGGCAGGAAATCCGCGCGCGCGACCCGCCGCCCGGCTACGGCGGAATCGATCCGCGCTTGCCCGGCGAGCAAGTCCGGACGCCGCCCGAGAAGATCGGCCGGGAGCGTCTCGGGCACCAGCGGTGGCGTATCGAAGGCGAGCTTGGGGCTGGCGATCTGCGGATAGAAATCGGCACCGCGCCCGACCAGCGCCGCCAGTGCGTGAACGAGCAATTCGCGCTGCGCGACCGCCCGCGTGCGTGCCTGCTCGGCCTCGGCCAGCAGCGTTTCCGCCTGCCGCAGTTCGAACTGACTCGCGAGCTTGTTGCGGATGCGGGACGTGACGAAGCCCATCGCCTCGCGCCGCGTTGCGACGAAATTGTCGGCGACACCGATCAGCTGTTCCGCCCGCGCGAGCCCGACATAGGCCTGTGCGATCGACGTCGACACCATCAACCGCGCGGCAGCGGCATCCAGTGCGGCGGCGGCGACATCAGCGCGGGCACCGGTAACCAGTGCCCGCTGGCGGCCGAAAAGATCGAGATTCCAGCTCAGGTTCGCCTGCACCGACGAGATAGGATAGGCGTTTCCGGCATAAGGCGGCGGATAGAGCGACCGTTCGGGGAAGCGCTGGTAGAGCGACTGCCCGTCGGCCGTCACTTGCGGCAACTGGTCGCTCCGACGAACGCCGAGCGTCGCCTCCGCGATCCGCGCCCGCGCCAGCGCGCGGTCGAGCGTCGGATTGGCGGCGAGCCCCATCGTCACCAGCGTATCGAGTTGGGGATCATGAAACACGGTCCACCAATCGGGCGCAATCGTCGCGCCTTGCGCCGAAAGGCCGACCGCCGCAGGCTGGAGCTGCGCGACCTGGGGTGGATCGTGGGGAACCGCCGCGCACGACGCGAGCAACAGTGCGCCAAGCGACGCCACGCCGACCCTGCGCTTCATGCTTCGCGCTCCACCGGCGGCAAATCGCCCGCGACGCGCTCCGCCGCAGCGAGCAGCTTGACCAGCACCGCGACCATCTCCGCCGCTTCCTGCTGCGAATACTCCGCGACGACCTCGTTCCATGCATTAACAACGAGCGGCTGCAACGCGAACACCATGTCCCGGCCCGCAGGCGTTACTGCCAGCCGCACAACGCGGCGGTCGGCGTCGCCACGGTCGCGCTCAAGCAGACCGCGCGTCTCGAGCACATCGATCAGCCGGGTCGCCGCGCCGGTCGTAATGCCCAGTTCGCGCGCCAACTGCCCGGGATTCCCGACAATGCCTTCGGTCACCGTCCGCAACGCAATCCATTGCTGATAGCTCAAATCATGGTCGCCGAGCTTGGATTCGACGAACGCCGACATCACCTTATCGAGCCGCCGCAGCATGCGCCCCGGCGCCCGGCTCGCGGCGCAATCCTCGACACTGAAAACCGCCATTGCTTCACCTTCATTATCTGCACGTGCAGATATATAGCAGGCAGCGGATTACAAGGGACAAATTGGAGGGTTTCGGACACCAACGGGGCATTCGCCGTTCTTCCGACCCTCGAACCTCAAGCTGCCCCTTAGGAGCGCCCCGCCATCGGCACCTGTCATAGATTTGAAATTTTCGTCAGGATGCGGTCTAGAGGGCGTATGGAGAGCGCAATCCGATACGTCGCCCGACGTCGGCCCGAACCCGATCTTGTCGATCGATGGGGCCTGTTCGCGCTTGCCACAGGATGCTGGCTCGATGTGCATTTTGCGACCGAGGTCGAGGCCGCGAGTGCGATCGCGATCCTTCAGAACACCACGCCCTCGCCCGACAGGCCCCGCCGCCCATCTTATTGAACCGGCGCGCGCGACCCGATCAGCGAGCGCTCACTGCTCGCTGAAGCCAGCCGCCACAAATCGTTCCGGCAAGGGAGCCTTGGCGATGATCGGCTCCTTGCCGACACGCGGCACGGTCAATTCGGCGGCATGGAGCAAGGTTGCCCCCTCACCCTTGCCATAGATCGGGTCACCGACAACCGCAGCGCCCAGAGCTTCGGCGGCATGGACGCGAATCTGGTGCGTCCGGCCGGTTTCGGGAAGGAACTCGACGAAGCTGCGCCCGTCCTTGATCTCCAGCACCCGCCACGCGGTGCGCGAGGGCTTGCTGCCCTTGGCCCCAAGCGGATCGCCGACCATGCGCCAGCCCGTCTCGATCGTGCTGACCTTGGCCAAGGCCAGGTCGATCAACCCGCTTTCGCCTTCGACCACGCCATCGAGCACGGCGAGGTAGCGCTTGCGCACCAGCCCCTGTTCAAACGCCTGTTGGAGCTTGGCGTGCGCCTTGGGGTTGCGCGACAGCAACAGGCAGCCTGACGTATCGCGATCGAGCCGATGCACCGGCACCGGCCAGCGCTTGAACCCGAAGGTCAGCCCGTCGAGATGGTTTTCGAGGCTGAGCGAGCCGTCGCGCGGGCGGTCGACCGGAAGGCCGGCGGGCTTGTCGATGACGAGCGCCTCGCCATCGAGAAAAAGAACATGGTTTGCGAGCATGTCGGCCTCTTGCCACCGCTAGCGCCGACATGCCAGAGATTGTGCCCGTGAGCAGGCGCGGAAGATCAGTAACGCAAGTCGTTTTTGGGGCGATGGGCTTGGTTCTCACGCTCACCGCCGCCGCGCCGCAAGGCGATCTTCCCCCACCCATGCCCGACGGGCGCATGCTCGGCCATCTGCCCTATGCCGAGGCGCTGCGTAGCGACCTGGTCGAAGCGCCAGCGGGATTCGGGGTTGGGCAGCCGTGCTTCATCCACCGCGACGCCGCACCGGACCTGGCCCGATTGCTGACGGCAGCAGCGCTGACTCCGGGTGTCGGCCGGACGCTCCACGCCGTGTCGTGCTTCCGCGCGATCGCGCATCAGCGCGCGGTCTTTTGCCGCAATGCCCGGCCGGGGATTTGCCCCGATCCGTTCACCCGCGCGCGGTTCGTCGGGCCACCCGGTTACAGCGAACATGCCACGGGTTATGCGATCGATTTCGCGGTGCGCCCCGCCATCGACTGCCGCGACGTCGATGCCTGTATCGCCGCCACCAACGCAGGGCGCTGGCTGCTCGCCCATGCGCCGGACTATGGCTTCGAACTGTCCTTTCCCAACGGCAACCCGCAGGGGGTGACGTGGGAACCGTGGCACTGGCGCTGGGTCGGCACGAACGTCAATGTGGCGGGCGCGGCACGCGCGCGGCTCACCTTCGCCCGCGCGCGCGCGACCTATCCCGGCAAGCCGCGTATTACTGGCGACAGCGACGCTTGGCTGATCGCCACCGCGCCGCAACCACCGCTGTTGCTGGTAACCAAAACAGCAACGGCGCTGCCACCGCCCCTCTTGGGAACGATGGCAGCGCCCTGGAGCCAGGACGTCAGGCGCTGAGCTTGGCCGCCGTCTCGGCGATGCGCTTGCCCTGATAGCGCGCACCGGCCAGTTCTTCCGCTTCGGGCTGGCGGCTGCCGTCGCCGCCTGCGATCGTCGTCGCGCCATAAGGCGATCCGCCGCGCAGCTTGTCGACGCCCATCTGGTCCTGGAAGCCGTAATCGAGGCCAACGATCGTCATGCCATGATGCAGCAGGTTGGTGATGATCGAGAACAGCGTGGTTTCCTGGCCGCCATGCTGGCTGGCGGTCGAGGTGAACGCACCGCCAACCTTGCCGACGAGCTTGCCCTGGAACCACACGCCACCGGTGGTATCCCAGAACGATGCCATCTGGCTTGGCATCCGACCGAAGCGCGTCGGCGCGCCGACGATGATCGCGTCATAATCGGCAAGGGCGTCGGGGCCCTCGATCACAGGATGCGCGGTGTCGGTCTTGAAATGCGCCGCTTCGATGACCGCCTGCGGGGCGGTTTCCGGAACGCGGCGGATGTCGACCTCGGCACCGGCCGAGCGTGCGCCTTCGGCGACCGCATCGGCCATTTGCTCGATATGGCCGTAGGACGAATAATAAAGAACGAGAACCTTGGTCATTGTGCAGTCCTTCTGTTGCTCCCCTCCCAACCGCAGGAGGGGCTTGGGGTAGGAAATCGGATTATTCCGAATCGACGAGCACCAGTTCCGCATCTTCCAGCGCGGTGATCGTCACGGTCTGGCCGCCATCCATCGCGGCACCGTCGCGCGCCTTGAACCTCTCGCCGTTGATCTCGATCGATCCGGTCGCGGGCACGAGATACGCGTGGCGTCCGGGCAGGACGTCATGCGTGATGCTCTCGCCCGCCCGCACCATTGCCGCCAGCACCCGCGCATCGGCGCGGATCGGCAGAGCTTCGGCGTCTTCCGGGAAGCCGCTGGCGAGCGTCACGAACTTGCCCGAGCGATCGTCCTTCGGGAACGGCTTGGCACCCCAACTGGGTGACCCGCCCGTCCGCGTCGGCTCGATCCAGATCTGGAACAGCGTCGTCGGCTCGGCCTCAAGATTATATTCGGCGTGGCGCACGCCAGTGCCGGCACTCATCACCTGCACGTCGCCCGCCCCGGTGCGACCCTGATTTCCCATCGAATCCTGATGGGTAATCGCGCCCTTGCGGACATAGGTGATGATTTCCATGTCGCGGTGCGGATGCGGCGGAAAACCGCTGTTCGCGGCGATCTCATCGTCATTCCACACCCGGATCGCGCCCCATCCCATCCGGGCGGGGTCATAATAATCGGCAAAGGAAAAATGATGGCGGGCGTTGAGCCAGCCGTGATCGGCATGGCCCAGGCTCTCAAACGTGCGTTTCTCGATCACGATGTTTCTCCAGCGGAGGAAGTCTGTTGGCATCAAGATAAGGCCTTGGATCACACGGTAAATGGAAACGCTGGAAACCTATCGTTTCCCCATATAAAAGTGCCGACACGCCCTTTTTGAGGATCCTTGCATGCGCCTGCCCGATCTCGAAGCCTGGGCGATCTTCGCCAGCGTGGTCGAGCATCGCTCCTTCAGCGGCGCGGCGGATGCGATCGGCGTCTCCAAAGCCACCGTTTCAAAGGCGGTGACGCGGCTCGAGACGCATCTGGGACAATCGCTGTTCCACCGCACCTCGCGCCGCCTCTCGCTCACCGAAAATGGCAAAGCCCTGGCCGAGCATGCCGCGCGCATCCTCGCCGAAGCCAACGCCGCCGAGGAGGCCGCCCACGCCGCGGCGACCGCGCCGACCGGCCTGGTGCGCGTCGCCGCGCCCATGTCGCTCGGGCTGATCGCGATTGCGCCCGTCATCGCAGATTTTCTCAAGCTGCATCCCGGCATCGCGATCGACCTGCATCTGTCCGATGCACGGGTCGATATCGTCGCGGAAGGGTTCGATATCGCGCTGCGCATCGCTTCGCTGCCCGACAGCTCGCTGCGCGCGCGCAAGCTCGCCGATATCCGCATCAATCTTGTGGCATCACCCGACTATCTCGCGCGCTACGGTCGACCGACCCATCCGGGCCAGCTCGGCGAACATCGGTGCTTTGCGTATACCAACATCACCGCACCGTGGCGCTTCGTCGGGCCGGATGGGACCGAGGTGTCGGTGCGGCTGCAAGGGCCACTCGCGACCAATAGCGGCGAGGCGATGCTCCCGGCGCTGCGACAGGGCCTGGGCATCGCGATGCTGCCGGACTTTATTATCGGCGAGGACCTCGCCACCGGCCGGCTGGAAACCATCCTCGAAAATTGGACACCCTATGGCGGTGCCTTGCACCTGATGACCCCGCCCGGCACGCTGCGACCGGCGCGGGTCGAGGTGCTGATTGCCTATCTGAGCGAGCACCTGCGAACGCTGTGTTCCGTAAAAACCCCTAAGTGAATGCCCGCGACTCGTGGATTCAGGCCGCTTAATGTGAAATTAACCTTTTGCCTTCATCACTGATGAGGTTAATGGAGTGTGAGGCAAGTCGGACCGCAGGGGGCCCGGAACGCCTGACGAGAAACGGGGAACGCCCAGATGCGCGTATTGCTGATCGAGGACGAGCCGACGACCGCCATGGCGATCGAGCTCATGCTGACCACCGAAGGGTTCAACGTCTACAAAACCGATCTTGGCGAAGAAGGCCTCGATCTCGGTAAGCTGTATGATTACGACATCATCCTGCTCGACCTCAACTTGCCCGACATGCACGGCTATGACGTGCTGAAGCGGTTGCGTGTTGCGCGCGTGCAGACGCCCGTGCTGATCCTGTCGGGCATCAACGAGATGGACTCGAAGGTTCGCAGCTTCGGCTTCGGTGCCGACGATTACGTCACCAAGCCGTTCCACCGCGAAGAACTGACCGCGCGCATCCACGCCGTCGTCCGCCGCTCGAAGGGCCACAGCCAGTCGGTCATCCGTACCGGCAAGCTCGCGGTCAATCTCGATGCCAAGACGGTCGAAGTCGATGGTGCGCGCGTGCACCTGACCGGCAAGGAATATGCGATGCTCGAGCTGCTGTCGCTGCGCAAGGGCACCACGCTGACCAAGGAAATGTTCCTGAACCACCTGTACGGCGGCATGGACGAACCCGAGCTCAAGATCATCGACGTGTTCATCTGCAAGCTGCGCAAGAAGCTGTCGATGGCCTGCGACGGCGAAAATTACATCGAGACGGTGTGGGGTCGTGGTTACGTCCTGCGCGAGCCCGAAGAGATGATGGCCTCCGCCGAAGTCGCCTGATCGCTCCACTCCATCAAACCGAACAGCTTTCCGCTCCGGCGGATCCGGGCCGCGCCATCTGGGGGGATGTCGCGGCCTTTCTTTTGTGCGGCATCGCCCCCTTGCGGACGTTGGCAAAATCTCGTTCATCGCGGCGATGGTTGCGCAGAAAACTGACTTCGGCAAAACGCTTGAACAGCTAACCGGACTCCGCGCCGGAGATCCCTCCGACGCGCCGACAGAGTTGGTCGAAGGAATTCTTCGATCATGGAAAAAACCACTGAACGATCTTTCCAATGAGGAAATTTGCGATCTGGTTATCCAGCATGACGGATATCCATTTGTTCTTGACTTGGTTTTTCCCAAATTGGAGACAAATCCTCTATTCGACGGGGGCCATTATCCCGGCGACGTGCTCTCTGTTCTAATTCGCGCCGACCCGGAGATTTGGGCCGAGCGGCCCCAATATAAGGCTGCATTGCAATCGCTGTATCAGCGTGCACTTCATGGATCGACGGATGATGTTTGGGGGTTTCGAGATAGCCTCGGCCTGCCGGAGTCGGGCGTGCAAGCGAACTAAACGAACGACCGCTTCCCACCAAACCCAGCCCTTCCAGAGCAGAAGCCACACTCGTCCCCCACCGGCAACCCAGCCTGTCCTACACCCCCGCATTGTGTCAGGCTCGCGGCATGTCACGCACCGTCCGTTACCCGCGCCACAGCGCCGCCGTACCTGGCGAACCCTTGCGCGGGGCGCAAAAGAGCGGGGACGTAGCGTGGACTTTGTGGACTTCCGCGCCCGACTCGCCTGCGGCCGATCCTGTTCGGCGCGATGCTGGCACGCGGGAAGCCGTGTGCACGCTCGCCCTGGCCGGTCGGCTTCGTACCCTACGCCCCACCCGTCACCCCGGCCTTGTGCCGGGGTCCACCGGTGTCCGCGACGATCGCCAGCGAGAGCGCGGCGCGGTGGATGCCTGGACAGGCCCGGCATGACGGTGACGGTGACGGTGACGGGGACGGGGACGGCGCGACAGGCGAGTCGCGCTGCGTTACGGCCGCACCCAGACCTTGCGCCCACCAACCCAGGTCTGCTCGACCCTGGTCGCGCGGAGTTCGCTCGGCGAGGCGAGCAACGGGTCGCGGTCGACGATGATGAAATCGGCCCCCTGCCCGACGCCCAGCCGCCCGAACTTGTCCTCGGCGAAGCCGGCATAGGCCGCCGCGCCGGTAAACGCCCACCACGCCTGCTCGCGCGTCACGCGCTCTTCTGGCCGCCAGCCGCCATAGGGTTGCCCATCGGCATCCTGGCGGGTGAAGGCTGCGGCCCAGCCCGCAAACGGATCGGGCTTCTCGACCGGATAATCCGACCCGAAAGCGAGCGTCGCGCCATTTTTGAGCATCGAGCCCCAGGCATAGGCACCGCTCAACCGATCCGGCCCGAGCCGCGCCTCCGCCATAGTGCGATCACTGGTCTGGTGCGTCGGCTGCATCGAGGCGACGATGCCGTTCTTGCCGAAGCGCGGCAGATCGACCGGATCGACGATTTGCGCATGTTCAATCCGCCAGCGCCGATCGCCCTTATAAGTGTCGACCATGTCGTCGATCGCATCGAGCACTTCGGCATTGGCACGGTCGCCAATCGCGTGGACCGCGACCTGATAATGGTCGAGCGCGGCGCGACTCATGTAATTGCGCAGCACGTCGTCGGAGAGGAAGCCAGCGCCCGATTGGCCGGGGGCATCGCTATACGGTTTTTTCAGCCATGCCCCGCGCGACCCGAGCGCGCCATCGGCATAGAGCTTCACGCCGCCCATACGCAGCTTGTCGCCATAGAGCCACGGCGTCGGCCCCGCCCCGCCGATGCGGATGGCGGTGTCCACGCCCATGGCGTAGCTCATGATGCGCACGCGCAAATTGCCGGCATCGCCCACACGACGATAGGCGAGCCAGTCGTCCATGCCGGTCCCCATGTCGGCGGTCGCGGTAATGCCGTAGCTCAGCAAAATGTCCTGCGCCTTCAGGAAGGCGAAGTCGCGATCCTTGGGCAGCGGCTGCGGCACGACCTTTTCGACCAGCGCCTGCGCCGCATCGACGAACACGCCGTTGGGCTGCAGCCCAGTCTTTTCGATGCGGCCGCCGGGGGGCGACACCGATTTCGCGGAAATGCCGGCCGCCTTCAGCGCCGCGCTATTGCCCCAACTGGCATGACCATCGGCGCGCGACAGCCAGACCGGGCGATCGCTGACCACGGCATCCAGATCGGCCGCAGTCGGGAAACGACCGAGACCCCAAACCTCCTGATTCCACCCACCGCCAATGATCCACTTTTTGTCGGGATTGGCCGCAGCATAAGCCGCAATCCGCGCCTTTGCCTCCTCAAGCGACTTGGCCGCCGACAGGTCCAGTTCGAGCGCGCGGAAGCCCAGCTCCATCACATGGCCGTGCGCGTCGATGAAACCGGGCAGCAGGACCTTGCCATGTTCGTCGGCGCGCCAGTCCAGCTTGACCGGGCGCTTCTCATCCTCGGCGAGCAGCTTCACCACCTTGCCATCGGGCGAAATCAAAACGCCGGTGAAGCGCACGACCTTGCCATTCTGGTCGAGCGTGATGCCGTTGACATTGTCGACCAACGCGTCGGCAAACGCCGTCGTCGGCAGCGAAAGTGCGGCGAGAAGAAGCGCTGCACGGCGGGCGAAGGATGAGCTTTGCATGGACATGGCGATAAGCAATGTTCCTTCGCCGCGCCAGATGGTCTAGGCGCGCTGCCAACTCCGTTCATGCCGCGCTCATCGCGGCTTCGTCATTCGCGTGACGCGGAGCCAAGCAGATCAGCCCTTGGATGCGTCCAGGGAAAACGGAAGATAGAATGGCCACGCACACCCGCCCCGCGCCCGAAACCCTCCCCGTCACTCTGGCCGATGTCCAGGCTGCCCATGCGCGCATTGCCGACCAGATCGTGCGCACCCCGACCTTCATCAGCAAGACCTTGTCGGACCTGACCGGCGCGACGGTGTATCTGAAGTTCGAAAACCTCCAGTTCACCGCCGCCTATAAGGAGCGCGGCGCGCTCAACACGCTGCTGCAATTGCCTGCGGGAACCAGCGGCGTGATCGCCGCATCGGCCGGCAATCACGCGCAGGGCCTGGCCTATCATGCCAACCGGCTCGGCATTCCCGCCACCATCGTGATGCCGACCAACACGCCGACGGTGAAGGTGACGCAGACCGAAGGGCACGGTGCCACTGTCGTTCTGTTCGGCGACACCTTCGACGCCGCTTATGCCCATGCGCGCGAATTGGAGGTGGAGCGCGGGCTCACCTTCGTCCACCCGTTCGACGATGCGCGCGTCATCGCAGGCCAAGGCACCGTCGCGATCGAAATGCTGAAGGATGTGCCCAGCATCGATACCTTCCTCACCCCGATCGGCGGCGGCGGGCTTATCTCGGGCATGGCCGTCGTGGCGGCGGCGGCCGACCATCCGATCGAAGTCATCGGCGTCGAGGCCGAATTGTTCCCGTCCATGTACAACCGTATCAACGGCACCAACATGCCGTGCGCGGGCGACACGCTCGCCGAAGGCATTGCCGTCAAGGAACCCGGCGCGATCACGTCGCGCATGGTCGGCGCTTTGGTTGATGACATCGTGTTGGTCAGCGAGCGGAGTCTCGAACAGGCGGTCAGCCTGCTCCTGCAAATCGAAAAGACCGTGGTCGAAGGTGCCGGGGCCGCCGGCCTTGCCGCCTTGCTGCAGCATCCCGAGCGGTTCGCGGGCAAGACCGTCGGCGTCGTTCTGTGCGGCGGCAACATCGACACGCGCTTGCTGGCAAATGTGCTGCTGCGCGATCTGGCGCGGTCGGGCCGCCTGGCGCGGTTGCGCATCCGTCTGCAGGACCAGCCCGGCGCGCTGTTCAACGTCGCCCGCATTTTCGATGCCGAGCGCGTCAACATCATCGAAATCTACCACCAGCGCGTGTTCACCACGCTGCCCGCCAAGGGCCTGATCACCGATGTCGAGTGCGAAACCCGTGATCGTGCGCATCTCGACCGGCTGATCGCGGCGCTCCGCGTCGGCGGCTATGAAGTGAGCACCGTCGAACTGGCGTGACGAATGGAATCGGGCGTGCGACCAACCGCACGCCCCGGCCTTCCGCAATGGACCGCAACGCTGCATTATAGGCGGATCGCGAACGGTCCGTCGTTTTCGGCGTCGCGTTAACCACCAATGTTGGTAAAGCCGCTTTTCATCACGTTCCATCCGATTCATAACGGGGTCACGAGCCGCCACAGCGACGGCGCGCTCCATGGTTCAAGGAACGATACGCGGTGACAGCGCCATTTCGCTTTCCAAGATTTTTCGTCACCAGCCCTTCGCCGTGCCCGTATCTGCCCGACCGGCAGGAACGGAAGGTGTTTACGGAACTGCGCGGCGAACAGGCGAGCGACTTGAACGATGCGCTCAGCCGGATCGGTTTTCGCCGCAGTCAATCGGTCGCTTATCGGCCAAGCTGCGCAGGCTGTTCCGCGTGCGTATCGGTTCGAGTGGTGGCCGCTGGTTTCGTCCCCAACGCAACACAACGCAAGCATCTGCGCCGAAACGCCGATCTCGAAGTCGCGGCGTGCCGTCCTTGGGCCACTGACGAACAGTTTCAGTTGCTCCGCCGCTATCTCGCCGCACGCCATCCCGGTGGCGGCATGGCGGATATGGACGAGGGCGATTATGCCGATATGGTCGAGCATTCGCCGGTCAACAGCTTCATCGTCGAATATCGCGAGCCGTCGCTGCATGGCGAACGCGGCAAGCTGATCGGGGCGTGCCTGACCGACCAGCAAGCCGACGGGCTTTCGATGATCTACAGCTTTTTTGATCCCGACCATGGCGAACGCCCGGGACTCGGCACCATCATCATCATGGATCACATTCTGCGCGCCCGCGCGGCTGGCCTGCCTTATGTCTATCTTGGCTATTGGGTTAAGGGCTCGCAGCGCATGGCGTACAAAGTCCGCTATCGCCCGATCGAAGCGCTGGGCCCGACGGGATGGTCGCTGCTGATCGACGAAGATGCCGACTACACTCCACCGGCCGAACGGTATGCGGGGGCAGAGCAACTCGCGGGCGCGCGCTGATCCTGGCGGCCGCCGACTCGATCCTATTGGCCGCTGCGATCGACGTGCAGATCGACGTCTAGCATCTCCTCGCCCTCGCCCAGCCGCGAACCGGCGACGGGAGCCGCTCCGGCGGAATCGAGCGCCACCGCCACTCGCGCATAGGCTTCGTCCGCGCTGAGACCGGTACAGGGGTCGAACGCGACCCAGCCCAATCCCGCGACATACGCCTCAGCCCAGCCATGGGGAGCCGGACGCCCCGCCCCCACCGCGCACACCGGGCTATAGCCCGAGACGTAGCGCGCCGGAACATCGAGAACGCGGGCCGCTGTAATGAAGACCTGCGCCATATCGCGGGGGCTGGCCGCGCCTTGCGAAAAGGCGGTGATCGCACTTCGACCGGCCACCGCGCGCCCGCGATCGAGCGCGAAGCGGCGATGGACCGCCAGGTTCAGGGCGTGCAGCCGCGTTATCGGATCGCCGTCCGGGATTGCCGACGCAAACGCCGCGATATCGGCATCGGGGGTCGTCAGCGGGGTAGCGCGCAGGAACACCGCAGGCGGTAACGGCTCATGCGCGCCATGGACGACGCCGTTGGAGGAGTGGGTCAGCACCTCGCCCGACACGGCGATCTCGATGCTTTCGATCGGCCCTTCGACATAGAGCATCGTCGTGCGATTGCCGAAGCCATCGCGACCATGCCGCAAGCGCGCATCGCAATCGACGTGCAGGTTCCAACTCGCCACCGATTGATCGTGCGTGCCATCGGGGATGAGGCGGAGCAGCTGCGTCAGCCGCGCCTGTGGGCTGGAAAAACGATAGGTCGTGCGATGGTCCACCGACAGCCGCATCAGGTGAACTTGAACTGGCGGCCAACCGCCATGTGCAATTGATCGTTTTCGGCGATGAAGCCTTGCAGGAACTGATGCAGCCCCTGCGCGATCACGTCGCCCGAGCGCAGTCGCTGCAAGCGCTGCTGCCGCGCCCGCGCCATCCGATCAGCCTCGCCGTGGAGGCCAGTGCGCTTGGCCAGCAGATTGAGGATTTCGACCGCTTCCTCGACCGACGCGGCGAGACTGCGCGGCAGCTCGGTCCGTGCGATCAACAAATCGATGACGTTGGCGGGGCGCAGGCCCTCGGAATACAACCAGCGATACGCCGTGACCGCCGATACCGTTTGCAGAATTGTGGTCCATTGGTCTCGATCGACCACGCCGCCGACGCGTTCGCCCTCGGGCAGCAGGATGTGGTATTTCACGTCGAGCAAGCGCGCGGTGTTGTCGGCGCGCTCGATCGCCTGGCCAAGGCGGATGAACCACGTCGTCTGGTTGCGCAGCATGCGATGCACCGCGCCTTCAAACCCACGCGTTTCCGCCTTGACCGCCTCGACCAGATTGAGCGTCGCCATCGCCCCCTGCGCACCCGGGCTGGTGCGATGATCGAAGATCAACCAGGCCCGGTTGATCCCGGTCCAGGCTTCCTTGGTGAGGGCGGTGCGGACCGCGCGCGCATTGTTGCGCGCCATGTCGATCGATCGCACCATCGATCCCGGATGGCTCGTGTCCAGCGTGAGAAACCGCGCAACATGCGCTTGCGTAATCGACCGCCCCGTTTCGGCAAAGGCAGTGTCCGTTTCGGTCACCGCCAGCGCGGACGCCCAGGCAGCCTCTCCCGCCGGACGCGGCGACAAAACGTCCAGACGAACCGTCGCCTCAACCAGTCGCGCGATGAAATCGGTCCGCTCGACATAGCGACCGAGCCAATACAGCGAGGATGCGGTGCGGCTCAGCATTGGCCACCCGCCTTCGCTGCCGCCGCCGAGGGCGTCCGTTCCCGGCTCATGCGGTCTGTTCCTGCGATTGCGTTTGCGTTTGCGCTTCCAACGGTTGCGCGCCGTCATCCATCAACACGAAACTGTCTTTCGTCCCCCCGCCCTGCGAGGAATTGACCACCAGCGATCCTTCCTTCAGCGCAACGCGCGTCAGCCCGCCCGGCACCACCTGAACGCCCTTCGATCCGGTCAATACGAACGGCCGGAAATCGACATGGCGCGGCGCAAGGCCGGCGTCGGTCATCGTCGGCACCGTCGACAGCGCCAGCGTCGGCTGCGCGATATACCGGTGCGGTTCAGCGATCAGCGCGGCGCGAAAGGCCTCGATCTCGGCCTTGGTCGCGGTCGGCCCAACGAGCATGCCATAGCCGCCCGAGCCATCGACCAGCTTCACCACCACATCGGCGAGGTTATCGAGCACGTATTTGAGCGCTTGCGGTTCGCGACATCGCCACGTTTCGACATTTGGGAGCTTTGGCTCTCCTCCCGAATAGAATTTCACGATCTCGGGCATGTAGGAATAGATCGCCTTGTCATCGGCAATGCCATTGCCCGGCGCGTTCAAGATCGCGACGTTGCCCGCCGCATAGGCCGCGATCAGCCCAGGTACCCCCAGCATCGAATCGGGCCGGAACACCAGCGGGTCGAGATAGTCGTCGTCGATGCGGCGATAGATGACATCGACCTTCACGCGCCCCGCAATCGTCCGCATCCACACGATATCGTCATCGACGACCAGATCGGCCGCTTCGACCAGTTCAACGCCCATCGAATCCGCGAGGAAACTGTGTTCGTAATAAGCCGAGTTATAATGGCCGGGGGTCAGCACGACACAGACCGGCGCGGCGACGCCTTGTGGTGCCACCGACTTCATCGTCTCAAGCAGGCGATCTGGATAGGAATCGACGGCAGCCACGCGGAAATCGCGGAACAATTCGGGGCATAAGCGCAGCATCGCTTCCCGATTTTCGAGCATGTAACTGACGCCCGACGGCGTGCGGGCATTGTCCTCGAGTACGAAGAAATCATCCGGGCCCGTGCGCACCAGATCAATGCCGCAAATATGCGCCCACACATCGTGCGGCGGGCGAATACCCGCGATTTCCGGCCGAAATTGCGGATTGCCGAAGATCAGATCGGGCGGCAACACCCCATCGCTCAGGATCCGCCGTTCGCCATAAATGTCGTGCAGGAACGCGTTGATCGCCTCGACGCGTTGTACCAACCCTTCCGAAAGTCGCGCCCATTCGCTGGCCAGAAAGATCCGCGGCACGATGTCGAACGGGATGATGCGTTCGCTGGCATCGCTATCGCCATAGACGGCAAAGGTAATACCCAGTTGTCGAAAGGTTGCCTCGGCGGACTGTTGCCGCCTGCGCAATTCCGCGTCGGGCGTCGTCGCGATCCAATTTCCAAGCGCGGCCAATTCTGCACGGGGCGTGGTTGACCCAGCCTGCCCCATAATTTCGTCAAACGCCGACCGCATTCCCATCTATCGGTAAAGCCCCCAAAACGCCGCAGGTTCCATGCTGCGACGGATTGCTGCGCCGCACAAGGGGGCAAAGCGCAAGTAATACCGATCGGTTTCGAGCCACCGCACGTTCGTTCAAATTGAGTATAATGGCGCTAATGCCAAATGCGGTTTTTCGTGGTAATCGCTTGCCAACGACATGGCGCGGTGAGCCTGATCTTTGGCGTTTACGATAACGGTGTCAGAATTCATGTTGCTCCATGAACACAACGGAACCTGCAACCCGTGCAATATTGTGGATTATACCGCCATTAAAACCGTGCGCTCTTCCCGCGACAGCAGACTTGATGACATCGTATACATGGCGGTGTCGCTCCTTGACTGCAGCTTGGCGATGATTACCGACGCAAGCGAAGATAAGCACGTCCTTGCCTACGCCGCGCGTGGCGATAGCGATCAATCCTTTTCGATGAATGATACACCGCTGCAGTGGCTTGATCCGGTTGACGCCGAGCGGGTGGGGCTTCTGTTCTACTGCGGCTTCCCGTTACGCACCGCTGCGGGGGATAATATTGGCCATCTTGGCGTCTACGATGCCGCCCACCGCAAGATCGGGCAGATGGAGCTAGACATGATGCTGCGACTGTCTCGTATTGCCGCGGCACTTTTAGAAGGCGTTGGCGGCCCCCTAACAGCTGACCTTGTCGATTAGACCCAGCAAGTGTTGCCCCCGCCGCGTAATCAACGCCCCGATCACGCGCGGCTCGGGATCTGCACCGAGCACCATGGCATCGTAAGAGATAAAGCCGTGGTCGTTTAGATACTGGATCGTATGCACGAAATCGCGATCCGTCGCGCTGCCCGCTAAAAAGGGCAGCGCACCCGGCAGCAGCATCGCGGAATCCGGCCACCGGTCGGTCAGCGCACTCAGCACCTCTCGCGCCAGCGGCGCAGCATCATGAATCGATGTCAGGCCTTCGGTCATACCACGAACCCTAAGCGGCGTTCGTCCGCATTAACGAACGTTAAGGTTCGGTGAAAATGCTCGGTAAAGGTTAAAAAAGAGTTAACTGGGCCGGACACTTGCTAACCTACATCTACAAACCGATAAATACGGTATAGTAATGCAAATCGAAGTTCTGAATGATAGGCAAAAAACGACCATGTTTGCTGCGGCTTATGCCGCACTACTTTGCTGGTAGACTTGCAAGCAGAGCAGGAGACAAAACTTGCGGAAGCACCATCGGCTGGTCGATTCCCGGCCTGTAATAAAGGTATAACGGCACGCCCGCCCGGTTGTGGGCTTCGATAAAGCGCCCCATCACCGGATCGCCGTTGGTCCAATCACCAATGAGCACCGCGACATTGTGCGCGGCGAAAGCGGCGCGGGTAGCGTCGGTTTCGATTGCCGCTTTCTCATTGACCTTGCACGTGAGGCACCAGTCGGCGGTGAAATAAACGAAAACAGGCCGCCCGGCCTTGCGCAAACCGTCCAGTCGGGCCTCGCTAAACGGCTCGGCACCCCCCGGCTGCGCCGCAGTATTGGCGGCCCGGTCCGGATGGCGTCCGCTGACCGACCAGGCCCCCACGATAGCGACGCCAAGCAGGAGCAGTGTCATCACGACACCAAAGCCCAGCCCCGCGCGCTGGCGCTGCCCCGCCACCCACAACACGATCGCGAGGGCAAGCGTCACGACAAGCCCCAGCGCAAGGGCATCGACCCCCGCCTCTTTGCCCAAGACCCAGGCCAGCGCGATGGCGGTGAGCCACATCGGCACCGACAGAATACGCCGGAAGGTCTCCATCCACATCCCCGGCTTGGGCAAGCGCTTGCGCAGCGCCGGCACAAAGCCAAGCGCGAGGAACGGCAAGGCAAGCCCGAGCCCAAGCCCGGCGAACACCGCCAAAGCGGCCGGCCATGGCAGAACCAGCGCCGCACCCAATGCTGCGCCCATGAAGGGACCGGTGCACGGCGTCGCAATGAAGGCAGCCAGCGCGCCAGTGGCGAAGGCACCGCCTGCCCCACCGCTGCGGTTGACGAACGCTGGCGTGGGAATTTCGAACAAACCGCCCAAATTGAGCGACAACGCCACGGTCAGCAGCAACAGCAGCACGATCGCGCGCGGATCCTGCAACTGGAACGCCCAGCCCACCGCGGTACCGCCTGCGCGCAAGGCCAGGATCGCCGCGCCCAAACCAACGCAGACCGCAACCACGCCGCCGGTATAGGCCAAGGCCTCATGCCGTGCCGCGCGCTCGTCGAGATGCCCCCGCGCCAGGCTCAGCGCCTTTAGGCTCAGGATCGGAAAGACGCACGGCATGATGTTGAGGATCAAGCCGCCCAACATTGCCCCGGCAAAGGCAATCGCTGTCGCCAACCACACGTTATTCGCCGGGGCGGAGGCGGTGGAGGCAACCGACGCAACGCTGCCCGCCGCTGCCGTGACCAACAGCCCCTGTTGCGCACCGATCTGCAACACGCCCTTCAGCGATGTGGCACCCGCTGCGGCGGTCGCCTTGGTTTCCACCACCAGCCGGTCCCCGTCGCGCACCACGCTCTGCGGTTTGGCATAGTCGATCATCCCCGGTGTAATCGGGTAAAAATAGGCGTCCTTCGCGACAGCCGCTCCCGCCGGATATGGGATGGCGATGCGTATGCTGCCCCCGGCAATCTGAAAAACACTCTTCGCATTGAGCGGCCGCGGGACGGCGCGGTGCCACGCATCGAACTGCGCCTGCGCTTGCGCCGAGGTCACCCCGTCGCCCACCGTCAGGGTGATTGCCAAATCCGCCGTCTCGGGGACGCAGACCGTGGCCGAGCACACCAGATAATTGACGTGCAGCTTGACCGGCAGGGCCGTCCCCTGCGCCAGTCCGGCGGGCACGCTCAGCGTGACCAGCGGTGCATAGGGTTTGTCGAACACATAGTTCATCAAATCGGCGACCACGAGCCGTCCGGGCACGGGATAGCTTGGGTCGCTAACGGTCACACCCTTGGGCAACGTCCACTCAAATTTGGCGGGAAAGCCTGCGTCGCCGGGATTCTCCCAATAGCCGTGCCACCCTGGTTGCGGGACCGTGGCCAGCGCGAGCGTCACGCTCGACCCAGTAGCCGGATGCTCGGTCTCGGCCACCAGCGTCATTGTGAGATGCCGACCCACCACGCCGGAATCGGGGGCGGCAGGCTCGGCCTGCGCCGCGCCCATCCCCAACACCGCTACCACCGTCACCATCGCGTAATGAAACCAGCGCATCGACCATCCTTGAAGCCCGCGCCTACCAACGCCATAGCGGCGCGCGCGGTCAAGCTGTCGATAGCGGAGATTATCATGAAACGGTTCGTATCAAGTCTTGCCCTGTCGATAGCGCTGCTTAGCGCACCAGTCGTGGCGAAGGAGGCACCCCCTGCCCCGGCCGCTGCAGCCACAGCGCCCAAATTGATCGTTGTGATCTCGGTCGATCAGTTTTCGGCCGATCTGTTCGGAGAATATCGCAAATCCTTCACCGGAGGCTTCGCCCGGCTGCAACAAGGCGGCGTTTTCCCGAGCGGCTATCAAAGCCATGCCGCGACCGAAACCTGTCCGGGCCATTCGACGATCCTCACCGGTTTTCGTCCCGAACATACCGGCATCATCGCCAATAACTGGATCGACCTGTCGGTCGCGCGGACCGACAAGCAAGTCTATTGCGCCGAAGACGAGACGGTGCCCGGTTCGACCTCGGCCAATTACACCGTGTCCGACAAGCACCTTCTCGTCCCCACGCTGGGCGAGCGGATGAAAGCGGCCAACCCCGCCGTGCGCGTCGTGTCGGTCGCAGGCAAGGACCGCGCGGCGGTGATGATGGGCGGCCACAATGTCGATGAGCTCTGGTGGTGGAACGGCAAGGCGTTTGTCAGCTATGCCGGTCGCGCCACGCCCGCCGTCGTGGCGCGCGCCAATGCCGCCACCGCCGCCAATATCGCCCAGCCGCAAGCCGCGCTGGAGGTTCCCGAAGTGTGCAAGGCGCATGACCGCGCCATCCCGCTTGGTGCGGGCAAGACCGTCGGGGCGGGGCATTTCGAGCGCGCCGCCGGCAGCGCCAGCGCTTTCCGCGCCTCGCCTGCCTTTGATGGCGCAATCGTCGCGTTGGCGGCGGGCCTGGTGCAGGACATGAAGCTCGGCCAAGGCCCGACCACCGACATCATCGATGTCGGTGCCTCCGCCACCGATTATATCGGCCACACCTATGGCACCGAAGGCGCCGAGATGTGCATCCAGCTCCAGCAACTCGACGCCACGCTGGGTTCGTTCTTCAGCGTGCTCGATGCGACCGGCGTGGATTACGAAGTCGTGCTGACCGCAGACCATGGCGGCAACGACATCCCCGAGCGCGAAGTCGATGCCGGTCTGCCCAACGCTGGGCGCGCCACCGTCGCGCTTGCCCCGGCGGTCGTCGGCAAGGAGATTGCCACGAAACTCGGCATCGCCAAGCCGGTGCTGTTCGGCGACATCCCCAATGGCGATGTCTATATCGCCCAGGACATCACACCGGCCCAGCGCAAAGCCGTGCAGGCCGCCGCAATCACCTATTACAAGGCCAATCCTCAGGTCGCCGAGGTCTTCACGCAGGCACAGATCCTCGCCACGCCCAGCCCCAAGGGTCCGCCCGAAAAATGGACGCTGCTGGAGCGTGCCCGTGCGTCGTACAAGGTCGGCCGCTCCGGCGAATTGCTCGTCTTCCTCAAACCGCGTATCACCCCGATCCCCGATCCGACCAAAGGCTATGTCGCGACCCATGGCAGCCCCTATGATTACGATCGCCGCGTGCCGATCCTGTTCTGGCGCAAGGGCATGACCGGCTTTGAGCAGCCGACGGGAATCGAGACGGTCGACATCATGCCGACGCTTGCACACCAGATCGGCCTGAAGCTGACGGGTCCGAAAATCGACGGCAAATGCCTCAATCTGGCGGCAGGCGGGGTGCCCTGCCGCTGATGGACACGCGCACGGCCGAGCTGGCGAAGATCCGCGACCTGGATCGCTATTGGGCGGAAGCAACCTTTCGTGCGCCCAAGCGCCTTCCCTGGATGCAAACGCGGATCTTGCTCGACTCGCTCGGCCTCGGCCTCGAACAGACCGTCAGCTACCTTGGCCGCCAGCCCGATTACCAGACCTTTCTGGCGTGGGTCCTGGCGACGGCGGGACCACCCGCTGCCGATCGGATCGCGCGCTATCATGCCTGGCTCGACGCCGCTCAGTCGCCCCCCGCGACGGCAGAGCGGCTGGCCGCAATCGCGGCCGCCCCCGATGTGCTGGACGCGGACGATCTCGCACAGTGGGATGCGCTCGGCTTCGTGATCCTGCGCGGCGCGCTGTCCCCGGACGAGGCCAAGGCATGCGAAGACCTGTTATGGCAGCAAGTCGGCGGAACGCCCGATGACCCGGCCACCTGGTACACGCGCCGCCCCAACGGCATCATGGTGCAATATTTCCAGCATCCCGCGCTCGACGTCGCGCGCACCGCGCCGCGCGTCCACAAGGCTTTCGCCCAGCTCTGGGGGACCGCCGATTTGTGGATGACGGTCGACCGGATGAGCTTCAACCCGCCCGAGCGCCCCGGCTACACCTTTCCCGGCCCGCATCTGCACTGGGATGTCAGCCTCGCCCAGCCGATCCCGTTTGCGACGCAGGGTATTCTCTATTTGACCGACACGCGCGCCGATCAGGGCGCATTGCAGCTCGTGCCGGGCTTCCACCATCGCTTGCCCGATTGGCTCGATGCGCTGGGCGACGCCGATCCGCGCCGGGTCGATCTTAGTGCTGAGGCCATCACCATCCCCGCCGCTGCGGGCGATTTGATCATCTGGCGACAGGATCTGCCGCACGGTGCCAGCCCCAATGCCAGCGATCGCCCGCGCATGGCGCACTATGTCAACATGTACGCGCCGACCCTCACCGCGCACTCGGTCTGGCGTTAGCGCACCTCGTACAGGCGGATCCCCGCCCCCAGCCGGTTCGCCCCCACCGCAAGCTGTTCGCCGCTCATATTGGCGACGAAAGCGGGGTTGGTCGGGGCGTTGGGCGCAAGGCTCGCGTCATTGCCCTCCACGCGCAGCCCTGCCGACGAGTAGGTCCTGGCCTCGGCCGACACCACGATCAGCCCCGAATGGTTTTCCTTATTCGGCCCTTGCACGAAAGTGTTGCGGGTGATCAGCCCGGTCGCGCCCTCGGGCAGGTCGATCATGTAATTGGTCTTGCGCCCCTGCGTATCGTCGAAGCTGTTGTCGGCGATGGTCACCTTGGGCACGCGCAACTTGACGTAATGCCCGCCCGTGCCGCGCTCGAAGCGCGAATTGGTCACCACCACCGATCCGCGATTGGCGAGATAGATGCTGTGCGAACAGCTCGGGCTTTCATCGCACTGGCCAAGCCCGGCAAAGGTCGAATGGTCGATCGAGATCTTCTGCGCGACCGGCTCTCCGCCGAGAATCCCCTCCTGGCTGTCGAGGAACATCGCGTTGCGCACCACCAGATCGCCCATTTCGGTGCGGATGCCAGCCCCATTGCCATCTGCGACGCGCATCTTGCGGAACACGATGCCATCGACGGTCGAGCCCTGCCCGCGCAGCACGAACGCCGCCTTGCCTTCGCAGGTCGTGCCCTCGAAGATCGCAGTCCCCGGCGTCACCGCCTTGAAGGTGATATGCCCACCCGCCTGCACGGTGCATTGGTGATAGACCCCCGGCGCGATCAGGATCGTCGCCGTCCCCATCCGCACCGATTGCACCGCTTCGTCGATCGTCTGGAAGGCCTGCCCCGTCTCGGCGATGGTAAAAGGCGCGCGCGGCTGCTGCGCGGCGGCGGGGGCCGCAAGGGCGATGGCGACGAGCGGAAGAATGCGGCGCATGAGGCAGGGCTCCTTTGCGCCAAGCGATGCCCGCCCGCCCGCCGTAGGGGAAGGTATATTGAGGGTTAACCAGCGAGCGCGGCGCGCTTTTCAAAGCCCACCTCGACGCCTATGGAGACTGCGATTCGGGGAAACAGCATGCTGACCGAGACCACCCAAGCGTTGCCACCACGCTACGTCTCCCCCGCTGGTCCGCCCTCGGCTTATGCGATGCTCACGCGGGCGCTGTCAGACCCGGCATCGGTCATCTCCGACGCGATCTATTCCGACTGGTCGCTGAAGCTGCCGGGGCCGCGCTCGCCCGTCGTGGTGTCGCACCCCGATGCGGTGCGGCAGGTGTTGCTCGACAAGGACGGCGCGTTCGGGCGCAACCGCCAGTTGCGCATGCTGATGCGCCGCGCCTGGGGAGAGGGCCTCGCCGCCGCCGAGGGTGAATCCTGGTCGCGCCAGCGCCAGGCCGCAGCGCCCGCGTTCAAACCGGCGGCGGTGCAGTCCGCCGTCCCGGCAATGGCGGCAGCGGCCGAGCGGGCCGCGGGCTCGTGGTCGACCGACGCGCCGATCGACTTGTCGGTCGCCTTGGCGCGGATCGTCACCGAGATCGTGATGACCACCTTGCTGACCGGGCTGGACGATGCCGATCTCGACGCGATTGCCGCGGATGTCCCGCCCTTTATCCGTGCCGCCGCGCATTTCGGATTGCTCGACATACTGCCGATTCCGGATGCGTGGCTCGACCGGCTGCGCGGCATGGGACGCGGCGCGCCCGAGCAGCGCCTGCGCGCGGTCGCGGCGCGTCTCGCGGCGGCGCGCGCCACGCCGCCCGATCGCGTGCAGGATATCGCGGCGCTGATGCGCGGTGCCGGGCCGCTCGCCGACAATCTGCTCGGCTTCCTGCCCGCCGGGCTGGAGACGACCGCGCAGGCGGCGGCCTGGGGCCTGTATCTGCTGGCGCTCTACCCCGACTGGCAGGAAGCCCTGTATCGGGAAGCGCTCGCGGCCGACGCGCTCGACCCGGTCCTGCCGATCGGCCGCCAAGTCGTGCAGGAAACGCTGCGTCTCTATCCGCCAGCCCCCTTGCTGGTGCGCGCGGCTCTACGGCACGGCGATCTGCAGGGCCACCGGCTCTACCCCGGGCAAGTCGTGATCCTGCCGGTGTTCGCGATCCATCGCCATCGCGAACTGTGGGATCGTCCCGATGCGTTCGACCCCGACCGCTTCGCGCCCGGTGCAGCTTATGATCGCGGAGCGTTCCTGCCCTTCGGGGCCGGGCCACGCCTGTGCATCGCGGCCGCCTTCGCGCAAACCGAGATCGCGGTGATGATGGCGGTGCTGCTACGCCACTTCCGCTTCACGCTCGCCGCGCCCGAGCCCGTCATCAGCCTGAAGACGACCACCCATTCGCTGACGGGCCTGCACGTGATCGCCACGCCCCGGCGCGGCTAGATCAGTCCAGATTCGGCCGCAGCCAGCGCGTGGCGGTCGCCAGATCGACCCCGCGCCGCTCGGCATAGTCTTCCAACTGGTCCGGCCCGACGCGCGCCACACCGAAATATTCGGCTTGCGGATGCCCGAAATAGAAGCCTGACACCGCCGCCGTCGGCAGCATCGCGAAGCTGTCGGTCAGCGTGATGCCGGTTGCCTCGGTCGCGCCAAGCAGCTCGAACAGCATCGGCTTTTCGCTATGGTCGGGGCAGGCCGGATAGCCGGGTGCCGGACGGATGCCGCGATAGTGCTCGCGGATCAGCGCTTCATTGGTGAGCTGCTCGCCCTCGGCATAGCCCCACAAGGTGGTGCGGACATGCTGGTGCATCCGCTCGGCAAACGCTTCGGCCAGACGGTCGGCCAGTGCCTTCAGCAGAATGTCCGAATAATCGTCATTGTCGGCCTTGAAGCGCGCGAGATGCGCCTCGATGCCGTGCCCCGCGGTCACCGCGAAACCGCCGATCCAATCGCCTGCGGGATCGATGAAATCGGCCAGGCACATATTGGCACGCCCCTCGCGCTTGGCGATCTGCTGGCGGAGGAAGGGCATTCTTATCTCCCTCTCCCCTTCAGGGGAGAGGGTCGGGGAGAGGGGCTGATCTGGATCATTAGACGGTACACCCGTTGCAGGTGCCCCCTCTCCCCAACCCTCTCCCCGGAGGGGAGAGGGAGAAGAAATCACCACATCATCGCCCTCGCGCCGGCACGGCCACAACCCTGCCACGCCCTTCGCCGTCAGCCATTTCTCCGCGATGATCTGGTCGAGCATCTTCTGCGCATCCTCGAACAGGTTACGCGCGCTTTCTCCGACGATTTCGTCATCAAGGATCGCGGGATAATTGCCCGCCAATTCCCAGGCCCGGAAGAACGGCGTCCAGTCGATCAGCTCGCGCAAATCGGCCAAATCCCAGTCCTCGAACACATGCACGCCGGGCTGCTTGGGTGCCCCCGGCTTCAACGCCATGTCGGCAACAAAGCCATTGGCGCGCGCGGTCTCGATCGGAATCAGCTCGCTCTGCCCCTTATTGGCGCGCGCGATGCGGACGGCTTCATATTCGTCCGAGGTCTTCTGCACGAATTCGTCGCGGATCGTGTCGCTGACCAGCGTCGAAGCCACGCCGACCGCACGGCTCGCGTCGAGCACATGCACCACCGGCCCTTTATAGGCAGGCGCGATGCGCAGCGCGGTGTGCACCTTGGAGGTGGTCGCCCCGCCGATCAGCAGCGGCATCGTCATGCCGGCGCGCTGCATTTCCTCGGCCACCGTCACCATTTCGTCGAGCGAGGGCGTGATCAGCCCCGACAGGCCGATCATGTCGGCGTCATTCTCATTCGCGGCCTTGAGGATGTCCGACCAGGGCACCATCACCCCCATGTCGACCACATCGAAGCCGTTGCACTGCAACACCACGCCGACGATGTTCTTGCCGATATCATGCACGTCGCCCTTCACGGTCGCCATGATGATCTTGCCCTTGCCGCGCGCGCCAGGCTCCTTCGCCGCCTCGATGAAGGGCAGCAAATGCGCCACCGCCTTCTTCATCACGCGGGCGCTCTTCACCACTTGCGGCAGGAACATCTTGCCCGATCCGAACAGGTCGCCGACGACGTTCATGCCGTCCATCAGCGGGCCTTCGATCACCTCGATCGGGCGCGCGAAACCCTGACGGGCTTCCTCGGTATCCTCGACCACATGCAAGTCGATGCCCTTGACCAGCGCATATTCGAGCCGCTTGTTGACCGGCAGGCTGCGCCATTCCGCCGCCGCTTTCTCGGCCACCGCATCGGTGCCCTTGAAGCTCTCGGCAAGCGCGATCAGCCGCTCGGTCGCGCCCTCGTCGCGGTTGAGGATGACGTCCTCGCACGCCTCGCGCAGCTTGGGGTCGATCGCATCGTAAATGTCGAGCTGCCCGGCATTGACGATCGCCATGTCGAGCCCAGCGGGGATGGCGTAATAGAGGAACACCGAGTGCATCGCGCGGCGCACCGGCTCATTGCCGCGGAAGCTGAACGACAGGTTGGAGAGGCCGCCCGAGATATGCGCATGCGGGCAGCGCGCCTTGATGTCGCGGCAGGCTTCAATGAAGTCCACGGCATAATTGTTATGCTCCTCAATCCCCGTCGCCACCGCGAAGATGTTGGGATCGAAGATGATGTCTTCCGGCGGGAAGCCGATGCCCATCAGCAAATCATAGGCCCGCGCGCAAATCTCGAGCTTGCGCGCGCGCGTATCGGCCTGGCCAACGGTGTCGAACGCCATGACCACGACCGCCGCGCCATATTGCATGACCTTCTTGGCCTGGGCGAGGAACTGCTCTTCCCCCTCCTTCATGCTGATCGAATTGACGATCGGCTTGCCGCTGACGCACTTCAGCCCGGCCTCAATCACCGACCATTTCGAGCTGTCGACCATGAACGGGATGCGCGCAATGTCGGGCTCGGCGGCGATCAGCTTGAGGAAAGTGACCATCGCATATTCGGCGTCGAGCAGGCCCTCATCCATGTTGATATCGAGCACCTGCGCGCCACTCTCAACCTGCTGCCGCGCAACCTCGACCGCCGCCGGGTAATCGCCCGCCATGATGAGCTTCTTGAAGCGCGCCGATCCGGTGACGTTGGTGCGCTCGCCGATGTTGA
>NZ_JH584235.1:977255-1249485 GCF_000241465.1 Sphingomonas echinoides ATCC 14820
TGAGCCCGATCGTCACCGGCTTGGCATGGCGCACGGCGTGCCAGAACGCCTCGACCGTATGCCCCGACAAATTGCGGCCTGACAGATCGGTCAGCGTCATCGACAGCATGATCGGCACGTCGCGCCCCAGCGCCTCGCCCGCTTCCAGCGCCGCCATGATCGCGGCCTTGGCGTTCAGCGTGTCGAACACCGTCTCGACCAGGATGAAGTCCGCCCCGCCCTCGATCAGCGCATCGGTCTGTTCGCGGTACACGCCTTTGAGATAATCAAAGTCGATCTCGCGGAAACCCGGATCGTTGACGTCGGGGCTGAGCGACAGCGTCTTGTTGGTCGGTCCGACGGCCCCTGCAACAAAGCGCGGGCGGCCGTCCTTGGCCTGATATTCATCCGCCAGCCGCCGCGCGAGCCGCGCGCTCTCGACATTGATCTCGCGCACCAGATGCTCGGCGGCATAATCCGCCTGGCTGATGCGGTTGGCCGAGAAGGTGTTGGTCTCGGCAATGTCCGCCCCCGCCTCGAAATAGGCACGGTGGATCGCCTCGGGCACCGCTGGCTTGGTCAGCGCGAGGATGTCGTTATTGCCCTTCTGGTCCTTGGTCAGGCCCAGGTCGCCAGCATAATCCGCCTCGGATAGCTTCCAATTCTGGATTTCGGTGCCGAACGCGCCATCGGTGATGAGGATGCGCTTGGCCGCTTCGGCCAACAGGGTTTCTCGTGCGGTCATCTTCTAATCCTTCTCCCCTCCCGCTTGCGGGAGGGGTAGGGGGAGGGAATGTCTCGGGAGGGACCTCACAGGCCCTCCCCTAACCCCTCCCGCAAGCGGGAGGGGAATGTGTTACGCCGCCTCTGCCGTCGCCACGGCCTTCGCGCGCAGGCCCAATAGATGACATATAGCAAAGCTCAGCTCGGCGCGGTTGAGCGTGTAGAAATGGAAATGGCGCACATCGCCTGCATACAGCTTGCGGCACAGTTCGGCGGCGAGCGTGGCGGCGATCAGCTGGCGGCTGGCGGGATGGTCGTCCAGCCCCTCGAACAGGCGCCCCATCCACGGCGGCACCACCGTGCCGCACATCGCCGACATGCGCACGATGCTCTGGAAATTGGTGACGGGCATGATGCCGGGCACCATCTCCGCCGAAATCCCGGCCGCCGCCGCGCGATCGCGGAAGCGGAAGAAGGTTTCGGGCTCGAAGAAGAATTGCGTGATCCCGCGCGTTGCGCCTGCATCCAGCTTGCGCTTGAGATTGTCGAGGTCATCGGCCTGGTCGCGCGAATCCGGGTGGCATTCGGGGTAAGCCGCGACCGAAATCTCGAACGGGTGGAGGCGCTTCAGGCCAGCCACCAGATCGGCAGCATTGGTATAACCCTCGGGATGCGGGACGAAGCCCCCTGCCCCCGGCGCATCGCCGCGCAGCGCGACGATATGGCGCACGCCTGCCGCCCAATACTGCTCGGCAATCTCGTCAATCTCGGCGCGCGAGGCTTCGACGCAGGTCAGATGCGCCGCCGCGCCCATGCTCGTCTCGCGCTGGATGCGCGCGACGGTGGCGTGCGTGCGGTCGCGTGTGGTGCCGCCCGCGCCATAGGTGACCGAGACGAAGCTGGGCGCGAACGGCTCCAGCGTGCGCACCGTTTCCCACAAAGCCTCTTCCATCTTCTCGGTCTTGGGCGGGAAGAATTCGAACGACACCGCCGCATCGCCCGCCAGATCCGCGAACAGCGGGGCCTCGAGCGCGCGCCGCGCCTCCTCGAGCTGGTTCACCGAAATCGTCATGCCGCCATCGCCTTGTGTATCCCGGAACGCTGGGCATCGCGTTTGCGCGCGAGCCATAATTTCACCGTCAGTTCCCCGCCTTCGAGCCGCTCGGTCCGCTCGGGCGCGAGATCGGCGGCGGCGAACCATGTCGCCATTTGTTCATCGGCAAAGCCCAGGCGGGTATGCCCGTCCTTCGTCCGCAACTCCTCGCGGTCGTGCGCCGCGAAATCCGCGATCAGCAAACGCCCGCCCGCCTTCAGCACCCGCGCCGCCTCGGCGATCGCCGCCCCCGGCTGCTGTGCGAAGTGCAGCACATGATGCACGATCGCCACGTCCGCCGCACCGTCGCCCAAGGGAAGCGCATAGAGATCGGCCTGCCGCAATTCCGTATTATCCAACCCCCGCTCGGACAATTTCGCGCGCGCCAGCCGCAGCATTTCGGACGAGCGATCGATGCCCAGCGCCTGCTCGGCCCGTCCCGCAAACAGTTCCAGCATCCGCCCGGTGCCGGTGCCGATGTCGATCAACTGACCGATCGGTGCCTCGCCCAGCACCGCCGAAATCGCTGCCTCGACTTCGCTTTCGGCAATGTGAAGCGAGCGGATCGCGTCCCACTGTCCCGCATTGGCCTCGAACCACAAAGCCGCCGAGGCAGCGCGATCGGCACGCACCGCCGCCAGTCGCGCGGAATCGGCCACCGCCCAATGGTCGGGCTGAAGCGCCGCCCACGAATCCAGCGCCTCCAGCACCGGGCCGACCGTGGTGCCGCCGCCCAACGCCACGAACACCCAACTGCCCTCCTTGCGGCGCTCGGCCAGACCGGCATCGCACAGGATTTTGACATGGCGGCTGACGCGCGGCTGGCTTTGCCCGAGGACCTGCGCCAATTCGCCAACCGACAGCTCCATCGAGCGCAGCAGGGCGACGATGCGCAGCCGGGTCGCGTCGGCAAGCGCGCGAAAGATTTCGAGAGCGATGGTCATTGGCGGCAACATATAAAGATATCTTTATATGAGGTCAACGCGCTTCGGACCGTTCCGCCTTTCCGTCAGCCCCGCGCCCCTACAGCGCCCCGCCCTCCTAGAACGGTTTGCGTGCAACAAGATCGGCCGCATGGAGTTGAAGGGGCACCGCCCATCCTTTACCGTCGCCGTATATCTTCCGAAAGCCAAGGGTACCCATAATGACCAAGTCGCTCGCCATTCTGCCACTGGCTGCTCTCCTCGCATTCGGCGTATCCGGCTGCAGCCCAAAGGCACAGAATGAGGTCTCCGAAGCGGCAAACGCCGTTGCTGCCGATGCCAATGCGACCGCAGCGCAGGCTGTCGACGATACCGACGCCGCACTCGGTGCCGCCGAATCGCGGATCGACAATGCGGGCGCGGTGCTCGGCAACAAGGCCGACCGGGTCGCCGACAAGACCGGTGCCGCGCTGAAGGACGTCGGCAACGAGATCCAGGACTGATGCGGACGCCCTTGCTTTTCGCGCTGCTGTTGCTGGCGGCTTGCTCGGGCAAATCTTCCTCTGGCGCGACCGCAGCGGAGGACAAGGCGCTCGACACTGCCGCCGCCTCGCTCGAGGCCAACAGCGCCGATGCCAATGCCGCGATCATCGTCGATGACGACGAAGGCGGCAACGAAACCGATTCCGAGGACCATTGATCATGACGACTTTACGCCGCCTTGGCGCGACCGAGTTCCATATCGCGCCGCTGATATTGGGCGGAAACGTGTTCGGCTGGACAGCGGACCGGGACACTAGCTTTGCCGTGCTCGACGCGTTCGTGGCCGGTGGCGGCACGATGATCGATACCGCCGACGTCTATTCGGCCTGGGCACCCGGCCATAAAGGCGGGGAATCGGAAAGCGTAATCGGTGCCTGGCTCAAGGCCAGCGGCAAGCGCGATCAGGTGCAGATCGCCACCAAGGTCGGCATGCTGCCGGGCGAAGGCGGCGAGAAACTCGCCCCTGCGCGCATCGCTGCGGCATGCGACGCCTCGCTCCAGCGGCTGGGCGTCGACACGATCGACCTCTATTTGGCGCATCAGGATGACGATGCCGTGGCGCAGGAAGATGCGCTCGCGGCCTTCGCCAAGCTGATCGACGCGGGCAAGGTGCGTGCCCTGGGTGCCTCCAACTTCCACGCGGCGCGGCTGAAATCCGCCAATGACGCCGCCACCGCGCAGGGCTTGCCGCATTATCATGTGCTGCAACCCGAATATAATCTGGTCAGCCGCCACAAATTCGAAGGGCAGCTCCAGGATTATTGCGTCGAGCATAATATCGGCGTGGTGCCCTATTATGGCCTCGCCTCGGGCTATCTCACCGGCAAATATCGCAGCGCCGCCGATTTCGGCAAAAGCGTGCGCGGCGGGCGGATGCAGGCGTTCATGGACGGCACCGGCCCCGCCGTGCTCGCTGCGATGGATGCGATTGCCGAGGAAAGCGGTGCCTCGCTCGCGCAAATTGCGCTGGCGTGGCTCGCCGCCCAGCCCGGCGTCACCGCGCCAATCGCGAGTGCCACCAGCGTGGCCCAGGTCGAGGAATTGCTGAGCGCGATGGATTTGACGCTCAGCACCGACCAGATCGACCGGCTGACCAACGCCGGGGTGTGAGCCCACCCCACCACCGTCACCCCGGCCTTGTGCCGGGGTCCACCGCTGCGCGCGGATAACGGTTCACAAATCCGTGGCGGGGTGGATGCCGGGACGAGCCCTGCATGACGGAAGGGTAGAAGCCCGCCGCGGCAAAGCCGCGTCGTCGGACGGGGCTGCGGGCCCCGCCGGCCGGGCCCCCCCGCGGGCGCGGCGGAGCTTTGCTCCGCCTGCTGCGTCAGGCCGCGAACTGGTTCATCGTGTTGTGCGCCCCACCGGCCTTCAACGCCGCCTCACCCGCAAAATACTCCTTGTGGTCGTCACCAATGTCCGAGCCAGACATGTTCTGGTGCTTCACACAGGCGATCCCCTCGCGGATTTCCTTGCGCTGCACGCCCTTCACATACCCCAGCATCCCCGCCTCGCCGAAATACTCCTTGGCGAGATTGTCGGTCGACAGCGCCGCCGTGTGATAGGTCGGCAGTGTGATCAGGTGATGGAAGATCCCGGCGCGCGCCGCAGCATCCTTCTGGAAGGTGCGGATGCGCTCATCGGCTTCCTCGGCCAGCGGCGTGGCGTCATAATCGACCGACATCAGCTTCGCGCGATCATAGGCGGAGACATCCTTGCCCTCGCCCGCCCAGGCATCAAACACTTGCTGGCGGAAGTTGAGCGTCCAGTTGAACGAAGGTGAGTTGTTGTACACCAGCTTGGCATTGGGCACGACTTCGCGAATGCGGTCGACCATGCCCGCAATCTGCGCGATGTGCGGCTTCTCGGTCTCGATCCATAGCAAGTCCGCGCCATGCTGGAGCGAAGTGATGCAGTCGAGCACGCAGCGGTCCTCGCCGGTTCCGGCGCGGAACTGGAACAGGTTGGACGGCAAGCGCTTGGGCCGCAGCAATTTGCCATCGCGGTTGAGGATGACATCGCCATTGCGCGCGGTGGCGGAGTCGATCTCCTCGCAATCGAGGAAGCTGTTATACTGGTCGCCGAGATCGCCCGGCTCCTTCGACACGGCGATCTGCTTGGTCAGCCCAGCGCCCAGCGAGTCGGTGCGCGTCACGATGATCCCGTCCTCAACGCCGAGTTCCAGGAAGGCGTAACGGCAGGCACGAACCTTGGCGAGGAAGTCCTCATGCGGCACGGTCACCTTGCCGTCCTGATGACCGCATTGCTTTTCATCCGAGACCTGATTCTCGATCTGCAAGGCGCACGCGCCCGCTTCGATCATTTTCTTGGCGAGCAGGTACGTCGCCTCGGCATTGCCGAAGCCCGCATCGATATCGGCGATGATCGGCACGACATGCGTCTGATAGCCGTCGATCGCGTTGAGCAAACGCTGCTCCTCGATCGCATTGCCGGACGCCCGCGCGGCATCAAGCTCCCGGAACATCATGCCGAGTTCGCGCGCATCGGCCTGGCGCAGGAAGGTGTAGAGCTCCTCGATTAGCGCCGGAACGCTGGTCTTTTCATGCATCGACTGGTCGGGCAGCGGGCCGAATTCGCTGCGCAACGCGGCAACCATCCACCCCGAAAGATAGAGATAGCGGCGCTCGGTCGAGCCGAAATGCTTCTTGATGCTGATCATCTTCTGCTGACCAATGAAGCCGTGCCAGCAACCGAGCGACTGCGTGTACTTGGCCGGATCGGCATCATAGGCCGCCATGTCGCGACGCATGATCGCGGCGGTGTAGCGCGCAATGTCGAGGCCGGTCTGGAAACGGTTCTGCACCCGCATCCGCGCGACGCTTTCGGCGTCGATGCCGTCCCAGGTGCCGTTCTGGCTCTGGATCAGTTTGGCGGTTTGGGCGATGGCGGTCTGGTAGGTCACGGCGAACATCCTCATCGGCTGCGATGGCAAGGATGTAGGCAAGTTTACAGAACTTTGTGACGCAAAATCGCCGATAATTGGGGTATCTCTGTCAATCGATGAGGCATATTTTTGTTAATATGAAATATATTCACAAACCCTAAGTCAGGGGCGCTCGTGAATCACGCTCGGCGCAGGCCGTCCTCGCAAATAGGCTTGTTCGGGGCTGGCGATCGGGAAACCCGCCGCCGTCGCTGCCGCCAAAATGCGCCGGATATTTTGATAGCTGATGGTACTCACCGTGACGCTGGTCGGCAGATTGAGCCATTCTTCCGAAACCCGCAAACCGCCGCGCACCTTTTCCACGCGGCCATCCGCCACCAGCTTTTCCGCACGGCGTTGCACCGTGGCGTAGGGAAGTCGCAGCGTTCGCGCGAGCGCGCTCACCCGCAGCGGGCGTCGCAACGAGTCGGGCGGCACGGCGAATTGGTCAGCATAACGCCGCGCCAACACCGGATCGTAGGTGTAGCTGCGCGTGTTCGCACACAGGATGGTCGAATAGAGCACCAGGTTGATCCATTCCTGGTGCAACCCGCGATTGTTATCGGCCACGGCGAGCATGATGTCGGCCGCGGCGCGGACACCGACCGCCGGATGATAGGCGCTCGTGTTCCGCTGCGGCGGCATCGGCAAATCGAAGCGCTGCAAATCCTCGACCAGCCGCACGAAGGCGTCGTGCGCCGTCATCGACATCTCGATCATTTCCGGGCGCTGCAAGCCGCTGGCAAGCGCGACCACGCCGCTGGGCGTGCGCGCCACCACCTCCTGCGCGATCAATGCATTGACGTGGCGGCGCACGGTCTCGAACGGACGGGACAGTGATGCAGCCAAGGAATTGATCGAGATCGCGCGGGATTCGGGCGGGTCGGCAGCGACGTCCATGCCATCGATCGGCGTTGACGAACTTTGCCGCGTGATCAAGGTGAAGACCACGAACCGGTCGAGATCACCGTCGAACGCGCGAAGCCCGGCCAGGACAATCGTTGTCTGCATTTCGGCTAAAAAACGGGTCACCATCCGTATCGGCGCGACGGCCCCGAAATCGCTTTCCGCCTTCCCCATGATCGCGTCTTAATCCCCCCCAAAAGTAAACGCGCTTACCCCGCGCTCACGCTCGTTGATCGCCAGCGCGCGACCGACCGGCGGCAGAGACCGCTGCGGACAGCCGCTCCGCCCACACGCTCTGCAGCCCAGTCCGATCGGCGTCGCCTCGCCCTTCAAATCCAGCCCCCGCGCGACCACCAGCGTTCCGGCATGTTCCGCCGCAACGCCCAGCCCAACCGCGAATTCTGCCGGCACCGCGCCATAGCGCCGCCCCTGCGGGGTTACGGTTCGCGCCATGGTCAACCAGCGTGCACCGCCTTCCAACTCGATCAATTGCACCGCCAGTACTCCCGGTCGATCGAAAGCGGCATGCAACCGCCACAACGGACAGCGCCCCTCCGACTCCGCCAGCGGCGAGCCGCTCGCGCCGGAGAAGCGCTTTGACACCTGCCCGGCGCGATCGATCCGCACCAGAAAAAACGGCAGTCCGCGGGCACCAATGCGTTGCAAAGTGGTCAGCCGATGCGCGACTTGTTCAAAGCCCGCGCCAAAGCGGCGTTGCAGAAGCTCGATATCGTACCCGGTCGCTTCGCACGCGCGCAGGAAGCGGGCATAGGGCATCATCAAAGCCGCCGCGAAATAGCTGGCGAGGTGGCGGCGATACAGGCGCTCCGCGTCGCGATCGGTAAAGCCCGCCCCCTTGGCCAACCCATCGATTTCACCCCGCGCCTCGATCTGGGCGAGTTGATAGGCCGCACCGAAGACCCGCGACGCCGGGTCGAGCATTTCGGAAAGCTGCAACTGCCGCGCGTGGAGATCGGTGCGGCGGAGCAGATCGGGCATGACATCCACCGGCAGCACACGAATCGTGAGTTGGTGTTTCACCCGCAACCGCTCGGCAATGGCACCATAGAGGTCGCCCGCGCCCAGCCGCAATTCATCGGCGAGCCCCTCCGCCAGTGCGTCCAGATCGGCGAAATGCCCGCGCCACCGCTCGATTTCGCGGCGAACCTCGGCAATCGGATCCGCCGCCCCCGCCTCGGCCGAGCCCGCCGCCCCGATCCTGTCGAACGCGCGCGCAAACGCTTCCGCTCCGCCCGGCGCGCCCGCCAGCCATTCCTCGATTTCGTTGCGGTCGATTTCCAGGTCGGCGAACATCGGGTCGGCGAGCCGTCGCCGCAGCGCAGCCTCCCCCCCACCAGGTTCCCCCGCCGCCAGCGCCCGCGGGTCGAAATCGAAACTCTCCGCCAGCTTGACGATCAACGATGCCGATAACGGTCGTTGATTTTTCTCGACGAGATTGAGGTAGCTCGGGCTGATCGTCAGCATTTCGGCCATGGCCGCCTGCGTCAATCCCGCCTGTCGCCGCAAACGACGAATGGCGTGCCCAGCGAACAGTTTGCGATCGGCCATGCTCTCTACGCCCCTGACGATGCGGCGTGTGAAGCGCCACCACCCATAGTGCCGCAGCTTGTCATATATTTACAAGCAAACTTCAAGTTCGCGCATATAAGTAACGCCTTTACCGAATGGTGCCCTCATACCCCCTGTTCGGCGTGATCCTTTCCTCTCTATTGCGCCGTCAACGGATCGGCAGCTTGTCAAAAGCTCGACCGTTCGCAGAGGCTTGAGAGTTTCCTGGGGAGGAAAGGATGCCCGCCACGCACATGCGTGGCGGGCATTTCCTGTTCAGGCACCAAGGCGGGCGCTGCGCCACAGCCGCAAAAGCGTAACAATCCCGATCGCTGCCCATGCCACGTTGAGCGTGGTTGAGGGCCACGCGCCATGCCAGCCGCTGTTCAAAACAAATCCGGCCGCACCGACGAGGTTCATCCACTGAAACGCCGCCGACTGGCCGGACAGTTTGCCGGTCGAAACCAGCAGATAGGAAGCGAGGATGAGCAGCGCCGCTGCCCATCCAATCCCTTCGATCGCCGTCGTCACGACAGCAGCGGCATTACGCCGCCAGCTTGCGCAGCACGTACTGCAGAATGCCGCCATTGAGGAAATATTCCAGCTCGTTGACGGTATCGATCCGGCAACGCGTCAGGAAGGTTTCGACCGTGCCGTCGGCGCGAGTCAGCGTGACCTCGACATCCTGGCGCGGACGGATGTCTGCAACCTTCATGATCGTGAAGCTTTCCGAACCGTCGAGCTTCAAGGTCTTGCGGTCGACACCTTCGGCGAACTGCAGCGGCAGCACGCCCATGCCGACCAGGTTCGAGCGGTGAATGCGCTCGAAGCTCTCGGTGATGACGACGCGCACGCCGAGCAGATTGGTGCCCTTCGCCGCCCAGTCACGCGACGAGCCGGTGCCATATTCCTTGCCCGCGATGACGATCAGCGGAACGCCGTCCGCCTTGAAGCGCATCGCCGCATCATAGATCGGCATCGTCTCGCCCTTATACGAGGACATGCCGCCCTCGACGCCGGGGACCATCTCATTCTTGATGCGGATGTTGGCAAAGGTGCCGCGCACCATGACATTGTCGTTGCCGCGACGTGCGCCATAGGAGTTGAAGTCGGCGCGCGCGACCTGACGCTCCATCAGCCATGCACCAGCGGGGCTGTCGGCCTTGATCGAACCGGCCGGCGAAATGTGGTCGGTGGTGATCGAATCGCCCAGGATGGCGAGCGGACGCGCCTCGACGATATCCTGCACCGGTGCCGGAGTCATCGACATGCCCTCGAAATAAGGCGGGTTGGCGATGTAGGTCGATGCGGGCGGCCACGCATAGGTGTCGGAGCCGACCACGTCGATCGCTTGCCACTTCTTGTCGCCGAGGAAGACGCTGGCGTAGCGCGACTGGAACATGCCGCGGTCGATGTTGGCGTCCATCACTTCGCGGACTTCGGCGTTGGTCGGCCAGATGTCCTTGAGGTACACGTCGGTGCCATCGGTCGCCTGGCCGATCGGGGTGGTGGTGAAGTCCTCGGTCACCGTGCCCTTGAGCGCGTACGCCACGACCAGCGGCGGCGAAGCCAGGAAGTTGGCGCGCACGTCGGGGCTCACGCGGCCCTCGAAGTTGCGGTTGCCCGACAGCACCGAGGCAGCGACGATGTCATTGCCGTTGATCGCCGCCGAAATCGGCGCAGCGAGCGGGCCCGAATTGCCGATGCAGGTGGTGCAGCCATAGCCGACCAGGTTGAAGCCAACCGCGTTGAGGTCTTCGGTCAGGCCAGCCTTGTCGAGATAGTCGGTCACGACCTGCGAACCGGGTGCCAGCGACGTCTTCACCCATGGCTTGGGCTTCAAGCCATACGCATTGGCCTTGCGCGCGACCAGACCAGCGGCGACCAGCACCGACGGGTTGGAGGTGTTGGTGCAGCTCGTAATGGCGGCGATCACCACGTCGCCATCGCCGATATCGTGGTCACGGCCTTCGACTGGAACGCGCTTGGCGCTGGCGTGGCTGTAAACCTTGGCGAGATCGGCGTTGAAGGTGTCATCGACCTCGGTGAGGATGACCTTGTCCTGCGGGCGCTTGGGGCCAGCGAGCGACGGCACGACGCTCGACATATCCAGTTCGAGCGTGTCGGTGAACACGGGGTCCGGCGCATCCGCCAGACGCCACATGCCCTGCGCCTTGGCATAGGCCTCGACCAGCGCGATCTGCTCATCGCTGCGGCCGGTCAGGCGCAGATAGGTGAGCGTTGCGTCATCGATCGGGAAGAAGCCGCAGGTCGCGCCATATTCCGGTGCCATGTTGGCGATCGTTGCGCGATCAGCGAGGCTCAGCGCATCGAGGCCTGGGCCATAGAACTCGACAAAGCGGCCCACCACGCCCTTGGCGCGCAGCATCTGCGTGACGGTCAGCACCAGGTCGGTCGCGGTGATGCCCTCGGCAAGCGTGCCGGTCAGCTTGAAGCCGACGACTTCGGGGATCAGCATCGATACCGGCTGGCCGAGCATCGCGGCTTCCGCCTCGATCCCGCCGACGCCCCAGCCGAGCACGCCCAGACCGTTGACCATCGTGGTGTGGCTGTCGGTGCCGACGCAGGTGTCGGGATACGCGATCGTCTTGCCGTCCGGCGAAACCGACGACCACACCGCCTGCGCGATGTTCTCGAGGTTCACCTGGTGGCAGATGCCGGTGCCGGGCGGTACGACCTTGAAATTGTCGAGCGCCTTGGAGCCCCATTTCAGGAACTCGTAGCGCTCATTGTTGCGCTGATATTCGAGCTCGACGTTATCCTCGAACGCCTTGGGCGTGCCGAATTCGTCGACCATCACCGAGTGATCGATCACCAGATGCACCGGCACCAGCGGGTTGATCTTGGCGGCATCGCCACCAAGCTTGGTGATCGCATCGCGCATCGCCGCGAGATCGACCACGCACGGCACGCCGGTGAAATCCTGCATCAGCACGCGCGCGGGGCGATACTGGACTTCGCGGTCGGACTTGCGCTCCTGCTGCCAGTCGATGATCGCCTGCAGGTCCTCGGTGGTGACGGTCACGCCATCCTCAAAGCGCAGCAGATTCTCGAGCAGCACCTTCATCGAGAACGGCAGACGGCTGATATCGCCGAGCTTCTCCGCGGCAGCGGCGAGGCTGAAATAATCATATTGCGCGCCGTTCACGTCGAGCGTGGTGCGAGTGCCGAGGGTATCCTGGCCAATGGCGGTCATATGCAGCGGGTCCTTCCCTATGGGGCCTAGACGGGGCGCGGCGGGGAGGCGGCAAAAAGCCGCGCGGGCGCGCCCAGTGTGGGCGAATGCAAGAGTCGGGAGCGGCGATAGCAGCGAGGGCAAGCTTGGGGAAGGGCACGAGGCCCCGCCCAGCGCCTAAAAAGGTTGCGCGCTGATCGGTCCAACGCCCGTCCGCCATCCTTAACGCTGCATTGCCTTATGATAGATCATGGCGGGGCGTTCGCTTTGCTGGTAGGAGCGCAGGGCGACGCAAGCGCGCAGGCGCGCTTCGGTGTGAAGTGGGGTAAAAGCGTGACAGAGGAAGCACTCGTCCTGGACGATCGCGTAGTTGCAGCCGAAACCCCTCTTGAATTTGCTAAACCGGTGGCGCTGTCAGGCGCTTCGATGGCCGCACTGGCGACAACGCTGGCGCTTGCTGCGTGCGGCGACGGCGGCAGCGGTGGCGGCGCGACCGGCGGATCCCCTACCCCTACGCCATCCACCCCGACGCCCACCCCGATCGGAGCGGCCGCCGCCAGCCGCTTTCTGGGCCAGGCGACGCTCGGGGCGACCAAGGCAGAGATCGCGAATGTGCAGTCGGCCAGCTATGATGGCTGGCTGACCGCGCAATTCGCCCTGCCGCGCGCGACCAGCCATTGGGACTGGCTCGTCGCCAACGGTTATTCGGCCGCGACCTTCATCAATTCGCTCTCGGGGTTCGACCAAACGATCTGGCGACAGATGATCGTCGAGCCCGATCAGTTGCGCCAACGCGTCGGCATCGCGCTGTCCGAAATGTTGGTGATCGGCGTCGATGCGCTCAACCTCAACTGGAAACAGTTTGCCGGCGCGGCCTATTTCGACGTGCTGCTCGACAATGCCTTTGGCAATTTCCGCACGCTGATGGGGGCGATTACCACCAATGCGGCAATGGCGACCTTCCTGACCTTCCTCGGCAACCGGAAGGCCAACCCCAGCACGGGCTCCCAGCCTGACGAAAATTATGCGCGGGAACTGATGCAGTTGTTCACGCTCGGCCTGTATCAGCTCAATCCCGACGGTTCGGTCAAAACCAACGCCGGGACACCGCTCGAAACCTATGGCCCAGCCGACGTATCAGGGTTGGCGCGCGTGTTCACCGGGCTAAATTTGGCATCGTCCGATAGCACCACGCCGGACCGCTACCGCGTGCCGCTGGTCATGACGGCAGCGCAGCACGAAACCGGCGCATCGACCTTTCTCGGCACGACCATCCCGGCGGGGACCGAAGGGATGGCCGCCGTCAACCTCGCGCTCGACGCGATCTTTGCGCATCCCAACGTACCCCCTTTCGTCTCCAAGCAACTGATACAGCGGCTCGTCACGTCCAACCCCTCCCCTGCCTATATCGGGCGCGTGTCGGCGGTGTTCGCCGATAACGGAAAGGGCGTTCGCGGTGACTTGAAGGCCGTGATCCGCGCGATCCTGCTCGATACCGAGGCCCGCGATGCCGCTGCCTTGACCAGCACGACCGCCAGCAAGCTCCGCGAACCCGTGTTGCGGCTGGTTGGTTGGGCACGGGCCTATTCGGCAACGTCGCCGTCAAACGCCTGGGCGATTGGCGACACGTCCAACCCCAATTCGCGGCTGGGCCAATCGATCGGACACAGCGCGACGGTCTTCAATTTCTTCCGTCCCGGCTATGCCCCGCCCAATACCGCCATCGCCAGCGCTGGCCTGGTCGCGCCGGAATTCCAGATCACCAATGAACTGAGCGTCGTCGCCTATATCAATTACATGCAGGCGCTGATCGCCAACGGCACGGGCGACTTCAAGGCCGATTACACCACGATCCTGACGCTCGCGGCGGACAGCCAGGCGTTGATCGACGAGGTCAACCTCGTGCTCGCCAATGGCCAATTGAGCAGCGCGACCGTGACTGCGATCAAAACGGCGGTCGACAGCATCGCCAATACCGGCGCAACCGGGCCCAGCAACCGCGTGATGACCGCGATCCTGCTGACCATGGCCTCGCCCGATTACCTGACCTTCAAGTGAGGATCGCGTCATGACGAGCGACCAATCCCGCCGCGCCTTCCTCAAACGCTCTGCGGCCCTCGGGCTGGCGGGCAGCGCGATGCCGTTCGTCACCAGCCTCGCCGCGATCGGAGAGGCGGCAGCGGCGGTCACCAGCGATTACAAGGCGCTGGTCTGCGTGTTCCTGTATGGCGGCAACGATTACGCCAACACGCTGCCGCCCTATGACCAGGCGAGCTACGCGCTCTATCAGGCGGCGCGCAGCAACATCGCGCTGGACCGCGCCGCGCTCGCAGCAACGGTGTTGAACCCGGTAACGGCGCTGGCCGGCGGGCGCCAATATGCCTTGGCCCCAACGCTTTCGCCGCTGCTGCCGCTGTTCAATGCCGGGAAGATGGCGGTCGCGCTCAATGTCGGCACGCTGGTGCAGCCAACCACCAAGGCGCAATATAGCGCGAACTCCGTGCCGCTGCCGCCCAAGCTGTTCAGCCACAACGATCAGCAAAGCTATTGGCAAGCCTCCAATCCGGAGGGGGCGACCTCCGGCTGGGGCGGTCGCCTCGGTGATCTGCTGCAAAGCGGCAATGGCTCGGCGACGCTGACCTGCATCAATGCTACCGGCAACGCGGTATTCCTGACCGGCAAGACCGCGATCCAATATGCGGTCGGCACGGGCGGGCCGATCGCGCTGTTGAACAATGCCTCCACCGTGTTCGGCTCGACCACGGCGGCCAGCACGTTGCGCACGTTGATGGCGGCATCGCAGACCAACGTCCTGCAGAACGAGCATGCCAAGATCAGCAAGCGCGCGCTCGACACTTACACGCAGGTCAACACTGCGCTTGGCAGTGCGCCTGCCGCCAATTTCCCGCTCTTTCCCACGCCCAACAGCCTCGCCGATCAGCTCAAGATCGTCGCGCGGCTGATCTCGGTGTCGTCACAACTGGGCGCGCGGCGGCAAGTGTTCTTCGTGTCGCTCGGCGGGTGGGACATGCACGACGCCCTGGTCGCCAACCACCCGACCCAGACCGGCCTGCTCGCCAATGCGATGCGGGCGTTTTACGACACAACCGTCGCGATGGGTGTGGCCGACAAGGTCACCACCTTCACCGCCTCCGATTTCGGGCGAACGCTGGTGTCCAACAGCGATGGCTCCGATCATGGCTGGGGCAGCATGCATTTCGTGATGGGCGACGCGGTGCGGGGACAGCGCTTCTACGGGACGCCACCGGCGATCGGGAATGGCACGGTCGATGATGTCGGCCAGGGCCGCCTGCTGCCGACCATGGCGGTCGACCAATATGCCTCGACGCTCGCCAGCTGGTTCGGCGTTTCCGCAACCGATATGCGCACCGTGCTGCCCAATATCGGCAATTATAACAGCTCGACGTGGAATCTGGGGTTCGTCTGACAAACGCCGTCGGCGCACCGAACGAAGGCAGCGGTTGCGCGTTGGACGATTAACGCCCAGCACCGCTCACGGCGGCAACAGGAGATTCGCATGCGTAGATTCGTAATCGCGGCAACCGCATTGGCGGCGATCGGCCTTACCGGATGCGATAAGCAAGAGGCTGTCGCTGTCGGCCAGCCGGTGGCGCAGGGCGCGCACGCGACCGCGCAAATTCGCACCCCGGATGGTGCCGATGTCGGCCGCGCCACCGCAACCGAAGTGGCCGGTGGCCTGCGCCTGACGCTCGAGGTGCACGATCTTACGCCGGGCACGCACGGCGCGCATGTCCACACCGTCGGACGCTGCGATGCGCCGGATTTCGCAAGTGCGGGTGGCCATTGGAACCCGGCCGGCACCAAGCACGGATCGATGAACCCGCAAGGCCCGCATGAAGGCGATTTGCCGAACCTGATCGTCGGCACGGGTGGGCGCGGGACGATTGGCATACTGCTGCCCGGCGCGACGATGGCGGGGCTGCTCGACACCGACGGTTCGGCGATCGTCGTCCACGCCAAGCCCGACGATTTGATGACCGACCCATCGGGCAATAGCGGCGCGCGGATCGCCTGCGGCGTGTTCACCGCAGGCTGAGCGCCAGGCGCTCAGGCGATCACTTCTCCCGCAGCGCGCGCCCGCGCCTCGCGATTGGCCTCTGCCGGCGGCACCAGGCGATAGGCGGCGATGGCCGCGCCGATCGTGATCGGCGCGGTTAGCAGCAGTGACAGGACGCCAGTGGTCAGGCTGCCCGACACCGTTGAGACTCGCCCGGCAATATAGGGGCCCATTGCCAGGCCAAGCAGGGTCGTGCCGATGAAGAATGCGCCCGTCGCAGTGCCGCGCATACGCGGCAGCACGAGATCCTGCATCGTTGCCCCCGCAGCACCGAGCGCAGTGCTGGAGCACGTCGCCGCCACCAGCAACGCCGAGACGAAGGTTGAAACGTCCCCGCTGCGAAACGCGATCACGATGAACGGCAGCGGCACGATCGCGCCGAACAGGATGACCATGATCCGCCCCGACGGAAAGCGCCGCCGCAATCGGTCCGCAACGATGCCGCCCAGCGTGACGCCGACGAATCCCCCAAAGGCCAGCGTACCGCCGATCCACCCGCCCGCTTGCTGGATCGTTACCCCCAAGGTGCGCATCGCATAGGGTGCCGCCCACAGGCTGACGCCGTAGCTGACAAAGGCATTCAGGCCGTACGCCACCACGACGCAAAGAAACGCCGGATTGCCGATCACCAGCGTATAGGTTGGCAAATCCCGGCGTTTCAGCGCGCTGGCCCAGGAAAAGACCGCATAGGCCCCTAGCCCGACGGCGGTCCATTGCGGCCACGGCTCGCCAAAATGGCGCAACACCGCGATCGCCCCCGCCACCACGCCAAGCGCGAGGAGATTGATCGCGAGCGGCCGAACCCCGCCGCGCGCCGCGCCAATCAGCGTAAAGGGCGGCACGATCGTCAGCAGATCGGCCAGCAAGGCGCGGAACGGGGCCGGATGCCGCTCGGGCGGCGGCAGTCCCTCCACCGCACCGCGCACGGGCTCGTGCAATGTCGCCACCAGCAGCGCGAGCAGCAGACCCGGCAGCCCCACCGCAACGAAGGCGGCCTGCCACCCGTGCAGCCCGAGCGGCCCGCCAGCCGGATACAGCGTGTTCCAGCGATGCACGACGAGCCCCGCGATGCTGAGGGAAACCCCGCCGCCAACGTAGAGACCAGACGAGTAGACCGCGAGCGCAGTGGCCCGCAATCTCTTGGGAAAATAGTCGGAAATCAACGAATAAGCCGACGGACTTGCCGTGGCTTCCCCAATTCCCACGCCAATACGCGCGCCCACCAGCATTCCGCCGGAACGAGCAAAGCCGGACAGCGCGGTCATGCTGGACCACAGGACCAGCCCCGCCGTCATCAGCCGAACGCGGTGCCAGTTATCAGCGAGCCGACCGAGCGGGATGCCGAACAGCGAATAGAACACCCCGAACGCGGTGCCGTATAGGAAACCAAGATCCTCATCTTTCAAATGCAGGTCGCGCTTGATGTCCTCCGCCAGGATCGAGATGATCTGCCGATCGACAAAATTGAGCACGTATACCAGGAAAAGAATGCCGAGAACGTAATAGGCATAGGCCGATGCGCGCGGCGGCGCGGTGCCCGTTGGGGTCGCCATTCGATCAATCCTCTCGGCAGTTTCTGCTCTGGGCGACAGCCTAGCAGAGCATACCGATCTTACGAAAGCGGTTTTACCACGCGCCGCCGGGTACCCGGACTCGGTGCTTCGCAGGCTCGTGCTGCGCGCTGCGCGGGCCTGCGGGATTGGCTTGAAAAGCGCGCGGTAAAGGCCGATATTGGCATGAGCTGACATATGGTCGGCGTTTAGGAGCTTCTCGCAATGGCAAACTGGTCTGATCCCCGTCCGAATGCTTCGGCGTTCCCGGCGGCTGGGACCGTCGGCACGGAGGCCTTCGATGCCGGCCTGCGCAGCTATATGCTGTCGGTGTACAACTATATGCTGTCGGGCATCCTGTTGACCGGGCTGGTAGCGATGTTCTTCTCCTGGGGCGGCCTCGATTCGCCTGCGGCGCACATCCTGATCGGCGGCGGTCCGCTCGCCTGGATCATCATGCTGGCCCCCTTGGGCTTCGTCTTCGGCATGAGCTACGGTGCCGCGCGCATGGCACCGAGCACGTTGCAGGCGATGTTCTGGGGCTTTGCGGTGGCGATGGGCCTGTCGCTGTCGACGGTATTCCTGCGTTACACCGGCACATCGGTTGCACAGGCGTTCTTCGCAACGTCGGCGGCGTTTGCCGGGCTTAGCCTCTACGGCTACACCACCAAGCGGGATCTTTCGGCCTTCGGCACCTTCCTGGTGATGGGTCTGGTCGGTCTGATCGTCGCGATGGTACTGAATGTGTTCTTCCAGTCGGGCCCGCTCGCGCTGGTCATCAGCATCGTCGGCGTCCTGCTGTTCGCGGGCTTGACGGCGTATGACACGCAGCGCGCGAAGAGCATCTATGCCCATGTCGCCGGGACACAGGACGAACCGCGCATGGTCATCATGTCGGCGCTGAACCTGTATCTCGACTTCATCAACATGTTCCTGTTCATCCTGCGGATGTTCGGCAACCGCAACTAAGCGACACGCAACGCAACGCGCCGGATCCGTCCGGTCTGGGCTCGATAGAACCTCTATCGGGCCCATTCTTTTGCCCAAGGGTCCGTGATGCGCCTCTCGATCGACGTGACGCTCAATTATGCGATCGATGGCGCAGCCGATGTGCTGTTACTGATCGAGGCTGCCAAAGGTCCGGATCAGCGGCTTTTGCTGCAGGACCTGAAAGTGTGGAGTGACACACCCTTGCGCGCCGTGCCCGGCGAAGACGGCATCGGGCAGCGCTGCTGGCTTCACGGGGAAGGATCGTTCCATGCCGAGTATCGCGCAACGGTGGAGATCCTGCGCCAACCCCGCGACTTGGCAACGCTGGGCAATACCCCCATCCGTCTGATGCCCCCCGAAACGATCCCCTATCTTCTGCCGAGCCGCTACTGCGAATCGGATCGGCTGGAAGGCTTTGTCGAGCAGGAATTTGGCGGGTTGTCGGCCGGGCCTTTGGCCTGTGCGCTGGTCGATTGGGTGGCTGGCCACCTCACATATGCAAGCGGGGCCTCCAGCGGCACGACAACCGCGCTGATGACCTTCGCCGAGCGGCGTGGCGTCTGCCGCGACTATGCGCATTTGCTGGTGGCGCTGGCGCGCGCTGGCGGCATCCCGGCGCGGTGCGTCTCGGCCTATGCGCCGGGCGTCGACCCACCCGACTTTCACGCCGTCGCCGAATTGTGGATCGATGGCGATTGGCATCTGGTCGACGCCACACGCATGGCCTCAAGCGTGGAACTGGCGCGCGTGGCGGTTGGGCGCGATGCGACCGACATCGCTTTCATGACGGTGTTTGGCCGCGCCACGCTCAATCAGCAGCGGGTGACCGTCACCCGCCTGCCCTGACGGAACACTGTACGCGCTCCGCTCGTTTTAGAGCCGTTCCATTCAGGAGAGCGACAATGCCGCAAGATACCAAGCTGATCGACGAGAAAGCGCTCGATAGCCTGTCGATAGCCCCCGGGAGCCCCGAGGAGAACGAACAGATTCACCATCCCCGTCAAAATGCGGGCCAGGACGAATCCATTGCCAAGCGACTCGAGCGCGACCCGACCAGCCCGGACGCGGTGCTGGACAGCGCGCTCGATGAATCGATGGACGCTTCGGATCCTCCCGCAACCACCAAGCCGGGCGATAACGGTCAGCCCCCCAAATCCTCCGGCTATGACCAGGACGCCGAGGCCGCGATCATCGCCGATCGCCGATAACATTGCGCGGCGGTGGCGCTAACCTCCGATTGTTGCGCCGCCGCCGCACTCGCCAGAATTTTCTATTAGTGCGATCCCTTCATCGCGTCTCTTGTTGCACCGCAGCAGAATCTATGGTCGCTTACTACTATTGGACGATCGGGCGTTAACCATGGGGTAAGCCACGAAGCGCATGATCGCCCAACTGCACTTTGAGCGCGGGGTGATGTAATGGGTTCTCGTATGAAACCGGCAAATGGTGCCATGACGTTGGCGGAAATGAAGGAGTTTGCTGGCTTTACGTCAGCAACGCAGCGTTATGTACGCCGCTCGCTCGACATTGGTCTTGACCGCGATGACGCCATGGCGCGCTGGTCGCGCGACGTGGTCGAGGCTGCGAGCATCCGCGCCCAGGTCCGCGTCTACACGCGCTTGCCCGATATTCGCGAAATGATCCCCGATGACAGTGGCCTCGATTCGGTCGAGCCGCTCTTCGCGCCGCTGTTGACGATTACAGCCTTCGATCTGGGCCAGGGGCGGTTGACGACCTTCTCTGCCTACCGCTTCCTGTACGAGCGTCTGGTCGGTGCCGAGATTCGCCCGTGGCTGCCTGCAGCATTCTGCGCCGCCGCCGCTCTGCCGCATCTGCACCCTGACCTGCGCCGCAAGTTGTTGCAGTCGATCAGTGAGGCGGCGGCGACAGCATCGGGCTGGTCGAACCGTCAGCCGGCCTTTTTCCCGAAATGGGTGGAAAAGGTCGATATCACCGCCCTGCCCAATTAATCCTGCCCAATTGACCGTTGGCGCGGTCCAACCGGACCGCGCCGCACCTCACTTATACGCGGTGACCCGGCCCTTTTGATCGAGCACGTACAGCGTGTTGTTGGATACCACCGGCGGCAGCGTGAACGGGGCCTTGGACGCAATCACCGAGCCGACCTTGCCATTCTCGACCGAGGCCGAGACGATCTGACCGAGCGAGTTGGTCAGCACCAGCCGCCCGCCCGCCAGCACCGGACCGAACCAGGTAACCGGATTGGCCTTCTTGCTGTCCTTGATCGTGCCGTCCTTCTTGCGCTTCTCGCTCTTGAAATGCTGCAACTGGCTGATCCAGCGGACCTTGCCGGTCGCGCGCGCCAGACACACCAGACGGGCATCGTCGGTCACCAGGAACACCCATTCGCCCGCCACCCATGGCGTGGAGATGCCGGCGAAATTCTGTTCCCACATACGCTGACCCGAGACGATTTCGAGCGCGACCATGCGCCCGCCCTGCCCGACCGCGAACACGACACCGCGATCGATCACAGGATCGGCGTCGATGTCCGCCAGCGACGACACCGAAGTCGAGATGGTCGAACGCGACAGCGCGTCCTGCCAAAGCGTGCGGCCATTCTCATAGCGATAGGCATTGAGCTCGCCCGACGAGAAGCCCGCCACCACGGTACCCTGGCTGACGGCCGGAGCGGCCACGCCGAACACGCCTTGCGTCTCGATCGATCCCGACTGTGTCCATACGACAGCGCCGTCAGCCTGCGACAAGGCGTACAACTGGTTGTCCTGGCTCAGAATATAGACTTGGCCATTGGCCACGGTCGGCGCGCCGCGGAGCGGGGCACCCGGCTTGACGCGCCACAGCACCTTGCCGGTCGCGGCTTCGAGCGCGACGACATCACCCAGGCCATCGGTCGCAAAGACCTTGCCATCATCAAAGCTCACGCCGCCGCCAAAGCGTGCGCCGCGCGTCTTCTTGTCGATCTTGCCCTTATGCGTTTCGGCAATGTTGGTGGACCAAGCGGCGGCCCCGGTCGTCGACGAAAAGGCGTGAATCGTCGCGTCAACGTCGATTGCATAGAGGCGACCGTCAGCGACGACCGGTGCCGCGCCGAGCCGCTGACGATTGCTGCCGCCGTCGATCGAGGCGCTCCACGCCCGCGACAAGGACGAGCCGAGGCTCAACTGGCCAAGCGACTTGGACGCGCTGCCTCCGGGCTGCGCCCAGCTGTCATTGGGGGCTGCGGGCGGCACCAGCACGTCGACACCGGCAATGGTCTTGTCGGCGAGAACGTCATGCTCGCCGGCCAAGATCGCGATGCGCTGCCCCAGCACCGGCGTCTTCTTCTTGCCCTTCATCGAGGCGCAGCCGCTGAGCGCGACAGCAGTCACGGCCACGACGAGAAAGCGGTTGGTCATCTTCATTGCGATTTCTGTTCCTTAGCCTCGGTGACGGCATCCACACCCAATACGCCCGCCATCTGAACCGCGCGTTGCCGCAGCGTCTCCTCCGTGGTCGGATCGCGCGCGATCTGACCGTACAGCACGCCCGCGAGATCCCGCCGATTCTGGCGGAGATAGGAAATCGCGACAAGCTCTCCGGCATTGCCGAACCAGGGATTACCCTTGACCGCGATCCCGCGCAGCCGCGCGATGACGACGTCGGGCTTGAGCGAGTCAAATTCGGCAGTGGTCTGGCGGATCAACGCGACGTCGCGGAGCGGCTGGCCGATCGAGGTATCGCCAGCGACCTGCGCAAACTTCGCGGCGGCCCCGCGCAAATCCTGCTTCTGCAGCAGCAAATCGGCCTGGCTCATCAACGCCAGCGCGCGGTAGCCGCCGATATTGGAGGTCGCCAGCGTGGTCAGCTTGGCATTGGCCGAATCGATGCGGTTGCTGCCCATGTCTTCATAGGCCTTGGACAGCGCTTCGCCCTGATCGCCCGCGACCGATTGCTCATGCGATTGCCACAGCAACCACCCGCCAAAGCCAAGAAGCGCGAGCAACACGACGGCAATCGCGGCGATGCCGTAGCGCCGCGCGGCCTTGGCCAGTTGATCGCGACGCAGTTCCTCGTCGACTTCACGCAGGAATGCGGCATCGGTATTCGGCGGCACAGCCAAGGGGGAAACTCCATCGGATCAGGGCGGGGAGGCGCGGACCTTAGCCGCGCCGGAAGACAAACAAAAGCGCTCAAAAAATCGGGCGGAACTCCTAAGCGGCGTCAGTCCTTCGGGGCATAGATCTGCTCGGCACCAGGGAAGGCGCGCGACCGGACATCCGCCGCATAGGTTTCAACCGCGGCGGAAATACGGCCTGCAAGGTCATCGAATTTCTTGACGAAGCGGGCTGTGCGATCGAACAGGCCGAGCATATCCTCCGCCACCAGCACTTGCCCGTCACACTGCGCCGAGGCACCGATGCCGATCGTGGGACAGGCCACCGCATGGGTGATGGCGATCGCGATTGGCTCGACCACCCCCTCGATCACGATCGCAAACGCCCCAGCTTCCGCGACGGCACCGGCATCGGCAACGATCTTGTCCGCCTCGGCCTTGCTGCGCCCGCGCGCGCCATAGCCGCCAAGCGTATTGACCGCCTGCGGCGTGAGCCCGACATGGCCCATAACGGGAATACCGCGTTCGGAGAGGAATTTGACGGTGGGGGCCATCGCCTGCCCGCCTTCAAGCTTCACCGCCGCCGCGCCGGTCTGCTTGAGCAGATACGCAGCACTTTCAAACGCCTTTTCGGGCGAGGCCTCGTAGCTGCCGAACGGCATGTCGACCACCACCACCGCATGATAGCTGCCGCGCACCACCGCCGCGCCGTGCGCCGCCATCATCTCGAGCGTGACCGGCACGGTGGACGGCAGCCCATAGACCACCTGCCCCAGACTATCCCCCACCAGCAGCATGTCGCAGTGCGGATCGAGCAATTGCGCGGTGCGCACGGTGTAGGCGGTCAGCATCACCAGCGGCTCGCCGCCTTTACGCGCGCGGATCGACGGCACCGTCAGGCGCTTCATCGGTGCGGGCGTGGAGGTGGCGCGACTGGTGGCGGTGTCGATGGTGAAGGTCGTGGACATGGACGCAACGACTAGCGCCTCCCGTAGCCGGACGCCAGCGTAGCAATGGTCAGATGCAAATTTCCATTGACTCCATGTTATATATTTCTAACATTAAGTCTCCTTATTAGAACATGGAGATCGAGATGCCCTTCAGAGAAAAGATCGCCTGGCTTTCCGCAGGCGGCATCCTCGTCGCCTTTGGGCCGTATTTTGCGCTGGTGGCGATGCGCCAACCGATCACCGCGCTCGGCCCAGCGACGGCAACGGGCTTTCTGGCGGCGATAGTGACGCTGGTGGCGGTGATTACGGTCGCGAGCATTATCGTCGCATTGACCAACCTGCGCGACGCGCAGCAGCCGAGCGACGAACGCGACCGCGCGATTTCCAGGCGTGCCCTAGCGTTCGCTTATCCCGTGTTGCTGACGGCCTTGTTCGCCGCACTGGCAACGCTGTTCCTGGGTGCAGGCGAATCGGTGCTGGTCAACGCGGTGCTCGGCGCAATCGTGCTCGGCGAGCTCACCCGCTGCGGTGTCGAGATTCTCGGCTATCGGGCGCGGGCCTGAACATCGTGTCCGCCCGCATCACCAATCATATTCGCTTGCTGCGCTTCATGGCCGGGGAAATGACGCAGGCCGAACTGGGCGAAAAGATCGGCCTGACCCGGCAGACCGTCGCCGCGATCGAGGCCGGCAAATATTCGCCGACGCTCGAAGCTGCATTCCGCATTGCCCAGGTATTCGGGAAGCCTCTGGACGAGGTGTTCCAATGGGAGGGGTGACGGCCCCTATTCGACCGTGACGCCCTTCCAGAAGGCGAAGCGGTCCTTGATCTCGGCGGCCTTGGGCTTGGGGTCGGGATAGAACCACGCCGCATCGGCATTGCGCTTGCCGTCGACGACCAGCGACTTGTAGCTCGCCTCACCTTTCCACGGACAGATGGAGTGCGTCGCGCTGGCTTCGAAATAATCGGCGACGATGCTGTCGGCGGGGAAATAATGGTTGCCCTCGACCACAACGGTATCCTCGGACTGGGCGATCACAGCCCCGTTCCAGCGTGCAGTCGGCATGGCAGTCGCTCCTTTAAGGCTTCAGAACCGCTAGATAGGTATCGGGCTTGAACCCCGCCAGCAGCACGCCGTCCTTTTCGGGGGCGGATTCGAAAATCGGACGTTTGATCGCCGAGGGCTTGGCGAGCATGATCGCAATCGCCTTCTCGGCATCGAGATCGGTCTTGTCACCCTCGGGCAGCGCACGGAAGGTCTGGCCGGCGCGGTTGAGCACCACCTCCCACCCGAGCCGATCGACCCAGCGGCGCAGCGCCACCTCATCGACGCCCTGCTTCTTATAATCGTGAAAAGCATAGTCCACGCCGTGCTCGGCGAGCCAGGTGCGCGCCTTCTTGACCGTGTCGCAATTCGGGATTCCATAGACGGTGGCGGGCATGATGGTCTCGTCGCTTGTTGTGATCGGTGCCGCGCTCTTAGCGAGGGACGGCGCGCAATGCAGCCGGTTTTGGCGGGGGTGCGTCGCGGAAGGTTGGGGGAAAGTTAGGGGTAAAACGGTTCGACGTGCCGCATTGTTTCACGCGGCGGGGCAAGCAAGGTCCGGACTGTCAAAGAGCAGATTTCGTATAGCATTAGGTGGGTTTTGTAGGATAGAATATGGCCAAGCATCTTTCTCTGTAGTCATTCCGGGCATCGATTCCCGCTCCCTGCAATCGAACCCTTTCAATGATGGTGGCTGCGATGGTGCAACGGAAGTACAAGTTCGTCGCTGTCGCTCTCGCTTTATGCACGGGTATCTTCGCCACCGGCTGCGTTGGCCTGCATAACGCCTTGTCCGTCCCGGTAGAGCGAACGACGATTGTCGAACTCGATAGCTGGCCGAAGAACGCCAAGCCCATACGGATCGCGCTACTGTCCGACATCCACGTCGGCAACCTCGTCATGCGCCCCGAGCGTTTGCGCAGCATCGTCGATGCGGTGAACGCGGCGCGACCCGATATCGTGCTTCTCGCGGGCGACTTCGTGATTGGCGAACGCCGCGAAGGCACCGCGACACGGGCACGGGATCTGGCACCCCTAGCGGGGCTTCATCCGCCGGGCGGCGTGTTCGCAGTCCTTGGCAATCATGACCATTGGACCGATGCCGGGGCCATTCAAGCACGTCTCACCCATGCCGGTGTCCGCGTCCTGGAAAATGACGCGGTCAGGCGGGGCGCGATTACCATCGTCGGCATCGGTGACCGGTTTTCGGGGCATGATGATATCGCCCGTTCGTGGCAGCGCGCGGCCTCGCTTGGGGGCATCGCCGTCGCTTTCACCCACTCCCCGGACGTGGTGCCCGATCTGCCGAAAACGATGCCTGTCCTGTTCGCGGGGCATACGCATTGCGGGCAGGTTGTTGCTCCCTGGATCGGCCCGATCGGCCGGTACTCGCGCTGGCACCGGCTCTATGATCCGAAATATCGTTGTGGCCGGGTCGATGAGCCCGGTCGCGTGACGATCGTGACAGGCGGCGTCGGCTCCGGAACCCTTCCCATGCGATTCAATGCGATGCCCGATTGGTGGCTGATCGAGTTGCGGGCGCGCGCGCCACGCGCATCCAACACGCCGACGGACACCTAATCGCTTACTCCCCGCCCGCATCCGCCAGAAACCGCCCCAGCACCACGACATCCTGCCGTGCCAGCCCGAGCGCTTCGTAGAAGCCGAGTGCGGCGGTGTTGTCGCCTCTCACCATCAATTGCAGCTTTGGCGCGCCACACTCCCGCAGCCAGCGTTCCGCCGCCGCCATCAGCGCGCGACCGAGGCCGGAGCGGCGTGCCTCAGAGGCAACCGCGAGATAATAGACCCAGCCGCGATGTCCGTCGAAGCCGACCATCACGCTGCCGGTGACTCCGCCGTCCCCGCGCGCGACCAGCACCGTCGACGCAGCACCGCCAAGCGCGAGCGCGAAGTCGGTCGCGGGGTCGTTCCACGGGCGGGTGAGGCCGCACGCGTGCCACAAGGCGATCACGGCGGAGGCATCGGCGGCGGTGGCGAGTTCGATTTCGGGTGTCATTGGGCCTGTCATGCGTTGTGCTGGCGCTGCGTCAAGCATTCCGCCGTGGCGGGCGCTGAGAGAGGTGCTTCGACAAGCTCAGCACGAACGGGTGGAAGGGGCGGCGCGAACGGCTGGGCGCAATCCTCCATGCCTGGCATCGCCCCCTCCCCGTTCGCCCTGAGCCTGTCGAAGGGCCTTTGCCACCCGCGCAGACCGTCCTTATGGCTGGCGGTGCTTCGAGACGCTCAGCACGAACGGAGGAAGGGAGACAGCCCTCCTCACCCCGCCCGGCGCACCACATCGATGATCGGCCCTTGCGCCCCCGCCAGCACGCGCGCTTCGATCCCGTAAGCCGCGCGCAGCACGGCAGGCGTCAGCGCGTCGACGGGCGCGCCGTCGGCGAGCACCGCGCCCGCCGCCAGCACCACCACGCGGTCGGCGAGGCGCAGCGCCATCGTCAGATCGTGCAGCGTCACCACCACCCCGGCCCCGGCCAGCGCCATAACGCGGAACAAGCCGGCCACATCAAGCTGATGCGCTGGGTCGAGCCCCGAGAGCGGCTCATCGGCCAGCAACCATTCGGGCTCCCCGGCCAGCGCGCGGGCGATTAGGACGCGGGCGCGTTCGCCGCCCGACAGGCTCGTCACCACGCGGCCCGCAAATTCGCTGACCCCGGCCAGCTCCATCGCCTGCGTCACCGCCGCCGCATCGGCGCTGCCGCCGCCACGCGCGCCGAGGAACGGAATGCGCCCGAGGCCAACCAACGTCCGCGCATCGACCGCCCAGGCGATTTCCGGCGTCTGCGGCAGAAAGGCGAGCCGCTGGGCAAGCGCGCGCGGCGGCATGGCGGTGACCGGCTGGCCGTCGAGATGCGCCGCCCCGCTATCGGGCGTGCGCAGCGCGGCGAGGCAAGCAAGCAAGGTCGATTTGCCCGCGCCATTGGGCCCGACGATCGCGGTCACCTGTCCGGCCGCGAGCGTCAGGTCGATGCCCGCCAGCACGCTGCGCCCGCCCAGCGTCACGCGCACATCCTGGCACGACAGCACGCTCATGCGATCCTCCGCCGGAGCGTGAGCAACAGCGCCAGGAAGAACGGCCCGCCCAGAGCCGCCATCGCCACGCCGAGCTTCACCTCGCCCGCCGCCGGGGTCACGCGCACGAGAATGTCCGCCGCCAGCACCAGCACCGCGCCGCCGAGCGCGCTGGGGGCGAGCAACGCGCCAGGCCGCGCGCCGACCAGCGGGCGCAGCACATGCGGCACCACCAGCCCGACAAAGCCGATCACCCCGCTCACCGCCACCGCCGCGCCCGTCGCCAAGCCCACACCCAACGCCAGCGTCCAGCGCGTCCGCCGGAGCGAAATGCCAAGCGAACGCGCGCCCGCCTCACCCAGCGTCAACGCATCAAGCGCGCGGCCCGTGGTCAAGAGCAGCGCAGCGCCTGCCAGGATGAAGGGTGCCGCCAGCCGCACCTCATCGACGCTGCGATCCTGCAGCGAACCCATCAGCCAGTCGACGATCTCGCCCACCGCCCAGGGGCTCGGCGCGAGGCTCAAAGCGAGCGAGATGCCGGCACTCGCGACGATATTGAGGATCGCGCCCGCCAGCACGAAGGTGACGAGGCTCGACCGGCTGCCCGAGAGCAACAGCAGCAGCGCCACGCCGATCAACGCGCCCAGCATCGCCGCACCCGGCAGCACCCATATGCTGGCCAGCGTCGCACCATAATAGAGCGTCAGCACCGCGCCCAGCGCCGCCATCGCCGACACGCCGAGCACGCCGGGATCGGCCAGCGGATTGCGCGTATAGCCCTGCAACGCCGCCCCGGAGAGGCCAAGCGCCGCGCCGATCAGGATGCCAAGGATGGTACGCGGCACGCGCAGATCGGCGATGATCGCCCAGCGCGGGTCGCTGCTGGCGAAATCCCACGCCGATAGCGGCACCCACACTCGCCCCGCGATCAGGCTGAGCGCGACCAGCACAGCCAGCAGCACCAGCAGCCCGACATAGAGCGCGATCCGCCGCAGGATCATGCGCCGGTCACGCTTTGGCGCGCGCGGACGAGCGTCGCGAGCGTCTGGATCATCACCGGGCCGCCGCAATTGAGCAGGCGCTGCGGGAACACCGCGCGCTGCATTCGGCTGGCGACATGCGCGAGTGCTGGATGCTGCGTCACGCGCTGCGCCCAGCCGGGCGCGCCCGCGCTGGTTTCGCCCGACAGCAAAAGCTGCGGCGGATCGGCGACCAGCAGTTCGAGCGGCACGTTGCGTGATTGGGTGAAGCCGTAGCGCGTGATCGCGTTGCTAAGCCCGGCGCGGCGCATCAGTTCGTCCATCAGCGTCCCCGGCCCCGAGGCGAAGCCCCCGGCCATGAACACCAGCGCCGAGACGGGCGGCATGCCCGGCGGCGGGGCGGCGGCGCGCAAGGCAGCCTCGATCCGCGCGACGATGCGCTCGCCGCGCGCGCTTTCCCCCACCGCGCGCGCGACGTCGCGGACTTGCGCGATGCTGGTGGCGATGGTTTCGGGCACATCGAACAAGGCGGTGGGGAGGCCGCTGCGCGCCAGCGCCTGCCGCGTCGCCAGCGGCATCAGCTTTGCCCCCAGCACCAGATCGGGCGCGAGCGCGATCACTTCCTCGGCGCTTTCATACGTCTTGGGCAGCGTGCGCGCGAGCGACGCGATGGTCGAGCCGCTGGCCTCGCTCGCCCAATGGCTGAGCGCGGCGATCCGGCGGCGGTCGACCAGTTGCACGAGGATCACGTCGAGACAGGGGTTGAGCGAGACGATGCGCTGGGGTCGTGCCGGCGTGGGTGCGGCTGCGCACAAGGTTGCGGCACACAGGCCGGTGACGACCGCGCGGCGTGATGGGGCGATCGGCAGGGACCCTGGCCACGCCTTCAAACCGCCCTTCGTCATCAATCGCCTCGCCCCCCGTTCCACACGCCAGCGCCTCCACCAAGCGCTTCCCCGGCGAAGGCCGGGGCCCAGTCGCGCCCGGTCCGAAAGCGGGCACAGCGCGCGCCATCTCCACCTTCCCAACTGGGCCCCGGCCTCCGCCGGGGAAGTGCCTTAGTGAGGGTTCGCTCTAACGCACACACCGTATCACGCAAGCGAGCGAGGCACCGCTCAATACGGCGGTGCCACCTCGGCGCGTTGCCGTGCCGCCGCGTCCGCCCACCAGGCCAGATCATCGGCGAAGCGGTCGAACGCAGTCTCCAAAGCTTCGCCACCACCCCCGATCGGCTGCGCGTCGGCGTCTAGCGTCGCGCCGATCGGGCCGACCGCGATCGTGCTCGACACCACCACCATGCCCATTTCGGCAAGCGTCGGATGCCATGCCTGTGCCGCGCGCACCCCGGACAAGCGCCCGGCCGAATAGCTGGCGATCGCGGCGGGCCGCCAGAACCATTCCTCCAGGAAATGATCGGTCAGGTTCTTCAGCCCAGGCTGCACGCCCCAATTATATTCGCCGGTGACGAACAGAAAGGCGTCGGCAGCGCGGATCTTGCCCGCCAGCGTTTCCATCGCGGGCGGCGCTTCGCCGGGCGCATATTCCTTGTACATGCGATCGAGCATCGGCAGGTCGACCGCCTTGGCGTCGATCAACTCCGCATCAACGCCGCGCGCCTGAAAGCGCCGCACAAGATAGTCGGCAAGGCGAATCCCCATCCGGTCGGACCGGTAGGAACCGTAAAAAACGAGCAGCTTCTGCATCGTCCCGCTCAATCGAAGCGCGGCACGGCGGGCGGATCGCTGGCGGGAAAGCTTTCCTCCAGCCCTTCGTCGATCAGGTCTTCCTCATGATCCTCGGCAGGCACATCGGGCGTCGAATCGGGTGTGGGGTTAGGGTCGGACATCGAAGTTCCTTTCGCGGCAACCATAGCCGCACAACGCCGTGCGATCTTGCATAGATGCAACATCGGCACACGAAAAAGCCGGACGGGATACCCCGTCCGGCTTTTGCAGCCTGGGTAGAACCGTGGTTCAACGACGGGCGTCGAGGCTCCAGGCACCGCCGCCCAGCGCAATGACGTTGAGCAAGCCCCCGGCAATGGCGATGTTCTTGAAGAAGTGGATGAACTGGTTCTGGTCGCCAAGCGCGTTGTGGAAGGCAAGCGCGGTCGCGATCGAAAACACCGCCAGCACCGCCGCCACCAGGCGCGTGCGATACCCGAGGATCAGCGCGACGCCGCCGAGCAATTCGACGATCAGCGCGATCGCGAAGCCCACTTGCGGCAAGGGCAGGCCGACCGACTGGATATAGCCGATCGTCGCGGCGGGGGCGGCAAGTTTGGACACGCCGCTGAGGACGAAGATCGCGGCGATCGCGATACGGCCGATGAGGGGAAGCGCCGCGGCGCTGGTCGAGGTACGAGCGGTTGCGGTGAGCGGTAGGGTAGCCATGAGAAGTCTCCTGTTGGGCGGACCAATCCCGCCGTCCCAGCAAAGATGGCACTGCCCCGCCCTCTGAAACAGTGGAATAAAATCGCACGAGTCATTCGAATATTTCGAAATGATGGAAGGCTACCCCAACAGCTTTCGCAAATCGGTGCCGGTCGCATCACGCCGATCCAAGACGGCTCCCGCCCATGCGGGTATAACAACTCCATGAGAACGCTATTCAACAATTTGGAACGTTCCGACCGATTTTATGCAGCTACCTTCGACAGGCCGAATTCGTCATCTCTTGCCGGGTCGCAACAGGAGGTTCCGATGTCATCCCAATTCCCACCGCCCGTCCTCAACGCTCGTGAATGGTCCGCCGTCGCAAATGCGCTGCGCGAGGCCGATGCCTGCGGGTGCGCGCCGCACTTCTTCCGCAAGCGCGACGCCGAGATCGCACCCGATCCGCGCCGCGAGGCGGTCCGCCGCTTCGTCTGCACGACACGCCGCCGCCGCGCCCCCGCGCGCGATTTGGCCGATGGCCTGACCTCGCATGGCTTCAATCCGGCGCAGATCGACGCGATCGCGCTGCTGTCGCTCTGAAAGGATCGTCGCATGGCCACCGCCACCGCCCGGATCGGCACCGCTTTCTACCGGACCGAAATCACCACCGGCCATCACACGCTGATTGCGGATGAACCCGCCAGCCGTGGCGGCGCGGACGCTGGCCCCGCGCCATATGATCTGCTGCTGTCGGCCTTGGGGGCGTGCACCGCGATCACGTTGCGCCTGTATGCCGACCGCAAGGGCTGGTCGATCGAGACGCTCGACGTGGCACTCCGCCTGGTCGGCAGCGCCGATGGCAACCGCATCGAACGGGTGCTGACGATCGTCGGTCCCGATGCCGCCGCCCAGGCCCGCCTGGCCGAGATTGCCGAGCGCACCCCCGTCACGCTGACGCTGAAAAGCGGCATCGCCATCCACACCACGCTTTCCACCACAGCATTGTAAGAAAGGCACCGCCCCATGACGATCACCGCCACCGCCACTCCCGGAAAATCGCTGATTTCGCCGACCGACCACACGCTCGTGCTGATCGATTTCCAGTCGCAAATGGCCTTCGCCACCAAATCGATCGCGGCGGAAGTGCTGCGCAACAATGCCGCGCTGATCAGCCAGGCGGCCAAAGCGTTCGACGTGCCGACCATCCTCACCACGGTCGCCGAGAAGAGCTTCTCCGGCCCGATGTTCGATGAGATCAAGGAAGCCTTTCCCGGCCAGGCGATGCTCGATCGCACCAGCATGAACACGTGGGAAGACGCCGCCGTGATCGCGGAGATCAACCGCATCGGCAAGACGCGGATCGTCTTCGCCGGGCTGTGGACCAGCGTCTGCATCGTCGGCCCCGTGGCCTCGGCGATCGACCAGGGGTTCGACGCCTATTTCATCGCAGATGCCTGCGGCGACATCTCGCCCGAAGCGCATGAGCGCGCGGTGCAGCGGATGGTCCAGCTTGGCGCCAAGCCGATGACGGCGCTGCAATATCTGCTCGAGCTGCAGCGCGATTGGGCGCGCAGCGAAACCTACGCTGCCACCACTGGCATCGCCCGCAAATGGGGCGGCGCTTACGGCCTCGGCGTCACCTACGCCAAAACCATGTTCGGGGCTTCCGAAGGCCAGCACGGCTGAGGAGGGCGCGTCGGGGCGGGCGTTTCCAGCCCCCCGCCCGCCCCGGTGCTGCACGCTCTACCGCTCCAGCAGGAAGTGACCCAAATGAAGCCATATCTCATCTCGCTCGCCGTCGGCTTGCTGGTTGGGCTGATCTACAGCCTGCTCGGGGTGCGCTCGCCCGCACCGCCCGCCATCGCCTTGGTCGGGCTGCTTGGCATCCTTGTCGGCGAACAAATGGTCCCGCTCGTCAAGCGCGTCAGTTCGGGCGAAGCGGTTGCCTTCCTGCGCGCCGAAGCGGCCGAACATGTCTTTGGCCGCCTGCCCGGCGATCACCTCGACAAGGACGCATGAGCGGCATCACCCGCCGCCAGACGATCGCCGGGGCGGCGATCGGCACCTTGGCCGCCCCGCTTTTCGCAAGGATTTCGCCCATGCCCGCCACCGACCTCATCCTCGTCAACGCCAAGGTGACGACGCTCGACCGCGCCAACCCCGAGGCGCAGGCGATCGCGATCCGCGACGGGCGCTTCCTCGCGGTCGGCAGCGAGGCCGAGGTGCGCGCCGCCGCCCCGCACGCGAGCGTGATCGATGCCAAGGGCCGCCGCATCATCCCCGGCCTGATCGACAGCCACATGCACATCATCCGCGGCGGGCTGAACTATAACATGGAGCTGCGCTGGGATGGCGTGCCGAGCCTTGCCGACGCGCTCGCCATGCTCAAGCGCCAGGTCGACGTCACCCCTGCCCCGCAATGGGTGCGCGTGGTCGGTGGCTTTACCGAGCATCAATTCGCCGAAAAGCGTTTGCCGACGATCGCCGAACTGAACGCGATCGCGCCCGATACGCCGGTGTTCATCCTGCATCTGTACGATCGCGCGCTGCTCAACGCCGCCGCCTTGCGCGTCGTCGGCTATACCAAGGACACGCCCAATCCGCCGGGCGGAGAGATCGTGCGCGATGCCGCGGGCAACCCGACCGGCCTGTTGCTGGCGCAGCCCAATGCGACGATCCTCTATTCCACCCTCGCCAAGGGGCCGAAGCTGCCCCCCGACTATCAGCTCAATTCCACGCGCCACTTCATGCGCGAGATGAACAGCCTTGGCGTCACCGGCGTGATCGATGCCGGCGGCGGCTTCCAGAACTATCCCGATGATTATGCGATCATCGGGCAATTGCACGCCCAAGACCAACTAACCGTGCGCATCAGCTACAATCTGTTCACGCAGAAGCCCAAGGACGAACTCGCCGATTTCAGCGGCTGGGTGAAGCAGGTGACGCCCGGCCAGGGCGACGACAACTATCGCCACAATGGCGCGGGCGAGATGCTGGTCTATTCCGCCGCCGATTTCGAGGATTTCCGCGTCGAGCGCCCCGACATGCCGCCCAGCATGGAAAGCGACCTCGAACCCGTCATCCGCTTGCTCGCCGAGCACAAATGGCCGTGGCGGCTGCACGCCACGTATGACCAGACGATCGGCCGTGCGCTCGATGTGTATGAGAAGGTCGCGCGCGACATTCCTTTCACCGGGATCAACTGGTACTTCGACCATTGCGAGACGATCAGCGACCGCAATATCGACCGCATCGCCGCGCTCGGCGGCGGCATCGCGATCCAGCATCGCATGGCGTATCAGGGCGAATATTTCGTCGAACGCTATGGCGCAAAGGCCGCCGAGCGCACCCCGCCAATAGCCAGGATGATGGCGGCGGGCTTGCCGGTCGGCGCGGGCACCGATGCAACGCGCGTCGCCAGCTATAACCCCTGGGTGTCGCTCAACTGGCTGGTGACGGGCAAGACCGTCGGCGGCCTCGGCCTCTATCCCGGCGTCAACCGCCTGAGCCGCGAAAAGGCGCTGCGGCTGTGGACGCATGAAAACACCTGGTTCTCGAACGAAGTCGGCAAGAAGGGGCAGATCAAGATCGGCCAGCTCGCCGATCTCGCGGTGCTGTCCGCCGATTATTTCAGCGTGGCCGAAAGCGAGATCCCGCATTTGCGATCGGTGCTGACGGTGCTGGGCGGCGCGGTGGTCCATGGCGAGGGCGACTATGCGCCGCTCGCGCCGGCCTTGCCCAGGCCGATGCCCGATTGGTCCCCGGTCGCGACCTTTGGCGGCTATCACCGCACCCCCGACGCCGCCGCCAAGCTCGCCAGCGCCTGTGGCTGCGCAAGCGGCTGCGCGGTCCACGGCCATGACCATGCCGCAGCCCTCGCCACCAGCACCCCCACCGCCGACGTCCAGACTTTCTGGGGTTCGTTCGGCTGCGGCTGCTGGGCCGTCTGATGCTTTCGCCACGGAGAAACGCCATGAAACGCCTGCCGCTCTTCCTCGCCGCGCTGATGCTCGGCACCGCCCCGATCGCCCCTGCGCTGGCGCGCGAAGCCGTCACCGCCGATTATGCCGTCGGCCCGCAATGTGACACCACGCACGTCTATGTCGCACCCGAGGATTTCGACCGCTTCGTCACCAGCCTGATCGCGACCTTCGGCGGCACCACGACCAAGAAGGGCGCGTTTCAGGTTACCCCGACGACGAGCAAGACCTGGTCGCAACTGGTGCTGACCCAGGCGGGCTCGGTGTCGGTGTTCGGCTTCACCACGCCCATCCCCTACCCGTTCGGGGTCGAGCGCAACGGCTATCTGGTCAGCGACATGGATGCGGCGGTCGATGCGGCGGTGGCAGCGGGCGCGGCGCGGCTGATCACCACCTTCCCCGACCCGATCGGGCGCGATGCCGTCGTGCAATGGCCGGGCGGGGTCAACATGCAGCTCTATTGGCACACCACCAAGCCCGATTACCCCACGCTGGTGACCGTGCCCGAAAACCGCGTCTATCTGACCGCCGACCGTGCCGATGCCTTCGTCAAAAGCTGGACCCGCTTCGCGCACGCGCGGACGGTGTCCGATGACAAGGCCGCGCCCGGCGTCGAGATCGGCCAGCCGGGCACCGCCTATCGCCGCATTCGCCTGACCTCGGGCTATGGTGCCATGACGGTGATGGTCTCCAACGGCCAATTGCCCTGGCCCTATGGCCGCGACATGACCGGCTATGCCGTCACCGACCTTCCCGCCACGCTCGCCAAGGCGCAGGCGGCGGGCGTCGAGACGCTGGTCCCGGCGCATGCCGAAGCCGATCGCCAATCGGCGATCGTGCGCTTCCCCGGCGGCTATATCGCCGAGATTCACGGCCCGGTCGCGCCGTGACCGGGCACGAAACCCCGCGCTTCGTCAGCGCGATTCTCGATTGGCCACCGACCTGGTTCGTCGTGCGGCTGGCGTTGCTCAGCGCCTATCTCATCGGCGGCGTGGCCAAGCTGGGGGACTGGCCCTCGGCGGTGGCGGAGCAAGTGCATTTTGGGGTGCATCCGCCAGAACTGACCGCGGCGCTGACGCTGCTGGTCGAACTGGTCGGATCGGTGCTGATCCTGTGGGGACGCTTCGTCTGGCTCGCAGCCGGGGCGCTGGGCGTGTTCACCTTGCTTACCGCCTTCATCGCCAGCCCGTTCTGGGCGATGCAGGGGCAAGCGCGCTTCATCGCGACCAACGACTTTTTCGAACATCTGGGTCTCGTCGCCGCGTTCGTGATGGTGGCAATGGTCGCGGCGCGAAGGCGCTGAGGTGCGCCGCGCGGTTCTTCTGGCAATGCTCGTCACCGCCAGCCCAGCCGTGGCGCAATCGAGCGACGCCTGGAAACCGCCGACGCTGACGACAACGCGCTATGACGAGGACTGGTCGACGCTCGCCGACCCCACCCAACGCACCGGGCATTGGACCGAGCCGTTCAACTACATCCCGATCGGCACCGACAGCTATGTTTCGACCGGACTCGAACTGCGGCTGCGCAACGAAAAGTATCACAACAGTCTGTGGGGCGGCGGCGCGGCCCCCAATGACGGCTATCTGTGGCTGCGCGCCATGCCCTATGCCGATCTGCATGTCGGCCGCGTCCGCGCCTTTGTCGAGCCGATCGCGGCCTATGCGATCGGCGTGCGCCCCAGCAATTCGCCGATCGACCAGACCCGCGTTGATCTGTTGCAGGGCTTTGTCGATGTGCGGCTGGGCGAGGCGCATACCGGCGAGCAGGATGCGACCGGCCTCACACTACGCGCCGGGCGGCAGATGCTGTCGCTCGGCACCGAGCGGCTGGTCGGCACGCGCTATGGCCCCAATGTCCCGCTCGCCTTTGATGGGTTTCGCGGACTCGCCTCGCTCGGCGGCGCGACGCTCAGCCTGATTGCGGTGCGTCCGGTCGAACCGGGGTTCGGCAGCTTCGACGATCGCCGCTCGCGCACCCGCACGCTGTGGGGGGCTTATGGCGCGATCAAGCGCGCGCGCAGCGGGGTCGATCTCTATTATCTCGGCTATCGCAACACACAGGCAAGCTTCGGCGGCGTGAAGGCGCGCGAACTGCGCCACAGCGTCGGCGCGCGCTGGTTCGGTGATGTCACCACCTGGCATTGGAATGTCGAGGGCATCGCGCAATTCGGCCGCTTCGCAGGCGGGTCGATCGGCGCGTGGACGCTCGGCAGCGAAGTCGGACGGCATTTCCCCAAGGTCCGCTTCGCGCCCGATGTGCAACTGCGCCTCGATTATGCGAGTGGTGACGGCAAAGCGGGCGACCACCACCTCGGCACCTTCAACGCGCTCTTCCCCAAGGGCAAATATTTCGGCGAGCTGTCGCCGGTCGGCCCCTACAATCTCATCAACCTCAACCCGCAGCTGTCGGGAACACTGGGCAAGGGCGTCACCGCCAGCCTTGCCGGCATGGCCTATTGGCGCGCGTCGCTGGCGGATGGGGTGTATGACATCCCCGGCCACCTGATCCGCGCGCCCGGTGCGTCGCGCGCGCGCTTCATCGGTAAGGAGATCGAGGCGACCCTCGCCTGGCAAGCGACGCGCGAACTCAGCTTTTCGGCCTCGCTCTCCGCTTTCGCGCCGGGCAATTTCATCCGCGAGACCGGCCCCGCGCGGACGATCACGATGCTGGGTCTTGAAAGCGACTTCCGTTTCTGAAGGATGATGACAATGGCCACCCCGACGCCTCCCCAACCCGCCCTGTTGCCGCCGCTATTGCTGCTGCTCTCGGTCACCACCGGGCTGGTCGATGCGACCAGCGTGCTTGGCCTGGGCAAGGTGTTCACCGCCAACATGACCGGGAACATCGTATTTCTCGGCTTTGCCGCGGTTGGGACGCCGGGCTTCACCATCGCGCCCTATGTCATCGCGATCGCCACCTTCATGCTGGGCGCGTTCGTCGCCGGGCGAACGGGACGTTTCCATACCAACCGCCCGCTGCGCCACTGGCTGCTGTGGTCGGCGCTGATCGAGGCCGTGTTATTGTGGGCCGCCGCGATCCTCGCGATCGGCTTCGATCCGGCGGCGCTCACGCCCGAATGGACGCTGTTCGCGATCATCGCGCTCACGGCGGTGGCGATGGGCTATCGCAACGCCACGATCCGGCAGTTGAAGGTGCCCGACCTGACAACTACAGTGCTGACGCTGACGATCACCGGCCTCGCCGCCGATTCGACACTCGCGGGCGGCAGCAACCCCAATTGGGCGCGGCGGATCGCGGCGGTGGTGGCGATCTTGCTCGGCGCAGCGCTCGGCGCGGTGCTGGTTCGCTTCGGCCTCGCGGTTCCGCTGGCGGTGGCGGGGGCACTGATCCTGGGCGGGACGATCGCCTGCACCCTGCATCCCGATGCGACGCGACCGCTGGCGGGTTAACCGGTTCTCACACATCGGGAACGCCTGGAACCTCCGCATCCTCGCGGCCCTGCGCGACGAACTGGTCAAGCAGCCAGGATGCCGCCGGGCCGGGCGGCACGTCGCGCCGCCAGATGCCGGAGAAGCGATAGATCCCCCCCGGCTGTTCGGGCATGGCCAGCCGCACCAGCGTGCCCGCCACCAGATCGCCCGCGATCAGCGGCAGCGGCATATTGCCCCAGCCAATCCCCTCGCGCAGCAATTCGTGCTTGGCCCCCAGATCGGCCAGCCGCCAGGTACGCGGGCTCATCACCGCAAAGTCGCGCCCCTCGGTCAAAGGCGAGCGATCGGTGAGCACGAGTTGCACGAAATCGCGCCCGGCACCGGGCGGGATCGGCGTCATCTTCGCAAGCGGATGGTCGGGCGCGGCCACCGGCACCATCTGCACCGATCCCGCCGTCACCGATTCGATTCCCACGCGCCCCGTCGCCAGCGGCCCGGAGATGCCGACCACCGCTTCCCCGTCCTGCACCAAAGCGACCACTGCCCCCAATGCCTCGACATGCAAGCGCAGCGTGACCGTGGGGTAAGCGGCAGCGAAGGCGCGCAACACCTTGCCCAGCCGCTGCGCGGGCAGCATCACGTCGACCGCGAGATGCACCTCGGCCTCCAGCCCGTCGAGCAGCCCCTTCACCTTGGCGCGTAGCCCGTCGATGCCTTGTGCCACGCTGCGCACCTCGGCCAGCACCGCCCGCCCGGCCTCGGTCAGCCTGGGCTTGCGCGTGCCTTCGCGGTCGAACAGCAATACGCCGAGTTGCGCTTCGAGATTGGCGATGCCGTAACTGATCACCGACACTGCGCGGTTGAGCTTGCGTCCGGCGGCGGCAAAGCTGCCGGTGTCGACCACCGCCAGGAAGACGCGGAGCTGGTCTAGGGTTGGCGTACCGGGATTGTGCATATCAACTTTCTCGAACGTTTCGACCCGTTTTATCCGACTGAACACCGAAGTCGATACGCCTTATCTCCCGCTCATCGACGGACGGACCGGCACCCTGCCAGTCCTCCGCAGCACAGGAGTTTGCACCATGATCGACCTTCGCCCTTATGCCAGCCTCGGCGGTGCCAATCACGGCTGGCTCGACGCCAAGCACCATTTCTCCTTCGCCAATTATTATGATCCCGCGCGCACCAATTGGGGCAATTTGCGGGTGTGGAATGACGACACGATCGCACCGCAAACGGGCTTCCCGCCGCATCCGCACCGCGACATGGAGATCATCACCTATGTCCGCGAAGGCGCGATCACGCATCAGGACAATCTCGGCAATCTCGGCCGCACCGAGGCGGGCGATGTGCAGGTGATGAGTGCCGGCACCGGTATCACCCATTCCGAATATAATAAGGAGGACATCACCACCAAGATCTTCCAGATCTGGATCCAGCCGACGCGCAGCGGCGAAAAGCCAGGCTGGGGCGCGCGTCCCTTCCCCAAGGGCGATCGCGCCGGTCAGTTCGTGGTGCTGGCGAGCGGCTTTGCCGAGGATGGCGATGCGTTGCCGATCCGCACCGATGCCCGCGTCGTCGGTGCCACGCTGAAGGCGGGCGAGACCGCCGAATATCCGCTCGGCAAGGATCGGCGCGGCTATCTCGTTCCCGCCACCGGTGCGGTCGAGATTGACGGCGTGCGCGTCAACGCCCGCGATGGTGCGGCGATCCGCGATGAAGCGGTGCTGCGGGTGACGGCGATCGAGGATAGCGAGATCGTGCTGGTCGACGCCGCCTGAGGAAAGATGGCCGCCGGGGGTCCTGCCCCGGCGGCCATAATCCGTCGTCAGAAGGCGGCGGAAATGCTGAACACCACCTTGCTGCCCGCGATCGACGATCCGTTCTTGGTCGAGGAGAAGTTGGGAAGGAGATAGGCCGATTTGGCGCGGCTGATGTCGGTGTCGACATAAGCGACGCCGAGCGTCACTGGCCCCACCACATAATCGACCCCCAGCAGCCAATCCCAATAACTCCCCGTCGGCGCGACGCTGGTGCCATTCGGCCCCAGCCCCGGATTGCCCTTGGAATAGCCGAGATGCGCCTTGGCGGTGACGGGCGTGCCCGGAATGCCCGCGCTGCCATCGCCCCACAGATAGAGATTGTCCTGGGATTGCCCGCGGCTTTCCGCGGTGTTGGAGAAATTGCCCAGCGCCTTTTGCTTGGGCGCATAGGCGACACCCGCCAGCAAGGTTGCCGGACCAAGCGTGCCGCTCACTTTGACATAGGGTTCGGCAAAATCGGTCAGATCGGCACCGCCGGGATACATATACCAGGTCAACCCGACATCGATCGTGCCGCCACCGAGCGCGTGCTTGTACCCGCCAACCAGATCGAGTTCGAGATTGGCACCACCAAAGGTGCCCCAGCCGGCCAGGTTGGAGGCCCAGGTGCTGGCATAAAGCCCGCTTTCGTGGGTGACGGTGATGCCGCCCTGCAGCGCGATCTGTTTGTCCGATTGGGAGACGCCCCGGAAGCGATAATCCGAGACGAGCGCGACACTGCCCGACACCTTGAACGGTGGCGGTGGCGCGGTGTCGCCGCCGCTATCCTGCGCAAAAGCGGGCAGCGGCGTAAGGCACAAGAGCGTGGCGAGCACGTAACGTTTCATGGGACCCCCTTCATGATAAAGATCATGCGTTGACTGGGTTCCCGCCTGCGCCCCGGTCCGCCGCTCCTCTCATCGCGATTGGGGGTGCGATGGGGAGCGGTCGGTTCGGGGAAGTCATTGTGTATCCGGACGGCACTGCACGCCCCTTGCCGCTTTGTAACAAAGCGTTGCTGGCGGCGGATCAGGCCGCCATTGCCGCCAGTTCGCCCGAGGCACCCGTCAGTTCGACGGGATGGCCCGCCGCCCGACGCCGCGCCAGCCATTCCTTCATCAGTTCGGCGCAGGTGTGGTCGACCTTGGTCAGCCGCGACACGTCGAGGCAAGTCGGCCCGTCCATCGGCAGCGCATCCAGCGTGTCCGACAATTTGGGCAAGGTCACGAAGGTCGCGCTGCCCGCCAGCGCCATGCAGCGCCCTTCAGTCTCATCGGGCATTTCGACCTTCAGGCCCAGGCGACGCACATGCGGCACCAGTTCCAGCAGCGAAAGCGCAATGCCGACCAGCACGCCGGTCAACAAATCTTCCGCGACCACCACGACCAACGTCACCGCCCAGATCAGCGCTGGCAATACGCCATAGCTGTGGAACAGGTGACGGACATGCGCGAGGCTGACGAGCCGGACGCCGGTCACCACCAGGATCGCGCCCAGCGCCGCCATCGGGATTTCGCGCAGCAGCCACGGCAGCAAGGCGACGAAGCCCAGAATCCAGATGCCGTGCAGCATCGTCGAGAGCCGCGTCGTCGCGCCCGCCTGGACGTTGGCCGAGCTACGCACGATCACGCCGGTCATCGGCAAGGCACCCGCCACGCCGCACAGCAAATTGCCGATGCCCTGCGCGCGTAATTCCTTATTGTAATCGGTGCGCACGCCATCGTGCATGCGGTCGACCGCTGCCGCCGACAGCAACGTCTCCGCGCTGGCGATGAAGGCGATGGCAAGCGCTGCGACGATGATCGAAGGGTCGATCCACTGGGCCAGGAAGTCCGGCGCAGGCAGCGCGACGGCGGCGACGATCGATTGCGGCACATCGACACGGTCGATCGTCAGGCCGAGGCTGAACGCCGTCAGCGTACCGACCATGACGCCGACGAGCGCAGCGGGCACTTGGCGCAAGGCCGCCGGGCGGAAGCGTTCCCAGCCCAGCATCGCCGCGATCGTGAGCAGGCCGATCATGAACGCCTGTTCGACGCCCGAGACGTTGCTTGCCGACAGCCCAAGCAAGCGGCCGGGTATGGCGAGCAGATTCTGGATGCCGCTCGGCAAGGGCCGCGCATCGAACAGCACGTGGAACTGACCGACGACGATCAGCACGCCGATGCCCGCGAGCATGCCGTGGACGACCGCGGGCGAGATCGCACGGAACCAGCCGCCGACCTTCAGGATGCCGGCGATCAGCTGGATCAGCCCGGCGAGAATCAGGATCGGTCCCAGCGCCGACAGGCCCTTGTCGCGGACCAATTCGAACACGACGACCGCCAGGCCAGCGGCGGGACCGCTGACCTGCAAGGGGGAACCCGCAAGCGCACCGACGACGATGCCGCCGATAATACCGGTGATCAGCCCCTTTTCAGGCGGCACGCCCGACGCGATGGCGATGCCCATACACAAGGGCATCGCCACCAGAAACACGACGATCGACGCGGTGAAATCGCGCGAGGCAACCGCCAGCGTTGGCAGTTTGAAACCGGCGAAGCTCACTCGGCTGCCTCCAGATAGGACACGCCCGAGGCAAGGCGCTGCTGCGCGGGCAAGGCGACCGGCATCGGGCGATCGTCGCGGATCTGCTCGAAGCGCCCGGTGCCGCCGTCGAGCGCGAACACCGCACCCTGGTGAATGTCGAAGAACCAGCCATGCAGCGCCAGCTCCCCGCGCGCGATGCCCGAGGCGACCGCCGGATGCGTGCGCAGATGCGCGATTTGCACCACGACGTTTTCCAGCGCCGCCGCGCGCACCTGATCATGCCCGTCGAGATCGGGATAGGCATCGCTCACCACCGAATGCGCCGCGTGGCTATGGCGCAACCACGCCGCGACATTGGGCATGGTTTCCAACGACGACGGGTTCATCAGCGCTTTCATCGCGCCGCAATCGGAATGGCCGCAGACGATGATGTCGCGCACCCCCAGCGCCATCACCGCATATTCGACCGTCGAGGTGACGCCGCCATTGGCGTTGCTGAACGGGGGGACGATGTTGCCGGCATTGCGGCAGACGAACAGGTCGCCGGGGGCGGCCTGGAGGATTTCTTCGGGCACGACGCGCGAATCCGCGCACGACACGATCAGCGCCTTGGGACGCTGCCCGTTGACGGCGAGGTTGGCGTAGAGCGCGCTTTGATTGGGGAAGACCGACTTTTGAAAGTCGAAGACGCGACCGATCAGCTCGTTCATGAACCTGGCTCCTGCTTGCACCGCGCGGGGGCTGCGCGGGCTTCACAGGATCAGATACGAAGTACGTTTTGCTGCAACGCGGCACTTTTGTAAGGAAGCGTTTCCGGTCAGCGCGGCAAACGGATTTCCGCGCGCAGCCCGCCTTCGGGCAGGTTGCTGAGGCGCAACACGCCCCGCTCCAGATCGACCAGCCGCACCACGATCGCCAGCCCCAGGCCCAGCCCCAACGTGTCGCGCCGCCGCGCGGTATCGAGCCGCACGAACGGCTCCAGCACGCTCTGCAACGCGTCTTCCGGAATGCCCGGCCCGTCGTCTTCGATCCGCAGCACCACCTCGCCCGGGGTGCTCGACAGCACGATCGTCACGACCGAGCCGTGATGCAGCCCATTGTCGATCAGATTGATCAGCGCGCGCTTCATCCCCATCGGGCGGAAGCGGTGCTCGAAATGCGACGGGCCGACATAATGGACCTCGCGGCCATGATCGGCGGCATCGTCGGCCAGCGTCGCGCAGACCACCGCGAGATCGGTCAGCACGGGCTTTTCCGGGTCATCCTCGCCCCCCAGAAACGCCAGCAGCGAGGCGACCATCGCGTCCATCTCGGCCACGTCTTCCAGGATCTCGTCGCGCAGCGGCGCCGGCCCCACGCCCTCGGCGCGCAAGCGCAACCGCGCCAGTGGCGTGCGGATATCATGCCCCACCGCCGCCAGCGCCTGCGTGCGATCCTCGATCAATTGCTGGATGCGCGCCTGCATCCGGTTGAAGGCGGTGATGACGCGGCGCACCTCGCCCGGCCCTTCCTCCACCAGCGGGCGCGGCTCGGCGGTGCCGAAGCGGTCCGCCGCATCCGCCAATTGCCGCATCGGGCGCAGCGTCCGCCCGATCAGCGCGCCGCCCAGCACCATCACGCCGCCCGCCACCACAAAGGCGATCAGGATGCGGCTGTACGATTCATCCAGGCTGTCGATCGGCTCGACCGTGCGGAAATGCAGCCAACTGCCATCGGGCAGCGCACTCGCGCCTGCGACATAGGAGTCTTCGCCGATCGTATCGAGATGCAGGCGCAAATCGCCCGAGCGCAGCACCGGCTCCCAGCTGAGCACGCGCGCGCGCATCTGCGTGAGCGCGGGGTCGGTCGGCGCGGGCGCAGTGGCGCTCCACGCCATGGTGTAATGCGGCGTCGACAACCGCCGCGCCATCGCCGGGCGGTCGGGCACCGTCGTGTCCATCGTCAGCCGCCGCGCGATCACCAGATGTTCGGCCAACCGCCGCCCGACATCGTCGCGCACCGAAAACTGGCTGGCGCGCTCATACAGCACCGCGTTCATCGTGAATTCGACCAGCATCGCCAGCAGCAGGATCGCCACGACCCGCCCGATCAGCCCGAGCGAGGGATGCACCAGACGCTTCAAGAACGCTCGACCGTGGTGTTGAACATATAGCCGACGCCGCGCACCGTCACGATCGGCGGGGCGCTGCCCTCGGTCGTCAGCTTGCGGCGCAAGCGGCTGACCAGCACGTCGACGCTGCGATCGGTGCTGTCGCCCATGCGCGTGCGCGACAGTTCGATCAGCCGTTCGCGCGCAATCACGCGACCGGCATGGTCGAGCAAGCTGACCAGCAGATCGAACTCCGCCCCGGTCAAATCGACCACCGCGCCGCTCGGCGCCTGCAATTCGCGCCGCGGCAAGCTGACCGTCCAGCCGTCGAAGCGGCGGATGCCGTCCTCGCGGTCGGGCATTTCGCGCGCGGCGTCGATCCGGCGCAGCACGGCGCGGATGCGCGCGGTCAGCTCGCGCGTGCCGAACGGTTTGGCGAGATAATCATCCGCCCCCAGTTCCAGCCCGACGACGCGGTCGGTCTCGCTCGCGCGCGCGCTGATGAAGATGATCGGCACATTGCTCTTCTGCCGCAGCCGCCGGCACAGCTCGATGCCGTCAGTGCCCGGCAGCATGATATCGAGCAGCACCAGATCGACCGGCCCCGCCTCCATCGCCAGCCACATTTCCGGGGCCGAGGCGGCGGGGCGCACGGTATAGCCATGTTCCTGCAGCGCCCGCGTGGTCAGCGTGCGCAGCGCGGGGTCATCCTCGACCAATACGATCGTCGGGGCGGTCGTCATCGGTAGCGGATCGGCAAAGGGGCATGGCGGACGGTCATGGGTCCGTTGCGGTAAGGACGTGCTTGCGCAGCGTCAACGGACACGGCGGCCGTAGCGACCCCACCGCGATCCCCAGCAACATTTCGTCACGAAGCAGCCACGTCTTTCCACGATCGCGAGCGCGAGCGTGGACCACCCCGCCCGAAAAGCGCCGTCCCCCGGTTGCGCCGGGGGACGGCGGGTAGCGTCAGGCGGTCGCGTGGACGTGCGCGACGCTCGGCACCAGCGTCAGGCCGATCGGACCTTCACCGGCATACATCATCGTGCCGGTCAGGCCCTTGCCCTCGCCCTTGGCGCTGATCGCGACGACGCCCTGCTTGCCACGGCAGCCGAGCACCCATTCACCGCCCGGATGCCAGGGAGCGTCATTGCCGCCCCATTGGTTCACCACGCTATAGGTGTTGGCCATCGTGCGCGTGCCGCGGAAGCCGATCGGACCTTCGCCCTTATAGGTCATCGTACCCGTCAGCGTCTTGCCATTGTCATGGCTGGAGACTTCGAGACCGACCACGGGCTGGTCCGGGCGGCAACCCAGCACCCACTGGCCACCCTGGTGCCACGGCGCACCGCTGCCACCCCATTGATTGGTGGCGTCGAAAGCGACACCGGGGGATTTCGTCCCCTTCACCCCGATCGGGCCTTCGCCGGCATAGGTCATCGTGCCGGTCACGGTCTGCCCGTCATGCGAGGTCAGATCGAAGGCGACAGCATTCTGGCCATCGCGCGCACCGAGCAGGAACAGGCCCGCATCATGCCAGGGGGCGTCTTTGCCACCCCATTGGTTTTCGGCATGGTAACAATTTTCGGTGACGCGCGTGGCGCGCAGCCCGATTGGCCCCTCGCCCTGATACGTCATCGTACCGGTGAAGCTCAGTCCGCCATCGCCGGATTGAATATGGAGCGCGATCGGCAGTTGATCTGGCCGGTTGCCGATGTTGAGCACTCCACCGTCGTGCCACGGCGCGGAAGAGCCGCCCCATTGATTTTGGATATTGTAGACGGTCATAGTCGACGTCCTTTCCTAGCGTTACAGTTTTAAAAACGATGTTTACCGTTTTATTTCTATACTACACGCAACATCGCCACGGCCATTTCCATAGCCATGGTATATCAAATATACGATATTTGAAGCGGACTGGCTTGATGACAGATCGAGTCGCTCAAGCCCGGTTTTATTACACCTTTTTTGTCTTTCACTCAAGTTTATTGTCGGACCTATTGTTGGCCCTATTACGCTATGAACGAACGGTGACAGGGCCACTGCGCGATCAGGAGCGTCATCGTCGTGATCGATTGAAGGCGCGAGCCGTGCGATCGACCCAACCGCCACTAAGGCGGATTGTCGGCAGCATTTCCTTCCACCCATTGGTGCTGAAACCCAAAGATCGGTGAGATGGACGGTGCATCGCCACCGCACCGGGGCACGATTATCGCAGATTTAGGTGTATTATTTATATGGCACACTTCTCGCATGGCAGGCGGTGGGGTCGGGGACAAATCCCCGCCCGACCGTCTGGAGACTTGCCATGAGCCTGACCGCCCACCTGATCGCACTCGCCGCCGTGGCCGCATCGCCGCAAGCCGTAGCAGACCGGCGCACCACCACCGAAGCCTACCGCGTTACCTACAAAGCGGAGCGCGATGTTTATTGCATCCGCGTCTTCGCCGATCCGGCACCCGCCCATCCGCATCCCGGCACCCCGCCCGACCCGTGCCGCTCCCGCGCGGACTGGGCGAAGGACGACATTCACATCAGCGATCCACAGCGCGGGACCGCGCCGTCTTAAACCGGCGCGTGGACGATGGTGCGCCCGGTTTGCCATGCACGGGTCAGACGGCCGCACCGCGCCCAATCGCTCCGCGCCGCGCCAGGCGCAGCGCCGCGAGCCCTCCGAAGCACGCCAGTTGCGCCACCAGCACCGCCAGCGCCCCGCGCACTTCGCCAAGCGACGCGCCCATCTGGTTGAGCGGCACGAACAGATGCGTCGCCGGTGTCACCGGGATCGTCCACGCCAGCGCCTGCACCCATAAAGGCATCGCCACCAGCGGCCAGGCAAAGCCCGACAGGAACACGAACGGGATCGAGGTCGGGATCAGCAGTTTCAGCGCATCATCGCCACTGCGCACCAGACTGCCGACCAGCATCCCCAGCGCCGACACGGTCGCCGCGAACAGCGGCACCACCAGCGCAAGCGCAGGCAGATTGCCGCCATGCGGAATGTCCTGCACCCAGAACACCAGCCCGAAATACAGGCCTCCAGCCAGCGTCCCGATCGTCGCACACCCGGCCCACACCCCGGCAAACGCCCGCCCACCGCGCACCCAAAGCCCCTTGCGCCGCCGCTCGGCAATCAGCCGCGCCACCGCGAACAGCAGTGTCTGTTCAAGGATGACATTGGCGACCGCCGGAAAAACATAGTCGCGATAGCCCTCGGTCGTGTTGAACAGCGGCCGCGGGATCACCGAAATCTGCGGCACGCCTTGCCCAAGCGACAAGCCTGCCAGCCGCTGCTGCACGACCGTGGCGATCGCGCTGGCAATGCTCTTGCCGACGCCTTCCGCGCGCAGCAGATAGGCCCCGTTCAGCCACAAGGCGATCCCCGCCCCCGGCCGCGCCGACGCGACCCCGCTGGCAAGACCCTGCGGCAGCAGCAAAATGCCCTCCACCTTGCGCGTGCGCGCCAATGCGGTCGCCGCCGCCATATCCGGCACCTCTGCGGCGATCGTCACTTCGGGCGCGGCGGCAAGCTGCTGGAGGATGCCGCGCGACAGCGCGCTATGGTCGGCATCGACCACCGCGATCGGCAAACGCTCGACCACCTGATGCGCATAAGGCGCGGGATAATAAAACGCGTAGAACAGCACCGAAATCACCGCCACCGCTACCAGATCGCGCGTGCGCAGGATTTCGAGCAGCGCCCCCTCAAAGGCCCGGCGGAAGCTCATGCCGCGCGGCGCGCCTGGCGGCGGATCACCAGCAGTGCCGCCCCGCCCGCCAGCAGCGGCACCAGCGCCAGTACCGCCGCCTGCTGCGCCCAGGTCGCCAGCGTCACGCCAATCGCCTGGTCCATTTCCAGCGCGACGAAATGCGTCAGCGGCAGCACGCTGCTCCACACCCGCGCGAACAGGATGCCGCCGGTCAGCGGCAAGGATGCGCCCGAATAGGCCAGCGCCGATCCGGCATAGATCACGCTCGCCGACAAGCTCGTCGCGATTTCCCCAGTCAGCGCGATCAACAGCGCCGAGACCGCCGCCGTGCCGACGAACAGCAACGCCCCGCCGACCGCCACCAGCGTGATCGCGCCATCGAAGCGATAGCCCTGCGCCAGCGTCAGCCAAAGCAGCCACAGGCACAGCCACAGCATCCCGAGCGCGACATGCGGCAGGAACCGCCCGACCAGCGCCGCCGCGGGATTGCCAACCCGGCGCGCCCAGGCGGCCAGCGACCCGTCCTCCAATTCCCGCCCCAAAGATGCCGCCGTGGTCACCGCGATCAGCAAATGCAGCACCGCCGGGCCGATCAGCAGCCCCAGATACCATTCCAAACTCGCGCCCGGATTGCCGAGCAAGGTCACCTGCACACCGGGCAGCGGCGCGCGCAGCAAGCGCACCCCGCCCAGCCCGGCTTGCGCGGTGGCCTGCGCCGCCAGTTCGGCGGCAACCGCAAGCTGCAACCGCGTCGATGCCAGCACGCCCGTTGACAGGAACGCGGTCTGATAGAAGATTTCGACCGCCCGCGGCACGGCACGCGCACGGCCATCGCCCAGCCCGCTCGGCAACACCACCACCGCGACCGCGCGCTCCTGCCGCACCGCCGCGAAGGCCTCGGCCAGATCGCTGCCCACGCCGATCACCCGTACCGCGTCGGAAGCCTCGATCGCACGGATCACCCCGCGCGACGCGGCGCTATGGTCCTGATCGACGATCATAACGCCCAGCCCTTTGGGCGATCCCCCCGACAGCATCCCGCCCATCACCACCAGGCACAGCAAGGGCAGCACGGTCAGCAACGCCAGGTCGAACCGGTCGCGCGCCAGGTGCGCCAGCTCGGCCCAGAGCGCGCGGCGCAGCCCGCTCATCGCGGCCAGTCGAACAGCACGCTCATCCCCGGCCGCAGCCCCGGCACGCGCTCGGCCGGGCGCAGCTTCACCGAAAAGGAACGCACGTCATAGCCGCTCGACTGGCGCGTCGCGCGGATCGTGGCAAATTCGGCCTCGGGCGCGATATAGGCAACGCGGAAACGCACATCGCGGTTGAGCGCGGGGACGTGCCCCGTCAGCACGCGCCCCACGGCCAGTCCGCCATATTGGCTCTCGCGCACCGTGATCGCGACCCAGGGATGATCGATATCGGTGACCTGATAGGCGGGCAGGATCGGGCTGACGATCTCGCCCGGTTGCAGCAGCTTGCGCGCCACTTCGCCCGCGATCGGCGAGACCAGCTTCGTCTCCGCCACCAGCGTCTGCGCGGTCGAAAGACCCGCCTCGGCGATGCGCACCTGCGCGGCGGCGGCCTGCTTGTCTTCGCTGCGCGTGCCCGCCAGCGCCTTCTCATATTGCAGCCGCGCCGCCTCGGCCGAACGCATGCTGCTGTCGCGCGCGGCATGCGCCTCGTCGCGGCGCTGCGCGGCGATCACGCCCTCAGCATAGAGCGTATCCGCGCGCTTGCTCGATGTGGCGGCGAGGGTCGCGGCAGCCTGCGCCGATTGCCAGATCGCGCGCAGCGACCCGACATCCTCGCTGCGCGCGCCCGCTTGCGCCACCGCCTGCAGCGCCCGCGCGGTATCGAGCGCGCCTTGCGCCTGGCGTTCGGCATTGCCGAGCTCGGGGCTGGACAGCGTCGCCAGCACTTGCCCGGCCGCAACGCGCGCGCCCTCATCGACCAACGACCGATCGACCCGCGCCAGTGTCTTGGTCGCGACATTGACGCTGTCCGCCTCGACCATGCCCTGAATCTGCTCCGGCGCCGGGCGGCTCGCGAGAAACAGCCCGACCGCAACGATCACCGCGACCACCGCCAGCCCGACATAGAGCAGGGTGCGCGCGCGGCGGCTTGGGGCGGGGGTTTCGGATGCGGTATCGGTCATTGCCCGGCTCCATAGACAAGGCGCTGGTCGGCGCGCGCGAGATAGCCGCTAAATTCGTCAAGCCGCCCGGACGATGCCAGCAGCCCGGCCAGCGCCAGATCATATTCATAGGCGACCGAAATGCGCTGCGCCTCGGCCGCATCCAGCGCCGCCTGCGCCGCGATCACCGGCGTCGCCGTCCCCTCGCCTTCGCGAAACGCGACCGTCTGCACCCGCAGATTCTCGCGCGCGGCGGTGATGCTGCTGTCGAGCAGCACGAACGACCGCCGCGCCGCCTCGACCAGATTGTAGGCGCGCATCGTCGCGCCGGTCGCGGTCTTGCGCGCTTCGGCGGCGGTGTCGGCGGCAGCCGCCGCAGTGGCGCGGGCGGCGTCCTCGCTATGCTTGCGCCCGATATTGGAGAAGATCGTGTAGCGCACGCCAACGCCCACCGTCCAATCGGGTTCGATCGGCAAGGCGTTGGATTGGTTGAAATTATATTCGCCAAAGGCATAAGCCTGCGGCAGCCGCTGCGAGCGCGCCAACGCAACCCCCGCATCGGCGACTTGCCGCCCGCCATCGGCGGTGCGCGCCTCCGGCACATTGCCTTCATTGCCGAGGAACGCCTGTGCAGGCGCAAGCGGGCGCGTCTGCACGAACAGCGCCGTAGTCGGGGCGACGCCCGTCTCCAGATCGAGCAGCCGCGCCAGATCGTCGCGCGCGCTGGCATACGACAAATCGGCGCGCTGATAGACGCGCTCGGCGGTGTCGCGCGCCACCTCCACCTCCAGCGTGCGCGCGTGCGGGATGACCCCCGCCGCCTCCAGCTTGCGCGAATCCGACAGCACCGCGTCGAGCGCATCACGGCTGCGCCGCGCGGACTCGAGCAAGCCCGCTGCTGCCTGTTGTCCGAAATAGGCGCGGATCAGGTCGATCCGCGCGAGATTGAGCGCCTGCGCGCGCCGCCCCTCGGCCATCGCCACCCCGCCTTGCGCCGCGCGCTGGATCGCCGGGATCGCGCCGCCGCTATACAGCGGCAGCGCGCCCTGCACCGTCGGGCGCAGCACATCGTCGCGGAAGCGATAGCTGAGCTGGTCGGGGATCGCCTCGAACAGCCCCGGCAGCGCCTGCGACAGCCGCCCGGTGATGTCGGCGGCGATTTGCTGATAGGCGGGCGGCACGGTCGCGGGCAGCGACGCCAGGAAATCCTGCGTATTGCCGAGCGTGGTCGCCTTGGGCCCACTCAGATCGACCGACAGCGTCTTTTGATATTCGAGATATTGCACCGAAGCGGTGACGATCGGCCGGTGCAGCGTGCGCACCGCATCCGCGGCCGCGCGCGCCGCCTCAACGCCGTGATCGGCCGCGCTGACGGTGTGCGAGCTGCGATCGTAGCGCGCCTGCGCCGCATCGAAACTGAGCGCGGTCTGCGCGAACGCGCTCGACGGGCTGAACGACACCAGCGCGATCGCGATCGGCCATCGCCCGATTCCTGCCATGCGCCCTTACCCCGCGAAACCCTTGTCGAGGACGGCGCATACCAAGCTCGCAAAAGCGATGTCACGTACAAACGCGCATCGGGATCAGCGCCGGGTGCGCGCCGCCCGCTGCGCGCGGATCGCCGCGACCAAGGTACGGTGACGGCTGCGCTCGACCCGCACGGCCGCAGCGACGCGCTTGCCCTGCACGATCAGCACCAGCCCGATCAGCGCCAGCGCAAAGGCCGGCAAAGCGAGCAAGCTGCCGCCATCGAGCCGATCGGCCAGCCCAACGCCTGCGGCGAACAGGAACGCAACCACGCCGACTCCGCGCCACGCGCGATCGCGCGGCGTCATGCCGCCACCGCCGGTTCGGCGATCAGCGTGCGCCCGGCACATTCGACCGCGTGCACAGCATCGCAACTGCACCCCGCCGCGCCGTGCCACAGCACGATGTCGGCGGGAAAATCGGCCTCGTCGCCCAGCGCGCTCGCCAGATCGCGCGTCTCGAAGGTCAGGCCGATCGCCGGATCGCGCACCCCGCGCGCCGCCACGCGGGCGCGCTCGACCAGCCCCGGCGCGTCGTCGATCCCCAGTGCCTCGATCGCGGTAAAGCCCAGCGCACGGGCATGGCGCGCCGCGCACAGCAGCAACGTCCCCGTGCCGCAATCGGTATCGACGATGCGCACGCTGCACCTTCTCGTCGCGCGCAAGGCGGACAATGCCGCGGCGACCGCCGGCCAGCGCGCATCGCGACACCGCAAGCGGGGGGCGATGGCGGCTCGATGCGGCTGCGTCCGCAAACGCCGCCGGGGACCGCCAATGCTATGTTCAGAAAGGTGGGTCATGGTGGCAGCGGAATGCGCCCCCACGCCGTAAAAAGTCCCGGTCGATCCCGCCCTATTCCCGTGAAGAATCCATAAAGCGCACCGATCAGAAAACACCGCCCAGCCCGCGATTGACAATGGTGCAGTGCGGGAGCAATCGCCCGACGTCGGTCGAATCGCCGACACTCAGGATCAAACAAGCAAATGCCAAGCGACAGTAGTCGACAATATGCGCCGTCGGGGGCGCCCGGCCGAGCCTGATCCGATCAGTCTCGCCCCGGGTGGTCGTCGACGGCCGCCCGTGTGAGGTGAGACAATGCGTGAGATGCCCCAGATTGCCCGGGGTGTGCGGCCCTTTTCGCGCTACTGGCGCGTCACGACGCCGAGCTGGGCCGACGCCATCGCTTTCCTGCTGCTCGCCGGGCTCGGCGTGCTCATCGTGCGCGGGGCGGAGGGTGTCGCGCAGCCGCTGTCGCAACTCCGGCTCGACCCGGTCGCGCTCGATCCGTGGAACCTGCCCGCTTATGCTCTCCGCACCACGCTGCGCATGTTTGCGGCGCTCGCCGCGTCGCTCGTCTTCACCTTCGTCGTCGCGACGCTCGCCGCCAAGAGCAAGCGCGCCGAGATGGTCATCGTGCCTGCGCTCGACATCCTGCAATCGGTGCCGATCCTCGGCTTCCTGACCTTCACCGTCACCTTCTTCATGGGGCTCTTCCCCGGCCAGCAACTGGGCGTCGAACTGGCCGCGATCTTCGCCATCTTCACCAGCCAGGCGTGGAACATGGCGTTCAGCTTCTACCAGTCGCTGCGCTCGGTGCCGAGCGACCTGGAGGAAGTCTCGCGCGGCTTCGCGCTGTCGCCGTGGCGGCGCTTCATCCGCCTCGAACTGCCCTTCGCCACGCCGTCCTTGGTGTGGAACGCGATGATGTCGATGTCGGGCGGCTGGTTCTTCGTCGTCGCGTCGGAGGCGATCAGCGTCGGCAACACCCGGATCATGCTGCCCGGCATCGGATCGTGGCTGGCACTGGCAATCGACCGGCAGGATTTCCGCGCGGTCGGCTGGGCGGTCGCGGCGATGGCGGTGGTGATCCTGCTCTACGACCAGCTCGTCTTCCGCCCCGTCGTCGCCTGGGCGGATCGCTTCCGCTTCGAACAGACCGCCTCGCAGGACGGCCCGCAAAGCTGGGCCTATGACCTGTTCCGCCGCACCAAGTTGCTGCCGGTGCTGTTCGCCCCGTTCACCGCGCTCGGCCGCTTGCTGATGGCAGTCGACCGCCGTCCGGCCCGGGGCCAACGATCCGAACGCCGCGAAGCGCGCAGCCCGCTCGGCCAGATCCTGTGGCTGGCGTTGGTCGCCGCCGCGCTGCTCGCCGCCGCCTGGCTGGTGATCGGTTATGTCGCCGCTCACCTCGCCTGGCACGATGCCCTCACCGCCTTCGGCTTGGGCCTCATCACCATGGCGCGCGTGCTGGTGCTGATCGCGCTCGCCAGCCTCGTCTGGGTGCCGATCGGCGTGTGGATCGGCCTGCGCCCGCGCTGGGCCGAACGGCTGCAGCCGGTCGCGCAGTTCCTCGCCGCCTTCCCCGCCAACGTGCTGTTCCCCTTCGCCGTCATCGCGATCGTGCATTGGCATTTGAACATCGACATCTGGCTGTCGCCGCTGATGGTGCTGGGCACGCAGTGGTACATCTTGTTCAACGTCATCGCCGGTGCCAGCGCCATCCCCAACGATCTGCGCGAGGCGGCGGGCATGTTCCGCGTGCGCAGCTGGCAATGGTGGCGCACGCTCGCCATCCCCGGCATCTTCCCATATTATGTCACCGGCGCGCTCACCGCTTCGGGCGGATCGTGGAACGCCAGCATCGTCGCCGAGGCGGTATCCTGGGGCAGCGAGCGGCTCGAGGCGCACGGCCTTGGCACCTATATCGCCAAGGCCACCACCGCCGGGGATTTCCCGCGCGTGACGCTCGGCATCGCGGTGATGTCGATCTTCGTGATCGGCTTCAACCGCTTCCTGTGGCGGCCGCTTTACGCTTATGCCGACCGCCGCCTGCGCCTCGCCTGACCTTCGACCTTCAAGAGACTGGACCCGGACCATGGCCACCCTCGCCCGCACCGCCACCGCCAACACGCTGCTGAAAGTCGAACACCTCACCCACCGTTACGGCAAGGTCGGCAGCGGCGGGCTGCTCGTGCTCGACGATGTCGACCTGACGCTGCGCGAAAATGAAGTGGTCGGGCTGCTCGGCCGCTCGGGCTCGGGCAAATCGACGCTGCTGCGCTCGATCGCCGGGCTGATCCGCCCCGATGAAGGCGCGATCGATTTCGTCCCCGATGAACATGGCGCCGCCCCCAGCGTCAGCATGGTGTTCCAGACCTTCGCGCTCTTCCCGTGGCTGACGGTGCTGCAGAATGTGGAATTGGGGCTGGAGGCGCAGCGCGTCCCCGCCGAGGAACGCCGCACCCGCGCGCTCGCCGCGATCGATTTGATCGGGCTGGACGGCTTCGAAAACGCCTATCCCAAGGAACTGTCGGGCGGGATGCGCCAGCGCGTCGGCCTGGCGCGCGCGATCGTCGTCAACCCCTCGCTGCTGCTGATGGACGAGCCGTTTTCCGCGCTCGACGTGCTCACCGCCGAAACGCTGCGCACCGATCTGCTCGATCTGTGGGCGGAAGGGCGGATGCCGATCAAGTCGATCCTGATCGTCACGCACAATATCGAGGAAGCGGTGCTGATGTGCGACCGCATCCTCGTCTTCTCGTCCAACCCAGGCCGCGTCGCCGCCGAGATCAAGGTCGATCTGCCACAGCCGCGCGACCGGCTCCCCGCCGTTCCGCGCGCTGGTCGATGACATTTATGCGCGCATGACCGCGCGCGCCGCGCCCGAACCGGCGCGCGACGGCGTGTTCCCCGGCACCGGCATCCAGATGGTGCTGCCGCGCGTCTCGACCAACTCGCTGGCGGGGTTGATCGAGGAAGTCGATGCCAGCCCGTTCAACGGTCGCGCGGCGATGGCTGACCTCGCCGACCAGCTCCAGCTCGAAATCGACGAACTGTTCCCGATGGCGGAAACGCTGCAATTGCTGCGCTTTGCCGAATTGCAGGGCGCCAACATCCAGCTCACCCCCTCGGCCCGCCGCTATGCCGAGGCCGATGTCGACACGCGCAAGGCGCTGTTCGCGCAAGCCCTGCTCGCGCATGTGCCGCTCGCCCAACACATCAAGCGCGTGCTCGACGAACGCGCCGGCCACGCCGCCCCCGCGCGCCGCTTCCGCGACGAACTGGAAGACCATATGTCGCCCGATTATGCCGAGGAAACGCTGCGCACGGTCACCCTGTGGGGCCGCTATGCCGAAGTCTTCGCCTATGACGAGGATGACGATCGCTTCTCGCTGGATGACGCGGTGTGATGCCATATTGAGTGGGGCGTACTGGATCACCGAGGTGCGTGACTATTGATCCAAGCGTTGATGCTGACAAGCGGCGTGCTCCAGCATCCCTAAGCCAGAAGATCTTGGAGATTCGCCTTGAGGCTCGCTGCGCGCTCAGGAAAACCGATGTGACCAAGAACCGATGCGTCGGAGAATTTTCTGTCGGGAACTTTGTTCTTGAGCTGCTTGAACACGGTTTTTCCTTTGGCGCCTTTTAGGGAGCGCGTCTGGAATGAAGTCCAAACATCATCGTTCGTTGGGCCGCCGCCTGCCTTGTGAAGTTCGCCATTATGGGCTGCGCGCTGCGAAACGAATTGTTCGGTTATGGTCGCTTGGTTCTGAGCGAGCACCTCTGCAACCCATGCTTCGCAGACGTTTAACGTCTCTCCGGTCAAAGAGGACAAGAAGTTCGGGTCACAGAATTCAGCCTCTAGATCGGATTGGTCAGTCACCCAGAGACGGATGCCATCGCTCGAATAATCGTCTTTAAGAGCGACCACTTCTTCGTCGCTGAGAGAATCTCTATCCCGATGGACTAGGACCTTAAATTTATTGCCAAGTGATGCACGAAGCTCGACGGCCTCGTCTTTGGTGAGGAGGTGCTTGTATCCGCGTCCCGGCAAAACCGTGACCGCACGCTCGATTTCGGGCCATTGACCAATTAGCTTTTTAAGGTGATCGTTCTTCGCATCCTCGCTGACGACGATGACCTTCTTCCCGAACGCCCCCCAACCCAGCGCCAACTCGACGATCGATCGATCATCCGTTTTCTTTTGTCCCTCCGCCAGCCAGACTACGTTCGTGTCCGCTGGGGCACCTCTGACAATGAAAGGTGAATGGGTGGTCATCACGATCTTAATGTCCTGCGCGCGAGCGATTTCAAGAAGAGCAGATGCCAATTGCTCCTGTACGCTCGGATGAAGGTGAATGTCCGGTTCATCGATGAGCAGTATTTTTGGCTTAAAGAGCAATATGTAGCAAAATATTTGTATAAGCTGCAGAAATCCTGTCCCCAAAAGCTCAAGAGGCATTGACATTCCGGCAATTTCTGCCTCTGCGTGGATATCAAAGTCTGCAGCTTCGTCAAATTTAACCTTTAGTTTCATTTGACCCAACAACGGTTCTAGCCAAACTTCTATCTGATTTATTTCTGTCTGAGAAAGAAGATCGAGAGCATTTCTCAGATAAACATTTGAGTCACCGAAAGAGCATGCCTTCAGCACCACTCGCTTCGAGTTTTTCTGCTCGACGTTCGGAATGCCGGATATCCCCGGAATAAACCCGCTGAAAAAGGTTTCGGCACCTCGAAATTGGTGCCTGACCACCTCAGGCAGTTCACCTTGAACCGATATACCGGCGTTACGGGCGGATCGCATCTCAAGATGGGCCGTCGTCGCCGCTCCATCACCATCCTTGAAAACGAAGAACACCTTCGACGATGGACTGTCGGCTCGGTTGCCCCAAGGTGCGCCATGGCCAAGCCGCCAGTACTCATCAGAAGGCAAGTAATCGAGGTCCGCCACACGGACCATCGCCGTCGACGCAGCGCGGATGCGGTCAGCTTGACGCATCAGGCACGACGCCAAATGTAGAGCTTGCAAGATCGACGACTTCCCGCTCCCGTTGGACCCTACAAGAATGTTGAGGTCTGCTAGCGGCAGATCAATGGTGTCGATCCGCTTAAACTTTTCGATTCTGATCAATTCAAGTCTCACGCCACCCCCCGAGTTCATTTTACAACACCGTTACACGACATGTCTGAACAGTCACCCCTCGAAATCGGCAGTAAGCGCCGAACGTTCGTTTGTGTCAAAAACAGACATTAGACAGCTTGTTCGGAAGCGACGGTTTCGTCCCCCGCTCGGTCGACCCAATAGCCCGCCGCCGCGCCTCATCCGTGAACGCGGGACGCTATACCCCACCCACCCCACCAAAAAACCACACCACGCTCGTGCATCAGCGCATAGCCTCGCTATAGCGCCCCCCATGACTCTCCTCGAACCGCATCAAAACGACCTGAGGGCGCTCGACTCCGCCGCGCGGCTCCGCCGCCTGCAACCCCGCACCGGGCTGGATTTTTCGTCCAACGACTATCTCGGTCTCGCCTGCGCGCAGCGCTTGCGCGAGGCCGTGGCGGCGGCGCTGGCGCGCGGGGTGGCGATCGGGTCGGGCGGGTCGCGGCTGCTGCGCGGCAACGATCCCGAGCATGAAGCGCTCGAAGCCGAAGCCGCCGCCTTTTTCGGCAGTGAATCCGCGCTGTTCTTCTCCAGCGGCTATGCCGCCAATGCCGCCTTGCTGTCCACGCTGCCGCAGCGCGGCGATCTGATCGTCCATGATGCGCTGATCCATGCCAGCGCGCATGAAGGGATGCGCCTCGCCCGCGCCGAAAGCGTGGCGGCACCGCATAATGACGCGGGTGCCGTCGATCAGGCGATCGCCGACTGGCGGCGGCGCGGCGGCACCGGTCGCGCGTGGATCGCGGTCGAAAGCCTGTACAGCATGGATGGCGACCGCGCCCCGCTCGCCGATCTGGCAACGGTCGCGGCGCGACACGAAGCGATGCTGCTGATCGACGAGGCGCACGCAACCGGCGTGTTCGGGCCGGGCGGGCGCGGCCTCGCCGCCGATCTGGAGGGGGCCGAAAACGTCATCACCTTGCGCACCTGCGGCAAGGCATTGGGCTGTGAAGGCGCCTTGCTCTGCGGCCCGCGCACGATGCGCGATTTTCTGGTCAATCGCGGGCGCGCCTTCATCTTCTCGACCGCGCCCTCGCCGCTGATGGCCAGCGCGGTGCGCGAAAGCCTGCGCATCCTCGCCGACGAGCCCGATCGCCGCGAGCGGCTGACCGCGCTCATCGCCTTTGCCGAGCGCACACTCGCGCCGTGCGGCGTCACCCCGACCGGATCGCAGATCCTGCCGCTGGTGATTGGCGAGGACGCCCCCACCATGCGGCTGGCGGCGGCGCTGCAGGCCGCCGGTTTCGATATTCGCGGCATCCGCCCGCCCACGGTGCCGCCCGGCACCGCGCGGCTGCGCGTGTCGCTCACCCTCAATGTCGGCGAAGCGGAAATTGCCGCGCTGGCGGAGACGCTGTTGGAGTTGGCTTGAATGAACCCCGAAACAATCGTCATCACCGGCACCGACACCGATGTCGGCAAGACCGTGTTCGCCGCCGCGCTGACGGGCGCGCTGAACGCGCACTATTGGAAGCCGGTGCAGGCGGGGCTCGACCCCAGCGCCGACCGCGACAGCGTCGCCGCGCTCTCGCGCGTACCCGCGTCGCACATCCTGCCCGAGGCCTATCGCCTCGCCACCCCCTGCTCGCCGCACCGCGCAGCCGAGATTGACGGCGTGACGATCGATCCGCTGCGGCTGACCCCGCCCGAGGTCAACGGCCCGCTAGTGGTGGAGGGGGCCGGCGGCGTGCTGGTGCCAGTGACGCGGGAATTGGTCTTTGCCGATCTGTTCGCGCGCTGGGGCTGCCCGGTGGTGCTGGTCGCGCGCACCGCGCTCGGCACGATCAACCACAGCCTGTTGTCGATCGAGGCGCTGCGCCAGCGCGGCGTGCCCCTTCTCGGCATCGCCTTTATCGGCGACGAGAATGCCGACACCGAAGCGACCATCGTGCAATTGGGCGGGGTGAAGCGGCTCGGGCGCTTGCCCCGGCTCGATCCGCTCAACGCGGAGACGCTGGCAGCGGCGTTTGTCGCCCATTTCAACGTGGACGACTTCCAATGAGCACCTCCCCGATCTGGCACCCCTTCACCCAGCACGGCCTTTGCGAGCCGATCCCGCTCGTCACCCACGGCGAAGGCGCGGCCCTGTTCACCGAGGACGGTCGCCGCATCATCGATGGCATTTCCTCCTGGTGGGTGACGACGCACGGCCATTGCCACCCGCGCATCATGGCCGCGATTGCCGAGCAGGCGGGCAAGCTCGACCAGATCATTTTTGCGGGCTGGACCCACGAACCCGCCGAAACGCTCGCGCGCGCTCTGCTGGAGATCATGCCGCCCGCGCTCACCCGTATCTTCTTCTCGGATTCGGGCTCGACCAGTGTCGAGGTCGCGCTGAAGATGGCGCTCGGCTTCTGGGCCAATCGCGGCGCGCCGCCCCACCGCATCCTGGTGATGGAGCATAGCTATCATGGCGACACGATCGGCGCGATGTCGGTCGGCGCGCGCGGCGTGTTCAACGCGCCTTATACGCCCTTGCTGTTCGATGTCGGCACGCTGCCCTTCCCCGCCGTAGGTCGCGAGCAAGCCACGCTCGATGCGCTGGAGGCCGCGTGCCGCGAAGCGCCCGCCGCGTTCATCGTCGAGCCGCTGGTGCTCGGCGCGGGCGGGATGCTGTTCTACCCCGCCTGGGTGCTGGCCGAGATGCGCGCGATCTGCGCGCGCTACGACGTGTTGTTCATCGCCGATGAAGTGATGACCGGCTGGGGCCGCACCGGCACGCTGCTGGCGTGCGAGCAAGCGGGTGTCGTCCCCGACATCCTCTGCCTGTCCAAGGGCCTCACCGGCGGCGCGGTGCCGCTGGCCGTCACCATGGCGAGCGAGGCGGTTTACGACGCGCATCTCTCGACCGACCGCGCGCGGATGTTCTTCCATTCCTCCAGCTACACCGCCAACCCGATCGCCTGCGCCGCCGCCAACGCCAATTTGGCGATCTGGCGCGACGAGCCGGTCCGCGACCGCATCGCCGCGCTCGCGCACCGGCAACGCCAGCGTCTCGACGCGCTCGCCGCTTTGCCCGGCTTCACCAACCCCCGCGCGCTCGGCACCATCGCCGCGATCGATCTCGCGGATGAGCCGGGTGCGGGCTATCTCTCGCAGCGCGCCCCCGGCCTGCTTGCGCATTTCCGCGAAAACGACCTGCTGCTACGCCCGCTCGGCACCACCGTATACGTGATGCCGCCATATTGCATCGACGCCGCCGATCTCGACCGACTCTACGCCGGGATCGCAGAAGCGGCGGCGGCAATGGCGCGCCGCAGATAAGCGCCTCGACCCGATCGGGCACGAAGCGGCAAATGATGTTGGGAATCGCCAATATGCGCGCGGACTTTGCGCGCATGAGGCGCGGACCGTTTTCGTCAGGAGTCCGCGCCATGACCGCCACTACCCCGCAAAGCCCAACCGTCGTCCTCGTTCACGGCGCGTGGGCCGATGGATCGAGCTGGCAGCGTGTTATCCCGTTGCTGACGCGCAAGGGCATTCCCGTCGTCGCGGTGCAGAACCCGACGACCTCGCTGGCCGACGACGTGGCGGCAACGCGCCGCGCGCTGAACGCGATCGACGGGCCGGTCGTGCTGGTCGGCCATAGCTCGGGCGGTGCCGTTATCACCGAAGCGGGCAACGATCCCAAGGTAAAGGCGCTGGTCTATGTCGCGGCGTTCGCGCCCAAGGCCGGGCAGACCGTTGGCGAACAGGTCCAGGCGCACGCAAATCCCCCGGCGCTGGCGCATATCACCGATGACGGCACCGGCTTCCTGAAGCTTAGCGCAGAAGGCTGGGTGAACGATGTCGGGCAGGATTTGCCAGAGGAGGAAGCGCGCACGCTCGCGATCCTGCAACCGCCGCTCGCCGCCAGCACCTTTGGCGACAAGATCACGCAGGCGGCATGGGATACGCGCCCCAATTGGTACATCGTCTCGACCGAGGACCGCGTCGTCAGCATCGATCTGGAGCGGGAGACTGCCGCGGCTCTGAACGCAAAGACCACCGAAGTGAAGGCCAGCCATCTCTCGTTGCTGTCGATGCCCGATGCCGTCGCCGACGTGATCCTGGATGCCGTCGCGGCAACCGCTGCGGCACGCTGATCCATCACGGGATGCGCGTCTTGAGGATGGGCATACCGATGCCGATCTTATAATCTGAGTCGGTGATCCAAAGGCCGGATCAAGCAAATCGGATGAAACGCCATGACCGTTCGCTTTTTAAAATCTGCCGCAGTGATCGCCAGTCTGGCCGTCGCGCCGGTCGCTTATGCGCAGAACGCCGCCCCCACCGCAGCCGCTGCTCCAGCGGATTTCTACAAGATGAAGCTTGGCAGCTTCACGATCGTCGCACTGTCGGACGGCATCTTCTCGCTGCCGACCGACCAATTGCTGGTGGAGCGGACGCCCGGCGAAGTGAAGGCAATCCTGACGGCGGCGAATGCGCCCACGCTCGAACCCACCTCGGTCAACGCCTATCTGATCGACACGGGGTCGCGCCGCATTCTCGTCGATAGCGGCAGTGGCAGCTATTTCGGCCCGACGCTCGGGCGCGCGATCACCGCGTTGAAGGCAGCGGGCTATAAGCCCGAGGATATTGACGAGGTGCTGATCACGCATCTGCATCCCGACCATGTCGGCGGCCTCTCGGTCGGCGGCGCGCGCGTGTTTCCCAACGCGACGATCCGCATGGCGCAATCGGAACACGACTTCTGGCTCGACAAGGCCAACCTCACCAAGGTCGATGCCTCGGTCCAATCATCCTTCGACGCGGCGGCCGCCTCGCTCGCACCCTATAGCGCGGCGGGCCGGGTCAAGCCGTTCAAGCCAGGCGAGACGATTGCGCCCGGCGTAACGGCGGTGTCGCTGCCCGGGCACACGGCGGGCCATACCGGCTACCGTGTCGAGAGCGTCGGCAAGACGCTGCTCATCTGGGGCGACGTGATGCACGTGGCAGTGGTGCAGTTGAAGGACCCTGCGGTGACGATCAAGTTCGACCTGTCGCAGGCCGAAGCCTCCCGATCGCGCGCCACGATCATGGCCGATGCGGCGAAGCGCCACTATCTGGTCGCCGGGGCGCATCTGCACTTCCCCGGCATCGGTACGCTCAGCAAGGCCGCGCAGGAGTGGCAATGGACCCCCGTCCCCGCCACCCCAGCCAGCGCGCAATAGCCCGCGCGTCGCCGCACCGGCCGATCGCTTTTCCCCGGCGCAGCACGGTGGCAACCTCCCGAACCGCCACCGTCTCGCCTAACCAACGGAGACTATCGTGGCCTATGTAACCAGCGCAGACGGCATCCAGATCTATTATAAGGACTGGGGCCCCAAGGATGCTCAGCCGATCGTGTTCCACCACGGCTGGCCGCTGTCGTCGGATGATTGGGACGCGCAGATGCTGTTCTTCCTGGCCAATGGCTACCGTGTCGTCGCGCACGATCGTCGCGGCCATGGCCGGTCGGAGCAAGCGGTCGGCAACCACGACATGGACCATTATGCCGCCGACGCCTCTGCCGTCGCCGAGCATCTCGACCTCAAAAATGCGGTGCATATCGGCCATTCGACCGGCGGCGGTGAAGTGGCGCGCTATGTCGCGAAGTTCGGCGAGCCGCAGGGCCGTGTGGCCAAGGCGGTGCTGGTCGCCGCCATCCCGCCCCTGATGCTGAAGACCGAAGCCAATCCCGGCGGCACGCCGATCGAAGTGTTCGACAGCTTCCGCAGCGCGCTCGCGGCGAACCGCGCGGCGTTCTTCCGCGATGTTGCGGCCGGCCCCTTCTATGGCTTCAACCGCGACCACGAAACGACGATCCCCGCCGTCATCGACAATTGGTGGCGCCAGGGCATGATGGGCAGCGCACAGGCGCACTATGACGGCATCAAGGCCTTCTCCGAAACCGATCAGACCGAAGATCTGAAGGCGATCTCCGTGCCCACGCTGGTGCTGCAGGGCGATGACGACCAAATCGTGCCCTATACCGATGCCGCGCTGCTGCAGGTCAAGCTGCTGCAGAACGGCACGCTGAAAATCTATGAGGGCTATCCGCACGGGATGCTGACCACGCATGCCGATGTCATCAACCCCGATCTGCTCGCCTTCGTGCGCGCCTGAACGCGGCGGTTTGATCGCACGGGGAGACGATCGACGATCGCCTCCCCGTGTTCCCGCCCGCGCATATTGCGAGCGTGCGGCGGATCGGGCATCGCACGCTTCGTGACAGACATTGCGGCCCGAACAGCACCCCCGTGCGCATGAGCGGCTGCGCCCGTGCCCTTCTGTTCGGGGCGCTTTTCGCTCTTCTGCTCTCCTTGCCCCGACCGGTCTGCGCGCAGGGGCCGAGCCGTGCGCCCGAACAATTCCATCACAGCAACTGGACGATCGAGGACGGCGCGCCACCCGATATCTGGGCGATCGCCCAGACGGCAGACGGCTTCCTGTGGTTAGGCACTGGCGGCGGACTCTATCGCTTCGACGGGATCCGCTTCGAGGAAATTCGTCCCCGCATCGGCAAGCTGCCGAGCCGCAACATCACCGCCTTGCTCGCAACCGACGATGGCGATCTCTGGCTTGGCTCCTATGACGGCCAGATCGCGCGCTTGCGCAACGGGACGCTGACCGGCTTCGGTGCCGCCAATGATTCGGTCGATCGCTTTACCCGTGGCCCGGATGGAACCGTATGGGCAGGCTTTTGGCGCGGTCCACGGCATCTTGCGCGTTTCGACGGCGCGCATTGGCGCTGGATTCCCAATGACAGCCGGGTTGTTCCGGGCAAGCTTGGCAGCCTGATTGCGGCGCGCGACGGCACGGTCTGGGCCAGCACCGAACGGCAGATCCTGCGCCTGCGCCCCGGAGACACCGCGCTAACGCCCGTCGCATGGGCGCAACCGGGGGATCGTCTGGTCGGAACGCGGAGCGGCGGCATCGCCATCCTCCACACCGGCGTGCCACGCGCGGGCCAGACAGTCTACCAAGAGACGTCGCTCGGGCTGCCCGCCTTCTGGCTGCCGGGCGGCACGCCCGAGATCAAACGCGCGCTGATCGATCGCCAGGAGACGCTATGGTGGACGGGCGGCAAAGGCGGTGTTAGCCGTCTGCTGCCTCCGGCCGATGGCACCACCGCCCGTGCCGAGCAGTGGGCAGACCGGCAGGGCCTGAGCGCCAACGCCGCCGTCCCGGTGTTCGAGGATCGCGAGGGGGCGATCTGGGTCGGCACCAATTTGGGGCTGGACCGCTTTCGGCGCGCGCGCGTGGTCCGGGCCGACGCCTTTGGCCCCTCCCCTTACAAGGCCTATCTGCAGACGGTGCTGGCGGATGGCACGATCTATGTCGTGACCCGGACGCAGACGCTGACACGCGCCGCCCGCGATGGCTCGCTATCTCCGGTGCTGCACCTCGCCTCCCCACCGGCCGCGATCGCGGCCGACGGCAATCGGTTGATCGTCGAACAACGCGGCCATCTCTTCGTTTTGCACCGCGACCGGCTGGTCCCGCTCGGTCTGCCCGTGCTGTCCGGCAGGATGGCGACATGGTCGCGGGATAAGGACGGCACCCCGACCATCGCCGTGCGCGGGCAAGGCGTGCTGCAACCCGTCCATGGGGGATGGCGGCTGCTCCGCAGCACGGGTGTGCCGACACTCGACCGCAAGCTCGAAATTCCCTTCACCGGAGCGGTCGGTCGGTGGTTCTACGCCGATGATCGTTTGATCGGGTGCGCGCGCGGCGTGTGCACACCGATTTCGCGCGGGGTCGATGTCGGCAGGATCAACATCGTCGTGCCAGGCGAAACGGAGCAGGGCGCGGTGCTGGTCGGTGGCGATAGCGGCCTCGCCATCGGTCGTGGCGATCGGTTTGAAAGCCTGACCTCAGATCGCTTTCCCGTCCTGGTCGGCATCACCGGCATCGCCCGTGGCGCGGGGGATATCGTGTGGCTGAGCGGACTGCGCGGCGTCGTGCAGACCACGCAAGCCGCGCTCGCCCGCACGCTTTCCAGCGGTCGCCCGCTCGCCTACCGCCTGTTTACGATGGCAGACGGCGTGCCCGGCGCGGCGCAGCAGGATGCGAGCTATTCGACCGCCCTCCGCGGCGGCGACGGGCGGATCTGGCTTGCCGCCAGCCACGGTATCGCCTGGATCGACCCCAACCGCCTGAAGCCCAACCCAGCCGCGCCGCCCGTGCTGATCCGCTCCGTCTCCGCCGATGGGCGGGAGGTCGCACTCGCACCCAATCTTACCATCGCCGCTGGCACGCGGCGTATTCAGATCGACTATGCCGCGCTCAGCCTGCTCGATCCGGATCGCGTGCAGTTTCGCTATCGCTTGTCGGGCGTCGATGAGGCGTGGGTCGACCCAGGCCAGCGCCGACAAGCGACCTATACCAATGTCGCGCCGGGGCGTTGGACGTTTCAAGTGATTGCCGCCAACGCCGACGGGGTCTGGAACACGCGCGGGGCCTCGATCGAGCTTACGGTAGCGCCGACCTTTTACCAGACATGGCTGTTCCGCGTGGCGGTGGCGGCCATCGCAGGGATGATTTTGGCCGGGCTGTACCGCATCCGCAAACGTGCGATCGAGGAGCGCACGCGCCGCCTGATCGCAGCGCAGGTTGCCGAGCGCGAGCGGATCGCGCGGGAACTGCACGATACGCTGCTGCAGGGGATGCAAGCGATGATGCTGCGCTTCCAGGCGGTCGGCAACATTCTGGCACCGGACAGCCGCGCGCACGACATGCTCGAATCCGCGCTTGAGCGGGGCGACGACGTCCTGCTGGAAGGGCGCGACCGCGTGCGCAACTTGCGACCGGAGAACCGCACGACCTTGCAATCGGCGCTGCACGCCATTGCCGGTCAGATTGGGGACGGCCTGACGATCGAGATTGTCGAGCAGGGCCTGCCCCGCACGTTGTGCGATCCAGTGATCGATGAATTGGCCGCGATTGCGCGCGAAGCCCTCACCAACACGCTGTGGCATGCGCAAGCGACCCACGCGACCGTTACGCTCGATTTCACGCGGTGGAGCATGCGGATGTCGGTTCGCGACAACGGACGCGGCTTTAGCGCCAGGATCCTCGAGCAAGGCGCGAAACCGGGTCATTTCGGCCTGCCCGGCATGCGCGAGCGCGCGGCAAAGCTCGCCGCTGTGCTGACGCTGTCCAATCGTGACGGGGGCGGTGCCGAAGTCGTGATTACCGTTCCCGCGCGAATCGCCTATGCGCGGCCGCGCTCGGTTCTCCAAAGGGCGACCGACACCGCAGCAGCATGGCTCGCGCACCTGCGGGGGCGCTCGGGCGGCAACCCGCTTTCGTAAAGCGCAGCCGCCTGTCGCCTTGCCATCATCACGCAAAAGAAACCGAATATTTTCCTGCGCTTTGCGCAGCGGCACCGCGCGCGGAAATGCCAAAACACCGCATTTTTGTACAAGCTATTCAACCGTCGCGCACCCATTCTCCGCCGCACCGGCCCTCGTCGCTTACCGGTAGCCCCACCCCTGCACATCGCCCCCTGATCGCGTGAGTTTCCTATATGGAAGAACCGACCTCCTCGAACGACGCGATGCCGATCGGCGAATGGGCGGGGGTTGGCATCGCCGTGGCACCGAACGACGCCGTTACCGCAGCGGTCGATTTGGCGGCGGCGGGTGTATTCACGCACGAACTGTCGCCCGACGGCGCGGTGGGCGGGCTGCGCCACCTCGACCGGGCGGTTGGCGGCGCGGTGATGCGGCTGCGCGGCGATGGCGTGTTCAACGCAGCGCCGGGCGAGATCCTCGCGCTTTCGACGCCGCGTTTGCCCGTGGCGGCCTCCACCATTCTGCTCGTGGGCATGGGCGATCCCGAAAGCTGGTCGCCCGCCATGCTGGAAACAGCGATGAGCGCGGCGACCAATGAAGCGCTGCGGCGCGGTGCGGTCTCTGCCTCGTTCGCGCCGAGCTTGCTCGACAGCGGGATTGCCGTGATCGACGCCGCCGGGGTGGCGATGGCGATGCTGAGAGGGTTGCTCTCGGCGCTCGACGCGTATCCGCGCCGGTTCGATCTCAAGCTGTGGGTCTTCTGCACAGGGGCCGCGCACCTCACCGCGACCCATGCCGCCTTCGCTCGCGCTTATGCCGACCTGGCGCGCGAGATGCCGCCGGGGCGAGCCCCTTGAACAAAGAGACGAGAGCGCCGATCATACCCGCGCTTTTTCACACCGGAACCGTTTGTCTGTCGCCCTCCTCGCCGATCCGCATCCTCGTCGTCGACGACCATCCGTTCCTGCGCGAAGGCGTGCGTGCGGTGGTCGAGACGCAAGCCGACATGCAGGTGGTGGGCGAGGCCGATAGCGGGACCGACGCGATTATCCGGTATCGCGAATTGCTGCCGGACATCGTGTTGATGGACCTGCAAATGCCTGATCTGAGCGGCGACCAGGCGATCGCCGCGATCCGCGAACGCTCGCCCAAGGCCCGCATCATCGTGCTGACCACCTATGCGGGGGACGCCCATGCATTGCGCGCGTTGCGTGCGGGGGCGGCCGGCTATTTGCTGAAGACCAGCTTGCGCAAGGAACTGCTGCAGGCAATCCGGTCGGTGCACGCTGGCGGCAAGCACCTCGACGCCGATGTCGCCACCGACATCGCGCTGCATCTCGTCGCCGATGCGCCGAGCGAGCGCGAAATCAGCGTGCTGTCGCTGGCCGCGCACGGCAATTCCAACAAGCAGATCGCGGCCAAACTCGGCGTATCCGAGGACACCATCAAGGCCCATATGAAAGCGATCTTCGCCAAACTGGGCGCATCGGACCGTACCCACGCGGTGACGATCGCTGCCAAACGCGGCCTGATCGACCTGTAGCGGCAGGCCCCGGGCACCCGCCACCCGAAAGGGGGGCAATCGACATACCCCTTAGGGATTACCACCCCCGCAGCAGCGCCGTACGCTGCCCCCATGCTGCTCCGCGATCCTAGAAGCCTTGATCCTTCCGGCGTTTGCGCGGACGGCCTGTGGTCGTCGAATCCGGCCGAACTGATCGACCATGCGCGCCGCATGATCGAGCATGATCCCTGCGCCGCGCGCCGCTATCTCGACCGGTTGGCGCTGGTGTTTGGCAATGGCAGCCACCGGCCAATCGAAAAACTGCTGGTTCCAGCCCTTCCCGACGAAACCAACGTCGGCACCATGACGCGGGGCGGTCTGGCCCCGTGGCAGTTGCAGCGGGTGAGCGACTATGTCGAGGAACGCCTGGGCGATACGATCGTGCTGGACGGCCTGGCCGGGGTCGTGCGGCTGAGCACCGGCCATTTTTGCCGTGCGTTCAAGGTTACCGTGGGGGAGACCCCGCACGCATTCCTGATCCGCCGCCGCATTCGGCGTGCGCAAACCCTGATGCTGACGACCAAGGACTCGTTGAGCCACATCGCCTGCACCTGCGGGCTCACCGACCAGGCGCATCTCACCCGCCTGTTCCGGCGCATGGTCGGCGACACGCCGCTTTCGTGGCGGCGTACGTGGTCCCACATGTTTGAACGCGGGGAGCTTGGCAGCGCTGCCGCCTGAGGTAGCAAACGATATAACCCCTCCCCCAGAGATCGTCGCGGAAGCGCGATCGGCCCCGGCACGGGGCCACCCCGCGCCCCCCAACGCGCGGCACCGGCACGCACGTGCTTGCAAAGTCCGCGATTGCATTACACCCCTGCCCGGCGATAACCGGCACGGGGCAGCCACGACCGCTGTATTCCTTCAGACGCAGGGTATGACGTTGGAGCGCGCGGACGAGCAAAAACCTGCGGAGGACGCCATCGACACTGCAGCGGCCCGTATTGCTGCGGTAGATTGGGATACGCATCCGCTCGGCCCGCGCGCGCAATGGCCGATCACGCTCAACGCCTGGCTTGCTTATCTGCTGGGCTCGCCGGAATCGATGTATCTGGTGTGGGGGCCGCATCAGACGTTTTTCTTCAACGATGCCTATGCCCCAATCCTCGGCCCGCGCCTCAACACGGCGATGGGCGCGCGGTTCGACCAGCTCTGGGCCGACGCCTACCCCTCAATCGAGCCGATGTTCGAGGCCGCGCTGGCCGGCCGGTCGAGCAAGATGATCGACATGCCCGTGCCCATGGCGCGTTGGGGCACCCCGGAAGAAACGTGGTGGACCTTCTCCTACGCGCCCGTTTTCGGGGATGACGGATCGGTTGCCGGGGTCTTGTGCCTGACCAACGAAACCACCGCGACGGTGCTGCAAACCGAAGCGAAGCGCCAGGCCGACATGGCGCTGGAGGAATCCCAGCGCAGCTTGCAGCGCGCGCAAGAGGCGGGACAAGTCGGCCTGTTCGCCATCGACCTCGGCACGGGCACGCTGACGGGAACCGCAGAATTTTTCAAACTCTTCGGCTTGCAGCCGCTGCCCAGTATTCCGGCGGCGATGATCGACGATCTGGTCGTGCCCGAAGACGCCGCGATCATCGCCAAGGCCACGACGCGACCATCGGAGCGGGCAGACCTCAACGTCGAATATCGCGTCCGCCGGGCCGATACGGGCGAGCTTCGCTGGCTCGAGCGCCGGGCGGAGCTTGAATGCGACGATAGCGGCGCGGCGCTCCGCATGGTCGGCATCGTGCAGGACATTACCGAGCGCCGCCGCGACCGCGATGCGCTGGCGCGGCTCAACGCCACGCTTGAAGCGACGGTGGTGGAGCGCACGCAGGCACTGCTCCTGCACGAAAACATCATCCAATCCGATGCAACCTCCATCTGCGCTTTCGACCAGGACTATCGGCTGATCGCCTTCAACAAGGCGCACAATGACGAGTTCTTCCGCGTCAACGGGTTCTACACCAAGCTTGGCGATGTCTTTTACGAACTGTTCGTTCCCGAACAGCGCGCGAAAATGAAGGACCAAATGACGCGCGCGCTGACGGGCGAATGCTTCACCGTCGAAGAAGCGTTTGGCGACCCCAAGATCGACGCGCCGCGCTGGGAAATCCTCTATTCGCCGCTCCGCGACCCCGAGGGCCGCGTGATTGGCGCGTTCCACCACGCGCGCGACATCAGCGCCCGCCTGCGCGCTAAGGCCGAGCTGGAGGCCGCGCAGGAAGCGCTCCGCCAGTCGCAGAAAATGGAGGCGATGGGCCAGTTGACGGGCGGCGTCGCGCACGACTTCAACAATCTGCTGACGCCGATCATGGGCAGCCTCGACCTCATCCACCGCAAGGCATCGCTGACCGACCGCGAAACGCGGCTGGTCGAAGGGGCTCTGCAATCGGCCGAACGCGCCAAGACGTTGGTGCAACGCTTGCTCGCCTTTGCGCGGCGGCAACCGTTGCAATCCGGCGCAGTCGATCTCGGCGAACTCGTGCGGGGCATGTCGGATTTGGTGGACAGCACGTCGGGGCCGCATATCCGGGTTCGGCTCGATCTGGCCGAGGGCCTTCCGCCCGCGCTGGCCGATGCCAACCAGTTGGAAATGGCGATCCTCAATCTCTGCGTCAACGCCCGCGACGCCATGCCCGACGGCGGAACGATTACGATCGCGGCCAGCGCCGGAATCGCATCGCCCGACGAGACCTCGATCGATCCCGGCTTCGTAACACTGTCGGTGATCGATACGGGCACCGGCATGGACGAGGAGACGCTGCGCCGCGCGGTCGAACCGTTTTATTCGACCAAGGGGATCGGCAAGGGCACGGGCCTTGGCCTGTCGATGGTGCATGGCCTCGCCTCACAGCTTGGCGGATCGATGCACATCTCCAGTGAGGTTGGGCTCGGTACGCGGATCGATCTCGTCCTCCCGATCAGCGCCGCGCCCGACCTCGCCGCATCCCCCATCGAAATCGCGCAGGGCAGCGCCATGCCCGTGATGCGGGGCCGGGCGCTGCTGGTCGATGACGAGCCGGTGGTGCGCATGGCGACCGCCGACATGCTGGAAAATCTCGGCTATGAGACGGTTGAGGTCAGCGCCGCGGCAGAGGCAGAACAGCGCCTGGCGGGCGGTGAGCCGTTCGATCTGGTCGTCACCGATCACTTGATGCCGGGCATGTCGGGGGCCGATCTGGCGTTCGTCATCCGCGAACGCTGGCCGCATATCCCGGTGCTGATCGTGTCCGGCTACGCCGAGGTTGAAGGGATTTCGGCCGATCTTCCCCGGCTGACCAAACCGTTTCGCGAGGCCGAGCTGGCCGAGGCGATCCGCCAGGCCCGACGGCCCTGACGCGCAAAACAAGGACGATGGGCGCTACGCTATGGAGCGCTCAGCGCGTTTCGCGGCGACGGCCGCGATCACGGGTGCCGGGTCGAAGTAAAACGGCTTGATCTCGCAACATTTGCCGTCGCGAAAGCGGAAGACTTCACAGATTTCCGCCGGTGCCAACGCAGGGTCGGCGAAGCGCAGCGAAAGGATCGTGACGGCATGGTCGCGGCCCGCCGTCGTCTCCACGCGCTCCATCGCGACCACGTCCATCATGTCCATCACCTTGAGGAACAGCTCTTTCAAACCGTTGCGCCCCTCATAGCGCCCCGCCATCGGCAATCCGTCCGCCTCGATCGCGACGAAATCGTCGGTCAGCCGCGCGGCGGCGGCCTCCCATTCACCAGCACCGGTCAGCGCATACAGCTCTTCGACAAAGGCGATCATCTGGTCGGGGGTCATCGCGATATCCTCGATCGATCGTGGTCTGGTGACACCATCCACCCTCCCGGCCCCGCAGCGCACCTAGCGAAAAGGCCAGAATGTCCCCGCTGGCGCGAACGACTAGACCGGCTGTCGAAGAGAGCCTCGCCCAACGACGATGCCGGAACATGAGAGGGAATGCCCGCAATGCCCGACCCATCGGCCCCGTCGCTCGCGTCCCACGCGCGCCAGATCGTGCTGCTGCGCCGCCCGACCGGCGTGCCCGAGCAAAGCTGCTTCGGCTATCGCGAGGTGCCAATGCCGACCCCGGCGGACGGGCAGATGCTGGTGCGGATGCGCGTCGCCTCGCTCGATCCGGCGATCCGTGGCTTTCTCGACGATCGCCCCAGCTATTTGCCACCGGTCGCAATCGGTGCGCCGGTCGCGGGCATGTCGCTGGGCGAGATCGTCATGTCGTGCCATGCCGACTGGCCGGTCGGAACGCTGGTCCGCGTGCTCGGCACCTGGTCGGATCATTTTCTCATCACCCCCGATGCGCTGGGGCTGGAACGTGTCGTGCCCGCCGACACGGTGCCGCTGCGCGCCTATATGGGCGCACTCGGCCCGGTCGGCCTCACCGCCTGGGTCGGGCTGTTCGCGGTGGCCGCAGCCACCGCAGGCGACACCGTCCTGGTCAGCGCCGCCGCCGGGGCGACCGGCAGTACCGTGGTCCAGCTTGCCAAGGCCGCCGGATGCCGGGTCGTCGGCATTGCTGGCGGCGCGGATAAGGTCGCCTTGGTCCGCGCGCTCGGTGCGGATGCCGTGATCGATCACCGCGCCTGCGCCGATCTTGGCGCGGCGCTTGATGCCGCAGCGCCGCAGGGGTTCCACGTCTATTTCGACAATATCGGCGGCCCCACGCTCGACGCGGTGTTGCCGCGCATGCGCGAACAGGGCCGCATCGCGGTCTGCGGCATGATCGCCCAATATAATGATGCGGACCATCCCCACGGCGTCACCACGCTGTGGCAATTGGTGGTGAAACGCCTGAAGATGCAGGGCTTCCTGACCTATGATTATGCCGATCGCCTGAGCGAGGCGCAGGCCATGCTCGACCGGCTACACACACAGGGCCAGTTGCGGCTGATCGAAACCGTGCAGCATGGCTTCGACAGCTTGCCGCGTGCCTTCATCGCCTTGATGCAGGGGCAGACCATGGGCAAGACGCTGGTCGATCTCGATTGCGCGGCAGAATGCTAGCGCACAAACCGACGATCGAGCGACGTGGGAAAGGAAGACACTGCGTGACCGAGACGAGCTGGCACCAACTGGGCACGGCGGACGATATCGAAGACGGTGCCATCCGCGTCCATGTCGTGGGCGGCTGGCACATTCTGCTGGCGCGCTCGGACGGCGAGTTGGTGGCGGTCAACGATCGCTGCACCCACGCGGCGGCGCGCTTGTCGGCCGGGCGCATCCGGCGCGGCGCGCTGATGTGCCCGCTGCACGGCGCGCGCTTCGATCTGGCCGATGGCCGCTGCATCGGCGGTGCCTACCCAGCCTTGCGCCGGTTCGAGCTGCGCGTGGTCGACGGCATGGTGGAGGTCGCGGTGCCACAGACCCCACCGGCGATGGACGAAACCCCGGTCGGCCCCTGACGCCCACGCCTGTCCAATCGGCTAGGCGTTGGCGGGCCGCGATGGCGCTATGCTCCCCAAAAGACCATAATCTGGGAGAGCGACGATGCCCTTTACCGGCCCTGCCGAAGATCGCCTGGCGCTGCGCGAATTGCTCGAAACCTATGCCGATGCGGTCACGCGCTGCGACGCGGAGGCATGGGGCGCGACCTGGGCTGAGGATGGCGAATGGTCGCTTCCCGATTATCCCGACATCGGCACCACGCGCGGACGCGATGCGATCGTCGCGATGTGGGTCGAGGCGATGAAACACTATCCCGGTATCATGTTCGAAGCCTGGCCCGGCAGCATTGAGGTGACCGGCGATACGGCGGTGCTGCGCTCCTACACGGCCGAAGTCTATGATTGGCCCGACGGCGTCCACCGTGACCGGGGCCGCTATGACGACGCGTGCGTCAAGATCGACGGCCAATGGTTTTTCCAACGCCGCACCTTCCGCAATATCCACCGCCAGATCGGCGAGAAGGGCCTGTGAGCATCGCGCGCCGACGCGCGCCAAACCTGCGGAGCGCGCGCTGATGCCGGTCATCCACTATCACGCGCCGTTGCGCGCGCTGGTCGCGGTGCGCGGCCATCCGTTCGATCGCAGCGCGTTCGACGCAATGTTCCAGGCGATGCCCGGCATCTCCGCGACGATGGTCGATCAACCGGCCGCAGCCCTGTTGATGAACCCGGACGGGATGCGCGATTTCGACGCTCTGGTGCTGTACGATATGCCGGGGCTGGATTTCGACGCCGACCCCCGCCCCGGTATCATCGCTCCCTCGTCTGCGCTGCAAGTCGGCTTCCGCGCGCTGCTGGAGCAGGGCAAGGGCGTGGTCGCGCTGCACCACGCGCTGGCCGGCTGGCCCGACTGGAGCGAATACCATGACTGGCTGGGCGGGCAGTTCCTCTATCGCCCGGCAACAGTGCGGGGACGCGCCTGCCGCGACAGTGGCTATCGCCACGACGTTTCCTATACCGCGACGACCTGCCCCCATCCGGTCACCGAAGGCGTCGCCCACCGCTTCGCGCTCACCGACGAACTCTACCTCGCCGAGGTGTTCGAGGACGATGTAGAGCCGCTTCTGATCAGCGACGCCAGCACGCACCGCGACGCCTATTGGTCCGCCGCGCAGGCGATGGAGGGGCGGATGTTCGCCAATGATGGCTGGGATCACCCACCCGGATCGCACCTGATCGGCTGGACCAAGAGGGCCATCAACAGCCGCCTGGTTTACCTTCAGCCGGGCGATGGCCCGTCAGCCTATGACAGCCCGAACTATCGTCGGCTGGTCGAAAACGCACTGCGCTGGGTCGCGGCACCCGCCGCGTAAGGCGGCGGGCGGATCAGCGCGCGGTCATGCCGCCATCGACCACGAATTCCGCGCCCGTAATGTAGCGCGATTCATCCGATGCCAGAAACAGGTTCATGTTGGCGATATCCTCGGGCTCGCCCATGCGGACCATCGGGATCAACGCCATCACCGCATCGAAGTTCGCGGCATTATCTTCCAGCGCGACGCCCTGAATGTTGGTGGCGATCATACCCGGATGCACGCTGTTACAGCGCACGCCATCGGCGGCCCCCTCCAGCGCGACCACCTTGGAAAACAGGCGGACTCCGCCTTTGGAGGCGGCATAGGATCCACATCCCGGAACGCCGATCAGCCCGGCCACCGACGAGATGTTGATGATCGATCCACCGCGCGCCGTGCCGCCGTCCCCGGGCCTCCGCATCATCACCAGGGCGCGCTTCGACCCGTGGAAGACGCTGTTGAGATTGACATCGTTCTGGCGGAGAAAATCCGCGGCGGTCACGTCCTCCAACGGCCCCAACACCGCGATGCCGGCATTGTTGACCAGAATGTCCAGCCGTCCCTCCGCCGCATCGATCGCGGCCAGCACGCGGTCCCAATCGGCTTCGCTGGTAACATCATGCTCCAGCGCGGTCGCCCGGCCGCCAGCGGCGGTGATCTGCGCCGCCACCGCCTGCGCACCGGCGAGATCGCGATCGGTGAGATAGACGGTCGCCCCTTCCTGCGCGAAACGGATTGCCGTTGCACTGCCAAGCCCCGGAACCGAAGCGCCCCCGGTGACCAACGCTACCTTGCCTGCCAGACGTGCCATAGATCGCCTCCGTTTCCGTAAAAAAGCGGGGTGGCGGGCGTAATGCCCGCCACCCCGAACGCACTTGGGGTTAGAATTTGACGCCGACCGTCACGCCATAAGTGCGTGGCTCCAGGGCCGACGCGAACGACCACAGACCCGCGACGGTAAAGGCCGCCGTGGTGGTGCGAATGTCGGCCAGGTTGCGGGCGAACACGCGCACATAAGCGTCGGTCTTCTGCAGCTTGAAGTTGAGCGTCATGCTGGCGTCGAGCAGATCCTGCGTCGCCGTGCGGACCCGCGCATCGTTGCCATTGACGATCACCGACGTCACTGTGTTCCCGGTCTTGACCGCCGTCAGCGTTCCAAGCGAGATCTGTTCGTCATACGGCGCGATGTGGCGCAGCCCGAGCGTGGTGACGACACTGCCGAAGCGCGTTGGCACCTTATATTCGGCGTCGATCGACCCCGAAAAATCCGGGGCGTAGATCAGATTGTTCGCCGAATAATCAAACGGCACGATCGCGCCATTATAGACGTTGCCCACCACGAAATTGCGGAAATGCGATCCCATGATCGAGGCGGTCGCGGTGATCCGAAGGCTCTTCAGCGGGCGCAGCGTCGCGTCCATCTCGATGCCCCGGATCGTGGCACCGCCGACATTGCTGGTGATCGTCTGGTTGCCGGTCGGGCCGCCCGGGATCGTCGTATTCTGCTGCATGTTCTTATAGTCGGAGATGAAGCCCGCGACGTTGATCTGCAGCTTGCGCTGCAACAGATCGAGCTTGGCCCCGATTTCGTAGGAATCGACGGTCTCCGGGCCGAACGGCGTCCCCGCCGTCGCGGCCGTCGCCGCACGCGGGCTGAAGCCGCCCGAACGATAGCCCCGCGACCAGCTGCCATACAGCATCAGGTCGGAGTTGGGCCGCCAGTCGACCCCGACCTTGGGCGTGAATTTCGAGAAATTGACATTGCCCGAGCCGACCAGCCCGGTGGTGGCAAAGCTGTTGCGCAGTTGCTTGTTATCGTGGCTCCAGCGTCCGCCGAAGGACAAGCGCCACTTGCTCGCAAATGCCCAGTTGAAGTCGCCAAAGCCGGCATAGCTTTCGGTCTTGCCATAGACGCTTTGCGCATTCGTATCGAACGTGCAGGGCGGCGTAGTCGGGCTGAAGCCGAACACGCGCGAGCATTGCGTCAGGTCATAGTTGGACGTGAAGTAATAGACCCCTACGACATAATCCAAGCTGCTCAGGATCTTGCCAGCAGCGCGGAACTCCTGGCTGACCTGCGTGTAGCGCTGCCGCCGGTCGACATAATAGAGATCGGTCGAGGAGCCGTCGAAATCCTGCGTCTGGCTCTCGCGCGCATGCCGCCAGCCGGTGATCGACGTCAGCATCGTGCCGCCAAGATTGTAGTTCATTTCGAGTGTCGCGGCGGGGGCGTTGTAATGGCTCTCCGCAGGCTGGCCGAAGGTGGTGTACAGATCGCCCCTGGTATTGCGATTGCACTCGCGCGCCGGTTCGAAACCGCAAAACACGTCGCTCGAATTCGCGATATTGGCGACGACGGGGTCAAATTTCTGGCTGACCTTCTCCAGCGTCAGGATCGCGTCGAAGCCCGATCCGACCGGCTGGAAGCGCAGCGCTGCACCGTAATTGTCGCCCTTGCTCCAGCCGTTCGACGCGTTGGTGGTCGCATTGTGATAGAAACCGTCGGTTTCATTGTGGAAATACCAGAATTTGGCACCGAGCGATCCGCCATTGCCGACATTGACCACCGCCTTGGTGTTCCAGCTGTTCCAGCGGCCATAGGTCGCCTCGAACTTGGCGCTGTTGCTCATCGTCGGCTTGGTGCGCCGGATGTTGATGACACCGCCAATCGTGTTCGCACCGAACAGCGTGCCCTGCGGGCCGCGCAGCACTTCGATCTGCTCGATATCGAAGGCGTCCTGCAACTGCCCGGTGCTGGTGCCGATCGTCACGCCGTCCACCACGACCCCCACCGTCGGCGTCTGCGATTTCTCGACATCGGCATACGTCAGCCCGCGAATCGACAGGTTTGCCGCCTGCGCGCCCGAATTCTGTTGCGTGATCAACAAGCCCGGTGCCGCGCCCGACAGATCGGCGATGCTCACCGATGCCTTGTTTTCCAGCATCGCCGCGCTGACGGCGGTGATCGCCACCGGCGTGGTCTGCAAGGTTTCGGAGCGGCGGCGCGCCGTCACGATGATTTCGTTGCCATCGCCAACCGTTTTGGTCGCAGGATCCTCCTGCCCGGCGATCGGCTGTGGCGCGGTCTGCGCCATTGCCATGGTCGGAAAGAATTGCATCCCCGTTCCTGCAAGCAGAACGAGAATCGCGCGTTTCGAAGCGCCACCCTTCATCGGAAAACCTCCCCTACTAGCGAGAGGGATTGCTTCCCTCTTCTTGCATACAACCTATGCCCGTGGGGCCCAAAGAACCTACTGCAACAAATCATAGGTGCAGGATCAGCCGATTGTGCCACCCTTTGGGCCAAGGGAGAGCACCGCGTGAACCAACCAGAAAACCGCAGATTTCTGCTGATCCGACGCCCTCATGGGACGCCGCAGCCGGAGGATTTCCGGCTTGAGACCAAAGCGATACCAACTGCGCCCGAAGGCGGCATGGTGATCCGCAACCACTTCATTTCGCTGGATCCCGCACAGCGCGGCTGGATGGACGACGCGCCCAGCTACATGCCGCCGATCACGCTGGGCGAGCCGGTCCGCGCGACCACCGTCGGCATCGTCCACGAATCGCGCCTGCCCGGTTTTGTCCCCGGCCAATGGGTGCTGGGGCTGAACGCGATCGAGGACTATTCGGTCGTCCTGCCCGGCGGCTTCACCAGCGCGATCGACATCGCGATCGTGGATCGACCGTCGCGCTATCTTTCCGCCGTGGGTGCCGTGGGCATGACCGCGTATTTCGGTCTGCTCGAAGCCGGACAAGCGCGGGCGGGCGAAACGCTGGTCGTCACCGGGGCGGCAGGTGCCGTCGGATCGATGGTCGGCCAGATCGGCAAGATCCAGGGCATGCGCGTGATCGGCATCGCCGGCGGCCCCGAGAAATGTCGCCGCCTGATCGAGGATTACGGCTTCGACGCAGCGATCGACTATAAGGGCAAATCGGTCGCCGCGCTCTCCGCCGACATCGCGACGGCGGCCCCCGGCGGCGTCGATGTCCTGTTCGAAAATGTCGGCGGCGACGTGATGGATGCGGTGCTGCTCAACCTGGCGCTGCACGCGCGTATCGTGCTGTGCGGCCTGATCAGCGAATATAACGCCCCCGACAAGGTCGGCATCCGCAATCTGTGGCAGATCATCGTCAAGCAGGCGACAATCCACGGCTTTCTGATCGCAGGCTATGTCGATCGCTTTGCCGAGGGCGGCGCGCAGGTGGCGCAGTGGATCGGCGAAGGGCGGCTGCGCGTCGATGAGGACATCCAGCACGGCATCGAGCACAGCTATGACGCCTTCATGCGCCTGTTCAGCGGTGCCAACACCGGCAAGCTCGTGTTGCAAATCGCATGACGACGCCGTGTCTGTACGGACGGCGCGGCATCGTCACCGGGGCTGCGTCCGGCATCGGCGCGGCCGCCACCCGCCGCCTCCGCGCCGATGGTGCGGAGGTGTTGACCGCCGATCTTACCGGCGACGTCGACCTGCTGCTCGATGTGACCGACCCGGACTCGGCTCGGCAACTGGTCGAGCAGGCAGTCGCGCGCTGGGGCGGGCTCGATTTCGTCGTGCCCTGCGCCGGGATCAGCGCCTTCTGCCCGATCGAAGGGCATGACGAGGCCTATTTCGAGCGCGTCCTTGCGGTCAACGTGACTGCGGTGTTCCGCCTGCTGCGCGAAGCGATCGGCCCGCTCAAGCGCAGCACGGCCGGGCGGATCGTCACGATCGGATCGATCGCCTCGGCCTTTGGCGACGCCGGGCTGGTCGCCTATGCGACATCCAAGCACGCCGTGCTCGGCATGACCCGCGCACTGGCGGGCGAACTCGGGGCGGCGGGCGTCACCGCCAATTGCGTCATGCCGGGCGCGATCGACACGCCGATGACCGCCCCCGCCTTCACCACCATGCCCGAGTACCGCGTCCACTGGGAAAACAAGGCCGCGCTCGGCCGCCTGGGCCAGCCCGAGGACATTGCCGACGTCATCGCCTTCCTGATCAGCGACGATGCCCGATTCATCACCGGTCAGGGCCTGTTGGTCGATGGCGGCGCGATGACCCGCATGTAGGTCGTCGCCCCGCCATCCCCCGTGCTAGAATTGCACGCGCTTGGTGTACCCGCCATCGATCACGACATTGGTGCCGGTGGTGAAGGACGATGCCGGGCTCGCCAGAAACACCACCGTCGGCGCCACTTCCTCGGGGCCACCCCAGCGGCCCAAAGCGAACTGCGCCTCGGTGCTGTCATGCAATTCGGGCATCGCGCCCTGGATCGCCTCCCAATTGCCTCCGGGAAATTTGATCGGGCCGGGCGACACGCAATTCACGCGAATGCCCTTGGGGCCAAGCGCCTGGCTGAGCTGCCCGGCATAGACGATCAGTGCCCCCTTTAACGCATTATAGCCTTGCGGCACGATGAAGGTCTCCAGCCCCGCCGTGCTCGCCAACAGGACGATGCTGCCGCTGCCCGATGCGGCAAGCGCCTCTTCCAGCACCTCCACCCCGATCACCGCGCCCAGAATGTCGTAATCGAGGCTCTTGTGCCAATCGCCAGTGGCCCCGGCACCGCTGGTCGAAATCATCGGCACGAAGATGTCGCACCCGCCAAGCTGGTCGGCCGCCGCGCGCAGCCATGCGCGATACGCATCATGGCCGCTTTCCATGTCAAAGGCGTCCCCGAATACCTTGCCGCCGTGGCGGGCGATCGCGGCGGCGGCTTCCGCCACCTGATCGGCATTGCGCGAGCAAAAGGCGATATCCGCGCCTTCGGCTGCGAACAGCTCTACCGTCGCCCGGCCAATGCCCCGGCTGCCGCCGGTCAGAATCACCTTCTTGCCCTTGAGCCCCAGGTCCATGCTTGCATCCTCTTCCCGCTGATCGTGTCTTTGGTTTGCCGTAGAGCGATGCTTGCGCGCAGACTACCATGCCGACCACTCGCCTTTTGGAGAGGAATGGCCCAAGCGCCGCTGTGATAGCAAAAGACAGGCGCAAACAGGAAACGGAGCGACAATGGGCAGGCTGACAGGCAAGAGCGCGGTGATTCTCGGCGCGAGCAGCGCCGACAATATGGGCCAGCACATCGCCCGGCGCTTCCTCGACGAAGGCGCTCAGGTGCTGGTGGCGGGCCGCAAGGCGGATGTCCTCGCCGCCTTTGCGCAGGAGACCGGCGCGCAGTGGGCTGCCTGCGACATCACCAGCGAAACCAGCCTCGCCACCCTCGCCGATACCGCCGTCACGCAGATGGGCGGCATCGACATTGCCGTCAACGCGACCGGTTGGGGCCTGCTGAAGCCGTTCCTCGACAACAGCCGCGAAGAGCTCGATGCGATCACCGCGCTGCAGTTCATCGGGCCGTTCCAATTCTACCAGGCGATGCTGCGCAAAATGGCCAAGAGCCATGGCGGACGCGGCGGCAGCATCATCCAGATCAGCAGCGCTACCGCCAAGATCATGCTCAACGATCATGCCGCCTATATGGGCACCAAGGCGGGCACGGATCATGTCCTGCGCTGCGTCGCCAATGAATTCGGGGCCGAGGGCATTCGCGCCAATTCGATCGCGCCCGGCCTGACCGATACGCCGATGACGGCAGACGCCAAGACCGTGCCCGGCCTGTTCGAATGCTTCGTGGCGGGCTACCCGCTCGGCCGTATCGGGACCAGCGACGATGTCGCCGCCGCTGCGGTGTTTCTGGCGAGCGACGAATGCTTCATGACCGGAGAGACGCTGCAGGTGAATGGCGGGCTGACGCTGCGCCGCAACCCAACCACTGCCGAAATCGGCGCGGCAATCGCCGCCGCCGGTTGACCGCGCTTACGCAGCCTCGCGGCGGATCCGCTCGGCAATTTCGCTGCGCAGCACTTCCTTGCGGATCTTGCCGGAGGGCGTGCGCGGCAGCGCTTCAGCGGTGACGAAACGCTCCGGGATCTTCTGCTTTGCCAGCCCCGCCGCCGCCACATGCGCACCCAACGCCGCCGGGTCCACCGCATCGCGCAGCACGACATAGGCGCACACCCCTTCGCCCAGACGCGGGTGCGGCATCGCCACCACCGCGCAATCGGCAACCAGCGGGTGCGTCAGCAGCACCGCCTCAATCTCCCCCGCCGAGATATTCTCACCGCCCCGAATGATGAGGTCCTTCTTGCGCCCCGTCACCGTAATCGCCCCGTCGGCGCTGACCACCCCCAGATCGCCAGTGCGGAAATAGCCCTGCGCGTCGATCGCCTCGGCGGTCTGCGCCGGATCGGCATAGCCGATCATCATCGCCGGCCCGCGCGCCACAATCTCGCCCTCGCTGCCTGGCGGCAGGTCGCGCCCGTCGCCATCGACGATGCGGACAGCATAATCGACGATCCGCCCGTCGGTGGTCGCAGCCAGCGCCGCATCGTCAGGCCAGCCGAAGCTGACCAGCGGCACCTCGGAACTGCCGAACACGCGGAACGGCGCGCACTGCGCAAAGGCACCGCGCGCAGTGACGATCACCTCGGGCGCGACCGCCGCGCCGCCACAGGCGAAGAAACGCAGCGAGGGCAGCCGGTCGCCCGCCGCACGCGCCGCCTCGGCCAGTTCGACCAGAAACGGCGTCGCCGCAACGGTGCCGACCACGCCATGCCGGTTGATCAGCGCAATCGCCTCCCCCGCATCCCAGCTTTCCATCAACACGCTGCAGGTGCCCGAAAAGAACGGCATTTCCAGCCCATTGGCATAGCCCGAAACATGGGTGACGGGCGACGGCATCAGCACCGCGTCGCCTGAATTCACACCCCAATAGGCCGCACTTTGAACGATCACCCGACCAAGCGTGGCATGGCTGTGCAGCACCCCCTTGGCCCGCCCCGTCGTGCCGGAGGTGTAAAGCACCAGCTTTACCGCCGTCGGGTCAACCGTGCTGCGCGCGGCAGGCAAGGCCGCCCCCTGCGCGAGAAGCGCGGCATAATCGTCCACCCCGGCCCCGCGCACGGTGAAAATATGGTCGAGCGCGGGCAGATCGGCGGCCACCCGACGCGCCATGGCGGGATAGTCGACCGTGCGGAATGCGGCTGGCACGAACAGCGCGCGCGCCCCGCAATCGCCCAGCATCGCGCGCAATTCGGCATCGCGATAGATCGGCACGATCGGGTTGACGACCAGACCGGACAGCGCCGCCGCAATGTTCAACACCGCCGCCTCGCGCCAATTGGGCAATTGGAAGGCGACCACGTCGCCCGGCTTCAGCCCGCGCCCGCGCAACCCCGCCGCCAACGCACTCGCATCGCGCCACACCTCTGCAAAGGTCAGCGTGCCGACACCGTCGATCAGGCACAGGTCACCGCCCCGCTCCTGCGCCAGTGCCTCGGCATGATCGGCGACCGTGCGCTGCGGCCACAGCCCGGCCTCATGAAACGCGCGGTGATGGGGCGCGATTCCCGTGGGCCAGCCGCGCGACGATGTTTCGCCCATAATCCTCTCCTGTACCGGACGTGTCTTGGTCGTCGCGCCTGCGGCTGTCCACTTGGCGAAAAGGCGAGGCACCTGTCACCAGTCCCAGCTTGGCAGCCCCGTCCGCCTGCGGCAGGTTGCACCCCATAAAATAAGATCGTCGTGGAGAGAGAGTAATGACGAGCCAGACGCCCAGCCGTCGCGACCGCATCGGCGATGTGGCGGAAATCCTGCTCGATTATGTCGAGCACAAGACCACGCACCAGGCCCGCTCCACCACGCAAGTGCGCACCGCGACCTATACCGACCCCGATCAGTGGAAGGCCGAGATGGAACTGGTCTTCCGCCAGTTGCCGCTGATGCTGGCCTTTACCGCCGAAATCCCCAATCCCGGTGATTACAAGGCGATGGAGGTGGTCGGCCTGCCGATCCTCATCAACCGCGACAAAGCAGGCACGGTGCGCGCCTTCCTCAACGTCTGTTCGCATCGCGGGGCGCCGGTGGCGGCGACCGGGCACGGCCATTGCGCCCGCTTCACCTGCAAATATCACGGCTGGACCTATGGGCAGGATGGCAAGCTGATCGGCGTTTCCGAAAGCGCGCTGTTCGGCGAGGTCGACCGCGCCAGCATGGGCCTGCGCGCCCTGCCCTGCGAGGAACGCGCCGGGATGATCTTCGTCTGCCTCACGCCTAACGGCGTGATGGATCTGGACGGCTATTTTCGCGGCTTTCTCGACGATTTCGAAGCCGTTGACCTCGGCTCATGGACCTATCTCGGCAGCCGCGAGATTGAAGGCGCGAATTGGAAGATCGCCTTTGACGGCTATCTTGAGGGGTATCATTTCGCCTCGCTGCACCCCGAAACGATCGAGCCGCGCACGCCCTCCAACCGCACCTCCTATGAAGGGTTCGGGCCGTCGCTGCGGATCGGCTTCCCGCAACATCGCATTGCCGAGGCGTTGAAAGGCGTGCCGCGCGCCGAGTGGGGCGACCAGGAGAATAATGGGTTCGATTTCGTGCGAATCCTCTTCCCCAACGTGTCCGCCTTCCTCGCCCCCGAAATCACCCAGATCGCGCAGCTCTTCCCCGGGCCGACGCCCGACAAGAACCGCACCGTGCTGAATTATCTGCGCCGCGATCCGATTCGCGATGAGGAAGACCGCGCCAATGTCGAGGCGATGATCACCTTCTTCCGCGATGTTACCTATCAGGAGGACTATGTCATCGGCATGGAAATCCAGAAGGGCCTGGAAAGTGGCGCGCACGACCATCTGACCTTCGGCCGCAACGAGCGCGGCAACCAATATTTCCACGAATGGCTGACCTGGTATCTCGAGGACGATCGCAGTCGGCCCGAACCGACCCTCTGATAGCCCCCCAACCACCGATCCAGCGCAGGATACGCCCCGCATGACCGCCATGGACAACAAATCGCGCTATTCCCCCGAATTCGACATGGCCGTGCGCGGCGATACGATCACCGCCGATCGCTACATCTCGCGCGAATGGATGGACGCCGAACACCGCAATCTCTGGCCCAAGGTGTGGCATCTGGGCGGCGTGCTCGCCGAGCTGGAAGAGGAAGGCGACTTCATCCGCCACGATTTCGGCAAGGAATCGGTGATCATGATCCGTCAGGAGGACGGGTCGATCCGCGCCTTCTACAATAGCTGCCCACATCGCGGAAACCGGCTGGTGCTCGGCGATGCCGGACACATGCCGCGCATCACCTGCGGCTATCATGGCTGGCAATTCACCACCGATGGGGTGCTCGCGCACGTGCAGGACCCCGACGATTTCGAGGGCGGCAATCCGTGCGGGCGGGTGCATCTGTCCGAGCTGCGCTGCGAAAGCTGGGGGCCGTTCGTGTTCTGGTGCATGGATGACGATGTGCCGCCACTGCTCGACTGGCTGGCCCCCTTCCCCGAACGTTTCGCCAATTATGGCGTCGAAAACTGGGTGCGCGTGCTCAAGCTGTCCTGCGACGCCGATTTCAACTGGAAGATCATCCGCGACAATTTCAACGAAAGCTATCACCTCCCGACGATCCACCCGGAACTGGCGACCTTCATCAATGACGGCCTGCCGACCACGCTGTTTGAAATGTACCCGAGCGGGCACAATGCGATGTGGATGATCGGGCATCAGGCAACCACCCGCGCCGACTATCACAGCGCCGAGGTCCCCGCCCCGCTCGACGACATCGCGCGGGCCTGGGGAATCGACCCGGCCGACTATAACGGCCACACTGGCGACATCCGCGCCGCCGTGATCCGCGCCAAGCGCGCGCTGGGGCCGGAGCGCGGCTACACCATGTATGCGGACATGACCGACCAGCAATTGGTCGATTATTTCCACTGCACGCTCTTCCCCAATCTCACGCTGACCATGTCGCCCGAGCAATTGCAGGTGCTGCGCACCGAGCCGCATCCGACCGATCCCGAAAAATGCGTGTTCCAACATTGGTGCCTGTTCCCGCCAGTGCCCGGCATGAAGGAAGTCGTCACCCCGATCGGCCCGGTCCCGCTGCGGCACGACGCCGTTGCCCGCCACAGCCGCTATGGCGACGGCGTGTCGCTGGGCTTCGTCGCCGATCAGGACCTTTCGATCGGCACCACGCAGCAGCAGGGGTTGAACTCGCGCGGGTTCAAGGGCTGCATTCTTCCGGGCCAGGAAAAGCGCGTTCAGCGCTTCCACGAATTGCTCAACGATTATGTGAAGGGGCAACCATGACCGCCTCGCCCTACCCGCCCCCGGCCTGCCCCGCCGAGGAGCGCGTCGCGCTTGCCGATCTGGTGGTCGCTTATGCCCGCGCGGTCGACGATATCGGCAATGTCGATGGCATTGGCAGTCTGTTCAGCGACGATGCGGTCTATGATCTGTCGGCGCTCGGGATGGGCGAGATCGTCGGCCAAACCGCGATCCGCGCCTTCTTCCGCGATGCCTTTGCCGGGATGGCGCACAACGCCCATTTCATCAGCAACATCGCGCTGCTCGCCTATACCCCGTCCACCGCCGCGCGCGTCCAGGCTTATGGCCACGCCTTCAGCCTGGGCAAGGACGGCACCCTGCTCGAAGTCAAGGCGCGCTACACCTTCGCGATGGTCCGCGCGGACGATTGCTGGCGCATCGCCCGGCTCGGCATGGACATGCTGCTCCCGCCGATCAGCTCATACAATAGCCCCCATCCATCATGAACTCGCTGCACGTGACGAAACTGGCCGCGTCCGAACACAGATAGACCACGCCCCCGGCCATCTCCTCCGGGCGCCCCAGTCGCCCGATCGGATGTGCGGCAACCACCCCTTGCATCGATGCCTCCAGGGACGGTGCAGCCCCCAGATCGACATAACGCTGCAGGATCGCCTGCAGCATCGGCGTGTCGATCCCGCCGGGATGCACGCTGTTGACGCGGATCTTGTATCCGAGCGCGGCAAACTCCGCCCCCATGCATTTGGACAGCATCGCGACCGCCGCCTTGCTCGTGCAATAGGTCGCGTTGAACGGCGCGCCGCGAATGCCCCCGACGCTGGAGAAATTGACGATCGATGCGCCCCCGGCGCGGGCCTTGCCGCCCAGCTTCAACAGCGGCAGCAGCGTCTGCACGCCGATCAGCACGCTCTCGACATTCACGCGCTGGACGCGCTGCCACTCCTCGATCGTGGTTTCCTCGATACTGGCGACCACACTGATCGCGGCGACATTCACCAGTGCGTCGAGCCGACCATAATCGCGCGCGACCAGCTCGGCGACGCGCTGCCAATCGGCCGATTGGGTCACGTCCTGCGCCAGCACCGCGTCGCCATCGGTGATCCCATCGGTCGACATATCGGTCGCGACCACGATCGCCCCCGCCGCCTTCATCGCGCGCACCACTTCGCGCCCGATCCCGCCACCTGCGCCGGTCACCACCGCCACGACATCCTTGAGCGCCATTGCCATCTCCATCGTCTTATTGCGCGGTCCAGCCGCCATCGATGACCAGTTCGGCCCCCGTCATGTAGCTCGCATCGGCGCTCGCCAGGAACACCGCCGGCCCGGCCAGTTCGTCGGGCTCGGCCAGCCGACCGATCGGCGTGGCGGCTTCCATCGCGCCAACCAGATCCTCGGGCTTTTCGGCAAACCCCTTGTCCACCCAGCGCTGGAACCCGGCGCTCAGCAGCGGCGTCTTGACGAAGCCCGGATGCAGCGAATTGGCGCGGATCGGCATCTTCTTCTGCGCGAATTCGATCGCGATGCCCTTAGTGAACAACCGCACCGCACCCTTGCTCGCGTTATAGGCGGAGACTTCGGAATAGCCGACAATCCCCATGATCGAGCTGACATTGATGATGCTCGCTCCACCCGCCACCGCGCCACCGCTTTCCGCCAGCAGCGGCACCAGCGCGCGCGTGCCGAGGAACACGCCATCGACGTTGATCGCCATGATCCGCCGCCACGCCTCAAGCGAAAGCGTCTCGACCGCGCCGGTCAGGTCGATGCCAGCATTGTTGACCAGGATATGGCAGCCCCCATGCGCCGATTGCAGATCGGCCGCGATCCTCGCCCAATCGTCCTCGCTGGTGACGTTGCCCGCCACATAGCGCGCCTGCCCGCCTAGCGCGGCGAGCGCAGCCGCCACCGCCTCGCTATCGGGCGCATCCAGGTCGGTGATCACCACCGTCGCCCCTTCGGCGCAGAAGCGCGCGGCGATCGCCTGCCCGATCCCGCGCAAGCCGCCCGTAACCAGGGCGACGCGTCCGTCCAGTCGTGCCATGCTCAAACTCCCATCATGCCAGCGGTGGTGGCGCCGTCGATCGTGATCTCGGCCCCCGAAAGGAACGCCGCCTCGTCGCTCGCGAGATAGGCGACCAGGCCGGCCACTTCGTCGACCTGCGCCATGCGGTTGAGCGGGGCCATCCCCTCATAAATCGCGCGCACCGCGACCGGATCCTCCTGGCTCTGCATGATGTGCCGGATCATGTCGGTTTCGACGACGCCCGGCAGGATGGCGTTCACGCGAATGCGGTATTTCGCCTGGCCACAATAGACCGCAGCGGATTTCGCCAGCGCGACCACCGCCGCCTTGGTGGTGGAATAGGTCACGTAATTGCCGAGCGGGCGCGCCGCGTTCATCGAGGAATTGATAATGATCGAGCCGGTCGCCCCGGCATTGCGCGCCATCGCCCGGATCGCATGCTGCACCGTCAACATCACGCCGGTCTGGTTGATCGCGATCAGCCGGTCCCACGTCTCGATGCTGACCTGCTCGATATTGGCATCGCCCTGTTCGGTCCCGGCATTGGCAAAGGCGATGTCGAGCCGCCCGAACTCGCCCAGCACTGTGTCGATCAGTGCGGGCCAGCCCGCCGCATCCTCCACCCGGTGGCTGACGAAACGCCCCCCAATCTCGCGCGCCAGCGCTTCACCGATTTCGGCCTTGGAGCCGGTGAACACCACCCGCGCGCCCTCGGCTGCAAGCCGCCGCGCCGCGCCAGCGCCAATCCCGCTGGTGCCGCCGGTAACAAGCGCCACCTTCCCATCAAGCCTGCCCGCCACACCACTCTCCCATTTGTGTTTGTGCCATCATGCACCAGCGGGGGAGGCCAGGAAAACTATGCTTTCAGTAAGGTGACTTCTGCCCCGTTCAGCCTTTACACCACGTCGCGGAGACCGGGGGCGCGACTCCCGGCCAGGAGAGGAAAGAGAGCGGCCATGGCGGACAGCGATCCCATTACCCAGACGCGTGCGGCACCCGACAAGGACGGTCTGCCGATCAGCGATGGCATCAGTTGGCTCGAACTGATGGCGGTGGATTCGCGCCCTGCCCCCGATATTCTGACCACACCAAGCTATCACAGCCGCGGCACCGCACCGATTGCCGCCGCGCGCTACACCAGCGAAGCCTTTGCCAAGCTCGAACGCGAACGGATGTGGCCGCGCGTCTGGCAATTCGCTGCGCGCGAAGAGGATCTGCCCGATCCCGGCGATTTTGTGGTGTATGAAAATGCCGGGCGCTCCTTCCTGATCTCGCGTCAGGACGATGGCTCGATCAAGGCCATGCACAATGTCTGCCTGCATCGCGGGCGCAAGCTGCGCACTGAAGACGGCAGTGCCGATCGCTTCACCTGCCCGTTCCACGGCTTCACCTGGAACAAGGATGGCAGCTTCGACCATATGCCGTGCCAGTGGGATTTCACCCATCTCGACCGCGCCGATCTCACACTGCCGCCGGTCGAGGTCGGCCAGTGGGGCGGCTATATCTTCCTGCGCGAAGAACCGGGCGGGCCGACCCTGGAAGAGTATCTGGCCCCCTTGCCCGAACATTTCACGCGCTGGCGGCATGAGGACTGCACCACCGTCATGTGGGTCGGCAAGGAAGTTCCCGCCAATTGGAAGGTCACTGCCGAAGCCTTTATGGAAGCGTGGCATACCGTGGTGACGCATCCGCAATTGCTGCCGTTCACCGGGGACGCCAACAGCGCCTATTGGACCTGGGGCGATCATGTGAACGTCAATCTCGTGCCCTTCGGCACGATGTCGCCGCACCTCGACCCCGATGGACGCAGCCAGCAATGGATCGTCGACGAGTTCGTCAAATATAACGGCCGCAGCGGCGAAAATTACGAAGCCGATAAGGACCCCTACGCCGTCAGCGTGCCCGACGGCGTCACCGCGCGCGCCGCGCTCGGTGCCAAGATGCGCACCGCTTATGCCGAACAGAGCGGCTATGATCTCGACGACGCGACCGATGCCGAACTGCTCGACGCGTTGGTCTACAATGTCTTCCCCAATTTCGCGCCGTGGGGCGGCTATATGCCCAACATCGTCTATCGCTGGCGCCCCGGCAAAACGCCCGACACCTGTCTGATGGAAGTCCGCATTCTGATGCGCGTCAAGAAAGGCGAGCCGCACCCGCGCGGCGTGCCGATGAAATATCTGCGGCTTGACCAGAAATGGACCGAAGCCCCCGAGCTTGGCATTCTCGGCGACGTGTTCGAACAGGACATGGATAATCTGCCTTATGTGCAGGAAGGCCTGCACGCCTCCAAGACCGGCGTCGTGCAACTGGGCGATTATCAGGAAATCCGCATCCGCCAGTTCCAGCAGACGCTCGACCGCTATCTCGGGATCGCCGAGGGCAGCGACGGTGCCGAGGCGCAAGCGTGAGCGAGGCGGTCGCACACCCGCGTCGCCTCAACTGCGTCCTGATTTGCGGTGGGGTGTGGCACGATATCGATTTCGCCCGGCTCGAATTGCTCAAGCTGCTGGGTGAAGACCCGGCCATCCGTACGCGCGTGTTCGAGGATTATGAAACGATCGCCGCGATCAAGGCCGCCGATATTCTGATCACCTACACCTGCGACGTCACCCCCTCGCTCGCCGCGCAGGAGGCGCTGCGCGCGTGGTTGGCGGCGGGCGGGCGCTGGTACGCGCTCCACGGCACCAATTCGGTGCTGCGCCTGCTGTCCGATGGCCCCAATGCCGGCCTGTGGGAAGCGCCGCGCTGGGCACCGTTGTTCATGGATCTGCTCGGCAGCCAGTTCCTCAGCCACCCGCCGATCGCGCCCTATCGCGTGGAGATTGCCGATCCCGATCATCCGCTGGTCGCAGGCATCGCCCCGTTCGACACCAGCGATGAGCTCTATCATCTGGAAACGCATGGCGACCTGCACGTCCTGCTCGACACCTGCTGCACCGTTGCCGGGACCGGCTTTGTCGAAGGCGATGCCGCCCCCGGTCGGCACCCGGTGTTTTACATCAAACAGCATGGTGCGGGCGCGGTGCTGTACCTGACGCTCGGCCACTGCCGCGGCCATTATGATCTGCAACCGATGCTCGACTGGTGGCCAACGGTCGATCGCTGCGCCTGGGATCTGCCGGTGTTTTACGATCTGCTCCGGCACGGCATCGCCTGGACGCGCGAACCGCTCGCCGAGCAGGACACGCCCCCGGATCAGGCCGCATCGGCATAACGGTCCAGCTTCGCCAGCGGGTCTTCCGGCCAACGCGACAAGAACACCAACCGCTTATGCCCATGCCCGATCGCCAGTTCATCGGTCACGCCCATGCCGCCATGGAACTGGATCATGTCATGGCCAAGCGCGATCGACGCCTCGCTGATGAACGCGCGCGCGCCCGCCACCGCGCGGACGAACCCCGCTTCCCCCTCCAGCACCAGCGCAAAATTGATCAGCGCCTTGCTCTGCTCGAGCGCGGCATAATGCGCGACCATACGATGCTGGATCGCCTGGAAGCGCCCCAGCACAGTGTTGAACTGGCTGCGCGTGCGCAGATAGTCGAGCGTCTCGTCAAAAATCCGCTGCATCACGCCGACCGCCTCCGCCGCGCGGCATAGCTCGACCAGCGGCAGCGTGGCATCGAGCAGATCGCGCCCGCCCGCCAGGCGATTCGCAGCAGCGACGGCAACGCGGTCGAGCCGCAGAACGACGGCGGCACCGCCATCGATCAGCCGCCATGGCGTCACCGAAAGCCCCGGCGCATCTGCCGGGACGACGAAGAAGTCGGGCGAATCCTGTCCGGCCAGAACCGCGCTGACGATATAGGCATCCACCCCGACCCCGGCTGGGACGCAGTGCTTTCCACCCGACAGCACATAGCCGTCTTCCAGCCGGTCGGCTCGCGTCTCTACCCAGTCGGGATTGCCGCGGCTGGCGCGCTCGGCATGGGCCAGGACGACGCGGCTTTCGCCCGCAGCCAGGCGGTCGCGCCAGGCCGACGCTACACTCTCGCCACCGCCCAGCACCAGGCGCGCGCCCAGCACCACGCTGTCGATCAGCGGTTCGACCACCAACCCCTTGCCGAGCGCAGTGAACAGCGTGACCAGCGCGCTGGCATTGAGGCCAAGCCCGCCATCTTCCGGGCGCAACGCGGCCGCGACCAGACCATAGTCGGCCAGCAGCGCCCAATTCTCGCGACTGAACCCGCACGGCTCCGCCTGATAGGCGCGGCGACGATCCAGATCGTAGCGATCCGCCACGAATCGTTCGGCCAAATCCTGCAACATCCGTTCGTCTTCGCTGAGATCAAAGTTCACGCGGGCGCTCCTTTGTTACGCAACGTAGCGGGAGCGGAAATCCAAAAACGCTGGGCAAAAGGCTAGGATGGCCTAAAACGACGGCGCAGGAGATAAGGACGCGTGGAGAAGGACGCCCCAAGGCTGGATTGGGTGAACGCGGTCAGAATCGCGGCACCCGAGGAAGTGCGATCGGCAGCGGAGGCGCTGCACGACATCGCCATGCGCTGTGGCATGCGCGCGGCACCGGCGCACAATATTGCCGACAAGCGAACCCCGACCGACCTTGCCGGAAATGTGCTGGCGAGCGAGGTGTTCGGCTGGACGGGGGAGCAGGCGTGGTGGCGCAATCCCCATATCGCGCTCGATTCGCCGCTCACCTCCGCCTGCCGCTTCGAGAGCGAACCTTTCTGGGTGAACGCGCAAGGATTCCACACACGCCAGGCCAATCGCTATCTGTCGGCGATCGACCTCACCAATTTCGAAGTGCGCGCGCGCACCCGCGCGGCGATCGTCGTGCCTGTGCATCTGCCGTTCGGACAGATCGGGGCGGTCTCCTTCAACCCGCTGGATGCGTCACTGACCGATCTTTCCAGCGAATTTGAACGCTATGGCGACATTTTCGGCCTGCTGGGGCGCACTTTCATCGCCGGCTATGTCAACACCATGGGCTCGGCCCAGGCGCTGCCCGCGCATTTGCGCCTGTCGAAGCGCGAGGTGGAGTGTCTGCGCTGGGCGGCGATCGGCAAGACCGATTTCGAGATCAGCATGATCATCGGCCGCAGCCGCGCGACCGTGCGCTTCCACATCCACAATGCGTCGACCAAATTGTCGGCGGTCAATCGCAGCCAGACGGTCTTCAAGGCGGCACAGCTCGGCTATATCACGCTGGCGCGCTGAGCCGCCCTTCGCCCGGCACATCGGCGGCACAGCCCCACCCTATTCCTTTTACCCGGCCTATCCCTTTTAAGAGTCGCGCTTGGCGGCGGGTTGGCGCTTTATCGTGGCGAGGTTGAACACAACACGCCCATGGGAGGGGAGAATTTTGACGCCCGACGTGTCTCTATTCGCGACTGACGCGCCGCTGCGCCTGCTCGCTGCGCGTGATCGCACGACTGGGCGAATCCTCTTCCCGCACCGCGATGGCGATGGTTTGGAAACCATCACGCTCGGTCGTCGCGGCACGCTATGGTCCTACACTGTGCAGCGCTTCCGCCCGAAGACGCCCCCTTATGCCGGGCCGGAAGCGTTCGAGCCATGGGCGCTCGGTTATGTCGAATTGCCGGGCGAAATCATCATCGAGGCCCGCCTGACCGACATTGCGTTCGACGCGATCAGGATCGGCATGGCGATGGAGCTGACCGAAGTGCCGCTCGATCCCGCCGTCGCCGGTTCGTTGCGCCTGCCCGCTTTCCGCCCGACAGTGGAGGCCGCCGCATGAGCGACGCCACCAACGTCTGCATCATCGGCATCGGCATCCACCCGTTCGGTCGCACCGATGCGCTATCGGGCATCGACCAGGGTGTGTTTGCGGTGCGCGCCGCGCTGGCAGATGCGGGGATCGACTGGGCCGACATCCAATTCGCTTATGGCGGGTCGGATGCGGCGGGCAATCCTGACACGATGGTCGACCGGCTCGGCCTCACCGGCGTGCAGTTCATCAACGTCAAAAATGGCTGTGCGACCGGCGGCTCGGCCTTGTTCTCGGCGCAAACCGCGATCCGCTCGGGCCAGTTCGACCTAGGGCTGGCGGTCGGATTCGACAAGCATCCGCGCGGGGCGTTCAACGCGCTGCCCGCCGAATATGGCCTGCCCGATTGGTATGGCGCGGCGGGCTATATGGTCACCACGCAATTCTTCGCCGCCAAGATCATGCGCTACATGCACCTGCATGGCATCAGCCGCCGTTCGCTCGGGCTGGTCGCGCAGAAGGCGTTCGCCAATGGCGTCCACGCCCCCCATGCGTGGCGGCGGTCGGAAGTCGCGCTGGACACGATCCTGGAGGCCCCGATGGTCTCCGATCCCTTCAGCAAATTCATGTTCTGCTCGCCCGGCGAAGGCGGCGTCGCGCTGATCCTGGCGAGCGAGCGCAAGGCACGCGAGCTGGGCGCAACGCCGATCCGCCTCGCCGCCGCGACCATGCGCACGCGCCCGCCCGGCAGTTTCGAGGTGTTCGCGCCCAGCATCGATCTTGGCGGCGGCACCGCCACCGCCACGCGCCTCGCCGCCGCCGCCGCCTTCAGCCTCGCCGGGATCGGCCCGGACGAGATCGACGTGGCGCAATTGCAGGATACCGAGGCCGGTGCCGAAATCATGCACCTGGCCGAAAACGGCTTCTGCGCGGATGGCGAGCAGGAACAATGGCTGGCCGAAGGGCGCACCCGCATTGGCGGTACGCTGCCGGTCAATACCGACGGCGGATGCCTTGCCTGCGGAGAGCCGATCGGTGCCTCGGGGCTGCGGCAGGTTTATGAAAATGTCGTCCAATTGCGCGGCCAGGGCGGCGGGCGTCAGGTGCCGGGCGCGCCGCGCACCGCTTACAGCCATGTCTATGGTGCCCCCGGCGTTTCCGCCGTTACGATCCTGCACAGATAGGCGCGCGATGGACCTTGATCTCAGCCCCGAAGACCGCGCCTTCCGCGCCGAAGTCCGCGCCTTTCTCGCCGAGCATCTGAGCGAGGACATCCGCGCCGGCTCGGCGGCCACGCCCTCGGTGTTCGTCGAACCCGATATCGGCCAGGCGTGGAACGCGATCCTGCACCGCAAGGGCTGGCTCGCCTATCAATGGCCGCGCGAACATGGCGGCCCCGGCTGGACGCCGGTGCAGCGCTACATCTTCGAAAAGGAATGCGCCGAGGCCGGTGCCCCCAATTTGACCGTACTCGGCCTGAAGCTCGTCGCCCCCGTGCTCTACACCTTCGGCACGGCGGCGCAGAAGGCATATTATCTGCCGCGCATCCTGTCGGGCGAGGATTATTGGTGCCAGGGCTTCTCCGAACCCGGTAGCGGATCCGATCTCGCCAGCCTGCAATGCCGCGCCGAGCGCGTCACCGACGCGGCGGGCGACCGCTATATCCTCAACGGCTCCAAGATCTGGACCACGCACGCACATTGGGCGAACCGCATGTTCTGCCTGGTGCGCACCGATTCCAGCGGCCACAAGAATGCCGGCATCTCCTTCCTGCTGGTCGACATGCAGCAAAAGGGCATCAGCGTCCGCCCGATCCACACGTTGGCGGGCGATCATGAGGTCAATCAGGTGTTCCTCGAAGATGTCGAAGTCCCCGTCAGCGACCGCGTCGGCGAGGAGGGCGATGGCTGGAAGCTCGCCAAATTCCTGCTCGAAAACGAACGCGGCGGCTCCTGCCACGCGCCCAAGCTCGCTTATGACCTGAGCCTGATCGCCGCCGCCGCCGCCGAGCAGAGCGACGGTCACGGCGGGCGCTTGGCGAACTCGGTCGATTGGCGCCGCCGCGTCGCCCGCGCCCGGCTGGATGTCGAGGCGCTGGAGATGATCGAACTCAAGATCCTGTCCGAAATCGCGCACGGCCAGGCCCCGGGACCGCAAACCTCGCTGGTAAAGCTGCTGGCGTCCAATCTGCGCCAGGAGGTCGATCTGCTGGCGATGGATCTGCTCGGCCCCGCCGGGCTGGAGCTCGACACCCGCCGCCCGCTTTATGGCCCGAATGCGCCACCGCCGGTCCACAGCCGGGCAACGCAGGTCGCCGCCGCACGCTATTTGAACAGCCGCGCCTGGACCATCTTTGGCGGAACCAATGAGGTTCAGGCCGGCATCATCGCAAGAACCGTCCTCCATCTCTAGCCGCCACCACATGGCCATGCGGAAAACCGCAGGCAGATCACCACATCGGGAGCCAGGAATGCAATTTAGCCGAGATGCCCTGAAGGCCGCTTATACCCGGATGAAGGTGATCCGCGAATTTGAAGAACGGCTGCATGTCGAAATCCAGACCGGTGAAATCGCCGGCTTCACCCATCTCTATTGCGGCCAGGAAGCGGTCGCGGTCGGCGTGTGCGAACATCTCGGCGCGCAGGACCGGATCGTCTCCACCCATCGCGGCCACGGCCATTGCCTCGCCAAGGGCTGCGATGTCGATGCGATGATGAAGGAAATCTGGGGCAGCCGCGAAGGGCTGTGCAAGGGCAAGGGCGGCTCGATGCACATTGCCGATGCGACCAAGGGGATGCTGGGGGCCAATGGCATTGTCGGGGCGGGCGCGCCGATCGCGGTCGGGGCGGCGCTGGCCAGCCGCGTCGATGGCCCCGGCCCCGATGGCCTGAACATTGCGATCGCCTTTTCCGGCGATGGCGCGTGCAATCAGGGGACGACCTTCGAAGCGATGAACCTCGCGGTCGTCACGCACGCACCGTGCATCTTCGTGTTCGAAAACAACCATTATTCGGAACATACCGGCTTCCAATATGCGGTCGGCACCGCGCGCGACATTGCCAGCCGCGCCGAAGCCTTCGGGATGAAAGCGTGGCGCGCCGACGGCACCGATTTCTTCGCGGTCTATGAAACCATGCGCGAGGTGCTGGCGCATGTCCGTGGCGGCGGCGGGCCAGCGGCGGTCGAATTCGACACCGAACGCTTCTTCGGCCATTTCGAGGGCGATCCGCAGCGCTATCGCGCGCCCGATGAACTGAGCCGCATCCGCGCCACGCGCGACTGCCTCACCAAATTCCGCGCCTCGGTCACCAGCGCCGGGCTGCTGTCCGACAGCGATCTCGACGCGCTCGACACCGAGGCGCTCGACACGATCGAGCGGGCCGTCACGGCAGCGCGAGCGGCCCCGCGCCCCACCCCCGAAGACGTCCTGTCCGATGTCTACATTTCCTATTGAGCGCGGGAGCAACGCGATGAGCACCATGATGTACCGCGACGCCGTTCTTTCCACGATCATGGAGGAAATGGAGCGCGACAGCGATGTGGTCGTGCTGGGCGAGGATATCGTCGGCGGCATGGGCACGCCCGGCGGCCCGGAGGCGATCGGCGGGATCTGGTCGACCTCGACCGGGCTGTTCGGCAAATTCGGGGCCGAGCGGGTGATCGATACGCCCATTTCGGAAAGCGCCATCATCGGCGCGGCGGCGGGTCTCGCTTTATCGGGCAAACGCCCGGTGGCGGAGCTGATGTTCGCCGATTTCATCGGCGTCTCGCTCGACCAGATCTGGAACCAGATGGCCAAGTTCCGCTATATGTTCGGCGGCAAGACACGCTGCCCGGCGGTGATCCGTATGGCCTATGGCGCGGGCTACAACGCCGCTGCGCAGCACAGCCAGTCGGTCCACCAGATCCTCACCGGCATGCCGGGCTTGAAGGTGGTGATGCCTTCAACCCCCGCCGACGTGAAGGGCCTGTTGCGCACCGCGATCCGTGATGACGATCCGGTGATCTTCCTCGAACACAAGGCGCTCTACGCGATGAGCGGCGAAGTGCCCGACGACCGCGACTTCATGATCCCGTTCGGCCATGCCCGCCTCACCCGCGCGGGCGGCGACGTGACCTTGGTGTCCTCGGGGCTGCTGCTCGGCCTGTGCGAGGCCGTGGCCGATACGCTCGCAGCACAGGGCATTGGCTGCGATGTCATCGATTTGCGCACCACCAGCCCGCTCGATGAGGAAACCATCCTCGACAGCGTCGAAACGACGGGCCGGTTCGTGGTGGTGGATGAGGCCCCGCCGCGCTGCGGGCTGGGCGCCGACCTGTGCGCGCTGGTTGCCGAAAAGGCGTTTTCCAGCCTGAAAGCCCCGCCGCAGCAAGTCACCCCGCCGCACACCCCGATCCCCTTCGCGCGCGAGCTGGAAAGCGCCTACCTGCCCTCGGTCGAAAAGATCGAAGCGGCAGTGCGTCGCGTGCTGAACTGGCGCTGAGGACGATGGCCATGCCCGCAATTCGCCCGTTCTGTATGCCCAAATGGGGCATCGAGATGACCGAAGGCGTGATCGCCGAATGGAAAGTCACCGAAGGGGAAGCCTTTCGCCGTGGCGATCTGCTGTGCCTGATCGAAACCGCCAAAATCACCAATGAGGTCGAGGCGGAGCTTGATGCCGTGCTCGCGCGCATCCTGGTGCCATCGGGCGGCGATGCCCATCCGGTCGGCACCCTGCTGGCGGTCATCGCCGAAGCGGGGACGCCCGCCGCCGACATTGATGCCTTTATCGCGGGCTTCCGTCCGGCCGAAGCCAGCGCCGCCGCGAGGTCAACCCCGGCAGAAGCCTCATCCGCTGCATCGCCCGCCCCCGCCCCGCCGCGCTTGCTCACCAACCGCGCGATCAGCCCGGAAGCGCTCAAACTGGTCGAGGCCAGCGCGCTCGATCTTGACCCGATCGTCGGTTCGGGGCGCGACGGACGCATCACGCTGCAGGATGTCCAGCAGGCGCTGCGCCCGGCCATCGCTTTGGCTCCGGCGGGCACGCTGCCGCTCGCGCCGGAGACGGCGGCGGTCTTCGCCTCCCCCCTCGCCCGCCGCATCGCCGCGTCGCATGGCATCGACCTTGGCACCGTTACCGGTACCGGGCCGCGCGGTCGCATTTCCAAGGCGGACGTGTTGCGCCTGGTGCAACCGGCACCCTCCGCGTCCAGCGCGACGGCCACCTTCACCCCGGTCGCCAACGCACCGATGGTGGTGCCCTTCGACAGCATCCGAAAGGTCGTCGCGCAACGCCTGACGCGCGCAAAGCAGGAGATCCCGCATTTCTACCTGCGCACCAGCGCGCGGCTCGATGACCTGCTGGCGCTGCGCAAGACCGCCAATCTCGTGCTGGGCACCAAGGCGTCGATCAATGACTATCTGGTGCGCGCCTGCGGCGTCGCGCTGGCGCAGCATCCCGATGTCAACGTCCAGGTGCGCGACACCACGCTCCACCGCTTCGCCCATGCAGACATCGCGATCGCCGTCGCCAGCCCCAACGGCTTGGTCACCCCGATCGTCCGGCAAGCCGATCGCCGGACCGTCGCGCAGATCGCCGACGCCACCCGCACGCTAATCGACAAGGCCACCGCCGGTCGCCTGGCGCATGGCGATATTGAGGGCGGCACCTTCTCGATCTCGAACCTCGGCATGTTCGGCGTCGAGGAGTTCGCCGCGATCATCAACCCGCCGCAAGGCGCGATCCTGGCGGTGGGCGCGGCGCGGCGCGTGCCGCACGAACGCGCGGACGGCACGGCGGGATTCGAAACACGCCTCAATCTGACGCTGTCGGTCGATCACCGCGCGATTGACGGGGCCGCCGCCGCGCACTTCCTCAAGGCGCTGGTCGGCTTGCTCGAAGCGCCCGAAACTCTGTTCCGCTGACCTAACCGGAGACACGCCATGGCCAAACGCGGCTCACTCACCCCTCTCGGCCCGATCATGCAACTGGCCTATCTGCCGTCCGATTTCGATGCGGCAATCCGCCACTGGACCGAAGTGGTCGGGGTTGGCCCGTTCTTCCTGCTCGAAAACATCCAATTGGGCGACATGACCTATCTCGGCCAACCGACCGACGCGGTATTTTCGGTGGCGATCGGCTATTGGGGGGATCTGCAGATCGAACTGATCCGTCCCGAAAATGACAGCCCGTCCATCTATACCGGCGCTTATGCGGTGAAGGATCAACTGCATCATGTGTGCATTCTGGTCGATGACATCGCCAAGGCACGCGCCGCGCTGCTCAATGCCGGCGCGACCGTGCTGATCGAGGGCAAGGTCGGCGATAGCGGCGCGGTGATTTATGCCGACCCGGGCGGCGGCCCAGGCCATATCGTCGAATATGTCAAACCGATGGACGGCGGTATCGAACTGTTCGCCATGATGCGCGACGCGGCGCGCGACTGGGACGGCAGCGATCCGTTGCGCAAGATCGGATAAGGGGATGCCAACCGAGCGTGCCCAGGCAATCGCCGCCCGCGTCGAAGCCTTTGTGCGCGACCGCATCATTCCCTATGAAACCGATCCGCGCCGCGACCATCACGGCGCGCCGACCGATGCGCTGGTGGACGAAATGCGCGCGCACGCCCGCGCGGCAGGCGTGCTGACCCCGCATATCCTGCCCGATGGCAGCCATCTCACCCAGCGGGAAACCGCGACCGTGCTCATCGCGTCCGGCCTCTCCCCGCTCGGGCCGCTCGCGTGCAACACCATGGCGCCCGACGAAGGCAATATGTATCTGATCGGCCATGTCGCCTCGCCCGAACTGCGCGCGCGCTTCCTGACGCCACTCGTCGAAGGCCGCGCCCGCTCGGCCTTCTTCATGACCGAACCCGCCGAGCTGCAAGGGGCCGGGTCCGATCCGTCGATGATGCGGACGACCTGCCGCCGCGACGGCAACCATTGGGTGATCGAGGGCAAGAAGTGCTTCATCACCGGCGCGGTCGGCGCGCAGGTCGGGATCATCATGGCGAAATCGACCGAGGCGGATAGTGCGGGCGGCGCGTGCCTGTTCCTCGTCGACCTGCCCGACCCAGCGATCCGCATCGATGAGGTTCCCAACACGATCGACACGTCAATGCCCGGCGGCCACGCTACCGTCACCATCGATCACTTGCGCGTGCCTGCCGACCAGTTGCTCGGCGCGGCGGGGGATGGTTTCACATATGCGCAGATCCGCCTAAGTCCCGCGCGGCTGTCCCACTGTATGCGCTGGCTCGGCTGCTGCATCCGCGCGCACGAGATCGCGGTCGATTATGCCAACCGCCGCATCGCCTTTGGAAAGCCACTGATCGACCATGAAGGCGTCGGCTTCATGCTCGCCGAAAATCGGATCGACCTGCAGCAAGCCGAACTGATGATCGACTGGGCCGCCGGCGTGCTCGACAGCGGCAGCCTCGGCACGGTCGAAAGCAGCATGGCCAAGGTCGCGGTATCGGAAGCGCTGATGCGCATCGCCGATCGCTGCGTCCAGGTGATGGGCGGCACCGGCGTCACCGATCGCACGATCGTCGAACAGGTGTTCCGCGAAGTCCGCGCCTTCCGCATTTATGACGGCCCGACCGAGGTCCACAAATGGAGCCTGGCCAAGAAAATCAAGCGCGACTGGAAAGCCGCCCATGCCGACTGATGCCCGCTCCGCCTCGGCGATCGCCGCGGCCAATAGCGGCACGGGCGCGATGCGCACACGCTTCGATACCGCCGCGCTCGAACAGTGGATGGCATCGCACGTCGCGGGTTTTGCCGGGCCGCTGCGCGTCGATCAGTTCAATGGCGGCCAGTCCAACCCGACCTATCGCCTCACCACATCCTCGGCGCGCTATGTGCTAAGGCGCAAACCGGCGGGACCGGTTTTAAAAGGTGCCCATGACGTGCTGCGCGAGGCGCAAGTGCAACAAGCGCTGGCGCAAACGGGTGTCCCCGTGGCGCGAATCCTGGCCATTTGCGCCGATGAGACGATCATCGGCAGCGCCTTTTACGTGATGGAACTGGTCGAAGGCCGCATCTTTTGGGACGCCAGCCTCGCCGACCTGCCCCGCGCCGCCCGCGCGCCATATTATGACGAGATGAACCGCGTCATCGCCGCCCTGCACCGGCTCGATCCGGTCGCGGTCGGGCTCGGCACTTTTGGGCGTCCCGGCAGCTATTTCGCGCGGCAGATCGGGCGCTGGAGCCAGCAATATCAAGCAGATACGCTGGCCGGGCGCGACGCGGCGATGGACGCGCTGGTGGCCTGGTTGCCCGGTGCCGTCCCCGCCGATGACGAGACCCGCATCGTCCATGGCGACTTTCGCATCGACAATCTGATCTTCCATCCAACCGAGCCGCGCATCCTCGCCGTGCTCGATTGGGAATTGTCGACGCTCGGCCATCCGCTCGCCGATTTCGCTTATCACGCAATGCTTTACACCATGCCGCCCGACATCGTCGCCGGGCTGGGCGGCGCTGATCCGGTCGCGCTCGGCCTGCCCAGCCAGGAGGCCTATGTCGCGGCCTATTGTGCCCGCACCGGCCGCAACGGCATCCCCGATTGGAACTTTTACCTGGCCTTCAACTACTTCCGCCTGGCCGCGATCTTCCACGGCATCAAGGGCCGGGTGCTGCGCGGCACCGCCAGCAACGCCGATGCCGCCGAACGGGCCAAAGCCTTTCCGCGCCTGGCAAGGCTGGCGCACGCCTTGCTTTAAAACAGACTTTCCAGAACCCGGCGCAGACCGGGAGCCGCAGGAGCTGAAGGATGTCAAACGCAATCCCCGCCCATGTGCCGCCCGAGCTTGTCGTCGATTTCGACATTTTCAACCCGCCAGGTGCCGACACCGACTATTTCGCCGCGTGGCAAACCCTGCAGCACGCGGACGGCGACGGGCTGGTGTGGACCACCGCCAATGGCGGACACTGGATCGCCACGCGCGGCGCAGTAGTCCGCGCCTTATGGGCCGACGCTGCCCGCCTCTCGAGCGAAGTGCTCGCCGTCACCCCAGGCCTAGGCGAGACCATGCGCCTCATCCCGCTGCAGCAGGACGGGGCCGAGCATAAGAGCTTCCGCGCCGCCGTGATGAAGGGCTTTGGCGGCCGCCACATCGTCGCGCTGGAAGCCTCGGTCACCGCGCTGGCGGAGGAGCTGATCGCCGACTTGATCCGGCGCGGCACATGCGATTTCATGCCCGATTTCGCAGAGATTCTGCCCGTCCACGTGTTCCTGTCGATGATCGATGTGCCGGTCACCGATCGCGCCATCCTCCGGCCGCTGGGCGCGCAATTGACCCGACCTGATGGCACGATGGGGGTGGTCGAACTGCGCGATGCGGTCGATGCCTATCTGCACCCCTACATCGCGGCGCGCCTCGCCCAGCCGGGGGACGATCTGCTCAGCCGCATCATCGCCGAACCAATCGAGGGACGCGCCTGGACGCTCGACGAAGCGATGCGGATGGCGCGCAACATCCTGTTCGCCGGGCTCGACACGGTCGCCGCGATGCTCGGCATGATCGCGATGCATCTGGCGCGACATCCTGAGGACCAGCAGTTGCTGCGCGAAAACCCAACCTTGATCCCCGCCGCCGCCGATGAACTGATGCGGCGCTACCCATCTGCCTCGGTCTCGCGCAATGCCGTGGTCGACGTGCCGGTCGGATCGCTCACCATCCGGGCTGGCGACATCGTGTATTTGCCCGGCGTGTTGCACAATCTCGATCCCGCATGTTTCGACACGCCGGAGCGGGTCGATTTCGACCGCAAGCTCAACCCGATCCACCACACGACCTTTGGCGCGGGCGCGCATCGCTGTGTCGGCGTGGGGCTGGCGCGGATGGAAGTGATCGCTTTCCTGCGCGCCTGGTTGGCCGCGATGCCGCCCTTCGCGATCGATCCGGCCCGCCCCACCACGATGCGGGCCGGCAATGTTGGTATTCTTACCAGCCTGCCGCTGGTGTGGCAGGTCTGATCGCCGGGCCTAAGCTCACTCCCACTCGATCGTGCCGGGCGGCTTGCTCGTATAGTCATAGGTCACGCGGTTGATGCCCTTCACCTCATTGACGATCCGCGTCGCCACGCGCGGCAGGAAGTCGCCGGGGAATTGGAATGCCTCGGCGGTCATGCCGTCGGTCGAGGTGACCGCGCGCAGGGCCAGCACATTGTCATAGGTGCGCCCGTCGCCCATCACGCCGACGCTGCGCACTGGCAAGAGCACGGCGAACGCCTGCCAGATCGTGTCGTACAGCCCCGCCGCGCGGATTTCCTCTAGATAGATCGCATCGGCCTTACGCAGGATGTCGCAGCGTTCCTTGGTCACTTCGCCCGGAATGCGAATCGCGAGGCCAGGTCCGGGGAACGGGTGCCGCCCGACAAACGCCTCGGTCAGCCCGAGTTCGCGGCCCAGCGCGCGGACTTCGTCCTTGAACAGTTCGCGCAGCGGCTCGACCAACTGCATGTTCATCCGCGCGGGCAGGCCGCCGACATTGTGGTGGCTCTTGATCGTCACCGACGGGCCGCCGGTGAAGCTGACGCTTTCGATCACATCGGGGTAGAGCGTGCCCTGTGCGAGGAAATCCGCCCCGCCCACCTTCTTGGCCTCGGCCTCGAAGATGTCGATGAACGCCGCGCCGATGAACTTGCGCTTGGCCTCGGGATCGGTGACGCCCGCCAGCCCTTCGAGGAACGTCGCTTCGGCATCCACATGCACCAGCGGGATGTTGTAATGGTTGCGGAAGAGCGAGACGACCTGCTCGGCCTCGCCACTGCGCATCAAGCCGTGGTCGACGAAGACGCAGGTGAGCTGATCGCCAATCGCCTCATGGATCAGCACGGCGGCGACCGCACTGTCGACACCGCCCGACAGGCCGCAAATCACGCGCCCCTTGCCGACCTGCGCACGGATCTCGGCGATCTTGGCGGCGCGGAACTCGGCCATCGTCCAGTCGCCGGTCAAACCGCAGACGTGTCGCGCGAAATTGGCGATCAGCTTGGCACCGTCGGGGGTGTGCGCCACTTCCATGTGGAATTGCGTGGCGTAATAGTGGCGCGCTTCGTCGGCGACCACCGCAATCGGCGAACCGGGGCTGACCGCGACCGGGCGGAAGCCGGGGGCAAGCGCGGTCACCTTGTCGCCATGGCTCATCCACACCGTATGTTTCTCGCCCGGCTGCCACACGCCGTCGAACAGCGCGCAATGGTCGGTCACCTCGATCACGGCATGGCCGAATTCGCCGCTTTCGCCGAGCGTTACGGTGCCGCCCAATTGGTGCATCAGCACTTGCTGACCATAGCAAATGCCCATGATCGGCACGCCGCTATCGAGAATTGCCTGCGGGATGCGCGGCGATCCTTCCTCCAGAACCGAGGCCGGGCTGCCCGAGAGGATCACACCCTTGGGGTTCATCCGGGCGAAGGCCGCATCGGCGGTGGTGAACGGGGCGATCTCGCTGTAGACGCCAGCCTCCCGCACGCGCCGTGCGATCAATTGCGTTACCTGGCTGCCGAAATCGACGATGAGGATGGAGTCGGTCTGATGGGTCATGCGGCCAGATAGCAGATACGCGCCGTGGGGGAAGAGCTTTGGGGGCCATATGAACGACAAGCGGGATATGAAAGCGGTCGCGCGCGCTGGCTTCGAGCCCATGGTGGAGGCGGCGGGGAGAGATGGCCGCAAACTGGCGGGGCTCGCCGGGCTCGCATCGAAGATCGGACTGCGCGGCCGGGTCTATCCGCTGGCGACCGAAGCGCGCGCGCTGGCCCCCGATGACGGGGAGGTCGCCGCACGCACCCAACAATTGATCGGGCAAAGCGTGCCGCGCTGGCATTTCAACATGCTGCGCGACGAACCGCGCAACGCCGCCTTCGACGCCGCGATCCGGCGCGCGGTGACGCCGGGCACGCATGTACTCGACATTGGCGCGGGCAGCGGCCTGCTGTCGATGATGGCGGCGCGCGCCGGGGCGGGCCGCGTGGTCGCATGCGAGGAAAACCCGGCGATCGCCGATTCCGCGAGGCGCATCGTCGCCGCCAATGGCTATGCCGACCGCATCCGCGTCGTCACCGGCAATTCGACCGAGCTCGAACTCGAATCGGATCTCGAAGGCCATGCCGATGTGATCGTATCCGAAATCGTCTCGAACAATTTGCTGGCCGAGGGCGTGCTGACCACGCTGGCCGACGCGGCATCACGGCTGCTGGCACCGGGCGGACAGATGATCCCGATGGGCGGCGCGGTGATGGTCGCGCTGGCCAATTGGGGTGCCGCCACGAGAACGCACATGGCAGAGGTCGCCGGGTTCGATCTCGACGGCTTCAACGCGCTGGCGCAGGTGCCGCGCAATGTCGCGGTCAGCGACGCGACGCTCACGCTGCACAGCACGCCTGCGGCGTTGCTGTCGTTCGACTTCACCGGCAAGGCCGCGCGCGAACCGCATCGCGGGGCGGCGACGCTGGTCAGCGACGGCACGCCCGTCAGCGGGATCGTGCAGTGGATCCGGCTCGATCTGGATGCCGAGGCCAGCTATGAAAACCGCCCCGGCCCCGACGCCAAGTCGCATTGGGGCGCGCAATTCTATCCGTTCGACGCGCCGCTTGATCTTGCAGCCGGGACCGAGTTGCGCGTCGTCGGGGTGCATGACGGACACCAATTATTGGTATGGCGCGAGGATAGGTGCCCGAGGTCTGAGCTGCCGTCGTCGTAACGCTTCCTCTCGCTGCTGGGCCCCGGCCTCCGCCGGGGACGCCAGGAGTTAGCGCCGCTTCACTCCACCGGCTTGACCGTTAGCCCCGTCCACTTCGCCGCAAACGCCCAGGCGTCGGCGGTTTCGGCGATCACCTTGTCGGTCGGCTTGCCCGACCCATGCCCGGCACGCGTCTCGATCCGCACCAGGCGCGGCTTGGGGCCCAGGTCGAGCGATTGCAGCATTGCGGTATATTTGAAGGTATGCCCCGGCACGACGCGGTCATCGGTGTCGGCAGTCTCGGCCAGGATCGCCGGGTACGCCTTGCCCGCACGGATATTGTGATAGGGCGAATAGGCGTAGAGCGTCTTGAAATCGGCTTCCTTCGAGGGATAGCCATAGTCATCGACCCAATAGCGCCCGGCGGTGAAGCGATCGAAGCGCAGCATGTCCATCACGCCCACCGCAGGCAAAGCCGCCGCGAACAGGTCCGGACGCTGATTGGTCACCGCGCCCACCAGCAACCCGCCATTCGACCCGCCCTGGATGACAAGCTGATCCTTGCCGGTCACCCCTTGTGCCTTCAGATATTCGCCCGCCGCGATGAAATCGTCGAACACATTCTGCTTGTTGGCCAACCGGCCGCCATCGTGCCACGCCTTGCCATATTCGCCGCCGCCGCGAATGTTGGCGACCGCCAGCACCCCGCCCTGCTCCAGCCACGCCAACCGCGTTGCCGAGAAGGCCGGCGTCACCGAGATGTTGAAACCGCCATAGGCATAAAGCAGCGTCGGCGCCGGGCCGCTCACATCCTTGCGGCGGACGATGAACATCGGCACCTGCGTGCCGTCCTTGGACGCATAGAAGCGCTGCTCGACGGTGTACCGCGCAGGATCGAACGCCACCTTCGGCGCGGCCCAGGGCGTCGCCTGCCCGGTCTTCACGTCATAGCGATAGATCGTCGTCGGCGTGGCGAAGCTGGTGAAGGCAAAGAAGGTCTCAGGATCGCCCTCCTCGCCACCAAAGCCCCCGGCCGCGCCGATGCCGGGCAGCGGGACCACGCCATCGGGCTTTCCGTCCAGCGTATAGCGGCGGATCTCGCTCTTCACATCGGCGAGGTACGAGACCAAGAGCTTGCCGCCGACCAGCGAGGCCCCGTCGAGCACATCCTTGCCCTGCGCGACGAGTTCCTGCTCCGGCACTTCGGCCGAGCGCGCATAGAGATTGGTCGCGACGATCCGGCCGCGCGGCGCATTCTTGTTGGTTACCCAATAGAAAGTGCCGCCGACATTGCCGGCCAAGCTCCACTCATAGTCCAGCCCCTTGAAGATCGTGCGCGGGACGGGCTTGGGCGCGGTCAGGTCGATCACGGTGATCTGATAGCGGTTGTCGGTGCCTTCATGCGTGGTGATGACCAGCCATTTGCCATCGTCGGTCACTTGCGCGGTGTGGCCGAGCTTGGGGCTCTCGGGCGTCGCGTAGATCAGCGGGTCGGCCGCCTGCGCGGTGCCGAGCTTGTGGAAATAGATTTGCTGATTCTCGTTCAGCGCCTGGAACTTGGCCCCCGCCGCAGGCGCTGCAAAGCGCGAATAATAGAAGCCCGAGCCATCCTTCGCCCAGGCCAGGCCAGAGAATTTCACCCACTCGATCGTGTCCGACACCGCGCCCGTTGCCACGTCGAGCACCTTGACCGTGCGCCAATCGGTGCCGCCGTCCTGCACCGCATAAGCGAGCTTCTTGCCGTCCTCGGACGGGCTCCATTCGGCAAGCGCGGTCGCGCCGTCCTTCGACCAGCCATTGGGGTCGATCAGCACCCGCCCCGCGCCGTCGACGCTGTCGCGCACATAGAGCACCGCCTGGTTCTGCAAGCCGCTATTGTGGGTGTAGAAATAGTGGCCGCCCTTCTTCACCGGCACGCCGAAACGCTCATAATCGAGCAATGTCTTCAACCGCGCCGCAAAGATATCGCGGCCGGGCAGTGTCGCCAGATAGGCGTTGGTGAGCGCGTTCTCGTCCGCGACCCATTTGGCGACCTCGGCATCGGTGCGCACATCGTTTTCGAGCCAACGATACGGATCGGCGACCTTTACGCCGAACTGTTCGTCGACCTGGGTCACGCGGCGGGTTTCGGGATAGTGCATGGTCTGGGCCTGTAGTTGCGCGGGAGCCGCGAGAACGAGAGCAATCAGCGGCAGGGTCAAGCGCATGTAGGGCTCCAAAACGAAAAAAGGAGCCACACTCTACCGAGTGCGGCTCCTTTCTCAATGTCTTGATCGCTTTACCGCCACATCCGCGTCGTGGCAAAGCCACGCCGTCGAACGGCGCTTTATGCGCCGTCGGCCGGACGAGGCGGAAAGCGGTACTTAGCTACGCTAAGCTCACGCCGCCTCGTCATACTCACCGTCATTCAGCACCGGGCCCGAATCCTGGCCCTTGGCGCTGACGTCGCGGTCGACGAATTCGATGATCGCCATCGGCGATGCGTCCGACAGGCGGATGCCGGCCTTGATGATGCGGGTGTAGCCGCCGTTACGATCGGCATAGCGCGTCGCCAGAACGTCGAACAGCTTGACCAGCTGCGCATCGTCGAGCAGCCGCGCGTGCGCCAGGCGACGGTTGGACAGGCCACCCTTCTTCGCCAGCGTGATCAGCTTCTCGACATAAGGACGCAGTTCCTTCGCCTTGGCGACGGTGGTGGTGATCTGCTCGTGCTTGATGAGGGCAGCGGACATGTTGCGGAACAACGCGATGCGATGTGCCGAGGTACGCTGCAGTTTACGACCGCCTACGCGATGACGCATGATAATTTCCTTCGTTCGTTAAGGGGCCGTTTGACGGAACCCCAGACCAGGTGGGGACGGTTTGCCCACCCAATGTTTCCGTCGCCCCGGCGGAGGCCGGGGCCGTTAGCTATGGGGCACTTGCTCCGCAAAATTGCGGAGCGGCCCCGGCCTTCGCCGGGGCGACGTGCCTTAACCCATAATCTCTTGTTCAAGCTTCTTGGCCATCTCTTCGATGTTCTCAGGCGGCCAGCCCGGGATTTCCATACCCAGGCGGAGGCCCATCGAAGAGAGCACTTCCTTGATCTCGTTGAGCGACTTGCGGCCGAAGTTCGGCGTACGCAGCATCTCGGCTTCGGTCTTTTGGACCAGATCGCCAATATAGATGATGTTGTCGTTCTTGAGGCAGTTGGCCGAGCGCACCGACAGTTCTAGCTCGTCGACCTTCTTGAGCAGGTAGCGGTTGATCTGCTGCGTGTCGCCAGCGACTTCGCCACCGGTTGCCGCCGGAGCAGCATGGCCGATCGGCGCTGCCCGCGTGACCGACGAGTCGTCGAAGTGGACGAACAAAGCGAGCTGGTCCTGCAGGATGCGACCGGCATAGCCGACGGCGTCCTCAGGGCTGATCGTGCCGTCGGTCTCGACCGTCAGCGTCAGCTTGTCATAATCGAGTTCCTGCCCAACGCGGGTGTTCTCGACCTTGTAGCTGACCTGCTTGACCGGCGAATACAGCGCATCGACCGGGATCAGGCCGATCGGCGCATCGGCCGGACGGTTGGCCACGGCTGCGACATAGCCCTTACCGACATCGGCGGTCAGTTCCATGTTCAGCGTCGCGCCATCGTCGAGGTGGCACAGCACCAGCGCCGGGTTCATCACTTCGATGTCGCCCGAAACCGCAATGTCGCCTGCCTTGACCGGGCCAGGGCCCGTTGCTGAAAGCTGGAGACGCTTCGGCCCCTCGCCTTGCATGCGCAGCGCGATTTGCTTCACGTTCAGCACGATGTCGGTCACGTCCTCGCGAACGCCGGCGAGCGAGGAGAATTCATGCAGAACGTTCTCGATCTTGATCGAGGTAACGGCGGCACCCTGCAGCGAGGACAGCAGCACGCGACGCAGCGCGTTGCCCAGCGTCAGGCCAAAGCCTCGCTCCAGCGGCTCGGCGATGAAGGTCGCCTTGCGCTTGCCGTCTCCGCCGGGCTTCTTTTCGAGGCCGGACGGCTTCTTCAATTCCTGCCAGTTCTTTGCATTGACGGACATAGGCTATCCCTTGGTTTTGGGCCGGAATGGGGCAATCCCGGCCATATATGAATCGAACCGTGCAGCGCGATCAACCGCGCACGGCCGAGACGAAGTCAGACGCGACGACGCTTGGACGGGCGAACGCCGTTGTGCGGGATCGAGGTCACGTCACGGATCGAAGTGATCTGGAAGCCGACCGCTTGCAGCGCGCGCAGCGCCGACTCACGGCCCGAACCGGGGCCCTTCACTTCGACTTCGAGCGTGCGCACGCCATGTTCGGCGGCCTTCTTGCCGGCGTCTTCCGCTGCGACCTGCGCGGCGTACGGAGTCGACTTGCGCGAGCCCTTAAAGCCCATTGCGCCAGCCGACGACCACGAAATCGCGTTGCCCTGGGCATCGGTGATCGTGATCATGGTGTTGTTGAAACTTGCGTTCACATGGGCGACGCCCGAGGTGATGTTCTTGCGTTCGCGGCGCTTAATGCGCTGTGGTTCACGTGCCATTGTCTGTCCCTAATCCTTCGTCGAGGAGCGAGCCGCGGTCACCCGCGGCTCAAGCTCACTTCTTCTTACCGGCGATCGGCTTGGCCTTGCCCTTGCGAGTGCGCGCATTGGTATGCGTGCGCTGGCCACGAACCGGCAGCCCCTTGCGATGGCGCAGGCCGCGATAGCAGGCCAGATCCATCAGGCGCTTGATGTTCATCGCAACCTGGCGACGAAGATCACCCTCGACGGTATAGTCGGCGTCGATGGTTTCGCGGATGTGGAGGACTTCCTGGTCGGTCAGGTCCTGCACGCGCGCGGTCATCGGGATGCCGAGCTTGGTGACGATTTCCTTGGCCTTGGTGTCGCCAATGCCGTGAATGTAGGTGAGCGCAATAACAACGCGCTTGTTGGTCGGGATGTTGACCCCGGCGATACGTGCCATGAACTTGTTCTCCTGCTCCACAGGGTGCGCATGGCTGCGGACCCCATCTCATCGCGTTGCCTACCGTAACGCACGACACCGGCGAGCGCAAACATGCGCCGCCGGAGACCGGTGTTTCGGAATAGCGGTGCGTTAAGACCCGACTCACCCGCTGTCAAGCGCCCGATCGCGATCACGCCGTCAGCGGGATGACGATCGCCACGATCAGGCCGGGCGCATGATCCCCCAGCTCCAGACGCCCGCCATGCAACCGGGCGACCGCCTCGACCAGCGCCATGCCGAGCCCCGCCCCCGGCACACTGCGCGCGACATCCAGCCGCCCGAACCGACGCAGCGCCTGCGCCCGGTCAGCCTCGGCAATGCCCGGGCCGCGATCGGCAACCTGAAAGCGCGCTTCGTCCGGACCGATCACCAGCCCGAGCCGGATCTCGCCACCCTGTGCCGCATGGCGCAGTGCATTGTCGATCAGATTGGCGATCGCCTGCGTCATCAACTCGCGGTGCAGCACGACGTGCGGCGGGTACGCGTCGATCGCAATCTCGAACCGCATCCCGGAATCCTCGATCACCGGTCCGTAAAGCTCGGCAATCTCCTCCATCAACGCCGCCGGGTCGATCGGTGCCAGACGGTCGCGCGGGACCGATTCGGCGCGCGTGATTTCGATCATCGTCGACAGCATCCGCATCACCAGATCGGTCTCGATCAGCAGCCCGCCCATCGCCGCCTCGCGCTGCGCCGGGTCGGCCTGCAGCACCGCCACCTCGGCCTTGGCGCGTAGCCGGGCGAGCGGAGAGCGCAAATCGTGCGCCAGGCCATCGGTGACGATCCGCAATTCGGTCATCAGCCGCTCGGTCTTGTCGAGCATGGCGTTGAGCCGCGACGCCAGTCGGTCGAACGCGTCGCCACCCCCCGGATGCCCCGCCGCCGGATTGACCACGCGGCGCGACAGGTCACCGCTCGCAACCCCTTCGATCACATCGGCAACCCGGTCGAGCCGCCGCCCGACATAGCGGGTCACAATCAACCCGCCCCCAATGCCAAGCGCCAGCGACAGCAGCATCGCCGCAGCAAGCGCGCGCTCGATCCCCTGTTGCTCCTGCTCCCAATCGTCGAGCAAGCGCCCGCTGACCAATCGATACGGGCCGACCTCACGCACCGCATACCCCGCCTCGCGCTCCAGCCACGGGCTCGAATCCCCCATGCGTCCGATGCGGAAGATGGTGGGTGCAGGTGCGCCGCTGCCGACGATCGCCGGGCCGATGCCAGCAACGCGTCGCCCATCGGCAGCGATCACCGCGACGATGCGCGAACGATCTCCATTTGCGCGCCCCTCGTCGATCGTCCGCGCTAGCGCAGGGAGCCCGCCAGCGCGATAAATTGCCACCAGCCCCTCCGATTCCTCGACGGTATCGCGGCGCAACTCGTCGATCGCCTGATCGCGCACAAGCTTCCAGACGAACGCGACCAGTGCGACATTGGAGGTGAGCCCCAGCAGAATTGCCAGCAGCGCGATCCGCGCGGTTACCGACAGGCGGGACGAGAAGGAAATGGCTATGGCTCGACCGATAACCGATACCCGGCCCCACGCACCGTGTGCAGGATCGGTGCGGCGAAGCCCTCCTCAAGCTTGCGGCGCAACCGCCCGATATGCACATCGACCACGTTCGATCCCGGATCGAAATGATAGTTCCAGATCTTCTCCAGCATCATCGTGCGCGTGACGACTTGTCCGGCATGGCGTGCGAGATATTCGAGCAGGTTGAATTCGCGCGCGCCGAGTTGAATGGGCCGCCCCGCGCGGGCGACCGTGCGCCCGAGCAAATCGATTTCCAGATCCCCGACCGACAAGCGCGTCGCCTGCCCCTCCCCCACGCCACGATCGACGCGGCGGAAGATCGCATCGATGCGTGCGGTCAGCTCGGCAAAGGAAAACGGCTTCACCAGATAATCATCGGCACCGGCATTCAATCCGTCGATCCGGTCGTCGACTGTGCCCAGCGCCGAGAGGATCAAGGTCGGCGTACGTACCCCGGCCGCGCGAATCGCGCCGAGCATCGCAATGCCGTTCAGCCCCGGCAACATGCGGTCGGCGATGATGAGATCGAAAATGCCCTCGCTCGCCAGAAACAAGCCGTCGCGCCCATCCGAGCAGGATTCGACCGCAAAGCCCGCCTCGCTCAAGCCCTTGGCGAGATAGGCGGAGGTGGAGCTATCGTCCTCGACGATCAGGATCTTGCGGGTCACAGGCGGCATTCCGGGCGGTTTCCTCGTGCCTAGAATGAAATGAGGCCGACGGAAAGCATGCCTTCCGCCGGCCAACGACACTCCCGGGAGTGCGAGTGTCGATCTCGTGAATACATTTCCGGCCAGCGTGCATGGCCTGCGCCCTTCATGCGCCGGTCGCGCATCCAACGCGATGACACTGAGGTGACGAAAATGTCATTCGGCCGAGAAACGCCTCACACACCGCCAGCGTGCGCCCGCATTGTCTTTTGTGCCAAACGGTCAGCGCGCGTCGAGGATCGCCTCGATCGCACGCGTCACGTCGCCAATGTCGCCCATGCCATCGACCCGCGCGAGCAACCCGCGCGCCTGGTAAATCGGGATAATCGGCTCGGTTTTGGCACGATATTCGGCCATGCGCGTGCGCACGGTTTCCTCATTGTCGTCGGGACGGCGCTTGAACTCATGCCCGCCGCACACGTCGCAGGTCCCGGCGACCTTGGGCTGCTTGAAGCTGTCATGATAGCCCGCGCCACAGCTGGCACAGGTATAGCGACCGACGATGCGTGCGACGAGCGCATCCTCATTCACGTCGAGTTCAATCACGGTGTCGAGCTTGCGGCCATGCTGGGCAAGGATCGTATCGAGCGATTCGACCTGGGCCGCAGTCCGCGGATATCCGTCGAAAATCGTGCCTTGCTCGAGCGAGAGCGTGCCCAGCTTGTCATCGATCAACGCGGAGACGATCTCGTCGGAGACGAGCGCGCCCGAATCCATAACTGCCGCAACTTGATGGCCGAGTGGCGTGTCCGCCTTGCGCGCGGCGCGCAGCATGTCGCCGGTCGAAAGCTGGATCATACCGCGATCCGCTTCCAAATGGCTCGCCTGCGTGCCCTTACCGGCTCCGGGCGGCCCCAACAGGATGATGTTCAATACGCTCTCCCCAATCGCCGTGGCGACTCGCGTTCCGCTTTTAGCGGAGACGCCCGCCCTTCAGCTTCGCCTTCTTGATCAGATCGCCATATTGATGCGCAAGCAAATGGCTCTGAATCTGCGTCACCGTATCCATTGTTACGTTGACCACGATCAGCAAGCTAGTGCCACCAAGGTAGAACGGGATCGACAGCGCCGACACCAGATATTCCGGCAAGAGGCAGATGATCGCCAGATACCCGGCACCGATCACGGTGATGCGGGTCAGCACATAATCGAAATACGCCTCGGTGTTCTTGCCCGGGCGGATGCCGGGGATGAAGCCGCCATAGCGCTTGAGATTGTCGGCGGTCTCTTCCGGGTTGAACACCACGGCAGTGTAGAAGAACGAGAAGAACACGATGCCAGCGCCGTAGAGCAGCATGTACACCAGCGACCCGTGCTGCAGATATTGGTTGAGCGTGATGACGACGTCACCCCACCAGGTTTCCTTGCCGCCCGCCGGCTGCTTGCCGGCCAGCTGCATCACGGTCAGCGGCATTAGCAGCAGCGACGAAGCGAAAATCGGCGGGATCACACCGGCGGTGTTGATCTTGAGCGGCAGATGGCTGCGGTCGGCCTGCATGCCGCGCTGCGTCTGGCGCTTGGGATATTGGATCAGGATGCGGCGCTGCGCGCGCTCCATGAAGCAGATGAACAGGATCAGGCCCGCCACCGCGACGATGATGCCAAGGATCTTGAACCCGTCGAGGTTCCCGGCGCGGCCGCCCTCGGCCAGCGTGTAGAGCGTCGTCGGCAAGTTCGCGACGATACCCGCCATGATGATCAGCGACATGCCGTTGCCGATGCCGCGGCTGGTGATCTGCTCACCGATCCACATCAGGAACATCGTGCCGCCAACCAGGCTGACGATCGACCCGGCGATGAACATCGGCCCCGGATTCACAACGACGCCCTGGCTCTCAAAGCCAAGCGTCAGGAAATAGCCCTGGATGATGGTCAGCGCGACGGTGCCGTAGCGCGTATATTGGTTGAGCCGCTTGCGCCCGCTCTCGCCTTCCTTCTTGATGGCGGCGAGCGTCGGCGACAGCGAGGTCGCGAGCTGCACCACGATCGAGGCGGTGATGTAGGGCGTGACACCCAGAGCGATCAGACTGGCGCGCTTGAGCGAGCCGCCCGAGAAAGCGTTGAAGAAATCGAGCACGCCACCGCTGGTGCGGCTGGCCAGTTCGGTCAGCGCGGTCGGATCGATCCCCGGCAGCGGCACGTAGCTGAGCAGGCGGAACACGATCAGCGCGCCGATGGTAAACCACAGCCGCTTCTTGAGGTCGGTCGCCTGTGCGAATTTCGACAGGCTGATGCTGGAAGCCATCTGGTCGGCTGCGGATGCCATGTGCGTCTATCGTCCTGGATGCAGTAGCGGCGGAAACAAAAGCGGCGGGAAACGTGTTACCGCCCCGCCGCTCATATAGGGGCCCAAGCGGGCTTGTCTAATGGGTTGCGCGAAGAGATCGCGCCGACCTGCCCCTATCCGTTCGTTTCGAGCGTAGTCGAGAAACCCCGCGCAGCGCTTGATACCTGTTTCTCGACTTCGCTCGAAACGAACGGAGCGAGCGACAGAGCGCGTCTAAAAGCCGGGATCGCTTAAACGATTTGTCCCGAACAGCGGGGTCGCCGTTCGGGACAAAGAGTATCAGATCGTCCGGCTTACGCCTTGAACGATTCCTTGTGCGCCTTGCGCTCGCGATACTTGACGCCCTTCTTGGCGGCAGCCTTTTCAGCGGCAGGAACGACGTGGATCACGTCGACCGAACCACCGGCCTTTTCGACCGCTTCGATCGCGCCCTTGGACGCGCCGGCCACGGTGAACGACAGCTTGGTGGTCAGTTCGCCCTTGCCGAGCAGACGGACGCCGTCCTTGCCACCGCGCGCGAGGCCAGCAGCCTTCAGCGCGTTGTGATCGAGCGTCGCGCCAGCTTCGATCTTGCCTGCGTCGACCGCAACCTGGATCGCGCCGAGGTTCACCTCAGCATAATCCTTGGCGAAGATGTTGTTGAAGCCACGCTTCGGCAGACGCATGTGGAGCGGCATCTGGCCGCCCTCGAAGCCGGCGATGGAAACGCCCTCGCGGCTCTTCTGGCCCTTCTGGCCACGGCCTGCGGTCTTGCCCTTGCCCGAACCGATACCACGGCCGACGCGCATTTTCGACTTACGCGCACCGGCGTTGTCACGGATATCATTGAGTTTCATGTGTGCACTCGCTTTCGCTTTTGACGCGCTGGATAAATGAGGAAGGGGGCCGTTAGCCCCCTGCCCCGGATTTGTCTACTTCTTCTCCCTCTCCCCTGTGGGGAGAGGGCCGGGGAGAGGGGCTGTAACGGGCGACACCCTTAGTGTTGCCCTGCCCTCTCCCGACCTCGCCTCGGCCACCCTCTCCCGCAAGCGGGAGAGGGAGATTGGTTACGCCTCGATCTTCACCATGTGCGCGACCTTGCGGATCATGCCACGAACTTCGGGCGTGTCCTGCAGCTCGCGCGTGCGGTGCATCTTGTTGAGGCCGAGACCGATCAGCGTTGCGCGCTGGTCCTTCTCGCGGCGGATCGGCGAACCGGTCTGCGTGATCTTGATGGTTGCCATGGGACTTTACTCCACGATCGCTTCGGCTTCAGCCTGGGGTGCTTCCGCACCACCACGGCCGAGCAGATCGGCGATCTTCTTGCCACGACGCTGCGCAACCGACTTCGGGCTCACCTGGCTGGTCAGCGCCTCGAAGGTCGCACGGATCATGTTGTACGGGTTGGACGTACCGACCGACTTGGTCACCACGTCGGCAACGCCGAGCGATTCGAACACGGCGCGCATCGGGCCACCGGCGATGATGCCCGTTCCCTGCGGTGCCGAGCGCAGCGTGACGAGACCGGCACCGAAGTGACCGTTACCGTCATGATGCAGCGTGCGGCCTTCCTTCAGCGGAACGCGGACCATTGCCTTCTTGGCAGCAGCCGTCGCCTTGGAAATGGCTTCCGGCACTTCGCGTGCCTTGCCATGACCGAAGCCGACACGGCCCTTGCCGTCGCCCACGACGACCAAAGCCGCGAAGCCGAAGCGCTTACCGCCCTTGACCGTCTTCGAGACGCGGTTGATGTGAACCAGCTTCTCGATCAGCTCTTCGCCGCCATCATCGGCACCGGGGCCGCCACGACCGCGATTGTCGCGACCGCCACGGTTGTCACGGCCGCCACGATTCTGGCCACCGCCGCCGGGGCCACCGCGACCACGACCGCCGCGGGGACCGCGGGCGTCGGGAGCGGCTGCGCCTTCGGGAGCTGCCGTAGCTTCGGTTGGAATGTTGTCGTCAGCCATAATTAGAACTCCAATCCGGCTTCACGCGCGGCAGTCGCCAACGCCTTGACGCGACCGTGGAACAGGAAGCCACCGCGATCGAACACGACCTGCGTGACGCCAGCAGCCTTGCAGGCCTCGGCGATGCGGGTGCCGACAGCCGTCGCTGCGTCGATGTTGGCGCCGGACGTGTCGCGCACGTCCTTTTCCAGCGTCGAAGCAGCTGCGATCGTCACGCCCTGCGCGTCGTCGATGATCTGCGCATAGATGTGGCGGCCCGAGCGATGGATCGACAGCCGCGGACGGCCCGATCCACGCGCACGGAGCGCGGTGCGGTTGCGGCGGCGCCGCTTCTCGAAGAGAGACATACCCTTGGTCGACATTACTTCTTCTTCCCTTCCTTGCGGAAGATGAACTCGCCGTCGTACTTGATGCCCTTGCCCTTATACGGCTCGGGCTTGCGCCAGCGACGGATTTCAGCGGCCAGCTGGCCGACCTTCTGCTTGTCGGAACCCGAAATCTCGACCGTCGTGTTGTCCGGGGTCTTGACTTCGATCCCTTCCGGCACGTCGATGTTGACGTCGTGGCTGTAGCCGAGCTTGAGGTTCAGCGTCTTGCCCTGAACCGCAGCGCGGTAGCCCACGCCATTGATCAGCAGCTTCTTGGTGAAGCCGTCCGACACGCCGGTGATGAGGTTCTGCACCAGCGTACGCTGCATGCCCCAGAACGCGCGAGCGCGCTTGGTCTCATTCGCCGGGTTGACGGCGATGCCGCCATCTTCAAGCACATAGCTGATCTCTTCGCGCAGCGGCATGGCGAGGGTGCCCTTGGGCCCCTTCACGCTGAGCTGCTGGCCTTCGATCGTCGCGGTCACGCCGCTCGGGATCGTGACCGGCTTTTTACCGATGCGGCTCATCAGAACACCTCCGCGAGGACTTCGCCGCCGACATTCTGTTCGCGCGCTTCGGCGTCGGACAGAACGCCGCGAGGCGTGGAGACGATCGTGATGCCAAGGCCATTCATGACCCGCGGCAGTTCGGTCGAAGCCGAATAGACGCGACGGCCAGGCTTGGACACGCGCGCGACATGCTTGATCGCGGGCTGGCCCTCGAAATACTTCAGCTCGATGCGGATGCCGGCCGCAGGGCCCATCTGCTCTTCGCTATAGCCACGGATATAGCCCTCGCGCTGGAGCACGTCGAGCACGCGGGCCCGCAGCTTGGAGCCCGGCGTCAGGACGGAGTCCTTGCGCGCGCGCTGGCCGTTGCGGATGCGGGTGAGCATATCACCCAGGGGATCGGTCAATGCCATCTGTTGATCCTTACCAGCTCGACTTCGTAACGCCCGGGATCAGGCCCTTGTTGGCCAGATCGCGCAGCTGAATACGGCAGAGGCGGAACTTGCGATAATATGCGCGCGGACGACCGGTCAGCTCGCAGCGGTTGCGGATGCGCGTCGGGTTGCCGTTGCGGGGGATCTCGGCCATCTTGAGACGGGCTTCGATCCGCTCGCCGTCGCTGAGCGACGTATCGGCAGCGATCGCCTTCAGCGCCGCGTACTTGGGCGCATACTTCTTGACCAGCATCTTGCGACGCTCGTTCTTGTTGACAGAACTTACCTTCGCCATCTTATGCCGCCTTCTTTTCGGTGTCAGCGTCTTCGATCGGGAACGGGAAACCGAACAAACGGAGCAGCTCGCGCGCTTCCTCGTCGGTCTTCGCCGTGGTTGCCACGATCACGTCCAGGCCACGAATCTTGTCGATCCGGTCATAGCTGATTTCCGGGAACACCAGCTGTTCCTTCAGGCCGCAGGCATAGTTGCCGCGTCCGTCGAACGACTTGGGGTTGAGCCCGCGGAAATCGCGAACGCGGGGAAGCGCGATCGTGATGAAACGGTCCAGGAATTCGTACATGCGCTCACGGCGAAGGGTGACCTTCACGCCGATCGGCATGCCTTCGCGCAGCTTGAACTGTGCAATCGACTTCTTGGCCTTGGTCACGACGGGCTTCTGCCCTGCGATCAATTCCATTTCGCCAAAGGCCTGATCGACCTTCTTCTTGTCCTGCGTGGCTTCGCCAACGCCCATGTTCAGCACGATCTTGTCGATGCGCGGAACTTCCATGGCGTTCTTGTAGCCGAACTTCTCGGTCATCGCCTTGACGATCTTGTCGTCATAGATGCCCTTCATCCGGGGCTTGTAAGCTGCATCAGCCATCGATCTTGTCTCCGGTCTTGACCGCAACACGGACTTTCTTGCCGTCCTGGGTCTCGAAACGAACGCGCGTGGGCTTGCCGTCGGCGGTCACGTGAGCGACCTTGGAGACGTGCAGCGGCGCTTCGGCGCGCTTCAGGCCACCCTGCGGGTCACCCTGGCTCGGCTTTACGTGGCGAACGGCAACGTTCACGCCCGCAACGACGACCTTGCCGTCCTTGGGGAGTGCCATCGTGACTTCACCGGTCTTGCCCTTGTCCTTGCCGGACAGAACGATGACGCGGTCGCCCTTCTTGATCTTTGCGGTCGCCATTACAGCACCTCCGGCGCGAGACTGATGATCTTCATGTGCTTCTTGCCGCGCAGTTCGCGAACCACTGGGCCAAAGATACGGGTGCCGATCGGCTCCTCATTCTTGTTGACCAGCACGGCTGCGTTCGAATCGAAGCGGATCACCGACCCGTCGGCGCGGCGAATGTCCTTCGCCGTACGCACGATGACGGCACGGTGCACGTCGCCCTTCTTCACGCGACCGCGCGGTGCGGCCTCCTTCACGCTGACGACGATGATGTCGCCAACGCCTGCAACACGACGCTTGGACCCGCCAAGCACCTTGATGCACATAACCCGCTTCGCGCCGCTATTGTCAGCGACCTCGAGATTGGATTGCATCTGGATCATAGATCCGCTTCCTTCTCATCTGGGGCCGATACCGACCGGACCCCGCCTCGATCAATGGAGCCGCGCGAACGCGGCCCCGCTCTTATGCGTCGACGTCGACCCGGTCCGGCGTCGCGTGGGTGTTGACCCGATCGATCACCTTCCAGGTCTTCAGCTTGGAAATCGGCGCGGTCTCTTCGATCCGCACGGTCTCGCCCTGCTTGAACTCATTGCCCTCGTCATGGGCATGATACTTCTTCGTACGGCGGATGATCTTGCCATAGAGCGCGTGCTTGACCTTACGCTCCACGTTCACGACCACCGTCTTGTCGCCCTTGTCGGAGACGATCAGCCCCGTCAGCACGCGCTTTGGCATGTCTAAATCCTTACTTTGCCGCAGTGTCGCGCGAACGCGCGGACTGCAGGGTCTTGATGCGAGCGATGTCGCGACGGACTTCCTTGACCCGGCTCGGCTTTTCGAGCTGGTTGGTCGCGGCCTGGAAACGGAGGTTGAACGCCTCGCGCTTCAGGTTGCCGAGCTCTTCGCCCAGCTGGTCCTCGGTCTTCGCCTTGAGGTCGGAGCGACGCGTGTCGATCTTCGCCATGTTATGCAACTCCCAGATGCGAGGTGTCGCCGAGACGGGCAACGACCTTCACCTTGATCGGCAGCTTCATCGCTGCACGGCTGAACGCCATGGCCGCGATGTCGCCCGGAACGCCGTCCAGTTCGAACAGGATACGGCCGGGCTTGACGCGGGCTGCCCAATATTCCGGCGAACCCTTGCCCTTACCCATGCGGACTTCGGCGGGCTTGCCCGAGACGGGAACGTCCGGGAAAACGCGGATCCACAAACGGCCCTGGCGCTTGATGTGACGCGTGATCGCGCGGCGAGCCGCCTCGATCTGGCGTGCGGTGAGACGATCCGGCTCCATCGCCTTCAGGCCGTACGACCCGAAGTTGAGCGTGGTGCCACCCTTGGCGTCGCCATGGATGCGGCCCTTGAAGGCCTTGCGGAACTTGGTCTTTTTCGGTTGCAGCATGATCTATTCCTTAGCGGCGCGGATCAGGCCGGACGCCGGAAGTCTGCGCTTCCATCATCAGCCGGTCGGTCGCCATCGGGTCATGACCCAGGATTTCGCCCTTGAAGATCCAGACCTTCACGCCGCACACGCCGTATGCCGTGTGTGCAGTCGCTTCAGCGTAATCAACGTTGGCGCGCAGCGTGTGGAGCGGCACGCGACCTTCGCGATACCATTCCGACCGTGCGATCTCGGCGCCGCCAAGACGGCCGCCGCAGTTGATCCGGATGCCTTCGGCGCCCAGACGCATCGCCGACTGCACCGCACGCTTCATGGCGCGGCGGAAGGCGATACGACGCTCGAGCTGATCGGCGATGCCCTGTGCAACCAGCTTGCTGTCGACTTCCGGCTTGCGGATTTCGACGATGTTCAGGCTGACGTCGGACGTCGTCATCTTGCCGAGCGTGCGGCGCAGCTTTTCGATGTCCGCACCCTTCTTGCCGATGATGACACCGGGACGGGCAGCGAAGATCGAAACGCGGCATAGCTTGGCCGGACGGTCTATGACCACCTTGGAGATCGCCGCCTGCGGCAGCGTCTTCAGGATGTACGCACGCATCTTGAGATCTTCGAGCAGAAGACGGCCGTAATCGGCCCCTTCCGCATACCAGCGGCTATCCCAGGTGCGGTTGATCTGCAGGCGCAGACCGATCGGGTTCGATTTCTGACCCATTATGCTTCTTCCTGCTCGCGCACGACGATGCGCAGACGGCTGAACGGCTTGAGGATGCGCGTCGACTTGCCACGACCGCGGGTCGCGAAGCGCTTCATCACGATCGACTTGCCAACCGAAGCCTCTGCGACGACGAGCGAGTCGACGTCGAGATTGTGGTTGTTCTCGGCATTGGCGATGGCGGATGCCAGCACCTTGCGCGCGTCAACCGCCATGCCCTTGGTCGAGAACTGCAGGATGTTCATCGCATCGCCGACCTTCTTGCCGCGGATCAATGCCGCGACGAGGCCGAGCTTCTGCGCGGAACCACGGATTTGCGTGCCGACCGACAGCGCCTCGTTATCCGCCACGCGGCGGGGAGCTTTTGCCTTAGCCATTAGCGCTTGCCCTTCTTGTCCGCGGCATGGCCGGGGAAATAGCGCGTCGGCGCGAACTCGCCGAGCTTCATGCCCACCATGTCCTCGTTGACAGAAACCGGCACGAACTTGCGGCCGTTATAGACGCTGAAGGTCAGGCCAACGAACTGCGGCAGGATCGTCGAGCGGCGCGACCAGGTCTTGATCGCACCACGCGCGTTGGTTTCCTGCGCGGTTTCTGCCTTCTTCAGCAGGTGAAGGTCCACGAACGGACCCTTCCAGACGGAACGAGCCATCGTTTAGCCCTTCTTCTTGGCGTGACGGCTGCGGATAATCATCTTGTCCGTCGCCTTGTTATGACGGGTGCGCGCACCCTTGGTCGGCTTGCCCCACGGGGTAACCGGATGACGGCCGCCCGAGGTCCGGCCTTCACCACCGCCGTGCGGATGGTCGACCGGGTTCTTGGCGACGCCGCGCGTCAGCGGGCGGATGCCCAACCAGCGATTGCGACCCGCCTTGGCGAGGTTGGTGTTGCCGTTGTCGGGGTTCGAAACCGCGCCAACCGTCGCCATGCAATTGGCGTGGATGTAACGCTGCTCGCCCGAGTTGAGGCGGACCATGACCATGCCCTTGTCGCGACCGACGACCTGCACATAGGTGCCGGCCGACCGTGCGAGCTGACCGCCCTTGCCCGGCTTCATCTCGACGTTGTGGACGATCGTGCCGACCGGCATCTGGCCCAGTTCCATCGCATTGCCCGGCTTCACGTCGGTCTTCTTGTCCGCGATCACCTTGTCGCCAACGGCGAGGCGCTGCGGCGCAATGATGTACGCAACGTTTTCCTTGCCATCGGCGGTCTGACCATAATTGATCAGCGCGATGAAGGCAGTGCGGTTGGGATCATATTCGATCCGCTCGACCACGCCATCGACGCCCCAGTTACGGCGCTTGAAGTCGATGATGCGGTAGCGCTGCTTGTGGCCGCCGGCGATGCCGCGCGAGGTCACATGGCCCTTGTTGTTGCGCCCGCCGGTCTTGCGCTTGCCTTCGGTCAGCGCCTTGACGGGGCCGCCCTTGTGCAGGCCGGAACGGTCGACGAGGATGAGACCGCGTCGTGCCGGGCTGGTCGGATTATAATGCTTCAATGCCATCGGATCAGATCCCCGTCGTCACGTCGATGGACTGGCCGTCCTTCAACGTCACGATCGCCTTCTTGATGTCGGAGCGGGTGTAGGGCGCGCCCTTCCACTTCTTGGTCTTGCCCTTCTGGACGATCGTGTTCACGCCCAGGACGGTCACGTCGAACAGCGCCTCGACCGCAGCCTTGATCTGCGGCTTGGTCGCGTCGTTGGTGACCTTGAAGACGACCGCGTTATGCTCGCTGAGCAAAGTGGCCTTTTCGGTGATGTGCGGTGCGACGATCACGTCATAATGACGCGCGTCGATCGCGGCTTTCTGCTTAGCCATTGAAGCGCGCCTCCAGCATTTCGACGGCAGCGCGGGTCAGGACCAGCGTGTCGTGCTTAAGGATGTCATAGACGTTGGCACCGGCGGCCGGCATCACGTTGATCGTGTGCAGGTTGCCCGCTGCCAGCGCGAAGCTGGTCTCGACCGCTGCGCCGTCAATGACGAGCGCGGTCTTGCCCCACCCTCCATCTGGGCCGAGCTTTGCCCAGTCCGCGATCAGCGTTTTGGTCTTGCTCTCGGCGACCGTCAGGCTGTCCATGACAACCAGCGTGCCTGCCTGAGCGTGGCTCGACAGCGCCATCTTCAGACCGAGCGCGCGAACCTTCTTGTTCAAACCGGGGTTGAAGTCGCGGGTCCGCTGACCATGCGCCTTACCACCGCCGACGAAGATCGGAGCGCGGCGATCGCCGTGACGTGCCGTACCACCGCCCTTCTGGCGACCGAACTTCTTACCGGTGCGAGCAACGTCAGCGCGCTCACGCGTGCCGCTTGCGGTCGCGCGACGCTTTTCGAGCTGCCAGGTGACAACGCGGTGCAGGATGTCGGCGCGCGGATCGAGGCCGAAGACCTCATCGTTGAGCTCGATGTCCGCGCCTGCGGTGTCGGCGAAGGATTGAACCTTGACCTTCATGTTCAGCCCTCCTGGCCGTCGGTCGCGTCCACGGTCGCGACGTCAGCAGGCGTCTCGGCGGGAGCGGTGTCGTTGTTGTTGGCGACCTGCTTCAGGCCGGCGGGATACGGCGCATCGGCGTGACGCGCGACCTTCACCGAATCCTTGACGAGCAGCCAGCCACCCTTCGAGCCAGGGACCGAACCCTTGACGAAGATGAGGCCACGCTCGACGTCGGTCGAAACGATTTCGAGATTTTGCTGGGTGCGGTTCTTGTCGCCCATGTGCCCGGCCATCTTCTTGTTCTTGAAGACCTTACCCGGATCCTGACGCTGACCGGTCGAACCCAGCGAACGGTGCGAGACCGAAACGCCGTGCGTTGCGCGCAGACCGCCGAAGCCCCAACGCTTCATACCGCCCTGGAAGCCCTTACCCTGGGTCACGCCCTGGATATCGACGATCTGGCCAGCGACATAATGGTCGGCCGAGATGGTCGCGCCGACTTCGAGCAGAGCATCTTCGCTCACGCGGAATTCGGCGAGCTTCGCCTTGGGCTCAACTTCGGCCTTGCCGAAATGGCCACGCTGCGGCTTGGCAACGTTCTTTGCTTTTGCGGTACCCGCGCCCAGCTGGACTGCGACATACCCATCACGATCGGCCTCGCGAACGGCCACAACTTGCAGATTTTCCAGCGCCAGAACGGTCACGGGCACATGGCGCCCATCGTCCTGGAACCAGCGGGTCATCCCCATCTTTTTCGCGATCACGCCAGTGCGCATGATCAATGCTCCATTCAATGCAGAGGCACCCCTCGGACCATTCCGAAGGGTGCGTACTCAGCCCAATTTTATTTTATACTGCGGCCCCGACCCGGGCTGGTGCTCCCCGCGTCGGCGGTGGAGCGTGTCGGGGGACGCAGACCCGGATAAATCCGGCGGTATCCCATCTATCGGGCGACACCGAAGTGTCACCGAATCTCTTGGAGGCGCGCTATTACGCGAGCTTGATCTCAACGTCAACGCCTGCGGCGAGGTCGAGCTTCATAAGCGCGTCGACCGTCTGCGGGGTCGGCTGCACGATGTCGAGCATGCGCTTGTAGGTGCGGACTTCGAACTGCTCGCGCGACTTCTTGTCGATGTGCGGACCGCGGTTCACGGTGAACTTCTCGATGCGCGTCGGCAACGGAATGGGACCACGGATGAGAGCGCCGGTGCGGCGCGCGGTGTCGGCGATGTCGCCGGTCGCCTGATCGAGCACGCGATGATCGAACGCCTTGAGGCGGATGCGGATATTGCTGTCCATAGTCCCTACCGATGCGAAAGAGCGGGCCCCGTAGCGGGGCTCTTGCTGTTCAAAACCAAAACTGGAGGCGGGCCACTACAGGGGCCTCCACAAAAAAGCAACCGCCCACGCCTCGTTTGAGGCGCAGGCGGCAACTTTTCTTTTAGCAGCTTACTTCGAGATGCCGCTGACGATGCCCGAACCAACGGTACGGCCGCCTTCGCGGATCGTGAAGCGCTGACCAACGTCCATAGCGATCGGTGCGATCAGCTTGACGCCGAGCGCGATGTTGTCGCCAGGCATGACCATTTCGGTGCCCTCAGGCAGCTCGACGGTGCCGGTGACGTCCGTGGTGCGGAAGTAGAACTGCGGACGATAGTTGGCGAAGAACGGCGTGTGACGGCCACCTTCGTCCTTCGACAGCACGTACACTTCCGACTGGAAGTCGGTGTGCGGCTTGATCGAGCCGGGCTTGCAGAGCACCTGGCCACGCTCAACTTCTTCACGGCCAACGCCGCGGATCAGCGCGCCGATGTTGTCGCCTGCCTGGCCCTGGTCGAGCAGCTTGCGGAACATTTCGACGCCCGTGACGGTGGTCTTGCGGGTGTCGTTGATGCCGACGATCTCGACTTCTTCGCCAACCTTGACGATGCCGGTCTCGACGCGACCGGTGACGACCGTACCACGACCCGAGATCGAGAACACGTCTTCGATCGGCATCATGAACGGCTTGTCGAGCGGACGCTCGGGCTGCGGCAGGTACGTGTCGACAGCCTGCATCAGCTTGAGGACGGCGTCATGGCCGATCTCGGGCTGCTTGTCTTCGAGCGCGCAAACGGCCGAACCCTGGATGACGGGGATGTTGTCGCCGTCGAAATCATAGGACGAGAGCAGTTCGCGGATTTCCAGCTCGACGAGCTCGAGGATCTCGGCGTCGTCGACCAGATCGACCTTGTTCATGAACACGACCATCGTCGGCACGCCGACCTGACGGGCGAGCAGGATGTGCTCGCGGGTCTGTGGCATCGGGCCGTCGGTCGCCGAAACGACGAGGATCGCGCCGTCCATCTGCGCCGCACCGGTGATCATGTTCTTCACATAGTCAGCGTGGCCCGGGCAATCGACGTGCGCATAGTGACGCTCGGTCGTCTCATACTCGACGTGTGCGGTCGAGATGGTGATGCCGCGCTCGCGCTCTTCAGGTGCCTTGTCGATGTTGGCATAGCTGGTGAAGGTCGCGCCGCCGGTTTCCGCGAGCACCTTGGTGATCGCAGCCGTGAGCGAGGTCTTGCCGTGATCGACGTGGCCGATCGTGCCGATGTTGAGGTGCGGCTTGGTCCGCTCGAACTTTGCTTTTGCCATTTTTCCTACCTTATTGATCGTTTTCGGTTCGCCACAGCGCCACGCGAAGGGGGCCCCATAGCGGGAGTTTTCAGGTTACGCCAGCCCTAGCGCCGATCACCGGCGCCAGGTTTAGCGTCTTAGGCCAGCTTCGCCTTCACTTCGTCGGCAACGTTGGCAGGCACTTCTTCGTAATGCGAGAACTGCATCGAGTAGTTCGCACGACCCTGGGTGAACGAGCGCAGCGCGTTCACATAGCCGAACATGTTCGCCAGCGGGACCATTGCGTCCACCGACTGCGCGTTGCCGCGCGTGTCGGTGCCCTGGATCTGGCCACGACGGCTGTTCATGTCGCCGATCACGTCGCCCAGATAATCCTCAGGCGTAATAACTTCGACCTTCATGATCGGCTCGAGCAGCTTGATGCCGGACTTCTGCGCCGCTTCGCGCATCGCTGCACGGGCGGTGATTTCGAACGCCAGCGCCGACGAGTCGACGTCATGGTACGCACCGTCATACAGCAGCACTTCGAAGTCGATGATCGGGAAGCCGACCAGCGAGCCCGTAGCCGCCGTCTCGCGGAAGCCCTTTTCGATCGCGGGGATATATTCCTTCGGAATGTTACCACCCTTGACCTCGTCCTTGAAGACGAAGCCCGAACCACGCTCGCCCGGAGTCAGCTTGACCTTGACGCGACCGAACTGACCGGTGCCGCCCGACTGCTTCTTGTGCGTGTAGTCGATGTCGACCGGCTTCGCGAGATATTCGCGATACGCCACCTGCGGCGCGCCGACATTGGCCTCGACCTTGAACTCGCGCTTCATGCGGTCGACCAGGATTTCGAGATGGAGCTCGCCCATGCCCTTGATGATGGTCTGGCCGCTTTCCGAATCGGACGAGACGCGGAACGACGGGTCCTCGCGAGCAAGCCGATTGAGCGCGACGCCCATCTTTTCCTGGTCCGCCTTGGTCTTCGGCTCCACCGACAGCTCGATCACGGGCTCGGGGAATTCCATCCGCTCGAGGATGATCGGAGCGTTCATCGCGCACAGCGTGTCGCCGGTCGTGGTGTCCTTGAGGCCTGCGAGAGCGACGATGTCGCCCGCGTATGCCACCTGGATGTCCTCACGCTCGTTCGCATGCATCAGCAGCATGCGACCGACCTTTTCCTTCTTGTCCTTGACCGAGTTCGTGACCTGCGACGCGGTTTCGAGCTTGCCCGAATAAATGCGCGCGAAGGTCAGCGTGCCGACGAACGGATCGTTCATGATCTTGAACGCGAGCGCCGAGAACGGTGCCTCGTCCGACGAAGGACGCTCGTCCGGGGTCACGCCGTCGATCTTGAGGCCCTGAATGGCGGGAACGTCGAGCGGCGACGGCAGATAGTCGACAACGGCGTCGAGCAGCGGCTGCACGCCCTTGTTCTTGAACGCCGAACCGCAAACGACTGGCACGAACGAGAAGTTAAGCGTACCCTTGCGGATCAGCTTCTTGAGGTCGGCCGTGCTCGGCTCGTTGCCCTCGAGATACGCCTCCATCAGGGCGTCGTCCTGCTCGACCGCCATCTCGATCAGGTCGCTGCGATACTTAGCGGCCTTCTCGGCGAGGTCCGCCGGGATGTCGGTATAGGTGAACTTCGCGCCCAGGCTCTCTTCGAGCCAGATGATCGCGCGGTTCTCGACCAGGTCGACCAGGCCCTTGAAGTCGCCTTCCATGCCGATCGGCAAATACAGCACGGCCGGGCGCGCCCCCAGACGATCGATGATCGACTGAACGCAGAAATAGAAATCGGCACCGGTGCGGTCGAGCTTGTTGACGAAGCACATGCGCGGCACTTTGTACTTTTCAGCCTGGCGCCACACGGTTTCCGACTGCGGCTCAACGCCGGCAACGCCGTCGAAGCAGGCAACCGCGCCATCGAGCACGCGCAGCGAACGCTCGACTTCGATCGTGAAGTCGACGTGCCCGGGGGTGTCGATGATGTTGATCAGGTGCTCTTCGCCCTTGCCTTCGCTGGCGCGCCACTTGCACGTCGTAGCAGCCGACGTGATCGTGATCCCGCGCTCCTGCTCCTGCTCCATCCAGTCCATCGTCGCGGTGCCTTCATGCACTTCGCCGATCTTGTAGGACTTGCCGGTGTAATAAAGAATACGCTCGGTCGTCGTCGTCTTACCGGCGTCGATGTGCGCCATGATGCCGATGTTGCGATAGCGTTCGAGCGGATGGCTGCGGGCCATGTCAGTGCTTCCTTAGCGATGTGGGGAGCCGGATGGTCCGGCTCCCCACGATATAGGTTACGATTGCAGCGAGCGCCAGCTTACCAGCGGTAGTGCGAGAAGGCGCGGTTGGCCTCGGCCATACGGTGCGTATCTTCGCGCTTCTTGACGGCATTGCCACGGTTATTGGCGGCATCCATCAGCTCGCCCGACAGGCGTGCCGACATGGTGTTCTCCGACCGCGCACGCGCAGCGGCGATCAGCCAGCGGATTGCCAGGGCCTGGGCGCGCTCGGGGCGCACTTCGACCGGGACCTGATAGGTCGCACCGCCGACGCGGCGGCTGCGGACTTCGATGCCGGGCTTCACATTGGTGAGCGCGTCATGGAAAACCGCGACGGGATCCTTCTTCGCACGAGCTTCGACGGTTTCCATCGCGCCGTACACGATCAGTTCCGCGACGGACTTCTTGCCGTCAAGCATCACCGAATTCATGAACTTCGAGAGGACCTCATCACCGTACTTAGGATCGGGGAGGATGATACGCTTTTCTGGGCGACGACGACGTGCCATTTCAATTCTTCCTTCTAAACTTCAGCCATCTGGGATCGGCTAATCGAGCCGACCGGCTTACTTCGGACGCTTAGCGCCGTACTTGGAACGCGACTGGCGACGATCCTTCACACCCTGTGTATCGAGCACGCCGCGCAGAACGTGGTAGCGCACGCCGGGAAGATCGCGAACGCGACCGCCGCGGATCAGCACGACCGAGTGCTCCTGCAGGTTGTGGCCCTCACCGGGGATGTAGCTGATGACTTCGCGGCTGTTGGTCAGGCGGACCTTGGCCACCTTGCGCAGTGCGGAGTTCGGCTTCTTCGGGGTCGTCGTATAGACGCGGGTGCAAACGCCACGCTTTTGCGGGTTCTGCTCCATGGCAGGGACCTTGGACTTGGCCTTCTGCGGATCGCGGCCCTTGCGGACCAACTGGTTGATCGTCGGCATTGAATCTCTTCACCTTGACTGTTGGTTACTTTGCTGGAGCCATCACGCCCCCCCGAACAAAATGGGGAATACAAAAAGGGCCATTGGGCGTGAAACCACCCCCTGGGCCCTGGAATGCATCCAGCAATGTTCAAGCACTGGCCCGGAGCAAGCCCCGGTCAAGCGGAGGTGCGCATACAGCGGGTTCGCGGCGGGGTCAACTGAGTCGGCGCGGTGGGTGTTGCCAGTTGGAGTCGGAACGAGAATGACGACAAGAGTGGGGCACTGAACCGCCGCCCGGACTGGGAGTGGCAGCGATGGGATGGTAACGTTTCGGGCAGACATGCCCCTCTCTGGTGCAGAGGGGCATGTCTGCTAGTCTCTGTTTTATGTCGAATCGGAACCAGATGATCGGGCGCAGCGGCGAGAAACGCTTTAGCTTGCTGTGTACGGATCACGATGTGACCTGTAACCGTTCGGAAGAGGACGACTACGGCTGGGATAAGTTCATAGAATTCCCGCCCCGCGCACGTTCGAGCATCGCATTGGACATGCAGCCGAACGCGCCGCGAGCACTGGTGCAGGTCAAGGCGACGAAAGGCGACCAGCGAACCGTCTCGTTGAAGCTGGACAATGCCATTCGCTACGCTCGATCCGAACTACCCACATTCATCGTCCTTGCAGTGCTGGAGGGCGATCGGACCATCTGGTACGCTAAGCACGTCTGGGCCCAGCTGATCGGAGCTTGGCTGCTCGCCGGTCGCATGGCGGACGCTAACGGCACCCCTCCGCATACGACACAGATTTCGCTGACCTTCAGTGACGACGATCGTCACGACGATCTTCTCGGCTGGATGGCCGGGGAAATCGCCACGGAGAGCTTCGACTATGTCAAGCGCAAAGGAAATATCGTCCAGACCATCGGATTTGGGGAGCGTGCGGGCGTTATCAAGGCGACCGTGGGCTCCGAACACGCGCATGACATATTCGATCTAATGCTCGGGCTGAAGGACAGCCTGAAGGTGACTCGTTTTACCTACACATCCGAGCGCTTCGGAATACAAGCCCGCGAACCCGAAATCGACGAAATCGGCGTTCTGTTGTCCGTCAAGCCTTACGCCGATCGGGGTACGCTACACCTCAACTTTCCGGGGATCAGGCGCTGCACGGTCGCAGCGCGCCTGTACAGCGCGAATGACGGCACCCATTGTGCTTGGCGGCTTGATGCTGGCGGGCTTGACATCGTCGTCGGCCCGCAAGACCGGACCCGAGTGCGGGCGCACCTGAAGCAGGAGACTTCCACAACGATGGATCAGTTGCTCCTGTTCGCGCTTCTGCAGCAGATGCCTCCAGAGGCGTGGATAGACCTCGAAATGCGCATCAACGATCAGGTCCTCGATCTTGGATCGATCTCGATGAGCATGGGCTCAGGCACCGGGTGGCCCCTGCTCACGATCGCAATTGACGCGATGCGTACCGTGACCAAGTTTTCGGCGCAGACCGAGCCGGAATGTTCGATGGGTGATGTGCTCCGTGCTTCGCATGAGTTGGGGGTGCTGGGTGGCCTTATCGGCAATGTCGCATTACGGCTAAGTTGCGTTCCCAATTCCGGTGTCTCCCAAGCGTTCAAGTCTATGCTCTCATTTAGCAGTGCCCGAGTTAGGGATCTTTCTTTTGGTGCCGTCGCTCGTCGCGACATCGTATCGAGAGAGGTAAAGGGCGGTCGTCTCGAGTTATACTTTGCTCCTCCAACGGTCATATGGACATCGATGGATGCAGACGCGGCGCAACATCACGATCGGATTTCCGCCGCCTATCAGAACGAACTGGCGCGGATGACGCCTCGCGGCGATATCCTGGCGATCGGCGACCTCCGCCTGATAGCAGATGGAAGTGGCAGCGATCGCCCAATTATGAACGATTAACCTTGCGCGCACCTCCAATCGCCCCCCGCAAACCCCAGTCGCATCCGCCGCGCGAGTGGGATACAGGACAGCGGTGACATACGATCTCCTCATCGTCGGCGGCGGTATCAACGGCTGTGCGATCGCGCGCGAGGCCAGCCTGCTTGGCCTCAAGGTCCTCCTGGTCGAGCGCGACGATCTCGCCGCGCACACCTCCTCAGCCTCGACCAAGCTGATCCATGGCGGCCTGCGCTATCTCGAATATTATGAGTTCAAGCTCGTCGCCGAGGCGCTGCGCGAGCGCGAGCGGCTGGTGAAGGCCGCGCCGCACATCATCCATCCGCTGCGCTTCGTTCTGCCGCACGAAAATGCGCTCCGGCCGTGGTGGATGGTACGGCTCGGCCTCTATCTCTATGATTTTCTGGGCGGCAAGATGACGCTGGCGCGCTCGCGCGGGCTACGGCGGAGCGACACCGCCTTCACCGCGCCGCTTAAAGATGCGGGCAAGGGCTTCGTCTATTCGGACGCGTTCGTCGATGATTCGCGGCTGACCGTACTCAACGCGGTCGATGCCGCCGCCAACGGGGCCGAAATTGCGGTTGGCACCGCGCTCGATTCGGCGCGGCGCGAGGGCGATGTCTGGCGTGCTACTCTGTCCGATGGCCGCACCGTCACCGCCCGCGCGCTGGTCAATGCCGCCGGGCCGTGGGTGCATCAGTTGCTCGGTCGGCTCGGCGTCAACGCCGCCTCGGGCGTGCGGCTGGTCAAGGGCAGCCACATCGTCGTGCCGCGCCTGTATGAGGGCGACCACGCTTATATCCTGCAGCAGCCCGATGGCCGCATCGTCTTCGCCATCCCTTATCAGGGGGCCTTTACCGAGATCGGCACCACCGACATTCCGGTCGATGCCCCCGAAGACGCGCAGATCGACGCGGGCGAAATCGCTTATCTGTGCGATGCAGTGAACCGCCATTTCGTCCGGCAGATCAGCCCCACCGACGTCACCTCCACCTGGTCGGGGGTGCGCCCGCTTTATGACGATGGCGCGAGCGAAGCCAAGGCGGTGACGCGCGATTATGTGCTGGAGTTCGATACCAACGGGCCGACCTTGCTCTCCATCTTCGGCGGCAAGATCACGACGGCACGGCATCTCGCCGAAGAGGCGTTGGGCAAACTGTCTGGCCCGATGGGCTTCACCGCGCATCCGGTGACGCGGGCGCGAGTGTTTCCCGGCGGTGCAATCCCCGATTTTGCGCAGTTCCTGACCCAAGTCCGCGCGCGGTGGCCGTTTCTGGGCGACGCGCAGTCGGAGCGGATGGCGCACGCTTATGGAGCACGCCTCGCCGAAATGCTCGACGGCATCGATAGCGCAGCCGCGCTCGGAACCGATCTTGGCGGCGGTCTCACCGAAGTCGAGGCGCGCTGGCTGCATGATCGCGAATGGGCGCGCAGCACCGACGACGTCCTGCTCCGCCGCACCAAATTGGGGCTGCATCTGAGCGAGGCCGAGCGCGCGCAGGTTGAGCGCTGGTGGACGGCAACTTTCCCGACTGCGGGCGGGAACGATGTGGATCACGGGCGAGTTACCGCGGCCTAGGCACACAACCATCCCAGTACAGCCGCCCGCGCCTGCGCGTAGCGGTGGCAAAAGGATTTCCCATGACCACCACCACCCACGCCTTTGCCGCACATGCCGCCGACGCGCCGCTCGCCCCCTTCACCTTCGAGCGTCGCGATCCCCAACCCGATGACGTGGCGATCGACATCCTGTTCTGCGGCGTCTGCCATTCCGACCTGCACACCGTGCGCGGCGAATGGGGCGGCACACTGTATCCGTGCGTGCCGGGGCATGAAATCGTCGGTCGCGTTACCGCAATCGGCAACAACGTCACCAAATTCGCGGTCGGAGACATTGCCGGCGTCGGCTGCATGGTCGACAGCTGCGGCCACTGCCCGTCCTGCAACGACGGTGAAGAGCAATATTGCGAAACCACCGGCTTTGTCGGCACCTATAACGGACCCGATCCGGTGATGGGCGGCCACACCATGGGCGGCTATTCCGACCATATCGTGGTGAAGCAGGATTTCGTGCTGAAGGTCACGCATGACGAGGCCGATCTCGCCGCCGTCGCGCCGTTGCTGTGCGCCGGTATCACCACCTATTCGCCGCTGCGCCATTGGAAAGTGGGACCAGGGCAGAAGGTCGGCGTCGTCGGCCTGGGCGGGCTCGGCCATATGGGCGTCAAGATCGCCGCCGCGATGGGGGCCGAGGTCTATGTGTTCAGCACCTCCCCCAGCAAGCGCGACGATGCCAAGCGGCTGGGCGCGACCGACCTGATCGTGTCCAAGGACCCGCAAGCGATGGCGGACCATGTCAACAGCTTCGACTTTATCCTCAACACCGTCGCTGCCGCGCATGATCTCAACCCGTTCCTCGCGCTGCTCAAGCGCGACGGGACGATGACGCTGGTCGGCGTGCCCGAATCGCCGCATCCCGCGCCCGACGTCGGCCATCTCGTGTTCAAGCGCCGCGCGCTGGCAGGATCGTTGATTGGCGGGATCAAGGAGACGCAGGAGATGCTCGATTTCTGCCGCGAACATGGCCTGACCGCCGATATCGAGATGATCCGCATCCAGGATATCGATGCCGCTTATGACCGGATGGTGAAGAGCGACGTGAAGTATCGTTTCGTCATCGACATGCAGTCGCTGAAGCAGGCGTAAAACGTCCCCCACGTCCGTTCGGGCTGAGCTTGTCGAAGCCGTCCTCTCTGCTCGCGCTCAGGCGCTTGTGACGAGGGCCCTTCGACCGGCTCAGCGTGAACGGAGGGGCGGTTCCCCTCATTGATGAAACCTTTTAGAGGGTCGGCGTCATGACAAGTGCCCCCTCCCCCATCACCGTCGCTGCGCTCTACCGCTTCGCCCGCTTCCCCGACCCCGCCGTCATCCGCACGCCGCTGCTCGCCTTGTGCGACGCAGAAGGGATCAAGGGCACGCTGCTGCTCGCGCGCGAAGGCATTAACGGCACCATCGCCGGGTCGGAGGCAGGCATCGCCGCCGTCATTGCGCGCATCCGCACGCTGCCCGACTGTGCCGAGATCGTGGTCAAATACAGCCATGCCACGGCGATGCCGTTCCACCGCCTGAAGGTCCGCCTCAAGCGCGAGATCGTGACGATGGGCGAACCCGATATCGATCCGCTTCAGGGCGTCGGCCACTATGTGAAGCCTGCCAACTGGAATGCGTTGATCGATGATCCCGACACGATCGTGATCGACACGCGCAATGCCTATGAGGTGAAGGTCGGCACCTTCGCCCGCGCGATCGACCCGGCGACCGAGAGCTTCCGCGACTTTCCCGCCTGGGTGCGCGAACACCGCGCCGAGTTGGAGGGTAAAAAGGTCGCGATGTTCTGCACCGGCGGCATCCGCTGTGAGAAGTCGACCGCCTTTCTCAAGGCCGAAGGGCTAAGCGACGTCTTCCACCTCGAAGGCGGCATCCTGAAATATCTCGAAGAGGTGCCGCAAGCTGAAAGCCGCTGGCACGGCGAATGCTTCGTGTTCGACGAGCGTGTCGCGGTCGGCCACGGCCTGGCGCTTGGCACGCACGAGCTCTGCCGCGCCTGCCGTATGCCGGTCAGCCCCGCCGACCGGGCCTCACCATTTTATGAGGAAGGCGTCACCTGCCCCGCTTGCCACGCCACCCGCGATGCGCAGGCCCGCGCCAGCTATGCCGAGCGCCACCGCCAGGTAAAACTCGCCGAGGCACGCGGCGAAGCCCATGTCGGCGCGCGCTTTGCGCCCGATCTCACGAAAAGCTGAAATTCACTGGCTTGGTGCTGTCGGCATTGCCGTCGAACGCAAAGCTGGCATAGGGGCCGTCGCGCTCAACCCAGTGCAGGAAGAGATGCGCCGACCAGCCATTGGCATTGGGCGTCATCCGCCCGTGCCGATGCTCGACGCCGCGATAGAGCACCGCATCGCCCGGCTCCATCGTCAGCGAGACATAGGGCTGGCCGCCAAAATCGGGTCCAACCGCCGCGCTCGGGCCATCAAGCCGGTCGGTCCCGACCTCCAGATCCCACGGAACACCGTCGCTATAATCGAGCGTCAGCGACAGGCTGTGCTCGCACGCCTGCCGATCACTATGCACGCGCAGGATGTCGCCTTCGCGGTAGATGCGGAAATAATCATAGGTCGGCAGCACGTCGCGACCAGTCAGCGCGCGGACCGTCGGCGTGAGCCCCCACAGCATCCCCAGCATGGGCGGGTAATGATAGCCATAAACCTCGACCGCATCGCCTTTCAGCAGCGGCGACGCGCGGGTGTGGCGCTCGATCGGAGCCCCACCCTGCGCAAGATCCGCCTTCATTTGCCGCAGGAACGCCGTCGCGACGTCGCGCGGCAGCAGCCCTTTGATCAGTGCATAGCCATCGCGCGCATAGCTGCCGTGAACGTCCATCATGCCCCCGCTCAATAAGCGCGCCCGATCAGCACCCGTTCAACCGCAGAGGCCCCGGTGAACACGCAGACGCCATCCGCTGCAGCCTGCGCCATCGGCGCGTTGCGAATGGTGAGCTTCAACGCCTTGAGCCGTTCCACCACACTGTCCAGCGCGGCACCCGTCGGCCGCGACCATTGCACTTCGAGCCAGCCCGGGTTCTTCACGCCTTCGGCAAAGTGCGTTTCGATCGCGGCGAAATCGGCAGCGGCGACGATATTGTCCGCGAGCCGGGCACGCGCTTCGGCATGGAGCGCTGCCTGGATTTCCTCCAGCACGCCCCCCGCATCCCGGACGAAATCGGCACGGGCGACGACGGCGCTGTCGAGCTTGCCGTCCTCGCGGTACAACCGGTCGCGCTGTATGACCGAGACGTTGCCGCCCGCAACATCGCGCCCGCCCACTTCGATCACGATCGGCGCGCCCTTCTTGACCCAGCCCCAGCGCTTGGTCGCGGCCTTGCCGAATTTGAGATCGAGCAACGCGCGCACCGGCTCGCCCAGCGCCGATTGATTGGCCAGTTCGGCCTGCAACGCCTTGCAATAATCGACGATTGCCGCATCCTCGGGCTGGTCGCGCAACATCGGCACGATCACGATCTGCCACGGCGCGATGCGCGGGGGGACGCGCAAGCCGTCGTCATCGCCGTGAACCATGATGACGCCGCCGATCATCCGCGTCGACACGCCCCAGCTCGTCGTGTTGGCGAGGACGAATTCGCCCTGGTCGTTCTGGAAACGGATGTTCTGCGCGCTCGCGAAATTGGTGCCCAGAAAGTGGCTGGTGCCGGCCTGCAACGCCTTGCCGTCCTGCATCATCGCTTCGATGCTGTACGTCGCGACCGCGCCGGGGAAACGTTCGTTCTCCGGCTTCTCGCCCGCGACCACCGGCAATGCGAGGCAATCCTCGGCGAACGAGCGATAGACCTCGAGCATCTTGAGCGTTTCGTCTCGTGCTTCCTCGGCTGAAGCGTGCGCGGTATGCCCTTCCTGCCACAGGAATTCGCTGGTCCGCAGGAACATGCGCGTGCGCATTTCCCAGCGGACGACGTTGGCCCATTGGTTGATCAGCACCGGCAAATCGCGCCACGACTGCACCCAGCGGGCGAAGGCAGCCCCAATCACCATCTCAGAGGTCGGGCGGACGACCAGCGGCTCCTCCAGCTTTGCCTCTGGATCCGGGATCAGCCCGCCTTTGCCATCGGCCTTCAGCCGGTGATGCGTGACGACCGCCATTTCCTTGGCGAAGCCTTCGACATGCTCCGCCTCTTTCTCGAAATACGAGAGCGGGATGAACAGCGGGAAATAGCAATTCTCATGCCCCGTCGCCTTGATCCGGTCATCGAGCAGGCGCTGGATCCGCTCCCAAATGCCGTACCCCCATGGCCGGATCACCATGCAGCCGCGCACGCCCGATTCCTCGGCAAGGTCGGCTTCTGCAATGACGGATTGATACCAGGCCGAGAAATCGGCCTCACGAGTGACGGGGAGTGCGCGTTTGATCATGCCGGTGCGGATAGCGACTGGCAACGCGCCCGTCACCCCCGCGCTTGTGTCGCGCGCCGCGCGGCGTCATGGACCAACGCATACTCTGGAGACACTCGATCGAAGCCCCCGCTTTACCCTCCGTCGAAACGGCACCGCACTATACCCCCGACCGCGTCCTGCTGGGGCTGGCCTTGCGCCTGCTCGCCGTCGCTGGCCTGGCGACGATGAGCGCGCTGATCAAACTCGCGGAAAATCGTGGGGCAAACCTCGCCGAGACGATGTTCTTCCGTCAGGCCTTCGCGGCGATGCTGATTTTGGGAATCGTAGTGACCGGCCCCGGCCTTTCGTCGCTGCGGACCCAGCGATTCGGCGCGCATGTCCGGCGCACCGCCGTAGGATTGGTCGGCATGATCACGACCTTCGGCGCGGTGTTGCTGTTGCCGTTGGCGGACGCGACCACCTTGCAGTTTACCGTACCGATCTTCGGCACGCTGCTGGGGGCGCTCATCCTCGGCGAACAGGTCGGCATCCACCGCTGGGCCGCCGTCGTCGTCGGCTTTATCGGCGTGTTGATCGTCACCCAACCGGGGACAGGCGCGTTGCCACTAGGCGGCGCGGCGGTTGGCCTTGTCGCGGCCATGTTCGTGGCATTGGTCGCGATCCTGCTGCGCCAGATTGGGCGCACCGAAAGCGCGCTGACGACCGTGTTCTGGTTCTCGGCGCTCTCCATTCCGCCGCTCGGCATCGCCTATGCGCTTAACCTTCAGCAGCATGACGCCTTGACCTGGGCGATTCTGGTGGGCGTCGGCCTGATTGGCGGACTGGCGCAACTGGCGTTGACTGCGGCGGTGCGCCACGCGCCGGTCTCGACCGTGATCCCGATGGATTATTCGAGCCTGTTCTGGGGCACGCTCTATGGCTGGCTATTGTTCGGCACGTTGCCCGGCTGGGGCACTGTCCTCGGCGCGCCGATCATCGTGGCGAGCGGGCTCTACATTGTCTGGCGGGAACAGGTGCGGCGTCGGCCCGTGACCGAAGCCGTGAGCCCCTAATTGCGACGAAACACCAGCAGCAGGTTGTTCGCAGGCATTGCGAGGCACTGGTCGAGCGAGAAGGATGTCGCCGCAGCCGTTACCGCCTCAACGGAACGCAACCCCCAGCGCGAATCGCGCGCGCGCAGCGATTCGTCGAACGCGAGGTTGCTCGGTGCGGTCGGGACGCCCGCTTGCAGAAACGGGCCATATAGGATCAACGGTGCGTCGGGCGGCAGGAGCTTCGCCGCCCCCGCGAGCAAACCGAGCGTCGCGTCCCACGGGCTGATATGGACCATGTTGACGCAAAGCACCGCGTCGGCACGGGCGATCGGCCAGGTGCCTGCGGCCGCATCGAAATCGAGCGGCGGCAGAACATTGGCGATCCCCTCGCACCACGCGCCGATCGAGCGGCGCGCATCCGGGTCCGGGTCGCTCGGTTGCCAGTCCAGCGCCGGAAATTCCTGTGCGAAATACGCGGCGTGCTCGCCAGACCCGCTGGCAACCTCCAGCACGACGCCACTGCGTGGCAGCACTTCGCGCAGCACATCGGCAATCGCCATGCGGTTGCGCAGTGTCGCCGGGGCATGCCGCCGCGCTGCTTCTCCCGCCTCCCCCGGAATCCAGGGTGCGGGTGCCGTCACGCGCGGGCTTCGGCGAGCAGGCGATTCGCGCGCAGATACATTTCCAGCCGCTGCGCCGCGAACACGCCGAGCGTGAGCGCCGCCAGCGTATCGATCAGCACCGCCACGTTGAAGTGCAACGCCGCCCCTTCGGCCTGCGCGACCGATTTGATCGCGATCAGCACCACGATGAAGGCAAGCGCCCAGAGCGAGGCACGCTGGCGCAATTCGTGGGTTTCGGGGTCGACATGGATTTGCATGGTCTTGCCACGCTGCCAGCCGAGTGCCGCCCCAACCAGCAACGCCGCCGCCGCAATCCCCCAGCCCGCCAGCGTGGGCGGGCTGCGATAGAAGATGACGGCGACGACGGCGGTATAAAGTGCCGGCACGATCCACAATTGCTCGACCTTGAGCGGCCTGAGCCTGGTCAACCGCCGCGCGCGCAGCGCGAACACCGCAAGGAAGATCGCGATCGGGATTGCATATTGCAAAATCCCCGGCGGCGCAGCGTGGACCGGCATGAATTTCCCCCTTGTTATTCGGCCGCTTGGGCCAGAACCGGGTCCTTCCATACCAGCACTGGCTTGCGTGCCGCCAGTGTTTCATCGAGGCGGCTGCGCGGCGCGAAATGCGGCGCGCTCTTGAGGCTGATGTCGCCCGCTTTGGCGCGCTCTGCGACCGAGCGCAAAGCGGCGATGAACTGGTCGAGCGCGGCCTTCGATTCGGTCTCGGTCGGTTCGATCAGCATCGCGCCGTGGACGACGAGCGGGAAGTACATCGTCATCGGGTGGAAGCCCTCGTCGATCAGCCCCTTGGCGACGTCGATCGTCGAGAAGCCGTCGGCCAAGCCATTATCCGAGAACAGCGCCTCGTGCATGCACGGGCCCGACCCGGCGAAGGGCGCGTCGAGCGTCTTTTCCAGGCTGCGCAGGATGTAATTGGCGTTGAGCACCGCATCCTCCGACACCTGGCGCAGGCCATCGGCCCCGTGGCTGAGGATATAGGTCAGCGCGCGGGTGAACATGCCCATCTGCCCGTGGAAGGCGGTCATGCGACCGAAGGTGTGCGGGTGTTCGTCGCCCGCCGTTTCTTCCTCGATCAGCGCGAGATGGCCATCTTCGTAGCGCGCGGTGAAGGGCAAGGGACCGAACGGCGCCAGCGCTTCCGACAGCACGACCGGACCCGAGCCGGGGCCGCCGCCGCCATGCGGGGTAGAGAAGGTCTTGTGCAAATTGATGTGCATCGCGTCGATGCCAAGGTCGCCCGGGCGCACGCGTCCGACGATCGCGTTGAAATTGGCACCGTCGCAATAGACATAGGCGCCGACCGCATGGACCGCGTCCGAGATCGCCTTCATGTCGCGCTCGAACAGGCCGCAGGTGTTGGGGTTGGTGATCATCACCGCCGCCACGTCCGGCCCGAGCCGGGCCTTGAGCGCTGCGGTATCGACGCGGCCCTCGGCGGTGGCGGGAATATCCTCGACGGTGAAGCCCGCAAAGGCTGCGGTCGCGGGGTTGGTGCCATGCGCGCTCTCGGGCACCAGCACGACCTTGCGGTGGCCCTCGCCGCGCGCTTCCAGCGCGGCCTTGATGCACAGAATGCCGCACAATTCGCCATGCGCGCCCGCTTTGGGGCTCATCGCGACGCCGTACATGCCGGTCAGCTTGGTCAGCCACACTGCCAGCTCGTTGATGACGCCGAGCGCGCCCTGCACGGTATCGACCGGCTGGAGCGGATGGATGTCGGCGAAACCGGGCAGCCGCGCCATCTTCTCGTTAAGGCGCGGATTGTGCTTCATCGTGCACGATCCGAGCGGGAAGAAGCCGAGGTCGATGCCGTAATTCTGGCGGCTGAGGCGCGTGTAATGACGCACCGTTTCGGGTTCCGACAGGCCGGGAAGGCCGATCGGCGCGGTGCGGGCAAGGCTGCCGAGGCTGGTGCCGGACGGCCCCTCTCCCCGGCCCGCTCCCCGGAGGGGAGAGGGAGAAGATGCGAAATCGACGCCCGTCGTCTCGCTGTCGCCGATCTCGAAGATCAGCGCTTCTTCGAGCATCAGGCCCTTATTGCCGGTGACGGTCGGGGACGCCTTGCCGCCGGCGACGGGCGCTTCCGGGCGCCATCCGCTTGCATTGATGCTCATGCCAGAATCTCCTCAAGCGCGGCGGCCAGCGTTTCTACATCTTCTGCCGAGGTCGTCTCGGTCACCGCGACGACCAGGCCGTTGGCGAGGCTCGCCTCACCCGGATAGAGCCGCCCGAGCGACACGCCGGCGAGAATGCCGCGCTCGGCCAGGCTGCGCACAACGGGCCGTGCTTCCTGCGGCAGTTTCAGCGTGAATTCGTTGAAGAAGGTGGGCGTCACCAGCTCGACGCCGGGGACTTGCGACAGCCGCGCCGCCGCCGCCACCGCGCCGTGATGGTTGATCTCTGCCAGCGTGCGCAGGCCCTTCTCGCCCAGCAGCGTCATATGGATCGAGAAAGCGAGCGCGCACAGGCCGCTATTGGTGCAGATGTTCGACGTCGCCTTTTCGCGGCGGATATGCTGCTCGCGGGTCGACAGCGTGAGCACGAAGCCGCGGCGGCCATCGGCATCCAGCGTTTCGCCGCACAAGCGACCCGGCATCTGGCGGACGTATTTTTCCTTGCAGCCGAACAGGCCGACATAGGGGCCGCCGAATTGCAGGCCGACGCCGAGCGACTGGCCTTCGCCAACCACGATGTCGGCGTCCATCTCACCCGGAGCCTTGATCGCGCCCAAGGCAACCGGCTCAGTCACCACCGCGATCAGCAGCGCCTTGTTGGCGTGGCAGGCGTCGGCGAGCGGCGTGAGGTCGGCGATGCGGCCGAGAATGTCGGGATATTGCACGACGACGCACGACGTATCCTTGTCGATTGCCGCGATCAGCGTTGCCAGATCGGTGTCTGCGCTCAGGCTTGGCGTCGCGGTCTCGAGCACGTCGCCGGTGAACTTCGCCATCGTCTTGGCGACCGAAACATAATGCGGGTGCAGGCCCGACGACAGGATCGCCTTGCCGCGCTTGGTGATGCGGCGCGCCATGCCGATCGCTTCCCAGCAGGCGGTCGAGCCGTCATACATGGAGGCGTTGGCGACATCGGTGCCGAGCAGCCGCGCGACTTGCGTCTGGAACTCGAACAGCATTTGCAGCGTGCCCTGCGCGATTTCGGGCTGATACGGCGTGTAGGCCGTCAGGAATTCGCCGCGCTGGATGAGGTGATCGACCGAGGCCGGCACATGGTGGCGATAGGCGCCGCAGCCGAGGAAAAAGGGCGCTTCCCCCGCTGTCAGATTCTTGCGCGCCAGTGCGCTCATGTGGCGCTCGACTGCCATCTCGCTGGCGTGCATCGGCAGATCGTGGATCGGGCCGTCGAGCCGGGCGGCTTCGGGCACGTCGACGAACAGATCGTCGATCGAGGCGGCACCGATCACGCCGAGCATCGCCTCGCGATCGGACTGAGTCAGGGGTAAGTAACGCATCAAACAGTCCTCTCCCCTCCCTGGAAGGGAGGGGTTGGGGGTGGGTTGGTATGAGGCTGGCGTGACGTTCCCATTGAGAGCGACCCACCCCTCGATCCCCTCCCTTCCAGGAAGGGGAGGAAGACTTAGAGCTTCGCGACGAACGCCTGATAGGCGACTTCATCCATCAGCTCGTTCAGCTCGTCGGCGTCGCTCAGCGTCAGCTTGAAGAACCAGCCATCGCCTTCGGGATCCTCATTGACGAGGCCGGGCGTGTCGGCGAGCGCGGCGTTGCCGTCGATCACCGTGCCGGACACCGGCGAATAGACGTCCGACGCGGCCTTGACCGATTCGACGACGGCGGCTTCGTCGCCCTTGGCGAGTTCCTTGCCCTCTTCGGGAACGTCGACGAACACGATGTCGCCGAGCTGGCTCTGCGCATATTCGGTAATACCGACAATGCCGACGTCACCATCGACATCAACCCATTCATGATCTTCAGTAAAATAACGGCTCATCACTTGCCTCCTGCGCGGACGTAGCGGTGGGGAATAAAGGGCATTGTCGTCACGGTCGCTTGATGGACCTTGCCGCGCTGCGCCAATTGAATTGTCGTACCGGGAACCGCAAGCGCGGTCGGCACATAGGCCATGGCGATCGGTGCCCCGACGCTGGGCGCAAAGCCGCCCGAGGTCACGCGGCCGACTTCGGAACCTTGCGCATCGAGCACGGCTGCACCTTCGCGCACCGGCTGGCGCCCGGCGACGAGCAAGCCGACGCGCTTGACGATCGCGCCGGTCTCGCGCTCGGCCAGAATGCGCGCCGCGCCCATGAAATCCCCCGCCTCGCGGCGGCGCTTGGACAAAGCAAAGCCGAGATCGGCCTGGATCGGCGTGGTCTCAGGATCGAGGTCATGCCCGTACAGCGGCAGGCCAGCCTCGAGCCGCAGCGAATCGCGCGCGCCAAGGCCGATCGGCTTGACTTCGGGCTCGGCCGCAAGCGCGGTCGCGAGCGCCTCGACATTCTCGGCGGGCACCGAAATCTCGAAACCATCCTCGCCGGTATAGCCGGAGCGGCTGATCCAGAGCGGCACGCCGTTCCACTCGAACGCGCCCGCGGTCATGAACACCAGCGCCTCGACGCCCGGCACCAGCCGCGCCAGCGCATCGACCGCCTTGGGGCCCTGCAGCGCCAGCAGCGCCTGGTCTTCCATATGGTTGAGCGCAATGTCGTCGGGCAGATATTCGAGCAGATGCGCAATATCGTCGATCTTGGTCGCGCCGTTGACGACCATGTAGAAGCCCTGAATGTCGAACGGATTGGCGTCGGGCAGGCGCGTGACCATCAGATCGTCGAGGATGCCGCCATCTTCGGCCAGCAGCAGCGAATAGCGCTGCTTGCCCTCGCCGAGGCCAGCAATGTCGGCGGGCAGCACGGCTTCGAGCGCGGCGACCAGATCGGCACCTTCGTCGGAGCGGAACAGCAACTGGCCCATATGGCTGACGTCGAACAGGCCAGCCGATTCGCGCACCCACAGATGCTCGGCCATGATGCCTTCATATTGCACCGGCATCTCATACCCGGCGAAGGGCACCATCCGCCCGCCACGGGCGCGATGCCAGGCGTCGAGCGGCAAGGTCTCGATCGCGATTTCGTCGGGAATGTCAGCGTCGGTCATAATGGCCTTCCGTGCGAGGTCTACGGCGCAGCATGACGCCGTAGCGTCCATGATCCGCCGCCCCCTCTGTCACGGATACCTGAGAGCTTTGACTTGCCGCAGATGCCGCAAGCTTACCCCTTCGGTGGCACACCGCCTGAAGCGGGTGCGCTTTCCAGAGTGTCGACAAGCCCGCGCGGTCCGGTTGCCTGAGAGATTCCGGGGCGGTTGCTCCTTCGGCGGTCCAGAATGCCGCAAACGGCATTCGAGACGCTCTCCCGCGCGTGCCTATCCCGGTTGCCCGTGATCGACGCTGTCGGTTTGACGCGGCGCAGCAAGCGAGTCAACGACCCATTGCCCCGACCGCGTCAACAATCAGCGTGTCGCGTTATATTTCAGCTGGTCGTTGGTCAGCTGGAAGCCAACCAAAGCCTCGAAGGTGGCGCGCAGCACCGCCTGACGCACTTCCGGGCGCGTCAGCGGATCGACCGCAGCGTCCTCGCCACCCGCCTTGCGCTTCTCGAGCAACTTCTTGCGGACATCGTTGGGCAGCGTGGCGGCGGCGCGCGACACCGTCGCGGTGGCCGTGCCCTGCACCGATGCGCGCGGCTGGCCCGGCTCGAAATGCAGCGTGGCATGGCCCAGGCGCTTGGCAACGACGGCGCTGCCGCCCTGCACCACGGTGATGAAATACGGCAAGGTCACGTCGCGCGCGCCATCGGTGCGCAGCCGCCGCCCTTCGACCGAGAAGGTCACCGTGGTCAGAATGTCGTCGCCTGCATCGGTGCAGGTCGAGCGCACATTGGTCAGCACCGCCGTGAGGTCGAGCGCCGTCGCATCGTGGCTGGTTGCGGGATCGAACAGCGTGATGTCGCCAGTCCCGGCGGGGACCGCTACGCTGGGGCAGGCGGTGCGGACGGCGGTGATACCGCCCGTCTCGTCAAGGTCGCCCGTGTGCCGACATCCGCCGAGCAAGACCGCCGCGAACACGGGAAGCGAGAGAGCGGCGATGGCTGATTTCCGGAATGTCACGGGGTCACGCACCTTATCATGCAAAAGGGATCGCCTGCGTTAGGATTTATCGCGCAGACGCGGCGGCACCATAGGAACCGGCTATCGCCCGCGCAAGCAATCGCGTAGGCTTCCTGCGAGATGTTCACCGCTTCAAAGCCAAAACTCGAGCTCATTATCGCCGCACCGCGCGGCTTCTGCGCGGGAGTCGACCGTGCCATCCAGATTGTGGAACTGGCGATCGCCAAATATGGCGCACCGGTCTATGTCCGGCACGAAATCGTCCACAACCGCTTCGTTGTCGACATGCTGCGCGACAAAGGCGCGGTGTTCGTGGAGGAACTGGATGAGGTTCCCGACGGCGTTCCCGTGGTCTTCTCCGCGCATGGCGTCCCCAAGGCGGTGCCGAACAAGGCGGCGGAACGCGGCCTCGCCTTTTTCGACGCGACCTGCCCCTTGGTGTCCAAGGTCCACCGCCAGGCCGAACGCATGGTCCAGCTCGGGCGGCACATCGTGTTCATCGGCCATGCCGGCCATCCCGAAGTGGTCGGCACGTTCGGCCAGGTGCCCGAAGGCGCGATGTCGCTGGTCGAAACCGTAGCGGATGCCGAAAGCTATACGCCCGCCGACCCCGACAATCTCGCTTTCCTGACGCAGACGACCTTGTCGATGGATGACACCGCCGATGTGGTCGCCACGCTGCAACGGCGTTTCCCCTCCATCCAGGGGCCGCGCGGCGAGGACATTTGCTACGCCACCGCCAACCGTCAGGGCGCGGTCAAGGCGATTGCCCATGCCTGCGACGCGATGCTGGTGATTGGCGCGCCCAACTCTTCAAACTCGGTGCGCCTGGTCGAAGTCGCCGAGCGCGAAGGCACGCCTGCCCGTTTGATCCAGCGCGCGGCAGAGCTCGACTGGAGCTTCGTCGAGGGCATTACGAGACTCGGCATTACCGCTGGAGCATCGGCACCCGAGGTGCTGGTGCGTGAACTGGTTGATCGCCTGGGCGAGCGGTTTAAGGTCACCGAGCGGGAAGTGGAAACGAAGCGCGAGACGATTTCGTTCAAGCTGCCCCGCGGGCTTGAAGCCACGGCCTGAACGATGGCCGTGTACACGCCGGTATCGGCCGAAGTTCTGGCCGAATTCCTCGCGCGCTATGACGTTGGCGAGTTGGTGTCCGCCAAGGGCATCGCCGAGGGCGTCGAAAACACCAATTACCTGGTCGACACCACCACCGGTCGCTTCATCCTGACGCTGTACGAAAAGCGCGTCGATGGCGGCGACTTGCCCTATTTCATGGCGCTGCTCGATCATCTCGCCGCGCGCGGAAATCCGGTGCCGCCGGCGATCAAGGACCGCAGCGGCACCGCGATTCAAACGCTGGAAGGTCGTCCGGCCTGCCTCATCAAATTTCTGTCCGGCGTGTCGGTATCGCACCCGACGTCCGCGCAGGCGCGCGCGGCGGGTGTGGCGATGGCGGATATGCACGCCGCCTTGGCCGACTTTCCCGAGACCCGCGCCAATTCGATGGGAGTCGAGACCTGGTCCCCCTTGTTCGAGCGCTGCGGGCGCAGTCTCGATACCATCGCGCCCGGCCTGTATGATGATCTCGGCTTCGCGATCGATCGGGTCGTCGGGGCATGGCCGCAGGCGATGCTCGACACGGTGACCATCCACGCCGATCTCTTCCCCGACAATGTGCTGATGCGGGGCGACGCCGTATCCGGGCTGATCGATTTCTATTTCGCCTGCACCGATCTGCGCGTGTACGATCTGGCGATCATGCACAGCGCCTGGGCCTTTGATGCCACGGGGGCGCACTATGATGCCGCCATCGGCGATGCGTTGACGGCAGGGTATGAGCAGCGCTTTCCGCTATCGTCGGTCGAACAGGCCGCCTTCCCGACGCTGGCCAGCGGGGCCTGTGTCCGCTTCGCGCTGTCGCGCGCATGGGACTGGCTCAACACCCCCGCCGACGCGCTCGTCACGCGCAAGGACCCGCTCGCTTATGTCCGGCGACTCTCGCATTATGCGCCGGAGCTGGCTAAGCGGACGCGATGACCGCGACCGTAAAAGAGCTTACCAAAGTCGAAATCGCCACCGATGGAGCCTGCAAGGGCAATCCCGGCCCGGGTGGCTGGGGCGCGCTGATTCGCGCAGGCGGCACCGAGAAGGAATTGTCGGGCGGCGAAGCGCTGACCACCAACAACCGTATGGAATTGATGGCCGCGATTGAGGGGCTGAACGCGCTGAAACGCCCCTGCCATGTGATGCTATCGACCGACAGCCGCTATGTAATGGACGGGCTGACCAAGTGGATCAAAGGCTGGCAGAAGAACGGCTGGAAGACCGCCGCGCGCCAGCCGGTGAAGAATGCCGATCTGTGGCAGGCACTGCTCGACGCGGCGAAACCGCACCGCGTCGAATGGACCTGGGTCAAAGGCCATGCCGGCCACCCCGACAACGAACGCGCAGACCGGCTGGCGAGCGATGCCGCGGTGGCCGCTGGAAGGCGCGCTTAAGCCTCTTCGACCGGCGCGCCCGGGCCGTTCTTCAGCACCGATTCGATCGCATTCTTGGCCCCGGCCTTGCTCGAATAGCCCTCGGTCCACCAAATCAGTTCGCTGTTATATTTGAACTTGGCGACATACTCGCCCGCCTTGTTCTGCTCGATCACGAATTTGTGTGCCATGCGAACCTCCCCGGTTTGTCGGTTCGGGAAGGATAGCGACGGCGATATCGTTACGCCAGCACCGCGAAGCGGCCCGGTGCATAGCGGGTAGGATCAATCGCAGCGACGCTGGGATCGGGCGCGCGGCCCAAAAGGAGCGCTGCGGCCAGCGCGGCCGCTGCCGGTGCCGTCTGGATGCCGAAACCGCCCTGCCCCGCACACCAGAAGAAACCGGGCGAATCGGGGGCGAAGCCATAGACCGGCAAGCGATCCGGCGCGAAGCTGCGCAGACCCGCCCAACGCCGTTCGACGCGGGTGATCTGCCAATCGACAACGTGTTCGAACCGGTCGATCGCGATGGCGACGTCGATCTCCTCGGGCTGGACATCGCCGGGCGTGGCCGGAGTCTCATCATGCGGGCTGAGCCACAGCCGCCCCCCGGCCTCGGGCTTGAAATAGAATTGCCCAGAAATGTCCGCGATATGCGGCAGCGCATCGGGGGCCGCTGGGCTGGTCGCCAATTGCACGACGGTGCGGCGATACGCGGCGATGCCGATCGGCGCGACCCCCGCCATTTCTGCAACCGCATCGGCCCAGGCACCGGCGGCGTTGACGAGGATCGTCGCCGACACCGGCCCCGCACCCGTCTCCATTTGCCAGCGGCCACCGGTGTGGAGCGCCCGCTGCAGCGGCGCGGACAGCAACAGCGTCACCCCGCCCTGTCGCGCCTGTGCCAGATAATGCGCGTGCAGCGCCGCGACATCGATATAGGTGCTGCTCGCCTCCAGCACGCCGAGCGTCCAGTCGGCGCGTAAGCCCGGAATGTAGGCGCGCGGATCCACCCGCTGCAGCGCCACGCTGCTGCCCGCAAATTCCTCCAGAAAGCCGTCGATCCGGTCCGCATCCGACGCGCGCCCGATATGGAGCGAGCCGAGATCGGCCAGGAAGCCCCCGCCCCGTAACGCAGCGCCCGATGCGGTGGTGAGCGGCTGCACATCGGGGCCGCCATAGGTTTCCGACCAGAACGCCGCCGAGCGTCCGGTCGCATGGTAACCGGGCAGATCCTCCGCCTCGAGCATCACCACCGAAGCGTAAGGCGCAATCGCGGCGGCGAGGCTTGCGCCCGCAATCCCGGCACCAACAATGGCCACGTCATAATGCGTCACGGTGTTACCTCTGCGCCCGCGAGGACAGGAAGATGTCGATCTCGCCAATCGCGCGATTGCGCACCGGATCCGCCTCGCGCAGAATCTCATGCGCCGATTCCTTGCCGAAGCGCACCACCCGCGCATCCGGCACCTTTGCCGCGATCTTCAGCGCGGCCTTGGGATCGACCAGTTTATCGTCATCGGCAATGACGAACAGCAAAGGCACGCCGAGCGTCTTCAAACGCGGATCGACGCTCAGCCGCCGGGTCGAGGCAAACGCCTCGATCACCCAGCGCCAGCTCGGCGGCCCAAGCAGCAATTCGGGCTTGCTCGATTGCCAGAAGATTTCGTCTTCATAGCGATCGGTGTCCTTGGTCAGCAGGGCCTGGCGCGTTTCGGTGGTGGCGGGCCGCTCATTCCCGCGCCAGGCTGGCCGGGCCGTATTGCCCACACCGCCAAGCATACGGGCGAGCCGTTCACCAAGCGTCGCGCCAACCGGGCTGTGCAGCCCCAGCATCGGGGCGATCAGAACGGCGGCATCGGGCTGCGCCGCGCCCTCGGCCAGCGCGCGCAACAGCAAATGCCCGCCCATCGAATGGCCAAGCGCAACATGCGGTCCGCCGTCGCGCCCGGCATCCTCTGCGACCCAATCCGCCCAAAAGGCACGGAAATCATCGATATACTGCTGAAAATCGTCGACATGGCCAACATGCGGATCGGGCGACAGCCGCCCCGACCCACCCTGCCCGCGCCAGTCGAACGAAGTGATCGACCAACCAAGCGCATGCCAGTGCGCGAACGCCTCAAGATATTTTTCGAAGATATCGCCGCGCCCGCCCTGGAACAGCATGCGCCCGCGCGGGCGTCCCTCGACGCCCCAGTCAAAGCGCCGCAGCGCCCAGCCATCGGGAGCGGACCATTGGGTGATCCGCGCAGCCGCAGGAATCGCGCGACGATAAAGCTGAGGGGAAACCATGGACGATGGTTACGGTTTTGAAAGGCCCGCCGTCTACACCTTTCCTCATGGGTGGGATCAATCTGTCAACGATGTTGCTGCTGGTGCTGGCGGCGCTCCTGGTTTCGGCCGGGATTCAGGACGCGCGCACGCGCGAGATCGCCAATTGGAAAAACGCCGCGATCGCGCTGCTCGCCCCATTATGGTGGTGGGCGAACGCCCTGGGCTGGATGGCGATTGCCGAGCAAGTGGGGGTCGCGCTGCTGGTGTTCGCGGCCTTCGTTGCCGCTTTTCATTTCGGCTGGATGGGCGGCGGCGATGTCAAGATGATCGGCGCGCTGGCGCTGTGGCTGCTCGACCCGGTCGCCTTGACCTGGATGTTGATCGTGATGTCGCTGCTCGGCGGCGCGTTGACCGTGATCCTGCTGATCGAGCGCGCGCTGCGCCATCGCACGGCGCAAATCGAGGTTCCCTACGGCGTAGCGATCGCAATTGCGGCGCTGATTACACTGCGTGAACCGCTTTTTAACCACTTTGGTGTGAATGCTTAACGCGGGCTCAATTGCCCGCGTCCGAAAGGTCTAAGATGGATAGTCGCAAGGTCATTCTGCTGGTGGGTGCGCTGATCGTTGCCGCGATCACGGCGTTCATGGCACGATCGCTGATCATTGGCAGCCCGGCACCGCAAGCCAATGCGGTGGCGATGGCTCCGGTCGCAAACGGCCCGGAAGTGCTGGTCGCAACCAAGGCGCTCCCTGTCGGCACCATCCTCGACGCGACCTCGCTGAAATATCAGCCATGGCCGAAGGAGCTGGTTGAGAACGCCTATTACATCAAGAAGGGCGGCTTCGATCCGCGCTCGCTGATGGGCACGGTCGTGCGCAACGCGATCACCGCCGGTCAGCCGGTGACCCAGGGCGCGCTGGTCAAGCCGGGCGATCGTGGCTTCCTCGCCGCCGCCCTCGGCCCGGGCATGCGCGCCGTAACCGTACCGGTACAGACGCAGACCAGCGTGGCCGGTTTCGTGTTCCCCGGCGACCGTATCGACCTGATCCTGACGCAGACCGTACCCGGTGGCGGCGATGGTCCACCGCTCAAGGCGGCCGAGACGATCATGCGCAACCTGCGCGTGCTCGCCACCGACCAGCGCACCGACAACGGTGTCGGTGAAGACGGCAAGGCCGTCGTGCGCACCTTTTCCAACGTGACGATCGAAGCGACGCCGAAGATCGCCGAGCAAATCGCGGTCGCGCAGACGCTCGGCTCGCTGTCGCTGTCGCTGCGCTCGATCGCCGACAATAGCAGCGAACTCGAACAGGCGATCGCTAGCGGCGATGTCTCCATGCCCGACGACCCCAAAGCGGAAAAAGCGATGCTGACCCGCATCGCCAGCACCCCCGCGACCGGTGGCGGGACGATGGTGACCGGGGCCGACGTCTCGCGTTTTCAACGCAGCACGGTTCCGGGCAAGCCTGCTGATACCTCGGCACCCGGTGGCGCGCCGGGCACCGGAACGTTTCCGGGGGCTGGTACCGGCCCCGTAATCCGCGTCGCACGCGGCAATGCGGTGACCGATGTCGCCCTTGGGGGGAAGAAATAATGCGTAGCGCAACCGCTCTGCACCGCATCCTGTCGGCGACGGTCATCACCGCGCTGGTCGGCAGTGCGCCGGTCACCGCCCTGGCGGCGGGTGCCAAACTTCAGGCGAAGCCCGCGCCTGCACGCAGCGGGCAACGTCCGGTCACCCATGTCGGTGCGGCCCCAACGGGTACGGTGCGTCCGACGACCGAGGTCGTGCTGTCGACCGGGCAAGGCGAATTGATCAACTTGCCCGCGAACGTCAGCGACGTGTGGGTTTCGAACCCTGGCGTGGCCGACGTCTATGTAAACAACCCGCATCAGATCCACCTGTTCGGTAAGGATTCCGGCGAATCGACGATCTTCGCGACCTCGGCAAGCGGCACGGTGATTTACGCCGCCAACATCCGCGTCAGCCAGAACCTGTCCTCGATCGACCGGATGGTGAAGCTCGCCATGCCCGACAGCGACATCAAGGTGACGACCGCCGGTCAAATCGCAGTGCTCACCGGCACGGTGTCCTCTCCCGAGGACAGCGCGGCAGCGCAGCGCCTCGTTACCGCGCTGCTCAATCCTGGCGTCGCTATCGGCCCCGATGCGGCGCTGAAGGTCGGCGTGATCAACCGCTTGCGCGCGGCAACCCCCTTGCAGGTCAATTTGCAGGTGCGCATCGCCGAGGTCAGCCGCAGCTTCGTCAAGAATATCGGCGTAAACCTCACCAGCCGTGGCTCCGGCAGCACGCTGTTCGGCATCACCCAAGGGCGCCAGGGCACGATTGCGACGGCACCGGGAACGATCGGCAGCGGCATCATCAACGCCGACGGTTCGCTTCCGGGACAAACCGTCTTCACCCAGCCTGCCGCGACCGGCATGGGCACGACGCTTGGCCTCGCCGGCCATGCATTGGGGATGGACCTGCTGTCCTCGCTCGATCTGGGGGAGCGCGACGGCCAGGTCTCGACGCTTGCCAATCCGAACATCACGGTCATTTCCGGCGAAACCGGTTCGTTCCTCGCGGGCGGCGAGTTCCCGATCCCGATCTCGCAGGGGCTGGGCGCGGTCTCGGTCGATTACAAGCAATATGGCGTGAGCCTGTCCTATACTCCGACGGTGCTGGCCGATGGGCGCATTTCGCTGCATGTCCGTCCCGAAGTGTCGCAGCTGTCGTCGCAGGGTTCGGTGACGCTTTCCGGCGTCAGCATTCCAGCGCTGACGACACGGCGGGCCGAGACGACCGTCGAGCTCGGCTCGGGTCAGAGCATGATGATCGCGGGCCTGCTGCAAAACAATCACAACAACTCGATCGACAAGGCACCCGCGCTTGGCGACATGCCCATCGTCGGCGCGTTGTTCCGCTCCAACGCGTTCCAGCGCAATGAAACCGAGCTGGTGATCGTGATCACGCCGTATCTCGTGAAACCGGTCAACGCCAATGACATCGTCCTGCCAACCGACGGCTATAAGGCCCCGACCGACCTTGGTCGTGTCTTTATGGGTCAGCTTGGCGGCGGCACCACCGGCGGCGACCGCCCGAAGCCGACCATGGCTCCGGCTCCCACTGCGCAGCCTTCGCTCGGGGCGGCGGCTCCGGCACCGGTCGCGCCCGACCCCATACCGGGGTCGCCGGTCGATCGCCGTCGCGATGCGCCCGCCGCCTTCACGCCACCATCCAGCCAAACCAAAAAGGGCGCGAGTGCCGCACCCGGTTTCGACATCAATTAAGGGCCGAGGGACATGATCATGAACAAATATGTGCGTGCGATCACGACCGGCCTGCTTCCGGCGTTGGCGCTGTCTGCGTGCGTCGGCACGGAAAATCGCGGACTCGAATCGGTGCATCAGCCGGTCGTCAGCCGCGCCGATTATGCCATTGACGTCGCAACGAGCGGCGACGGCCTCGCCCCGGGCGAAGCGCAGCGCCTCGCCGGGTGGATGGCATCGTTGCGGGTCGGCTATGGCGACAAGGTCGCGGTCGAGAATTCCACGCCTTCGAGCGGCGGCGTAAAGGACGATATCGCGCGCGAAGCGTCGCGTTACGGCCTGCTGGTATCCGACGAGGCACCTTTGGTCGGTGCGGCCGTTACGCCGGGCATGGCGCGCGTCATCGTCAGCCGCACAAAGGCGACGGTGCCGGGCTGCCCCGACTACAGCCGGGACACCTCGACCGAATATGAGGCCAATACCTCCTCCAACCACGGCTGCGCGATGAACGCCAACCTCGCCGCGATGGTCGCCAATCCGGCGGACCTCGTGCGCGGCCAGGGCGGCAGCGCGGTCGCCGACCAATTGGCCTCGGCCAAGGCAATCGAAAGCTACCGCAAGGCGGCACCAACCGGTGCTGGCGGCACGACGGTCAAGACGGAAAGCACCGGAGGCAAGTAATGAATGCGCCCTTCAACCCAGCGCGTATCGGCTTGCGCGATCCCTTTGCCGCTTATGTCTGCGACGAAACCGCCGCCGAGACGCTGCGTCCGATCGCAGTGGAAATGGGCTGGGCACCCGAAAAGGTGAACAAAGGCGGCCTGCGCAACGCGGTACAGTCGCTGTCCGTGTCCGCGAGCCCGCAAATCCTGTTTGTCGATCTCTCCGAAAGCGGTGATCCGCTCAACGACATCAATGCGCTGGCCGAAGTGTGCGAGCCGGGCACCGTCGTCATCGCCGCAGGCCAGGTCAACGACGTCAGGCTGTACCGCGATCTCATCGTGAGCGGCATCCAGGACTATCTGCTCAAACCGCTCAATCCCGACATGCTGCGGGATGCGTTCACCCATGCCCAGACGGTGCTGAATGCGCCGAAGGTTTCGGACACGGGCACCGAACGTCCGCACATCTCCACCGCGTTCATCGGCGCGCGCGGCGGCGTCGGCGCTTCCAGCCTCGCCACGGGTGTGGCGTGGGTGCTGAGCGAAAAGGGCGCGCGGACGACGGCGTTGCTCGATCTCGACGTGCATTTCGGCACGGGCGCATTGTCGCTTGACCTCGAGCCCGGCCGCGGCCTGACCGACGCGATCGAAAATCCCAGCCGCATCGATGGCTTGTTCATCGAACGCGCGATGGTCAAGTCGAGCGAAATGCTCTCGGTGCTGTCGGCGGAGGCACCGATCAACTCGCCGATCATGACCGATGGCGGCGCGTTCTATCAATTGCAGGAGGAAATGCGCTCCGCGTTCGAATGCACCGTGATCGATTTGCCGCGCAACATGCTGGTGCAGCATCCGCATTTGATAACCGACATTCAGGTGGCGGTGATCGTGACCGAGCTGACGCTCGCTGCGGCGCGCGACACGATCCGCATCCTGTCATGGATGAAATCCAACGCGCCGCAGACGCAAGTCGTGGTGGTCGCCAATCGCGTCCAGCCGACCGCGCAGCTCGAAATCAGCCGCAAGGATTTCGAAGGATCGATCGAACGCAAAATCGACTTCCTGGTCCCCTTCGACCAGAAACTCGCGGCGCAATCGGCAAAGCTCGGCAAGCCGATGACCGAGGCCGGCAAGGGCTCGAAGACGATCGTACCGATCGTCGATCTGGCGACGAAGTTGATGGCGGTGGGCGACTCGGCAGAACCGATCGACAGCGCAACGAAGAAGAAGGGCGCGGCCAAAGGCACGTCTTTGATGGGGAAATTCGATTTCAAATCGCTGATTTCGCGCCCCGCCAAGAAGAAGTGATCTCGCAAAAAATCATGGCAAAACCTTGCGGCGTAAACGCCGTCGTAACGAAGCGGAGCGCTTGATAGGCCTCATGGAACTGATGCCGGTCCTTTCGCTGGGTGCAGGTGCGCTGGTCGTGCTCGCGCTGATGGCGTTCGCCTTTGCGGGCCCCAATGCCGAGCGCGCCCGCACGCGCCGCATGGCCGCCCTGCGCGCGCGCCACAGCGATGCCGCCAACGTGCTGGTGGATGCGCAAATGCGCCGCATCGCAACCGCACGGAACAACCGCATGGATGCAGCGGCAATGCGCTTCATCCCGCGCCCCGCGCTCCTCAAACAGCGCCTGGCGATGACGGGCAAGACCTGGACCGTTGGGCAATATGGCATCGCGACCTTGGGCATTGTCCTGGGCGTCGCGTTGGTGCTGATCGTTTTGCGCCTGCCGATCCTGCTCGCGTTGCTGCTTGGTCTGGTGGTCGGTGCCGGACTGCCGCATATGGTGGTCGGCTTTTTCATCAAGCGGCGGATCACCAAATTCACCGCCAAATTTCCCGACGCCATCGAACTGCTGGTGCGCGGTCTGCGCTCGGGCCTGCCGATTACGGAGACGATCGCAGTCGTTGCGCAGGAGGTCGATGGCCCGGTCGGCGTCGAGTTCAAGAACATCACCGACAAGATGAAAATCGGGCGCACGATGGACGCAGCGCTTCAAGATACGGCTGACCGGCTGGGCACGCCCGAATTCCAGTTCTTCTGCATCACCATCGCGATCCAGCGCGAAACCGGCGGCAATCTGGCCGAGACGCTGTCCAACCTGGCGACGGTGCTGCGTATGCGCGGCCAGATGAAGCTGAAGATCAAGGCGATGTCGTCCGAATCCAAGGCGTCCGCTTATATCGTCGGATCGCTGCCCTTCATCGTGTTCGGCCTGATCTGGATGATCAACGCCAGCTACATGCAGAACTTCTTCGTCGACCAACGCCTGATGGTCGCTGGCGGCGGCGGATTGATCTGGATGGGAATCGGCGCGTTCATCATGAGCCGCATGGTCAATTTCGAGATCTGATGCGATGAATCCCGCCACCCCCGCTGGTCCCGTCATCCTTGGCGTCGACGTCTATACCGTCGCCACGCTGTTGGCCGGCGTTGCTGCCTTCATGGTGCTGCTGGCGATCTATGCGGTCACCACGTCGCGCGACCCGATGACCAAGCGCGTCAAGGCGCTCAACGACCGTCGCGAACAGTTGAAGGCGGGCATTACCGCCTCGACCAAGCGCCGCGCCAAGCTCGTCACCAAGAATGAGACGACCGACCGCATCAAGGCGCTGCTCTCCTCGCTCAAAGTGCTGCAGGATAGCCAGGTCAAGGCGGCGCAGATCAAGCTGATGCAAGCCGGCATCCGCTCCAAGGAATATGCGGTGGCGGTGATTTTCGGCCGCCTCGTCCTGCCGCTGACCTGGGGCGTGTTTGGCCTGTACGTGGTCTACGGCACCGAGATGTTCGCGAATTGGACGCCGATCAAAGCCTATGGCCTGGTCGCCGCCAACTTCATCCTGTCGTACAAAGCGCCCGACCTCTATCTGAACAACAAGATCAGCAAGCGCTCGCTGGCGATCCAGAAGGGCTTGCCCGACGCGCTCGATCTGCTGGTGATCTGTGCCGAAGCGGGACTGACCGTCGACGCCGCGTTCAACCGCGTCGCCCGCGAATTGGGCAAAGCCTATCCCGAGCTGGGCGATGAATTCACCCTCACCGCAATCGAGCTGGGCTTCCTCGCGGAACGCCGTCAGGCCTTCGAGAACCTGGCGCAGCGCGTGAAGCTGGATGCGGTAAAGGGCGTCGTCACGACGATGGTGCAGACCGAAAAGTACGGCACGCCGCTTGCGTCGGCGCTCCGCGTGCTCTCGGCCGAGTTCCGCAACGAACGCATGATGCGCGCCGAAGAAAAGGCCGCACGCCTGCCCGCGATCATGACGATCCCGCTGATCCTGTTCATCCTGCCGACGTTGTTCGTGGTGATTCTGGGCCCCGCTGCCTGCTCGATCTCGGACGCGTTCAAGCACTAAGGCCCGCCGGTCAGCACGCTTGCCCCCGGGCGTGGTTAACGGCAGGATCGTTGCGGAAACGAATCTTGGGCGGGGGATGCAAAGGTCATGCTGTTCACGACACCGGAACAGTTCATCGTACTTGCGGCAGTGCTCCTCGGCGGGTGGTTGCTGGGGTATGTCAGCGCGCCGAGCCCGAAAAAGTGGAAGCGCCGGGTGCGGGAGCAATCGGAAAGCTTCACCGCTTATCATGAACAGGCGCAAGACCAGTTGCGGGCATCGCATAGCCGCGCCGCGAACCTGACCGCCGATCTCGAAGCGCTACGCGCCGACCATGCCGAGGCGGAACGGACGATCGTCGGGCTCCGCAGCGCCGCTGCGGCGGCCACACCGCCCGCCGCCGCTCCGGTGATAACTGTCCCGCTGCCCGTGACCCCGCCCGCTGCGGCGCCGCTCCCGTCACCCGAACCAGTCACCGCGCCCGCAGTGCCGGAGGAACCGGCAGCGGTAAGCGACCACGGCGACACGCCGCCGGTGGCAGCGCCCCCCGCCACCGTTACGGAAGCCCCTCCCCCGATCGCGGTCGAGCCGTCACCAGGTCATTTGCCCGAACTGGAGGCCGAGCCCGCTGAAATCGCGACCGCAGCCCCGAACCCCGCCTCTACCGACCGTTTCATCCCCACCCCGCGCGATGCGCTGACGAGAATCCGCGGCATTGATGACGCGCTACAGGCGCGCTTGTCTGATTTGGGAATCGTCCGCTTCGAGGATCTGGAAAAACTGTCCGCGCAGGACGAGATGGCACTGGAGCAACGGCTCTCCTTGCCCGTTGGCTATGTCGCGCGCGAACAATGGCGGCCGCAGGCTGCCTTGCTGCGCGCCGGGCAAAATGCCGATCACGCGGCGCATTTCGCCGCAACAGCGCCAGCGTCGCTTTAACGCAGCTCGCACACCGTCGCGCGGCGCGCCGCATCGATCTTGGGGAAAGCGGCGCGGTCGGCGACCAGAATCCGGATCAACGCGATCCCGCGGTCCCCAGCGACATCGACGCGCTGATAGCCTGTCGGCACCGAACGCCCAGCGTGGGTGACGGCAACCGCGAACGGCTTCCCCTCCGCCTGCCCACCATTGTGCACGAACACCGCATTGGTGCGCGAATCGAAGATCGACAGCGACCAATAGGGTGCCGCCACCGGCACTGCATGGATCAGCAAAGACCCTCGCGAGATGTCATAGGGACAGGCCGAATAGGCCAGGTCCGGGCTGGGCCGCACGATCTGGCGGCTTTTCGCCGTGGCAAGCGGGCTGTGCGCGAAGCGGTTGAAGCCGCCCGCCGCGACGCGCCGGATCGCCGCCGCCATCAGCAGATCGGGCGCATAGGCGATCGCGCCATAGCTGGTGAGCGCCGCGACGAGTGCCCCAGCGACAAGCGGTCCGGTCCAGCGCGCCATCAGCACGCCTCCCGCGTGATCTTGGGCAGGATGTCGGCCCCTGGATTCCCCCGGCCCCCGTCGCTCGGCAAATAGGTGCGCAGGGTCAGTTCGACGCGCGCAATCCCGCCGCTGGGCAACCATTTCGCGGTTTCCGTCGGCGGCGGCGCGGTCGGGGCGAGCAGGATCGTCCAGCCCGCTTTGCCGCCATCGGGGAACGCCGCCCCCGCCACCGAATAGCGTCCGGCAGCATTGGGGACGAGATAGCCGTCTGGGTCATAGGCCGTCAGGCTCCACCACGCCGCTGGCAGCGCCACACCGGTGATGCGGTAGCGGCACCGCCCCTCCAGCGGCGCGCCCGCGCTATCGCGCGCGGCGGTGTAATAGCGCGCCTCCTGCGCGGGCAAAGCGAGCAGGCCCTTCAACGCGACCACCGCGCGAGTATAGGGGTCGGCGGCGACCGAGCCGAAGGTCTGCCCGGTCGCCCATGGCCCGATCACCACATTGTTACCGAGCGCGGCACTGCGCAGGACATAGACCGCACCGCCCAGCCCGAGCGCAGCCCCGGCCACCGTGCCGATGAGATACCGCGCCCAAGCCCTCATACGATGTCCCTCACCTCATGCCGCTGGCTTTGCTGCAAGCGCGGCCTGCGCCGCTGCCAGTCGTGCGATCGGCACACGATAGGGCGAGGCGCTGACATAATCGAGCCCCACCGTCTCGCAGAAGGCGATCGATGCCGGATCGCCACCATGTTCGCCGCAAATGCCGAGCTTGATGTCGGGCCGCGTCGCCCGCCCGCGCTCCGCCGCCATGCCGATCAACTGCCCGACACCCTCGACATCGAGGCTGACGAACGGATCGCGCGCATAAATGCCGCGCTCGACATAGGTGGTGAGGAACCGCGCGGCATCGTCGCGGCTGACGCCCAGCGTGGTCTGCGTCAGATCGTTGGTGCCGAAGGAGAAGAATTCGCCGACCTCGGCAATCTCGCCCGCCATCAGGCAGGCGCGCGGCAGCTCGATCATCGTGCCGACATGATAGGTGATCGTCGTGCCGGTATCGGCGAACACGGCTTGCGCCGCCTTGTCGACCACCGCCTTCATCAGCTCCAGCTCGCGGCGCGTGCCGACCAGCGGGATCATCACTTCGGGGATCGGCGCCGCGCCCGATTTCTGCGCGACCAGCACCGCCGCCTCGAAAATGGCGCGCGCCTGCATCTCGTAGATTTCGGGATAGGTCACGCCCAGGCGGCAGCCGCGATGCCCCAGCATCGGGTTGAATTCGTGCAGGTCCGCCGCGCGCCGCTTGAGCACATCGACCGCAACCCCCGCCGCCGCCGCTACATCGGCGAATTCGCTTTCTTCATGCGGCAGGAATTCGTGCAGCGGCGGATCGAGCAGGCGGATCGTCACCGGCAGGCCCGCCATCACCTCGAACAATTGCACGAAGTCGCTGCGCTGTTCGGGCAGCAATTTGTCGAGCGCGGCGCGGCGACCCGCTTCATCCTCGGCCAGGATCATCTGGCGGACATTGGTGATCCGCTCGGCATCGAAGAACATATGTTCGGTGCGACACAGGCCGATGCCCTCGGCACCGAACTCGCGCGCGACCTTGGCGTCGAGCGGGGTCTCGGCATTGGCGCGCACGCGCAAACGGCGCACGCCATCGGCCCACACCATCAGCGTCGCGAAATCGCCGGAAAGCTCGGGCTGCACCGTCGGCACTTCGCCCGCCATCACTTCGCCGGTGGTGCCGTCGATGGTGATGATGTCGCCTGCGTTGACCACGCGCGCCTCGGCCCCGAGACCAACGCGCATCACGCCTGCCTTGGCATCGATCGAGATGCCGCCCGCACCCGAAACGCACGGACGGCCCATGCCGCGCGCCACCACGGCGGCGTGGCTGGTCATGCCGCCGCGCGCGGTGAGGATGCCCTTGGCCGCGTGCATCCCGTGAATGTCTTCGGGGCTGGTTTCGGTGCGGATCAGGATCACCGCCTCGCCTGCCGCCGCGCGCGTCTCGGCGGTGTCGCTGTCGAACACGGCAAAGCCCGAGGCCGCACCGGGCGAGGCCGGCAAGCCCTTGGTCAGCACATCGCGCACCGCCTTGGGATCGAGCGTCGGGTGCAGCAACTGGTCGAGCGCCGCCGGATCGACACGGGCGACGGCTTCCTCGCGCGTGATCAGGCCTTCCTCGGCCATATCAACCGCGATCTTCAAAGCGGCCTTGGCGGTGCGCTTGCCGCTCCGCGTCTGCAGCATCCACAGCTTGCCCTGCTGCACGGTGAATTCGATATCCTGCATGTCGCGGTAATGCGTTTCGAGCAGGTCGAACACCTTGGCGAGTTCGGCGAACACCACCGGCATCGCCTCTTCCATCGACAGCGGCTTGGCCCCTGCCGCTGCGCGTGCGGCGGTGGTGAGATATTGCGGGGTGCGGATGCCGGCGACGACGTCCTCGCCCTGCGCATTGATCAGGAATTCGCCATAATAAGCCTTGGTGCCGATCGCCGGATCGCGCGTGAACGCCACGCCCGTGGCCGAGGTGTCGCCCATATTGCCGAACACCATCGCCTGCACGTTGACGGCGGTGCCCCAGCTTGCCGGAATGTCGTTGAGGCGGCGATAGACCTTGGCGCGTTCCGACTGCCACGATCCGAACACCGCGCCGACCGCGCCCCATAATTGGTCATGCACGTCCTGCGGGAAGGGCTTGCCCCACAGTTGCTCGACCAGGCCCTTATATTCGGCGACGAGGCCGCGCAGGTCATCGGCGGTGAGATCGGTGTCGAGGAAATAGCCGCGATCTTCCTTGGCGATTTCGAGGGCCTCCTCGAATGCATCATGGTCGAGTTCGAGCACCACGTCCGAATACATCTGGATGAAGCGGCGATAGCTGTCCCACGCGAAGCGCGCGTCGCCGCTGGTGGCGGCGAGGCCCTCGACCGTCTGGTCGTTGAGGCCGAGATTGAGCACCGTGTCCATCATGCCGGGCATCGACGCGCGCGCGCCGGAGCGGACCGAGACGAGCAGCGGGTCCGCCGGGTTGCCGAAGCGCTTGCCGGTCACGCCTTCGATATGGGCGATGCCGGTGGCGACTTCGTCGCGCAGGCTCTGCGGGAATTGGCCGCCTTCATCATAATAGACCGCGCAAAATTCGGTCGAGATGGTGAAGCCGGGTGGCACCGGCAGCCCGATCGCCGCCATCTCGGCAAGGTTCGCGCCTTTGCCGCCGAGCAGGTTGCGGTCGCCCTTGCCCCCGTCCGAAACACCGCCGCCGAACCGATACACGTATTGCGTCATGGGTCTTCCCTCTAAGTACCTGTATTCGCTGGGGAGGCGTTTGGAAGGTGAGGCTAAAGTTAGGGCAAAGTGCGCGTCCGTTCAGCCCTCGATCTTCGAGAAGTCTGCGACATTGTGCACCGCAGCACGGACCCGATCAAGCAAAGCGAGCCGGGCGGCGCGCTTTTCGGGATCGGAATCGTTGACGATCACGCCTTCAAAAAACGCATCGATCGGAGCGCGCAGCGTGGCGAGCGCCGCCATCGCGGCTTCGAAATCCTCGCGCGCCACCGCGGCGGCAGCGGCAGGCTCAGCCGAATCGAGCGCCAGCGCGAGCGCAGCCTCTGCCGGTTCCTTCTCCCTCTCCCCTTCAGGGGAGAGAGAGAAACGCCCTCTTTCTTCAAGATATTCGCCGCGCGCTTGTACCCGGCGAGGAGGTTCACCCCATCCTCGGTCCCGATAAACGCCTGCAACGCATGAACGCGCGCGAGCAAGCGGACGAGATCATCCTCGCCGCCAAGCGCGAACACCGCGTCGATCAGATCGTGCCGGACACCGGCTTCGCGTTGCTGGACTTTGAGGCGGTCGGCGAAGAAGTCGAGAAGACCATCGACTGATCTGTCAAACACTAGATACTTTGCAAATTCGATGAAATCAGGTTCACCGTCCCACTCGTAATAGCTGATGAACGATCCGCCGATTTTGCGTTCGATCGCGCTTTCCGTATGATTACCTTTTGTCCAGTCGTACTCTTGGTCGAAATGAGCAAGGCGAGCTCTGGCGTGCCTCGGCTCAGCGTCATCGCCCTTATGGAACTCATTCTCCCAATATACAAACTGTGAGGCATGTATTGCAGCCGATGCCGCTACGACCGTGCTCAGCGGAAGCCGGAATTGGCCCTCAATGACCTGAGAGATTATTGCAATAGTAGCTCTACGAAGAGCGAATGGATCCTTGGAGCCAGTAGGCGGCAGCCCCGCCGCAAAGAAACCTACCAACGTATCCAGCTTATCCGCCAGCGACACCGCCACCGTTACCGGATCGGTCGGCACATCATCGCCCTGCCCGACCGGCTTGTAGTGATCGCGGATCGCGGCGGCGACGCGGGGGTCTTGGCCTTGGGCCGCCGCGTAATAGCCGCCCATCAGGCCCTGCAATTCGGGAAACTCGCCGACCATGCCGGTGACGAGATCGGCCTTGCAGAGGAGCGCGGCGCGTTCCGCGAGCGCGGCAAGATTCTCCCTCTCCCCTTCAGGGGAGAGGGTCGGGGAGAGGGGCTGTGCTGGAATATCGAGGGCGTCGCTGGAGGCAGACTCCCCCTCTCCCCGGCCCTCTCCCCGCGAGCGGGGAGAGGGAGAAGAAACGATTCCCTCTTCCACCAGCCACTTGGCCAGCTTCGCGACGCGCGCGACCTTGTCCGCGACGGTGCCCAATTTCTCGTGGAACACGATCCGGTCGAGCTTGGTCGCTTGCTCTTCCAGCGGCACCTTCAAATCGGTTTCGTAGAAGAATTTCGCGTCGGACAGGCGCGCCGCCAGCACCTTGCGGTTACCCTCGACGATCTTCGCGCCGCCATCGGCCGCATCGATATTGGCGGTGCAGACGAACGCATTCGCCAAGGCCCCGTCCGCGCCACGGCACACGAAATATTTCTGGTTCACGCGCGCGGTGAGCTGGATCACTTCGGGGGGCACGCTGAGGAACGCCGCGTCGAAGCGGCCGAGCAGCGGCACCGGCCATTCGGTGAGGCCGGCATTTTCGGTCAACAGGCCCTCGTCCTGCACCAGCTCGAGCCCCGCCTTGCGCGCCGCCATCGTCGCGCCGAGCGCGATGATCTGGCGGCGTTCGGCCTGGTCGACGATGACATGGCACGCGCGCAGTTTCTCGACATAATCGTCGGCCGAGCCAATCGTGATGACGCCGGGATGGTGGAAGCGATGGCCGACGGTGGCGGCGCCCGCCTGCACGCCGGCGATCTCGACCGGCACGACCGTATCGCCGAACAAAGCGACGATCCCTTGCAGCGGGCGCACCCAGCGCAGCGATTCCATCGTGGTCGAGCTGGCACCCCAGCGCATCGCCTTGGGCCAGGGAAACGCGCGGATGATCGCCGGGATCGCCTCGGCCAGCACCGCGCTGGTCGCGCGGCCGGGCTTGTCGACCACCGCGAACAGCACACCGTCACGCTCGACCAATTGCTCGCGTGTGAGGCCGGTCTTGCGCAGAAACCCTTCAAGCGCTTGCGGCGGGGCGGAGGCCTTGGGCCCCTTGGTCTCTTCCGACACCGCCGCCGTCTCGACCGGCAAGCCGCGCGCGATCAGCGTCAGGCGGCGCGGGGTGGCGTAGGTGACGATCTCGCTGGCGGTGAGGCCGCTCTTGGCGATCTCGGCGGTGAACAGCTTGGCCAGATCCTCGCGCGCACGATCCTGCATTCGCGCAGGAATTTCCTCGGAGCGCAGCTCAAGCAAAAAGTCGGTCATGCGCGCGCCCCGTTAGCGACCAGAACGCAACGGCTTCGCGTCTTCGCGTCTTCGCGTGAGAAAGAAGGTTGGTTCACGCGAAGGCGCGAAGGCGCGAAGAGCGCCAGAAGAAGGGTGGTTCGCGCGGAGGCGCGGAGGGCGCGGAGGAGAAGGCGCATGGGAGTGCCTGCGGCGCTGCTCATGCGGCCCACCCCGGGAAGCGCGCTTCCCATTTTGCGGTGTTGTGCGCGATCCACGCGCCGCACGCGCCCTTCGCCAGATCGCGGACGCGGCCCATATAGGCCTGGCGCTCCGCCACCGAGATGACGCCGCGCGCCTGCAACAGGTTGAAGATGTGGCTGGCCTTGATCGCCTGCTCATAGGCCGGGATCGGAAGCTGCTTGCCGAGGCAATTCTCGCATTCGGCGACATGCTTCTTGAACTGGTCGAACAGGCTGTCGGTATCGGCCACTTCGAAATTCCAGGTCGACATTTCGACCTCATTCTCGTGGAACACGTCGCCATAGCTGACGCCAGCGTCGTTAAACGCCAGATCGTACACGCTGTCCTTGTTCTGGATATACATAGCGAGGCGTTCGAGCCCGTAGGTCAGCTCGCCCGCGACCGGCTTCATGTCATAGCCGCCCATTTGCTGGAAATAGGTGAACTGCGTCACTTCCATCCCGTCGCACCACACTTCCCAGCCCAGCCCCCAGGCACCGAGCGTCGGGCTTTCCCAATCGTCCTCGACAAAGCGGATGTCGTGGACGAGCGGATCGATGCCGATCGCGGCGAGGCTGCCGAGATAGAGCGCCTGCAAATCGGGCGGGCTCGGCTTCAGGATCACCTGATATTGGTAATAATGCTGCAGCCGGTTGGGGTTTTCGCCATAGCGGCCATCGGTCGGGCGGCGGCACGGCTGGACGAAGGCGGCGTTCCACGTCTCGGGGCCGAGCGCGCGCAGCGTCGTCGCCGGGTGAAAGGTGCCCGCCCCCATCTCCATGTCATAAGGCTGCAGAATCAGGCAGCCGTGCTGGCTCCAATACTCATGGAGCGTAAGGATCATGCGTTGGAAGCTGAGCGGTTGGGTCACGCCGCGGGCTTTGGCGCAGCGCGGCGGGAAATTCAACCAAGCGTTGCGACGCGCAAACGCCATGCCACGCTCGCGTGACTTTTTGTCAGGTGTTGTTGACAATCACTGTGCGCCATGCCTATAAAGTAAGGGTCACCTGACTTTTAGTAAGGGGATAACGACCATGCAGAGGGCATTTGCGAAGGATATCATGAAGAATCGCCTGAAAGTGCTGCGCGCCGAACGCGACTGGAGCCAGGCGGAGCTTGCCGGGCGGCTCGATGTGTCGCGCCAGGCGGTCAACGCCATCGAAACGGGCAAATATGATCCCTCGCTCCCCCTCGCATTCCGCATCGGGCGACTGTTCAACATGGCAATCGAGGAGATTTTCGATGATGGGGAAAACAATGTCGGCTGAGCCGGAAACGCCATCGGGCGAGGCCCGGCTCAAGGCGTACCACCGCCGTTATACCGGGATTATCGTCCGGCTCATGATCGCTGGCGGGCTGATTGGTGGCGTCGTCGGCGCGGTGACCGCAGCGGGGGAAGGCACCACCTTGGCGCAGGCCGCGGCGATCATCGGCGTGGCGCTGTTCGTGATTGCGGCGGGGCTTGGCTCCTATCACTATTTTCGCGCCGTCGATGAGCTGGAGCTGGAGGCGAACAAATGGGCCGGGCTAGCCGGTATCAACGCCTATCTCCTGCTCTATGTCGGCTGGCGGTTTCTGGCTTGGTCCGGGGTCACGGCCAACGCCAATGGCGACGTGATCTTCGGGATCACGATGCTGGTGGCGTGCGCAGCATTTCTCTATCGCCGGTTTCGCTAAGGCGCTTGCACAAGGATATTGATGATGAAAATGCGCTATCTTCTGAGCACTGTCGCGCTGCTGCTGTCACCACCGCTGGCCGCGCAGACGACGCCCCCCGCCTCGCCCCCCGCTGCCGCCACCATCCCCGCCGACCCGGCTTTATGGGTGGTGAAGGACAAGGACACGACGATCTATCTGTTCGGCACGATCCATGCCTTGAAGCCGCAACTGAGCTGGTTCGATTCGGCGGTGCGCAAGGCGTTCGATGCGAGCGGGCAATTGGTGCTCGAAATTCCGCTGCCGACCCAGGAACAAGCCAAAGCGGTGATCGTGCCGCTGGCGATGGACGCGACGGGCAAACCGCTGACCCAGAAACTGAGCGCGGAGGACCGCAAGGTCTATGCCGCAGCCATGGCCAAGCTCGGCATTCCTGAAACCGCCTTCGACACCTTCGAGCCGTGGTTCGCCGGGGTCACGCTGGCGCAGATCGAGTTGCAAAAGGCCGGGTTCAACGCCGCCGAGGGGGTGGAAGTCGCGCTGAATGCTGCAGCTACGGCATCGGGCAAGCCGGTCTCGGGGCTCGAGACGCTGGAGCAGCAGCTCGGCTATTTCCACACTCTGCCGCAAGCCGACCAGATCGCCTTCCTCATCTCGAGCGCGAAGGAAATCGACAAATTCGATGCGACGATCAACGCCATGCTCGATCGCTGGAAAGCGGGCGATGCCGAGGGCCTGAGCGCGCTGATGAACGAGGATTTGAGCAGCCAGCCCAATCTCTACAAAGTGCTGCTGGCGGATCGCAACGCGCGCTGGGCCGACTGGATCGACAACCGGCTGAAGACGCCGGGCACCGTGTTCATCGCGGTCGGCGCGGGGCATTTGGCGGGCAAGGACAGCGTGCAGGCCTATCTCGCCAAGCATCATCTGGTCGCCGAGCGAGTCCGCTATTGAGGCGGCGATGGCTTGGTCTCGGGCTGGCGCTGGGGCTGTGCGCCTGTGCGCGAGCGCCCGAGACCAAGGCGCATCCGGCGCTATGGCGGGTGGCGGATGGGGATACCACGATCTGGCTGTTCGGGACGATCCACGCGCTGCCGCCCGGCGTCGACTGGCAAACCCCCGCCGTCGCGCGCGCGGTCGATGCGGCGGATACGCTGATCCTGGAAGTGCCGCCCGCCGACCCCGCAGCGGCGCGCGCGGAGTTCGTGGCGCTGGCCGAGCAGCCGGGCTTGCCGCCTATCGCGGCGCGGGTTCCCGTGGCCGACCGTGCGACGCTCGCACGCGGCATGGCGGTGGCGGGGCAATCGGCAGCAGATCTCGACGGACTCAAGACCTGGGCGGCGGCGCTGACGATCACGGCGGGCGCGGGACATGCCGAGCAAGCGAGCGCGACCGAAGGCGTCGAGCCCGTGCTCACGCGGCGCTTCACCGGCAAGGCGATCGGCGCGCTGGAGACGCGCGATGGGCAATTGCGGCTGTTCGATCATCTGCCGGCCGCGGCACAGCGCGTGCTGCTAGTACAGGCCGCGATCGATGCGCAGGACGCAGCGCGCGGCTATGCGCATTTGTTCAAGGCGTGGTCGGCGGGCGATGACGCCGCGCTCGCCGCGACGGTCGCTCCGCTACGGCGCGATCCGGCGATCGGCAAGGCGCTGCTCACCGACCGCAATGCGCGCTGGGCGAGCGTGATCGTGCGACGGATGGCGCGGCCGGGGCGCGTGTTCGTGGCGGTCGGTGCCGGGCATCTGGTCGGGCCGGGATCGGTGGCGGAATTGCTGCGCAAGCGCGGGCTGAAGGTCGAGCGGGTAGAATAAGAGACACCGCAGCGCCGCAGGCAACGCCTTCTCCTTCTCTTCGTGCCTTTGTGGCTTCGTGCGATCAAAAGACTTTTTCTCGCACAAAGGCGCAAAGGCACCAAGTGGTCGCGCGTGTGATCGAGTACCCCTCCCCACCGCAGCCTTTTTTATCGCTTGCGCGATGGCAGCGGCTTCCGCCGGACGTGGGACAGCGCATATTGCGCTTTGCCCCGCCTTTCCCTATAGCGCCGCGCTTCGGTCAGGGTCATCCCTGGAGGCCTGGCCGAAAGACCACACACACGCATATCGGAGTAATGCAATGAGCGACCAATTGGAGCTCGCAGCCGAGACGCGCGAACAGGTTGGCAAGGGAGCCTCCCGTTTGCTTCGTCGCGAAGGCCGCGTCCCCGCCGTAATCTACGGCAACAAGCAAGATCCCCAGTCGATCCACGTCGAGGAAAAGGCGCTGATGCGTCTCCTGATGACGGGTCACTTCATGAATTCGGTCGTGATGATCGAAGTCGATGGCCAGCAGGTTCGCACCCTGCCGAAGGACGTGTCGTTCGACGCCGTCACCGAGCGTCCGGTCCATGCCGACTTCCTGCGCATCGGCGCGCACACCACCGTCCACGTCAGCGTCCCCGTCGTGTTCACCGATGAGGAAGAAGCCCCCGGCATCAAGACCGGCAAGGGCGTGCTCAACATCATCCAGCACGAGCTGGAACTGGTGTGCGACGCAGCCGAGATCCCCGACGACATCACCATCTCGCTGGCTGGCCGCGAGATCGGCGATTCGATCCACATCTCGAACGTGACGCTGCCCAAGGGCGTGACCCCGGCGATCACCGACCGCGACTTCACCATCGCGACGATCGTCCCGCCGACGGTGCCGACGGTTGCCGACGAAGCAGCGGACGCAGCTGTTGCCGAGGCGCAGGCCGCCGAGAGCGACACCGCCGAGTAAAAGCATCTCCCTCTCCCCTGCAGGGGAGAGGGTCGGGGAGAGGGGCAGTGAACCACGCCAACGTGCGAGTGACTGCCCCTCTCCCGCGCTTCGCTGCGCTCGCTTGCCCTCTCCCCGCGAGCGGGGAGAGGGAATAAACCATGCAAATCTGGGTCGGCCTGGGCAATCCCGGCGCGCAATACGCGCTCAACCGCCACAATGTCGGCTTCATGGCGGTGGATATCATCGCCGAGCTGCACGATTTCGGCCCCGTCAAAAAGGCGTTTCAGGGCTGGACGCAGGAGGGCCGGATCGGCTCCGAGAAGATCCTGCTGCTCAAACCCGCGACCTTCATGAACGAGAGCGGCCGCAGCGTCGGCGAAGCGATGCGCTTCTACAAGCTCGACGTTGGCGACGTCACCGTCTTCCATGACGAGCTCGACCTCGACCCGTTCCGCGTCAAGGTGAAGACCGGCGGCGGCACCGCCGGGCATAATGGCCTGCGCTCGACCGAAGCGCATATCGGCAACGCCTTTCGCCGCGTGCGCATCGGCATCGGCCACCCCGGCCACAAAGACAAAGTCAGCCCCTATGTGCTCGGCAATTATGCCAAGGCCGAGATGGAGCCGCTGGCCGATCTGCTCGGCGCGATAGGGGCCGAGGCCCCATGGCTGGCCAAGGGCGATGATGGCCGTTTCATGAGCGATGTCGCACTGCGACTGGGAGAGACGAAATGACCGTGCGCACGCTGTTCGCGACGCCGTTCTACGAAGGCAAGTTGAAGAACGCCGCTCTGGTCGCCGATCTCGACCGCTCGTGCCAGGCGCTGGCCGAGGATGACCGCGCCGGGCGCGCCTGGTCCAAGGCGCATGGCTATCGCGGTTATACCTCCTACGCCTCACTCAACGATTTGCCGATGCGCGACCCGGCCTTTGCCGATCTGGTCAAGCTGCTCAACAAGCATGTCGCCAAATTCGCCGAGGACTGCGCATTCGACCTGAACGACCGCAAATTGAAGCTCGACAGCCTGTGGGTGAACGTCCTGAAACCGGGCGGGATGCATTCGGGGCATGTCCACCCGCACAGCGTGATTTCGGGCACGGTCTATATCGTCGTGCCGGAGGGCGCAGGTGCGCTCAAGCTGGAAGACCCGCGCCTGCCGATGATGATGGCGGCCCCGACGCGGCGTGACGATGCGCCCGAAATGCTGAAACCCTTCGTCTATGTCGAGCCGCAGGCGGGCAGCGTGTTCCTGTGGGAAAGCTGGCTGCGCCACGAAGTCGCGCCCGGCACCGCCAAGAGCGAGCGGGTGAGCGTCAGCTTCAACTATCGCTGGTAGGCCCTCCCTTCCGTCCAATACCGCGCCGTCTCTGGCATTCCGGTGCCGGAAGCCGTATCGGCGGCGCATCACACATATCGTGCTTCAAGGATCATCATGGGTTTTCGCTGTGGAATCGTCGGGCTGCCCAATGTCGGCAAGTCCACCCTGTTCAATGCGCTGACGCAGACGGCGGCAGCGCAGGCGGCGAACTATCCGTTCTGCACGATCGAGCCGAACGTCGGCAACGTCGCGGTGCCCGATCCCCGGCTCGACAAGCTCGCCGCAGTCGCGGGATCGCAGAAGATCATTGAGACGCAATTGGGCTTTGTCGACATTGCCGGGCTGGTGCGCGGCGCGTCCAAGGGCGAGGGCCTCGGCAACCAGTTCCTCGGCAATATCCGCGAAGTCGATGCGATCGTGCATGTGCTGCGCTGCTTCGAGGATGACGACGTTACCCATGTCGAAGGCAAGGTCGATCCGATCGCCGATGCCGAGACGGTCGAAACCGAATTGATGCTGTCCGACCTCGAAAGCCTCGAAAAGCGCGTCCCCAATTTGCTGAAGAAGGCGACGCAGGGCGACAAGGACGCCAAGGTCGCCGCGTCGGTGCTGGGCCAGGCGCTCGACCTGCTGCGCGAAGGCAAGCCCGCGCGGCTGACCGTGCCCAAGGATGAGGACGAAGCCCGCGCCTTCAAGCAGGCGCAATTGCTGACCGCCAAGCCCGTGCTCTATGTCTGCAATGTCGAGGAAACGAGCGCTGCCAACGGCAATGCGCAATCGGCGCGCGTGTTCGAGAAGGCCAAGGCCGAGGGGGCCGAAGCCGTCGTCGTCTCCGCCGCGATCGAGGCCGAGATCGCGACGATGGAGCCCGAAGAGCGCGGAGACTTCCTCGCCGAACTGGGCCTGACCGAAACCGGCCTGTCGCGCGTGATCGTCGCGGGGTACCGGTTGCTCAAGCTGCTCACCTTCTTCACCGTCGGCCCCAAGGAAGCGCGCGCCTGGACCGTCCATGCCGGGGCCAAGGCCCCGCAGGCCGCGGGCGAGATCCACACCGATTTCGAGCGCGGCTTCATCCGCGCCGAGACGATTGCCTATGACGATTACGTCACGCTCGGCGGCGAAACCGGTGCGCGCGATGCCGGCAAGCTGCGCCAGGAGGGCAAAGAGTATGTCGTCCATGACGGCGACGTGCTGAATTTCCGCTTCAACGTCTGATCTTGTCGGCGGGCGACACGCGGCCTAGGCTGGTCGCGATGTTCGCCCGCCTGATCCTTGCGCTGCTGCTGGCAGCCTTTGCCATCCCGGCGATGGCGCATGGGCAGTCGTGCCATGAGATGCCCATGGCTGCGCCGATGGCGCAGGGCACGCATCACATGCCGCGCCAGGACGATCCCGCGACCGTGCCGCATATCTGCATTGGCTGCATTCCTCCCGCCAGCCTCGCCGCGCGCGGGGTGGATGCGCCGGGCGTGACGGCGGCGGTCCCGCGTCGCATCGTCGCGACTGCCTTCGCCCCGGATACCGGAACGCCGCCAGCTTTGCCTCCTCCGCGCCGGACCGCGTGATCCGGCGGGCCATCGCGCCCGACCGCATGCTTTCCCCGTTGAGGATTTTCCGATGACCCGATCGATGTTGATCGCGGGCTTCGCGCTGTCTGCGCTGCTGCCCGCGCCTGCCTTTGCGCAGATGATGCCCGGCATGAAAATGGACATGCCGATGCCCGCCAAGCCCAAGCCCAAGGCGAAACCCAAGCCGGTGGTGAAACACGCGCACCCGGCGGTGCACCCGCCTGCCCCCGAAGCTGCCCCTTCCTCTTCCCCGGCGCAGGCCGGGGCCCAGCAGCGGGCGGAGGATGCGGACGCGCCGCCCCCGCCTATGACCACCACCTCCGCGACTGGGCCCCGGCCTGCGCCGGGGAAGGCGGACGACAGCGTTACAGCACCACCGATGGCCATGCCCCCCGCCCCGCAGCCCCAAGGCGATCACAATCATTCCATGCCCGACATGCCCGGCATGGCCATGGGCCCAGCCGACCATGCCTATGGCGACGGCTCCGGCACCTCGCGCAACCCCGGCAATGACGGCGCGATGAAGGGTCTGCATCTCGCGACGGGCGACTGGATGGTGATGCTCCACGGCTATGCGACCAGCGTCTATACCAACCAGGGGGGCCCGCGCGGCGATCAGGAGGCGTTCGTCGAATCGATGGCGATGCTCACCGGCACGCGCGATTTCGGCGGCGTGCGGCTGCAACTACGATCGATGATGAGCCTCGAACCCGCGATGGGGGCGAAGGGCTATCCCAATTTGTTCGCCACCGGCGAAACCGCCAACGGCACCACGCAATTGACCGATCGCCAGCACCCGCACGATCTGTTCATGGAACTGGCGGCGCGGCTCGATGTCGATACCGCGCACGGCAGCCTGTTCCTCTACGGCGGCCCCGTGGCCGAGCCGGCGCTCGGACCATCGGCCTTCATGCACCGCGCCTCCGCGCACTATCAGCCGCTCAGCCCGATCACGCACCATTGGTTCGACAGCACGCATATCAGCTACGGCGTGGTGACGGCGGGCTATGGCACGGCGCGCTGGCAAATCGAGGCGTCAGGCTTTCGCGGCCGCGAGCCCGACCAATATCGCTGGAATATCGAGCAACCGGGCCTCGATTCGTGGAGCGTGCGCGCGACCTGGACGCCCTCCCCCGCCTGGGCGGTGCAAGTCAGCCATGGCTGGCTGAAGAGCCCCGAACAGCTCGAAGCCTTTCGCAACGAAGCGCGCACCACCGCGAGCGTGCAATATGCCGCGCACGGCGTCTCCGCGCTGCTCGCTTTCTCCAACAAGCATAAGTTGCCCGGACGCGTGCTGACGGCATGGCTGGCCGAGGCCAATTGGGACATTGACCGCCACCACACATTGTTCGCCCGCGCGGAAAATGTGGCGAATGACGAGCTGTTTCCGAACCCACTCGATCCGCTGCACGACCGCAAGGTGCGGGTGAGCAAGCTGGAGAGCGGCTATGCCTATCGCCTGCGCTTTGTGGGGCCGTTCGAGTTGGCTCTGGGCGGCGCGGTCGGCATCTATGACAAGCCCGCCCTTCTGGATGCGGCTTATGGGCGTTTCCCGCTGAGCTTCAGCCTGTTCGCCAAGGTCTCGCTCGGACATTGAACGCGAAAGCGGCACCGGAGAGCCCTGCTCCCCGGTGCCGCCCTTGCGCCTGTGCTGCAGGCAATCGGGTCAGTCGACCGCCTTGCTCTGGTCACGGCGGTCGGCGCTGGCGATCACCTGGACGCAACCTTCAGCGGCGGGTGCGGGAGCCAATTGCGTCTTACCCGAGAGATGGATCGGGGCGGTGCGCTGCTCGCAGCCGCGCTTGATCGCGTGATAGGTCACCGCGGGGATTTTGCCCACGGGCGCCCAGCGCATTTCATGCGTATCGGACAGCGATTGTGCGCTCAGCGGCGCGGCAACGATGGCGAACGAAAGTGCGGCATATTTCAACAAAGACATGGCGGGCTCCTCCTATGATCCGGCTATTGCGGACCGATATGGCGGAGCGACCTTGCGCGCCCCTCTCTCTATTGTGACAAAACATGTCCCGTTGCCGTCGCCGGGAACGCTGCGACCGTCGATAATGGAATAGCGGCCTTCGATTACGGAGCGTATGCCGGCATTCATGTTCAAAATCGGATCGCAAATCGATGGCGTGTGGTCGGAGCATTCACACCCGCCAGTGTTCAAGATTGAGGCCCGCGCCGGTGCCGCAGGAAAAGTTACGGCGACCGCGCCAGGAAGCGACTCATTGGTATTTCGTAAGCTGTCCGAGTGCTTAGAGCCGCCAGTCTTTGTGCTTTACGTTCTGCACACACCGCGAGGAGAAGCGGATCCAGGCCGATATCAAAGTCCAGGACTGACGCGCGGCGAATTGACTGGGTTTCTGGAGGAATTCGACAATTTTCTCTGCAGGGACGCTCGCTTCGACCTGTGGGTTCATTCCCCCTCCGACCAAGCGACCATCGTCTGGGATCGGCACAATCTTATTCACGCATATGGTCGGACCGATTGTGTCGTTCAGGCCTTGCGCTCGATCGGCTTTCATGAGGGCGAACCGATGATCCCCAGTTCGCACGAACATCATTACCATCAAGCGCTGGATGCCGATGCAAGCGCGGTCATCTCGCATTTCGCCTGGGTCCGATCAGCCTTGCAACCTGCTGATGTCCAGTAGGCCGAGTGTGTGCTCCCCACTGTCATAGCCGTGCCGCATTTCCGCCGCACAGGGACGCACATGCGCTGGACAACCCGGATCTTCGCCGCCGCCTTGTGCGCCGCCCTGCAGGCATGCGTCACGGCCCCCATCTCAGGCCCCAAGCCAGCAGCCATTGCTCAGACGGAAACGCGTGCTCCCGTCACCATTCTCATCTCGATCGACGGCTTTCGCCCCGATTACCGCACGCGCGGGGTGACGCCCACTCTCGATGCGCTGGCCGCCAGTGGCATCAGCGCGGCGATGCGGCCGTCCTTCCCGTCCAAGACCTTCCCCAACCATTGGGCGCTCGTCACCGGCCTGCGCCCCGATCGCAACGGCATCGTTTCCAATTCGATGGAGGATGCGGGTCGGCCAGGCGTGACCTTCACGATGGAAAATTCCAGGGATCCGTTCTGGTGGAATGAGGCCGAACCCTTGTGGGTCACCGCCGAGCGCAGCGGGGTGCGCAGCGCGACGATGTTCTGGCCGGGCTCGAACGTCGCCTGGGGCGGCGCGATGAAGGGCGGGCACGGCGAGCCGACCGGGGGTGTTCGGCCTGAAGATTGGTGGCCGTTCGACATGGCGGTGCCCGGCGAACAGCGCGTCGCAGGCGTGCTCGACTGGCTCCGTCGCCCGACGGCGATGCGCCCGCGCTTCCTCACGCTCTATTTCGATGCCGTCGACAGCGCCGGGCACACCTATGGCCCGGATGCCGCCGAAACGACGGCGGCGGTCGCGAAGGTCGATGCCCAGATCGGCACGCTGGTTGCGGGGCTGAAGGCGCTTGGCCAACCGGCCAACCTTGTCATCGTTGCGGACCACGGCATGGCCGGGACCAGCGCAAGCCGCACCATCGCCATGGATGCCGTCGCCAATCCTGCCGACTATCGCCAGTTCGAGGCCGGCCCGTTTGCGAGTTTCTATCCGGTGCCCGGCCATGAAGCCGCGCTGGAAAAGGCGTTGCTCGGCCATCACGCGCATTATGATTGCTGGCGCAAAAGCGAGATACCGGCGCGGCTGCACTACGGCACCAACCCGCGCATCCCACCCTATTTCTGCCTCGCCGAGACTGGCTGGCTGCTCAACAAGACTGCGTCGACCAAGGATGTCCCCGATGGCGGTGCGCATGGCTATGACAATGCCGCCCCCGAAATGGCGGCGCTGTTCGTGGCGAGCGGCCCGGCGATCACAGCGCTCGGCCCGCTGCCCGCGTTCGACAATGTCGATGTCGCCCCGCTGGTGCGCGATCTGCTCGGCCTTCCAGCGGGAACGGGCCTCGACGGCGATGACGCGCCGTTTCGGGCTGCGGTGAAAGGTCCGGCCCGAAACTAGGGGTTGCCTTCATCGCTGGCGCGCGAGACACTGGCGGCATGCAATATTTCGAAGACATAGTGGTCGGCACCAAGGCGTCGTTCGGCCGGTACGCGGTTACGCGGGACGAGGTGACGGCCTTTGCCAAGGCCTATGACCCACAACCTTTTCATTTGTCCGACGAGGCTGCCGCCGAAACCCATTTCGGGCGGCTGTCGGCGAGTGGGTGGCACACCTGCGCGATGACCATGGCGATGGTCGTCGAAAATTTCAAAGCCAATGATCAGGCCAGCCTCGGGTCGCCCGGCATCGACGAATTGCGCTGGCTGAAACCGGTCTATCCCGGTGACACGCTGCGCTGCGAGACCGAGATCGTTGACAAGCGCGCCTCGCAAAGCCGCCCGGAAATGGGCAGCTTTCGCAGCAAGATGACCGTGTTCAACCAACACGACGTGGCGGTGATGACCTTTACCTCAATCGGGCTGATCCGCACGCGGCCGATCGCATAGCGCTTATCCGGCCGCGCACCTCGCGTCAGCGATGGCCGCGACCGCCACGTCCGCCGCCATGTCCGCCGCCGCCGGGGCGGCCGGGCACACCATAATCACGCCACATCGGGCGGATTTCGCGGTGGTCATTATGCCAGCGCTGATTGCGGCCCTGCCAATAGCCGCGCTGTTCGGCACTCCAGCGGTGGCGCACGTTCTGCCGGTCGTAGACGTAATAGCCTGACCCCGGATAATAATAGTCGCCGTTCCAGCCCCAATAGGGATCGGCGCTATACCCGCCATAATAGGGGTCCCACGCACTGGCCCCATAGCCGACCGAGACGCCGGAATAGCCATAATCCTCGGCACAGGCGGACAGCCCGCCGACCGCGACGAGTGCGGCGGCAGCAAGCGAGAGTTTGATGACGGACATAGGATTGGCCTCTGGTGCCGCTGTCCCCCGGCGGAGTGCGGGGCGCGGGCGTTACCCGATCAACCCGAGCGCTCGCTATTGGTTCCTTGGACCAGGTCTAGTGGCCGGGAAAGCCGATCAGCGAATCCACAGCGAGGCCATCGGCGCGCAACGCATCGGCTCCGCCCAGATCTGGCAGGTCGACCAGGAACTGGGCTTGCTCCACCAGGCCCCCCGCCTTGCGCAGCAGCCGCACCGCCGCGCGCGCGGTGCCACCCGTCGCGATCAAGTCATCGACCAGCAGCACGCGCTGCCCCGGCGCCAGCGCATCCTCATGCACCGCAATGCGATCGGTGCCATATTCGAGCGCGTAATCCTCGGCGATGGTCGCACCGGGCAGCTTGCCGTCCTTGCGGATCAGCAGCACGCCCGCGTTGAGCGGCGCGGCAAGGGCCGCCGCAAAGATGAAACCGCGCGCTTCGATGCCGGCCACCAGGTCGACCGGTCCGCGCGTAGCTGCGGCCATCCGCGCGATCGCGCTGGCGAAACCCTGCGCATCAAGCAGCAAAGTGGTGATGTCGCGAAACTGGATGCCGGGCTTGGGGAAATCCAGGATGGTGCGGATCAGCGCCTTCAGATCGTCATTCTCGGCCATAAAATCCTCGTCGCCCCGGCGCAGGCCGGGGCCGGTCGGCGATAAGGGGAACCCTTCGCCTCGCGCTCGGCCAGACGTCGCCCCGGCCTGCGCCGGGGCGACGTCCATGGCTCAGTGCTTGATGTCGCGCCAGATGTTTTGATACGCGCCGTAAGCCAGAATGCAGAAGAACAGCAGGAAGCCAAGCACCGCCAGGCCATAAGCGTGCCGTGTCGGCAAGTTCGGTTCCGCCGCCCAGGTCAGGAAGGCGGCCACGTCCTTGGCGTTTTGCTGCACGGTGGACTTGGTCCCGTCGAGATAGGTGACTTGCCCATCCTGCGTCAGCGGTGGCGGCATCGCGATGTTGAGGTTGGCGAAATAGGGGTTGTAATACAGCCCGTCCGGCACCTTCGCATCGGGGAACTTCTTCAGCAACGCCGCGGGCTGGTCCCTGTAACCGGTCAGCAGCGAATAGACATAGGCTGGGCCTTCGTGCCGCGCCTTGGTGATCAGCGAGAGGTCTGGCGGGTTGCCGGTGCCGGGATAATACACAGTCGGGAAGTAATCCGACGGCGTGTTGGGCCGCTCGGTCGTGTCACCCGATTTCGGATCGAACTGCTTGGCCTTGACCGACCAGTCCGCCGCGAACTTCTTCAACTGCGCCGCGCTGTAGCCGAGTTGGGTCAGGTCGCGGAAGGCGACATGCTTGAGCGAATGGCAGTTGGAGCAGACTTCCTTATACACCTGCAGGCCGCGCTGAAGCTGGCGCTGGTCATAGGTGCCGAAGAAGCCGTTTGACGCGAGCTCGACCTCCTTGGGGTGGAGATGGAATTCGTCGACCGCCGTCGGGGCCGGGGGATCGGTGATGACCCCCTGGATCGACCAGAACAGAGCCCAGGACAGTACGGCAACGAAGCCGGCACCGATGAGAATTGCGATTGCGCGAACCATTGCTCGTAATGCCCCTTATTCGGCCGGGACCGCGCTACCGCTGAGTGCGGTATGCGCCGGTGACGTGCCACCCTTCTTCGCCAGCACCGCCTCGGTGATCGAGTTTGGCAGCGGCGTCGGGCGTTCTGCCCGCGAGATGATCGGGATGATGATCAGGAAGTGCGCGAAATAATAGGCCGCGCTGATCTGGCTGATGATGACATAAAGCGGGGTCGCAGGCGAACCACCACACCAGCCGAGCACCAGCACATCGGCGACCAGCACCCAGAAGAAGATGCGATAGAGCGGACGGTAATTGGCCGAGCGCACCGGCGACGAGTCGAGCCAGGGCAGGAAGAACAACAGCAGGATCGACCCGAACATCGCCAGCACGCCGAGCAGCTTGGCCGGGATGCCGATGAAATCGACCGTGAAGGCGCGCAGGATCGCGTAGAACGGCCAGAAATACCATTCGGGCACGATGTGCGCGGGCGTCTGCAGCGCGTTGGCCGGGATATAATTGTCCGGGTGGCCAAGGCTGTTGGGCGCGAAGAACAAGAGAGCCGCAAAGATGAACAAGAACACGCCGAGGCCGAAGCCGTCCTTGGCGGTGTAATAAGGATGGAACGGGACGGTGTCCTGTTCGCCCTTCACGTCCACGCCGGTCGGGTTGTTCGAACCCGGAATGTGCAGCGCCCAGATGTGCAGGATGATCACGCCCGCGATGACGAACGGCAGCAGATAATGCAGCGAGAAGAAGCGGTTGAGCGCGGCGTCATCAGGCGCATATCCGCCCAGCAGCCAAATCCGGATCGTATCGCCGACCACCGGGATCGCGGAGAAGAAGCCGGTGATCACCTGCGCACCCCAGAAGCTCATTTGCCCCCAGGGGAGCACATAACCCATGAACGCCGTCGCCATCATCAGCAGGAAGATGGTGACACCCAGCAGCCAGATCATCTCGCGCGGAGCCTTGTACGATCCGTAAAAGAGGCCGCGGAAGATGTGGATATAGACCACCACGAAGAACATCGAGGCACCGTTGGCGTGCGCATAGCGCAGGAACCAGCCGCCGTTGACGTCGCGCATAATGTGCTCGACCGAGTCGAACGCCACGCCGCCATTGGCCGCATAGTGCATCGCCAGCACGATCCCGGTGACGATCTGGATCGCCAGCGCAGCCCCTGCGAGCACGCCGAAGTTCCAGAAATAATTGAGGTTGCGCGGGACGGGATAGCCCGCGCCGACCGCGCCATAGACCAATCGCGGCAAGGGCAGCCGCTCATCGATCCATTTGGTGAAGCCCGATTTCGGCTCGTAATGCTTGGCCCAGGGGAAGCTCATATCTCTATCCTCAACCCACCGTAACCGTCGTTGGCGACGTGAATTTATACTCCGGCACGAACAGGTTCTTCGGTGCCGGGCCTTTGCGGATGCGCGCCGCCGTATCGTATTGCGAGCCGTGGCACGGGCAGAAATAGCCGCCAAACTGGCCGCGATCCTCCCCGCTGGTGATGCCCTGCGGAATACAGCCGAGATGCGTGCACACGCCCAGCGTGATCAGCCAGTTCTTCTGGCCGCGCGTGCGTTGTGCGAGCGTTTCGGGGTCGCGCAGTGTCTTGACGTCAACCTTGTCGGCGGCGGCGATTTCGGCCGGGGTCAGGTTGCGAACGAACAACGGCTGCTTGCGGAAGGAGGTGACGATGCCCTGCCCCGCTTCGATCTTGGACAGGTCGACGTCGGTGGTCGATTGCGCCAGCACGTCGGCCGAGGGGTTCATCTGGTTGATCAGCGGCACCACGATCGCGATCCCGCCGACACCAGCGGCAGCGACGGCCGCAATGTTCAGAAAGTCACGGCGGCGTGGTTCGCCGTCATGATGGGGTTCATCCTGCCGGGGAACTTCCAGGGTGTTTCCGCTTGCCATTCACTTGCCCTTGTACTTCGCACGCCGTGTTGAAACACGCCGCGACGAAAAATCCGACAACGTCACCCTCACAAGAACGACGTGTGGGTCACGCCTGAACGCCTTCCCTCTGCCGGAGAAGCTTGAGCGTTCTGTTAGACGGCGCGACGGTGTTTTGCCAACTGCATTTTAGGAGTAGGGGCGCTGGTTATGCGTATTGCTCTCTACCAACCCGAAATCGCCGGAAATGTCGGTGCCATTCTGCGCCTTGGCGCATGCCTGGGAACGCCGGTCGACGTCATCGAGCCAACCGGCTTCACCTGGAGCGAGAAGGCCCTCGCCCGTTCGGGCATGGATTATGCCGGGGTCGTGGACGTCCACCGCCACCTCGACTGGGCGACGTTCGAACGCCAGGTGCCCGGGCGAATCGTGCTGCTGACCACGCGCGGCAGGGTGCGCCTCGACGCAGCGACGTTTCAGCCGAACGACGTTTTGCTGATGGGGTCCGAAGGCAGCGGCGTGCCGGATGCGGTGCATGCGCGCGCTGACATGGCGGTGCGCATTCCGTTGGCCGAGGGGATGCGCTCGCTCAACATTGCGGTGGCAACCGGCATCGCGCTGGCCGAAGCCTTGCGCCAGACCAACGGCTGGCCCGCCTGATCCTCCCCGCCACGGGGAGGATGGATCGCATCTCGACTTAGCCGCACGACCCCGGCAAAACAGCCCCATGGACCTGGACCAAGAACAAACCGCCGCCCGCCACTGGTTCGAGCATCTGCGCGACCTGATCTGTGCGGAATTCGTCGCGATCGAACGGGAAGCCGGATCGGAGGCGAGCTTCGACTACACCCAGTGGGACCGCGCCGACCCCAATGGCGGCGATGGCGGCGGCGGCGTACGCGGGGTGATGAAGGGCAAGGTGTTCGAAAAGGTCGGCGTCAACGTCTCGACCGTGGGCGGCGCGTTCGAGGGCGAGTTCGCCAAATCGATCCACGGTGCCGCCGAAGACCCGAGCTTCTTTGCCACTGGCATCAGCCTGGTCGCGCACATGGCCAATCCGCATGTGCCCGCCGTCCACATGAACACGCGCTTCCTGGTCACGACCAAGCGCTGGTTTGGCGGCGGGGCCGATCTCAACCCGCCGATTCCCTATGCCGAGGACACTGCTGAATTCCACGCGGCAATGCGCGCGGCGTGCGATGCGCATGGCGACGATTATTATGCGCGCTATTCGAAATGGGCCGAGGACTATTTCTATATCCCGCATCGCCAGGTGCACCGCGGCGTTGGCGGCATCTTCTGCGATCATCTGGAAGGGGATTTCGCCGAGAACTTCGCCTTCATCCAGGACATTGGCCGCGCCTTTCTGGACGTGTACCCGAAAATCGTGCGGCGGCGAATGAACACGCCGTTCAACGCCGCCGACACCGCGCAGATGCTGGAATGGCGCGGGCGTTACGCCGAGTTCAACCTGGTCTATGATCGCGGCACGCTGTTCGGGCTCAAGACCGGCGGCAATATCGATGCGATCCTGATGAGCTTGCCGCCGCTGGCAACCTGGTCCTGATGTCGGGGCATTAAGATGGGGTTGATTGCGGTTCGCGATGACGAGGTGGCGACCATCGTCACCACACTCGAAATGCGGCAGCGCCCGCCGCTGCGCCCGCTGCCCGCCTCCCCGATGCGGCTGGTCGCGTGGGAGGCACCGAGCATCGACGCCTATCGCACGTTGTTCCGCCGCGTCGGGGCACCGTGGCTGTGGTTTTCCCGGCTGGTGATGGACGAGCGCGCGCTCGGCGCGATTCTCGCCGATCCCAATGTCGCGATCCATGCCGTGGTCGACCGCGCAGGGATCGAAGTCGGGATGCTCGAACTCGATTTTCGCGAATCGGGCCAATGCGAGATTTCCTATTTCGCGCTGGTGCCCGAACTGGCGGGCAAAGGCCTTGGCCGCTGGCTGATGGCGGAGGCGCTCGCGCGCGGCTGGCGCAAGGGGATCGAGCGGGTGTGGGTCCACACCTGCACGCTCGATCATCCGTCGGCGCTCAACTTCTACCGCGCGCAGGGGTTCGTCGCGATCAAGCGGACGATCGAGACCTTTCCCGATCCGCGCGTCACCGGGCATTTGCCGCCCGACAGCGCGCCTCAGATTCCGCTGCTCAGTCGCCGATAAAGCGCGATCTCGATCAGCACCGCCGCGACGGTGCCGAGCGTATGCCCCCCAGCAATTCCGGCATCGAGCACCGCCGCCACCACCGGATTGGCCATCGGCGCGCCGTCGAGCGCGGTGCCGAGCAGCTCGAACGGCAGCGCGATCAAGCGCCCGCCGAGCAAGGGGACGAACGCTAGGCCCATCAGCACCAGGCCGTTGCCCCGCGTCAGCGCAAAGCTGCGCCGCCATGCCGCAAACACGCCGATCGGTCGCTCCGCCACGAAGACGGGCGAAACCGGCAGCAACCGGCCCTTGAGATACAGCCCTGGAAAGATCAATATCGAGCCGATGCTGACCGGCACGCCGACAACCAGCGCCAGCAGCAGATAGTGCGGCAGAAACGCCCCGGCCTGGCCAAGCGCCCCGCTCACGGTGGGACGCGCGCGGTCGGCATACACCACGAACAGCGCCAGCACCCCGAACAGCGACAGCAGACCGAGCACAATGACCAACAGTTCGTATTGCTGGCCCCATAGGCCAATCTGCCTGAGCCAAAGATCTGCCGAGGCCTCATTCATGACCGTCGGCTGCGGGGGCATGGGCGCGATATAGATCGTCCCCGCCAGATCGGGCAGGAACAAGAACAATCCCGCGATACCGAGCAGCAACTCGGAATCGCGCTTTGCCATCTCCCAGGCGTCGCGAAGGACGCCTGCTACATCCAGTTTCATGAAACCTCGACGATCGCCTCACGCGCATCGCGCGTCGCAAGATAGAGTTTGGCGACGAACGCAACCGCCAAGAGCGAGAAGATCGTCGATACGGCGGCAACGGTAATTTGGGTCAACACGGTCGCAACGCTCAACTGCCCCTCCCCGCCAATCAGCAGCCCGAACACCGTGCCGAACACCAGTTTGGCCGCAGCCGAGGCGACCCACGATACGCCGCCATATAGCAAGATCACCCCCGTGACCTTCCAGGTGATACCGCGCGTGAGCACAAACGCGCGCGCATAAACGCCGAGCCCGCGCCGCTCCATTACCATGATCGGCGTGGCCAGCACGACGAAGCGGGCATAGCCCCAGAACAGGACCGGGCCGAGCAACAGGGTGTAGAGCGAGCCGAAGGTCAGCGCGCCCTGATTGACCGCGCCCGAAGGCGGTTTTCCTGCTGCCAAGGCGGCCATGTCGATCCCGCTCAGCGCAAACGCGATGAAAATCGGCGCGGCGAGCAGCAGCACGACGAGCAAGGTGACGAGACCAACCCCGATCACCGGCAACAACCGTCGATTGGCCACCTGCACCGCCACCGCGCGCCCCGCCGCCGGATCGAAGGCGAGTGCAGTGATCGCAATCCCGGCCCAGCTCGACACCAGCGACAGCGCCAACACCACCAGGCCAAGCGCCACATCGGCCGGCTGCCCACCCGTCCCCATCAGCGGCATCAAGCTGCCGATCAGCGTGAGCGGCACGAAAATGCCGAACAGAACGAGCGGCATGAGCGCGGCCAGATTGTCGCTGACAAATTCGGCCGTACGATCCCACACGGTGCTCATCGTCGTGATCACGTATCTGTCTCCCCGCATCTAACCCAATGATAGTGCCGCGATCAGGCGGTAGCGCAATGTCTTGCCGCCCGCCACTGTGTCGCAAACCGTCCCTTGCGCGAGGGGACCGCCTACGCCATTTCTCGGGGCGTGACTTGCAAGACTGACGACATCGAATGGCGCATAGCGCCAGCCCCCGTCCCCTATGAAGCGGCGGTCGCCGAAATGGAAGCGCGCGCCGCAGCCATCGCTGCGGGCACTGCGCGCGAGATGGTGTGGCTGCTCGAACATCCCCCGATCTACACTGGCGGCACCAGCGCCGACCCGGCCGAATTGCGCGACCCGCACTTTCCCGTGGTGCAGACCGGGCGCGGCGGACGCTATACCTATCACGGGCCCGGCCAACGCATCGGCTATGTTATGCTAGACCTCAACCGGCGCGGCCGCGACGTTCGGCAGTTTGTCCACGCGCTGGAAGGATGGGTGATCGCGGCGCTCGGAGATCTGGGGGTTGCGGCTTTTCGGGCACCCGGGCGCGTTGGCATTTGGACCAACATCCCCGATTTGGCCAAGGACGGTGGTATGGCCGAGGCCAAGATCGGTGCGATCGGCGTGCGCGTGCGGCGCTGGGTGACGCTGCACGGTTTTTCGGTCAACCTGTCGCCAAACCTTTCTCATTTCAGCGGAATTGTGCCGTGCGGCCTCGCTGATTATGCGGTGACGAGCATGGAAATGCTGGGACGCCCGACCGATTTTGCAACTTTTGACGCGGCGCTGGCGTTGCGATTCGCAGCGTTTCTGCAAACTCATTCTTCTACGGCAGAAAACTGGGCTTGAGGGGCGCGCCGATCCGGACTAATGTCCACCACGGTTTGGGTATTAAAGGTCTCGAGGCCAACCAAATCCATTATCTAGGGAGCTTTCCAATGCGTGCATTCATTTCCAAGGTCGCTGCTGGTTCGATGATCGCTGTTGCTGCGATCGCCATTTCGGCATGCACCCCGAAGACCGAAACGACGACGACCGACAACACGATGGTCACCGATCTGAACTCGACCGACACGATGACCACCAACGACACGATGACGTCGACCGACGGCGCGATGGCAAACGACGGTGCGATGGTTTCGAACGACACCATGACCACCAACACCACGTCGACCACGACCACGAACAAGATGTAATCTTCCCTTTCGGGAAAGATTGTATCGAAGGCCGTCCGGGCGACCGGGCGGCCTTTTCGATTCCACCGTTCGTTACACCGCATTTGCGGGTAGCCTCGCGCTGCAGGATGCGCGATTAGGGTTGGGGCGCGCGAAAAAACGCCGTAATTGCAAAGTGTGTGAACGAGAGGCTTCGAATGACTGTGTTGCGTACCCTTGCCGTGCTGGCCGCTGTCGCGAGTGCCGCACTTGCTGGCCCCGCCTCGGCCCAATTCTTCTTCCAGTCACATGACATGAGCGGCCCGCCCGCCCGCGGCGACGAGCCCGGCCTGCCATCCCTGCCCGGCGCGACCGAAGAAGAAGTCCGCGCCAATCTGGTGTGGAACCTGCGCTCGGCGCTCAACGTGGCGGCGCTGCAGTGCAAATTCGAACCGTCGCTGCTGACGCTCCAAAATTACAATATCATCCTTGAAAATCATAAGGATGAGCTGAAAAAAGCGTATGATACGATAAACAAGTATTTCGTTCGCACGAACAAGGGCGCGAAGGTCGGCATATCGGCGATGGACCGTTACGGCACGCGCACCTATTCCGCCTTTACCACGGTCGCCGCGCAATATGGCTTTTGCCAGACCGCCAGCGGCATTGCCACGCACGCTGCCTACGCCCCGCGCGGCACGCTGTACAAAGTCGCGATTGCCGAGATGAACGCGTTGCGCAACGCGTTGGTGCCTTGGGGCGAGGAGCGCTTCTCCCGCCGCGTGCGCGTCGACACCCGCCTTGCCGTGCCGCGGCTGGACTCGATCTGCTGGTCGAAGCGCAACGAGTGGGTGGCCAAGAAGTGTGGCCCGTTCGAGCTGACCTACCGCTGACGCCCGCGGCGGCGTTGGGTCAGCGCAGGCCCAACGCCTTGTGCGCCTGCAGCGTCAGCCGCCATTTTGGCCGTGCCATGACCAGATCGATCGCGGCGGCATGGTTCGCCACCGCATCGCGGCTGTCGAGCGGTTGGACGAGATGATGCGCGAACGCCCACTGCTCCAACGCGGCGACGTCGGTGCCGGGCTGGGGCCAGACCAGCTTCAACTCGTCGCCGGTCCGCTGCACCACGACGCTGTCGGCTTTTGGGCTGATGCACACCCAGTCGATGCCCGGATGGACCGGCAGGGTGCCGTTGCTTTCGATCGCGATCTCGAACCCCGCGCCGTGCAACGCCTCGACCAGCGCATCGTCGATCTGAAGCATCGGCTCGCCGCCGGTCAGCACGACAAAGCGACTGTCGGCACCGTCCCCCCAAAAGCCCGTTACCGCCTCCGCCAGGGCTGTGGCATCGGCAAACTTGCCGCCGCCTGCGCCATCGGTGCCGACGAAATCAGTATCGCAGAAGCGGCAGATCGCGCTGGCGCGATCCTGCTCGCGCCCCGACCATAGATTGCACCCGGCAAAACGGACGAAGACGGCACGACGCCCGGCCTGCACGCCCTCCCCCTGGAGCGTCAGGAACATTTCCTTGACCGCATAGGACATCGCGTCAGACCGCGTAGCCGGTCGGATCCGGCAAGCCCGCTTCCTCAAAGCCCTTTTTGCGCAGTCGGCAGCTGTCGCACGTGCCGCAGTGCAGGCCACCGGGAGCAGGATCATAGCAGGACCAGCTCATCGCTGCGTCCAAGCCAAGCCGCGCCGCCTCGCGCGCAATGTCGGCCTTGGTCATGTGCTGCAACGGCGCGTGGATGCGGAAGGGACTGCCCTCCACCCCGGCCTTGGTCGCCAGTTCGGCCAGCCCTTCGAACGCCGCGATGAACTCGGGACGGCAATCGGGATAGCCCGAATAATCCAGCGCATTGACCCCGATGAACAGGTCGCGCGCGCCCGCTGCCTCTGCCCAGCCAAGCGCGAGGCTGAGGAAGATCGTATTGCGGGCCGGCACATAGGTGATCGGGATGCCGGGCTGCACACCATCCTTCGGGACCGCGATATCATCGGTGAGTGCCGAGCCGCCAAATGCCGCGAGATCGAGCGGCAACACGACATGGCGCACCGCGCCCAGCGCACTGGCGATGCGCCGCGCCGATGCCAGCTCCATGCGGTGGCGCTGGTTATAATCCACCGAGAGCGCGAGCAAACGATAGCCCTGCTCGCGCGCAAGCGCTGCCGCTACCATCGAATCGAGGCCACCCGACACCAGCACGACTGCCAGCGGGGCGACCGAAGAGGTCTGTTCCAATGTCATGATGCCAGGGAGGTAATCACCATCCCCGCCTTACGCAAGCAGCGCATAAAAATCGGGCCGCCCGAAAGCGACCCAGGGGTTCCCCTAACGGGGCGAATTGGGAGAAACGCGTGCCATACAGCACGCGGGATGTATATCGGGAGACTCTAAAGACCGGCTTAACGCGCCGTGCTGGCACCGGGCGGGCACGCCCCGATCCGGCGTGCCTCGTAATGATAGTCGAATGGCGCGCCGCTGACGATCCCTTGCGTGTCCAAATTGAAGGCGCGCGGCGTCGAAACCCTGAACGTGGTGCGCCCATGGCCATTGCCAGGGCAAGTATAATGCACGGTGGCCACATCCGGCTCGTTATCAATGACGAAACGCTGGCACTGCGCGCTACCATGTCCGTATTGGATCAGAATTGCGGGATCCGCGATGCACAGCGTCCGCCCGGGCGAGTCGGAGCCAAGCTCCTTGATCTGCCATTGGCCAGGCTCGATCCGGGCAACCGCCGCCAGAGTCGGCCCTGCGGTGGGAGCTGCCGCAACCAACCCGCCGACCATCACCGCCGCAACCAGCGCGCGCGCGACCTTCGATATCCGCATTCGTTCAAACCCCGTTCGGCCCTGGGCAGAGCCCACCCGGGTTCACCGCCATCGTCTCCTAATTGGGGTGGCGCGCGGAACTTTCAATGCGGCTACGGAACGATTTCGGTTGCCGCCTGAACCGGGAACTTGCGGGCGCAAAAGGCACAATCGACAAAGATCGTGCCGGTTTCGTCCGCCATTGCGCGCTGTTCCTCGGGCGGGAATTTGCCCAGCACTTGCGCGATATAGTCGGGTGAGCAACGGCAACCCCGGACGATGGCGGTATCGCCATAGAGCCGCACCTCATCCTCTTCATTGAACAGCCGCCAGACCAGCGTCTCGAGCGGAATTGCCGGGTCGGACAGTTCCTCCGCCTGAAGGGTCTGCCCAAGGATCGCGACATGCTCCCATTCGGGATGATCGAGTCGGGTGTGCAGCCGGTCCCGACCAACCTCGCCCTCCGGGAGATGTTGGAGCAGCAGGCCGCCGGCGAATCGCTTGCCGCCCTTCTCCTTGCCTCCACAATCGACGCCCACGCGGACGAGCGTGGGGATCTGTTCGGACTGCAGGAAATAATGCTCGGCGGCCGCACTCAGCGAATCGCCATCGAGCGGGACGATGCCTTGATAGCGCTCGCCTGTCGTCGCCTGGTCGAAGGTGATGGCGAGGTAGCCCGCACCGAACAGCGCAAACAGGCTTGGGTTCTCCGGGGCCGACGCCAGCCGCTCGGCATCATATTGGACATAGCCGCGCAGCTCGCCGCCTTTGTAATCGCACACCAGCAGCGTCACGATTCCCGACTGGGTTTGCGCCTGCATGGTGAGCTGGCCTTGCGCATCCTTGAGCGTCGACCCGATCAACGCGGCCAGCGTCAGCGCTTCCGCCAGCAACGCCTCGATCGGCGCGGGATAGGCGTGGGCATCGAGAATCGTGTCGAGCACCGGGCCCAGACGCACAATCCGCCCGCGCGCGTGGCGCGAAGGGATGGTGAAGCCGAGCGCGCGGTCGGAGTCGGTGTCGGTGGTCGAGGATGTCATACGTAAACCGTTCGGGCTAAGCCTGTCGAAGCCCTGCCCTTCCTTCCAGCCGCGAAAGAAAGGACAGCCCTTCGACAAGCTCAGGGCGAACGGGTTCTTGTTAATCCCTAAATAGGGCTGGGCGCGTCGCGATCAACCGATCTGGCCAAAGCACCAGCGCAGCACCGATTTCTGCGCATGCAGCCGGTTTTCCGCCTCGGGCCAGATCAGCGATTGCGGCCCATCGATCACCTCCGCCGTCACTTCCTCGCCGCGGTGCGCGGGCAGGCAGTGCAGGAACTTCGCATCGGGCTTGGCGGTCGCCATCAGCGCGGCGTCGACCTGATAGGGCAGCATCGCCTGCAACTTGGTCTCGGCATGCGCCTGGCCCATCGAAATCCAGGTATCGGTGACGATGATATCGGCCCCCGCCACCGCTTCGCGCGCGGTGCCGACCACGCGCGCGCGGCCCTTGCCCAATGCGACATCGCTCTCGGGCGGCATGAAGCCTTGCGGGCACGCCGCGACGACATCGAACTGCATCAGCCCGGCGGCTTCCATGATCGAGGCGAGCACATTGTTGCCGTCGCCCAGCCACGCCACCTTCAGCCCCGGCAGCGGCTTGCCCGCTTCGATGATCGTGAGCAGGTCGGCCATGATCTGGCACGGATGCGAATGGTCGGTCAGGCCGTTGATAACGGGCACGGTCGCATAATGCGCCATCTCCTCGACCTTGGCATGGTCGTCGGTGCGCAGCATGATCGCATCGCAATAGCCCGACAGCACGCGCGCGGTGTCGGCGACGGTCTCGCCCCGCCCAAGCTGGGTCGTGCCCGAGTCGAGCACGACGCTGGACCCGCCGAGCTGGCGAATCGCCATGTCGAACGACACGCGGGTGCGAGTCGAGTTCTTTTCAAACACCATTGCCAGCGTGTGCCCGGCGAGCGGGGCATCGGCATCCGCCTTGCCCTTGGGCCAGCCGGCGCGGGCCGCCTTGCGATCGAGCGCATCGGCCAGCATCGCGGCGATACCATCCGGCCCGGCATCGGAGAGCGAAAGGAAGTGGCGGCTCATTTCCCCGCTCCCATTGGGAGAGGGAGGGAGGCGCGAAGCGACGGAAGGGTGAGGGTGAGCGGGCAACAAGCCCCCTCACCCTTCCCACTCGGCTGCGCCGAGCAGGCCCCTTCCCTCTCCCAAAGGGAGAGGGAGTTTGCGTTCACCCCGCTCATACCGTCGCCACCGCATAGTCGCGCGCGCCGTCGCTCAGCTTCTGCACGAATTCGGCGATGTGGCTCTCTTCGATCACCAGCGGCGGCAACACGCGCACGACGTTCTCGCCCGCCGCCACCGTCAACAACCCGTGATGATCGCGCAGGTGCGCCACGAAATCGCGGGCAACCGCCGCGTCCTTCATCTTGATGCCGAGCATCAGGCCCATGCCGCGGATGCTGTCGAACAGATGGTCGTGATTGGGGATCATCTGCTCGATCGCGCCGCGCAGCCGGTCCCCCATTGCGGTGACATGATCGAGGAAGCCGGGCTCGAGCATCACGTCGAGGATCGCCTCGCCCGCTGCCATCGCCAGCGGATTGCCGCCATAGGTCGATCCGTGCGTGCCGAACACCATGCCCTTGGCCGCTTCGGCCGTCGCAAGGCATGCACCCAGCGGGAAGCCGCCGCCAATGCCCTTGGCCGACGACAGAATGTCCGGGGTGATGCCGTAATGCTCATAGGCCCACATCTTGCCGGTCCGGCCATAGCCGCACTGGACCTCGTCCAGCACCAGCAGCAGGCCATGCTCGTCACACGCCTTGCGCAGGCCCTGGATGAACTCTTGCGTGCCAGCCGAAACGCCGCCCTCACCCTGGACCGTTTCGACCATGAAACCGGCAGTCGTGTCGTCGATCAGCGAAAGCGCGGCCTCAAGATCGTTGAACGGCGCATATTTGAAACCGGGCAAGAGCGGCTCGAACCCGTCGCGCATCTTGGGTTGGTTGGTCGCCGAAATCGCACCCATCGTCCGCCCGTGAAAGGCGTTGTTGAAGGTGATCAGCGTCGTGCGCTGCGGATTGCCATTGGCATAATGATAGCGCCGTGCGGTCTTGATCGCGCATTCCACCGCTTCGGTGCCCGAATTGGTGAAAAACACGGTGTCGGCAAACGAGCTGTCGACGATGCGTTGCGCCAGATGTTCGCCCTGCGGGCTGCCATACAGGTTCGACACGTGCATCAGCGTCGCTGCCTGATCGGCAATCGCCTGCACCAGTTTCGGGTGGCCGTGGCCAAGCGCGTTGACCGCGATACCGGCCGCGAAATCGAGATAGCGTTCGCCCTGCTCGCCAATCAGGTAGCAGCCCTCGCCGCGCACCGGGCGCACGCCGCAACGCGGGTACACGGGCATCAAAGCGGGGGTCGACACGGGCTGTCTCCTCAAAAGCAAAGGGCGACCCACACGGTCGCCCGAAACGCGTTTTAGGGTGCGCCGCGCGCGAGTGCAACACCGTGCGACTCGGCGGTGCGATGCCGGGCCTGTGCTATTGCGGTCCGATCGGCGCGATCTTCATGCCGTCCTTGAGCTGCTCTGCCCGCGACAGCGCGACCCATTCGCCGAGCGAAAGCCCACTGGCGACCGCGATTCCCGCAGGCGTCTCCTCGCCGAGCGTGATGCGGCGCAGATGCACGCGCGACGTGGCAAGATCGACGACATAGACCTGCGCCATCGCCCCCTGCCGCGCGAACACCGCGCTGGGCGGCACGGCGAGCAAGCGCGTCCCCGCCCCGCTCGCAACAATGCTGGCGACGCCGGTCTGCCCCACCTTCAGCCGTGCATCATTGGGCAGCGTGACCTCCGCCGAGACCGATCCCGCCGAACCGGCCTGCGGCGCGAGCGCGATCAGGCGACCGACGACGATGTCGTTGTTGAACGCCGCGAAGCGGACCTTGGCGGTCGCCCCCAAGGTGACTCGCGCGGCATCGGCGGCAGGCAAGGCAAGGCGCAGAGAGTAGCTCGGTGCCCCGGTCTGCGCCCGCGCGCCGGGTGCAATCGCCTGGCGTTCCCGCAGCGCGACCGTGCCCGTCCCAACCACCGTCGGCACCACGATCGTGCTTCCCGCCTGCGCGATGCGGATGGAGGGTTCCTGCGGCGCCTGGCGGGCGGCAACCGGTTGCGACGCAGGCTTGTTGCACGCCGTGAGCGCCAGTCCCAGCGCCAGCACGGCCCACCGCCGGGTCAATTCTTGATCTTCCAGCCCGAACGCAGCAGCGCGTAACACGCCACCGCCAGCACCACGTCGATCACCAGCACCACGATGCTGCCGATCAGGATCGGCGAATCGGCGGTGCCAAGGAAGCCGTAGCGGAAGCCCGAGATGATGTAGAAGAACGGGTTGGCATGGCTGACCGCGCGGAACGCCGGGGCGAGTTTGTCGACCGAATAGAAGGTGCCCGACAGCAGGCCGAGCGGGGTCACGATGAAATTGGACACCGCCGCTGCATTGTCGAACTTGTCCGCCCAGATCGACGTCAGCACGCCGAGCAACGCCAGGAACATCGTGCCGAGCAGCCCGAACCAGGCAACCGCCCAGAAATGCACCTGAATCAGGTGAATGCCGTAGAGCAGCATCGCCAGCCACACCCCGACCCCAACCAGCAGCCCGCGCGTCATCGCGCCTGCTACCAGCCCGGTCAGCAATTCCAGCGTCGACAGCGGCGGTTGCAGATAATCGACGATCGTGCCCTGAATCTTGCCGACCATCAGCGAAAAGCTCGCATTGGCGAAGGCCGGGCCCATCATGCCCTGGCTAATGATCAGTCCCGGCGCGATAAAATCACCGAAGGGAATATCGATTCCGCCGACCGCAACCGGCCGTTTCGCCCCCGTCGCGACCGTGAAAACCACCAGAAACAGCAAGGTCTGGATCGCCGGTGCCCAGATCGTCTGAAGCTGCACCTTGAAGAAACGGCGCACCTCCTTGATATAGAGCGTTCGAAGGCCGCCCCAATTGACGTTCCGGAAGACCGGAACGCCCGGAGCGTTCATCATTGTGGAAATTTCGCCGATTGGGGGCTGGCTGCTCATGGTGCTGTCGCTAAAGACTGCCGCCGCCGCCCGCAACCCGTTATGGAAACGGTCGGCATGACAATTGGGAAGATTGAATGAGCTGGACCGACGAACGCATCGATACGTTGCGCAAGATGTGGGAAGCGGGGCAGACCGCGAGCCAGATCGCCGAGGAACTGGGCGGCGTCAGCCGCAACGCCGTGATCGGCAAGGCGCATCGCCTGGGGCTGCAATCGCGCCCATCGCCGGTCAAGCCCAACGAGCCCGCCACTGCGGCCGCACCCAAGGCGGCTGCGCCCAAGCCGACCCCGCCTGCGCCACGTCCGCCGGTCGAACGAGTCGCGCCCCCGGTCGTCGCCGCGCCGGTCGCCAAGCCCGAGCCGGAAGTCGTCGAAGACATCGAACTCGAAGACGATGCAGAAGACGAGATCGAGGCACCCGTTGCGGTCGCACGCCCTGCCCCGCCAATCCTGCGCTCGGTCGGCCCGGGCGGCTTCCTGCGTCAGGCGCCTGGCGAACAGCAGGCACCGATCACGCCCGCGCCGCCGCGCCGCCTCGTCCCAGCCAAGCCTTCGCCCGAAATGGCGGGCAAGACCACGTTGCTCGATCTCAGCGACAAGATCTGCAAATGGCCGATCGGTCACCCGGGTGAGCCCGACTTCCATTTCTGCGGCGAGAAGGTGAACCCCGGTTTCCCCTATTGCGTCGGCCATTGCGGCCACGCTTATCAGGCACAGCTGCCGCGCCGCGACCGTCGCCCGGCCCCGCCGCTCCCGTTCGGCGGCCCCCGCGCTCGCTGACCTCCCACGCGATACCAAGACCCGAAGGGGCCGCCGACACACCGTCGGCGGCCCCTTTTGTTTGCAAACTCGCGCCCTTTCCGTTGGTTTCGAGCGAAGTCGAGAAACAGCCGCACGCGCTGTGCCTGGTTTCTCGACTTCGCTCGAAACGAACGGGGTGAGGGAAAGCCGACCTGCCCCTCCGGATGCTGAACCAGTCCTAACAGAGCCAACCGCGATGGTGCTTGGCAGTATCCCCGCCCGCGCCGTATAGCCGCCTCATGCCAGAAGACCTGTTCGCCGCCACGCCCAAGCCGATGACCGATTACGATGCCTCGTCGATCGAGGTGCTGGAGGGGCTGGAGCCCGTCCGGCGGCGGCCGGGCATGTATATCGGCGGCACCGACGAGCGCGCCTATCACCACCTCGCCGCCGAAGTGCTCGACAATGCGATGGACGAGGCGGTCGCGGGCCATGCCACGCGCATCGAAATCGAGCTGCACCCCGGCAACCGGCTGGTGATCATCGACAATGGCCGCGGCATCCCGGTCGATCCGCATCCCAAATTTCCGGGCAAGTCAGCGCTGGAAGTGATCCTCTCGACGTTGCATTCGGGCGGCAAGTTCGACGGCAAGGCTTATGCGACCTCGGGTGGCTTGCACGGGGTCGGAGTCAGCGTGGTCAACGCTTTGTCGTCCGACACGATCATCGAGGTGGCACGCAACCGCGAACTCTATCGCCAGCGTTTTGCACGCGGCGAAACGCTGGGGCCGCTGGAACATGTCGGTGCTGCCCCCAACCGGCGCGGCACCTCGGTCAGCTTCGTGCCCGATGCCGAGATTTTCGGCGCGGACATGCACTTCAAGCCCGCGCGTCTGTACAAACTCGCCCGTTCCAAGGCGTATCTGTTTGCGGGCGTCGAAATCCGCTGGAAATGCGCGCCGGGCATCATCACCGACGACACGCCGCCCGAGGCGGTGTTCCAATTCCCTGGCGGCCTCGCCGACCATCTGCGCGAACAGATTGCGGCACGCGAATGCGCGACCGCCGATTTCTTCGTCACCCGCCAGGATTTCCCCGGAGAAGCCGGCCGCGTCGAATGCGCCGTCGCCTGGCCGCTGTGGAGCGACGGATCGTATAGCTGGTATTGCAACACCATTCCGACCCCCGATGGCGGCACGCATGAAGCGGGGCTGCGCGCGGCGCTGGTGAAGGGAATCCGGGCCTTTGGCGATCTGGTCGGCCAGAAAAAGGCCAAGGACATTTCGGCCGAGGACATCATGACCGGCAGCGAACTGATGCTCTCGGTGTTCATCCGCGACCCGCAATTCCAGAGCCAGACCAAGGACCGCCTGACCTCTCCCGAAGCCGCCACGCTGGTCGAGCGCGCGGTGCGCGACCATTTCGACCATTTCCTCAGCGACAATATGGAGCGCGGCAAAGCGCTGCTGTCTTATGTCATCGAGCGGATGGACGAACGCCTCGCGCGCAAGGCCGAGCGCGAAGTGAAGCGCAAGACCGCGACCAGCGCGCGCAAGCTGCGCCTGCCGGGCAAGCTGACCGATTGTTCGTCCAACGGCCCCGAAGGCACCGAGATCTTCATCGTCGAAGGCGATTCGGCCGGCGGCTCGGCCAAGCAAGCGCGCGACCGCAAGACGCAGGCGATCCTGCCGATTCGCGGCAAGATCCTCAACGTCGCCTCGGCCACCTCGGCCAAGATCCACGCCAACCAGGAAATCGCCGATCTGATCCAGGCGCTCGGCTGCGGCACGCGCAAGGACTGTGTGGCGGACAATCTGCGCTATGAACGCGTCGTTATCATGACCGACGCCGACGTGGACGGCGCGCATATCGCCACGCTGCTGATGACCTTCTTCTTCCAGGAAATGCCTGAGATCGTGCGTGCGGGCCACGTCTATCTGGCACAACCGCCGCTCTACCGCCTGACTGCGGGCACCAAGAGCCTGTACGCGATGGACGACGCCCACCGCGCGCATCTGGAGGCGACCGAGTTCAAGGGCAAGAAAGTCGAAATCGGGCGCTTCAAGGGTCTCGGCGAAATGAACCCGATGCAGCTGCGCGAAACGACGATGGACCCGAAGTCGCGGGCGATGCTGCGCATCACCCTGCCGCAGGAATATGAAGAACGCGCGGTGGTAAAGGATTTGGTCGACCGTTTGATGGGCACCAACCCCGCGCATCGCTTTGCCTTCATTCAGGAAAATGCCGCGCGGATGGACGAAGACGCGATCGACGCGTAAGCTTCATCGGCCTATGGTTTGCGCCGGAGTTTTTCATGCCCCGTCTAAATACGCTGTGCTTGCTATTGGCCGTAATAGGCAGCCCTGTCTTCGCACAGACAAAGGACGCGGCGACAGCGACCACCGCAGGGCCTGATATTGTCGTGACCGGTGTTTCGCTGAGCGATGCGAAAGCGGCCCTGCGCGCCTGCCTGGACCAGCATTGCGCGCCGGACAAGGATATTGCGGCAACCTTGGCACTGGCGGAGACGGAGTTCGTCGCCGGGGACTACAAATCGGCCCGTGCAACGATGCTCTCATCGATCGGCCGCAACCGCCGTTTCGCCAAGCAATATCCGGTCCCCGTATCGGACCTGTTGCGCGCCAATTCCCGAGTGGCGGCGCACCTAGGCGAGGAAACCGCATATCGCAGCGGCGCGATCGACGTCGTGATCGCGCTGAAAGCGGGGCTGGCTCCGTCCGATCCGCGCGTGTTGAACGCGCAGCTCGAGTTAGGCGACAGCTACGCCAAGACTGGCGATACCAATGACGCTATCGACCTCTATCAGGACGTTGCCAAACACGCCCATGCCGCTCATCAGTCAACCAGCGAGGGATTTGCGCTCCTCAGAATTGCCCACCTGTACGCAGCGTTTTCAAAAGGAAAATCAAGCCCTTACTATACAGATGCGGTAAACGCCGCCAATCGCCTGATCGCGCGCACCGAGCCCGAGCTTGCCCCCTTCGTGCGAGCGGCGAAGCTGCTCAAGGCAAATATGGCGGTCCAGCATGGCGATACAGGAGCGGTTGATCGCCTTGTCGCAGAATATCGTGCCGCTGCCAAAGGGACCGCCGTCCCCGTCTTGCTCTATGCGCCAAAGATCGAACAGCGTCAGCTCTCCGGGCGCGAAGGCGCAAGCGGCACCACGCTTAACCAACTCGCTGTGGATGACTTCGATAATCAGTGGGTTGACGTAAGTTTCCTGATCGGTGCCGACGGAAAAGTGAGCGAGACAGAGGTGCTGCGCAAGTCTGCCACACTCTCGGGCGATTGGGTCAAGCCGATCCTCACCGCGATAGCCGGACGACGTTATGCCCCGCTCGCGCCCGACAATCCGGGCTTCTTCCGAGTGGAACGATATTCCTTCACAGCGGCCTGGACCACGCAAACCGGCTCACGCATGCGGGTGCGCTCGCCCGTCCCCAAAATCGAAATGGTCGATCTGTCGCGCGATCCGGCGGTCGGCGGCTGACGCCCTATTCCCCCATCCTTGCGCGGTGGTATTTCATCCGAACCACAACCCCCGCCACCACATGCAGCACCGCCATGCCGATCAGGAACAGCGGCAGGATCATCGGCAGTTGCGGCCAGTACCGTGCGCGCAGGCCTGCCAGCACCGCACCCGCAATCGCCAGCGCGACGCCCATCCAACGGATCGGTCGCGTGACCATGCGCAGTTCCTTCTGATAAGCGGCGCGCTCGGCGGGGTCGTTGAGGTTGGGGGGTGGCAAAGCGGGGGTCATCGCGCGGTCCAATCGCTGGCGAGCAAGCCCCACAAAAAGGTGTCGCGCACGCCGAGATGCGTTTCCCACTCCTCGCGCAGCCGCCCTTCCAGCGTGAAGCCAAGCGCCTTCAGCAGACCGTTCGAGGCGGTATTTTCGGGGTCGGTGTCGGCAATGACGCGACGTTGTCCTTCGACGCGCAACACCTGATCGAGTACCGCACTTACCGCTTCGCGCGCTATCCCGCTGCCCCAGTGCTGGCGCGCGACCATATAGCCGATCTCGGAGACGCTGGGCCGCTTCTCGCGCAGCGTGACGAAGCCGATGGCAGTGTCATCGCCTGAGAGCGTGATCGCCCACCCGCGAAACACCCGTTGAATGTCAGGCGATTTGGTGAGTTTGGCGCGAGTCTCCTCGATCGACTGATGCGGCCCGCTCGACCAGTAGGTCATCAAAGCGGCATCGGCGAAAATCGGAAACAGCGCCTCGGCATCGTCCGGCGTCCGCTCCCGCAGACGCAGCCGTGCCGTTTCCAGTGTCGGAATCGGCTTCATGCCGTCAGCGCGTCGACCAGCGCCTTGACCTTTTTCTGCCGCCACTGCGGCAATGGCGCGACCAGCCAATAGCCCAGCCGATACGGCCGCGCCTCGCCCACCGCGACCACGCGCCCGGCCGCCAGATCGGTCGCCGCGAGCAGTTCGGGGATCGACGCGCGTCCTAGTCCCTGTGCTGCGGCATCCAGCGCCAGCCCGGCATCGGCCACGCGGACCAGCGACTCCGACGCGTCATCAACACAGCCAGGCCAGGAAATCCGCGTATCGGCGCCGCCGCCGGGCCGCTCGACCGTGACCATCCCGGCCGAGGCAATCGGCTCGCCCTCATGCTCGCCCGGGCCATCGCCCCAGCGAATCGCCAAATCGAGATTGGCCTCGGTAAAATCGATCGCGCCGCTGGTCCCGAAGGTGTCGGACGAGATCAGCACGAAGCGCATTTCGCCGTCGGTCCGCGCGATGTCGGCCAAGCGCGGCATCAGCCATTTCTGGGTAAGGTCGCGCGGCGCGGCGATGGTCAGCGACTTGCTCGTCTGCCCGGCCTGCATCGCGCGCACGGCTTCCTCAAACTGCAGGAAGCCCTCGCGCAGCGCGGCCAGCCCGCCCTCGCCCTCGGGGGTCAGTTCAAGCCCCTTGGTCGTGCGACGAAACAGCACCACGCCCAGCGTGTCCTCCAGCGCGCGGATCTGCTGGCCGACGGCAGCCGGTGTCACCGCCAGTTCGTCGGCGGCGCGCGTAAAGCTCAGATGGCGTGCCGCGGCATCGAGCACACGCATGCCATTGAGCGGGAGGTGCGTCCGCTTCATGCCCCCACCGCTGGCGCGATCAGCGCGAATCGCGGGATTTCCACGTCAAAGCCGGAGCCGTCCTCGCCCATCATGTGATAGCTCCCCAGCATCGACCCGGTCGAGGTCGAGAGCGGGCAGCCCGAAACGTAATCGAAGCTTTCGCCGGGGGCGAGCAAGGGCTGTTCGCCGATCACGCCCTCGCCCTCGACCGAATGGCGCGCACCGCGGCCATCGGTGATGACCCAGTGCCGCGTCAGCAATTGCACCACTTGCGGCCCCGCATTTTCCAGCCGGATATGATAGGCCCAGAACCACCGGCCACGTTCGGGCTCGGATTGTTCGGGCAGGAAGCTGACCGCAACGCGCACGATCACCCCGCGCGTCTCCGCGACGTACGGGAACAGCGCCTTCACGACCGCCGCCCGCTCATAAGCCGACCGCCGTCAGCGCGCGATCGAGATCCTCGATCACGTCGTCAGCGTCTTCCAGACCAACGTTCAGCCGCAGCAGTCCCTCGGTCACGCCCATTTCCAGCCTTTTGTCTTCGGCCACACCCGAATGCGTGGTGGAGGACGGGTGTGTCATCAACGAGCGCGAATCGCCGATATTGTTGGAAATATCGACCAGTTGCAGCGCATCGAGCAGGCCATGCGCCTGCGCGCGCCCTTCAACCTCGAACGCGAAGATCGGCCCGCACGCGTCCATCTGGCGCATCGCCAGATTGTGCTGCGGGTGGCTCGGCAGGCCCGGATGCAGGATGCGCGGCACGCGCGGCTCGAGGAAGCGACCGACCTTCAGCGCATTTTCCGACTGGCGGCGGATGCGCAGGTCGAGCGTCTCCAGCCCCTTCAACACCACCCAGGCGTTGAACGCACTGAGCGTCGGCCCGGTGTTGCGCGTGAAGGGCAGCAGCGTGTTGGTGATGAAATCCTCGGTGCCACACACCGCGCCCGCCAGCACGCGCCCCTGCCCGTCCATCATCTTGGTCGCGCTGTACGCGGTGACGTCGGCGCCAAACTCCATCGGCCGCTGCAGCGCGGGTGTGGCAAAGGCATTGTCGACCACGCTGGTGATGCCGCGCGCGCGGGCGATGCCGCAAATTGCGCTCAGATCGGCAATGTCCATCGTCGGATTGGCGGGGGTTTCGAAGAAGAACACCTTGGTGTTGGCCTTGGCCGCATCCTCAAACGCCTGCGGGTCGCGCGCATCGACCACCGTCGTCTCGATGCCGAATTTGGGCAGCAGGGTGTCGACCAGCCAGCGGCACGATCCGAACGCGGCACGCCCGGCCACGACATGGTCGCCGGTCTGGAGCTGGCACAGCAACACCGCCGTCATCGCCGCCATGCCCGTCGCCATCGTGCGGCACGCTTCGGCCCCTTCGAGCAAGGCGATGCGCGCTTCGAGCATCTCGACCGTCGGGTTCTGCAGCCGCGAATAGGTCATGCCGACCTGATCACCGGCAAAGCGCGCTGCCGCATCGGCCGCGCAATCATAGGCATAGCCCGAGGTGAGGAACAGCGCCTCGGAGGTTTCCCCCCATTCGCTGCGCGCGGTGCCGCCACGCACGGCTTGCGTTGCGGGGCGCCACTGGCGCGTGATGCTCTGGTCCTGGCCGGTACGACGTTTCATGGCGCACGCTTTGCCGGGCGCGGGGGGCGCGCGTCAATGGGCGATGCGTTTGCGGCCGCTGCGGCTACCATCCGCCGCGCCTTGAAAGCGCCGAAGGGAAGACGGATAGAGACGCGCGTGAACCCTGCCCCATCCCATCCCTATCGCGCCGCCGCGCTGCTCGCGATGCTGTCGCAAGCGCTGTTCTGCTTTCGCCTGAGCATGCCGACCAAGCTGATGTTCGACGAGGTGCATTATGTGCCCGCTGCGCGGCACCTGATCGCGCTGAGCGGGCCGGTCAATATCGAACACCCCCTGCTCGCCAAGGAGATCATCGCGGGCGGGATCCTGTTGCTCGGCGACAATAGTCTGGGGTGGCGGTTCTTCTCGACGCTGGCGGGCACGGCGACGGTGCTCGGCGTGTTCGCGATTCTGTGGCTGATGCTTGGGCGGGTGCGCCCGGCGGTGTTCGGGGCTTTGTTCGCATTGTTCAACGGCACGGTTTTCATTCAGGCACGGATCGCGATGCTCGATGGCTATATGGCCGCGTTCACGGTGCTCGGCATCGCCGCCTTGCTGTGGGCGATGCGCGCCGAGTCGAGCGGGACGGCCTGGTCGCGCTGGGTCTTGGGCAGCGTCCTGCTGGGTCTCGCCGTTGCCGCGAAATGGATCGCCGCGCCGTTCGTCGCTTATGCCGCGATCGCTTTTGTCGCGGTGCGGCTGAACGATGCGCGGCGTGAGGGGCGATCGATCTATGCCGCGCTCAATGCCCGCCCGATCGGCGGCATCCATCGACACTGGCCGGGCATGGCGGCGATCCCGGCGATTCTGGTGCTGGGGACGGTCAGCATCGCCGCCTATTTCGCGACCTTCGCCCCCGCCTTTTTCTACACGGTGCAGCCGATGACGCTGGCCAAGCTGCTGCCGTTTCAAATGCAGATGTATGGCCAGCAAACGCAAGTCCTGCCGCATCACCCCTATCAATCGGCTTGGTGGACCTGGCCGATGATGGTCCGGCCGATCTGGTATCTGTACGAACGCGTCGATGGCGCGCAGCGGGGGGTGTTGCTGGTCGGCAATCCGGCGGTGCTGTGGGGCGGATTGGTCGCGGTTGCGGGGTGCCTGTACGGCTGGTGGCGGACACGCGCGCCTGCGCTATTGGCGGCGGTGGGTCTGTGGCTCGGCAGTTACGTGATCTGGGCGATCATCCCGAAATCGCTTGGCTTTTTCTATTATTACTATCTACCAAGCATCTTCCTGTGCGTCGCGCTGGCGGTATCGCTCGATCATTTCGCGCGCGGCACGCGCTGGGATACGCGCTTCCTGCTCCTGGTCCTCGCACTGTTCGCGCTCTTTTATCCGGTGCTATCGGCCATGCCGTTATGGGGGCCCAACGCCTTCCATTTCTGGACCTGGTTTCCGAGCTGGGTTTAGACCCCGTTCGCCCTGAGCCTGTCGAAGGGCCGCCTCCGCAGCCGGAACCGCTCGCTTGGGGGGGCTTCGACAAGCTCAGCCCGAACGGACTTTGGGTGCGCGTTGAAGCGAAGATGCGCGTTGGGCGAAAACGACTCTAATACCGCCCCCACACGAAGCGCGACGACAGCGCGTAATTCCACACCGCCGCCACCACGATTCCCGCCAGCGCCGGGGCCGCCCACGCCCCATGCTGCACGCTGAACAGGAACGCCGCGACGCCGACATTCGCGGCAGCACCCACGGCGCAGACGAGACAGAAGGACACCCAGCCATCGAGCAATTGCCGCGCGCCCTTCAGCCGCCGCTCGCGATAGGTCAGCGCGTTGTTGAGGAAGAAATTGAACGTCATCGCCACGCCCGTGGCGACGATCGTCGCGGCCAGGAAATTGAGCCCCTCCGCGCGGAACAGCGCCCACAACACCGCCAGGTGGACCAGCGCGCCCAGCGCCCCAATCCCTGAAAACATCACGAACCGCACCGGCACGATCCGCCCGAACAGCCGGTCGTACAAAGCGATCAGAAACTCCATCGCCACGACATGGTCGAGCTTGCTCTCGCCTTCGCTGCGCAGGCGGAAAGTGTAAGGCAGTTCCAGAAAGGTGAGCGGGCGCGGGCTCGCGGTCATGATGTCGAGCAGGATCTTGAAGCCGATCGCCGACAGGCCCGGCACCAGCGCGCGCGCCACGGCGGTGCGGATCATGAAGAAACCGCTCATCGGGTCGCTAAGGTCGGCCTTCAACACATAACGGGACAGCCGCGTCGCCAGCGCCGATTTCGCCACCCGGTCCTGATCCCAATCCCCCGTGCCCCCGCCCGCGACGAAGCGCGACCCGATCACTAGATCGAGCGCGCCATCCGCCTGCAAGGCATCGAGCATCTGCGGCAGCAGCGTCTCGTCATGCTGTAAATCGCCATCGATCACCGCGACCGCCGGTGCCGCAGTCGCGCAGATCCCCTCAATGCACGCCGAGGACAGGCCGCGCCGCCCGATCCGCTGGATCACGCGCACCCGCGAATCGCGCAGGGCAAGATCGCGCGCTGCCTGCGCGGTGCCGTCGGGGCTGTCGTCATCGACGAAGATCGCTTCCCAGCGTCGACCGGCCAGCGCCGCATCGAGCTTGGCGATCAACACTGGAACATTGCGCAGTTCGTTGAAGGTCGGGATGACCACTGCGAGTTCCAGTGTCTCGCTCATTGCAAAGCAGCCAGCACCGCGTCGCCCATTGCCGCCGTCGAATGCGTTCCGCCCAGATCCGGCGTGCGCGCGCCGCCTGCAATCGCCGCGATCACCGCCGCCTCGATCCGCTGCGCCGAGGCTTCATCCGCGAGCGAGTGCCGCAGCAGCATCGCCGCCGACAGAATCGCCGCGCACGGATTGGCCTTGCCTTGCCCGGCGATATCGGGTGCCGAGCCGTGGATCGGCTCGTACAGCCCGCACGTCCCCTGCCATTCATTGAGCGAGGCCGAGGGGAGCATCCCGATTGAGCCGACGCACATGCTCGCCTGGTCGGACAGGATGTCGCCGAACAGATTGCCCGTCACGATCACGTCGAACGCGCCGGGGTTGCGCACCAGCTGCATCGCGGCATTGTCGACATACATGTGCGTCAGCTTCACCTCGGGGTAATCGAGCGCGATCTCGTTGACCACTTCGCGCCACAATTGCGAGGTTTCCAGCACATTGGCCTTGTCGACCGAGGTCAGGATGCGCTTGCGCCGCTGCGCCATCTCGAACCCGACGCGCACGATGCGGGCGACCTCGACCTCGTCATAGCGCATCAGGTCATGGCCTTCGCGCAGGCCGGTATGCGTGATGCTGCGGCCCTTATCGCCGAAATAGACGTCGCCGGTGAGTTCGCGCACGATCACCATGTCGATCGCACGCGCTACTTCCGGGCGGAGTGCAGAGGCGTCCTCCAGCCCCGGAAACATCTTGGCCGGGCGCAAATTGGCGAACAGGCCGAGCGCCTTGCGCAAGCCCAGGATCGCCTGTTCGGGACGAAGTGCGCGCTCCAGCCCGTCCATTTCGGGATCGCCGACCGCGCCGAACAGGATCGCATCGGCGCGCTTGGCCAGCGCGAGCGTCTCGGGCGGCAGCGGGTGGCTGGTCTGGCGATAGGCGGCCCCACCGACCGGCGCGCTCTCGAACGTGTGGCCAAGGTCGAGCGCTTCGAGCACACGGCGTGCCTCGTGCGTGACCTCTGGGCCAATGCCGTCTCCGGCGAGAAGTGCGATCAATGCCACGGGGCGACCTCCATTATGTTGCGCAGGGCAATGCCGAGGCGAAGCGTCTCACGCAACCGCCCTTTTCAACCGATCGACCAGCCGCGCCCGCGCATCGAGCGGCGCGGCGCGGCGATCGACCAGGATTTGCCGCTCCAGCGCCTCGCCGGTGAGCGCGAGCGCGGCGAGAATATCGTCCCAATCGGGCGCAACACCGGTGGTCAGCGCGCGCGGCAGCGTGTCCCGCTCCAGCCCATAGCCAAGCTCGGCCAGCAGCAGCAGTTCATAGCGCGCCAGCGCCAGCGCCCAGCCGCGCGCGGCGGGCGCGGATTCGACCGCCGCGATCGTCCCGTCGAGCGCTGCATAGAGCCGCGGATAGGGTTGCGCCTCGGGCAAGGCAGCAGCGGTCAGCGTCGTCACCCAATCGAGCGCGGCGGCGGGCAGCGGCTCGGCATAAAGCGGCGCGCGGCTGGTGACGAGTTCCACGCTCAGGCTGGCAAGCTGGTCATCGGTGCGCGCACGCCATTCGCCGATCACACGGTTGGCGGGTTGCAGGATCGGCCGAATGCGACTGGAACGCCCACCCCGCACATAGCCCGCCTGCAGTCCATGCTCGGCGGTCAGCGCCCGCACGATCGCGCCATGCTCGCCATGATGGCGGATCGCGAGGATCAGGGCTTCGACGCGGAGATGCATGGCGGCGGTGTAACGCGGGCGTGGGTTTTCGCCAGCCTTGGCGTGGGGCGATGGGGGATTGGGGATTGGGGATTGGGGATTGGGCTTAGATTGGGTGGTTAGCTGCCACTCAAAATCGACGCGCGTTTTTGGCCGCTAATTGACCGTAACGGTCGCTGGGTCGGGCCAGAGCTGCTCGCCGGGGCTGTCGGAACCCGGAAATTTGTAGCCAACCATTGTCACGCTATCGAGAATGTCGCAGATGATTTCCCTCAGGGCGGCGCGGGTTTGTTTGAAGAAGGCGACATCAACCGGCGTTTCGAAAATCTGAAGGTCGCGCCTCACGAATTTGGGCACCGTGCGCCCCTGATCGTCGGGTTTGCCCCACGAACCGTGGCACAGCGCATTTCTAATCTCTTTGGCCTCCTTGAGCTCGGCGATCAGTCTGCTGAAGTCATGTTCCTTGGTTCGGGGATTTTCAGTCAGCGCTTTTCCGTAGGTGATGATGAGAGCGCCTAGCTGGTCCGTGAGGGCCTTTTCCAGTGTCTTGATCCACGCGTTAAAGGCTTCCGGATCGCCCTTGGGATCAAACTCCTTCTCGCCGGTGAGCGCGTAAATGGCCTTCGCCAACTCTCCCTCGATGAATCCAAAGGCAGCGACCGTGCGGCCAAGTTCCTCCCAGAAAGCGGGCTCCTGAAATTGCGTCGGGAAGTCACCGTGAAGCTTGTCGCGATCAATTACATGGCCGTTTGTTTTTTCCGCATCGTCCATGGCGAGTGCCTTTCAGCGCTTCAGTTAACTATCGATAGCAGCTTTCGCCCCCGCGTGACAGAAGTTGCCTGTCGGCTCATGCGCGCCCCGGATCGCGCTCGCCCGCCTCGAATCTGTGCCCACTCAGCCACCCAATCCCTACCGCCGCACCCGCTTCGCCAGCGCCTCCAGCCCCAGCCGCGCGACCGCGCGCTTGCCCCACGCCGCGCTGCGGTCGAACACATCGAGCGCCACCATCGTCGCGCGATTGGCGAGTGAGGGGCGCAGCAGCAGCAAGTCGAGACAGGCGACCCCATGCGTGGCGAAGCTGCGCTTGTGCTGGCCGTCGCCCTCGGTGAAATCGAACTGCGTGAGGCCCGGCTCGGCATAGAGGTCGCGCATCGCCTCCAGCATCAGCACCGCGCCCGGCGACAAATCGTTGAACGCAGGATCGTGTCCGACATGGTCATAGCGCACGATCCCTCCCGCGACCGGGCAATAGAGATAGGCGGCCGGCTCCCCGGCGATAGAGAGCAGCCACGCGCGCACCGAATCCGCCGCCGCCAGCGCGTGCAGGCTGTGCAGAAACGCCGTGTCGTCGGGCAGACCGCCGCCGAGTAAGCGCTCCTGATACGTGCGCCGCGAAATGCCGCGCGCAATGTCGTGGAAGCGCTGCATCTCCTCGGGCGTGCGGAACCGCCGCACGTCGAGCAGGCCGCCCGACACCTCCATCACCCGCCGCGTCTTGCGCTTCAGGCCGGAGCGCGTGTTGCCCGACAGCGCGGCCTGATAGGCGTCGAACCCGATGCCGAGATCGGCATAGTGCCGCGTATAGCGTTGCCGCACCTGCGCGATCATGCCCGGTGCCGCAGCCATCACGGCCTCGAGCTGCACCGCAGGCAAGGAGGTGACGAGATAGCCATGCGCCCGCGCGGAAAGCGGCGGCAATGTGGGCGCTTCCCCGTCCAGCACCTGCCCCAGCGACAAAGGCACGCGCACCAAATGCCGCTCCACGGCGGCCAAGGTCCGCGCGCCGATTTGGAACCGCAAGGGTAGCGGCTCCGCCCTGTTCATGCGGCCCGTTCCGCGACCATGTTGGACCATAATTGCTCGGCCTGACGCCAGCGCGTGCGCAGCGGATCGGGGCCAAGCGGAACGTCATATTGCCCGAGCCGCAACGCCGGACGGTCGGCGAAATGCACCGTCGGCATTTCGGTGGCGCGTTCGGCAAGCAGCGCGCACAACGCCTCGAAGCGGCGGACATGCACCGCATTGGGCCGCGTGCCCGCGCGGTTGGCGAGTTCGAAACCGTGGCTGACGATCGTCACCGCCGCATGGCGCTGATCGCGCGCATGGTCGAGCGCGGCGCGCATTTCGCCTGCCGACAGCGCGCAGATCTGGAAATTGCGGAAGGCTCCCGCTTTCTCCTCGATCAGCGTCACCGGCACCTCGATCATCCCGCGATGCGCGAGCGGCGCGATTTGCGCGCTCGGCAGGTCGATCGCGCTCGGCCAGGGGTGTTCGCTGCCATTGTGGCTCGAATCATAGACGAAGCCGAGTTCGACGAGCGCGGTCAGCGTATCGGCATTGGCGCTATACGATCCGCCGCGAAACGCGATCGGGTGCGGCGCGCCGGTCGCGACGAGCAACTCGGTTGCGCCGCGAATCAAGTCGCGTTGTTCGGCAAGACTATATTCGACCAGCTCGAATCGCGCCGCCCGCGCGCCCTTGTCGCCCGCCACCGCAGCGGTCCAATTCGGATGCAGATGCAGTTGCACCTCCTGCCCGGCCGCGAGGATCGTTTCCACGATCGCCCGGACGGGCGCGAGGCCAAAGGTCAATGCCGGCATTGGATCGACGAAGAAGCACGCCTTCAACCCATGCCGTGCGAGTACGTCCAGTTGATACGACACCCCGACGCCCGCCGGTTCCAGCGACCGCGCGAAAATCTCGGCCCCGACCAGCCCGTCGGCGTGGTGGCGCCACATCAATTCCGTGTCGACGGTCAGGAAAACAGGAGAGGTCATCCCGTCGGCACGTAAAGCGACGGGATGAAGATTTCACCAACCCAACAAACATTGCGCCAGCGCTAAGACATCAGTCTCCGGTCAGGATCCGATCGACCAATTGCTTCACCGTCGGCACAAACCCGTTGGAATAAAACGGATCGCGCTTGAACTGATACGCACCGTGGCCGGCAAACATCAGATTCTGTTCGACATCGCCGCCATGCGCAATGTCCTGCAGCGTCTTCTGGATGCAGAAGCTGCGCGGATCGGCCAGGCGTCCGGTCGAATTGGTCTCGGTGTCCGACCAGGACGAGAACGCGCACTGGCTGAGGCAGCCCATGCAATCCGCCTGATCCTTGCGGATCACGCCCTTGTCCTCGGGCGTGACGAAGACCAGCGTGTTGTCAGGCGTCTTCAGCGCATCGGTAAAGCCCTCGCCGAACCACTGGCGCGCGCGCAGCAGGTCGTTGCGCGTCACCCAGAAGTTCTTGCCCTTCACGCCCACGTCGAGCTGGAAGACATGGTCGCCGGCACTTTGCGTCGAAAAGGCGATCTGCCGTTCCGAGCGCGCCTGCAAATGCCGCAGGAACGGGTTGAGCACCGCACTCGAATAAAAACCGGTCGGGGAGAAGCGGTGCAGCAGCACTTCGCCTTCCTCGATATGGGTCAACCGCGCCTTCCACGCATCGGGAATCGGGCTCTCTTGAGTCAGCAGCGGCCGCGTACCGAATTGGAAGGCGATCGTGCCGAGCTCGGGATTGTCGATCCAGTCGGACCAGTCGCGTAAGTACCACACGCCGCCCGCCATCACGATCGGCACGCTGTCGGCAATGCCACCCTCACGCATCGTCTCGCGCAGCGCCTTGACGCGCGGATACGGGTCCTGCGGGACGAGCGGGTCTTCCGCATTGGATAGGCCGTTATGGCCGCCCGCCAGCCACGGATCCTCATACACCACCGCCGACAGCCATTCCGCCGCCTTGGAATAAGCGCGCTTCCACAGCGCGCGGAAGGCGCGGCCCGAGCTGACGATCGGCAGATAACTGACTTCGTAAGACGCCGCGATCTCGCTCAATTTATAGGGCATGCCGGCACCACAGGTGACCCCGGCAACCATCCCGCGCGTGCGTTCCAGCACGCCGTGCAGGATGCGCTGCGCCCCGCCCATTTCCCACAGCACATTGATGTTGATCGCGCCCTTGCCACCGGCAATGTCGAACGCGCGGCGCACTTGCTGCACCGCCCCCTCGATCGCATATTCGATCAACTCCTCATGCCGGTCGCGGCGGGTGAGCGCCTTATAGACTTGCGGGATGATCTTGCCGTCGGGATCATAACTGTCGGCATTGACGGCCGAAACCGTGCCGATACCGCCCGCCGCCGCCCAGGCCCCCGCGCTCGCGTGGTTGGTCGCAGCGACGCCCTTGCCACCCTCGACCAGGGGCCAGACCTCGCGGCCGCCATAGACGATGGGCTTCAAACCTTTGAACAACGTGACGGCCTCCGACTTAAACTACGTTCGATATACGCTTTGGATGCACTGACGGGCAAATCGTCAATTAGACGAAGGCCTCCGGCCGCCCGATCACCGCGCCATATAAGGCGGCGTACCGAGCGATCATGGTGGCCTCGTCATACTCCGCCACCGCCTTGCGTCGGTTGAGCTCGCCAAGCCAGCGCCGCCCCTCCGGATCCGATTTAGCGAGGGCTTCCAGCGCATCGCGGATCAACACCTCATGCCCGCGCTTCTCGATGAAGCTGGCATTGTCGGGCACGACCATGCGCAGCACGTCGCCGACCGGGGTGGAGACAATCGGTAGCCCCGCCGCCATCCCCTCGATCACGCAGATCGGGAATTGTTCGGACTTGGACGACAGCGCGAGGATGTCGAAATGCCCGATATATTCATGCGGGCGCGGCAGGAAACCGGGCAGCACCAACTGGTCCTGCATCCCCATCCGCTCGGCGGTGTCGAGAATGGCCTGCCGCTCAGGCCCCTCGCCGACGATCACCAGCCGCACGCGCGACGACATGCCGCCGACCGCGCGCACCAGCATCGGCAAGTCCTTGACCTCGCGCAGCCCAGCGACGCTGCCGATCACGATCTCGCCCGGCTTGCGCTTGAAGCCGGGGATCGCGTTGGGCTTGGGCTTTTGCGCATAGAGCGCGGTGTTGATGCCATTGGCGATCCGGTGGACGCGCTCGCGCGGCTGTTTCCACGTTTTCAGCGCAATGTCTTCCAGCGTCTCGGAGGGCACCACCAGCGCCGCCGCCTTGGTCAGCGCGAAGCGGCGATAGAGGTTGCGCGTCGGCTTCAACCCCTCGGCTTCGTCGGCGTTGAAGCCGTCCTCATGATGCACCAGCGGCGGCACCCCGACGGACGACACGCGCCGCGCCATCGCCCCGTCGATCGCGCCCCAATTGTAGGTCAGCACCAAATCGAAGCGGCGCATATAGGCCGCGATCGCTTCATAACGCTTGACCGAGGGACCACCCGTCAACGGCGGCGGGTTCTGCGCGATCTCATAGTCGATGCCCGTGGCGATCGCATCGCGCGCGCCATACTGGCCGTCCATGCTCGACACGATCGTGTGCCGCGCACGGTCGCCAAAGGCGTTCATCAGGCGCACTGCGCGCGCCTCCTTCCCGCCCAGCGAAAAGGTGGAGTGCAGATGCAGAATGTTGACCGGACGCGCCATTTGGCCGCGCGTTAGCGACAAATGACGCCCGCGTCATCTCCCCCCTCTTGAAAGCCCGCACGACGATCCATATTGTTGGGGTGCGGACCGGGCCCCTCTGGCGAGGGCTGAATAAGCCCTCGTGATGTCGGACCGCATCGAGCTCGCTCGGTGCAGGACGGCCCATGACACCGTCCCCCGCCCCGAAACAGCCCGATCGATTTCACCATCGACGAAGAGGCTGCTGCCATGACCAAAATGATCGACCGCCTGACCGCCCTCCACCGCGCGATCGACGCCGCCGTTGCGCGCGAGCGCGCACGCCTTACCCCCGATCCCTTGCACATCGCCGCGCTGAAGAAGCGCCGTCTCGCGATCAAGGACCACCTTCACCGCGCGCGCACCCGGCGCGCGACCGCTACCGCATAAAGGACCCACACCCGTGCAACCCAATGTCTATCGCACTATCCCCAATACCGTCGCCGCGCGCGACGAGGGGCTTCGCCGCTACATGCTCGGCATTTATCGCAACATGGGGATCGGCCTGGCGCTGACCGGGCTGGTCGCGATGGGCGTGGCCTCGACGCCCGCGCTGGTGGCGCTGATCTTCGGTACGCCGCTCAAATGGGTGGCGATGTTCGCGCCGCTCGCCTTCGTGATGTTCTTCTCGTTCCGCATCGACCGGATGACCACCTCGGGTGCCCGCACCGCCTTCTTCGCCTTCGCCGCCGTAATGGGCGTGTCGATGGCGAGCATCTTCCTGGTCTTTACCGGCACCAGCATCGCCCAGGCGTTCTTCACCGCCGCCGCGCTGTTCGCCGGCATGAGCCTGTGGGGCTACACCACCGGGCGGGACCTGACCAAAATGTCGACCTTCCTGATGGTCGGCCTGATCGGCGTGATCGGCGCGAGCCTGGTCAATCTGTTCATCGGCTCGTCGGTGTTGCAGACGGTCGTGTCGGTCGCCGGCGTCGTCGTGTTCACCGGGCTCACCGCCTGGGACACGCAGCGCCTGAAGAGCGAATATTTCGCATATGCAGGGACCCAAGCCGCCGAAAAGCTGGCGATCATGGGAGCGCTGTCGCTGTACCTGAACGTCATCAACCTGTTCCAGCTGCTGCTGGGCCTGATGGGCCAGCGCGAGGAATAAACCCTTACCCCCTCCCGCTACTGCGGGAGGGGGGCGTTCAGGCGAAGGCCGATTTCGGGATATGCGTGATGCGGCACGCGAGATCGGCCTCGCCGCTGGCGATGACATAGTGGTCGCCCGCATCGACGATACCCGTCGTGAACACGACATTGTCGATATACATCAGCTCTTTGATCGGGTCGGTCAGCGCCGGATTGGCTTCGATCAGCGGATCGTGGCTGGTGCGCAGCACGACGCTTGGGTCATCCTGGTCCAGCAGCGACCAATAAGTGCGGTAGACCCCGACCACGCCCGACGGCTCGACCCCGTGCCACAAAGTGAGCCAGCCCTCGGGCGTCGCGATCGGCGGGGCACCGCCGCCCATCCGCGCAGTCGCCATTGTCGCGGCGTGCGGGCGGATGCCGGGCTTGTCATACGGCTTCCAATGCAGCGCATCGGGCGAACTGGCGAGGTTGATCGAGGGCCCGGCACGCCATTCGCTGCCCGGCGGATAGGCGAAATACAAATCGCCCAAGGGCCGCGTCTGCGCCCAATACTTACCGTCGATCAGCCCCTCGAAGATGAGCATGTCCTTATTCTGGTGATCGAGCACGATCCCCTCCAGCGTCCAGTCGAGCGCAGTGTCGGAGGTGTAAAGCGTGGTCGAATGCCGCTCCGGGCTGACCGAGCAGGTCGTCATGAAATAGCGATCACCAACCTTGCTGATCCGCGCATCCTCGACGCCATAGCATTGATAGGACGCGCGCGGCGTGACCGCCTTGTCGTAATGCACGGCCTCGATGCGGGTGCCGTCGGGATTGAGTTCGACTGGCAGCAACCAAGATAGCGAGGTCAGCGCCATTACCCTCCACCCGCCACCGCGCATCATGAACTTTCGCGGGTCGGAGGTATCAACGAAATCGAGCGGCCAGGCATCGAGACAATAGCCGCCATCGAACCAGCGCAAGGCGTTGATATGCTGCTCTGCCATCGGCGTGCGCAGCGCCTCCGCCACGCGCACCATCAGCAACAGATTGCCATTGGGTAGGCGCGTCATGCCGGGGTTGAACGCGCCGAGCACATAAGTCTCGGCATCGACCTTGCCCGCCAGCGGCGACTGCGCGAGGTCGACATCGGCGGGCGCGAAGATCAGCGCATCATGGGAAAAGGTCATCGAAAATCCTGCCTTGGCTGCGTCATGGCCATGCGACCGCCACAGGACGCAGACGCCTCACGTCGCTGCCGGTTCCGCTGCGATGCGGGCGAGCAGCCGGTCGATCCCGGCCACAGCGGCAGGCTCATTCAGCGTCGGCGCGTGGCCGATGTCCGGCAGCGTCACCAGTTCGGCCTGGTCGAGCGCCGCTTTCATCCGCTCCGCCGTCGCCGCCGCGAGGATATCCGACTTGCCACCGCGCACGATCAGCGTCGGCACAGTCTTGAGGCGATCAAGCGCACGCCACATATCGGGGCCTGCTTCATTGCCTGGAACCCGAAACGGCTCGGCAATCTTCATGTCGTAATCGAGCACGATCCGCCCGGCACTGTTGAGCCGGTACAGCCGCTTGGCCATCGCCAGCCAGTCCTCCAACTGGTAGGTCGGAAACACGTCGCCATTGGCCTCGGCAACCGCGCGCGCAGCGTGGACCCAGGTCGGCCAGGTGTTGGATTTGCCGACATAGCTGCGAATCCGCGATAGGCCTTCAGCGCTGATTTCCGGGCCGACATCATTCAACACCGCACCCGCCAGCGTCTCGCGCGCCGTGCCCGCCAGCAACATCGTCACGATCCCGCCAAGCGACGTTCCGATCGCGATATAGCGGGGGACGGCCAGTTCGCCGAGCAGTCCCTCTATATCCTGCACATAGGTGAGCGGGACATAGCTCATCGGATCCTTGGCATAGCCGCTCTCGCCGCGTCCGCGCAGATCGACCGCGATCACCCGCCACTGCGGCGACAGCCGCCGCGCGAGCTCGTCATAATCGCGCGCATTGCGCGTCAGGCCGGGCAAACACAGGATCGGCGGGCGATCGGCCGACCCCGGATAATCGCGATAATGCAGCCGCACTCCGTCATTCGACCACCAATATCGATTTTCATAAGGCGACATGGTCAGATCCTGGGGTTGCGTCCTGCGGTCGGCACCCTCCATATCCACGCATGAGCATCACCCCGCAAGCATATGCGCCGCAAAGCGCGATCCTCGAACTGGGGGATGCCTTTTACGATCCCGTCGCCGCCGCCGACTTCCCCGAAACGCGACTGCGCTTCCGCAACGATCGCGCGGCGCGGGAGGTCGGGCTTGATGCGATGGGGGACGACGAATGGCTGCGGCATTTCGGGCGTTTCGCACCCCTGCCGGGCAACCTCGCCGAGCCGCTGGCCCTGCGCTATCACGGCCACCAATTCCGCGTGTATAATCCCGAGATTGGCGACGGGCGCGGCTTTCTGTTCGCCCAGATGCGCGACTCGCGCGGGCGGCTGATGGACCTTGCCACCAAGGGATCAGGCACGACCCCGTGGAGCCGCTTCGGCGACGGGCGGCTGACGCTCAAAGGCGGCGTGCGCGAAGTGCTCGCCACCGAAATGCTGGAGGCATTGGGCGTCGAAACCTCGCGCAGCTTCTCGCTGATCGAAACCGGCGAGGCGCTGGAACGCGGTGACGAGCCCTCACCCACGCGTTCGGCGGTGCTGGTGCGGCTGAGCCACGGCCATATCCGCATCGGCACGTTCCAGCGCATCGCCTATCTGCGCGATGCCGAGAACATGACGCGGCTGGTCGAATATGTCCTGCGCAACCTCTATGACGAGGCACCCGGCGAGAACGCCGCCGAGCGGTTGCTCGATCTCGTGGTGGGTCGCGCCGCCACTTTGGCCGCGAGCTATATGGCGGCAGGGTTCGTCCACGGCGTGCTCAATTCGGACAACATCAATGTCACCGGCGAAAGCTTCGATTACGGCCCGTGGCGATTCGCGCCGACCTGGGACCCGAGCTTCACCGCCGCCTATTTTGACCATGCCGGGCTTTATGCCTTTGGTCGCCAGCCCGAAGCGATCCATTGGGACGTGATGCAGCTCGCGGTCAGCCTGCGCACGATCAGCGCGGCCGAACCGCTGATCGCTGTGCTGGAAAGCTTCCCTGAGCGCTATCAGCTGGCTGTATCCCGCGCGATTTTGTGGCGGCTGGGCGTCACGCCACGCGACCCGCAGCAGGACCGTGCGCTGGTGCAGACGATCGAACGCGCGCTGCGCACCAGCGAGCGCGGTATCGACCGCTTCTTCTTCGAAACATTCGGCGGCATAGCGCCCGAAGGCGAGACCTTTGCCGAAGTGCGCGCTGCGCTTGCGCCGTACGATGCCCGCAAGCCGCGCGACCATCGTTATTGGCAGGGCGAACCCTGTTCGATGCTGATCGACGAGGTCGAGGCGATCTGGGCGGCGATCGATCAGCAGGACGATTGGCAGCCTTTCCACGCCAAGATCGCGCGCATCCGCGAGATGGGCGACGCGTTGACGTAACCCATTGTGAGCGAACCGCCGCAAGCGGTGTGGATTCGCGTACGATTCTGGGGCAGAGAAGCTGATAAATGTCTTCTGAACTTCTTTCCTTCGAACCCGCGACCGGTGCCACTTTGTGGCGTGGCGCGATTGGCGATGTCGATGCCGAGGTTGCTACCGCCCGGGCGAGCTGGGCAAGCTGGGCGGCACAGCCCCTCGCCTATCGCATCGAGGCGTTGCGCCGTGTCGCCAATGTCGTGCGCGCGCGCGCCGATGCCTTTGCCGATCTGATCGCACGCGAAACCGGCAAACCGCTGTGGGAAGCGCGCACCGAAGTCGAAACCGTGATCGCCAAGGTCGACATTTCCGTGACCGCCTATGCCGAGCGCACGCCCCAGCGGCGGCTCGATTCGCAAATGGGCGGGCGCATGGCGTTGCGGCACAAGCCACATGGCGTGCTCGCGGTGCTCGGGCCCTATAATTTCCCGGCGCATTTGCCCAACGGCCACATCGTGCCCGCCCTGCTCGCCGGCAATGCGGTGGTGTTCAAGCCGTCCGAAAAGACCCCGGCCTCGGGCGCATTTCTGGTCGACTGTTTCCATGCCGGCGGCGTGCCCGAGGGGTGCATCCGCTTGCTGATCGGGGGTACCAACGAAGGCAAGGCGCTTGCCGCGCATGATGGCATTGATGGTCTGCTGTTCACCGGATCGGCGCATACCGGGATCGCGCTCAACCGCGCGTTTGCGACACGGCCCGAGAAGATCCTCGCGCTCGAAATGGGTGGCAACAACCCGATCGTGGTGTGGGATTCGCCCGATTTGCCTTCCGCGGCGATCATCATCGTCCAGTCGGCCTTCACCAGCGCAGGCCAGCGTTGCACCGCCGCGCGCCGCCTGATCGTCGATGAAAAGCTGTACGAACCGCTGATGGCGGAAGTGACCAAGCTGGTCAGCCGCATCATCGTCGACGAGCCCCACGCCACCCCCTCCCCCTTCATGGGGCCGGTGATCGACAATGAGAGCGCGGATTTGCTCAGCGAGAGTTTTCTCGAGCTGATGATGCGCGGCGGTCGCCCGATCCGACATCTGGAGCGCCCGATCGCGGATCGCCCGTTCCTGCGCCCGGCCTTGATCGACACGACCGAGATGAACGATCGCCCCGACATCGAGTTGTTCGGCCCGATCCTGCAAGTCATCCGCAAATCGAGCTTCGAGGATGCGATCACCGAAGCGAACAATACGCGCTATGGCTTGTCGGCGTCGCTGCTCAGCCAGAATCCGGCATTGTACGATCAATTCTGGGCCAATGCCCGGGCTGGGATCGTCAATTGGAACAAGCCGACCAACGGGGCTTCCTCCGCCGCGCCGTTCGGGGGCATCGGTTGGTCGGGCAACCACCGCCCGAGTGCGTATTACGCAGCGGACTATTGCGCCTATCCCGTCGTCTCGAGCGAGGCCGATCAGGCGCGCGCATCGATCGGCGTCGGCTTGCGCGACGCATAACGCGGCCGACGGTCGCGCCATCGCGGGTTGAGCCCAACCGTTGATCGCAAAATCAGGAACTTACGCGCGGGCTGGGCTTTTGCCTGTTCGTGAAAAACGCTGACTCTGCCGACTGCAAATCGCCCCGCGCCCGCAAGCTGAAAACCGAATCGGACAATTGCCTCGCCATCGCGATCCGTGAACGCGACAGCGAGGTGGCCGCCTTGCTGATCGACGAAGCCGCCAAATTGGCGCGTCGATCGAAGGAACTGGCGACAAAGGGATGATCGCCTAGCGCGATAGTAGGGAAAAGCTCTCCTACCCCGCCCCCAAGCAACCTTGAATTGCCCAAGCGTTCGGTGCAGCCCATCTGACAACGATGGCAACGCTTCTCGATCCCACTGCGCGCGGGCGCGTCATTCTCGTCGGTGCGGGCCCGGGCGACCCGGGATTGCTGACGGTCCGCGCGGTCGCGGCGCTCGAAAGCGCGGATGTCGTCGTGCATGACGGGTTGATCGACCCCCGCGTGCTCGACCTTGCCCCAGCGACTGCGCAGCGCATCTCCGTGGCGAAGCGGCGGGCGCGGCACACTTTGCCGCAGGACGCGATCAATGCCCTTATCGTCGCGCATGTGAAGACGGGTGCGATCGTGGTGCGGTTGAAAGGCGGCGACCCGTTCATTTTTGGGCGTGGCGGCGAAGAGGTCGAGGCGGTGCGGGCTGCTGGCCTTCCTGTCGAGGTTATCCCCGGCGTGTCGGCAGCGCTTGGCTGCGCGGCCGAGGCGATGCTGCCGCTGACGCACCGCGACCATTCGAGCGCGGTCAGCTTCGTCGCCGGGCAGTGCAAGGGGCTGGCCGATCAGGATTGGTCGGGGCTGGCGGGCAAGGGCCGTACGCTCGTCATCTATATGGGCGTGGCCACCGCCGCCGACATCGCGGACAAATTGATGCGCGATGGCGTCGCGCCGGAAATGCCGGTCGCGGTGCTCGAACGCGGCACGCTCGCCGGCCACCGCGCGATCCGCACGCTGCTCGCCGATCTGGGTTCGATGGTCGAGCGCGAGAACGTCGCGTCCCCGGCGATTATCGTCGTGGGCGAAGTCGTCGATCTGTCCGATGCTGAGGACAAATTGGGCCGCTGGGCCCGCATTGCGGAGTCTGTTGCTTGAAACTGCTGACCGGAAACGATTTGCCCACGGGGGATGTGCTGTGGTGGACGGGCTCGACCTGGTCGCGCCATGTTGAGGACGCAGGCGATGTCGGCGACCGGGGCGAAAGCATCGCCCGCGTTGAGGAAGGCGCGCGCCGTGTCAACGGTGCCTATGTGATCGACGCCACCGCCACGCCCGAAGGCCCCCGCCCTGCCCATATCAAGGACCGCGTCCGTGCTTTGGGGCCAACCGTGCGCCCTGATCTGACCTTGAAGCCTGCCGACCCCGCTGCGGGAAGCTGGGTCATATGATCTTTTGGCACGCGAAGGCGCGAAGGCGCGAAGATGGTTTGGTTCGCGCGGAGGCGCGGAGACGCGGAGGGGCAACGGTCGCTGCACACTCCCGCGTCAGCGGGCAACGTCGCGTCTGCCGCGCGCAATTTATAGAGCCGCTGCGCGGCACGCGGCCTCTCTCCGCGTCTCCGCGCCTCCGCGCGAAGCAAACGTCTTCTTTCTTCGCGCCTTCGCGTCTTCGCGTGAATCCGTCCTTCTCCCCGCGTCTCCGCGAGAATCACAATGTATAAATACGACCAATACGACCAGCAGATCGTCGACGCGCGCGTCGAGGAGTTTCGCGATCAGGTGAAGCGTCGCCTCGCGGGGCAGATCACCGAGGACCAGTTCAAGCCGCTGCGGCTGATGAACGGCCTGTATCTGCAGCTCCACGCCTATATGCTGCGCGTCGCCATTCCCTACGGCACGCTCGACAGCCGCCAGATGCGGATGCTGGCGACGATCGCGCGCAAATACGATCGCGGCTACGGCCATTTCACTACGCGCCAGAACATCCAGTATAATTGGATCAAGCTGTCCGACGCGCCCGACATCCTTGCCGATCTGGCGACGGTCGAGATGCACGCGATCCAGACCAGCGGCAATTGCATCCGCAATATCTCGTCCGACCAATATGCCGGGGCTGCCGCCGACGAAGTCGCCGATCCGCGCATCTGGGCGGAATTGCTGCGGCAGTGGAGCACCTTCCACCCCGAATTCAGCTACCTGCCGCGCAAGTTCAAGATCGCGGTGATCGGCGCCGAGGAAGACCGTGCGGCGATGCGGCTGCACGATATCGGCATTCAATTGGTGAAACGTGACGGCGTGCTCGGCGGGCGGATCTATGTCGGCGGCGGCATGGGCCGCACGCCGATGATCGCGCCTGAGATCAAGGACTTCGTCACCGCCGACGATTTGCTGAGCTATGTCGAGGCGTGCCTGCGCGTGTACAATCGCTATGGCCGCCGCGACAATATCTACAAGGCGCGGATCAAGATCCTGATCCATGAAATCGGTGCCGACGACTATCGCCGCCAGGTCGAGGAAGAGTTCGCGCACGTCAAATCGCTCGGGCTCGATCCGCCCAAGGCGGAGTTCGAACGCATCACCGCGATGTTTGCACCGCCGTCCTTCGTCGCCGCCGACACCCCGGCCACCCCGTTCGTGTCGAGCGAAGTCGAGACACCTGCCTCCGCGACCGGCGTCTCGACTGCGCTCGAAGCGAACGGGGATTTCCAAGCATGGCGCGCGCAAAACACCGCCGCGCACAAGCAACCCGGCTATGCGATCGTAACGATCAGCCTGAAGCCGACCGGTGGCATCCCGGGCGACGCCACTGCCGAGCAGATCGACCTGATGGCCGATCTCGCCGAACGCTACAGCTTTGACGAACTGCGCGTGACGCACGCGCAGAACATCGTGCTGCCGCACGTGCGCAAGGCGGACCTGTACGCGGTGTGGCAAGCGCTCGACGCGGCGGGTCTGGCACCTGCCAATCTCGACCTGATCAGCGATATCATCGCCTGCCCCGGTCTCGATTATTGCAGCCTTGCCAATGCGCGCTCTATTCCGGTCGCACAGAAGATCGCGACGCGCTTCGCCGATCAGAATCGCCAGCGCGATCTGGGCGAGTTGAAGCTCAAGATCAGCGGCTGCATCAATGCCTGCGGGCATCACCATGCCGGGCACATCGGCATCCTCGGCGTCGACAAGAAGGGCACCGAAAATTACCAATTGCTGCTCGGCGGATCGGGCGCGGAGGATACCAGCCTCGCCAAGATCACCGGCCCCGGCTTTGACGAGGACGGTATCGTCGATGCAGTCGAAACCGTGACCAACGTCTATCTCGCCAAACGCGCGGAGGGCGAGCGCTTCCTCGACACCTATCGCCGCGTCGGCATGGAACCCTTTAAGGAGGCGCTTTATGGATAAGTGCAATACTCCCCTCCCGCTTGCGGGAGGGGCTGGGGGAGGGCCGGTCGCGGACGCTCCTGCAAATCCAGCCGATAGCCCCTCCCCTAACCCCTCCCGCAAGCGGGAGGGGGACAGGACCGAAGGAGACGAGCCCGCCGTCACGCTCGACGCATTCTTGGACTCGCAGACCAACGCCACCGCCGTTCGCCTCGAAGCGGGCGACGATGCGCGCGCGCTGCTGCCCTATCTCGACCGGATCGCGCTGGTCGAAGTGAGCTTTCCAACTTTCCGCGATGGCCGTGGCTATTCCGCCGCGCGCGTGTTGCGCGAGGCGGGCTATACCGGCGAATTGCGCGCACAGGGCGATGTGCTGGTTGACCAGATGCCGTTGATGAAGCGCTGCGGCTTTGACAGCTTCGCGCCCCAAGCCGAGATCGATCCCGCCACGCTCGAGGCCGCGCTCACGCGCTACGAGAATGTCTATCAAAAGGCCGCTGACGGGCGCGTGCCGGTCTGGGCGCTGCGGCATGGCTAGTAGTGCCCGCACGCTCGACCTGATCGACGTCACGCCCTTTTCCGCCGCTGATGCAGCAGCAATGGAGGCGCGTTTCGCCGGGGTGGGCACCAGCGAGATGCTGGGCGAACTGTTGACCGGTGAGCTCAAAGGGCGCGTCGCGGCGGTTTCGTCATTTGGCGCGGAAAGCGCGGTGCTGCTCCACCTAATCGCGCAGATCGACCGCGATATTCCGGTGATATTCCTCAACACGCAGAAGATTTTCGGTGAGACGCTCGCCTATCGCGACCAACTGTCCGAGCAGCTTGGCTTCACCGACCTGCGCGTGTTCCGGCCCGATCCTCGCTTGCTCGCGGCCAAGGACGGCACGGGTTTGCGCTGGAATTATGATCCCGATGGCTGCTGCGACCTGCGCAAGGTCGAGCCGCTCCGCCGCGCGCTCAGCCCGTTCGATGCGTGGATTTCCGGACGCAAGGGCTTCCAGGCGGGCACGCGCAAGGCGATGCCACGCTTCGAGGAAGACGAAGGTCGCCTGAAGCTCAACCCGCTGGCGAATTGGGACAAAGCGCGGCTCGACGCCTATTTCGCCGAACACCAATTGCCGCGCCACCCGCTCGAGGCCGAGGGCTATCCCTCGATCGGCTGCGCGCCGTGCACGAGCAAGGTGCTTCCCGGCGAAGATCCGCGCGCCGGGCGTTGGCGCGGCTGGCAAAAGGTGGAATGCGGCATCCACGTGCCCGAAAAGCCGGGCGAGGAGCCGGTGTTTTAAACAGGACGACGTCGTCTTACCCCATGATCGTCATTCCCGCCTGCGCGGGAATGACGGCTGAAGGCTGGAGGTCTGCCCGTTGAAAAGTTCAGGGCAAACCAAGGTATCGTCGGCCGCTCAGGCCGCAACCACCGCCCGCGGCAAGACCGCCGCGGCATAGTCGCTCTCCGCCAGAGCGATCAGCGCGCGGTCATCATGCTTCCATGGATGAAAACCGGGCAGGAAGAAAGCGAGCCACGCCCCAAGGATTTTCCGCGCCATGCCCGGCTGCCCGAGCGCATACCACAGGATCCCGAAATGCGCCCGGGCACCGGTAATCCCGTCCTGCCGCAGCAGGTCTAGCATACCCTTATACCGCCCGGCGAAAAACTTCTGCGTCGTGCCGATCATGACCAGCGCCTTGATCTTCCAGCGCTGCCACCGCGACCAGTCGCGCGTCGCGTGGAGCCAAGTGTCATAGGCGACGCCCTTATGCTCAATCTCCTCGGCGGCGTGCCAGCGCCACAATGCCGCCGCCTGTTCATCCCCGCCTGCCAGATGACGCGGATCGGCGATCAATTGATGCGCGAGCATCGCGGTGAAATGCTCCAAAGCCATCGTCGCGGCCAAGCTGGCGATCGGCGGATGCCCCTTGGTCAGCGCCAGGGCCTCGTCGATATGCCGCTCAAGCAATGTCACGTCATACCCCTGATCGGTGACATGGCGGTTGAAGGCGACATGTTCGCGCGTGTGGATCACTTCCTGCTTGATGAAAGCCTGAATTTCGGCGTGCAGGCGCGGCGGCGTACCTTCGCGAAAAGCGCGCACGCTTTCGATGAAAAACCCCTCCCCCTTGGGAAAGGTTACCGACAGCGCATTGTAAAAGGCGGTCGCGAACGGATCGTTGTTGAGCCACCACCGCCGCATCGCCATGCCGCGCCCGAAGCGCAAATCACGCGGCGTAATCGACAGATCTGCAGGACTTGTTGCTTTCGCCACAAAAAACTCCGTACAGCGTGGAAGAACAGGTCTGAAACTATGAGCTACTTACACTCGTGTCAATAGTGCGCAAACGGCTTACCCCGGAAGAATCACGGGACGCCGCGATCGACGCTGCCCGTGCGCTGCTGGTCGAACAAGGTCCGCAAGCGGTTACGCTCAAAGCAGTGGCGGCGCGGATCGGGCGAACGCATGCCAATTTGCTGCATCATTTCGGCTCGGCGGCGGATTTGCAAAAGGCGCTGATCACGCATCTCGCGGATTCGATCACCGCGCAGATTGGCGCTGCGGCCAAGCGCGCGCGCGTCGGCGATGCTGATCCACGCGAAGTGGTTGACCTTACCTTCGACGCCTTCGCTCACGGCGCAGGCGCGATGGCCACCTGGATGATCCTGTCGGGCAATCACGATGCGCTCGATCCCGTGCTCAACGCGATCCACCGCCTGGTCGACGAACTCGCCGAGGACGCGGATTCGGGAAAGCTGATCTATGAGGACACGCTCCAACTCGTGCTGATGGCGATGGGCGATGCGTTGCTCGGCAAGGCGATGGCGAGCGCTTTGGGCTTGCCGCCGGAGGCCGCGCGGACCATCGCGACGCGCGCTTTGATCGCCTCGCGCAGCGTGCTGCCAGCCTGACTGGCTAAAATCGCAATTTCCGCTAAAGAGCGGTCATGCATTTTCTTGACCAAGCAAAGATCTTCGTCCGATCGGGCGCGGGCGGCCCCGGTGCCGTCAGTTTCCGGCGTGAGAAGTTCATCGAATATGGCGGCCCTGACGGCGGCAATGGCGGCAAGGGTGGCGACATCGTGTTCGAGGCCGTTGCCGGTCTCAACACGCTGATCGACTTCCGCTACACCCAGCATTTCCGTGCCCCGCGCGGGCATGGCGGGTCGGGCTCGAACCGCACCGGTGCCGGTGGCGACGACCTCATCATCCGCGTCCCCGTCGGCACCCAGGTGCTGAGCGAGGACAAGGAAGAAGTGCTGGCGGATTTTACCGTTCCCGGCGAGCGCATCGTGTTCCTGCGCGGCGGCGATGGCGGTCGCGGCAACGCCACCTACAAGACCTCGACAAACCGCGCCCCGCGCCAGCACGGCACGGGCTGGCCCTATCAGGAAATGTGGGTGTGGCTGCGGCTGAAGCTGCTCGCCGATGCGGGCCTGGTGGGCCTCCCCAATGCCGGCAAATCGACCTTCATCAACGCGGTGACCAATGCCCAGGCCAAGGTCGGTGCCTATCCCTTCACCACGGTGCGTCCGCAATTGGGCGTGGTCAGCCGCCACAATCGCGAATTCGTCGTCGCCGATATCCCCGGCCTGATCGAGGGCGCGGCGGACGGTGCCGGGATCGGCGACCGTTTCCTCGGCCATATCGAACGCTGCAAGGTGTTGCTCCACCTGGTCGATGCGACCGAGGATAACCCTGTGGAAAACTACCGGATCGTCCGTGCAGAACTCGATGCTTATGGCGCGGGGCTTGTGGATAAACCGCAGGTGATCGGGCTCAACAAGATCGACGCGCTCGATCCCGCCGACGTGAAGAAGCTCGTCACCAAGCTCAAGCGCGCGAGCAAGGCGGACGTCCTGCCAATGTCGGGCGCGGGCGGCGCGGGGATCGACGCGGTGGTCGACCGGCTGATCGAAGTGATCGGCCCGGCTGAAGGTGCCCCCGCGCGCGACGACGATACGCCGCCGGGCGAATGGTCGCCTGTTTGAGGATCGTCCTTGGTGGGTTGCCGCTGAGGTGATATTATCGGGCGATGCGACACGATCCCGTTTATCGTCCGATCACGGCTGACGAATTCCTCGAAATGGATTTCGGCACCGACAAGCGGTTCGAACTGCATCGCGGCGTAATCTATATGATGGCGGGCGGCAGCGAACCGCACGCCTGGGTGCAAGGCAACATCTTCTCCTGGCTTCGCGCTCGATTGCGCGGCACAGGATGCCGACCCTATGGCCCGGACATGGCGATGCGGATCAGCGATATCGACATCCGCTATCCCGATATCAGCATCTATTGCGACCAGCCACCACGCGATGCCCTGACGCAAGCAAAGTTGCTCGATAACCCGACCGTCGTGATCGAAATCCTCTCGCCGACCACCGCGATGTTTGACCAAGGCACGAAGCTCGAAGAATATCAGGCGTTACCGAGCGTTCGGACGATCGCGTTCGTCGATACGTCGAACGAAATGTGCCGCACGATCGAGCGCACCGACAAAGGCTGGTTCGATCAGACGTTTTCAGGCGAGCGGGGCATTCCGGTGCCGTCGCTCGACCTCACCATCCCTCACGCCGAGATTTTCGCGCGCGACTGAAGCCACGCGACGGTTGGCGTGGGCGGTTACGCGCGCTAACGCGGTCACAATGTCCGCCTTCTCCCCCGCCTCCACGCCACGGCTGATCGTCAAGGTCGGGTCCTCGCTGCTCGTCGCGCCCGATGGCACGGTGCGGCGGGCATGGCTGGCGAGCCTCGTGGCCGATATCGCGGCGCGTGCGCGGTTGGGGCAGGAAATTGCGGTGGTGTCCTCGGGCGCGATCGCGCTCGGCGCGCGGCGGTTGAAGCTGCCCAAGGGCGGCCGCGCGAGCCTTGAAGACGCACAGGCCGCCGCCGCCACCGGGCAGATCGCCCTGTCGGGCGTCTGGGCCGAACTGCTCGCCGCCGAGGGGCTGACTGCGGCGCAAATGCTGGTCACGCTCGACGATCTCGAAGATCGCCGCCGCTATCTCAACGCCGCGGCGACGCTTGGGCGGCTGCTGTCGCTGGGTGTGGTGCCGGTGATCAACGAGAATGACAGCGTTGCGACCGAAGAAATCCGCTTCGGCGACAATGACCGGCTCGCCGCACGGGTCGCGCAGGCGGCGGGCGCGCAAGGCGTGATCCTGCTCTCGGACGTGGCCGGACTGTACGACGCCAACCCCAATACAAACCCCGGAGCCACACTGATCGCGCGCGTCGAGCGAATCGATGCACGGATCGAGTCGATGGCCGATGGCGGATCGGGATCGGGCATGGGATCGGGCGGGATGGTGTCGAAGATCGCCGCCGCGCGCATCGCCACCGCCGCCGGGGCGCAGCTCGCGATCGTGTCGGGCCATGCCGAGCATCCGCTCGCCACCTTCGATACAACCGCGCGGGGCACGGTGTTCGCTGCCGAACGCACCGCGCCTGCGCGCAAAGCATGGCTCGCGGGCGGGCTCACCGCCAAAGGCGAGATCGTGATCGACGCAGGTGCCGCGCGCGCGCTGGCCGACGGCAAGAGCTTGCTCGCCGCCGGGGCGACCCGCGTTTCGGGCAGCTTCGCGCGGGGCGATCTGCTGGCGGTGATCGGGCCGGACGGGCGCACGCTGGCGCGGGGCCTCAGCGAATATGATGCCGCCGACGCCGCCGCAATCACCGGCAAGCGCAGCGACGAACATGCCGCGATCCTGGGCTATGCGCCGCGCGCCGCGCTGATCCACCGCAACCATATGGCGCTGGTGTGATCCGCGCGAAGGAAGCACAACGATGAGCGTACTCGCCATCACCGGCGGCACCGGCTTCGTCGGATCGCGGCTGATCGATCTCGCGCTCGCGGCCGGGCATGAGGTGCGCGCGCTTACCCGTCGTCCGCAACCCGCGCGGGCTGGCGTCGTGTGGATCGAGGGCGCACTCGACACGCCCGAAGCGCTCGGTCGGCTGATGACCGGCGCGGACGCGGTGATCCACGTCGCCGGTGTCGTCAGCGCGCCCGATCGCGCCGGATTTGTGGCGGGGAATATCACGGGTACGCAAGCGGTCGTCGACGCCGCCGAGCGCGCGAGTGCCCGCCGCTTCATCCATGTTTCGTCGCTGGCGGCGCGCGAACCGGACCTGTCCCTGTATGGCTGGTCCAAAGATGAAGCCGAGCAAGTCGTCACCAAGTCGAGCCTCAATTGGGCGATGGTGCGGCCACCCGCCATCTATGGCCCCGGCGACATGGAAATGCGCGACCTGTTCCGCATGGCCAGGATGGGGATCGCGCTGCTTCCTCCGGCGGGCCGCGTATCGCTGATCGAGGTCGGCGATGTCGCGGCGCTGTTGCTCGCGCTTGCCGAGGCAGGCCCGTCCCACGAAATCTACGAACCGGACGATGGCCAACCGGACGGCTGGAGTTACGCCGAATTGGCCCGCGCGGTTGGTGTCGCGGTCGGCCACAAGGTGCTGCCGGTGGCGCTGCCCAAGGCGATCCTGTCGCTTGCCGCCCATATCGACCAGATGTTCCGCGGGAAGGGCGCAAAGCTGACCGCCGATCGCGTCGGCTATCTCTGCCATCCGGACTGGACCGCCTCCCCCACCAAGCGCCCAGATCCGGCGATGTGGGTGCCGCAGGTGCCGACACCCCAAGGGCTTGCGGAAACGGCGGCATGGTATCGCGCGAACGGCTTGTTATAGGCGTGCTATAAAGCCGCCGCATTTTGGCGGCACAGCGCTACAACACTTCAAGGACTGACCATGAGCGACCGCCAGGCCATTTACGATACCGTCACCGCACAGATCGCACCTTTCAACAAAAAGGGCGTCACGCTGAGCGATGCGACGACCTTTCAGGGCGATCTCGAATGGGACAGCCTGACCGTGATGGATTTCGTCGCGGCGATCGAGGATGAGTTCGACATCATCATCACGATGAACATGCAGGCGGAAATCGAAACCGTCGGCCAATTGGTCGATGCCGTCGCGAAGCTGAAGGGCTGATCCGATGACCGATGCCGGCCTTGTGACCGAAAGCCTCCCCGCCGATCCCGCTACGATCGCGCCCGAGCGCGACCTGATGTCGAAGTTCGACGCGCTGATCGCCGAACGCCAGGCGCTGATCGACACCGGCGTGACCGATCCCTTCGCGATCGTGATGCAGCAGGTGAAATCCCCGACCGAGGCCGTCATCGCTGGGCGCGACACCATCCTGCTCGGCACTTACAATTATATGGGGATGACCTTCGACCCCGACGTGATCGCCGCCGGCCACGCAGCGCTCGACCAGTTTGGCTCCGGCACCAATGGCAGCCGCATGCTCAACGGCACCTTCCGCGACCATATCGAGGTCGAGGATGCGCTGCGCGACTTTTACGGCGTATCGGGCGCGATCGTGTTTTCGACCGGATACATGGCCAATCTCGGCATGATCTCGACGCTCGCCGGCAAGGGCGAATATGTCATCCTCGACGCCGACAGCCATGCCTCGATCTATGATGGCTGCCAGCAGGGCAATGCCGAGATCGTCCGCTTTCGCCACAACAGCGTGGAGGATCTCGACAAGCGGCTCGGTCGCCTGCCCAAGGAGCCGGGCAAGTTGGTCGTGCTGGAGGGCGTCTATTCGATGCTCGGCGACATTGCGCCGCTGAAGGAAATGGTCGCCGTCGCCAAGAAGCATGGTGCGATGGTGCTGAGCGACGAAGCGCATTCGATGGGCTTTTACGGCCCTAATGGCCGCGGCGTGTATGAGGAACAGGGCTGCGAAGCCGATGTCGATTTCGTGGTCGGCACCTTCTCCAAATCGGTCGGCACGGTTGGCGGCTTCTGCATTTCCAACCATCCGAAGTTCGAGGCGATCCGCCTCGCTTGCCGTCCCTATATCTTCACCGCCTCGCTGCCGCCGTCGGTCGTCGCCACCGCCGCCGCCTCGATCCGCAAGCTCAAGCACGCCCACAAGAAGCGCCAGCAATTGTGGGAGAATGCGCGATCGCTGCATGGTGGGCTGAAGGCATTGGGCTTCAAGCTCGGCACCGAAAACCCCGACAGCGCGATCATCGCGATCATCCTCAACGACCAGGAACAGGCCGTGGCGATGTGGCAGGCGCTGCTCGACGGCGGGCTGTACGTCAACATGGCGCGCCCACCGGCGACGCCTGCTGGCACCTATCTGCTGCGCTGCTCGCTCTGCGCCGAACATACGCCCGCGCAGATCGCCACGGTGCTGACGATGTTCGCCGCTGCAGGCCGTGCCACCGGTGCGATCGGCTGACCTGCCTCCACCGCCTGTTCAATAATGTTCCCTTGGGCTAAATAGCTGACATGAGCGGGACAGTGGCCGAGGCAACCGAAGCGGATGCGCCTGGCGCAGCCTGGCGCACCGTCACCTTGGTCGTGGTGGCGGTGCTGGGGGCGCTGGTGCTGGTTGCGCTCAACCTGACGCTTGCAGAAGCGAATCGGCAGCGCGACCGCGCGCTGAAATTGCAGACGCACAGTTACGAGGTGATGATCCTCTCGGCCAATCTGGCCGGGACGATGGCGCATGCCGAGGCGGCGCTGGGCCGCTATGTCATCAGCGCCGATACCACGCTGGGCCAGGCCTATTCGGCCGACTGGCAATTGGCCGGGCAGCAATTGGCGCGGCTCGACCAGATCACGCACGACAATCGCGAACAGCAGGTGCTGCTGAAGCAGTTGCGCCAGGCCTTCGAAGCGCGGCGCGAGGAATTGTCGCTCACCGCGCGCAGCACGCTTTATGGCAAGAACGCCCAGGCGCTCGCACTGTTCTACAAGACCCGCGAATCGCCGTCGCTGACCAAAATCGACACCTTGCTCGACCAGATCGGAACGCAGGAACGCACCCTGCTGGCCAGTCGCACGGGCGACGCGATGAGTTCGGTCGCGCGCTCAAGCGCCATTGCCAGCGCCTTGTCGGTGTTCGGCGTCTTGCTCGTGCTCGGGGCGATTGCGCTTGGCTGGCTGACGGTCACGGCACTTGGCCAACGCGCGTCCGCCCGCGCCGAAGCCGAGGCCGAGCGCGACCGCGCGGTCGAGCTGGAAGCGGCGGTCGCCCGCGCATCCGCTGTGCTGCTGGCGCAGGAAAGCAAGTTGCGCCAGGTCCAGAAGATGGAGGCGGTCGGCCAGTTGACCGGAGGCATCGCGCACGATTTCAACAATATGCTGGCGGTCGTTCTGGGCGGTCTCGAACTCGCCAAGCGGCAGATCGACGGTGATCCCGCCGCCGCGCGCCGCCATATCGACAATGCTGCCGACGGTGCCAATCGCGCCGCCGCGCTGACCCGGCAATTGCTCGCCTTCTCGCGCGAAGAAGCGCTGCGGTCAGAGCCGCTCGAGCCGGTCGCGCTGGTCAAGGGCATGTCCGACTTGCTCGACCGCACGCTCGGCGACGGCATCAAGGTTACGGTCAACGCCGCCAATGACGCAGCATGGCTGGTGCGGTCGGATCGGCACCAGCTTGAAAACGCCGTCCTGAACCTCGCCGTCAATGCCCGCGACGCGATGAACGGGCGCGGCCAGTTGACCATTACCGCTGCCGCCGAAACGTTGGCCGAAGGTGCGGTCGGCACGTGCCGCGCCGGGGAATATGTCGCGCTGAGTGTTACCGACACCGGCTGCGGCATGACGCCGGAGCTGCTGGAGCGCGTATTCGAACCCTTCTTCACCACCAAGCCCGCCGGCAAGGGCACCGGCCTCGGCCTCAGCCAGGTCTTCGCCTTTGTCCGCCAGGCCGAGGGCGAGGTTGGACTGCGTTCGGAGGTCGGGCGGGGCACCACGGTTACGATCTATCTTCCGCGCTATGCGGACGGCACCGTTGCTGAGCCGCATTCCGAAAATGCCGCGATCGACCTGCCCGACACCCCGACGCTGGACATCCTTGTCGTGGAGGATGATCCGCGCGTTCTGACCGCGACGATCGGTGCCCTGCGCGAACTCGGGCATCGCCCCGTTGCCTGCAGCGATCCGCTTGCGGCTCCGGCGGCGCTCGATCAGCTCGCGCATGTCGACCTGCTGATGTCCGACGTGCTGATGCCGGGGCAAACCGGCCCCGAAATGGTCGCGGCGCTCCAGCATCGCCACACCGATATGGCGGTGCTGTTCGTCACCGGTTATGCTGGCGAAGCCGGTGGTGAGGTCGAATTTGGCGGCCATCACGTCCTGCGCAAACCCTTTACCCTGGCCGGGCTCGAACGGGCGATTGCCGCAGCGCTGGACGCGCGATCGGCACGCGCCGCGCCCACCGCAGTCGCCGCCGAATGATTTCGTAGCTGACGGACGGCACACACACCGATATAGCCGCATCATGCGGGTTCCCCCTCCCCTCCGGCCAGAGGCCAGCTTCCTCCCATCATGAAGTCCATCGACCGCTACATGGCCCGACTGATCGCGGTGCCGCTGTTCTCGACACTGGTCATCTTCGCGATGTTGCTGGTGCTCGACCGCATGTTGCGCCTGTTCGACTTCGTGGCGACCGAGGGCGGCCCGGTCAGCGTGGTATGGCGGATGCTCGCCAATCTGCTGCCCGAATATGTCGGGCTCGGCATTCCAGTCGGGCTGCTGCTCGGCACGCTGCTCGCCTTCCGCAAGCTGGCGACGTCCTCCGAGCTCGACGTGATGCGCGCCGTCGGCATGAGCTATCCGCGGATGCTGCGCGTGCCGTATATGTATGCGATCACGCTCGGCCTGCTCAACTTTGCGATCGTCGGCTTTGTGCAGCCCGATGCGCGCTACAATTACGAAAAGTTGCGCTTCGAATTGCGCACCGGCGCGCTGGGTGCGTCGATCAAAGTCGGGGAATTCACCCATTTCGGCAACAACATGACGCTCCGGATCGAGCAGAGCCATGACAATGGCCGCAAGCTCTCGGGCATCTTCCTGCGGCGCGACGACGGCAAGGGTGGCTCGATTGCCGTGACTGCCGCCAGCGGACAATTCTTCGCGATCGACAATCCCGACGAAATCATTTTCCGCCTGAACGATGGTACGCTGATCCGCACCGAAGCGGGCGTTGCGTCGCCGCGTGTGCTGCGCTTCACCGCGTTCAGCTTGCCAATCTCCCTGCCCAAGACCGAGAACTTCCGCATCCGCGGGGGCCAAAATCTGGAGCGGACCTTACCCGAACTGGTTCGCGTCGGCACCGATCACGGGGCGACCAAGGAGGAACGCGACACCAGCCGCGCCGCCTTCAACTTCCGCACCGCCGAGGTGCTCTCGATCCTGGTGCTGCCGCTGCTTGCGCTCGCACTCGGCATCCCCCCCAAACGCTCGACATCGGCGCTCGGCGTGTTCCTCGCGATCATCATGATCGTCGCCTATCACAAGGTGAACGAATATGCGCAGGCGGTGGGCGGCCTCGGCAAGATCGATCCGGTGCTGGCGATCTGGATTCCGTTCACTGTCTTTACCGGGCTGACGCTCTGGATGTTCTACACCATTGCCTTCGTCCCCGGCGGGCAACCGATCGGCGCGCTGGAGCGGGTCTTCTCCAAGCTCGGCAAGGCGATTGGCAAATTGATGCCCGGACGGCGCGACGCCAACCGATCCAAGGAAGCGGCGGCATGACCGCACTCGACCTTTTCCCCTCGCGCACCGTCGCGCTCTACATGGGCAAGATGTTCCTCACGCGCACCTTCGCTGTGCTGATGATGCTGGTGCTGGTGTTGCAGGCGCTCGACCTGCTGACCGAATCGGGCCACATTCTGGCGCATGCGGGCAATGGCCAGCCCGAGATCCTGCGCTATCTGTCGCTGCGCATCCCCGAAATCATTGCGCAATTCCTGCCCTTCTCGGTGTTGCTGGGCACGATCATCACGCTGTCCACGCTCAACCAGAATAGCGAAGTGATCGCGCTGAAGGCATCGGGCATGTCGGCACATCAAGTGCTCGCCCCGCTGTTGATCGCCAGCCTGGGCGTCGCCTTCATTTCCTTCACCTTCAACGACCGTATCGTCAGCCGCGCGACCGCCACGCTCGATCAATGGCAGAAGGTCGAATATGGCCCGGTGCCGGTAGACCGGGGCGACCGCACCAACGTGTGGGTGCGCGACGGCGACGATCTGCTGCAAGTCGATCAAGTGCGGGGACGCGGCGATGCGACACGCCTGTCGGGCATTACGCTGTTTGATCGCACCGGCGGCAATCTGGTCGGCATCATTACCGCCAAGACCGGCGTGCGGGTCGCGGGCGGCTGGAAAGTCAGCCCGGCAACACATTTTGACGTTGCGAGCGGAAAGTTGGCGAAGGTCGGAACCGTGGTGATTGGCCGCGATGTGCGGCCCGATCAATTTGCGCTGTCGAACATCGATGCCAATGGGCTGTCGTTCGGCGCGCTGCGCGATACCATCGCTGATCTGAAGGCCGGTGGTCGCCCGACCAAGGCGCTGGAGGGCGCGATGTGGCATAAGCTGGCGGGGCCGTTGTCCTCGGTGCTGATGCCGCTGCTGGGTGCCGTTGCAGCGTTCGGTCTGGCGCGATCGGGCAAGCTGTTCGTCCGCGCGGTGATCGGGATGATGCTCGGCTTCCTCTATTTCGTCGCCGACAATTTTGCATTGGCGATGGGCAATCTTGGGGCCTACCCCCCGTTTCTCGCGGCCTGGGCCCCTTTCCTGCTGTTCTTCATGATCGGCGAAGCGGTGTTGATCCGCACCGAGGAATAGCCTCGATAAAACGAGCGATCGTCGTATTTAATTCTCGCTCACCGAAACCCGTTGCGCTTTCAGGCCGTTAGATCCCCGCACAAGGCGAGGATGATCATGACCAAGGACACTGCCCTGAACGCCGGCACTGGCGGCGAAACCCATCAGGTGACGGATGACGAACATCCGGTACTCACCACCAACCACGGCATCCCGATCAGCGACAATCAGAATCAGTTGAAGGCGGGTGCAAGCGGCCCGGTGCTTTTGGAAGACGAGATTTTCCGCGAGAAAATCAACCATTTCGACCATGAGCGCATTCCCGAACGCATCGTCCACGCCCGCGGCAGCGCAGCGCATGGCTATTTCGAATGCACCGACAGCCTGGCCGACATCACCTGCGCCGACCTGTTCCAGAAAAAGGGCCAGCGCACCGAAGTGTTCGCGCGCTTTTCCACGGTCGCCGGGGGCGCGGGATCGGTCGACACGCCGCGCGACGTGCGCGGCTTCGCGGTCAAATTCTATACCCGCGAGGGCAATTGGGATCTGGTCGGCAACAACATCCCCGTGTTCTTCATCCAGGACGCGATCAAATTCCCCGACCTGATCCATTCCGTGAAGATGGAGGCCGATCGTGGTTTCCCGCAGGCGGCGTCCGCGCATGACACCTTCTGGGATTTCATCTCGCTGATGCCCGAGGCGACGCATATGGCGCTGTGGGCGATGTCGGACCGCACGCTGCCGCGCACCCTTGCCAATATGGAGGGGTTCGGCATCCACACCTTCCGCTTCATCTCGGCCGAGGGGAAGAGCACTTTCGTCAAATTCCACTGGAAGCCCAAAGCCGGGCTTGCCTCGACGATCTGGGACGAGACTGTGAAGATCGCCGGTGCCGACCCCGATTTCCACCGTCGCGACCTGTTCGAGCGGATCGGCCGCGGCGATTATCCCGAATGGGAATTGGGCTTGCAATTGTTCGACGAGGATTTCGCCAGCAGCCAGCCGTACGACGTGCTCGACGCGACCAAGATCATCCCCGAGGAAGTGCTGCCGGTGCGCATCGTCGGCAAGATGGTGCTAGACCGCTATCCCGACAATTTCTTCGCCGAAACCGAGCAAGTCGCCTTCGTGCCGAGCCATGTCGTCCCGGGCATCGGCTTCTCCAACGATCCGCTGCTGCAGGGGCGCCTGTTCAGCTACACCGACACGCAATTGTCGCGCCTCGGTTCGGTCAACTTCCACCAATTGCCGATCAACGCGGCCAAGGGGCGCGAAGGCTGCCCGTTCCTGAACCAGCAGCGCGATGGACACATGCAAATGCAAGTGCCCAAGGGCCGGGCGAATTATGAGCCGAACAGCCTTGCCAAAGCGGGCGAGCCGGGTGGCGCGCGCGAGGACCCGGAAAACGGGTATAAGACCTTCCCCGCGGACGAAGACGGGCAGAAGCTGCGGATCCGGCCGGAAAGCTTTGCCGACCATTACAGCCAGGCGCGGCTGTTCTTCCGCTCGATGGACCCGGCCGAGCAAGCCCATATCGCCTCGGCCTTCGTGTTCGAACTTTCAAAGGTATCGATCGAGCATATCCGCATCGCGATGATGGCGAATCTGCGCAACGTTGATGAGGATCTCGCGCAGCGCGTCGCCGACGGCCTAGGCATGAAACTGCCCAAGGCGTCCGCCACAGCGGCACCGGTGCTCGACATGGATCCCTCGCCTGCGCTCCGCATCATTCGCGGGCCGCTGGAGAAGGCGACGCTCGAAGGGCGGACGGTCGGCATTTTGTTCGCCGATGGCAGCGATGCGGGCGAACTCGACACGGTGACCAAGGCGGTGAAGGCCGCAGGTGGGCACCCGCTGACCATCGCGCCCAAGGTCGGCGCGGTAAAACTGTCGGACGGCAGCACGGTGAAGGCTGATGCGCAATTGGCCGGACAGCCATCCGTGACGGTCGATGCCTGCGCGGTGGTGCTGTCCAAGGAGGGCTGCGCGATGCTGCTGAAGGAAGCGGCGGCGGTGCAATGGGTGATGGACGCGTTCGGGCACCTCAAGGCGATTGGCGCAAGTGCCGCGGCGCAACCGTTGCTCGACAAGGCCGGCGTCGAAGCGGATGAAGGCGTGACCGATCTCGACGGCTTCGTCGAGGCGGCCAAGCGCCGCTATTGGGACCGCGAACCCAAGGTGCGCACGCTCGCCTAATCAATGGGAAAACGAAAAACGGCTGCGGCGAGGAGACCCTCGCCGCAGCCGTTTTGTTGTCCGGCGCAGGGTGCGCGCCGTGAATGTCCGGGGCGGGTTAAGCGCGCCGCCCCATCGTGCTGCGCACCAGTCGCGCAACCAGACCGGGCAGCCCCGCATAATTCGCCTTATGATACGGCGAATCAGCACCCAGCGCGACGACCAGCCGACGATGCGCCTCCAACAGGTGATGATACGGCACGCCCGGCAGCAAATGATGCAGCGCGTGGAAGCGCAAGCCGACCGGTGCCCACAAGAGCGGCAGCGTGGCCGGCGGCGGCACGTTGACCGAATCGAGATATTGCGCAGTGACGGTCATCACTTCCCCGTCATTGTCCCACAGATGCGCGACCAGCGTGCGGATCTGGTTGAGGACATAGACGCCCGAAGTGATCGCCAGCAGGATCGCGAATTTGCCGAGCGGAAACACCCCAGTAGCGACCAGCGCGACCAGCGTGATCGCCCAGACGCTGCATCCAGCCTCCAGCCACCGCCACTGCACGGCCGCCGCGCCCTCGGGCATGCGGCGCCGGAAGGCAGGATTGATCGACAAGGACGAGTAGCGCTCGATCAGCACGCGGCGCATGCCAGGTATCACCAGCGACAGCGGCGTCAGCACCGCATAGCGCACCAGCAACGCAACCGGTGCCAGCATCGAGGTCAGGATGAACACGGGCAGCGTCCACGGCTTCATCGAGGCGAGCGGCAGATATTCCGGGTCGTCGATCGTGCCGTAGCGCGTGCGCGCGTGATGCAGATTGTGGACGCCTTCATACATGAACGAGGGCACCAGCAACGGAACGCCCGCAATGAGGTTCCAGCCCAAGCGGAAGCCCGGCAGCGCGGTATGCCGGATGTGCGTCACTTCGTGAATGAAGCTGCCCGCGCGATACAGCGCCAGCACCGCAACCACACCCGCCACGATCGCCCATCCGATCGATTCGACGCTCAGCGCGACCGCAAGCGCGCCATAGCCGATCGCGGACGAGACCAGCAGGTCGGTCCAATAGATCGCCGGGTTGGGCGCGTTCAAATCGCGAGTCAGTTCCGCCGCAGTACGCAGCATCGCCTTGTCATCGGCAATCGTCGACAATCGCACGCGCGGTGCGATGTCAGCGGGCACCGCAGCGTCGCGCTGCAGGGAAAGCGAAGTGTTCATGGAGTGCGCCATTGCAGGAAGATAGTGGCTAGATGGTGGCAGCAACAGGGGGGCAGTGGCACGCTTGACACCAGCCGCTGCACGCGAGACTGCTCGCTCGCTTTCCTTGAGGTGACCTGCCCGTGGCCAACGCTCCGCTTTCCATTCGCCCGATCGACAGCAAAGCCGATCGTAAGCGCTTCGTCGACCTGCCCTTCCGCTTATACGCCAACGATCCCAATTGGGTGCCGCCCCTGAAGGGCGAAGCGCTCGGGCTGATCACCCCCGCCAAGAATGGCTGGTTCAGCCATGCCAAGGCGCAACTGTTCCTGGCCGAGCGCGACGGCAAGGTTGTCGGCCGCATTTCCGCGCATATCGACACGCTGGCGCTGGAGATGGACCCGGCCAAGGGCTTCGGCCCCGGCTGCGGCCAGTTCGGCCTGCTCGATGCCGAGGATGGCGATATCGCAAAAGCGCTGATCGCCACTGCTGAGGAATGGCTGCGCGACCAGGGGATGACGCGCGTGCTGGGCCCGATCAGCATGTCGATCTGGGAAGAGCCCGGTCTGCTGGTCGAGGGGTTCGATCACCCGCCGACGATCATGATGGGCCATGCCAAGCCCGAATATCGCGGCTGGATCGAGGCGGCAGGCTATACCCAGGCCAAGGAATTGCTGACCTATGAGCTTGATATCACCAAGCCGTTTTCGCCGCTGCTGCAGCGAATCATCGCCTCGGGTGAGAAAAACCCGCGCATCCGTATCCGCAACGTCGACAAGACCAAGTTCGACGAAGAAGCCGCCATCATCCTGACGATCCTGAACGATGCCTGGTCGGACAATTGGGGTTTCGTGCCGTTAACGCCGCCCGAGATCAAGGACGTTGGCGTCAAGCTGAAGCCGATCGTATTCAACGACTTGATCCGCATCGCGGAAGTCGACGGCAAGCCGGTCGCCTTCATGATCACACTGCCCGATCTCAACGAGGCGATCATGCCCTTGCGCGGCAATTTGCTGCCCTTCGGCTGGGCAAAGCTGCTGCTGTGGCTGCGTCGGCCGCGCGTAAAAACGATGCGCGTGCCGCTGATGGGGGTGCTGAAAGAACTGCAATCCTCGCGCCTGGCAAGTCAGCTCGCCTTCATGATGATCGAATATATCAAGCAGGCGTCGGTCGCCAATTATGGTGCCACGCGCGGCGAGATCGGCTGGATCCTGGAAGACAATCAAGGCATGCGCTCGATCGCCGAAGCGATCGAATGCACCATCAACAAGCGTTACTGGATCTACGGCAAGACGCTGTAGCGCCCGTACCTGCCGCCGGGTTGCGGTGCCGCGCAGGGTCGCGGCACCGCCCTCCCGATGTGCTCACTGCTTGGCAAGCGGGTCGAAACCGTCTTGGCTGATCCAGTCCTGCCGCGTCTTGCAAATTTTATGCGACAGGTGCGATCCGGTCACGGTATCGACCACGCAGTATTTCTGCGCGGTCTTTTCGCTCGGTGCACGCTGGGTCGATCCCACTGGCTGGCTTTCGGCAGCAACGGGCTTGGCATCGCGTGCCACGACGGGCGATGCGGTGACGCTCAGCAAGGCGCTCGAGGCAATCAGGAAAAGGTTGGTCATGGTCGGTCCTCCGCTAGATCGGCGGGTTCCGGTGGTCGGCCCGCAACCGTGTTAGTGCATTACTCATGCCAAACACTGAAAGGGCCTATTTTCAGAGACTTATCGATATTCTTGAACCGGAAATGAATAGCAATGCCCGCCAACTTTCGGCAACTCGTCCGATTTGATGGGATGGGCCTGGGTCAGAAGCGCCGCGAAATCCCGACATAAAGTTCCATGTCCGGTGCCGCGCGATTGAGCCCGGCGACCGCGCCCACGTCGAATTGCAGATCCTTCCTCGCCTTCCACGCGAGTGAAGCGGATCCGAGCACTTGTGTGGTCTTTTCCTCGGGATCCTCGTCGCGTAGCACCTGACTATCCAGCGTGACGGTCAGGTGATGCGCCAACTTCACGCCGACACCGAAGACCTCCGAATACGCGATATGGCGACCATGGCCGCTGAGATTGACGGCGGCATCCAGCTCGCTGGTGGTGACCAGATTGACGGTTTTGCTGAGATCTAAGGTTGCGGGGACGATGACGCCCGCGCCCCAATCACCCGCCCCCACCGGCGCGCGGCCAACCGGCATGCTGAAGAAGGGCTGCACCGCAATCGAGGCCCCATTGCCGTCGGGATGCAGCAGGTTCGCCTTGAAACCCAGCGTCGCATCGCCAACCCGCCCGGCGTTTTCGACAGCCTGCGTCGCCTTGTCGCGGGTGCGGACATGGCCATAGGGCGTCCAGCCGAATTGCGCCTCGATCGTATCGGTGACGCCGACGCGCACGAACGTGTCCCCCAGCAGCACCGTATCGGTGCGCCGATCGGGCTGATTGTCCAGCGTCCAGTCGGTGATCGCGGTTTCGACCGAGACGTGCTTCGGCGCGATCGTGCATGCGGTCGTGCCCAGGCTTGGCCGGGTCGGGCAATAGCTTCGGTCCTCGGCATGTGCCACGCCCGGCACCAGCATCGCGATGGCCGCCAATCCCCCGTAGCGTAGCGTCATGCAGCATCCTCCGCACGACCTCCGTGCGGGCCGTTGCGGGTCTAACGCAGTTCTACCCAAGTGGGTGCATGGTCGCTTGCTTTTTCACGCCCGCGATAGGCCTTGTCGACGCTGGCATCGATCAGACGGTCGGCCGCAACCGGGCTCAGCAGCAGGTGATCGATTCGGAAACCCGCGTCGCGCTGCCACGCGCCCGCCTGATAGTCCCAGAAGGTCCACACGCCCCCACCGGGATGCCGCGTGCGCAATGCATCGGTCCAGCCCTGCGCGAGCAATGCCCGGAAGCCCGCCCGGCTTTCGGGCTGCATCAACGCATCGTCCTGCATTGCCCGCACCGAATAGGTGTCGTCATCATTGGGAATAACGTTGTAGTCGCCCGCCAGCACGACCGGCGTTTCCTCCGCCAGCAAGTCGCGCGCGCGCGCCGCCAGCCGATCGATCCAGCGCAGTTTATAGTCGAATTTGGGCCCTGGCTGGGGATTGCCATTGGGCAGATAGAGCGACGCAATCGTCACGCCATTCACCTCGGTTTCGAGATAGCGGCTGTGATCGTCCTCGGTCTCGCCCGCCAGGCCGCGCTGCCGCTCGATCGGGTCCTGCCCCTTGGCGAGCACCGCCACGCCGTTCCAGCTCTTCTGCCCATGCCACACCGCGCCATATCCGGCGGCGCGGATATCGGCCTCGGGAAAGGTCTCGTCGCTGGTCTTGAGCTCCTGCAGGCACACCACATCGGGCTGCTGTTCGGCAAGATACTCCAGCAGGCGCGGCAGGCGCGCCTTGATGCCATTGATATTGTAGGTAACGATCTTCACGCAGCAGCGCCCCTTTGTCCGGGGCGGACGTTACACCGAGAAGCTGGAACCGCAACCGCAACCCGACGCGGCATTGGGGTTGGTCACCTTGAAAGCAGCACCGCCGAGTTCCTCGACATAGTCCACCGCCGATCCGCGCACGAGATCAAGGCTGATCGAATCGACCACCAGCCGGACGCCGTCCTGCTCGGCAATCGCATCATCGGCGTCGACCGATTCGGCAAAACCGAATTTATACTGGAAGCCCGAGCATCCGCCGCCATCAACCGACAGGCGCAAAATGGCGGGCTTGCCCTGTTTCGCCGCAATCGTCGCAACGCGTGCGGCGGCGGACGGGGTCAAGATGATGTCGGGGGCGAGGATAGCATCCATGCGCAAGAGATAGGCGCTCGTGCCGGGATCGGCAACCGCGCGCCGCCCAACGTTTTGCGCGATCAGTCCGCCGCAGCCGGGCCGCCCACCGCCACCGGGATCGTGTGGATCGAGCGATCCTGCGCCGCGAGCAGATAATCGGCGGTTTGCAGGAACGGCACCGGGTTCACCGCATGGCCATCGATCCGCACTTCATAATGCAGATGCGGCCCGGTCGAACGCCCGGTCGAGCCCATCAACGCGATCAACTGCCCACGATGCACGCGCGTGCCTGCCTCGACCAGGATCTTGGACAGATGGCCGTAGCGGGTCTGGATCCCCTTGCCATGGTCGAGTTCGACGAGATTGCCATAGCCGCCCGAACGCTCGGCGCGATCGACCATACCATCGGCAGTCGCGTAGACCGGCGTGCCGACCGGACCTGGGATATCGACACCGGCATGCATTGCGGCGGTCCCGCGGAACGGATCGGACCGGATGCCGTAATTGCTGGTGAACGCCAGATGCTCGACCGGCTGCGCCGACGGGATCGCGATGACGCCATGCTCCAGCGTATCCAGCTTCTTCCAGGTCATGAACAGCGAGCGGAACTGGGTGTCGGCGCGCAAATCGGCCTCTGCCGCTGCGCTATCGGCCGCTTCGAACGGGCCGCCCATGGCGGGCTGGCGCGGCATCAGGCGTTCCGGTGCCAGACCAAGGCTGCGGACATGCGCGACGGCGCGGACAAAACGCTGCTCGGCAACACGCTGCGCGCGCGCGGCGACCGCAACTTGCTGCTGCTCGACCTTCTTGAGCGGTGCGACCACATCAGCGGCCAAAGCGTCGGCCTTGGGATCGATCGTCGGCGTCGGCTGCGACAGCGCGGCGACGTCCCCCTTGCCGGAAACGACCGCAACCAGCAGCGCCTGGCGCTGTTCGACGCGCTTGGCGTGTGCCTGCGCGGCGGCTTTGATCGAGGCAACATCGGCCTGCATCTTGCGAACGCGGACCTGCATCTGGGCGACCTTGGCTTCGGGCGACAGCGGTGCACCGACGATGCCCGTCATCGCGACCGCGCCAACGGCGGCCTGCGCCACGCCATAGGCGGAGAAGCACAGCGTAACGCCGGCAACGCCCGCCATCGTGGCCTGCGCACGCGCGCCGAGGCTGAAGCGCTTCAGGTCGCGCCCATCATGAAAGATAAAGTCGCGGGTCTTGAAATAGGCCTTGAGGCGCGACACCAGCCGCACGCCAGACGCAATCGAAATTGAGTTCATGTGACCCCGGCGACCTATTTTTATGCGAATGCCGGAAAACGCCAGCGCCCGCCCCTCTATCGCCCGCATACAGCCCCCCTGCATCCGGACGGCCAGTGTGTGACGGAGTTTGTGACACTCGGGCAAGGCCTTCCGCGACAGGTCACGTTGAAGCGGCTGATCGTTGCGCCGAGTCGTTGGGCAAATCGTTAAGGCTATCCGTAAAGCCCGCGAATCGAATCGGTCACCCGAGCGCGCGAACCGCCTCGAGCACGTCTACGACATGCCCGGGCACCTTCACCTTGCGCCAATCGCGCACCAGAATGCCCGCCGCATCGAACAGGAAGGTCGAGCGATCGATGCCCATATAGGTCTTGCCGTACAGCTTCTTTTCGACCCACACGCCGAACGCCTGCATCGCCGCATCGGTATCGTCGGTGGCAAGCGGCACCGTCAGATCATATTTGTCGATGAACTTCTGGTGCTTGGCCGGCGTGTCGCGCGAAACGCCGAGAACGGCGGCTCCCAGCGCCTGGAACTCCGCATAATGGCTGCTGAAATCCTGCGCTTCGCGCGTGCAGCCCGAGGTGTCGTCCTTGGGGTAAAAATACAGGACGAAAATCTTTCCGACATAGTCGCGCAGGTTGAGGCGATCTCCGGTCGGGGTGGCAAGGTCAATTGCGGGAAGCGCCCCGCCTTCTTCGATGATCGTCACGGTCGCGCACCCTCCACATCCGCCAGCCAGGTTGCAACCTCCTGCCGAGTCCGATCGAGCGATGCAAGAACGTCGGCCCAGTCCGCCAGCCCCAGCGCCCGCGCGACCAGAGTCTGTGTCGCTGGCCGCGGCGGCTGGGCATCGGGCGCAACCAGCCGCAACGTGACCAGCAGCCGCGTCAGGAAATCCTGCGCGGCGAGCATTTCAGGCGGGGCCCGTCCTGCAGCGACCAACGCCGCGATCGCGCTGCGCAAATTGGGATCGAGGCCAAGGCCGCTCTCAAGTTGCACCATATGGACGGCGAATTCGAGGTCGACCAAACCGCCCGGCAGCAGCTTTGCATCAAGCGGCCCGAGCGGCGGCTTATGCGCCGCCATTTCGGCGCGCATCGCGATCGCATCGGCCACGACGTTGCGCACCGGACGATCGCCGCGCAGCACGTCGCCGATCACCGTGTCGACGGCGGCGCGCGCAGCGGGCGATCCGAACACCGGCCGTGCCCGGGCCAGCGCCATATGCTCCCACGTCCACGCGCTTTCGCGCTGATAGCGTGCAAAACCTTCCAACGAGACGCTGAGCGGACCCTGCGTGCCCGATGGCCGCAAGCGGGTGTCGATCTCATACAGTGGTCCCGAAGCAGTCGGCACCGAGAGCGCGGCGCTGATACGCTGCGCCAGCCGGTTGTAATAGAGCACCGCCCCGAGCGGCTTGGGTCCGTCGGATTCGGCCAGATGATCGCCGGTGAAGAGATAGATGAGGTCAAGGTCAGAGGCATGGGTCAGTGCGCCCCCGCCCATCCGCCCAAGCGCCAGAATGATCAGCTCGCTGCCGGGCACGGTACCATGGCTGCCCGAAAACTCGGTGATCGTCGCCTCGGCCAGCACCTCGATCGCCGCCTCCGCCACACGCGCATAGCCCGCCGAAACCACGAGTGGATCCGACGCACCCGACACGATTTGCGTGCCCAGGGCGAAGCGCTTCTCGCCGACGACGCGTCGCACATGATCGAGCCGTGCCTGATAATCCGCCCCCGCCGCCATTTCGCGAGCGAGCGTCGCCGTATCGGCCACCGGATCGAGTGCGGTTGCGTCGATCAGTCCGTCGAACAGTTCCGGCCGCCGTGCCAATTCTTCGGCCAGCGTCTCGGCATGGCTGAGAATCAACCCCAGCAACCGCGCCAGTGCAGGCCGCGCCTCCAGCAGGCGGAAGAAATTGACCGCGCTCGACAGCCGCGCCAGCATCCTGTCCAGCCGAACGATCGCGCCTTGCGGGTCGGGTGCCTTGCCCAGCGCGGCAACCAGGCCGGGCAAAACCGCCTCGAGCGCCGACCGCGCCGCCGGGCTGCGCAAAGCCGGATAGGTGCCGCTCCGCCACTGCTCGATGCGTTGCGTTGCCACGTCCGCATCGCCAAAACCGGCCAGGCTTAGCTGGGACGCAAGATGGTCGCGGTCGAAAGACAGCGAATCGCTGTCTTCCGGGTCCAGCGCATCATAGCTTGCCGCCGTCGCCCGGACATGTGGCCGCAACAGCTCCAGCACCGCGTCGGCATTTTCCAATCCGTGCAGCTTCGCAACACCGTCGAGCGCGTCGCCCGTCGGCAGATGGTGCGTCTGCCGATCATCGACCATTTGCACGCGGTGCTCGATCGTCCGGAACAGTGTGTAGGCGCGCACCAGCGCCGCTGCTTCTTCCGCATCAACCCAGCCTGCCGTCGCCAGCGCCTCCAACGCATCCCGCGTGGCCGGTACGCGCAGCGCGGGGTCGCGCCCGCCATGGATCAACTGGTGAATTTGCGCGAAAAATTCGACCTCGCGAATACCGCCACGGCCGCGTTTCAGGTCAAATCCCGGGCCGAACGCTTGCCCCCGCGCGTGATGATCGCGGATTCGGCGCGAGATGCCGCGAATTTCGCCGATCGCCCCAAAATCGAGCGCGCGCCGCCACACGAACGGCTTCACCGCTTCGAGAAAGCGCGTGCCGAGTGCGATATCGCCAGCCGCAGCACGGGCGCGGATGAACGCCGCGCGTTCCCACGGCAGCGCGAGAGATTCATAATATGACAGCGCCGCATCGACCGACAAGGCGATCGGCGTCACCTCGGGCGACGGGCGCAAGCGCAAATCGACGCGCAGGACGTAGCCATCGCCATCGCGCGCCTGCAGGATTTCCACCACGCGCTTGCCGATGCGAACGGCCGCTTCTTCCGGTGCTTCGCGCGGGCGGCACGGGAGGGTAACGGGGTCGAACAGGAAGATCGGGTCGATGTCCGACGAATAGTTGAGCTCGCGGCTGCCCTGCTTGCCCAGCGCGATCGCCACAAAACCTTGCGGGGCGGCATCGGGGGTCCGTTCCGCGATGGCGGTGACAATTGCGGCATCGAGCGCGCGATCGGCGAAATCGGACAGGGCATGCGTCACTGCCGTTAGATCGTCCAGTCCGGCCAGATCGCCAATCGCAACCCGAAGCGCCAGCCGCCGCCGCTCGAGCCTGAGGCGTCGCGGCATCGCCATATCCGTCAGATCGCGCGCCAGCGTCTCAAGCGCCGGGAGCGCTCCCTTTTCCAAGATCGCAGCCATCTCGGGCTCGCGCTGCAACACGACACTCAGGAACGGCGACCATCGGCGCGCACGCGTCACGGCATCGATGATAGGCGAGTCGAAAACCATATCTTTCCTGTATCGCCATGATTTCAGGCCGATATGGCACAATAGACAAGCAACAAAAGGGGGCATCATCCGTTATTGACTTATGTCAATGTTCGATAGCCCTTATCAGCAGCAGCAGCAGAGTGATCGGCTCTATGTGGTCGCTGCTCCGTCACGCTCAGACGTGTTGAGGGTCACGCTTCATGCTGCCTACGCCACGCCGGACGCAGATGCGGGCTTCTCGGACCTGCTGCAGGCGCTCGACCGCGTTTCGATCGCACCGAAAATCGTGAAATAGTGGTTCTCAGCCGCGATCGCGGCTGAGTTCGTCCACTTCCCCCATGATGGTATCCAGCGCGGTCATGCCCGGCTCGTTGGTATGCGTGCGACGCGACGCCAGCGTATTGTCGCTCATCACCGCCTCCAATGCGACGCGCCCGCGTGCGACACGGCTCTTGATCGTACCGACGGCAACACCGCAAATCTCTGCGGCCTCCTCATAAGCAAAGCCGCCGGCACCCACCAAGATCAGCGCTTCGCGCTGTGGCTGCGGCAAATGCAGCAAGGCACGCTGCATATCGCCCAGTTCGACGTGCTTATCCTGGCTGGCTGGCGCGGCAAGGATACGATCCGCCACCAGATCGTCCCACTCGCCTTTGAAACGCGCGCGACGCATCTGGCTGAGATAGAGGTTGCGCAGGATGATGAAGGTCCATGCCCGCATGTTGGTCCCGGCCTGGAAGCGCAACCGCGCCGCCCACGCCTTCATTAGCGTTTCCTGCACGAGATCGTCGGCAAGGTCGCGATTTCCCGAAAGCGAGCGCCCAAAGGCGCGCAAATGCGGAATGACCTGGGCCAATTGCGTCTTGAACTCGGCGTCGGAAAGCGAAACGTGCTCGACGACCTCGGGCACGGTTTCGTCTTCGTCCTGGTCGATCGCGTCGGTCATGAAATATAGTCTCGCGTAGCGGAACACAGATGGGCCCGACAGACAGCGAAGTCCATCACGCCAGCGGCATCGAAAAATTCAGCGGTAAAAAATCAGCAGCGCGGCAAGCGCGACCACAGTGAGCGTCAGCGAGATGGCGAGGACGTAGCGTGTAACATGCGGAGTCGCGCCAGCGCGGGCGTCTTGCGCACTTACTTCTATCTTTTCGTCGTCGGCCATGCGCGCCCCCGTGTCGTTGTGGCTCCGTATCGTATGGAACCCAACCCACGGGGGCACGAATCGGTTCCCTTAAGCGGCGGGAACCGTCGCCTGGTCGAAGAACAAAGCCTGCGCGATCGCCGCTTTCACGGTCGAGCGCTGGAACGGCTTGGTAATCAAGAAGGTCGGCTCAGGGCGTTCGCCCGTCAACAACCGCTCGGGAAAAGCAGTGATGAAAATAACCGGCACTTCAAACTCGGCAAGGATATCCTTGACCGCGTCGATTCCCGAGCTGTCGTCAGCCAATTGAATATCGGCGAGCACCAGGCCGGGGCGATCCTCCATCGCCAGCGCGACCGCTTCGTCGCGCGTGACGGCAACACCAGTCACTTCATGGCCAAGGTCACGAACGATCGTCTCGATATCCATCGCGATGATCGGCTCGTCCTCAATGATCAGCACGCGAGCACGCGTCTGCTTTTCGATTTCGCTCAGCGCTTCGGCGACCAGTGCCTCAACTTCGCTGGTGTCGACATCGATCAGATAAGCGGCGTCTTCGGGGGTGAACCCTTCCATCGCGGTGAGCAACAAAGCCTGGCGCGACAACGGCGTCATCCGCGCGAGGCGTGCACGAGCGATCGCTTCCTGGCTGTCACCGTCACCCGCGCTCATATTTTCCGGGCTCTCATCGTAATTGGTCGAGTTCCAGATGGCGTGGAACATCCGATAGAGGCCCAGGCGTGGATCGACCTCGCGCGGGAATTCCTCGGGTGCGGCGACGATCGCTTCCAGCGTGGCGCGCACATAACGATCGCCATGCGATTGGCTGCCCGTCAGGGCGCGCGCATAGCGGCGCAGGAACGGAAGATGGGGGGCAAGTTGCTGTCCTAGCGACATGACTGTCGGAGTCTCCCTGAGATAATCTCGAAGGGCCTTGTGGAAGCGGCCCCCCGCATATGCAACGCGTTTTGTTGCTCCGACGGCATCGGAGTTAATTCGCATTGGGCATGGAACCATCGACGCGCAATTTGGTTTCATGCTGGAACTCGGACCGATGCAATCTGTTTTTCCGGGTTTAGCGTATCATATGGTTCATGCCGGATTGTTACGGCAGCATTTTAACTCTATCCGGCACATCCGGGTTTTCAGGGGGACGGCATTGCGTTCGGGCGACGAATCTTCAAAAAAGCCGGGTGCGGCACGCGCGGCCGATTCTGGCGCGAAGGTTCAAAGCAAGGACCGCGACATGGGCGCGGCTTTGCGCACCGTATATCAACGCACGGTGGAGGAAGCGATTCCGCCGGAGATGTTGGACCTTCTCGGAAAATTGGACTGATTTACAGATGACGGATATCGCCGGGGATACCGCCCCTGCGCGTCCGGGAGGCGGTCTGGTCGATCGCATCCCGACGGGTGCGAAAATTTTCCTGATTCTCAGTGCCGCGCTACTGCCGCTCGCGATCATCGCCTTCTTTGCGACGTTGCGCACCGCCGAACTGGCCGACGAAGCGACACAGGCCCAACTCCGCGTCACCACCACCGAAAGCGCCCGCAAGCTCGCGATCGAGCTGGTCGGCGACATGACGGCGCTGCGCGTGTCGCTGAACGCGCTTGAGGCAGACCCCGGCGATGCGCCGAGTTGCGCCCGCGCGCAGGGCGTGTTCGCGCCGCAAATCGCCGCTGGCACGCGTTTCATGATCATGGATGCGCGCGGTCATGTTATTTGCGGCGAGCAACTGCCGGTGGTGCCTTGGTCTGCGCCAACCCGTCCCGACAAGACGGTTGTGGCCCGGGTCTATCCAGGGCGCGGGCTGACCCTCGCTACTACCAGCGCCTCCGGGCGAACGCGCGCCGCCGCCTTTTTTCCGGTCGACGTTCTGGCCGCCACCGCCGCGCCGAGCGGCTATGCCATGCCCTATGAAGCGCGGCTGGTGCTGGGCGACGACGCGCTGGTCTTGTCCGACCTGCCGCCGCAAGCCCCGCTGGAACGGCGCGCAGGCTTGAGCATGCCAGTCGGGCTTGGGGAGATCGCGCTGACCACGCGTATGCGCAGCGCGCCGATCACCTCGCCTGTTCTGGTGTCGCTGATCCTGCCGATCATCATGTGGGCGGCGGCGGCGGGCATTGGGTGGTTTGTGGTGGATCGCCTGCTGATCCGCGCCTTGCGGCAATTGCGGTCGCGCGTCGCCAATTTCGTGCCCGGCGAAGAAATCGATCCCGGCGCAATGCATGCGCTTCCTGCGCAGGAAATCCGCGAATTGGGAGAGACCTTCCGCGCGATCAGCCGAACCGTCGCCGAGCATGAAGCCGGGCTGGCCGAGGGCCTGGTCCGCCAGACGAAGCTCACGCGCGAAGTCCATCACCGCGTCAAAAACAATCTTCAGGTCATTTCCAGCCTGATCAATTTCCACGCCCGCGCCGCGCGGAGCGCAGAGGCAACGCAAGCCTATGCCTCGATCCAGCGGCGCGTGGATGCGCTCGCCGTCGTCCACCGCAACCATTTTGCCGAACTCGAGGAAAATCGCGGGCTGTCGCTCCGCTCGGTTATCGGCGAACTGGCCTCCAACCTCCGCGCCACCGCGCCGGACGATTCCCCGATCGGCGTTACGCTCGATATCGCGCCCTATCTGGCCAATCAGGATGTCGCGATTGCGATCGCGTTCCTGCTGACCGAGATCGTCGAATTGGCGATGACCGTCAGCCCGACGGCGCAAGTGCGGATCTCGATCAGTGCCGGCCCCACCGAGGATCGCGCCATATTGAGAGTCAATTCGCCCGCTCTGGTCGATGATGACACCATGCGGGCGCTGGTGGCCGAACGCTATGGTCGAGTGATCGAAGGGCTGGCGCGGCAATTGCGGTCGAAGCTGCACTACGATCCGCTGGTCGGCGCTTATGAGATCGCGGTTGCGGTGACCGGGCGCGATTGACCTTCGCGCCATAAAAAAAACGCGCGCCTGGATTTTTTTCGGAACCGAAGCGCGAGACGCCCGTTTTTAGGTTCGGATAGTGATTTTATGCCCCCCCGCTCTCGCTATCCAAGACACGGGCCTGGCCGCGCTTCCTTCCCCCCCCCCCGGTAGCGCGTCCAGGCCCTAGCTTTTTTATCGCTTGCTCCTGACCGCACGGCTTAGCGCGACCGTGTGGAACCAAGCGTAGCCCCAAACATTGGGAGCGAGGCATCCGGGCTACCCCGGACAGTCTTCAGGAGAGTATCATGCGCAAGATCACCACGATCGCTATCGCCGCCACTGCGTTGCTGCTTGGCGCGTGCAACACTGTCGAAGGTGTTGGCAAAGATGTGAAATCGGCAGGCGACACCGTCGCCAAAACGGCTGACAGCGCCAAATAAGCCCATCACTGGGATGTTGAAGGCCGCCCCCGATGATGCGGGGCGGCCTTTTGCCGATCAGCTTTCGACCAGCTCGGTCGCAGCGTTTTTCACCCGTCGACGCTCGGTGAACCAGATCGCGATCAGCGCGAGTTCGTAGAGCCCGACCAGGGGCACGGCGAGCATGATCATCGACCCGGCATCGGGCGGTGCCAGCACCAGCGCCACGGCAAAGCAGCCAACGATCGCATAGCGCCGTCCGCTCACCAACTGCTTACGCGTCACCAGACCCGCGCGCTCGACGAGCATCAGCAGGATCGGCAACAGGAAGGCGAGCCCGAAGGCGAACAGGAATTGCATCACGAAATCGAGATAGGAGGCGACCGAGGTCATCGCCTCCTGCTGTACCCCGCCGAGATTCCCCTGGAAGCTGTAGAAAAACCGCAGCGCCGAGGGGATGGCGATGAAATAGGCCATCGTCGCGCCCGTGATGAACAGCACCGGGGTCGCCCACAGGAAGGGGAGCAAAGCCCGCTTTTCTTTCATGTACAGGCCCGGCGACACGAACGCCCAGAGCTGCATCGCGATCACCGGAAAGGCGATCATCAACGCCGCGAACAGCGCCACTTTCAACTGAACGAAAAAGCCGTCGAAAACCCCGACAGTGACGAGCTTGGTCTGCCCCGCCAGCAGCAGCGGATGCACCAGCACCGTGAAAATTTCGCGCGAAAAAATGTAGGTGCCGATGAAGACGAGCAGCACCGACACGAGGCAGAAGAACAGCCGTTTGCGCAATTCCACCAGATGATCGAGCAGCGGGGCCCGGCTCGCTTCGAGGTCGTCAATCGGAACGTTCACGGATGCGCCTTGGGCTCGGGGTCGTTCGGCGGGGTCATCGGCGGTGCGATGGCGGCGGCGGCGCTATGCACCACGGGCGGCTCGACCATTACCGGCGGTGCCTCGCCGTCATGCTGCTCATCCGCCGCCACTGCGGGCGTATCCGCCATCGGCAGCATCTGGATGGGCTCAGTGGGATGTTCGCGCATGATCCGCGCGTTTTCCGCCGCCCACTTCTTTTCCATTTCCGCCAATTCGGCCTCGCGCACCATAGTGTCGAAGCCCGAGCGGAACTGATTGGCGACGCCGCGCACACGCCCGACCCATTGCCCCGCGATCCGCATCGCCTTGGGCAAATCCTTGGGCGGGATGACGAGCAGGGCCACGACCCCGAGCAGGATCACCTCGGAGGATGCGACATCGAACATGGCAACGCGGCGCTAAATCAGATTTCGGTTTCGCGGATGCGATTGCCGTCGCGGTCAAAGACCGGCTCTGCTGCCTTCTTGGCTTCGATCCGGCTCGGCTCGCGTGCGGGTTCGTCGTCTTCGGCCATGCCCTTCTTGAACGACTTGATGCCCTTGGCAACGTCGCCCATCATGTTCGAGAACCGGCCGCCGCCCAGGACGAGGATCGCGATCCCGCCGAAGATCAGCCAGTGTACAAAACTCAAACCACCCATGATCGATCTCCTGAATTCCCTCCTATCTAGTCCTCCTCGTCCGAAACTTCCACCTCTCCAGTGGTATCGGCGCGTTCGAAGGCGAGATCGACCGGATCGAGCAAGCCTGCGGCGCGCAAATCGTCGATCCCGGGCAAGTCCCGCCTGCTGGCGAGACCGAAATGCGCAAGGAAGCCCGGCGTCGTCGCGTACAGCAACGGTCGCCCCGGCACCTCGCGCCGCCCGGCGGGGCGAATCCAGCCCGCCTCCATCAGCACGTCGAGCGTTCCCTTGGAGATGGCCACGCCGCGAATGGCCTCGATTTCGGCGCGAGTCGTCGGCTCGTGATAGGCGATGATCGCCAGCGTCTCGATTCCCGCGCGACTGAGCTTGCGTGGCTCTTCATGCGTGCGACGCAGCAAATGCGCCATGTCGGCGGCAGTCTGGAAATGCCAGCGCTCGCCGCGCTGCACCAGTTCGATGCCGCGCCCGGCATAATCGGCCTGAAGCGTGCGGAGCGCAGGGCGCACCTCCGCGCCCTCCAACTGCGCGCGGATCGCATCGACGGTCATCGGTTCGGTCGCGGCGAACAGTACCGCCTCCACCGCGCGGACCAACGGGTCGGGCGCGCTCATGCCAGCGCCCGGATATAGAGCGGCGCGAAGGGCGATTGCTGGCGGAGTTCGATCTTGCCTTGCTTGGCCAGTTCGAGCGCCGCCAGGAAGCTGGAGGCGAGCGCCGATTTGCGGAAGGTCCCACGTGCTTGCTCAGGCAGGAAGCTTTCGATCGTCGCCCAATCGACGCGCGTGCCGACCAACGCCGACACCCGCTCCAGCGCGGTCTCCAGCGTCATCACCGCACGGTGCGCCACGACATGCAGCACCGGGCGGGTGCGTGCACTGATGACGCCGTAAGCCGCGATCAGATCGTAGATTTCGGCCTGCCACAGCGCCTTGCGCTGCGTGCGCAACCCCTCGGGTGCCCCGCGCAGAAACACATCGCGCCCGACCCGGTCGCGCGCCACCAGCCGCGCGCCAGCCTCGCGCATCGCGCTCAGCCGTTCGAGCCGCAGTTGCAGCCGCAGCGCCAATTCCTCGGGCGACGGCTCGATTTCGGGATCGCGCGGCAGCAGCAGGCCCGATTTGAGATAGGCAAGCCACGCCGCCATCACCAGATAATCGGCGGCCAGCTCCAGCTTGATCGCGCGCGCCTGCTCAACGAAGCGCAGATATTGATCGACCAGCGCCAGAATCGAAATGGCTTTCAGATCCACCTTCTGGTTGCGCGCAAGCGCCAGCAGCACGTCGAGCGGGCCTTCCCACCCTTCCAAATCAAGCGTGAGGGTTGCGGAATCTTCGGTCATTACCCGAAGCCTAGCAAATCCTCCCCGGGCCGGGGAGGATTGTACGTCAGCGCTAATAGGGCATCGCGCTTGGCAATCAACGCTGCCATGTCACCCGCAGGCCGGACGCCCGCAACCGTCGCCATCGCGCGATCGAGCCGCGCGCGCGATACCGCCGACATCGGGTCGAGCCGGTCGATAATGGCCTCCATCTCATCCATCCGTCCCCAACAATCGAGCACCAGGTCGCACCCGGCCGCGATCGCCCCGGCGGCTTTATCGCCCGCCGTGCCCGACAGCGCCTTCATGTCGATGTCATCTGTCATCAACAGTCCGTCAAACCCGATTCGCTGCCGGATGATCTGCTCGACCACTACCGGCGAAAGCGTCGCCGGGCGTTCGGCGTCCCAGGCTTCGAACACGATATGCGAGGTCATCCCCATCGGAGCGTCGTTCAACCGGGCGAACGGCTCCAGATCGACCGCCAATTCGGCATCGGAAGCGGTGACCGTCGGGAGGTGGTAATGCGTGTCGAGCTTGGCGCGGCCATGCCCCGGCATATGCTTGACCACGCCGACCACGCCGCCACGCTGCAACCCCTGCAGGATCGCGCGCCCCAAAGCGGCGACGCGCATCGGCTCCGACCCGAGCGCGCGGATCGTGATCGCCTCGGTCGTGTCGGGCTGCATCACGTCGAGCAAGGGCATACAATCGACGTTGATGCCAACCTCGGCCAGCATCAGCGCAATCGCCTCGGCATTGGCGTTGGCCGCCTCGATCGCGGAAATGGGCGCAATGTCGTACAAAGCGCCGAACGCTGGCCCGGCGGGAAAGCTCGGCCATTCGGGCGGCCCCATCCGCGCGACGCGCCCCCCCTCCTGATCAATCAGGATCGGAACGTCGTCGCGGCCCGACAGGTCGCGCAGGCTATCGGTCAGCGCCCGCACTTGCGCGCGCGTCTCGATGTTGCGCTTGAACAGAATATACCCAGCCGGGTCAGCGCGCGTGAAAAAGGCGCGCTCGGCGGGGGTCAGGGCAAGGCCGGAAAGGCCGAAGATGACGGGCTTCATTCCCGTTGCCTACAAGCCCGGTGCCGGCCTGAGTAGCCCCTACCGGCGCAACCGGTCAAAAAGCGGAACAGCGGGGTGCCTCAATCGTGGGGTACGAAGCACGCCTGTCCCGCCGCCGCCAGCTTGCCGCACAGGCTGCTCGCCTGCCCCGCGCTGCCCGCATTCACGCGCAAACGATACACCGTCTTGCCGTTGACCTGCGCCGCCTGCACCGATTTCCCAAGCGGCGCGAGATAGGCGTAGCTCTTCGAAATCTTGCCCCAGGCGGCATTCGCCTCGGCTTCATCGGGGAAGGAGCCGAGCTGGACCAATGCTCCGCCCGACGACGCGCCCTTGGCCGACGGGATTGCGGTGACGGCCTTGTCCGATCCGGTGACAACCGGGGCCGGCGCGACCTTTTTACCCTCGACCGGTTTCTCCGGCAGTGCCTTCATGTCGATCGACGCATTGGCGGTTCCGGCACCATTGCTGGTGGCGATCGCGGTATCGCCCTCGCCTTCGACCTTGAGCCCACCGGGATCATCCGGCTTGACCTTATAGTCGCCCGCCTGGGCGGTGATCAGCGCGCCATTGCCGTCAACGCTCTGGTGCTTCTTATAATATTGGTAGCCGAGGATCGCCGCCGCAACGATCGCCAGCGCGACCACGACCAGCAGGATGATCCGCACGATCGACGGGCCATCGTCATAATCGTCTTCGACCGTCTCCAGCCAGGGGAGCCGATCCTCATCGCGGACATCGAATTCGCCGGTCGCCATCAGTTCATCTCCTGGACCGCCTGGACCCCCATGATCCCCAACCCGTTGCGGATAATCTGCCCGATCGCGTCGGCCAAGAAAAGCCGTGCGCATGTCATGGCAGGATTGTCCGGCAGCAGGAAGCGGCGGTCGGGCCGGTCGTTTCCGACGTTCCACAAAGCGTGGAGCGAGGCTGCCAAGTCATAGAGATAAAAGGCAATCCGGTGCGGTTCGCGTGCCGCCGCTGCCGTATCGACGATGCGCGGGAACTGCGCGGCGAACTTCACCAGCGCCAGGTCTTCCGTATCAAGTTGGGACAGGTCGACCGAATCGCACACAATCCCCGCCTCCGCCGCACGCCGGTGCAGCGATGCGACGCGCGCATGGGCGTAATTGACGTAGAAAACGGGATTGTCCTTCGAGGCTTCCACCACCTTGGCAAAATCGAAGTCCATCTGCGCATCGGCCTTGCGCGTCAGCATGGTGAAGCGGACGACATCCTTGCCGACTTCACGCACGACATCGGCCAGCGTGACGAAATTGCCCGCGCGCTTGGACATTTTGATCGGCTCGCCATTCCGCATCAGCCGCACCATCTGGACGAGCTTGACGTCGAAACGCGTCTTGCCGCCGGTCAGCGCCTGCACCGCCGCGACGATGCGCTTGACCGTACCGGCATGGTCGGCACCCCAAATGTCGATCAGCGCGTCCGCCGTCTGCGCCTTCTGGTAATGGTAAGCGAGATCGGCGCCGAAATAGGTCCATTGCCCGTTCGACTTCTTGATCGGCCGATCCTGATCATCGCCAAATTGCGTCGAGCGGAACAGCGGCAGCACGACCGGCTCCCAATCGTCCAGTTCCTGGCCCTTCGGCGCTTCGAGCAGACCATCGTAGATCAGCCCCCGCGCGCGCAGGTCATGCTCGGCGGCTTCGGGTTTGCCCGCCGCCTGCAATTCCGCCTCGGACGAGAACAGGTCGTGATGGATGCCGAGCAAGGCAAGGTCGGCCTTGATGAGTTCCAGCATCGCCGCGACGGCGCGCGTGCGGAACAACACCAGCCAGTCACCCTCGGGCTTGCCGACATAGGCATCGCCAAATTCGGCAGCCAACGCCTGGCCGACCGGAATCAGATAATCACCCGGATACAGGCCCTCGGGGATTTCGATCGTCGCGCCCAGTGCCTCCAAATACCGCATGTGAACCGAGCGCGCGAGCACATCGACCTGCCCACCGGCATCGTTGACATAATATTCGCGGATCACCTTGTGCCCGGAAAATTCGAGCAGGCTCGCCAGCGCATCGCCCACCACCGCGCCGCGGCAATGCCCCATGTGCATTGGCCCGGTCGGATTGGCCGAGACATATTCGACGTTCACCGTAAGGCCCGCGCCGCGCGACGAGCGCCCATAATCGTCGCCCGCATCGCGGATCGCGGACAATTCGGCGCGCCAGGTGTCGTCGGTCAGCGTCATGTTGATGAAGCCCGGGCCCGCCACGGCGACGCTCGCCACCTCGTCCAGCTCGCCCAGCTTCGCCGCGATCTTGTCGGCCAGCGCGCGCGGATTGGTGGCGGCGGGCTTGGCCAGCACCATCGCGGCATTGGTCGCCAGATCGCCATGCGTGGTATCGCGCGGCGGCTCGACCGTGACATTGGCGCGGCTCAGCCCGCTCGGCAAATCACCGCTGGCTTCAAGGGCATCGAGCACCGCATCGATATGCGCGGCGAAACGGGTGTACAGGGTCATGGCAAGTCCGGTCATGTAAGCGAGCGCGGGCCTTAGCCGAGTTCGCCCCGCTGGGCAAAACATGGCTGGCGGGCAACCCGCCTTTACCCGGCATACCGATGCCCTCGTGATTTCGATTTCCTGAGGCGACACACCGCGTTATGCTGATTTTCGTCTTGGAATGGCGTTGTGTTTTTCTTTCCAATCCCCCGCGATGATAAGCGTCCCCGCGTTCCGCCCGAGGCCTGCCATGCGACTGTTGCGATTGCTTCTGCCAGCGATGGCGGTGTTGGCTCCCGTTCCCGCCATGGCGGCCTGCGAAGCCAGCAAGATCGTCGATTTCCCCGTCACCATGGCGGGACCGGAGCCGATGGTGGAGGCCAAGTTCGGCAATAAAGCGGCACGCTTCATCCTCGACAGCGGGGCGTTCTACAGCACCCTTTCTGCCGCCAGCGCAGCGGAGTTCGGCCTGCGCGTCACCCCCGCCCCGCTCTGGTTTCGCCCCAAAGGCATTGGTGGCGACACCTCAGCAGGGGTTGCCGTCGCCACGAACTTTTCGCTTGCGGGCGTCACCATCCCGAAAATCGATTTCGTCGTTGGCGGCAGCGATACCGGCACCACCGGCTTGATCGGGCAGAACATTCTGGGCCTGGCCGATGTCGAATATGATCTGCCGCACGGCGTCGTCCGCTTGATCAAGACGCAGGGCTGCCGCGCCAGCAATCTCGCTTATTGGGCGGGTACCAAGCCGGTGACGATCGTTTCGCTTGAAACCGAACCCGACAGCCGGTTCAAGCCGCACACGATTGGCACGGTCCTGATCAATGGCATGAAAGTGCGCGCGATGTTCGACAGCGGCGCGCAAAGCTCGATGCTGTCGCTGGCGATGGCGAAGCGTCTCGGCGTCACTCCCGAAACGCCCGGGGTGGTTGCGGTGGGGTCAAGCCACGGCCTGGGCCAGCATTCGGTGCCGGCTTGGCGAGCGACGTTCGACACGATCGACATTGGCGGCGAGGCGATCCGCCACCCCAAAATTCGGATCGCGCAAGTGGATCTGGGCCATGCCGACATGCTGATCGGGGTCGATTTCTTCCTCACCCATCGCATGTTTGTTTCGAACACACTGCGCCGACTTTTCATTACCTATGAAGGCGGCCCTGTTTTCGGCCTGTCGCCCAAGACCGTGTTTTCTGCCGACGGCACCGCGCTCGACTTGACCAACAAGGCCGCCGAGCCAACCACTGCAGACGAATATAGTCGGCGCGGCGCGGTCTACGCCTCCAATCGACACTTCCCCGAGGCGTTGGCGGACTTCGACAAGGCCTGCGCACTGGCACCGACCGAGGCGCGCTATTTCTACCAGCGCGCGTTGGCGCATCTCGCCAGTCTGCAATTCGACAAGGCCGTGGCTGATCTCGACAAGACCATCACCCTTGATCCAACCCTGGTGGACGCACGGCTGACGCGCGCCTCGATGCGGATGCGGCGCGGCAATCAGGCCGGTGCCAATGACGATGTCCAGGCGGCCGATGCCGCGCTTGCGCCGTCGTCGGAGAAGCGCCTGACCGTGGCGAGCTTCTTCAACGATCTCGATCGTCCTGACGACGCGCTGCGCAACTATGACCTGTGGCTAAAGAGTCATCCTGAGGACAGTGCGCGCGGCAGCGCCTTCAACGGCCGCTGCTGGGCCCGGGGACTGCTCAATCGCGACCTCGACAAGGCGCTGGCGGACTGCAACGCCGCGATCAGGGCCGATCCCAAGCGCTCCACCTTTCTCGACAGCCGCGCTCTGGTGCGGCTGCGGCGTGGCGAGCTGCAACAGGCACTGGCGGATTATGATGCCGCGCTGGCGCTCGCGCCGCGCACCGCATGGTCGCTCTATATGCGCGGAGTGACCAACAAGCGGGCTGGCAACGCCGCCCAGGCAGCGGCCGATCGCACGGCGGCGCTCAGCATCAATCCCAAGGTCGCAGAGCGAGCGCGCAAGATCGGCTTCGACGACTAGGCGAAGCGCCCGCGCTACGCCTTCATCATCGCGCCTGCCATGCGGAGAAAGGCTTGCTGCATCTGGGTGCCAAGCGCCTTTTCGACGCGCGCGTCGGCCAGTGCCCGGCTCATCGCTTCCACCCACTGCGCTGCCGTCTCGGGGGTAATTCCCATCGCGCGGTGCATCGACATGATGCAGGTGCCCGGCCGCGCATCGAACCAGTCGCGCGGCCCACCGAGCCAAGCGGAGAGAAACTGCGTCAGCGACACGCGCATCGGGAACAGATCCTCCTCGTGCATTGCCCGCAAGGGGGCGTAGCGCGGATCGTCCTGCATCAGATCGTAGAAGCGTTCGACCACCGTTCGCACGCCCTCGGTGCCGCCAATCCGCTCGAACAAAGAGGGTGCGGTCGCTTCGGCAGTGGCAGTCATGTCTGAGGCTCCGGTCGGCAGTGGGGTGTCATTGCTGCATCAGCCGCCGCGTGATCGCCGCCCGCACCATCGGCAGGCGCGCGGCCGCACGCAGCGCAAGCGGACGCGCCACCCGCGCGACCGGCCCGTCATCCGTATAGAGCCGTACCAGCAGGTTGGTAGAGGCATAGAGCGGCGCGCTCGCCAGCCGATGCGCCGCCTGATAGCGGCGCAGCAGCATGTTTGCGGCAATGTCCTGTCCGTTCTGCGCGGCCTGGGCGATCAACTCCGCGAGTTTCGCAGCCCCCTGCAACCCCAGGTTGAAGCCATGCGCCGTCACCGGATGCATCCCGACCGCCGCGTCGCCAATCAAGGCTGCGCGCCGGGTGACGAAGCGGTGGGCATAGGTCGTCGTGAGTGGATAGACATGCGGCCCTTCAAGCACCTGCATCGGCCCGAGACGCGCCCGGAAACGGCGCGTGAATTCGTTACCCAGCGCGGTGCAATCCAGCGCCGCCAACGCGTCGATCGCGGCTGACGGCAAGGTCAGCACCGCCGAGGATGTGCGACCGTCCGCAAGCGGCAGCATCGCGATCGTCTGGCCATGGCCGAACCATTCGGTGGCGCCGCCGCGATGCGCCGCCGCGTGGGCGACACGCGCAACCAGCATCGACCGGCCCAACGGGTTGATCTGCGCGCCGATTTCCAATTGCTGCCGCACGAAGGAAAAGCGCGAATCCGCGCCGACCAGCAACCGCGCCGACAGCGAGCGCCCGTCATCCAGCGTCACCGTCGCGCAGTCCAGGTCGGTCCGCACGCCCCGGATAGACGCGCCCGCCAGCACCGTCAGACCGGCCTGCCCGTCGATCGCCTCGAACAGCGCGCGCCGGATCTGCTGGTTGGACACGAGCGAGCCGAGCCGGTCGCCCGGATTGGGTCCAGCAAAGGACAAGGCGAAGGATTGCCCACCATTCAGCACACGCGCTTCGCGGAGCGGCGCGATCTCGGCCGGGTCGAGACGTTGCCAGGCACCCAGCCGCTGCAGCGTCGCGATCGAGCGGTGGGTCAGCGCAATCTCGCGACCGTCGCACGGCGGTGCCGCCAGTGTCTCCGCCGGGGCCCGATCGATGATGCCGATACGCAGGCGCGTACCGGCCAGCGCGCGTGCCAGCGCAAGCCCGGCGGGGCCCGCACCCGCAATGAGGACGTCATAAGGTTGCGACAGGGTCATCGCGTGGCTTTCGCCCGGGATCGCCCGGCGCGCTTTGCGCGAGATCAAGCGCCCCGCAAAATCACACCAGCCCGCGCACCGCCGCGACACGCTTCGATTCCGGGAACAGCGCCGCCATCGTCCGCGCCGGGTCGACCCCGAAATGCCCGGCGACCGCGCCACCGATAAAGGCGTCGAGCTGCAGCGTGGGCTTCAAATCGCGCGCTTCGAACAAGGCCGCCGGGCTCAACCCCGGCCAATCCGCCAGCACCCGCCCACCGCGCACGCCGCCGCCGATCAGCATTGCTGCGGTGCCCGTTCCGTGATCGGTGCCGCCAGTGCCGTTGACCGCCACCGTCCGGCCGAATTCGGTCGCCACCAGCACCATCGTGTCGTTCCACAGCGGCCCCAGCCCGGTTTGCAAGGCGGCGATCATCGCATCCAGCCCCTTGAGCTGCCCCGCCAGGCGCTGACGCTGCTGGGTATGGGTATCCCAGCCGCCGGTCTCGATCATCGCGATGCGCGCGCCGTCGGCCGGGGCGAGCAAGCGCGCGGCGAGCGCGCCCGTCGCGGCGGCATTGGCCCCGCCGCCACCCGCCAGATCGCTGGTCAATTGCCGCGTGTTCATCGCTTCGCTCCACAAAGCGTGGAGTTGGCTGTCGCCCTGGTACAGCATCGTCACGCGCTGCATCAGATCGTCGGAGGCCTGTGGCAGACCCGACGGCGCATAAGAGGACACATCATGCGGTCCGCGCAGCGCCAGCGGCACTGTCGCCGAAACCGCAATCGCCTTCGCTTCGGTCGGCGGCAACACGCCGAGCAGCCGGTTGAGCCAGCCATCCTTGACTTGATAGGCGCTGGTTCCGCCGCTCTCGAGCACGTTTTGCCCGTCGAAATGCGACCGGTCGCGATAGGGCGATGCAACTGCGTGCGCGAACAGCGCCTGCTTCTTGGTATAAAGCCCGCCCAGCACCGACAATTCCGGATGCAACGCAAACATCGAATCGAGCTTCGCGGCGGTCGCGAAATCCGCGGCGAGATCGCCGCGCGCGCCGACAAAGGCCGGGTCGCCGACAGGCGCGACGATCCCGAGACCATCGGCAGCGCCGCGCTGGATGATGAAGACAAAGCGCTTGTCGGTCTCGGCCTTGGCAAACGCCATGCGCGGCGGCAAGGCGAGCGCAAGGGCTCCTGCGGCACTCGCGCCGATGAACGAACGACGATCGTACATGCTCTTATCTCCGCATGAATTCGGGGGCGACGAGCAGCAGGGCCACCGCCTGTGCCGGACTTTCGCAATTGGCGAGCGCTGTCTGCGTGGCCGGGCTGACCGACCCCGGCAACAGCTTCGGTGCCAGCGCGCGGGCATCGATATTGCCGGCCCGCGCGGCGAAACGCTCGGCGGCCTCGACCCGGCGCAACACCGCATCGGGCCCGGCCCAGCTTCCCGCAATGTCATCAAAGCCGATCGGCTGTCCCGGCTTCCACGTCGGCTGGCCAAGCTGGTTGAGCAACCCGACGATGACCTGGGGGTCCGCGACCTTGACGTTCAACGCGCGCATCGAGGAAATCGTCCATTCCCACGGCGTCTTGAACTTCACCGGCTGTTCAACCCACGCCTCTGGCGAAGCGATCAGCGCGCGGTACAGCGTTGGCAAATCGCCGCCCGAGGTGAGGAAAGCCGTTTGCAAACGCTCGACCATCGCGGGCGGCGGTGTATCGCCCGCGAAATGCCGCGCCAGCTTGGTCGCAATATGCGTGGCGGTCGCCGGGGCAATGGCGACGTCGAACAACACCGCGCGCGCTTGCTCGACCCCGCCCGCCGGATAGCGTTTGCCCATGATCATGCGATCGCCGGGTTCGTGCAAGGGCGCGGCAAACACGAAATCGCCCGGCAATCCGTCGGTGCCAGCGGCAGCCGACCCTGGCCCGCGCCCGATGCCGGCAACCGTCCACCCCGTCATCGCGCGGGCAAATTCGGTGACGTCGGCTTGCGTATAGCCGGTGCGCACGCCGAGTGTGTGGAGTTCCAGAATTTCGCGCGCGAGATTTTCATTGAGGCCAACCTTGCGGTTGCCGCGCGCGGCAATCTTCAGCCCGAGCGGCGAGGTCGGGCCGACCGACACCGCCTGGTCGAGATAGAGCAACATCGCCGGATGCTGCTCCACAGCGAGCAGCATATCGCGGAAGCTCCCCAGCACATGCGGCCGGATCGCCTCAAACTCCAATGTGCCCGACAGGCCAATCACTTCGAGCTTGTCGGCCGAAACGGCAAAGTGATTCGCCCAGAAATGCACCAGCCGTTCGACAAAGGGCGTTTCCGTCACCAACGCATTGGTCGCACGCGCGCCAACCGCACCGGCGTAATCGCCGCGACCGGTGCGCTGCGCAAATTGCCGGGCCTGGCGCATCGCATCGTCTTTTCCGGGCGGCGGCACAGCCCCCGGCACCGGGGTTCGTGGCTGCACCGGCTGCGCCCCCATTTGGAGACCGACGGGGGCCGCACCCGGCATCGCCACGGCGGCGGCAGCGGGCGGCGCGGCCGGTTTGGCCCCTTGCTGCGCGCGCAATGCACGCTGCTGTCGGAAATAGTCTGCCAGCTCGGCGGAGACGCCTGCGCTCGTCGGCGCGCTGGCGATCACATCCGGCACAGGATCATATTTCGCAAACTGACCGGTCAGCCAACCGAGCGGATCAGTCGGTACGGGTTGGTCTCCTCGGGCACCCAAACCGAAGCGGTTGAGAGCTATGCTCGCCTTGGTCATCAACTGTCGTCCTTACGAATCGGCACGCTGTCTATGGACCGTAGATGTCGCAGAATTGTGCCCGAAACGGCCTATGCGTTCGTTTGTTGCAACTGCGTGCGCGTCGTTTGCGCTTGGGCACTTTGCTGCACTGCAATATAAATCAGCGCGACAGCAGGACATCCACCCGGAGGGGATGCGCGATCGGCCTTAACTCCCCAGGAAAGGAACGATCATGTTCAAGACTCTCTTCGCCGCCACGGCTCTGCTCGCCGCCGCTTCGCCTGCCTTTGCCGATGATGCCGCGCAGCGCACCTTCACGCGCGATGGTGACACCTACACCTACACCACGGTGAACAAGGGCAAATATGTCGTCATCAGCGGTCGCGCTGCCTCGGGCGGCACGTTCCAGCTCCAGGTGCGTGGCGACCATATCACCGGCTTCTCGCGCGGCGTGCCGGTTTCCTTCACCGTTCCCAACGCCCAGGCGAAGCTGACCAAGACCGACATCGCCCTCCGCTAAACGGTGGATCGCATTGCGAGGCGCGTCGCCGGTATCGGCCGGGGACGCGCTTCGCTTGTCGGCCGGCGCTAAAAGCCCTCCGGCAAGTCGATCGGCCCCACTGCCGCACGATAGCGGGCAACCGCGTAGCGGTCGGTCATGCCGGCAATAAAATCGGCGATGTGCCGACTGCGCCCCGGTTCGTCCTGCGGCATCCGCGCACTCCAATCCCCCGGCATCTGCGTCGGGTCCGCGCGATAGGCGGCGAACAGCCCCGTCACGATCCCCTCCGCAGCCCGTGCCGCCTCCAATTGGCGCGGATGGTGGTAGAGATTGGCGTACATGAAGCGCTTTAGCGCGCGTTCGGCATCGCGCATTTCGTCCGAAAAGCCGACCAGACACCACCCCGCCGCACGCACATCGGCAAGGTCGCCAATCCCGGTCAGCCGCGAACGGGTTTCTGCGATCAGATCATTGACCATCGCGCCAATTTGCGAGCGGATCAATTCCCCGACCAGCCGCCCCGGCGCGATGCCGGGGAAGCGGGCGCAGACATCGGCCCAGCCACGCGCCACCACCGGCACCTCCAGCAATTGGTCGAGCGTCAGCAACCCGGCGCGCAAGCCGTCATCGATATCGTGATTGTCATAGGCGATATCGTCGGCGATCGCGGCGACCTGCGCCTCCAGGCTCGGCCAGCGCGTCAGTTCCAGCGGAAATGCGGCATCGCACTCGGCCAGCGCCCAGCCGGGATTGGCGATCGGCCCATTATGTTTGGCCAGCCCCTCCAGCGTTTCCCACGTCAGGTTAAGCCCATTCCAGCGCGGATAGGGGCTGTCGATCATCATCAACGCGCGCAACGTGTTGCCATTATGGTCAAACCCGCCCTGCCCCGCCAGCGCGGCTTGCAGCGCATCCTCCCCGGCATGCCCGAACGGCGGGTGCCCGATATCATGCGCAAGCGCGAGCGCTTCAGTCAGATCCTCGTTCAGCCCGAGCGCCCGCGCGATCGTCCGCGCGATCTGCGCAACCTCCAGGCTGTGGGTCAGGCGGACACGGAAATGGTCGCCATCAGGGGCCAGGAACACCTGCGTCTTGTGCCGCAAGCGCCGAAAGCTGATCGAATGGATGATCCGGTCGCGATCGCGCTGGAACGCGTCGCGTGGGCCGCGCGCACTACGCCCCTCGCCGCTCGGCTCGGGGTGGAGCCGACCGCGACTGCGCTCGGGGTGCGAGGCCCATGGCGCAAGCGTCGTCATGCTACCCAACACCTTCTCATTTCGCGGGGAGTTTGGAGATCTTCTGGCCCGCTTCGCTCACAAAGACGAATCCCGATATGTCGTCCTTGGCGAGATCGTTGACGAAGCGCTGCGCCTCGTCCTCCGATTTGAAGGGCCCGGTCAGCAATCGGTTGGTCGCGCGCAGCGGCGTGGTCCAGGCACTTTTGCCGCCAAACGCCTTGGTCGCCTTGGCCCGGATCTTGGTCCATTGCTTGGGCAAATCCCCAACATTGGCACCCCCTGCCACCTGCACCCAGACGCGCGCCGGTTCCAGGAATTTGGGGTCCTTCTTCTTTTTCTCTTCCGCTGCCTTTTTGTCGGCGGCGGCCTTCTTTGCATCGGCGATCTTTTTGTCCGCAGCGGCTTTCTTGTCGGCAAGCGCCTTCTTCTCCGCCGCCGCTTTCTTGTCGGCGGCGCGTCTGTCTGCGGCCTGCTTTTCGGCGGCCTGCTTATCCGCAGCCATCTGTCGTTCGCGGTCGGCTGCGGGCTGGGGCTCGACCACCGGCTGCGCAACCGGCACTTGGCGAGCGGGCGCTGGCGCGGCAGCGGGTGCAGGTGCCTCGCTCTGAGTCTCCGTCCCGGGCACCTTGATCTCCGAAATGATCGCCGCGAGGATCGATTCCTCGCTGCGCACCGGGGTTGGTGCCGGACGGGCGGGCGTCGGCGTGATGGTCTGTGTGGGTGCCTGCGCAGCGACTGGCGCGATTGCCGCAGGGGCGGATTGCTGCGGTACTGCGGCCGGAGGCGCAGCGAAACGTGCCCCATCAGCCTGCGATGCTGTCGGCATAGCCGCTCTATTCGCCTGAGCGACCGGATTGGTCGCCACGGCGGGGGCCGTCCCCGTTTTCGACACCGGCGATTGCGGCTGCTGCGGCTGCGGCGGCGCGGTTCTGACGGGCACACCCCCTTGCGCTGCCGTCGCGGGCGGCGCGCTGACCGTTGAATGCAGCAGCGTGGTCGCGGGCGGGGTAACCGGTAGGCGCGCCGTGTTTGAGGCCAGAACCGCAGTGGAGGATGCGGGCGGGGCAGCATAAGCCGGGGGCACCAGCTGTGCTGGGGGCGTCGGCGCGGCTATCGCCGCCACGGCTACCTCGCTCCGCCCCTGATCCTTGTGGGCCTTGCGCGCCTTGCGCCGTTCTTCCCGAGCGTCGGCCGCGACGACCGGCTTCGCCACCGCCGCGACCGCGACCGGCGCGGTCGGATCGGGGCCAAGCGCCGCCAACGGTGGCACCATGCGGGCGTCGGCCAAACGCTCAGGGCTGGGGCGGACTTCGCCGAAATGCACCGCGAACGCACGATCCGCCGGGCGCAATCCCGGCAAAATTTCAAAGAAGGGCTGCAGCCCCTGCGCCATGCCGGCCGGCATCATGCTGGTTGCGATCTTCTCCGCACCAGCCTTGTCGCCCGCCATTGCGAGGATGAAGGCACGCGCGCGCCACGCGCCACGATCGCTCTTGCGCAGGAGCGGCTCGATTTGCGCCAGCGCAAGCTCACGCTTGCCGGAAATCCCCAGCGACAGGGCATAGCGCCGCTGGGTTTCCTCATTGGCCCCCGCCTTCAGCGCCAGTCGATACTCGCGCTGGGCGCGCTCCTGCTCGCCGACCAGATCATAGGCCAGGCCTCGATCGGCGGCAAAGGTCCGCGCGTCTCCGCCAAGCGCTTCCGCCTCGGCAAAGTGGCGCAAGGCATCGCCGGGACGCTCGGCCGCGACGAGCAGCGCCCCCTCCCCGGCTTTGACGCGCGCGTTACGAGGATCGATCCGCTCGGCGCGTGCAAAGAAAGCGGCGGCGGCGGTATCGTCGTCGAGCTTCAGCGCCAGTTCCCCGGCGCGGACCAACGCTTGCAGATTGTTAGGGTCGGCGGCCAGCGCGCGGATCTCGCTCGCAAGCAAATCGGCATCGGACAGTGGCTGAACGGTGGTGGGATAGGAGGTGGTTGGATAGGGCGACGCCGGGGCGGTTTGCGCGTGCGCCGCCGTTCCGCACGCGGCCAGCGCGATCATCGAACTGGCAAGACGAATGCGCATCCCGTTTCCTAGATCACAAGGGCTTTCCTCCACCCGCTTTTTGCGGGTGAAGAGAGGAACCCATAAGAGCGCCGCCTGGTGTTACGCGGAGGCCCGGCCGGTCGGCGTAGAAAGAATCTCCCCCCCACCGTAACGCGCTCTAGACCCGTTCACGCTGCAACCGGCAATGTCGCACACCACTGGCTGCGACAGACCGACACGCACGGTCGGCAAGCGGCACCCGCGAACGGGTGCCGTGCGGACGCTGCTTATTGGTTGTTCTGGCGGTGCAGGAAGCGCGGAATGTCCAGCGCGTCCTTGTCGGGCGACGGCTCTTCGTCGCGCGCGACGCCGCGCGACACGCTCGACATCCGCTCGAACAAGGTGCCGCCCAGCTTTACGCGCGGTGCAGGCGCAACGGGTTCTGGCGCGACGAGCGGCGCTTCCTCGGCGGCAGCAGCACCCGGCGACAACCACCGGCGGCGAGTCGGGGCTTCGGTTGGCGTATCGTCCGCCGCAGCGGCGGCGGGCGCATCAAAGTCGTCCCCAAAGGTTCGCACCGGTGCCGCAACCGGCTCAGGCGCGACGGCAGCTTCGCTGCCAAGCACCAGTTCGTCATCGTGCGATGCTACCGGTTCGGGGGCCGCGACCGTCGGGGCGGCCGGGGCGATTTCCGCCTCGGGTGCCGCCAAAGGTGCCGGCTCTTCGGCCTTTTTCGGAGCTGCGAAGCTGAACGCCCGCGAGGTCGGAGCCGGAGCGGCGACCGGACGCGCCTCCGCCTCAATCCCGGTCGCGACGACCGAGACGCGGATCTTACCCTCGAGTTCGGGATTGAACGCCGAACCCCAGATGATGTTCGCGTCTTCATCGACCAATTCGCGAATGTGGTTCGCGGCTTCATCGACTTCGAGCAGGCGCATGTCGTCGCCGCCGGTGATCGAGACGATGACGCCCTTGGCACCCTTCATCGAAACGCCGTCGAGCAGCGGGTTGGCGATCGCCTTCGACGCCGCCTCGATCGCGCGATTGTCGCCCGAGGCTTCGCCCGTGCCCATCATCGCCTTGCCCATTTCCTGCATCACCGACCGCACGTCGGCGAAATCGAGGTTGATGAGGCCGGGCATGACCATCAGATCGGTGATGCCGCGCACGCCCTGCTGGAGGACTTCGTCCGCCATCTGGAACGCTTCCTTGAAGGTCGTGTTCGCGTTCGCGACCAGAAACAGGTTCTGGTTGGGGATGACGATCAGCGTATCGACATACTTCTGCAGTTCCTCGATGCCCGCTTCGGCGCTCTTCGCGCGGCGTGTGCCTTCGAAAGCGAACGGCTTGGTCACGACGCCAACGGTCAGAATGCCCATATCGCGCGCCGCCTTGGCGATGACCGGGGCCGCACCGGTGCCGGTGCCGCCGCCCATGCCGGCCGCGATGAAGCACATATGCGCGCCTTCGAGCATCTTGGTGACTTGCTCGATGGTTTCTTCCGCCGCCGCGCGACCGATTTCGGGGCGGCTGCCGGCGCCCAGGCCTTGCGTGATCTTCGCGCCAAGCTGGATCTTGTGGCTGGCGGTCGATTGCTTCAGCGCCTGCGAGTCCGTGTTCGCGACAAGGAAATCGACGCCCTGCACATCGGCGCGCATCATGTTGGCGATGGCGTTGCCGCCAGCGCCGCCGACGCCGATTACGGCGATGCGGGGGCTCAGTTCGTCAACTTCGGGTGGCAAAAATTCGATGCTCATAGTTCGTCTCCACCGTGCGCCCACACCCCGGCGCGAAAAATCTGCTTAAACCTGTTCTGCACCATCGCTTGCGGTCGTTCCAGCGCGAACAGCTAAATCCTGTCGTAATTCTTTAATAATTTGCCCGGGCCGCCGCCAGCAAACGGCGGAACAGCGCGAATCCCTTCGGGCGATGCACCAACTGCTGCTTGCTCGACAAGGCGCGCAGGTCAACCGGGTCCGCCGCCGCATAGAAAGCCAGCCCCGCAAGCGTGGTAAACGCCGGCGTCGCGTGCGCCTCGGGCAGGCCGGTGAGGCCACGTGGCCGCCCGATCCGGACCGAACGCCCCAGCGCCTGCTGCGCGTAATCGGCGATGCCCTTCAGTTCGGCACCACCACCGGTCAGCACGACTTGCCGCCCGACCGGGCCTTCGAACTTCAGCTCGGCCAGCGCCTTGCCGACTTCGCCGATCAAATTGTCGAGCCGCTGGCGGATGACCGCGATCAGTTGCGCCTTGGTAATGCGCGTGCCGTCGCTGGCATCCTCCTCGGCCGAAATCGGCGCGACGTCGATCATCTCATGATTGTCGCGTGGGCTTGCATTGGCCGAGCCGTGGACGCACTTCATCCGCTCGGCCTGCGCGCGGCGCGTGCCGAAAGCAGAGGCGATGTCGTCGGTAATGTCCTGCGCGCCGATCGGGATCGACAGCAGCCCGACCAGCATGCCACCTGCAAACAGGGAAACGTTGGTGATCCCCGCCCCCAGTTCGACCAGCGCCACGCCCAGTTCGCGCTCTTCATCGCTGAGACACGCCATGCCCGTCGCCACTGGCGACGCGATGATCGACTTTACCTCCAGATGCGCGTTTGCCACGCACAGCCCGAGATTGCGCACAGGAGATCCATCGGCAGCGACGACATGGATATGGACACCGAGCCGATCGGCATGGAGCCCGAGCGGCCGCTTCACGCCGGTCAGCCCGTCGAGCGTATAGAGTGCGGGCTGCGCGTGCAGCACCATGCGGCCTGCCGGATCGATCGAATCCCGCCCGGCTTGCAGCAGCGCATCAATATCGGATTGCTCGACACGGTGGCCGCCCAGCTCGAACTCGATCGAGGCGACATCGGACACCAGCCCACCCGCCGAGAAGCTGACCCAGACATTCTCGATATTGGTGCCGGCAATGCGTTCGGCCTGCTCGACCGCTTCGCGCACCGCGACTTCGGTCGCGGCGGCGTCGGCGATATAGCCGCGCTTGACGCCCTTGCTCTCGCGCTGGCCTGTGCCGAGCACGATCAGTTCGCCGCCATCGCCCTTCTGCGCGATCATCGCCGACACCTTGGAGGAGCCGATGTCGAGTGCGGTGATCAAACCTTCCGGTGCTGTCTTCGCCATTACGCCATACCCCTATTGCCGGGCCTCGATACCCTATCCCTCACCGGCTGGCCCCGATTGTTTCGCTTCGATTCGCACTGGCTGCGTTGCCGCCCCGGTTGCCCCCGCAAGCGGCGCCGCAGGATCGGTGATCGCGCGGTTCGTTACCGTCCCCGGCTTGCGCGCGACCAGCCGTGTCGGATCGCGCATGTCGAAGCCGAGCCAGCCTTTGCCGAGCAGCGGCTTGACGCCGTCCAGCTCGGCAAATTTGACCAAAGCCTTGCCCGCCGCGACATCGCCCTCGGGCAGCGCCAGCGTCTCGCCGGTCTCAAAGGTCAGCGTCCAGCGCCGGTTGCCGACCCAAGTCGCCGCCTTCACTTGCCCGCGCAGCGCCGGTGCCACATCCAGCAACTGGCGATAGGCCGCTTCCTGTTCATTGGCATGCGCGCCGATGACGAGCGGCAAATCCGGCATCGCCTGCGGGTCGACCGGCTCCAGCCAGGTGCCGTTCGCCGCGATCAGCGCCAATTGCCCGTCTTTCTGCCAGATCGCGCTCGGTTCACGCTCGACGACATGCACGATCAGCGTATCGGGCAAGCGCCGCGAGACGTGCGCATCCTCGATCCAGCCGCTATGCGCGACCAGATCCTGGCGGATCTTCTCCAGACTGACCAGCGGCATCGCCATTGACGGCTGGTTGGCCGCAATCTTGTAGATGACATTATGGTCCATCCGGTTGAGCCCGGTGATCTGGATATTGGTAACGCGGAAGCCCGCTTCGCCAATCGCCTCGCCCAGCGCCGAGCCAACTGCACCCGGCACCCCGAAATAGGAGGCCGTCGCCAGCCCGACCGCACCGACCACGCCCATGATCGTCCAGGTCGCGATTCGGCGCAGCGTCGCCTCGCTCACCGGCAGCATCGCGATCACCCGGTCGATCGTCGAGACCTTGGGCGGGGGACGCCGCTTGGGCTGCACCGGGCGGCGCGCGGTGCCGCGCTTGATCGTGGCGCTCATGCCGCCACCGCCTTCACCGCTTCGTCGAGCAGGATCTGCACCAGCGCCGGATAGGAAATGCCGCAATGCCGGGCCTGTTCAGGCAGCAAGCTGAGCGGCGTCATGCCCGGCTGGGTGTTGACCTCGAGCAGGAACAGCCCGTCCACGCCCAATTGGTCATCCCAGCGAAAATCCGACCGCGACGCGCCCTTGCAGCCGAGCAAGCGATGCGCATCGAGCGCAATCCGCTTACACGCCGCCGCAATTTCATCGGGCACGTCGGCCGGGAAGACATGTTCGGTCAGGCCGTCGGTATATTTGGCGTCATAATCGTACCAGCCGTTCTTGGGCTTGAGCTCGGTGACGCCGAGCGCTTCGCCGCCGAGCACCGCCGTGGTCAGCTCGCGCCCGCGAATATAGGGCTCGGCGAGCAGTTCCTCGAATTCCAACCACGGCCCCGGCGTGCTGCGGGAGATCGGATTGCCGTAATTGCCTTCATTGGTGACGATCGCGACGCCGACCGAGGAGCCTTCATTGACGGGCTTGAGTACATAAGGCCGCGGCAGCGGGTCGCCCGCATACAGCGTCTCGCTTTTCACGATCCGCCCGCCCGGCATCGGAATGCCGCCGGGCACCAGCAGCAGCTTGGTCAATTGCTTGTCGATCGCGATGACCGAGGTGGCGAGGCCGGAATGGGTGTAGGGCAGCCCCATCAAATCGAGCATCCCCTGCACCGATCCGTCTTCGCCCGGCGTGCCGTGCAGCGCGTTGAACACGATGTCGGGCGCGGCTTCGGCGAGCTTGATCGCGACATCGCGCGCCATATCGATCGCGGTGACGCGGTGTCCGAGCGATTCCAGCGCCTTAATAACATCGGCCCCGGTCATCAGCGACACGTCGCGCTCGGCCGACCAGCCGCCCATCAGGACTGCGACGTGGAGACGCACGAAAGCCCTCTCCCCTTCAGGGGAGAGGGTTGGGAGAGGGGCTGTATCGGGAAAAACGCTCATGAC
>NZ_JH584235.1:1250016-1314989 GCF_000241465.1 Sphingomonas echinoides ATCC 14820
GTTCTCGCCTACTCGCTGGATTTCCCACTCCAGCGTCACGCCCGACTGCGCCTTCACGCGCGCGCGGACTTCTTCGCCCAGTGCCTCGATCTCGGCGCTGGTGGCCGAACCGAGGTTCAGCAGGAAATTGCAATGCTTCTCGCTGACCTGCGCGTCGCCGATGCGCAAACCCCGACACCCGGCGGCATCGATCAGCGCCCATGCCTTTTCGCCTGGCGGGTTCTTGAAGGTCGAACCGCCCGTGCGGCTGCGCAGCGGCTGCGATTCCTCGCGCGCGGCAGCGATGCGGTCCATTTCGGCCTGGATGACAGCAGGCTCCTCGGCATGGCCACGGAAGGTGGCGCTGACGACGACACACCCCTCCGGCAAGGTCGAATGGCGATAGGTATAGCCAAGCTGCTCTACCGTGAGCGTCCGCTGCTCGCCCGAACGCAGCACGACCTCGCATTCGACCAGCACGTCCTTGGTCTCGCGGCCATAAGCCCCGCCATTCATGCGCACGAAGCCGCCGACCGTGCCGGGGATCGACCGCAGGAATTCCACCCCGCCAATCCCCGCATCGCGCGCGGTGGAGGAGACGAGGATGCCGCTCGCCCCACCGCCGCAGCGCAGCGTGGTCGCATCGAGCCGTTCGACCGTGGCGAAGGGCTTGCCCAAGCGGATGACGACGCCAGCAACGCCGCCATCGCGCACGATCATGTTGGAGCCGAGGCCGAGCGCCATCACCGGCATTGCCGGGTCGAGCGCGGCGAGGAAGGCGCTGAGATCAGCGACATCCTTGGGTTCGAACAGCCATTGCGCGGAGCCGCCCGATTTGAACCAGACGAGCGGTGCCAGCGGGGCGTTTTGGGTCACGCGGCCTTCTATTCCCCTCCCGCTTGCGAGTCCGAGGTCGGTCATGCCCCCGGCATGACCTGAACGATGCGGGGCATCGTTCACCTCGGACTGGGTTAGGGGAGGGAATGACCTGGACGCCTGCGGAACGCCTTCGACAGGCCCTCCCCCAGCCCCTCCCGCAAGCGGGAGGGGAGAAGAAACCGTCGCACTCACTTAACCGCCTCAATGCCAGCCGCCAGCCCAGCCGCCCACTTGGTAATATCCCCCGCGCCCAGGCACACCACCATGTCGCCGGGCTGCACCACCTTGGCGAGCGCCTGCGCCAACGCACCCGCATCGGCAATCGTCGCGGCCGAGCGATGTCCGCGCCGCTTCAGCCCCTCGACCAGCGCCTCGGCGTCGACGCCCTCGACCGGGGCTTCGCCTGCGGCATAAACCGGGGCCACGAACACCATATCGGCGTCGTTGAACGCGCCCTGGAATTCCTCCATCAGATCGCCGAGCCGCGAATAACGATGCGGCTGGACCACCGCGATCACGCGGTTCTGCACGCCCTCGCGCGCCGCCGACAGCACCGCGCGGATCTCGACCGGGTGATGCCCGTAATCGTCGATGATGGTGACGCCACCCGTCTCACCGACCTTGGTGAAACGCCGCTTCACCCCGCCAAACTTGGCGAACCCCTGCTGGATCGTCGCGTCATCGATGCCGAGTTCCAGCGCCACGCCAATCGCCGCCAGCGCGTTCTGCACATTGTGGCGGCCCGGCATCGGCAAATCGATACCTTCGATCGAGCGCGTCGTGCCGTCACGGTGGCGAATGATCACCTCGAAGCGGTTGCCGCCGGGCGTGGGCGTCACGTTGACGCCGCGCACGTCCGACTGCGCTGAAAAACCATAGGTCACCACGCGCCGGTCGCGCACGCGCGGGATGATGTTCTGCACCTCGGGGTGATCGAGGCACAGCAATGCCGCGCCATAGAAAGGCACATTCTCGACAAACTCGACGAACGCATCCTTCACCGCATCGAACGAGCCATAATGGTCGAGATGCTCGGGATCGATATTGGTCACCACCGCGATCGTGCCGTCCAGCCGCAGGAAGCTGCCGTCGCTCTCATCGGCCTCGACCACCATCCAGTCGCTCGCGCCCAGGCGCGCGTTGGAGCCGTAGCTGTTGATAATGCCGCCGTTGATGACGGTGGGATCGACCCCGCCGGCATCGAGCAACGCCGCGACCATCGAAGTCGTCGTCGTCTTGCCATGCGTACCCGCGACCGCGACGGTCGATTTCAGGCGCATCAGTTCGGCGAGCATTTCCGCACGGCGCACGACCGGAATGCGCCGCTCCAGCGCCGCTTCGACTTCCGGGTTGCCGCGCTTGATTGCGGTCGAGGTGACGATCACCGCCGCATCGCCCAGATTGTCGGCGCGGTGCCCGATCGCGACCGGAATGCCCTTGGCGCGCAGCCCTTCCACGACATAGCCCTCGGCCACGTCAGACCCCTGCACGGCATAACCGAGATTCTTCATCACTTCGGCAATGCCCGACATGCCGATGCCGCCAATGCCGACGAAGTGGATCGTCCCGATGTCGGTTGCGACACCCCTCACGCAAAAGCCTCCCGTTTCCCCAGTTTGACCGCGCGCGGCGCGCCAATCGGCATGTCGCCCGGCGTATCGCCCAGGCTCTCGACCAGATCGGCCAGATCGCGCACCGCATCGGGCCGACCGCACGACCGCGCCCGCCCCGCCGCATTCTGCAACGCTTCGGGATCAAGCCCGAGCCGCTGCATCTGCTTGGCCAGCTCAATGGGCGTGAAATTGCGCTGGTCGATCGTGCGCGCGCCGCCCGCTTGCGTCATTTCGCGCGCATTGGCGGTCTGGTGATCGTCAGTGGCCGTCGGCAGCGGTACCAGGATGGCCGGGCGGCCCGCACAGGTCAGTTCCGCCAGCGTCGAAGCCCCCGCGCGCGCAATCACCACATGCGCCCAGGCAAGCTGCTCGGGCAGATCGGGCAAATAGGTCGCGAGATCCGCCGCAATCGACAGCTCGGCATATTTCGCGCGGCACGCATCGATATCCTCGATCCGCGCCTGATGCGTCACTTGCAGGCGGCGACGAAACGCGACGGGCAACAGCGACAGCCCATCGGGCACCACCTGGCTCAGCACACTCGCGCCCTGGCTGCCGCCGGTGACGAGCACCCGGAAAATGCCGTCTTCCTCCAGCAACGGATAGGGCTTGGAACGCAGCGCCAGCACGGCATCCCGCACCGGGTTGCCGACCAGATGCGTCTTCGCGCGCACCTTGGGGGCCAGTCGAGCGACGTCTTCGTAAGAGGTGGCGATCGCATCGACTTTATTTGCGACCAGCCGGTTGACGCGACCGAGCACGGCATTCTGCTCATGCACTGCCGTCGGGATGCCCTGATTGAACGCGGCCAGGAGCGCAGGCAACGCCGGATAGCCACCGAAACCGATCACTGCATCCGGCCGGAAGCTCTTGTAGAGCTCGATCGCCATCGCGCGGCCCTTCAGCATTGCCGACGCCGCCTTGATATAGCCGATCGGCCCGCCGCTCAGCCGCCCGGCGGGCAGGATGTGCGTCTGGATGCCCTCGAACAGGCCGGGAAAGCGCACCCCGCGCTCATCGCTGATCAGCGCGACATAATGCCCGCGCTTGATCAGTTCCGCCGCCAGCGCCGCCGCCGGGACCATATGCCCGCCAGTGCCGCCCGCCGCCAAAACGAAATGCCGTGCCGTGCTCATACCCCGCTCCGATGCCCGCTGCCCCGCTGGGCGATGTATTTTGATCGCGTGACGAAGGGATTGCGCCGAGTGAACGCCAGCAGCAAGCCCATCCCGATCGACAAAGCGATCAGCGAGGATCCGCCATAACTGATAAACGGTAGGGTCATGCCCTTGGATGGCGCAAGGCCAGTATTGACCGCCATCGAAATCAGCGACTGAACACCAAATTGCGTAGCAAGCCCGGCGGCCGCGAACAGCCGGAATTCATCTTCCTCGTCGAGCAGCTTCACGAACACGCGCACCACGATCGCCAGAAACAGCAAGGCGATCACCATGCACGCGAGCAGCCCGAACTCCTCCCCGATCACCGAGAAAATGTAATCGGTATGCCCCTCGGGCAACCGGAATTTCATCGATCCGCCGCCCGGCCCGGTGCCGCGCCAGCCGCCAGCGGTGATCGTGTCATGCGCGGCATTGGTCTGGAAATGGTCGGCGGCCCCCACCCCTTCCGTCCCCGGGAACAGGAAGGCGTTGATGCGCGCGCGCGCCGTACCGTAGAACAGATAGGCGGCAACCAGCCCGGCGGGTACCGCCGCGATCAACCCAACGATCACTTTGGGCGATGTGCCCGAAATCATCAGCAGCGCCATCCACACCACGCAGAACACCACGGTCTGCCCGAAATCGGGCTGCAGCATCAGCAGCACCGCGACCAACGCGGTCATCGCGCCGGTGATGAACACGACGGGTAACGCCTCATCCTGCGCGCGCATCGACAGAATCCACGCGACCGTAACGATGAAGAACGGCTTCAGAAACTCGGATGGCTGGAGCAGCGACACGCCAAAATTCAGCCAGCGCGTCGCGCCGTTCTTCTCGACCCCGACCACCGGCACCAGCATCAGCAGCACCAGACAGGCGATCGTCCCGATCAACGCCATCCGCCGCGCAATCGCCACCGGCAGCATCGAAACGACCAGCAACACCGGCAACGACACGCCGACCCACGCCAGCTGCCACCACAGATAGTAAAGCGGCGGCACATGGTGCTTGTCGTCCGAATAGCGCGTTGCCGCCGCTGGCGACGCCGCGCCGACGGCGACCAGCCCGACCGCGATCAGCAGCAGCGTCAGCAGCAGCAGCATCCGGTCGATATCCCAGAACCACATGCCCAGCGCCGAGCGGTCGCCACGTCCGCCGCGCCCCTTCATGCTCCGCCACAATTTCGGGGTCGGCCCGCGCGCCTCGCTCATGCCAGCGCCTCGACCAGGCGGCGGAACTGCTCGCCACGATCCTCAAAATCGCGAAACTGGTCGAAGGAGGCGCAGGCGGGCGACAGCAACACGGTGTCGCCGGGCTGTGCGTTGCGCGCGGCGGCGGCGACGGCGGTGGCAAGATCGCCGCTTTGCTCGACCGGTACCGTGCCCTGCAGGATCTCGGCGAAACGCGGGCCCGATTGCCCAATGGTGTACGCGCGCACGACATGCCCGAATTGGGGCGCGCAGGCGTCGAGATCGTCGGCCTTGGCCTTGCCGCCCAGAATCCAGTGAATCCGCCCGAACGCGGCCAGCGCGGGCGCGGTCGATTCCGGGTTGGTCGCCTTGCTGTCGTTGACATAGGTCACGCCGCGCAGGACGCGGACGCGTTCCATACGGTGCGCCAGACCGACAAAGCTTTGCAAAGCAGCATCGATCACCGCTTCGGGCACGCCCAGCGCCTGCGCCACCGCAATCGCGGCGAGCGCATTCTGCGCGTTGTGGGGCCCCTGCAACGAGGGCCAGCGGGATTGGTCCATGCACACGCCGGGCGCGATCTTGGTGAGATGCTCAGCCCGCGCCGACAGGCTGCGCGCGATTTGCGCCGAGGGGGTATCGCCAATGCCAATGATCGCCGCGTGCGTCGCCGACTGCATCGCGAACAGGCGCGCCTTAGACGCGGCATAGGCGTCAAAGCCATCATACCGGTCGAGATGATCGGGCGTGATGTTGAGCAGCACCGCGACGTCACAGTCGAGTGTTTGCGTCAGGTCGATCTGATAACTGGACAGTTCGAGCACATACACGCCGCCGTCGGGCAGCGGTTCCTGCTCCAGAATCGGCAAGCCGATATTGCCGCCCAGCCGCGAAGGCACGCCTGCGGTTTGCAGGATGTGGTCGATCAGCGAAACCGTGGTCGATTTGCCGTTGGTGCCGGTGACGCCCACCACTTTGTGCGGCGGCAGTGCGGGCCGCGCCTGCGCGAACAATTCGATATCACCGATGATCGGCACCCCCGCCGCGCGCGCCTTGGCCGCGACCGGGTGACGGTTGAGCGGCACGCCGGGCGAAACGACGAGCGCGTCGAAACCGGACAGATCGAGGGATTCGGGGTCGGCGAAGGTCAAAATCTCCCTCTCCCCTTCAGGGGAGAGGGTCGGGGAGAGGGGCTGTCCTGGAATGCCGAACGTGCCGCCCGCTGCAGACTCCCCCTCTCCCCGACCCTCTCCCCGCAAGCGGGGAGAGGGAGACGAAAGCGCTTCACGCTTAGCCGCATCCGAATCCCATGCCGTCACCGCCGCGCCGCCCGCCAGCAACGCGCGCACGGTCGCCGCGCCAGAGCGCGCAAGCCCCAGCACAGCGTAGCTCTTGCCGCGCCAGAGGGGCGATACGATCACCGGAGCTTCAACGTCGACAACCCTGCCAGCGCGAGCACGAGCGCGATGATCCAAAACCGGATCACCACGGTTGGCTCGCTCCAGCCGAGTTGCTCGAAATGGTGGTGGATCGGGGCCATCTTGAACACGCGGCGGCCGGTGCGCTTGTAGAAGAACACCTGGATAATGACGCTCATCGCCTCGATCACGAACAGCCCGCCGATGATGCCAAGCACGATCTCGTGATGCGCCACCACCGCGATCGCGCCGAGCGCGCCGCCCAGCGCGAGACTGCCGGTATCGCCCATGAACACGGCCGCGGGCGGCGCGTTGAACCACAGGAACGCCAGCCCCGCCCCGACGATCGCGCCGCAGAAGATGGCCAGATCGCCAGCGTGCGGCACATGCGGAATGCCGAGATAGGCCGCGAACTTGGCGTTGCCCGCCAGATACACGATCAGCATGAAGGCGACCGCCGCGATGATCACTGGCATCGTCGCCAGACCGTCCAGTCCGTCAGTCAAATTCACCGCATTGCCGAACGCCACGATCGTGAAGGCGGCAAAGACGATGTAGAAATAGCCAAGCTCGATCACCGGCCCGCTATAGAACGGCAAATACAGATGCGTGCCGTTTTCATGCACGATCATCGTCGCGGCGATCCCGGCGATGGCGAATTCGCACACCAGCCGCAGCCGCCCGGAAACGCCAGCCGTGCTCGCCTTGCGTACCTTGTCATAATCATCGAGGAAGCCGATCGCGCCAAAGCCCAGCGTCACGAAGGTGCACGCCCAGACGAACGGGTTGGACAAGTCCATCCACAACAGGATCGAAAAGACCATCGAGGTCAGGATCATCAGCCCGCCCATCGTCGGCGTGCCGCGCTTGGCGAGGTGGGATTGCGGGCCGTCGCTACGGATCGGTTGCCCCTTGCCCTGGCGCACGCGCAACCAGCCGATAAAGCGCGGGCCGATCAACAGCCCCAGGAACAGCGACGTCGCCACCGCGCCGCCAGTCCTGAACGACAGATAGCGAAACAGGTTCAGCACGCTCGGGAAGCCGAGATAGGCGGCGATGAAATAGAGCATTAGTGTTCCCCGCTCCGCAGGCCAGCGACAACCGCCGCCAACCCCACGCCGTTCGATCCCTTGATGAGCACCGCATCGCCCGGTGCCAGCATGGTGGACAGGCTGGCGCGCGCCGCAGCGGCGTCGGCGACATGGACGAAATCGCCCTTGCCCTCAAGCGCGTTCAGCAGCGGGCGGGCCCGTTCACCGACGAGAATGCCCGCTTCGACGCCAGCGGCAAGAACGGGTTCGGCCAGCCCGGCATGATAGGCATCGCTGCCGTCGCCAAGCTCGCGCATTTCACCCAGCACGACGATTTTGCGCTTGGCGGGTTCCGCCGCGAGCACGGCGAGCGTCGCGCGCATCGACGACGGATTGGCATTGTAGCTCTCGTCAATCACCAGCGCCTGCCCGGCCCCGACCGGAACCGTGAAGCGTGCGCCGCGCCCGGCGAGGCCGCCCAGTTCGGCCAGCGCCAGCCCCGCCAATGCGAGATCGCCACCGACCGCATCGACCGCCGCCAGCACCGCCAGGCTGTTGGACACCCAATGCTGCCCCGGCTGGCTGATCGTGAAGCTCAGTTCGCGCGCGCCGACGACGGCGGTGACGAAGGTGCCGCCGCTTTCGGTGCGCATCGTTTCGATCGCGCGAACGTCTGCGCCCTTGTCGAGGCCAAAGGTCACAATCCGCGCCGCATAAGGCGTGGCGGCGGCGATCAGGCGGTCACGATGCGGGCTGTCATAAGGGACGATCGCCACGCCGCCCGGCTCCAGCCCCTGGAAAATCTCACCCTTGGCATCGGCGATGGCGGATTCGTCGCGGAAGAATTCGGTATGCGCCGGGGCGATGGTGGTGATGATCGCAACATGCGGGCGCACCAAAGTGGTCAAATGCGCCAGTTCGCCCGCATGGTTCATGCCCATTTCGAACACGCCGAAGCGCGTTTCGGCGGGCATCCGCGCCAGGCTCAGCGGCACGCCGGTATGGTTGTTATAGCTTTTGACCGAACGATGCGTCCGCGCCCGCGCGCCACGCTCCAGCGCGGCGTAGAGCGCTTCCTTGGTGCCGGTCTTGCCGACCGAGCCGGTGACGCCGATGATTTTCGCCGCCGTGCGCGCACGCGCGGCGCGGGCGAGATTCTCCAGTGCGGCTATCGTATCGGGGACGAGAACATGCGGGTGCGCGCTCGGCTGCGACACCAACGCCCCCGCCGCGCCGCGCGCAAACGCCTGGTCGAGGAAGCGATGGCCATCGGTCGCCGCACCCGTCATCGCGACGAACAGGTCGCCGGGGCCGACTTCGCGCGAATCGAAGGTCACGCCGGTGGTGGTGAAGTCGCCTGACGCCGTGCCACCGGTGGCGGCGGCGATCGCAGCGGAGGTCCACAGGCTCACGCTGCCATCTCCCGCGCGACGCTGACATCGTCGAACGGCAGCACCAGATCGCCGACGATCTGCCCCTGTTCATGCCCCTTGCCCGCGATCAGGACGATGTCCTGTGGCCCGGCCATGGCGATCGCCGCGCCGATCGCGTCGCGGCGCGACCCGATCTCGGTCGCCTCGGGCGCGCCTGCCAGCACCATCGCGCGGATCGTGGCGGGATCTTCCGAGCGGGGATTGTCGTCGGTCACAATGACATGGTCGGCCATCGCCGCAGCGATCCGCCCCATTTCGATGCGCTTGCCCTGGTCGCGATCCCCGCCCGCGCCGATCACCACGATCAGCCGCCCCGCCGCATGCGGCTTGAGCGCCGAGATCGCCGCCTCCAGTGCATCGGGGGTATGCGCATAATCGACATAGACCGGGGCACCCTGCGCCGCGATCACCGCCCGCTCCAGCCGCCCTCGCACCGGCTGCAACCGGCCGAGCGCGGCGATCGTGGTGGCGACGTCCCCACCGCACGCAATCACCAAGCCAGCCGAGGTCAGCGCATTGGCCGCCTGATAGGCGCCGATCAGCGGCAGCGTGACCTTATAGGTCTTGCCCTCCGCCTCGATCACCAAGCCCTGCCCGAGCAAGGTGGGATCGCGCCCGACCAGCTTGAGCGTTTCGCCCGTCGTGCCGACCGAGAGCACGCGAAGGCCACGCGCGCGCGCGACCTCGGCGACGCGAGCCGAGGCAGGATCGTCCGCCCACACCACCGCCGTGCCATCATCGGCGAGCACTTCGCTGAACAGGCGCAGCTTGGCATCAAGATACGCCGCCATCGTGCCGTGATAATCGAGATGATCGCGGCTGAGATTGGTAAAGGCGGCGGCGCGTACCGCCAGCCCTTCGGTGCGATATTGCGACAGGCCGTGGCTCGACGCCTCGAACGCGAGATGGCTGACGCCCTCGCGCTTCAAACCGGCAACGTTGGACAGGAAAGTGACGATGTCGGGTGTGGTCAGCCCGGTCGAAACGCGGTCATCGGCGGTGGTGACGCCAAGCGTGCCGATCGAGGCGGCATGGAACCCCGCCATCCGCCACAATTGCCGCACCATCTCAACCGTTGAGGTCTTGCCGTTGGTGCCGGTGACCGCGACCGCAACCTCTGGGAAAGGCGCGAAAAACTGTGCCGCGAGTTGGGCGAAGCGACGGCGCGGGTTGGCATCCGCAATATGCAGCGCGCCAACCACCTGCGCCTCCGGGCGCGCCACCACCGCAATCGCGCCACCCGCGACGGCGGCTGCGATATAGTCTTCGCCATTGACGACCGCGCCCTGAAACGCGCCGAACACGACGCCAGGCGCTACCTTGCGATGGTCGATCGCAAAACCCGTGACCGTCGCATCGGGCGCACCGCCGACCAGCGTTGAAAGCTTCACTGTTCCTCCGCGCCGCTCGGCGGCGTTGCCCCGGCGACGAGAGTCAGCATCGGCCGGAGATCGCTAATATCCACATCGCGCCTCGCATCGGGCATCACACCCAGGATCGCCCCGGTCCGCGCGATCACTCGCCCCACCACCGGCGCAGCGTTCCATGCCGCCGTCTTCCAGCCGGCCGTTTCCCTGGTGCCTTCGGGCGAATCGAGCATGGCCAGCACCACATAGCGCGGCGCGTCCATCGGGAAAGCGGCAACGAAGGTGGCGACGTTGCGGTGATGATCATAGCCGCCGTTCGACGCCGCTTCGGCGGTGCCGGTCTTGCCGCCAACGCGGTAGCCCGGCGCATCGCCCTTGCGCCCGGTGCCATAGAGGCAGACGAGCCGCAGGAGCTGGCGCATCCGCGCGCTGGTCGCCTCAGACAGCACCCGCCGCCCTGCCGGTGCCTGTCCGGGCGCGACCTTGAGCAAGGTGGTTGGCCGCCAAATCCCGCCATTGACCATCGTCGCATAGGCGTTCGCCAAGTGCAGCGGCGTCACCGCGATGCCATGGCCGTACGCCGTCGTCATCACCGTGGTGCGGCCCCAATAGCGCGGCCAGATCGGGCCGGCCCGCTCGCGCAATTCGATCGACGGGCGCTCGCCAAAGCCCATGCCGGTGAACATCGCGGACAGCTTGTCCTTGCCCAGTTCGTCCGCGATCCGTGCCGTCGCCACATTGGACGAGTAGATCAGCGTTTCAGGGATGTTGAGCCAGCGCTTCGGATCGCCGCGTTCGTCGTGAATCGTGAAGCCACCGACCTTGAGCGGCGCGGTCGCATCGAAGCGGCGCGCCATTGAGGTGATCGTGCCGCTCTGGATCGCGGTCGCCATGGTGATCGGCTTGAAGGTCGAACCGAGTTCATAGACCGATTGCGTCACATTGTTGCGCAGCGCGTCGCTGGTCGTGCCGGTCAGCTTGTTGGGATTGTAGACCGGCAGCGAGACCATCGCGAGCACTTCCCCGGTGTGCACGTCCAGCACCAGCCCAGTCGCCGCCTTGGCCTGGAAGGTGATCATCGCCCGGCCGAGTTCGCTCTCCATCGCCGTCTGCACGCGCGCGTCGATTGACAGTGCGATCGGTTCGCCGCGGTGGCGCGGGTCGGTCAGTCGCGTATCGAAGGCACGCTCGATCCCGGCGCGGCCCATGATGTTGGGGTCGGTCGCGGTCGGCCCGATATAGCCAAGCGCATGCGCCGCCATCGTCGATTGCGGATAGAGCCGCTCGGGCTCGCGCGCGAAGACGATGCCGGGTTCGCCGAGCGCGTGGATCTGGTTCACCATCGCGGGCGAGGCATGTTTGTCGAGATAGGTGAACTTGGCCTTCATCGTCAGGCGTTGCAGATACCAGGCCGAATCATGCTCGGGCATCGCCGCCGCCAGGCGATCCGCCAGGCCTTGGCGATCGCCCAGCAATTCCGCCGGACGCACGCCGATTGTCCAGGCTTCGATCGTGCGCGCCAGCGGCTGGCCGTTGCGATCCAGAATGTCGGCGCGCACCACCGGATTGACCGTCAGCGTCGCCGCCCCGGCGGGGGAGCCGAGCAGCCCCAGCAGCGCGATCCGCACGATCACCAGCAGGAAGCCCGCGCCAATCAGCAGCATCAGCATCATCAACCGCACATGCGCAACCGCGACCAGCGCATGGCGCTGATCGCTCGATCGCCTGGCTGGGAGGGGGCGCGCGACGAGGGTGCTCATCGCGCCGACCGGCTTTCCGCTCGAGCGCCGCTGCGCAAATCCCCGATCATGCTATCGTCGAGCAAGGCCCGGTCGAGCATCGCGACCGCGGCACGCGGCCTGGGCGGCGCGGCTGCGGCCATCGCCGTGCGCGCAGGCGGTGCGGCACGCTGGGCCGCTGGCCCTTCGACTCGCGCAGCAGGTGTCGTGGCAGTGGCCGCGTGCAGGACAGGTTGCGTCGCAGGAGACCGCTCGGTGGTCATCGCGGTAACGGGTGCTGCGGGCACGAACGAGGCCATCTGCACGGCGGGCGTGCCGGGCGCAGGGGCGCTGCCCGGTTCGATCGACGCGAGCGCGGCCTCATCCTGCACGAACTGCCCTTCGGCCGGTGCGACCAGCCCGAGCGTCTCGGCATTCCATTTATCGAGCTGCGCGAGGTTGGCGCGAGTGTCGAATTCGGTTTCCAGCGCGCGGATATCCCGCCGCGCGCGTTCGATCTCGCTCGCGGTACGGTCGAGCTTCTTGCGCTCCGCCGCGACCTGCAGCGGCACGAGCAGAAAGCCGAGCGCCACCGCGACGCCAGCCAGAAACCATCCGAGACTCTTCCACGCCAGCCCCAGCATTATAGCAATCCCTCTGTCCCAGGTGTTTCCGGCCACGCCGCCGCACCGGTACGCCGTGCGGTGCGCAAGGTGGCCGACCGCGCACGCGGGTTGCGCGCGATCTCGTCTTCGCTGGCGCGAACCCCGCGCCCGACCTGCTCGAAGCTCGGCGCATGTTTCGCCGCCACTTCGGGCAAATGCCGTGATCCCGATGGCAAGCCGCCCGAGCGCTCGCGCAGGAAGCGCTTGACCATGCGGTCTTCGAGGCTGTGAAACGTCACCACCGCCAGCCGCCCGCCAGGCGCGAGCACGCGCTCTGCCGCCGCGAGACCGTCGGCCAGCTCGCCCAATTCGCGGTTGATGTGGATGCGGATCGCCTGAAAGGTCCGCGTCGCCGGGTCCTTCTTGTCATGCGGTTTGTAGCCAAGCGCACGGCGCACGACATGCGCCAGCTCACTCGTCCGCGTGATCGGGCGCGCCGCGACGATCGCGCGCGCGACCCGCTTGGCGCGCGGCTCCTCGCCGTAAGTCTTGAGCACATCGGCGATCCGGCCTTCGTCGGCTTCGTTGACGAAGTCGGCGGCGCTTTCGCCCTCCTGGCTCATCCGCATATCGAGCGGACCGTCCGACTGGAAACTGAACCCGCGCTCGGCCTGATCGAGCTGCATCGACGACACGCCGATGTCCATCGTCACGCCCTGCACCGGCACGACGTCGCGCGCGGTCAATTCGGCATCCAGCGCGGAGAAGGTGGCAGGGACAAGCGTCAGCGCACCATCGGCGTCGCGTACCAACGGCTCGCCCGCCGCGATAGCATCGGGGTCGCGATCGAAGGCGAAGACGCGGGCACCGCGCGCCAGCATCGCGCGGGTATAGCCGCCCGCGCCGAAGGTCGCATCGACATGCACCGCGCCCGCGTCGATGGCGAGCGCATCGACCACTTCGTCGAGCAGCACCGGAATGTGCGGGGCGTCGCTCACAGCGCGATCCCCTTCACCTTGCAGTGGTAGCGGCATGCCGCCTGCATCGCCGGATCGACATCGACCGCGTCGATCAACGTCTTCGGATCCCAAATCTCGATCCAGTCGAACGTGCCCCAGAAGAAGGCGTTTTCCCCGATATTGGCGTAATCGCGCGGGAAGCCGGGCATGATGAAGCGGCCCGATCCATCGAACGGCACGGGCTCGCCGCTCGCGCCGCGGCGCTTCAGATTGTAATTGGGCTCGCCCAGTTCATTGAGCTGGCGCGCCTGGATCGCCTCGATCTCGGCCTTCAGGATCTTGACGTAAGCGGGGTCGTAAGCGCGCAGGCACTTCTGCTGCGGGTGGACACCGACGATGACGGTGCCGCCATCCTTGCCATCGGCGCGCGGGCTGTTCGCCGCCAGCGCCTGTCTGAGCGATGCAGGAATCGCAACCCGGCCCTTGTCATCGACAAGACCGAGGCCGTCCCCCTGATATTCGCTCCGGTCGTCCACGCTTACCCCGCACTCGGTGGGCAAGCCTCTCCCCTGCCCAGAATCGCGGGTTCGCGACGCTAGGTGCCCGCATGGTCAGCGCATGGTGCGCAGGCGAGATGAGTCTGCCCCTGATGAAGCAGAAGCTACACGGGGCCAGCTGGGGACACAAGGGGAAACGCGGGGATTTGACGGGACAAAGCCTCAATCGCTTCGATTCTCCACGGATTTTTTGCGCGTCATATCAGCTCGTTCTTGATGCGTTCGCGTCGGGATAGGGGATTTTCGGGGACGTGGTGGGCAAAACCGGTGGCAGCGGGGCGTTTTCCCCACAAATCCCCGGAAACGAGGTAATCACCGAACCGACGCTGCAGCAGCCTTTGGCGGCAGCGTGTCGCTCTGGTTGCTGGCAGGGGCAACCGCACTCGGCGCGACGCCGAGCTCCGCCAACGGCTCCTTCGCGGAATCGGTCGAATTTCCGGAGACCATGGTGGCGACAACGTCAGGCCGCGCACTGCCAATCGCCGAGACTTGCCGGTCGCGGCTGACCGTCGCGAAGATCGCGGCAGCAAGCCCGATCAGCAGCAGGACCGCCGCGAGGCCGATCATCCCGACTTTCGCACGCTGCATCGTCTGCGTTGGATCTTGAGCGAGAATTTTCATAGGCTGTGGCATAAATGTAACGCGTTAACGCGCGCTTGTCGATGCCGACAATTCTCAGCCCTTAAGCCAGGGCGGAACCGCCAGCCCTTTCTGTTCCAACCAAGCGCGATTGTAGAGCGTTGAGAGATAGCGAAAACCGGTATCGCACAGGATCGTCGCCACGCGGCTGCCTGGCCCGAGTTGGCGCGCGAGGCGCACCGCCCCTGCGACGTTGATGCCCGAGGACAGGCCCAGACACAGCCCCTCTTCGGCCAGCAGCCGGGTCACCCATTCCATGCCCTCCGCATCCGAAATGCGGAATTGCGTATCGATCGGCGCGCCTTCCAGATTGGCGGTGATTCGCCCCTGCCCGATCCCTTCGGCGACCGAAGAGCCTTCGGCCTTCAACTCGCCATGCGCATAATATTCATACAGCGCCGCGCCATGCGGGTCGCTGAGCGCGATGCAGACTGCCTCGTCCTTGGCCTTCAGCCCCATCCCCACGCCCGCGATCGTACCGCCGGTGCCCGCCGCACAGGTGAAGCCATCGATTCGCCCGTCCATCTGCGCCCAGATCTCTTCGGCCGTGCCCACAATATGCGCGCGGCGGTTGGCGATATTGTCGAACTGATTGGCCCAGACCGCGTTCGCTGTTTCCTCGGCGATGCGGCGCGAGGTGTGCACAAAATGCGCCGGGTTCGAATAGGGGGCCGCCGGAACCAGCACGAGTTCAGCCCCGAGCGCGCGCAGCGTGTCCATTTTCTCGCGGCTTTGCGTCTCGGGCATCACGATGATGGTGCGGTAGCCCTTGGCATTGGCGACCAGCGCCAGCCCGATACCGGTATTGCCCGCAGTCCCCTCGACAAAGCACCCGCCGGGCTCGATCAGCCCGCGCGCCTCCGCATCCTCGACGATACCCAGCGCCGCACGATCCTTTACCGAGGCACCGGGATTGGCAAATTCGCATTTGCCGTAAATCTCGCCCCCGGCCGCCTCGCTTGGCCCTTTGAGCAGGACAAGCGGGGTATTGCCGATGAGCGCGAGCGTATTTGGGGTGGTATGCATGCTCCCGAAATGCCGCGTGTTGGCAGCGGGGGCAAGCGAGCGTTGCTTGGGCGCACACAAGCCTGGTCGTTTAGCGGAACGGGATGCGGGGCTCCTCACCCCAATCGGCACAAAATCTCGGCCGAAAACCGGCGAAAATGTGGAGCTTGCGTTACACAATTATTGCAGCGCAAAAATCATGTTCCTTACGGGAAACACCACTCTTGACGCCCCGTGCTGCGTGCGCGAAGAAAAATGCCATGACCAAGCGCATCCTCCCCGCCGCCGCCCTTTTCCTGATGCTGTCGGCTTGTGAAAACAAGCCGACCGAAGTGTCGACCGTCGCGCCCGACCCGATGGCGGCCGTGCTGGCCAACAAGGCCCCGGTGGAACTGCCGCCGGCGATCAAGAAGGAAGTGACGTTCCGCTGCAAGGATAACAGCCTGGTCTACGTCACCTTCTTCCAGGGCGACAAGCAGGCGCTGGTCAAGGCGACCGAGAAGGGCACGCCGACCAAGCTCACCGCGGAAAAGGCGGGCGATCCGCTCAAAGCGGATGGCTATGAGATGACGGGCAATGAAAAGGCGGTAACGCTGACGCAGCCCGGCAAGCCCAAGCAGCTTTGCGATATCTGATCCTCGGCACCGGTTGCACGTATCGTCGGCATTCGCCACGATAGGCCGTTCCTGAGCGAGGGGCTTAAAACAGTGTCGACGATTGCGATCTACAGTTTGAAGGGCGGCGTGGGCAAAACCACGCTCGCCGTCAACCTTTCCTGGGCATCGGCGACGCTGTCCTCGCGTCGCACGTTGTTGTGGGATCTCGATCCGCAAGCGGCCAGCACCTTTTTGCTGTCGCAGCGCGCCGAGAACGGCAAGCTCAAGGATCAGGCGCAATCGGTCTTCGCCAAGGATGTCGAACCCGACAAACTGATTGAAAAGACCGCGACGCCTCGGCTCGATCTGATCGGGGCCGATGCCTCGTTGCGCGGGCTCGATCTGCTGTTTCACGAACTCGACAAGAAGAAGCGCCTGCAAAAGCTGCTGGTCGGGTTGCGCAAGGATTATGACCGCATCCTGCTCGACTGTCCGCCCGGCCTGACCGAGACCAGCGACCAGGTCATGCGCGCGGCCGATCTGATCGTCGTTCCGGTCATCCCCTCGCCGCTGTCCGAGCGCGCACTGGCCGAGGTGATCAAGCACCTTGGTACCAAGGCGCAGATCATGCCGGTGCATTCGATGGTCGATCGTCGCCGCAAGCTCCATGCCGAGGCACTTGCGCGCCATCCCGATTGGCCCGTGGTCCCGATGGCGAGCCTGATCGAACAGGTCACCGCCAGGCGCGCCCCAGTCGGCAGCTTTGCCGCGCGCTCTGCGGGGGCACAGGCATTCGCGCATTTGTGGCAGGCGATCGAGCGCCGCCTGGCTGCGTGACCCGCGCCACGGACGACACACCCTCCCCTCGCCAAAGGCTCGACCCGCAACTGGTGCTGAGGGCCTATTCGGTCGGTGTCTTTCCGATGGCCGACAGCCGTGACGCCGAAGAGGTCTATTGGGTCGAACCGCAAGAGCGGGCGATCCTGCCGCTCGATGGCTTTCATCTCTCGCATTCGCTGCGCAAGACCATCGCCGCGGATCGTTATCGCGTCACTGCGGACACCGCCTTTGCGCAAACGCTGCGGTTGTGCGCCGAATCGGTTCCGAACCGCCCGGACACCTGGATCAACCCTGGGATCGAACGCGTGTTCATCCAGCTTCACGCGATGGGCTATGCGCATTCGGTCGAGGTCTGGGACGGGACGACGCTGGTTGGCGGGCTCTACGGATTGGCGCTGGGGCGTGCCTTTTTTGGCGAAAGCATGGTCAGTCGCGCGCGCGATGCGTCGAAAGTGGCGATAGCCTGGCTGGTGGCGCGGCTACGCGTTGGCGGCTTCACGCTGCTGGATTGCCAGTTCATGACCGATCACCTCGCCTCGTTGGGCGCGATCGAGATCAGCCGTAGCGATTATCTCGTGGCGTTGTCCGAAGCGATTGCGGGGGCTGTGGGCTCGGACGCGTCCGCGGCCGGAGTGGGCGATTTCTTCGCGCTGGATCGCACGACCTCGCCGGTGTTGGACAAACCGGTTCCCGCCACAGAATTGGGCCCACCCTCCGGGAAGGTCATCGCGCAGCTTTTGACCCACACGTCATAAATCGGGTGCTGCACGACATTGAGCGCAGGCCGCTCCTTGAACAGCCAGCCGGAAAAAACACGCCGCCAGTTCTTGTCGCTGCCCGCGACGTCAACCTGGACGAACGCGCCGGTATAATGTTCCTGCTCCCACGGCGCGGTCTGCTCGCAGGCACGCAGCCGCACGACGACATCGCCGACCCGCGCCGCTTTGCCGGGTTTCAGCACGATATCGCGCGACACGCCGTTACGCTTGTTCAGCAGTCCCAGGGTCGCCACGCGTTCCGCCATCGGCGTCGCCCCGTACCCCGGATCGACGCCACCCCCGACATCGACCGTCACGATGTTACTGGCGCTGGTATCGGCGTCGAGCGCGGTTTCGGGGGTTTCCTTGGGCACCGGCGCAACCGTTTTCGACGGGCCGCACCCGGCCAGCACGACGGCAAGCACGAGCATCACGCCGCCCGGCGCGGGACGAATCACGCGTCGGGCGTCCACGCTTCGTAATCGCCGGTCGCGGGGGCACGCACACCGCCCTTTTCCAGCGCGCCGCTTGGGCGATAGGCGGCTACGGTGCCGGTCAAATTGGGCTCGGCCGGTTTTTGCCAGGCGCGCGGCGCAGGCAGCGCGCGGGTGGGCACGTCATCGACTTGATGGTGGAGCCAACTGAACCACTCCGGCGCGACTCGGCTCGAATCATTGGGGCCGTTGTAGATCACCCAGCGGCGCGGGTTGCCTGCGGTATCGCGCCCGCCCTCATAATAGACGTTGCCAAGCGCGTCTTCGCCTACGCGCGCCTTGCCGCGCAGACCAAAGGCAGTGCCCCAGCTCGCGCCGGTCCACCAGGTGAAAGGATTGAGATTGATGCCCATGAAATGCGCTTAGCGCGACGCCGTGCTGCCTTCAACTGCGATCACGGGCTCTTCCGCCCCGCCCAGGCAACATGATCGCCTTCGGCGATGCCAAGGTCGAGCGCGCGGCCCCCGCGAAGTTCCAGCACCGCGCTGACCGGTTCGCCCGAGGGGATCTGCGTTTCTGATTGCGGCGCGGTATTTTCGGCGATCCGCGCGATGGTGCCGTCTGCACGGATGAACATAATGTCGAGCGGGCTCGGCGTGTTCTTCATCCAGAAATTCGCCTCGCGCGGGGGTCCACCCTCAGGCGGATAGGGCGCGAACAGCATTCCGCCATTTTGCGGGATGTCGGTGCGGAACATCAGCCCGCGCTCCTGCTGATCCTTGGTACGGGCCGTCTCGACGAGAAAGGCATGGCGGCCGTTTGCGCTGGTGATGGTCACCGAGACCATCTGCGGTGATGCCTCGACCTGATCGGACGCCGCAGTCGTGCCGTTACACCCACTTGCCACACCCGCCGCGACAAGGGCCAACAGCGTTACCAATCGAACGCGCATGATTCGGGATTCAGCCTTCCTGTTGCACGACCACTGCAGGCGGGCCTTTATCCCCTGCAATCATCCGCGCAAGCAAGAGTTGCCCCGGCTCGACCTCGACCAGTCCCGACCGGCGCAAGGTTTCGACATGCACAAAAACATCCGCCGAATCCTCGTTGCGCACCAGGAACCCATAGCCTTTCAGTCGATTGAACCACTTGACCGTAACCGGCTCGAACGGGCCCGCTTTATCAAGTCCGTCCTCGCGATCCTGCGGGACCGTGGCGGAGAGCCGCAGGCGATCGAGCGGTTCGGTGGCTTCGCTCAAATCAATCGAAAGAATTTCGATCGCCTGCAAGCCGCGATCCCGTAGCGTCGCGATACATTCCAGGCGCGCGCCCTCGGGAAGGCTGCGCCGACCGTGCGGGCGCAACACAGAAAAGTGAATAAGAATATCGCCAACGCTCGGATCGTCGGCGACCAGAAAGCCGAACCCGCGCGTGATGTCGAACCATTTGAGAACCCCCGAATAGACCCGGGAAAGCGCACCGGACGACGTCGGTTCTGTCTTAGCCTGTTCTGCGCACTTCGACCTATCGGGCAACAAAATCGTTTCGTTCAGCATGCCGATACCCCCACTCGCTGGCGTAGCACCGACCGCAGGCTAGAGAAAAATCAGACAAGTTCTGTGCGAAACTCCACAGACAGGAAAGGGAATCTACCTGTTTTCGAATAATCGATCGAGGTTTTCATCCGGTGCCATCATCGCGATACGGCGCGCGAGGGTGAAATCATGACCGCCCCGGATCATCGCCGCAATGTGCTTTTCGCGCACCGTGCGATCCGCCGCCACGCGCGCGAAGGGCCCGATTCGACGACGGCGGGCGAAGGCCAGCGCGGTCTCTACCGCGCGCGTGGCAACGTCCGGCACGATTGCGGCGCGGTCCTCCTCGGCAAGGCCAGCCGCACGCAGCGCGCCCGTCACGCGGCGCATGCCCAGGCCGCGCCGCCCCATTGCCGCCGCCCGCGCCTCGCCAAAGGCGCGGTCGTCAATATAACCGAGGTCCGCCAGTTTTTGGGCAAGTGCGGCGGGATCGCCCTCCTCCCCCGCCCATCCCCGTTCCCGGATCTTGCGCGAAAGGTAGGCGACCAATCGCCCCCGTGTCGTCGCGAAGCGTTCGACATAGCGCAGCGCAAGCCGCTCCAGGGCCGCTGCATCCAAAGCTGGCGCAACGCGTATCTCTTTGGGATTTGACCGGTTACGGATGGGGTCGCGCATGACGCCATCATTGTGCCACAGTCGAACCGGATTTTGAACGCTTGGCATAAGCAGGGGTGCATGCCGAAGGAATTAGAGGCGCAGCGGCCGGGGGTCGCTGCGATCAAGGGCACAGAGACACATGACTATCGATGTTTCGGACGATCTTTTGGGCGATGCAGACGTGCGAACCGCCGCGGTGGCAACACCCAAGGCGATCGCGACACCGACCGAGGACACTCTGGCGCGCCGGTTCGCCGATTTCGACACGCTGGGTGCCGCGCTCGATTATGCGGCAAGCGGGCAACGCGGGCTGAACTTCCATGACGCGCGCGGTGCGCTGACACGGCCCTATCGCTTTGCCGAGCTGCGCGACGATGCGCTGGCGATGGCGCGCCGGCTGGTCGCGGCTGGGATCAAGCCCGCCGATCGGATTGCGATCGTCGCCGAAACCAGCCCCGAATTCGCCGCCCTGTTCTTCGGCGTTATCTATGCAGGGGCGTGGCCCGTGCCGTTGCCGCTGCCAACATCGTTTGGCGGGCGCGATTCCTATATCGAGCAGCTTCGCGTGCAATTGACGAGCTGCGATCCGGTGATGCTCATCTATCCCCCGGAACTGTCCCAAATGGCGGGCGATGCGGCGGGATTGGCCGGGGTCGCAGGCATGGACTGGTCCAGCTTTGCTACCCGCAGCGCGCCGGATGTGGCCCTGCCGCAGGCACGCGGCGACGACATCGCCTATCTGCAATATTCAAGCGGCTCGACGCGCTTCCCGCATGGCGTGGCGATCACGCACCACGCCTTGCTCAATAACCTTGCGGCGCATTCCCATGGCATGCAGGTGATTGAGAGTGACCGCTGCGTGTCGTGGCTGCCCTGGTATCACGACATGGGGCTGGTCGGCTGTTTCCTGTCGCCCGTCGCCAACCAGGTGTCGACCGATTATCTGAAGACCGAGGATTTCGCGCGCCGTCCGCTGGCATGGCTCGACATGATCAGCCGCAATCCCGGCACCTCGATAAGCTATTCGCCGACCTTCGGCTACGACATCTGTGCACGCCGCATGTCGAGCCAGACCAAGGCGTCCGAGCGTTTCGACCTGTCGCGCTGGCGGCTCGCCGGCAATGGCGCTGACATGATCCGTCCCGACGTGATGCAGGCGTTCGTCGATGCCTTTGCCGACGCCGGGTTCAAGGCGAGCGCCTTCCTGCCGAGCTACGGCCTTGCCGAGGCGACGCTGGCGGTGTCGATCATGCCGCCCACCGAAGGCATTCGCGTCGAACTGGTCGAGGAAACCCAGCTCTCGGGTGTCGCTGCGGGCGAGGACCGACCGCAGCGCTACCGCGCGATCGTCAATTGCGGCAAGCCGGTCAAGGACATGAAGGTCGCGATCCGCGAGGAGGACGGCACCCCGCTCCCCGAGCGCGCGATCGGCAAGGTGTGGTGCTCGGGCCCGTCGGTGATGGTCGGCTATTTCCGCGACGAAGCGTCGACCAATGCGTGTCTGGTCGATGGATGGCTCGACACCGGCGATATGGGCTATCTCAGCGACGGCTATGTCTACATCGTCGGCCGCGCCAAGGACATGATCATCATCAACGGCCGCAACCACTGGCCGCAGGACATTGAATGGGCGGTCGAGCAACTGCCCGGATTCAAGGCGGGCGATATCGCGGCCTTTGCGATCACCACGCCCGGCGGCGAAGAAACCCCCGCGGTTCTTGTCCAGTGCCGCAGCTCGGATGATGCCGAACGCCTGCGCCTGCGCGATGAGATCCGCGAGCGCGTGCGGTCGGTCACCGGCATGAACTGCGTGATCGAGCTGATCCCGCCGCGCACGCTGCCGCGCACCAGCTCGGGCAAGCTCAGCCGGGCCAAGGCGCGCAACCTGTATCTGAACGGCGACATCAAGCCCTACGATCTGGCGGCGTAAACCCGCGCAAAAAATTCGCGAGGCTATAACGATCCGCTAACGCTGCATGCGGTAGTGTCGCCGTCGTGAGCACCGACAGCACCTCCCAGTTCGCAACGCCGCGGATCGACGGCCGGGCGTTGCTCGGCCTGTACGACCCTGCGGATACGACCGATTGGGGGCCGATTCGCGCGGCGCAGCTTCATGCGGGCGGGCAACTGGCGCTGTTCCTGCTTGGTGCCAATGTTATCGGAGCCGCACTCGTCACACTGATTCTCGCCCATATTGCGCCGTCATGGGCGCTGGCGAGTTGGGCGACGATCGTGGCCGCTGTTTCGGTGGCGATCACCTTCCGGCGACTCGCGGCGCGCCAGCGGGCGGGCAATGCGGCGGGTTTGCGCGCCGTGCGCGATACGGTGCTGGAAGGCGTGGCGCTGGCAGCGGTGTGGTCGGTGCCGCCGCTCGCGCTCGGCATGCGGGCCGATGCCGGGACGGCGCTTGGGCTGTGGATCGTGCTCTCGCTGCTGATGACCGCGTCCGCCACCGCGATGGCCGCGCTGCCGCTGGCGACGCTCAGCTTTCTTGGCATTTTGGGATCGGCGATTGCCGCGATGCTGTTCTTTGTCGGCGGCCCGGTCTTTGCCGCGGCGGTGCTGCTGTTTACCGCGCTGTTGATGATCTGCTGCTTCAGCCGCGCGCGCGCGCTGGTGCTGATCCGCGCCGGTGAAATTTCGTTGGCGGAGCGCGACGAGACCGTTAGCCTGTTGCTGCGCGAAGCGGAAGACCATGGCGCGGACTGGCTGTGGGAAACCGATGCCGGTCGCCGCGTGGTCCGCGCATCCGCGCGCTTTGCGCATTCGGTCGGGCTCGACCCGGTCTCGATCAACGGCAAGTCGCTGCTGCAGGTGCTCGCCGGGCCAAGCTGGGAAGCCGGAAATGTCTCGGCAGGGCTGCGTCAGCTTGCCGAAAACCTGAAGGGGCGCGAGCCGTTTCGCGGTGTGCTGCTGCCGGTGCAGGTTGGCGACACCGAACGCTGGTTCGAGATCGCCGCCAACCCGCGCCATGACGAACGCGGCGCGTTTATCGGGTTTCGCGGCGTGGGATCGGACGTAACCGAAGAACGCGCATCGGCCGACAAGATCAATCGCATGGCGCGGCTCGACACGCTGACCGGCCTCCCCAATCGGCTGCTCATCAACGAAGCGCTGGTGCGCGCCATGGCGGATGCGGATAAGTGGGGCAGCCGCTGCGCCTTCATGATGATCGATCTCGATCGCTTCAAAGCCGTCAACGACACGCTCGGTCACCCGATTGGGGATCGCCTGCTCAGTCGCGTTTCGGAACGGCTCGCAAGTTTGATGACCGACAATGAAATCATCGGGCGTTTGGGCGGCGACGAATTCGCAGTCGTCGTCCGTGACGCCAGCGACACGCTGCGCCTCGAACATCTTGCCCAGGCGATCGTGGACACGCTGTCGCGTCCGTATGAAATCGACCAGCATACGCTCTACACCGGGGCCAGTGTCGGCCTGGCGACCGGACCACGCGACGGGCGGACCGCGGAAATGCTGATCCGCTCCGCCGATCTGGCGCTCTATCGCTCCAAGGACGCCGGTGGCGGCAAGTTCACCAGCTACGAACCGCAATTGCACGTCGCGGCCGAAGAGCGCCGCTTGCTCGAACAGGCGTTGCGCAAGGCGCTGAGCAATGACGAGCTCCATCTCAACTACCAGCCGGTGGTAAACGCCGACACCGGGCACCTGACCGGCTTCGAGGCGCTGGTGCGCTGGACCCACCCCGAACTGGGCGTGATTTCGCCCGCAAAATTCATCCCGCTCGCCGAAGATGCGCGGCTGATCGCGCCGATTGGCGAATGGGTCTTGCGCACCGCCTGTGCCGAAGCAGCCGGCTGGCCGGGCGAAACGCGAGTCGCGGTCAACGTGTCGCCTGAGCAATTGCACAATCCCGGCTTCGTCTCGATCGTCGCCTCGGCCTTGGCCAATAGCGGCTTGCCTGCGCACCGCCTTGAACTCGAAGTCACCGAAAGCGTGTTCATGCGCGACGACACCGGTGCCGTAAAGGTGCTGGAGCGGATTCTGGGCCTTGGCGTGCGGCTCAGCCTCGACGATTTCGGGACAGGCTATTCGTCGCTTGGCTACCTCAGCCGCACGCGCTTCTCGACCATCAAGATCGACCGGAGCTTCGTCATCGGGGCCGCCAAGGGCGTGGCCGAGCCGATCGCGATTATCCGCGCGGTCGTGGTGCTCGCGCAGAGCCTGGGCATGACCACCACCGCAGAGGGCGTCGAAACCGCCGACCAGCACCGCATGGTCCAGGATCTCGGTTGTACCAAGGTGCAAGGCTATTATTTCAGCCGCCCCCTGCCCGTGGCCGAAGCGCGCGCGCTGGCCCATCGCGAGGGTCGCGAACGCGCCGTTGCATGAGGCGTCTTGCGGACCTCGCAACCTCTCGCTAAACGGCCCGTCTGATAGGGGTGTAGCTCAGTTGGTTAGAGCGTCGGTCTCCAAAACCGAAGGCCCTCGGTTCGAGTCCGAGCTCCCCTGCCACCATCCATGCCATCGCGGCTTTGGACAATTCCCAACATCCCTGGAAATTTCGCCGCGGTAAGCGACTGATATCACGATTCGGTTTTACAATAGAATCGTGTTATACCTCCCACAACTTCGGGGGAGGTTCTTATGGCATCGGGCATCCGGACTTTCGGAATTGATGTTTCCCACTGGAACGGCAAGGTTTCGTGGGATGTGGTGCTTAAACCGGACGCGCCGGTTACGGTCCATTTCGCCTATGTAAAGGCCAGCCAACTGTATCTTGGCGCATCGGGTCACGCTGTCCATCAGAAAGACAGCGAATTTGATGAAAATTGGGCGGCGCTGAAACAACATGGGCTGAAACGCGGAGCCTATCATTATTGCATGCCCGATTTCACCGCGCAGGAAATGGCCGATCTGTTTCTGAGCGTCTATCACCCCAGCAAGGGTGATCTTCTGCCTACGCTGGATGTGGAAGATGAATATGTCCACGCCATTCAATCGGGCACCAAAACGCGCGCGCAACTGGTTGCGCAGATCGTCGAATTCGGCAAAATCCTGGTGACGGCGACGGGTCATCAGCCGTTTCTGTATATCCGCAAGGACATTGCCGATTTCCTGGGCAACCCGCCCGAATTTGCTGCGTTTCCGCTGTGGCTCGCCAATTATAACCATCCGCCGACGCCGCCGGTGCCGAAACCGTGGACCGGCTACACGCTGTGGCAATATTCCGAGCAGGGTCACCTCGCGGGGGTCCCCGGCAATTGCGATCTCGATTATCTGAACGGGCCGCCCGCGCTCCTCGACTCGCTCTTGATTTAACGCGAATCCTGCGGCGATGGCGGTTCCGATCGCTTGACCATCGCCGCCCCATTGTGAGGCGAGTTGATTTCAGCCGCCGCCCGCGCTAATACGTGTCTATTCCGAAATCGGGAATTCTCGTCATCGGGCCTTGGCAGGCCCGGACGGCGGGCCCATGTCCTGATCTTGGCCAAGAAAACATGAGTGCACAGCCCGTGGCGAAGACGACCCCCCTCGAATTCATCCGACAGGTTCAGGCCGAGACCAAGAAGGTCGTGTGGCCGACCCGGCGCGAGACGATCATGACCGGTGTGATGGTCGTCATCATGACGACGCTGCTCGGCCTGTTCTTCTTCGTGGTCGACACCGGCTTCGAGGCGATCGTCAAGCTGCTGCTCAGCCTCGCCAAATAATCTAGGTAAAACGACACATGGCACGCTGGTACATCATCCACGCTTATTCGGGTTTCGAGGGCAAGGTCCGCGATTCGATCATGGCCGAAGCGACCCGCATGGGCCTTGAGCAACTGGTCGAGCAAATCGAAGTGCCGACCGAAACGGTGACCGAGGCGCGCCGCGGCAAGAAGATCCTGGTCGAGCGCAAATTCATGCCGGGCTATGTGCTCGCCAAGCTCAACATGAATGACGACGTCTATCACCTCGTCAAGAACACCCCGAAGGTGACCGGCTTCCTTGGCCCGAACGGCAAGCCGCAGGCGATTCCGGAATCGGAAGCCGCACGGATGCTCAGCACCAAGGACGAAGCCGCCGCCGCTGCTCCCAAGCAGAAGATCAAGGTCGATTTCGAAATCGGCGATTCGGTCAAGGTGCTCGACGGCCCGTTCGCGAGCTTCAACGGCATCGTCGAAGAGCTCGATTTCGACCGCAGCCGCGTCAAGGTGTCGGTGTCGATCTTCGGTCGCGCCACCCCGGTCGAGCTGGAATTCGAGCAGGTCGAACGCAGCAAATAACCCCTTCTACCCGGACGCGGCGCACGCGCTGCCGCGTCCGGGATACAAAATGCTGGCGCGCCATGCGCCACGCTTTAGGACCGTCCTTCACGCCCGCCGATCACGGTGGCTGACCGAGAGGGACCATGTCGATCCACCCCGCCCCCACGCCCGCGCACGGCCCTACCGCCTTTTACCGCCACCTGTATTTCCAGGTGCTCACCGCGATCGTGCTGGGCGCGCTGATCGGGCATTTCTGGCCGACCACGGGCGAAGCGCTGAAGCCGCTGGGCGACGGCTTCATCAAGCTGGTGAAAATGATCATCGCGCCGGTGATCTTCCTCAGCCTGGTCAGCGGCATTGCCGGGATGCGCGAATTGAAGTCGGTCGGGCGCGTCGCGCTCAAGGCGTTCGGCTATTTCCTGTTCTTCTCGACGCTGGCGCTGATCCTCGGGCTGGTCGTCGCCAATGTCGTGCAGCCGGGCGCGGGGATGAACATCAATCCGGCGACGCTCGATGCCGGGTCGGTCGCCGATTATGCCAAGCAGGCGCACGAAACGACCTTTGTCGGCTTCCTGATGTCGATCATCCCCAACACTATGGTGTCGGCGCTGACCGAAGGGTCGATCCTGCAGACGCTGTTCGTCGCGGTATTGTTCGGCATCGCGCTGACACTGGTCGGCGAACCGGCCGAGCCAGTGCTCGATCTGATCGAGCGGCTCGCGCTGATCGTGTTCCGCATCGTCGGCATCCTGATGCGCGCGGCACCGGTCGGCGCGTTCGGCGCGATCGCCTTCACCGTCGGAAAATATGGCGCGAGCAGCCTGATCAATCTCGGCGGGCTGGTCGCGACTTTCTATTTCACCTCGATCGTATTCGTGCTGGTCATCCTGGGCGCGGTGGCGCGCCTGCACGGTTTCTCGATCCTGCGCTTGCTCGCCTATCTCAAGGCGGAATTGCTGCTGGTGCTGGGCACGTCCTCGTCCGAGGCGGCCTTGCCCAACCTGATCACCAAGCTGGAGGCGGCAGGGTGTGACAAGGGTGTGGTCGGGCTGGTGGTGCCGACCGGCTATTCGTTCAATCTCGATGGCACCAATATCTATATGACGCTGGCCGCCTTGTTCATCGCGCAGGCGTGCAACGTGCATCTGCCGATCGGCGACCAGTTGCTGCTGGTCGGCGTCGCTATGCTGAGTTCAAAGGGCGCAGCAGGGGTCACCGGCGCGGGCTTCATCACGCTCGCCGCCACGCTATCGATCGTTCCGTCGGTGCCGGTCGCGGGCATGGCGCTGATCCTGGGGGTCGATCGCTTCATGAGCGAATGCCGCAGCCTGACCAACTTCATCGGCAATGCCGTCGCGGCGATCGTCGTCGCGCGCTGGGAGGGCAAGCTCGACCGGGCCAAATTGGAGGAGACGTTGCGGGGGAACGCACCGCTCCGGCTGAAATAGACCGCACCCGCTCCCGTTCGGGCTGAGCTTGTCGAAGCCCTGCCCTCCCACTGCGGGGCCCGCGCAAGCGGAGAGCAGCCCTTCGACAGGCTCAGGGCGAACGGGAGGTGTGGTCACGCGCTCGACACACGCTCGAACCGCCCCGCGCTTGCGCCAATTCCCGCAAACGCTACGCTCGCGCTTTCCCCGCCCCCCCGAGGACCTTCCCGCATGCGCATCTTCGCCCTTCTGCTCGCCGGCACTCTTCTGACCAATGCCGCGAACGCGGCCACTCCACCGGCGGACGAAGCACTCGATCTGGCGAAGCAGGCGATCGCGCTGCGCTCGGTCAAAGGTCCCGGCAACCAGACCCCGCAAGTCGCAGCGCTCTACAAGGCGGCGCTGGTCGCGGGCGGCTTTGCCGATAAGGATGTCGAGATCGTGCCGGTCGATGACACCGCCTATCTCATCGGCACCTGGCCCGGCAGCGACCCGAAGCTCAAGCCGCTGGTCATTTCCGGGCATATGGACGTGGTCGAGGCAAAGCCCGCCGATTGGCAGCGCGACCCGTTCACCCCCGTGGTCGAAAATGGCTATCTCTACGGGCGCGGCGCGACCGACATGAAGCTGGACGGCACGATCGCCATCGCCGCGCTGAATGACCTGCGCCGCACCGGCTACAAGCCCAAACGCACGATCATCATCGAATTTTCGGGCGACGAGGAAACCGCGATGAAGACCTCGGCGCTGATCGCCGAGCGGCTGAAGAACGCCGAACTCGTGCTCAACATCGATGGCGGCGGCGGCGTGCTCGACGAGACGAGCGGCAAGCCCAAATATTGGACCTGGAACGGTGCCGAGAAAACCTATGCCGATTTCCGGCTGACCGTCACCAATCCCGGCGGCCATTCGTCGATGCCGCGCCCGGTCAATGCGATCGTCGAACTGTCCAAGGCGCTGGAAAAGGTCGGGGCCTATCACTTCGCGCCCGAACTGAGCCCACTGACGCGCGAGGCGCTGGCCAAGGCCGCGCCGTTCGAGGAACCCGAAATCGGTGCCGCGCTGAAGGCGTTCGTCGCCGACCCGACCGACAAGGCCGCGATCGCGACGCTGACTGCCAATCCGGCGACGGTGGGCAAGATCGGCACGACCTGCGTGCCGACTTTGGTCAGCGGCGGCCATGCCGAAAATGCGCTGCCGCAGCGCGCCACCGCCAATATCAACTGCCGCATCTTCCCCGGCCATAAGCCCGCCGACATCATGGCCGAGCTGGGCCGCGTGATCGATGATCCTGGCGTCAAGCTGGAGGATGTCAGCGAAGGCTCGGTCCCCAACGACGCCTCGCCGATGCGCCCCGATTTCATCGCCGCGATCGATCGCGCAATGGGCAAGGTCTATCCGGGCGTCCCCGTCTTCCCGGCCATGGCATCGGGTGCCAGCGACAGCATGTGGTTCCGCTATCACCATGTGCCGAGCTATGGTGCCAGCCCGACCTTCATCAAGCCATCCGAGGATTTCAGCCACGGTCTGAACGAACGCACGCCGATTTCGACGATCGAACCGGGAATCCGGTATTATCGGCTGCTTTTCGCCGATCTGTCGAAATAGCTTTCCAACTGCCGCTCGGCGAGGACACGCGCCTCGCCGGGGGTGAAATTGCCCGGCGACAGGCACAGTTCGAGCCATAAACCGTCGACCAATGCGGTGATCGCGATCGCCACCAGCCGACGGTCGGCGGCGGGCAGGCCGCAAGCGGCCAGCAACGCTTCGAGATCGTCGCGATACGATTGATAGAGCGCGTCATGCCGCGCGGCGATGATCGGCTTGGCCGACAGGCTCCAGAACGCGATCCACGTCGCGAACAGCGCGCGATCGGCGATCGGGGGCGCGAAACTGGCGGTGACATAGGCCGCTACCCGGTCGCGCGGGTCATCGCCCGCCGCCGCGACTGCTGCGGCCAGCGCGACATGCACCTGCTGCCCGACCGCCGCATAGGTTTCGGCGACAAGGCCATCGATCCCGGCGAAATAATGCCCGACCAACCCCGGCGACACCCCCGCCTCCAGCGCGATCGCACGCACCGATGCGCCCGTAGCACCGTCGCGCGCCAGCACGCGCGCGGTCGCCTCGATCAGCGACTGGCGGCGCGCATCGGGTTCGGCGCGGGAGAAAGCGGGTTTGCTCATGCGAAGGCCTTATTGCAGTCCGCCAATTCCTATTATACGATTGTACAACAAGCAACCGGAGCCACGCATGCCCCCCTCGGCCGATCACGATCCCGACGCCGACTGGAGCTTGCCCGGCTGGCTCTACACCGACCCCGAATATTATGCGGTCGAGATGGCGCGGGTGATCCGCCCGTCGTGGCAAATCGTCTGCCACCAGAACGATCTGGCCGAACCCGGCGCGTTCCACACGCTCGACTATCTGGGCGAGAGCATCATCGCGGTGCGCGGCGACGATGGCGTGATCCGCGCCTTCGCCAATGTCTGCCGCCACCGCGCGATGCGGCTGGTCGAGGGGCCAAGCGGCTGCGCCAAGAAGCTCGTCTGCCCCTATCACGCCTGGACCTATGAAACCGACGGGCGGCTGACCGGCGTGCCGATGCGGCGCGATTACCCCGCGCTCGATTTGGCCGAAAACGGCCTCGCGCGCGTCGATCTGGAAATCTGGCGCGGCTTCGTGTTCGTCCGGCTGGAGGGCGACGGCCCCTCGGTCGCCGAGATGATGGCCCCGTATGACGCGCAGATCGCGCCCTATCGCTTCGAGGAGATGCAGACGCTCAGCCCGGTCCGGCTGCGCGACCGCGCGGTCAATTGGAAGAATGTCGGCGACAATTATTCGGACAACCTCCACATCCCGGTGGCGCATGACGGCCTCACCCGCCTGTTCGGCAAAAGCTATGCGATCGAGGCCGAACCCTGGGTCGACAAGATGTCAGGCCGCCTCGTCGACCGCGCGTCCGACAATGTGTGGGAACGGTTCTACCAGACGCATCTGCCGCCCGTCGCGCATCTGCCCGAGGCGAACCAGCGGCTTTGGCTCTATTTCAAGCTGTGGCCCAACATGGCGTTCGATCTCTACGCCGACCAGATCGACTTCATGCAGTGGCTGCCGACCTCACCGACGACATGCGTGCTGCGCGAAATGGCGTTCGCCTTGCCCGATGACCGCCGCGAAATGAAGCTGGTGCGCTACGCCAATTGGCGCATCAACCGCGTCGTCAATGCCGAGGACACCTGGCTGATCGAGCGTGTCCAGCAGGGCATGGCCTCGCACAGCTACACCGCCGGGCCGATCGGCCAGAGCGAGGTCTGCCTGCGCAGCTTCGCGCGGAAGATCCGCGAACGGATTCCCGAAGCAAGGCTGCACCGCGCGCCTGCGGCGGGGTGGTCAAAATTCCCCTCCCGCTTGCGGGAGGGGCTAGGGGAGGGAATGAATGCGGGCGCGGGGGGTGCAAGTCCCCTCCCCCGCCCCCTCCCGCAAGCGGGAGGGGAGAAATAATGACGAAACGCTACGACGCGCTCATCATCGGCGGTGGCCATAACGGCCTGGTCTGCGCCTTTTACCTCGCCCGCGCGGGGCTGAAAGTGCGCGTGCTCGAACGCCGCCATGTCGTCGGCGGGGCGGCGGTGACCGAGGAATTCCACCCCGGCTTCCGCAATTCAACCGCCAGCTACACCGTCAGCCTGCTCCGCCCCAAGGTGATCGCCGACATGAAGCTGCACGATCGCGGCTTTCGCATCATCGAACGCACGATCAGCAATTTCTTCCCCTTCCCCGACACCTATCTGACGCTCGGCGGCGGCACCGCCCGCACGCAAGCGCAGTTCGCGCGCTTCAGCCAGAAGGACGCCGACGCCTATCCAGCGTATGACGCCGCGCTGGAAAAGGTCGCGCAAGTGCTGCGCGATCTGGCGCTAAAGACCCCGCCCAATGTCGGCGGCGGCCTCCGCGCGCTCCTCTCGGGCGCGACACAAGGCTGGCCGATCGCCAAGATGGAGATCGAGGCGCAGCGCGACCTGCTCGATGTCTTCACCAAATCCGCGCGCGATTTCCTCGACGGCTGGTTCGAGGACGACCACGTCAAATCCGCCTTCGCCTTCGATGCCGTCGTCGGCAATTACGCGGGCGTATCGACGCCGGGCAGCGCCTATGTCCTGCTCCACCACGTCTTTGGCGAAGTGAACGGCAAATATGGGGCATGGGGCCATTCGGTCGGCGGCATGGGTGCGATCACCCAGGCGATGGCGCGCGCGTGCGAAGACGCCGGCGTCGAGATCAGCCTCGAGGCCCCCGTCGCCAAACTGCTGACCGAGGGCGGCAAGGTCGCGGGCGTGCGGCTCGAATCGGGCGAGGAAATCGCCGCCACCATTGTCGCCGCCAATGTCGGCCCGGCGTTGCTGTATCGCCAGATGGTCGACTCCGCCGACATGCCCGCTGATTTCCAGCGCCGGATCCAAAGCTTCAAGACCGGCAGCGGCACCTTCCGCATGAACGTCGCTTTGTCGGAATTGCCAGATTTCACCGTCTTCCCCGGCAAGGACAAGGCCGAGCACCACACCGCCGGAATCATCATCGCGCCGGGCATGGATTATATGGACCAGGCGTTCATCGACGCGCAGCAGCATGGCTGGTCGAAAAAACCGATCGTCGAGATGAAGCTGCCGACCACGGTCGACGACAGCCTCGCCCCGCCGGGGATGCACATTGCCAGCCTGTTCTGCCAGCAATTCGACCCTAAGGTCGATTGGGACGCGCACCGCGAGGAGGTCGCCGATCTGATCATCGACACCGTGACCGAGCACGCGCCCAATTTCAAAGCCTCGGTCATCGCGCGCCAAATCCATTCCCCGCTCGATCTCGAACGCAAATTCGGGTTGATCGGCGGCGACATCTTCCACGGCACGATGGGGCTCGACCAATTATGGGCCGCGCGCCCGATGCTCGGCCACGGCGATTATCGTGGGCCGATCAAGGGGTTGTATATGTGCGGATCGGGCACGCATCCCGGCGGCGGCGTAACCGGCGCGCCGGGGCATAATGCGGCGCACGAGATTTTGCGGGATCGCAGCGTGGTGGGGCGGTTGTTCGGGTAGAACGCATCCCCCCGTCACCCCGGGCTTGTCCCGGGGTCCACGATGCCGCACGTTCTGAAGCCGTAGAACGCAAACCCCGGTGGACCCCGGGACAAGCCCGGGGTGACGAAAAGACTCAGGCTCCCGCCCCACCTCCCCCAAACCGCAACCAATAGAGCGGCAGCGCCGTCAGCATCAGCACAACGCTCGCCCCCGCCGCCTCCAGCCCAGCCCCCCACATCGCCCAACCCGCGAACCCCAGCCCGGCCACCGCCGCAACCGGCGCGATGCGCTTGGCCAAGGCGGTCAGGCACGCGCCGACATACAGCCAGATCGACGCCGCCGCCGTCAGCCGCAGCATGAAATCGAGCAAGCCGCCGAGCGAGCGCGTCGCATTGGACAGCACCAGCACGCTCGCCAATCCGGTCGCCAGCAACAGCATCGGGATCGGCACATCGCGCGCGCTGGTGCGCCCGACCCAGCGCGGCAGCAGCCCGGCGCGCGCCATCCCCAGCGGCACCTCGCCTTGCAGCAACGTCCAGCCATTGAGTGCGCCGATCGCCGCGATCGCGGCAAAGGCGGCGGTGGCAAGCCCCGCCTGATGCCCCCAGAAGCGTTCGACGAACACAGCGAAGGGGGCCTGCGCAGTGGCGACCTCGGCGGTCGGCAGTGCGAAGATGATCCCGCTGCACACCACTATGTACAGCACACCCGTCAGCCCCAGCCCGAACAGCGTCGCGCGCACGACATTGCGCGCCGGGTCACGCACGCGCTCGGCGGCGACGCTTGCCGCCTCGAACCCGACGATCGCGAAGAACGCCAGGGTCAGCGCCGGGGTCAGTTGCGACCAAGCGAAGGGCGGGTGCGCCTCGGCATGGAACGCGCCGCCACCGCTCAGCGCGACGCCAGCGAGGATCAGCACGATCGCGGCGAGCGGCAGCAGTTTGAGCAAGGTCGTCGTCACCTGAAACGCCCCCGCCAATCGCGCGCCGCCCAGATTGAGCAAGGTTATCAGCCACAACAGCACCGTCGCCGACAGCGCCTGCGCCAGCGACGTCGCGCCGAGCACGGGCACGAATTGCGCGAGATAGCGGATCGCGGTCAGCGCGATCACCGCATTGGCCGACCACACACTGACCCAATAGCTCCAGCCGACCAGCACCCCCGGCAACGGCCCCAGCCCCGCGCCGCAGATCGCCACCACGCCGGTCGCCTCGGGCATCGCCGCCGTCAGGCGCGCGAGCACCCAGGCGATCAGCAACGCGCCCCCCACCCCCACGATCCACGCGGCGATGCTCGTCCAGCCATAGGGTGCCAGTTGTGCGGGCAGCACGAAGATGCCCGATCCGATCATTCCGCCCATCACCAAGGCGGTCGCGGTCCAGAAGCCAAAGGGGCGCGGTGCCGATTCCATGCACGTCTCCCGGGATCGGGCCGACCCCCATGCCGAATGCAGCACGCCACGCGCGCCAACGCCATAGTTCCTTTTCGGCGCGCGTACGCTACCACCGACGCATGACACAGACGGCAAGCACGACGGACATGGACTGGATGGCGGCGAGCGGTCGCTATCCCCCGCGCCTGATCGCGGCGGCGCTCGCGCTGCATGACAATCGCCTGGGCGAGGCCGAGCCCTTGCTCAAGGCGCATTTGAAGGACGACCCGTTCGATGTCGCGGCGATCCGCATGCTGGCCGAACTCGCCGGGCGGATCGGGCGCTACCGCGATGCCGAAACGCTGCTGCGCCGCGCGGTCGAACTGTCCCCCGCTTTCACCGCCGCGCGCGCCAATCTGGCGTTGGTGCTGTACCGCCTCAACCGGCCTGCCGAGGCGATCGCGGAACTCAACGTGGTCGCCGCCGAAGACCCCGACAATCCCGGCCACGCCAACCTTCAGGCCGCCGCCTTCGGGCGCATCGGCCAGTTTGACGAAGCGATCGCGCTGTACGAGCGCGTGCTGGCCGATGCGCCGGAGCAACCGCGCGTGTGGATGAGCTATGGCCATATGCTCAAGACCGTCGGTCGCCAGGCCGATGGCGTCGCCGCCTATCGCCGCGCGATCACGCTGCTGCCGACGCTGGGCGAAGCGTGGTGGAGCCTCGCCAATTTGAAGACGGTGACCTTTGCCGAGGACGATATCGCCGCGATGCAAGGCGCGCTGGAGCAGCCCGGTATTTCCGACGAGGACCGCTTCCATCTCGATTTCGCGCTGGGCAAGGCGTTCGAGGATCGCCGCCAGGCCGAGCGCGCCTTCGCGCATTATGCGGCGGGCAACACGCTGCGCCGCAAGCACATCAGCTACAGCGCCGACGAGACCGAAGCCTTTGTCGACCGCAGCATTGCGCTGTTCACGCAGGACTTCCTCGCCGAACGCGCCGGCCAGGGCTTTGCCGCGCCCGACCCGATCTTCATCCTCGGCATGCCACGCGCCGGATCGACGCTGATTGAACAGATCCTCTCCAGCCACAGCCAGGTCGAGGGGACGAGCGAACTGCCCGACATCCCCGCACTCGCCAGGCGCGATGCGGCCTATCCCGAGGGGCTAGCGACCTGGCCCGCCGAGCGGCTGCGCGAAACTGGCGAAGAGTATCTCCAACGCACCCGTATCCAGCGCCGCACCGACCGCCCCTTCTTCATCGACAAGCTCCCCAACAATTGGGCACATGTGCCCTTCATCCACCTGATCCTGCCGAAGGCGCGGATCATCGATGCTAGGCGGCATCCGCTCGGCTGCTGCTTCTCCAACTTCAAACAGCATTTCGCGCGCGGCCAAGGCTTCAGTTACGCGCTAGGCGATATGGGCCGTTACTACCGCGATTATGTGCGGCTCATGTCTCACGTCGACGCCGTCCTGCCCGGCCGAGTCCACCGCGTGCTGTATGAGGATATGGTCGAGAATACCGAGGCGACCGTGCGCGCTTTGCTCGCCGCGTGCGGCCTGCCGTTCGAGCCTGCGTGCCTCGCCTTCCACCAGACCGCGCGCGCGGTGCGCACCGCCAGTTCGGAACAGGTCCGCCAACCGATCTTCCGCCAGGGCACCGAAGCGTGGAAACCGTTCGAACCGTGGCTGGATCCGCTGAAGCACGCTTTGGGCGACGTGCTGGAGCGCTATCCCGTCGCGCCTGTCACAACGTTGTAATTTCGCAACGCCTGCGTACGATTGTTACGTAGCCGTGGCAGTCCGCTTGACGGATGCTGCGGGCGCGAACACCCTGTTGAAACAATATAGGGGGAATCTGATGTCGTCGTTCGGGTATCGTGCCGCAATCCTCGCATTGTTGTCGTCGACGGCGTTCGGAGCCCCGGCGTTCGCGCAGAGCGCCCCGCCCGAACCGGCCCCGGCCACCGCGCCGACCGATGGCGGCGATATTATCGTCACCGCCACCAAGCGCTCGGAAACATTGCAGAATGTGCCGATCAGCGTGCAGGCGCTGACCACCAAGAAGCTCGACGAGCTCAACATTTCGAACTTCTCGCAATATGCGCAGCAATTGCCGTCCGTGTCGTTCCAGGCGCTGGGCGGCACGCCCGGCACCAACGTCATCTATATGCGTGGCGTCGCCTCGGGCGGCGATGGCAACCATTCCGGCTCGCTCCCCTCGGTCGGCGTCTATCTGGATGAGCAGCCCGTCACCACGATCGGCGGCAATCTCGACGTCCATATCTACGACATTGCGCGAATCGAGAGCCTGTCGGGGCCGCAGGGCACGCTGTACGGCGCTTCGTCCGAAGCCGGCACGATCCGCATCATCACCAATCAGCCCGATCTCTCGCATTTCTACGGCCGCGCCGATATCGAAGGCAATAAGGTCAGCAAGGGCGGCTTTGGCGGCAAGGCCGAAGGGATGGTCAACATCCCGCTGTCGCCTTCGATGGCGCTGCGCGTCGTCGGTTTCTACCAGCGCGATGCGGGCTATATCGACAATGTGCCGGGCACGCGGCGCTTCTGCAGCGGCACCACTTTCGATGCCAATGGCAATTGCGTGAAGGACGGCCTCACCGTCAACAACAGCGCCTTCGTCAAGAAAGACTATAACGATACCGAAATCGCAGGTGGTCGGGCGGCGCTGAAGGTCGATCTCGACAGCAATTGGACGGTTACGCCGACCGTGATGTACCAGGATACGCGCAGCCACGGGGCCTATGGCTATGACCCCAAGGTCGGCGATCTGCAGGTGCAGCATTTCTACCCCGAATATCGCCGCGACCGCTTCATCCAGGCGGGGCTGACGATCGCGGGCAAAATCGGCAATTGGGACGTGACCTATGCCGGGGCGTATCTCGACCGCAAGGATTTCTCGTCGAGCGACTATACCGATTACGCCGAAGCGTATGACAATCTCTATTCCTCGGTTGGCGGCATTGCCGGCTATTTTTACTTCAAGGACAATGCCGGAAAGCCAATCGACGCCCGCCAACGCGTGATCGGCAGCGACCATTTCAAGAAAATGAGCCAGGAATTCCGGGTCGCCAGCCCGTCGAGCGAGCGGTTCCGCGTTGTCGCGGGGGCCTTCTATCAGCGCCAGAGCAACGACATCCATCAGGATTATCAGGTACCCGGCCTGGCCACCAACCTCTCGGTCAATGGCCACCCCGGCACCTTGTGGCTGACGCAACAGCATCGCGTCGACAAGGATTATGCGATGTTCGGCGAGGCGAGCTACGACATCACCCCGCGCCTGACCGCCACCGTCGGCGGCCGCGCCTTCATCTATGACAATTCGCTGATCGGCTTTTTCGGCTTCGGCCGCGATCCGGCCAATGGCTACAATACCACGCCGTATAATGCGGCGGGCAGTTCACGCACCGGCGTCGCCGGGTGCTTCACCACCAACGGCACCCGCTTGCGCGACGCGGTCGCGGCGGGCGGGTCGACCACATTGCTCCCGGCGGCGGTAGCGGGCAGCCCCTGTACCAACCTCGGCGTTTATCGCGCCGGAGAGGGCGTGGTTCCGGTGCAGGCGTCCGGGCAAGGCGTGACCTATCGCTTCAACCTGAGCTGGAAACCCGTCGATGGCGTGTTGCTTTATGGCACCGCCTCACGCGGCTTCCGTCCGGGCGGAATCAACCGCCGCGCCGACGTCGCCGCTTATGCCGCCGACTACCTTACCAACTATGAATTCGGGGCCAAGACCACGCTGCTCGGCGGCAAATTGCGGCTGAATGGGGCTATCTACCAACAGGATTGGGACAAATTCCAATTCTCCTTCCTCGGCGCGAACAGCTTCACCGAAATTCACAACGGCCCCAATGCCCGCATTCGCGGTGCGGAAATCATCAGCAACCTCTCGCTCGGTGCGCTCGCGCTAAGCGCGTCTGGCTCCTATACCGACGCCAAGACGCGCAAGAATCTGTGCCTTATTGATGACCCGACCTTCACTTGCACGGGTGCGGGGAATTTGCTGTCGGCCAAAGCGGGCACGCGGCTGCCGATCACGCCCAAGTTCAAGGCAAGCGGATCGGCGCGCTACACCGTGCCGGTCGGCGCGGCCAAAGCCTACGGCCAGGCTGTGGTGTCCTATCAGGGCTCGGCCGCGTCCGATATCCGATCGGCGACCTTTGCACCGGGGGGTATTGTCATCAACCCGGCCGCACAGCTCGGGCCGCTTTCGGCCTTCACCACCGCCGATTTCGCAGCGGGGGTGCAGTTCCAGCGCTACAGCATCGAACTGTTCATCGAGAATGCGTTCGACACGCGCGGGCAGCTTTCTCGCTTCCAGGAATGCGGCAGTTGCGGGCAGCGGCCCTATATCGTGCCGACAACGCCGCAGACGATCGGCGTGCGACTGCATGGCGACTTTTAGCGCGAACCGCGCCGCCTGATCGATTGGTCAGGCGGCGCAGGCCGTCGCCGCGCGCATCGCGCTTCGCCGCTGACGAAACCACCGCTCGAAATCAGCCTGCTCGAGCGGGCGCGCATAATGATAGCCTTGCGCCTCGTCACACCCCAACCCGTTCAAGATCTGCGCAGTGTCGGCCGTCTCCACGCCCTCGGCGACCACGCGATGCCCCAGCCCGTGCGACAATTGGATCATGGTGCGCACCAGGATGCGGGCCTGTTCGGCGACGTGATCGAGCGATTGGACGAAGGACCGGTCGATCTTGACGACGCTGATCGGCAGGCGCTGCAGATACGCCAAGCTGCTATGGCCGGTCCCGAAATCATCGAGCGCGATCCGGATGCCCAGATCCGCCAGCGCCCGCAATCTGGCGAGCGCGATCACCGGGTCGCACATCATGGCGCTCTCGGTCATCTCCAGCTCGAGAAATTCCGGGCGAACGCGGTGCTTCAAGAGGTACAGTTGCACGCGTTCGACGAAATCCACCTCTTCCAGGTTCGCCGCCGAGACATTGATCGATAGCTGAAGATCGATCCCGCGCGCATGCCAGGCGGCAAGCTGCTCCAGGGCATGGTCCAGCACCCAGGTGGTCACGGGCCGCATGAGCGCGGTTTGCTCGACGATCGGGATAAATTCGGTTGGCGAAACATCCCCCAGCTTCGGATGCGTCCAGCGCAACAGCGCCTCCGCACCACAGCACCCACCCCCGGCAAGATCGATGCGCGGCTGATAGACGAGGCGCAATTCGCCGGGCAGATCGAACGCGTCGCAAAAATCCTTCAACAGGCTGAAACGACGCACTTGTTTCCCGTCGCTGGCCGACGAGTACAGGCTGATCTGTCCACCCGCCAACCGGGCGTCCTGTGCCGCGCTATAGGCCATTCGCAGGACATCGCTGCCCGGCGTCTGGCCCGCCAGAAACGGGGCAACGCCAATGGTACTGGTCAGCACGAACCGTTCGTGCGCGCCGCGCAAGCGGGCATCGTTCAACGCGACCTTCAGGCGGGCAAGGAACGTGGCATCGTCGGTCTCCGCCAAGCCCAGAAAGGCGAACTGCGTCGCCGCGACATGATACGCGGTGCGGCCCGGCCCAAGCCCCGCGCGCAGGCCCGACGCGGCAGCCTGGACGATCTGGTCGATGAAGGTTGGCCCCATCACGCTCATCCCCTGCGTGAGCTGCTCGCTGGGTGCCAAATCCACCAACGCCAGCAAGCGGCGCTGCCCCGGCGTGTTGCGGCCCAGATCCTCAAGATCTTCCAGCAATTGGTTTCTGTTGAGCAAGCCAGACACCGGATCGACACGACCGATCGCGTGTTGCAACTCGATTTGCGACATCACCATGTCAGCCAGATCGGTCAGCGCCGCAATTTCTGGCGCGGATGCGCCGCGCGGCTCAAGGCCAAGCACACACAGCGCGCCCAGGCCACAGCCGCTCCTGGTGGTGAGCGGCACCCCCGCATAGAAACGGACACCATCGCGCGCGAGCGGGCTGTCGACATAATCCGGGTCCGCCAACAGATCCGAGATGACCACACATTGCGTCGATTCAGCGACTTGCGCGCACGGTGCCTGCGCCCGCGGAATGGAAGTATGCTCGACCCCGACGCGCGACTTGAACCACTGGCGGTCGCGATCGGTCAGCGAGATTGCGGCGATTGGCAGGCCGAAAACCATCGCGGCCATCCTCGTAATCCGGTCGAAGCTGTCGCTCGGCGGCGTGTCGAGAAGATTGAGCTGGCGCAATGCGTCGAGACGGGTCTGCTCGGGACACATTGACCAACTCCTCCGTAACGACGCAGCGCCGCGCCACTTTACAATATATGAATCTTTTCAGGCCGATCGGGGGATCCCGCGCGAAATTGTCGACGCCCGCAAGGGCGATTGCACCTTCGCGGACTTTGCGCTATGCGCGCCAGCTTCCTACACACAGCTGTTGGAATATGCGGGAGGGTGCCTCGGCAGCCGCTTGAACCGCTAAACTTGAACCGGGCGTCGCGGAGCTTCCGCTGCGCCCCTTACAGAGTGAGTGCACATGGCAAAAAAGATTACAGGCTATATCAAGCTGCAGGTGCCGGCCGGCAAGGCCAACCCGTCGCCCCCGATCGGCCCGGCGCTGGGTCAGCGCGGCGTCAACATCATGGAATTCTGCAAGGCGTTCAACGCCTCGACGGGTGACCAAGAAGTCGGCACGCCGCTCCCCACCGTGATCACCGTCTATGCCGACCGTTCGTTCTCGTTCGAAACGAAGACGCCGCCGGCATCGTATCTGATCAAGAAGGCCGCCAATCTGAAGTCGGGCTCGAAGGAGCCGGGCAAGGTGTCCGCCGGAAGGATCAAGCGTTCGCAGCTCGCCGACATCGCGACCGCGAAGATGAAGGATCTCAACGCCAACGACCTCGAGTCGGCAACGCGCATCATCGAGGGTTCTGCCCGCGCGATGGGCCTCGAAGTGGTGGAGGGCTAAGATCATGGCATTTGTCAGCAAGAAGCAAAAAGCCGTCACCATCGACCGTCAGAAGCTGCACGGCGTGGACGAAGCAATCGCGCTCGCCAAGGCCGGCGCAACCTCGAAGTTCGACGAGACCATCGAAGTCGCGCTGAACCTCGGCGTCGATCCGCGTCACGCCGACCAGATGGTCCGCGGCGTCGTCACGCTGCCCAAGGGCACCGGCAAGACCGTGCGCGTCGGCGTGTTCGCCAAGGGTGCGAAGGCCGATGAAGCCCGCGCCGCTGGTGCGGACGTGGTCGGTGCGGAAGACCTGATGGAAATCATCCAGGGTGGCACGATCGATTTCGATCGCTGCATCGCGACCCCGGACATGATGGGCATCGTCGGTCGCCTCGGTAAGGTGCTGGGTCCCAAGGGCCTGATGCCGAACCCGAAGCTCGGCACCGTCACCATGAACGTCGCCGAAGCGGTCAAGGCAGCCAAGGGCGGCCAGATCGAATATCGCGTCGAAAAGGCCGGCATCATTCACTCGGGCATCGGCAAGGCGTCGTTCCCGGCAGAAGACCTGCGCGCGAACTTCGACGCGCTGGTCGACGCCGTGGTCAAGGCCAAGCCGTCGGGTGCCAAGGGCAAGTATGTCCGCAAGGTCGCGGTCAGCTCCACCATGGGCGTCGGCATCAAGGTCGACGTGGCCGAGGTTTCGGCGGCGTAAGCCTCCGCGATTTGCTACGGAATGGAGGGCCGGGGGAAACCCCGGCCCTTTTTTCATGCGTGCGCCTCCCCCGTCACTCCGGGCGCGGGTTCGCCGGTAGCGGTCTCCATAGGTTAGGCCGGGTCCACCGACACCGTCATGTCCAGCTCCAACACGGCGTTGCGCGGAAGCGCAGCGACCCCGATCGAGGTTCGCGCATGGGCGCCCGCCGGGGCCAGTACCTTGGCCAACATTTCGGACGCGCCGTTGGACACCTCGCTGAGTTGATAAAAGCCTGGCGCGGCCTGCATATAGACAGTCATCTTGGTCACTTTACGGATCCGGCCCAGGTCGCCGAGGTGCTCCTCGAGCGCCCTCAGGCAGCGCAGGGCCGAGACCAGGGCCGCATGCTGGGCTTGCTCCAAGGTCACTTCCGCGCCGACCCGACCGACGGCGATCACCTTGCCATCAAGGCTGGGCACCATGCCGCTGACTTCGATGACACCACGATCCTCCACTGCCGAGGCATAGGCCCCGCCCGGCTGCGAGCGGCCCAGATCGATCCCGAGGGCGGCGATGCGCTGGGCGATCAGGATGTGGCGATCGCTCAAGGCGTGTTCGGTAGACATGGTGTGTTCCTGGCTGTGGGCCAACCTCCCGATGATCGGCACCGCCGCGATGGCGGAGAGAACGATGCGACGGGATAGCGGCATGTGAACGTCCGGTGTTTGGATCGACCCGTTTCTAGGTCGTCGGCACCGCCGCCACCAATTCGAACCTTGCCCGCGAGCGTTCGGTTTCACTAATACCTGACAATGCGCACCTCTCCGCTTCTACCGCCGCTCCACGCTTTGCGCGCCTTCGAGGCAGTCGCGCGGCACGCTGGCGTATCGCGGGCGAGCCACGAACTCCTGATCACCCAGAGCGCCATCAGCCAGCACGTCCGTAGGCTGGAGCAACACCTGGGCACCGCGCTGTTTTTCCGGCACGGTCGCGGCATGACGCTGACCGAGGCTGGCCAGCACTACTACGACACCGTCAGCCGCGCCTTCGCTGTGATCGCCGACGGCACAGCCGCCTTGGCCGGCCGTCGCGTCGTTCGGGTCAGCGTGTTGCCCTCGTTCGCCGCCCACTGGCTGGGCCCGCGCCTCGCCAGTTTCCGCGCCGCCCACCCCGATGTCGAGGTCGCCTTGGACCCGAACCTCACCGCCGCCGACTTCGCGGGCGACGGCGTCGATCTGGCGGTGCGCTACGGCGATGGCCACTGGCCCGGTGCCGAGGCCAGCTTGCTGATGACCGAACGCCTGACGCCGGTCCATGCGCCGAACGCAGCTCCGATCGAGACCCTCCCCCTGCTGATCACCAAGAAGGCTTTCGACTGGAAGGTCTGGGCCGAGACTGAACGGTTCGACCTCGCGGCCCCGCCACAGGTGCAACTCACCGATTACAATGTCGTGCTACAGGCGGCGCTGCGTGGCGAGGGCCTGGCCTTGGGTCGGCTGAGCTTGATTGGCGAGTTGATCGCCAAGGGCCAGCTTGTTACGCCGTTCGCGACGGTGGTGCGATCCACCAAAGCCGCCTACTGGCTCGTGCGTCCTTCGACACGAACCCCGTCGGCTCCGGCCAGGACCTTCGCGGCGTGGATCTCCGACGAAGCGAGTTTGGAGGTTTAAAGGGCGGCTTTCCCACCCGAACAGACGATCGAGGTTTTCGCGTCTGCCCCAGTAGCAGACCCGGGACGCGCGCGGGGTGACGATTGGGAACTGCGGGCGGAGCATCGCCCACCCGTGATTTGCTATTCCCCGCAAATGCGCCTAGGCGGGTGCTTGCTACAGTCGCAAATCGACGGTCTCTGGTGCTTTGCGGCCCCATCTTCCTTCTTTCACTGCTGATCTAGGCACGGGTTGGCGCGACTCTCGCGTCACCCAACAAGAAGGACGACTATTATGACCATCGGCACCGTAAAATTCTTCAACGCAGACAAGGGCTATGGCTTCATCGCGCCGGAAGGTGGCGGCGAAGACGCGTTCGTGCACATCACGGCCGTTGAGCGCGCCGGCATGGGCACGCTCGATAAGGACCAGCGCGTTCAGTACGAGCTCGAGCAGGACAAGCGCGGCAAGATGAGTGCTGTGAACCTGCAGCAGGCCTAATCGCCCGCGCAAGCGAACGACCAAGGGCCCGGCGAGCAATCGCCGGGCCCTTTTTCTATGCGCTCACCGCAGCGCCGCCGCCACCGCCGACTCGCAATCGAAATGGGCGGGCGGTGGAATGACGACGGCAGGCGGCGTCTTTTCGAGCCCGAGCGCCCGGCCGAGCGAGCGCCCGAACACCTTCAGCAAATTGCCTTCACTCGGTTTGTCGGTGGTGCCGAGGCCCGCCACGGTCACCGTCGGTTTGCTCAGCGTGCCGCCAATCTGGATCGGATCGGCGATCTTCAGCAGCGCGCGGCTCTTGCTCGTCCCCGCCAGCGTGAGGGCGATCCGTTCGCCATCCATCACGATCCGGCCCGCCCCCCGCCCCACCGAACTGCCGGTATCGATGCCGAGCGGACGCGGCACCAGCACGCCATCAGTTGCGCGGAAATCCGCGACGAGGCAGCGCAGCGGCACCATGCGGCTTGGCGAACCGATCGCATGCACCACCGCGCCGCTCAAATTCTGGCCAAGCACGTCGGCGACCATGCGGCGCACCTCACCCTGGGTCGCAACCATCGCCGCCTTGCCATTCGCCCGCGACAGCGCCTCGCGCACCGTGTCGCCCTGCCCGGTCAACAGGATGTGCCCGCGCACCTGCCCCGATACCATGTCGGGTTTGCCGATCAGCGCGTCGAGCGTCAGCCCGGCAAGCCGAAGATTGACCGACAGCTTGGGCCGGCCACTGCGATGATCGACCTTGAGCGTCCCCGCCATGCGCCCGGTGGCGAGCGTCGCCACCGCATTATTGACGGTCAGCAGACGATGGTCGAGCGTCAGCGTGCCCGACAGTGTGCGGAACACGGTGCCGTTGCCTGCCAAAATGCGGTCAACGCGGAACGCAATCGTGCCATCGGTCTTGCCGAGTTTGCTCAGGTTGATCCGCGTCGGTGGAATCACGCGCGGACCAATCGCTGCCGACCGCGCCGCCGAATCGGCATGGCCGCGCGCATCGGCCAGATCGTCGAAATCGAATTGCGAGGCGCGCAGCTTGGCATCGATCTTGGTGCGGCCGTCAATCTTGTGGATCGTGGCCAGCCCGGTGAAGCGCGACCGCCCGACGCTGCCGCCGATGCGATCGACATACCAATCCCGCCCGTCATGGCGAATCGCGCCGGTAAGGTCGATCGGCTGCGTGCCGAACAGCCCGGCCTCGATCACCCGGTCGAGATTTTTCAGCGTCGGGGCCTGGGCGGTGATCGCCGCGCTGAAGTGGCGGGTGTCGAGCACCCCCGCCATTTGCCCCTTGGCAGTCATGTGCAAAGCGGGCGAAGCGAGCGTGGCGCTGAACGGATAGGGCGCGGCTGGGTCGATCCCGGTGATCCGCCCGCCGGTCGCATCGAGTCGCACGGGCGTTTCGAGAAACGTGCCGGTCGCGGACAGGCGCAGGCCGTTCTTGGCATCGACCGAAAGCGGCCCCGCCACGACCAAGCCGCGCTTGGCGTCGCGCAGCACCAGTTGCGTGTTGGTGATGGTGAGGTCGGACAGGGTCGGGCGGCTGCCCTGCCCGTCGCTTGGCTTGCCCTCGCGCTTCCAATTGGCGCGGCCCGTGGCGTCGCGCACCAGCGCGATGCGCCCACCGTCGACCGTCACACGGTCTGGCTGGAACTGCCCGAACAGCAAGGCAAAGACCGGCACGCGCACACTGGCTGAAGACAGGCGGACGAAATCGCCCGGCCCCACCCAATCGGGCTGCGCCACGCTGACGTCACGGACCGAGATGACCGGCGCATAGGAAAAGACGCTGTCGCGCGTCACGGATCCAATGCGCACCGGGCTCCCCAGCGCCGCCGACAACCGGTTCTCGACCAGCCCGCGCATCATCCCCACCGGAAACGCGCCGAGCGCGAGCAGCAACAGCGCCAGCACCCCGAGGATAGCGAGCACGATCGCGAGCAGGATCTTGCGCCAGCGCGGAGCGCGCGCGGCGGGAGCGGCGGTTTCGGAAGCAATCACCGCCCTACAACCCGAGCGCCCCCCGATTGTTGCACCCGCGCCGCGATTCCCCGCGCCTTAGCGACCACTACCGCTCGAAACCGCTCGGTGCGGGCGAGATCGTCACCGTCGTGCCGCCACGAATTTCCTGCACTTCCAGCGCGCGTTCGGCGACATTGTCGCGCCCGAAGCGGAACGCGCCATCGATCCCGGCAAAACCGCCGCGATCCTTCAGGCGATCCTCGGGGAAGGCCGCCCCCATCGGCCAATCGCGCATGATGCGGATAGTCAGCAGCACCGAATCATAGCCAAGGCTCGACAAGCGGAACGGTGCCGCGCCGAAGCGTGCGCGATAGCGGGCGGCATATTGGCGATAAAGCCCGTCCGATACGCTGGCGAACCATGCGCCTTCCAGTGCGGGCTTGCTGGCGATCGAACTTTCCGAATTCCACAATTCGGTGCCCAGCACACGCGCGCCGCCCATGCCATTCTTGCGCAGCACCGGCACCGCCGCCGAGGCGGCATTGCCACCATCGGCGATCAGGATCGCTTGATAGGGCGCGCTCTTGCTCATGCGGATGATCGCGCTGGTGATCGATCCGGGGACGCGGTCATAAGTCTGCAGCGAGGCAACCTGTCCACCCGCCGATTCGACTGCGCGGAGAAAGGCGGTGGACGCCCGCTGGCCATAGGTGCCGTTCGGCACCAACCCGCCAAAAGTGGTGACGCCCTGTTCGCGCGCATAATCGACCACTCGGCCAATCGACTGGGCGGGCACATAGCCCATCAGATAGGCCCCGTTCCCGGCAGCGGTCGCGTCGTTGGAAAAGCTGACCACCGGCACCCCCGCGCGATGCGCGATCGGTGCCACCGCGCGCACGTCGTCCGCCAGCAATGGCCCGAGGATCAACTGATTGCCATCCGCCAGCGCCTTTTGTGCGGCCAGCGCAGCACCGGTGGCAGTGTCATAGCTGGTGATGCGGATGCGCTCGTTCTTGGAATCGAGCAGCGCCATCTGCGTGGCGTTGGCAAGGCTCTGGCCAACCCCGGCATTGGGGCCGCTGAGCGGCACCAGCAATGCGACGCGGTGGCGTTGCGTGTCGGTCGGGATGCCCTGTTCGACGACCGGCTGTTGCGGCTGCACCGGGCGGGTGACCGGGGAACGCTTCACCGGCGCGGGGCCGCGCGGGACGACCGTCTGGCAGCCGGCCAGCGCCACCGCCCCCGCAATCGCCGCCACATGCAAAAGTCGTTTAAAGCCGATGGGCCGTTGCCCTGTCGTATCCCGCTCTGCCATGACCGCTCCTGATGAACCCTGATCTTTCGCCCGGCCTCTATATCGTTGCCACCCCGATCGGCAATCTCGGCGATCTTTCGCCGCGTGCGGCGCACATTTTGTCGCATGCCGCAATAATTGCCGTCGAAGACAGCCGCGTTACGGCCAAGCTCCTGCACCATATCGGCGTGAAGCGGCAAATGGTTCCCTATCACGACCATAATGCCGAGGAGGTCCGCCCCGGCCTGATCGCGCGGATGGGCGTGGAAGCCGTCGCCTTGGTGTCCGACGCGGGCACGCCGCTCATCTCCGATCCCGGCTACAAGCTTGTGCGCGATGCGCGCGCCGCCGGGCATACGGTGTGGACGATCCCCGGCCCCTGCGCGGCGGTGGCAGCACTGACGCTCGCCGGGCTGCCGACCGACCGTTTCCTGTTCCTCGGCTTCCTGCCCTCCAAGGCCCAAGCGCGCGCCGCCGCCATCGCCGAAGTCGCGGGCATCCGCGCGACCCTGGTGCTGTACGAATCGGGCCCGCGCCTCGCCGCGCTGCTCGCCGCGCTGGCGGAAGGTCTGGGCGACCGTGAGGCAGCGGTCACGCGCGAGATCACCAAGCATTTCGAGGAAGCGGTGACCGGCACGCTGTCCGAACTTGCCGCGCGCTATGCCGACGCCCCGCCCAAAGGCGAGATCGTCGTCGTCGTCGCCCCGCCCGGCGCGCCCGAAGCGGCCAGCGCCGACGATGCCGACGCCGCGCTCACCGAAGCGCTCACCCGGCTTTCGACCGGCCAGGCGGCGAGCGAAGTCGCCAAGAAATTGGGGCTGGATCGGAAAGCGCTCTATACGCGGGCGCTGGCCTTGAAAGCGTAAAACTCCCCTCCCGCTTGCGGGAGGGGCTGGGGGAGGGCATGTTTCGTGGCGTGCCGCGCTTCGAAAGCCCCTCCCCTAACCCAGCTTCAGGTCGGTCACGCCCCCGGCCTGACCTGAAGGATGCGGGGCATCCTTCACCTGAAGCTCGTAAACGGGAGGGGAATATAAAGCGCCGCCACGCCGAAGCCTCCGGCCGTCGCGGCGAACGCATCGCCGGCTGGTGGCTCCGCCTCAAAGGCTGGCGCATCCTCGCCCGCCGCGTCCGCACCCCCGCTGGCGAAGTCGATCTGATCGCCAAACGCGGCACGCTCGTCGCCTTCGTCGAAGTGAAACTGCGCAAGACCGCCGCCGAGCTCGATTTCGCGATCGACGAACGCCGCCTCGCCCGCGTCGCGGCGGCGGCGGAATATCTGATGCCGTCTTATGCCGATCCGGGCGACGACATTCGCGTCGATGTCATCCTGCTCGCGCCGGGCACCAGGCCCCGCCATATCGAGAATGCGTGGCTGCCATAATCCATCCCGTTCGTTTCGAGCGTAGTCGATAAACCCGTTCAGGGCGCTGGTTTCTCGACGATGCTCGAAACGAACGGGGCAAGGATGACAGGCCCCCGACCACCCTCTACATGCGCCTGAACCTCTCGGAGAACCCCATGTCGCTCACCGTTGCCGTCCAGATGGACCCGATCGCGCATATCAACATCGCCGGGGATTCGACCTTCGCGTTGATGCTCACCGCCCAACAGCGCGGGCACAAACTGTTCCATTACAATGCCGAAGAGCTGAATTATGCCGATGGCCGGGTGTGGACCAAGGCCGATCCGGTCACCGTGCAGCGCGTCGTCGGCAATCATTACAGCTTCGGCGATCCCATCAGCCTCGATCTGGGCGAAGAGGCCGATGTCGTGCTGATGCGGCAGGACCCGCCGTTCGACCTCGGCTATATCACCGCGACGCATCTGCTCGAGCGCATCGCGCACAAGACGCTGGTGGTGAATGATCCGGCCAGCGTGCGCAACGCGCCCGAAAAGGTGTTCGTGCTCGATTTCCCGCAGTTCATGCCGCCGACCCTGGTCACGCGCAGCCTCGACGAAGCCCGCGCCTTTCTCGCGCAGCACGGCGAAATCGTCATCAAGCCGCTGCACGGCAATGGCGGCAAGGCGATCTTCAAGGTCGGGCAGGATGGCGCGAACCTCTCGGCGCTGATCGAGGTGTTCAACACCATGTGGCGGGAACCGCACATGATCCAGGCGTTCCTCCCCGCCGTTGCCAAAGGCGACAAGCGCATCGTGCTGGTCGATGGCGACGTGGCGGGCGCGATCAACCGCTTGCCCGGCGAAGGCGAGATCCGCTCCAACCTCGCGGTCGGCGGATCGGCGGTAAAGACCGAGCTGACCGAGAAGGAACGCGAGATTTGCGCGGTGCTCGGGCCAGAACTCAAGCGGCGTGGGCTGCTGTTCGTCGGCATCGATGTCATCGGCGGCGAATGGCTGACCGAGATCAACGTCACCTCCCCCACCGGCATCGTCGCGATCGAACGCTTCGACGGCACCGATGTCGCCGCCCTGATCTGGGATGCGATCGAGCGCAAAGTGCGTGCCTAAAACTCCCCTCCCGCTTGCGGGAGGGGCTGGGGGAGGGCCTGTAATGCTTCCGATCTTTCCGCGCCTCCCCTCCCCTACCCCAGCTTCGGGTCGGTCAGGCCCCCGGCCTGACCTGAAGGATGCGGGGCATCCTTCACCTGAAGCTCGCAAGCGGGAGGGGAATGCATGACCGAATTCATCATCAACCTCACGGCGTGGGGCGGCTATTTCGGCATCTTCCTGCTGATGGTCCTCGAAAACGTGTTCCCGCCCATCCCCTCCGAAGTCATCATGGGGCTGGGTGGCATCGCCGTCGCTCGCGGGCAGATGGAAATCGTGCCGCTGATCGTCGCGGGCACCGCGGGTACGGTCGTCGGCAATTATTTCTGGTACTGGATCGGCTGGCGCCTCGGCTATCAACGGCTGCGCCCGTTCGTCGATCGCTATGGCCGCTGGCTGACGCTCGATTGGGAGCATGTGCTCCAGCTTGAACGCTTCTTCCGTCGCCACGGACAATGGGTGGTGTTCGTGTTCCGCTTCATGCCCGCCTTCCGCACGATGGTCTCTTTGCCAGCCGGCATGACGCGGATGCCGCGCGGACGCTTCCTGGTCTGGACCGCCGGGGGTGCCGCGATCTGGGACACTTTCCTCGCCGGCGCGGGCTATTATCTCGGCACCAACTTCCGCGAACTGGACGCGTTCATCGGCCCCGCAACGATGGCGACGATGGGCGCGGTCGCGCTGTTCTACGTCTGGCGCCTTCTACGCTGGCAGCCGCGCGCCTGAGGCGAAATGCTGCGCTGCGGTGGCAATCGCGCGTCGCACTCCCCATCTGGGATGCACAACACGCGGATGCCCGCTGGAGCAAAATTGATGAAAATTCTGATCGTTCTCACCTCGCACGACCAACTTGGCGACACCGGTGCCAAGACCGGCTTCTGGCTCGAAGAGCTGGCCGCACCCTATTATGTGCTGAAGGAAGCCGGTGCCACGCTGACGCTGGCCTCGCCCAAGGGCGGCCAGCCACCGCTCGACCCGAAAAGCGCGGACGAAAGCGCCAAGACCGACGATACCCGCCGCTTCGAGGCGGATAGCGACGCCAAGGCCGCGCTTGCCAACACCGTTCGGCTCGATTCGGTCAATGCGGCGGACTTTGACGCGGTTTTCTATCCCGGTGGCCACGGCCCGCTATGGGATCTCGCCGAGGATGCGACGTCGCGTGCGATCATCGAACAGACGATCGCGGCGGGCAAGCCGGTTGCGCTCGTCTGCCACGCACCGGGCGTGCTGCGCCACGTCAAGGCCGCCGACGGCACCCCGCTGGTCTCCGGCAAGGCCGTCACCGGCTTCACCAATAGCGAGGAAGCCGCCGTCGGGCTGACCGACGTCGTGCCATTCCTGGTCGAAGATATGCTGACCGAAAATGGCGGGGTCTATTCAAAGACCGCCGATTGGGGCGTCCACGTCGTCCGTGATGGGTTGCTGATCACCGGCCAGAACCCCGCCTCCTCCGGCCCCGCCGCAATCGAGTTGGTCAAGGCACTGGCATAAGGCTGTGCGCCACCCCCGCGCTGCGCCGGGGTGGCGCACCGTCATGCGCGCGGATGCGCGTTGCGGTACACATCCAGCAAATGCGCCGCATCGACCTGGGTATAGATTTGCGTGGAGCTGAGGCTCGCATGGCCGAGCAATTCCTGCAGCGCACGCAAATCCGCCCCGCGCCCCAGCAAATGCGTGGCGAAGCTGTGGCGCAGCGCGTGCGGCGTTGTGCGATCGGGCAAGCCGAGCCGCACGCGCGCGCGCTGCACCGCCAGCCGGACGAGGCGCGGCGATAACGGACCGCCCTTCGCCCCGCGAAACAGCGGCGCGTCGCGCGCGGTGCCATAGGGGCTGAGCGCGACATAGGCTTCGATCGCGGCGCGTACTTGCGGCAACAATGGCACGATCCGCGTCTTGTCGCGTTTGCCCGTCACGCTCAGCGTCGCGCCCAGCGGCAGGATCGCGCCGGTCAGCGCCAGCGCCTCGGCCACGCGCAGCCCCGCGCCATACAGCAGCAGCAGCACCGCCAGATCGCGCGCGCCGATCCATGGCTCGGCGGCGTCCTCCGCGACATCCTCGGCCAAGGCGACCGCTTCGTCGGGAGAGACCGGGCGCGGCACGCCCTTTTTCACGCGCGGCCCTTTCAGGCGCGGGGTCGTCCCCTCGCCCACCGCAAACGCCAGAAACCCGCGCACCGCCGACAATTCCCGCGCCGCCGAGGCATTGCCGATGCCGCCCTCGCCCCGCCGCGCCGCGAGGAAAGCGCGCAGATCGGCCGAGCTCACCTTGGCCAGCATGGCGCGCTCCACCGCTGCCCCCCAATGCGCCTGCAGAAAGGCGCACAACCGCACTGCGGTCGCCTCATAGGCCCGCACGGTATGCGCCGAGCGCCGCCGGTCGCGCGCGAGATGGGCGGCATAGAGTCCGGGGAGTTCGCTCATCGCTGCGGTGTAGCGCATCGGGTGGCATAAGAGAATCGTCGAACAATCCTCCCCTATACCCTTCCCCGGCGAAGGCCGGGGCCCAGTCGAAAGGACCAGAATGTTCTGGCGTAGCGCTCGCCATCACCCACATCACGACTGGGCCCCGGCCTTCGCCGGGGAAGCGCGATACGGGGAGGAACACCTCCGCTTAACCGCCGCCCCTTTGCGCGCGACGCTCCGACCCGCCATATGCTCCCCATGTCCCGCGCCCGCGTCCTCGTCATGAATTCCGCGCTCGGCCCGCTCGATTACCGCGTGCCGCACGGAATGCAGGTCGAGCCCGGCTCGATCGTCGTTGCCCCGCTCGGCCCGCGCCAGTTGATCGGCGTGGTGTGGGAGCCGGAGCGGATGCCGTCCGATGCCGAGGTGGGCGACAATCGCTTGCGCAACCTGATCGGCGTGTTGCCCGCCGCGCCGCTGGCAGCACCGCTGCGGCGACTGATCGAGTGGACCGCCGATTATTATCTCGCGCCCCCCGCCGCCGTGGCGCGGATGGCGCTCGCCTCCAGCTCGGCGCTGGAGGGCGCGAAGACCGTCACCGAATATCGCGCGACCGGGCTGGTGCCCGACCGCATGACCCCGCAGCGCGAACAGGCGCTCGAACAGATCGGCAATCATCAGGGCCTGATCCGCGAACTGGCCACGATCGGCAATGTCACCGATGCCGTGATCCGGGGATTGGCCAAGGTTGGCGCGCTGGAGGCGGTCGAGGTCGATATCGACAGCCCGTTCGCGCTGCCCGATCCTGATTTCGCCGCGCCCGCTTTGTCGCCCGACCAGCGCGCCGCTGCGGCGACCTTGGTCGACAGCGTCACCGCCCGCGCGTTTGCGCCGACCTTGCTCGATGGCGTCACTGGCTCGGGCAAAACCGAAGTCTATTTCGAAGCGGTGGCCGCAGCAGTGCGCGAACGGCGCCAAACGCTCGTTTTACTGCCCGAAATCGCACTAACCGAGCCTTTTTTGACGCGTTTTGCGGCGCGTTTTGGCGCAAAACCGGTCGCTTGGCACTCCGGATTGCGCCAATCGCAGCGCCGCCGCGCCTGGCGCGCCATCTCCAGCGGGCAAGCGCTGGTCACCGTCGGCGCGCGCTCCTCGCTGTTCCTGCCTTATGCCAATCTCGGCCTGATCGTGATCGACGAAGCGCATGAAACCAGCTTCAAACAGGAAGAAGGCGTGCATTATCACGCCCGCGATGTCGCTGTAATGCGGGCGAAATTTGAGAAGATCCCGGTCATCCTCGCGTCCGCCACCCCCGCGATCGAAACCCGCCAGCAAGTCGCGCTCGGCCGCTATGCCGAGGTAAAACTGCCCGGCCGCTGGGGTGCCGCCGAAATGCCCGCGATCGAAGCGATCGATCTCATCGCCGAACCACCCGAACGCGGCCACTGGATCGCGCCTCGGCTGGTGGTCGCGATGCGCGAGACACTGGCGCGACACGAACAATCCTTGCTGTTCCTCAACCGCCGCGGCTATGCCCCGCTGACCTTGTGCCGCACCTGCGGCCACCGTTTCCAATGCCCCAATTGCACCGCCTGGATGGTCGAGCATCGCCTCGTTCATCGCTTGGCCTGCCACCATTGCGGCCATACCGAGCCGGTTCCGACCGTCTGCCCCGAATGCCAAAGCGAGGACAGCCTCGTCCCTGTCGGCCCCGGCGTCGAACGCATCGCCGACGAAGTGAAGGCGCTGTTCCCCGAAGCGCGCACGGCGGTGATCACCTCCGACACGATCTGGTCGCCCGCCAAGGCCGCCGAATTTGTCGCGCGGATGGAGGCGCATGACATCGACATTATCGTTGGTACACAATTGGTTACCAAGGGCTATCACTTCCCCAATCTGACGCTGGTCGGCGTGATCGACGCCGACCTCGGCCTCGACGGCGGCGATTTGCGCGCGAGCGAACGCACCTTCCAGCAAATCTGCCAGGTCGCCGGGCGCGCCGGGCGCGGTGCCAAGCCCGGCCATGTCTATATCCAGACGCACAGCCCCAAAGCGAGCGTGATGCAAGCGCTCGTCTCGGGCGACGCCGAGGCCTTTTATGCCGCCGAGACCGAGCATCGCCGCGAGGCGGGCGCGCCTCCCTTTGGCCGCTTCGCCGGGATCATCGTGTCGAGCGAGGACCAGAAGGCCGCGCTCGAGACCGCGCGGCTGATCGGCCGCAGCGCGCCGCATCATGAGGCGATGGAAGTCTACGGCCCCGCCCCCGCCCCGCTGGCGATGCTGCGCGGTCGCCACCGCTTCCGCCTGCTCGTCCACGCCAAGCGCGCGCTCGACGTGCAGGACATCATCCGCGACTGGCTCGGCGCGCTCGACTGGCCGAGCAAAGTGCGCGTCGTGGTCGATGTGGACCCGTACAGCTTCGTCTGAAGCGTCCGCACGATTTGGCTACCCTGCTCAATTCGGCGGGTTTTTGCCGAATCCACCGCAACATGGCTTGACTTGCCCCGCCGCGCTTCTATGCCACGACGCGCTGCCAGCCTTCCGTTTACGTAAATGTTACCCAGACGGAATGATACCGGGTCAGACGCCTGGACGTGCAGCCAACGACCGTAAGCATACGGCGCTGAAGACACATTTCGCCTGGTCGCGGGCGTTGGAGAGTGAAGCATGTCGCTGTTGATTATCGGTGCCCTGTTAGCCGGTGCCCCCGTCGCCACCGATACCGTCCTCGGACGGTGGAAGACCGAAACCCACAATGCCATCGTCGAGATCACACGCTGCGGCGACTCGATCTGCGGCAAGATCCTCACCTCCGACATGATCCGCAGCAATCCCGCGTTGAAGGACGCGAAGAACGCCAACGAAAAGCTGCGGTCGCGCCCCATTCAGGGCCTGTTGATGCTGAGCGGTTTCAAGCCCGAGGCAGGCGGCGTGTGGAGCGATGGCCAAGTGTACAATGCCGAAGACGGCAAGACCTATAGCGGCAAGATCACCCCCGTCGGCCCGGACCAACTGAAGCTGCGCGGCTGCGTCTTCTTCCCGCTGTGCAAAACCCAGACCTGGACTCGCGCACGCTAACGCTGCGCGTTCTTTTTACCCCCCACGATCCTCAGGAATTTACAATGTCGTTTCGTATCAAAGCCCCGCTGATGGGCGCGACCGCGCTCGTCTCCGCTTTCGGCATGCAGGGCATCGCGCATGCCGATGCCTTTTATCTGGAGGCGCAGTCCGCCACTGGCGCGGGTCGCGCCTTTTCGGGGGAAGCGGCAGATCGTGGCCCGGCCTCCTTATGGTGGAACCCGGCGGCAATCGCCGGCATCACCGACCCAAGCGCCGCGATCAGCGCCACCGCGATCCTGCCCAAGGGCGATGTGATCGACAATGGCACGCTCATCCGCCGCCCCGGCCAGTCGTTCGTGCCGGTGGGCGGCAACGGCGTGTCGCGCGACCCGATCAGCAATGGCGTGCTGCCAAGCGGCGCGTTCGCTTATCCGATCACCGATCGCATCGCGGTAGGCGTGGCGGTAACCTCGCCGTTCAGCTTCACCACCGATTACGATGCCAATAGCTGGGCACGCTACAGCGCGGACAAGACCCGCCTGCGCACGATCGACATCCAGCCCTCGATCGGCGTGAAGGTGACCGACTGGCTGAACGTCGGCGGCGCGCTCAACGTCGAATATACCGATGCCTATCTCAGCAACGCACTGCCCAACGTGCTCGCCTCGCTGCACGATGGCAGCCAGACGCTGAAGGGCCATGGCTGGGATTTCGGCTGGACCGCAGGCGTGCAGTTGCACAACGACATCGCCACCGTCGGCATCAGCTACAAGTCGAGCATCAAGCACACCTTGACCGGCAATCTGAGCATTGCCGGGCTGGTTGGTCCGCTCGCCGGGTCGAACACCTCGCTTTCGGGTGTCCAGGCGCAGTTCAACACGCCGGGCCAAGTGATCGTCGCTGGCCGTTTCCGCGCCACCAACGCGCTGACGCTCAACGCACAGGCAGTCGCCTATAATTGGAGCAAGTTCGACGCGATCCGGCTCGGTGCGCCGCTCAACGTCGCGCTGCCCGAAAATTATCGCGACAGCTTCAGCGTCGCGGGCGGCTTCGACTATGCGGTCAGCCCCAAGGCGACGCTGCGCGCCGGGCTTCAGCGCACCATCACGCCGACGCAGGACGGCCTGCGCGATGCCCGCGTGCCCGATTCGGACCGTTGGACCTATGCGGCCGGTGGCAGCTATCAATTGACCCGCCACATGACGATCGACGCCGGTGCGAATTACGTAAAGTTCGACAACGCCTCGATCGATCGCGTGACCGCAGCCTATGCCGGCACCGCCGCGCAGACGCCGATCCTCACCAACGGCCTGCTGCGCAACGCCCATGCGGTGGTCTTGTCGCTGGGTGGACGCGTAACCTTCTAGTCCAACCGCACGCCCCGGTCCCTTTCGCCGACGCCAGATCGGGGAAGAGGACCGGGATCGGCGTCACTTTCCCCCTGTCTTATCGGGACCGTCGCTGGCACATAGCGCAGCGATGGTCGCATTCTCCTTCTTCCGCCTGCCCAGCGTCTCTGCGTTGGCGCTTCGCCGCGTTTACAGTGCGCTGTTCGCGGCGGCGGCGATGCTGTTGTCACTTGTCGGGCCAGCGCGCGCCGACGATATTTCCGCCACCGGACGCGGGGTGGTGCGCGTCGTCACCATCGCGATCGTCGAGGACGAGGTGGTTGGCTTCGGCCATGGCAGCGGCTTCGCGGTCGCGCCCAACCGCATCGTTACCAACGCGCATGTGGTCGAACTACTGACGCGCTATCCCGGCAATGTTGTGATCGGCATCGTGCCCTCGGAAGGCAGCAAGAGCTATCAGGGCAAGGTGATCGCGATCGACGCGGTCCATGATCTCGCGCTGATCGAATTTTCCGGCGCGCCGCTGCCGCCCGTTGCGCTCTATACCGGGCCGATCTCCGAGGGCGGCATGGTCACCGCGCTGGGTTATCCCGGCAATGTCGATCTCGCGACGGCGCGTTCGGCGGTCGACTACATCCATCCGCTCTCCCCGATCCGCACCGAAGGGGTGTTCTCCGGACGCCGCCAGATGTCGGGGACCGACGTGTTGCTGCACACAGCGGGGATTGCGCGCGGCAATTCGGGCGGGCCGTTGCTCGACCCGTGCGGGCGCGTGATCGGCGTCAACTCGGCGATCACGCGGGGGGAAGAGGGCGATTCGAGCTTCGGCTTCGCCATCGCCGACAGCGAACTCGCCGCCTTCCTCACCAAGGCCAAGCAACCGTTCCAGGCGGTTGGCACGCCCTGCACCAGCATCGCCGAGATCGACAAGGCCGATCGCGAAGCCGACGCGCAAGCCTCCGCCGCCGCCGATGCGGCCAAACGCGATGCGGCTGGCAAAGCCGTGCTGGCGCGCGAGGCGGCGCTCACCGCCGCCCGCGACGCAGCCGACCGGCAGCGCGAGAACGTGATGGCGATCGCCACCCTGATGCTGGTTTTGGGGGCGATGGCGATTGGCGCGGGGGGCCTGCTCGATGCGCAAGCGATGCGGCGCAAGGCGATCTGGGCGTGGGCGATCGGTGGTCTGGTGATGGTTGGCGCGGTGGTCGTGTTCATGCTGCGCCCGACCGGTGCCACCTTGCTTCCTGCCGCAACCCCAGCGGCGGTGGTGCCGCTTGCTCCGACCGTGTCCTCCACCGCGCCGCTCGGCAAATTGCAGTGCCGTTTCGTGCCCGAGCGGAGCCGCGTCGTCTCCTCGTCCACCACCGATCTGACGCTCGACTGGGGCAAGGCAGGCTGCATGAACGGGCGCGTCCAATATGCCGAGAATGGCAGCAAGTGGGACCGCATCCTCGTTCCTGCCGAGGAGCAAACCGTGTCGGTGCTGCAATTCGACCCGGCAACGCTCAGCTATGTCACCACTCGCTATTTTCTCGGTGCGGCCGAGATGGACAGCGTGCGCAAGATTCGCAGCCAGGTGACGCTCAAGGCCTGCTCCGCCGATGAAGCGGACCGCGCCAATCTGGCGACGCAACAATCCGCGATTCGCACCGCCCTGCCCGCCCAGCCCAATGAGAAGATCGTCTACCGCTGTACCCCAGCATCAGGCGCGGCGACCTCAGGCGGCTGACACACGATCCACCCGGGCGGCAAAGCAGCCGGGTTTGGCATTGTGGACGTGGAGATACGCGACACGCGGATCCGAGAAAAACCCATTGATCGCGGTGGCGAGCCCGCTGCCGTCGATCACATCCGCGTCCAGCATCATCCCGGCCGCATCGAACGTACGCACCGACAACAAGCGAATCGCCAGTTGCTCGGGAATGCTGTTGACGAACACCGCCGCAGTCTCGGCCCCTTCGCGAACGAAAATCGCGTGGCACGAGCGATAGGGCGTGGCGACCGGGTGATGCTCGTAATTGAGCAACAGCACGGTCTCGCCCACCGCCGCATCCTCCAGCGTCACGCGGCACGGCGAACCGGGCGCGGCCTCCACCACCATGCGGATCGCTCCCTGCGCGGCCAGGGTCGCATCGCTCTGTCCATAAAGGTGCCGAAAGGGCGCGGGGTCGATGCCCGCAATCACGAAGCCGCTCATTTCACCCGCTCCCGCGTCCGCAGCGCGACCTTGCGGTCAATTCCATAGGCATAGCCGCCGAGCGTTCCGTCGGTACGCTGCGCGCGGTGGCACGGCACGATGATCGACACCGGATTGGCACCGCACGCCGTTCCCGCCGCACGCACCGCTTTGGGGTTGCCGACCGCCGCCGCCAGTTCGGCATAGCTGCGCGTCTCGCCCAGCGGGATCGCGCGCAGCGCCTGCCAGATCGCTTCCTGAAAGGCGGTTCCCTGCACGTCGAGCGGCAAGTCGCGGTCGCGATCGGGCGATTCGACGCTTGCCACCACCTGCGCCGCCAAATCGGCCAGCGCCGCCCCACCCGGCACGATCTCGGCGTGGGGGAAGCGCGCGCGTAGCGCCGCCTCGCCCTCGTCAAACGAGACGCGGCACAACCCCTTGTCGGTCGCGGCCACCAGCATCGCGCCGAGACTGGTATCGGCCACGGTCCAGCGGATCGTCACCCCCGCTCCGCCGCGTTTCCACGCGCTCGGTGTCATGCCCAGCCGCTTGGCCCCACCGTCGTAAAAGCGGCTCGGCGCGGAATAGCCGGCCTCGTAAATCGCCTCGGTCACGCTGGCGGTACGCGCCAGCGCGCGCGCCGCGCGCTGCGCCATCAGGCCGCGCGCATAGGCCGCCGGGGTCACCCCGGTCGCGCGCTTGAACAGACGGTGGAAATGATGCGGTGCATAGCCAACCTGCGCCGCGAGATCCTCAAGCGGCACCACTTCCTCGGCCCCCTCGATCAGCGCAACCGCCCGCGCCACCGCGATCCGGTCGCGCCCGACCGCGTCGGGCACACAACGCAGGCACGCCCGGAACCCCGCCGCGCGGGCTTCCTCGGGCGTGCGGTAGAAAACGACGTTCTCGCGCTTCGGGTGCCGCGCCGGGCAGCTTGGCTTGCAATAAATGCCGGTGGTTTTCACCGCGCCGACAAAGCGCCCATCGGAATGGCGGTCACGCGCTTCGAACGCTTTCCAGGCGGCGTCGGGGTCAAGGGGAAGGGTTTGGGTCATGCGACGATATACGCATGGTCCCGATGCGCCCACATCCCGTGGCTTGCGATCAAAACCGTGCGATCACCCGCCATTCGCCTCGAACAATTCCAGCGTGCGTTCCTTGGCCAGATCGGCGCTTGGCTCGTGATAATCCTTGCGGCGATCCGAATTGAAGCCGTGGCCCGCCTCATACACATAGACCGTCGCCTTGGGCCACGCCTTGGCAATGACCTTTTCGACGCCGTCCATCGCGATATGATCGTCGTGGCGGCCGAAATGCAGGATGACCGGGACCTTCGGTTCCTCATCCGCCGCATCGGGGATCAGGCTGCCATAATAAGCCGAGGCGGCGGCGACATTGTGCAAGCGTGTCGCCGCGAACCACGCGACCGATCCACCATAGCAATAGCCGACCACGAACACCGGCCCGCGCTCGGCAAGCGCATCGATGCAGGTCTGCACGTCGGCAAGCGTCAGGTCGAACGGGTGCAGCTCACGCGCGAGTTGCACGCTGCGGGCAAACCCCTCGCCGGTATAGTCCGCCTCGAACCCGGGATGCTCGCGGTCGAACAGCGCGGGGGCCAACACTTCATAGCCGTCGGCGGCATATTCCTCGCACAGGTCGCGGATATGGTCGGTGACGCCGAAAATCTCTTGGACCAGCACGAGCCCGCCCTTGCGTCGCCCGGTCGGCTCGGCGTGATAGACGCCGACCTCCGCACCATCCGACATGATCCTCTTTTGCATCTGGCCGGTCATAGAATCGCTCCGCCTCACACCCCTGCGACGCAATCGCTACCAACATTGCGAGGGGCGCGAAAGCGGCGCGTCAGGCCGCGCGCACATCCGCGATCAAGCGGTTGATTTGCGTGCGGAGCCGTTCGACGCCGCCCGCCACATCCTCGGCGGTGCGGGTGACATGGTCGGCAGTGTGGCGCGAGCGTTGCGCACGGTCGCGCAACGTCTGCATGTTGGCGGCGGCGTCCGCCGTGCCATCCTCGACCTCGGCGATGGCGAGCGCGATCGCCTGCGTCATGCCGCGCTGCTGGTCGACCGCCGCCGCAACATTGGCCGAGGATTGATCCAGATCCGCCACGAGCGAATCCACCGATTCGATCGTGGCAAGGACAGTGTCGCTGGCAGTACGGACGGCGGCGAGGCGTGCCTCGATCCGGCCGGCGGCGGACTGGGTCTGGCGCGCAAGCCCCTTCACCTCATCGGCGACGACGGCAAAGCCCCGCCCCGCCTCGCCCGCCCGCGCCGCCTCGATCGTGGCGTTGAGCGCCAGCAGATTGGTCTGCCCGGCCACCGCCGTGATCATGTCGAGCACGGTGGCGATTTCCACCACCAACGCGCCCAGCGATTCGGCGCGATCCCGCCCCTCGAGCGTGCGCGCCCGCACCGTTGCCACGCTTGCGCGCGATTCGTTGGCCGCGCGGCTGATGCGGTCGATCGCGCCGGCCAGCGCCGTCGCCGAATGGGCGATGGTGCGCGCGTTGGTCGCGCTCTGTTCGGTCAACGCGGCGGTCGCCATCGCTTGTTCTTCGGTGGTTCCCGCCTCGCCCGCCATCGCCGCTGCCGTCTCGCGGAGCGCGGGACCAGCCGACACCAACTGACTGACCGAAGCGCCCGCTTCCCCTTCGAACACGCGGAACAGCGCATCCAGATGCGCCGCGCGGCGCGCCCGGGCGGCATCCTCGCGCCGTTCGTTCGCGCTCAATGCGTCGGCGGTGCGGCGCGCCTCTTCGCTCAGCCGCCGCGCATCGGCTGAGCGTTGCCGCGCAAACGCCAGCGCGCGCGCGATTTCGCCAATCTCGTCGCTGCGATCGAGCGCCGGTATAGCCACGTCGGCGCGGTCAAGGGTGATGCTGCGAGTCGCCTCGGCAATCAGGGCAAGCGGCTGCTCGACCTGGCGGGCGAGCATCCGCATCCCCCAGAAAGCGACGAGGATCGCAGCCACCGTCACCAGCGCGACCAGAATATAGACTTGGCCAAACCCCGTTTCGAGGGCGCTGCGTTCGCGCAGAGCATCGGCACGGAGATCGGCGATCAGCGTCGCGCTCGTCCCGGTCAACGGATCGATCGCCGCGTACAGCGCGCCACTGACGAAAAAATCGAGCTGATCGGTGCGCCCTGCGCGGAGCAGGACCAGCAGCTTGTCGAGCGCCGCGTCCGCGTCATGCCGCGCCGACTCGACCTGCGCCACTTCCGCCGCGCGGCGCGCGTCGAGGTTGTGATGGACGAAGGCGTCCCAGCTCGACGCGATCTCGGCGCGATTGGCCTCGATCGTCGCCACTGCGCCCGAAGCCGACAGATTGCCGCTGCGCACCTTGTGCGCCGTCAGCAAGGCCGTGGCATAATCGGCATTGACGCGTTGCAACTCGCCGATCGGATAGAGACGGTCCGTGATCAGCGTGCGGACCCCGTGGCTGGTCGCCAGCGTCGTCCCGATCAAGGCCAGCGCAAGCAAGGCCTGCATGCCCAGCAACACCCAGACGATCCGGCGCAACTGAACGCGGATGTTGCCGCGCCCGGTTTGCCAGCGCAAAAACAACAGGCTTAGTCGGCCCCGAAGGACGGTTAGCGAGCGGGGCAGCGCGATGCGGTTCATGAATCACGCTATGGCCGCCAAGGCGCGAACAGATGGTTAAGCCAATGTTACACTTGTGTGAAATACGAACAAAAGCGCTGGCTTGGGGATCGGGGTTCCACACGCGCGCTTTCGACGTCTGCCGCACGACTTGCATCGCGCCCTACCCAATGCTAACCGCCCGCCAACCCATCTGAAGGCGCATTCCCCAACGCCCTCTATTTGCATGGGGCCACCATTCGTGCCCAAGAGGACCCCAATCGCGTGGAGACATCCGGCGGTATTCAAGCAAGCTTAAGCGGACGCTATGCGACCGCGCTCTTCGAGCTTGCCCGTGACAGCAAAGCCATTGACGCGGTCGAGGCGAGCCTTGGCCGCGTTCGCGCTGCCATCGCGCAGTCGAGCGAGTTCGCGCAGTTGATCGGCAGCCCGATCGTTTCGCGCGCCGACGCCGCGCGCGCGGTCGCAGCGGCGGCCGAGATGATCGACGTGGACGACACCACCGCCAAGTTCCTCGGCGTTCTTGCCGAGAACCGGCGCCTGTCGCAATTGCCCGCGATCATCCGCGCCTTCCGCGATCTCGCCGCGCGCCATCGTGGCGAAACGACGGCTGAGGTGACCTCCGCCCATCCGCTAACTGAAGAGCAGGTCGACGCGCTGAAGCAGCAGCTGCGCACCCGCATCGGCACCGATGTCTCGGTCGAGCTCGCGGTCGACCCCACCCTCCTCGGCGGTCTGGTTGTCCAGATCGGTTCGCAACGGATTGACTCTTCGATCCGCACCCGTCTCAATACTCTCGCGCACGCGATGAAAGGTTAAGTCATGGATATCCGCGCCGCAGAAATCTCGAAGGTCATCAAGGACCAGATCGCCAATTTCGGCACCGAAGCGCAGGTTTCGGAAACCGGCCAGGTGCTCAGCGTCGGTGACGGCATCGCCCGCATCTTCGGGCTCGACAACGTCCAGGCGGGCGAAATGGTCGAGTTCTCGAACGGCGTGCAGGGCATGGCGCTCAACCTCGAGGCCGACAATGTCGGCGTCGTGATCTTCGGCTCGGACAGCCAGATCAAGGAAGGCGATGTCGTCAAGCGCACCGGCACGATCGTCGACGTTCCCGTCGGCAAGGGTCTGTTGGGTCGCGTCGTCGATGGTCTCGGCAACCCGATCGACGGCAAGGGCCCGATCGTTTCCGACCAGCGCAGCCGCGTCGAAGTCAAGGCACCGGGCATCATCCCGCGCCAGGGCGTCAACGAGCCGGTGCAGACCGGCCTCAAGGCAATCGACGCGCTCGTCCCCGTCGGCCGTGGCCAGCGCGAGCTGATCATCGGCGATCGCCAGACCGGCAAGTCGGCGGTCGCGATCGACACCTTCATCAACCAGAAGGCGGCGCACCAGGGCGATGACGAGAGCAAGAAGCTCTATTGCATCTATGTCGCCGTCGGCCAGAAGCGCTCGACCGTTGCGCAACTCGTCCGCACGCTGACCGAAAACGGCGCGATGGACTATTCGATCGTCGTCGCCGCAACCGCGTCGGACCCCGCCCCGCTGCAGTTCCTCGCGCCGTACACCGGCTGCGCGATGGGCGAATATTTCCGTGACAACGGCATGCACGCCGTCATCGTCTATGACGATTTGTCGAAGCAGGCCGTTGCGTACCGCCAGATGTCCCTGCTGCTGCGCCGCCCGCCGGGCCGCGAAGCCTATCCCGGCGACGTTTTCTATCTCCACTCGCGTCTCCTCGAGCGTGCGGCGAAGATGAACGATGCCAATGGCGGCGGCTCGCTGACGGCACTGCCGATCATCGAAACCCAGGCAGGCGACGTGTCGGCCTATATCCCGACCAACGTGATTTCGATCACCGATGGCCAGATCTTCCTCGAAACCGACCTGTTCTTCGCGGGCGTCCGCCCGGCGATCAACGTCGGTCTGTCGGTGTCGCGCGTCGGCTCGGCCGCACAGACGAAGGCGATGAAGAAGGTGTCGGGCTCGATCAAGCTCGAGCTCGCCCAGTATCGCGAAATGGCCGCGTTCGCGCAGTTCGGGTCTGACCTCGATGCTTCCACGCAGAAGCTGCTCAACCGCGGCGCCCGCCTGACCGAACTGCTGAAGCAGGCGCAGTTCTCGCCCATGCCGTTCGAAGAGCAGACCGTGTCGATCTTCGCAGGGACCCAGGGCTTCCTCGACACCGTTCCGGTCAACGCCGTCGTCCGCTATGAACAGGCGATGCTGGCTGCGATGCGCAGCGATCACGCCGATCTCCTGAAGGACATTCGCGACAAGCGCGATCTGTCGAAGGAGACGACGGAAGCGCTGAAGACCGCGCTGGGTGCGTTTTCGAAGACGTTTGCGTAATTAACTTTCCCTCTCCCCTTCA
>NZ_JH584235.1:1315195-1317763 GCF_000241465.1 Sphingomonas echinoides ATCC 14820
GGGGAGAGGGCAGACGAGCGAAGCGAAGTCGGGAGAGGGGCAGTAATCAGGGGCTAGCACCCGGTACTACCCCTCTCCCCGGCCCTCTCCCCGCCAGCGGGGAGAGGGAGAAGAAGGGAAGCAATGGCAAGCCTCAAGGCCCTCAAGATCCGCATCGGCTCGGTGAAGTCGACGCAGAAGATCACCAAGGCGATGAAGATGGTCGCCGCCGCGAAACTGCGCCGTGCGCAGGAGGCCGCGGTTGCTGGCCGTCCCTATGCCGAGCAGCTCGAAAAGGTGATGGCGAGCCTCGCCGCTAAGGTTTCGGTCAGCGAATCGAGCCCCAAGCTGCTGGCGGGCACCGGCAAGGATCAGGTCCACCTGCTGATCGTCGCCACCTCCGAGCGGGGTCTCGCCGGTGCGTTCAACTCGAACATCGTCCGCGCCGCGCGCCGCAAGGCCGAAGAGCTGGAAGCCGCTGGCAAGACCGTGAAATTCTATGTGGCGGGCAAGAAGGGGCGCGTGATCAAGCGCTTCTTCCCGACGCAGATCGCCGCCGACCATGAGATGAGCCACATCAAGACCGTCGCCTTCGCCGATGCACGCGCGATTGCCGACGATGTCATCGCGCGGTTCGAGGCGGGCGAGTTCGACATCGGGCACCTGTTCTACGCCAAGTTCCAGTCGGCTTTGGTGCAGGAGCCGGTTGGCCGCCAGATCATCCCGGTCGCGATCGACACCACCGCCGCTCCTGTGGCGGATGGCGGTGCCGCGGTCGAGTATGAGCCAGACGAGGAAACGATCCTCGCCGATCTGCTGCCGCGCAACGTCGCGATCCAGATCTTCCGTGCGCTGCTCGAAAACGCAGCGTCGGAGCAAGGCAGCCGCATGACCGCGATGGACAATGCGACGCGCAACGCCGGCGACATGATCAATCGCCTGACGATCCAGTATAACCGCAGCCGCCAGGCCGCGATCACCACCGAGTTGGTGGAAATCATCTCCGGCGCCGAAGCGCTCAAGTAGTCGATACGAGGAAAGCATCATGGCAACCGCCCCAGACACACTCGCCCCGGCGACCACCAACAGCGTCGGCCGCATCTCGCAGGTCATCGGCGCCGTCGTCGACGTGACCTTCGAGCAGGACCGCCTGCCCGCGATTTTGAACGCGCTGGAAACCTCGAACAACGGCAACCGCCTGGTGCTCGAAGTCGCGCAGCATCTGGGTGAGAACACCGTCCGCACGATCGCGATGGATTCGACCGAGGGCCTGACGCGCGGCCAGGAAGTCACCGACACCGGTTCGCAGATCCGCGTGCCCGTCGGCCCGCAGACGCTGGGACGCATCCTCAACGTGATCGGCGAGCCGATCGACGAGCGTGGTCCGGTTGGCCACACCGACACGATGCCGATCCACGCACCGGCTCCCCTCTTCGTCGACCAGTCGACCGAGAGCGCGATTCTGGTCACCGGCATCAAGGTCATCGATCTGCTCGCGCCTTACGCAAAGGGCGGCAAGATCGGCCTGTTCGGCGGCGCCGGCGTCGGCAAGACCGTGCTTATTCAGGAACTGATCAACAACATCGCCAAGGGGCACGGCGGCACCTCGGTGTTCGCCGGCGTCGGCGAGCGCACCCGCGAGGGCAACGATCTGTATCACGAGTTCCTCGACGCGGGCGTCATCGCCAAGGACGCCGATGGCAACCCGACGCCCGAGGGCTCGAAGGTCGCGCTCGTGTTCGGGCAGATGAACGAGCCGCCAGGCGCCCGCGCCCGCGTCGCGCTGTCGGGCCTGACGATCGCCGAATATTTCCGCGACGTCGAAGGGCAGGACGTGCTGTTCTTCGTCGACAATATCTTCCGCTTCACCCAGGCGGGTTCGGAAGTGTCGGCGCTGCTCGGCCGCATCCCGTCGGCCGTGGGCTATCAACCGACGCTGTCGACCGACATGGGCGCGCTGCAGGAGCGCATCACCTCGACCAACAAGGGCTCGATCACCTCGGTCCAGGCGATCTACGTGCCGGCGGACGATTTGACCGATCCGGCGCCGGCCACCTCGTTCGCGCATTTGGACGCGACGACCAACCTCAACCGCGCGATTTCGGAGCTGGGCATTTACCCGGCGGTCGATCCGCTCGACTCGACCAGCCGCGTGCTGACCCCGGCGATCGTCGGCCAGGAGCATTACGACACCGCCCGCCGCGTCCAGGAGACGCTGCAGCGCTACAAGTCGCTGCAGGACATCATCGCCATTCTGGGCATGGACGAACTGTCGGAAGAAGATAAGTCGATCGTCAGCCGTGCGCGCAAGATCCAGCGCTTCCTCAGCCAGCCGTTCCACGTCGCCGAAGTGTTCACCGGCATTCCGGGCAAGTTTGTGCAGGTCGAAGACACCGTGAAGTCGTTCAAGGCGGTTGTCGATGGTGAGTATGATCACCTGCCCGAGAGCGCCTTCTACATGGTCGGCGGCATCGACGAAGCGATCGCCAAGGCCGAAAAGATGGCGCAGGAAGCGTAAATAAAACTCCCTCTCCCCGCTTGCGGGGAGAGGGTTGGGGAGAGGGGCAGTCACACAGGCTGGCCTATAGT
>NZ_JH584235.1:1317791-1691535 GCF_000241465.1 Sphingomonas echinoides ATCC 14820
GCCCCTCTCCCCGACCCTCTCCCCTGAAGGGGAGAGGGAGAAGGACACAAGAATGCTCCACTTCGAACTCGTCACGCCTGAAAAGCTCGTCCGCTCGGAGGACGTGTACATGGTCGTCGTCCCCGGATCGGAAGGCGATTTCGGCGTACTGGAGGGCCATGCCCCGGTGATGTCGACGATCCGCGACGGCGCGCTGTCGGTCTATCGCACCGAAAAGGGCGAACCCGAATTGATCGCGATCGAAGGCGGTTTCGCCGAAGTGAATGCCAACGGCCTGACCGTGCTGGCCGAACGCGCCGCCTAAGCCGAGCGGCCCCGCCCTTTACCGGGCATTAACTACACCCTGCGACACAGCGGGCCATGGATATCCTCCTTGGCCAACTCTCCCGTCCCCTGCCCCACCGTGCGAGCGCGGTGTCGGTGCGTGCAGCCTGGATCGCGCTTGCGGCAACGATTATCGCTGCGGTGCTGCTCCGCTTCGGTCTGTTCGGCAATCCGATCGCGGGACTGGACGAGCAGCTCTATCTGCTGATCGGAGACCGCATATGGCATGGGGAACTGCCCTATGTCGACATTTGGGACCGCAAGCCGCTCGGTCTGTTCGTCCTGTTTGCCGCGATCCGGCTCTTGCCGGGGGACGGATTCCTTGCCGCGCAAATGGTCGCCACGGCCTTTGCCGCCGCCACCGCCTTCCTGATCGCGCTGTTCATGCGCCGACGCGTTGGCTGGGTTCCCGCGACGATGGCCGGGATGTTCTATCTCGCGCAGCTCAACATTCTGTGGGGCGACACCACCCAGACGCCGGTATTTTACGATCTGCTGGTGATGGCAGCGGCCATGCTGACCCTGCGCGCCTGCGACACGGCCAATGAGCGTGTCCGCACCGGCAGCGGCGTCGCTGCGGTGGCGCTGATCGGTCTCGCCATCCAGATCAAGACCAACGCCATCTTTCAAGGCGGGTTCTTTGGGGCCTGGCTGATCTGGTCGGTGTGGCGCGAAACCCGCGATCCGGTCCGCATTGTGCGCCTGGCCGTGCCGATGGTGCTCGCCGCCGCGGTGCCTACGCTGGCGGCAATGCTGTCCTACGCGGCGCTCGGCCATTTCGATGCCTGGTGGCAAGCCAATGTGCTGTCAGTAATCGCCAAGGGCCGACCGACCGACCCTGCGGCGATCGACAATCTCGCGACCTCCGTCATCCTGACTTTGCCCGCCTTGGTGGTTGCGCTGCTCGGCCTGTGGGCCCGGACCGAACGCTTCCAGATGTGGGAGAAAGAGACGCTCTTCATCCTCGGCTGGATCGCGTTCGGACTGGTCGATTTCGGCGCGATCGGCGGATATTTCCCGCATTATGCGATTCCGCTGGTGCTGGCGTGCTGCCCGTTGATCGCGCATGCCTTCGCCATTCCCCGGTTCGGCAAGGCACTCTTCGCCACGGTGATGGCATGGCCGCTATTTTACGCGGTCGTCGTCGCGCCCAAAATCGGCGCGATCGAGCGCGTTTATGCTGCGAATGTCGTCGCCGCACTGCCACGCGATGTGACGACGCGCTGCCTGTTCATCTACGAGGGGCCGGTTGCTTATTATCAGCTCAGCAACGCGTGCCGGGTGACGCGCTTCGCCTTCACCGCGCATCTCAGTTCGACGCGCGAGGCGAATGCGCTGGGCGTCGACCAGGCGCAGGCACTGCGCGACGCACTCGCGCGGCGGCCTGGCACGATCATCACCATCGCCCACTCGATCTGGACCGACCGCAACCCGGCGATGGAACGACTCCTGGGTGCCACGCTGGCCCGCGACTACCATCCGACAACTGGCCTGCCCCACCGGGTCTATACCGGCGGGCGCGACCAACTGGTCATCTGGCGGCGCAACGTCGGACGGTAAAGTCGGCACACCGCGCGACCGTGGTTAGGCAATTGTAAAAGCTTGGGCGCTAGCGTCCGGGCGAACGACAAGGAACTGAGTGGCATGAGTGCATTTGGGCGCAGACCTGGATCAGCCGGACCGGGCACCCGGCCAGCCTTCGGCGTCGCGCGGCCGATGCACGGCGCGGGCGTCCGGCCCGCGACCGAGGCGGAGACCGCCAGCGATCAGTTCCCGCCGCTCCCCCTGCCGCCGCTTCCGGGCGAAACCGAGCCGAGCGGCAACATGCCCGGCCTGCAAATGGACGCGATGCAGCGCCTTGCCGACCGGCAAGCGTCTTCGGGCGATGCCGGCAATTCCAAGGTCGAGGGCTTCGAAAGCTCGATCCACAAGATCAAGGAACAGGTGCTCCCCCGCCTGCTCGAACGCGTCGATCCCGAGGCAGCCGCAACGCTCGACAAGGATGAGCTTGCCGAGGAATTCCGCCCAATCATCGGCGAAGTGCTCGCCGAGCTGAAGCTCACGCTCAACCGCCGCGAGCAGTTCGCACTCGAAAAGGTGCTGGTCGACGAGTTGCTCGGTCTAGGCCCGCTCGAAGAATTGCTCGCCGATCCGAACATCACCGACATCATGGTCAACGGCCCCGAGCAGACCTATGTCGAACGCAAGGGCAAGCTCGAGCTCGCGCAGATCCAGTTTCGCGATGAGGAACATCTGTTCCAGATCGCGCAGCGCATCTGCAACTCGGTCGGCCGCCGCGTCGACCAGACCACGCCGCTCGCCGACGCCCGCCTCAAGGACGGCAGCCGCGTCAACGTGATCGTGCCGCCGCTCAGCTTGCGCGGCACTGCGATCTCGATTCGTAAATTCTCCGCCAAGCCGATCACGCTCGACATGATGGCGGGCTTCGGCTCGATGAGCCCCAAGATGGCGACCGCGCTGAAGATCGCCGGCGCATGCCGCTTCAACGTCGTCATCTCGGGCGGCACCGGCTCGGGCAAAACCACGATGCTCAACGCCTTGTCCAAGATGATCGACCCGGGCGAGCGCGTGCTGACGATCGAGGACGCCGCCGAACTTCGCCTGCAGCAGCCGCACTGGCTCCCACTCGAAACGCGCCCTGCCAATCTCGAAGGCCAGGGCGAAATCAGCATCCGCGACCTCGTCAAGAACGCGCTGCGTATGCGCCCGGACCGCATCATCCTCGGCGAAATCCGCGGCAGCGAGTGTTTCGACATGCTCGCTGCGATGAACACCGGTCACGATGGCTCGATGTGTACGCTCCACGCCAACTCCCCACGCGAGGCGCTCGCGCGTATGGAGAACATGGTGATGATGTCCGACATCAAGGTTCCCAAGGAAGCGATCAGCCGCCAGATCGCCGATTCGGTCGAGATGATCATCCAGGTCAAGCGCCTGCGCGACGGCTCGCGCCGCGTCACCAACGTGACCGAGGTGATCGGCATGGAAGGCCCGGTGATCGTCACGCAGGAACTGTTCAAGTTCGAATATCTCGACGAGAGCGCCGACGGCAAGATCATCGGCGAATATCGCTCGATGGGCCTGCGCCCCTACACGCTGGAAAAGGCGCGCACCTTCGGCTTCGACCAGGCGTATCTTGAGGCGTGCCTCTGACCGCTAAATCGGGTATCGATGGCAACCGATGCGTTGCTTCGTGTTTCTGTTTTTTTTGCTTTGCGCCGCCGCCCCCGATGCGCCGCCCATACCGCATGCAAGCGCAACCCGTGCCCGAGAGGCCGAAGCCCCCTGGGTTGCCTTCACGCTGACCCCCGCCGAGCAGATTTGCTTCCAGGCGGTGGTCGATGGCCACCCCGTGGCGGCGATCCTCGATACGGGGGTGAGCACCTCGCTCCTGTCGCGCCGATTCGTCGATGCAGCACGGATGCGCGTGCGCGGCGGTCATGCCGCGCTTGCGATCGGCGGCACTGTGGCGAGCGGCTGGGTGGATCCGTCAAGCGTCACCATCGCCGCGCATACGGTGCAAAACCCCCGCCTGATGACGGCCCCCCTGCCGCCCGCAACGACGGGCCAAGCGGCGATCGACCTGTTGGTCGGCAGCGACATGATCGCGCATTATGCACTCGACATCGATTATGCCGCACAGCGCTTCCGCTTGCTCCCATCGGGCAGTCTCCCCTTCGCCGGGAACATCGCGCCGCTGCGGATTGGCGGGGAATGGTCGAGCTATGTGACCGATCTTCTTGTCGGCACCCACCATCTGTCGCGCATGGCAATCGACACCGGAGATGGCAGCGCCATCACCGTGACCCGGGGCGCGTGGTCCGCACTGGCTGAGCAGCAACGTCCGACCAGTTCGACCATCAGCTATGGCGTCGGCGGTGCGGCGATTGTCGATCTTGCGATTGTCCCCGGCGTGCGCAGCGGCGCGGCACCGGCACGCACCGTCGAAATGCGGATCGAGCCATCGGGAGGCTACACCGCCACGATCGGCATGAACGGACGGATCGGTTCGGGCTTCCTGCGCCACTATCGCGTCTTGCTTGATCCCCATGCCGGGCGAATGGTGTTGCTCCCGGGTTCATCCGTGGACACGCCGCCGCTGCGTTCAACCAGCGGCCTTATTCTGCGCCGCGACGACGATCGGCTGACGGTGCTGCATGTCATGCGCGGCGGCCCGGCCGAGGCTGACGGCTGGCAAGCCGGCGAACAGATCTGTGCCGTGGACGGGCTTCCGGTCAGCGCCCAGGGCACCTTGCATTGGCCGGTCGATACCGCCGGGCGCAGCGTGCGGCTGGCGACCTGCACTGGCGTGACCCGAACCTTGACCTTGCGCGCCTTTTATTGAGGGCGGTCGTGCCCGATCCTCATCGATGCGCCGCCATGATCGCGCAGCCAACCGCCGCGATGACCGCCGCCATTTGCACGCTTGGCCAATTGATCCATCCAACCTTGTCGAGGTCGCGCCGCGTCCGGTGTCGCCAGTCGCCCAACCCGGCCAGCCCCGCGACGACCATCGCGCCCGCTGCCGCCACCCACCAAAGCACCGCGTCGCTCAGTCGCCGAGCTTTTCGATCTTTTCGTGCAGGCGGCCAAGCTCGGCCTTCAGCGCGGCGATCTCGTCATCCTTGCTCGCGGCACTGGCGGCCGGAGCCAGACCAGCGGCCACGCCGGGCTTGAACGCCGCCGTCGCCGCCTCGAACATCGCCATATTCTGCTTGGCCAATTCCGCGAAAGGCGAATTGGCGAATGCACCCTCGACCGCCGATTTGAACTGTTGCTGATTGCGGCGGAAACTGTCCATCGACGCTTCGAGATAGCCCGGCACCATCGCCTGCATGGAATCGCCATACATCGCGATCAACTGGCGCAGAAACGGCACTGGCAGCATCGTTTGCCCGCGCTGTTCCTCTTCCATGATGATCTGGGTCAGAATGTTGTGCGTAATGTCCTCTTCGGACTTTGCATCCACCACCTTGAAATCCCGCCCGTCGCGCGTCATCGCTGCAAGGTGCTCGAGCGTGATGTAAGAGGATGTCTCGGTATTATAGAGACGGCGGTTCGCGTATTTTTTAATGATCACCGGGCCATCGCCCGGAACGGTCTTCTTCATGAAGAGAGGCTCCCCGCCTGTGGTTGCGCAAGTCCTACCATCATTTATTGCCGCACCGCAACACGGCCCGCGTCCACTGCCTTTGTTCCTCGATATCTTGCGCGATCAGACGGCGGAATCGCCGGAGCGAACCGCAGCGGCGCTAGCGGGACTGCGCGCCTATCAGGATGCGCCGCGCGCAAAACCGCGCAAGCCGATGCCCGCGCGTTTCCGCAAAGGCAAAGCGCGGCTGCGGGACTATGGGGCAAAGGGTGCCACCGGGCGGGCGGTGATCGTCATCCCTTCGCTCATCAACCCGCCGCACATCCTCGATCTGCGCCCCGAAAGTTCGCTGTTGCGCTGGCTCGCCAGCCAGGGCCATCGCCCGTTCATGCTCGATTGGGGAACGCCGGAGCCCAAAGCGCGCAATATGGACGTCGACGCCCATATCCGCCGCATAGTGCTGCCGCTGATCGCCAAATTTGCGGTGCCGCCGGTCTTGGTTGGATATTGCCTTGGCGGAACGATGGCGCTGGCCGCCGCCTGTCTGGCCGAGGTGGCGGGCGTCGCGCTGATCGCATCGCCGTGGCACTTTACGGGGTACGGTGCCGCCGCGCGTGCGGAAATAGCAGCCTTGTGGGCCTCGGCCAGGCCCGCCTGCGACACGCTCGGGCTCGTGCCGATGGAGGTCTTGCAAGCGGGTTTCTGGCGGCTGGATCCGGCGCGCACGATCGCGAAATATGAAGCCTTTGCCGCTTTGGAACCGGATAGCGACGCCGCGCGCACCTTCATCGCGCTGGAAGATTGGGCCAATGGCGGTGCCCCCCTGCCCTTTGCGACCGGGGCCCAAATCTTCGAAGACTTGATCGCAGCAGACACGCCCGGCACCGGCGCGTGGCGCATCGACGGGGTGACGCTCGCCCCGTCGGCGCTGTCCTGCCCGGCGATCGAGTTCGTGTCGCTCAACGACCGCATCGTTCCGGCGGCAAGCGCCGCAGACTTGCCCGACCGCCGCGATTTGGGGGCAGGCCATGTCGGGATGATCGTCGGGCGCGGCGCGCGCGCGCAACTGTGGGAACCACTGTCGGACTGGTTAAAGGCGCTTTCGCCCCCTAGATAGGCCGCGACACAGATTTCCGGAGAGACCCCATGCAGGACATCGTCATCACCGCCGCCAAGCGTACCCCGGTCGGCAGCTTCCTTGGTGCGTTTGCCGCAACGCCCGCGCACGAACTCGGGCGGATCGCGATCGAGGCAGCGCTCGCGCAGGCCGGCGTTGCGGGTGCGGACGTGTCCGAAGTCATTCTAGGCCAGGTGCTGACCGCCGCACAGGGCCAGAACCCGGCGCGGCAAGCGTCGATGGCGGCGGGCGTGCCCAAGGAAATTCCGGCCTGGGGCGTCAATCAGGTGTGCGGCTCGGGGCTGCGCGCGGTCGCGCTGGCGGCACAGGCGATCGCCACGGGGGATTCGACCATCGTCGTTGCCGGTGGACAGGAATCGATGTCGATGAGCGCCCATGCCCAATTGCTGCGCGCCGGACAGAAAATGGGCGACCTCAGCTTGATCGACACGATGGTCAAGGATGGGCTGACCGATGCCTTCAACAGCTATCACATGGGCATCACCGCCGAGAATCTGGCCGAGCAATATCAGATCACGCGCGCCGCGCAGGACGACTTTGCCGTGCGATCGCAAAACCTTGCCGATGCGGCGCGGTCGTCCGGGCGCTTCCGCGCTGAGATCGTGCCGGTCACCATCAAGGGCCGCAAGGGCGAGACGATCGTCGCCGACGACGAATATATCCGCGCCGGTGTGACCGTGGAAAGCGTGTCGGGGCTGCGTCCTGCCTTCAAAAAGGATGGCTCGGTTACTGCGGCCAACGCCTCTGGCCTCAACGACGGAGCGGCCGCGCTGGTGCTGATGAGCCGCGCCGAAGCCGAACGCCGCAGATCGCCGATCCTGGCGCGGATTGCGAGCTGGGCATCGGCCGGTGTCGACCCTTCGATCATGGGGATCGGCCCCGTCCCCGCGACTCGGCGCGCCCTGCAAAAAGCCGGGTGGAACATCGCGGATCTCGACTTGATCGAGGCCAATGAGGCGTTTGCGGCGCAGGCGCTGTCGGTCGGCAAGGAACTCGAATGGGATGCCGACCGCGTCAACGTGAATGGCGGCGCGATCGCCATCGGCCACCCGATCGGTGCCTCGGGCGCGCGCATTCTGACGACGTTGCTGTACGAGATGGCCAAGCGCGATGTGACCAAGGGCTTGGCAACGCTGTGTATTGGCGGCGGCATGGGGATTGCGCTGTGTGTGGAGCGGTGAGACTGCGGTCGCTTTGGTTGCCTGGCAGGGCGTGACACACGGCACGTGACAAAAGTGCCACAAATTCATCAAACCGTCACGTTCCATTCATGCGACGTACAGGTAGGGCTTGTCTGCATCTAAGGTTTCTTATTTATTCCCCCCAACGACCCTTTTTGGGTCGGTAGTTATAAAATGGGGGCAAATATGAAATCTTACGGTCTTCTTTCAGCGACCGCTATCGCCAGCGCAATGCTGGCGATAGGTGCGCCTGCGTGGGCTCAAACGAGCACACCGGCTGAATCGGCGAGCTTGTCAACCAGCCCGACTGAAACGGACAAGAGCGACGATAGCAACGACATCCTCGTAACGGGATCGCACATCCGTAGCATCTATAAGGGCGCGGATCCGGTCATCACGATCCGTCGCGAAGATGCTGTTGCAAACGGCTTCAGCACCACGACCGATCTTTTGCAAAGCAATGCGATCACGAACGGCACGTCGCAAATCAACAATGCTTATGGCGGTTACGTTACCAATGGTGGCCCGGGTGCGAACACGATTTCGCTCCGTGGCCTTGGTCCGTCGCGCACATTGTTGCTGCTGAATGGCCGTCGCTTGGCACCGTCTGGCTCCCGCGGCGCAGTCGGGTCGGTCGATCTTAACACGCTGCCAAGTGCAATGGTTGATCGCATCGAGGTGCTAAACGCCGGGTCCTCGTCGATTTACGGATCTGACGCCGTTGCTGGTGTTATCAACGTCATCACCCGCAAATTCAAAGGTCTTGAGCTTGATGGTGAGGTCAACGTACCTGGCGTGGGGGCCGGCGTTCAAAAGCGCTTGGCCGCAGTCTTCGGTGCCGGAAACGACGATTTTTCCATCAATGGATCGATCGAATATTACAAGCGTAACGCTCTTGCCTATGCGGACCGCGACTTTTCGCAATGCCAGATCGGCTATCGTAACGATGGAAAGGGCGGCGGCCCCGGCACCGGCGACTTTATCGATCCCAAGACCGGCAAATCCAAATGCTATGGCATTGCCAACGGCACCGGCGACAGCGGCGTCACCATCAATACAATCGGCTTACCCGGCGTTCTTGGCGGCACCGTCGCCCTGGCCCCTGGGGTGCCTGCAGGGTATAACGGCACTTGCAACCGGTTCCGTCCTAACCCGCTCGTTACAACCGGTGCATACCCCGGCTATGAATGCGTAGGCGGCGGAAGCATCAGCCTCAACGTTCGTGACACGTTCGCGCCTTCGCTGCTGAACCAGCCCCTGATCTCGGGCACCGAAAACTATAACGGTTTCCTCTCCGGCACGTACAACCTGCATGCCTTGGGCGACGCGGAATTGTACGGCGAGTTGCTGGTGTCACGTCGCGACTCTAGCCAACTTGGCCAGCGCCAATTCACCATCGACTATAACCAGGGAAGCCTGCTGCTCCCGACCGCTCTGCGGAACGGGAACTTCGGCAGCTGCGTCCAGGCAAGTTTCCCGACTTGCATTACCGGGACACCAGTAGCTGCACGCGTTTTTGCCAATTACGGCAATTACAACAACTATCAGACGTCTGATTACGTTAAGTTCGGTGGCGGCATTCGTGGCAACCTACCTTACAAATTTCATTACGATTTGTATGCCAGCCAGAGCTGGTCGGATGCGCGCTACACTACCGATTTGATTCTGACCAATCGATTGGCCCAGAGTCTTGACGTCGTGGCGTCCGGCTCAGGCTTCGCCTGCCGCAACCCCGTCGGCGGCTGCGTTGCCGCTCCGGCGCTGACCAGTGATGTAATCGGTGGCGTTTTCCCCCAAGCCTGGCTCAACTACGTGGTCGCCCCGGTCACTGGCACGACCAAGTTCCGCGAGACCACGTTCGCCGCGAACTTTGACGGTCCGCTCTTCGATTTGCCCGGCGGCACCGCACAAATCGCGCTCGGCGCGGAACATCGTTCGCAAAACATCGACGATACGCCCAGCACCGAGAGCCAAAACGGCAACCTCTATGGGTTCACCTCGTCGACCATCACGCGCGGTAGCGACTCTGTGACAGAGGGATATGGGGAATTGGAACTGCCGCTCCTCCATAACCAGTTGATCCACGACCTGACCGTCACGGCGTCAGGGCGGTATACGAGCTATCGTTCTTATGGCGGTAATTTCACCTACAAGTTCGGTGGACTCATCTCGCCCGTAGAGTGGTTTTCGGTACGGGGCAGCTATGGTACGTCTTTCCGTGCGCCGCAGCTGTTTGAGCAGTATTTGGGAGCAACTTCGGGCTTCCAGGCTGCTCAAAACGACATTTGCGGCAACTTGACTGCTAACAGCTTGCCCAACCGTATTAAAAACTGCGCCGCAGACGGCGTTCCGCTTGGATTCACGCCAACAAATGGTATTCAGGTCAACCAGCGGGGTGGCGCAGCCTCAGGTTTGGCTTCGGAGAATTCTCGCAATATCAACGTCGGCGGCGTGTTCAACCCGAAGTTTGCGGGCGGAAGCTTCTCGCTGTCAGTCGATTATTTCGATATTAAGGTCAGCAATGGCGTAAGCCAGTTGAGCTACTCGACGATCCTCAGCCAGTGCTACGATTCGGTGGAATTCAGGGCCAATAGCGTCTGCAATCTTGTGGTTCGCGGGTCCACGGCACCCTACCCGCTCACCGTGACAACCGGATACGTGAACATCGCAACCTCCGTGGTTCGCGGGATCGACTATAATGCTCGCTTCACCCATGATTTGGCCGGCGGGAAAGTGTTGCTCAACGCAAAAGTGACACAGTTCCTCTCGATGTATGACCAAAATCTTCCGACCGACCCAATCGTCGATCAGGTTGGTTTCGTACGGCAGCCGCGCTTCACTGGTGTTTTCGATGCGACCTACGCCCTCAAGGGCTTTAGCGTGCATTATAGTGGCGAATGGACGCAGCACACGAGCAGCGATACCTATGTGACTGGCAATGATCCGACCTATAACTTCAACACTCCGGATTATTGGCTACATTCGCTATCGGTTGCGTATAAAGCCCCGAAATATGAAATGACGGTCGGCGTTCGCAATTTGACGGATAAGAATCCGCCATCAATCTCTGCTGGATATTACAATCGTGTTGGCAATGCGCCACTGTATAGCGGCTATGATTTCGTTGGGCGGACCTTCTTTGTCTCTGTAACCACCAAGTTCTGATAGACCCGATCTTTTAGACCCGGATGTATCGCACCTAAACGGCGCCTCTTCGGAGGCGCCGTTCTTTATTTAACCCCACACCCGATCAAACCGCGCGCCAAGCCCCGTCAGCAGCTCATATTGCGACATGCCCGAAGCCGCTGCAGCCACAGGCAGGGCATATTCCAGAGCCACCCAGTCCCCCTCTGCGAGCGCAGGTGCCGCATCCACGCAAATCGCGGTCAGATCCATCGACACGCGCCCCACCACCGGCAGCCGAGCATCCCCGGCCGCGGCAACACCGGCATTGCTGAAGCCACGCCAATAGCCGTCGGCATAGCCGATATTGAGGATCGCCACCTCCATCGGTGCGGCCGGGGTATAGAGCGCATTATACCCGATCGAATCCCCCGCAGCGACGGTGCGGCGTTGCAGGATCTGGGCTTCCGGCGTCACCACCTGCCGCACGACTGCGGCCAGTTCTCCCCGCGCAACGCCCCCGTACAGCGCGAGCCCCGGGCGCGTGAGGTCAAATGCATAGTCCGGCCCCAGCGCGATCCCCGCCGAATTGGCAAGGCTCATCCGGCGCGCGGTGGTGCGGTCCTGCAGCGCGCGGAACGCGGTCACCTGTCGCAGGTTCATCGCGCTATCCTCGTCCGCGCACGCCAGATGGCTGAGCACCGTATCGATCTGAAGGCCGTCGAGCAGCCCCCCCAGCACCTCGTGCGGCGCGACCCCAAGCCGGTTGATGCCGGTGTCGACCATCACGTCGCAGCGCCCGCCCCCGGCCTCCCGCCAGCGCGCCACCTGTGCCGCGCTGTTAAGCACCGGCCGCGCGATGCCGCTCAGCGCCAGCGGCATATCGTCGGCGCGAACGCCGTGCAGAACCGCAACGTCGAGCCCCAGATCGCCAAGCGCCGCCGCCTCGCTCCAATTCGCGACAAAGAAATCGCGCGTGCCCGCAGCAGCCAGCCGTGTCGCGACGCTACGGGCACCCAAACCATAGCCGTCGGCCTTGATTGCCGCGCCGCACGCCGCCGCCCCGCTCAGGCGATCGAGCGCGCGCCAATTGGCGACCAGGGCATCGGAATCAAGGCGGAGGCGAAGCGGTGCGGTCATCCCCGCCGGTTAGCGCTCCGTGCTACCCGGCGCTAGTCCGCGCTCGCCGTTCCCGGTTTGCCCTCCTCGAGGCCGAACAGCGTCACGATCAGCGCCATCGCCACCACAATCACGGTGTACCACAAGCCCGAATAGGGATTGCCGGTATGCACGACGATCATCTGGCTGATCAGCGGCAGGAACCCGCCAAAATAGCCGGTGCCGATATGATAGGGGATCGACATCGAACTATACCGAATGCGCGGCGGAAACAACTCGGTAAGCAACGCCGCGACCGGGCCGTAAGTGATGCCGGACAAGGCGCTGAGCGCCAGGATCGCGAGCAAAATAAGGGCGATGTTGCCCGGCTTTGGAACCACCGGCGACAGATCATAGCCGGCCCGCGTCAGCGCTGCCTCCAGCCCCGCATTGCTCATATCATCGACGCCCACGCCGCCGACGATCACCAGCGTCACCGGCGTGTGCGCCTTGGCGTAGGGGATGCCCTTTTTGGCGAGATAGTCGACCAAGCGACGACACTCATCCGACTGCTTCGTCGGGAACAGCATCGGGAGCATCTCGGGCAGCACTTCATGCGAACAGGCCGGGCCAGACACCACCACGGGGGCGTGTTTGGCGGCGCGCGACAGTTCCGGATTGGCGGCACTGCCCATCACCCAGAAGATCGGGAAGATCAGCACGAGCGTGAGGCCATAGCCAAGCACGATCGGCGTTTTACGCCCGATCCGGTCCGATAGCCATCCGAACAGCACGAAAAAGCCAAGCCCGAACAGCGCGCCCACCCCGACGATCACTTGCGCGACGGTTTCCTGTACGCGCATCGTCCCTTGCAGGAACGACAACACGGTAAACATCGCCGTGTACCAAATCACCGTCAGGCCCGCCGCAATCCCGAACAAGGCGACGAACAGCCGTTTGAGATTGCCCTGATAGGTGAAGCTCTCCACGAACGGGTTTCCCGCACATTGGCCCGCCGCCTTCATCTGCTGGAACACCGGGCTTTCGGAGAGTTTAAGCCGCATCCAGAGCGATCCGATCAGGAGCACGATCGAAAACAGGAACGGGACGCGCCAGCCCCAGCCATTCCATACGTCCGCCGACATGACGCCCTTGGTCAGCAGCACGACTGCCAGGCTGAGGATGAACCCACCCGCGACGCTTGCCTGAATAAAGCTGGTATAGAAGCCGCGCTTCCCCGGCGGGGAGTGCTCCGCGACATAAATGGCCGCGCCGCCATATTCACCGCCCAGCGCCAGACCTTGCAGGATGCGCAAGCCAAGCACGATAAACGGTGCCCCAAGGCCGATCATCGCAGCCGAGGGAACCAGCCCGACGCCCGCCGTGGCAAGGCCCATCACCGTAATCGTGACGAGGAAGGTATATTTGCGGCCCAGCGTATCGCCGAGATAGCCAAACAGAACCGCCCCAAGCGGGCGAAATCCGAACCCGACCGCAAAGCCGCCCCACGCGTACAGCGTCTGCAGCAACTCGCTCTGCGCCGGGAAAAAGGTCCGCCCGATGATGCCCGACGCCGCGAGCGTCCCGTAGATAAAAAAATCATACCACTCAAAAATCGTACCCAGCGACGAGGCCGCAATGATCAATTGCATGTCCTTACGGCTCGGCGGCGCGGCGGACCCTGGATCTACAGCCCCATCCAAGGTCGTCCCCATCCTTTTTCCCCCTTTAGCCGTATGTCCGTCGACGAGCGGGGAGATTAGGCGGATTTATCGGTGCGGCAACCCAGCGCGAGCGCGATCTCGCCGACGACCCTCAAGGATCATACGACATAAATGCAGCTGCGGCAGAATGGAGTGTTACCAAAGTTTTAATTTGTGCGTTGCAGCACGTATTTTGCCAAATTATTGTCATCCATATTGACGAAATCGTGATCTGCTCCTGTTATTTTGCAAAAATGGCCTATATTTTATCAATAGAATGAATCTGTAATGGACCATGAACATGAAAGTCCGTTCTTTCGACCGGTTGACGTCCTCCGACACTCATGACAACCGCCAGGCACCACCGGGAACGGGGCTTTTGATTGGCGGCATCCTGTCCCTGGGTCTTTGGGCCGCGATCGCGGCGGTCGCCTTCGCGCTATAGCAAAGCTGCCGAGCGATCTGCGTGATCACTCGGCAAATGCCATCATCATCCGCGCGTTGACGATAAGATTACCCGCGATGATCGGTGATCGCGCCGGCGGATCGAACGCCTTCACAACATGGAATACGCCCGGCGGGTACGTGCCCACGACCTCCGAACGTCTGCGGGGCGATCGCTGTAGCTGTCGGCGCACTGCGTGATAACTGCGGCGCACAAGACCTTCCTCGACGGCGGGGCTCTTCTCAGGAACAACAGCCGTGGGCTCCTGGTCGCGCGAAAATTGTATGGGCGTCAGAATAAGCCCGGGCGTTTCGGCTTCAGGCTTTGCAACCGTTGCTGGCACGTGGCCGAGAGTCTCGGCTGACATTGCCTCCGCCGCGACAAGGACGGGCGCAATCGCCACATCGCGCAACGGCTGCAATATATAGGGTGCGACCGCCACCGCCGCCGGATCCGGAACCGGAATTCCGCCAGCGATAATCCCGACCCGGATCCGCCCGGTGAGTTCAGCATCGAGGACGGCACCCCATAGCACCTCGGTGTCGTTCGGCAGATTGGCCCGCAAACAGCTGATGGCCTCCTCCACTTCGAAAAGCGTAAGCTCGTCGCCGCCCGCGACGGTGACCAGCAGACGTCGCGCTGTCCCCGGCAGCCCCTCCAGCAACGGATTGCTTAAGGCGGATCGCGCGGCATTGGCGGCGCGATCCCCGCCAGTGCAGCGCTCGCCAAAGCCGATCACGGCGTCCCCGGTCGATGCCAGCAACGACCGCAGGTCCGCCACGTCCACCCGGCGCAGCGCGGGCTCCTCCAGAAGCAACGCGAAATCTGTGGCGGTCTCCCCGATGATCGAGTCCGACAATCGCAGCGCGTCACTTAAGGTGGTGTCGCGACCAGCAAGACCCAGGAGCTTCTCGTTGGACACCGTCACCATCACATCGACTTGGGCGCGAAAGTCGATCGCCCCCAGGTCGGCGGTGCGGCCACGCCGTTTGCCTTCAAAGGCGAAGGGCTTCGTTGCGACTCCGATAGTCAGGATGCCAAGGTCCCGCGCCGCCTTGGCAATGACGGGGGCCGCACCGGTTCCTGTACCGCCGCCCAGCCCGGTGGCGATGAAGCACAACGATGCCCCCTGCAGCGCCTCGATAATCTCGGGCAAGGCCTCCTCCGCCGCCGCGCGCCCAATCTCCGGTCGACCGCCAGCACCCAGCCCAGCGGTAATGTGTCGACCAAGCTGCAAGCGATTGGCTGTCGGCACCGCGCGCATGGCCTGCACATCGGTGTTCGCGCACAGGATCTTCATCCCGCATTCTGGCCGCTGCAACAGCGCCCGAACGGCGTTGCCGCCTGCGCCTCCGACACCAAAGACGATCACACCGCCGTGCGTGTTCCCCGCGTTTTGACCGAACGTCATATCGATACTCCCGAGAATCGCATTTCATAATGCTGCTGTCGCGGGACCTTTGCTCCGAACGTTTATAGTTAACGATATAGTATCATTACCCCGATCTAAAGTTGTATTGATGGGTATATTGGCTTGTTACGATAAGGAAACGATCGATCATTCTTTAGTATGTATGGAAATGATCTCCGCCCTCCGCAACAATACGGGTAGGGCGAATACCATAAAGTATATCTACTCAATTCCCCGAATCGTTTTTCGGCCGTTAACCATATGCTCACAATGAGGGGCATGGGACATGGACGAACTTTTCATCGGCAGCGCATTGTGTGAAGTGACCGAATGGGGCGACATCCTGTTGCCGCGTCGTTTTCACCAAACCTTGCGACTGCGCTCGGCCGATCATTCGGTCTTCATCGGGCTGCATGAGGAATCGCCCTGCCTGATCGCCTTCGACCGGCTCCACGCGATGCAGCGGCAATTCGAAGTCGCCGAGAAGTTGGCGGCGTCTCCCGGTGGCTTTCACGATTACCATCGCTTGCGGCGGACATATGGCTTCGTCGATGAGGCACCGATCGCTCCCGACGGGATGATGACGCTGCCGCGGATCATGCGCGAACGGGGCGCGATCGGCAGCTTTGCCTTGCTCGTCGCCACCGGCGCGCGCTTCGAAATTTGGGACATGGCCTATGTGCTCGACCATGGCCCGTCGGATCTCGTCACGCTCGCCACGCTTTTGCAGGCCAGTCAAATTGTACAAGAGGTAAACGATGTCGCTGTTGTGTCGCGTACTCGGGCATCGGGCCCGACCTTCCACCCAACTCAATCAAGGGTTTGCGTTCAGCGTCTGCCAGCGGTGCAACCGCGACATGATCCGGTCGGCGGGCGCGCCGAGCACCAGTAAATGGAAGCAAGTTCCCGCGGGTTTTCGCGTGTCCCGCAAACCATCCCGCCACCGGTCGGTTAGGATGGCCCGGCCAGCGATGCCACGGCCCCGCTCTACCATGCCAGATATGGTGCAGATCGGCATGGCCGCGCTCTTCTGGCATATGCAGGACATCCTCGGCACGCCACCGTCGCGACGCACCAAGGTGCTGCGGATCCCTTTGCTCTAGGCAGCACCGCCGAGCGCGTGCGCGATCGCTTCGGCGGCGGCGTTTGCGCCGTCTTCGTCGGCCATGCGCCGCGCAATTTCGGCCGCAACCGCGCTATAAGCGGGATCGTGTAACAGACGCCCGATACGCCGTGTCGCCCGCGCGACCGAGAAGCGGTCCGCCCGCAGCCGCAAACCGGCACCCAGCCGCGCAATGCGGTGACCGTGATCGTTCTGATCGCCCATATGCGGTACCACCAATTGCGGCTTGCCCGCGCGCAAAGCCTGGCCCGTCGTCCCGACACCGCCATGCTGGATGATCGCTGCGGCGCTTCGGAACAGCAGCGAATGCGGCGCATAGCCGCAGCGCAATACATCGCCTTCGATCGACGGCGCGGCATCGCCCCCCACCAGCAGCACCGCGCGCATCCCCAGCCGACGAGAGACTTGGGCGGCGGTATCGTAAAAGCCGCCGGCGCTGTTCACCGCAAAGGAGCCGAGCGTGAAGACGAGGGGTGCCGGCCCCGCCGCCAGGAAATCCGCCAACATCGGGTCCAGCGTTTCCTCGCTCCCGCTGCCGCTATCGAAAACAGGAAAACCGACAATCTTGGTCGAAGGGGGAGCGTCTGGCGGCAGCGGGGCAAGGTGCGGCGAGTAGCAGCCCAGTTGCAAAATGGAGCGAGAATCGGGCTCCAGCGCGCGCCGCGCTCCCTTGGGCGGCAGGCCATGCTCTGCCCGCACGCGATCGAACCGTCGACCGTAAAGCCCGTGCAGAACACGCCGCAGGACGGTGTAAGCCGTCCGATTCCACACGCGTCCGACGCGCCCGACCGGCTGATCGCGCATCATCCAGAAATCGGGCGTGCGCGGCGGATCATAGGCCGACAACATCGCCATCGGCTGCAGGATCACCGAAATCAGCGGCAAGTTGCGCTTCTCGGCGATCATCGGAGCGGCAAAGACAAAAATCGAGGCGATGATCGCCTCGGCATCCGCCGCCACCGCGTCGAGCGCGCGCGTGCTGTCCGAAAGTCCCGGCAACAGAACCTGTTCGAGCATGACGCGCTGGTTCGCGATGACCCGCCGCACCGCCTCTTCATGGCTCAGCCCCATGCGTTTCTGGACCGCATCGAAGCCGGGCAAGATCGCGACCGCCTCCAGGCCGGCGCGGCGGCATTTCAGCACCTGGTCCTCGGGCACCGCCAGCACTGGGGTGAAGCCCCGCTTGCGCAGCGCCAGCCCGATTGCGATAAACGGGTGCAGATCGCCCAACGTCCCGATGGTGGTGAGAACGACTTTACGCATTGCGATCCCACTGGTCGCGTCAGCGCATCGCGTCCAGCCCTTCCTGCTCGGTACTGTAGCATTTTTCGGATAAAGCCCGTGTTCGCCACGGGTTGGGCAAATCGTGCGCCGCCGCCAAATTGCCGTGGATGGGGGGAGCGGTGGAGCCCCGCCTCTACCGCCCTCCACGCAAGACCAGCCTTGCAGAAACCCGGTGCAACCCCTATTATGTCTGAGTTATTTTTGAAAGGCCTCCCCGTGATCGATGGTTCTATTTTGATCGGTGCCGACGCTCGTCAGGCAACAACACGATTCACCACGGTAAACCCGGCCACCGGCGAATCGCTGACTCCCAGTTTTTCGTCTGCGGACCGCGACGCGGTCAGCGCTGCCACGGCGTTGGCGCAGGCCGCCTTTCCGGCGTATGCCGCGACCGACCTGCCGACTCGCGCTGCCTTTCTGGAAGCGATCGCCGACAATATCGTTGCGATTGGCGATGATCTGATTGTGCGCGCGATGGCCGAAAGCGGCCTGCCGCGCGCACGCCTGGAGGGCGAGCGTGGCCGCACCGTTGGGCAGCTGAAGCTGTTTGCGCAGGTGGTGCGTCAGGGCGACTGGCTCGATGCCACGATCGACCCTGCGCTGCCCGATCGCACGCCTTTGCCCCGCCCCGACTTGCGCCGCATCAACGTGCCGGTCGGCCCGGTTGCGGTGTTCGGTGCCTCCAACTTCCCGCTCGCTTTCTCGGTTGCCGGCGGTGACACCGCATCGGCGCTTGCCGCTGGATGCCCGGTGATTGTGAAGGGCCATCCGGCGCATCCCGGCACCGGTGAATTGGTGGCACGCGCAATTGCCGCTGCGGTCGCATCGAGCGGCCTGCCCGCAGGTGTCTTCTCCTATCTCCCCGGCGACACCAACGACCTGGGCGGCGCACTGGTCGCCGATCCGCGCGTACAGGCGGTCGGCTTCACCGGCTCGCGCGGCGGTGGCCTCGCGCTGATGCGCATCGCGGCCGAGCGTGCGCAGCCGATCCCCGTCTATGCCGAGATGTCGAGCATCAACCCCGTTATCGTGTTCCCCGCCGCGCTCGCCGCGCGCGGGTCCGAGATCGCCGCCGGTTTCGTTCAGTCGCTGACGATGGGCGCGGGCCAGTTCTGCACCAACCCCGGTCTGATCCTGGCGCTCGACAGCCCCGAGCTGGACGCGTTCGTCGCCGAGGCGGGACGCTTGCTTTCGGGCACGCAGCCGCTGACGATGCTCACCCCCGGCATCCATGCCAGCTTCGACAAGGGCGTCGAAGCGCTCGCCACGCATGACGCAGTGCGCACGATCGCGCGCGGCTGCCCCAGCGCCGGGCCAAACCAGGCGGTTGGCGCGCTGTTCGAAACCGACGCCAGCCATTTCCTCGCCGACCGCGCGCTCGGCCATGAAGTGTTCGGTTCGTCGTCGATCATCGTGCGCTGCCGCGACCTGGACGAACTGGCGCAGGTCATCGCCGGGCTCGAAGGGCAATTGACCGCGACGTTGCAGCTCGATGCAGCCGACGAGCCCGCGGCCGCGACATTGATCCCGGTCCTCGCCCAGCGCGTCGGTCGCATTCTGGCCAATGGCTGGCCGACCGGCGTCGAAGTGTGCCACGCGATGGTGCATGGCGGCCCCTACCCCGCCACCAGCGATGGCCGTACGACCTCGGTCGGGACGCTCGCCATTGATCGCTTCTTGCGCCCGGTTGCCTTCCAGAACCTGGCCCCGACGCTGCTCCCGGTCGCGGTGCGCGACGGCAATCCATGGGACATCGCCCGTCGGGTCGATGGGGTGCGCGAAGCCTCCGCGCGATGATCCGACGCGCCCGTCAGGGTGTGCGGTGGGATATCCCCGTGCCTTCCTGCCGGGCGCGTGATCCGCTAGGCTGGGTCTCCATGACCCAGCCACCGCCTCGATAATGGACGACGACCGCGTCTTCTCGCCGCGTATTCACGGCACCATCGCGCACGATATCGGCGTGGAAATCGTTAGCGGAGTGCGAAAACCCGGCGACGTGTTCGGCGGGGAAATCGAAGCGAGCGAAGCGCTCGGCGTCTCGCGCACCGCCTATCGCGAAGCGATCCGCATCCTCGCTGCCAAGGGGCTGGTCGAAAGCCGCCCCAAAGCCGGCACCCGCGTGACCCCGCGCAGCCGCTGGAACATGCTCGACGTCGACGTGCTCGCCTGGACGTTCGAGGGTGAACCCGACACCGACTTCATCATCGACCTGTTCGAATTGCGCGGCGTGATCGAGCCTGCCGCCGCTGCCTTTGCCGCCGCACGCCGCACTGATGCCGACCTGGCCGAGATGCGATCCGCGCTCGATGCGATGAAACATTACGGGCTGGCGGATGCACGCGGCCAGAGCGCCGACCAGCACTTCCACCGCGCCGTCCTCGCCGCCGCGCGCAACACCCCGCTGGCCACGCTCGCCAATTCGGTTGGTGCGGCGGTGCGCTGGACCACCAAATTCAAGCAGCGCAAGCGCGCTTTGCCGCGCGACCCGCTGCCAGACCATGTGCGGGTCCTCGACGCAATCGCCGCCAGCGATGCAGAGGCCGCGCGCGAGGCAATGGTGACGCTGCTGAAGCTCGCGCTCCGCGACATGGGGCTCGCGCAGCGCGGCTAACCCCGGCGCTCGCCGATCAGCGGCGAGCGCCGGGATTTCCCATCAATGGTTGTCGCGCGGCAGACCGCGCGTCTGCGCGATCCGCTGATAGGCCTCTGCCCCTTCCAGGATTGCGCCCGAACCGAGCTGACCGACCACGGCACGCTGAATTTCCTGCCACGGCGTCTGCGAGGCGGGGTAGCGATAGCCGCCTGCCGCCGCGAAGGCCGCACGGCGCTCCTCCAGCTCGGCGTCATCGATCAGCAGATCGGCAGTGCCGCGCATCAAGTCGATCCGCACGCGGTCGCCATCGCGCAGCAGCGCGAGCGTGCCGCCAACCGCCGCTTCGGGCGAGGCGTTGAGGATCGAGGGGCTCCCGCTGGTGCCCGACTGGCGCCCGTCGCCAATGCACGGCAGCGAGTGGATGCCATCGAGGATCAGATGCGCAGGCGGACGCATGTTCACCACTTCCGCCGCGCCCGGATAGCCGACCGGCCCCGCGCCGCGCATCACCAGGAGCGTGGCAGGCGTAATCCCGGTCGAAATCTCATCGATGCGCGCGTGATAGTCTTCGGGGCCATCGAACACGACCACCGGCCCTTCGAACGCCTCAGGATCGTTGGGGTTGGACAGATAGCGTTCGCGAAATTCGGGCGAGATCACGCTGGTCTTCATGATGGCGCTGTCGAACAGATTGCCCGACAGCACGACGAAGCCCGCCGACGCCAATAACGGCATGTCAAAGGGACGGATTACATCCTCATTCTCGATCACCGCGCTGCGGCAGTTGTCGCCGATCGTCTTGCCGTTCGCGGTCATCGCGCCCTCGGCGATCAGGCCGTGCTGGATCAACTGCGCGACCACGGCGGGGACGCCACCGGCACGATAATAATCCTCGCCCAGATATTCGCCTGCTGGCTGCAAATTGACCAATAGCGGCACGTTGAGGCCATGCTCTTCCCAGGTCTTAAGCGGCACGTCGACGCCGATATGCCGCGCGATCGCGGTGAGATGGATCGGCGCGTTGGTCGATCCGCCGATCGCCGAATTGACCGCGATCGCATTGAGAAAGGCGTCCTTGGTCAGGATGTCGGAGGGCTTGAGGTCTTCCGCCACCATCTCGACGATGCGCTTGCCGGTGTAATAGGCGCATTCCTGCCGGTCACGATAGGGCGCGGGGATCGCCGCCGATCCGGGCAGCGACATGCCCAGCGCCTCGGCCAGGCTGTTCATCGTCGTCGCGGTGCCCATCGTGTTGCAATAGCCGGTCGATGGCGCGGACGAGGCGACGAGGCGGATGAATTCGGCATCGTCAATCTCGCCCGCCGCGAGCAGCTCGCGCGCCTTCCACACGATCGTGCCCGAGCCCGTGCGCTCGCCCTTGTGCCAGCCATTGAGCATCGGCCCGACCGACAGTGCGATCGCCGGAATGTTCACCGTCGCCGCCGCCATCAGGCAGGCGGGCGTGGTCTTGTCGCAGCCGATCGTCAGCACGACGCCGTCGAGCGGATAGCCGTAGATCGTCTCGACCAGACTGAGATAGGCGAGATTGCGGTCGAGCCCGGCGGTCGGCCGCTTGCCGGTTTCCTGGATCGGGTGGACCGGGAATTCGAGCACGATGCCGCCAGCCTCACGAATGCCTTCGCGCACGCGCTCGGCGAGCACCAGATGGTGGCGGTTGCACGGGCTGAGATCCGAGCCCGTCTGCGCGATGCCGATGATCGGCTTGCCCGAGCGCAATTCCTCCAGGCTGAGGCCGAAATTGAGATAGCGCTCCAAATACAGCGCGGTCATGTCGATATTGTCGGGGTTATCGAACCATGCGCGACTGCGGAGCTTAAAGGGAGGGGAACCGGTCATTGAGATACTCCGCGTCGGGACGACTTTGCTCCCGGATATACTCAGACAATTATAAGATCAATGTGCACGCGACGGAAGTCGCACCGCAGAGAATTCCACCGTCGGCATGAAAGGGCGGGTTAGAGGGTATCCAACACCGGACAGCCCGCCAACGCGTCGCGCTGGCGGGCTCTCTGGGTTGCCTGGGCAAGAAACAAGGTGTCCCGCCGGTGTTACGCGCGCACTAACTCGAACGGAAGGGTCTCTCCCCGCCGACTTTCGAAGCGGCGATCGGGCGGTTGGGGGTCCAACCGCCCGACAGGTCACTGCGCGAACAGCACGCCCCACATCAAGTCATAGCCAGTATAGCCTGCGGGCGGCGCGTGGGGACCGACCGGCTCTCCGACGTGACCGGGGCCGGAGGCGTTGAACGACGCGCCAGCATGGCACGAAATGCACGACGATTTCGCCATCGGGACATTGGCGTTAAGCGGCTCGATGATCGGGCTGCCCAGCAAGGTCGGCTTGGCCGCCGTCCCAAAACTGCTCTGCGACCCTGTCATACAGTAATTGGCGAAGACCGGGGCTACATTCGCTTGGGTCATCATCGTGGCAACTGCCTGAGATTTGGGGCAGGCACCATATTGCCCCCACGCCTTGGCATTGGCCGGCACCGTCTGGGTCACCGCACCAAAGCTGTCGTTACAGCCGGTCTGGTCGCAACGGCCCGGCGTATAGGCATTCTCGAAATCCGCCCATATCCAGTTGGGGAAGCCCGGCGTCTTCACCGAGATGTGCATGCTGGTCATCGCGTAGGTCGTCGCCGGCCCGGTACCAACGCTCGCAGACGAGGTGTAGAAATTGGCGGTGACGAAGCTCGCCGGCTGCCCCAGCCAGGTCGCAAGCGTGCTCACCGGAATCCAGTCTGCTTTCACTTCCAGCGCATTCCACGGCACGGAAACCGGCTGCTTGGTGGCGTAATATTTGGTCAGCCCCGCCGAAGACCATAGCCCATTCGCCACGAGATAATCGAACGTCGCGCGATCGCGCCGGACCTCTTCGCCGACGCACCCCCCCGACGGAAAGCCCGAACCCGCCGCGGCCCCATTCAGCCCGGGCGGCGTACCGCAACCCTGTGCCGGTCCGATCACCTGAACGGTGAAACGCCCGGCCCCGCGCGTCGCCATCGCGGCGCGCATATGGGCTCTTCCGAGCAAGCTGCGCTGCAGCAGCTTACTGCCTTGACTGGAACTTGCGCTCGGCCAGGTCGGCACGTTGCAGCCCTTTGTGGGCGGGGTCGTACATGGGTTCGAAACGTAAATGTCTTGATCCGACGCGAAGGTCTCATAAGTAACCTTCCCGGTCACTCCAGACGGCGCGACGGCAAGGATGAATTGCTGCCATGAAACCGCATCCGTCGAACCAAAAGGCGGCGGAACGATTTGCGCAGGTTTCGCATTGATTTGCGAACCGCTCACGGTAACGGCACCAACCGAAATCGCAGCCACCGCAATTGCAGCAAAGAGACGATTTTTTCGAAAAGCGAAGATAGACATGGGAAAGTCTCCTCAGAATCCAGTCTGACGGATACGCTTTTACTCTATCGACACGATATTTCAGAAAATAGACGATATCAATCAACAGGGTTTCGGTCAACGATTGAAAAGAACCGATTAGGATATTGTTACTATACTTTTGTGATATTTTACACAGATATTACGATTTGCACGTCAGTGCCTGATCGTGCGCGACTGCTGCATGTACTCGAACAGGTCTCGGGAAACAGCTGTGTCGATCTCGACAGCAACGCCATCAACCGCACCGCTCGTCCAGAACGGCGATCGAGCAAACCGCGCAGGTGAGAGCATCGCTCCCCGAACGGCATCCAAAAAGCCCGTCTGCCCGTAAACTGCAGGCAGTCCGACGAGCGATCGCCGCTGCGACGCTGTTGGGGTGCCTCGCCCATGACAGGACATGGGAAGGTTGGACGGAATGGATTTTCCCAGCGAAGCACCGACGCGTAGTGGCTCGGCGGCCGCCCCTTCCCTGGGGAACGACGCGCCGGAGGCTATGCGGCAAGATTTGCTGCCCGGGTCCGACGGCGAGCATGCGCTTCAAATCAAATATGGCTCCCGGGATCGCGCATTGAGCTTCTACGCGCATCAGGTCCTGAACTTCCTGTCGCCCCTGATGCGCACTTTTATATCGCAGCAGGAATGCATGTTTGTCGCGACCGCGAACCGCCATGGCGACTGCGACTGCAGCTCGCGATTTGGCGAACCGGGCTTCATCACTGTTCTAGGCGACCGGCATGTCCTCTATCCGGAATATAGAGGCAATGGGGTCTTCGCCAGCCTGGGCAATATCAGCGAGAACCCCCATATCGGTTTGTTAATACTGGATTTATACCGCGAATCCCTTGGCCTGCATATCAATGGCAAGGCGCGCATTATCGAAAGCGATGCGCTTTTGCCCCTTGCCGACAAACTTCCAAAGAATGTGTTGGTCGAGTTGGGTAAGACGGGCAATCGGCGGCCCAGTCGATGGGTGATGGTTGAGGTCGAGGAGGCCTTCATTCAATGCTCGAAAAATATTCCGCTGGTGAAAAAGCTCGATCGGACCATCGACCCAGGCACAGACAGCGCACAAGTAAAGAAGTCTGACTACTTTCAGCTCCACCAATTATCTTGGTACGAACGCATCGGAGGCGACGCGACGATCACCGCGATCGTCGATGTCTATTATCGCAATATCTTGGCGGACAGCTTCGTTGCCAGCCTATTCCAGGCACCCGATACGGAAGCCCAACGCCTAAGGCTGAAGTCGTTTGTGTCGATGGCCTTTGGCGGACCTCATCCGTCCACAGGTCAGGATCTACACCGGGTCGGTGATCGGTTGGCCAGCGGGATGGTCTTCACGGAGCCTCACTTCGATCGGGTGGTCGAGATCCTGAAGCAAACCCTCGAATCGTTGCTCGTCCACGAAGAGGCAATCCGCCAAGCGATGGCCGCAGTCGAGGCTACCCGCCACGACATCCTGGCACGCGGCATATGACCGCCCAAGCCGATACCAAACGTCCTACACCTGGCACCGTGGATCAGACCTTTTGGACCGAGATTTTCGCGGGCTTGTCAAATCCGGAGTCAGAGTCATTCGGCGGCACAGATCGCGCGGTGCCCCCCACCAGCCGCAGCCAGGACACGTGGATCGATCGGTTGTTTGCAGATGGCGAGGTCAACGCGGTCGCACCACCGCCACCCGCAAGCCCCGTCCTGGCCGGTCTCGTCGATGATCATGGCTCGATTCCGCTCTGGTCCGGGGGCGTCACGACGTTGAAGGTGGCGGACATCATCGAAGAGACCCACGACGTTAAAACCTTCCGGCTGGTCGGCGAGACTCCGGTCCTGTTTTCGTATCGACCGGGCCAATTCGTGACCTTGCTGCTCGACCTTGACGGTGAGGCGGTGCAGCGGTCCTACAGCATCTCCTCGAGCCCATCCCGGCCGCATGTCCTGGAAATCACCGTGAAGCGCGTCCCCGGCGGCCGGGTGTCGAATTGGTTGTGCGATCATGTGGCGTTAGGGCAATCGCTGACCTTGAAGGGACCAGCGGGGCGATTCACCTGCTTTGACTCCCCAGCGTCGAAGATGCTGTTCATCGCGGCAGGCAGCGGGATCTCGCCGATCATGTCGATGATCCGCTGGATCGCCGACTCCATGGCCGATGTCGATGTCGCGCTGCTCGCATCGTTCAGATCGCCGGCAGACATCATCTTCCGCAAGGAACTCGACCTCATCTCCGCGCGGCATCCGCGCTTCAGGATCGCGCTAACCCTAACCTCGGCATCGGGCGGGCAAACCGACGCTTGGACCGGTCTGACAGGGCGGATCGGCAAATCGCGCCTTGCGGAGATGGCGTCGGACCTGGACCAGCGGCCCGTATTCCTCTGTGGGCCGGAGCCTTTTGCCGCCGCTGTCAGGAACAGCCTGGACGAGCTCGGCTTCGATCAATCCAAGCTGTACAGCGAGAGTTTCGGCAGCGGTCGCGTCGCCACTGGCGGCAAGGACTCCGCCAAGCCATTGTCGCGTTCCGGTCACCGCCACACCGTCCACTTCAGCAAAAGCGGGAAGACGGTCGAGACGGATGGGGCCTCCACCATCCTGGAGCTGGCGGAGGCGCACGCTATTGAGCTCGACCATGCTTGCCGCGTCGGCAGTTGCGGCGAGTGCGAGGTGCGCTTTACCGGCCTGCTTTGCGAAAAGCTCGAGTTCGAGACGGTGGGGCGCGAGAAAGCGACTGGATTGGCGCTCGCCTGTTGCAGCGTCGCTTTGTCTGATCTTGTCGTGGCCGCCTGACGCAAGTCTGCCTCATTCAGATCGGCTCGCTTTGGGAGATGGGGCGGTCGACGGCCGCAGCCCAGCGCCGTTCGAACGAACCGCCTCACTCTGAGCAAGGGGCTCTCCGCTGAAGCGGTGCCCGTCCACACCTCGTTCACGTCCGTGCGGCTCACGCGACAGGCTACAAAAAAGCCCGCTAAGCCTTTGGCTTAGCGGGCTTTTAATGGTGGGCGTGGCAAGGATTGAACTTGCGACCCCTGCGATGTCAACACAGTGCTCTACCACTGAGCTACACGCCCACTTCGCCGCAGCAAGTGCCTGGCGAGGGGCGGCCTTTAACGAAGCCTTGGCCGTCGCGCAAGCGTCTGCTGCACGATTTAAATATTGTCGCTCGCGCGCTCGTGCTCGAACAGGCGATCGACCTCCAGAACGATATCGCGCAAGTGAAACGGCTTGGACAGCACGCGCGCCTGCGGCATCGTCTTGCCTGCCTTCAGCGTCACGGCGGCAAAGCCGGTGATGAACATCACCCGCAGGTCCGGCAGCATGTCCCCGGCCTTCTGCGCGAGTTCAATGCCGTCCATTTCGGGCATGACGATATCGGTGAGCAGCAAGTCGAAATGCTCGGTTTCCAACAGCGGAATCGCTGCTGTCCCGCGATCGACCGCCGCCACTGCATAGCCGGACCGTTCAAGCGCGCGAGTCAGATATTCGCGCATCACGCGATCATCCTCGGCCAGCAATATGCGTATCATTCCAAAATCCCGCTTCGCAGCCCACAGCTGCGGTTTACCATTCTTTCCTATGCGCAAAGCCCTTAATATTTTCCAGCCGGATCGCGCCGTACCTTGTGCTACAAAGGGGTGAGATGACCGCTCCGGAATGCGCCTTCGACCGTCATGGTGATGATCCGCCGACCAGCCCGATCGTGCTGTCGGTGCCGCATGCCGGGCGCGACTATCCGCTCGCGCTGAGGGCCGCGCTGCGGGTTCCGCTGGCGGCCGCGACGGTGCTGGAGGATCGCTATATCGATGCCGTCGCCCTTGCCGCGCACCGCGATGAAACGCTGTTCGTGCAACGCCGCGCGCGGGCGTGGATTGACCTCAACCGTTCCGAGCAGGAACGCGATCCGGCGATCGATGAGGGCGCAGCCTGGACCGCCTTGCCGCTCGCCTCCGCCAAATTGCGCGGCGGGCTCGGCCTCGTCCCGCGGCGAGTCGCCGGGGCGGGCGAATTGTGGCGGCGGCGGCTGGATGCGCAGGACGTCGCCGCCCGCATCCGTGACGATCACCGCCCCTATCACGCTGCGCTCGCCCTCGCGCTGGCTGCGGCGCGGGCGCGCTTTGGCACCGCCGTGCTACTCGATATCCACTCGATGCCGTCGCTTGGGCCGGATCAGCCAAGACTAGTCATTGGGGATCGCTTCGGGCGCAGTGCCGGCACGCGCTTCATCGCCGCGATCGAAGCGGTGGCGGCGCGCCACGGGGTCATGGCGGCGCTGAACACGCCTTATGCCGGTGGCCACATCCTCGACACGCATGCGCGGCCCGCCAGCGGCGTGCATGCCATTCAAATCGAATTCGACCGCAGCCTCTATCTCGACCCTGCGGGCGACCGCCCAGGGGATACCCTGCCCGCCGTCGCGCGGTTGCTGCGCGACATGATCGATGCGCTGGCCGACGAAGCGGCGACCACTCTTTCGATTGCGGCGGAATAAAAAAACCACCGCGTGCAATGCAGCACGCGGTGGCCAAGGTTCAGGGAGGAGGCACCCTGAAAGAGTGCCGCGCGGCCCCGCGAAAGGGGGGAACACGAAGCCGCGTGCGACTGATATAGGTAAGAGGTTTTCACGCTTCAAGGCCCAAATTTCGGCCCGATCGATCGGAATTATTCGGGCCGCGTCAGCGCGGGGATCATCCGGGTGAGCGTACCGTCGCGCAACACAAAATGGTGACGCAGCGCGGCACAGACGTGCAGCACGATCAACCCTGCCATCACATAGCCGAGCGGGCCATGCGCCGTATGGGCAAGGCCGCTGACGGCGCGAGGAATGGGCAGAACCGGCACGTCGAACAGGCCAAACCAAGAAAACGCGGCACCGACCGGCTTGCGCGACGCTAGCATCCAGCCCGTGACCGGTAACGCCAACAGCAACAGGTAAAACGCGCCGTGGGTGAGCCCGGCGACGGCGCGTTCCCAACCCGCCGATTTCGCGGGCGGCGGCGGCGGGCGATGCAGCAACCGCCACGCCACGCGCGCGACCGTCAGCACCAGCACGCACAGGCCGATCGCCATGTGAAAGGGGATCGCCCCTTTCACGCCGTCGAGCAGCGAGTCATGCAACAGCCCGATCACCAGATTGACCAAGACCAACGCGGCGACGATCCAGTGCAACCAGATCGCCCCGCGCGTATAATGGTCGAGCACGATGATCGCGCTGCGCGCCATCTTAGTCGATCAGTTGCGGAACAGGGGCCTTGCCGAGCTTGACCTGACGATCGAACACCTGCGGCAGCGTCGAGAGCGAGAACAGGTGCGCATAGAGCAACGGCAGCAAGCCCGACTTTTGAATCTTGCGCAGCTGGTCGCCGCGCAGGTCGTTGAGCTTTTCCTCGTTCACCATCTGGAAGCCGCGATAGATGAAGGGCTTGTCATTGCCTTCGATCTGCAGCGTGACTTCGCCCTCCATCAGCAAGTCCAGTTCGCGAAGCTCGTTCATGAAGTTCGCGGTGCGGGCACCCGCCTGCTCGAACTGTTCGTTGAAGGCGAGGATGTTCTGCACGATCTCGGTCGGCTTGCCTTCGGCGAACAGCGGCTCGCCATCATCGAACGCACCAATCGCCTCGCCTGTGGGGTCGAAGCACAGCGACAATTCTTCGGCGTCGGGACGCAACCGCGCCAGCATGAAGGGATAGCGGCGCACATAGGCCGGCACATAGACCTGATCTTCGGTCAGCTTGCCATCGTCGCCGATGAAAACGTTAACGCCTTCGTTCAGGCCCATCAGCGCGATCGGGATCGCATCGTCGCCGCTGGTGAAGACGATCGGGAGCGAGCGCTGCGCGGCAACGAATTCATCCACCGTGATCGGGATGGCGTGCTGACCCACCAGGAAAGACGCCCGGTCCAGCGCGCGGAAACGGAAAGCTGCGTGCACGTCGCTCGAAAGAGGCTCGAGCGCGTTGTAGAACAGCGGAAGGGATTGCGGCGCGCTGGCCATCAGAAATTCTCCATCGACTAAGATAAAGCACGCGGCTTGCTATGCCTGATGGCCGCTGGCTCTATGGTGCGCGCGGCGTTTCTGCAAGGCCGAGCAATTTGCCGGGATTCATCAGTCCTTGCGGATCGAGCGCGGCCTTGATCGCGCGGAGCGAAGCGAGGCGCGCGGGCGAGGACAAACGCTCCAGCTCCGCCCGCTTCATTTGCCCGATGCCATGTTCGGCGGAAATCGAACCGCCCGCCGCGACCACCAGATCATGCACGAATCGCGTCACGCCTGGCGCATCCTCGCCATACCAGCGCGTCGCATCGACCCCTGCGGGCGCACGGACGTGGAAGTGGACATTGCCATCGCCCAGATGACCGAACGCGGTGGCATGGGTGCCGGGAAAGCGCGCCTCGGCGGCGGCGGCGGCCTCGATCATGAAGCGCGGCATCGTCGCGACCGGGACCGAGATGTCATGCTGCACGGCCGGTCCGCTGGCGCGCTCCGCTGCGGACAAAGAGTCGCGAATGCGCCAGAACGCTTCGGCTTGCGCTTCCGAGGCGGCGATCGTCGCGTCCGCGACCAGGCCATCGGTAATGGCGGCACCGAGCACACGCTCCAGCAACACAGCAGGTGCCTCGGCGGCGGCATTGGCGGTTGTCGCCTCGATCAGCACATGCCACGCATGCGGCCCGGCGAGCGGCGCGCGTGTGCCCGGAATATGCTGCAGCACCAGTGCCAGCGAATCCCCCGGGATGATCTCGAAACTTTCAACCGAATCACTCGCGCGCTCGAGCCGCCGCAACAGAGACAACGCCGTTTCGGGGTCGGGCACTCCGGCCCATGCCACCGCGCGCTGCACCACTGCGGGATACAGGCAGACGGTTATCGCGGTGATGATGCCGAGCGTTCCTTCCGCCCCGATCAACAGATGGTCGAGATCATAGCCACGATTGTCCTTCTTGAGCGCCGCCAGCCCATCGAAAACCTCCCCGCCGGGCAACACCGCCTCCACGCCCGCGACCAGCCCGCGCATCGTGCCGAACCGCAGCACCTGCGTACCGCCGGCATTGGTCGACGCCAGTCCGCCCATCGTGGCACTACCGCGCGCGCCAAGCGTGAGCGGAAAGCGCATGCCGTGCGCCGCCGCCGCGGCATGGAGATCGGCGAGAATCACCCCCGCCTCCACCACCGCCAACCCGGCCGCAGGATCGATCGAGCGTATGCGATTCATCCGCCGCAACGACAGGATGAGCGCCGAGCCGTCGGCAGGCGGCGTGGCACCGCCGACCATCGACGTGTTGCCGCCTTGTGGCACCAGCGGGACGCCATGTTCCGCCGCGAAGCGCATCACCTGCGCAACGCCCTCAACGCTATCTGGCGATAGAATCGCGGCGGTGCGGCCGTGAAAACGGCCGCGCCAGTCGGTCAGCCACGGGGCGATGTCCTGTGCATCGGTCGTGACCGCCTTCGGCCCCAGCGCCGCCTCGACGGCGCGGATGGCCTGCTGCTGGGCAAGGGTGCTATTGTCGGTTGAAGAGCGGGCATGCATCATCCTTTTGCCCTACCATCCGTATCGACCAACGCCAATTCATCCGGCATTCAACCATTCACGGTAACGCTGATCGCTATATCTATGCCCAACCGCGCCCTTCCCGCTTCGTTGCTCCTTGCGCTCGCGTCGACCAGTTCGGCCGCGACGGCGCATAGCGACGGCGTTGCGCTAGCCCAGTTGACCATCCACCAGCGCATCGTGATTCGTATTCCGCGGGTTCTGGGCGGGCGCACGCCGCAGCGATCCGAACTCGCCCCGCCCCGCTTCACCGAGAAAAAAGGCCCGAAATGCGTGGCCATGGCGGCGGTTGAGGGTGCGCTGATCTCCGGCGACGACAGCGTGGACTTGATCCTGATCGACGATACGCGCCTGCGCGCACGGTTCGACAACAAATGCCCCGCGCTTGATTTCTATTCGGGCCTTTACCTGAAGAGCACGCCGGACGGCATGGTCTGCGCCGGGCGCGACTCGATCCGCGCGCGATCGGGCAGTGCCTGCCGAATCGATGGTTTCAAGCGGCTGGTGGCCAAAGGCAAGTAGAACGCACCCGTTTACCTTGACATTTCGCCCCTGATCGGCAAGCGCTTTTCAACCGTTCGCGGGCGCTTCGCCCGGGCGCTTTTTCCGGATACCGCATGACTTTTGCCGATCTCGGCCTTTCCGACGAACTCCAGCGTGCCGTCAACGAGTCCGGCTATACCGAGCCGACTCCGATCCAGGCGAGCGCGATCCCTTCCGTGCTGATGGGCAAGGACCTTGTCGCCATCGCGCAGACGGGCACGGGCAAGACCGCCGCCTTCGTGCTGCCGATGATCGATATCCTCGGCGAGGGGCGGTCGCGCGCGCGGATGCCACGCTCGTTGATCCTCGAACCGACGCGCGAACTGGCCGCCCAGGTCGCCGAGAATTTCGAGAAATACGGCAAATATCACAAGCTTTCGATGGCGCTGCTGATCGGCGGCGTGTCGATGGGCGACCAGACCGCCGCGCTCGAAAAGGGCGTGGATGTCCTCATCGCTACCCCGGGTCGCTTGATGGATCTGTTCGGGCGCGGGAAAATCCTGCTCACCGGCTGTTCGATGCTGGTGATCGACGAGGCCGACCGGATGCTCGACATGGGGTTCATCCCCGATATCGAGGAAATCTGCACCAAATTGCCCAAGACGCGGCAGACGCTGCTGTTTTCGGCGACGATGCCGCCGCCGATCAAGAAGCTGGCCGACAAGTTTCTCGACAACCCCAAGACGATCGAGGTCGCGCGGCCCGCAACCGCCAACGTCAACATCAAGCAGTGGCTGGTCAACGTTTCCGCCGCCAAGAAGCGCGATACGCTGATTTCACTGCTGCGCTCGGAAGACGTCCAGACCGGCATCATCTTCTCCAACCGCAAGACAACGGTGCGCGACCTCAACAAGGCGCTGCAGCGTGCCGGGTTCGCGTCGGGGGAAATCCATGGCGACATGGAGCAGGCGCAACGCATTGCCGAGCTCGATCGCTTCAAGAAGGGCGAGATCAAGATCCTCGTCGCGTCCGACGTCGCCGCACGCGGCATCGACATCAAGGGCGTGAGCCACGTCTTCAACTATGATGCGCCGTGGCACCCCGACGATTACGTTCACCGCATCGGCCGTACCGGGCGCGCGGGCGCGACCGGCATCGCGTTCACCTTCGCGACGCCCGACGATGCCGAAAACATCCAGAATATCGAAAAGCTGACCGGTCTGAAGATCGAACGCTACGAGACTGGTGCGCCCGTCGCCGATGACGACACGCCGGAAGCGCCGCGCGAAGCTGCCCCGAAAACGCGGCGACGTCCCAAGGCCGCCGCCAAGGTCGCGGCGGCCGTCGTTGACGCCGAGGACGCTCCGTCCGAGGTCGAGCGCCCTGCCCGCACGCCCCGTCCGCCGCGTACCGAACGCCCCGCGCGCGAGGCCCGCGCACCGCGCGAGGAGCGCCCCGCCCGTGCCAGCCGCCCGCCGCGTGGCGCGCCGACTGAACGCGCCGAACCGCTGGAGCCGATCGATGCGGTCGACGATGGCGGCTGGAATGGCCCGATGCCCAACTTCCTGCTCGCCAAACTGACGCTGACCGACTGAGCGTGCCACCGCCGCAAGGCGGTGGAGCACGCTGCCCGGCGGTGGAGTGCTACCGTTACGCTGCTGGCGCGGGTGCCGGCATCAGCGCGTTATCGATCTCGTTCGCGCGCTGATACGCAGGTCGCTCCTGCACGCGTGCAAGATAGTCCTCAAAGGCAGCGCGCTTGGGCAGCGACCCGAATTGCACACCCCAGGCGACTTGCGACCCGGCATAGACGTCCGCCGCCGTAAAGGTATCGCCCGCAAAATAGCGATGCGCCGACACCGCCTTTTCGAGCGTATCGACGGCACGATCGTACGAACCATAGCCTGCCATGCGCTGCTGCGAATCGGTCGGCGTTACGCCCAGCGAGCGATTGGTGATCGCATGTTCGAGTGGTCCCGCCGCAAAGAACAGCCAGCGATAATAGTCCGCCCGCGCACTGGTCGGCGGAGCGAGGCCAGCCTCGGGAAACGCGTCGGCGAGATAGGCGCAGATCGCGGCGCATTCGGTGACGACATGTCCGTGATGGACGATCGCGGGCACCTTCCCCATTGGGTTGACCGACAGATACGGCTCCTGCTTCATCGTCGTCGCATAATCGAGCAGCACCGTTTCATAAGGCACCCCGACTTCCTCGAGCATCCAGCGCGCGATGCGGCCGCGCGACATCGGGTTGGTGTAAAAGGTCAGGTCCGCCACGGTCATTCTCCCCCAAAATCGTCACACGATTCTCGGGAACATTAGTGGAACGAAATAGCCTTATCCGTCAAGATGCTGATGCAGGAAAGCGATCGTCCGCTCCCACGCCAAATCGGCGGCTGGCTTGTTATAGCGTTCGGCCGAGGTGTCGTTGTTAAAGGCATGATCGACGCCGTCATAGGTATAAGCGGTCACGTCCTTGCCCGCCGCCTTCAACGCAGCAACCCACGGCACGCCGGTTGCGGCAACCCGCGCATCCTTGCCCGCATAGTGCAGCAGCAACGGGGCCGCGACCGCCCCGGCCTCGGCCGGATCGGGGGCCGGCCCATAATAAGCGACGCCTGCCGCAAGCGCATTGCCCGACGCCACGGCAACGCGATTGACCAGCGCCCCGCCCCAGCAAAAGCCGATAATCCCAACCTTGCCGTTCGCGCCCGGCTGCGCCGACATCGCGCCGATCGTGGCGACGGCTTCCCCGGTGATTGCGGTAAGATCGGCCTTGCCGATCATGTCGCGGGCGACATTCTCGTCGGCGGGGGCGCCGCCCTGGTCGCTCAGGAAATCGGGCGCAACCGCCTGGAAACCCGCCAGCGCCACGCGCCTTGCGACATCTTCGATATGCGGGGTCAGCCCGCGATTTTCATGCACGACAATGACCACGCCAGCGTGTTTTGCATCCTTGGGTGCCGCGAAATAACCGGTCAGTTGTTTGCCCGGACCGATCGCATAGGGACCTTTACGCGTCACCAGCGCCGGGTCGTCGGGCTGGGTGATCGAAGCGGCGGCGGGCGAGGCCGCGATCCCCGCGATTAACACCTCGGCAGCGGCGACCGATCCGACCAGGCCGACCATTTCGCGCAACAAGGTGCGGCGGTCGCGATGCTCATGCGTGAAAGCGTCGTAAATCTGGATGGCGCGATCGCGGATATCGGACATCAGCTTTCCTCAAACGATTCGCCCCCCGGCGCGGCCGCACGCTAGCCCGTCACACCGCGCGATACCACCACACACCGTCCTCGATCGTCTTCACCGCGCGCCCTTCGACCTCCAGCCGCCGGACATGCGCCAGCGCTTCGCCCGTCGCCATGCCGAGCATGTCGGGCCCGATCGCGCGCCGGAACAGCCGCCCGAAACAGTCGATCGCACGACGCGGTTCGGCCAGGAACACTTCCAGCTCGTCGAGCCGCTCACGATGTTCGCGGTCCATCGCATCGAGCCGCGCGTGCAAGCCGGTGAACGGATCGCCATGCCCGGGCAGCACCAGCACATCGTCGGGCAAAGCCTTCAACCGCGCGATCGAATCGAACCATTCGCCCAACGGATCGGCGGCGGGCTCGGTCACGCCGAGCGAGACGTTCGGGCTGATCCGGGGCAGCACCTGGTCGCCCGAGATCAGCACCTTGCCGATCGGATCGTACAGACAGGCATGTTCCGGACTATGCCCCGAGCCAACCACCACCTGCCACGCGACCGCACCGATCCGCAGCGTGTCGCCATGCTGGATCCGGGTATAGCCGAGCGGCAGCGGCGTGACGATCCGGCGGAACCCCGCCCAGCCACGCTCGCTGGCATGGGCGATCTGCGCATCATCCCACCCCGCCGCGCGCCAGAAGGCGACCATCTCGCCCGGCACCGCATCGCGCGCATCGGCGACCAGCATCCGCGCGGTCAGCCATTCGCCGCGCGTCATCACCAGGGGGCAACCGTGCGTGTCGCACATCCAACCGGCGAGCCCGATATGATCGGGGTGGAAATGCGTGCCGATCATTTGCGTTACCCGCACGCTCGCCAGCGGCCCCTGCGCCAAAGCCTCCCACGCCGCGCGCGCCTCGGGCGTGTTCATACCGGTATCGACCAGTGCCATGCCGCCCGCATCGTCGAGCAGCCAGCAATTGACGTGCTTAAGCGGCCCCGGAACATGCAGCCGCACCCAGCCGATGCCGGGGGCCACGGGCATCACCGTGCCGGGCGCTGGCTCGGCCCCGCCATACGGATAGGTCAGCCCCTTGTGGTTAGTCGGGACGAAGCTCTGCTCGGCCGTCACGGCCGCCTCTGCAATGGACATGCGATCGGTTAGCGCGGGGTGCCGTACCAAGTCACGCATTTCCTCAGGCAAGCAGCGTCGCCTGCTCGCCCAGCAACAGCCGCAACACCTCGTCGGGCGATTCGAACAGGACGTCTGGGTTAAGCCGCGTCAGCCCGTCGCGATTGGCATAGCCCCACAGCACCGCGCCAGAACAGATGCCGACCTTCTTTGCCGCCACCACATCGCGCGTCTCATCACCGATCGAGATGACCTGCTCGATCGCGATCTTGCTCTTGCGCAAGACCCGACGATAGCGCGGTGCCTTGCCAAACAAGGACGCGCCGCATTCGAACCATTCGATCAGCGCCGCATTATCGGGGCCGAGAATGGCGCGCGCATTATCCTCGGCATTGGAAGTGACCAGCGCCATGCGCACGCCATTGTCCGCCAATTGCCGCAACAACGGCGTAACGCCTTCGAACAAGGCGATCCGGTCGGTCTGCTCGGCCAACAAGCGATGGAGATAGCGCCCGATCTTGGGCAATTTCCAACGCGGAATGCCGAGATGGCGGATCACCTCCCCCGTGGTGCGCCCGCGCAGCGATGCGACCTCCTCGGGAGCGACCTTGCGGAACTTGAACCGCTCGGCGAGATGATCGGCAACCGACAGGAACCAGTCCCCGCTATCGGCCAGCGTTCCGTCGAAATCGAAAATCACCAAACGATAGCGCGGATCGGGCATGGTCACCTCAGCGCGATTGCGAGGGGCGGCGGTGACCACGCTTGCCGTCATCCCCCTGGGGAACCGGCGCACTGCGAATGGTCACCAATTCCGCTCGTGTCGCCGCGCCGTCCTTGTTGGTGTCGAAGCGGTCGAACAGACTGGAAAACTGCGCCTGCAATTCGGCCAGCGTGATGCGATTGTCGCCATCGCTGTCGATCGCGAAGGGGCTGGGCAGCGCGTTGCGATCCCCCAGCCATTTGAGCGCCCAGTCGCTATAGTCGATATAGCCGATCGAGCCCTTATGCGCGGTATCGGCATCAGCGAAGCTCCGCGCGATACAGGCGCTGAGCTCGGCGCGAGTGGTGCGCCCGTCGCCATCGCTGTCACATGCGGCAATGAGCATTGCGGCCGGCTCGACCACGATCGTCGCGGCTGGCTGACGGGCTGGCGGGGGAGTGACGACGGGTACGGTTTGCGCCGATAGCGGGGCAGCAAGCGCAAGCAGCAAGACCGAACCGGCGCGCATCACGTCTCCTTCGTCGGCAGCAACAGACTGGCATCGCCATAGCTGTAGAATCGATAGCCGTCTCGCACCGCATGGGCATAGGCCGCTTGCATCCGCTCGGTGCCCATCAGCGCGCTGACCAGCATGAACAGCGTCGATCGCGGCAAATGGAAATTCGTGACGAGGCCGTCGATGCCGTTGAAGCGATAGCCCGGCGTGATGAAGATCGCGGTGTCGCCTTCGAACGGGCGAATCACCCCGTCCGCGCCTGTTGCGCTCTCGATCAGGCGCAGGCTCGTGGTGCCGACTGCGATCACGCGCCCGCCGCGCGCGCGCACCGCGTTGAGCCGGTCTGCGGTCGCCGCATCGATGCGCCCCCATTCGGCATGCATCTTGTGGTCGAGCGTATCGTCGGCCTTGACCGGAAGGAAGGTGCCCGCCCCGACGTGCAGCGTCAGCGTGGCGTGCTCGATGCCTGCCTCGGCGAACTTTGCCATCAGCTCGGGCGTGAAGTGCAGCGCCGCAGTCGGTGCCGCGACCGCGCCCTTCTCGGCGGCGAACATCGTCTGATAATCGTCTGCATCGCGTGCGTCGGCGGGGCGGCGCGCGGCGATATAGGGCGGTAGCGGCATCCGCCCGGCACGCTCCAGCAGCACTTCGACGGGCTCGTCACCCGCGAAATCGAGCGCGAAGCTGCCATCCTCACCGCGATCCCGGGCATAAGCGGTTACGCCGTTGCCGAAATCGATTTCGTCGCCATCGCGCAGCCGCCGCGCATTGCGGATGAAGGCACGCCAGCGGCGCGGTCCCTCGCGCTTATGCAAGGTTGCGCCGATCCGCGAATCGCCGCGCGTCCCCTCCAATTGCGCCGGGATCACGCGCGTATCGTTGAACACGAGCAAATCGCCCGCGCGCAATGCCGCTGGCAAATCGCCGACATGCCGATCAAGCGTTGCCGCGCCATCCAGCACAAGCAAACGCGCGCTGTCGCGCGGCGACGCCGGGCGCAAGGCGATGCGCTCCGGCGGCAAGACGAAGTCGAACAGATCGACCTTCATGACGGTACTCCCCCCGTCGTCGCAACAATCAGCGGCTCAGGCGGCCTTTTTCTTCGGCGCGGCCTTGGGTGCAGGCTTCAGCACCGGCTGGCTCGGCGCGAGCGTAGCGGGGGCAGCAACCGGAGCGGGCGGCGGCGGTGGTGCATAGGCCGGGGGATTGTCCGCCGCGATATAGGCGTGGAGGATCCGCGACGGGTGGACCGGCGGCTCCCCGCGGGCAATCGCATCGACATAGTCCATGCCGGAGATCACGCGCCCGAAGACGGTGTATTTCTTATCGAGCTTCATCGTCGGGTTGAACACGATGAAGAACTGGCTGTTGGCGCTATTTTCCGCCTTGGTCACTTCCTCGACGGTCGCACCCTCGGCCGATCCCTCGCGCGCCGCCGACACGGCACCGCGCACATGCGGCAGCCAGTTAAACTCGGCCGGCACGTTGGGCAGCGTCGATCCGCCAGTGCCGTCCCCCTTGGGGTCGCCGGTCTGCGCCATGAAGCCTTCGATCACGCGGTGGAACAGCAGCCCGTCATAGAAATGCTGCCGCGTCAGCGTCTTGACGCGTTCGACCATCTTGGGGGCCGCATCCGGGCGCAGCCAGATGACCACACGGCCACCGGTCGACAGATCGAGATACAGCAAATTCTCGGGGTCCGTCGCCGAGGGAATGGCCGGACGCCCGACCGTGGTGACGACAGCGCTCTTTGGATCCACCTTCTTTTTGGCAGCAAAAGCGGGCCCGGCGACGAACGCGAGGAGGAAGACCAGGAGGGTGGTAACGAAACGCATCATTTCCCCGCGAAAAACTCGGTGTGGACCCGCGCTTAGACCAAGTCGCCGCTTGCGCCAATCTGAACGTGGCGCGCGAAAGCGACCATATTAGGGCTGCGTGCCCTTGCGACCAATCTTATCGACCCGCGCCGCGACTTCCGCCGCCACGGCCGGGCTGACGAAACGATCGATCGGCCCGCCATAAAGCGCGATTTCCTTGACCAACCGGCTGGCGATCGGCTGCAACGAAACATCCGCCATCAGGAACACCGTCTCGACGCGCGGATTGATCTGCTGGTTCATCCCGGCCATCTGATATTCATATTCGAAATCAGCGACGGCGCGCAGGCCGCGCACGATGACCTTCGCGCCCTCGCGCTCGGCGAAATCCATCAGCAGCGAATCGAAGCTGACGACGTGGATCTCACCCGGCACGCCTTCGATCTCGCGCTGGACCATCGCCATGCGCTCCTCGATCGTGAACATCGGCGATTTGGACGGGTTGGTGGTGACGCCAATGACCAGCCGATCGACCAGCTTCGCCCCGCGCCGGATGATGTCCATATGCCCAAGCGTCAGCGGATCGAAGCTGCCGGGATAGACCCCGGTGCGGATCGTCACCGGTCACGCTCGAGCGTGAAGCGGGCGATGTCGCGCAACAGATCGGCCTCGGGGCCAAAGGCGTGGAGATGCTCGATCGCCTGATCGACCAGCATCCGCGCCTGTTCGCGGGCCCGATCAAGCCCGAGCAGCGAGAGGAATGTTTCCTTGCCAGCCCCCTCGTCCTTGCCCAGCTTCTTGCCGACCGCAGCCTCATCCCCTTCGACGTCGAGGATGTCGTCGGCGATCTGGAAGGCGAGGCCGACATCGCGGGCATAGCCGCGCAAGCCCGTGCGTCCTTCCGGCGGCACCTTGCCAAGGATCGCGCCCGCCTCGACCGAACAGGCGATCAGCGCGCCGGTCTTCAGCGCCTGAAGCCGCGTCACGGTCGGCAAGTCGAAGGTCGACTTCTCGGCCTCGAGGTCCATCGCCTGACCGCCGGCCATGCCCGCCGGGCCCGCCGCGCGCGCCAGATCCAGCACCAGTTCGCTGCGGACGAAGGGGTCGGGATGCGTGTTCGGATCCGCCAGAATTTCAAAGGCGAGCGCATGCAGCGAATCACCCGCCAGAATCGCGGTTGCTTCGTCAAACGCCTTATGGACGGTCGGTTTGCCGCGCCGCATGTCGTCATCATCCATTGCGGGAAGATCGTCATGGATCAACGAATAGACATGGATGCACTCGATCGCGGCACCCGCCCGGCCGACCGCGTCGCGATCGACGTTGAACAAACGCCCGGTCGCGAACACCAGCAGCGGGCGCAGGCGCTTGCCCCCACCAATCGCGGCATGGCGCATCGCGCGGTACAGATCCGCGCGCGGATCTTCCGGGATCGCCAGAAACTGATCGAGCCGCCGATCGATATCGGCACCGACTTCGGACAAGGCCGCGGCAAGCGACAGGGACGCAGCGGTCATGCCCTCAACCCGCTGCAAAGGGCTGCGTGCCAATGGCACGCCCCTCGCTATCGGTGCGGATCGCTTCGATCCGGGCCTGGGCTGCGTTGAGCCGGTCATCGCACCGACGCCGGAGCTTGTCGCCGCGCTCATACAGCGCGATCGCCTGGTCGAGCGGCGCGTCGCCGCTCTCGAGCCTCGCCACGATCCCCTCCAATTCCTTCAACGCCGCTTCGAACGACAGCTCTTCGATCGCTATATCCATTTGTCAGCTATGCGGCAGGCGAGTGTTTGGGGTCAAGGATACGCTAGCGCTGCGGTGCGTTTGTCGTGCGATTCGCAATAAGGAACTTCCCTCATGTTCACCAGCATCGATCCGGCAACCGGCGCACCCGGCCAATCCTACCGGGAACTGACCGGCGACGAGATCGAAACCAGGCTCGCGCGGGCAAGCGCCGCTTTTCGCGATTGGCGGGTGACGGATTACGCCACGCGCACGGCCCTGCTCGCGCGAATCGCCGAGCAATTCGACGCCAACACGCACCGTCTTGCCGAGATCGCGACGCGCGAAATGGGCAAGACGCTGAAATCGGCCATCGCCGAAGTCGAAAAATGCGCGGCGGGTTTCCGCCATTACGCGCAGGAAGGCCCGGCGATGCTGGAGCCGCGCCAGTTCCAGGGCGCGACCGCAACTTGGCACCCGATGGGGCCGGTGCTGGCGGTGATGCCGTGGAATTTCCCGTATTGGCAAGTGGTGCGCTTCCTCGCGCCGACGATCATGGCGGGCAATGTCGGTTTGTTGAAGCACGCCTCCAACGTGCAGGGCGTCGCCGCCGCAATCGAGGAAATGGTGATCGCCGCCGGAGCCCCCGCCGGTCTGTTCCAGAACTTGCCGATCAAATCCGACAAGGTTGCCGCGCTCATCGCCGACGACCGCATCGTTGCGGTCACGCTGACCGGCAGCGAGGGCGCGGGCATGAAGGTAGCCGAGGCGGCGGGCCGCGCGCTGAAGAAGGTCGTGCTCGAACTGGGCGGGTCGGACCCGTTCATTGTCATGCCCTCGGCCGATCTCGATCTTGCCGCCAAAACTGCGGTGACCGCTCGCATCCAGAATACCGGGCAATCGTGCATCTGCGCCAAGCGCATGATCGTCCATGCCGATGTCTATGACGCGTTCCTGGAGAAATTCTCGGCCGGGATGCGGGCAGTGGTCGCTGGCGACCCGATGGACGCGGCAACCGACATGGGCCCCTTGTCGAGCGAGGCGCAGCTCCAAACCGTACTGGACCAATTGCAGATGTTCCGCGAGGCGGGTGCCAAATTGATGTTCGGCGGCGAGCCGCTACCCGGCAAGGGTGCCTATCTCTCGGCGGGCATTCTGGTCGACGTGCCAGCCGATCATGCCGTTGCCCACGAGGAAGTGTTCGGCCCGGTGGCGATGCTGTTCAAGGCGGACGACATCGACGCCGCCATTGGGCTTGCCAATGCCGTGCCGTTCGGCCTCGGCTCCTCGGTGTGGACCAACGATCCGGCCGAGCGTGCCCGCTTTGAACGCGATATCGAGGCGGGGATGATCGCGGTCAACGCGATGCTCGCCTCCAAGCCCGATGCCCCCTTCGGCGGGATCAAGCGCTCGGGCCATGGGCGGGAACTCGGCCCCTATGGGCTGCACGAGTTCATGAATTTGAAGACGGTGATCGGCTAAGCGCCTCCGTCCACCTCCCCTCCCTGGAAGGGAGGGGAGCCTCCCTGGTCAGTCCAGCGTCAGCACGATCTTCCCGACATGGTCCCCCGCCTCCATCCGCGCGTGCGCGGCGGGGGCCTCTTCCAGGGAGAAGGTGCGGTCGATCACGGGCTTCAACCGCCCCGCTTCGACATGCGGCCACACGGTGCTGTGCAGTTCGTCGGCGACCAGGCTCTTGAACGCGGTATCGCGGGGACGCAGCGTCGATCCGGTCAGCGTCAGGCGGCGGCGCATGATGTCGAAGATCGGGATCGTCGCCATCAGCCCGCCCTGCACCGCGATCGACACGTGGCGACCGTCCTCGGCCAGGCATTTGAGGTTGCGCGGCACATAATCGCCGCCCACCATATCGAGCACCGCCGCGCAGCCCTTGCCACCGGTAATCTCGGCGACACGCTCGACGAAATCCTCGGTCTTGTAATTGATCGCATGCGCCGCGCCGAGCGCGACCGCCGCCGCGCATTTGTCGTCCGAGCCAGCGGTGACGATCACCTCCAGCCCGAATATCGCGCCCAAGGCGATCGCCATCGTGCCGATACCGCTGGTGCCGCCATGCACCAGCACGGTATCGCCCTCGGTCGCATAAGCGCGCTCGAACAAATTGGTCCACACGGTGAACAATGTCTCGGGCAAGGCCGCCGCCTCAACCATCGACAGCGCGTTGGGCACCGGCAGCACCTGCCCCGCCGCGACCGCGACATATTCGGCATAGCCGCCGCCTGCCAGCAAAGCACACACCGGCTGACCGGTCATGTCGATCGCAACATCCTCCCCTTGCGCGACGATCGTGCCCGACACTTCCAGCCCTGGGATCGACGGCGCGCCCGGCGGTGGCGCGTAACCGCCCTTGCGCTGCAGCACATCCGGCCGGTTCACACCCGCCGCGACGACGCGGATCAACACTTCATCGGCCCGCGGCACCGGCACCGGGCGCTGCACCACGCGCAGCACCTCGGGCCCGCCCGGCACGTCCGGGTCGATCGCTCGCATCGTTGTTGGAATGCCGTCCATCGCTCGTGCGCCCTGTTTTGCTTTGCGCGCCTTATTGACATGGCGCGCCGCCGGGTCAACGATCCTGCCTATGGACCTCGACGAGATTCTCCCGAAACGCGCGGGCGATCCGCTCGCCGCGCTGATCGTACAGGACCTTGACCCGCTATCGGTCAAGGAACTGGAAGCGCGCATCGTGGCGCTGGAGACCGAAATCGCACGCACCCGAACAAAAATTCAACGCGCTGTTGACCACCGGACATCCGCGAACGACCTATTTAAGTCATAAGGGGTGTTGCCACGGAACCAAGGAAATGCCGTGGCGAGTTTCAAGTGCTTGATGCGGGCGTCCTGCCTTCCGACATAGCAGGAAAGGGCCGCCCGTCTTTCGTGGCCCGCATGGAGTAAGTACAGATGCCATCCTTCGCCTCCGCGCTGGAAACCACGCTGCACAAGGCCCTAGAGGCTGCGTCGTCGCGCCGGCACGAATATGCCACGCTCGAGCATTTGCTGCTCGCCTTGATCGACGACGAACATGCGTCGAAGGTGATGCAGTCCTGCGGCGTGGACACCGCCGAGCTGACCGCGACCGTCAAACATTATCTCGATACCGAACTTGAAGCGCTGAAGGTCGATGCCGCCACCGACCCCTCGCCCACCAGCGGGTTCCAGCGCGTCGTCCAGCGCGCGATCCTGCATGTGCAGTCCTCCGGCCGCGATGAAGTAACCGGCGCGAATGTGCTGGTCGCCTTGTTCAGCGAGCGCGAAAGCTACGCCGTCTATTTCCTGCAGCAGCAGGATATGAGCCGCCTCGATGCGGTCAGCTTCATCAGCCACGGCGTCGGCAAGGGCACGCCTGCACCGGAAGCCACCACGCCAAAGGGCGTCGATGAGGAAAAACCGCCAAAGCAGGGCGAAAAGGGCAAGAGCGAAAGCGCGCTCAAGCAATTCTGCGTCGATCTCAATGAGAAGGCCAAGAAGGGCAAGGTCGATCCGCTGATCGGGCGCGGGCCCGAGGTCGATCGCACCGTGCAGATCCTGTGCCGCCGCTCCAAGAACAACCCGCTTTATGTGGGCGATCCCGGCGTCGGCAAGACCGCGATTGCCGAGGGGCTGGCGCGCAAGATCGTCGAGGGCGAAGTGCCCGAGGTGCTGTTGCCCGCGGTCATCTATTCGCTCGACATGGGCGCGCTGCTCGCCGGCACGCGCTATCGCGGTGATTTCGAGGAGCGGCTGAAGGCCGTCGTCAACGAGCTTGAAAAGCTGCCGGACGCGATCCTGTTTATCGATGAGATCCACACCGTGATCGGCGCTGGTGCCACCAGCGGCGGCGCGATGGATGCGTCCAACCTGCTCAAGCCTGCTCTTTCGGGCGGGACGATCCGCTGCATCGGTTCGACGACGTATAAGGAGTTCCGCAACCATTTCGAGAAGGACCGCGCGTTGCTGCGGCGCTTCCAGAAGATCGACGTCAACGAGCCGACGATCGAGGATACCGTCAAGATCCTGACCGGGTTGCGTTCGGCGTTCGAGGAGCATCACAAGGTCAAATACACCCCCGACGCGATCAAGTCGGCGGTGGAATTGTCCGCGCGCTACATCAACGACCGCAAGCTGCCCGATAAGGCGATCGACGTGATCGACGAAGTCGGCGCGATGCAGATGCTGGTGCCGCTCGCCAAGCGCAAGAAGACCATTACCTCGCGTGAGATCGAGGCCGTGATCGCGACGATGGCGCGCATCCCGCCGAAGTCGGTGTCGACCGACGACACCAAGGCGCTCGAATCGCTCGAGACCGATCTCAAGCGTGTGGTGTTCGGACAGAATGCCGCGATCGAGAAGCTCGCCTCGGCGATCAAGCTCAGCCGGGCTGGCCTGCGCGATCCGGAAAAACCGATCGGCAACTATCTGTTCACCGGCCCGACCGGCGTCGGCAAGACCGAAGTCGCCAAGCAGCTCGCGCAGATCATGGGCATCCCGCTTCAGCGTTTCGATATGTCCGAATATATGGAACGCCACTCGGTCAGCCGACTGATCGGTGCCCCTCCCGGCTATGTCGGGTTCGACCAGGGTGGCCTGTTGACCGACGCAATCGACCAGCAGCCGCATTCGGTGCTGCTGCTCGACGAGATCGAGAAGGCGCATCCCGATCTGTTCAACATCCTGCTGCAGGTGATGGACAATGGGCGCCTGACCGACCAGCACGGCAAGACGGTCGATTTCCGCAACGTCATCCTGATCATGACGACCAATGCGGGTGCAAGCGACATGGCGCGCGAAACGCTCGGCTTCGGCAACCTCACCCGTGAGGGCGAGGATGAGCAGGCGGTGCAGAAGATGTTCACGCCCGAGTTCCGCAACCGCTTGGATGCGATCGTGCCGTTCGGCTATCTGCCGACCGAAGTCGTGGCGCGCGTGGTGGACAAGTTCATCCTCCAGCTCGAACTGCAGTTGGCCGACCGCAACGTCCACATCAACCTCGACGACGAGGCCAAGACGTGGCTCACCGCCAAGGGCTATGACAAGCTATACGGTGCCCGCCCGATGGGCCGCCTGATCCAGGAAAAGATCAAGCAACCGCTCGCCGAGGAACTGCTGTTCGGCAAGCTGGTGCACGGCGGCGAGGTGACGGTGAAGATGAAGGACGGCGCGCTGTCGTTCGAGATCACCGCCGCCCCGCCCAAGAAGCCGAAGAAGAAGGCCGCCGCCAAGATCGACAAGGACACGACCACGGCCAAATAAGCGAAACAGGCGGGTCGGCAGCAATGCCGGCCCGCTTTTTTCATGCGGATGCAACGCGCGCGGGATGCATCGTGCCAGCTCCAAAAGGCGGCATGCAGCGCGATCGAATCGTCATCGCAACAATTTTTTGTCCTTTACGCTCTGTTTGGTTTCGTTGGCGTAGGAGGCGGGCATGTACCGCGTTCTTTTCGCCAGTGTCCTTGCAGTGATGGTGACGCTCTTCGCGTCGGCCGCGCATGCCGAACGACAGGGCGATGCGCTGCCGGTGTGCGTCACGCGCGCACAACCCGGCATGACGCCGCATCACCTCCTTGCCGGACAAGCCGCCTTCGATTGTGCGTCCTCGCAAGGCGCTCTGCCCGGCGGCGACTATTGGGCGATCTCGCCGCTGGTCCGCCGCACTGGGCCGCTCGCACTCCAGGTTGCCAGCCTTTGGCAAGACCGCATCACCTTTTACGCGCTCTATGCCGATGGAAAGATCGTATCGTCTTCGCTCGACCAGCATGGCGCAGCACGGCATCTGCAGCTCGGTGCCATCATCGAGCAGCGCTTGCCCGAGCGCGCCGCGCCGTTGGTGCGGTTGCTGTGGCACATTGAAGGGACGGGCAATCTGCGCGGGATCTTGCGCAACGCGCGCATCGTTACCCCGCAAGAAAGCATCAGCGCGAATTTGAAGATGGCAGCGCTCTACGGCGGGTTTGCCGGTCTCTGCATCGCGCTGTTGACCTACAATCTGGCGCTGTGGGTGGCGCTTCGTTACCGATTTCAGCTCGTTTATTGCGTCATGGTGGCGGCGTTGCTGCTATATGCCCTGTCCTCCTCGGGGGCGCTGGCATGGGCGTGGCCCGACCTCGCCAATAACGACCGGATCCGCATAAACTATGTGACGCTGGGGATCGCGGCGGTTGCTGCGTTCGCTTTTGCGCGCGCGTTTTTCGAGCCGTCCGTGTTTGAGAGACATCTCGGGCGGTTGGCGACGGTCGCATCTGGCGTAATGCTGCTTGCGACGCTGGCCTTCGCCGTGTTTTCGCCGATCGCCCCACATCTGGCGGACCGCGCGTATATGTATGCGTTTCTTGTCCAAATGTCGGTCGCCGGACCGCTTTTGTGGCGAGCCTGGCGCGTGCGCAGCGACTATCTTGGAATGTTCGTCATGGCGTGGGGCGCACCGATCGCCCTGGCCTGCCTGCGGGCGTTCAGTTCGCTCGGGCTGATCGGCTGGAGCTTCTGGCTCGACAATTCGACGCTTGCTTCGATGACGGTGGAGGCGCTTCTGTCGAGCATTGCGGTTGCCTATCGCATCCGGGTGCTCAGCCGCGAACGCGACCTCGCGCGCGAACGCGAAATCGCCGCACTTCTGCTCGCCGATACGGATTCGCTGACGGGATTGCTGAACCGCCGTGCCTTCCTGAAGGAAGTGATCGGACGGTCGGGCGAACAGACCTTGCTGATCGCCGATCTCGACCATTTCAAGCGTGTCAACGAGACGATCGGCCATGATGGCGGCGATGAAGTATTGCGGGTGTTCGCCCGGACGCTGCGCGAATCCGTCCCACCGGAGGCGCTGGTGGCGCGGATCGGCGGCGAGGAGTTTGCGATCGTTGCCCCCGCCGACATCGCGATCGAACCGCGCGCGATATTGGAGAAACTGCGCGCTGGGCGCATGCCCTATGATGTTACCGTGACCGCAAGCATCGGCACCTGCACCGGGCCGCTTTTGCGCGAAGTCGACTGGAAGGCGCTCTATGCCTGCGCCGATCGCGCACTGTTCGAGGCAAAGTCTGCCGGGCGGGACCGCGTGCGCGGCCGCCACTTGCCTGATCGCTGGGCGGCCTGAGTCGTCAGGCCAACATTCTTGCTCCGAATCGGAATTACGGATAGAATTGCGCGGCAGCAGGGGCTCAGCATGCGCAATCGCCGCATCACGATCGGAATCGTCGCAGCCCTCGCGCTGATCGCGATCGTGCGCCATCCGAGCGCCGACATTCAGATTTTGACGCATGACGCTACGGATCATGCGCCGCATCAGGTAAAGGCGGCCTTGGACCTTGGGCTAGTGGCCATATCGGTGCTCGTGACCTGGACAGGAACGCATATTTCCTGACGCTTGCGGCGCACGAAAAGGCTGCTTACACCCCTGTCAATGATCTCCGCTGAAGCCGCCTGGCACCAATCCTACCGTCATCCAACCCCTTGGGAGAGCACCTTTCCTGCGCTCTCGATGGTGGAATTGTTCGAGCGCTCGGCGCAGGCGGCGGGCAAGGCTCCGTTGATCGACTTTCTTGGTCGGCACTTCAGTTATGCCGAGACGCTGGACGGGGCCAACCGCGTTGCGGCGGGCCTGCAAGCCTTGGGATATGGTCCGGGGGACCGGATCGGCCTGTTCCTGCCCAACGTGCCGCACTATCTCGCCGCCTATTACGGCATTCTCAAGATCGGCGCGACCGTCGTCAATTTCTCGCCGCTTTATACGGTGGCGGAGTTGGAGCATCAGGTCGCGGATTCGGGAACGCGCGTGCTGTTCACGCTTTCGGCCAGCGCACTGCTGCCGACCGCGCTCAAGGTGCTCGACGGAAGCGGTCTGGAGCGTTTGATCGTCGGATCGATCGCCGGGGCGCTGCCGAGTGCGAAATCGATTCTGTATCGCCTGTTCAAGCGCGCCGAAGTCACGCCGCGCCCGCACGACCCGCGCGTCATCGCCTTTTCGCAGCTCATCGCCAATGATGGACGGCACACGCCTGCGACGATCGACCCCGACCGCGACGTTGCGCTGATCCAATATACCGGCGGCACCACCGGCGTGCCCAAGGGTGCCGCGCTGACGCACCAAAACCTGTCGGCCAATGCCCGGCAAGTGATGGGGATCGACCCGCACCCGGGCCCGCCCGACCGCATCCTTGGCGTGTTACCGCTGTTCCACGTCTTCGCCAATACCTGCGTGCTCAACCGCACCGTGCTCAACGGCGGCTGCATCGTGATGCTGCCACGCTTCGAGGCGGGGGCGGTGCTGGCCGCAATCGGCCGTACCAAGGCGACCGCCCTGCCCGGCGTGCCGACCATGTATCAGGCGCTGCTCGACCATCCCACGATCACCAGCACCGATTTCTCGTCGCTGCGCATCTGCATTTCCGGTGGCGCGCCGCTCGCCGCCGAATTGAAGGCCAAGTTCGAGAAGGTCACCGGGGCCGCCGTGGTCGAAGGCTATGGGCTGTCGGAAAGCTCGGGCGTGCTGTCGGCCAACCCGTATGAGGGCGAAGGCAAGACCGGGACGATCGGCCAACCCATTCCCGGCACGCGCCTGCGGCTGGTCGACAAGGCCGATCCGACGCAGGACCCGCCTGCGGGCGAGCCTGGCGAAATCGTCGCGATGGGCCCGCAAATCATGCAGGGCTATTGGCACCGCCCGGATGCCGATGCCGAGGTGTTCCTGACGACCGACGAAGGCCGCTGGCTGCGCACCGGCGATGTCGGCACGATCGATGCCGACGGGTTCGTGCGGATCGTCGATCGGCTGAAGGACATGATCGCGGTGTCGGGGTTCAAGGTCTTCCCCAGCCAGATCGAGGCGGTGCTGCATCATCACCCGGCGGTGAAGGAAGCGATGGTGATCGGCCTGCCCGATCCCTATCGTGGCGAGCAGCCGCGCGCCTATGTCACGCTGAACGACGGGGCCGATGTTACGCCGGAGGCGCTGCGCGACTGGCTCAATCCGCAGCTTGGCCGCCATGAGCGCGTCGACGCCGTCGTGATCCGCCTGACCATGCCAAAGACGATGATCGGCAAGCTCAGCCGCAAGGATTTGATTGCCGAGGTGAAGGCGGAGAGCGATCCCGCTCCTTTCGCATAAAGCGAACTGGCCCGAATGGATCGGAACCCCTAAAGACCGTTGGAGACGATCCAAGGGGCACGCGGGCAATGGCCAATCTGATCCTCCACGAAGATCCCGTTTCGGGGAATTGCTACAAAATCCGTCTGACGGCGGCGCATGTCGGCATTCCGCTCGAACGGCGCAGTTACGACATTCAAAAGGGCGAAACGCGCACCGCCGCCTTTCTTGACGGCGTAAACCCCAATGGCCGCATTCCGGTGCTGCAGATTGGCGACGATTTTCTGCCGGAAAGCGGTGCCGCCTGTCTGTATCTCGCCGATGGATCGGCGTTGATCCCGCACGACCGGTTCGACCGCGCCGACATGCTGCACTGGATGTTTTGGGAACAATATAATCACGAGCCCAATGTCGCGACACTGCGCTTCTGGCGCGCCTTTATCGGCGAAGACCGGCTGACCGATTTCCAGCGCACGCTCATCCCCGGCAAACAGGCGGCGGGCGAAGCCGCGCTGGCGCTGATGGACGCGCACCTTGCGCAAACGCCCTTCCTCGCGGCCGGGCGCTTCACCGTCGCCGACATTGCACTCTACGCTTATACGCATGTGGCCGAGGACGGGGGCTTCGTTCTAAACCGCTATCCAGCGGTCACGGCATGGCTCGCCCGCGTTGCGGAACAACCCGGGCACGTGCCCATGTGACAGTTGCGTGAAGGTCCACGATTCCGATTGTAACATTCCGTCGCCATAGCTGGAGATCAGCCAAAGGTTTCGCGAAGGTTTCGACGCTATGGACGCTGTGACCAAGATTGCCATGGACGGTCTTTCGGGCGGGACGATTGCCGATTTTGCGGACTTCGCCAACTCGCACCCCGCCATTCCCGAACGCGCAACGAGCGAACGCCGCCGTTATCGCACGATCTGGATTTCCGACATCCACCTCGGCACGCGCGGCTGCAACGCCGATATGCTCATCGATTTTCTCGACCATGTCGACAGCGAGCGGATGTATCTGGTTGGCGACATTATCGATGGCTGGCGGCTGAAGAAGCGGTTCTACTGGCCCGCCGCGCATAACGATGTGGTGTGGCGGCTGCTGAAGCGCGCCAAGCGCGGCACCGAAGTGATCTACATTCCCGGCAACCATGACGAAGTGATGCGCCAGTTCACCGGGCTCGATTTCGGCGGCGTCGCGATCCGCCGCAAGGCGATCCATGAAACCGCCGACGGTCGCCGTTTGTTGGTGCTGCATGGCGACGAATTCGACGCAATCACGCTGGCGCATCGCTGGCTGGCGCATGTCGGCGATGTGGCGTATGAATTCATGATGGCTCTCAACCGCTGGGTGAATGCGTATCGTCGCTTCTTCAACTTGCCGTATTGGTCGCTGTCCAAGCACGCCAAGGCCAAGGTGAAGAACGCCGTGCAGTTCATCTCCAACTTCGAAGAGATCGTCGCGCAGGCCGCCGGTTCGCGCGGCGTTGATGGCGTGGTCTGCGGCCACATTCACACTGCCGAATTCCGCGATATCAACGGAATTGAATATTATAACGACGGTGACTGGGTGGAGGGTTGCACCGCCCTGGTCGAACATTTCGACGGACGGATGGAGTTGCTCCACTGGGCCGACGAAATCGCCGCGCGGGCAAAAGCCCGGTCCGTGGCGAAGATCGAGATGATGGCGGCCTGACCGGCGTGCGCATCGCGATCGCCACTGATGCGTGGAGCCCCCAGGTCAATGGAGTCGTGCGCACGCTGCAGGCCGTGCGCAGGGAATTGGAACGCCAGGGGCATGAAGTCCTGATCGTCTCGCCCGATCTGTTTTATTCACTGCCCTGCCCGACCTATCCCGAGATTCGCCTGGCCTTTGCCAGCACCGCCACGGTCGGCAAGATGCTGGCCGACTTTGCACCCAATGCAATCCATCTGGCGACCGAGGGGCCGGTGTGTCTGGCGGCGCGGCGCTGGTGCCTGACGCGCGGCTTTCCCTTCACCACCGCCTATCACACGCAATTCCCCGATTACGTTTCGGCGCGCACCGGCGTGAACCCGGAATGGGTGTGGCGCTATATTCGCTGGTTCCATTGGCCCGCCCAATCGATCCTCGCCTCGACCCCGTCGATCGCGGCGACGCTGAAGTCGCACGACCTCACCAAGATTCGGCATTGGGGGCGCGGCGTCGATCTGTCGATCTTCGGGCCGCACCTGGCCCCCTTACCCGCGATCAAGGCGCTGAAGGATGCGGGCAAGGGACCGATCCAGCTTTATGTCGGTCGCGTCGCGATCGAGAAGAATATTGAGGCGTTTTTGACCTCGAGCCATCCCGGCACCAAGGTGGTGGTGGGCGACGGCCCGGCGCGCGCCGCGCTGACCGCCCGCTTCCCCGACGCGCATTTCCTGGGGCCGTTGTTCGGCGGCGATCTGGCCGCCGCTTATGCGTCGGCCGACGTCTTCGTCTTCCCCAGCCGCACCGACACGTTCGGGCTGGTAATGATTGAGGCGCTGGCGTGCGGCACGCCCGTCGCCGCATTCCCGGTGACGGGGCCGGTCGATGTGCTCAACCCTGCCGTCGGCGTCATGGACGAAAATCTCTATACCGCGATCGCCACCGCGCTGACGCTCGATCGCACTGCCTGTGCAGCCTATGGCCAGACCTTTACCTGGGAAGCGAGCGCCCGGCAGTTTCTCGGGGCCTTGGTGCCGGTCGATCATCCCGAGGCGATTGCAGCTTAAGGAGGAAAGCGACACGCTTGCCCTCCCCTCACAACCGCTCTACACTGGCGGGCAGAATAAGTGGCCGCTCCGAAAGGGGCGGCCCTTTCCGTTTTTAAGGAGTTCCCCGTGGCCCAGCCGCTCATGCCGCACGCGACCGCGTCCTGGCTCGTCGACAATACATCGCTCAGCTTTGAGCAAATCGCCGAATTTTGCGGCCTGCATATCCTGGAAATCCAGGCGATCGCCGATGATACCGCCGCGACCAAGCTGACCGGGCGCGACCCGATCCGCGCGCACGAACTGACCCAGGTCGAAATCGACAAGGGGCAAGCGAACCCCGATTATCGCCTGCAGATCTTGAAGGGGCCCGAGCAGGTCCGCCGCACCAAGGGGCCGCGCTACACGCCGGTGTCGAAGCGCTCGGACAAGCCCGACGGCATTGCCTGGGTGATCCGCAACCACCCCGAAATCAGCGACGGCGCGATCAGCAATCTGATCGGCACGACGCGCACCACCATCGCCGCGATCCGCGACCGCAGCCACTGGAACATCGCCAATATCACGCCGAAGGACCCGGTGACGCTCGGCCTGACGACCCAGCGCGAGCTCGACGCGGCTGTGTCCAAGGCGGCCAAGGCGGCAGGGCTCGAAGCTCCGGTCGATACCCGGCTGGAAGGCGACCGCGAGGCCCTGATCACCGAGCTGCGCGCGCAGCGCGACCAGCTTTCGCGCGACGCCGAAGCGGCTGAGCATGGCGAAACCGCCAAGCCCGCCGAGCCCACTGCCGAGACGCTGTTCAAGCGCTGAACAAGGACTGACGCCCTCCCCTCCCTGACAAGGGAGGGGTTGGGGGTGGGTTGGTATGAGGCGGGTGCCGCGTTCGACAACGAACCGACCCACCCCCAGCCCCTCCCTTCCAGGGAGGGGAGCACGACATGACTGACCGACCCCGTTTCGCCTTCACCATCCACGCCACCGACGGCAAAGCCCGCACCGGTGAAATCGCGATGCGCCGGGGCACGATCCGCACCCCCGCCTTCATGCCGGTCGGCACCGCCGCCACCGTGAAGGGCGTAAAGCCCGCCGACGTGCGCGCGGCGGGTGCCGAAATCATCCTTGGCAACACCTATCATCTGATGCTCCGCCCCGGTGCCGAACGCGTCGCGCGGCTCGGTGGGCTGCACGGCTTCATGGGCTGGGATCGCCCGATCCTCACCGACAGCGGCGGCTATCAGGTGATGAGCCTCAGCGACCTGACCAAGCGCGACGAGAATGGCGTGACCTTCAAGTCGCATCTGGATGGCACGCGCCACACGCTCAGCCCCGAACGCTCGATCGAAATCCAGCGCCTGCTCGGCTCGGACATCGTGATGGCATTTGACGAACTGGTGCCGACCACCTCGCCCCCTGAAGTGCAATCCGCCGCGATGGCACGATCGATGCGCTGGGCCAAGCGCAGCCGCGACGCGTTCGACAGCGGCGGCGCCCATGCCGAAAACGCCGCAATCTTCGGCATCCAGCAGGGCGCGCTCGACCAGACGCTGCGCGGCGACAGCGCCGCCGCGCTGATCGACATCGGCTTTGATGGCTATGCCGTCGGTGGCCTTGCCGTCGGCGAAGGCCAGGAGGCGATGTTCGGCTGCCTCGATTTCGCGCCCGGCCAATTGCCCGTCGACAAGCCGCGCTATCTGATGGGCGTGGGCAAGCCGACGGACATTGTCGGCGCGGTCGAACGCGGGATCGACATGTTCGATTGCGTGCTGCCGACGCGCTCGGGCCGCACCGGCCAGGCCTTTACGCGCAGCGGCCCGCTCAACATCCGCAACGCCAAGTTCGCCGAAGACACTGGCCCGCTCGACCCGACCTGCGCCTGCCCGGTCTGCACGACCTGGAGCCGCGCCTATCTGCATCATCTGGTGCGATCGGGTGAGATGCTCGGCGCGATGTTGATGACAGAGCACAACCTTTGGTTCTATCAAGCGCTGATGGCCGATCTGCGCCGAGCGATTGCCGAAGGACGGCTCAAATCCTTCGCCGATACGTTCCGACACGAGTATCGAAGCCAAAGCGAGAGGGACCAATGAGCGAAATCAACGAAATCGAAGCCGCCGCCCGCGACCATAAGCGCGTGCGCGATGCGGCCGAAGCCAAGTCTGAAAAAGGCGGCAATTGGCCCCTGACCCCGATCGCGATCGGCGTTGGTGTGGGATCGGCGGCATTGGCGGCGGTGCTGCTCTACGTGAACCGGCCCAAGAAGAACTAGCGCACTCCTCTGCCACCGGTGTCTCCCCTCCCTGGAAGGGAGGGGCCGGGGGTGGGTTGCTCTCGATAGAGAACAACCTCACCCAACAGGCCGACCCACCCCCTAACCCCTCCCTTCCAGGGAGGGGAGCTAAAGCGGCAGTGTCCCACCCGATTGACACGCCCCCCGCCTCCGCGACACAAGAGCGCGTGCGCTTCCCTCCATCCGGAGCTTTCCCCATGCTGTCTCGTGCCGCCCTCTTACTGGGTGCCGCCCTGCTGCCGCTGACATCCGTCGCCGCCAAGCCTACGCCCCCCGCATCCGCCCCCGCGATCAAGCCGATCGCCTTTACCGAACGCACGCTCGCCAATGGCCTGCGCGTCTATGCCATCCGCGATACCTCGACGCCCAATGTCTCGGTGCAAGTCTGGTACGATGTCGGCTCGAAGGATGATCCGGCCGGCCGCTCGGGCTTTGCGCACATGTTCGAACATCTCATGTTCAAGGCGACGCGCAATCTGGTGTCGGAACAGATGGACCGACTGACCGAGGATGTCGGCGGCAACAACAACGCCTCGACCAATGACGATTACACCGAATATCACGAGACGATCCCGGCCAACCACCTGCAGCGCCTGCTGTTCGCCGAGGCCGACCGCATGGCCGCGCTCGTCGTCGAGCCGAAGAGCTTCGCCTCCGAACGCGACGTGGTGAAGGAGGAGTTGCGTCAGAACACCAATGCGCGGCCTTACGGCAAGCTGTTCTCGCTCTATTTTCCGGCGATTTCGTACACCCGCCACCCTTATGCGCGCGGCACGATCGGCAGCCTCGACAACCTCCAGAGCGCGCAGATTGATGACGTGCGCGCGTTCCATGCGACCTATTATCGGCCCGACAATGCCGTATTGGTGGTCTCGGGCAATTTCGATCCCCAGCAGCTCGACGCCTGGGTCGACCAGTATTTCGCCGGGATCAAGCGCCCGACCACCCCGATCCCGCGTGTGACCGTGACCGAGCCCGAGCGCACCACGGCCACGCATTATGTCGTGCGGGAGGCCAATACCCCACTGCCCGCCGTAATGATCAGCTACCCGATCCCCGCCGACAACGATCCCGACAATGCCGCGCTGACGGTGCTCAACGCGGTCCTGTCGCAAGGTGAAAGCTCGCGGCTGTACGAGACTTTGGTCTATCGCGACCAGCTCGCGCAGAGCGCAGAAAGCGTGCTCGATTCCAAGCAGGGTCCGGGCAATCTCGCGGTGTTCGCGATCCTGGCCGGAGGCAAGCAAGCGAGCGATGGCGAAACGGCATTGCGCCGCGAAGTCGCCCGCTTGCGCGACACGCCGGTCAGCGCGGCTGAGCTGGCCGAGGCCAAGAACGAGATCCTGACCGCCGCGCTTGAATCGCGCGAGACCGCCGAGGGCAAGGGACGCACGATCGCCTCCTCGGTCATCATCGATCGCGACCCGCACGCCGCCGATCGCCAACTCGCCGCGATCAGCCAGGTGACCGCTGCCGACATCCAGCGCGTTGCCGCCAAATATCTGCGCGACGAGCGCTCGGCGACGATCCAGTATCTGCCCGAGGACAAGACCATCGCAGCGCCGCAGAACGACCGGATCGAAGTGGCTGACAGCGTCGTGGTCAAACCGCTGGTCGTGCCCGGCACGGTCGCGGTCGTAACACCCGCGAGCGCGGCCGAGCGGATCGCCCCGCCCCCCGCAGGCCCCGCCATCCCGGCGAGCGCGCCCGCCCCGCAGGAGTTCAAGCTCGCCAACGGGCTGCGCGTCGTGCTGGTCGAGAAGCACGACCTGCCGCTGCTAAGCGCCGTGCTGATCGCACAAGGCGGCGGTGCGCTGGACCCCGCCGACCGGGCGGGATTAGGCAGCCTCACCGCTGACCTGTTGACCAAGGGCACCAAGACGCGCTCGGCCACCGAGATCGCGCGGCAAATCGAATCGCTCGGCGGGTCGATTTCGAGCGATGCGAGCTTCGACGGATCGAGCGTGACCGTAACCGTGAAATCCGATCAGGCCGTCCCCGCGCTCGCCATTCTGGCCGATGTTACACGCAATCCGGTGTTCGCATCCGAGGAAATCGAACGGGCACGGGCGCAGGCGATTGACGGTGTGCAGGTCGCGATCAAAAATCCGAGCCAGCTGGCCGGACTCGTCGCCGCGCGCGCGGCGCTTGGCGATACCGAATATGGCCATCCACTGTCGGGCACGCCAAGCTCGCTCAAGGCGATCAGCCAGGCCGACATCCGCCGCGCCTATGCTGCGGCCTGGACGCCGGGGCAAAGCACGCTGGTGCTGGTCGGGGACGTAACCCCGGCGCAGGCGAAGACCCTGGCGGAGAGCAATTTCGCCAATTGGACCGCGCCCGCCGCGCAGCCCAAAGCGGCCGCGCCGGTCGCCACCTATCCCAAGCCGCGCGTGATTGTCGTCGATATGCCGGGTTCGGGCCAGGCAGGCGTCGTGGTCGCCCGCCCCGGCATCGCGCGCAGCGATGCGGCGTATTACCCGGCGGCGGTCGCCAATACGGTGCTCGGCGGCGGGTTCTCGTCACGGCTCAACCAGGAAATCCGCATCAAGCGCGGGCTCGCTTATGGCGCGGGCAGCAGCTTGCAAGTCGGCCGCGCCCCCGGCGCGATTACCGCGCGCACCTCGACCAAGAACCCCAGCGCGCCAGAGACGGTGTCGATCATTCTGGCCGAAATGAAGCGGCTGGGTGCCGAACCCGTCACCGCTGCCGAACTCGAAACCCGCAAGGCGGTGCTCGTCGGCAATTTCGGGCGCGCGACCGAGACCACCGGCGGGATTGCCGGGACGATCGGCAGCTATACCGTGCAGGGCGTGCCGCTGAGCGAGCTGGGACACTATACCCAGCGCGTCGCGGCGGTCGATCCGGCAGCGGTGCAGGCCGCAGCGGCAAAGCTGCTCGACCCGAGCGTGGCGAGCGTCGTCGTGGTGGGCGATGCCAAGCTGTTCCTGCCCGAATTGCGCAAGACCTATCCCGACGCCGAAGTGATCCAGGCGGATGCGCTGAAGCTCGACAGCGCTTCGCTCAAATAAGGCCGACGCGGCGAAACCCTTGCATTAACCAACAAGTGTTTCGCCGCGGGACGCCGTAAAATCGGTGGCATCGCGGAGCCGCGAGATCGGATATGGGCCACGCGTGCGCGTGTGGACGATCCTCGGTTGGTTGCAGACTCGGCGGCTGAGCAAGCTCGGTCTTGTCGGCCTGTGCGCGCTGTTGCTGGCAGGCGTGTCGGCGCATGCCGCTTTGCGCGCGATCGTCGATCAGCACGCCAAGGCCGCCCGCAACGCCGCGCCGCCGACCGGATATGAAGCCGAGGACCATTTCCCCGGTGCCGCCTATTTCTACACCGCTGACGAAGCGCCCATCCCGGCGCGCGGTGCGACGGGCACGATCGCGCTGCCCGATCTGCCCTTACCGCCAGGGGCAGCCACACTGACCCCCGATGGCTCCATCCATCCCGCAGCCCCCTTCTCGCTCGCACATGCCAACGCGACCGATCGCGGGCGGGCGCTGCAATGCCTGACCACCGCCATCTATTATGAAGCCGCGACCGAGCCCGATGCCGGGCAGCAAGCGGTCGCGCAGGTGATCCTCAACCGCGTCCGCCATCCCGCCTTTCCGGCGACGGTGTGCGGGGTGGTGTTCCAGGGGTCGGATCATGCCGGATGCCAGTTCAGCTTCGCCTGTGACGGGTCGCTGCAACGCGGCACACCCGGCAAGGCGGCATGGCTGCGCGCGCTGAACGTCGCCGCCGCTGCGCTGAACGGCCATGTCATGGCGCAGGTCGGGATGGCGACGCATTACCACACCTATGCCGTCACCCCGGCGTGGAACCGCAGCCTGGTGATGACGGCGGCGATCGGTGCGCATTTCTTCCACCGCTGGCAAGGCTGGTGGGGCACGCCCGCCGCCTTCCGCCAAAGCTATGCCGGGGGCGAACCGGTGCCGGGGCCGCTGGCGCGGATCACCCCGACGCCCGTCATCGCCGCTGCGCCTCCGCCAGCCGCCCCGAAGACGGCGAGCGCCGCGATCCAGCCCGCCTATGCGCAAGCGAGCCTGCCGGTCGCGCCGCGCCCTGCCGCCGATACGCTGCCCGGCGACTCGCAGATCCTCGACCGGTGGAAGGATTCGGGCAAGCCGCTGCGCTAGCTCGGCGTCACCCCGGCCTTGTGCCGGGGTCTACCATGGTCTTCCTCCAGCACCTGCAGGATTTGCCGCCCGGGGTGACGAAATGGGCGCGGTCTCTTCGCCTTACTTCCCTGCACCCAGATATTTGTCGAACCACGCAAGCGTGCGCCGCCGCACGTCGGCGGCGTTGACGGGATTGCGGATCCCGTGGCCCTCTTCGGGGTAGATGACCAGGCTGGTCGGTACGCCCATGTCGTGCAGGCCATGCCAATATTCGACCGACTGCGTCGGCGGCACCTCAATGTCGCGCTCACCGACATAGATGAAGGTCGGGGTCTTGGCCTGCTTGATGAAATTGACCGCAGAGACATCCTCATAGGCCTTGCGGTCGTCGTACATCGTCTTGCCGAAGAACGGCAGCATCCACTGGTCGATACCGTTGGTACCATAATAGCTGACCCAATTGCTCAGCCCCGCGCCCGCGACGATCGCCTTGAAGCGGTTGGTCTGGGTGTTGGCCCACATCGACATGAAGCCGCCATAGCTGCCGCCCGTCAGGCCTAGCCGCGCATCATCGACCGGCGCGACCTTCTCGACCGCGTCGATCCCGGTCAGGATATCGCGCAAGTCGCCGCCGCCGAAATCGCGCTTGTTGGCGGCGGTGAACGCTTCGCCCTGGCCATAGCTGCCGCGCGGATTGGGCAGGAAGATGTAATAGCCCGCCGCCAGCAGATCCCCAAAGCCCCCGCCAAAATTGGGGACGTTCGCGGAGGATGGGCCGCCATGCACGATCGTGACCATCGGCGCTTTCTTGGCGGGGTCGGCCCCAAGCGGCGCGAGCAGCCAGCCCTGGACGGTGAAGCCGTCATTTTTCCAAGCGATGCTGCGCGCGGTCATCGCCGCGGGGACAGCATCATTGTCATGCGTGATCTGCACCGGTGCCGCGACCGGCCCGGCGAAGATCGCGGGGGCATGGGTGAAGTCCTGCGCGACGGTGGCGACGGTCAGCCCGTCGGCGCTGAAGGCGGCCTTGGCATCGCCCGCCGCGAGGCTGGCCGGGCGGCTCCAGCCGAGACCGTCGGCGCGTTCGCCGGCAAAGGTGAACAGCCCCATCCGATCACCGCTGAGCGCGGTGCCGCGGATAAACCGATCCTTCCACACCAGCGACGTGACCGTCAGCGCGCTGTGCGGCATGAGATTTTGCGGCTCGCCCCCGGCGAACGGCACGGTCCACACATCGCCGCCAACCGCGCCGAAATCGCTCATCAGCCCGCCAATATAGGCGACCGTCTTGCCATCGGGGGAAACGCGCGGAAAGTTGAGTTGCGTCGTCGGCTTAGCGATCATGCGCACCGCGCCCGTTTGCGCATCCACCGCATCGAGCGTCGCCACCCACCAATTGTTATCGCCATTGCCCAGCGCAGAGGTGACCACGAACCCCTTGCTGTCGGGCGTCCAGTCATATTCGTAAATATAGCGATCCGCCGGTGACACGGGCTTCACCGCTTCCGCCGCAACCGGCGCGCCGGACAGGTCGAACACGGCCAGCCGCTGCTCGTCGCTCTTCTCGCCGATTTCACCGATCTGGCGCACCCCGGCCTGCGCGGCACCCGATTCCTTGGCCGCGCCGATCGTCACCAATACGGCCAGCCGCGTCCCATCGGGCGCGAAGCGCGGGGTCTGCGCGATGCCGTTGATCGTGGCCACGGTGCGCGCCTTGCCGTCATGATCGAGCGCCAGCGTGACTGTGCCCGCCTTGCGATCGCGCGCGAGCCAGGCAAGGCTGCCATCCGGCGCGAAGGCCAAGCCCGACAGGCCGCAAGCGCTGGCGCATGGATCGAAGCTGCGCAGGATCTTGCCGGTCTTCGCGCTGCGCAGCGTGATCTTGCTTTTGCCCGCCGCATCGCTTTCGACCGTCGCGATCGTGTCGCCCTTTGCCGACAAAGCAAGGCTGCCATAGCCGTGGACCGGTGCCGCGAGCGCTGGCGTGGCGACGGCGGAAAGCAAGAGGGCAAACACGGGGATGCGCATGAAGGTGAGGCTCCGTCGAGGTGATGGAGCGATGTAGCACGGCTAGGCGACAGAGCAACCGGGTGCGCTTTCCTCCCCGCTCGACAAGCAAGCGGGGAGGAAAGCGTCTTATTTCTCCAGCCCCTTGGCCTTCCCCCACGATCGCGCCGCCGTATAGCCCAGATAGCCCGTACCGAAGAGCGCATAGAGCGGCTCCGGGATGCCATTCAGATACGCGTTCATCCCCGCCGCAATGTCCTTGGCCATTTGCGGCTGGGCCGCCGCGATCAACCCCATCGGGATCGCCCACAGCAGCAGCGCGTACATCACATAGAGAAAGCTCGGTCGCGCACGGCTGGTCCATGGGTCGGCGCTTTGCGCTTCGGCCAGGATCGCGGAGATCTGCGTCTTGACCTGTTCCATGTCCTGCGTGCCCTGCAGCGTCAGCAATTTCAGCTTGGCCTCGTCGCGCGCCTTGGGGTCGGGGATGATCTTGTCGATGATGCTGGTGATGGGGCCGAGCAGGCCGTCGAGAAGTCCCATAATCACACTCCTGTTGAAGGTCGGAAGTCCACAAAGTCCACGCTACGTCCCCCCAATTCGGGGTCGCGCGGGTTAACCGATGCGGTTGGCGAGCCACCCGTAGAGAAAGGCTTCATTGGCCGGGCGGCTCTCGGCCAGCGCGACATAGCGTTCGCCTTGCAACGCCTCGATTGCCTTGAGCAGCACCGCCTCGCCCCCTGCCCCGCGCCGCTTGAGAAACGCCGCGAGTGCGGCGAGCGTGACCGCGCCGATGCACCCGTCGACGGGCATGTCGGGATAATCGGTGGCGCCGCGATTGAGCGCGTTGAGCGCGCGTTGCAGGAACGCGGCGGCGACCGCCGGCCCCATGTTCACGCCGCTATCGAACAGTTCGGCGGCCAGATGCGGAGCGAGGTCGGCGATGGCGTCGAAGCGCGGTGCCTCCCAATAGAGTCGCCGATACAGCGCCCGCGCCTGCTCGACCGGAAAGCTGCGCATCGGCCCGCCATAGCCGTTCGCGCGCGCCACGGCGGCGGTAATCCCAAAGCGCGTCTCGCCGCCGCGATCGGCGGGATGGTTGACGTATCCCCCTTCGCGATCCAGCACGGTGTCGATCAAACTGTCGATGGTCATGGCTACCTCCTGATCGCAGGAAATAACCTATTTGGTTTTTGTAGGACAGCGTTGCTCCTCCCCTCCCTGACAGGGAGGGGAGAAGATGATGCCTCGCTTACGGCTTCCCCGCGCCCACTTGCGCCAGCAGCACATCCACCGCCGCGCGCAATTGCGCATCCTGCCCAGTGGCCGTTTCGCCCAAAGGCCGTTCCACCGCCAGGTCGACCGGGCGCGGGTGCATTTCCATGTCCTGCCCGCGCCCGTCCTGGATGCGCGTGCTCGGCGTGCGCACCGAAGAGCCGTCGATCAGCGGCTCGGCACCGGTGAAGATGATCCAGCCTGCGGTCGGTTGCCCGACCACCTTGCCGAGCCCGAGCGCGCGATAGCCCTCGGTGAAATCCTCCGCATCGGACAGCGAGGATTCATTGGTGACGAGCACGGTGGGCTTGCCGAGCGCGCGCTGGCCCAGCGCCTGGCGACCGGGCAGCGAGAACAGATCGCGCGGCGTCATCGTCAGATAGTTACGCCGCGCGAACACATCGATCGCATAGCCGTTGATGAAGCCGCCATTGTTGTTGCGGATATCGACCACGACGCCCTGCTTGCCCTGATTTTCGGCATCAAGGTCGAGATAGAGCTGATCGAGCGATTCGGACGACATGTCGGCGAGGTGGACATAGCCGAGCGTGCCGCCCGACATTCGCTCAACCAGAGCGCGGCGATCATCGACCCATTGGCGGTAAGCGAGCCCGGCCGCGCTGCCCGCCGAAACCGGGCGCACCACCACCTCGCGACGACCATTGGCACCCTCGACACCCAGCCGCACCCGGCGGCCGACGGTGTTTTCCAGCAGCGCATCGAGATTGTCATGCGCACCGACCGCGACACCGCCGACGCTGACGATGCGCTCGCCCGGCACGATCTTCTCGATCGCGGCGGGGCTGAGCGTCACCACTTCGCGCACGACAAGCCCGCGCCCGGCTTCATAGGCGGCGCGATCAAACCGCACGCCCAGATCGCCGACACGGCCCGATGGCAGCGTCCCCGGCCCCATAAAGGGCCGGTTGATGCCGGTGTGCGAGGCGTTGAGTTCGCCGATCATCAAGGTGATGATCCGCCGCAGTTCGTCGGGCGTGCGCGCGCCTGCGACATAAGGCTGGAAGTGCGCCCGCAGCGCCGTCCAGTCATGGCCGTTAAACCCGGCATCGAAGAATTTGCGGTTGAGGATGCTCCATGCCTCATCAAACACGACCTGCTTTTCGCTTGCGAAGTCGATGTCCATATCGGCGGCGATGGTGATCGGCTTGGGCTTGGGGGACTCGATCGGCGTCGAAATCACGCGCCCACCGTCGAGATAGAACAGCGTCTTGCCGTCCCCCGACAGCGCGAAATCGCCCTTGGGACGATCGCTCTGCGTCAGTTGCTGCGCGACCGGCGGCTCGTCGGCGAGTTCGTCGAGAGTGTAGCTGTAGAGATTGGCGCGCCCTTTTTCCGAGGCGCGGAAGACCAGCGTCTTGCCATCGGCGCTGATGACGGGCGTGTCCGCGCTGAGCCCCAGCGGCAGGATCGTCGCGCGGCCGCGCAGGCCCTGCCACACGATGCTGACGGGTGGGACTTTGGGTGCGGGCGGCGGTGCGGCACCCTTCTTCGCCGCGACCGGCAGCGGCTTTGGCGTAGCCGGCGCTGGGGAATCAGCGGGGGTTTCGGGTGTTCCGGGCTGTTTGCCGGGCTTGAACAGGTCGCTGAACTTGTCCTCGCGGAACTTGGGCACGTGCGGCAGCAGATCCACGCGGACGATGCGCGAGTCTTCGCTGCGCTGTGCGGTGTCAAACAGGATGTACTTGCCGTCGGGCGACCAGGCGATGCCGCCCATTTCGCCATTGCCGAGGAAGCTGACCGGCCGCGCCGCACCACCCGCTGCCGGAACGACATGGACGTTCACGAAGGACCGCGCATCGCGCAATGGGAAGGCGACATATTGGCCATCGGGCGACCAGGTCGGGCGCGGCCCCTCACGACCGTCGGTGGCGATTGCGCCTGTAAACAGCGTGCGATCGGTGCCACCTGCCCCAAGCGTAACCAGGTGCAATTCGCGGTCGTTGAGCACATAGGCCACCGACTTGCCGTCGGGGGCGTAGGACGGCACCGAGGCGATGCCGTGCGCAGTCAGCATCGTCTCGCGACCGCTGGCGACATCATATTCGACCAGCGCATGGTCGAGCCCGCGTTCGGAGATGACCAAAGCCCGGCGGCTGTCGGGCGACCACACCACTTCGCGCTCGGCCCCCGGCGTGTTGGTGATGCGCTGCGCCGGGCCGCCATCCTTGGCCGGTGCCGCAAAGACTTCGCCGTGGCCGATCACCGCGACTTTCTGCCCGTCACCCGAGACCGCCAAGCGGCTGAAGCTCTGCAATTGTTCATGGCGACGCGGTGTGGCGCTGGCGGCCCCGCGCAGCGTGATCGGCACTGCATTCGTCTGGCCAGTCGCGGGATCATAGCGCCACACGCCGAAATCGCGCTCGAACACGATCGCCGATCCGTTCGCCGCCATCGACGGATAGAGCAAACGACCATCGCCGAAGTGCGTCAGTTGGTCGGGCGCAGCCCCCTCGCCCAGCCCGACGCGCCACAGATTTTCGGTGCCGCCGCGCGCGCTCATATAGACGATGCTGCGGCCATCGCGGCTCCACATCGGCCAGGCGTGCTTCTCGCCGCCGGGCAGCAGACGGCGATAGGTGCCGCCTTCGGCGACGGGCTTCAGCCACAGCTCGGTCTCATCAATGTGCGAGGTGCCGTTGCGCCACCATTGGCTGCCGCTCAGGCCGCGCGCGTTGATCGCCAGCGTGGTGCCGTCGGGAGAGGGCGCGGCCTGGAACTCGGCGAGATATTTCTCGCGGCTGACCTGCATCGGCGTGCCGCCCGCGGCCGCGACCCGGTAGATATCCGCTTGCCGCCCGACATCGGCAACGCCCGAGGCGAAATAGAGATATTGGCCATCGGGCGACCAGGCATCGAGTTCCTCGGCGGATTCCGCATAGGTCAGCCGCGTCACCGCGCCGCTGGCGAGATCGAGCACGTACAGATTCTGGCTGCCGCCACGGGTCGAGGTGAAGGCGAGCCGGGTGCCATCCGGCGAATAAAGCGGGCGTCCCTCGGTCGCTGCATCGGTGACGAGCGGACGCGCGGTGCCGCCAGTCGCCGCCACTTCCCAGATGTCGCCGCCCGAGGCGAAGGCGATCAGGCTACCATCGGGCGACAGGCTCGGCTCGGCAAAGGCCGCTTTGGCCGCAACCGCTTGCGCCGCCGCAGGCAGCGACGCGAGCGTGGTCGACGCGAGCAACGTCGCCGTGGCGAGTGCAAGGCCCCGGAAGATCATAGAAGCACGCCTCAAAATTATAGGAATTTGCTTGTCGCTATTTCCCAGCAACAAAGCGTAAAACAGTGTTCATCACAAGCGCCGTCTGGCATGTTAGTCTCGGCTTAACCGAAGAGGTTCAACAGGGCCGCAATGGACCCTATCACTCTCCCGGCATATTCTCCGATGGTGCCCGTCCGCCGACCCCATAATGCTGCGCTGGCGCTGTTTGCTGGGCTCATCCTATTATTGGCATGGGGTGGCGTCGCGATATCGCGCGGTAACGGATACATCGCGCCCTTGTGGTTGGCCAACGCCGTCCTTGCCGCGACCATCCTGAAGTCGGGCTGGCGCAACGCCTCGTATTGGGTCACCACAGCCTTCGCAGCCTTGTGCCTTGCCGCCATCTTGAACGGGGACCCGCCGTTATTTTCGCCCGTGCTCGCCGCAGTCAATTGTGCCGAGGCGATCGGCGGCAGCTGGCTGCTGCTGCGGTGGCAGAAGCACGTGCCCGACATGGCCGACTTCCGCGACCTGCTGCGCTTCGCGCTGTGTTGCTGCGGTATCGCCCCGGCTTTGTCGGGGGTGGTGGCAACGTTCTGGCTGGATCCGCACGACTTGCTGCTTGGCCTGTCGATTTGGCGATATTGGTTTTTCGCCGATAGCCTGGGCATGTTGATTGGCGGACCGATCGCGTTGGTCGCGATCGACACCTGGAGCCAACGCCGCAGCCTTAAGCGAGAGCGCGCGTGGGAGATCGCGGCCATTCTCTCGGCAAATGCCGTGGTGGCGGCGTTCGTCTTTTTTCAGCCCGCCTATCCGATGTTCTTCGTTTCCCTGCCCTTGATCATTCTGGCCTCGTTCCGCCTGGGGGTTCCCGGGGCTGCCGCCGCGATCACGGTCGTGGGCATCATCGGGACGGTGGGGACACTGTCGGGGCTCGGCCCGGCGTACATGATCGGCGGGACGCTGGCGACGCGCGTCCATCTGCTGCAACTGTTCCTCGCCGCGTGTTTCGGGATCAGCCTGCCCTTCGCGGCGGCGATCGCGGGACGCGAGCGCATACGCCTGGAACTGAAGCGCAGTCGCGACTTTTCGGAAACGCTCGTTTCCTCGATGCAGGAAATCGTGTTTCGGACCGATGCCGAGCGGCGCTGGATCTTCCTCAACCCCGCCTGGGAAACGATCACCGGCTACAGCGTCGCCCAAAGCCTCGGACGATCGACAACCGAATATCTTTTGCCTGAAGACCGCGCCCAAGGTGACGTCCGTTTCAGCAAGATCATCAGCGGCGAGGTGACCGAGGCAACCCTGCGGCAACGCTTCTTCAACGCAGCGGGTGAGTGCCGCCATATCGAGACGATGCTGCGTCGCCTTGCCGAGCCTGACGGCAGCTTTGCCGGGACGATCGGCACCATCCGCGATATCACCGAGACGGTCGCCACACAGTATGCGCTGACCGAGAGCGAAGCCCGCTTCCGGCGCCTGGCCGAAACCGCGCCGGTCGGCATTTTCCGAGCAGGGGCCACCGGCGGGCTGACCTATGTCAACCGCGCCTGGGCCGACAAGGTCGGGCTCAGTATGGAGGACGCGCTCGGCAACGGCTGGATGCGCGCCCTGGTCGACCCAACCCCCTTTATGGAACAGCCTGCCTGGCAAGACTTCAAACCCGGCGACGTGCGCATTCGCGACAATGCCTTTCACGGAGCGGACGGGCGGGAATTGTGGTTCCAGACCGTCAACAGCCCCGAATTCGACGAAAACGGGGCGCTGACCGGCTTTATCGGCGCGATCATCGACATCACCGAACAACGCCAGTCGCGGATTGCGCTCGCCGAGAGCAAGCGCTTGTTCGAAACCCTCGCCGACCTTTCCCCGGCTGGCATTTTCCGCACCGATACCGAGGGGCGCATCACCTATGTCAATCGCGCCTGGATGGAATTTGCCGGCCTGAGCTACGAACAGTCGATGGGATATGGCTGGAGCAAGGCGATCCATCCGGACGATTTGCCGCGCGTTTCCAAGACGTGGAACGAGGCCGTGCAAGGTGCCCAAAAAGTGCGCATGGACTTTCGTTTTCTGCGCGACGGGGTCGAGCGCTGGGTCGAGGTGCTCGCCGTCAACGAATATGATTCGGACGGAAAGCGGATCGGTTTTCTGGGCGTCGACATCGATATCACCGAGCGCAAGGCCGCAGAAGCCGCCCTCGCCGCGAGTGAGGAGCAGCTCCGCCTGCTCGCCGAAAACGCCACCGACGCAGTGTTCCGCCTGTCGTTGGACGGGGTGTGCCTCTATGCGTCGCCATCGTTCCGGCACATGCTCGGGATCGATCCACAAAGGCTGATCGGGCAAAAAATCCTCGTCCGTTTTCATGCCGAGGATGCGGATGCCGTCATGGCAACGCACCGGGCCCTCGCGGCGGGAGAAATGGAGCGATCGGTCACGACCTTTCGGTGGGAATCGCTCGAACACAAAGGAAAATGGTTCTGGCTGGAGGCCAATAGCGGGTTGGTGCGCGACCCCGAGACGCACCAGCCGCTCGAAATCATCAGCTCGATCCGCGACATTACCGTGCGCAAGCAGCTCGAGTTCGACCTCGATTCGGCAAGGCGTCATGCCGAGGTTGCCGCCCAGGCGAAATCGAGCTTCCTCGCCAATATGAGCCACGAAATTCGCACGCCGATGAATGGCGTGCTTGGCTTTACCGATTTGCTGCTCGCGGAAGACCCCCGCCCCGACCAGCAACAAAAGCTGCAGATGATCGCCGAATCGGGGGCGGCGATGATGCGCTTGCTCAACGACATTCTTGACCTGTCGAAGATTGAGGCGGGGCATGTCACACTGGCGCACGATCGGGTCGACCTGCGCCATCTCGCCCGCAGCTGCGCCAAGCTGATCCTGCCGATCGCGATGCGCAGCGGGCTGGACCTGCGGACGGAAATCGCCGACGACGTTCCCAATATGGTGATCGGCGACGGGCTGCGGCTGCGCCAGATTATCCTCAATCTGCTGGGTAACGCCGCGAAATTCACCGAGCACGGCGCAATCACGCTCAGTGTCGCGATGGTCGACGGCGATGTCGCCATTTCGGTTGGCGATACCGGCATCGGCATCGCGCCCGACCGCCAGGCCGCGATCTTCGGCGAGTTCGTCCAGGAAGACAGCTCGACCGAGCGCCGATATGGCGGAACCGGGCTTGGCCTGTCGATTTCGTCCAAATTGGCCAAATTGATGCAAGGCTCGCTGTCGTTGTTCAGCGCGGTCGGGATCGGAACGACGATCACCTTGCGCGTGCCCTTGCCGGCGGCACCCCACACAGCCCCCGCGATCAAGCCCACACCCGCTGCGACCTTGCCGCCCGTCCCCGGCGCGCGCGTGCTGGTGGCGGAAGATCATGAGGTCAACCAGCTCCTCATAAAGGCAATGTTGACACGTCTGGGCTATGATCCGGTCATTGCGCGTGGCGGTATCGAGGCCGTCGCGATGGTGCAGGATGCCGCGACACACGGGAATCCGTTTGGATTGGTACTGATGGACATGCAGATGCCGGATATTGACGGATTGGTCGCCACCCAGCGCATTCGCCAAGGCGGCATTGCCCCCGCCACGCTGCCCATCATCGCACTGACGGCCAATGCCTATGCCAGCGACATCGAGGCCTGTCGCGCGGCCGGCATGCAAGACCATCTGGCCAAACCCGTTCGCCTTGCAGCACTGGACCATGCCGTGCGGCGCTGGGCCATCCCGCCTGCAAAAGCGCCGACAGAAACCCCGCTTCCCGCAAGCGCAGACCCCGACCTGATCGCGCAATTCGAAGCGCGTGTGCAGCGCACCTTCGCCGCCATCGACATGGCGCTCGGAGAGAGCGACGGGCCGACGCCCGACCCGAAACAGGCGATCGACGCCGTGCAGGAGGCCTTGCACCTGCTCGCGGGGACGGCAGCGTTCTTTGGGAAAGCGGAACTGGGCACGATCGCGGCCGATCTCGACGATCAACTCGGCGCCGGGTACCATGTCGGGACCGCGGCCTTCTTGCAGGCGGCGCGCGCGCATTTACGGGCTGCTGCAGCAGAAAGGGTGTAAGATGGCAACGATCGTCATGGTCGACGATGACGAACTGCTCTGCGCCATCGTTGCCCGAACGCTGGCACCGCTTGGCCACACGGTCGTCGCGGTGCGCGACGGGGATGATGCGGTCGACGTACTGTGGGAATGCGGCCCTGATCTGGCGATTCTGGATTGCGCCTTGCCCGGCAAGACCGGCCTCGCCATTTTGCGCGAGATCCGCCAATCGGCGATGTTCCAGACGCTGCCGGTGCTGATCCTGACGGCGCGGCGCAGCGAATGGCACGCGAAGCTCGCCATGGAAGCCGGGGCCAATGACTATGTCCGCAAACCCTTTAATCCGGGCGCATTGATCGACAAGATCGAACACTTACTGGCAACCACACCCCCAGTCGAAGATGACGGATCGCTGATCGACAAGGCGCGCCTGGCGGATTTACGGGCTGCGGTGGGGTATGCGCAGGCCGACACGCTGCTCGCAATGATGGCGACCGACATTGTCGAGCGCACCAACCGCATCGCCGCACTGCTGGCCGAGCAGGATTTTCCCCGCGCGGTTACGCAAGCCCATGCGCTCCGCGGCGCGGCGGACGGGATCGGCGCGCTCGACCTTGCCCAGCAGTGTCGCGAGATCGAACGTCAGGCGGAACGATCCGCCGGGCCGATTACCGCCTGCGCGACCGCCACCGTAGCGGCGATCGAGCAGCTCCGCCGTCAGGCCGCTACATCAAGCGCCTGAAGCGCCAGGATCGCCTGTGTCCGGTTGGTGACGTGCAGTTTCTTGAAGATCTGCGCGAAATGCGTCTTCACCGTGGTTTCCGCAATGCCGAGTTCATAGGCGATTTGCTTGTTCTGGCTGCCATCGGCCGCAGCGCGCAGCACACGGAACTGCGCCGGCGACAACTCCCCGATCAGCGACGGCGTTTCGACCGGATCGGCACCCTCCAGCATTTCCGGCGGAAACGACGTTTCGCCCGACAGCAAGGTCGCGATCGCCTTGACCATCGCCGACATCGGTTCGCTTTTGGGGATGAAGCCGCTGGCCCCTTCCTGCGCCGCGCGCCGCATGAGCGCGGGCTGATCGCTGCTGGTGACGATCGCGATTTTCGCCTGCGGCTGCAACCGCCGCAACATCAGCAAGCCCGCCAGACCCTGCACATCCGGCAAGCCAAGGTCGAGCAGGATCAGATCGAACTTGCGCTCCTGCGCCAGGGCGGTCGCATCGGAAATGGTGCCGACCTGGTCGATCGCGATCCCGGGTTCCACCTGCTGGGCGGCCATTCCCAAGGCGGTGGCGCACATCGGATGATCATCCGCAATCAAAATCGTTCGAGCCAAGCCGTGTCTCCCCTGCTTCTCCGCCGTTGGCGGTGCCCCCTCAACCAGTGCCCCCCACCAGCAGACGGCCTCTACGAGAAAATTACTACCGAACTTCAAGACATTCAAACGATGTTAGCGCAAATTTTTATGGTGCGTCAGGTCAAATATTACGGATTGACGCGGGATGAAATATATTTGCCGACATGATAGCGGTTCCGGGTGAGCAGCCTTTCCTCAAAATGGCGCGCCGGTAACGGACCGTCGATCGGCATGGTGCTAGCGCTCCTGCTCGTCCTTGTGGTGCATGGCGCGCTCTTTTGGCCCGGAATCCTCACCTGGGACGCCATTCGCCAATATGGTCAGGCGCTTAGCGGCCACTATGACGATTGGCACCCGCCCGCGATGAACTGGCTGTGGCGGCAGCTGCGCACGTTTGGAGCCGGGCCCGCGCCGATGCTGCTGCTGCAACTCGGGCTGTATTGGTGCGGCACGCTGCTATGGCTGCGCGCGGCGGGGCGCGGCCGCCCGCGCGCCGCGCTGGCGATTGCGGTGCTGGCGGTGTCGCCGGTCGCCCTGGTGCTGATGGGCACGGTGTTGAAAGACAGCCTGTTTGCGGGCGCGCTGCTGCTGGCAAGCGGCCTGATCGCGACGGCGCGCGCCGGGGAACGCTGGCGCAGGATCGTCGCCGCGATCGTGCTGGTCGCAGCCGCCACCTTGCGCTTCAACGCCGTGCCCGCGTGCCTGCCGCTGCTCGTGCTGGCGGCCCCGGCGGCGTGGCGGCGGACGCTGCCACGACTGGCGATGACCAGCGTGCTGGCGGCGATCCCCTTGGCGCTCGCCCTGCCGCTCGCCAACGCCGCGTTGCACTCGACCCGTAGCGGGGTGGAACTGTCGCTGGTCATTTACGATCTCGGCGGCATTGGGCGGTTCAGCGGGACAAACGTGTTTCCCGCGACCGGTGTCGCGGATCCCGTGGCGGTCAATGCCGACTGCTACACGCCGGTGTCATGGGATCGCTACGCCTGGTGGGGGGCGGAGCCGTGTGCGATCGGCTTCACCAACCTGCGCGCGCCGCTCAAGGCCGGGCACGGGCCTTATGCCTGGTGGGGCGCGGCCGTGCTGGCGCATCCGCTGGCTTATGCCGAGCATCGCCTCGCGCATTTCAACAGCAACACGCGGTTCCTGGTACACGATGCCGATTTGCCGAGGCTGTCGCTTGCCTCCGATCCCAATACCTGGGGCTTCACGCTCGCGCCCAATGCCGCGCGCGATGCGGTGGCGGCGGCGGCGCAGGCGGTGCTGCAAACGCCGTTCGGCTGGCCGGTGTGCTGGCTGGCGCTCGGGGTCGGGCTGCTGGTGCTGCGGCCAGCGGTGCGGACGCTCGACCCGGCGGCGGCGATGGCGTGGTCGGCGGTGCTGTACGGCTTCAGCTATCTGCCGCTGAGCGTGGCGTCCGAAGTGCGCTATCATCTATGGACAATCGCCGCCGTCGGCATCGCCGCCGCGCTGACGCTCCCCCGCGCCGACGTACGCGCGCTGCCGCGCTGGCGGTGGGCGCTGGCGGGGGTGCCGTTGGCGGTGGTGGCGCTGAGTGGGGTGGTGGCGCGGGTTTCGTAGTGGGTCGATAGGGTGTGTCAGGAGTGAGCAGACACACCGAGAGCGGCGTCACCGTTGCGCCTGCGACTGACATTGAGATGCTGGTCCGCGCCGTGTTGAAGTGGCGCAAGATCGCGCAGGGCTGACATGGCATCGCCTCGCGCACTCCTTGCCCGTGTCGCGCGGTTGGAGCAGGTAAAGGTATCGGCGGTGGTGCGCCTAATTGGTTCGATTGAGCAATTTGAGGCGGATATCTTGGCGGGAATAGGAACGGCTCACTCGATAGCAGAGACATGCCCGTGGTGTTGGCTTCCGTGAAACGCTGGGCGCGCACTGAGAGCTAATAAATGTTACATCTACCAAATCATCGTAGAACAGCAAGATATAGTGTGTTGACAAAGCATCGAGGATGTTAACCATTCTATAGCTTCAGACTGGACGCGAATCGGCGAGGTGTAGGATGCTCAATGCTGGTAGCCCGGAATGGGCAATATGGCACGTTAAGGCTATTGGTCTCCCGCGGCTAATTGACGATCTTGATCGTCTAGAAAAGACTGGTTACCCTGAGTCTAAGTGTAAAGTCGTTAAGGGCGCTTTGAGCCAGGTGATAAAGGTCACTGAAGAGGCAACGGAATCCTACTGGCGACCCTGCGTATCATCTGACCTGCAGAAATATAAAGATATCTACGAAAAGTGGAATGACAGAGGTGAGGGGGTGGACCTCGTTGACCGAGCGCACCGGCGAAAGTGCATATCCGATATGCGGGAAGTCAGAAAGAGAATGAGCAATAGTCTTAAGAAGGAGCGTCAAAAACGCGAAGATTCAGCACAGGGTGAATTTGGCACAGATGCCGATAAGACTGTGGCCGTTGGGATATATGCCGAATTTGCAAAAATTGTTGAGACTCATCCTGATACTTTCCCAGGGCTAAAGGCCGCTGTCACTCGGTTCAAGAGCTTATCGATATAGAATTATGCTCGGTACGGCGATGCTGAATTTTTCAATTCAGTACTTTTAAGCTTATTGTAATCTAAAAACTCTCTCACACTTTTCCATGTATCTTCTCTATAGTTTACTGGTCCAATCCATACCTCGGGAATTAGTTTTTGCCAATCCGCCGACAGGTCTATTTCGAGGTATGGAATTAATAGTGCTCCCTTTGTTCGATATATCACATTGGGAACCCCAGTAGATGCGACCTTTGCAATCAGTCTGCATTCTCTCTCTTCGATAAATGTAGTATTTTTTGAAGTAATAATGCAGGAGACAATGTTGTCCTCTGCTTCTTCCAAAATCGACTTTACGCCGGCGGAATTTGGGTTTGAGGACAGGCGAGCTTTTGCTCTTTTTAGGCAATCTTCGAGCGACCTAATGGTTTCGTCTTGGTCGTAGCGAACTGTGTTCAAGCTCAGATTTGTGTTTTTTTCGAGTATGCCCGCATTAAAGCCGATAGATATTCCAGGGCCACCACTTCCATATCCGCGCCATTGGCTTAACTGATCGGGCTGATCGCAGAAGCAAGCAGCAAAGCAAGTGATCTCCCGTTCGGCGAGTTCATCGACGAGATCTCGAAGGCGTGAAGAATACGCAAAATCAGCGTTTTCGCTGAAAAATATGTCTGACAAGTGAGTCAGCCATTGCTGGCCTGACTTTACCTCCATGTAATCGTTCAAATATCTAATATCAGATACCCAAAGGCGCTTCTTTTCTATTATGGATTTGAACCCTTCAAAGGGAGTGTAATGGTATATGACTCTCACTGACATCTCACCCCTCGCGAGGGTTGCGGTAACTTTGGCCGCAAAGCGGTCTAGTTGGCCCCTAACGCCTGATATTGTTACACATCCGTTAGACTCATCGCAAACATAGAAACGGGCAGCTTTCGCTGCCCGCACAACCCGTTGCAAATATTCTATAATCTGGTCGGGGCGACAGGATTCGAACCTGCGACCCCCACACCCCCAGTGTGATGCGCTACCAGGCTGCGCTACGCCCCGACCGAGGGGGGCGCGTCTAGGCTGACGCGCGCCGCGATGCAAGCCACTTCCGCGCGAACACCCGTTATTGCTTGATCTGGCCGAGCGGCAGCAGGCGTTTGGCCAGCGCCTGGATCAGCTTGGCGTCGCCGCCCTGCACCACCGCCGCCAGTTGCACGGCGTGGCGCTGCAGGATTCGGTCGAGCGGCGTCGGCGTGCTGCCCTTCGCGGCGCGCGCGAGCAAGGCGGCGGCCCCGGCATCGGTGCCGTCGATGGCGAGTCGCAGCATCCCTTCCAGCGCGGGGAACAGCGCCCGCTCCCCACCGAGCGCGATTGCGCGGTCGAGCGACTCGAGGCCGTCGGCCTTGCGCGCACCCAGCGCGCCGCGCGCCATCAGCGTGCCGAGCGACACCACAGCGTTGAGGTGCCACGCCCCCAGCGCCGCCTGCGCCTCGGCATCGCGCGGGTTGCGGCGGGCGATCGCCTCGAACTGGTCGCGCGCGGACAGCGCGTCGGCGCGGCTGCGGGTGAGCTTGGCGCGGTAGCTCGTCGCCATCGCCCGCGTCATAAGCGCATCGGCATCGGCCGGGGAGCGCGCGAGCGTCGCCACCGCCGCCGCTTCGACGCTGGCAATCTGCGCCAGCGCCGACGCTTTGTCGCGCGCGAAGAACGCGGTCTGGGTGAGCGCCTCACGCCCGTTCGGCACCTCTGCCGACACCGGGGCGGCCACCGATGCCGCTATCACAACCGTCGCAGCCAGCCGCATGCTCATCGCGATTTCCCTCCCGTCGCGGGGTGCGCTATTCGCCGCGCAGCGTCCGCAAGAATGTGGCGTCCCACGCCTTCACGCTGAAATCAACAATGGCGAAATCGCCAAGCGCGCGGCCGAACGCAATTTGGTGCGCCGCCTCACCATGCGCCGCCAACGCCTCGACCGAAGCCCAGCGTTCGGAAATATGCAGCAAGTCCGGATCGGCGACATCGACCGCAAAGGCATAGAGCTCGCATCCCGCTTCGGCGCGGACCTTTTCGACATGCGCCGCCAGCAAGCCGGTCATCTTGGCCAGATCGCCAGGTGCCGTCTTGATATGCCCCATTACGATGATCGTCATGTATCTGTCTCCAACCGGCATGTTGCGTGAACGCACATGAGATGATAGCGCCCGCCCCTTGTAACGAGGTCGCAAGATCTCGCCATCCCCGCGTGCCACGATGCGCAGGCGGGTCCAGCTTTACCAAGGTAGCCCATGTTCGCCACCCCCGCCTTCGCTCAGACCGCCGGTGCCGCTGCGCAGCCCGATGGCATCCTTCCGATGATCGTCAGCTTCGCGCCGTTGCTGCTCGTCTTCGTCGTGTTCTACTTCCTCATCCTGCGTCCGCAGCAAGCCCGCGCCAAGGCGCAGGCCGCCGCGATCAACGCGGTGAAGAAGGGGGATTCGGTCATCACGGCGGGCGGCGTGCTCGGCAAGGTCACCAAGGTCGAGGACAAGATCGTCGAGGTCGAAATCGCGCCCACGCTGAAGATCAAGGTGGTCAAGGCGACGCTCGCCGAAGTCACCCCGCTTGGCACCGCCAAGCCCGCGAACGACTGATCCGATGCAGGATTTCCCGCGCTGGAAGGTCATTTCGATCCTGGGGTTCCTCGCCTGCCTGATGGCCCTGGCGATCCCCAGCTTCCTGCCCGATTCGGTGACCGATCGCTGGGGCGGCTTCCCGCACCCCAAGGTCAATCTCGGGCTCGATCTTGTAGGCGGCAGCTATTTGCTGCTCGAGGCCGACACCAAGGAACTGGTCAAGAACCGGCTCGAGGCCAAGCGCGAGGAAATCCTCAACGACATCAACACCGCGACTCCGCCGATCCAGATCGGCGACATCTCCACCGACGGCGGCAAATTGAGCTTCCTGCTGCGCGACGTGCGCCAGCTCGATGCCGCGCGCGAATTGCTCAACAAGCATATCGGCGGTGCCGGCATGACCGGCCAGCGCGATTGGGATCTGAGCGTCATTGACGGTCAGCGCATCGTGATGACGCCGACCCAGGCCGGCATCACCCAGGCGGTCAACACCGCCATGTCGACCGCCACCGACGTGGTCCGCACCCGCATCGACAAGCTCGGCACCAAGGAGCCGACGATCGTCCGCCAGGGCAACGACCGCATCGTCGTGCAGGTGCCGGGATCGAAGGACCCCAAGGCCCTGCAGGAATTGCTCGGCAAGACCGCCAAACTCGAATTCAAGATGGTCGATGACACGCCCTATGTGGCGGGCGGCATCGTCCCCGCGGGCAGCCAGGTCCTGCCCTATCCCGAAGGTGGGCCGCAGGCGAAGATCCTGGTCAAGCGTCAGGCGATCCTGACCGGCGACCAATTGGTCAGCGCCAGCCAGGGCTTCAAACCCGATTCGACCGAGGCGATCGTCAATTTCGGGTTTAATGCCGAGGGCGGCCGCAAGTTCGCGCGGATCACGCAGGATTATACCGGCAAGGCCTTCGCCGTCATCGTCGATGGCCAGGTGATTTCCGCGCCGCGCATCAACACGCCGATCCTGGGCGGCTCGGGCTATATTGAGGGCCGCTTCACCGTCGAATCCGCCAACAACCTCGCCATCGCGCTCAGCTCGGGCAAATTGCCGATCACGCTGAAGGTGATCGAGGAACATAGCGTCGGTGCCGATCTCGGCGCGGATTCGATCCACGCCGGCATCCTCGCCTCGTGCATCGCGGTCGCTTTGGTCGTGGTGTTCATGATCGTCACCTACGGCCGCTTCGGTTTCTATGCCGATTATGCGGTGATCATCAACGTCGTGGTCATCATGGGCGTGCTGGCGTTGCTGAACGGCACGCTGACGCTGCCGGGCATTGCCGGTTTCGTGCTCACGATCGGCACCGCGGTCGACGCGAACGTGCTGATCAACGAGCGTATTCGCGAAGAACGCCGCCGTGGCCGCAGCGTGATCCAGTCGGTCGAATTGGGCTATAAGGAAGCAAGCCGCACGATCTTCGAGGCGAACGCGACCCATGCCATTTCGGGCCTGATCATGCTGCTGCTCGGCTCGGGCCCGGTCAAGGGCTTCGCGGTCGTGCTGCTGATCGGCATCGTCACCTCGGTGTTCACCGCCGTTACCTTCACGCGGATGCTGGTCGTGTTGTGGATTCGCAAGAATCGCCCGACCGAAATCAATATTTGATCGGCCAGACATATGCGCCTGCTGAAACTCGTTCCTGATAACACCAACCTGCCATTCGTCTCGCTGCGCAAATGGGCGTTCGGGCTGACGCTGCTGCTGTCGATCGCAGCCATTGGCATCGTGCTTGCGCGCGGCCTCAATCTTGGCGTCGATTTCCGTGGCGGCCTGATGATCGAGGAAAAGTTCGATACGCCGCCCTCGGAGGACATGCTGCGCACCACGATTGACCGGCTCAATCTGGGCGAAGTCCGTCTGCAACGCATCGGCAATGACGGCAAGACCATGTCGATCAAGCTGCCCCCGCCCAACAGCACCGACGACGGCGCCACCAACCGCATCGTCGCGCAAGTGCAGGCGGCGGTGACCAAGCAGTTTCCCGACGCCAAATTCTCCAAGCAGGACGTCGTCGGCGGCAAGGTTTCGAACGAACTGATCGGCAATGGCATCCTCGCGGTCGTGCTCGCGGTGATCGGCATCGGCCTGTTCGCGGTGCTGCGCTTCGAATGGCAGTTCGGCGTGTCGACCGTCGTCGCCATCGTCCACGACGTGCTGATGACGCTCGGCTTCTTCGCGCTGACCTGGTTTGAATTCGACCTCAACATCGTCGCCGCCGTGCTGACGATCATCGGTTATTCGATCAACGACAAGATCGTCATCGATGACCGTATCCGCGAGAATATGCGCCGCTATCGCAAGATGGATATGGCCGGCATTGTCGATCTGTCGGTCAACGAAACGCTGCCGCGCACGGTCATGACCTCGGTTACGATCCTGCTCGCTTTGTTCGCGCTGCTCATCTTCGGCGGCCAGGTGCTGCGCGGTTTTACTGCGGCGATGATCCTCGGCATTTTCGTCGGCACCTATTCGTCGATCTACGTGTCGTCCTCGCTACTCATCTCGCTCGGCCTGCGTCCCGATCCCAAGGTTGACGACGCCCCCGTCGCCGGAACGCCCAAGGTCGGCTGATGCGGATCGAACGCGAGCGCGGAGTCGGCCCGATCATCACCGGCTTCTCGCAAGGCGGGTTTAAGGTCGAAGCCGACGCGTTTCGCGGGGTCTATCGCGCGCTGCTGATCTGGCCCGACGGGTCGGACGAATGGGCCCCGCCCGCGCTCGACGCGCTGAACGCAGAAGCGGTCGCGCCGTTGCTGGCGATCGATCCCCGGCCGGAATTTCTGCTGCTCGGCACTGGTGCCACCATGCATCGCCCCCCGCCCGCCTTCGTCCGCGCGCTGGAGGCGCAAGGGGTCGGCGTCGAGGCGATGGACAGCCGCGCCGCCGCGCGTGCCTGGGCCGTGCTGCGCGGCGAGGGCCGTCAGGTCGCAGGCGCGCTCTATCCGCTTTGACGAGCGCGCGGGCGGCGTTATCCTGCCCGTAAAACGCTTGGGGGAGAGTCGCGTCATGACGATGAGAGTATATCTGGCCGCCGCTATGGCCCTGGCCGCTGTCCCCGCTTTCGCCAGCGCGCAAACCGCCGACACGCCGCCTGCCGCCGCTGCCGCGCCCGATTATGGCAAGCCCGAAAGCTGGCTGTGCCGCCCCGGCAAGGTCGATCCGTGCGACGCCAACCAGGATGCGACGATCATCAAGGCCGATGGATCGCGCAGCACCGAGAAATTCTCGGCGACCACCGATCCGAAATTCGATTGTTTCTACGTCTATCCCACCGTCTCGAACGATCCGACGCCCAATAGCGACATGGTCGCGGGTCCCGAAGAGGACTCGGTCGCCGCTTTCCAGGCCGGGCGCTTCGCCAAATATTGCCGCGTGTTCGCGCCGCTCTATCGCCAGGTGACGATCGCGGCACTCCGCGCGAAGCTGATCGGCAAGCCCGACACGTCGGACCGGGCGATGGCCTATCACGACGTCAAGGCAGCGTGGGAGGAGTATCTCGCCTACGACAATCACGGGCGCGGCGTCGTGCTGATTGGCCATAGCCAGGGCGCGGGTATCCTGAAAAGCCTGGTCGCCAAGGCGATCGAGGGCACGCCGGCGCAGCAGCAGATCATCTCCGTGCTGATCCCGGGCACCACGGTCGCGGTGCCGGAGGGCAAAGACGTAGGCGGCGATCTGCAATCGACACCGCTCTGCCACACCGCCAAGGATGTCGGCTGCGTTGTCAGCTACGTCACCTTCCGCGCCGATGCGCCGCCGCCCGCCAACAGCCATTTCGGCTTGGTCAGCGAGCCCGGCATGGTCGCGGCCTGCGTCGATCCGGCGGCGCTAACCGGCGGTGCCACCACCGACGCCTATCTCGGCGCGAAGGGCGCTGGCATGAGCAGCTTGCCGATGGGGCCGTGGACGACCGATGGCGCGCCCGTCACGACTCCGTTCGTCAAGGTGCCGGGCCTGCTCAGCACCGCCTGCGCCAGCACGGGCAAGGTCCATTATCTGGCGCTGACGATCCACGCCCAGCCGACCGACAAACGCACCGGCACGATCGTCGGCGACATCGTCTATGGCGGGATGACGCTCCGGGACTGGGGCCTGCACTTGATCGATATGCCGGTGGTGATGGGCAATCTGGTCGAGCTCAGCAACCTCCAGGCCAAAGCGTGGTTGGCCAAGCACCCGGCGTCACCGGCGGGCTGACACCAGCCCGGCAAGGTGGTCGTAGAGCGCGGCGGTATTGGCCGCCCAGGTAAAACGTTCCGCGCCACGGCGGACATTTTGCGCGCTCGGCGGATTGGCGAGCACAGCGCCAATCGCTTCTGCAAAAGCGGACGCGCTGCGATCGACGATGCGGCCGAGGGCGGGCTCGGTCACCACCTCCGCCGCCCCGCCTGCGCTGGTAATGACAATGGGCGTTCCGCAGGCCAGTGCCTCGACCCAGGCATTGGCGAGCCCCTCCGATGCTGACGCCAGCGCCATCACATCCGCCGCGCCGAGCAAGGCGGGGAGATCGCCATGCGGGACGCTGCCCAACAGCCGCACACGATCCGCGAGGCCAAGCGTCGCAATCTGCGTGGTGAGAGCGGCGCGCGCGGTGCCCTCACCCGCGATCAGCAGTGTTGCGCCGGGCAGCGAGGCCATCGCCTCCACCACCACATCATGGCCCTTGCGCGGGATCAGTGCGCCGAGCGAGACGATCAGCGGCCCCGTAACTCCATAAGCCGCTTTGGCGGCGGCGCGATCGCGGGGCCCGAAGCGATCGAGATCGACCCCGGTATGGTGCACCCGAATACGCGACTCTGTCAGGCCAAGCGCCACCATGTCGCTGCGCATCGCCTGCGACACCGCGAGCAGCCCGTCCGCCGCCTGCCCCGCCGCAATCACCTGCGCGGCCGTCGCGGACGCACGCCCCCAATGATGGATGTCTGCGCCGCGCGCCTTGATCGACACCGGCACGCCGAAATGGTGCCCGAGCGCAACCGCTGCAGGACCATCGGGAAAGAAGAACTCGGCATCGATCACGTCGAACCGAAACTCGCGGCGCAGCGCGGTGAGCATGGGTGTCAAGCGCCGCACCATCGCGCCCGCATGAAACCGCCCGCCGGTGCCGGGCAGCGCGAGAAAGCGCGGGCGGCGGATGTTGAGGCCCTTCCACGTCTCGCGCTCGGGCAAGGCCGCAAGTGGTGCGTAATGCTCGTGCCGCGCAAGCGGCCAGGGCGGCATCCCGAGCGGTGCCACCACGCGCAGATCGACATCCGGGTGCGCCGCCAGCCCAAGCGTCTGCCGTTCGACAAACACCCCAAAATTGGGCCGCGACGCATCGGGAAACAGCGTCGAAAGGGTCAGCACGCGCAGCATAAGCGCGCTGTAGCGCGAAAGGCTTACCGTTTCCCTCCCCGCCAGGGGGAGGGAAAGACGTCAGATGCGCGTGTCGCCCGGATAGGCCAGCAACAGGTCGCTGCCGACCTCAGCAGCGATTTCGCAGCGACCGGTCAGCGTCAGGCATTCGCCCGCTTGCCACGCAACACCGTCGACCACACCCGCGCCCGCCACGGGCACGAGCCACGCCGTCACCCCATCGGGCAATGCGATGACGCGGTGACCGCCGGCAAAGCGCTCGACCACGAATTTCGGCCCTTCGGCCAGCACCTGATGATCGCCGCTATCGGGAGCGGGCGTGGGCAGCGGCACGAACGGCACCGGGTTCGACACCGCGACACCCGCATCGAGATGGAGCTCCCGGTCGCTGCCATAATCATACAGGCGATAGGTCAGATCGACATTCTGCTGCACCTCGATCACGGTGATGCCAGCCCCGATCGCGTGAATCGTCCCGGCTTGCGAATAATAGAATTCGCCCGCCTTGACCGGCTTCCAGTCGAGCAGATGCGCGATCGAGCCATCAAGCGATGCCGCGCGCAGCGCCTCATGCGTCATCGGTTCCAGCGTGCCGAGCGCGATCGTCGAATCGGGCTCGGCTGCCAGAATCAGCCATGCCTCGTCCTTGCCGCGCGGATAGCCCGCTGCCTGCGCGGCCGCATCGTCGGGGTGAACCTGCACCGACAATTTTTCGCTGGTGAACAGATATTTGATCAGCAGCTCGGGCTCGCCCGCATGCGGCGTTTGGAACCACACTTCGCCGACCTTTTCCCCACCCGGTGCCGGATTGGCAAAGCCGGGCCACAATTGCGTGCGACCCCAGGGCTTCTCGACGCGTTTGGTGGCAAGCAAGGTGGCGGTCACGGGGGTACTCCAATCGAATCCGGAAGTGGCAACGCTCCGATAGCGCGAAGCGATCCGTAATGAAAACGCGCCGTCGCAAGCACCCCGACGAAAAGGATTGTTCGCGCCTCGGGGGTTAGGCTAAGGCTTACGGCGATGCGTACCCCCCTTACCCGCTCGCCCCTTTTCCGCAGCCTCGCGGTCGGCCTGATTGCCGCGACTGTGCTCACCTCCACGGGGTGCGCGCGCAACCGGACCAAGGGCGATATTCCCTATGTCGCGCGCGACGTCGGCACGCTGTATACGGCGGCGAAGAAGCGGCTCGACAATAAGGAATATAAGCTGGCGGCGGCATTGTTCGACGAAGTCGAGCGGCAGCACCCTTATTCGGTATGGGCGCGCCGCGCGCAGTTGATGAGCGCCTTCAGTTATTATCTCGCGCATGATTACACCGCCTCGATCCAATCGGCACAGCGCTTCATCTCGGTCCACCCCGGCAACCGCGATGCCGCATACGCTTATTATCTCGTCGCGCTCGGTTATTATGAACAGATTAGCGACGTCACGCGCGACCAGAAAATCACGCAGCAGGCGTTGGATGCGCTGGGCGAGCTGACGCGCCGCTATCCCAACACGCGCTATGCCGCCGATGCGCGTTTGAAGATCGATCTCGTGCGCGACCATTTGGCCGGCAAGGAAATGGAAATCGGTCGCTTTTACGAAACGCGCGGCCAATGGCTCGCCGCGACAATGCGCTTCCGCAAGGTGGTCGATGACTATCAGACGACCACGCACGCACCCGAAGCCCTCATGCGCCTGACCGAAACCTATCTCGCGCTCGGCGTGCCCGACGAGGCGCGCAAGGCCGCCGCCGTGCTGGGGGCCAATTATCCCGGCACGCAATGGTATAGCCGCGCGTACAAATTGTCGGAGGAACACCCCCCCGTCGCGGTCGCGGCGATCGCGCCGGGCCAGTTGATCGTGCTACCGGCCGACAAATCGCTTCCCGACAAGCCCATCAAGACTCGCGAGCCGAAGCGCGACGCGCGCGCTTTGCCGCCCACGGGCGGATCGTCGACCAACCCTGGCAACCCCAATCCGGGCAGCTGAGGCTCGACCAAAAAGAACGATACCGGAACATCGATTGTTCGGGTAAAGCGGGCGGCAGACCCATGCTGATCTCTCTCGCCATCCGTGACGTCGTGCTGATCGAGGCGCTGGACCTGCACTTCGGGCAGGGCCTGGGCGTGCTGACCGGTGAGACCGGCGCGGGCAAGTCGATCCTGCTCGATGCGCTGGGCTTGGCGCTCGGCGCGCGCGGCGATGCCGGGCTGGTGCGGCAGGGGGCGACCCAAGCCGTGGTTACCGCCACTTTCGATACGCCGCACGCGACCGGGCCGATCGCCACCTTGCTCGGCGAGAACGGCTTCGACGTCGACCCCGGCGAACCGCTGATGATCCGGCGAATCGTCAAGGCAGATGGCGGCAGCCGCGCCTTCGTCAACGATCAGCCGGCCTCGGCTGGCCTGTTGCGCGAACTCGCGACCTATCTCGTCGAAATCCACGGCCAGCATGATGATCGCGGGCTGCTCAACGCGCGCGGGCATCGTGCGCTGCTCGACGCGTTCGGCCGGATCGACGCGAGCGCCACCGCCACTGCCTACAAGACCTGGCGCGACGCCGAGACGGCGCTCGCCACGGCGCACGCCACGATCGACACCGCCGCGCGCGACCGCGAATGGCTGGAACACGCAGTCGCCGAATTGCGCGCGCTCGCCCCCGAACCGGGCGAGGAGGAAGCGCTCGCCGAACGCCGCCGCACGATGCAGCGGTCGGAAAAGATCGCCGCCGATCTCGCCGCGATCGAAGGCTGGCTGGAGGGATCGGACGGCGGCCTGTCGCAGCTCCGCCAGGCGGCGCGCGTGCTGGAACGGATCGCCGGAGACCATGAGGCGCTCGCCGAAGCGCTGGCGGCGGTCGATCGCGCGGTGATCGAGGGCGCAGTCGCCGAGGAAAAACTGCGCGAGGCCAAGGCCGATCTCTGGTTCGATCCCGCCGCGCTGGAAGAGGATGAGGCGCGGCTGTTCGAACTGCGCGGCATGGCGCGCAAGCACCGCGTCCAGCCCGATGCGCTGGCCGACTTGGCCGCAGAACTCGCCGCCCGGCTGGAGGCGCTCGACGCCGGGGAAGAAGGCCTCGCCGCGCTCGAAGCCAAGCTCACCGCCGCCCGTGCCGCGTATGACAAGGCCGCCACCACGCTCAGCGCAGCGCGCAGCGCCGCCGCGCTACGGCTCGACGCTGCGGTCAAAGGCGAGTTGGTCCCGCTGAAACTCGACGCAGCGCGCTTCCGCACCGTCGTGGCCCCGGCGCCGGAAGAACAGTGGTCGGCAGCGGGCAAGGACCGCGTCGAATTCGAGATTTCGACCAACCCCGGCGCGCCGTTCGCGCCCTTGGTCAAGATCGCCTCGGGCGGCGAATTGTCGCGCTTCATCCTCGCGCTGAAGGTCGCGCTCGCCGAGCAAGGCGGGGCCGCGACGATGATCTTCGACGAAATCGACCGCGGCGTCGGCGGTGCGGTGGCCAGCGCAATCGGCGAACGACTCGCGCGGCTGGCCGAGGCCACGCAATTGCTGGTCGTCACGCACAGCCCGCAAGTCGCCGCGCGCGGGCAGCATCATCTGCTCATCGCCAAGAGCCATGACGGTACCGTCACCCGCACCGGCGTGACCCGGCTCGACGACGCCACCCGCCGCGAGGAAATCGCGCGCATGCTCTCGGGCGCGACGATCACCCCGGAGGCACGCGCCCAAGCCGATCGGTTGCTGGAAACGGCGTAACGCGCCAGCACCGGGAACCCGCAAACTCAGCGCCACCCCCGTCACCCCGGGTTTATCCCGGGGTCTGCCGTGCCACACCACCGCCGCCCGCAGAATCCGCATCGCAGTGGACCCCGGGATAAACCCGGGGTGACGGGGCGATGACGGACCGCATCCGCCTCTCTCCTTTCCCCGCCCTTTTCCTTCCCCGGCGAAGGCCGGGGCCCAGCAGCGAAGGTGTTTGCAAGCGAACGCAACGCACGCCTTCAGGCCGCTCCCAGCTGGGCCCCGGCCTTCGCCGGGGAAGGAGTAGGGGAAGCGCTGCCCTCAAAACGGCATCGTCACCGTGAACATGATGCGATTGGCGACCTTGCCATCGACGGTCCCGCCCCGTTCGGCGTGGAGATTGCCGCGCGCACCTTTGCCCAGATCGACCCCGATCCCCGGCCCGCCGACTTCGGCATATTTTTCGGGCAGCGGACGCGCGCGGAATTTCTCGGCTGCGTCACGGCTGCCGCACACCACGATGTCGCTTCCTGAGTCTGCCGTTGGACACGAGGCCGGATGCCAGGCGGCGGGCAAATCGACGCTCGCGCGACGTTGCGGCGGAGCGTCGGGCGGAGTCGTCTGTACCATTGCCAACATCGTCAGGATCATGATCGGCCCCTCTGCCGCAATGTTTCGCCGAGGCTAACCGGCTTCGTGCAGCGACACAATCCGCCCCTCCGCGCAATCCCCACGACATGTCCCGAACAACCTGCTATGGTGGGCCCATCGCGCGAGTCCGCTCCCAAGCATCGCGCGGCTGAGAGACCCACCGCGCTCCCGCTTGCCTGGCATCGGACTGGAGCTCGTGTCTCTCCCTTTCTTCTCTTTCGTCCAGCCTGCCCGCAGCGGAATTTCCGCGCGCGGCTGACGCCTTGTGATCGGATGCGTCGGCCGGGGCCGGACGTCGCATCCGTCTTCGATCTCGGCCCCATCCGGTACCGACGCTGCGGCGCGGCACCGGCACGTAAGGAATTAGATATGGCTATCGGCACCGTTAAGTTCTTCAACGCCGACAAGGGTTATGGTTTCATCGCGCCTGAGGGCGGCGGTGGCGATGCCTTCGTCCACATCAGCGCGGTGGAAGCCGCCGGCATGGCCACGCTCGACCGCGACCAGCGCGTTTCGTACGAGTTGGAAGAAGACCGTCGCGGCAAGGTTTCGGCCGTCCGGCTGGCGCAAGCCTGAGCCAATATGGGGTGTCGCTCATCGGCGGCACCCCGCTTTCTCGATCCGTTTCCCTCCTATTTGCGGAGATATCCCACGAACACCACCGCCCTGTTCTATCGCGACCGCGCCCGTCAGGCCGAGTCCGACGCGGCTACGGCCACCCTCGACAATGTTCGCGGCCGCTGGCTGCGCGCCGCCAAAGCCTGGGACGAAATGGCCAGCCGCGCGGAAAAGACCGCCGAGCGCCGTTCGACCAACGAAGAGGCCAAGCATCTCGCCGAGATGGACGCCAGCGAAGACGATTAGCCATTTTGCGTTTGCCGCGCGCGTTATGATGTCCTTGTACGGTTGACGAAAGCTCCGTCAAACCGACATTGGCGATTACATGACTCTCAAACCGAAAAAGAAGCGGCCAAAACCAGATACGAGCCGGTTGGCGGTTGCGCCGATCGAGGCGCAGCGAGAGCACGCTCGGCTAATGCTGGAGATCAAAGCGCATGATGATCGGTACTATGTCCACGACGATCCAACGATAAGCGACGCAGACTACGATTCGCTCAAGTTTGCGCTTCGTGCGCTAGAGCGTGATAATCCAGATCTTGCGGATCTGTTCGATCCGACTGCCGTTGTCGCAGGATCACCCGCCGCGCATCTCGCGAAGGCCCCGCATGCGCGGCCGATGACCAGCCTCGACAATGCCTTTACCGACGAGGATGTCGCCGATTTCGTCGGCCGCGTCCGCCGCTTCCTCGCTTTGCCCGAGGACGCACTCGTAGAACTCACCGCCGAACCCAAGATCGACGGCCTGTCCTGTTCGCTGCGCTATGAAAGCGGGCAGCTCGTCCAGGCGCTCACCCGCGGCGATGGGCAGGTGGGCGAGGATGTCACCGCCAATGTCCGCCACATCGCCGACATTCCGCAAAGCCTCCCCGCCGACGCGCCGGCGATCTTCGAGGTGCGCGGCGAAGTGTATATGGCCAAGGCCGATTTCGCTGCCCTCAACGCGCGCCTGCTCGCCGAGGCCGAGGGCACCGGCAAGGACGCGCGCCAATTCGCCAACCCGCGCAACGCCGCCGCCGGATCGCTGCGCCAGAAAGACGCCTCGGTCACCGCGACGCGGCCCTTGCGTTTCTTCGCCTGGGGCTGGGGTGAGGCGAGCGCGCTGCCCGGCGACACGCAAAGTGCGGTAATCGCCGCAATCAAAGCCTGGGGCTTCCCCGTGGCGCAGGGGTTCGCCCATGCCGCCACCGCCGCCGATGCGCTTGCCGTCTATCGCGGCATCGAACATCAGCGCGCCGACCTGCCCTTCGATATTGACGGCGTGGTCTACAAGCTCGACCGGCTCGACTGGCAAGCGCGGCTGGGCACGGTGGGGCGCACCCCGCGCTGGGCGATCGCGCACAAATTCCCCGCCGAACGCGCCGAGACGACCTTGCTCGCGATCGATATCCAGGTCGGTCGCACCGGTGCGCTCACCCCCGTCGCGCGGCTGGAGCCGGTCACCGTCGGCGGCGTCGTCGTCGCTAATGCGACGCTGCACAATGCCGACGAGATCGAGCGGCTCGGCGCGCGCGTGGGGGACCGCGTCGTGCTGCAGCGCGCGGGCGACGTCATCCCGCAAATCGTCGATGTGCTGACTCGCGCCGAGGACCGCCCGGCCTTCGTCTTCCCGACCCTTTGCCCCGAATGCGGCTCGCTCGCCGAGCGCGGCGAGGGCGAAGTGGTGGTGCGCTGCACCGGCGGGCTGATTTGCCCGGCGCAGCGCGTCGAGCGGCTGATCCATTTCGTCTCGCGCCACGCCTTTGACATTAGCGGGCTGGGGCTGGTGCGGATCGAGGAGTTTTTCCGCGACGGCCTGATCGCGTCCCCCGCCGACATCTTCCGCCTGCACGAACATCGCGACGCGCTGGTCACCCGCGACCGCATGTCGGAACTGGTCGTCGACAAATTGCTCGCGGCGATCGACCTGCGCCGCAAAATCGGGCTCGACCGCTTCCTATTCGCGCTCGGCATCCGCCATGTCGGGGAAATTACCGCACGTGACCTGGCGCGACGCTATGTGAGCATGGCGGCCTTTTCCGAGATGATCGAGAGCGTGCTGGCGGTCCGCGCCGAGCTTGTCCCCGCATTGGGCGAGACCGACCTGAAATTCGTCGTGCGCCGTGGCAAGGCGCTCGCCGCCGCGATCGAAACGGCGGGGATCGGCCCCGAAGTCGCCGATGCCCTGATCGAATTCTTTGCAGAACCGCACAATCGGGAGGTGGTGACGGCGCTGCTGCGCGAGGTGGAGCCGCTCGATATCGTCCACGAAACCCGCGAATCCCCTGTCAGCGGCAAGACGGTCGTGTTCACCGGCAGCCTGGAGACGATGAGTCGCGACGAAGCCAAGGCCCAAGCGGAGGCGCTTGGCGCGCGCGTGTCGGGCTCGGTGTCGGCCAAGACCGATCTGGTCGTGGCTGGGCCGGGCGCGGGCTCAAAGCTGAAAAAGGCCGCAGAATTAGGCATTTCCGTCATCGACGAAGCGGGCTGGGCGGAGATTGTTGCGGCTGCGGGCTGAGAACACCCGGCTGGGTTACCCCCCGCAGTGTGATGCCATTTTGCAACGCATCATAACTCATTTTTAATGATTCATGAACAGCTACCTCGACTGTCACTTAACCGAAATATATCCCGTGCATGGGCTCGCTGCGACGGGGCGACACGAGCCAAGACGCCATTCGCCGGTTGTTTGTAGTCTCAGGGGAAATATGATGAAAACGAAGTTGTTCACGAGCGTGGCGTGTGCCGCGCTGCTGATTCCGGGCGCGGCCTATGCCCAGTCGACCGGGTCAGTGGACTTCGAAAAAGGTACTGCGGACATCGTCGTCACTGCGCGTGCCAGCAAGGGCATTGACGGTATCCAGTCGCCCAACACCACCAAGGCCAAGGGCGTCCTGACTCAGGAATTCATCGCCAAGCAGACCCCTGGCAACTCAATCCTCGATACGATCAACAACCTGCCGGGCGTCAGCTTCCAGAATAACGATCCGTTCGGTTCGGCTGGCGGCACGCTCACCATCCGTGGTTTCGACTCGTCGCGCATCTCGCTGACCTTTGACGGTATCCCGCTGAACGACACGGGCAACTATGCGCTATATTCGAACCAGCAGCTTGACCCCGAGCTGATCGATCAGGTCAACGTCAACTATGGCTCGACCGACGTCGACAGCCCCTCGGCATCGGCTTCCGGTTCGACCGTCAACTATCGCACGGTCAACCCCACCGACGATTTCGGCGCGCGCCTCGAAGGCTCGTACGGCGAGTATAACTTCTTCCGTATCTTCGGCAAAGTCGACACCGGCGTGTTCACGCCCTTCGGTACCAAGGCTTGGTTCTCGGCCAGCCACGCTGAGAACAACGTCGTTTTCAACAACTTCGGCAAGATCGACAAGCAGCAGTATAACGGCAAGATCTATCAGCCGATCGGCAGCAATGGCGATTTCATCTCGGTCTCGGGCAACTACAACGAAAACCGCAACAATTTCTTCGGGTCTGCCCCGCTGCGCTATGACAACAACGTCCTCTCGCAGATCACCAAGCCGAACGCTGGTGCGCCGGTAGCCGGCACCGCGACCGATCCGACCATTTCGACGTTGAACCCATTCCTGGTGGTTGGCGCGGGTCGCACCGCCGGTACCAACGGCGCAATCAACCGCTTCCCGCTGGGTCGTGGCGAACTGCCCTATTCGATCGCGCGCTGCCAGATCGCTCCCGGCACCGCCGGTGTCGCAGACTCTCCTGCAAACGTGGTCGCGCCGGGCGCTTCCAACAGCGGCATCGCTTGCGGCACCAGCTTCGACGAGCGGTACAACCCGTCGAACACCGGCAGCATCCGTATCAACTCGCGCTTCACGTTCGCCCCAGGGCTCGTCCTGACCGTCGATCCGAGCTATCAATACACCAAGGCCAATGGCGGCGGCACGGTGGTTGCCCGCGAGGGCACGCGCGACATCAACCCTGCAGGTCCGACCCCGGCGTCACCGGCCAACACGGCCACCCCGACGCAGTGCGTCACCGCACCGACGACCGCTGGCTATAATTGCGTGCCCGGCTATTTCGGTGGCTTCCCTTACATCGGCAAGGACCTGAACGGCGACGGCGATCTGCTTGATACCGTCAACGTCTTGGCACCCAGCCAGACCCAGACGCGCCGCTACGGCGTGATCGCTTCGCTGCGCTACGACATTACCCCCGAGCATACGATCCGCGTCGGCTACACGCTCGATTACGGTCGTCATCGCCAGACCGGCGAAATCGGGTATCTCCAGCAGAACGGCGCGCCGTTCGACGTGTTCCCTGTGAACAACCCGATCCTGGGCTCCAACGGCTATCCGCTTGAAAAGCGCGACCGTCTCTCGCTGGCGATCTTGAACCAGGGCTCGGCCGAATATCGTGGTGAGTTCTTCGACAAGAAGCTGGTCATCGACCTTGGCGTGACCGCAAAGTTCTTCAAGCGCGATCTCACCAACTACTGCTTCACCAGCAGCTCTGGCGGTTTCGTGGAATGCTTCGGACGCGACGCGGCGCTCCAGGCGGCTCTGGCAGGCTACAACCCCTACAGCTACACCCCCGCGAGTGGTACGACGCCAGCTAGCGTCACCGGTTGGGCAGCCCCGCAACACCGCGTTTATAACTACAGCCGCGTGCTGCCGAGCGCCGGGTTTACCTACAAATTCGATCCCGCCTTCTCGATCTATGCCAACTACTCGAAGGGCATCCAGGTCCCCGGCACAGACAACCTCTACAACGCGTTCTACTTCCCCCAAAGCGCGCCCCAGGCTAATCCAACCCCGGAAACGACCGATAACTTCGACGCCGGTCTTCGTTACACCAGCAGCACGCTTCAGGCGCAGGTTGGGCCGTGGTACACGCGCTTCACCAACCGTCTGGCGGGTGCGTACGACCCCGACACGCAGACGACCTTCTACCGCAACCTTGGGCGGGTGGATAAATATGGTGTTGATGGCAGCGTCACCTATCGCCCGATCCGCGAAGTCACGCTCTATGCATATGGTTCGTACCTGAAGTCGGAAATCAAGAACAACGTTGCGCTCGGTACCTGCGCGAACACCCAGACAATCAACTGCACCAGCGTCGGTCAGCAGATCTATGCACTGACCGCCGGCAAGCGCGAATCGGGTGCGCCGGTCTACACCTTTGGTGGCCGCATTCAGGGCGACTTCGGTCCGCTTGAAATCGGTCTGCAAGCAAAGCGTACCGGTCCGCGTTACTATAACGACCAGAACTTGCCGAACCTGCAGTGCACGGCTTCGCTGGTGAACCAGATCTGCCCGACGCTGGCAAACACCAGCACGACGACAGCTTTCACCGGCACCCGCGGCTTCGAATATCAGGTCGCCCCGTCCAAGAGCCCGGCATACACGCAGGTCGACATCGACGTGCGCCTGGCGATGGGTTGGGCTGGTCTGAACGACAAGACCTACCTGCAGCTCAACGTCCAGAACGTGTTCAACGCCTTCTACGTTGGCGGCTTCTCGGGCGGTTCGACCTCGACCTACAACGTACCCTTCGTCCAGATCGGCAGCCCGCGCGCTGTTGTCGGAACGCTCAACGTAGCGTTCTGATCTGGCTCGATTGGTCTAAAAAATTGGCCGCCGTCCCCTGGGACGGCGGCCAATTTTTTAACTCTGCGGCCCGTCCGGCGTGAACGTCAGCTCGCCCCTGCTTCCGCCACCTTCGCATAAATCGAAGTGATCGGCCGCGCGAACACCCGGCCCACCATCGGCTCGAAGAAGGCCAGCGGCGCGCTGTCGTAATTCGGATCGAACGCGGCCTGGTCGTATTTCTCGCAAAACTCGGCGCAGGCCTCGAAATGCGGATGGCCGCGGTACGATTCGCGCATGTCGCGGTCGCCGCCGATGTAATGGAAGAAATAATAGCCCTGGAACACGCCGTGCGTGTTGGCGATCCAGTGCAGTTGGTCCGACACGAACGGACGCAACATCGCCGCGCCGATCTCGGGATGATTGAAGGTCCCCAGCGTGTCGCCAATGTCGTGCAACAGCGCCATCACCACATAGGCTTCATCGCGACCATCACGGTGCGCGCGCGTTGCGGTCTGCAGCGAATGTTCGAGCCGATCGACCGGGAAGCCACCATAATCGCCGTCCAGCAACTGCAAATGCGTCAGCACCCGTGCAGGCAAGCCCTTGGCGAAATCGGCGAAATGGCCGGAGATGATGGTCCAGTCGGCCTGGGTGCCATGCTCCATCGCGCTGAAGCGCGCGCGGTCGGGCTGATGGTTCATGCGGCTCTCTCCTCTCGTCTTCCTCCCCTTGTGATGAAGCGGGAGGGCCCGCGTTATCGCGGTGGCACGGACGATAGCGTACTTTGCGCATCGCTCCCAGCCGGGCTAAGACGGCCGCATGTCGCTTCCCCCCCAACCCGCGATCCTGTCGCGGCCGTTCTTCGAAGACAAGAACCGCGCCTTCTGGACGCTGCAGGCGGCCGGGTGGACCGGCTATCTGATCCTGCGCAGCGTTTCGAGCATTTCCAACGCCAGCGATATGACCAGCATGGTGCCGGTCGTGATCGAATCGATCGTGGGCTACAGCATCACGCTCTTGCTCTCGACGCTGTATCATTATTACCGCCGCCAGCCGCGTTTCGCGATGGCGATCCTGACGGTGCTGACACTCGCCGCCGCGACGTTGGTCTATGCGGTGCTCGACGCCTTTTCGTTTTCCTTCATCAACGCGCGCAATCCGGGGCTCAACATCGGGCTGGTATTGGGCACGATCTTCCTCAACTTCACCGTGCTCGCCGGGTGGACCGCGCTCTATTTCGGCATCAATTTCTATCTGATCGTCGAGGATCAGATCGACCAGCTCGCAGCGCTTGAGAACACCGCCTCGTCCGCCCAGTTGGCGATGCTGCGCTATCAGCTCAACCCGCATTTCCTGTTCAACACGCTCAACTCCATCTCGACGCTGGTGCTGCTGAAAGAGACCGAGCGCGCCAATGCGATGCTCGGGCGGCTGTCCTCCTTCCTGCGCTATACGCTCGCCAACGAGCCCACCGCCAACGTGACGGTGGTGCAGGAGTTCGAGACGCTGAAACTCTATCTCGAAATCGAGAAGATGCGCTTCGAGGACCGGCTGCGCCCGAGCTTCGAGCTCGACCCGCGCGTCGCCAAGGCGCGGCTGCCCTCGCTGCTGCTGCAACCCCTGGTCGAGAACGCAATCAAATATGCGGTGACGCCGCAGGAAGACGGGGCCGAAATCGCGGTGACCGCGCGGCTTGCCGGAGATCGGGTGCAGATCGTCGTATCCGACACCGGCCCCGGCTTGAACGAAAGCCGCGGACGGCCGAGCGTTTCTACGAGCCAGCCCCTTTCAACCGGGGTCGGGCTTGCCAATATCAGGGAGAGACTGGCCCAGGCTTATGGGCCGGACCATAGATTCGAGACACGATCGATCCCGGGGGGCGGTTTCGGGGTCGAGATCGAAATCCCGTTCCAGCTCGAGGAACCGAAGAAAGAGGCCGCATGACGATCCGCACCATCCTCGTCGACGACGAAAAACTGGCAACCCAGGGCCTCGCCCTGCGGCTGGCCGCCCATGAAGATGTGGAGATCATCGATACCTGCCAGAATGGCCGCGAGGCCATCCGCTCGATCAAGACCAACAAACCCGACCTCGTTTTTCTCGACATTCAAATGCCCGGCTTCGACGGCTTCTCGGTCGTCCAGGGCCTGATGGAGGTCGAACCCCCGCTGTTCGTGTTCGTAACCGCTTATTCCGACCATGCGCTGAAAGCGTTCGAAACCGACGCGGTGGATTATCTGATGAAGCCAGTCGAAGAGAGCCGCCTGGCCGACACGCTCGACCGCGTGCGCCAGCGCCTGACCGAAAAGCGCGGAATCGAGGAGGTCGACCGGCTGAAGGAAGTGATCGCCGAGATCGCACCGGATTCGGTTGAGACACTCACCGATGGGGGCGAGCAGGTCTCGTCCAACCGTTTCGAAAAGCTCATCAACATCAAGGATCGCGGGCAGATCTTTCGCGTCGATGTCGACACGATCGAACTGATCGAGGCGGCCGGCGATTATATGGTGATCAAGACCGGCGACAATTCGCTGGTGCTGCGCGAGACGATGAAGGATCTCGAACGCCGCCTCGACCCGCGCCGCTTCCAGCGCGTCCATCGCTCGACCATCGTCAACCTCGACCTGGTCAAGGAAGTGAAGCCGCACACCAATGGCGAATGCTTCCTGGTGCTGCAGTCGAACGCGCAAGTGAAAGTCTCGCGCAGCTATCGCGACGTGGTCGCGCGCTTCGTCCACTAAACCCAAACACCGTCACCCCGGGCTTGTCCCGGGGTCCACCCCTGCCAACAACAATCGCGCGCAGAACACGCGCACGGTGGATGCCGGGACAAGCCCGGCATGACGGTTATTTTGCGTTACGCGTCGCTCGCTTCGTCCGTGCCCTCGGCCGGCCGCTCGAACCACGCCTCGACCTCACCCGACAGCTTCAGCGTCAGCGGCTGGCCGTGGCGGTCGACCTTCTTGCCCAGGGCAACGCGGATCCAGCCTTCGGAGCGGCTATATTCCTCGACATCGTGACGCTGCGCGCCCTTGAAGCGGATGCCGATGCCGCGCGACAGCGCCGCCTCGTCATAATGCGGGCTGCGCGGGTTGGAGGACAGGCGGTCGGGGGGAAGATCGGTATCGGTCATAATCCCGGCTCATGGCGCAAAATCCGCGTCCACGCCAGATACGAAAACGGCGCGGAACCGAAGTTCCGCGCCGTCTCGATCGTCCCGCAGCGATCAATCGCAGACGCGGACGCGGACCCAATCGTCATAATAACGGTCATAACGCCGCTCGACCCAGCACCGATCATAGCCGCGGCTGTAACGATAAGCGTAATAGCCATCATTGGGATAGTAGCCGTGGCTGCGATAGTAACGGTCGTCATAATAAGCGTCATAGCCACGATCGCGGTAATAGGCGTCGCGATAGCGGTCGTTATTGTGCGACGCGATCGCCGCGCCGACCGCCAGACCGGCAATGCCCGCCACGATCGCGGTGCCGGTGCCGTCATTATGGCCGTAATAGCGATGGCCCCAGCCACCGCCGTGCCAGCCACCACCCCAGCGCTGCGCCTCCGCCGGAGCCGCCGCCGTCAACGCGGTCGCGCCGAGCGCCGCCGCGAGACCGATCTTCTTCAACAGGCTGTTCATCTCGAATCTCCTCACTCCAGCAGCCCTGCATGCATCGCCCAATAACGCATTGGTGGACTAGCTTGTTGCAACCCATAAGCGAGTCGCCCTGAATATGGGCGGAATGGCGTGTTTACCCGGTGTTCAGCGAAGGAATATGGCAATGGCGCATTGGCTGCTCAAGTCCGAACCCGAGAGTTACAGCTGGCAGGATCTGCTGGCCGAAGGCAGCACCGAATGGACCGGCGTGCGCAACGCCGCTGCCGCTTCGCACCTGAAGGCAATGCAAGTCGGCGACCGCGCCTTTTTCTACCATAGCGGCGGCCCCAAGGCGATTGTCGGCACGGTCGAGATTACGCGCACCGCCCAGCCCGATGGCGACGATCCGCGCTGGGTGTCGGTCGCGGTCAAGCCGCTCGCCACTTTGCCACGGCCCGTCCCGCTGGCGACGATCAAGGCGACGCCGGGGCTTGCCGATCTGGCGATGCTGCGCCAGTCGCGGCTGTCGGTGTCGCCGGTGCGCGATGCAGAATGGGCGACGCTGCTGGCGCTGGGTGAAGGGTAAGGGTTTGATGCGGGTTCGCGCGTTGCTGTTGATCGGGGCGTTTGCGCTCGCCACCGCCGCAAAGGCTCCCCCAGCCCCAACGCCTGCCCGTGAACCGGCGACCGTGCGCGTGCGGCTGGTGACGGGCGCAGGGCCGATCGTGATCGCACTCGACGCCCGCCACGCCCCGGCGACGGTCGCCAATTTCCTCGCCTATGTCGATGATGGCCGGTTCGAGGGCACCAGTTTCTACCGCGCGACGCGCCGCAAGACCGCGCCCAAGACCGGCTTCGTGCAAGGCGGCATCGGCACCGATGCGCACCGCATGCTCGGGCTGGTGCCGCTTGAGCCGACCAGCCAGACCGGGATCAAGCATCTCGACGGCGTGCTGTCGATGGCGCGCTATGACCGCACCGATTCGGCGACCGGCAATTTCTCGATCATGGTCGGCCCCAACCCTTCGCTCGACGCGCGACCCGGTTTTGTCGGCTATGCCGCCTTCGGGCGGGTGATTGCGGGGATGGACGTGGTCAAACGGATGCTGGCCGAGCCGACCTCTCCCGGCGGCGAGGGAGCGTTTAAGGGCCAATTGATGGTCAAGCCGATCCCGATCCTGCGCGCCGAGCGGCTCGACGGCACGCCCAAGCCAACCGGCGCGCCCAAAGTGTGGCAAATGCTGAGGGGCGTGAAGCGCTAGAGTCTTATGTTGAGGGAGAATCCACCTCCGTTCACCCTGAGCCTGTCGAAGGGCCCCCTCGGCAAGCGATGTGTGCGCGTAAACGGGGGGGCTTCGACAAGCTCAACCCGAACGGATTTTGGGCGATCCTGCTGGGGAGGACGTCAGGCTCGCCCCCGCACGCAAAAAAGGCGGGGAATGTCGCCATTCCCCGCCCCTTCCGACACGCTAAGCCGTAAGACTTAGAAGTGCGTGATCAGGCCCATCATCGGGCGGAAGCTGTGGAAATCACCATAGGTGTTCACTTCGGCACGGATGCGGACGCCGGCATTGCCGGTGATGCCCTTCAGGCCGATGTCCTTGGGGCCGAACTCAGTGCCGATCCCGTAGGTGATGTCGCCATACTGCTTCTTTCCGGTATTGCCGGTCGACAGAGCCGAATAATGGTCGAACTCGACCCACTGATAGCCGACCTTGCCGTAGAACATGCCGCTGTCACCAGCGCGCACGCCGAACCGGCCAGCCGCGCCATATTCCCAGTTGATGTTGCCGGACACGCCCTTGGCAAGATTGCCTTCCGCGCCAACGAACACCGGCCCCAAAGGCACGTTGATACCCGCCACGCCCTGCACCAGTGCGCCCGCGAGGCGATAGCCGCGGCGCAGCGAGCCATCGGCGTTCAGCGCCTGCGGAATGCCGTGGTTGCGCTCGTTATCGAACTGTTCCCAGCCACCCATCACGCCAATGTAAGGCTCGATGCCGAAAGCGCGCGAGCCGTCGGGTGCGGTCGGCGTGGTGTCTGCCGGCGCGGCCGGTGCGGCGTCCTGCGCGAAAGCGGGAACGCTGACGAAAGCCGCCAGGGCAACGGCGGCGAGTTTGAAAGTACGCATAATAAGGACCTTTGTTCGACTGTTAGGGGTGCCGACGATCGCGTCGGTGTCCCGCAGCCGACCCAACAAGGGTCACCGCGCTAAGTTGCACTGCAGCAAGGATAAAGTCTCGAACACCCGTTTCGTCACATATCTGCAACAGTTTCTTGCTGCAGGATGAACGAAACGGGCGCTTTCCAAGCGCGCTTGGTCGGCGCGGTCAGGCTTTATGCGCGTAAAGCGAGCACCAGCCCGATGGCGCGATATCGCCTGCGACCAGCTTGCACCCCTTGGGAGCCTGCCATTGCAGGCACGTATCGCAACGCGCCTTGCCCTTGGGCTGCGGCTGATAATGCACGGCCTTTTGCGGCAGCTTGGTCGCAGCAGCCGCCGGCGCAGTGGCGACAGCGCCCACCAGCAACGCCCCACCACCGGCCGCGGCAAGCGACAGGAGCCGACGGCGCGACAGATCGACGGATTTCGGATCGGTGGACATAACTGCTCCTGTGGTGCTGGTTGCTTGGCGGCGAGAACCGCCGCCGTCGCGAGTGCAGCGCGACGGCGACGCGCCCCCGCACGCGCTATGCGCCCGGCTGCGAACGGAGCGAAAGCTGCGGAAGTTACGTAGTTGAACCCGGCGCAACGGATGCTGCCGCAAGAAACCGGTATTGCCCCCTCCGCACCGCGTCCGGCAATGGCACCGGCTGGCAAGCAAGCCTTTACAACAAAACGCTTTGCCACAGATTTGGTGCTGCTACGGTTAGCGTGTAGCCGGGCGGATTGGCGGGGGCATCATGCGGAAATACGAAATAGCTGCTCTGTTTTGCGGCGTAACCGCAGTGTGGCTCTCGCCCGCACTCGCTCAGCAAGCAGTGCAGACGCCGCAAGCGCTTTTCAACGCAGCGCAGGCCGCCTCCGAGCAAGGCGACTGGCCCAATGCGGTCACAGGCTTCCGCGCAGCGCTGGCGGCGGTCAAGCCAACCGCGCGGTCGGCCCCCGTCATCCACTCGCGCCTCGCCAATGCGCTGCAGCAAACCCGCAATTTGGCGGCGGCCGAACAGGAAGCGACGCTTTCGGTCCGTGGCTTTGCCGCGCAAAATGTGGTGAAGGACGACGATCTGTCCTTTGCGTATTTTCTGTTGGGAAACATCCATCGCGGTGGCCCCGACAACGAGCATGCGATCGCCGAATATCAGCAAGCGCTGGCCTCCGCAGTCGATACCACCTCCGCCGCCTTGATGCCGCTGCGCTACGGCTTGGCGCTGGCCACCATCACGGCAAAGCCCGATCTTACCGCCAGTGCAATCGACGCGATTCTGGCGGACCAAACCTATCTGAAGACGCTGCCGAAAACCGATCAAGCCGATCTTTACAGCTTGCGCAGCTTGGCGGATCTCAATCGCGGGCAGGCCAAGGCGGCGGCAGGCTATATCGAAAAGGCGCTCGACCTTACGGGGCGCACGACGACCAAGGTGACGCTCCGGCAAGTTCGCGTTCGTGGCAACGCGGCGTTGGTCTATTCGCGGCTGGGCAATCAGGAGAACGTCCGTCAATATCTGACCTATTCCGGTGCGGGGCATGTCCCGGATTCTGACTGGCTGTTGGCGGCCGAAAAGAAGCTACCCGTATGCGACGATCAGGTTGGCCCCACGGATTTTGCCGTCGTCGAATTTTCGATCGGGGATGACGGGCAAGCCATCGGGGCAAATGCGGTGTACGCAAGCCGCCCCGGACCCGTTGGTGCCGTGTTCGCCACCGCCGTTAAGGGCTGGCGATGGCAGCCGGAGGTTCTGGCCAAACTCAATGCATTTTGGCGCAGCTCGATCCGCGTCGAGGTGCGCTGCGTCAAGCAGCCCCCATTGCTTGATCTCAGCGATTCCTTCCGCGATGCGACCGCTGCCTGGCTGACCAAAGCCGGCTATGATCCGAGCTTGTCGAAGTCGGCCTTCAACCCGACTGCTGCTGCCGCCGGAACATTGCCCGCCATGCTGGCGGCGTTCTGGAAAGCGAATGGCGATCGCGCGGCAGCGGCGAGCAAGCTCGATGCCGCCTTGGTCTCGGCGAAAGCACCGATCGAGGTGCGCGGATTTTTTCTCTTCGTGGCCGCCGCCCCGCAACACGGGGAGTCCAGGCGCGCCTACGCGCTCGCCCATGCCCGCAATTTGACCGCCGCGCTGCAGACGCTCGACCATCAGGTTGGTGCCGAGCGGGTGCAGGCGTGGCTGCAAACCGAAATTGCTCTCGCTCTCGAAACCGGGAACGCCCTGCCGGCCGCGCGAACGACGCTGCAAAGGGTAGTGGCGACACCGACAACGGCGCTTGGCGGGGACGATCCGATCCGCAGCATAGCCGTTCTACATCTGGCGCTGATCGACAAGCGCTCGGGCAACGCCGCCCTTGCCGACCAGCGAATCAAGGACGCCGGGATCGATGCCGAACAATGTTCGCTGCTCGACGTGCGCCCGGTGCCGCGCAACACCGACATTTCCAGTTCCGCCTTTCCGACTGAAGCGATGCGGTGGCATTTCGAGGGCAATGTGCGCGAGGCCTTCGACATCGGCCCTGACGGGCGGGTCGAGAACGTCCGCACGGTTTTGTCCTATCCGCCCTTCGTGTTCGGCTCGGCGACCGAAAAAGCCGTCGCCCAATTCCGCTACCTGCCGCCGACGCTCGACAACAAGGTGCTGGGTTGCGTGGGGAAGACGGTCAACGTGAACTACCGTTTGCCGGAGTAGGGGATCGACTCACGACGCCGGTCCGGTCGCTAACGCTCAACAGCGGACCCTACGACGCTTCCTTATTGGTCGGGGCGACCAACGTGGCTATCTGACCGGCAGCGGCCGAAAGTAGAGCAGCGGGAAAGGCGAGTCCGACGAGAAAGAACAGACCAACGACCAAGAGCGGGCCGGTCCCCGAATTTAGCAGCATCACTGGAAGCTGCGCAAATATTATGATCACACCGGCGGACCATCCCCACAACCGCAGCCAGAAACCGCTTACGGCGGAAGCCGCTAAGGCGACGGGATACCATTTGGTCAAGAAGTCCGCGGCGTCCCAAGGCTCGTTGGCACCGGTCATGTCGCAGACCATTCGCCAGTAGAGCAACGCGAAGGCGGAAATTGTCACCAAAAGGACCGAGCGAAAGAGCATCTTGTCACCGTCTCACGCCGAAGCGGGCTTCACAAGTCTTCCTTGGCAGTCGAGCGGTTAGGTCCTCTTCCCACCAATCTCCGCCGTTTCCTTTATGGGTTCACTTTCCAAGGCCCGGTAGCGACGCGAACAAGGCGTCAATCTCCCCCGGCTTGAAAGCGCCGCCCTTGACCAGAACCAAACGGCCTTGTGCGTCGATGACGAACGTCGTCGGCACCGCGTTGTTGCGCGGTCGGTAGCCGCCAGAAACAGCCGTCGCGACGGGAATGCGCATCGCGGTGGCCTGTCGTGCCAGCATGTGCGGATCTGCGGGATGCTCCGCATTGATGGCGAACACCGCGACATGCTCGGGACCGTAGCGCAAAGCGGCAGCCTCAAGCTCCGCCAGTTCCCGCTTGCATGGCGCGCACCAGCTCGCCCAGAAATTCAGCACCACCACCTTGCCGCGCAGCGTGGCCGAACCCACCTGAGCGCCCGTCAGCAGCGTCAGCGTGAAGTCGGGTGCCAGGGCCGGCTCGCCCGCACTCGCCGTCGGCAAAGCGGCAAGCGCTGCCGCGCCCAGAATAATCCCAAGGGCACGGACGGATAGAGCAGGCTTGTCCATCTTCATGCCGACCTGAAGCCCCCCAACAAAAAGGCCGGACGCTTGCGCGCCCGGCCCCTTCGGTATCATGCTCTCGCGTCGCTTACGACTGCTTCGCGCGGCTCGCCCGCTTGCGCTCGTTGGCATCGAGGAAGCGCTTGCGCAGTCGGATCGACTTTGGCGTCACTTCAACCATCTCGTCATCGTCGATATAGGCGATCGCCTGCTCGAGCGTCGCGCGCTTCGGAGGCGACAGGCGGACCTGGTCGTCCTTGCCGCCGCTCGCGCGGAAGTTGGTCAGCGCCTTGGTCTTCATTGGGTTGACTTCGAGATCGTCGGGCTTGGCGCTCTCGCCGACGATCATGCCCTCATAGAGCGCCTCGCCATGACCGACGAACAGGATGCCGCGCTCTTCGAGCGGACCCAAAGCGTAGTTATTGGCTTCGCCGGCACCGTTCGAGATCAGCACGCCATTCTTGCGGCCTTCGATATTGCCCTTGTGCGGGCCGTACTTCTCGAACAGCCGGTTCATGATGCCGGTGCCGCGCGTGTCCGACAGGAACTCGCCATGATAGCCGATCATCCCGCGCGACGGGGCCGAGAAGGTGATGCGCGTCTTGCCGCCAACTGATGGCCGCATGTCGGTCATCTCGGCCTTGCGGATGTTCATCTTCTCGACGACCGTGCCCGAATATTCGTCGTCAACGTCGATGATGACGGTTTCATACGGCTCGGTCTTGTTGCCATGCTCGTCTTCGCCGAACAGCACGCGCGGACGGCTGATGCCGAGCTCGAAGCCCTCGCGGCGCATCGTCTCGATCAACACGCCGAGCTGAAGCTCGCCGCGGCCAGCGACTTCGAAGCTGTCCTTGTCGGCTGCTTCGGTCACCTTCACGGCGACGTTCGATTCGGCTTCGCGGAACAGGCGCTCGCGGATCATGCGGCTGGTCACCTTGGTGCCCTCGCGGCCCGCCATCGGCGAATCGTTGACGGCAAAGCGCATCGACAGCGTCGGCGGATCGATCGGCTGGGCGTGGAGCGGCTCGGTCACGCTGGTGTCGGCGATCGTGTCGGCGACGGTCGCGATGGAGAGGCCGGCCAGGCTGATGATGTCGCCAGCCTTGGCTTCGTCGACCGGTACGCGATCGAGGCCGCGGAACGACATGATCTTCGACGCACGGCCGGTCTCGACGATCTTGCCGTCGTTATTGAGCGCGTGGATCGGCTGGTTGAGCTTGACCACGCCCGAATTGACGCGGCCGGTGAGAATGCGGCCCAGGAACGGATCGCGATCGAGCAGCGTGACGAGGAAGGTGAACGGCACGCCGGCGACTTCCACCTTGGGGGCGGGAACGTGGCTGACGATCGTCTCGAACATCGGGATCAGCGTGCCTTCGCGCGCGTTCATATCGGTCGAGGCATAGCCGTTGCGGCCCGAGGCGTAGAGCACGGGGAAATCGAGCTGCTCGTCATTCGCGTCCAGCGACACGAACAGGTCGAACACTTCGTCGAGCACTTCCTGGATGCGCGCGTCGTTGCGGTCGACCTTGTTGACGACGACGATCGGCTTCAGGCCCAGCGCCAGCGCCTTGCCGGTGACGAACTTGGTCTGCGGCATCGCGCCTTCCGACGAATCGACCAGCAGGACGACGCCGTCGACCATCGACAGGATGCGCTCCACTTCACCGCCGAAATCGGCGTGGCCGGGCGTGTCGACGATGTTGATGCGGATGCTCTCGGATTCACCCGGCGGGGTCCAGTCGACCGAGGTCGGCTTGGCGAGAATGGTGATGCCACGCTCTTTTTCGAGATCGTTCGAATCCATCGCGCGCTCTTCGACGCGCTGGTTGTCGCGGAAAGTGCCGGACTGGCGGAAGAGCTGATCGACCAGAGTTGTCTTACCATGATCGACGTGTGCGATGATGGCCACGTTGCGGAGGCTCATGTCTGTCTCGTTACAAAATCGGGAAAAGGATCGCGTGCCCCTAGCCGAAACGGTGCGGTGCAACAAGGCCGGGCAGCACACAGTGCTACCCGGCCCTTCACGATCAGGGTTGAACGCCTCGCGGCGATCAGAACTTGCCGCTGACTTCCACGCCGTAAACGCGCGGTTCGCCACGGATATAGGTTGGAATACCGAAGCCGCCACCGGTGTTGCCGGCGTCGATCAGATATTTGCGGTCGAGCGCATTGCGCGCGAAACCGCCGATCTGGTAGCGCCCGCCCGCCAGTTCGACGCCCGCCCGGACGTTGACCAGCGCATAAGCGCCCTGGCTGATCGGCTCGGAATTGGGCAGCTCGAAATATTCCTTGCTCTGATAGGTCGCCGATGGCGTGGCGTAGAAGGTCATGTTTCGGGCCGGTACGCGCAAGGTTGCGCCGCCCGAAGCGCTATATTTCGGCTGCAGGCGGAACTGCGCGCCCGAATAGACGCCATAAGCCGGGTTGTTGGCGATCTTGCCATCGACATAGGCGAAGTTGCCGAACAGCTGCAGCAGCGAGTTGACCCGCCAATTGCCCTCCAGCTCGACGCCGGGGTTCTGCGCCTTGCCCGCGCTTTGCGTGGTGGTCTTGCCCGCGCCGTCGGTGACGGTCACCTGGAAACCGTTATAATCCTGGTAGAACACGCCGAGCGACCCGCTGAACGCGCCGATCTTGGCCTTGATACCGCCCTCATAATTCCACACGACTTCATCGGGCACGACCTGCAGGCTGGGCACCGCCACGCCGCCCGAAGTCGCCGCCGACAATTGCACCACCGGCGAGCGGCGGCCTTTGCTGATCGTGGCATACAGGTTGATGCCATCGGTCAAGCGATACAGCGCGTTGAAGCGCGGCAGGATCGCCGAGAAGCTGCGCTGCGCGGTGAACTTGACGCCGCCCGTGCTGACCGTCGGCAATAACGGCACGCCGGCAAGCACCGAATTGGGCTGCACCGAGCTGTAGCCCGACTTGCGCTTCTCGATCAGAATGCGCGCACCGGCGGTCAGTTCGAGCCGCGGCGTCGGCAGCCAGGTGCCGTCGGCGAAGACCGAATAGGTGTCGTTGGTGCCGTAATTGGTGAAGACCGAGGAATAGGGAATCGCGGTCGCGGCACCGCGCGTCAGCAGCGCGGTCGCCCCCGCTGCGGCAACGGTGCCGTTGGGCAGGACGCAGCCCGGGCCGCTCGGGATACCGGCCGCGAGCAAGGCAGCGCGGGTCGCGGCGGGCAAGGCACCGGCGCAGGTCAGATAGGTCCCTTCTTCGGTGGAGAAGGGCACGCGCTGAAGATTGTTTTCGAAGAACGCGTTCCAGCCGAACGACGCGCGGTAGGTGGTGCCGGTGAAGTTGAAGCGGCCTTCATGGCTATATTGGTCGCCGCGCGCGTCCTCGGCAAATTCCAGATACCAGGCCGGGCCGCCATCGGCGTCGAACACTTCGTTGCTGTTGAACTTGCGATAGCCGTTGACGGTGGTGAAGCTGACCCCGGGGGCCAGTTCCGCCGTCAGCGTGAAGTTGGCATCATAGACGTCGCGCTTCAGGCCGAGCTTGGAGCCACCCAGCACTTGCGCGCTATAGGGCGAGCCCGACAGTTCGGCATAGCTATAGTCGCCGCCATTGCCGCCCGTCGGCGCTTGCGCGCGCGAGCGGAAGGCCGTGCCGGGGTTGCGCTGGCCGTCATAGGTCAACACCAGCGTGGCGGTGAGCGCATCGGTCGGTGCCCAGCGCAACGAACCGCGCAGGCCGCGCTGATCCTGACCGTTGAGATCGTCCTGCTTGGTCTTGCCCTGATTCTGGTTGGGCACATTGGGATCGCCGGCGATGTTGCGGACGAAGCCATCATGATATTTGTAGGCGAAGGCGAGGCGCGCCGCGAGCGTGTCGTTGCCGACATTGACGAAGCCCGACACCTGCCCGCGATTGTAATTGCCGTAGGATGCGATGATTCCGGCGGAGGTTCCGGCCTTGGGCCGGGCCGAGATGATGTTCACCGCGCCAACTGCGGATGCGGTGCCGAACAGCGTCGCCTGCGGCCCCTTCACGACTTCAATACGCTCAAGATCGAACAGATCCTGATACGCGCCACGCGTGCGAGAGATGTCGACGCCGTTATAGTACAGCGAAACGCGCGCGCCCTGCTGCGCCGAGCCGCTATCCGAAGTGATGCCACGGATCACGAAGCCGGGGTTGTTGTCGCTTTGCTCCTGAATGCGCAGGCCGGGAACGTACATCGCCACTTCGGCGAGCGAGTTGACCCCCAGCGTTTGCATCTGTGCGCCGGTCAGCGCCGACACCGTGATCGGTACGTCCTGCAGCTTCTGCTCACGCTTCTGCGCGGTGACGATGATGTCGCCGCCCTGCGCCTCGGGCGTCTCTGCTGCGGTGGCCGACTGGGCGAGCGCCGCCGTCGACGAGCAACCGAGAAGGACGCCCGCAAAAGCGAGCGAGAAGGAACGACGCATCGATAACCCCTTTTGTTTTACGAAATTTGTTGCGGTGCGGTATCGAGCCTGAGCGTCGGATTCGGGTCTTTTCCGTGACGCTTCCGTGACAATAGTGTATTATAAAAACGATACACTTGAACCGCGCGACGATCCGTTTCATTTAAGGGCATCCCCGGCTGGAGTGACGACATGGCGACCGCTGCCGATAGCGAAACGACCCCCCTGGTACTGACCCCGCCTGACCCCGTGGCGGTGCTCGCGCCCGAAAAGGCGGTGGGGCTGGTCCCGGTCGAAGATGGCGTGCGCACCAAACTGCAAGCCAAAGTCGCCGATTTCGTCGATGATCTCGTCGCGCAGGATGTGAACTCGCCCGAATTCGGCAAGCGCGTCGATGCCATTTCGGCGATGGGGCAAAAAGAAATCCGCGCCGCCGCCGATCAGTCGAACCGCTTTCTCGATCGTCCGGTCAAGGCAATGGACGGCGAAACCGGGATCGGCGCGGACCTCACCGAACTGCGCCGCACGATCGAAAAGCTCGATCCTTCGGTCAACGGCAAGCTGATCTCAGGGCGCGGCTTGCTGAGCAAGGTCTTTGGTGGCGGCATCAACACCTATTTCGACAAATACCGCTCTTCGCAGTCGCACATCTCGGCGATCCTCAAGACGCTTGCGCGCGGCAAGGAGGAGCTGTTGATGGACAATGCCGCGATCGACACCGAACGCGCCAATCTGTGGACCGCGATGGGGCGGCTCGAACAGATGATCGTGCTCTCCAAGGAAATGGACGCGCGGCTGGAAGAGAAAGCGGGCGACCTCGACCATAGCGATCCGGCCAAGGCCAAGGCGATCCGCGAAAGCGCGCTCTTCTATGTCCGCCAGCGCACGCAGGATCTGCTCACGCAAATGGCGGTGACGGTGCAGGGCTATCTCGCGCTCGATCTGGTCAAGAAGAACAATGTCGAGTTGGTGAAGGGCGTCGATCGCGCCTCCACCACCACCGTCTCCGCGCTGCGCACGGCAGTCACGGTGGCGCAGGCGCTCGCCAACCAGAAACTGGTGCTCGACCAGATCACCGCGCTCAACACCACCACCGCCAACATCATCGATGCGACCGGCAAGCTGCTAAAGTCGCAGACCGCGACCATCCACGAACAGGCCGCCGCCTCGACCATCCCGGTCGAAACGCTGCAGCGCGCTTTCCAGAACATCTATGACACGATGGACGCGATCGACAGCTTCAAGCTGAAGGCGCTCGATTCGATGAAGGCGACGGTCGGCACGCTCTCGAACGAAGTCGAAAAGTCGAAGGGCTATATCGCCCGCGCCGAGGGTGCCGCGCAGAACCGTCTGTCCGGCCCCGACGCAACCTTCAAGCTGGAAGCGGAGTAACCCCCGTGACCGATGTCGATCGCCAGATCGCGCGCGCCGGCGAATTGCTCGAGCGCACCCGCGCCGGTCGCGAGGCGCTGGTCAAGCGGCGGCGGCAAGGCACCGCCATCACCAGGCGTCTCACCCTGGTGGCGGGCGCGGATCTGGCGATTGTGGTGGCGGCGATCGCGATCGGCTGGTTCGTCCCGCTCGGCATGGGCGGCGCGCTGCTGGTCGGCGCGGTGCTGGTGGCGGTCACGCTGTTCCTGCTGTTCGCGACGCTGACGCCTGCGGTGCGCGCCGAGCAACTGACGCAAGTGCCGCTGAAAGCGCTGCCGCTGATGACCGAGCAATGGCTCGATACCCAGCGCAAGCTCCTGCCAGCCCCGGCGCAGACGCTGGTCGATGGCATCGGCGTAAAGCTGGAAACGCTGTCGCCGCAACTCGCCACGCTCGACGAACGCGAACCCGTCGCTGCCGAAGTGCGCAAGCTGATCGGCGAGCAATTGCCCGAACTGCTCAAAGGCTATGCCAAGGTCCCCCCGCCCCTGCGCGGCGTCGCGCGCAACGGCAAAAGCCCCGACGCGCAACTGGCAGACGCGCTGAAGCTGATCGATGACGAGATTGGCGAAATGTCGGCACAGATCGCCCAAGGGGATTTGGACTCGCTCGAAACGCGCGGGCGCTTCCTGGAGATCAAATATCGCGATGACGGCGCGGTATAGCCGCCTTGAGAAGCGGCGCTGCGCTTAAGGCGCGCTCCAGATGATCTGGCTTTCGAAATTGGGGGCCGCGCCGCGCTGGCTTTGCGTGCCGCCGCCCGCGCCGTGCCAGGCCGGCAAACCGAAGGGAAGGTCGCGCCGCGGTATGTCGAGGTGCGGCATCGCCCCGCTCGTGCTGTAGGGCGTCGTATCGACATGGCCATCGCTGTCGGGCGCGATCACATTTTGCGCCGCCGCAAGATGGCTGTTCCAGTTCGCCGCAACCCCGCTCGGCGCGGTTGGGTGGGTCAAATGGATGATCGGCAAACTCCCCCGTCCCGGCCAATTGAGCGCGCAGTTATTAGCATGCGAGCCGAAGGCGATAATCGCGGTCAACGGGTTGGTCGCCTGGGCGTGATCGAACAGGCTGTTGCGATACGCCATGATCGTCGCCTCGGTCTCGCTAACGGCCCCGCCGGAGAGCGACGTACTTTGAACGCCGAACAAAAAGCTGTTGAACATCAGATAGGATCGCGTGAGCCCCAGCTTGCCGAGGAAATGCTGCGCGATTTGCCCGGCCTGACCGACAAAGATGCGTTGCGCCAAAATCTCGTCCGTCGAGGGATCTTGTCCAATCACCAGAACACGCGCCGTCCCATCCAATCGACCGCGATAAAAGACCGGACCGAAGCGCGTGTGAAATGGTGCCTGAGGAAAGGTAACATAATGATCGACCGGTGCAGTTTGAAACAAGCGCTCCCAGCTACAGTTAGGGCCCGGATCATATTGTGGATAAAATAGCGCACAGATGATACGATCGATTGCGACAGGGTTGAGCTTTTCAATAGCTCCCGGCTGGAATATTGCGTGGAGATCCTTCACGGCAAATCCTCCTCAATCGTTATCGTCGATCGAGTCGGATCTATAACAAAAATATACTTTTGCAGCAATCGGCAACGTCATCATGATTGCACGCTATATTTTGAATGGAGCGAATTTTACAGGGCGGATTCTGTCGTCCGCGACGGCGCGTTAGACGGAAAGCACCCGCGCGCGCTCGCTCAGCCGCTCGACCGCCGCCGCATGGATGCCGGGCGTGGTCGCCAACACGCCGAACGCCTGCGCGCGCGGCGTGTTGAAGACGAGCGGCGCGCCAAAGGCATCGGTGACGGTCGCGCCCGCTTCGGCGGCGATCAGCGCGGCGGCGGCGATGTCCCATTCATAGCCCCAGCGCAGCGTCGCCACGAGATCGGCCTCGTCCGCTGCCACCATTGCAATGCGCAAGGCGATCGAATTGGGCTTGGCCACCGCGACCAGATCGCGGTCGGCCTTGGGCAGGCCGTCGCTCGGCACGCGCGATCCGCTGAACACTGCGCGGTCGCCGACCTGGATTGCGGCACCGTTGCGCGTCGCCCTCTGCCCGTGCGCGGCGCGCCACATGTCGCCGCGAGCGGGCGCATCCAACACGCCGATCGTCACCCGGCCCTGCTCGACCAGCGCCACCGACACCGCCCAGCCATCGCGTCCGCGAATGTAATCGCGCGTGCCGTCGATCGGATCGACCACCCACACCCGCCTGCAGGCGAGCCGATCGGCATTGTCGGCGGTCTCCTCCGACAGCCATCCGGCATCGGGCAGCAACGCCGTGAGGCGCGCGTGCAACAGCATGTTCACGTCCAGATCGACTTGGCTGACCGGGTCGTTCGGCCCCTTCTCCCAACAGTGAAAATCGGTGCGCCAATGCCGCAGCGCCAGCGCGCCCGCCTCCTGGACGACCGCCGTCACTGCATCGGCAAGACCGGAATCAGCCACTCGCCACCGTCATCCCTTCGATCCTGAGCGTCGGCACATTGGTGCCATAGCGGAATTCTAGGTCGTTCGCGGGCGTCAGGTTGAGGAACATGTCCTTTAAATTGCCCGCGATGGTGAATTCGGCGACCGGCCCGGTGATCTCACCCCGCTCGATGCGGAAGCCTGCCGCGCCGCGGCTGTAATCGCCGGTAACGCCGTTGACGCCCATGCCGATCAGTTCGGTGACGAACACGCCGTCGGTGATGTCGGCGATCAGCGTTTCCGGCGGGACATGCCCTGCTGCCATATGCAAATTGCTGGTCGACACCCCCGGCGCGCCGCTCACGCCGCGCGCGGCATGGCCGGTCGGCTCCAACCCCAATTGCCGCGCAGACGCGCTGTCGAGCAGCCAGCGTTCGAGCATCCCCGCCTCGATGATCGCGGTCGGCGACACCGGCAGCCCCTCGCCATCGAACGGGCGCGAACGCAGGCCATGCGGGCGGTGCGGATCGTCGAGCACGGTCACGCCGCTGGCGAACACCTGCGTGCCGAGCGCCTCGAGCAGGAAGCTGGTCTTGCGCGTGATCGCCTGGCCCGAGATCGCGCCGATAAGGTGCCCGAGCAGGCTGGACCCGACGCGCGGATCGAACACCACCGTCATCGGCCCGCTGGCGAGCCGCCCGGGATTGACGCGGGCGACGGCGCGCTCGCCCGCGCGCGTGCCGATCAGCTCGGGCGCTTCCAGCGCGCGGCGGTGGCGTGCCGAGCTATAGGCATAATCGCGCACCATCGCCCCGCCCTCGCCCGCCAGAACGCTCGCCGACAGGCCATAGCCAGTGGCCGCATAAGCGGCGGCAAAACCGTGGCTGGTCGCGAGCGCCCAGATCGAACGCGAGGCGCTGGCAGAGCCACCCTCGCTATTGGTGACGCCCGCCACTGCGCGCGCGGCATCCTCCGCCGCCCGCGCCGCATCGCGCAGCGCTTCGGGGCTGGGCTCGCTGCCGCCCTTCGCCAAATCGTCGAGGTCGAGCAAGGGCGGGTCGCCGTGCATCAGCCGCTCGGCGGGGGCGAGGCCAGCCCAGGCATCTTCGGGCGCCTCGCGCGCCATCGCGATCGCGCGGTCGACCAAGGCGGTGAGCGCATCGTCGGACAGATCGGAAGTGGACACGCTCGCCGAACGCTTGCCGACGAACACGCGCAGGCCAAGCTCAGCGCTTTCCGACCGCCCGACATCCTCCAGCGCGCCCAAGCGCACCGAAATGTCGAGCGAGGTATCGGCGGCATACACCGCATCGGCGGCATCGGCCCCGGCAGCGCGGGCGCGGGAGACAATAGCGGCGGCGCGGTCGCGCCCTTGGTCTGGGGTCAACATGAGCGAAGACTTAGGAGCGGCAGCACCACCACGCAACCGCCCGCGCCGCTGTGCAATACCGGCGTTCAATATGGCCAGGGCGTGCCCACCACCACACAGGCGAGAAACATCAGCAGCCCGGCAAAGCGGTTGGAGCGGAAGCGGTGCAGCGCGCCTGCGCCATCATCGGGCGACAAGGTCGCAACTTGCCACAGGAAATGCCCCGCCACCGGTAGCAATGCGGCCAGCGCCAGCCAATCGGGCCGCAACACCCAGATCGCCCCCGCCCACAGCACCAGCGCCGCCAGATAGAACAACCCGACCCCCAGCCGCACCCGCGCGCCCATGCGCAGCGCCGAGGAGCGCACCCCGATCAGCGCATCATCCTCACGGTCCTGCAACGCATAGATCGTGTCATAGCCGACCACCCAGCAAATCGACCCGGCATAGAGCAGCAGGCCGGGCGCGGTCAGCGCGCCCATCACATCGCTCCACCCGACCAGCGCCGCCCAGGAAAAGACAAGGCCGAGCCAGATTTGCGGCCACCAGGTGATCCGCTTCATGAACGGATAGGCCGCGACCGGCGCCAGGCTGAGCACCGCAACCACGGCGGCATAGAGATGCAGGTGCAGCAGCACGAGCAGGCCAAGCAGACACAGCACCAGCAGCCACGCCCACGCCGCCTTCAGCGACACCGCACCGCTCGCCAAAGGTCGGGCAGCGGTGCGCGCCACTTTCCGGTCGAGATCGCGGTCGACAATGTCGTTATACACGCAGCCCGCGCCGCGCATGGCGATGCTGCCGAGCAACAGCCACAGGATCAAATCCCAGCGCGACACCGCCCCGCCCGCCAGCGCGACACCCCACGCCCCCGGCCAGAATAACAGCCACCAGCCGATCGGTCGATCGAATCGCGCCAGCAGCGCAAACGGGCGCACCGCAGCGGGCAAAAGTCCAACAAGGCCACGATGTTCGGTATCGGGGGTAAGATCGGCAGCGGTCATAGGCGCTCCATGCACCAGCCAGCGGCCGCGCAACAGCCCCGGCGCGCATCGCCTCGACTTCGCCACGCTCTGCGTCGATAGCGGTGCCAAGACCCGAATAAGGGCGCGGTTTTCCAAAGGGCGGGCAGCGTGATTCATCTCTCCGTCGCGATTGGACGGTTCTTCGAGGCGTTGCTGTGGGCGGTGGCCCGCGGCGTCGGCGTGATGGCGGGATGGGCGCTGCTAGCGGTGGTCGGGCTGGGGCTGCTCGCCGTCGTGCTGCGGGCGCTGTGGCAGGGACGCAAGTGAACGCCGCCGATTTGCCACACCGCACGCCCCTGCTCTAAGGCGCAGCGATGCCCGCCACCCCCGCCTGGCCCCCGCAATCGACCCCGCGTCTATTCGTCGAGACCCCGTTCGGCCTTGGCCCGCTGCGCGTCGATGGCCCGCAAGCGCATTATCTGGTTAGCGTAATGCGGATGAAGACGGGCGATCCGGTCAAGCTGTTCGACGGCGCGTCCGGCGAGTGGCTCGGCGTCGCCGCCAGCGTCGGCAAGCGCGACCTCGTGCTCGACGTCACCCAAAAGCTGCGTGAGGCCGAGACGGTGCCCGATCTGTGGCTGTGCGCCGCCCCGATCAAGAAAGGCCGGATCGACTGGGTCGCCGAGAAAGCGTGCGAGCTTGGCGTTGCGCGGCTCGTGCCCGTGCTGACGCGCCGCACGATCGTCGACCGGCTCAATGGCGAGCGGCTGCGCGCGCACATGATCGAGGCGGCCGAACAATGCGGGCGCACGGCGGTGCCCGCGCTGGCCGAGCCCGTAAAGCTGTCCGCCCTGCTACGCGACTGGCCAGCGGATCGCGCGCTGTTCTTCGCCGACGAAACCGGCGGGACTCCGGCTTTGGCGGCCATGCGCGCGGCAAGCGGTGCGGCGGCGATCCTGATCGGTCCTGAAGGCGGCTTCGATGACGACGAGCGAGCCGCGATCCGTGCCGTGCCAAGTGCCGTCGCCATCGGCCTGGGCCCGCGCATTCTGCGAGCCGACACGGCGGCAGCGGCAGCAGTCGCGCTGTGGATGGCCGCGCGCGGCGATTGGTGAGGCGCATCGGTAGCTAAACGAAACGCGCTGGCGGGCGGCTTCGGGCGGCGCTAAGGCGCGATCATGACGACGCGCCCCGACAGCAAGAAAACATCCCCCATCATCGAGTCGCGCGACCAGCTCGTCGCGAGTTTCGCGCGCGGCGAAAAGCCCGCCGAGCGCTGGCGGATCGGCACCGAACATGAAAAGTTCGTCTATGCCGACAGCGATCATCATGCGCCAAGCTACACCGAAAAGGGCGGCATTCGCGATCTGCTCGATGCGCTCACCGAATTCGGCTGGGAACCGGTGCTGGAGGGCGACAACGTCATCGCGCTCAACGGTGTCGACGGGTCGATCAGCCTCGAACCCGCCGGACAGTTCGAGCTGTCGGGCGCGCCGCTCGAAAATTTGCACCAGACCTGCGCCGAGACCGGCCGGCATCTGCAGCAGATCAAGACGATCGGCGACAAATTCGGCATCGGTTTCCTCGGCCTCGGCATGTGGCCCGACAAGACCCGCGCCGAGCTGCCGATCATGCCCAAGGGCCGCTATGCGATCATGCTGCGCCACATGCCGCGCGTCGGCAGCATGGGCCTCGACATGATGCTGCGCACCTGCACGATCCAGGTGAATCTCGATTACAGTTCCGAAGCCGATATGGTGCAGAAGTTCCGCGTCGGCCTCGCGCTGCAACCGCTGGCGACCGCCCTGTTCGCCAATTCGCCCTTCACCGAGGGCAAGCCCAACGGCATGCTGTCGTACCGCAGCCATATCTGGTCCGACACCGATCCCGCGCGCACCGGCATGTTGCCGTTCGTGTTCGAGGATGGCTTTGGTTATGATCGCTACACCGAATACGCGCTCGATGTGCCGATGTACTTCGTCTATCGCGACGGCAAATATATCGACGCCGCAGGCCTGTCCTTCCGCGATTTCCTGAAGGGCGAATTGTCGGTGCTGCCCGGCGAAAAGCCGACGCTCGACGATTGGAACGACCACCTCTCCACCGCCTTCCCCGAGGTGCGGCTGAAGACCTTTCTCGAAATGCGCGGGGCCGATGGCGGGCCATGGGGGCGGATCTGCGCGCTCCCTGCTTTGTGGGTCGGCCTGCTTTATGACCAGGGCGCGCTCGATGCGGCGTGGGATGTGGTCAAGCACTGGACGATCGAGGAACGCCAGGCGCTGCGCGATGCGGTGCCCAAGCTCGGCCTCGACGCGCCAATCGCGGGCGGGCGCACCTTGCGCGCGATTGCGGGCGAAGTGATCGACATCGCCAGCGCGGGCCTCATCGCACGGGGCCGCACCGATTCGAGCGGCAGCAACGAAACCGGCTTCCTCGATCCGCTGCGCGAGATCGTCCGCAGCGGCAAGGTGCCCGCCGAACTGCTGCTGGAGAAATATCACGGCGTCTGGAATGGCGACGTGTCGAAAGTGTATGACGAGCTGCGGTTCTAGCCGAGCTCTGCTTCGCTCCCCGCCTGCGCGGCGTGGGCGAGGGACTCCACAAACTTCGCGTTCAAGCGGCCAAGGTCGGCCAAGTCATCCTCACTCCAGGCGGCAACCGCGCGCGCCAGCAAGCGCCGCCGCGCGGCCGCAACCGAGCGCGCCAGACCCTCGCCCGTAGGCGAGAGCGTGACCATCCGGATTCGCCGGTCGCTTTCTCCAGCACCTTTCGCGACCAGGCCCAGTTGCGCGAGCTTGGCAAGCTGGCGGCTGACCGTCGTCGAGTCCCGCCCGACCTGATCGGCCAGCGCCGCCACGCTCAGCGTGCCGCGCGTGGCGATCGCCACCAGCAGCGGCACCAGCGCGCGGTCGAGCACCACATCTGCCTCTTTCAGCAACAGGTCCACGCGCTGCGGGCTGCTGAAAAAGCCCAGCAGATCAACGAGCGCGCGAGCGACGGTATCGATACTACCTGTATTATACACTCTTTACCCCAAGCCCCCAAAGTGGCATAAAGGCTGCATGATACACACATCTCCCACGCTCGTCATCGCCGGCAGTGTAAGACCGCGCCGGATCTCCCCGCACATTGCGCAATGGGTCGCGACGCTGGGCCGCGCGCAAAGCGATGACGCCTACGAAGTCGTCGATCTGCGCGACTGGCCGTTGCCGATGGATGATGAGGCGGAAATGCCGCAGCGCGCCAGCTACGCCTCAGCATTAACCCTCGAATGGAGCCGGAAGATCGCCAGCGCGGCGGCGTTTGTCTTCGTCACACCGCAATACAATTGGGGTTATCCGGCCGCGCTGAAAAACGCGATCGACCACCTCTATCGCGAATGGGCCGACAAGCCGGTGATGATCGTGTCCTATGGCGGGCATGGCGGCGGCAAGGCGGCCGCGCAATTGCAGGAGGTGTGCGAAGGGATCGGGTTACGGCCGATCGCTACGCGCCCAGCGCTGCGGCTGTCACGGACGCAGATCGAAGCCAATTCGGGCGAAATCGATCCTGCCGAGGCGTTTGCCGGACATATTGAGGAAGTGCGCGCGGCACTGGCTGAACTGTCCCAATCGCGCGATGCGACCATCCAGCCGACGACCGCATAAAGAGGGCCGATCCCCGGTCGTGGCACGTCACGCAATGGCCGTAAGCAACGATAATTCTTTCTGCCAGAACGTCATATCGAAGTGGTATGATCCTCTGTGGTTCCAACCATTCAACCACTGGGGGAAATGAACATGGTCGATCATCCGGAACGGATTACCGAGCACTTTGAAGCCGCCTGGAACGCGCATGACATGGTCGCGTTTGGCGCGCTCTTCCATCCGGATGCCACCTTTGTGAACCGTTTCGCCATGTATTGGCGCGGGATCGACCAAATCGTCGCCGGGCATCGCTTCATCCATGAGACGATCTACAGCGACTCGGTGTTACGGGTTGATCCGGCCGATATCGACTGGGTCGGCGAGGACGCGGCAATTCTGCATTTCTGGACTCGGCTCACCGCGGGTGCCGCGCATCCCGCCGGCCCCCATGTTGCCGACACGCTGATCCTCGCGATCGCTACGCGCCGCGATGGCGATTGGCGCGTCCAGGCGGCCGAAAATGTCACGCTCGCTGATCCGACGACCGGCAAGGACATTTTGCGGGCGAGCTGACGCCCCGGAATTTTTATCATTTTTGAATGCCTTAGCCCGGTTTTCCGGCGGGAAAACTCGTGCCTTTTTCTCATCCAAAAATACCACTTCACAAAACTGCCTCATAAGTGTCATCATTCTGTAACCGAATGACTCGGTGAGAGGATGAACCCCATGACCAAAATGATCGCTTTGAGCTTGCTTGTCCTGGCGCCGCTGTCGGCACCGGCAGTGGCGAACCCCATGGCAGCAACGCCGTCAGCCAGTGCGGCCGCGCAGAATGCGGACGCCATTACGACGCTGGAAACGCGGGTTCGGCTCAACCCGGATGATGGCGGACGCCATATCGAACTGGCCGCTGCGTATTTGCGAAGCGGGCGCACGGCCGAGGCACTGACCGCCTTCCGTCGCGCCCGCGCGCTTGACAATGAAATGCTGGAGACGCCGACGGGCGACGCGATCTGGTCGCATCAGATTGCCGACCGCGTGCTTGCCCGCGCCGCCGCGCGCCCGGTGCAGCTGTCTTCGCGCTGACAATCTGCGGAGAGCGGACCCTCGGGGCATCTTCGGATGCCCCGACACCGCGCGGCTAGGCCCGCACCGCGCGCTTGCCCGCGACCCACCCAAAGAAGCGCGGCACCAGCCCGTTGCGCGCCATCCATTCCGAATAGTCGCGATAGGCCGGGTCCAGGCCGAGATGCCGCTCCTCGGTCTTGGCGCGCCAGTAATAAACGCCGCTGACCACCCCCATCAGGATCGTGGCGCGCACCGCATCCAGCCACGACCCCGTCGTCAGCACCGGCACGGTTGAAATCCACCAGAACAGGTTCTTCGACAGATAGGCCGGGTGGCGCGAAAAGGCATACGGCCCGTGCGTCAAAATGCCGCGATGCGTCAGGTTGGAAAACCGGAACCCAAAGGCAACCGTCGCCCAGGCGTAGATTGCGGTTAGACCGACCAGCACCGCGCCGATCGCGGCCAGCAGCACCGGATGCCCGGCAAACCAGACCGACCAGCCATCCGAGCCATAGGTGCCAGGATGATAATCGAGCGGCCCGTTTTCGGCCATCAGCGTGAAAGGCGGGTAACAGATCAACGCCGCCATCCACGCCGCGGCAAACGGGTTGGCGCTGCGAATGTGCGAATCGAGCGGCCGAAAGGTGAGGATGTACCCGGCGGTGGCAAAGGCGCAGTCAATCACGAACATGAAGCCGATCAGCCAATTGGCCAGCGCGACCGGGTTGTGCAGCACCTCCGCGACATTGCCATGGATGAACCCGGCAAAGCCCGGCGGCACCACCGCCAGCATGAACGCCAGGAAGAACGCCTTCACGCCCCAACTGCGCAAATGGTTATATAGCGCTTCGTGGTCGATCGGCTCGTCGAGCCCCATCAGCCACGCGCCCAGCGCCCATGCGCCATCCTTGGGCGCGACCAGCCGCCGATCGATCCACAGCACATAGGGGATCGAACAGACGAAGAGCAGCGGTGCAGCAACGCCGAAGCATTGCATCGCAAAGGGAAAGCCGCCCCATTGGTTGCTCCAATAGAAGCGCCCGGTGCCATAGATCAGGGCGATGCCGGCCCAGGTCGCCCACAGCCCCGCCAATTTGGTCAACGATACATCGAGCGTTTCGCGCCACGGCTTCGCGGCGCTCCAGTCGATCCCGGTCGAGGCCCGCCGGTGAACCTTGTCGACCAGCACCGCCCACAGCACCATCGGTAGCGCGCACGCCGCGATGTTGACCAGCGCGGCATACGGCCCGTCCATGCCAAAATAGCGTGCGATCGCCACCCATATGAACAGACCGCCGAGACCCGCTAGGCCACAGCCAGTGCTGACCGCGGAGGCCGGGCGGGGATCGGCTGCCTTGGCAGCGCGCGCGAGGGCGGTGTCATGAAACATCGATCGCTTGGTAGCGCGAAAATGGTTAGCGATGGATGAAGGCGCGCGACGCCTCGCGCACCCGCATCTTGCGTCGGCGCGTCGGCCACGCTAACCGGGCGCATCGCCGCACGAGCGCGCGCAGCCGGCGAGCGGGTATAGTACAATGGTAGTACAGCAGCCTTCCAAGCTGAATACACGGGTTCGATTCCCGTTACCCGCTCCAGCCCGCATCCCGGTAAGCGCATGAGCACGCTTTCCTTTTCGCAAGCGCAGGACGCGATCGTCGCGGTCGGGCGGTGGCTCGATGGCAAGGGCTGGGCACCCGCCACATCCGGCAATTATTCGGCGCGGCTTGATGATGGCAGCATCGCCGTCACCGTATCCGGTCGCCACAAGGGGCGGTTGACGCGCGATGACGTGATGCGCGTCAATGCCGAGGGTGTGTCGCTCGATGGCAAGAAACCCTCGGCCGAAACCGCGTTGCATCTGGCGCTCTACCGCCTGTTTCCCGCGTGCGGCGCAGTGCTGCACAGCCATTCCGCCACAGCCGTTGGCCTAAGCCGCGCGACGCCGGGCGCGGGCTACACCTTCACCGGCCACGAAATGCTCAAAGCCCTGCCCGGTATCGCGACGCATGAGACGTCGGTGGTGCTGCCGATTGTGCCCAACAGCCAGGACATGGCCGAACTCGACGCGGCGATCACCCCGCACCTGCTGGTGCCAGGTGCCATCCCGGCCTATCTCATCCGCAGCCACGGTTTGTATGGCTGGGGCCAGGACATGGCCGAGGCCGAGCGCGTGATCGAAGCCGTCGAATGGATGATCGCCGCCGAACTGGCCGAAAGGAGCTTTCGATGAGCCGTTTGCAGGTCTTTGCCGAGGAGGATGCTGCGACGCCGCTGCTCGACACCGCAGACGCTGCTGAAATCGCGACTGCGCTGGGTGAGGCTGGGGTCCGGTTCGAACGCTGGCCGCTTAAGCCAGTCACGGCGGACAGCGACCCGCTAACCGTCTATGCCGACGAAGTGGCGCGGCTGACCGCAGAGGGCGGCTATCAGTCGATCGATGTCGCGCGGATCACGCCCGACCATCCCGATCGCGCCACGCTGCGCGAAAAATTTCTGTCCGAACACACCCATGCCGAGGATGAAGTCCGCTTCTTCCTCGACGGCGAAGGGCTGTTCACGCTCCACCACGATTCGCGCGTGTTCGCCATGCTGTGCGGCGCAGGCGATTTGATCTCGGTGCCAGCCGGAATGCGCCACTGGTTCGACATGGGGGCGGCACCGCGCTTTACCGCGATCCGTCTGTTCCTCAATCCCGACGGGTGGATCGCGCAGTTTACCGGCAGCGATATCGCCGATCGCTTCCCACGCCTGGAGCCCGCAACCGCGTGAAGGCGATCCTCACCGATATCGAGGGCACCACGTCGAGCATCGCCTTCGTCGCCGAGGTGCTGTTTCCCTATGCCCGCGCGCACCTGGCCGACTATGTCGCCGCGCATCCGGCGGAAACCGCACCGATCCTTGCCGAAGTCGCCGTGACCGAGCCGGGCGACCCCGTAGCCACGCTGCTGCGCTGGATCGACGAGGACCGCAAGGCGACTCCGCTCAAGGCGCTGCAAGGGATGATCTGGGCCGATGGCTATGCCAGCGGTGCCTTTCGCGGGCACATCTACCCCGATGCGGTGGCCGGGTTGCAGCGCTGGCACGCGGCGGGAATCGCACTGTACGTCTTTTCCTCGGGCTCGGTCCCTGCGCAGAAATTGCTGTTCGGGCATAGTGACGCCGGGGATTTGACCCCGCTCTTCTCGGGCTATTTCGACACGACAACCGGGCCGAAGCGCGAGGCGGCCTCCTATGCCAAGATTGCCGAAGCGATCGGGATCGCGCCCGCCGATGTGCTGTTCCTGTCCGACACACCCGAGGAAATCGCCGCCGCGCACGGCGCGGGGATGGCGGCGCGCTTGATCGACCGCGCCGGGGGCGCGGGCGATATCGCAAGCTTCAATGACCTTGCCAATTCACCGATAGAGGCGTGAGATCGTGATCCTGGAAGGCATTCATCAGCGCTCGATCACCCGCACCGCCGATGGCGCAGGCGCGTGCATCCTCGACCAGCGCGAACTCCCCTGGAGGGTGAAATGGGTCGAACTCCGCTCTGCCCGCGCGGCCGAACAGGCGATCCGCGAAATGTGGACGCGCGGCGCGCCGCTGATCGGCGCGACCGCCGCTTATGGTCTGGCGATGGCGCTGGCCGAGGACGGATCGGACGCGGCGCTTGATGCGGCTTATGCGCTGTTGCTCGAATCGCGTCCGACCGCGGTCAATTTGAAATGGGCGCTCGACACGATCGTGGAGGCCGTCCGCCCCCTCCCCGCCGCCGAGCGCGCGCAAGCTGCCTTCGCGCGCGCCGATGCGATTTGCGATGAAGACGTGGCGCTCAATCAAGCGATCGGCGCGCATGGCCTTGAGCTGTTTCGCGCGCTCCATGCGAAAAGCCCCGATCGTCCGCTCAACATCCTGACGCATTGCAATGCCGGGTGGCTGGCAACGGTCGATTACGGCACCGCCACCGCGCCGATCTATCTCGCGCATGATGCGGGGATCCCGGTCCATGTCTGGGTCGACGAGACGCGCCCGCGCAACCAGGGCGCGTTGCTCACCGCCTTCGAACTGGCCGGGCATGGCGTGCCCCACACCGTCATCGCCGACAATGCCGGTGGCCATTTGATGATGACCGGCCAGGTCGACGCCGTGATCGTCGGCACCGACCGCGTCACCGCCAATGGCGATGTCTGCAACAAGATCGGCACCTATCTGAAGGCGCTTGCCGCCAAGGACACTGGCGTGCCCTTTTATGTCGCTTTGCCCTACACCACCTTCGATGCGAGCACCGCGACCGGCGCCGACATCCCGATCGAGGAGCGTTCGGCCGACGAGGTGACCCATGTCGCCGGCGAAGGCGGGCGCATTCGCGTGACCGCCTCGAACGCCGCCAACCCCGCCTTCGACGTGACGCCAGCGCGGCTGGTGACCGGCTATCTGACCGAGCGCGGGCTGCTGGACACGATTTGACGCGCGCGCTTCACGGCCGTCGCGTCATCCGCTCCAGCGCCGCATCCAGCGTCGCATCCTGCTTGGCGAAGCACAGCCGCACGACGCTGCGAACGGCGTTCTCGGCATAGAAAGCGGACACGGGAATCGTCGCGACGCCCGCCTCCTCCAGCAGCCAGCGCGCGAACGCGACGTCGTCCATATCGACGCCGGAGGCTGCCAGGTCGATATTGAGGAAATAGGTCGCCGCACTCGGCAGCACCGTATAGCCGAGCCCCGTCAACCCCGCCGCCAGGCGATCACGCGAGCGCTGATAGCCCGCGCGCATCTCTTCGAAATAAGCGATGTCCTTGCCCAGCCCAAAGGCCGCCGCCGCCTGCAAATTGGGGGGCGTGGTGAAGGTCAGGAACTGGTGCGCCTTGGCCAGCACGGAGGAAATCGCAGGTGCCGCGCACAGCCAGCCGACCTTCCACCCGGTCAGCGAAAAGATCTTGCCGGCCGAGCCGATCTTGACCGTGCGATCGCGCATCCCCGGCTGCGCCATTAGCGAGCGGTGCTGGCGGCCATCGAACACGACATGCTCCCACACCTCGTCGCAAATCGCGATCGCATCGTGCGCAACGCAGAAATCGGCAAGCAGCGCCAGCTCGTCCGGCCCGATCATCGTTCCCGTGGGGTTGAGCGGTGAGTTGAGCAGCACCAGCCGCGTGCGATCGCTCGCCACCGCCGCCAGCGCATCGGCAGTGATGCGCCACTCGGGCGGTTCGAGCCGCACCAGCTTCGCCACGCCCCCGGCGCGCTGCACCAGCGGCAGATAGGCGTCGTAGAGCGGCTGGAACATCACCACTTCGTCACCGGGCGAAACCAACGCGAAGATCGCCGCCGCCAGCGCCTCGGTCGCGCCCGAGGTGACGATCACCTCGCTCGCATCGAGATCGAGGCCCTGATGCACGCGGTAATGGTCGGCCACCGCCTGGCGCAGCGCAGGCGTGCCCGCCATCGGCGGATATTGATTCGACTCCTCGATCAGCGCGCGCGCCGCTTCGGCGAGCACGTCCTCGGGGCCGCGCCCGTCGGGAAAGCCCTGGCCAAGGTTGATCGCCCCCGTCGCCCGCGCGCGCGCCGACATCGCTTCGAAAATGGTGGTGCCGAGCGCGGTGTAAACCGGGTTCATCGCTTGCTTCCTTCTGACAAGAAGGTTGGTGGACAGGGCTGGATTCGAACCAGCGTACGCTTGCACGGGCAGATTTACAGTCTGCTGCCTTTAACCACTCGGCCACCTGTCCCCAGGCGCGCATCCTTTGGGAAAGGATGGTCGCTTCAAAAAAGCGAGGCGTGCCAATGCCGACGACATGCGCCCCTGTCAACGGCTAAGGTCACGACATCGGTGCCAAGACCGACCTTGCGCCCGCGCCGCGCCGCGCATACCCACGCGGATACAGCTATTTTTCGTTGGGGGTCTCATCATGCGTCGTGTCTTGCTTCTCGCCACCTGCGCGGCGCTCGCGACCGCGCCTGCGCTTGGCCAGTCGGTCGATCGCACGCAAACCACGCGAATCATCGACGAGGGCATCGCCCATAGCGAAGTGATGCTGACCGCCGAACATCTCGCCGACGTGATCGGCCCGCGCATGACCAATTCGCCCGCAATGCGCACGGCGGAGGCCTGGACTCAGGCGAAGTTCACCGAATGGGGGCTGAAGAACGTCCATAAGGAAGGCTTCGATTTCGGTCGTGGCTGGTACATCGTCGCCTCCAGCGTGAAGATGCTGACCCCGCGCCCGATCCAGCTCACCGCGATCCCCATCGCCTGGACGCCCGCCACCAACGGGCCGATTTCGGCACCCGTGATCGTCGCGCCGATTGCGCGCGTGCGCGATTTCGACAAATGGCGCGGGAAGCTGTCGGGCAAGATCGTCATGGTCACGCTGCCCAACACTGGCTCCGAACCGGGCGAGGCTCCCTTCCAGCGCTATACCGGCGAGGAACTGGGCAAGCTCGATCAATATCAGCAGCCCACCTATAATCCCGAAGCCGCCGACCGCCGCCTGAAGCGGCTCGATTTCGCCAAGAAGCTCGATGCCTTCCTCAAGAGCGAGGGCGCGGTCGCGATGGCGACCATGGCCTATCGCGACGGCAAACTGGTCAGCGGCGAGGGTTATACCTTCGGCGTCGGTGATACGCCCGCGCTGCCCGCCGTACAGATCGCCGCCGAGGATTATCGCCGCCTTGCCCGCCTCGCCAAGATCGGCCCCGCGCCGACGGTCGAGATCAACAGCGACGTGCGCTTCGACGATAGCGACACGCGCGCCTACAACATCATCGCCGAAATCCCCGGAACGGACCCCAAGGTCGGCTATGTGATGGCGGGCGGGCATCTCGATTCGTGGGTTGCGGGAGATGGCGCGGCCGACAATGGCGCTGGCTCCGCGATGGTGATGGAAGCCGCGCGGATCATCGCCAAGACCGGCATCCGCCCCAAGCGCACGATTCGCTTCGCCTTGTGGGCGGGCGAGGAGCAGGGGCTGCTCGGCTCGCTATCCTATGTAGAAAGCCACCTCGCCACGCGCGGAAACCCGAGCGACCCGAAGCAGACCGGGCTTGCGCTGTACATGGGCTGGTCGAACCGCTGGCCGATCACGCCCAAGCCCGGCTGGGGCGATCTCGCCGCCTATTTCAACCTCGACAATGGTTCGGGCAAGGTGCGCGGTATCTATGCCGAGAACAATCCGGCGGTGGTGCCGATCTTCCGCGAATGGCTCGCGCCGTTCGGGCCGATGGGGGCGAAGGACGTGGTGATTCGCACCACGGGCGGCACCGACCATGTCTTCATGCAGGCGGTCGGCGCGCCCGGCTTCCAGTTCATCCAGGATCCGCTCGACTATGACAGCCGCGTCCACCATTCCAGCATCGACACCTTCGACCATTTGAAGGGCAATGATATGCGCCAGGCCGCGACCATTCTTGCGTCGTTCCTGGTCAATGCCGCCAATGCCGAAAAGGCCCTGCCCCGCCCGCCTTTGCCGACCAAACCGGCGGTGACCGAGCCTTTCGCTTATTCCGACGAGGATGAATAAACCCGTGTCCGTATCGCTTTTCCCTACCCCTGTGCTGACCCGCCTTTCGATCGTGGAGACCAACTGATGGCGCGCCGTGGACATCGCCCGTCACAGGCCCCCGCCGGTCGCCCGCGCTTCTGGGGACGCCATGCCGTCACCGCAGCGCTCGCCAACCCCGAACGCGTGGTGCGCAAGCTCTGGGTGACGCGCGAGGCCGCCGCCAGCCTCGACATCCCGCCGGTGATCCCGATCGTCTATGCCGATGTCACCGATCTCGCGCGGCTGGTGCCGGGCGACGCCCCGCATCAGGGGCTGGTCGCCGAAGTCGATCCGCTGGAAGATATCTGGCTTGGCGATTTGCTGCAGCAGGGCGAAGGCGATCAGCGTCCGTTGCTGGTGCTCGACCAGGTGACCGATCCGCACAATGTCGGCGCGATCATGCGCTCGGCCGCCGCCTTCGATGCGCTTGGCATCGTCACGCCCGATCGGCACGCGCCGCCCGAATCGGGCACGATCGCGCGGGCAGCCTCGGGTGCGCTCGAAATCGTGCCGTGGGTGCGCGTCGTCAACCTCGCGCGTGCGCTCGAGGAGATCGCCGAAGCCGGTTTCTGGCGCGTCGGGCTGACCGGCGAGGCCACGCAGACCTTGACCCAGGCGATGGGCACGCAGCGCGTCGCGCTGGTGCTGGGAGCAGAGGGCGAAGGGATGCGGCAGAACACGGCATCGCATTGCGACGAGCTTGCGCGTTTGCCGATCTCGCATAAGGTCGAGAGCCTGAACGTGTCGAACGCAGCGGCCATCGCGCTGTACGCGGTGGCATCACGCTGAACGGGAGGTTCGACATGGTGGCACGTCTTGCGCGGCGGCTGACACCAAAGCTGCTCGGCGTGCTGCTGTTGCCGTTCGCGCTGGCAAGCTGCGTGCTGACCCCCGGCACCTTCGTGTCGACCTTACGGATCGACGCCGACCGCCACTTCACCTTCACCTATGTCGGGGAGGTGATCGCGGTCGATCTGGGCGGCGAGTTTGCCAAGGGCATGAAGGATGGCGGCGACGGCGATGCCAAGGATACCGACCCCGCCGCCAGCGACGATGAAGAACCCACGCTCCAGAAAATCGCCAAGCGCAAACCCGTCCCGAAGGACACCAAGCCCGCCGAGCCCGACGGCAAAGCCGCAACCGACGCCAAGAACCGCGCGATCGCCGCGACGCTCGCCAAGGAAATTGGCTATCGCAAGGTGACCTATCTCGGCGATGGCAAGTTCAGCATCGACTATGCCATTTCCGGCACGCTCGATCGCGGTTTTCTGTGGCCGTACAATCTCGACGCCGAAGTGCTGTTCCCATTCATCGCGCTGGAAGTGCGGACGAACAATACGGTGCGGATCAAGGCACCGGGCTATGCCAATCAAAGCGATGCCAGCAAGGGGCTGGCAGGCGGCATGACCGATAAGGGCCCGACGAGCCAGCTCGACGGCACCTTTACGCTCGACACCGATGCCGAGATCGTCAGCCAGAACCAGGAAGATGGCGCGGTGACGACGGGGACGCGCAAGACCGTGACGTGGAAGGCGACGCCAACCACCAAGGATGCGCCGACGGCGGTGTTGCGCTTCAAATAGCGGCGCGGGCGGCGGCAGCGCCGCCCGCTTGTCGCCTCAATCCTCGGCGGCGATGCGGACCTTCAGCCCGTCCAGCGCATCGGTCAGTTCGATCTGGCACGACAGGCGCGAGGTCGCGTCGCGGTCGGCCGAGGAATCGAGCAGATCGTTCTCGTCTTCGCTCATCTTGGGCAGTTTGGCCGCAAATTCCGGGTCGACATGAACGTGGCAGGTCGCGCACGAACAGCAGCCGCCGCACAGCGCCAGAATTTCATCGATCCCGGCGTCGCGGATCACTTCCATCACCGAAAGACCGGCATCGCCTTCGATTTCCCGTTCTTCCCCTTCGCGGGTCACGACGATAAGCTTGGGCATGAACGATCCTTTGCGATAGCGACTGTCTCCACCGCCATGCCGCCAGATGCGGCCCCGATCAAGGTATCACCGCATGGGCCTCAGCGCCGATCAGTTGAAAACCGCGCTTGACGCGCTGGCGGAACGCGAACCCGCCTTTGCGGCAGCACTCGCCCGGGTCGGCTATCCCGAACCGCGTCTGCGCGAGCGCGGCTATGCCACGCTGCTGCGCACGATCATCGGGCAACAGGTCAGCACCAAGGCCGCGCAAAGTGTGTGGAACAAGCTGGAAGGCTTGGTCGGGTCGCTCGACGACCCGGCCAATATCACCAGCGCGACCGACGAGACGCTGCGCGAGGCGGGCCTGTCGCGCCAGAAAGCCGGCTATGCGCGCAGTCTCGCCGCCCTGGTGGCGAGCGGCGAACTCGATCTGCACCATCTGCCCGCCGATGACGAAGAGGCGATCGCCAAGCTGGTCGCGGTCAACGGCATCGGGCGCTGGTCGGCCGAAATCTATCTGCTGTTCGCCGAGGGCCGCACCGACATCTGGCCAGCGGGCGATCTGGCGGTGCAGATCGAGATCGGCCGCATTCTCGGCCACGAGGCACGCCCGGGCGAGAAGCTGGTGCGCGACCTGGCCGAGGCGTGGCGTCCGCATCGCGGGGCCGCCGCGATCTTCGCCTGGCATCATTATCAAAGCGACATGACGGTCGTCTGAGCCATGGCAAAAGCAGACCGCCTCGCCCGGCTCGACGACCGTCGCGCTGAAATCGAAACCGAGTATCGCGCGCTGCTCGTCGCCGCGCTGCGGCGCACGGCGGCGGGCCAATGGGGCTTGTTCGGCCATAACAAGGACCGCGCGCACGCTGCCAAATTTGCCCCCGTTGTGCTGGAGTTGACCGAATTGGGCGAGGCTGCCGATCACGTGCGCGAACAATTGTCGATGCCGCCCTTTGCACTCCATGCGGATTTTGTTGCATCGCGCGGCCCCGTGCCCGCACACGCCGTCGGGGAACCCAAACAGGCGCAGGCGTGGCTCACACGGTTGGAATCACAGGAAGGGAATGCCGCATGAGCGGAAAGTGGAAACTGGGCGTGATCGGCGGATCGGGCCTGTACGCGATCGATGCCTTGCACAATCCGCGCTGGCACCGCGTCGATACGCCATGGGGGCAGCCGTCGGACGAATTGCTGTTCGGGTCGATCGGCGATGTCGACCTCGTCTTCCTGCCGCGCCATGGCCGCGGGCACCGCATCAGCCCGTCCGAGCTCAACTTCCGCGCCAATATCGATGCGCTGAAGCGTAGCGGCTGCACCGACATCATCGCCATTTCGTCGATCGGCTCGCTGCGCGAGGAACTGCCGCCGGGGCATTTCGTGGTGGTGGACCAATTCATCGATCGCACCGTCGCGCGCACATCGAGCTTCTTCGGCACCGGCATGGTCGCGCATGTGTCGATGGCCGAGCCGGTCTGCCCGCGCCTGTCGGGTTATGCGGCCGAGGCGGTTGCGGCAGCGGGCGGCGCGGTGACCAAGGGTGCGACCTATCTGGCGATGGAAGGCCCGCAATTCTCCAGCCGCGCGGAAAGCCTGCTCTACCGCCAATGGGGCGCCGACGTGATCGGCATGACCGCGATGCCCGAGGCCAAGCTCGCCCGCGAGGCGGAGATGCCGTATGCGCTGATCGGCATGGTCACCGACTATGATTGCTGGCGTGAGGAAGCAGCCTTTGTCGAGGTGGCCGAAGTCATCAAGCAAATGGGCGCGAACGGCGAAATCGCGCGCAAGGCGCTGGCGCAGCTGGTCGCCGCCTTGCCGAGCGAGCGCGCTCCCTCCCCGCTCGACACCGTGCTCGACCACGCGCTGATCACCGCCCCCGCGTCGCGGGATCCTGCGGTGCTGGCAATGCTCGATGCCGTGGCAGGGCGCGTGCTGGGCAAATAACGCTTCGATCTTCGTGGCTTTGTGTCTTCGTGCGAGCATTTTTTCACACAAAGGCACAAAGCCACGAAGAAGGGAAAAAGGCGGCTACGCCGGGGCCGCTCAGCGCGCGAGCGTTACGATCCGCTCGGCTTCGCTCAGGTGCAGCCGTTCGACCATTGCGCCGTTGACGCGGATCGCGCCTTTGTCGGCGTTTTCGGGCTGCGCAAAGGCTGCGATCACCGCTTTCGCCCACGCGACGCGCTCGGCGGACGGCGCAAAGGCGCGGTTGGCGAGCGCGATTTGCGCCGGGTGGATCAGCGTCTTGCCGTCGAAACCGAAGGCGGCACCCTGCGCGCATTCCGCCGCCAGTTCGGGCGTCTCGGCCAGCACGTTCGACACCCCGTCCAGCGCAATCAGCCCATGCGCGCGCGCCGCCGTGACGATCGCGGTGAGGTGCGGCAGCAGTGGCAAGCGGTCCGCGCCGGGCGTGCAGCGCATGTCCTTCGCCAGATCATTGGTGCCCGCTATCAGGCACTCCAACCCGCGCGTCGCGGCGATCGTCGGCAAAGCGAGCATCGCCGCGCACGTCTCGATCATCGCCCACAGCGGAACATCCCCCAGTAATGCGCGCGCCGCCGACAGGTCATCTGGATTGGAAACCTTGGGCAGGACGATCGCGTCAAAGCCCGCGTCCCGCGCCGCCTCGCAATCGGCGATGCCCCATTCGCTGTCGAGCGCGTTGACTCGCAGCGCCAGCGTCCGCCCGCCAAACCCACCGTCCGCCGCCGCTTGCAACGCCTGGGCGCGGGCGCTCGCCTTGGCCTCGGGCGCGACGGCATCCTCCAGATCGAGGATCACCGCATCGCATGCCAGGCCCCGCGCCTTTTCGATCGCGCGGGCGTTCGACGCCGGCATGAACAAGGCGCTGCGAATGGTGTGCATTATGGGGCTGGGGCCTCGCGCCGCGTCGGCGCGGGCGCGTCCTCCCAGCCACCGCCCAGCGCCTTGAACAGGCTGATCTGTGCATCGGCCACCGCCGCATCCGATTGCGCCAAAGCGGCGCGCGCATCGGCACGGTCCCGCTCGGCCTCGATCAGCAGCAGAAAACTGTCTGCTCCATAGGTAAACCGGACTTGCGACAGCTTGGCCGCCGACGTGCTTGCCGCTTCGGCGCGGCGCAGCGCGGCGTTGCGCTCCAGCGCCCCGGCATAGCGCGCGAGCGCTTGCTCCACTTCGCTCAGCGCGCCGAGCACCTTGCCATCGAATGTCGCAAGACTGGCATCGGCCCCAGCGCGCGCCTCTCGGATGCGTGCGCGCGCGACGGTCTGGTTGGGGAAGCTCCACGAAATGAGCGGCCCGAACGAATAATTGGCCGCGCTGCTCTTGAACAACTGGCTGCCGCGCGTGGCGTTGAGGCCAATGCTGCCGAGCAACGAGATTTTGGGATAGAGATCGGCCACCGCAACCCCGACCCGCGCCGTATCCGCCGCGAGCGTACGCTCGGCCGCGCGCACATCGGGGCGCCGCGCAATCAACGCCGCACCGTCGCCGACCGGCACCACGGTATGCATCGTCGGGGGAGCCTTGCACGCATCGGCAGCGGCATCGATTTGCTCGGGCGGCAGACCGGTCAACACCGCGAGCGCATAAAGCGACGCGCGCCGTTCGGCCTCAAATCCCGGAATGCTCGCCTGCGTCTGCGCGAGCAGAACATCGGCGCGTTCCACATCGCGCCGGGTGCCGCGCCCTGCGGTGAACAGCGTGTTGGTCAGCCCCAGCGTGCGCTGTTGCAACGCCACCGTCTCGATCGCGACCGCGCGTTGCGCAGCATTGCTGCACGCGCTGGCATAGGCCCGTGCGGTTTCGGCGGCGACCGACACGCGCGCGGCGTCTAGCTGCGCCTGCGCCGCCTGCGCATCGCCGCGCGCCGCTTCGATCGCGCGCGTCACACCGCCAAAGAGGTCGACCTCATAGGACGCATCGAAACCCAGCTTGAAGCTGTCGAAGCGAAAGGTCTGCGGCGCGGCGGCAGCGCCGCCAAAGGCCGCCGCGCTCGCGCTATTGGCCTGTTGGCGGCTATATTGCGCGCTCGGGCTGGTCGTCGGTAGCCGCGCGCCCGTCTGTTCGGACAAGACCGCGCGCGCGCGCTCAAGATTGGCGGCAGCCACGCGGATGTCGGTATTGTGCGCCAGCGCCTCGGTGACCAGCCGGTCGACCGCCGGATCATCATAGAGCCGCCACCAATGGTCGGGCAGTGGCGTTGCCGCAATCGCGGCGCTGTGGCTTGTTTCCACAAAGCCGCCGCCCTTGGCCGGTACAGGCGTGGTGGGAGGGCTGTAATGGGGGCCGACGACGCAGGCCGACAAGGCCAGCGCCGGCAGCGTCAGGCCGAGGATACGCACCATGCGGGTCATGCCGGATTACCCTCGATATGGTCGACCGTCGCCACCGCGCGCGGCTTGCGACGGAGCTTGCTGGCAATCCAGTCCCCACCCTTGCGGCTGATAACGTAGAAGCTCGGGGTGAACAGCAGGCCAAAGGTCGTCACGCCGATCATCCCGAAGAACACCGCCACGCCCAAAGCCTTGCGCATTTCCGACCCAGGCCCCGAGCTGATCACCAGCGGCAATACGCCGAGGATGAACGCGATCGAGGTCATCACGATCGGGCGGAGGCGCTGCTCGGCGGCGTGTTCGGCCGCTGCATGCAATTCCATCCCCTGGTCTTCGTTGGCGCGGGCAAACTCGACGATCAGAATGGCGTTCTTTGCCGCCAGACCAATCAGCACGACCAGACCGATCTGCGTCAGGATGTTGTTGTCCATCCCCATGATGTTCACCCCGACAATCGCCGCGAGCAAGCACATCGGCACGATCAGGATCACGGCGAAAGGCAGCACCAGGCTCTCATAATTGGCCGCGAGCAGCAGGAACACAAACAGCACCGCCAAGCCGAACACCAGCGAGCCGGTATTGCCCGCCTGCGTTTGCTGGAAGGCGATTTCGGTCCATTCATAGCTCATGCCCTTGGGCAGGATCTGGTCGGCCAACCGCGCCATGGTCAGCAGGCTTTGCCCGGAGGAATAGCCGGGCACGGTATCGCCCTGCAGCTCGGCCGCCGGATAGAGATTGTAGCGCACGACGCGGTACGGCCCGCTATCGTTGCGTAGTGTCATCACCGCATCCAGCGGCACCATATTGCCCGCCGCCGATCGCGTCCGCAAATGCCCGACGTCAGACACTTGGTCGCGATACGGTGCATCCGCCTGCGCGGTCACGCGGTAAGTGCGGCCAAGATAGTTGAAGTCGTTGATATAGGCAGAGCCGAGATACGTCCCAAGCGTCGAAAAGACGTTCGACACCGGCACGCCCATCTGCTCGGCGCGCTCCCGGTCGATATCGGCGAACAGACGCGGCGTGCGGGTGTTGAAGGTGGTGAAGGCAGAGGTAATGCCCGGCGTCTGATTGGCCTTCATCATCATGCCAAAGGCGGCCCCTTCCAGCGCCTTATAGCCGAGGTTGGAGCGATCCTCGATCAGCATCTTCCAACCGCCACCGGTGCCGATGCCGGCCACTGGGGGCGGCGGAATCACCAGCAGCAACCCGCCCGAAAGCGGGGCGAAGGCTTGCCGCATCTGGTTGGCGATGACGTTTGCATCGGCGCGATCGGCGCGGGGCTTGAGCGTGATAAACATCGCGCCGCCATTCGAGGCGGTCGAGAACGTCGCCCCGTCGAGGCCGGAAAAGGCAACGGTGTCGCGCGTCGCCGGATTCTTGTGCGCGATTTCGCTCGCACGCTGAATCAATTCGGTCGTTCTTTGCAGCGAAGAGCCCGGAGGCAATTGCGCCGCGACGATCAGATAGCCCTGATCCTGCGCCGGGATGAACCCGGTCGCAGTTGCGGTGAAGCGCCACCCGGCAAGGCCGATCAGGATGATATAGGCAATTCCGATGATCGCGAGGCTGCGAACCGCGCGCGCGGTGAACTTGCCGAAGGTGCGACCGAGCCAGTCAAAGCCTCGGTTGAAGCCGCGCGCAAAGCGGGTGCCCAGCCCACGCCACCCAGGCTTCGGTTCCCCATCATGCTTGGGCTTGAGCACCATCGCCGCCAGCGCTGGCGACAAGGTCAACGACACGAACGCCGAGATTGCCGTCGCCGACACGATCGTCAGGGCGAACTGCTGATAGAATTGGCCGGAAATGCCGGGAATGAAGCTGGTCGGAATGAACACGCCGCACAGCACCAGCGCGATCGCGATCAACGCGCCCGACACCTCATCCATCGTCTTATGCGCCGCTTCGCGGGGCGACAGCCCCTCCTCCTCCATCAAGCGTTCGATATTCTCGACCACCACGATCGCGTCATCGACCACGATGCCGATCGCCAGCACCATCCCGAACAGCGACAGGTTGTTGAGGCTGAACCCGAAACCGCCCAGCACGGCCAGGCTGCCGATCAGCGACACCGGGATCGCGACGATCGGGATGATCGCCGCGCGCCAGCTTTGCAGGAACAGCAAAACCACCAACGCCACCAGCACCAGCGCCTCGACCAGCGTATGTTCGACCGCCTCGATCGACGCCTGGATATATTCCGTGGGATTATACGGGATCGAATAGCTCAGGCCGGGCGGGAAGCTCTTCGCGGCACGGGCGACCTCGGCCTTCACCGCTTCGGCCGTGCTCAGCGCATTCGATCCGGGCAATTGCGTGATGCCGAGCGCGGTCATGTGCTTGCCGTTAAGCGCGGCGTTGATCGTGTAGTCCTGCGCGCCCAGCTCGATCCGCGCGACATCGCGCAGCCGCGTCAGCCGCCCCTGCGTGTCGCGCTTGATGATGATTTCGCCGAACTGATCGGGCGTGGTCAGTCGCCCCGTCGCCTGGATGCCAAGCTGGAAGGCGGTGCCACCCTGGTTGAACGGCGGTGCGCCCACTGCACCGGCCGCAACCTGCACGTTCTGAGCGCTGACCGCCGCGACGATTTCATCGACCGTCAGATTGCGCGCAGCGGCGCGATCGGGATCGATCCACAGCCGCATATTGTAATCGCGCCCGCCGAAGCTGCGCACGCCACCAACGCCGGGAATACGCGAAATCCGGTCGATGATTTGCGTGGTCGCATAATTCGACACGTAGGATTCGTTCAACGACCCGTCGGGTGATGTCAGCGCGACCACCAACAGGATGTCGGGCGAATTCTTGCGCACCGTCACACCGATCTGGCGGACTTCGTTGGGCAGGCGCGGTTCCGCTGTGGAAACGCGGTTCTGCACCAGCACCTGCGCCTGATCGACATTGGTGCCTTGCTTGAACGTCACCGTGATCGCCAGCGACCCGTCCCCGGTGGCCGAGGAGGACATGTAGATCATGTTCTCGACACCGTTGATCGATTCCTCGAGCGGCGCGGCGACGGTTTCGGCAAGCGTCTCCGCATTCGCGCCGGGGAAGGTCGCGCTCACCACCACGGTTGGGGGCGCGATCTGGGGATATTGCGCGACCGGCAGCGACGGATACACGACCACGCCGAACACGACGATCAGGATCGACAGCACCGCCGCGAAGATCGGTCGATCTATGAAGAAATGGGGAAATTTCACGAGCGCGGGGCCTTAATTGGCGGTTGCGTCAGAAGCGGGCGGGGCTGTTTCCTGGGTTGATTGCGGCGCTGTATCGGCCGCCTTTGGCCGCATCTTCACCAAATTCTGCTTCACCGCCATGCCGGGTTGCAACGTCGTAATGCCGTCGATCACGACATGCTCGGTTGGTGCGAGGCCGGATTTGACGACGCGCAACCCTTCCACTTGCGGGCCGGTTTCAACCGGACGCGCGACAACCTTGCCATCCTGTCCGACGACATAAACCAGCTTGCGGGTCTGGTCGGTGAGAATCGCCTCATCGGGCACCAGCATCGCATGATAATGGCCCGAGCCGAGCAACCGCGCCCGGCCGAACAGCCCCGGCGTCAAGAAACCATCGGGATTGGCGATGACGGCATGCGCGCGGATCGTGCCCGAATTGGGATCGACCGCATTGTCGACGAATTCCATGCGCCCATGCCAGCGATACCCCTTCTCGTCGCCGAGCTGGACCTCGACCGGGTTGGGGGTATTGCGGGAGGAACCACGCTCGCCCGTTTTGGCCTGGCGCAGATACTTCAGGTAAAAGCTCTCCGCGCCTTCGAACGAGAACCAGATCGGATCGGTCGACACCACGCGCGTCAGCACCGTCGTCGCTGCCGTCGCGTAATTGCCCTTGCTCACGCGGCGATCCGAAACGACCCCGGTGATCGGCGAACGAACCGTGGTGAACCCAAGATTGAGCTCAGCCGTCGTCACATTGGCGCGGCCAGCACCCAAATCGGCCTGCGCGGTGCGCACCGCAGCCAGCTTGGTCTCATATTCTTCCTTGCTGATCGCTTCGGCGGCCAGCAGCTTATCCGCGCGTGCCAATTCGGATTGCGCGTTGGTCAGCGCGGCCTGCGCCTTGGCAACCTGCGCGCGCGCTTGCGCCAGTGCTGCGGCATAAGGGCGTGGGTCGATCGTGAACAGCGCCTCACCAGCCCGCACGCGCTGACCGTTGGCAAAAAAGATGCGGTCGATGGTGCCGGACACGCGTGGGAGCAGCTGAACGTCCTGAATCGCCTCGAACCGACCGACATATTCATCCCAGTCGACGACATCGCGTTGCAGCGGCAACGCTACGCTGACCTGCGGCGTCGGTGGCGGCGGCGGGGCCTTTGACGAACAGGCGGCGAGAGCCACAATCGCGGTCGCTAACGGGATCAAGCCCATACGGCCAGGCATTACGGTCATCGGCGCTTTGATCCCTACGAGCATCATGGTCTGAATGCACCCCCGCCACGCAGCCCGCTTCTCCGGCAGGCCTGCTCGTAATTGTGTGTAGAAATGAGAATGACGGTGCGCCAATGCAATAGAGCATCCGTAAAATACCGAATTGATTTGGCTATATGCCTGATAAAGGTCACTATTATTACAAGCACCTCCCGCGCGAGCGCCAGGCCAAAGGGGTCTGTCCTCAGCGGCGCGGGCCGCGTGCCGAGCCGGGCGCGAGATTGGACCACAGATTTGCAGCATCGCGCGCCAGACGGTGATTGTCGTCGCGGATAATGCCCGATAGCCTCACCCGCATGAGCACCGTCCGATCCGCCCGCGCGCTGCTGGCAGCCACCGCTTTCCTGGTCACCGCTGCGGCACCTGCGCCGAGCGACCAGGCGCATTGGCAGGAGCAAGCCGCGCGCGTCACGATCACCCGAGACACATGGGGCATCGCCCATGTCGTCGGCCAAAGCGACGCCGATGCCGTGTTCGGCGCGACCTATGCGCAAGCGGAGGACGATTTCAGCCGGATCGAAGCCAATTACCTGACCGCGCTTGGCCGCACCGCCGAGGCGGAAGGCGAAGGCGCGATCTGGGCCGATTTGCGCCAGCGGCTCTATGTCGATCCGGTCGATCTACAGGCGCAATACCGCGCCAGCCCAGACTGGTTGCAACGGCTGATGACCGCCTGGGCCGATGGGCTGAACTATTATCTGGCGACGCATCCGCAAGTGCATCCCAAGGTGCTGACGCACTTCGAACCGTGGATGGCGCTGTCCTTCACCGAAGGCAGCATCGGCGGCGATATCGAACGCATTTCGCTGGCGGAACTCGCCGCTTTCTATGGCGGACAGAAGATCGCCGTGGCGGCGGAAGATGCCGACCCGGTGCCGCGTGAGCCGCGCGGATCGAACGGCATCGCCATCGCTCCCAAAAACACCGTGGACGGCCACGCGCTGCTGCTGATCAATCCGCACACCAGCTTCTATTTCCGGTCCGAATTGCAAATGACCAGCGGTGAGGGGCTGAACGCTTATGGTGCCTCCACCTGGGGGCAGTTCTTTATCTATCAGGGCTTTAACGAGCAAGCCGGGTGGATGCACACCTCATCCGGCGTCGATAATGTCGATGAATTTGCCGAACAAACCGCACTGACCCGGTACGGGCGGTTCTACGTCTATGGCAAGGACGTCCGCCCTTATCGCACCAATCCGATCACCCTTGCCTATCGCTTGCCCGACGGGACGCTCGCATCGCGCAGCTTCACCACGTACGCCTCACACCACGGCCCGATCGTCGCCGAACGCGGGGGCAAATGGATTGCCGAGGCGTTGATGTGGAAGCCGGTCGCCGCACTCGAACAAAGCTGGCTGCGCACCAAGGCGCACGATCTCGCCAGCTATAGGAAGGTTGCCGAGCGCCAGGCCAATTCGTCGAACGACACGCTGTTCGCCGATGCCAAGGGCGAAATCGCCTATCTCCACCCGCAATTCGTGCCCGTGCGCGACGACCGCTTCGACTATACCAAGGCGGTCGACGGGGCCGACCCGGCGACCGACTGGAAAGGCCTGCACACGGTCGCCTCGCTTCCCAATGTAATCAATCCCGGCACCGGCTGGGTGCGCAACACCAATGACTGGCCGTGGAGCGCCGCTGGGCCGGACAGCCCCAAAGCGAAGGATTATCCGCGTTATATGGACCAATTCGGCCCGAACCAGCGCGGCGTCCATGCCGATCTGCTGCTGACCGGCCATCGCGATTTTACGCCGCAGCGGCTGATCGCCGCCGCCTATGACAGCTATCTCCCCGCCTTTGCCCAGCTGATCCCGCCGCTGGTAAAGGCCTATGACGCACTGCCCAGCACCGACCCGCGTCGCGCCAAACTCGCCGAGCCGATCGCGACGCTAAAGGCGTGGGATTACCGCTGGAGCGCGGATTCGGTGGCGACGACGCTCGGCGTGCTGTGGGGTGGCCGGATGTGGCGCGACGTGGGCAGCTTCATCCAGTCCGAGCAGATCAACGTGCCCGCCGCGATCGCCACGCAGGTGTCCGCGGATCGCAAGCTCGCCGCACTTGGCGAGGCGGTGGACCAGCTGCAGCGCGACTTTGGCGACTGGCGCGTCGGCTGGGGCAAGATCAACCGTTTCCAGCGGCTCGACGATGCCGTTGCCCCGCACTTTGATGATGCCAAGCCCAGCATTCCCGTGCCGTTCGCGTCCGCGCAATGGGGCAGCCTCGCGTCCTTCGGCACCAAGCCCTATCCCAATACCCGGAAACTCTATGGATCGAGCGGCAACAGCTTTGTCGCGGTGGTTGAATTCGGTCCGAAGCTGCGCGCCTGGGCGGTGACCGCGGGCGGGGAGAGCGGCGATCCCGCCTCGCCGCATTTCAACGATCAAGCCGCGCGCTATGCGGCAGGCGCTCTGCGCCCGGTCTATTTCTACCCGGCCGACTTGGCGAACCACATCGAGCAACGCTACCACCCCGGCAACATCCCCGTCTCCACGCGGCCGCAATAAGGTCTGCGACGATTGCGAACGGCCCATTAGGTTACCAGGCGATCGATACCCCCAAGCGAACATTGCGCGGGCGCAGCGGCGTCGTTTGCTGCCGCGTGGCGAGAATGGTCGGGTTGCCAAGCGCAAAGCGATTGGCCGTCGCATTGGCAAGATTGTCGCCGCTCAGCGACACATCGAGATTGCGCCAGTGCCAGCCGATTTGCGCATCCAGCACGCTATATTTGCCTTGGCTAACGTCCAGAAAGTCCCCGGTGCCGAGCAAAGACCGCCCGACATAGCGACCCGACACCCCCGCGCTGAAGCTCGATTCGCGACCGCGCATCCAGTGGTAGCTTAGCCCCGCATTGCCAGCAAAAGCGGGGGTCTCCGGCAATCGCCGATTGGCGCGGACCGACAATTGCGCGAGCGGGCCGTCGACGACGTTATAGGTGTAGAGAAAGGCGAAATTGGCGTGCAGCCCGCGCACGATCGCCCAATCTCCCGAAGCCTCCAGCCCGACAATGTCGGCATCGCCGATATTGGCCGTATAGGGCTGGCCTCGGGTGTTGTAGAGATCGGCCTGAATGTTGCGCCACCGCGCATAGGACACGGCGGTGGTCAGTTCCAGGCCCGTCGGACCCGTGCGTTGCTTGCGGATGCCGACCTCGCCGACCAGAATCGAGTCGGAACGGAAATCAAGAACCCGCCCGACCCCCGTCGCCACCGCGAGCCCCCCGGTGCGATACCCCGACTGCACCCGCGCAAACACCGCCGTGCGCTTGTCGATCAGCCAGGACAGCCCGAGGGTCGGATCGACGCGTCGCGTCGCGCGCCCTTTGATGAAACTGTTGTTGCGCGGGCGCACCGACGGCTCACCGTCGGTGCGAGCGGTGGTAAAACGCGTTCCCGCCGTGAGCGTGAGGCGCGAGGACACCGGCCAGCTCGCCTCGCCAAAGGCCGAGAGGCTGTCCGTCATATTGGTGACACCGATGATATCAAGCGGCTGGTCCGGCGGGCCGAGCGCGCGCGCCTGAATATCGCGATCATGCAAAAACGCGAGGCCAACCAACCAGCCGATATGATCCGGCACCGCGCGCGACAGGCGCGCCTCCTGCACGAACAAGGCATTCGACTGATCGTTGGTATAGATCGTCGGCCCCTTACTGCCGATCGCGCGAGTCGCATCGAAGGTGTCCGACGTCTGCAATTCGACATAACCGGTCGCCGAAATCAGATCGAGCCCGCTGTCCCAATGTTTGCGCAGGACGCCCCGCAGCAGTTTGATCTCGCTACTATAAGGCTGCGCCAGGGAGCGCCGCGCGAGTGGGCCGACGGTTTGCTCGGCATATTGCGCATCGGCAGCCTCAATTCGCTGGGCCAGTCCGCCAAGTTCGACGCCCCATCCGTCCCCCGGATCGATCGCAAGCGTCGCACGCCCGCCAACCGTATCGGTGCGGTTGATATTCGAGAGTTTTCTTGTGCGATCGGTGATAAAACCGCCGTCGCGATCGCGATAGCCAACGACGCGCAGGCCCACCCGCTCCTCGACCAGCGGCAAATTGGCCATTCCGGCCACATCGAAACCGCCTGCACCGCCTTGGGTTGCGGTCACGCCGCTGCTCAGCGACGCCGAAGCCCTGCGCAAATCAACCGGATTGGGGGTCAGCCGTATGATCCCGCCGATCGCCCCCGATCCGTATAAGGTGCCCTGTGGCCCCTCCAGCACCTCCACGCCCTTCATGTCGTACAGGTTGAGGCTTGGCTCCGGGCCCGAATATCCCAGCGGCACCTCGTCGAAATAAATGCTGGCGGTCGATTGCGTGGCACCGTTGAAGCTGCTGTCGGCAACGCCGCGAATAAAAATCTTGTTTCGGCCGACGCCCAACTCGGTGTTTTGCAACACCGGGGTGCCCCGCGCGACCTCGTCCATATCGATGGACCGTCCCGCCAATGCGCCTGGCGAAAAGCCGCCGACCATCAGCACACTGCCGGGGAACCGCAGCAAGCTGGATTTCTGCTTACCCGCGGTCACGATGATGTCATCGCCCGATGCGGGTTCCGCCGTCCTGCGCGCCAAAAGGCGCGGATGAACGACAAGCCGCGGGGCCCGCACGATCCGATAGCTGCGATCGTCAACTGCGACCGCGCGGTAGCCCGTCCCCTCCAGCAGCCGCCGCAGCGCCTCGCGCGGCGGCATCTGGCCGGTGACCCCCTTGGTCCGAACATGGGCCAGGCCGGGTTCGGTGCTGATAATGTCAAAACCGATTTGGCGCGCCAGCGCCGTCAGCGCCTGGTCGAGGGGTTCAGCCGGAACCGCAATACGCGGCGAATCGGCAAGCGCCGCAACAGGCATTGCCACCACAACCAGCAAGGCAGCGATGCGCGGCCCCAGCCCTGTTCGTTTTCTGCTTAGACACAGCACATTACGGTTATTTCGGCGAGATGGTCCATCGCTCGCCATCGTGATGCCACTCAGCCCCAACCAGCGCGGCAATGTGCGGAACATCCCGCGCCGCTTCACCCGTGAAGCGGACCATGCCGGTAAAGGGCTGCTGCGACAAGCTCGGCTCAATCGAAAGGATGACTCCGTCGATCCGTCTGACCGAAGTGATGACACGCCCGAACGGTTCCCCGCCAAAGGCAACCACCCCATTTCGCCAGCTGCCGACCTTGGCGGCGTCGATCTTCAACACCGTCACGCTGCCAAGATCCTCCCGCGCGGAGACCGCAGCGCCCGAGCGCAGCGTCACTGCTTGCTGGCGCGGCTGAAACAAAACCGACCCTTCAGCCACCTGTACATCAAACCGCGCGCCATCGCGTTCGACATTGAAGACGGTGCCAAGATCCTGGACCGTCATCGTGCCGGATCGCACCGTAAACGGATCGCGCGGATCATGGCGGACATGGAAAGTCGCCTCGCCCGCCTGGAGCGTCGCAATTCTCGGATTGTTGCGGTCCAGCACCAACCGGCTCGCGCCGTTCAGCTCAATCCGCGTGCCGTCGCTCAGCGCGACGTCCCGCCGCTGACCTGGCTTGGTTTCGACAGCATAGGCGGCGCTCGCACTGCCTGAACCGATCGGTGTCACCATCAGCGTAACACTGGCCGCAGCTGCAACCGCTGCGCCCCCGCCAACCCACGCCCAAAGGCGTCGAGTCGGTGTCGGCGCTACGACCGGTGCCACCACCATCGGTTGCGCGGGGAAAAGATCGGCGCGTTCGGACAACAGCGCCATGTCGAGCGCGACCGTGTCAAAGGCCTGCGCGTGCGCGGGGTCTTCCTCCAACCAGGCGACGAAAGCGCGCCAGTCAGCCTCGCCCATATCGCCCTGGCGCAAATGCCAGTCGATGGCGCGGTCGACGATAGTCGCGTCTTCAACGGCCACGATGAGAGTCCCCTTCATCGGATAGACGATACACATCGCCCGATTCCGCCTCGCCCGCCAGTTTATATGCGTGAATTTCTTTAACAGCCCGTCTCAACAGCTTTTCGACACCGCTTACCGTCATGCCAAGCCGCTCGGCGATCTGTTTTTGGGGCAAGTTTTCGACGCGATAGAGGCGCAAAGCCTGGCTCATCCGCTCGGGCATTGCGGCGAGCGCGGCTTCGAGTCGCGCAAGCCGCTCGCGCGCCAGCAAAGTGTGCTCGATCGAGGGATGCTCCTCTGCCGCAGGCTGCACCTCCAGCCATGCGGTGTCGCGCGCGCCCGCGCGTGCCGCCGCGATCCGCCGATCCGCCGCCAGGTTTGTGGCCATGCGATACAGATAGGCGGCCGGCTGGGCCACTGGCGGTACGCCGTGCTGGTCGAGCTTGAGCCAAATGTCCTGCAGCGCATCCTCTGCATCGGCGGGATTGCCGAGACGTGCCGCGAGCAAGCGCAACAACATCGGTCGTTCCGCCAGGAACACCGCCTTGAGACCAGCCTCGGTCATCGATGAAGAAGCAGCCACGGCATTCTGCCGTCTAGAGCGCGCCGCGCGTCACTTCGCAAGCGCGCACATGGATTTACCGACGATCAGGCGGGTGTGGCGGAACGGTTGGCAAAATCCGTCTGCGCGTAAAACTGACGTTCGCGGATCCGGTCGCTCGTCAATTTGCGCGCGGCAAGCCGACGACCGAGAAAGTCATAGAAGAACCAGTCTCGGGCCGGCTTCGGCGTCACATGATACAGAACGCGTTCCAGCAACGTCCAGCGGATCGATTCCCGGTCGCGTTCGCGTGGTGAAGGCGCGCACCACAGAGCACCGCCATAAGCCAGCCGACCAAGCTTCGCCATGCGATGCATGATCTCGTGATCCTCGAGCACATAGCCCCAGCGACTGGCATCAAATTGCCCCGCGCGGCGCAGTGCGTCGGTGCGGAACACTTGCCCCGCCCCGCCGGTATGACATTGCGCGGGCAGCAGCTTGGCCGCACGCGCCATGCGTTGGGCCGCCTGAGCGTGATCCTCTGCGGTCGCGGTCGGCGTGACGAAATAGGCACCGCCCGCCACGGCACCGGACGTTTCGAGCAGATGCTGCGCCTTGCGCAAATAGTCGGTCGGGTACAGCGTATCGGCATCGCACGTCGCGACGAACGGCGTCTTCGTGCACTCGATGCCGCTTTGCAGCGCGTTCACCTTGCCCGGACGGCGATCGACCCGCAGCGTGTACGAAAGACCAAGCCGCTGGCAAATCGCCGCCGCAACATCTCCGCTGCCATCGGTTGAGCCATTATCGATCAGGATCAGCTCGAACGGCACATCCTGCGCGGCAAGGCTGGCCAGGGTCCCGTCCAGGAAATTCCGCTCGTTGAAAAAGGGAATCAGCACGGTCCACGCGCAAGGGCCACGACCGACGCTGGTCGCGTTGGGCTCCCACGGCGAATTCCAGCCTTGATAGTCCTGCGATTCGAGTAACATGTGTCGTTCCTGCGCTGGTCCGCGTGATCAATATGTCGAGGAGAGAGCGGCGATCGCCGGGACGGCGCGCGCTCGGTTCGCCATTGCGCAGATGCCCCCCGACAGGCTGCGCCAACCGCCCGGCCGCGCAAAACGGGTGTCGACTCCCGTAAAGTGTTTCGCGGTCGGCATCGGCAAACGAGATCTCCTCGTTAACAAAACGATACCGACGCGCGAAAACCGGACAGGATATTCGACGTCATGGAACTTTTTTTGCGGTCGCGCGTAGGGTCGGCGGCAATCCGGTCAGAGTAACCGTGATTTCAAATGGTTAGCTCAAGCCAGCCTCGTGTGCGGCATGCCCGCGCGCGGCGAAATGCGCGATCAGCCAGCTACGCACCATGCTGATTGTCGGGTCCGCCAAATCATCGGCGCGCAGCTTCAGATAGTAACCGAACCCGTCGTTGATCACCGCGTCATAGGGAATGACGAGTTGGCCCGCCGCAATTTCGGGCGCGAACATGTCGATATCGGCGAGCGCCACGCCATCCGACTGCATCGCATAGCTGACCGCCAGCGCATTGGCGTCGAAGGCAAGGCCACGGTCGGAATCGAGCGCAATGCGGCATTGATTGGCATAAGCGCTCCACAACAGGCCGCGTGGCTGCCCCTCCAGCTTGACGTGCAGCAACGGCGCATCGGCCAGGAACTGCTCCAGCGTCTTACCCTTGTGCCGCTCGGCGGTTTGTGGGGCGCAGACCGGCGCGACCCGCACCATCCACAACAGATCGGTCACGCGATCATCGATATTGGGGCGGTCGAACACGATCGCCATATCGGTCTCGGTGCTCGGCAAGCCGACTGCGTGCGAGCTGGAAATGTCGATACGGACGTCAGGATGTTCGGCGTGGAAGGCCTGGATCATCGGCATCACCACCTGTTGCAACAGCGTCGGCGGAATGTGGATGCGGATCGGGCGGCTGGCGGCGGGGTTGGCGCAGATCGCGTTCATCGTCTGCTCCAGCCGGTCAAACGCCTTGCCGACTTCGGGCAGCAGCACCTTGCCCGCTTCCGTCAGCACCAGCGCCTGGCCCGAACGATCGAACAATTTGTGCCCGAGCAATTCCTCCAGGCTGATGACATGGCGGCTCACCGCGCTTTGCGAGACGTTGAGCGCCTGCGCGCCGGCGGTGAAGCTCAGCCGCTGGCCGACCGCATCGAACGCGCGCAAGGCGTTGAGCGGCAACCAGCGCCGATTGACGGGAGTGGTGCGTGCGATGGAAATCCCCCTGCTGGCTGGTGACACCTGACGAGCCTTAGGCTCGGTTATGCCGTTTTTCGATACCAAGCGTGTTTTTTCGGGCGGCGCAACGGTGCGGCGCGGCGGCGGAGGGCCCGCGCAGTTTTTGGCATATCGCCATGCGCAAATGCGATTTCAGCATCGCCTCCTCGCCATGTCACTCTTCTATGATGGGCAGGTGGGAGGATTTCGGTTGAACCTCGGGACTATTTCGACGCTCCTGCAGGCGCGCCCGGTCGGCCATTCCCTGCCCCAGGCGCTCTACACCGGTCAGGAAGCGTTCGAATTCGATCTGGCGGCCATCTTCGGCCAGTCCTGGCTGTTCGTCGGGTTCGAAGCCGAACTGCGCCAGCCGGGCGACTATCTGTCCTTCATGATCGGGTCGTGGCCGGTGCTGGTGGTCCACGGTCGCGACGGCGACCTGCGCGCCTTCCACAATAGCTGCCGCCATCGCGGGTCGATCCTGTGCAAGCCCGGCGAAGGCCATGTCGCGCGCTTGGTGTGCCCTTATCATAGCTGGACCTATGGCCTGGACGGGCGGCTGCTCGCGGCCGGGCGGATGCCCGAAATCTTCGACAAGGGCGAACACAGCCTGAAGCCGATTCATCTCGAACGGGTTGCCGGTGCCGTGTTCATCTGCCTCGCCGAAACGCCGCCCGACATCGCCACCATGCGCCGCGACCTGACGCCGCTACTCGCGCCGCACAACCTCGGCCATGCCAAGCTCGCCCACCAAGCCACGCTGGTCGAATATGCCAATTGGAAGCTGGTCATGGAAAATGGCCGCGAATGCTATCATTGCGCGAGCGGCCACCCCGAACTCTCGCGCTCCTTCCCGATCAACGCCTCGGCCTATTTCGATTTCGCCGATGACACAGCCACCCGCTTCGAGCGGCGCATGGCCGATCTGGCGATGCCGATGGGGCCGGTCGGCGAGGATTGGTGGCAAGCGGTGCGCTTTCCGCTGAATGACGGCACGGTGGCGATGAGCACCGACGGGCAATTCACCGTCAAGAAGCTGATGTGCGACATCGGCGGCGGCGATACCGGATCGTTGCGCTGGGCGATCGAGCCCAACAATTTCTGCCATTCGACCAGCGAATATACCTTCGCCTTCAGCGCGTATCCGGTGTCGCCGACCGAAACGCATGTCGTCTCCAAATGGCTGGTGCATGAAGATGCGGTGGAGGGCGTGGATTATGACATCGCATCGCTCACCGATTTGTGGACGCGCACCAATTTGCAGGACAAGGAACTGGCCGAAAACAACCAGCTTGGCGTCAATTCGCCGGGCTATACGCCAGGGCCGTACAGCCCCGATGCCGAATCGCTGACGCTGCGCTTCGTCGACTGGTATTGCGCCAAGGCCAATGCCTATCTTGATCGCGCAGCGCGATGAGCGACGATACACCCCCCGTCTGGCGTCCCGAAACGCTCGCCGTGCGCGCAGGCTATGATCCGGCGAGCGCCGCCAATGCCGCCAAGCCGCCAATCTACATGACCTCGACCTTCGCTTATGCCTCGGCGCGGCAAGCGAAGGACATTCACGAGGCGTATTTCGAGGGCACCGGCCCCGAAGTCGGGCGTCCCGGCCATATCTATGCCCGGCTCAGCCACCCCGGGCTCGACATGGTCGAGGCGCGACTGGCCGCGCTCGACGGGGCCGAGGCCGCCGCCGTGTTCAACAGCGGCATGGCGACGCATTCGGCGATCGCGCTTGCGCATTTGCGCCCCGGCGACAGCGTGGTGTTCAGCCGCCCGATCTATGGCGGCACCAACGGGCTCTATACCGGCCTGATGCCGGCCTTCGACGTCAGCCATGCCGAATTTACCGACGGGTGCGACCGCGCCAGCATCGAGGCGGCGGTCGAGGAAGCACTCTCGCACGGGCCGCTCAAGCTGATCGTGATCGAGACCCCGGCCAACCCGACCGCCGCGATCGTCGACATCGCCTTAGTCGTGGACATTGCCGACGCGGTTGGCGCGCGCACCGGGCTGCGCCCGCTGGTGGTGGTCGACAACACGTTGCTGGGGCCACTGATGCAGCGCCCGATCGCACTCGGGGTCGATCTGTGCATGACCAGCCTGACCAAATATTGTGGCGGCCACAGCGATTTGCTGGCGGGCGGCGTTAGCGGCAGCGCGGCGCTGATCGCGCCGCTCCGGCTGTTGCGCACCACGCTTGGCAGCCATCTCGACCCCTATACGAGCTGGCTGCTGCTGCGATCGATGGAAACGGTGCATGTGCGGGTCGAGCGCGCAATGGACAATGCGCGCCGCATCGCCGAAATGCTGCGCGATCATCCCAAGGTGGCGAGCATCCTCTATCTCGGCTTCCTGCCCGAAGGCAGTGCGGCGCGCGCGGTCTATGATCGCCAATGCAAGGCGGCGGGATCGACCTTTTCCTTCGCGGTGGTCGGCGGCGAGGCGGAGGCGTTCCGCTTTCTCGACCGGCTGACGCTGCTGCGTTTTGCGGTGAGCCTTGGCGGATCGGAAACGCTCATCACGCATCCGGCGACCACGACGCATTATGCGCTGACGCCCGAAGAACGCGCAGCGGGCGGGATTACCGATGCCACGCTGCGGCTGTCGGTCGGGATCGAGCATGTCGAGGATTTGCTGGCCGATCTCAGCCAGGCGCTCGACGCGATATGACCGTGCGCGATGTCCACGCGATCGACGGCAAGCTGCCCGCGCCCGATGCGCGCTTCGATGTGGTCGTCGTCGGCGCAGGATCGGCGGGCACGGCGGCGGCGATTGCCGCGGCAGAGGACGGCGCGTCGGTATTGCTGATCGACGAAAATCCGGTGCCGGGCGCGCTGATCGGCAGTGACGTCCCCCATTTCTACGGCGGTCGCATGACGGCGGCGGTGCAACAGCCCGCACGGATGCTGGAACAGGTGTTCGCCAGCAATCCGGCGCTCGAAACCGCTTTCGCCGCCGGAGTCGATGTCCGGCTCGGCACCTGTGCCTGGGGGTTGTACGTCAACGGCCCTGCACTGCGCGCCTTGCCCGGGCCGATGTTGGGTATTGCCGATGCCGAAGCCGCGACGATGGTCGGGTTCGGACGGTTGGTGCTGGCGACCGGCGCGCGCGATCTGGTGCTGGGTTTTGCCGGGTGGAACCAGCCGGGGGTAATGGGCGCGCAGGGCTTTGCTGCGCTGCTGACCCGCTATGATGCGTTGGCAAGCCGTCGGATCGTGATCCTGGGTTCGGGCGCACTGGCGCTGGAAACGGCGCTGCTCGCGCTATCGCGCGGGATCGCGGTTGTCGCCTTGGTCGAAGTGGCGGATGTGGTGCAGGGTCCGGCGGCGCTGGCGGCGCAAGTGGCGGCGGCGGGCGTGCCGATCTTGCTCGGTCACACGGTTGCGGCGACCCGCGGCGGGATCGATGGGGTCGAAGGCGTTACCCTAACCCCTCTTCCTTCCCCGGCGCAGGAAGATGCGCTGGAAATCGCGTGCGACACCATCGTGCTCGCCATCGGATCCGCCCCGGCAACCGAATTGCTCGATGCGGCAGGCACCCTCCCCAGCGAAACCATCCACCTGATCGGCGACGCCGCCACGGTCACGCGACCCGACCCCGCCTATCTGCAGGCCTGGGCCACAGCGCTCGGCCAGCACGCCCCCCCTGATACGATCGTCTGCCAGTGCGAGGAGGTGACCCGCGCCGATCTGCTTGGCGTGCAGCCGCCCCGCTATCTCGATCGGCCGCACGCCATGGCGGCGCGCTCGCTTGCTTCGCTGCTCAATGACGGCCCCGCCCATCCCGACCAGATCAAGCGCCTGACGCGCGCCGGGATGGGCGCGTGCCAGGGGCGGCGCTGCCGCGATCAGGTGGCGTGCCTGCTCGCCCAACAGCAAGGCGTGCCACTCGCCACGGTGCCCATCGCCAGCTTCCGCGCGCCGGTGCGCCCCGTGCCGCTCGGCATCCTCGCCGACTGGCAGGAAAGCGCCGCGATGACAGCGGGATGGGACGTGTGGTTCGGCATCCCGACGCAATGGACGCCCTATGCCGTGATCGGCACGCCGGAAGAGGCGGATCATGTCGCGGGGCTCGGCGGCACTATGCATGTCTGAGGCAGACCTGCCCAAGGGCGCAGCGGTCGTCGTGATTGGCGCGGGCGTCACCGGCCTCAGCGCGGCTTGGTGGCTGGCGCGCGACGGGTTCGACGTGGTCGTGCTCGACAAGGGGATCGTCGGCTGGGAAGCATCGGGCCGCAATGGCGGCGGGGCCTCGCATTATCAGAGCCCGCTCTTCGCCGAGGAGCAACGGTTATGGCCGCAGATGGACGATCTGCTCGGCTACCCGACCGAATATCAGCGCGAACGCATCATCATCCAACGTGATCCGGACCTGCTCGACCATTACCGCGCGGTCGGGCGGATGTGCAGCGCAATGGGCTACCGCGTCGATGATCTGGACAGCCAGCAGGCGCAGGACATGGTGCCGCTGACCGACCAGAGCTGCCTTGGCGGCATTCATTTGCGCTTTGGCGGCCATGCCAATCCGCAGCGCACGGTGCAGGCCTATGCCTGGGCGCTGCAGGATTTGGGCGGGCGCATCCTGCAACATTGCCCGGCTTTGTCGATCGAGACCGCAGGCGGCAAGGTCGTCGCGGTCGATACGCCGCGCGGGCGGATCGCCTGCGACGCGCTGGTCGTGGCGGCGGGGTCGCAATCGGGGATGCTGCTTGCCCCCCTTGGCGTGGATTTCCCGCTCGCCTCGGCCCGCGCGGAGATGATCGTGACCGAACCCGCGCCGCTGATGCGGATCGGCGGCGTCGATGGCAATGGCCTGTACGGGCGGCAGACGCTGCGCGGCAATCTCGCTTTTGGCGGCGGCCCACATGAGTGGATCGACATGGACGAAGCCGGGCCAAAGGCGCGCCCGACTTCGCCGCTGATCCGGAACCTCGCGCGCCGCGTCGCGGAAATGTTTCCCAAGGCCGCGCACCTGAACGTCATCCGTTCGTGGGCGGGGGTGATTGAGAATACGCCCGATGGCCGCCCGATTCTCGACCGGCTTGACCATCCCGCCAACGTTACCGTCGCGACCATGTCTGGCGTCGGCTTCGGCCTTTCGCCCGCCAGCGGCCATGCCGTGCGCGATCTCGTCATCGATGGTGCCTGCTCCTTCGCCGACATCACCAAGCTCGGCCTGGCGCGCTTCAAAAATCTGGAGCCCGACTGGCGCGAACAGCGCGGGTGGGCGGCATGAAGCGTTATTCGGCGCTGGCGTTGCTCAAGGCCGGCCTCACCGGGCAGCGCGGCTGGGAGCAAGCGTGGCGCGACCCGGAGCCGAAAAAATCGTATGACATCATCATCATCGGTGGCGGCGGGCACGGTCTGGCCACCGCCTATTATCTCGCCAAGGTGCACGGCCTGCGCAACATCGCGGTGCTTGAAAAAGGGTGGATCGGCGGCGGTAATACCGGGCGCAACACGACGATCGTGCGCTCCAACTACCGCCAGAAACCGCTGCACGATTTGTTCGATTTCGCGCTCGATTTGTGGGAGGGGATGAGCGACGCGCTCAACTTCAACGTGATGTTTTCGCCGCGTGGCGCGCTGTTCCTCGGCCATTCCGATGGCGATATGACGGTGCTGGCGCAGCGCGGCGACGCGCTGCGCTGCGACGGGATCGATGCCGATTTGCTCACGCGCGCGCAGGTGCAAAAGCTGGTGCCGCTGCTCGACATGGCCCCCGATGCGCGCTTTCCGATCCACGGCGGGCTGATCCAGCGCCGGGGCGGCACCGCGCGGCACGATGCCGTCGCCTGGGGCTATGCCCGCGCCGCCGACGCGCTGGGCGTCGACGTGATCCAGAAGTGCGAAGTCACCGGCTTCGCCATGACCGGCGGGCGGGTGAGCGGCGTCGCGACGACGCGGGGCCCCATCGCCGCCGGTCGCGTCGGCATTTGCGTGGCGGGCAATAGCGGCCCCGTCGCCGCATTTGCGGGCCTCCAGCTTCCAATCGAAGCGCAGACATTGCAGGCCTTCGTCACCGAGCCGGTCAAGCCGATGATCGACACCGTCATCATGTCGCAGTCGCTGCATTGCTATATCAGCCAGTCCGACAAAGGCGGGATCGTGCTGGGCGGCGACCCCGACCAGTTCCCAAGCTATGCCCAGCGCGGCCTGCCGCCAAGGATCGAGAAGGCCGCAGCGGAAGCGATCGCGCTCGTGCCCGCATTGTCGCGGCTCCGGATGGTGCGGTGCTGGGCGGGCACGACCGATATGAGCTTCGATGGATCGCCGATCCTGTCGGCCTTGCCGGTCGACGGGCTCTATCTCAATGGCGGCTGGTGTTATGGCGGCTTCAAGGCGACGCCCGCATCGGGCTGGTGCTACGCGCATGTGCTGGCGACGGGCGACAATCACCCGCTCGCAGCACCCTTTGCGTTCGACCGCTTCGTGCGCGGCGCGACCATCGATGAAGCGGGCGTCGGCGTCCTGCCGCAGTTGCGCTGATGCTGCAGATCGATTGCCCCTATTGCGGAGCGCGCGCGCAAAGCGAGTTCAGCTATGAACGCACGCTCGATTCGATCGTGACGGTGGAGATGCCTGCAAACGAAGCGGTCCGGCGGCTCTATGCGCGCGCCAATCCGCGCGGCTTTGACGATGAACTGTGGCGTCATGCCTTTGGCTGTCGGCAGTGGCTGGTGTTGCGCCGCCATCGCCAGACGCACGAAATCACATCGGTCGCGGCCTTTGATCCGGCGCTGCACCGATGAGCGGCCCGTCACGCTTACCCAGTGGTCCGGAGGCAACGCTGCGTTTCACCTTCGATGGCGTACCGCTGCGCGCGCGCGTCGGCGATACGCTGGCGGCGGCGCTGCTGGCGAACGGCATCGGCCTGGTCGCGCGCAGTTTCAAATATCACCGCCCGCGCGGCATTCTGAGCGCAGGGATCGAGGAACCCAATGCGCTGGTCACCGTCGGCGAAGGCGGACGGCGCGAACCCAATACGCGCGCGACCGATGTCTATGTCTATGACGGCTTGGTCGCGCACAGCCAGAATCGTTGGCCGAGCCTCGCTTTCGATCTGGGCGCGGTCAACGGGCTCGCCGCGCGCTTCCTGACCGCGGGCTTCTATTACAAGACCTTCTTTGGCCCGCCGCCACGCTGGCTGCTGTACGAGCGCTTCATCCGTCGCGCCGCTGGTCTGGGCAAGGCACCGACCAAACCCGACCCCGACCCTTATGAACACCGTTCGGCCTTTTGCGATGTGCTGGTGGTGGGCGGCGGCCCCGCCGGGGTCGCCGCCGCGCGTGCCGCGGTGCAAGCAGGCGAGCGCGTGCTGTTGGTCGAGCAAGACCGCGAAGTCAGTGAGGAGATCGGCGGCGCGCGCGTGCTGACGCGTACCACCGCATCGGGCGTATGGGATCATGGCTTTGTCACGCTAGTCCAACGCCTGGTCGAGCCGGGCCAGCCCCCTGCCCCCGGCCAGCCCGCACAACGGCTATGGCATGTCCGCGCGCGTCGCGTCGTGCTCGCGACCGGCGCGATCGAGCGCCCACTGACCTTTGCCGGCAATGACCGCCCCGGCGTGATGCTGTCGCAAGCGGTGTGCCGCTATATCGAACGGTTCAAGGTGCTGCCCGGCCAGCGCGTCGTCATCGCCACCAACAATGACGCTGCTTATGCCACCGCCGATGCGATTGCGGCGGCGGGTGGCAGCGTCGTCGCCATTCTGGACTCGCGCGCCGAAAAGAGCCCGGTCGCTAGTGCCGCCGCGCACCCGGTCCACACCAATGCCTTCCCGATCTCAACCTCGGGCAAACGCCATCATTTGCACTCGGTCGAGGCCGATATTGGGGGCGAACGCACGCGCTTCGAGGCCGATTTACTCGCGATTTCCGGAGGTTTCACCCCCGTCGTCCATCTCCACAGTCAGGCCGGTGGCGCGCTCGATTGGGACGAGGCGATTCAGGCGTTCGTGCCCGGCGCATCGCGGCAAGCGGTGTCGAGCGTTGGCGCGGCAGCGGGCGACCTGCCGCCAGTCGGCATTGCGGTTGCCGATCTGCCTGACCCCAAAACCAGCTTCATCGATTTCCAGAATGACGTGACCGCCGCCGATATCGATCTCGCCTGGGCCGAAGGCTATCGCTCGGTCGAGCATCTCAAACGCTACACCACGCTCGGTATGGCGACCGATCAGGGCAAGACCAGCAACATGGCCGCGCTCGCACGACTGGCAAGCGTCGCTGGGGTCACCATCCCGCAAGCCGGCCTCACCACCTTCCGCGCGCCGTTCACGCCGGTAACGCTGGGCGCGCTGGCCGGGGCCGCTGGTGGCGGCCATGCCGCGCCGAGCCGTCGGCTGGCGCTCTATGATCGCCACCAGCGCCTCGCCCCGATCTGGCAACCGCTCGGGCTGTGGCACCGGCCGCGTGCCTATCCGATAGCGGGGGAAACGCTGCATCAGGCGGCGCTGCGCGAGGCGCGCGCGGTGCGCACCGCCGCGGGGATCGTCGATGTCTCGACGCTCGCCAAATTCGCGGTGGTCGGGCCGGATGCGGCGGCATTGCTCGAAAGCGTGTGCGCGACCGGCATCGCCAAGCTCGCGGTTGGGCGCGGACGCTATACCTTCCTGCTGCGCGAAGACGGCATGGTGATGGATGACGGCACCGTCTGGCGACTGGAGGAAAACCGCTATTTGCTGACCAGTTCGACCGGCGGGGCCGACCGGATGGAGGCGCATCTCAGCTATGCCCACCGCGTGCTCGCCCCGCATCTGCGCGTGTCGGTGGTGGCGCAACAAGAGCATTTCGCCGGGATCGCGCTGGCCGGGCCCCTCGCCAAGGCCATTCTGGCAGAGCTGACCGGCATCGCCCCGCCCGCGCATATGGGCTTGGCCCAGGCCGAAATCGCAGGCGTAGCCGTGTTGATCCTCGCCGCCAGCTATAGCGGCGAGCGCGCCTTCGAACTTTATGCCGTGGCCAGCGATGCGGGCGCGGTGTGGGATGCCGTGGAAGCGGCCACGCGCGCGCGCGGCGGTGCGCCTTATGGGCTGGAGGCGCTGGAATTTCTGCGGATCGAAAAGGGCCATATCGTGATCGGGGCGGAGGCCGATGGCCGCACCACCCCGCATGACCTCCAGCTTGAGCGGATGCTACGCAAGAGCGGCGGCTTCATCGGTACGGCGGGGTTGACCCGCCCGGCTTTGTCAGCGCCCGATCGCTCGCAGCTCGTCGGCCTGACCAGCGAAACGCCGATCCCCGAAGGGGCAATGCTGGTCACCGCGACCGGCGAACCGGTGCTGGGCCATGTCACCTCCGCCACCGGGCGTGTGCTGGGCGAGGGCGCGGTCGCGCTGGGCTTGCTCGCCGGGGGAAGACTGCGGATCGGCGAACGCTTGCTCGCCACCTCCCCCACGCGCAATCAGTCCGCCCATGTGACCGTTACGGCACCGCTTTTCTACGATCCCGAAGGGACGCGCTATCGTGACTGACGCGCGAGTCACCCTGGCTATGGCCCCGGCGGGCGATGTCGTCGCGCTCGATCTGTGGGACGAGGGCCTGCCGCCAAATCCTCCAACCGGGCGGATAGTGCAGGTCGAACCGCGACGCTGGTGGTTGATCGACGCGGCGCAGCACACGCCCGCAATCGCCGTGCATATCGCCGATCGTGGCGCGCTGTCGCCCATCGGCGGCGGCCTGATCCGTGCCACGCTCACCGGCCCCGGCTGGCGCGCGCTGCTGAGCGTGAGCGGGTGGTTCGATTCCGAAAATCCCGCTTTCGGCCCCGGCCAGATCGCCGCGACGACGATCCACCATGTGCCGGTGTGGATCGCGCCGATCAGCGACACCGCGTGTGAGGTCTATCTGCCAAGCAGTTACGCCGCTAGTCTGGCCGATCTGTGGACGCGCGCGATCGGGGTGACCGAACCGCCGCCTGCACCGCGCAACAGACCCGGCGGCAGCTGACGGCGGGGAACGAAGACAATGGGGGCCAGCATGATGACATCGACGACACCGCGCCTGGAATCGGCGCGCTGGTATGTCGTGCTGGTGCTGGGGCTGGTCTATGCGGTCAACATCGCCGACCGCTATGTCGTCGCGACCGTGCTCGAACCGATCCGCAAGGAATTTGGCCTCAGCGATTCAGGCGTTGCCTGGCTGACCGGCGTTTCGCTCGCCTTCTTCTACATCTTCGTCGGGCTGCCGATCGCGCGCTATGCCGATCGTGCCAATCGCCGCAACATCGTCGCGGGCGCGATGATCCTCTGGTCGGCAGCAACCGCTTTGCTGGGCCTGACGCAGAACTATCTGCAGTTTCTGCTCGCGCGCATCGCGGTTGGGATTGGCGAGGCGGGCGGCACCCCGCCCTCAACCTCGATCATCGCCGACAATTTCCCGCGCGGACGGCGCGCCTATGCGCTGACCATCTATGCGCTGGGCCTGCCGCTTGGCGCGTGGATGGGGTCGAGCCTGGCGGGCGCGATCGTCGAGCATTTCCATAGCTGGCGCGCCGCCTTCATCGCGCTGGGCGTGCCGGGCGTGATCTTCGGCCTGCTGATCCTGCTGACCGTGCGCGAGCCGGTGCGGGGCCGCTTCGAACTCGTCACCGAAGACAGCGCCCCCGCCGCGAGCTTTGTCGAGACGTGCCGCTTCCTGTGGACGCAGCGATCGGCATGGCACATCAACGCGGCTGGCACGGTCATCTGCCTGTGGGGTTGGGGCCTGTTATTCTGGACGCAGACCTATTTCGAGCGCGCTTATGGCCTGTCGACCGCAGAGGCGGGCGCGCGCCTCGGCACGATCTATTTCTGGGCGGGTACGGTCGCGACGATCGCCACCAGCGCCATCCTCGCGCTGCCGCAAATGCAGGATCCGAAATGGATCGCCCGGCTGCTTGCCGTCATCGTCGCGGCATCGACGATCCCGTCTTTCCTGATTTACTTGACGCATTCGCTCACCGTGGCGACCGCGATGCTGTGGATCGTGGTGCCCGCCATCTATCTCTATGTCGGCCCGACCATGGCGCTGCTGCTCAATTTCATGCCCGCCCCGATGCGCGCACAGGGCATGGCAATCAGTTTGCTCACCGCCAATGTCGCCAATCTCATCATCGCGCCCACCGCAGTCGGTTGGATCAGCGACATGCTGACTGGGCCGCTCGGCGGCAATGCCGCGTCGCTTCGCTATGCCTTGCTGGCGCTGTCGCTCACCGGCTTCTGGGCTGCCTATCATTATTGGACGAGCGTGCGCAGCTACGCCGTCGACGATCTGCGCGTCCGGACCTTCGGCATGGACGCCGCGCCCCTTCCTGCGGAGGCATGATGTCCGTGCAGCCCTTCATCCTCACTTTGTCGTGCCAGGACCGGCCCGGCATCGTCGCCGCCGTCTCCGGCCACATTCTCGCCTGTGGCGGCAACATCACCGATTCCAGCCAGTATAATGACGCGGATTCGGGCGGTTTCTTCATGCGCACCGCCTTTTCCATCCCCGGCGGGGGGGATGCGGCGGCGGTGCACAGCGGGTTCGATGCGCTTGCCAAAGACTATGGCATGACGCTTACGCTCCGCCCGGCCGATGCGCGGCAAAGGGTGCTGATCCTGGTGTCGAAGTTCGACCATTGCCTGGTCGACTTGCTCTACCGCCGCCGCATCGGGGAGCTCGACATGGAGGTGGTCGGGATCATCTCCAACCATCCGGCCAAGGCCTTTTCGTCGCTCGATCTGGCGGGCATTCCCTTCCACCATCTGCCAATCACCCCCGCGACCAAGGCCGAACAGGAAGCCAAGATCTGGGCGATCCATCAGGCCACGCGCACCGATCTGGTGGTGCTGGCGCGCTATATGCAAATTCTGTCGGACGATCTCGCAGCCAGATTCGCCAGCCGGTGCATCAACATCCATCACAGCTTCCTGCCTGGCTTCAAAGGGGCCAAGCCCTATCATCAGGCGCATGCGCGCGGGGTGAAGGTGATTGGGGCGACCGCGCATTACGTGACCGGAGATCTCGACGAAGGGCCGATCATCGAACAGGATGTCGAACGGATCAGCCATGCTGACACCGCCGAAGACTTGGTGCGCAAGGGCCGCGATATCGAACGCCGCGTGCTATCGCGCGCGGTTGGCCTGCATCTGAGCGGGCGCGTGCTCGCCAATGGCGCGCGGACGATCGTGTTCCGCGACTGAGGCTGAGGGCGATCGGGAGAGCGGCACGCCGCCCTCCCCAGTCCGGTCAGAATTTCACCTTCGCCCGCACGCCGATCGTGCGCGGGCGCGCATAGGTCACGCGCGACCCCGCCTGATAGATCGCGTAATAGGTCGCGCGCTGGATATCGATCACCTTGACCCCGTCGAACAGATTGTTGCCGAAAACGCCAAATTCGAACTGGCCCACGTCATAGGTGATCGACGCGCTCGCATTATGGCTTTCGGGGATCACGGCGAAGGTCTGGCTGGCCCCACCATTGCTGGTTTTGTCGACGATCAGCTGCTTGGTCTTCGGGTCAAGCGTGGTCGAGAAATTATTGAACGTCGTCTGCTGCGACGAGATGTATTTGTACGTCGCCTGCAAATGCAGCGAGCCGCTGCCAAGGTCGGTATCGTAGAACGCCCCGGCCGACGCGGTCACTTGCGGCGAATAGGGCGTGCGGTCGCCGTCAAACGCGCCGACCGTCGGGATATCGCCGCGCGCATTCGAATCGTTGAACGAGAAGCTGCCGTTGAGCGTGATGTTGCGCGTCGCCTTGACCGCCGCCTCCAGCTCGACGCCCTTGCTGGCGATCTTGCCCTTATTGTCGGTGAAGAAATACGAGCAGTTGAGCCGCAACCGCGTCTGCACGTCGGACCAGTCGATATAATACGCGCTGGCGTTGAGCGTTACGCGGCCGCCCGCCAGCTTGGCCTTTTCGCCGATCGTGTAGTTCCACAATTTGTCGGGCCCGAACGTCCCCGGCGCTGCGGTATAGCCATAGGCATTGAGCTGCGTCGTGCAGCGCCCGGCCAGACCCGCCGTGCCCAGCGGCACCGGCTGATTGGCCCCGCCATAACGGAAGCCCTTGGCGGCTTCGGCATAGATCAGCACATTGTCGTCGAGCTTGTACGAGATGTTGGCACGCGGGTTGACGCCGTTCGACTTAAGCGTCGAGGTGATCGACTGGGTGATGCCCGTCGTCCGCCCCTGCGCATCCTTGCCGAGCAGCACGCCGAACGCGCCGCCTTCGTACAGATAATAGTTTTCCTTGAAATTGAAGTAGCGCAGGCCAGCGGTCAGATCGAGCCGATCGGTGACATGCCACGTGCCATCCGCATAAGCAGCGAACTGATGCTCGTGAACGTCCTGCAGGCCTGAGAAAATGTCGTTCGAGTTGAACGCGCCATCCACGGTTTTCGAGTCATACAGGCCGCTCGGCGTCGCGAACGGGCCAAACGCAGCATTCTGGTAGGACAGCGTATCGAACCCGGCGACCGGAATGTCCTGAACGAGGTGCCGGTTCTGCTTTTCATAATAGGCACCGACCGTCCATTTGATCGGGCCATCGTTCTTCGACACTAGCCGGGCTTCGGCCATGAAATCGTTCAGCTTCTGGTTGATCGTATAGTTTTCGGCCGGGATCAGGCTGGTCACGGCGTGGTTGTAGCTGGCTGGCGGGTTGTACAGCGGATATTTGCCGGCCCCGGTATACGGCGCGTAATAACTCGCGAAATAATAGCCGATCTGCGGATCCGGGCTCGCGTTGAAGCCGATCTTGCGGTCGGTATACGCGCCGGTGACGATCAGATTGGCAAAGCCCGCATCATAATCGAAACCGCCAGTGTAGAGCTTGAACAGGTCGCGCGTGCCTTCCGCGCCGTTGCTCTCATAGGTGTAGGGCGCAAGGCCGTTGAGCCCAGTGTTGAGCCCCTTGGCGCGGCTGTCCTCATAGGTGAAACTGCCATCGACGACCAGTTTGTCGGTCGGCGTCCAGCGCACCGCGACCCGGCCCTGGGTGGAGCGGTTGCTATTGGCGTTGTCGACCTTGTGCTGGCCGATATTGTCGATGAAACCGCCATCATTGCCGACAAAGATATTGCCGCGCACGGCAAGCTGATCCTTGATCAGCGGAATGTTGACCATACCGCGGACATTGTAGCTGCCGGCCCCATGCTCGGTGGTCGATCCGCTCGCTTCGGCGGTGCCGAAGAAGCTCCGGGCATCGGGCTTTGCCGTCACGAAGCGCACCGTGCCCGCCATCGAGCCCGCACCGAACAGCGTGCCCTGCGGCCCGCGCAGCACTTCGACGCGGTCGAGATCATAGACCTTCAGATCGGGAGTCTGCCCCTGCACCGAGATCGGCGTATCATCGAGATAGACCGCGACGAGCGGGCGATCCGACGTGTCCGACGTGACATAGCCGCCCGTCGCAAGCCCGCGCAGGTTGAACTTGTTAAAGCCCGGCGCGCCTTCGGTGATGACAAGCGAGGGCGTGAATTTGGCGAGATCGGACAGATTGCCCTGCCCCGATTTGGTGACCTGATCGACATTCACCACCGACACCGCGATCGGCACCTTCTGCAGCGATTCCGCGCCCGAGCGCGTGGCGGTGACGACGATGTCGGTCAGCTCGCCATCCTTGGGGGGCGTTTGTGTCGGCGAAGCTCCTGCGGCCGCTGCATCGGTATCCGCAAGGGGAACGGCATGGTCTGGCGCAGCAAAGGCAGCCTGTGGTGCCAGCAACGCCAAACTTGCTGCAGATGCCAGCAAAGTAGCAAGCAAAGGCGTGCGACGGCCCAACGGGCCGGATTGAGCATGAAACTTCATCATAGTCCCCCCTTGTCGTAAACGCCCCGTCAGATCCTCGCGCTGCCGCATCAGGCTTCACGCCTTTTGCTTGCGGAGAATTTGGATCTGATCCCCGATTGAAGAAGCTCACCCGATTCCCGAAAAGCGAGAAGGATAATAATCAGATAGGGGCATTCCAAATTGCGATTATGGCCGATCGGTGACGGGTCTGGCAAGGGGGCCGAGCGTTTCGATCAACGCGCCCAGCCACGGCTCGAAGCCACGCCACTGGTCAAGCGCATCGCGGAAGATCGGGCGGCGCACCTGTTCAGAACTGGGGGTGCGCACATTCCGTCCAGTCTCGAAAAAGCGCAGACAGTGCGGCTCGAAAGCAAGCGCACAATAGTCGAGCAGACGGCGGATTTCGCTCTCAGCGTCATCCACTAGGTCTTCATAGACAATGCGGTGCACCCTGCCCGGAAAGACCGCATCGAAATGCGCCATCAGCGCAACATAGTCGCGATAGTAATGGGCCAAGTCTTCCAGATCGTAACTATACGCCTGCCCGCGCGCGAACGCCTGCTTGAAGATCGAGAAGCAACACGCCACCGGATCCCGCCTGACATCGATAATATGGGCATTGGGCAGCATCAGATGGATCAAGCCGCTGTGCAGGAAATTGCCCGGAAATTTGTCGACGAACAGGGGCCGGTCGCCGCTGCGATACACCTCGGTCTGCTTTAGGTAGGCGCGGCCAAGCCGGGCGAACGCCTCACGCGGCACTTGCGAGATGGAAGCAGGATAGCCGGGATTGGCGGTCGCCAAGTCCCGCGCCAGCGCGGTCAGCGTCGGCAACTCCGACGCGCCTTCGACCTGGCTATGGCTGGCGAGGATCTGCTCGACCAACGTCGAGCCCGATCGCGGCATCCCCACCACGAAGATCGGGCCGATCGCATCGCACCCAGCGCCCGCCGCGCGGGCGAAGAGCGCAGCGTCGAACGCCGCGATCGATTGCGTGATGAAGCGATGATGCGCGGCGGCATCGTGCGGCTCGAGGCGCTTTCGCGCTGCATTGCCGCGCGCATAATGATCGAACGCCTCGGCATAGCGGCGCTCGTCCTCCAGCGCCTTGCCCAGTGCGAAATCCAGATAGGCGCGGTCGGCCGGATTGGCGCTGGCCGCGTCCGGCACGGCCTGCATCCGCGCGATATCCGCGGCGTCGAAGCGCACCGTCTTGAGATTGGCGAGGCTCCACCACGCCTCGCCACAACTGGGCGCAATGGCGATGGCGCGGCGATATGCAGCGACCGCATCGCTCTGCCGCCCGATCGCGCGCAGCGCATGGCCGTAAGCGTGCCACAGGTCGCTATCCTCGGCGGCGGCGGGCAGCACACTTTCATAGGCGGCGACCGCCTGCGCAACATTGCCGAGCTGCATATGGATCGCTGCGTGCAGCCCGACCACCATCGCGACCCCCGCATAGGCATCCGCCACCGGGCCGATCACGCCAAGCGCCTCGGCTCCGCGCTCCAACCGGTGCAGTGCGAGGGCGAGACTGAAGCGCGCGGGCGCGAACGCGGGGGCAAAAGCGACGGTCTTTGCCAGCAAGGGCTCGACCGCCGCGAAATGCCCGAGCCGCATCCCGACATCGGCCAACAGCCGAACGGCGGCCACGTCATTCAGATCGAGGCCAAAGCGCGTCCACAAGGCCGCGCGGGCGCGCGGATCCCCCCGCGTAAAAAACGCGCCAGCCACATCGGCGAGTGCCGCATCGCCGACATAGCCCGGCACCACGCGCATCTGCGCGGCGAGCGCAGCCTCGGCGTGGTTGCGCAGCGCGAGTTGGTCCCCCAGCGCGTGCCAGGCGAGCGACGATTGTGCGTTGGCGCTGGTCGCGCGCTCCAGCGCGGCGATGGCGGCGTCGGTCTGGCCGAGCGTCGCCAGCGCCACCCCGTGTTCATAGTGCAAACCCCATAACGCCGGTCGGGCCGTTGCGAGCGGTGCCAGCACCGCGCACGCAGCAGACGGATCCCCGCTCCGCCGCAGCGCCGCCGCAAGCAGGAAATGTGCTTCCAACGATCCAGGTTCCGCCGCCACGGCGCGCCGCGCCTGCGCCACGGCGGCACACGGATCGACGCTCAGCAACCGTCGGGCCTCGCGCAATTCGAGAGAGGGGACGGGGTTGGACAGCGTCATGATCCCGCAAGGCTGGAGGGCAAAGGCTGAGCCTATCCGCCACCGGCCTTAAAATCTACAAAGTCGCCGCTTGATCGCTGTCAAAGCCGCTGCCGGGGCACTCACTCAGGATTGGCAAGCGGCTCCAAAGCGGCGCGGTCCGTGATGAGGATCGACCGCCCCCCGCGCGCCAGCGTGATCGCGCCCAGCACCTTCAATCGCGTCAATTGGCGACTGACCGTTTCGATGGTGAGGCCCAGAAAATCCGCCATATCGCCACGGCTGACGGGTACATCGATGCTGATCGATCCGTCCACCGTCCGGACCGCGGTGCGGTCGACCAGATCGAGCAGGAAGCCCGCCACACGCTCCTGCGCGCCGCGCTTGCCCAGCGTCAGCATCCGCTCACGCGCATCGTTCAGCGAGGCAAGCGTGCGCCGCAACAACATCCGTTCAATCGACGACGCCTCTGCCATCACGCGCTCGAAACGCTCGCGCGGATAGACGCACAGGTCGCTGTCGACCAGCGCGGTGACGGTCAAGGACGACGTCTCTTCGAACAATTGCCCGACGAAATCGCCGGCAAACACCAGGCCGACAATCTGTTCGCGCCCGTTTGCGGTCGAAGCGGTGACTTTGAGGATGCCCGACACGACATTGGCGCACAGCACATTATCGTCGCCCGCCCAGGTGAGCACCTGCCCCGCCGCCAGCGCGCGTCGCCGCCCGATCGAACTCAGTGCGGAAAGGTCGTCCCTATCGGCGGCACCGCACAGGCCCATATCCCGTACGTCGCATTCCGCGCACCTGTTGCTTTGCGTCCCCATGCCGCCGCTATCACAGGAACGGCGCGCCACGCCTGTACGTAATTATCCTGATGCCGTGCTCAATCCCCCTCGCCATCGTCGAGGAGATCGGCGGCGGTCCTGCGGCTGCACATCGCGTGACATCCGGTCGGACAGTCGCGTCGCTGCCCGGGCGGCTCGCCCGGACGCCCGAGCGGGATCGTCACCGTGCCGTGCCCACCGCAGATCGCCGCGGTGATACTGTCCCCCGGCGGCCCCGCCTGCGCCACCGTGGCGCTGGCCAGCCCCAGCACCGCGACCAACGCCAAACCCGCACCGCCCCGCGAAGACCGCGCAGAATGGCAGGGGTTGGGACACCACATGTCCGATTCTATACGCGCATCCGCCGCGCCGGGTGTTTGACCCCGATCAAGCATGGGGCGTTACCGGATCGATCGGCTTGGCGAGCGCGGGCTGATCCTCCTCCTCGATCAGGATGCGCAGCGCGGCCCCGTCGAGATCCTCAAACTGCCCGGCGCGCGCCGCCCAGAAGAACGCCGCCAGCCCCGCCAGGCCCAGCGCCAGCGCCACCGGAATCAGCACCACCAGCCCGGTCATCGCGCCACGCCCCGCAAACGCAGCGCATTGGCGACGACGATCAGCGAGGATCCCGACATGGCGAGCGCCGCGATCAACGGCGTTACTTGCCCGGCGATCGCCAGCGGCACCGCCAGCACGTTATAGCCGATCGCCAGCGCGAAATTCTGCCGCACGACGCGCATGGTCCGGCGCGCGGCCGCCACCGCGATCGGCACGGGCATCAGTTTGTCGCCAAAGAAGACAAGGTCGGCAACCAACTGGCTGACATCGGTACCCGAAGAGGGGGCCATCGCAACGAACGCGCGCTTCATCGCCGGGCCATCATTGAGGCCGTCGCCGACCATCAGCACCTTGCGCCCGCGCGCGGCAAACTCATCGACGATGCGGCATTTGTCGGCAGGGTCCATCCGCGCGCTGCCATCGATGCCCAGCGTATCGCCGATCGTCTCGACCACCGCCGCCGCATCACCTGATAATAAGCGCGGGGTAAACCCCTCCGCCCGCAAGCGTTCGATCGCCGCCGTGGCGTCGGGCCGCAAGGCATCGCCAAAGGTCATCACATACGCCGGCGCATCGCTGATCCCGAAAGCCGCCGCCGCATGTGCCTGCGTCGCGCCCTCGGCTGCGCCAACCCAATCAAGACGCCCCAACCGCACCAGCGCGTTGCCAAACCGTCCTTCGACCCCCAGCCCCGGATGCTCGACGATATCGGTCACCACAGCGGCGATAACGCCAGCGCGCCCGAGCGTATCGGCGAGCGCCATCGACAGGGGGTGACGACTGGCTTGCGCCAACGCGAGCAGGACCCCTCGCTCCACCGGGGCGGACGGCAAACCGTCCAACGGCGTGAGATGCCCGAGCGTCACCGTGCCGGTCTTGTCGAGCAACACGGTATCGGCGGCCGCCAGCCGCTCCAGTGCCGAACCATCCTTGAGCAAAATCCCCGCGCGCATCAACGCGCCCGCCGCGACAACCTGCGCGATCGGCACGGCCAGCCCCAGCGCGCACGGGCAGGTGATGATCAGCACCGCGACCGCAATCGTCAGCGCCTGGTGCAGCCCCGCCCCCGCGATCAGCCAGCCGACCAGGCTCAGCGCCGCCAGCGTATGCACCGCCGGCGCATAGAGCCGCGACGCGCGATCGGCGATGCGGACATAACGCGACTTGCCCTGCGTCGCGGTCTCCATCAGCCGCGCGATGTCGGCGACGATCGTCGCCTCGCCCGCCGCCGTCACGCGCACCGTCAATGGTCCGCTGAGGTTGATCGTGCCCGCCAGCACGGTGTCGCCAACGGTAACCGCCTCCGCCACGCTCTCGCCCGTGACAAGCGAACGATCGACACTGCTGCGCCCGGTCTCAACCACGCCATCGGCCCCGATCCGCTCCCCCGCCGCGATCAGCAGCCGCATTCCCGGTGCCAGTTCGGCGGCAAGGCGCTGCTCGGTGCTGCCATCGGGTCGCCGCACCAGCACTTCAGCCGGAACGCGCCGCATCAGCGCCGCGACCCCGTCCGCCGCCCGCACGCGCATCGCGCTGTCGAGAAAACGCCCGGCGAGCAGGAAGAACAGCAGCATCGTCACGCCGTCGAAATAGGCGTGCGCGCCGCCGATCACGGTTTCGTACAGGCTCATCGACAGGGTCAGGATGACGCCGATCGAAATCGGCACGTCCATATTGGTGCGGCCATGCCGCAGCGCGCCCCACGCGCTCTTGAAGAAGGGCCGCCCGGCATAAGCGACCGCCGGCAAAGCGATCGCCGCCGACAGCCAGTGGAACAGCGTCCGCGTCGCGCCATCCGCGCCCGACCAGATCGACACCGACAGCAGCATGACATTCATTGCTGCAAAGCCCGCAACCGCCAGCGCGGTCATCAACATGCGGCTTTCGCGATTGGCCGAGACTTCGCTTTCCCCGACAAACGGCTGCGCCGAAAAACCCAGCCGCCCGATCGCGGCTTGCAGCTCATCATCGGCAACGTTGGCGGCGTGCTCGATCCGCACGCGCTTGCTGGTGAAATTGACGCGGGCCGACGTTACGCCCGAAACCTCGGGCAGGCCCTTTTCCAGCTTGGCAATACACGCGGCGCAGCGCAGCCCGTCGACCGTGAAGATCGAGGTTTCGAGCGGCGCTGCCGTGCTCACGCCGGAATCTCGTCGTCGAAGCGCGCATCCTCATGCCCGTGGCGGACATCGACGCGGAGCAGCCAGCGTCCGGCCGGGAGCGCCGTTGTCGAGACAAACCGCCCCTTGCCGACCGAGCGGAACACGAGATCCCGCTCCGGCAGCCGACCAAGCGGATGCGTCGCGCGCACCGTAACCACCGCATCCGACAGCGGACCCTGCGGCGCGAGCGCAGTGACGATCACGACGCGGTCACCATCGACGGTCGCATCGACATTCCAGTTGAGCCCACGCTGCGCGCGCGCCTCGGCCAGCCAATCGTTGAAACGCTGGCTGGCAACATAGCTGTTATCGACCACCGTCCCGCCAAAGGTGCCGATCGCGTAGCTTGCCATCAGCACGTTGACCGCGATCACCAGCCCGAACATCGCGACGATGATGCCAGTCATGTGCCAGCCGGTGAAAGGTCGCGTCATGGCGTGGGCTCCGGGCGTTCGAAGAAGCTGGTGTCGCGGGCCGACCCGCCCTCTTTGTCGAGCGCGCGCACGGTGAAGGCAAGATCGGCGCGCGTCGGCCCAGCGCCAGGCGCGCTGACGAACAGCGGGACTTGCGCGACCTGGTCGGGCGCGACGTCGACGCGAACACTCCGCGCGGCCTGGTTACGTCCTGCCTCTTCGGTCCACAGCACCGCGCCGGGAACGCCCGAGATCGCAATTTCGACCGAGCGCGGACGCTCCTCCATATTGCGGACCTTGACGGTATAGCCGTTGCGAATGCTGCCATCCGACAAGCGCACCCATTGCGGATTGCGCGTCTGCAAGACGCCGATACCGATCCGTTCGCGATTGCCCAGCGCGAACAGCATCGCCAGGCCGATTCCCGCCCAGGCACCGAAATAGAGGAGAGTGCGCGGCCGGAACAGGCGCTTGAGCGCGGGCACCGGTGCTTCGCCCGCTTGTGCGAGCCGCGCATCGAGATCGGTCGTATAGCCGATCAAGCGACTGGGCCGACCGATCTTGGCCATGATCCCGTCACACGCATCGATGCACAGGCCACAGGTGATGCAGCCGATTTGCGACCCTTCGCGAATGTCGATTCCGGTCGGGCACACCGCGACACAGGCGTTGCAATCGATACAGTCGCCGATCCGCGATGCCAGCTCGGGCTGCTCGATCAACGCGACCAGCGAGGGTGTCCCCAACACCACCTGTGCCAGCGGCTCAGCGCGCTTCAACCCATGCGAGCGCGGCTCGCCCCGCCATGCCTTGTAGGTGACGGTCAGCGATTTCTCGTCGAGCATCGCGCTCTGGATGCGCGGCCACGGGCACATATAGATGCACACCTGTTCGCGCATCAGCCCGCCGAAGATATAAGTGGTGGCGGTCAGCACGCCGACCGTCGCATAAGCGACGAATGGCGCACTGCCTTGCACGAATGCCCGACCCAGCGTCGGCGCATCGGCGAAGTAGAAGATCCAGGCACCGCCGGTGAGCGCACCGATCACCAGCCAGATCGAATGTTTGGCAATCCGCCGCGCAATTTTGGACGGCCCCCATGGCGCGCGTTGCAGCTTGATCTGGGCGTTGCGGTCGCCGTCGATGGCGCGTTCGACATGCACGAACAGGTCGGTCCACACGGTTTGCGGGCAGGCATAGCCGCACCACGCCCGCCCCACCGCCGATGTCACCAGGAACAGCCCGATTCCGGCCATGATCAGCAGGCCCGCGACATAATAGAATTCGTGCGGCCAGATCTCGATCGAGAACATGTAGAAGCGCCGATGCGCCAGATCGACCAACACGGCCTGATCCGGCGCATAGGGCCCGCGGTTCCAGCGCAGCCACGGCGTGACGTAGTAGATTGCGAGCGCGACCAGCATGATCGCCCATTTCAAGCGCCGGAACGGGCCGTCCACCGCCTTCGGGAACACCTTGCGGCGCGCCTCGAAAAACTGTTGCCCGTCACCGGTCAAGTCTTGGGGATGGGCCATCAGCGCGCCGCGACCGCTGCCGGTACAGGAGTCTCCGCCGGGGCCGGCACCGGGTCGACCGGCGTCTTTTCGCCGCCGCCCAGCGAGTGGACATAGATTGCCAGCATCTTGACCGTCACTGGATCAAGCCGCGCACCCCAGGCGGGCATGATGCCGTAGCGCGCGTTGGTCACCGTCTCGGTGATGGTGTCGCGGTCTCCGCCATAGAGCCAGATGCCATCGGTCAGATTGGGCGCGCCGACGGCGCGGTTCCCCTTGCCAGCATCGCCATGACACACCGCGCAATTGGCGGTGAACACGGCGGCACCGCGCCTGGACGAAGCGGTCACCCCCTCTTGCTTGGACAGGAAGCGGACATAGGATACCACATCCTGCACTTCCGCAGGCTTGAGGATGCCATCGCGCCCAAAGGCCGGCATTTGCGACATGCGGGTTTCGTCGTCGCCGGGCTGGCGGACGCCGTGCAGCAAGGTTTGCTGAATCGTCTTCAGATCGCCGCCCCACAACCAATCGTCATCGTTGAGGTTGGGATAGCCTTTGGCACCGGCCGCGCCTGCGCCATGACACTGTGTGCAATAGACCTTGAAGGCCGAATGCCCGCCCTCCTGCGCCGCGCGCAGCAATTTGGGATCGGCCGGGATCTGCTCGATCGGCGTCTGTTCAAGCGCGTGCATCACCGGCGCGCGCCGCGCATGGTCCGCCGCCATTTCCTTGGCGAGATCGCCATGGCTCGACCAGCCGAGCACGCCCGTGCTCGCGCTGTGCAACATCGGGATGGCGGGATAGAGCACCACCATCACCGCCGCAAAGGCGATGCAGGCGTAGAAGGTGTACAGCCACCAGCGTGGCATCGGGGTATCGAGTTCCTCGATTCCGTCCCATTCATGCCCGACGAAACTGGTGCCGGTGGGCTCGTCGATGCGCTTTTCGTCAGCCATCCACTTCGTCCTCTTGCTCGAAGATGCTCATTGCCGCCCGCTCGTGTCCGGCAGAAACCGAGCGCAGGAAGGTCCAGCCGGTGAAGGTCAGGAACGCCACGCCCATCAGGATCAGCCCCCAACTGTCGGCAAATTCCCGCAACACATCATACGTGGTCATCGTGCCTGCTCCCGCGGTGCAGCCGATTTGAAATCGACCTGAGTGCCAAGGCCCTGCAGATAGGCGACCAGCGCATCCATCTCGGTCACTTGCCCAGGCTTGCCGTCGAAATCGCGCGCCACTGCCTTGGGATAGCGCTTGAGCAGACCTGCCGTGTCGCCCTCGCCCGTCGCCTGGGTGGTGACGTCCTCAGCCGCCTTGGCGATCTCCTCATTGGTATAGGGCACGCCGACGCGGCGCAGCGCGACCAGGTGATCACCGATATGGCTGACGTCGAGATCGCGGTCCGCTAGGAAGGCGTAGGGCGGCATGATCGATTCGGGCACCACTGCACGCGGGTCCTTCAAATGCTGGACATGCCAGCCATCCGAATAGCGCCCGCCGACCCGTGCCAGATCCGGCCCGGTGCGCTTCGATCCCCATTGGAACGGGTGATCGTACATGCTTTCGGCGGCGAGGCTGTAATGGCCGTAGCGTTCGGTCTCGTCGCGGAACGGGCGGATCATCTGGCTGTGGCAGCCATAACATCCCTCGCGAATGTAGATGTCGCGCCCGGCGAGTTCGAGCGGGGTGTAGGGCCGCACGCCCTCCACCTTGGTCACGGTCGAGTCGATCCAGAACAAAGGCGCGATCTCGACGATGCCGCCGATGGCGACGGTGAGGAAGGCAAGCACCGCGAGCAACGTGACGTTGCGCTCGATCACTTTGTGGCGGTTGAGGAGGTTTGCCATGGTCGCGCCCTTATTCTGCTGGGACGTGCTGGAGCGGATGGTCGCGCGCCGGATCGAAGGCCGGGGACGACATCGGGGCTTCGTCGCGGAGCTTGCCCGCAATCGTCATCCAGATGTTCCAGGCCATGATCAGCGCACCGGTGAGGTAAAGCAGCCCACCCGTCGTGCGGATCAGATAATAGGGGTGCATCGCCTGGACGACTTCGGCGAAGGAATAGACGAGATAGCCGTCGCTTCCATATTCGCGCCACATCAGCCCCTGCATGATGCCCGCCACCCACATCGACGAAGCGTAGAGCACGATGCCGAGCGTGGCGCACCAGAAGTGCCAGTTCACCATCCGCAGCGAATAGAGCCGGGTGCGGCCCCACAAACGCGGCGTCATGTAGTACAGCGCGCCGAAGGTGATCATCCCGTTCCAGCCAAGCGCGGCGGAATGGACATGGCCGATCGTCCAGTCGGTGTAATGGCTGAGCGAATTGACCTCCTTGATCGACATCATCGGCCCTTCGAAGGTGGCCATGCCGTAGAAGGCGAGCGCGAACACCATCATGCGGATGATCGGATCGGTGCGGATCTTGTCCCAGGCACCGTTGAGCGTCATCAGGCCGTTAATCATGCCGCCCCAGCTCGGCATCCACAGCATCACCGAGAACACTTCGCCCAGCGTCTGCGCCCAGTCGGGCAGCGCGGTATAGTGCAGGTGGTGCGGCCCGGCCCAGATGTAGAGGAAGATCAGCGACCAGAAGTGGATGATCGACAGCCGGTAGCTGTAGATCGGCCGCTCGGCCTGCTTGGGCACGAAATAATACATCATGCCGAGGAAGCCCGCCGTCAGGAAGAAGCCGACCGCATTATGGCCATACCACCACTGCGTCAGCGCGTCCTGCACGCCCGCAAAGGCCGAATAGGATTTGGAGCCGAAGAACGACACCGGCATCGTCACATTGTTGACGAGGTGGAGCATCGCGACGGTGATGATGAAGCCGAGATAGAACCAGTTGGCGACATAGATATGCGGTTCGGAGCGGCGCACGATTGTGCCGACATAGACCGCGAGGTACGAGACCCAGACGATCGTCAGCCAGATATCGACATACCATTCAGGCTCGGCATATTCGCGCCCCTCGGTAATGCCGAGCACATAGCCCGACGCCGCCAGCACGATGAACAATTGATAGCCCCAGAACACGAAGCGCGCGAGCCAAGGAAAGGCGAGGCGCGCGCGGCAGGTGCGCTGCACCACATAATAGCTGGTCGCGATCAGCGCGTTGCCGCCAAAGGCGAAGATCACCGCCGAGGTGTGCAGCGGCCGCAAGCGCCCGAAAGTGGTATATTCGGAATGGAGGTTGAGCAGCGGGAAAGCGAGCTGCGAGGCGATAACCACGCCGACCAGCAAGCCGACGATCGCCCAGAACACCGTGGCGATCACGCCCCAGCGGATCACCTCGTCATCATAGCGATCGCGTGGGGCAGGCAAAGAGCCGTCCGCCGCGATCGCCGGATTGCCGACGCGCCGCATCGCGTAAAACGCAGCGATAAACGCCGCCAGCGCGACGATTCCCATCTGGATGGCAAAGCCCTGGTCGATCGCGCAGGCGGACATCCCGACTGCCGCGAACGCCACCACGAGCCACGCCACGGCCCTCATCACGATTCCGTCCATTCGCGCCTCCGCAACCAGTAGAGCTTGTCCATGGCCACATCGGCCGACGCGGCCCTTGACCTTCGTCAAACCGCTACCGAGGATTCTGAACGCGGGCTGTACGTAGATGTACGCGCCTGTGGGCCTTTGGCGGGTGCGACCGCCCTGCCCCCGAATCAAACGAGGCCGGGCACACGCCCGGCCTCGCTCGCGATCTTCGCGTTGCGCGACGTTTAGGTGGCGGGTGCCAACGCGGCGACCGCCGCCGCATCCGCCTTTGGCGGCGCATTCTCGAAATCGATCACCACGCGACCTTCGATCTCACCACGATGCATCCGCCCGAACACATCGTTGATGTTCTCCAGCGTATCGGTCGTCACCGTCGCGCGCACCTTGCCCGCGGCGGCGAAATCGAGCGATTCCTGCAGATCGAGCCGCGTCCCCACGATCGAGCCGCGCACGGTGATGCCATTGAGCACCGTGTCGAAAATCGACATCGGGAATTCGCCCGGCGGCAAACCGTTGAGCGACACCGTGCCGCCGCGCCGCACCATGCCCATCGCCTGTTTGAACGCGATCGGGCTGACGGCGGTGACCAGCACGCCCTGCGCGCCGCCAATCTCTTTCTTGATGAAGGCCGCCGGATCGGCGTTACGGGCATTGATCGTCAGGCTCGCCCCCAATTCCTCGGCCAGCTTCAGCTTGGCGTCGTCAATGTCGACCGCGACGACGTTCAACCCCATCGCCTTGGCATATTGCACGGCCATATGGCCAAGCCCGCCAATGCCCGAAATCGCCACCCAGTCGCCCGGCTTGGTATCGGTGACTTTCAGGCCCTTATAGACGGTGACGCCGGCACACAGGATGGGCGAGATTTCGACGAAGCCAATGTTGTCGGGCAAGTGACCGACATAATTGGGATCGGCCAGCACATATTCGGCAAAGCTGCCATTGACCGAATAGCCGGTGTTCTGCTGCGTCTCGCACAGCGTTTCCCAGCCGCCCAGGCAATGCACGCAATGCCCGCACGCGCTATACAGCCATGGCACGCCGACGCGGTCGCCTTCCTTGACATGGGTGACGCCGCTGCCGACCGCGACGACATGGCCGACGCCTTCATGCCCGGGAATGAAGGGCGGGTTGGGCTTGACCGGCCAGTCGCCCTCGGCGGCATGAAGATCGGTGTGGCACACACCCGTCGCCGCGATCTTGACGAGGATCTGGCCCGGCCCCGGCATCGGCACCGTGACCTCTTCGATCACCAGCGGTTTGCCGAACTCGCGGACAACGGCGGCTTTCATGGTCTTTTGCATGATCTGCTTCCTTTCGGGGGAACTCTAGGGGGGCGTCAGAACGGGGCGTCGATATCGACGACGTCGATCAGCTTGTGATTGACGAATTCCTTGAGGCCGAGGCCAAGCAGCTCGCGCCCATAGCCCGAGCGCCGCACGCCACCGAAGGGCAGATCGGCCTTGACCATCGTCGGATGGTTGACGAACACCATGCCGGTCGAAATCTTTTTGGCCACCTCGGCACCATGCGCCGGGTCGCCAGTGAAGACCGAACCGCCCAGACCGAACGGCGAATCATTGGCGATACGCACCGCGTCATCCTCGTCCTTCGCCCGGAACAGCATCGAGACCGGGCCGAAGAACTCCCAATAGCGCGCCGGATTGTCCTCACCGATGTCGGTCAGGATCGTCGGGCGCACGAACGCACCGTGATTGGGCGCTTCCGGCCCGACTTCGGTTGCGGTCGCGCCATGTTCGACCGCCTTGCGGATCATCGCCTTCAGGTCGTCCGCCGCGCTTTGCGACGACAAGGGCGCAAGCGTGGTTTCGGGATCGAACGGATCGCCCATGCGGAGCGCGGCCACACCCTTGGTGTAGCCCTCCAGAAACGCATCATAGACCGGATCGACGATAATCATGCGCTTGGACGACACGCACACCTGTCCGCCATTCCAGTGGCGACCGAACACCGCCCATTTCGTGGTCTTTTCCAGATCGGCATCGGCCAGCACGACAAAGGCATCGGCACCGCCCAATTCCATCGTGGATTTCTTCAGCGCCTTGCCCGCCGCTGCGGCGACACTTGCGCCAGCCGCTTCCGAGCCCGTCAGCGCCACGCCCTGCACACGCGGATCGTTGAGGATCAGCTCGATCTGGCTGTGGCCGGCGTACAGATTGATGAACGCGCCCTTGGGCAACCCCGCCTCCAGCATCACCGCTTCAAAGGCGGCGGCGCTCTGCGGCACGTTGGAGGCGTGCTTCAGCAGCATCGTGTTGCCCGCCGAAAGCTGCGGCGCGATGATACGCGCGATCTGATAATATGGGAAATTCCACGGCTCGACGCACAGCAACACGCCCAGCGGCTCGCACACCAGCATCGCCTCGCCCTCGGCCGGATCGGCAACGGGGAGCCGCTCGGGCTGCAACAGCGCCTCGGCATGGTGCGCATAATAGTCGAAAATCGCGGCGGACAATTCGACCTCGGCCTTCGCCTCGCTCAGCAACTTGCCCATTTCCAGCGTCAGCAGCGCGGCCATCGACGCGCTGTCGCGCCGCAGGATCGTTGCCGCATTGGTCATGATCTGCGCGCGTTCGGCAAAACCCGTTTCGCGCCACGACAGGAACGCCGCATGCGCCGCGCCGATCGCTTCGACGATCTGTGCATCGGTCGCAGTCGGGAAGGTCTTGAGGGTTTCGCCGGTAAACGGATTGGTCGTTGCAAATGGCATGGGATGTCCTCTGATCGCTGGAAGCGTCGGCCCGCGAGGGCGCACAGATCGGCCAGCCAACACATTTCGAATATTGGGATTTTTACCTAGAAGCGGCGCTCCCCCACGATTTGATAGCGGTCAAACGCCCGTGCCTGCCCCGCCGCTATCGCTCGAATGCAATCGGAATGATCGGGCGAGACATCGAGTGAACACCGCACGCACGGGCCACAACGGCACCTTCTGGACACGGTCGCATTATCTGGACCGGATGACCTTCCGCGAGTTGGTGGTCGCCTATTTTCAGCATTATACCATCATCGCCTATCTGGCACTGACCGCGCTTTCGATCGGCGTGTTCGTGTGGCACCCCGCCGCCGCGTTACCCACGGTCGCGACGGTCGCGCTGATTCTGTTTGCCTATCCGTTGATCTGGTATGTGCTGCACCGCTGGGTGTTGCATTGCCACTGGATGTTCAAGGTGCCGTTGCTGGCCTCGACCTGGAAACGGATCCACTATGACCATCATGTCGACCCCAATCATCTGGAGGTGCTGTTCGGCGCGCTCTACACCACGTTGCCGACACTGCTCGTCGTCGCCGCCTTGCCCGGCTATCTGATCGGCGGCATTGGCGGCGCGGCGGCGGGGTTCGCCACCGGGCTGCTATGCACCTGTTTCTACGAGTTTTTCCACTGCATCCAGCACCTCGCCTACAAGCCCCGGATCAAATGGCTGGCGACGATGAAGGTGCGTCACGTCGAACATCATTTCCACGATGAGGACGGCAATTTCGGCATCACCAACTTTCTGTGGGATCGCCTGTTCGGCACGCTCTATTCCCGCGCAGACCGCCCCGCGAAGAGCCCGACCGTCTTCAACCTCGGCTATACCGAGGAGGTTGCCCGGCGCTATCCGTGGGTCGCGCGGCTGTCGGGCGGCGTCGCGGTTGGCCATCCGCGCCGCCGGACACCCAATAAGCAGGTATAGCCTACAGCCCCGTCGTCAGGCCGGCCCCTCCAAGGCCTGCACGGCGCGCGCGACGGTTTCCAGCGCACCGTCCGCCGCAACGTGGTGCCAGTCGCCGAGCGGGCCGACCGCATCCGCCGCCTGATTGCGCACAACGGCGGCATTGGCGTCCGACGCGTCATCGCGCCGCCCCGCGACCCGCGCCAGGCGGTGATCGATCTCAGCCTCCAGCCAGATGCCGGTAAACACAACCCGGCCACGCCGGGCGACGATCTCGATCGCATCGCGCTGGTCGCGCGAAGCGAAGGTTGCATCGACGATGACAGCACTCCCCTGCGCCAGCGCGGCGGCCGCCAGCCGATCGAGCGAACGATAGACCTGCTCCGTCACATCGGGCGCATAATAGGCTGGCGGCAGCGCTTGTTCGGGCATGGCACCGACGCTGCGTTTTCGCAGCACATCGGTGCGCAGGATGCGGGCACCGGGCGGCTGCCCCACATCCCCGCCCAGATTGCGCGCGACACTCGACTTTCCGGTCCCCGACAGCCCGCCAATCGCGACCAGCCGAGGCGGCATCGGCGTGATCAGATCGGCCGCCAGGGCGCAATAGTCCTTCGCCTCGCGCTCCAGCGCGCCATCCCCCGCCGCCTGCGCGCTGCGAGTCGCCGCGACGTGCGCCCGAATCACCGCGCGCGTGGCCAGGAAAAGCGGCAAGAGCGCAAGCCCACCCTCATCTTCCGGTGAAAGATCGAGATAGCGGTTGAACACGATGTTCGCCGCGCGCCGCAGCCCCCGCCGCCACAAATCCATCACCAGAAAGGCGAGATCGTAGAGGACATCGGTGGTGGCGAGTTCGGCATCAAATTCGAGGCAGTCGAACAGCGTCGGCTCGCCATCGATCACCGCAATATTGGCGAGGTGCAAATCGCCATGCCCATGCCGCACCCGCCCCGCCGCTGCGCGCGCATCGAGCAAGGGCGCAAGCGCCGTCACTCGCCCCCGCAAATCACGGTCTAGCTGGGCGAACTGCGCACCGTCGAGAATCTTTGGGAATTGCCCCAGCCGATCGAGCGCGGCTTCGACGACGGTGCGAAAATCGTCTGCGGCGGTCCCCGTTCGAACGATCGGTTCGGTCGCGTGGAAACGCTGAACGCGATCCGCCAGCCGCAGCAGCAGCGCATCGTCGATCTGCCCGCCCGCCGCCATCTCATCGAGCAGCGCGCCATCGGGAAAGCGGGTCATTTCAAGCAGCCAGTCGACCGTTTCGCCCGCCCCGCCGATCGACAACCGTCCGGTCCTGCCGCGACGGATCGGGTGGACCGCGCGATAGAGCGTTGGCGCGGTGCGGCGGTTTAGCGAAAGCTCCGCCGCCAGCGCGATGCCGCGCAGGGCTGGCGTCGAAAAATCGAGATAGGGCAAGCGCACCGCGCGCTTCAGCTTCCACGCCCGATCGGGGCACAGGAACACCACGGCAGCATGGGTGTCGATCCGGCGAGGCGGGCTTTTGAGACCGAAAGCCGCGCCGGATTCGAGAAACGCGAGGATCTCCGTCTGCGCGCCCGGCGCGGGCTCTGAAAAGGGCGAGGACGTCATCATCGCCGAAAGGGTAGCAGCGACGCCGGCTCACTCTATCGGGAAGATTACGTGGATCGATACCCAGAATGAGAACAACTCAAAATGCTTTCGAGATTGCGGCGTCGCGCCCGTAAACGTCGTCAAGATACGCCACGCCGCCCACCGCTGTCGGATCGGCCACTGCGGTGAAATAGACGATGTAGACCGGCACCGGCCGATCGAGCGCAAAGGTGTGATTGGTGCGCTGCGCCAGATATTGATCGAAGCTGCGTGCGCTCGCCGGTGCGAGCAGCGTGCGCGCCAGCACATCGGGATGTTCGGTGCGCACGCAGCCATGCGAAAAGGCACGCCGCTCCTGCTCGAACAGGCCCCGGGACGGCGTGTCATGCAGGAAGATGCTATAGGCGTTGGGCATCTCGATCTTGACCTGGCCGAGCGCGTTGAGCGGCCCGGGCCGCTGCCGCACCTGCAACCGCCCTCCCGCCGCGCGCGTCGCGACATAGCCAAGCCGTGCGGCCTGGGCCGGGCGATTGCGCACCATCGCGCCGACGCTTTCGGAGACGATGCTGCTCGGCACAGTCCACCACGGATTGGCGGTGACCCCGGTCACCAGCGCGGCAAATACCGGCGTTGGCGTGGTCGGCTTGCCAACGATGATGCGGTGGCTTTGCAGGATGTGATCGCCCTCGATCAGGTCGAGCCGATAGGCCGCCGGATTGACCCAGAGATAATGGGCACCAAGCGCGCGCGGCAACCAGCGCCAGCGTTCGAGGTTGATCTTAAGCGTCGTGCAATGCGCGGGGGTATCGCACGTCGGCAGCGCGGCGCGCAGAGCGGCATAGCCCGACGACCGCGGCAGCAGCGCTTGCAACGCGCCCGCGACATCATGCCGCGCCAGCGCCTCGCGCAACCACAGGTCGAGATCAATCGGATCGCGCGCGATCTCCCATCCCGTGCGCGCGTCAGCCGATGCCGCGCCTTCGGCATAATCATGCGCGAGCAGCAGTGCGGCGCGACTGGCCTGCGCCTCCAGGTCCGGCGCGCGCTGGTCGATCGCGCGTTGCAACGCCGCCGCGCCATAGCGCTCCGGGGTAAGCCCTTCCTGCGCCGACCGACCGATTTCCTGGACGAGCGCGGCAAGATCGCTGGGAGACCAGCGCGGTGCCTGGGCCGCGACCTGAGGCACCACCGGCTGTTGGGGCGCAGCCGCAGCAACCGAGGCGCTCGCCGCGACCGAAAGGGCCGCAGCGAGGCGGACGAACACGGACATGTCCAAGATCGTTCAGTGCGCCAGGAAGATCGGCACGGGGCTTTTGGTCAACATCATCCTGGTAACTCCACCAAACAGGGCCTCGGCAACGCGCGCATGACCGAAGCCGCCCATCACCACATAGCCGAAATGCCCGCTCGACACGCGTGCAAACAGCGCGTCGCCAACCTTTTCCCCGGCAAGGACGACATGGTCGATCTCTGCATGAATATCGTAGCGCGAGAGATAGGCTGCAGCCGCTTCGGCGGGGAGGCGATCGGATTCGTCGCCGATCGCGATGATCGTCACTTGCTGGGCATGGCGCAGCAGCGGCACCGCCGCCCGCACGGCCGCCCCGGACGAGGCCGAGCCATCCCAGGCGATCAGCGCCCGGTCAAGGTCAAGCCGAACCAGATCCTCCGGCACGGCAAGCACGGGCGTGCGCCCCTTGACCACCAGATCGCCCGCCAGCGCCCGCATGTCGGGCACCGGGCACGCCTCCAGCTGGCGATTGACGACGATAAGGTCGGCAAGCGCCGATTCATCGCGCAGGCACGGTGCCACTTCGCCGCACGCATCGCGCCAATCCCAGCTCACATCCTCATGAACCAGCCGCGCCTCCAATTTGGCGCGGTTGGTGGTTTCGCGCTGCTTTTCCTCTTGCAGCAACATCCCGAAACCGGCGTCGCCTAGCGCGTCCGAGACCACCATGGCGGGCATGATCGTCACGTCAAGGCACACCAAATGCCCTTCCAACGTGCGCGTCAGGTCGAGCGCGGCCTGAAACCGCGCTTCCTGGCCGCCATCATCATGCACCAGCAGCAATATCGTCTTCATGCCCGCCTCCGAAGGTCTCTTGGTCTGCGGGCACGGTAACGGGCGCAGCCAGCACGCGGCATTGGGACTAATACGCAGACGGTGCCATTCCATCGCGCATGGCAGGCTTGAAGGGTGGGATCAGCCGCCGTGCAGCACGTCGCGGAAGCGACGGGGTTGCGAGCGCAGATACTGATTCGGTGCCCGCACCTGCGCGCCCAGTTCCGCCGCCGCATGCCACGGCCAGCGCGGATCGTACAAAATCGCACGCGCCAGCGCGACCATATCGGCGTCGCCCGTGCCGACAATCGCTTCTGCCTGTTCCGGCTCGGTAATCAGCCCGACCGCGACCACCGGCATTGCCGTCGCCTGTTTCACCGCGCGCGCCAGCGGCACCTGATAGCCCGGGCCGACCGGAATATCCTGGCGCGGATCGAGCCCGCCGCTTGAGACATGGATCGCCGAACAGCCGCGCTGTTCCAGCGCCTGCGCAAAGGCGATGGTCTGGTCGATATCCCAGCCGCCTTCCACCCAATCGGTGCCCGAAACGCGCATCGTCACCGCCTTTTCCGCGGCAAAGGCACTGCGCAAGGCATCGAACACCTCGAGCGGAAAGCGCATCCGGTTTTCGAGGCTGCCGCCATACTCGTCGTCGCGCCGGTTCGACAGCGGGGAGAGGAACTGATGGAGCAAATAGCCGTGCGCGCCGTGCAACTGCACCGCATCGATACCCAGCCGATCGGCCCGGCGCGCGGCCGCCGCAAACGCCGCGCGCACTCGATCGAGTCCGCTGCGATCGAGCGCGACCGGCGGGGTGTCGCTTTCGGCAAACCCCAGCGCCGACGGTGCTACCGTCTGCCACCCATTGTGGTCCGAAACCGGAAGTTGCGCCCCGCCCCGCCACGGCAGGTTCGTCGAGGCCTTGCGCCCGGCATGGCCGAGCTGGATCGCGATCGGCATGTCCGAATGTCGCCGGAGGCTTTCCAATACCCGCGCCATCGCCGCCTCGGTCGCATCGTCATACAGCCCAACATCGCCGTAGGTGATCCGCCCCTCGGGCTCGACTGCGCTCGCCTCGATCGTCAGCAAACCAGCGCCCGACAGCGCCAGATGGCCGAGATGGATCACATGCCAGTCGGTCATGCAGCCATCGACCGCCGAATATTGGCACATCGGCGCGATTACGATGCGGTTGGCCAGTGTCAGATGCCCCAGCGACAGCGGCTCGAAAAGTTTGGGACCAGTCATCAGACGTCTTCCTGTGTTCGGCTCAATAATAACGCGGGATCGGGCCCCATTGCGGCGTCTGATCGGGCAAGTCGATTTCCTCTTCATCGACATAGCACCAGCCCCAGCCCTCGGGTGGGTCATAGCCTTCGATGATCGGATGCTGGGTCGCGTGGAAATGCGCGGTCGCGTGGCGATGCGGCGACTGGTCACAACAACCGACATGCCCGCACGCCCGACACAGACGCAAGTGCAGCCAGACGCTGCCGATTTTGAGGCACTCCTCGCACCCGCGCGCGCTGGGCGTAACCTCGTTGATCGTGATGCTATGGCGACAGGTTGTCATACGGTCTCCTTGGCCGATCGTTCGGCGAGCAGGGCATGGATTTGGGCGACGACGGCAGCGCCCTCGCCAACGGCAGCCGCGACGCGCTTGGTCGATCCACCGCGCACATCGCCAATCGCGAACACACCCGGCAAGCTCGTTTCGAGCGAGCGAGCGCCTTGCCCCGTGATGACGAAGCCTTTGTCGTCCAAATCGACGCACCCCTGCAGCCAGCCGGTATTGGGATCAGCACCGATGAACAGAAACAGGTGCCGCAGCGCGAGACGACAGGTTGCGCCGTCCGCGCGGTTGCGAAAATCGGCCGACGCCAAGCCTGTTACCGGATCGCCGTCCAGCGCGACCACTTCGCTGCCGACGTGGATATCGACATTGGGCAACGCCGCGATCCGGTCGATCAGATATTGCGACATGGTTTCGCTCAAGGCGCGGCGGACGAACAGATGCAGGCGCTGCACCTGCGGCGCGAGGAAGACGATCGCCTGCCCCGCCGAATTGCCGCCCCCGACCAATGCCACCTCTTCTCCGGCGCACAGCCGCGCCTCGATCGGGGATGCCCAGTAAGAGATGCCGCGCCCTTCAAACTCGGCGAGATTGGCGATGTCGGGCCGACGATAGCGCGCGCCCGATGCCACCACGATCGTGCGGGCCAACAGCCGCTGCCCCCCGGCCAGTTCCAGCGCCATCCGGTCGGCGGTGCAATCGAGCGTTGTCACCTCCAGCGGCACCGCAATCTCCGCGCCGAACTTGAGCGCCTGATTATAGGCCCGCCCGGCCAGCGCCTGCCCGGAAATACCGGTTGGGAAACCCAGATAATTCTCGATCCGCGACGACGCTCCCGCTTGTCCGCCCATCGCACGTTCATCGAGCACGATCACCGACAGGCCTTCGGACGCGGCATAGACCGATGCCGCCAGCCCGGCGGGCCCCGCCCCCACGATCACCACATCATACATCCGCGCAGGGTCGAGCGTCGGCGTCATCCCGAGGCACGTCGCCAGTTGCAATTGGCTCGGTCGACGCAGCACTTCGCCGCTTGGACAGACGACCAACGGCAATTCCTCAGGCGACACGCCGATCCGCTCGACCAGCGCCTTGCCCTCGGCGTCCGCCGCCGCATCCAGCACCTGGTTGGGATAACCGCTGCGCGTCAGGAAACCCTGCAGCCGCACGACCTCCGCGCTGTTCGGCACGCCAATCAGGATGGTTCCAGCCCCGCCTTCCTCGATCAGCGCGACGCGCCGGAGGATCAGCGCACGCATCACAATCTCGCCGACGTCGGCCGACCCGACCATCAAGGCGCGTAGATGCGGCGGATCGAACGGCAATGCGGTACAGCCCTCCGGCCCGGCATGCCCTGCCGCGATCGACCCGCGCCCGGCCAGTTGATTGACCTCGCCGGTAAACTGGCCGGCCAGATGCGTCGTGACGGGAGCCTCATGGCTCAGGCCGTCGCGTCGCACGATCTCGATCGACCCTTCCAGCACGAGCCAGGCCGGAGCATCCTGCTGCCCGATGGCGTAGACGGTTTCGCCGGGCGCGAAGTGCCGTTCCGCGCCACTGGCAAAGCGCTTCGCCGTCGCGATCTGGGCCGCGTTCAGCACCGGAAACATCTGGTGGCCGCGTGTATCGGGGGTACTCATCGCTTCCGCTCTCCAACCGTCGAGACGACAATAACGCGTGAAACCAGCGGAGGAGACGATATTCGTCGCCAACTATACCAAGATATAAGCTCGGCAACCAATGTGGACTGAGGTGCGTACGACCGATAGTACAGGGCTGATATAGAAAGGCTGTTCCGTGCCGATTTTTCCCGACGACGTGTTTACCGAGCCGACCGACGTCGATCCCGACACGCTCGCCAATCTCGGACCGCTGCGGCGACTGGCGGGGACCTGGGAAGCCCGCAAGGGTGTGGATCTCAACCCCAAAGCGGAGGGGCCCGAACGGCGCGTTTATATCGAGCGGATCGTGCTCGATCCAATCGACCCGCAGGCCAATGGCCCGCAGCTTTTCTATGGCCTGCGCTATCACATCCACATCACCACCGAAGAGGAAGACATCACCTTCCACGATCAGGTCGGTTATTGGCTTTGGGAGCCCACGACCGGGCTGGTGCTCCAGACCGTCGCCATTCCGCGTGGCCAGGTTGCGATTGCCTCGGGCGAGGCTGCCCCGGACGCTGACCGCATCGTGCTGAAGGCCGAGCGCGGACAGACCGAATATGGCATCTGCTCGACCGCGTTCCTGGAATATGCGTTTCGCACCGACAGCTACCAGATCGAGGTCGTGTTCAATCCTGACGGATCCTGGAGTTATACGACGGATACGGTGTTGACCGTCCACGGTCGGACGGAACCGTTCGCCCATCGCGACCAGAACACGCTGCTCAAGATCCGCGACGCCGAACCCAATCCGCTGGCGCGCATCCTCGCCGCGCGCGCGGCCGCCGCAACGGCGAGCCCAGCGGCCTAGCGCGCGGCGGCGGCCGCTCCCCTCACCCGCGCAGCCACGACAGCACGAACGGCCGCAGCCCCGGCGTGGTGCCATTGGGGGTCTTGATGTCGATGTCCTGCCGGTTGAACTGGCGGTACAGCACCACGCTCAGCACGGCGGCGTAGAAGCACCACACCGAGGCGAAGGCATAGCCCTTCACCAGATGCACGATCGTCAGCCCGATCACGTTGAGCGCGCCATAGCTGCGCACCACGCGGTGCGATGACAGCAGCAACGCCCCACACGTTGCCAGAATGTAGAGCAAAGACACCCACAATTGGCTGGTGATCGGGTTGGTATAGCGGATCGAATGCTGCTCGATCACGGCGCACGTCGGCGCAACCACCAGCCCGGTCATGTCCCACGCAAACACCAGCGCGCCGACCGCCACAGTGCCGAGAATGGCGATGCGCCGCCACCCCGGCGGCTCCAGCAGCAGCACCGCAAGCGGCATCAACAGCGGCAAGATGCCGATCGCATAGAGCGTGAACAGGAACACCGTGTGATCCAGCGCATAGGGCCCCAGCCGCCCCTCCAGCGCGAGCCACACCATGCCTTCGGAAAACTGATGCGCGGCAAAGAGCAGCGGCACGCAGGCGAACAGCAGCGCGCGGGGTTCACGCACATGGCGCAGCGTCGCTACCCCGACCGTCGCCAGCACGGCCGAGGCGGTGAAGCTGGCGGTCGCGGAAAAGCACATGCGCGGGTCTTTCAAAAACAGCGATATCCCCGGTGTGCCGGGGATGACCACCTATGACCAGCGCCAAGTTGCGGGGGAGCGCCGGAGCCCTCCCCTGAACCTCAAGCCCGCGCGCCCTCGACCACCACGCTCGAATTGTGCCGCAGCGCCTTCAGCACCGTCTCGACGATCGCATCGGCGTCGAGCCCGGCCTGGGCATATTGCACTTCGGGCTTGTCCTGGTCCTGGAACAGATCGGGCAGGCGCATCGTGCGCAGCTTGAGGCCGGCGTCGATCAGGCCCGCGTCGCTGGCAAAGGTCAGCACATGAGCGCCGAGCCCGCCGACCGAGGCTTCCTCGATCGTCACCGCCACTTCATGCGTGGTCAGCAACTTGCGGATCAACTCCTCGTCGAGCGGCTTGGCGAAGCGCAGATCGGCGACGGTGGTCGACAGCCCCTTGGCCTCCAGCGCCTCGGCGGCGCGCAGCGCCTCGCCCAGCCGGGTGCCGAGCGACAGGATCGCGACCTTGTGCCCCTGCCGCACGATGCGGCCCTTGCCGATTTCGAGCTGCTGCGGAACCTCGGGCAGCGCCACGCCGGTGCCGTTGCCGCGCGGATAGCGCAAAGCGATCGGCCCGCTGTCATGCAGTACGGCGGTGTGCGTCATGTGCACCAGTTCGGCTTCGTCGGCCGGGGCCATCACCACCATATTGGGCAGCGACGCCATATAGGTCACGTCGAACGACCCGGCATGCGTCGCGCCATCGGCCCCGACCAGCCCGGCGCGATCGATCGCGAAGCGCACCGGCAAATTCTGGATGCACACGTCGTGGACGACCTGGTCATAGGCGCGCTGCAGGAAGGTCGAATAGATCGCGCAAAACGGCCGCATCCCCTGCGCGGCAAGGCCGGCGGCAAAGGTGACGGCGTGCTGCTCGGCAATGCCGACGTCGAAGAAGCGTTCCGGGTGCGCCTTGGAGAAGCCGTCAAGCCCGGTGCCCGAGGGCATCGCCGCGGTGATCGCGCAGATCAGCGGATCGGTCTCGGCTTCCTTGCTCAGCTGGGCGCCGAACACATTCTGATATTGCGGCGGTCCCGGCGGGGCCTTTGCCTGCGCACCGGTGATGACGTCGAACTTCTGGACGCCGTGATATTTGTCGGCTGCGGCCTCGGCCGGCGCGTAGCCCTTGCCCTTCTTGGTCACGACATGGACGAGGATCGGCCCTTCCTCGGCATCGCGCACATTTTCGAGCACGGGGATGAGCTGGTCGAGATTGTGGCCGTCGATCGGGCCGACATAATAGAAGCCCAATTCCTCGAACAGCGTGCCGCCCATCGCCATGCCGCGCGCGAATTCCTCGGTCTTGCGCATGCCAGTGGCGATCGGCTTGGGCAGCCGCTTGGCGAGCTTTCGCGCCAGATCGCGGAAGCCGAGAAACTCGCGGCTCGACACGATCCGGCTGAGATAGGCCGACAGCCCGCCGACCGGCGGCGCGATCGACATGTCATTGTCGTTGAGGATGACGACCAGCCGGTTGCCCGCCTGGGCGGCATTGTTCATCGCCTCATAGGCCATGCCCGCCGACATCGCGCCGTCGCCGATGACCGCAATACCCTTGCCGGGCTTGCCCGCAATCTTGTTGGCGACCGCAAAGCCGAGCGAGGCCGAGATCGAGGTCGAGCTGTGCGCCGCGCCGAACGGATCATATTCGCTCTCGCTGCGCTTGGTGAAGCCCGACAGGCCACCACCCATGCGCAGCGTGCGGATGCGGTCGCGGCGACCGGTGAGGATCTTGTGCGGGTAGCATTGGTGGCCAACGTCCCACACGAGTCGGTCATTGGGCGTGTCGAAAACATAGTGAATCGCAACCGTCAGCTCGACCACGCCGAGCCCGGAACCAAGGTGGCCACCGGTCACCCCGACCGCGGCAATCGTCTCCTGGCGGAGTTCGTCGGCAAGCTGGCGGAGCTGGGTGGGAGCAAGCGCCCGGAGATCGGCAGGATAATGGACCGTATCGAGCAACGGCGTTTGGAGAGCGTCAACCATCCCCCCAACTTAGCGCCATGGCGGGTTCCTGTCGATTGCCTGGATCGCGCTGCTCCGATTCTTGACGAGCGATGCATCCGCGCATCACAGTGCGCCATGCCCGAACTGACGCCCCGCCTCGCCACCGAGGCCGATATTCCCGCGATCCGCGCCGTGATGGAGCGTGCGATCGATTCGCTGCAGGCCCCCTTCCTGACCCCGGACCAAATCGCCGCGAGCCGCCGGAGCATGGGGCTCGACACGCAATTGATCGCCGATCGCACCTATTTCGTGGTGACCGATGGGGAGGCGCTCGCCGGGTGCGGCGGCTGGAGCTACCGCGCGACGCTTTATGGTGGTGATGCCAGTGCGATCCGCCGCGATGCGCGCGTGCTTGATCCCACCGCAGACGCCGCGCGGATTCGGGCGATGTACACCGACCCTGCCTTTGTCCGGCGCGGGGTGGGCCGGATGGTGCTGGCATTATGTGAGGACGCCGCCCGAGCTGCGGGATTTCGCCGTCTGGAAATGATGGCGACGCTGGGCGGGGAACCGTTGTACCGTGCGTGCGGCTACCGCGAAATCGAGCGCGTGCCCGCTATGGCGGACACCGATCCGCCGGTGCCGGGGCTCAGGATGGGCAAGGATCTGGCCTGACCGCGCCTAGCCGCAATCCGCGCATTTGCCGCGCACTTCGATCACCGGGCGCACCGGCGAAAAACCTGCGGCCTCGGCCGCCGAGCGCACGCCATTGGTGATCCGATCATCATCCAGATGCACCGTCTGCCCGCATGTGTCGCACACCAGGAAGATGCAGTCGTGCAGGCAGCCGGGATGGGCATTGGCGATATAGGCGTTGGAGCTTTCCACCCGCCGCGCCAGATTCTTGCCAACGAACAAATCGAGGATGCGGTACACGCTGTTGGCAGCGACGCGGCGCCCTTCGGCCTTGGAGACCGCCTCGGCGATGTCATAGGCCGACGCCGACTTGTCGAACCCGGCCAGCGCGCGAAAGATGTTGGCGCGCATCGCGGTCCATTGCTCGCCCGAGCGTTCGAGCGTCGCCTGCGCCGCGACGGCAAGATCCGCGCCCTGCGGTTCGGTATGGTGATGCGTTGCCATGCGGGTCAGATAAGCGTTGTCGACCCAAGCCGCAACGGCGCGACTCAACTGGTCAGTTGGCCGCGCGCCGGTTCAGATCATGGCCGAGCGCGAGAATGGCGACGCCGATCAGCGTCCACACCGTCTCCATGCCCGACCCGTCATGCGGCAGCGAAATCGCCCCCGCCATCGTGCCAAGCCCAGCCGAACCGACCACTGCCGGGATCATATAGCCATGCGTAAAGATGCCGCGCCCCAGCGCCAGCACGCCAAAGCCGATCGCGATCGTCAGGCCCGCCTCATGGAATAACGGGTTGAGCAGCAGCCCGCCCGCCGTCGAGGCGAGCGCGATGAACACCGAACTCGCAATGCAATGCACCACGCACAACCCCGACAGGCCGATCGCCATATTGTCGAAGCGCTGTTCGATCCACCGGACGGCGGGAGAAAGGGTCAGAGTCGTCATCTTGCTGCGCTATGTGGCACGCCGCCCGTCAAGTTACAACATATCATCCCCGGGAAATTTTTAGCGGGGATTTTTTGGAAGGAGCGTTATTCCGCAATCGACGCGCGGATGACGGGCGCGTAAGGCAGACGCATGCTTCAAGCGTCCTCGCTCCCGCAACAGGTCCGCCCGCGCACCCTGTCCAACTGGCTCTTCGGCGTCGCCGCGCTCGTCGTCGCGATGGTGGTGATCGGCGGCATTACCCGCCTCACCGAATCCGGCCTGTCGATTACGCAGTGGAAACCGATCAGCGGCATCATCCCGCCGCTCAATGCCGCGCAGTGGCAGGCGGAGTTCGATAACTACAAGAAAATCCCCGAATATCAGCAGCTCCATCGCGGCATGTCGATGGCCGGGTTCCAGGCGATCTTCTTCTGGGAATATCTGCATCGCTTGCTCGGGCGCGTGGTCGGTGCGGCCTATTTGCTGCCATTGCTGTGGTTCTGGGCGCGCGGCCGCGTGCCGCGCGGCTATGTGCCGCGGTTGTTTGCGCTGGTCGCCCTGGTCGCTTTCCAGGGGGCGATCGGCTGGTGGATGGTGTCGTCCGGCCTCGTCAAGCGCACCGACGTCAGCCATGTCCGCCTGGCGGTTCATCTCGTCACCGCGCTCACCTTGCTCGCCGGCACGGTCTGGACCGCGCTCGATCTGCGCGCTTTGGCGCAGGACAGTCGCGCACGCCCAGCGCGCTTGCGGCCCGTCGCGGTGATCGCGCTGGGCCTGCTGTTCGGGCAAATCCTGTTCGGCGCGTTCACCGCCGGGCTCGATGCGGGGTATGCCTTTTCGAGCTGGCCCTTGATGGGCGATGAAATCTTCCCCGCCGCGACTCCGCTGACCGATCCGTTGTGGCGCAATGCCGTGGACAATCCGGTCGTGGTGCAGTTCATCCACCGCTGGTTCGCCTTCGTGGCGGCGGCAGGGCTCGTCATGCTCGCGCTTCGGGCGATGCGGGCGGGGGCACCGCGCACCGCCACGGTAGTGATCGGCTTGGTCGCATGTCAGATCGCGCTTGGAATTGCCACCTTGCTGAGCGGCGTCGAGATTGTCGTCGCGGTCGCGCATCAGGCCAATGCCGCGCTCACCTTGATCGCAGCGACCGCCGCCGCCCATGCCGTAGGCCGACGTTTCGCGTGATACGCTGGCTGGGATTGCTGCCGGTCGCGCTTCTGGCAAGTGCGGCACAGGCGGCGTTCCAGCCGATCCAGGATCGCCCCTACCGCTACGACTCGGTCGAAACGCGCACCGTTGACGGCGTTGAGCGGCGGTTTCAGTCAACCCGCACGGTCGTGTTTCACCAGACCGAGCGCGGCTTCAGCGCGATCGTCACGCTGGTAATGGTCGATCAGCAAAACGCCGCAGGCGTTGCGCGCATGTTTGCAACCGCGACCGCGAGCCTGCTCAACCGCCCGCTGCACTTCACGCTCGCCCCCGATGGAGCGATCAAAGGCGTCGAGGATGCCGACGCCACCATCGCGCAGATCGCGGCCGCGATCGAGCGGATGGCGATGGGTACGCGCCGCCCCGGTATGTCGAGTGCGCTCGCGGCCCCGCTGCGCGCCATGCCGCCCGAGCGAAAGGTCGCCATGCTGACATCGATCCTGTCCCCGCTGCTCGCTGGGCCCCTGACCGACCGCCTACCGGGCAAAGTCGCGGTGACGCTGCCCAGTCGCCCACCGCTGGCTCCCGGAATGGCTCTGTCAGGCACCGAGACCGTGCGCCGGGCCGCAAATGGTGAAGTCACCATCGAGACCGAAGCGGCCGGCCGGGTCGACGCAACGCCGCTTGCCAACAACCCTGGCCAATTTGCGGCGGGACCGGTGGCGGCCCCCTCCGTAACGACACACGCCACCCGGACGTTCGACTCCACATCGGGCCTGCTGGTCGCAAGCAGCGAAGCCACGGACGTGATCGCATCGGACGGCCGCGCATTTCACCGCACGCGCACCGCCACCGTCATAACCGTCACACCGCCCGGCTGACTTTAAGGCGGTATTCGGATACCCGTCAGCAAACCCGCCTATTGCTTGACTTTTGCCCACCTTCGCCGCAATAGGCCGCTCATCGGTGCCGTCCTTCGGGGCGGCACCTGTCGTTTTACACCCGTTCATACATAAAGGTCACAAGCCCCATGAAGGCGCTGATGAAGACCACCAAGCCGGCACTGCCGCATGAGGTGGAAAAAAAGTGGCTGATCATCGATGCCGATGGTCTGGTCGTCGGCCGCATGGCCTCGATCGTCGCCAATATCCTGCGCGGCAAGCACAAGCCGAGCTTCACCCCGCACGTCGATTGCGGTGACAATGTCATCATCATCAACGCGGACAAGGTCAAGTTCACCGGCAACAAGCTGAAGGACAAGGTCTATTACAAGCACACCGGTTATGCCGGCGGCATCAAGGGCATCACCGCGGGCAAGGTGCTCGAAGGTCGTTTCCCCGAGCGCGTGATTGAAAAGGCGATCGAGCGGATGATCCCGCGCGGCCCGCTTGGCCGTCAGCAGCTGCGCAACCTGCGCGTCTTCGCCGGCACCGAGCATCCGCACGAAGCGCAGAACCCCGAAGTCCTCGACATCGGCGCCATGAACCGCAAGAACAAGGTGGGCAACTAATGTCCGACAACCGCCAGTCCCTCGCCGATCTCGCCGGCCTGACCAACACCCCTGCCCCCGTCGTCCCGGCCGAATCGGCTGAGTCCGACCGCAAGGCCGAAGAGTATATGGCCGGCCACATTGCCGAGCCCGCTGCTCCGACGATGCCGCTGCGCGAGCAGATCCTCGACAAGCAGGGCCGCGCTTATGCAACCGGCCGCCGCAAGGACGCCGTCGCCCGCGTGTGGATCAAGCCCGGCTCGGGCAAGATCACCATCAACGGCCGTGACCAGGAAGTGTATTTCGCCCGTCCGACGCTGCGTCTCGTCATCAACCAGCCGTTCGGCGTAGCCGAGCGCGAAGGTGCCTATGACGTCGTTTGCACCGTAAAGGGCGGTGGCCTTTCGGGCCAGGCCGGCGCGGTCAAGCATGGCATCAGCCAGGCGCTGACCAAGTTCGAGCCGATCCTGCGCGCGCCGGTCAAGGCAGCAGGCTTCCTGACCCGCGACAGCCGCACGGTCGAGCGCAAGAAGTACGGCCGCGCCAAGGCACGCCGCAGCTTCCAGTTCTCGAAGCGCTAAGTCCTTTTCACACCCAGTCGCGAAGGGGCGGTCCGGCAACGGGCCGCCCTTTTTCGTTCCGCGGAGACGCCTTTCGGTCCTGGCAGGCCTATTCCGCGCGTTCGCGCCGCAAAGGGATTGGCGGGGCCAGGTCCATCGTCCGCAGCACCACGTCGAACCCTCCATCGCCGATGCGGATCTCGTTGAACGAGGGGGGCGTGATGCGGACTCGTTCGGACAAGGTGCCCGCCCCAATCATCCGCACCGTCCGGCCCTCAATCTCGTGCGCGATGTCGAAGGGATCGTGGACATGGCCCGTCAGCACGGCATCGACACCCGCTCGTGCCAGCGCAACCAGTGCCTGCGCGCCATTATGGGTGCGCGCCGACATGCGCGTTTCGGGCTCCGCGAGCGGGTGGTGGCACGCGATAAAGATCCGCCGCCCCTCGGGCACCGCCGCCACCAGCGCCAGCGCTCGCTCCAGCGCGCCCTGACTGACTTTGCCCTTTGACCAGTTGAGCCGCCACTGCGCCCGCGCCGTCGTCACCAGCGGGATGATCGCGATGCCCGGCAAATCGAGCGGCTGCTCGACGACCCGCTCCACTGCGGTCATCCGGCGATACGGCCGGAAGAAGCGATCGATCGGATTGAAATAGGGCAAATCATGATTGCCGACTTCAACCGTCACGGGCACGCCGAGCCCCTGCAACCAGGCAAGCCCCGCCGCGAATTCGCGCCGCCGCGCGCGCATGGTCAAGTCGCCGGTCATCACCACCGCATCCGGCTTTTCGGCCTTTACCAGCGCATCAAACCACGCCACTGCAGCGGCGTCTTCGCGCCCGAAATGGACATCGCTGACGTGGAACAGCCGCGTCATGCAGCGGCCTTGGTCGTCAGGAAGATCTCGCGCATCATGCCCACCCGCACCATGCTGCCGGGATCGAGCATGATCGGCTCCCCGTCAACCAGCGCCAGCGCGGGTTTGTCGCCGCGCGTGCGGAACTCCCGGACATGGCATTGCGTGACCTCGGCCGACGCGACCCAATCGCCGGTCACCCATTCCCAACCGAGCCGTGCGATCGCCCGAAAATCGCGCGCGTCGATCGCAGCGACGTCAAGATGATCAGCTTCCGGCCGGACGAACACCGCCTGGGCACCATGCTTCAAGGCCGGCACGCCCTCCAGGCGGATGCCACGACCGAAGGTGCGCTGCCAGGCATGTTTCATCGCCCGGCCAAGGCCGCGCAGCCGCCCCGCGCGGACCATTTCGCGCGCCCGCACCCAAGTCGCGGCAGGGCCAAGGATCAAGCCGACAAGCGCGCGCTGTCCCGCGACATCGACATAGGGCAGGCACGTCCTACGTTCCCGCTCGATCGCTGCGGCGACGATCGCCGCCGGGTCGGTGCTGTTGTGCAGCAGTTTGGCGAGCATGTTCATCGTGCCGCCGGGCAGGATCAGGATTGCGCCGTTCCAGTCCGCCAACGCCGATACGGCGGCGTTGATCGTGCCGTCTCCGGCGAACAGCACCGCCGTATCCACCCCCGCCGCGTCCAGCGATTGCGGTGTCGGCAGCACATCGTCGGGAAAGGCCGTGCGACCGGCGAGGACAAGACCGCGCTCGGCGAACAAGGCCGCCAGCGCGTCGGCCTTAGCCGGGGTTGCCGTGCCCGATTTCGGATTGGTGATAAACCAGAGCGTCTTCATGCCCTGGCCAACGCACGACGCGACCAAAGGTGGCGCGCCGCGCGCATCTGCTCACTCCACCGCCACATGCACCGGCTCATCGCCAGCCTTTGGCGGAGCCGGGCGTTGTAACAGCAACACCAACGGGATCGACGCGAGCGTCAAGATCATCATCAGCTTGAAGTCGTCGAGATAGGCGACCATCGCCGCCTGTTTGTTGACGATGCCGTCCGCCATCGCCAGCACCGTATCGGTCGCGCCGCCCGTGATCGAGCTCACCACCGGATCTTTCGCCACCAGGCCCGGATCGGGAATGTGCTGGCCGATCTCCGAATGCGCCGTCTGGATGTTGCGCGCGAGCAATGCGGTGACCACCGAAATCCCCGCCGAACCGCCGATGTTGCGCGCCAGGTTCATCAAGCTCGATGCCTCGGTGCGATAGCGCGGATCGAGCGTGCCGAAGGCGATGATATTGAGCGGGATGAACACCAGCCCCAACCCGATCCCCTGCACCAAACCCGTGACGATGAACGGCTGCTGCCCCATTTCGAGCGTCCAGCTGGTCATGTCATAAAGCGACCAGCCCGCGATCAGCAGCCCGGTGCCAACCATCAGTCGCGGATCGACCTGGCGCTTCATCAACTGCCCGGCGACATACATTGAGGCGACGATCCCGATGCCGCGTGGCATCAGCAGGATGCCAGCGGTCAGCACCGGATAGCCGTATAGCGACTGCAGCATCGGCGGCAGCAAGGCGAGTGTCGCCGTCATCAGCACGCCGATCACGAGCATGAAGCCGACACCGGTCAGCAAATTGCGGTTGAGGAACAGCGCCCGGTCGAACATCGGGCCCTTTGCGGTGAACAATTGCACGAAGAACATCCACGCCGCCCCGAGCGCCACCATCCCCTCGGTCCACACTTCCCACGAGCTGAACCAGTCCTGCGTCTGCCCGCGATCGAGCATCAGCTGGAACGCGCTGATCGCCACCGCCAGCATCGAGAAGCCGAAGATATCGAACCCGCGCTTCTTGATCTCGCGCGATGGCAGCAGCGCCCACAGGATGAGGAAGCAGGCGATGCCGATCGGCACGTTGACGTAAAAGCACCAGCGCCAGTCATAATTGTCGGTCAGCCAGCCGCCGATCACCGGGCCCAGAATCGGCCCGACCATGATGCCCATGCCCCAGATCGACATCGCCGCCGCTTGTTTGGAGCGCGGGTTGATGTCCATCATCACCGTCTGGCTGAGCGGGTTCATGAACGCCGCCGCCACGCCTTGCAGCACGCGGAAAATCACCATCTCGGGCAGGCTGCTGGCGAGACCGCACAACATTGAGGCAATGACGAAGCCAACCACCGCACCCAGGAACAGATTGCGCGAGCCGATCCGGTCGGCGAGCCACCCGGTCAACGGAATCGCGACCGCCGAGGCGACGATATAGCTGGTCAACACCCAGGTGACCGTGTCCGACGTGGCGCTGAGCGAGGCCTGCATGTGCGGCAAGGCAACGTTGGCGATGGTGGAATCGAGGATCTGCATGATCGTCGCCGCCATCACGCCGATCGTCAGCAGCGGGCGGTTGCTGGTGTGGAGCGCGGCGCGCTCCTCCAGCGGCACCGCCTCCTCGGTCGAGGGGACACGGGCGAGGCGGTCGGCCTCGCCCGCATCGGGATTAGCAGTGGCCACTGCGCACATCCACGGTGACGTTGGCGCTGAGCCCTGCGATCAGCGGCCGCTTGCTCGGCTGGTCGATCGCGATGCGCACCGGCACGCGCTGCGTCACCTTCACCCAATTGCCCGTCGCATTCTGCGCCGGCAGCACCGAGAATTCGGACCCGGTCCCCGCGCCGATCGACTGCACATGCCCCTTCAGTTTCAGGCCGTTATAGGCATCGAACTCGACCTCGGCCGGTTGCCCCACGCACATCTTGTTGAGTTCGGTTTCCTTGAAATTGGCCTCGATCCACGCCGGATGGTTCGAGACGATGCTGACGGCGGGCAGACCGACGATCATCATCTGGCCGACCTGAAGCCGGTCCGACTGGCTGATCGTGCCCGATACCGGCGCATAAACCGAGGTGCGCCGCAGATCGAGCGCGGCCTTGTCGCGCTGGACCATCGCTGCCTGGACCGCAGCGGGCACGCCCGAGCCATCGGTGCCGCTGCCGACTTGCGTGCGCGCCTTGGCCGCGCTGGCATTGGCCGTCGCCAGCCGCGCCTTGGCCGCCGCGACCTGCTGGGCCGCCGCATCGAAGCTCGCGCGCGTGGTGAAGCCCTGCTTCATCAACGCGGCTTGCCGGTCATAGGTCGCTTGCGCGAGCGCGATATCGGCCTTGGCGCTGGATATATCGGCCGCCGCGCCGCCACTGTCGGTCGCCAGCGTGCTCACTTGCACCCGCGCCGTGGCGATCGCCGCATTGGCTTGCGCCAAAGCGATGCGATAGGGATCGGGATCGATCTGGAACAACAGGTCGCCCGCCTTGACCGGCTGGTTCTCGCGCGCGTTGATTTGGACGATGCGCCCCCCGACGTCGGACGAGACCGACACCTTGTCCTGCTGAATATAGGCATTGTCGGTCGACACGAAGCGTCCCGCCGTCAGCCAGAAATAGCCCGCAATCGCAATCAGCAGCAACGGCACGCTGACCATCAGCAAGGGCCGCAACCAGGCACGCCGCTTGACCGGCGTTTCGATCATCGTGCCGGGCGGGGGCGATATCACCACGGTGTCGGCCGCTGCGCCACGGTCGATCTTTGGGTCTGCGTCAGCCATTGGCGGCCTCACTGGTTTTATCTGGGGAAGAAAGGTTGCTGTGGATACGCTGGAGCGTGGCCATTACGGCATCGTGTTCGGCCGGAGAAACGCCCTCGAGCGCGCTGCCCAGCATCACCTCGGCAATATGCCCCAATTCTTCGAGCAAAGGGCGGGCGCGCTCGGTCAGGAAGATTTGCCACGCGCGCCGATCGGACGGGTCGCGCCGCCGCTCGACCAGACCAGCCTCCTCCAGCCGATCGATCATGCGGCACAAGGTAATCGGTTCGACCTCCAGCAAATCGGCCAAACCGCCCTGATTGATGCCCTCACCACGCTGGAGAAACTTGAGCACGCGCCACTGCGTGCGCGTCACGCCGATCAGCCGCGCCCGCTCATCAAAGCGCCGCCGCATCAGGCGCGAGACGTCGCTGATCAAAAATCCGATCGAATCCTGCATAGCGCCCATATAATAAGTATGCTTAGATTATCCATAGTCTTCTTTGCTGCATCGCAATAAGTTTGCGCAACGGGATTGGTTCCGTTGCAAAATTCCCTGTTGCGGAGGCCCGGCGCTGTGCCAGATAGGCGCATGACCAGCACACGCCCCGCCCCGATCGCCGAACTGACCCTGCGGGGCGTGTTGCTTGGCGGCCTGATCACGCTGCTGTTCACCGCCGCGAATGTGTATCTCGGGCTCAAGGTCGGGCTGACCTTCGCGACCTCGATCCCGGCCGCCGTTATCTCGATGGCGGTGCTGCGGCTGTTCAAGGGCGCGACGATCCTCGAAAACAACATCGTGCAGACGGTGGCGAGCGCAGCCGGCACGCTGGCGGCGATCATCTTCGTGCTGCCCGGGCTGGTGATGATCGGCTGGTGGCAGGGCTTCCCGTATGTCCAGACCGCGATGATCACCGCGACCGGCGGCATATTGGGCGTGATGTTCTCGGTCCCGCTGCGGCGTGCGCTCGTCGTCGATACCGATTTGCCCTATCCCGAGGGCGTCGCCGCCGCCGAAGTGCTGCAAATCGGCGCGGGCTCGCGCGAGGGCGCGGCCGAGGCGCGCACCGGGCTGTTCGTGCTGATCTGGAACAGCATTGCGTCGGCCGGGTTCGCAATCTTCACCCAGACCAAGATCATCACCGACACCGCCGCCACCACCTTCCGCGTCGGCGCAGGCGCGACCGGCATAGCGGGCAGCCTGTCCTTCGTCTTGCTCGGCGTCGGGCATCTCGTCGGCATTTCGGTCGGCGCCGCGATGGGCCTGGGGCTGGTGATCGGCTGGTTCGTGCTGGTGCCGCTGCTCACCGCCGCGCACCCCATACCGGGTGACATGGCCGCATGGGTCAATACGATCTGGAAGGGCGACGTACGCTTTTTCGGCGCGGGGTTGATCGGCATTTCGGCGATCTGGACGCTGGTGAAGATCGCTGGCCCGGTCATTGGCGGGGTGCGCTCGGCGCTGGCGGCAAGCGCCGCGCGCGGCAAGGGCGAGACACTCGCGCTGGAAGAACAGGATTTGCCGATCGCCTGGGTCGCAGGCGTCGCGCTGCTCACGCTGCTGCCGATCGCGTGGCTGTTGTGGGATGTGATCGCGGGCGGCGCGCTGGTCGGGTCGGCGGCGCTGCTGATCGCAGGCGCTTTGGTGTTCGTGCTCGTCGCCGGGCTGATGATCGCGGCGGTGTGCGGCTATATGGCCGGGCTGATCGGCGCGTCCAATTCGCCCGTTTCGGGCATCGGCATCCTCGCGGTGATCGGGTCGTCGCTGATGCTGGTCGGCCTGTTCGGCCAGCATCCGGGCGCTGACACCACGCGCGCGCTGATCGCTTATGCGCTGATCGTCACCGGCATCGTGTTCGGCGTCGCCACCATTTCCAACGACAATCTGCAGGACCTCAAGACCGGCCAATTGGTCGGCGCGACGCCGTGGAAGCAGCAGGTTGCCTTGGTGATCGGCGTGGTGTTCGGCTCGCTGATCATCCCGCCGGTGCTCAACGTCCTCAACAGCGGGATGGGCTTTGTCGGCGTGCCGGGCGCGGGGCCGAATGCGCTCGCCGCGCCGCAAGCCGGGCTGATCTCGGCACTGGCCAAGGGTGTGCTGTCGGGCGACGCCAATTGGCGGATGCTGGGCTATGGTGCGCTGGCGGGCGTCGTACTGATCGCGCTGGACGAAGCGCTCGGGCGGTTGAAGTTGCTGCGCCTGCCCCCGCTCGGCGTGGCGCTCGGCATCTATCTGCCGATGTCGGTGATCCTGCCGACGGTGCTGGGCTCGGTGATCGGCTGGTTCTACGACCGCTGGGCACGCACCACCGCCAACCCCGAAGTCGCCGAGCGCATGGGCACGCTGACCGCGACCGGCCTGATCGTCGGCGAAAGCCTGTGGGGCGTGCTGTTCGCGCTGATCGTATGGGCGAGCGGCAGCGATGCGCCGCTGGCACTGATCGGCAAGGGCCATGAGACCGCGGCGCTGATCGGCGGGACGGTGTTGTTTCTGGGGATTGCGGCGGTGCTGTACCGTCGGACCATCACCGTTTCGCGGTAAACTCCCTCACCCAACGGGAGAGGGAAGGGGCCCGCGCCAAAGGCGTGGGAAGGGTGAGGGCGACGCTATGGCGGGCGAGGTCACCCTCACCCTTCCGTCGCTTCGCTCCTCCCTCCCTCTCCCAACGGGAGAGGGAAAAGGGGGTCACATCGCCGCAAGCAGCGTGCTGATCTTGATAAACGCAAACGCCACCGAGCTATCCGCCACGCCATACGGCACGAACAGCGTGTCGCCATGCCGGATCGCGCCGCAGGTGTAGACCACGTTGGGCACATAGCCCTCGCGGTCCTGGTCCGCCGCCGCCAGGATCGGCTCGGGCGTACGCCCCAGCACCTTGGACGGATCGCGCTTGTCGAGCAGCACCGCGCCGATCGCATATTTGCGCATCGCGCCGACGCCGTGCGTCAACAACAACCAGCCTTCGTCGAGCTCGATCGGCGGGCCGCAATTGCCGATCTGCACCAGTTCCCACGGGAACACCGGCACGAGCAGCTTCTGCCCCTCGTCCCAATGCGTCAGCGTGTCGGATTTGAGCAGGAACAGGTTTTCGCCGTCCTGCCGCCCGATCATCATATACTGTCCGGCGACCTTGCGCGGGAACAGCGCCATGCCCTTGTTGCGCGCGGCGGGACCGGTCATCGGCACCAGATCGAACGCACGGAAATCGCGCGTGCGCAGCAATTCGGACTGGATCGTCGAACCGTTATAGGCGGTGTAGGTGCCAAGCCATTCGACATCGCCATTGTCATGATGGAACTGGACCAGCCGCAGATCCTCCAGCCCCTTGGACTGCGCCGCCGTGATCGGGAAGATCACCGTGCCCGACAGCGTCGAGTCGCGGTGGCGATAGACGGTGATCGGCCCCTCGGGCAGCGTTTCCTCATCCAGCCCGACCGCATCGGTCGCGGTGGCGAAGGGCGGCTCGGGCGCGAGCTTCAATTGATTGTCGTCGGTGATGATGCCTTCGCGAAAGGCGACCGAGGAGATGTGCCCCTCCCCCACCGCACGCAAGCTCATCAGAATGCGCTGCGATCCAGCGGGCATGCCCGACTGGTCGAAATGCGGCACCGCGCTCGGGTTCATCAGAGCGGCGGCGGCATAGCTATATTCGTGGCAGAAATAGGCACCGATCAACTGGCGCTTTTCATCGCCAATCTCGCTGCCGTCGATGCCGAGCATATCCTCGATCTCGTCATAGCGCGTCATGAACACGCGCCGCGTCTGCCAATGACGCGCCTCGAAATCCTTGAGCACCAGTTCGAGCTGCGCGCGCGTCTCACCCGCGTCGAGCGCCATCACCGCGCTGACGATGCGCTCCGTGCGATTGCCGCCATTGCCGCCCCAGGCGAGGTGAAACGGCCGCACCACGACCCGCGAGGGGTCGGCATGGAGCCGCAGAGCATGCTGAAACAAATCGATCACGGTTTAAGCCTCGCGTAACGCCTTGGCGGCGTCGCGAGCGAGGCTACGCGACGGCGCTCTGCGGTCCTGCCATGCTTTCCGCCCGCTTTGCCAGCCCTGAAATCGTGCAACCGGACAATTGCAGCGCCAAAATCGACTCTGCGCCCTGATTTCGGTTCAAACCGGTCGGCATCAGGCCGTCGAAACAGCCGCCATCCTGCGCGGTGGCGAGGGGTAAATCGAGATCGTTCTGGCCCAAATACCAGCGATAGGCACGATAGGCCTCCTCGACCCAGCGCATATTATGCGAGGCATCGAACGCAGCGCCGCACGCGTCGATCGTAGCTTGGGCCTCGAGCGGCTGCTGGTCGAACTGTAATGGCTCGGCATAAACGCGCCCGAAACTCTCGCTGCCGACGGCCCGAAAGCGGCCGTCGGGGGACGTCTGCTTGCCGACGATCCAGTCGAGCGTGCTCAGGCCACAGGCGACCATGTCCTCGCGCCCAAGCGCATGGCCGGCGCGGATCAGCGCTTCGGGCAAGCGGGCATTGTCATAGGCCAGCACGATTTCGAACCATTCCCATTGCGGGCGACGCGCTTCCTCAAGGAGGCCGCACAGTTCCTCGCCGAATCGGGCGAGGATGGTGCGCGCCAGCGCGTGCCCGGGGAAAGCGTCCAAGATCGCGGCAGCCCCCAGCATCGCAAAGGCGTGGGCGCGCGGCGACCCCAGTTCGAGCGACAGCGACGCCGTCATGTCGAACATCGACACCGCCCAATCCCGGTGCTTGGCGAGTTGCGCGTCCCGCGCGGTTACGCCGAGCGCCCACAGCGTGCGGCCGTTCGAGTCCTCAGACCCGAAATCCTCGCACCAGGTGCGATCGAAATTCATGAAGTTGCGGAAGCGCCGGGCCTCGGGATTCCACGCATATTGCAGGAACGACGCATAGATCGTCATCCATTTGTCACGCTCGCCTTCGTCCATGGTCGGCATCTGGCTGACCAGCATCAGCGCGCGGGCGTTGTCGTCGATGCAATAGCCATGGCGGCGGTCGGGCACCGAATAGATCGAATGCTGTAACATGCCGGTCGAATCGCTCATCCGTTCGACCGCCGAAAAATCCGGAGCAAGCGGGGCGAGCGACATGGCACTGCTGAGCAGACGCTGCGGCTTGGCCGCAACCATTTGGGTGATCTCCCGCATCGCCAGTTCCGCCAAACGCGGCCAGATCATCGTGCGACCGCGCGCATAAGCGCGCTCGGACAGCTTGAGGCGGTTGCGGTCGCTGCCCAGCAACGCGTTGATCTCGCGTGCGAAAGCAGCGGAATCACCGAAATCGACCAGCACACCGTGCCCGTCCGCAAGGATTTCGGTTGCATGGACGTAGGGCGTGGAGACCACCGCCTTGCCCACGCCGACCGCATAACTGAGCGTGCCAGACGTGATCTGGGCCGGGTTAAGATAGGGCGTCGCGTAAATGTCGGCGGCCTGGAGATAATCGATCAGTTCGTCATGCTCGAGAAACGCATCGATAAACGCGATGTTTTCGCTGACACCCAGTTTCGCGGCCAGCGCCTTCAGCCCATCGCGATATTTTTCGCCCTCATGCGCGACAAGATTGGGGTGTGTCGCGCCAAGCACGGTGTAGAGCACATTGGGATGTTCGGCGACGATCGTCGGCAACGCCTCGATCATCACTTCGATACCCTTGCCCGGCGCGAGCAAGCCGAAGGTCAGCACCACCTCGCGTCCGGCCCAGCCGAACCGATCCTTCAGCGAATCGGGATCGACGAAATCGCGATCGGGCACACCGTGCGGGATCATCACGATGTTGCGACCGCTGGCACCGTAGACGCGCTCGAGAATTTCGCGACCGCGCTCGGCCATGACGATGACGCGCGCCGCGCGGCGCAGCAGGCCTTCCATCACTCGCCGCTGATCGGCATCGGGCTTTTCCAGAATCGTGTGCAGCGTGACGATCACCGGGATCGACACGCGATCGAGCAGCGCGAGGATATGTTCACCCGCCGCGCCACCGAAAATACCATATTCGTGCTGCAGCCACAGCGCCTGCGCGCCGCTCGCCTCAATCTCCCGCGCGGCATCGAGATACGCCATGCGATCCTGGTCGGGGATGCTGCGTGTTACCTCGGGAGGATAGTCATAGCGTCCGGGATGATCATCCATAGCATAGACATCGATCCGCAAATCCGGAAAGCGGCCCTTCAACGCGGTAAACGTGTCGGTAGTATAGGTCGCAAGGCCGCATTTCCGCGGCAAGAAATTGCCCACCAGCGCGAGGCGATCAATTGGGGTCACGCCATCCGCCTGTTGCATCATGCTCGCAATCCTCAAAACATCAGGGCCAAAGCCCTTTGAATACCTCCAACGAACGGCCAAGTTTCAATATGGTTGCACTGATGTTGCATTGCAACGCGAGGAATCGCGCTGATCGAAATCAACCTTGCGGTGAGATGAACGAATCGCCCGCTCAGCCGCGTCCTCGATATCCCGGCACATCCTGCGACGGCAGCCACAAATCTGCGGGTGGCGGCCCCGATTGCCAGAACACGTCGATCGGAATGCCGCCACGCGGATACCAATAGCCGCCAATGCGCAGCCACAGCGGCTGCATTTCGCCAAACAGGCGCTCACCAATGCCGACCGTGCAATCCTCATGAAAGGCCTGATGGTTCCGGAAGGATCCCAGGAAGAGCTTCAGCGATTTCGATTCCACGATCGTTGCTGCAGGTGCGTAATCAATCACCAGATGCGCGAAATCCGGCTGCGCCGTGACGGGACAAAGCGAGGTGAATTCGGGAACCGCAAACCGCACCAGATAGGTGCGCCCGGGGCGCGGATTGGGGACGTAATCGAGCACGGCGTCTTCGGGAGAGGCAGGGAGCGCGCTGGTTTGGCCAAGATGTTTCGGAGTCATGGAGCTGATGTAGTGCGTCACGGCGCTTGCGTCATCCCGATGGCTCGACGGCGTGCCCGCAGCGGGCTAGGGACAGTAAAAACAAGGAGACGATTCATGGACTCGCTGGTGACGACGGAATGGCTCGCAAACGAGCTGGGCGCGAACGATCTGCGCATTGTCGACGCGACCTATTTCGCCGGTTTCGGCGATCGCGATGCCGCTGCCGAATATGAAGCGACGCATATTCCCGGCGCGGTGTTCATGGATCTGGCCGAGATCGCCGATACCTCCAGCGATCTGCCCTCAATGCTGCCGAGCGCCGAAAAGTTCGCCAGCCGGATGCAGTCGCTGGGCCTGGGCGATGGCAGCCGCATCGTGCTCTACGACAATTCGCCCTATCACACGGCCGCGCGCGCGTGGTTCATGCTGCGCACGTTCGGCGCACACGATGTCGCCATTCTCGATGGCGGCCTGGCCAAATGGCAGGCCGAGGGCCGCGAGACGGCGTCGGGCAAGGAACAGCTTCGTCACCGCCACTTCACCGTCTGGGCGGATGACAAGGGCGTGCGCACGCTCGAGCAGATGAAGGCCAATGTCGAAAGCGGTGCGGAGCAAGTGCTCGATGCCCGCTCGGTCGCGCGCTTCACCGGCGAGGAAGCCGATCCCCGCCCGGCGACGCATCCCGGCCATATTCCAGGCTCGAAGAACCTGCCGGTTGGCCAGATCTTCAACGAAGACGGCACGTGGAAGACCGGCGACGCGCTGAAGGCCGCGTTCGAAGGGGCGGGGATCGACCTCGACAAGCCGCTCGTCACCACCTGCGGCTCGGGCATCACCGCGTCGGCGCTGGCGTTCGGCGCGCATCTGCTCGGCAACGAAGCTGCGGTCTATGACGGCAGCTGGTCCGAATGGGGTGCCGACCGCACCACGCCGAAGGCGACGGGCGCGGCGTGAACGACAAGACCGGCCGCCCCAAGGGCGATGCAACCCGCGTCGTAACGGCGGGGCGGCGCAAGGAATGGACACAGGGGATCGTCAGCGCACCGGTGTGGCGCGCCTCGACGATCCTCTACGACAGCGTGGCCGATCTGCGAGCGGCGGGTGGCCGCGATACGCACCACCGGCTGTTTTACGGGCGCAAGGGCACACCGACGCAGTGGAGCCTCGCCGATGCGCTGACCGAGCTGGAGCCCGGCGCGGAGGGCACCTTCCTATACCCCTCGGGCGTCGCGGCGATCGCGGCGGCGTTGCTATCGGTGCTCTCGCCCGGCGACGAACTGCTGCTGCCCGATTCGGCTTATGATCCGACGCGGTCGATGGGCACCGGCCTGCTCAAGCGGATGGGCATCGCAACGCGCTTCTACGATCCGATGATCGGCGCAGGCATTGCCGAACTGATCAGCGACAAGACGCGCGCCATCCTGCTGGAGAGCCCAGGCAGCCTGACCTTCGAGGTACAGGACGTGCCCGCCATCGTCGCAGCGGCCAAGGCGCGCGGCGTGACCACCTTGCTCGACAACACCTGGGCGACGCCGCTGTTCTTCCCCGCCATCAGCCACGGCATCGATCTGGCGATCCTCGCCTGCACCAAATATATCGTGGGCCATAGCGACGTGATGCTCGGCTCGGTCACCGCCGCGCCGGGGCATTTCGCGCGGCTGCGCGACACCAGCTTCCAACTCGGTCAGGTCACCAGCCCCGACGATTCGTGGCTTGCGTCGCGTGGGCTGCGCACCATGGCGGTGCGGCTGAAACAGCATCAGGCCAGCGCGCTTGAGATCGCCCACTGGTTGAAGACGCAGCCCGAGGTCGCGGCGGTGCTGCACCCGGCCCTCCCCGATTGCCCCGGCCACGAAACCTTCCTGCGCGACTTTAAAGGTTCGTCCGGGCTGTTTTCGTTCGTGCTGAACGGTGGCAGCGAGACGGCACGCGCCGCGCTGATCGACGGGCTGGAGCATTTCGGCATCGGCTATAGCTGGGGCGGGTTCGAAAGCCTGGCCCTGCCGGTCGACCCGCAACGTTATCGCAGCGTCACCAATCGGCCCTATGCTGGTCCGATCGTCAGGCTGCAGATCGGGCTGGAAGATCCCGCCGATTTGATCGCGGACCTGGCGGCCGGGCTGGAGCGGTTTTCGGCGGCACGCTGAGCGTTTTTATGTTGCTGAAGCGTTGCTCGACTGTTGCTGCGTTACAACAACTGGTGCCGAACCGGACGTAGCACCTCAAATTTGAGTTGTGCAGCGCGGCATCAATGGTCAATTCTCCTACATTACCGGTTAGCAGCGCGGGGATCTGTATGGCTCCCGACAGACGCATGCCCCGGTGAAGCAGGCGGGGACAGTCGCATTTTCGAAAGGGAAACGATGCGCTTCTCCACAACCACGCTCGGCGCGCTCTTGCTCGCCGCTTCCGCCACCCCTGCCTTTGCGCAGGAAACCGCGCCACCACCGCCGATCACGATCAATGCGACGGCGGCCGTTGTTACCGATTACCGGTTCCGCGGCATTTCGCAGACCGACAATAATGCGGCGATTCAGGGTTCGATCACCGTCACCCACAAATCGGGCTTCTATGCCTCGGTCTGGGGGTCTTCGATCGATGACTATGTCACCGTCGCCGGCACCGGCCACCAGGAAATCGACCTGATCGCAGGCTACAGCCACACGATCGGCGGCATCAAGCTGGATGGCGGGATCCTGTACTATTTCTATCCCAAGACCAAGCTCGCGGGCGACAAGAGCAGCTCCGACTTTGTCGAGCCGTATTTCGACATTTCGACGACGATTGGGCCGGTGACCGCCAAGACCACCGTCAACTATGCCCCGAAGCAAAAGGCGCTGGCGCTCGATCAGGGTGCGAGCGGCAAACTCCAGTCGCGCGACAACGTCTATCTCGCCGACGATTTCACCGTCGCTATCCCCAAGACGCCGCTCGGTCTGACCGCGCATCTCGGGCATAGCTTCGGTCCGAGCTGGCTTGCCACCGACTCCAACGGCAAGAAGGGCTATACCGACTGGGCACTGGGGGCCACGGCCACCTACAAAATGCTGACGCTCGGCGTTTCCTATGTCGACACCGATGCCAAGTTCCTGTCGGCGACCAAGAATGTCAGCAAGAGCGGCGTGGTCGCGTCGTTGACGGCCAGCTTCTAAACTCCACGACCCTAACCAAAAAGGCCGCGTACCGGGCATCCGGTACGCGGCCTTTTTGTTGGGTTGTGCGCCGGTTTATTTCGGGGTCGCGGCCTTGGCCGATTGGCCATCGCCTTCCGGAGCGGCGACCACGTCGCGCGTCGTCGCGCCCTTGTCGACCACCGTCGTCGCCGGATCGCCGACCGACGAACGGATGCCGGGATCGTCGCTATCGGCACCGGCGGCGACCACCGTGGCCGCTTCGCCAGCGCTGCGCTGGGCAGTGCCGCCGAACAGCGCGTCGAGCGCTTGCGCATTGGCGCTGACATCGTTGGCGCGCGCTGCACCCGGCTTGGGCGGGGTCAGCGAGAAATCGGGCGGAATCACGAGCGGTGCCTGACGCGCCACGGCGAACTCATCAGGGCCGCCGCGCCCGCCACGGCCATGGGCACAGCCCGAGGCGAGCGCCACGATCGCCAGGCTGGCCGCGGAGAGAAGAAACGACTTACGCATGGATATTCTCCGTTGGGCCCTGTTCCGCCCCAGAATGTGTGCCCGAATCCCCGGTCGGCTTATCCCGTACCAGAAGCGCGCGAGCGAGCAAGATCAGCACACCAATGGTAATCGCGGCATCGGCCCCATTGAAGACCAAAAACGGCTGCCACGCCCCAATATGGAAATCCGCCCAATCGACGACATAGCCCAGGCGGATGCGGTCAACGATATTGCCCGCAGCGCCCCCCAGCACCAGGCCCAGCGCCATTTGGTCGGCGCGGTTCTTCTCCCGCAGCAACCACACCAGCACGCCGAGCGCGATCGCCCCCGTCATCGCCACCAGCAGCCAGCGCATCGTCGCGGTGTCGGCGTGCAACAGCCCCAGCGACACGCCCTGATTGGCGACGAAGCGCAGGTTGAAGAAGGAGGTGACGTGATAGGCATCGCTCAGAAAATTGAGCTTCAGCACATCGGTGATGCCATATTTCGCGGCCTGATCGACCACGAACAGGGCGGCGGCGGTGGCAAAACCAGCGACAGGCAGCTTCATGCGACGACTCCCGCGCAACGGTCACACAGATCGCCATCCACCGCGACCTCGGGCAAATGCCGCCAGCAGCGACCGCATTTATGGAAATCGGTACGGGCCACCGAAATATCCGCCTCATTTTCAAAAGAAGAACGCGCAGGATCGATCGTAACCTTTGCCACTATGAAGACTTCAGCAAAGTCGATCTGCTCTGCATTCTGACGCACGTCTTCGTATGGTGACGGACAAATTACCTCAGCCTCCAGGCTTGATCTGATAATCTTATCACGCCGGAGCGGCTCAATTTTTCCGGTAACTTTTTCACGTAATTGCCTAATTAACGACCAGCGACCCACCATCGAGAATGATACGACATTTGGCACCTCCGGCCATTCGAGCAAATGCACCGAGCCGTCTTCGCTCGGGAAGCGATCCTGCCACACTTCCTCGGCGGTGAAGCACAACACCGGCGCGGCATAGCGCACCAGCGCGTGGAACAGCGTGTCGAACACCGTGCGACAGCCGCGCCGCTTGGTATCATCGACCCCATCGCAATACAGCGAATCCTTGCGGATATCGAAGTAGAAAGCCGACAAATCTTCCTGCGCGAATTCGGTCAGCAGCCGGACATAGCTGTTGAAATCGTACACCGCGACAGCCGCGCGCAGCTTCGCATCCAATTCGGCGAGCAGGTGGAGCATGTAGCGCTCCAGCTCGGGCATTTCCGCGACCGGCAGGCGCCCAAACCGCTCAACTTCCTCGTCAAACCCTTCCAGCGCGCCCAGCAGATAGCGGAAGGTGTTGCGCAGCTTGCGATACTGGTCCGACACCCCGGCGAGGATTTCCTTGCCGATGCGGTGGTCCTCGGTGAAATCGACCGACAGCGCCCACAGCCGCAAGATGTCCGCGCCCGATTCCTTCATCAGGTCGATCGGATTGATCGTGTTGCCGAGCGACTTGGACATTTTCATGCCCTTGGCGTCCATCGTGAAGCCGTGCGTCAGCACCGCATCATAGGGCGCGCGCCCGCGCGTGCCGCACGCCTCCATCAGCGACGACTGGAACCAGCCGCGATGCTGATCCGACCCTTCGAGATAGAGGTTGGCCGGCCATTGCAGATCGGGCCAGCGCCCGCTTTCCAGCACAAAGGCATGGGTGCAGCCACTGTCGAACCACACGTCGAGAATGTCGGTGACGCGCTCATAATCGGCGGCGTCGTAATCGGCCCCGAGCAGATCCTGCGCCGCCTCTTCGGACCACGCATCGACGCCCTGCTCGCGCACCGCGGCGACAATCCGGCGGTTGACCTCCGGGTCGACCAGATAGTGGCCGGTCGCGCGGTTGACGAACAGCGTGATCGGCACGCCCCAGGCGCGCTGACGGCTGATCACCCAATCGGGTCGCCCGGCGACCATCGCGGTGATGCGGTTCTGCCCCTTGGGCGGATACCAGGTGGTGGCTTCGATCGCGGCGAGCGCGGTGGAGCGCAAAGTCTCCCCTTCTGCTCCCCTCCCGCCTGCGGGAGGGGTTGGGGGAGGGAAATCAGCAGCGAGCGCAGCGTTCGCGGCACTGCCCTCCCCCAGCCCCTCCCGCAAGCGGGAGGGGAGTTTTTGGTCCATCGGAATGAACCATTGCGGCGTCGCGCGGAAAATCACCTTCGCCTTCGACCGCCACGAATGCGGATAGGAGTGCGCGAAATCATCGCTCGCAGCTAACAACGCGCCCACCGCGCGCAGGTCCGAACAGATCGGCCCCTCGGCGGAGACGAACTTCTTGTTGATCACTGAGCCCTGCCCGCCGAGCCACGCCCAATCGGCGCGATACATCCCCGCGCCATCGACCGCGAAGACCGGATCGATGCCATAGTGCTTGCACAGCAGGAAATCGTCCTCGCCATGGTCCGGTGCCATATGGACGAGCCCGGTGCCCGCGTCGGTGGTGACGAAATCGCCCGGCAGGAACGGGCGGGGCTTGGCGAAAAACCCGCCGAGCGCGTGCATCGGATGACGCGCTTCGCCACGAGCAAGGTCGGTTCCCTTAATTCGCAAACCCGTGTCGCCAATCGCCCATCCGGCAGGTGCATTCTTCGGATTCAGACGTGCCACAAATGAATCGACTAATTGAACAGCGACAATCACCTTTGTGTCACGCAGGCCATCTCGGCGCGATGGCTCAGTTCCCCGTTCCGTCAGCGAAATCAGTTCGAGCTTGGAAACGTCCAAAACTGCGTATTCAATACCCTCTCCGTAAGCCAACGCTTGGTTGACAGGGATGGTCCACGGCGTTGTCGTCCAAATTACGAGATAGACTCTTTCACCGCGGACCAAGAATTCGCGAATGGCAGGACAGTTGGGAGTATCCAGGACCTCGAACGCCACGTCGATCTGCGTCGACACGACATCCTCATATTCGACCTCGGCCTCGGCGAGCGCGGTCTTTTCGACCGGCGACCACATCACCGGCTTGGCCCCACGATAGAGCTGCCCGCTTTCCGCGAATTTCAACAGCTCGGTGACGATCGTCGCCTCGGCCTGGAAATCCATCGTCAGATAGGGATGGTCCCAGTCGCCATTGATGCCGAGCCGCTTCAACTGCTCGCGCTGCACATCGACCCAATGCTGCGCATAGGCGCGGCACTCGGCGCGGAATTCGTTCGCCGGAACTTCGTCCTTGTTCCGCTTCTTGGCGCGGTACTGCTCCTCGACCTTCCACTCGATCGGCAGGCCGTGGCAGTCCCAGCCGGGCACATAAGGCGCATCCTTGCCGAGCAGCGTCTGCGTGCGGCACACCGTGTCCTTCAGGATGTGGTTGAGCGCATGGCCGATATGCATGTCGCCATTCGCATAAGGCGGGCCGTCATGCAGGATGAACTTCTCGCGACCGCGACGCGCCGCGCGCGTTTTCTCATAGAGACCCATAGCCTGCCACCGCGCGAGAATCCCCGGCTCCTTGGCGGGCAGGCCGGCTTTCATCGGAAAGTCGGTCTTCGGCAGGAAGACGGTGTCGCGCCAATCTCGTTGGGCGTCGCGGGCGGCGGTGTCTGAAGTGTCGGTCATTGGATGCGGCCTTAGCCGAGCGGCAACGCTCTATAAAGCCCTCCCCGCAGGGGAGCCTCAATCGCCATCAATGCGCGTCGCTCGTTGATCGTCGCTTTGCGTCTTCGCGGCTTCGCGTGAATCGTTTTCACGCGAAGCCGCGAAGACGCAAAGCAGAAAGGATTTTACGCGCCTGCGCGCCGCGTCACCAATTCCACACCATTCCGGTCTCGCTGAACGGCTTGGGCTCCATCGGCGGCAAGGTGGCGTCGTTGAGTTCGCATTGCCACAGGCCGACATCGACCCAGCGGCCTTCCTTATAGCCAACCTCACGCAGCACCCCGGCGCGGCGGAAGCCGACCGATTCATGCAGCCGGATCGAATGCTCGTTGGGCAGCGAAATCACGCTGAGCGCCTGGGTGAAACCCTGCGCGCGCAACGTATCGATCAGGGCATCATACAGATGCCGCCCATTGCCGCGCCCCTGCGTGCCGGTCTCGAGATAGACCGAGGTTTCCACCGTATAACGATAGGCCGGGCGATCGCGGAAGGCCGAGGCATAGGCGTAGCCGCGTACCGGTCCCTCCGGCCCTTCCGTCACCACCAGCCACGGATACAGCCCGCCCGAGGCCGCCATGCGCGTCCCGATCGTGGCGGCATCGGGTGCGGTCAGCTCGAACGAGACGGTGCCGCCTTCGACATAGGGCCGATAGATCTCCGCAATCGCCGCGGCATCTGCGGGCGTCGCCGGGCGCACCGCGATCGGGCGCGGGGCTGGATCGACGCTCACAGGCCGAACCGCGCGAGCACGAGGGTGAGCAAGGTGGCGTCGCCTGGTTGCGGCTGCGCACCGCCCAGCCCGTCGCATTCCAGGCACCTTGCCTGGATCGCCGCCCCGGTGCCGATCCGCTTCACATCGCCCAGCGCGCGCGCGAACACCGCGCGCCGCTCGGTCGCCATCCGCGTGAAGGCATCGCCCGCCGAGGCATCGTCATCCTTGTTCGAATCGAGGATCTGCGAAATCAGCCGCATGAACGCGCTCGGCTTCTTTTCCAGATATTCGGCATGGACATCTTCGGGCTTCAACCCTGCGCGCTTGGCGGCTTCGGTGATTGCGTCCTGTAACCCGCCGAAGCGATCGACCAGCCCGATCTGATGCGCGGTGCCGCCATCCCAGACGCGCCCCTGCCCGATCTCGTCGACGCGCGCCGGGGTCAGCTTGCGCGCGGTGGCAACGCGGGTGATGAACTGCTGATAACCATTCTCGATCCCCGCCTGGAAGATCGCATCGGTCTCGGCATTGGTGCCGCCATAGATGTCCGGCTGCCCGGACAGCGGCGTGGTGCGCACACCATCGGTGGTGAGGCCGATCTTCTTGAGCGTATTCTCAAAGGTCGGGATGATGCCGAAGATGCCGATCGAGCCGGTGATGGTGGTCGGCTCGGCGAAGATCACGTCACCCGCCGTCGACACCCAATAGCCGCCCGACGCCGCCAGCGAGCCCATCGAGACCACAATCGGCAGCTTCTGCGCCTTGGCCTCCAGAATCGCACGCCGCATGTCTTCAGACGCAAGCGCCGAACCGCCCGGTGAATCAACCCGCACGACCAGCGCCTTCAGGTCCTTCTTGGCAAGCGCATCGAGCAATGCCTTGGACACCGTATCGGAGCCGACACTGCCGCTCTTCGATTTGCCATCGATAATGTCGCCGGCGATCGTCAGCACGCCGATCTTGGCACCCCCGGTCGGCAGCGGGTTGGCGGCGACATAGGCGTCATATTTGATCGTCTTGAAGGTGCCCGGTGCCTTGTCCGACTCCGCGCCCGCCAGTTCGGCGACGCGCTTGCCGAAATCGAGGTGACTGCCGAGCTTGTCGACGATGCCCGCATCAAGATTGGCCTGCGCGATATTGCCCTTGGCGGCGGTGATGACCGCGCCCGGCGTCGTCAGGAACGGGGTGACCTTCGCCTTGGGGCGTGCCTTCGCCACGGCTTCCTGCCAATTGGCGAACAGCACCTGATACAGCTTGACCACTTCTTCCTTGGCCTCGGGCGAGGCTTCGGTGCGGGTATAGGGCTCGACGAACGACTTGTATTTGCCAACGCGGTAGACGTGCGCGTTGATGCCGAGCTTGTCGATCAGCCCCTTATAATAAAGCTGGCTGCCGCCCGGCCCCATGAACAGCGTGCCGCCCATCGGGCTCATCCACACTTCGCTGGCATTGGCGGCGAGGCGGTAACCGCTATCGGTATACGCGGTGGCATAAGCGAGCACGGGCTTGCCGCCGTCGCGCACGCGGCGGATGGCGTCGGCAACTTCGTTGAGCGCGGCGGGATAGCCGCCGCCGAACGCGTCGAGATCGAGCACCACCGCCTTGACGCGGCTGTCCTTGCCCGCCGCATCCAGGCTGCGCACGACATCGCGCAGGCGGAATTGATGCGGCGTGCGGCCACCGCCCAGGCTGGCAAAGGGATCGGCCTCGGCCGGCTGCTCGACGATCGCGCCGTCAAGTTTCAGCAGCAGTGCGCCGTCCCCGATCGTGGTCTTGCCCGGCCGCGCCGCCAGCGCACCGAACAGCAAGCCAAAGAACAGCAGCATCGCGATCAGAACGAGACCGTCCTTGATCCCGACGAGAATCTTCCACGCGCCCCGTACGAGTTTCACTTGGCCGCTCCCTATTTGGCGGAAATACCGCCCTTGGCTAGGGCAAGGCGTCCGTCGAGTAAATGCGTGTTGCACGACCAACACGCATATTTTTGTAGGCCAATCCCGATGGCGACCGGTTGACGATGCCAGGTCGCGACATCATATGCGCCGTGCTGGCACTCACTCCGTGCGAGTGCTAACAGCTGTTCAATATATAAGGGACTTCACGCATGACCTTTCGTCCATTGCATGACCGCGTCCTCGTCCGCCGGGTAGAGGCAGAAGAGAAGACGGCAGGCGGGATCATCATCCCGGAAACCGCCAAGGAAAAGCCGCAGGAAGGCGAAGTCGTTTCGGTCGGCACCGGCGCCCGCAACGAAGCCGGTGAAATCCACCCGCTCGAAGTCAAGGCTGGCGACAAGATCCTGTTCGGCAAGTGGTCGGGCACCGAAGTCAAGATCAACGGCGAAGACCTGTTGATCATGAAGGAAAGCGACATCCTCGGGATCGTAGGCTGATCCTGCCGCTTTCGGCCTGATCGACCTTTGATTTCTTCCAACGTTCCATCATTTTTGAAAGGGTAGCCACCATGGCAGCCAAGGACGTAAAATTTTCGCGTGACGCACGCGAGCGCATTCTGCGCGGCGTGGACATCCTCGCCGACGCCGTGAAGGTCACGCTGGGGCCAAAGGGCCGCAACGTCGTGATCGACAAGAGCTATGGCGCACCGCGCATCACCAAGGACGGCGTCACCGTCGCCAAGGAAATCGAACTCAAGGACAAGTTCGAGAACATGGGCGCGCAGATGCTGCGCGAAGTCGCCTCCAAGACCAACGACGTCGCTGGCGACGGCACGACCACCGCGACCGTTCTGGCGCAGGCGATCGTCCGCGAAGGCATGAAGTCGGTTGCGGCCGGCATGAACCCGATGGACCTCAAGCGCGGCATCGACCTCGCGGTCATCGAAGTCGTCAAGGACCTCCAGGCGCGCTCCAAGCCCGTCTCGGGTTCGCATGAAGTCGCCCAGGTCGGCATCATCTCCGCAAACGGCGACCGTGAAGTCGGCGAGAAGATCGCGGAAGCGATGGAGAAGGTCGGCAAGGAAGGCGTCATCACCGTCGAGGAAGCCAAGGGTCTCGAATTCGAGCTCGACGTCGTCGAAGGCATGCAGTTCGACCGCGGCTACCTCTCGCCTTACTTCATCACGAACCCCGAGAAGATGTCGGTCGAACTCAGCGATCCGTACATCCTGATCCACGAAAAGAAGCTGTCGAACCTGCAGGCGATGCTCCCGATCCTGGAAGCCGTCGTCCAGTCGGGCCGTCCGCTGCTGATCATCGCGGAAGACATTGAGGGCGAGGCTCTCGCCACGCTCGTCGTCAACAAGCTGCGCGGCGGCCTCAAGGTCGCAGCGGTCAAGGCACCCGGCTTCGGCGATCGTCGCAAGGCGATGCTCGAAGACATCGCGATCCTGACCAAGGGCGAGATGATCTCGGAAGACCTCGGCATCAAGCTCGAGAGCGTCACGATCGGCATGCTCGGCACCGCCAAGCGCGTCACGATCGACAAGGACAACACCGTCATCGTCGATGGCGCTGGTGACCATGACGCGATCAAGGGCCGCACCGATGCGATCCGTCAGCAGATCGAGCACACCACGTCGGATTACGACAAGGAAAAGCTGCAGGAGCGTCTCGCCAAGCTTGCTGGCGGCGTCGCTGTCATCAAGGTCGGCGGTTCGTCGGAAGTCGAAGTCAAGGAGCGCAAGGACCGCGTCGACGACGCGCTGCACGCAACCCGCGCAGCCGTTGAAGAAGGCATCGTCCCCGGCGGTGGCACCGCGCTGCTGTATGCGACCAAGGCGATCGAAGGCCTCACCGGCGCGAACGAAGACCAGACCCGCGGCATCGACATCGTCCGCAAGTCGCTGACCGCTCTGGTGCGCCAGATCGCCAGCAATGCCGGCCATGACGGCGCCGTCGTCTCGGGCAAGCTGCTCGACGGCAACGACGTGACGATGGGCTTCAACGCGGCCACGGACACCTATGAGAACCTGGTTGCGGCCGGCGTGATCGACCCGACCAAGGTCGTGCGCACCGCGCTGCAGAATGCAGCCTCGGTCGCTGGCCTGCTCATCACGACGGAAGCCGCCGTGTCCGAGCTGCCGGAAGACAAGCCCGCCATGCCGATGGGCGGCGGCGGCGGCATGGGCGGCATGGGCGGCATGGACTTCTGATCCGAAGGGCGTCCGTGGTCCTACTGGCCACGGACTCGCCCGAGGACGGACGGCCACGGCTTTGCCGGGCCCAATCCAAACCTCCCAGCCCAGGCTGGACCAAAAGAAAGGGCCGGGGCGCGAACCCCGGCCCTTTTTTGTGCCTTGCTCAGTCAGCCTGCGGGAAACATCACTGCAGTTCCGGCCGATCCGCGACTGCGGCAGCTGTCGGCGCGGCGGGTGCCTTGCAGCCGCGCGCCAGGCCGATGCCCTTGAGATAGGCGCGCCGCGTCGATCCGGCATAGACCGCCGCTTCCACCCGGCGCTGCTGTTTGTCCGCCCCGGTGATGACGCGCACGATGCCAAGGCCCGGGATCAGCGTGTTGACGGCGGTCCGCGCCGCAACGGCGGCAAGCGCCGACCCTTCGCCCTTGGGCTGACCCGGCGCATCGACATCGGTGCCCAAAGCGGCGTTGAGTCTGCGCACTTCGCCCGCAATCGCAGCACAGGAGCGCGTATTGACCGACGAATAGGGTGCGGACGCCGCCAATTGCAGGATGGGCGGGATTTTCTTGTCGGTGATGCGCACGTCGCGCAGCGGCTGCGTGACGGCCTTGCCGACGCTGTCATCCTGCGGCCCGGCGGCCTGCAGCGCCATCGGCGTCAGCACCATCGCGATCGAAGCGATGATGATAGGGGTATGGATCCGGCGCATTCTCAAAAATCCCTGCCTGTTGTATCAGCGCCACGACTCCCGTGCGCATCCTTTTGTTCCCGCGGTGCACGGCGCGGACACTGGCGAGATCGCGGCGGTCGTCACGAACCCGTCATGAAAGCAGCGTAGCGGTCCCGAAACTTCGAGGTTGGGGAATCCCAACCTGTAGCCGTTGGGGGAAATCATCATGTTCGGACGCGTCCGGGCGCAGTCTTTTGCGTCCAAGGCAGCCTTGTGCGCCGCATTGCTCACTTCCACCGCACTGCCCGCCTTTGCAGCGGATATTGCTGGCCGCGTGGTCGACCCGACGAGCGGGGCCTCGCTGCCCGGCGCAACCGTCACCGCTGGCGGGCGCACCGCCGTCGCCGATTCCGATGGCATGTTCGTCCTGCGCGATGTGCCTGCAGGCACGGTCCAGCTGAGCTTCACCTATGTCGGCTATCCCACCACCACGCGCAGCGCGCAGTCGAGCGACAGCCCGCAAGTCGTCGTGTTCAAGCTCGATGCGCCGGTCAGCGAAACCAGCGGCGGCGAAATCGTGGTGACCGGCCAGCGCGCGGCAGAGCGTCGCGCGTTGCAGGCAAAGCGGTCGTCCAACTTCATTCAGGACACGCTCAACGCCAACGATGTCGGCAAACTGCCCGACCAGAACGTGGCAGAAGCGGTGCGCCGCCTGCCCGGCATCTCGGTCGCCAACGACCAGGGCGAAGGCCGCTACGTCATCATCCGCGGCGTCAACCCCAACCTCGCCAACGTCACCATTAACGGCCAAACTGCCCCCGCACCCGAGCCGGAAAGCCGCCAGGTGAAGCTTGACGACATTCCCTCCTCGCTGATCGGGTCGGTCACGGTGGTGAAGTCGCTTACCGCCGATCGCGATGCCAATGCCATTGCCGGGCAAGTCGACATCAACACGCTCACCGCATTCGACCGCACCAAGGCATTCGCCAACGCCCGCATCGTCGGCGGGTACGCCAACCTCAACAGCCGCAGCCCGTATGAAGGCGACATCACTGCCGGCACGCGCTTTGGCCCGGACAAGACCTTCGGCGTCGTGTTGTCGGCCAATTATTCGCGGCGCCCGATCGAGTCCGAAAATCTGCAGGGTTCATCGAACTGGGGAACGCCGCCCGGCGCGACGCGGGCGGTGCCAGACGATTTCCGCCTGCGCGATTACAATCTCACGCGCACGCGCTACGGCTTTGTCGGCAATTTCGACTGGCGGCCCAGTTCGGACGTCAACGTCTATCTCCGCACGCTGTATTCGACGTTCAAGGATCACGAAACCCGCGACCAGTCGCGAATCGAAATCCCGGTCACCTATCCAACGACCAACGCCGCTGGCGTAACCACGCAGCCGACCGCCGCGCAACAAACGGTCAACGCCGCCATTTCGAGTGGCGGAACCTTCAGTTCGCGCGGCACCCGCTTCCTGCGCCTGCGCAACGAGGACGATTCGACCTTCACCGGAGAACTGGGCGGCAAGTTCCGCTTCGGCGATGCCGAATTGCAAGTCGAGGGCACGTACAGCAAAGCGTTGAAGAAGGATCCGCTGCGGTCCGAATATTCCTTCCGCACCGGCAGCACCGCGCTCACCGGCCTGTCGCTCGACCTCAGCGACACGTTGTTCAAGGTCAACACCGCCAATGCGACGCCCATCACCACGGCGTTGTATAACGGCTATCGCGTGACGTACGATCGTCGGCGCGCAGAGGAAAACCTGTATCAGGCCCGCGCGGACCTGACGATCCCGATCGGCGTCGGCAGCGACAGCTCGATCAAGGTTGGCGGCAAGTTTCAGCAGACCGACAAATCCAACAATCGCGATTTCCAGCAATATTCGCTGAGCGGCACACTGGCAGCGACCGGAGCCGCAGCGGATAACGGCAGCGCGATTTACGGCGGCCGCTATCTGTTCGGCCCGCGGATCAACTACGCTTTGGCCGAGACCTATTACACCGTCACCAACCCGGCCGGGCGCACGCAAAGCACGTCGGACGCCGCAACCTCGGTCGCCAACTCGCTGGTCAACGATTATGACCTGAGCGAGAAGGTCGTCGCTGGCTACATCATGGGCACGTTCAAGTTCGCCCAGCTCACGATCGTCCCCGGTGTCCGCGTCGAACACACCGACGGCACCTATAAAGGCAAATCCTTTACCGCGGCATCGAGTGTGGCGCAGGATTTCAACGTGTCGAATTCGCGCAGCTACACCGATGCTTTTCCGGATCTGAACGTGCGCTTTGACGTCAACGATCGTCTGATCCTGCGCGCCGCCGCAACGACCGCGATCGGGCGCCCCGACTATAATCTGCTCGCCCCCTATGTGAACGTCACGGACACAACGCCGAATGCTGGCGTCATTGCCGTGGGCAACCCCAATTTGAAGCCGTACAAGGCCGTCGCGGGCGACTTGTCCGCCGAATATTATCTGCCGGGCCAAGGCATCGTGTCGATTGCCGGTTTCTACAAACACCTCGATGACCCGATCTTCAACGTCGGGATCACCCAAGCCGGAACCTTCGGCGGCACGACCTTCACCAAGGCGTTGGTGACGCAGCCGGTCAATGGCGACAGCGCCAAGATCTATGGCGTTGAAGCCAATGTCCAAGCGCAATTGCTGTTCCTGCCGGGCGCGCTGTCGGGCTTCGGCGTGTCTGGCAACTTCACCTATACCGACGGATCGTCAAGCGGCGTCATCGGCCGCGCAGGGTCGGTACCCAACCTGCTCCAGTCGAAATATATCGGCACGGCACAGCTTTATTATGAAAAGTACGGGATCACTGGGCGGCTGGCCTATACCTATCGCTCGGCCTATCTCGACACGCTCGGCACGACCGCCGCGACCGACCAATATACCGATGAGAACAATTCGCTCGACGCGCGGATCGCCTATTCGCCGGTCAAGCAATACACGCTGTTCGCCGAAGTCAGCAATCTGCTCGACTCGCCCTGGCGGCGGTATCAGGCGGTTAAGACTCAGCTGATCGAGAACGAGCATTACCGCCAGACATTCCGCATCGGCGTGCAACTGGCGTTCTGAACGCCCCTTCCCTTGGCAGGCGCGGTGCGACAGGATGGCACCAACACGCCTGCCAGGGGAACAACCGCCATGACCGATCTCACCCGCCGCGACGCGCTCGCCGCGACCGCCTTCGCCACGCTCGCAACGGCTTTGCCCGCATGGGCGCAGGATCGGTCTGCCCCAGTCGACGCGGCGCAATGGGACCTCTCGGAAATCTATACCGACGATGCGGCATGGGACGCGGCGCGCAAGGGCGTACTCGCCAAGATCCCAAGTCTGGCCAGCTATAAGGGGAAGCTCGGCACCGGCGCGGAGGTGCTCGCCGCCGCTTTGGTGGCGCAGTCCGACCTCGCGCGGGAGGCGGCACGCGTCTATACCTATGCCGGGCTGAAGAGCGATGCCGATCTGCGCATTTCCGCCAATCAGGAAAAGCTCGCCTTGGTCGGCGATCTGTTCACCGCCTTTGGCGAAGCGACTTCGTGGATGGCACCCGAGATCCTGACGCTCGGCAAAGCCAAAATCGACGGTTTCATCGCGGAAAACCGGACTCTCGCGACGCGGTTCGATTTCTTTCTAGCCGACACGCTGCGGCAGGCCCCGCACACGCTGTCCCCCGAGGGCGAAATCCTGCTTGCAGGCGCGGGGGCACCGCTTTCCGGACCGGGCACGATCCGCGAGCAGCTCGTCGGATCGGACATTCCCTGGCCGACGATCACACTGTCGACCGGCAAAAAGGTCCGCCTCGACGACCAGGCCTATACCTTGAACCGTGACGCGCCGGCGCGCGCCGATCGCAAGGCGGTGTTCGACACCTTCTGGGGCGAATATGGGCATTTCAAGAGTTCGCTCGGGGCCGCCTATCTCAGCCACGTCAAAGCCGACATCTACCGCGCCAAGGCGCGCAAATACCCAACAGCGCTCGCGGCATCATTGTCGGGCAACAACATCCCCGAAGGCGTGTATCGCACGCTGGTGACCGAGGCGAATGCTGGCTTGCCGCAACTGCATCGCTATTTCGAACTGCGGCGAAAGCTGCTCGGCCTGCCCGACATGGCCTATTACGATATCTACCCGCCGTTGGTGTCGCTCGACCGCAAGGTCACCCTCCCCGACATGCGCACGACCGTGCTGGAGGCGGTCAAGCCGCTCGGGCCCGATTATGTCGCGCTCCTCGGCACCGCCACCGCGCAGAAATGGATGGATCCCCTGCCCCGCCCAGGCAAGAAATCGGGGGCGTATATGAACCCCGGTGCCTATGACGTGCACCCCTATCTGCTGCTCAATCTGGGCGAAAACTATGAGGGCATGACCACCTTCGCGCACGAATGGGGCCATGCGATGCACTCGCTGCTGTCGAACAAGACGCAAGTCTATGAGAAATCGGATTACCCGATTTTCCTCGCGGAGATCGCCTCGACCTGCAACGAAATGCTGCTCGCTGCCTATATGGTGGCGAAGGCCAAGACCAAGCAGGAGAAACTGTTCTACCTCGGCCAGCAATTGGAGAGCATTCGCGGCACCTTCTTCCGCCAGACGATGTTCGCCGAATTCGAACTCGCCGTGCATGACAAGGCCGAAGCCGGCGAAGGCCTATCGGGCGAGCGCTTCACGGCGCTCTATCTCGATCTGCTCAAGCGCTATCACGGGCCGAAGGTGACCATCGACCCGGCTTATGCCGTCGAATGGGCCTATATCCCGCATTTCTACAACAGCTTCTACGTTTACCAATATGCCACCTGCATCTCGGCGGCCTCCTATTTCGCGCACGCCATCCTGACCGGTGGGGCAAAGGAGCGCGACACCTATCTGACCGTGCTGAAGGCGGGCGGGTCGGCCTATCCGACCGAGATTCTTCAACGCGCCGGTCTCGATATGGCCAGCCCCGCCCCCTATCGCGCAGTCATCGCGACCTTCAAGGAAACGCTCGATCAGGCCGAGGCTCTGATCGGCTAATCCAGCGGGTACAGCATCGCGACATTGCACCGTTCGTAGCGCGCGCCGAATTCGTCCATGATCCCCGTATCATGGACGAACCCGAGCTTTTCGTAGAGGTGGATGGCAGCGGCACTCTTGCTGTTGCTCAGCAAATAGAGCCGCTCCGCCCCCAGCGCGCGGGCGCGCGCGATGACGGCGTGCAGCAGAAACTCCCCCGCCTTGCGACCGCGCGCGGATTCGAGCACGCCCATCTTGGTGAGCTCGAACTGCCCCTCACCGGTCTTCTGCAGCGCGCAGGCCCCGACAATGCCCAGCCCGGCCGCTTCGACGAACAGAATGTCCCCGCCGCGGTCAATGATCCGCGCGCGCGGGTTCTCGAGCACATCACGGTCGGTCGGCTCGAGCCGGTACATGGCGGCAATCCACTGCGCGTTGATGTCATGGAAGGCCTGCGCCAGATCGTCCCGATACCCATGAATCGTCAAACCATCCATCCCATGCCCCCCCCCCGGTCGTTCAGCGCTTCATCGCCTCGATCAACGCTTTGACTTCCTGGCTGCGGCCACGCGGCAGAATCAGGATATCCTTGCCGCTGGCGACGACGATCAAATCCTGCACCCCGACCATCGCGATGCGGGCACCATCGCTGCGCACCAGGCAATTCGCCGTGTCGATCGCGATCACTTCACCACCTTCGCGGCTGGCGTGGACGTTGCCATCCTGGTCGCGATCACTGATCTCGTGCAGCGCATCCCAACTGCCAAGGTCGCTCCAGCCCATCGACACGGGTACGACCGCGACCCGGTCAGCCTTTTCCATCACGGCATAGTCGATCGAGTCCGACGGAGCTGCCGCGAAGGAAGCGGAGTCCGGATAAAGGCGGCTACCCTCCACGCGCGCGCCATCCATCGCCCGCTGCGAGGCCGCAAGAATTTCCGGGGCGTGAATGGCGAGACCCGCGAGATAGGCATCCGCCCGAAACAGAAAGATGCCGCCGTTCCAGGCATGATTGCCTGCCGCGAGCATCGCTTCGGCAACATCGAGCGGTGGTTTCTCGACAAATTTGGCGACGCGGTGGACTCCCCCGGAAATTTCCTCGCCAAGACGAATCCATCCATATCCGGTTTCTGGGGCAGTCGGATCGATTCCGAACGTGACGAGCCACCCGTCTTCGACCAACGGCAACGCCGTGTAGATTGCGGCGTGAAAGGCCGCGACATCCGCAATGACATGATCGGATGGCATCACCAGAAGCGGGGCAGCCCCGCTGCCGGCAGCAATCGCCGCAAGCGCAATGGCCGGCGCAGTGTTGCGGCCGACGGGCTCCAGAATCAAAGCCTTCGCCGTCGCACCGACAGCATCAAGCTGTGCTTCGACCATATCGGCGTGACGCTCATTGGCGACGACAATCGGCGCAGTGAAACGCGCGCCCTGCGCACGCCGCGCCGTCAGTTGCAGCATGGTCGCATCGTCGGTCAACGAAAGCATCTGTTTGGGCATGCCAGGCGTAGACATAGGCCAAAGTCGCGTTCCCGATCCGCCGGAGAGTATGACGGGCACGATCGGTATGGTCTGCGGCATATTGGGTCCTCCTGAGGGAATCGCCCTAGCGGGCTTTCCAGCGATTGGTAACTGCCCTGGATCAGCCTCGATCCATTCTGTTCAACCTTTCTTTGCCAATTTCTGCGACAGCAGCTTGCCCCTGTCGGATTTGTTTACACCGCTATCGGGAAGGCGGACGAGGTACGGCATCAATGATCAGGCTGTTCAAACATTATATTCCCAACGCGGTGCTCTTGCTGGGGCTGTTCGATCTCGTCCTGCTGGTCGTGGCGGGGGAGCTCGGATATTCGATGCGGATGCGCCAGGTCGCGATGCCGCTGACGCCGATGCATATGCGGATTCCGCAATTGCTGACCTTCGCCGGATCGCTGGAAATGGCGATGATCGCGGTGGGCGTATATGGAGCGGGGGCGCTGCAATCACTGCGCTATGCAACGGCGCGGCTGCTGGTCGCCATTTCGCTCGGCGTCATCTTCCTCAGCGTTATCTATTTCATCGTGCCCGCCGCCACCTTTTGGCGGTCTAACCTGCTCTACGGCATGGGCGTGGCGGCGATCCTTTTGATCGCATTACGCATATTGCTGGGCAAGACGCTGGGCGGACAGGTGTTTAAGCGGCGCGTGGTCGTGCTCGGCGCGGGCGCGCGGGCGGCACGGCTGAAGGCCTTGGCGCAAGCCCCGGGCGCTGGCTTCGCGGTGGTCGGCTATGTCTCGATGAGCGAGCCTGCGCGGGTCATCCCCGAGGCGATCGCACGCGATGCGATCTATAACCTTGCCGACCATGTCGTGCTGCTCAACGCGAGTGAAGTGGTGATGGCGCTCGAGGAGCGCCGCAACGCCCTGCCGCTGAAGGATCTGCTGCGGATCAAGACGACGGGCGTGCACGTCAACGAAATCTCGACCTTCCTCGAACGCGAAACCGGCAGGGTCGACTTGCAAAGCGTCAATCCGAGCTGGCTGATCTTTTCAGACGGTTTTTCGTCGGGTCGGATGCTCTCCAGCATGTTCAAGCGGATCTTTGATATCGTCGCCAGCCTGCTGTTGCTGACGTTAACGCTCCCGCTGATTCTCATCACCGCGATCGCCATCAAGATCGAGAGCAAAGGCCCCGCTTTCTATCGTCAACGCCGCGTCGGCCTGTACAGCGTCGGGTTCGATTGCGTGAAATTGCGCTCGATGCGGCAGGATGCCGAGGTCGCGGGCCAAGCGGTGTGGGCCGAGAAAGACGATCCCCGGATCACGCGCATTGGCCGTATCATCCGCAAGCTCCGCATCGATGAGCTGCCACAGACCTGGTCGGTGCTGAAGGGCGAGATGAGTTTTGTCGGGCCGCGCCCCGAACGACCGCAATTTGTCGAGGATCTCGAACAGCAAATCCCCTATTATGCCGAGCGGCACATGGTGAAGCCGGGTATCACCGGCTGGGCGCAGATCAACTATCCTTACGGCGCGTCGATCGAGGATTCGCGGCAGAAGCTCGAATACGATCTCTATTATGCCAAGAATTATTCGCCGTTTCTCGATCTGTTGATCCTACTGCAAACGGTGCGTGTGGTCTTGTGGCCAGAAGGCGCGCGCTGATCCCGTGAGCGCGCTCGCCACCCTGATCCTGTGGAGCCACGCCCTGGCCGCCTTGCTGTTTGCGGGCGTCGCCCTCACGCGGCTGCACGATGCCGGCACCGCGCTGCCCCGGTTGACCTTCGTCATAGCGCTGGGCAGCACCGCCTTATGGGCATTGGCGGTCGCCGGGATTGACACCACCGACGTCGTGACGCGACTGACCGAGGCGGCGCGTAACCTCGCGTGGCTCGGCTTTATGTATGCGCTGGTCCGGCGCGGGGGGACGGGCCCCGAACACACCGCGATTTCGATTATCTATGGTCTGGTCGCCGTGCTTGTTCTGGCGGGGGCCACGCTGACGGTGATCGAGCCGACCATCGCCACGGAGACGGGTTCGCAAGTGGCGGCAGTGCGAGCCGTGTGGCGGATGATGATTGCGATCGGGGCCTTGCTGCTGCTGCATCACCTCTATTCGGCGGTAACGCCGCGCGCACGCGGCGGCATCCGCCTGGCCGTTCTTGCACTGACCGCGATGTGGAGCATCGATCTGCTGCTTTCCGCCGCCGCTTATGCGTTCAGCCCCTGGTATGGCGGCCTGGTCGCCGCGCGTGGCATTGTTATGGTGCTGGCAGCCCCCCTGTTTGCGATCGCTGTGCAGCGCAACGGCGACTGGACGCTGCAACTGTCGCGCACCGTTGCCTGGCAGACGCTGACCTTTGCCGTCATGCTGCTCTACACAGCGGCGATGCTGCTGGCGACCAGCGCCATCGCCAGCATCAGCGGCGACAATGCGCGGCTGTGGCAAACCGCCTTCGTGTTCGGATCGACTGCGGCGGGGCTGACCATCCTTTCCTCCCCCTGGTTGCGCGCCTGGGCCAAAGTGAAGGTGTCCAAACATTTCTTCCGCCACCGCTATGATTACCGGGCGGAATGGACGCGCTTTACCGATACCCTCGGCAAACCCGACGGGGCGGCCCCGCTCGACCAGCGTATCGTAAAGGCCATCGCCGATCTTACCGATTCACCCGCCGGATTGTTGCTCGTGCCCGACGGCGATGGGCTTGGCGTCGGCACCGGATGGCGCTGGGATGCTCCCACCGGCGGTGCCGATGCACGGCTGGTCACGCATCTGTCCAAAAGCGGCCGGATCGTCGAACTCGACACCGTCCGCGCTGACAAAGCCGATCCGGTAGAGGCCGTCAGCATCCCGATCTGGATGCTGGACGGCGATGCCTGGGCGGTGGTGCCGCTAACGCATCTCGATCGTTTACAGGGCGCGATCGTGCTGGCGCGCCCGCCACTCGACCGCCCGCTCGACTGGGAGGATTTCGACCTGCTGCGGATCGCCGGGCGGCACGTTGCGAGCTATCTCGCCGAAGCCAGGGCACAGGACGCGCTGGCCGAGGCCGAGCGCTTCGACGAATTCAACCGCCGCTTTGCCTTCATTCTGCACGACATCAAGAATTTGGTCAGCCAGCTGACGCTCGTCGCCCGCAATGCCGAGCGTCATGCCGACAATCCCGACTTTCGCGCCGACATGATCGCGACATTGCAGGACTCGGCGGCGCGCATGAACGACTTGCTCGCCCGGCTATCGCAGCAACACCGCGCCCGGGCCGAGGTTCTGCGCCCGGTCGACCTGCTGCCGCTGGCCGAGACGGTTGCACGGGGGAAGCGCGTCCAGCATCCCGTCGTCGTGATCGGCCCCAAGGCCCTGTTCGCCCAGGCGGACCCCGCGCGCGTCGAACAAGTGCTTGGCCATCTCGTGCAGAACGCCATCGACGCCAGTCCGCCAGCGGAACCGGTCACCATCGCGGCGTCGGCGACGGATGCTACGGTCTCGCTCACGGTAATCGACCAGGGCTCCGGGATGAGCCCGGCCTTTGTGCGCGACCAATTGTTCAAGCCGTTCGTCTCGACCAAGCCCGGCGGCTTCGGCATCGGCGCGTTCGAGGCGAAGCAACTTGCCGAGGCGATGGGCGGCAGCGTCGCCGTCGACAGTCGCGAAGGCGTCGGCACCAGCTTTTGCCTTACCTTGCCGACCGCGCACGCGCGCACCCTGGAACAGGCCGCATGACCGACAAACCCAAGCTGCTGATCGTCGAGGATGATTTGGGCCTCCAGCGCCAGCTCCGCTGGGCGTACGAAGGGTATGAGGTGCTGACCGCGATCGACCGTGCCACCGCACTCGATGCGGTGCGCGCGGCCGAGCCCGCCGTGGTGACGCTCGACCTCGGCCTGCCGCCCGACGCGGACGGCACCAGCGAAGGGTTCGCCACGCTCGCCGAAATCCTGCGCTTGAAACCCGATACCAAGGTGATTGTCGCCTCCGGCCACGGCGCGCGAGAGAGCGCGTTGCAGGCGATTGCCGATGGCGCATGGGATTTTTACGCCAAGCCGATCGAGATTGATGCGCTTGGGCTGATCGTTGCGCGTGCGTTCCACGTCCATGCGCTGGAAGCGGAAAATCGCCGCCTCGCTACGCGCGCGACGGGCACCGCGCTGGGCGGCATGATCACCGCCAGCCCGGAAATGCTGAAGGTCACCCGCACGATCGAACGCGTGGCGGGGGCCGATGTTTCGGTCATGCTGCTCGGTGCCAGCGGGACCGGCAAAGAAGTGCTCGCGCGCGGGCTGCATGACAGCAGCCCGCGCCGCGGCGGTGCCTTTGTCGCGATCAATTGCGCCGCGATCCCCGAAACGCTGCTTGAAAGCGAACTGTTCGGACATGAGAAGGGCGCCTTTACCGGCGCGATCAAGACCACCGAGGGGAAGATCGAACAGGCCGCGGGCGGCACGCTGTTCCTCGATGAAATCGGCGACGTGCCGCTGCCGCTGCAAGTGAAATTGCTGCGTTTCCTGCAGGAGCGCACGATCGAGCGGATCGGCGGGCGCAAGGCGATTGCCGTCGATACCCGGATCGTCTGCGCCACCCATCAGGATGTCGATGCGATGGTCGCCTCGGGCAGCTTTCGCGAGGATCTCTATTACCGTCTGGCCGAAATCGTCGTCCGCATCCCCTCGCTGGCGGAACGCAGTGGCGACGCGGTGTTGCTGGCGCAGCATTTCCTGAAGAGTTACGCCAAATCGATGCACGCCGCCGTGACCGGTCTGTCGCCCGATGCGCGTGCCGCGATTGCCGCATGGGGTTGGCCGGGCAATGTCCGCGAGCTGGAAAACCGCATGAAGCGGGCGGTCATCATGGCCGAGGGCAAGCTAGTCACCGCCGCCGATCTCGATCTGGCGGAAGGCGCGGCCGAATTGCCGCTCAACCTGCGCGCCGCGCGCGAAAGCGCCGATCGCTCGGCGATTGCGCAGGCGCTCGCCCGCGCCGAGGGTAACATTTCGAATACCGCCAAGCTGCTAGGGGTCAGCCGACCGACCCTGTACGATTTGCTGAAGAGCTACGATCTCCATGCGTAAATCCCTTTCGATTGCCATCGGCACCTTCGCCGCGATGACCAGCGCCGCCTTGATCGCGGTTGCGGCAACCGGCCCCGCCCATGCCGATGCGTCGACCGCGCGCACCGAACTTGCGCTGAGCGCGCGCTTGCTCAAGGCCGGCAATTACAGCGCCGCGCGCAGACACGCCCAGGCCGCGATCAAGGCCGATCCAAGCTGGGGCCTCGCCCATGCGATGCTCGCGCGCAGCTTCCTGGCGATTGGCGACGGGGTCGCAGCGGAGGGCGAACTCGGCCGCGCGCGCGACAACGGTTTCGACCCGGCCCGGGCACACCAGCTCTACGCCCATGCGTGGTTGCTGCAGGGTGATCCCAACCGCGCGCTGACCGAAGCCGCCAAAGCGGGGACACCTTATGCCGGCTATGCCATCCGCATCGGCGCGCGCGCGCTGGCGGCGCAAGGCGACATGGCCGGCGCACAAGCCGCGCTCGGCACCGTGCTCGCCGATGCGCCCAAGGACAGTTTTGCGTGGTCCGACCTCGGGCGCATCAAATATCAGGCGGGGGACATTGCGGGGGCGATCGACGCGGCGCAGCGCGCGGTCGATCTCGATGCCAACAATGTCGAGGCGATCACGCTGCGCGGGGAGCTGGTGCGCGGCCAATATGGCTTGGTCGCCGCGCTGCCATGGTTCGAAAAGGCGCTGGGGCATGACGCATATTATCATCCCGCATTGATCGAATATGCCGCCACGCTGGGCGATGTCGGGCGCTATACCGATATGCTGGCGGCGACGCGCAAGGCCCTGGCCGCGCGGCCGGACAGCCCGCAGGCGCTGTACCTTCAGGCGGTGCTGGCAGCGCGCGCGGGCAAGGACGATCTCGCCCGCACCCTGCTCGCGCGCACCGGTGGACACTTGGACGCTATGCCCGGCGCGCGGCTGTTGTCGGGGACTTTGGCCTATAAAGCGGGGGCGTATCAGCAGGCGATCGACGATTGGCGTGTGCTGGTGGGGCAGCAGCCGACCAACATCACCGCGCGCCGCCTGCTGGGGACGGCGTTGCTGCGCTCGGGCGATCCGCAGGGTGCGCTCGAGGTGTTGCGCCCGGTCGCGCTGCGCGCCGATGCCGACAGCTATACGCTGGCATTGGTGGCGCGCGCCTTTGAACAAACCGGGGAGCGTGATTGGGCTGCGAAATATCTCGATCGCTCGGCCATGCCCAGCGCGGTCGGCTCGGCACCGTTTGGCATCGATGACGGATTGTCGGCGCTGAGCGACGCTGCCAGCACAGCCCCTGCGGAACCGGTCGCGCAACTCGCATTGATCCGCGGGCTGATCGAGGCGGGCGATGGTGGCGCGGCGCTGGCCAAGGCGCAGGCGCTGGTGCGGCTGACGCCGGGTGCCCCGCCTGCTTATATCGCGCTCGGCGATACATTGATGGCGGTGAACCGTTATGGCGACGCCGCCGACGCCTATCGCCATGCCGCCGACCTGCGCTTTGACGAACCGACCCTGCTCCGCGTGGTCGATGCGCTGGATCACGCCAACCGGCGCGCCGAGGCGGGCAAGGTGCTGGCGCTGTTCGCCTCGCAAAACCCGCAAAACATCACCGCGCGACGCTTGATCGGCCATTGGCAGATCGCAGCGCAGGATTGGGATGCCGCGATCGACACGCTGGAGGATCTGCGCGGGCGCATCGGTGACCGCGATGCCGCACTGCTCGCAGAACTGTCCTATGCTTATACCGGAGCCGGGGATGCCGACACCGGCATGGTCTATGGCAAGGCCGCCTATGCGCTCGCACCGATGAACCCGGCGACGAGCGATGCCTATGGCTGGGCGCTATACCAACAGGGCAAGAGCGAACCCGCGCTGCAATTGCTGGAAAAAGCGGCGTCGATCGCGCCCGGCCGCGCCGATCTGCGCTGGCATTTGGGGCAGGCCTATGCCGATCTCGACCGCACCGCCGAAGCCGCGACGCAAATGCGCGCAGCGCTCGCCGATCCCGCCTTTGGCGACCGCGTGGCAGCGGCAGCCGCGCTTAAGGCGTTGGGATAAAGCAGCCGCAATCCTTCGTCCTCCCCTCCCTGAAAGGGAGGGGAGGAGGAAGCAACCGCCCAGCTCAGCCGGCACCGCGTTTGCCAGCACAGGGGGTGCGCGGCTAACACCGCGCGCATGACCGATCCTCTCGCCCGCATCGCTGCCGCGCTCGAACGGCTGGCCCCGCCGCCACCCGCCAGCGCCGATCCGCTGGCGCACCCGGCCTATGTCTGGCGCGGCGCGGTGTTGGAACCGGTGCGCGATTTCCGCCCCTTGCCGCTCGACCGTCTGCACGGCATCGACGCGCAAAGGGCCGCGATGCACGCCAATGCCCGCCATCTGGCAGATGGAGCGGCGGCGCATGACGTGCTGCTGTGGGGCGCGCGCGGCACCGGCAAATCGGCACTGGTCAAGGCCATGACGGGCGCGGTGCAGACGGAGGGCGGCGCGCTGGCGCTGATCGAGGTCGTCACCACGCAGCTAGAGACCCTGCCCGCTTTGTTCGCGCAGATTGCCGCTGTACCGCGTGCCTTCCTATTGTTCCTCGACGATCTCGGCTTCGATGCCGCCGCCGATGGGCGCGCTTTGCGCTCGATGCTCGATGGCGGGGCAGAGGCACGGCCCGCCAATGCCCGCCTCGTCGTCACCTCGAACCGCCGCCATCTGGTGCCGCGCGAGATGATCGACCAGCCGACCGCCGTAAACCCGCGCGACGCCGCAGACGATGCGCTGGCGCTCGCCGATCGCTTCGGGCTCAGCCTCGGCTTCCATGTCGTCGACCAGGACGGCTATCTCGCGATCGTCGCGGGATATGCGCAGGCTTATGATTTGCCGTTCGATCCGGTCGATGCGGTCGGCTGGGCAACGCGGCGCGGTGCCCGTTCGGGCCGCGTGGCCTGGCATTACATCGTCGATCTCGCGGGCCGAAACGGGCGATCGCTAACCTAATCCTCCCCGGCACGGGGAGGGGGACCCTGAGCATTCAGCGAAGGGTGGAGGGAGCTCTCAACAAGCGCTCCGCCCGTGGCAGCCCCCCTCCACCATCCGGCTAAAGAAGCCGGATGGTCCCCCTCCCCGTTCCGGGGAGGATCGAACTATCCCAGTGCCTCCACCATCTCGGCCAGTTCCAGCCAGCGCAATTCCGCCGCGTTCTTGTCTTCCTGCGCCTGGCCGATCGCTTCCATCAGCCGCTCGAACAAAGCCGGGTCGCGCGTGTAGAGATCGGGGTCTTCCAGCAGCGCCTGGTCGCGCGCAATCGCCGCGTCGAGCGCCTCGATCCGCTTGGGCAGCAATTCGTAATCGCGCTGGTCCTTGTACGTCAGCTTCGCCTTGCTCCCCGGGGCCGCCGCCGGGGCCGCAGAAGTCGCATTCCTGGCGATCGCGCCGCGCTTGGTCGGCGCATTGGCCTTGCGGCGGCGCTCCCAATCCTCATAGCCGCCCGCCACGACATCGACCGTGCCCGAGCCGTCGAGCCCGAGCGTGATCGTCACCGTGCGATCGAGAAAGTCGCGGTCATGGCTGACGATCAGCACCGTGCCATCATAATCGCCGATCACATCCTGCAGCAGATCGAGCGTTTCGAGGTCGAGATCGTTGGTCGGCTCGTCCAGCACCAGCAAATTGGACGGCTTGGCAAATTCGCGCGCCAGCAACAGGCGCGAGCGCTCGCCACCCGACAATGTGCCGATCTTGGCATCGAGCACGCCCGGCTCGAACAGGAATTCCTTCAAATAGCCAACGACATGCTTGCGAATGCCCTGCACCTCGATCCAGTCGCCGCCATCGGCGAGCACGTCGCGGATCGTCTTGTCGGGCGCCATCTTGCTGCGCTGCTGGTCGATCACGATGCGTTCGATCGTCTTGGCGAAGCGGATCGTGCCGCTATCGGGCTCCAATTCACCGGTCAGCAGCTTGAGCAGCGTCGATTTACCCGCACCGTTCGCGCCGACGATGCCGATGCGGTCCTTGCGCGTCACGCGCAGCGACAAATCGCGGATGATGGTGCGGTCGCCAAACGCCTTGGAGATATGCTTGGCGTCGATCACCACCTTGGAGCGCGCGTCATCGCTGCCGATGGTGAGGTTGGCCGACCCCTGCGGCCCGACCATCGCCGCGCGTTCGGCGCGCATCTCGACCAGCTTGGTCAAGCGGCCCTGGTTGCGCTTGCGCCGCCCGGTGACGCCGCGCAGCAGCCAATGCTCCTCCAGCTTCAGCTTGGCGTCGAGCTTCTCGGCATTGCGCTGTTCGTCGGCATAGACTTGCTCGGTCCACGCGTCGAAGCCGCCAAAGCCGATTTCGGCGCGCCGCAAATTGCCGCGGTCCATCCACAAGGTCTGCTTGGTCAGCTTGGTCAGGAAGGTGCGGTCATGGCTGATCACGACAAAGGCACCGCGAAAACGCTGGAGCCATTCCTCGATCCATTCGATCGCGCCAATGTCGAGATGGTTGGTCGGCTCGTCGAGCAGCAGCACATCGGGGTTCTGCGCAAAGGCACGCACGATCGCCGCACGACGCCGCTCGCCGCCCGAGGCCTTGGCCGCTTCGCGCGTCAGATCGATGCCAAGCTGGTCGGCAATCGCCTCGGCTTCATAGCGCTGCGGCGCATCGTCGCCCGCCAGCACATAATCGGCGAGCGTGGCAAAGCCGGTCATCGCCGGTTCCTGCTCGAGCTGGATCACGCGCGTGCCGGGCACGATCGTGCGCCGCCCCTCGTCGGAATCGATCTTGCCGCCGAGCAATTTGAGCAGCGTCGTCTTGCCCGCGCCATTACGCCCGATCAGCGCCAGCCGGTCGCGCGGCCCGATATGAATATCGAGCCCACGGAACAACCAGCCCGAGCCTTGAATGACGCCGAGATTTTCATATGCGAGAATTGGTGCAGCCATGAGGGGGGGCGTTACGGGGATAGGCGCTTGCGAGCAAGCCGGGATACCCCGCTCCCATCGGGAGAGGGAGGGGCCCGCCGCGAAGCGGTGGGAGGGTGAGGGTGATCCGCTATGCGGCGTGCACCCAGATCACCCTCATCCGGCGCTTCGCGCCACCTTCTCCCCCAGGGAGAAGGATTGAAACCGGCCCCAGGCGAGTCCGTCGGGCAAAGCCGACTGCCGCCTTTCGCCATTCACAGGCTGTTCAACGCTGCCTGCCTATGCCAATCCCATGACAATGCTCCTACCCATCCTGCTCGGACTGGCGACCGCGACGGCACCGCTGCCGGCCGACGGCGTGCAACTCCAGCGCGCGGATCAGCGTGAGGCGTGGCGCGCGCGCCAGGAAGGCCGCATCCTTCCGCTCAAGGAAATCGAAGCGCGCGTGTTGCCATCGATGCGCGGCAGCCAGTATCTCGGCTTTGATTTCGAACCCGATCGCGGGATTTACACGCTCAAGTTCCTGCGCGATGGAACCGTCATCTGGGTCGAGGTGGACGGGCGTTCCGGCCAGATCCTCGGCCGCACCAGCAACTAAGCGCGGCCAGCGCCGTCCTAAGGGGAACTTTCATGCGTGTTCTGATCGTCGAGGATGAACCCAATCTCGGCCAGCAATTGAAGGCGACGCTGGAAGGTGCGGGCTATGCGATCGACCTCGCCACCGATGGCGAGGAAGGCCATTTCATGGGCTCGACCGAGAATTATGATGCGATCATCCTCGATCTCGGCCTGCCCGAAATTGACGGCCTCACCGTGCTCGATCGCTGGCGCAAGGAAGGCCGCACCGCACCGGTGCTGGTGCTGACGGCGCGCGACAGCTGGTCCGATAAGGTCGCCGGGCTCGACGCCGGGGCCGACGATTATGTCGCCAAGCCGTTCCAGTCGGAGGAATTGATCGCCCGCCTGCGCGCGCTCATCCGCCGCGCCTCGGGCAATGCCTCGTCGGAACTGACCGCGGGCGATGTGCGGCTCGATACGCGCAGCGGCAAGGTCACGCTCGCTGGCGAACCGGTCAAGATGACCGCGCAGGAATATAAATTGCTCAGCTATCTGCTCCACCACAAGGGCAAGGTGGTCAGCCGCACCGAGCTGATCGAGCATATTTACGACCAGGATTTCGACCGCGATTCGAACACGATCGAAGTGTTCGTAACCCGCATCCGCAAAAAGCTCGGCCAGGACGTGATCACCACCATTCGCGGCCTTGGCTACAGCCTTGAAGATCCGGATGCATAATGGCTGACGCGCCGGGCACGGAGATCGTCGTCGTCCCGGCGAGCGAAGGCGCGGTGGCGCACGAGCATGTGCCCCCGCCCTTGCCGCCGCTCGACACCGAGCCGCGCGCGACGATCGCGACGCGCACCACCGGATCGCTCAGCCGCCGCATGATCCTGATCGCGGCGGGCTGGATTCTGCTGCTGCTGACCGGCGGCGGCTTCGCGCTGGACCGCGTGCTGACCACCGCGATCACCCAGAATTTCGACGATCAGCTCGAATATGTGCTGACCGCGTTGATCGTGTCGGCGGAAATCGGCCCGCAAGGCGAAGTGTTCAACAATCGCGAACTGGCCGACCAGCGCTTCCTCGAACCCAATTCGGGCCTGTATTACCAGATCAGCGCGCCGGGGCAGGAGCCCTATCCGTCGCGCTCTTTATGGGACCGCCGCCTCGCTTATGGCAGCGCGCATAATGATCTGGGCATCCATGCCTATGATAGCGACCAGTTCGTCGATCCCACGACCGACAACCCCGAGCGGCTGCGCATCGTCGAACGCGACGCAACGCTGCCCGGCTCGAAAGTGCGCTGGCGCTTCCAGGTCGCACAGAATCGCGAGGGGCTCGACGCGCAGATCAAGGTGTTGCGCAAGACGCTGGTGCGCAGCTTCGCGCTGCTCGGCTTTGGCTTGATCGTGATGGCGGCGCTGCAGACCTTTTACGGGCTGTGGCCGCTGCGCAAGGTGCGCGAGGAAATCGCCCGGATGCGCGCGGGCAAATCGCGCCAGATCGAACGGCCGATGCCGATCGAAGTCGCGCCGATGGTCGAGGAACTGAACGGGCTGATCGCGCATAACGAGCGCCAGGCCGAGGAAGCGCGCCGCCACGCCGGTAACCTCGCCCACGCGCTCAAAACGCCGCTGACCGTTATCATGAACGCCGCCACCGCTAACGCCGACGATCTGGGCGAAACCGTGGTGCGCGAAGCGCGGACGATGCGCCGCCAGGTCGACCACCACCTCGCCCGCGCCCGCGCCGTCGGCAGGCGTGGGTCGGCGCATAGCCGGGCGGACGTGTGGCCAAGCCTCGAATCGGTCGAGCGCGCGGTCGGCGTGCTCTATCGCCACGTCCGCATCGACACCGATGGCCCCAAGGATCTGCAAGTCCATGTCGAGCGGCAGGATCTCGACGAAATGCTCGGCAATCTGATCGAGAATGCCGCGAAATATGGCGGCGGCAGCGTGTTCGTCACCGTGTCCAAGCATTCGGGCTTCGTCGAATTTTTGATCGAGGATGACGGCGTCGGCATCCCCGAGGAACAACGCATCCGCATCTTCGATCGCGGCGTGCGGCTCGATTCCGGCAAGCCCGGCACCGGCCTTGGCATGGCGATCGTCCGCGACGTGGCGGAGATTTACGAAGGCACGGTGTCGCTGGAAGAAAGCGAGGATCTGGGCGGGTTGCTGGTGCGGTTGCGGCTGCCGGCGGCGAATTGATGTCCCTCCAGCGATCGTTGATAATAGCAAAGCGTGCCCGACCTCGGTCTAGCCGATGACGATCAAGGCGATCATGGTCGACGTTGATGGTGTGCTAATCGTCCATCCCGATCAGCGCGGGTGGACCGTCAATCTCGAACGCGATCTCGGCATCCCGTCAACGCAGCTTCAGTCGGCATTTTTCGAGCAGCACTGGGACGACGTGGTACATGGCCGCGCACCGTTGCGCGAACGCCTGACGCCCGTGCTGCAAGAGCACTGGCCCGAGATACGTTGCGACGCTCTGATCGATTATTGGTTCACCAACGACGCTCATTTAAACCACGCCTTGCTGGCTGAACTCGTCTCGATCCGCAACGAGGGTACCGAAGTCCACCTCGCAACGGTGCAGGAACATGAGCGCGCCCGCTACATTTGGGACGCACTCGGCTTACGGACCCGGTTCGACGGCCTGCACTATGCAGCGGAGCTTGGCTGCTCGAAACCAGCAGCGGCATTTTACAAAAGCATTGAAGCGCGCACTGGATTCCGTCCGAACGACCTTTTCCTAATCGACGACAAGCTTGCCAACGTCCAGGGCGCGATTGAACGGGGCTGGAGGTCAGCATTGTGGACGGGTGACGTCACGTTGCGCTCGCTCATCGCCCAGCAAGAATAGGAGCGAACCGCGTCTCGGTCGTCACAACCCACCCCTCACTCATTCCCCAACAACCCGCCGAGCAATCCCCCGACCACCGCGCCCGCCGCACCGCCGCCGACCAGCCGCCCGACGCCCGCCCCCACGCCCACATCGCGGGCTTCGTTACTGGGCAAATGCCGCGCGATTTCCTCGGCCAGGTTCAGGATCGGCATCGATTGCAGCCAGATCTTGCCCGGCCCGGTCAGCGTCGCGAGGAACAGCCCCTCGCCGCCGAACAGGATGTTGCGGAAACCCCGCACCATCTGGATGTCGGTGGAAACGGTCGGCTCCTGCATCCCGATATGCCCGGCATGGACGCGCAGCCGTTCGCCGGGGCTGAGCGTCTTTTCGATCACCTCGCCCGACAGATCGAGGAACACCGTGCCCGGCCCGGTCACGCGCTGCAGGATGAAGCCCTCGCCCGCAAACACCCCCGCGCCGAAGCGCTGCTGAAAGGCGATTTCGAGCGACACCGAATATTCGGCGCACAGGAAGGTTTCCTTGCGGCAAATCAGCGATTCCCCGGCGCGCAGTTCGCGCGCGATGATGGTGCCGGGGAAGCGCGGCGCAAAGGCGACATGGCCGGGGCGCTCCGCCCCATATTCGGTGATAAAGATGCTCCCGCCCGACAGCGCGCGCTTCAATCCTGCGAACAGCCCGCCGCCGGTATGCGTGTCCATCGTGATGCCATCGCTCATCCACGCCATGGCGTGCGTCTGGCTGACGATCCGTTCGCCCGGCGACAGATCGATCGAAACGGTCTGCATGACGGTGCCGGAAATCTCGTAGCGCATCGGGCCATCCTTCGACAGTGATGCACTTATGTAACACAGCTTGAGGGCCGATGAAATACCACCGACGTTCGTCACCCCGGCCTTGTCCCGGGGTCCACCGTGCCACCCATTCTACGGTGGCAGGATACACGTCACGGTGGACCCCGGCACAAGGCCGGGGTGACGACAGCGCGTCAGGCGGCGATGGCGACGTCCTGCATCGCCTGCGCCGTAATTTCCAAACTCCGCTTGCGCGCGCCATGATCATAGATCGCGCTCGCGATCATCAGTTCATCCACCCCGGTGCGCGCGACAAAAGCGGCGATGTCGCGAGCGACCTTGGCCGGGCCGCCGACCGCCGAGCAGGACAGCACATGATCGAGGATCGCCGCCCCCTGCGCGCCCAGGCTCGCACGATACCCCGCGACCGGCGGCGGCAATTGCCGGGGATGGCCGGTGCGCAAGGCGACAAATGCCTGTTGCTGCGAACTCGCCAGCAATTCCGCTTCCTCATCGCTATCGGCGGCGAATACGTTAAAGCCCGCCATCACATAAGGCTTGGCCAGCACCGCCGAAGGCCGGAAGGTGCGGCGATAAATGTCGATCGCCGCCATCAGCGCATCGGGCGCGAAGTGCGAGGCGAAGGCATAAGGCAGGCCCAGCATCGCCGCGAGTTGCGCGCCGAACGTGCTCGATCCCAGGATCCACAAGGACACATCCGCCCCCGCCCCCGGCGTCGCGCGAATGCCGGTCTGGCCGTCATCGGCGAAATAGCTTTGCAGCTCGACCACATCCTGCGGAAAGGCGTTGGCGTCGCTGTCGAGGTTGCGGCGCATCGCGCGCGCGACGATCTGGTCCGATCCCGGCGCGCGGCCCAGCCCCAGGTCGATCCGCCCGGGAAACAGCGCATCCAGCGTGCCGAACTGTTCGGCAATGGCGAGCGGCGCATGGTTGGGCAGCATGATTCCGCCCGCGCCGATGCGGATGGTGGAGGTCGCATTGCCGATATGCGCCAGCACCACCGATGTCGCCGCGCTGGCGATGCCGGTCATGCCGTGATGCTCGGCGGTCCAATAGCGCGTGAAACCGAGCCGTTCGACATGCGCGGCAATGTCGGCGGCATTGGCCAGCGCCTGGGCAACGCTGCCGCCTTCGATGACGGGGACGAGATCGAGCAGGGAATAATGGGTCATAAGAGGGATGTGGGGAGGCCAGCGCGTTCGCGCCACCCCTTCCCGTTCGCACTTTCTTCCCCGGCGAAGGCCGGGGCCCAGGAGTGGAGCGGGATACGTGATGCGCACCGCTCGACAACATACCGGTCGCGACTGGGCCCCGGCCTTCGCCGGGGAAGTAAGGATAGGAAGACCGGAAGCGTCGCACGCCTTGCCCCCCCCGCGCTCCCCGCTTAGAGCCTGCGCGACATGGACCCGCGCCTCGCCCATATCCGCACCTGGATCTTCGATCTGGACAATACGCTCTATCCGGCGAGCGCGCGGCTGTTCGACCAGATCGACGCCAAGATGGGGGCCTATATCGCCGCCAAGTTCGAGGTCGATCTGGTCGAGGCGCGCCGTATCCAGAAGGGCTATTTCCACGGCCACGGCACCACGCTCGCCGGGCTGATGGCCGAGCATGACGTCGATCCGCACGCGTTCCTCGATTTCGTCCACGATATCGAAATGGACGTGCTCGAAAAAAATGCCCCACTCGCCGCCGCGATCGCGCGGCTCCCCGGGCGCAAGATCGTCTTCACCAATGCCGACACGCCGTATGCCACGCGCGTGCTCGGGCGGCTGGGCCTGGGCGAAAGCTTCGAGGCGATCCACGACATTCATGCGATGGACTTGCTACCCAAGCCGCAAGCCTCGGCTTATGCCGGGCTGTGTGCGGCTTTCGACATCGTGCCCGCTGAGGCGATCTTCTTTGAAGACATGGCCCGCAACCTCGCGCCCGCCAAGGCGATCGGCATGACGACGGTGTGGGTCGACAATGGCTCCGAACAGGGGCCGGGCGAGGACCGCAGCCATATCGATTTTACCTGCGCCGATGTGACGGCGTGGCTCCACGACCATATGGGGGAAGCATGAGCGATCTACAGCACACCATCGAAGCCGCGTGGGACGCGCGCGACACGATCGGCTTTGGCACCACCGGCGCGGTTCGCGACGCGGTTGACAGCGTGCTCGACCAATTGGGCGCGGGCACCGTCCGCGTCGCCGAGCCCGCTGGCGATGGCTGGACCGTCAATCAGTGGCTCAAAAAGGCGGTGCTGCTCTCCTTCCGCCTCAACGACAACAGCCTGGTCGAGGGTGGCGCGGGCGGCGCGCCTGCGTTCGACAAGGTGCCCTCGAAATTCGCCGGCTGGGGCGAGGCCGAGTTCCGCGCGGGCGGCTTCCGCGTCGTGCCGGGCGCGGTCGCGCGGCGCGGCAGCTTCATCGGCAAGGGCGCGATCCTGATGCCGAGCTTCGTCAATATCGGCGCTTATGTCGGTGAAGGCACGATGGTCGACACCTGGGCGACGGTCGGGTCCTGCGCGCAGATCGGCAAGAACGTCCACATTTCGGGCGGGGCCGGCATTGGTGGCGTGCTCGAACCGCTCCAGGCCGATCCGGTGATCATCGGCGACGGCGCGTTCATCGGCGCGCGCAGCGAAGTGGCCGAGGGCGTTCGCGTTGGCGAGGGCGCGGTGCTGTCGATGGGCGTCTATCTCGGGGCCTCGACCAAGATCGTCGACCGCGCGACCGGCGAGGTGTTTCGCGGCGAAGTCCCGCCCTACGCAGTGGTAGTGCCCGGCAGCATAAGCGGCGGCGACGGCAAACCCGCGCTCTATTGCGCGGTGATCGTCAAGCGCGTCGACGCGCAGACGCGCAGCAAGACCAGCATCAACGAACTGCTGCGGGACTAACCTTCTCCCCTCCCGCTCGCGGGAGGGGCTGGGGGAGGGCAGTCTGCCGCGAGCGTAATGCTACCGGCCACGTCCCCTCCCCTACCCCCTCCCGCAAGCGGGAGGGGAAATCCGGCTCGACACACGCAAAGGCTCTGCTAACCGGCACGCAAACGATAAGAGGATTCCTGATGAACACCACCCGCTCCAAAACGCTCGACCGAGTCCTCGTGCTGGAAATGGTGCGCGTCACCGAAGCGGCGGCGATCGCCGCGTCGAAGCTCACCGGGCGCGGGGATGAAAAGGCAGCGGACGCAGCGGCGGTCGAGGCAATGCGCGCCGCGCTCAACAACCTCTATATGGACGGCACCGTGGTGATCGGCGAGGGCGAGCGCGACGAAGCGCCGATGCTGTTCATCGGTGAAAAGGTCGGCTCGGCGATCGGCAAGGGCCCCAAGATCGACATCGCGCTCGATCCGCTGGAAGGCACCACGATCTGCGCCACTGCAGGACCCAACAGCCTCGCCGTGCTGGCCATTGCCGAGGAAGGCGGGCTGCTCAACGCCCCCGACGTCTATATGGACAAGATCGCCTGCGGCCCCGGCTATCCCGAAGGCATTATCGATCTCGACAAGTCGCCGACAGAGAATGTCCGCGCGCTCGCCGCTGCCAAGGGGGTGGAACCGCACGAAATCATCGCCTGCGTGCTCGATCGCCCGCGCCACCAAAAACTGATCGCCGAGCTGCGCGAAGTCGGCTGCGGCATCATGCTGATCGGCGATGGCGACGTGGCGGGCGTGATCGCCACCACCAATCCCGACACCACGATCGACATCTATATGGGCGCGGGCGGCGCGCCCGAGGGCGTGCTGGCGGCAGCGGCCCTGCGCTGCGTCGGCGGCCAGTTCAAAGGGCGCTTGCTGTTCCGCAACGATGACGAGCGCGCCCGCGCCGCCAAATGGGGCGTGACCGATCTCGACAAGCAATATGATCTGACCGAGCTTGCGCGCGGCGACTGCATCTTCGCCGCCACTGGCGTCACCGACGGCTCGCTGCTCGCCGGCGTCAAGCGCAAGGGGCATGTCATGACCACCGAAAGCGTGGTGATGCGCGCCAGCTCGGGCACGGTGCGCTGGGTCAAGGGCGAACACCGCATCTGAGGCGAAACGGCCTACCCGAAATCCGTCATGCCGGGCTTGTCCCGGCATCCACCGTGCCGCACACTCCCAACGTCAAGAGTCGCGGCACGGTAGACCCCGGCACAAGGCCGGGGTGACGGGCTTGTATTGGGGGCGTTATGCGAACACTGAAGGTTCTTCTCGCGACCAGCGCCGCGCTGCTCTCGGTCGCGCTCGTCGCCCGCCCGCAAGCCGCCCCCGCCCCGACGGCGCAGGCGCAATCCCCCTATAGCTATGAAGAAGTGATGGTCCCGGTGCGCGATGGCGCGCGGCTGCAAACCGTCATCCTGCGCCCAAGGGACAAGACCGGGCCGCTGCCGATCCTGTTCCAGCGCACGCCTTATGGCGTGCCCGATGCGCCCCCGGCCAAGGTCCCCGGCAACCAGGTCTCGCTCGACAAAGATGGCTATATCTACGTCTACCAGTCGATGCGCGGGCGCTTCAAATCGGACGGCGTGTTCACGCTGTCGACCGCCGTCCATCCGGATAAGCCCAAGGTCACCGATGAATCGACCGATGCCTATGACAGCATCGACTGGCTGGTGAAGCATGTGAAGGGCAACACCGGCAAGGTCGGCATGTGGGGTGTGTCCTATCCCGGCTTCGCCGCCGCCGTGGCGCTGATCGGCCCGCACCCCGCGCTAAAGGCCGTCAGCCCGCAAGCCGCCTGGATCGATTATTGGAAGTCCGATGATCTCCACCGCAATGGCGCGCTGCGGCTGAGCTACGCCATCGACTGGCTGTCGATGCTGCAGCTCGACAAGACCAAGGACACTGATTTTCAGTATGACCGCTATGACACCTATGACTGGTTCCTGAGCAAGGGCCCGGTCGCGGAAATCGACCGGCAAGTGTTCAAGGGCCAGGTGCCGATGTTCACCGCTTTGCTCGATCATCCCAATCACGATCGTTTCTACACCGATCAGCGCTGGAGCGACAAACTCGGCAAGACGACCGTGCCGACACTCAACGTCGCGGGCTATTGGGATCAGGAAGATCCGTGGGGCTCCTGGCAAATCTATTTCAAGCAAGCGCAGAACGACCCCGATCATCTGGCGACGATGGTCGCCGGGCCGTGGGCGCATGGCTGGTGGCAAGGCCCGACGGCCGCGCTGGGGCCGATCCCCTATGGCGTCCCCAGCGGCCCGCAATTCCAGGAACAGATCCAGGCCCCGTTCTTCGCTTATTGGCTGCACGGCACCGGCCTGCGCCCGACCTCGGGCGTGAAGAGCTTCCAGAGCGGGAGCTGGACGTGGAAAAGCTATCCCGGCTGGCCCGTGCCCGGTGCGAAAGCGACCGAGCTGTATCTCCACGCCGACGGCTCGCTTTCCTTCACCGCGCCCGCTGCCAGCGAGGGCTGCCGCGACTATGTGTCGGATCCGGCCAACCCCGTGCCGTTCCGCCCGCGCCCGATGTCAGGCACCTATCTCTCGCCCGATTGGTCATGGTGGGAAGCCGCCGACCAGCGCTTCCTGCAGGGCCGCCCCGATGTGCTGAGCTACACCAGCGCGCCGCTCGACGCCGATTTGACGGTGACCGGCAGTGTGCTCGCCGATCTCGCCGCCGCGACCAGCGGCACCGACAGTGATTTCGTCGTCAAGCTGATCGACGTTTATCCCGAGGATGCGGCAAAGGCCCCCGAACATCCCAAGCCCGGCGATTATGCCAAGTCGCTGAGCGGCTACCAATTGCCGATCGCGATGGACGTCCGCCGTGGCCGGTTCCTCGCCAGCGACACCACACCGCAAGCGCTGGTGCCGAACAAGGTGACGCACTGGGACGTGCCCTTGCGCGAGCACGACCATGTCTTCCTGAAGGGCCACCGCATCATGGTGCAGGTGCAGTCGAGCTGGTTCCCAGTAATCGACCGCAACCCGCAAAGCTTCGTCCCCAACATCGCCCGCGCCACGCCCGCCGATTTCGTCAAGGCAACACAACAGGTGTGCGCGGGGTCGAAGATCGTGCTGCCGGTGGTGCGGTAGAGTCGCCCGCGCAGGGCCGCGCGGCTCAGGGCTTGGCGGCGGGACCGGGCATAACGCGGATCGTGACCGGCTGCGTGCCAAAGACTTCGGCGGCGCGGGCTTTCAATTGGTCAACCGACAGCGCAGCCAGCGCGCTTTGATAGCCGCGCGCGCGCGCCAACGCATCCGGCTGTGTCTGTGCCCAGTCGAGCGCGTTGAGCCACCAGCCGTTGCTCCGCGCATCCAGCGCGGCGCGGGCTTTCATCGGGGCGGTCACGCGCGCGAGTTCCTCGGCGGTCGGCCCCAATTCGCTGAGCGAACTCGCAATCGTGCGCAGCGTGCGCTCGGCGAGCGGAACGTCGCTGGTGGCGACTTCGACGATTGCGCCAACATAGCCAAAGCCGCGCACACTGGTCGACGCCGCAAAGAGCGGTGCGGGGGAATAGGTAGCCCCCGATGTCTGGCGCAAATCGTTAAACAGCCGGTTGCGCAGAATCTCATCGAGAACCCCCTGCACGATGCCGTCATTGGGATCGAACCCGTCGCGCGCGCGCCAGGCCGACACCACCAGCGCGCGCCCCGCATCGCCGTGATGCGTCCACACCAGCGGCTCGCCTCCCGTCGGGAACTTTGGATCGGGCCCGGTGTCGCGCAACGGCTGGCTGCGGCGCGGAGGCAGCGCGCCGAGCGTTTCCGCCGTCGCCGCAATGGCCTTCTCGACATCGATATCGCCGACGATCGTCACCTCGATCGGCGCATCGGCGAGAATGGGCGCGAAACGGCGCCGACTCTGGGCGAAACTCAATCCGGAGACGTCGGCCACATCCAACGGTGCGAAGCGCGAATCGCTATTGCTGAACGCCGGCCAGCGCCGCGAAAACGCCGCGACCGCGGTCGCGTCGGCCTTTTGCAGCGCCGCCTCTACCCGCGCTTGCACCAAACCGTCGGCACGCGGATCAAAGTCGGGCTTGCCGACAAGGTTCGCCCACAGCCGAAGCTGATCGGACAGCGATGCGGGGTTATTCTGTCCTCGATACTGGACGACGTTGGTTCCCAGCGCGACCGAATCGATCGACACCTGGGTCGCGCGCAACCCGGCGAGCAGTTGCTCGGCGTTCAATCCGGCGACGCCGCCAAGATACAGCATCGCCAGCGGCGGCGCGACCGGGCGTTCGCCATGCGGCAGCGCCAGCACCCCGCCGCCCACCCGCATCGTGGTCAACACTTCATTCGCGCGGAAATCGGTATGTTTGATGTTGAGCCGGACGCCGTTCGCAAAGCGCACCTGTTCGACGCCGAGATCGTCGACATGGTGCCGCTCGACAACTTTGCCTGCAGGCCCGGGCAAGGGCAATTGCTTGGCGACGGCGAGGGCGAGATCGCGCGCCGGGAGCGGCCCCCGATGCGCCACGGCATAGGCATCCCGCACCACGGTCGGCGATGCGGGCAACGCCTCCGCGCCCGCGAGAGCGATCGCCGGGGGTGTTTCGCGCCACACCGCGCTATAGGCCGCCGCGATATCCGCCGGAGAGGCGGCGTTGAGCACTTCCGAAATGCGTTGGAAGTTGCGTTCCGGGAGCACAAAGACCTGGCGATCGGTATAGGCACCGACAATGCCATTGGCCAGTTCGGCCGAGGTCCGCGCGGCCGCGCGCAGCGATGCGCTCCGCGCGCCCTTCAAGGTGTTGGTGACGGCGCGATCCACTTCGGGGACGGTGAAACCCGTCACCAAGGGGCGGCGCGTTTCCTCTTCGAGCAGCGCCAGCGCCTCCTGCCATTTGCCGGCCCGGAAATTTGCGGAAAGAGAATAGAATTCGGCAAGTTCCGGCCAGCGCGAGGTTTGCAACGACACCGAGGTGATCGGCAATTGCGGGGTCGTCAGCACGAGCCGTTCAAGCCGGTCGCGCACGATCGCCATGCCGAGCGTCGCCAAGATCGTGTCGTGACGTGTCACCGGGGTCAGCACGGCATCGGGCTGCGGTTTGGCCACGCTCAGCGTCAGCGAGTCGGTCAGTCCGGCTTCCTGCACCACGGAAGCGGAAGGTGTGCGCGGTTGAAACGGCACGGGCTTGAGCGCAGGCAGTGGCCCCGACGGTCGTTTCCAGCTCGCAAACGCGGCCTCCAGCGCCTTGCCGGTTTCGGCCGGATCGACATCGCCGACCACGACAAGAAAGGCGGTGTCGGGGCGATACCAGCGGTCATGAAACGCGCGCAACTGGTCCGCCGTAATCGTGTGAAGCGAGGCCAGCCGTTGCGCAGGCGTCTCCCACAGATAGGGCAATTCTGGATAAAGTTGCTGCCGCAGCGCGCGAGCGGCGCGCGTTGCCTGCGTCTCGCCACCCGCAATCTCCGCCCCCACCACGCCCTTTTGCCGCTCGACCTCATTGGCGTCGAACAGCGCGCCATCGCTAAACCCGCGCAGAAACCGCAAGGCCAGCGCCAGCTTCTCGCTGGTCACTTGGGGAATCGAAAGACTGTAGACGGTGCCGCGCGCCGTCGTCGTGCCGTTGACATCCGCTCCCAATTGCAGACCCGCAGACTGCAATTGCGCAATCGCATCGCCCTGCGGGAAAGGGGTGGTCGCGCCGAACGCCATATGCTCGACGAGATGGGCAAACTCCTTTTCGTTCGCCGCTTGCTGCGCGGTGCCGACCGCGATGCGATACTCGACAACTGCGACGCCTTTGGGCTCGGCGCTGCGCATGACGGCATAGCGTAGCCCGTTGGCGAGTTCGCCATAATGGATCGCGGGATCCGGGGTTTCGCCGCGCTCCTCGGCAACCCAGCTCGGCGTTTGCGCCACGGCGTACGGCGCACTTGCCACGGCAAAGGCCACAGCGACTACCCAAAGCCTTCGCATCCGCCGGTCCTTATCCCCATCGACCCGGCGACGGAGAGGTACGCCACCCCGCCACGCTGCTCGACTTATGTCACTATCTTGTTATTTTTGGGACATTAAAGACGATTCGTAAACAGCCAAATCGACCGTGTCGCAACAAACCACTTGCTCCCCAACGCGGCCCACATTGCGACGGTGCCGCGCCTATTCATAGCGGAGCGCGCGCGCCGGTTCGGCACGTGCGACGCGCCACGCCTGGCCAAACACCGTGGCGGCAGCGATCAGCACCGCCACCAGCGTCGCGCCAAGGAAGAACAGCGGCGACAGCGCGATGCGGTCATCGAAGCCGCCGAGCCAGCGCTGCAACGCGACAAAAGCCAGCGGCCAGGCGACGAGGTTGGCCAGCAGCACCGGCCGCAGGAACTGGCCGATCAGCAACCGCAACACCTCCGCGGTGGACGCGCCGAGCGTCTTGCGGATGCCAATCTCCTTGACGCGTCGCGCGGTATCGAATGCTGCCAGCCCATACAGGCCGATACACCCGATCAGGACCGCCAGCACCGCGCCGATCGTGAACAGTCGCGAGCGCTGCGCGTCTTCCTTGTAATAGCGCTCGAACAGATTGTCCTCGACCGAACGCGCTTTGAACGGAACGCCCGGCGCGACGCGCTTCCACGCCGCTTCCAGTCGCGCCGTCAGTGTCTTGGGGTCGATGCCGGTGTAGCGCACGACAGCGAACGGCTCGTCGATATCGACCGTATTGTACGTATAGGCGGTCGGGTCGACCGGGTCGCGCGGGCTTTTGAAGCGCACGTCGTCGATCACGCCGATGATCGTCGCGGCGCGATTGCCGTCGCTGATCGTCTGCCCCACCGCCGCCGCCGGCGCGGCGAAGCCGAGCGCTTTCACCGCCGTCCGGTTGAGCACAATATTGGGCCCGGTGGCTTTGCGTTGTTCGAGCGTCAAATGCCCACGGTCATCGGCATGCACGGCATCGAACAGGCGACCGGCAAGCAAGCGCGCGCCGTACACCCGGAAATAGTCCTGTCCGGTGCCGACAACCATGATCGACGTCTTTTGGTCTGGCGTGCCGGGCCGATGATATCCTGAAAAGTTCGTCGAATTCTGGTCGCCCGGGGCGTTGTTGCCGACCGTGACGCCGGTGACGCCGGGCAGCGCGGCGAACGCGCTTAACAGCCCGGCGCTTTGCGCGACGTCGAGGGCGGGGTCACGGAACGAGCGGACGATCATCAACCCATCGCGCCGGAAGCCGAGATCCGCGTCGCGGATATGCGCGGTCTGCGCGAGCATGGCAGCGGTGGTGATCGCAAACGCGATCGCGATCGCGAACTGGAACACCACCAGCGCTCCACGCAGCCGCGCACCGGCACGCCCGCCGCCCGGCGCACGCGCCGAAGCCAGGACCGCCGCTGGGCGAAAGCTGGACAGCACGAACGCCGGGTATAGCCCAGCGACCAAGGCAACGCCCAGCACCAGGGCGAGCATCGGCAACAGGATACTGTCCCAGCCGCCATAGTGTATCGCCAATGTGGTCCCGCCGAGTGCGTTGAGGAACGGCAATGCGATCTCGGCAAGCGCGAGGCCCGTCAACGCCGCCATCGCGACCGTGGCGACGGCTTCGCCAAGAAATTGTAGCACCAGCGCGCGCCGCGTGCCCCCCAGCACCTTGCGCATCGCCACTTCCCGCGCCCGGAGCCCCGCGCGCGCGGTCGCCAAATTCACGTAATTGACGATGGCGATCAGCAGTGTCAGCAACCCGACCACGGCCAGCGTCGTCACGATCGCACGGTCGCCCGGCGTGTAGAGATGCATGCCGGTCAGGGGACGCAGCGTCTGGAAATACTGGCCTTTCTTGAGGTTGCCGCTGGCATAAGCGTGGCGATCGAGAAAGGCTGGCAATTGGGCTTCGAAGGCGCGTGCCGCCGTCTCGTCGGGGAAGCGCAGCAAGGTGGTCAGCGACGTGCTGCCCCAATGATCCCAATATTCGCTGGCGAAGCGCGCGGGCACGATTTGCGCGAACATCTCGTCCTTGAACGTCACGTTGGCGGGCATGTCGCGCAGCACCGCGCCAACGCGGTAGGCGTACAGCTTCCCCTGGACCGAGATGCCGAGCGTCTGGCCGATCGCGGGCTGGCTGCCGAAATATTTCCGCGCCGCGCTCTGCGTGATCACCAGCCCGTCGGGGTCGACGATCGTCGCGGCTGGATCGCCCTCGACCGCGGGAAAGCGCATCAGGTCAAAGAAGTTGGTGTCAACCGTACCGAGTTCCTCGGCGGTCGCTTGCGCGCCTTGGCGGATCGTCACCGACGCGGCATTGTACCGCGTCCCCGCCAGTTGGGGATAATCGGCGCGCATGATCTGGAGCTGATTGCCCATCGTGTACGGGTTGGTGTCGGGCGGATAGCCCGGCATGATATAGCGTTCCTCCACCAGCCACAGCCGGTCCTGCCCGGGCAGCGCTCGGTCGAAGCTCGCTTCGAACCGGACGAACAGGGCCAGCACAATGAACGTCGCGATCCCGAGCGCGAGCCCGCCGATGTTGAGCGCCGCGAACAGCCGATGGTGCGTGAGCGAGCGATAGAGCGAGGTCAGCATCTTAGGCCGCCCGGCGTGCGGAGGAGAGGATACGGCCATCCAGCATATGCACCGTGCGCTTGGCGATGTCGGCATGCGCCGGCGAATGCGTGACCATCACGATCGTCGATCCGTCGGCGTTGAGCTGCTCAAGAATGTCCATCACCTGCGCCCCATTCTCGGTATCGAGATTACCGGTCGGCTCGTCGGCGAGGATCAGCCGCGGCGTGCCGACGATCGCGCGCGCAATCGCGGCGCGCTGCTGCTGGCCTCCCGAAAGCTGGTAGGGATGGTGCCGCTGGCGGTGCGCGATGCCGACGCGATCCATCGCCGCGGCGACGCGCTCCTTCTTGTCCCGCGACGACATGGGACGATAGGCAAGACCGAGCGCGACATTCTCGGCGATCGTCAACTCGTCGATCAGATTGAAACTCTGAAAGATGAAGCCCAGCCGGTCGCGCCGCAGCTTCGCAAGCTCGCCCTCCGGCGCGCGCGCAATGTCGGTGCCCTCGAACAGATAGCGCCCGCCGCTCGGGCGATCGATCGTGCCGAGGATATTGAGCAGGGTCGATTTGCCGCACCCCGACGGCCCCATGATCGCGACGAATTCGCCCGCCTCGACGGCGAGTTCGATCCCGCCGAGCGCGGTCGTCTCGATCTCGTCCGAGGCATAAGTGCGGCTGACATCCTGGAGCTGGATCATGGACACATCCTGTTTGAGGAGAAGAGTCTGGCTATTTGAGAAAAAGCGTCTGGAAGGCGGAATAGGGGCTGAGCGCGGTGGTCACGATCCGCTCGCCGGGGGCGAGGCCGGAGATGATCTCGACCTGATCGGGATTGCGCCGCGCGGTAACGATCGCGCGGCGCACGGCTTTCGCATCGCCGTCGAGCACGAAGGCCGTGGTGCCGCCAGCATCAAGCCAGCCGCCCGAGGGCGCGACGATCGCAGGCCGGTCCGCCCCGAGCACAAGCCGCACGTCGAGCGTCTGGCCACGGTTGAGCCCGAGCGGCGCGCTGCCCCGGAAGGCGAGTTCGACGCGGAAGCGGCCGGCGGTCACTTGCGGCAACACCTTCAGCACGGTCATCGGATAGCTGCGCCCGTCAAGGTCGGCGGTCGCGCCTAGGCCCGTGCGAACGCGGCCGAGATAGAATTGATCAACATCGGCGGTCAGCTTCCATTGCCCTTCGGAATCGATCTGCCCGACCGGATCGCCGCCCTTGAGCATTTGCCCCGGCTGGAGCGTAAAGGCGGTGAGCCGTCCGGCGACCGGCGCGCGGATCACCAGCGCCGACAGGCTCGCGCGCACCATCGCCAGGCTCTCGCGCAATTGCCGCGCCGTCGCGGCGATCCCCGAAGATTGGTCAGCCAGCGTGACGGCCGCCTCGCTCGCGCCGCGCTGGAGCGTGGCGACCCGCGCCTGCTGGTACGCGACATCCTCGCGCACCGGATCGATCGCGGCGCGCGCGATAATGCCCTTGTCGAACAGCACCTGTTTTTGCCCGAGCAGCGTCTGCGCCTTGGACAGCGCGTTGCGCGCCTCGGCGAGATCGCGCGCACCGCCCTCGCGGGTATTCTGTACCGACAGGCGTTGTCCGCTGATCGCACTCAACTGGCCGACGATCTCTGCCGAGCGGCTGGCCACATCGAGCGCGAGCGTCGGGTTGGAGAGGCGCGCGAGCGGTGTGCCCGCCGCGACCATCGCACCATCAGCCGCCGCCAGTTCGGCGACCTGACCACCCGAGATGGCGGTGACAAACACAGTGCGCAGCGGCGCGACTTCGGCACGCAACGGCACGAAATCGCGGAATGGCGCGCGCACCACCACCCCGGTGCGGATCGCGGCGGCGTCCACGCTCAGCGCATTGGCACCGGGCATCAGCCACCACAGCAGGATCGCCGCCGCGACCACCGCAATGCCGATCGCACTGCGCGCGATCATGCGCCGCCGCTTGGCATGCGGCCGCTCGATGCGCCGGTCCATCGCGGCTCCGGAAGGGGTCGTCTGCGTCATGAGGACACTTTACCGAATGCGAGACGATCGCGCTAAGGCGCGGAAATCCGACGGTTTACGGGCTGATCCGAGCGGCCGGGCACCGCATCTGTACGGACTGTCCGTTTCCGGACACTATGTGCGACCATGTCAAGCGAATCGCCCGTCATCCTGATCGTCGAAGACGATGCCGACGTCGCCAAGGCCGCGCGCCTGTTGCTCGAACGCCAAGGCATGGCCGTTTCGATCGCGGCTGATCCAGCGGCAGCCTGGGTGCGCCTCGCCGAGCGTCCGATCGACGTCATCCTGCTCGATCTCAACTTCGCGCGTGGGCGCACCAGCGGCGAAGAGGGGTTCGCGCTGCTCGACCGGCTCATCGCCGCCGACCGCCACGCCGTAGTGATCGTCGTCACCGGCCATAGCGGGATCGCCGTCGCGGTCCAGGCGATGCGCCAGGGCGCGACCGATTTCGTGATCAAGCCGTGGAGCAACGAACGCCTGCTCGCGACGGTCCAGCGCGGCATTGCGCTGCGCCGCGCAAAGCTCGACGCGACAAGCGTACCGCCGGTTACCGAGGGCCTGTTGCTCGGCGAAAGTGCCGCAATCGCGCGGGTGCGCGATCTGATCGCCCGCGTCGCCCCGACCGAGGCACCGGTGCTGGTCAGCGGGGCGACGGGCACAGGCAAGACGCTGGTCGCCCGGCTGCTCCATCAGGGCTCGACGCGCGCCGATGCGCCCTTCGTCACGCTCCACGCCGAGACCGCCGACAGCGCGACGCTTGCGGTGCAATCCACCGCCGCGCTGGGCGGGACGCTGGTGATCGACCAGGTCGATCGCCTGGCGCGCGGGCTGCAGGCCGACCTTGCACAGCGGCTCGACGGCGCGCGCGTGATCGCGACGACACGGCTCGATCGCGTGGGCCTGCGTGCCGCAGTCGGCGAAGACCTGCTGTACCGGCTCAACACCGTCGAGATCTTCCTGCCACCGCTCGCCGCACGCGAGGGCGACGCGCTCCTGCTCGCGCGCCACTTTCGGTCGGTCTTCGCGCACCGGCATGGCAAGGTCGATCAACCGATCTCCGACGCGACCGCAAAGGCCATTGCGCAGTCCGCGTGGCCCGACAATGTCCGCGAAGTACGCCTTCTCATGGAACGCGCGGTGCTGCTCGGCACCGACGGTGCGACCGGGCTGGACGATCGGCTCTCTTCGGCCGCCGACGATGCCCAACGCGCGCCCGAAACCGTCCGGTCGCTCGCGCAGAGCGAGCAGGCGATGATCGATGCCGCGCTCAAGCGCCACGCGTTCAATGTGAGCCGCGCTGCCGCCGAACTGGGACTGACACGCGCGGCGCTGTATCGGCGGATGGCGCGCTATGGCCTCTGAGCGCCGCCGCCGCTTCGTCCAAGCCCTCGTGCTTACGGCGGCGGGCGCGCTGCTCGCGCTCGCCGCGACGCGCGGAATGTATGCGACCGCGGTGCTGGCGACCATGGTCGCGATCTGGACCGGCTTACTCGGCGCGATCGATGCCACCGCGCCGCTCCCCGCGCCAGCCGCACCGCCGCGTGCACCGTCCGACTCCGACGCGCTACACCGCCTGACCGCCTATCTCGACCTCTCCCCTGCCCCGCTGGTGTCACTCGATGGCGACCGGTTGAAGGCGGTCAACCGCGCGGCGCGACGCTTGCTGGGCGCAAACGATCTGGTCCCCGATGCGCCGACCGCGCTGATCGAAGCGCTGTCCGCCACCCGCCCCGGCCGCACCGCAAAAATCGAACTGGACGATGCCGGTGCGGTGCGAAGCTATGCGCTTACCACGAGCGACCTGGCGCTGGCCGACCGGATGCTGCGGATCGGTGCGTTGATCGACATCGACACCGAACTCAAGGCCGCAGAGGCCGCCGCTTTGCGCGAGCTCGTGCAGGTGCTGAGCCACGAAATCGTCAACGCGCTGACGCCGATCGCCTCGCTTGCCGCCACAGCCGTGGCGATGCTCGACGATCCCGTACCCGAGCTGCCGGAGGTTCGCGAAGCGATCGAAACCGTCGCGCGGCGTGCGGCCAGCCTGCACCGTTTCGGCGAAAGCTACCGCGCACTCGCGCGCCTGCCGCACCCCGACCCACGCCGCATTGCGGTCGCCGGGTTCGCAAGCGATCTCGCCAAGCTGTTCACGTCGCGCTGGCCGGCGATCGACCTGGTGGTCGAAACGCAGGAAGCCCCGGCATCTGTGATGATCGACCCGGATCAGATCACCGCCGCGCTCTGGGCCGTGCTGCAGAACGCGGTAGAGGCGCTGCGCGATCTGCCAACCGCCCAAATCCGCTTGATGTTTACGGCGCATGTCGGCCGGACGCTGATCGCGATCGTCGACAACGGGCCCGGAATCGCGGCGCAGGACGCGAGCGAAATCTTTCGACCGTTTTTTACGACCAAAGCCGAGGGTAGCGGAATAGGCCTGTCGCTCGCACGCCAGATTCTGCGCGGCCATGGCGGCGATCTGACACTGGCCTTCTCGCGCTCGGGGAAAACAGCCTTTGAGGCAACGCTTCCGGCGTGATTGTGGGAAGCTTCCAGTTTGCCTCAATATTCCAGCAAGATCGGCGAATGATCGGAAAGGCCGCGCCAGCGCGGGTGACGCATTGCTCTCACGGTGATCTCACGCTTGACCTGAAAACAGGCCGAGGCTGGGTCTCACCCGCCGCGCAAGTCAGGTAAGAAACGCCGCAGCCGCTACCGTTCGTACCGGTCAGGCATGTTCAATCGCCCGCGAATGCGATCAGATTACCGTCCGGATCGCGAACGATGAAGGTGTTCGATCCCCACGGCTCGCGCCTCGGCTGCTGATGAAATTCCGCCCCGGCCGCCGCATATGCGGCGAACAACGCCGCAATGCCGCGCACCGTGATGACGGCGGCGAGCAGATCCGTGTTCCTCGCGCGACAATCCTCGGCATAAACCGGGCCGTCAACAAACCGCAGGTTCAGCCTTGCCGCGCCGCGCGCGACCTGCGCGTAAAAGGGGGGCTCGCCGTGCGAGAAGACCAGCTCGAAGCCGAGCGTACCGACATAGAAGGCCGCAGCCGTCTCAACATTCGCGACATAGATTTGCGGCTCGGCGGCGAGCAGCGTCGGTTCGTCAATCGGCGGCATGGTCGTCCTCCAAGGGATCGGCAATCCTGAGCATGATCTCGGCCGCGGCGAGCAAGCTTGCGCGCTCAGCCTCGCTCAGTCGTTCGGCGATCATGGTGCCGAGCCATTCGCGGCGCTGAGTCATCGCCGAACCCAGCGCGCTGCGTCCCCGAGAGGTCAGCGTGATGACGTGGCGTCTGCGGTCCGTGGGATCGACCGTGCGCTCGATCAGCGAATCGCCCTCCATCCGCACAAGAAGGCGGCTCAGCGACTGCGGTTGCAGCCCCTCCGCGCGGGCGAGGGCCACCGCACTCATCGGCCCGTTACGATACAGCGTAGCAATCAGCGCGAGCCCGCCGCCCGTCAGCTCGGCTGCACCCGCCGACCGGCGCATGGCCCGTGCAAGGCGCAGCACCGCCCGCACGATCCGCGCCTCGTCACTTTCCCGATCGTGCGCGCTCGACATAATACTACGCATAGCGTATTAATTGGTGACCGACAATAGGAGCGTGGGCGTGCCGGACCTTGCGAGAACCACAGCCGTCCTGCGGCGGACCGCCCCCTCCCGGCTTTGGCGCGATGTCATGGCGATCGATCGGGGGGAGCCCGTCAGCGTGCGCATGTTGCTGATCGCCGCGCTAGGCATGGGAGCCCCCGTTGTCGTCGGCCTGATGCTCAAACACGCGGAGGCGGGCTTCACGATCGGACTCGGCGCGATCCTGCTGGCCGGCACGGGCGGCAGCACGGCAGCACCGCCTCCACCCCTCAGCCAGACGGTTGCCCCTGCGCTGATCGCCGTTGCTGCCGCGACGGCGATCGCCGGATTGCCGCAACCCGACATCGCGTTGGTCTTGCTCGCCGCAGTGGCGGCTCTCCTGTCGGGTTACAGTCGACCAATCGCAGGGGGTGCCATCCGTTTCATCATCTATCTCGTGCTGAGCGTCGGCTTTCTCGACGGTGCCCCGGCGCATCGTGGCGCTGCCGCGCTGATATTCGGATCGGGCGCGTTGTGGAATATTGCGCTACGCGGCCTCCTGTCCGGTGGCGGCAGCAACCGGGAAGGCGCTGCGCAAAAGACCCGGCAAGGGCCGACCAACGCGCAACGTCGCGCCCACTTTCGCCGCACGCTGTACCGGCTCGAGGGATGGCAGTTTCCGCTTCGGCTTGCGCTTGGTCTCGGCATCGCCAGCGGTCTGCGCCAGCTATGGCCGACGCATCATTTCTTCTGGATCCTGCTGACGGTCGCGCTGCTGACGCAACGCCCGATCGAACATGTACCGGTGAAGACGGTGCAGCGATTGACGGGCACGCTCGGCGGCGTTGCCCTGACGGCCGCGATCCTGTTCTGCCTCTCGTCGCCGATTGCGCTTGGCAGCGTCGCGTGTCTGCTCGCGACGGTCGTGCCATGGGCCCGCGCGCGAAGCTATCTCCTTTACGCAATCGTCAGCACCCCGCTGATCCTGCTGGTGCTCGATATCGGCAAGCCGATCACCCCCGCCCTGCTAACCGACCGACTGATCGCAACCGTGGCAGGAGGTCTGACGGTGGTGGCACTCAATCTGCTCTTCGATCGCTTGCTTGCCGCCAGTGTCGGCTCTTCTCCAGAAAGACCAGGGCGACGATAGCCGCGGCGAAGCCCGACGCGGCTCCTACGCCAAGCGCCCAGCGCGGCCCCATATGGTCGGCAACCCATCCCACGATCGGGGCCCCGATCGGCGTTCCTCCCATGGCAACGCCGATGCGCAGCGCCATCACGCGGCCGCGCATGTTCGGCTCGGTCGACAGCTGCATCAGGCTGTTGGTCGTGTTGGTGAAGGTGAGCGCCGCGACCCCGATCAGAACCAGCGCAGCGGCGAAGAACCAGTAGCCAGGGGCGATCGCGGCCAGCGCGCAGCCGATCCCGAAAAGGCAAGCTCCCACGAGCAGCGCGGGAAATCCGGGCTGCTCGCGCCCGGCGCTGAGCAACGCCCCGCTCACCGTGCCGATCGCCATGATCGACGACAACAGGCCATAGCCGCGCGCGTCCGCATGGAACACGCTAACCGCCATGGTGGAGATAAAGATCGGGAAGTTCAGCCCGAAGGTGCCGATCAGGAACAGCATGATCAGGATCGCCTTGAGGTCACCGCGCGCCCAGACGTAGCGGAAGCCCTCGGTAAAACTGCCGGTCGTGCGGCGCGCGCGCGGTTGCGGATGCAGTTCGCGCGCGCGCAGCGACAGCAGCGAAACCAGCACGGCGACGAACGACGCGCCGTTGATAAGGAAAGCCCATCCCGTGCCGATCGCGGCGATCACCAAACCCGCTATCGCCGGGCCGATCATCCGCGCGGCGTTGAAGGAGGTCGAATTGAGCGCGACTGCGTTGCCGAGATCAGCGTCGCCCACCAGCTGCGCGACGAACACCTGCCGCACCGGCGCGTCGAATGCCGCCGCGCTCCCGAACAGGAAGGCGAAACCATAAACGTGCCAAAGCTGCACCCTGCCGCTGACGGTGAGCACGCCAAGCGCCAGCGCGAGCACCCCCATTGCCGCTTGCGTGGCGATCAGCAACTTGCGCTGGTCGAGGTGATCGGCGGCGAATCCGGTCCAGGGCAGCAACAGAAACTGCGGACCAAACTGCAACGCCATAACGAGGCCGACCGCAGCAGCGCTATGCTGGGTCAGCACCGTCAGGACCAGCCAGTCCTGCGCGGTACGCTGCACCCAGGTGCCGATGTTGGAGACGAACGCGCCGCCGACCCACACCCGGTAATTATACCCCCGCAGCGACCGGAACATGCCGGTCGCGGGCACGCTCACGAACGCTCGGGCATGGTGCCGCCATGGAAACGCCCGAAATGCCGGGCGGCAAAGAGCCCGATCGCCAGCATGCCCAGCCCGAGCGCAGCGGCATGCGCCGGGTTGCGCCCATCGAAATCACCGATCTGGGCGACCAGCAGATAGAAGAAAACGAGATTGGCAAAGCCCCACAGCACATTCACGGTCGAGGAAGACAGCCCCTCACCGGACGGCGTGGCAAAGGGGCTTTGGAACGGCCGCCCCATCATTCCGCTGACGAAGTGCGGAACCGCATTCGCCAGAAAGGCGCCTCCGAAGGCATAAGCCAGCAGGTGAAGCCAGGGCATCAGGCGGTCCTTTCCAAAAGGGCGAGGATGTCGTCGGTCGATCCGGTCTCGCCCAGCCGCGGGAAGACGCTGCGGATACTGTGATCATGCGCTTCCGGCCGCGTATCGGTCATCGCGTCGGTGGCGAGGATGACGTTGAAGCCGTGCTCATAGGCCTGTCGAGCCGTGGCCTCGACACCCGTTGCGGTCGCAACGCCGGTGATGACGACTTGGGTGACCCCAAGCGCTTTCAGTCGCAGCTCAAGATCAGTGGTGGCGAACGCCCCCCAGCTTTGCTTCGTGATCAGAATGTCGTCCGGCTGCTGGCCGAGTTCGGACACGAGCGTGGCGAAATCCGCGGGCACTGTGCTGAGATCACGTCTCGGCTGTTCGGTTCGCCCTGGCGGGACGCCCGTGACGGTCACCACAACCACCGGCAGACCATGTGCGCGAAACGCATCCGCCAGCGTGCGGCTGCGTGCGATCACGTCCCCGATAGGAGGCGCGACCAAGGTGCCGACGATGCCCTTTTGGAGGTCGACGATGATGAGGGCAGTTTTCGGATCAAGCGCGGTGAGCGCCATGGGACGGTCCTTTCGAAGGCGAAAAGCGGGCGCGCTCAATCCTCGACGAGGCGTTGCAGCAGGGTGAGCGCGGTCGCGAGCTGGTCTTGTTCTTGCGACGACAGACGCGCGCGGATGGTGCGCGCAAGCCAGTCCTGCCGCGCCGCACGCCCTTCGCTGGCCCACTGTCTGCACGCGTCGGTCAGCGATAGCAGTGTCTTACGCCCATCGGTGGGGTCCGGCGCGCCGTGCACCAGGCCGGCGCTTTCGAGTGCAACAATGACGGTCCCCATCGACTGCGGTCGCATCGCTTCCGCACGGGCCAGTTCGGAGGTCGTGGCGGGACCGTCCTTCTCCAGGCGAAGCAGGACGGCGATCTGGGACGGGGTGAGGTCGCCGACTCCCCCTTGTTCGCGCAGCCGTCGTTTCAGCTTTCCGGAGACGCCACGAATGCCCTGCGCCAAAGCCGCGATACGGAGGTCTTCCTGAGTCTCTTCTGCGCTCATGTCCGCAAGTTACTCACACACAGTTAATCTGTAAAGGTTATCTTCATATTATCCACTTGCAGCAATGCGTGCTCGCGGCAAATTCGATCGAACGGATGGCGGCTTCCAAGATCTGCGGTTGCATGGCGGAAAGGCGGCTTAGGGCGGATCCGTTGGTTCTTCGGCAAACCTTAGATCCGACCACCCCGCAAAAGTCTGCGGGAACGAGGTGGTACAGGTTTCGGGATGACAGACGGCATTAGCTGCCGCGAGCAAAGGTTGCTTCGAGGCACCACCTGATCTACGCCAATGGCATCGCGAAAAACGACCGCTGGAGGCACGCCTCGCCTTCGGTCCGTCGAGTACACGTCAACCTTGCTTTTGGCACGGTTCGGCCAGCGTCTCCCAAGCGATCGCACATAGCCATTGGGCCAGCGATCGATGCCAAGAGATGGTTGGAACGCGATGATGAAGGCAGTTCAGTTTAGCAAATATGGCGGCCCCGCCGTGCTTGATATCGTCGATGTCGAGCCACCCCATCCCGGCCCCGGCGAAGTCAGAATCACGGTCCGTGCTGCGGGCGTGAACCCGTCAGACTGGAAGCGCCGCGAAGGCCAGTATCGCACGTTCGAGGAGGTGGTCTTTCCGGCCGGGCTCGGCGTAGAGGGCTCTGGTATCGTCGATGAGGTCGGGCCGGGCGTAAGGGATGTCACGATCGGTGACATGGTGTTCGGCTTCGGCACGAACACCATGGCCGAGCAAGCGATCCTCACCCATTGGGCCAAAAAGCCCAATAGTCTGTCATTTGAAGTAGCGGCGGCTCTGCCCGTGGTGTCCGACACCGCCACGCGGGCGTTGGATCAGGTTGGCGTGGCACAGGGGCAGACCCTGCTGGTCAGCGGTGCCGCCGGCGGCGTGGGGACGGCGATCGTCCAACTCGCCCGTTTGCGTGGTATTACCGTGATCGGCACCGCAAGTGCGGCCAAACACGATTATCTGCGCGGGCTAGGCGTGGTTCCTACCACCTATGGCGATGGACTGGAGCAGCGCGTGGGCGATCTGGTGCCCGGCGGCGTGAATGCGGCAATTGACGTCGTAGGGTCTGGGGTCATCCCGGAACTGGTTCGAATTGTCGGCGACCCCGTGCACGTCCTTTCCGTTGCCGATTTCTCCGCCGAGCAACATGGTGCCAAATTCTCGCAGGGCCCGCCCGTCGATCCAGCGGGCCTGCTTGCGACGATGGCCGAGCTATGTGCGGCTGGGTCGTTTACACTGCAGATAGACCGAACCTTCCCGTTGGATCAGGTCAAAGAGGCACAAGCGGTCAGTCAATCGGGCCGCGTCACCGGCAAGCTGGTCGTCTGTGTCGATTAAGGTCGCAAGCCGCCGCTCGCTCGCCGCACTCCCTACACCCAAGCGCCAGTCCGCTGGAGTTCACGATCGTGTCTGCGGAGCAACGACCGGTGCGGTTGGTTCCCTATTACCGTATCGCGCACGAACGGTACGCCACCTATTGGAAGCTGGGGTCGGGCGCAGCCCAATCCGGGCGGGAGCCGGCTACGACTTGAAGGGGCGGCCAGCGCCACCGCGAGACCACGACCCGGCTGCTCGTGCCTGACGCGGACAGAACTGTAATCCCGGCGAGCACGGCCCGCCCTCGCCGCAGAACCGCATACGGTCGACGCACTCGTCGGGGCGCTGGCGGTCCCTTGCCAATCTCGCAAATGCGGGGTTTGTCGATCAGCACTGCGCCCCCTATGTCACCGCAATGGTGTTCCGTTCGATCGTTATCGCCTCTGCTGCGGCGCTCCTGCTGAACGCCTGTTCGTCGAACGACGACAAGGAGGCGCGACGCCGCGCTGCGGGCCCTGCCCCCTCGGCCGCGGCGCTCTTGCGCGTTGCCAGCGCATCCAGCGGTGAAAGACTTTTCTATCAGTGCTTCGCCTGCCATTCGATCCAGCGCGACGCTGCGGATCGTAGCGGGCCGAACCTGTTCGGCGTCATGGGTGCCGAAGTCGGCCAACGCCGGCCACGCTTTGCCTATAGCGGCGCGTTGCAGCTGCTCGGCGGGCGTTGGACGCCCGAGCGGATGGATGTCTGGCTTACCAATCCGAAGCGGATGGTGCCTGGCACGGCGATGGGGTTTGCGGGGCTGGCCGATCCACTCGACCGCGCCGACGTGATTGCCTACCTGCAAAAGCAACACTGACCCGCCGCCGATTGCGGGGACGCATGTCCGCGTTTGAGCAAGCACCGATGCGGCTTACGTAGATGCCTTCATCGCCGCCGGCTTCACCAAGCGCGATGTGCTGGACGTCGCCACCAAGGTGATGAGCAACGACACCAACCCCATCGTCCATAGGATCAGCTCGGTACCCTTGATGCGCGACTGGTCGATGTGGAGATAGGCGACGCCCGGCGCGTCGAGCTGGCGCGCGGCATAGTCAAAGGTCGCTTGCGAATCGCTGTCCCGCATCGAGAGCGGTAAGTGGCGCTGGGCGAGAGCCGCACACCGACCCGGTCCGCGCCAAAAACATCAGTGGCCCCTAAGTGATCTCGAGCAGAAAACGCGCTCTGTTCTCAAACGGGCCACCATGTTGCTGTTTCAGCGGCCGAGCAGCACGCGCGCCTGGCCCGCAATCTGCGCCAGCATCGCGGCATTGGGGGCGGGAGCCATGCGCGCGCGATCGACCACCGCCTTGAACTGGCCGACGCGGCCGGCATTTTCGGCGAGCCACGTTTCAACCAGCGTCTGCGGGTCGGCACCGGGTGCCGCAGCGCCGCGCCCCAGAAATTCCAGCCGCAATTGCTGGAAGTCGCGCGCGAGGCCCGCGATCAGCAGGCGCTCCCACGGGTCGCTCGACGAAATACGCGCGGCATTGGCTTGCGCCCAGTCGAGCCCCAGCGCCTGGCCCAGTCGCGTGAAGGCGCGCGTCAGCACGGTCTCGTCGAGTCCGAGCCGCTCGCCGAGATCGGCCAAACCGACCGCGCCATCCAGCTCGAACAAGCGCACCACCTTTTGCACCAATTTCTTTGGCGCACCGGCGGTTTCGAGGGTGGTGGCGATACGCGCGCTTTGCGCGCTCGCTTCCTCGAGCAGCAAGGCCTTGGTCTGCTTGTCGAGTTGCGCAATGCCTTTTTGAAGCCGCGCCAACGCCGCGCCCGGTCCGGTGCCGCTGCGCGTTACGCGCAGCAAATCGGCGATTTGCGAGCGCGTCGCCACCGCGACTTCATCGAACAGCGCGATGCGCGCATTTTCGGGCATCGCTGCCGTCTCGATCTCGCGCCACAAAGCGGGCAGGTCGAACAGGCGCTCGGCGACGACGAACATCGCGGCGATGTCGCTCATCGCAGCACCTTCTTCTTCGGCGAGTTCGAACGGATAGAGCACGCCCATGCGGTTGATGATGCGGTTGGCGAGCTTGGTCGCGACGATTTCGCCGCGCAGCCGGTGCTGGTCAATCGCTGCGCCGAACTTCTTGCGCATCGCGGGCGGGAAGGCGGCGTGGAGATCGGGCAGCAGATCGGGATCGAGCCCGAGCCCGGCCTTTTCGATCGCGGCCTGCAGCGCGAGCTTCGCGGTCGCCAGCAGCACTGCCAGTTCGGGCCGGGTCAGCCCACGACCCTCGGCGGCACGGCGCAGCAAATCGTCATTGCCCGCCAGCCCCTCGACCGCGCGGTCGAGCGAACCGCCCGCCTCGAAGATCTCGATCAAGCGGACATAGCTCGGCACATCGCGCGCGCCGTCGCTCTCGGCGATCGACAGCGCCAGCGTTTGCAGGCGGTTATCCTCCAGCACGAGATGCGCGACATCGTCGGTCATCCCGGCGAGGAAGGTGTTGCGCTTGTCATAGCCGAGGCGGCCCTCGATCATCTCGCGGTTGAGCGCGATCTTGATGTTGACCTCATTATCCGAGCAATCGACGCCAGCCGAATTGTCGATGAAGTCGGTATTGATGCGCCCGCCGCGCGCCGAAAAGGCGATACGCGCGGCCTGGGTGACGCCAAGATTCGCGCCTTCGCCGATCGCGGTGGCGCGTAGATCCTCGGCATCGACGCGCAGCCGATCGTTGGCGGGGTCGCCGACCGCGATGTTGTTCTCGGCGCGCGCCTTCACATAGGTGCCGATGCCGCCGAACCAGATCAGGTCGACCGGGGCCTTGAGGATGGCCGAAATCAGCGTGCCCGGCTCCATCTCGCTCTCCTCCAGCCCGAGCGCGGCGCGGATCTGCTTCGAGAGTTTGATGACCTTGTCGGTGCGCGGGAATACCCCGCCGCCCTTGGAGATGAGCGAGGCGTCGTAATCCGCCCAGCTTGAACGGGGCAGGGCAAACATGCGCGCACGCTCGGCCCAGCTGGCGGCGGGATCGGGATCGGGGTCGAGGAAGATGTGGCGGTGGTCGAACGCCGCGACGATCTTCAGCGTTTTGCTGAGCAACATGCCGTTGCCGAACACGTCGCCCGACATGTCGCCACAGCCGACGACGCGGATCGGTTGTGTTTGCACGTCCACGCCGCGCTCGGCGAAGTGGCGCTGGACGCTGACCCACGCGCCCTTGGCGGTGATGCCCATCGCCTTATGGTCATAGCCAACCGAGCCGCCGCTGGCGAAGGCGTCGCCCAGCCAGAATTTATGCTCGAGCGCGATCGCGTTGGCGACGTCGGAGAAGGTCGCGGTGCCCTTGTCGGCGGCCACGACGAAATAGGGGTCATCGCCGTCATGGATGACGACATCGGCCGGATGCATCACCGCACCCTCGACGATATTGTCGGTGATCGACAGCAGGGCGCGGATGAACGCGCGGTAGCTTTCGGTGCCCTCCGCCAGCCACGCATCGCGATTGGAGGCGGGCGGCAATTGCTTGGGGTAAAAGCCGCCCTTGGCACCGGTCGGCACGATCACCGCATTCTTGACGCGCTGCGCCTTCATCAGGCCCAGGATTTCGGTGCGGAAGTCGTCGCGCCGGTCGGACCAGCGCAAGCCGCCGCGTGCGACTGGCCCCGCGCGCAAGTGGATGCCCTCGATTCGCGGCGAATAGACCCAGATTTCGCGCCATGGCACGGGCGCGGGCAGGCCGGGGACGAGATGGCTGTCGAGCTTGAACGCCAGCGCCGCCTGGCCAGCGGGGGCAAAGGCGTTGGTGCGCAGCGTGGCGGCGATGACGCTGCGCAGCGAGCGCAGGATGCGGTCGTCGTCAATCGCGGAGACGGTGTCGAGCCCGGCATCGATCGCCGCGTCGGCGGCAGCGATCCGACCGAAGCGCTGCGATGCGGCGTCCTCCCGCCCGCGTTCGACCTGAGCCTGTCGAAGGGCCTTGCCGCGCGCAGGTGCTTCGCCACGCTCAACACCACCGGGGAGGGCACCCGCCGGGTCATGCGCGGCGGTGAACCGCTCGATCAACGCAGCGGCAACTTTAGGCGCGCGGCGCAGCGCATCGACCACCGTGACCAGACCATAAGTGAGGCCAGCCTGACGCAGATAGCGGAACCAGGCGCGAAACAGCACCACCGATGCCGGTGCCATGCCAGCATCGACGATCAGGCGGTTGAACGCGTCGTTCTCAGCCTTGCCCTCCAGCACGGCCTGGATCGCATTCTCCAGCACACTGGTATCGGCGGACAAGCGCACGCCTGCCGCCTCGACCAGAAATTCATGGACGAAGCCCTGTTCGTCGCCGATCAGCGCGGTCGGCAATTCCTCAATCACGCGGAAGCCGAAATTCTCCAGCACCGGCACCGCGTCCGACAAGGCCAGCGCGCCGCCCAGGCGATAGATTTTCAGCCGGGCGGCCCCGTGTTCGTCGCGATACATCCGCACCGAGCGATCCGCCGGGGTTTCCAGTCGCGCCAGCCGCACAATGTCGCGCGCCGCTTCCTCGGCGGTGTTGGCACCGCGATAGCCAGAGGGGAAACTGGCGGCATGTTTCAGCGCAAGCCGCGCGGCGCGCGCCGCATCAGTCTGCTCGACCAGCGCCGCCTCAACTGCGGGCACCCAGCCGCGCACCATCCGCGCGATCCGCGTGTCGAGCGCGTCGGTATCGGGCAGCACGCCGCCATCGCGCAGGTCCAGCGTGAAGCGAATCAGCGCGATCGTGTCATCGACTTCGATCGACCAATTGAGCACGCTCGCATTGGCCGCATCGGCCAGCATCTCGCCAATGGCGGTGCGGCGGGCGGTGGTCAAATCGTCGCGCGGCAGCCACACGAAGGCGAACAGATGCCGCCCGAGCACGCTGCGCACCAGTCGCAGCTTGGGCCGGGGGCGATCGGCCAGCGACATCGCGGTCAGCGCGACATCCTCGAGCGATTCGGGCGTGAAGGCGATGACCAGATCATGCGGCAGCCCGGCCAGGGCATGCGTCAGCGCCTTGCCGGTATGGCCCTTGGGATCGAAGCCGAATTTCGCCTCGAGCGCGGCGAGGCGTTCGCGCAGGACGGGCACATCCTGCGGGGCCGCGTTCAGCGCGCTGCTGGTCCACAACCCGGCATGGATGGACAGACCCGTGACCGTACCCTTGTCCCGCACCGGCACCACCGCGAGATCGAGTGGGACATGGCGGTGCACGCTCGAAATCAAATTAGATTTCAGCAACAAGGGCGCTTGGCCGCCTTTGGCGAACCATTCCATCGCAAGCGCGCGCGAGGCTTCGGCGAGGATCGGCACGGGGCTGGGGTTGCGGGCAATCCCCAGCGCGGTTTCATTCCCGCCGACCCACCATTCATGCCCCAGCAGCGTGAACTTCTGGTCGAGCAGCCAGAACAGCAAGGCGGCCCCTTCTCCGGCGGGCAGGGTCGCGATGTCCGCCGCCATCGCGTCCTGCAGCGCCTGCCAGTCCCCCACGGCGGCACGCACATCCGCCAGATTGCGCTCCAGCGCGGCAACGAGATCGCGCCGTTCGCGCGCATCGGCGCGTTCCAGCTCGATATAGATCATCGATTCGGGCGAGCCCGTATCGTCGACGCTCACCAGCGCCCCGTCCGAATCGCGGCTTACGCACACTACCGGGTGGATGATGCGATCGATCGCAATATCGTGGCTACCGATCGTCGCGGCAATCGAATCGACCAGAAAGGGCATGTCGTCATTGACGATCGCCAGCCGCATCCGCCGACGCGGGTCGGTGCCGGGCAGCGGCTCGAGCGCGATATTGGGGATACCGGTCGCGCGCCGCTCGGCGGTGGCGGCGACAAAGGCCGCGGCATCCGCGCGCTCGGTCTTGCCGAACCCCTGCAATTCGCCCGGAAGCGCACCTTTGGTCAACCGGACGGCCAATGCATCCGACAGCGATTTCAGCGTGGTTTTTGCCATAGCCGCCCTATGCGCCGGTCGCGTGACGACCTCAAGACTTGTGGCAGCGCACAAAATTCAGGCCGTCGCGCGGCCGCGATGGCGGATCACACCATCCTGCGCATCGCGCGTTCGGTCAACGCGGCATCGTCGCCGATTTCAGCGACGATATCGAACATACCGCCGTCGCTCGCGCGGGCGAGCAGCAGGACATAATCCCCCGGTGCGACGCTGCTTTCGATCGCCACGCTGGCGAGCGTCGGGCGATTGGCCAGCGCGGCCGCACGATCGACACGCGCCTTCGGATTCGGGGTGCGGGCGGCACGCTCGGCCTTCACCACGCCCTTGATGCCGCCCTCGAACGAATCGAGGAACTCGCCCAGGGCCCCACGAGCGACGCCCATGCGGCGGGCGTGGGCAAGAACGGCCGCATATTCGGTCAGGCGGGTTTTGTCGTAATCGGCACCGAAGATGAGTTTGACGATGGGTGTCATCGGCGCGCGCAACTGTACGGCGATCCCTGCCGATGCCAGCAGCGTCTCATAACCGACCGGATCGGCATCCGCCGCTGCGGCAAATTCGTGGGCGCGGCTGAGCACGCGGTACAGCGTCGCGCTGTGGCGCGTGTCGGCGGCGCGGAGCGCGGCGGCGGTCTGCTGTGCGAGCATCAGTTGGTCGCTCAGCGTGGCACCGGCGGCCGTCGGGCTTTCGGGGTCGAGCGGGGCCTCTTCGTCGATCCCTGCACTCGGGCCGTCCGCCCATACTGGCGCGGTCGCGGCCGCTTTGGGGGCCGTGGCGACGGCGGCTGTGATCTCGGCCTGGAGCTTGGCTTGCGTTTCCGCGTCGACCAGCTCCTTCCAATTGATGACGCCGTAGATGAAGTCGATCGAATCCTCGTCTGAGGAAAATGGCATCAGGATGCCGCGATACATGGTGTTGAACCCGCGCGTGCTGACAAATTCCGCCTCAAACCCGATCGGCGCGCGATTCGCGATGATTTGCAGATAATGGTCGGTCAGCCGCGACAAGAGCGAGCGACTCGGTACGTGCGCGATGTGGGTGACGGACGAATCCAGCGCGCATTCCTCGCGCAGCGCCTTGCCGAGAAAGGCGATGGCGGGATTTTCGATCCCGGCGGAGAAATCGAGCAGCACGCTGTGCGGGCCGAAATCGGTGATATTGGCGGGATCGAGATCCTCGATCGAGGGATAAGCGCGCCCGCCAAGCAGTGAAACCCAATAGTTATAGGCACGAACGTGCATCCGCCGTTCGTCGGTGCCGACGTCTATCTGGGTATCGGCGACGCCAGTATCGGCGTCGTGGTCGGCGCGACCGCTGTCGATCTCATCCGTGCCGAGCCGATCTTCCTCGAAACCGCGAACACTATCCATTGCGCAAACGCCTCACCTGGCGCGACCCGACCCGACATGGGCGAGCGTCACCGGCACGCCTTGTGCGCCGTGCGTGGTAAACGTCGGGTAAAGGGCATGCGTTTTCGGAGAATGCGCGATGCCCCCGCATCGCAACGCTTGTCAGCCCGCGAACGACCTGATAAGCGCCCGCCCTCGCCTTGGTTCGCAGGAACCAACGCCATGCCGCTTTAGCTCAGTTGGTAGAGCATCGCATTCGTAATGCGGGGGTCACAGGTTCGAGTCCTGTAAGCGGCACCATACATTTTTTTGTAAATGTCGGATTTTGTGTCCCGCCGTGGTGTTGGCTTCACCGCCTTAAGCTTGAACTCCCCGCCGACCTTCCGTCGTTGCATCATCACCCTCCGGCTCCAAAAACACCTTATCTCGGTGTCCACGAAACCGGGTGCAGTTGGCGGGCTCTCGCTCGGGCAGCGCGCTGTAATATACCGCTGACTTGAATGCGCTCTGATCCCGGTTATATCCCCAATGCCCTAACGCGCGAATATCATAAGCCAGCGCGCGCATCAGGATGTGGCCTGATGATTTCGGAAGCCACGCTGGTCTTACGGCAGGATTATGGCTATGCCGACGCGCCGGGCATCTCCGACGACACCAAGATCGCCGGATGGCAGGCGGTCACCGATGCCGTCCGTGCCCGGGGTGGTCAGATCGTGATGCAACTGTCGCATCTCGGCCGTCAGTCGCACCCTGATATCCAACCCAACAGCTATCTGCCCGATCAATTCCTGCAGGATGACCCAACCAGCGCAGCGACGATCTCTTCCCCCCACCGGGAAAGATCAGGCCCGCGCGCGCTGCCGCGCCTTCAACTGCGCCCGCCATCCCCGCGCGCGCCACCACATGATGATCCCCGTCACCGCCAGAATTGCCGGTAGCAGGCCGCCCAGGAAGATCACGATCTGCCACAGCAGCCCCATCTGGGTGCCGTCGTGGATGCGGCGCATCGTGCGCGCGAGCGGTTCGGGTGCCGCGCGCGCAATTTCGGCCACGCCATCGGCATCATGGACCACAACACCCGTGGCGTCGGCCACGAACGCGACCTTCCACATCGGTTTCTGATCGGTCGGCCAGTCGATTTTTGCGACCGCACCCGCATGCGCGGCGCGCGCGCTGCGGAGTACGGCATCGAGCGCTTGCTGCGGCTGCGCGAGCGGCACCGGTCGTCCTCCCTTAGGCCCCGTCCGCATGGCATTGGGGCCACCGCCAAAGACTTGCGGGAAGGCAATCCACGCCCCCGTCAGCGACAGTACGAACAGCGGCAGCGCGATCCAGAAGCCGAGCAAATGGTGCAGATTGGTGTCGGTGTTCCGATGCCGCCGCCAGCGCAAACCGCGCACCCAGCGCCCGACCGTCGGCCACCATAACCACAGCCCCGATACGCACGACAGCAGCATCGCAACACCGATCCAGCCGACGATCTGCCGCCCGACGCCCGGAATCAGCAGCGATCCGTGGATCATGTGCAGGGTGCGGATCAGGCCCCCGCTGTTATTGGCGACATCGAGCACATGCGCGCTCGCCGGATCGATCCAGACCGTGATCCGCGCCGGCGGCCCTTGCACCCCTTGCCGGCCGCTTGCCGGGCTGGCCGAGACGACCACGGGTTCGCCGGGCGCGTCCGGTAAGGTTAGCGAAGCGATCGCGTCACCGGGTTGAAGCACCACCCGCGCCGCAGCAATGTATGGCTGTGGGGCCAGCGTCCCATTGCCACTGGTCGCATAGCGTTGCGGATTCAGTGCATGGTCCAGTGCATCATCCCACACCAGTGCAGCCCCGGTGAGCGACAGCGGGAGGATCAGGATCGCCAGAATCAGGCCGATCCATTTATGCACCTGGAACCAGGCTTTACGCAGACCGATCTTGCTCACTCACACCTCCGCCCACTGGCGCAACAAATTATGGTAGACGCCGGTCAGCCGGACGATTTCGCTATCCCCCTGCCCCAGCCGCGCGCCGACCGACTGGATCGCGGTGTCGAGATCGAGCAGCGTGGCGCGCGCTTCGGTGTTGCGGATCATCGACTGGATCCAGAAGAAGCTCGCCACGCGCACGCCGCGCGTCACCGGCGCGACATGGTGCAGGCTGGACGCGGGATAGAGCACCATCTGCCCGGCGGGCAGCTTCACGCGCTGCTCGCCAAACTGCATCTGGATAACGAGTTCGCCGCCGTCATAGCTATTGGGATCGGCGAGGAAGAGCGTCGCCGACAAATCGCTGCGAATCCGAAAATCGCTGCCGCGCCGGATGCGGATCGCGGTGTCGACATGCGCGCCAAAGCCGTCGCCTTGCGCATAGCGGTTGAACAATGGCGGAAACACCTTGAGCGGCAATGCGGCGGCCACGAACAAGGGCGAGGCAGCCAGCGCATCGAGCACCATCGCCCCGCCGCGCCGCGCCGCGTCCGAATCCTCGGGCAATTGCGCATTGTGCTTGGCCAGTGCCGATTGGTTGCCAGACGTATCGTTGCCGTCGATCCACGGCGCGGCATCGATCAGTGCGCGCACGTCCGTAACTTGGGCAGCGGTTAACAGATCGGGAATGACGGTCAGCATGCTGCAGCAGTCCTGAGGGCCTGAACGCCGCGCTTGCGCAGCGCGGGGATATCGGACACCGCCAGCCACGCCGCCGCCTTCTCGACAAAGGCCGGGGTCGCGGTCGCGCCCGCGCGGCGGAGCCAGCTCAGCGCCTCCTCAATCGCGCCCTTGGTCGCCAGCATCCGAGCGTGGTTGAACGCGCCCCGGAAATCACCGCCCTGCGCCGCGCGGGCGTAGCAGGTTGCCGCCTTGGCGAGATCGCGCGTGACAACCCAGCCATCTTCATGAAAGCTGCCGACGAAATTGATCGCCTTGGCGTTGCCGAGCGCCGCCGCCTTGCAGAACCACTCCAGCGCCAGCGGCTTGTCCTCGGCCACGCCCTGCCCAAGCGCCAGCAAGGTCGCGTAATTGTACATGCCCCAATCGAGCCCGCGTTCGGCGGCGATGCGGTAACAGGCGGCGGCCCGTTGCTTGTCCGGCACGGTGCCCCAGCCAAGGTCGTAGCATCGCCCGACCATGTTGATCGCCATCAGGTGATGCTGCGCGGCCGCCTTGATGAACCAGCCGAGCGCGGCGGGCGCATCCTGCGCGACGCCCGCGCCATCGAGCAGCACTTGACCGTAGAGCGCCTGCGCCTCGGCCACGCCTTCCTCCGCACACGCGCGCAGGAAGGCGGCGCGCTCTTCCGGCGATCCCGCCAGCCGCGCGGCGATCTCCGCTTCCGACAGCGTGATCAAAACGCCACCTTCACCGTGCCGAACACCGTGCGGCCGGGCGCGATCGACGCATAATGGCTGGTGTAGGTCTGCGTGAAATAGACCTTGTCGGTCAGGTTCTGCGCGTTGACCGACAGTTCCAGCCGGTCGTTCAGCTTGAAGCGCGCCTGCGCGTCGAAGCGCCAATAACTGGGGATACCGCGCGTAAGGATTTTGGTTGCGGGGTTGACCGTGATCACGCCCGCACTGGTCTGCGTCGCGGTGCGATTGTCGGCGTACCCGCCATTCTGCTTGTCCATATAATAGGCACCGCCGCCGAGCGAGAAGCGCTTGGTCAGCTCGACATTGGTCGACAGAGTGAAACTGTTGCGGGCGGTCTGCGGCACATCCTTGCCGGTGTTGACCGAAGGCACCTGCACCGTCGTCGCCTTCGCCGCGCCGTTCGCGGCGACCGTCAGCGCGGTATAACCGCCATCGACGATCTTGGCGTCGAGGAAAGTATAGCCGCCAAACACCGTCCAGCCCGGCAGCACAGTGCCGCTGGCGGTGAGTTCGACACCCCGGATACGCGTCGAGCCGAGATAGGCGATGTTGTTATTGGCATCGGTCACGCGGGCATTGGCGATGTCGGTCTGGAACACCGCGAGGCCCAGCGCCAGCTTCTCGCCAAACAAGCTGGCCTTCGCGCCGACTTCATACGATTTGGTCTTTTGCACCTTCAATGAATCGAGCACGTTTGCGGTGGCCGAGGTCGTCGGGAGCGCATTGTCCTCACGGCCCTCACCCAGCAGGCTGTTGGGCGGCGTCGCTGCGGTGGCATAGCTGGCGTAGAGGCTGGTTTCCTTGGTCGGCTTGAACACCAGCCCCGCCTGCCAGTTGAACAGCTCGTCGGTGCGGGAGAAGCGGAACGACGTGGTCGCATTGGCCGCCTGACCCGGCGTGATCCGCGAAGTGAAGCGGTCATAGCGCGCGCCGACGTTCAGGATCAGCGACGGCAGCAGCGTGATCGAATCGAAGCCGTAAAGCGCCTGGGTTTCGGCGTCGTTCTGCGTCTCTTCCAGCGGCAGCGAGCGCACAATCGGCGACGCTGTGGACGACGTGTCGCTGGCGTAATTCACCCAGGGGTCGTTCGGATTGGCCGAGAAGATGCTCGCGCAATAATAGCGTGCTACGGTTGCGGTGTTGCAGCGGGGCGAGATGGTCGAACCGTTGGACAGGATCTCGACCCCGCTGGAATTGAGATAGCCGCGCGTGACATAGGTGCCGCGCCGCGCCTTTTCCCACGACACTTCGGCACCAACCGCAAAATCATGCTTGATCGTGCCGGTGTTGAAGCTGCCCGACAGATCAAGCTGGTCGATGATGCTTTCGGCATAGCTGTAACGCGTATTCGAGCGCCGCCACACTTGCCCGCTGCCATAGACATTGCCGGTCGAATCGTCGGGCAGGGTGTAAATATAGGCCTGGCTATCGTGGCTGAAACGCGCGGTGTTGCGCAGCGTTACCCCGCCAAAATCATGCTCGACCCGCACCGTCGCCTGATCGGTGGTGCTATCGCGGAAATCGCGGCTGGCGAGGCCGTAAAAGGTCGAGCGCGCGACATAGCCGGTCTGCCCGTTGGCGGTGGTGATTTGCCCCAGCGCCGGTTCGGTGCGGATCGCGCCCGTCCCAGGCGCATTGGCGATCGTGTAGAGATAGGGAATGCCGCTGTCGGGCAATTCGTGGCTTTCGAGGCGATAATATCCAACAGTCAACCGCGTCGGCGTGCCAAGCCCGATCGTGAAGCTGGGGGCGACACCCCAGCGCCGTTGATAGATGGCGTCGCGTCCGGCGACATCCTGATCGTGCCACAGGCCTTCGATCCGGAAGGCGGCGGTATCGCTGAGCTTGAGGTTCAGATCGCCAACGATGCGCTTATAGTCGGCATTGCCATAGCTGCCCGCAATCGAGCCAAAGGTGCGCGCCTGTGGCAGCTTGGTCAGGATATTGATTGTCCCGCCCGCGCTGCCGCGCCCGCCGAGCGTAGAATCCGATCCGCGCACGATCTGCACCGAATCGATCGCGAACACTTCGCGCGTCTGCGAGGCAAGGTCGCGCACGCCGTCGACATAAATCGACCCTTGGCTGTCAAAGCCGCGGATGAAGGGGCGGTCACCAATCGGGTTGCCGCCCTCCGCCGCGCCGAAGGTGATGCCGGGGACGGTGCGGAGCGCATCCTGCAAGGTGGTAGAACCGGTTTGTTCGATCACCGATTTGTCGAGCACCACGATCGACTTGGGCGTGTCGACGATCGGCGCGACCAATTTGGGGTCAGCGGGGCGACGTTCGTGGATGCCGTTGACGATGATATCGGCCTTGCGATCCGGATCCTCATCGTTGGCGGGCGGCGGAGCGACATCGTTGGCAAAGGCCGGGAAACTGGCAAAGGCCCCGACACAGGACAAAGCGAGATAAGCGGGCTTGCGAACGGCGTGTGACAAAGTGTGATCCCCTTGAAGATGGAGATCGGCTATTGCGAGTCACTCGCATTGTCAATGCTATTGCGATTTATTCGCATTTTTGCGCCGCCAGCACCCAGCTTCGCAAAGCGCTGGCGAGGTTGGGGGGATCGTCCGCCAGGATGCGCACGGAATCGATTTGCGCGATCAACGCGTTGAGCGGCAGCAGGCGCTTTTCCGCCTGCGCCTCCAGCGCACGCCAGAAGATCGGTTCCAGACTGATCGAGGTTGGGTGTCCGGCAATGGTCACCGAGCGCTTGACCGGGCCGATAAACCCGCCCGGCGGCGCTTCAACCACGCCCTCGCCCCATCGGGGCATCGAACAGGGCGGCGATCTGCTCAATGATCGTGCCCCCTAGCTGTTCCGCATCCATGATCGTCACCGCGCGCGCATAATAGCGCGTCACGTCATGGCCGATGCCGATCGCCGCGAGTTCGACCGGCGACTTGGCTTCGATCCAGCCGATCACCTGCCGCAAATGGCGCTCGAGATACGACCCGGAATTGACGCTCAGCGTCGAATCGTCGACCGGCGCGCCGTCCGAAATCACCATCAGGATCTTGCGTTCCTCGGGCCGCGCGATGATGCGCGAATGCGCCCAGAGCAGCGCCTCGCCGTCGATATTCTCCTTCAGCAGCCCCTCGCGCATCATCAGCCCAAGCGAGGTGCGCGCGCGCCGCCATGGCTCGTCCGCCTTTTTGTAGACGATGTGGCGCACGTCGTTGAGCCGCCCCGGCTGCGGCGGCCGCCCGGCGGCGAGCCAGGTCTCGCGCGATTGTCCGCCCTTCCACGCGCGTGTGGTGAAGCCGAGGATCTCGGTCTTGACCCCGCACCGCTCGAGCGTGCGCGCCAGAATATCGGCGCTGATCGCCGCGATCGAAATCGGGCGGCCGCGCATCGATCCGGAATTGTCGATCAGCAGCGTCACCACCGTGTCGCGGAAGTCGGTTTCGCGCTCGACCTTGTAGCTCAGCGACAGCGTCGGGTTGACCACGATCCGCGCCAGGCGCGCCGCATCGAGAATGCCCTCTTCCTGATCGAAATCCCAACTGCGGTTCTGCTGCGCCATCAAGCGGCGTTGCAGGCGGTTGGCGAGCTTGGTCACCGCTCCCTGCAAATGCACCAATTGCTGGTCGAGATAGGAACGCAGCCGCGTCAGTTCATCGGCATCGCACAAGTCGGTCGCGGCGATGACTTCGTCATAGGCGGTGGTCCAGGCTTTATATTCGAATTGCGGCGCGAAATCCGCAAACGGTCGGTTGGGGCGAACCGGGAGCATCCCCTCCTCGCCTTCGTCGCCGGGCTCGCCGTCCATATCGTCGAACGATTCGTCGCTTTGCTCGGTGCCTTCGCCCTCTTCGCTGTCCGAATCCTGCTCGGACCCGCGCGCCTCGATTTCGCCCTGGCCCTGCTCGCCTTCGTCTTCGCCTTCGTCGCCCTGATCGTCCTGCTGCTCTTCGGTCCCTTCATCCTCGGAACCGCCTTCTTCGGATTCGTCGGGGATCATGTCCCCTTCGATCAATTCGAGATCTTCGAGCAGCTTGGTGGCGAGGCTGGCAAAGGCGCGCTGATCGTCGATCGCGAGACCCAGCGCATCAAGGTCACGCCCCGCTTTCTGCTCGATCCAGTCGCGCACCAGGTCCAGCCCCGGCGCGGTGGCTTCGGGCGGCGGCGCACCGGTCAACCGTTCGCGCACCATCAGCCCGAGCGCGGTCGATAACGGGACCTCGTCGCGCGTGCGGGCGCGCGTAATCGGGTCGGCGCGCAACCGCGTTTCCAGCGCAACGTCGAGATTGGCGGCGATCCCGGCATAACCGCGCCCGCCGAGCGCCTCGACTCGCGCGCCCTCAACCGCGTCGAACACCGCGCGCGCCACCGCCTCATGCGGCGCGATCCGGCCATGCAGCGCGGTGTCGTGATAGCGCAGCCGCAGCGCGAAACCGTCGGCGAAACCACGCGCCTCGGCCACTTGCTCGGGCGGCAGCGTGCGCGCGGGCATTGGCACCTTGATGTGCTTGCCCGACTGGCTCGGCGAATCGGCGGTGAAAGCGAGCTCGATCTCGGGCTCATGCGCAACCGCGCGCGCTGCGCCGCCCAGCACGGCCTTGAAACGATCGAGGGGGGTCTCAGTAGGCACGGCTCAGCTCCGGCGACACGCTATGCCTGCGGACAAAAAGGGCAAGACGATGGATCATGGCGTCCCTGCTACCAGATTGCGGCGCGTCGGAAAGCGGGGATGTTCCGATACTATCCTTCGATCCTCGGCAGGTCAGATGCAGCGGCGGCATCCCTGCGACCGCGCAGGTAGCCCTCAATCGTGCTGACCCGGTCGCGCAGCGCGACATGGCTATCCGCCAACCGCGTCCGGCCGTCGCTGAGCGCGGCCAGTTTTTTCTCCAGCCCATCCATGCGCTCTTGATAGGTCAAAACGGCCTTGATGAGGCCGAATGCCTTTTCGCTCGTGCTCACGCGGGGTCGCCTGCCAAGGCGCGATCGATCGCCGCGCAGGCGCGGTCGATCGATTCATTCATCGCGTCCAACTGGCGGTTCCACTTCGCCAGGCTGATTTCAAGCTCCGGCAGCACCAGGGCGAGCGCCTCGTCATAACTGTCCACTTCGCTTTGCCGTTCAGCAAGGTATCGGGTCGAAGCCTCACGCAGGACATGCCCAACGGATTTCCCGGCACCGGACGCATAAGAGTCCAGTGCCGCCTTATTCTCAGGCGTGGTCAGGAAGGTGACACGTTCGGTCCGCATCGAGGCGCTCCTTATCATGTCCTTATAAGGTTTTCGTGCGCCTGCGACAAGCAGCCTTCACAACGGGATGTTGTCGTGCTTCTTCCACGGGTTCTCCAACTGCTTGCCACGCAATTTCCGCAGCCCCAAAGCGATCCGGCGGCGGGTCGAGTGCGGCTGGATCACTTCGTCGATAAAGCCCTTGCTCGCCGCCACGAACGGGTTGGCGAAGCGTGCTTCATACTGTGCGGTCTGCTCGGCAATCTCCTCGGGCGTGCGGCCGCGGAAGATGATCTCGACCGCGCCCTTCGCGCCCATCACTGCGATCTCGGCGGTCGGCCAGGCGTAATTGAGGTCGCCACGCAAATGCTTGGAGGCCATCACGTCATACGCCCCGCCATAGGCTTTGCGTGTGATCACGGTGATCTTCGGCACGGTTGCCTCGGCATAAGCGAACAGCAGCTTCGCGCCGTGCTTGATGATGCCGTTCAATTCCTGCGCAGTGCCGGGCAAAAAGCCCGGAACATCGACAAAGGTGACGATCGGGATTTCGAACGCATCGCAGAAGCGCACGAACCGCGCCGCCTTCTTGGACGAATTGATGTCGAGGCAGCCGGCCAGCACCATCGGCTGGTTGGCGACGAAGCCGACCGTGCGCCCCTCGATCCGCCCGAAACCGGTGATGATGTTGCCGGCATGGGTCGGCTGCACCTCGAAGAAATCGCCTTCATCGACGGTCTTTCGGATCAGCTCGTGCATATCATAGGGCTGGTTGGCCGAGGCTGGCACCAGCGTGTCGAGCGACTCCTCGATCCGGTCCCACGCGTCCGACGACGGCCGCTCGGGTGCGCCTTCGCGGTTCGAGGCGGGCAGGAAATCGATGAAGTCGCGTGCTGCCAGCAGCGCCTCGATATCGTTTTCAAACGCAACATCGGCCACGCCCGACTTGGTCGTGTGCGTCACCGCGCCGCCCAATTCCTCCTGCGTGACGATTTCGTTGGTCACCGTCTTCACCACATCAGGGCCGGTGACGAACATGTAGGACGAATCCTTCACCATGAAGATGAAGTCGGTCATCGCCGGGGAATACACCGCGCCGCCCGCGCACGGCCCCATGATCAGGCTGATCTGCGGCACCACCCCGCTCGCCAGCACATTGCGCTGGAACACCTCGGCATAACCGCCAAGCGAAGCGACGCCTTCCTGAATACGCGCACCGCCCGAATCGTTGAGGCCAATCACCGGCGCACCGACCTTCAGCGCCATGTCCATGATCTTGCAGATTTTCTGCGCATGGCGTTCCGACAGCGAGCCGCCGAACACCGTAAAATCCTGGCTGAACACGAACACCAGCCGTCCGTTGATCGTGCCCGATCCGGTAACCACGCCGTCGCCCGGAATCTTCTGCTCGGCCATGCCGAAATCGACGCAATTATGTTCGACATACATATCAAGCTCTTCGAACGAGCCTTCGTCGAGCAGCACATCGAGCCGCTCGCGCGCGGTCAGCTTGCCCTTGGCATGTTGTGCAGCGATGCGTTTCTCACCGCCGCCCAGGCGAGCGGCTTCACGTTTACGTTCCAGTTCGGCGATGGTCGAAGACATGATCACTCCCTAAAACTCTTTGCAGCGTCTTTTCGCGGTTTGGCGACGGAACGCAAGCCATGCACCCTTGCCAAGCACCAGCAGGGAACGGCAAATGCGCGCGCATAGGAGACCAAGATGCCCGAGCAGGAGCTTTACCCCGTCCCACCCGAATGGGCTGCGCGCGCGCGCATCAACGCGGACGGCTATGACCTGCTCTATGGGCGCAGCCTGGCCGATCCCGGCAGCTTCTGGCTCGATCAGGCCAAGCGGCTCGACTGGATCAAGCGGCCCGAGATCGCGGGCGACTGGTCGTTCGACAAGGCCGATTTCCACATCCGCTGGTTCGCCGACGGCAAATTGAACGTCGCCGCCAATTGCCTCGACCGGCATCTGGCAAAGCGCGGTGGCGACACGGCGTTGATCTGGGAGCCGGACGAACCGAGCGAGCAGCCCCGCCGCTTCACCTATGCCGAGCTCCACCAGGAAGTGAGCGTCTTCGCCAATGTGCTGAAGGCGCAAGGCGTAACCAAGGGCGACCGCGTCACCATCTATTTGCCGATGATTCCGGAAGCGGCCTTTGCCGTGCTCGCATGTGCAAGGATCGGCGCGATCCATTCGGTGGTCTTCGCCGGTTTCTCGCCCGAGGCGCTCGCCGGACGGATCGAGGATTGCGGATCGACCATCGTCATCACAGCGGATGAAGGCCGCAGGGGTGGCAAGCGCGTGCCGCTCAAGGCCAATGTCGATGCCGCCGCCGCGCACGCGCCCGGCCTCAAGACGGTGATCGTGGTGGCCGCCACGGGTGCACAAGTACCGTTCGATGCGACGCGCGACCGCTGGTATCATGAAGCGCGCGAGGGCGTTCCCGCCACCTGCCCGCCCGAGCCGATGGGTGCCGAGGACCCGCTGTTCATCCTCTATACCTCGGGCAGCACCGGCCAGCCCAAGGGCGTGATGCACACCAGCGGCGGCTACCTGTTGTGGGCCAGCCTGACCCACGAACTGTGCTTCGATTATCGTCCTGGCGATGTGTGGTGGTGCGCCGCCGATATCGGCTGGGTCACCGGTCACAGCTACATCCTCTACGGCCCGCTCGCCAATGGCGCGACGACGCTGATGTTCGAAGGCGTGCCCAATTGGCCCGACGCCAGCCGCATCTGGCAAGTGGTCGATCGCCACAAGGTCCACACCATCTTCACCGCCCCGACCGCGCTCCGCGCGCTGATGAAGGATGGCGATGATTTCGTGGCCCGGACCGATCGCAGCTCGCTCAAGCTGCTCGGCACTGTCGGCGAACCGATCAACCCCGAGGCATGGCGCTGGTATCATGAGGTCGTCGGCGGCGGACGCTGCCCGATCATCGACACCTGGTGGCAGACCGAGACTGGCGGCGCGATGATCGCCCCCATGCCCGGCGCGACCGCGCTGAAACCCGGCTCCGCGACCAAGCCGATGCCCGGCGTCGACCCGCAACTCGTCAACCCGGAAGGCGAGGTGTTGAGCGGCGCGACCGAGGGCAATCTCGTCATCGCGCGGAGCTGGCCGGGGCAGATGCGCGGCGTGTGGGGCGATCGCGAACGCTTCTTCCAGACCTATTTCACCACCTATCCCGGCAAATATACCACGGGTGACGGCGCGCGCCGCGATGCCGATGGCTATTGGTGGATCACCGGCCGGGTCGACGACGTGATCAACGTCTCGGGCCACCGCATGGGCACCGCCGAGGTGGAAAGCGCACTGGTGCTGCACCCCGAAGTGGCCGAGGCCGCCGTTGTCGGCATGCCGCACGACATCAAGGGACAGGGCATTTACGCCTATGTCACGCTCAATTCGGGGCATGCCCCGTCTGAGGCGCTACGCAAGGACTTGATCAGCTGGGTCCGCAAGGAAATCGGCCCGATCGCAGCGCCCGACAAGCTGCAATTCGCGCCGGGCCTGCCCAAGACACGCTCGGGCAAGATCATGCGCCGCATCCTGCGCAAGATCGCCGAGGGCGACGTGTCGAGCCTGGGCGATACCAGCACGCTCGCCGATCCCTCGGTGGTCGATGATCTGGTGGCCAACCGCGTGGCCTGACGCGCGCAGGCACGTGTTGCGGAGCCCCCACCCCACTGTTATGGTCAAGCATAACACAGGTTTTAGGGGGCTCCTTCATGCGTACATCCACCTTCGCCCGGCTCGCCGCCGCGGCTGCCATCGTCGCGCTCGCGGCACCTACGCTTGCCAAGGATGCCAAAAGCGGGCCGCGTTACGGCACATTCGGCGTCGATCTCACGACGCAGAACAAGGCGATCAAGCCCGGCGACGATTTCTGGACCTTCGCCAATGGCGCTTGGGACCAGCGCACGCAGATCGCCGCCGATCGCACCTCGGCCGGCTATTGGGTGGTGATCAGCGACGAAGCCGAACAACACGTCCGCGACATCCTGACCGACCTTGCCGCCAACCCTGCAAGCTTTGGCGCATCGGGCAAGCAGATCGGCGATCTCTATGCGAGCTGGATGGACCAGGCCGCGATCGATGCGCATGGCACCGCGCCACTCCAACCCTATCTCGCCAAGATCGCCGCCGTGCAGGACAAGGCCGCGCTGCAAACGCTGTTCGCCAGCGTCGGCTATGCCTCGCCGGTCGAGCTTGGCCAATTGCCCAATCCGTCCGACCCGACCCGCTATGTTGCGGCCGCCAGCCAGGGCGGGCTCGGCATGGGCGGGCGCGATTATTACCTGCTCGAAGGCGCGAAATATGACGGCTTCCGCAAGGCCTATCGCGACTATGTGATCCAGATGCAGACGCTGGCGGGCATTCCCGATGCCACGACCAAGGCCGACGCGATCATCGCGCTCGAAACCGCGATGGCCAAGGAGCAATGGAGCCCCGAACGCCAGCGCAATCTGATGGAAATGTTCAAGCCGATGGACCGCGCGGGCATGAAAGCGCTCGCGCCGCAATTCGACTGGGATTTGATGCTGAAGACCGCCGGGCTCGACAGCATCCCGACCGTGATCATGGCGACCAGCACCGCGCTGACCGCCAATGGCAAATTGCTCGACTCGGTGCCGCTCCAGACGTGGAAGGACTGGGTCGCGTTCCGCTTCGTCAGCGATCACGCACAATTCCTGCCCAAGGCGTTCGACGAAGCGAGCTTCGCCTTTTACGGCAAGACGCTGCGCGACCAGCCGACCCAGCGCGACCGCTGGAAGCGCGGTGTCGCCCTCGTCAACGGCGCGCTGGGCGAAGCGGTCGGCCAGATCTACGTCGCGCGCTATTTCCCGCCCGAGAGCGAAGCCAAAATGGGCGAGCTGATCGGCGATCTGCGCGGCGCGCTGGGCGAACGGCTCAAGGCGAACAGCTGGATGGACGCCAAGACCAAGGCTGCGGCCCTGGCCAAGCTCGACAAGTTCGACCCGCGCATCGGCCACCCGGTCAAATATATCGACTATGCCAGCCTCAAGATCGATCGCGGCGATCTGCTCGGCAATGCGATGCGCAGCGGCGAGTTCCAGCACCAGCTCGATCTCGACCGGCTGACCAAGCCCGTCGATCGCAGCCTGTGGGACATGACCCCGCAGACGGTGAACGCCTATTACAATCCGCTCTCGAACCAGATCACCTTCCCCGCCGCGATCCTGCAACCGCCCTTCTTCGACCCCAAGGCCGATGCTGCGGTCAATTACGGCGCGATCGGCGCGGTGATCGGGCATGAAATCGGGCACGGCTTTGACGATCAGGGCAGTCTGTTCGACGGCACCGGCAAGATCAGCAACTGGTGGACGCCCGAATCCAAAAAGGCCTTCACCGCGCGCACCGCCGTGCTCGGCAAGCAATATGACGGCTATGAACCGATCCCCGGCACGCACATCAAGGGCTCGCTCACCATGGGCGAGAATATCGGCGATCTCGGTGGCGTGGAAATGGCCTATGCCGCCTATCAGCGCTATCAGGCCAAGCACGGCAAGGCGCCGGTGATCGGCGGGCTGACCGGCGACCAGCGCTTCTTCCTCGCCTGGGCGCAAGTCTGGCAGGAAAAGGACCGCGAAGGCGCGCTGCGCCAGCAATTGCTGACCAATGCGCACAGCCCGGCCTTCTTCCGCGTCAACGGCGTCGTGCGCAATGTCGATGCCTGGTACACCGCCTTCAACGTAAAGCCCGGCGACAAACTGTACCTCGCCCCCGCCGACCGGGTTCACATCTGGTAAGGTGAAAGATGGATCGCCCTTCCCGCCGCGCGGGAAGGACGATCGATTACCGCAGCAGCACCAGTTCTTCCGCCATCGACGGATGCAGCGCGACGGTCTGGTCGAAGGCGTCCTTGGTCAGCCCGGCCTTCACCGCGACCGCCGCCGCCTGCAGGATCTCGGGGGCGTCGGGGCCGATCATGTGCAGCCCGAGCACCACGCCCGACTCGGCATGGCACACCATCTTGTACAGCGCGCGCTCGTTGCGGCCGGCGAGCACATTCTTCATCGGGCGGAAGTCCGAGGTATAGACCTTGACCGAGCCGAACTTGTTCTTCGCCTGCGCCTCGGTCAGGCCGACGCCCGCCATCGGTGGATGGCTGAACACCGCGCTCGGGATATTCTCATAGTCCACGCGGTGCGGCTTGCCGCCGAACAGCGTGTCGGCAAAGGCCTGCCCCTCGCGGATCGCGACCGGGGTCAGTTGCACGCGATTAGTGACGTCGCCGACGGCATAGATACTGTCGCAGCTCGACTTGTTGTCGGCATCGACCACGATCGCGCCCTTCTCGTCCAGATCGACACCCGCCGCCGCCAGGCCCAGCCCTGCGGTATTGGGGGTGCGCCCGGTCGCGAACAGCACGCAATCGACTTCGATCGGCTCGTGGTTGGTCATCGACACGAGCAGGCTGCCATCGGCTTGCTTCTCGATGCCGCGGAACGCCGCGTTGAAGCGGAAATCGAGCCCCTTCATCATCGAAATCTGCAACAAGCGGTCGCGGATCGACTCATCATAGCCGCGCAGGATCACGTCGCTGCGGTTGATCAGCGTCACCTTTGCGCCGAATTCGTTGAAGATACCGGCAAATTCATTGGCGATATAGCCCGCGCCCGCGATCAAGATGCGCTTGGGCACGGCGTCGAGATGGAACACTTCGTTCGAGGTGATGCCAAGTTCGTGGCCGGGGCATTCCGGCACCACCGGCGTCGCGCCGACTGCGATCAGAATGTATTTCGCGGTCACCTCGCGCCCGTCGCCCAGCCGCACGCTGTGCGGCCCGGTCACTTCCGCACGATCGAGAATGATGTCGACGCCATTGTTGTTGAGCGTGGCGGTATAGGCACCGTTGATGCGGCTGACCTCTTCCATCACGTTGTCGCGCAGCCGCACCCAGTCGAAGCCGAGAGTGTCGGGCACGTCCCAGCCGAAGCGCCTGGCGTCCTTCAGATCCTCGGCGAAGTGCGCGCCGTACACGAGCAGCTTCTTGGGCACGCAGCCACGGATAACGCAGGTGCCGCCGACGCGATATTCCTCGGCCACCGCCACCTTCGCGCCATGCGCGGCCGCGACGCGCGACGCCCGCGTGCCGCCCGAACCGGCACCGATGACAAAAAGGTCGTAATCATAAGAAGCGGTGGTCATCGAAAACTCCGTAAGGACATTCAGCGCAAGCCCGCGCGGCGCATCGGCATGGCGTCGATCGCGGCGATCACGGTTGCGGGGGTTATCGGATCGGTCTGGCGCAGGGCTTCATGCCCGTCCTTGCCGATCAACAGGACAGTGAAACGGTCGCGGGGGAGCGACCAAATTCGGCGCAACGCGGCTGCGGAATCGCGCGCACCTGCCACGCGATCCGCCAGGATCGTGACGATCACCACGTCGCGCGCGGCGAGCGGCTCCTGGCGTGCGGCAAGCGCAGCGATCTGCTGCTGCGCCTGCCGATCGGTTGCGGCGGGCGCGGCGATGACGAGCAATCGGTGGTGATGACGCATCTCCACCGCCGATTGTGTCATCAACGCCAGCGCCGCCAGCAACATCAGCCGAACGCGCGCTTGATCAGGTCGGCGGTCGACACGTCGAACTCTTGCCCGCCCGCATCGGCTGCTTTGGCCATTTCCTTGCCCAGCTCGACGCCGAACTGGTCGAACGGATTGATGCCGAGCAGCACGCCATTCACGAACACACGCTGTTCGTAAAAGGCGATCAGCGCGCCGAGCGTACGCGCGTCGAGCACTTCGAGCAGGATCGTCGAAGACGGCCGATCGCCCGAATAGCTGCGCGCGAGATCGTCATTGGGCCGCCCCTTCATCAGCGCCGCGCCTTGCGCGAAGGCGTTGAGCAGCAACTGGCGGTGATGCTCCTCGGCCAGCGTGTCGCCCGGCTCGATCACCGCGACGAATTCGACCGGCACCAGATGCGTGCCCTGATGCAGAAGCTGGAACACGGCGTGCTGGGCATCGGTGCCGACGCCACCCCAGGTGATCGCAGCGCTCGGTCGGTCGAGCTTCACGCCGTCGATCGTCACGCCCTTGCCGTTCGATTCCATTTCGAGTTGCTGGAGATAGGACGGCAGCAAACGCAGCCGCTCGTCATAGGCGAAGGTCGCGCGCGTCTCGGCGTGGCGCACCTGGGTGTAATACAGGTCGGCAAAGGCCGCGAGCGCGGGCGCATTCTGGCTGAGCGAAGTCTGGCGGAAGTGGCGGTCCATTTCGCCCGCACCATCGAGCATGTCCTGGAAATTATCCCATCCAAGCGCGAGCGCCGCCGGGAAGCCGATCGACGACCACAGCGAATACCGCCCGCCGACCGAATCCGCGAAGGGCAGCACGCGCGTTTCATCGACGCCCCATTCGACCGCCTTGTCGGGGTCAGCGGTCAGCGCGACGACGCGGCCATAGACATCGTCCACCCCGGCCTCACCCATCCACTGCAGCACCGATTCGGCGTTGGTCAGCGTTTCCTTGGTGGTGAAGGTCTTCGACGCGATCACCAGCAGCGTAGCGGTCGGATCGAACTTCTTGAACACCTCTTCCAGCGCCGCGCCGTCGATATTGGAGACGATCGCAACATCATAGCGGCTATCGTCGCGCCCCAGCGCATCGATCAGCAGGTCCGGTCCCAAAGCCGATCCGCCGATACCGACGTGCAGCACATGGCGAATCGGCCCGAGCGCCTCGCCCTCGATCGCGTCGATCAGCGCGCGCATCCGCGCGTGCAACACGCGCGCTTTCGCTACGTCATCCACGCTGCCTTCGCCGCGCTCGGCGACATGCGTGACCGCGCGGCCCTCGGTGGTGTTGATCACGTCACCCGCGAACAGCGCCTCGCGCTTGCCCGCCAGATCCTGCGCCTTGGCCAGCGCCTCGAACGCGGCCACCGCTTGCGCGGTCAAATGCGTCTTCGACCAGTCGAAATGCAGGCCAGCGACATCGACGCTGAAGGTCGCCAGCCGGTTGGGGTCTTCGGCGAACAGGGTTTCCAGGCGCGGCGCGGGCAAGGCTTCGATCGCGGTCCAGTCGGCAGGCATTAGGGCACCTCTTTGGCAAATGGGGGCGGGGGGAGGATCCGCCTTAGATTGCCCTAGCGCCGTGCAGTTACAACCGCCAGCTTGACGCGACACCGGAGCGGCACCAAACCGCGCGCATGGCCGCCCCCTCCTCCCCCGCCCGCAAATCCGAAACGCGCGAGACGCTCGTCTTCCTGCTGAAACTCGCGATCATCGTGTTCGTGTTTCGTAGCTTCGTCTTCGCGCCGTTCAGCATCCCATCGCAATCGATGCTGCCGCGGCTGTACATTGGCGACTATCTGTTCGTGTCGAAATGGAATTACGGTTATTCGCGCTGGTCTCTGCCCTGGGGCGTGCCGCTGATTCCGGGCCGCATCCTCGGCCGCGATCCGGCACGCGGCGATGTGGTGGTGTTTCGCGGCCCGCCCGGCGAAGATCATGATGTGATCAAGCGCGTGATCGGCCTGCCCGGCGACACGATCCAGATGCGCCATGGCCAGGTGATTCTCAATGGCACGCCGGTGCCCAAGGTCCGGATCGCCGATTTCACGATCCCGCTCAGCCCCAATTATCCGGGCGGCACCGAATGCCCGAGCGAGTTCGAGGACAGCCTGAAGGGCACGCCGATCTGCCGCTACCAGCAATTCCGCGAAACGCTGCCCAATGGCAAAAGCTACAATGTGCTCGACCGCGGCGAACAGCCCAATGCCGATGAGACTGGCGTCTATGCAGTACCCTCAGGCCATGTCTTCGTGATGGGTGACAATCGCGACGATAGCGGCGACAGCCGCTTCGATCCGCCCGAAGGCATGGGCATGGTGCCAATGGAGCGCATCCAGGGCAAAGCGGTCGTGTCGTTCTTCTCGACCGATGGCTCGGCCAATTGGTTCCTGCCCTGGACCTGGTTCTCCGCGGCACGCTGGAACCGGATCGGGGCGGGTTTTTGAGCAGCGCCCTGCACGACTGGCTGACCGCGACGCTTGGCCACGCGCCGATTGATCTTGCCCCGTTCGAACGCGCGCTGACGCATGGCAGCCAGGCGGCGGCGAATTACGAACGGCTCGAATTTCTGGGCGACCGTGTGCTCGGCCTGGTGATGGCCGAATGGCTGTTCGAACTGTTCCCGGGCGAACCCGAAGGCGCGCTGTCCAAGCGGCTGAACGCGCTGGTGACGGGCGCGGTCTGCGCCGATGTCGCGCGCGGCCTCGGCGTTGCAGCCCAACTCCGCCTCGGCAAGCAGGCCCGCGACGACGGTGCCTCTGATAGCGACAATGTGCTGGGCGACGTGATGGAGGCGCTGATCGGCGCGCTCTATCTCGAAGCCGGGCTGGACGGCGCGCGCCGTGCGATCCGCAAAGTCTGGGCCGACCGCCCCAGCCGCCAGCTCGCCGCCCCGCAACACCCCAAATCCGCGCTGCAGGAATGGGCCGCCGCGCACAACCGCAAGACGCCCGCTTATGACGTGGTCGAACGCTCGGGCCCCCACCACGCCCCACGCTTCCGCGTAAAGGCCACGCTCGGCACCTTCGCCGAAGCCGAAGCCGAGGGCAGCTCCAAACAGGAAGCGGAAACGGCGGCGGCGGCGGCGTTGCTCGCGAAATTGCGCTGACACGGCGTCACCCCGGACTTGTTCCGGGGTCCACCGTGCGGCAGGAACGGCAAGTGCGGCCCTTGCGGAACCGTGGACCCCGGAACAAGTCTGGGGTGACGAAGGACATTTCATGACGACGCCCCCGACTATCCCTCCCCAACATTGCGGCCTCGTCGCCATTCTCGGCGCGCCCAATGCGGGCAAATCCACCTTGGTCAATGCGCTGGTCGGCCAGAAGGTCGCGATCGTCAGCCCCAAGGCGCAGACCACGCGCGTGCGGCTGATGGGCGTCGCGATCGAGGGCGAGACGCAGCTCCTGCTGGTCGATACCCCCGGCATTTTCGAGCCCAAGCGGCGGCTCGACCGCGCGATGGTGCAGGCCGCCTGGGGCGGTGCCGAGGGTGCTGACGTGCTGGCGCTGGTGGTCGATGCCAAGGGCGGGCTCGGCGCCAAGGTCACCGATATTGCCGAGGCGATCAAGGATCGCCGTGAACCCAAATATCTCATCCTCAACAAGGTCGATCTGGCCGACAAGGGCAAGCTGCTGCTGCACGCCGAGAAATTGACCGGCATGGTCGAGTTCGCTGAAACCTTCTTCGTCAGCGCGGCGACCGGCGACGGCCTGCCCGAATTGAAGGCGCATCTCGCCAAGGCGATGCCCGAGGGGCCGTGGCATTTCCCCGAGGATCAGGTGTCCGATGCGAGCGAGCGCAGCCTCGCCTCCGAAGTGACGCGCGAACAGCTCTATCTCCAGCTCCACGCCGAACTGCCTTATGCCTCGGCGATCGAGACCGAACAATATAAGGAACGCGAGGACGGTTCGGTCGAAATCCACCAGCAGATCCTGGTCGAACGCCCGACCCAGCGCGCCATTGTGCTCGGCAAGGGCGGCGCACGCATCAAGGAAATCGGCGCGCGCGCGCGGGCCGAACTCAGCGAGATCATGGGCCGCCCGGTCCACCTCTATCTGCACGTAAAGGTGCGCCCCGGCTGGGACGACGAACGCGACGTCTATCGTGAAATGGGGCTGGACTGGGTCGACTGATGCGCGAGCGCGCTTAGACGCCCGCGTCCGCCAGCACTTCCTCCACCCAGGCGGGCACCAATTCCCCCGCCGGGCCAAGCCGGGTTTCGTGGAAATAGCCGCTGCCCGCCGACGGTTCGAGGTTCAGCTCCAGCGTTCGCGCGCCCGCATAGCGCGCACCCTGTACGAACCCGGCGGCGGGATAGACCGCGCCCGAGGTGCCGATCGACACGAACAGATCGGCCTCGCCCAGCGCCCGCTCGATCCGGTCCATCGCATAGGGGATTTCGCCGAAGAACACGATGTCGGGCCGCAGCGTCGGCCCGCCGCATGCGCCGCACACTGCCCCAGGCGGCAAATCCGCCTCCCAGCGCACCTGCACGCCACAGGCCGCACATAAGGCCGATTGCAATGCGCCGTGCATATGGACCAATCGCCTGGCCCCGGCGCGCTCATGCAGATCATCGACATTCTGGGTCACGATCAGCAATCCGCCGCGCCACGCAGCATCCAGCCGTGCCAGCGCGTCATGCGCCGGATTGGGCATGACCGCTGCCAGTGCCGCACGCCGCGCATCATAAAAGCGATGGACCAACGCCGGATCGCGCGCGAGCGCGACGGGCGTGCAGACATCCTCGACGCGGTGCCCTTCCCACAGGCCACCAGGACCGCGAAACGTGGCAATTCCGCTTTCGGCCGAAACACCGGCCCCGGTCAGGATCACGAGATTGCGCGGCACGGACATCACCGCGAGCATAGTGCCATCCTTGCGCGCAGACCACCGCCAAAGGCTTTGCCCGGTGCCATCGATCGGCCAATTTACGAGTAAAGCGAAATGACAACGCCAATGTATAGTTAATATTTTATGATTTATTACAAAACATTCATCCCTGCGGCGTGCCGACTCTCCAACGCTCTACAATGCGAAAAAAGAGCGATTGGATTTTCGGATGAACTTTCTCACACAAGTTAAAATCGGTAAACGATTGCTTATCATCGGCGCAGCATCATTGCTGGGCCTTGCGCTGGTCCTTATCCTGTCCGTAAATCAGTTGAACTCCGCTTTGCGGCAGGGTTTTAACGAGCGCACCAAGCAGACGCTCGAAGTGGCGTATAGCCAGCTTCAGCGCTTCCAGGCGGAAGAACAAGCCGGGCGGATGACGCACGAGCAGGCCCAGGCCACCGCAAAAGAAGCGATCCGAACGATGCGCTTCGGCAAGGACAGCTACTTCTTCATCCTCGACACCAATTACCGGATGATCCTGCACCCGGTGAAGCCCGAGAAGCAGGGCAAGATCGTCCGGGACGAAAAGGATGCCGACGGCCGGACGCACTATCAGACGATGGTCGAGACCGCCCTGTCGCCCGCGGGCGCGGGCTTTGTCGACTATAATTTCAAGCTCCCCGATGGATCCGGTTCGAAGCCGAAAATCTCCTATGTTCGGGTGTTCAAGCCGTGGGGTTGGGTCGTCGCCACCGGCGTTTTCAACTCCGAAATCAACGAAGCCGTTGCCCGCTCGGCGTGGAACCTCGCCATTGTCGTGGTCCTGATTCTGGCCGCGCTCGCAGCCGTGATCCTGACGATCAGCAATTCGATTACCGCGCCGCTCAAACACATCACCACCCGCATGGGAAGCCTGGCCGAGGGGGATACGCAGGCGGAGATCCCCGGCACGGAACGGGGCGACGAATTGGGCGGCATGGCCCGTGCGCTGCTCGTCTTCCGCGACAACGCCATTGCCAAGTCGTTTGCAGAAGCCGTCCAGGCCAAGTCGGACGCCGATCAAAAGGCGATCGTGTCGCTCCTGTCGGAAAAGCTGGAAGCGCTGTCCGAAGGCGATCTCACCAGCACGCTGCACGACGGCGTTCCGGCCGACTATGTGGCGCTGAGCAACAACTTCAATACCGCGCTTGCCAATCTGCGCGATCTGATCGGCGTCCTCGCCGAGGGTTCGATGCGGATCGAAACCGGTTCGCATGAAATCGCCGCCGCGTCGGACGACCTTGCACGCCGCACAGAGAGCAATGCCGCCAGCCTGGAAGAAACCTCTGCGGCGCTGTCGCAGATGAACACCCGCCTGCGCTCCAGCGCCGAGGCGGCGGATCGTACCGTCACCTCCGCGCAGCAAGCGATTGGCGTGGTCGGGTCAGGTCGCTCCACCGCCGAGCAGGCCACCGCCGCGATGATCCGCGTTTCCGACAGTGCGCGCGGCATCGACAGTGTCATCGAAGGTCTCGACAAGATCGCCTTCCAGACGCGCGTTCTCGCGATGAACGCGGCGGTCGAAGCCGGTCGCGCGGGCGAGGCCGGGCGTGGGTTCGCCGTGGTCGCCGATCTCGTTTCGGCGCTGGCGATGCGGGCAGAAGAAGAGGCACGCCGCGCGCGCGAACAGTTGACCGCGACGCAGACCGATATCGTCGTTGCCGTCGACGCGGTGAAGAATGTCGACAACGTGCTGCAGCAAATCAGCGGGAGCGTCGAACAAGTCCACGAGTTCGTCGAGTCGATGGCGAACGACAACCGCGCCCAGTCCTCGACGATCAGCGAGATCGCGTCGGCTGTGAATGCGATGGACCATTCCACCCAACAGAATGCCGCGATGGTCGAACAGACCTCGGCCGCCGCGCGCAATCTGGCGGGGGAAGTCGCCACGCTCAGCCGCCAATCGGCGCGCTTCAACGTCGGTTCGGATTCGTCGGCCGGCATGCGGAAGCCAGCACCGGTTGCATCACGCCCGCGGCCAAGCGCGAAAACCGCCCCGCCGCCGATCGCAGCCCGCGCGCAGACCGCCGCCAACGCCGACTGGGCAAGCTTCTAGCCCGATATCGCGGGGTGGCACCGCCGGTGCCACCCCCAACCGCCACCCCACCGCACCACCGCTTCCCGTCCCTTCTGGGCGCTTGGCGGAGCCTTGCCACCAAGATCGAGGATCATCATGCGTATCTCCCGCTCCGGTTTCGCCATTGGCGCTTCCCTGCTTTCCATCGTCATCGCGTCGGGCACCGCCCACGCGGCACCGGATGCTTCGGCTTTGGCGAGCGCGCCCGCCGCCAACACTCTACCAACGTCCGAAGCCGGCAGCGCCAAGCCGACCGCCGTCGCCAGCGTCGCCAAGCCGGCGCAGCAAGCGAGCGTTGATCCCAATCGGCCAGTGCCGCCCGCACAGCGCTCGACCCCGCCGAGCGAATCGACCGAGCAGCGCTCGCCCGCTAACCCGTCGGTGCGCACCTATCCGCGTCAGGCCGACGGCCATGGCGTCATGCTGGGCGGCTATAATATGTCGCGCTGGGCCGAAGACTGGCGGATGATGCGCGATTCCAAGAAGCGCAAGGACATCCTCGATCGCCTCAAATACATCCCGATCGACGACGCGGGCAAAATCTACGTCACGCTATCCGGCGAAGTGCGCTATCGCCTCAACGATTATTCCGAACCCAATCTCGTCAAATCGGGCTATCGCCTGGAAGAGCAGACGCGCCTGGTCGGCGGAGCCGACGTCCATATCGGCCCGGTGCGCTTTTATGGGGAACTCGCGCATGGCGGGCTGAGCGGGTATAATTACGGCGTCGCTCCGGCGAAATCGCGCGATGCCCTGATCGCGCAGCAGTTCTTCGGCGAAATCAGCGGTACCATCGGCACTTTCGGCCTGGGCGTGCGCTACGGCCGTCAGGAATTCACCGATGGCCCGTCGAATCTGGTGTCGCAAAAGGACAACAACACCATCCACACCTCGGTGCAGGGCCTGCGCACCTGGGGTCAGACCGGTAACGTCCGCGCCGATTTCTTCGATTTCAAGCAAGTCACGCTCGGCACGCAGGGGCTGAGCGATGACGTCGCCGATGACAAGACGCGCTTTTCGGGCGCGACCTTCGGCCTGGTGCTCGCCAATTCCAAGACCCGCAAGCTGTTCTTCGATCCGTTCGCCTGGCGCGAGCGCAACGATTCGCTGAAATGGGGTCGCGTCACCGGGCGCGAAGTGCGCAACTATTACGGCGCGCGCTTGTGGGGCAGCCTCGATCAGTTGACCCTCGATTGGACGGTCGATCATCAAAGCGGCAGCTTTGCCGGGCGCGACATCAGCGCGTGGAACGCCTTCATCGCCCAGACCTATGTCATCAACCCCAAAAACTGGAAGCCAAAGGTCGGCATTCATTTCGACTTTGGCGAAGGCGGTGGCAGCTATGGCACCGGCACCATTCACGTCGCCAAGGCCCCGTTCGCAGGCACGATTGCGTATAGCTATCAGGGCGCGCTCAACTTCACCAACCTGTTCCAGGCGTCGCCCAACTTCACGGTCTCGCCGTTCAAAACGCTCGATGTCACCACCGAATATCAGCATAGCTGGCGCGTCAGCCCGCACGATGCGATCTACCGGGGTGCCGGCACCCCTTATACCGGCAGCGAAACCCTTCCGGGTAGCAATGTCGGAGATGCGATCCGCCTGCAGGCGACGTGGAAGGTCACGCGTCGGCTGTCGGTCGTTGGGCGCTATGAATATTTCATTCCGGGCCCGATCCTTGACCAGCTCGGCTATGTCAATTCCCACTATCTGGCCAGTTGGATAAGCTACCGCTTCTGACGAACGGCCGGGCCCTTCGCTAATCCCGCCGTTTCGACCAATTCCGGCATGGCGTCGGCGGCTCTGCTTCGGTAGAGCCGCCACGCAGCAAATCGGGAGACGTGCGATGACCGCGATCGGGATTATCGGCAGCGCGGGCCGAATGGGTCAAGCGCTTGCCGCCGCTGTGCCCGACCTGGGGGCGACCTTGGCTGGCGGAATCGACGCGGGCGGCGACCCCGTCGCGCTGGCGCTCGCTGCCGACGTGCTGGTCGATTTTTCGACACCGGCAGCGCTGGAACGCACGCTTGCCGCCGCCCGGGAAGCGCGCACCCCGATCCTGATCGGTACCACCGGTCTTGCGCCTGCCCATCACGCGCTGATCGAGGCGGCCGCCGCCGACATCGCGGTGTTGCAGACCGGCAATGTCTCGCTCGGGGTCACCTTGCTCGCCAAATTGGTCCGCGAAGCGGCGTCGCGGCTTGGTCCCGACTGGGACATTGAAATCGCCGAGATGCACCATCGCCACAAGGTCGACGCCCCCTCTGGCACCGCCCTACTGCTCGGCGACGCCGCCGCCGCCGGGCGCGGCATCACCCTCGCCGAAGCGCGCGTGGCGGACCGTGCCGGGCTGACCGGCGCACGCTCCGAAGGCACGATTGGCTTTGCCAGCCTGCGCGGCGGATCGGTTGCGGGCGATCATCTGGTGGTCTTTGCTGGCGAGGGCGAGCGGATCGAGATCGGGCACCGCGCCGAAAACAGAGCGATTTTCGCGCGCGGTGCCATCACCGCAGCGCTGTGGCTCGCCGAGCAAAGCGCTGGACGCTACAGCATGGACCAGGTACTGGGGGTTTGAAAAAAGCCGACGTCGTCGAATTTTATGCCCGGCTGGCGGCGGACAATCCCCATCCGGAAACCGAGCTGGAAGCGGGCAACCCCTTCCAACTGGTCGTCGCGGTCGCCTTGTCGGCGCAAGCCACCGATATCGGCGTAAACAAGGCGACGCGGCGGCTGTTCGAACAGGTCAAAACGCCCACGCAAATGGTTGCGCTCGGCGAGGACGGACTGAAAGAGCATATCAAGACGATCGGCCTGTTCAACACCAAGGCCAAGAACGTGATCGCCTTGTCGCAGCGCCTGATCGACGTTTATGGCGGCGAGGTTCCCGCCGACCGCGACGCGCTCGAAACCCTGCCCGGTGTCGGTCGCAAGACCGCCAATGTCGTGATGAACGTCGCCTTTGGGGCCGAGACCTTCGCGGTCGACACGCACATTTTCCGCGTCGGCAACCGCACTGGTCTGGCGCGCGGCAAGACGCCGCTCGCGGTCGAACTCAAGCTCGACAAAGCGACGCCACAGCCCTTCCGGCTGCATGCACATCATTGGCTGATCCTGCACGGCCGTTATGTGTGCAAGGCCCGCACGCCCGAATGCTGGCGGTGCGTCGTCAGCGACCTTTGCGCGTTCAAGCCGAAGTCAGCGGCCCCAAAGCGAGGCGCGAGCACGGAAACCTGACCTGCGCCTTGGAAGCAGGGATCCGTTTGCGCACGGCCGAAGGTAGGGACTGGCGCAGCGCGATCGGCTTTGCTAGGCGAAGACACAGGCACCCGTAGCTCAGCTGGATAGAGCGCTGCCCTCCGAAGGCAGAGGCCACTGGTTCGAATCCAGTCGGGTGCACCATCTTTTCAATGGCTTACAGTTAACACACGGGCAAATTGGAGCTTGGCGCCACGTTTTAGGGACCTTTTAAGGGGTCTTTTTGGCGGCGCAGCACCCTGTTCTTCATCTGATAGCAGTCATGCCATTATGGCAGATTGCAATATCGTACTTTCGCTGCTCAGGACCGACCCCGCGATCCGAAGTGTGCGCGGAGAGGGCCAGCCGCCGTCCCTCCTAGTGAGACAACGGAACTTTCGCAGGCAACAAGGTCTTGCTACGCCCCGGCACGCAAAGACGGGTGCTAAATCAGCCGTTCGTATTTACCCATTTCGACCGACAAAGTTGGCTCCCGCGACGGAAGCCGTAGGGCTAATGCTCTGATACTCTCGCTCAGGGGCGAAGCGTACCACTCAGAAAACTGCCGTTCTAAATCCAGTGCTTCCAGATTTTCTGTTCAGTACGCTTGAAATGACTCTGGTCTTTGTTTCGTCAGTACGGTAAACTGTCTACGGGCTCTGGGGGGATTCCATGATGAATATCATATATCGTCGCACCGTGGCGGCAGCGCTCATCATGGCACTCGCGTCGTGTGCACCGATTGAGCTGGTCAGCAAATATGATGAACAAACCGACAACATCGCGTCTGCAATGCAGAAGGACGTCGATACTTTCTTCGTTAAGATAGACACCTCGATTGTTCCATCCGAAGCTGCGTTCGGCAATTATAAAGGTTTTTACGAAAAATCTGCGGTCGATATCCAAACTCTGACAACACGTGTCGGTGCTATCCCCGGCAACGGTATAACTATGCAGCAGGTCGAGACCGTGCGCGAGAATCTCGCAATCCTTGCGCTTCTCCACAAGGGCTGCGTGTCGAAGATACCCACGGGCGACCAGTTGATGAAAATTAGGACCAAGGGCATCGACGCATCGATTGCGTGCCGCAAGGATTTTGGTGCGGATAACGACCTCCCCGATCAGTCGAAGCATATCCTGCTGTCAGGCGTTGCCGACGTCGCACATGGTCTGATCGATCAGTGCCTAAATGCGATTATCGTGTTTGAGATCGGGAAAAAGCGTGGGCAGACCGCTAAAGCAAAATGAGCTTTAAGCTTTTTGGGGAACGATGATGCCGATTGATGTCAATGCGACCGCCCAAAGTATGCTTAACGCAATGCTCGGCATACTACAGCAAAACTATCCGAACATCCAGACGTATGCCACCAGTGAGGCAGCTAAGCTTGCACACAGTCTAGCTCAAATTGTTGAACTCAAGGTTGCAGGTCAGATCAACGAAGGTGAGGCGGCCTTACTCTTGGAAATGCAAAAGAACGCGACGCGAGCCGTCTTTTTGTCGATCGAGGGTATGGGGCTGCTTATGGCAGAGCAGGCGATCAACGCCGCGCTCGGTGTTGTGCGTCAGGCGATCAACACCGCTATTGGTTTTGTTTTGCTCTAGTGCGCGGTGTCGTCTTCACTATCGCCAGCATGGTTCAGTTGGCCGCTGCTGCTTCGGCCCAGACATATGCTCCGGTGCCGCCGCCTCCCGGAAGCGGACCCCCAACCGCTGACAGCTTTGCCTACCCCAGCTTACCCGAAGTTCCTAAGCTTGCAGCCGCTTCATACCCCAGTTGTCAAAATGGATGGCAAACGGCGGCTAGCCGGATTGCTCGTTACACGGCAATCCAGTCCTGCATTAACGAGCTTGAGCGCTACAATCTCTTCTATCTCAAGCGCTTCCCGGTCGACGTGTCTCGCTATTCAACGAAGATCATTTTGATCGAGCAACAATTTGCGCGGTCCTCTGCGCCCCTTGCGAATAAGCAAGTCTTTCACGATCAGGTGCTTGAACGGATCGCGCGCGTCCGCTCACGCAAGAACATGGATGATCAAGATTATGGCGACGACTATCGCGATTATTATGTGTACCTACAGCATTATCAAGACGACACTCGTGTCCTGACTGCAGCGCGCGAGCCATGCCGTGACGCCGGAGGGTCCTGCTAATGAACCACGGCCTCTCCGCTCTATTGCTCGCCCTTTCCTATTTGTGGATTCATTTTGCGATCGTGCTTTTCGTGGCAACACTGGCCACGAGCGTTGATGCCTTGGTCGCTCGCTCATTGCAAACTGGAGGAGCGCAACCATTGAGCGCCCGAGCCATATCCAATCTTGGTTGCGCGACCCTTGGCTTTGTGATTGCCTTTTTCGCCGGACAGGGAATTTCACAGAGCGGGAGCAATATGACACTAACCGCAATTGCAACGGGACTTACAACGCTGATTACTGCTGGGCTGGCAGTGTTCGAGAATCGCGACAATCCAACTGCGTCCGTTATTCGGACCGGAGCAGCGAGCTTTCTTGTTACTGCTGTCATCAGCTATGAAGTTCTCAATCTGCAACTAACGCATATCTGGTAATAATTATTCAGATTTGAACAGTTTTACTTCCTGAATATTAGGTAATTTACCATTGGCCCTTTTATCCAGCAACAAAAACGAGCACTAAGACGCCTATCATTCCAAGTATAAAACTGCCATGCTGGCCTATGCCAAGCCATTTCATGCCACCTTCTTGCGTGCTCAGTTTGCCATCCTCCATATTGGCGATCTGCCGCCCCATGCAGAGCATCCCAAGCAGCAACGAGATGAGCAAGAGTACGGCGGTGAATCTTGTAACGATTGCTGGCGCGGTAGAAGATTGCGCTGAACCGCTTGCCTTGAGATAAATGACAAGAAGCGTAACCACCGTCGCCGTCGTCGACATAACCTGTTTTGTCATGTCAAAATTGAGCTTGAGTGCATCAGCAGAAGGCGTCGAATTTGTCATTTCAACACCATGGCCGAACACCGCAAAATCGCTCTTGACTGCGAAGTTGGCGCGCAGTCCGCAGGTCGATGCGTTGAACTTTAGCGTGATCCTTAATCTGTTTTACTACGTCGGCGAAGCTATTTTTGGCGTCGTCCACGCGCGCTGGCGTTTGCCGACGACCTCCCCGTTGCGCTATGCCTGCGGCGGCCATTTTGCTTAGGAACTCGGCTGCGCCCTGTGTAAAAGTTGGCCCGCCCTCCTGCCCAGTTCGCTGAACGAACTTTTGCAGCTCAACTTGCGCCTGGGCCTGCGTCTGCGGCCCGCCTTTCCCGATTCGTTTAGTCATTCGACGTCCCCACAAACGATGACTTCCGTTGCTCATCTAGCTGCTTGGGGAAGTCAATCAACTTCCGTTCTGCAATAGCAATGGGAATTCGGACTTTAGAAGCCGTAGCGAAAGTGGCCGGAGAGCCGCCGAACGCAATGCGAAGCGATCCCAGCGGAAGCGGCTGGCCGCGCCTCGGAAACGCTAGAGCAGCCGTTTCCGCACGCCGACGCACAACATGCCAAATCGGTTGTTGCAACTCCCCCGAGTATCTGTATGTTATATGAACCGCGACACGGATTTGCGGGCGTTTCACCTTTCGACTCGATCGAAGGGGCGGCAACTTGGGATAACCGATAATATCGGTCAGCCCTTACGCCTTGGACTCGCCTTAACGAGCCGTTGCCGCCCTGCGTAACGCCGACAGATGTCGGTAAGCGTTTGGGGGATGCGCACGGAGCGATCGCTCCTTGGCAACCTGGATAACCGCAACCAATGCGTGTCCGGGTTAGCCGCGTGCTCCCGGCACCTGCCGAGGAGTTAATTATGCCTACTCACACCGACATGATGAAGCTGATTCGCGAACTCGAACGTGACGGCTTCACTGCGACCCGCACGAGGAAGGGTCACATCAAGGTCCAGCACCCCGCAATCAGCGGATGCATCATCGGGCCGGGCACTCCGTCCGATCACCGGGGCGTGAAGAACATGCTCGCGCTGCTCAAGCGCAAGCTTCGTGCCGCGAACGACTGTTGAGCAGCGAGGCCGCGCGAGGGTTTGCCCTCGCGCGGCCCTTCTTCGCCCTATGTTTCATTTTGCGAGCCGATGAGCTCGAAAGGCAACTCCCATGGTTAAGATCAATCCTGACGACCACGTTCTTCCGCGCCCGGTAGAACGTCTCCCAGACTACGCCAATGCCAAGGCACGCCAGTCGCTTGCTGAGCGGCTGACCGATGCCTTCGGTCTGACGGAGTCTTCTGCCACCACCATCTCAAATGCCATCGTCAATCCCAGCGAGGTTCGGCGCTCCATTGGTGAACCCAGCGATCCCGACGTTGAGCGCATCCCCGTGCCGGGCGGAACACTGCTGGGCATTCGGACGCAGGTTTGGGCGCGGCGGATCATGCCCGACCCTCGCAACCCCCGCACGCTTCCGTCCCGTAAGCATCCGTTTGCGGTCGATCCGGGGACCGGCGATGAGGATTCGCGGTTCCGGCCTGTTCCCGAACCGCAGCCGCTCGATTGGGACAGGCCGCAGTCAGCGGAACTCGCCGTCGAGGTAGAGAGTCGCCATCACTTGGCGTGGGCCGCGCAGCAGACTGCCGCATATGTCCTGAGCGAAAATGACTGGAGCATCTCGATCCGGAGCCAGGGAGTAATGGAAGCTGTCTGGTTGGTCGCCACGACGTTCAAGCACGCCGATGGGGCGGACCCTGCAACGACGTTGACCACGGCGGAAGGCTCCTCGCGTGCAACGGCTGTGCACAAGCTTCTTCAGGTCGTGTCCGGCGATGTGCCCTATGACGACAACGACGCTGGTATGCGCGCGCGGGTGAAGCGGCTGAACGATGCCTTCGACCGGGGGGAGCGGGATTCTGACACGCTTGTTGCGCTGCGCTGCGAGCGCATGCCGGCTCTCATCTTGGTTGGCTTCGAGCCGTATCCCGGCGGAACCACCGGTTTTCCCACTGCCGTTCGCTCGTTCGTGGCGCTCCGTCATGTCGATCCGCCAAAGCCTTGGGGTGAAGGGCCGGAAAATGAATCACTGGCTGACGAAGTCCTTGATGAGCTTTTGCGCCGTGGTCTGATTACCGCAACTGAGCGCGAGTATTATGCAGGCTCCTGCACGAAGGCCGAAGCACGCGCTGCGCATTTGCCAGACGATCCTGTCCTGCGTGCGGCTCGGCTTGTGCACTTGTTTACCGCAGGGGATGGCGAAGTCTTCGAGGCCATCCGCATGGCCGTAACAAGCCAGTCGACGCGCAAGCGCATGACTCCGAAGTTGAAGAACGATCTCGCGACTGCGTTGATCCTGCGCGCGGTTTCTAAGGACCGCGCTGACGTTGACCAGATTCGCCGTTACCTTCGTCATGCCTTTGGCAAGGCGGCGCATCGTCGCGACGCATGGACGGCCACCAGCCGGTCCGTTGCTGATTTGGAGAACTCAGCACTGAAGGAAGTCGCGCAGGCCATCGCGACGCAGGGCGAAGAGCCGGGACCAGCATCAGTCGAATTGGCAGTCAGGGCAGCCTTCCCGCTTGTCGTTGATGGTCGCCTGAACGCGGACCGGGGGACGTCCAACAACGATCAGCCGGACCGCCGTACGCCTGGGGAGGTGCTCGATGCAATGCGGCGTAACCCGCAGGGGGTTCGCCAGCTCGCGCGGGCCTTGCGCGATTACTCAGAGGGTGTTGCTATTCGGGCAGTCGGAGAGGACGGAGCGATCCGCAAGCTGGAAGGCAGTTCGGAAGAACAGGTCATCAGCGACGTGTGGTTGCGTAACGAGTATCCTCCTGCGGGTAAGGCAAAGGCAGCGCGGCCCGGAGACTCGCCGACTGATCGTTATGACCGGGCGGTCGTGGCGCTCGCCGATACCATGGAGGAACTTAGGCGTTCGTACGAGGCCCTCGCCAACGTCGTCGGCGACGACGACCAGCCGATCGTCGATCGTCGTGGTGTTGAGGATCGGCTGACAGGGCCTTGGCGCGACATCCTCCGTTCTGTTGATGAAGAATTGATCCTTTGGTCGCGCACCTACCGTAAGCGGCACGGGCGCGCCAACCCCGTCGCTGCGCAGCCCAGCGACGACGCGCACGATGACGAGTTTGATGAGGAAATCGAAGATCAGTGGGATGCGGAGGCAGGTGACGAACCAGAAGATGGCGAAGAACGCCACTCTGAAGAGGTCTAACAACATGGAGCCGGGCGGGCATGGGGCTTGTCCGGCTTCAAATTCGTCGGGGGGCATTGAGCTTAGACAATAACTCCGCGTCAACGCTCCCTTGAATGGGGGCGTTTCGCCAGCAGATGCGGAGCCACATCGCCGATGCGCTCCACTTCCGCTTCGTCCACCACGATCTCAACCATCGTGGCCGCCCCGGCTCCGGCAAGCGCACCGGGGCCGGGCGGATAGATCGTCAGCATAACGCGCCCGTCGCCAAGCTCCTTGGGACGGATCAAGCCGATGCACGGCAAATCGTGGCCGCCGATGAACATTACGGCTTCTTCCCGCCCGGAGTGGGCTGCCTGAGTGGGGATTGATCGGGCGCGGCAACGACACCGCTTCGCCAGCCCGCCTCGGAAGGCAGCACCTTTGGCTGGCGTAAATCGAACATCTCCAATTCTTCATACGTGTAGCCGCCTTTGCCGTCCGGGATCGCGATGCGTGCGGGAGGCGTGGGCATTTTGGGATTGTTATCGGTCGGCGTGGTCATGTTTTGTTCCTTTCATTGCTTCACTGAAAAAGACCAAGCTCGGCAACCAGCGCCGCGCTCTTGGCGGGTGCGAACCCGTCACACTGAACATTCGCGTGGAAAAATGAGATGTCGGCGAAGCCGCCGGTGGTCACTTTGTAGGTCCGGTTATTCCGCGTCGGCGCGGGGTGCTGTTCCAACGGCACCCGGCTGAGAAGCGATTGCCGGACGTGCGCAACTTCGGCGGCATCACGCATCCTCGACAAAACCGCTTCGTCCAAGGCGAGCGCCACGGCGCGCCAGTATTCCTGCTTGAGCGCGGGCACCTCGGCGACCATCGCCGCGTGTTCGTCGCGCAAAGCGTTCATCTGCGCCTCGGCTTCCGCGATTTCTCGATCATAGCGGCTGAGGGCGAAGGTGTGGCGGTCGGAGGCGTCGCGCCACTCAGCAGCACTCGCGAAGGCATCCGGCATCGGCGGCGATCCGAGACGGTCACGCCCCTCGATCAGCGCTGCAAGGTGAGAACCGGCAGGGTCAAGCTCCGACCGTGCGAAGGTATCAGCCCGCTTTTCTGCCGTGTCGATAGCGGCGCGCTGGGCAGCAAGGCGGGCAGAGGTGGCATCGTCAAAATAGTGCGGCATGGCCGTGTCCTCTTTAATGCGAGGGGCGGGAGGGGCGAAAAGGTCGGTCCCGCCGAGCTCTAGGTAAGTAAATTCCGACCTTGAATTTTCCGCGCGATAGAAGAGTAGTGGCCGCCCCTTTCGCCCTTCTCGCCCCGATCAAAGCTCTTGCTCCAGCAACTGGGCCGGATTGGCGCGATAGGGCTTCAACTCACCCCAGCCCTTGCCATCGACATCGGTTGTCGCTGCGATCTGGCGCTTGAAGCCGTCCACCTTAAGGCGGTCATTGCCGACATTCAGACCACCGGCCTTGAGCCAATCGCGCACGACATAGAGCGGACGCTCCCGCTTTGTGTTCTGCGCCAGCCACGCCCCAACATCGTGATCGACCAGCACAACCGGCTGTCCCGTCGCGACGGATAGCTCCCGCGCGGCGGCGGCCAAGCTCAACACCATCCGCTCTTCCGGGGCGCGGCTGTCTTCGATCAATTGATCCTTCCGCCCCGTCTCCGGTGCGACCTCGCCAGGCCCCACATTGCCGTGCCGGGCAACGAAGGTTTCGGCCCAATGCCGGATAATCCCGAAGCCGCCGCCATCGAGCCAATCGTGAAGCCGTTGCCAGAACTCAGGTGACTGCGCCGTCTCAGTCACCGCCGGAATCAGAAACCGCCGATCCGACGCCTCAATCTTGAGGGCGACGGTGGCATTTGAACAAAGGACGAAGTGCGCCTTGTTGTTGATGCTGTAACCGGGAACGAACTTCTCATTCGCCTGCAAGGTGTCGTCGGTCACGAAGGATTTGATCTTGTTGTAAGCGGTCCAAGCCGTCCCTTCATAAATCTCGTTGACGAACACCAATCGCTTACGAACGATCCACCCGTTGAACTGCGATTCAACTACATCCTTGGCGGAAGGCACGCTGCAATTATGCTCGCCGACAAGTCGCCGCAATATTTCGCAGAGCGTCGTCTTGCCGACGCCTTGCAACCCGGAAGCGAGCAGCAGCCCATACCTCATGCGGATGCCAGGGCAGGCGATCAAGGTCGCCACCCACCGCTTCACCTGCCAGCGGTCAGTGTCGTCGGGAAACAGATGCTGTAAAAATTGTTCGAAGAGTGCGACCTCGCCCGCTACGGCCCGAATGCGCGGCGGCATGTAGAGGTTGACCGACCGCACCCCGTCCACTGTGATAACCCGGCTGGCTTCTCCCGGCTCATACGCCAGTGCCGGGACGGTCGCTTCGTAACCCTGCTTCTTGAATAGATCGGAGAGGCGCTGCACGTCGCTGAACGGGCGCGTCAGCGTGTTGAACTCATCTTCCGACCAGAGCCGGGTCGGGTTGTTTCGGTCCACGAACATCGTCTTGCCGCCGACGATGACCATGATCCATTGTGCGATGAACTCCGGTCGCAGGGAAATCGGCGCTGTGGGCGGGCGGCCACGACCGGTAGCGGCGGGCGGTTGCCCCACGCGTGTTGCGAAGGTTGCCGGGGTTACGCAGTCGGCGAAGGTTGGCCCGGAGTATCGGCCCTTCCTGAACATCTTATCCGGGAAGGCGTCGGCCAAATCGAAGCCAAGTGGAAATCGCGCGTCGAACCGCACCGCCTCGATGGTCATCGAATATTGCCGGAGCGACTTCGCGATCTTGGGCACGGCGGCTTCGCCGGGCGCGTCACGGTCGGCGACGATGTAGAGTTTGGTCACGCCGGACTTCCCCAGCAGAGGCCAATCTGTCCGGTGCGGACTGAGCGCACCGCCGATCCAGCCGATGTGGGCACCGTGTTGAAGAAGTGCGCCCCACGGATGCGCCGCCAGCGCCGCCTTGTCCTCCGGCGTCATGGCAGCAGCCAACCGCCGCATCGCCCGCGCCGCCTTCGCCCCTTCGTGAAGGAACACCGTCACATGGTCTTTGAGTTGATCCAGCCCCCAGGGCGGCAAGTCGCCTTCCGGCTCCATCTTCCGCCAATGGCCATCGGTCCAGTAGGTCCACGGGACATAGGCTTTGCCGCTGCTGGTTTCCCGCCGGACCTGCAACATGGTTATGTTGCCGTCGCTGTCCCGGAACTCAAACACCGCTTCCTTCGGCGCGTCAGCAATCTCCGGCGGGGCGTTGCGGATCGTCGCGCATGGCTTGACCTCCGGCCATTTCGCAACGACGGCTTCCATCTTGATCGCGTGACGCTCGGCATCGGTCGGCTCGAAATCAGCCGCGTTTTCGCCGTCGGCAGGTGCTACGGCGACGTTTCCATCCGGGGACAGGCGAATGACTGCCCGGTCGCGGAGATAGCGCCCTTCACGCTCCCGGACGGCTGCCGTCCGCATTGAGCGGACTTCCCCGCCAATCCGCCGGAGATATGCCCAAACTGCGGGCAGGTCGGAGAGGTCGGAGAGGTCGGCAATCATGCCGCCGCGCCCATCTTCTCCCGGATAAGGGCTTCCATATCGGCCAGCCGCCAGCCGAATACCTTCGGACTGAAGCTGACACGCGGTGGCAATTCGCCGCGCGCTTCCATCTCGCGCAGTGTCTTGCGCGTGGTGCCGAGCATCGCCGCGACTTCAATCGGGCGGAGCAGAACATGATTGGTGAGCGACTGCACCCGTGCGCGGGCCAGCTCCATTTGTTCGACATGTTGGGCCTTGCGGGCTTCCCAGTCGGCGAGGGCATCACCCTCGCGGTGCTTTCGAGCAGGCATACATCATCACCCAGTCAACACCGATCACTCGGTGAGGTTGTCAGGATGATGCCGCCTAGAAAACGCCGACATCGTTCTTGTCCGAATGCTTACGCATCCGAACGCAACCTTTATGCCGCGCTATAAAGACGAAGTAAAGTCCTATATTTTACTCAGGACGTCACTTCAATTCAACCGGTGATGAAGAATTTTTCTTTTTCTTTTATTCATACCAATAAAGTGAAATATCATCGCGCATTAAGTCGCAAATTTTTCTTTTTCTTTCGTGCAAAATCCCCCTCTTCCGCCGATATGGAGGATCACTCCACCGTCTCCATGCTTACTTCGTCCGTTTCATCTTCCGGGCTTTCGATCAGCGGCGGTTCGGAGGCGTCGCCGTAAATGGCCGTCTCGAATGCGCGCCATGCGTCGCGCCGCGTGGTCAGTGCTTTGCCGCGACGGGCGGCGGCGGCGGTTTGCGAGGTGGTTAGATCGGCAACCAGCGCGGTTTGAACGGCGAGGTCGGTTGGCAGAGGGAAGGTCAAACCGAGGAGGACGGGCTTTGTGACATTTTTCATCATGCCGGATTCGGTCGAAAACTCGCCCAAAATCTGCCGCCTGACGTGATCGGTTCTGAGAACTTGGGCAAGAAAGCGAAGGTCCACTGGTTCGCTTGCAAAGGGGATCACTCGAAAAATCTTGTCACAGACCATTAGCCGCGGCTGGGTTGCATCCACATAGCAGCACCGCCCCACCAACGAAGCCGCACCACTGGCGCGGGCAATCAGCACGTCGCCCGCCTTAACCTCCAAGTTCGCTCTGGGCGTAAGCTGAGGCGGTAGCGCCTTATTCTCGCTTGCTTTGAACGTGCCTGAGGAAACGGCACTGACCTTCAACACCCCCCACTCCTCACCATCGGCGGGGCGCGTCAGGCATTGCGGACTCCAGCCGTTCTCAAGATCGGCGATCACGTCCTCAAGCGCGACGATGGGATAAGGGCTAGGTGGCGGCTCGGTGCCGGTGACGCGGCGAAGCACGGCTTCATGGCTCCACCGGGCAAGATCGGAAAAGCGCCCGACAAACAACGGGCGATCCGGCAGCGGCGGCGGTGCCACGATGCCCAGCGCCGCTTCGAAAGCGCGCAGCCCATCGGTTTCGAGTTCCGCCGCCTCCGCCTCAAGCGCCGCTGCCTGCCCCAGCGCCTCGTGATAGGCAGCGACCAGCGCACGTTGATCGTCAATGCCGGGGCACGGCACGCGCAGCGAGCGAAATCCTTCAGGTGTCACCCGCTTTCGACCGCTGGTGCCGCTCGCCTTCTGGCGAAGGTCCGCGATGAAGTGGCCGGTTCGAAGGACCATCTTAAGATAGTCCGCATCCAGCGCGTCCGGATCGGGAGTGTGGATTGGATATTCTGCGGTGACGACAGCGGTGCCGATACTTTCGGGAATGACACCAATCGCGCCTAGCCTGGCGTCGATCTTGGAAAACACAATGTCGCCGGGATGCCCGACAAACATTGCGCCTTGGAACGGCTGCGGTCGATCACGGACGGAGATTTCACCGGTCAAGTGAACGGTGATCGGCTTGTGGTCGCCGAATTTCTCTGCCGTGGTCGTCTCCATGCGCGGAGTTGCCAAGTCTCCGATAGAGGCCAGCGGATATACGCTCGCCTGTGCCGTCAGAGCCTCATGCACAGCCCAACTGTCTAACTCCCCCCACTGCCGAATCAGGCAGCGAGGGGCACCTGAAAATCCGGCAGTTCCTCCGCCTTCGCCCCGGCGTCCACCCAGGCATGGAACGCGCGCCATGCTTCGAGCACCTGCGGCAACTCGTTGGGCACATTCTCGCCAGTGTCGCCGGTTGAGCTAATTCCTACTGTCTTGGGAGCGGCGAGGAACACCGGATAGTCGAACGCGGCGCGCACATGCGTCCACAGCGCGGCAGTATGATCGGCGTCGATCGTTTTCAACTTCCGGGCCAGCCCGCGCGCGGCCTCGTTGGCCGCCGCCTTCGCTGTCGCATTGTCCGTCCATGCGTCCTTGAGCACCGTCCGCGCGGCGCGGAGCTTCTTGGTGTCCGTGCCTTCCTTGCGCCAGCGGATCGGCTCAACGCGCGACGGCGTGGCCATGCGGGGGTATGGCGGCGCAACCCCTGCGCGCCAGCCCGGCCCTACCTGTTCCTCGCCAAGCGCGGCGAGTTCGGCGAGCGCCTGCGCGATACCCGCATCATCGCCCGTCAGGATCGTATCGCGCGCCGCGGCGCAGGCCGCATCACGTTCGGCGGCATAAGTGGCGTCCAGCGCGGCATGGGCGGCTTCCCAAGCCGCTTCCCATTCCGCTTCTTCCTCCGCAACAAAGCGCCGCAGCGTCACGATGGAGCATTTGACCGTCGCCTTGCTGGAACGGAAGGTTTCGTCCGGCAAGCTCACCACGGCGAGCAGCTTCGCCCGGCCCTCGCACCAGCGGCGCAGCCAGTTAAGCGACGGGTTGTTGAGATTGCCGTCGGGCAGAACGATGTTGAGCAGTCCGCCGGGCTTGAGCAGGTTTAGGCACCGCTCGACAAAGATGACCTCCGTATCGCGGTTGGCCTTGTCCCGCCCGATCTCGAACAAGTCGAGCACAGGCGTCCGTCCCTCTTGCGCCTTGAGCAAGCGGGCGTGGTTCTCTTCCCACACCTCGCCGTAGCGGTCGCGATGCTTCTTGATGAGATCATCGTCGGTGGTGATCTGCGTTTCGTCACTGTCGCCAAGGCGCTGGTCGCGTCCCACTGTGGAGCCGAAAGGCGGGTTGGTGACGATCAGGTCGAACCTGTCCGGGTAAATGCCGTTCACATCGACAAGGCCGTCGTGGTGGTGAATGCCGCCATGCCCGTCGCCGTGCATAATCATGTTCATCTTCGCGGTGCGCGCCGCGCGCGGCTCCGCATCGGTGCCGAAGATACAACCCCATGCGAGGCGACCCAGCCGCGTATCGACCGGCTTGTTGTCGTCGGTGGAGGGCAGCAGTTCCTTGTTGATCTCCATGAAGGCGGCTTCGATGGCGTCGGCTTCCGCGTCGGCGTCAAACCCCTGCGCTTCGATCTCAGCGCGCCTGGCGTCCTTCTGCGTCTGGAGGTCGGCTTCAATGTCGTTGCGGACGTGTTCGAAGGCGCGGATCAGGAAGCCGCCGGAGCCTGCCGCCGGATCGCAGACAAGCTGCCCTTCGCGCGGGTTGAGCATTTCGACCATGAAATCCACGACGGGCCGGGGCGTGAAGAACTGGCCCAACTCGCCGCGAAAGGTCGCGCCAAGGAACTTTTCAAAGGCAATGCCCTTGATGTCGTCGCCAGTCTTTGCGAGGTCGAAGGCTTGTAGCGCTTAACAATGCGCCGGAAGGTTGCTTCCGAAATGTCGAGCGTATCTTTTTCTGTAAAGAGATTGTCGGCTCGGTAGAAGTTTTTTGTTTCGTCGAAGAGCGCTTGATGGATCGTCATATTGGTCAATATGCGATACTTCTTGTAGCTATCCAGATATTCAGTCGTGAAGGTGCCGTGGAGGCCGGATCGCTCCACAAACATCTTGATGAACAGCACTTTGGAGATGGCGTCGAACGCTGCGGTCGGGTCTTTTTTATGAACGTCGCGGATGATGTCATGGCTGGTTTGCAACAGGCGCGTGAACTCGGTGCGGTTGAAGGCGCGCTGCGCCTCTTTGATTTCCTTGATGATTTTCGCGTCGCCCCAATCCGACGCAGCCGGAATGCGCGCTACCGATTTGAACTGTCCGGGCGCGGCGGGCACGACTTCGAAAGGCTCCGTGAAGCGGCGGTTATGGGCAACGAAAAACTCCGCGCCCATCGAGCGCGCATAGCTTTCGCCCTGATAGTAATCCTTGAGATTGAGGCTGACGCTTTCCGCCTTGCACTCGACCACGATCTTGGGCGAAGCCGCGTTGGCTTTGTCGTCCGCCGATCCCCAAACGACAATATCGGCGCGCACGGACTTGGTGCCCGATTGCGTCCGCAATTCCTGCCCCATTTGGGCGAGGTCATAGCCCAGTTTCAGATGAAGGTGGCGGACGAACTCTTGCCGCACTTCCTCTTCCGGCTTGCTCGTTAACTCGCGCCACTCGTGCTTCAACGGCACCCAAACGAGGGTGCCGGAGCGGTGAAGCCCTTCAGCGGGAAAGGGCGTGACGGGTGCAGCGGGTTTTTTGGCCATGAGGCAGTCTCTATCGGAAGCGGTCGTACATTTCAGCCTGAAAGGCGTGCGGGTAGCCTATGCGCGACGATTCGGCAGTTGAAGCACTACGGCTTCGTGCTCCACGCCATCGACAATGGTCAGCAGCTTCCTATTCCACCAGTCCATAAGTTCCCGCTTCCGCAGCCGATAGCGGCGCTGAATGTCCCCGTGGTCATACCGCTGCGTTACGCCTGCCGTGATTTCGTGATTGACCGTCGCTTGCAGCACATCGAGCGGTGCGGACCATGTGATCTCACCCGCCGCGTTCTCTTCGCCGTCGCGACAACGGGTGATGAAGGTGTGGCGGAGGTCGTGGATACGCCACGGGGTGAGCGGCGTCGCTTCGATCTTGGCGAGCGCATCTGCCTTAAGCTGGCGCGTCTCAGGCCGCAGCGCGCCTCCCGCGCGGATCGCTCGCCACTCCGCTTCGCTCAAGTTCGCCAGTTCGCCCCGGACAGCCCGGTCCAGCTTTTCTCGCAGCTTGGTCCAGCCGCTGATCGGCGTGTCGCCAGTTTCCGAAGGGAACACCAAGCCGCTTGTCGAATCCAGAGCCTCATATGCGCTCCGCATCTCGCGCAAAATCGCCATCGCAGGCTCCGCAAGCGGCACTTCGTGAGCACCCGCCCGGTTCTTCACCCGGTCAGCGGGCACGATCAACAACTGCCGATCCCAATCGACCTCATCCCAGCGCAGCGCGGCAATCTCTGTCCGGCGCTGGCCGGTCAGCATCAGCAACCGGATAACCGCGCCGAACGCTGAACCTTGACGAGCCGCCGCGTGCCACACGGCGCGCAACTCGTCATCGGACAGCGCACGAACTTCCTTCACCGGCGCTTGCCGGTTTGTCATGCCGCCGGTGGGCGGTGCGCCGTGAAACAGGCCGCGCGACTGCGCGAATTTGAACACGCCGCGCACGTTTTTCAGCGTGGCATCAACGGGCCCGGCTTCCTTCTCGATATGGGCAAGCAGGCGGGCAATCATCGTGGGCGTCACGTCCGCCAACGGCGTATCGCCCAGCGTCGGCAGAACCAAGCGATTGAGCAGGCTTTCGCGACCGATGGCGGTGCCTGGCGTGACCGCGCGCTTGCGTCCGCCGATCAACTTGCCCGCTCTCATCGCGGCGACGTATTCCTCGGTGACGGTGCGGAAGGATCGCGCGCGGCGGCTGGCGGCTTCGTGCTCCGCCGCTGCTCGGGCTTCCGCCGCCTTGGCTTCCGGGTCGATCCCTTGCTCAGCCAAGGCCATCACTTCGCGGGCCGCCGTCCGTGCTGCAGCGACGGGCATTGCCGGGTAGCGACCGACTACCATCTTGCGGCGCTGGCTGCGTTTGCCGCCTGCATCGGGAAGGCGGAAGATGACCACCCAAGACTTCGTGCCGTTTGGTGTGATCCAAAGGAACAGCCCAGGCTCCGTGTCCGACACCTCAGTCCGACCAGTCGGCGGGCGACGGTAGCGCTCCACTGCGGCTTCTGTCAGGTGCGTCTAGCCATGCCTGTTTCCCTTCGATCCGCCCGCTAGGGGTCTTTTAGGGGCCTTTGCGTCCGTTCTTGGGCGGTTCGACCCGTTCGTCTCCGTTCTCCTTCTCGCTTGAATTCTGGAAAAAACAAAGCCGAAATAGCAACTTGTCAGTGCTTTTCGTTTGCCTGAGGTTGCCTGCGTTCGTTACCAGCCTTGCCCTCCGAAGGCAGAGGCCACTGGTTCGAATCCAGTCGGGTGCGCCAATTACCCATGAAAGTACGAACCTTGTCGTCGGCGGGCATATCGCCTGCGGCGGCGAGTTCGAGCGCGCGGTTGGGGCCGCGGATGATGATCCGCTTGCGGCTCATCACGACCTCGCCAACGAAGGCGCGGACATAGCGGCGGCGAACCTGCATATCGTCGGTATCGCGCAGCTTCGTGCGCATCGCGGCGGCGAACCGCTCGACCTTCTCCGGCGTGATTCGGCCGCCCCTGGCGCCGATCTGGCGCTCGAGCGCGGCCATCTCCTCGCCGATCGACGACAGCCGCAGTTTGAGCGTCGCCAGCCGCTCCTTGAGGAAAGGATCGTCGGGCGTGGTTGCGCCACTCTCGACCATCATGAACAGCGCACGGATCGAGGCGTTGACCTCGGTTTCCTCGGTGCGCAGCACAGCGAGCCGCTTCCGACGGTCGGCGTCGGCGACGTCGGAGGCATCGAGCATCTCACCGAGCAGCGCCTTGAGCCGCCCGGGCTGGAACAGGCGGTGTTCCAGCGCGGAGACAACGGCATCGTCAACCTGATCCATCGGCACGTTGTTGCCGCCACAGGACAGGTCGCCCTTCTTCCGGCGGTTCGAGCAGGCGTAATAGCGATAGCGTCCGCCCTTGCCGGTCATCAGCATCATCGTCGACGTGCAGCCGTTGCAGCCACAGCGACCGAGCCCGGACAGCAGCACCGGCGACGTGTGCGAGCGGGGTGCTGTGATGTGCGGATTGCGCGCCTTGAGGCGCTGCTGCACGGCTTGGAAGCTCTCCTCGCTCAGGATTGCCGGAACGCGAACCTCGATCCACTGGTCGCGCGGACGGACCTTGCCGGTGCGGCTGTCGCGACAGCCGTAATAATGCCGGCCGGCATAGGTCTCGCGGGTCAGGATCGCGTAGATCAAGCCGGTGTGAAAATGCTGGCTGCGGTGGGTGTAGCCGCGCTCGCGCAGCCACTTTACCATGCTGCCGATGCCGAGCGGCTCGCTCGTGCCGTCGCCTTCGAGGTACAGGCGGAAGATCAACTCGACCAGCGGTAGCTCTGCCGGATCGATCTCCAGCTTCTTCTTGTCCTTCTTGCCGCGCCGCTCGGCGACATAGGTGCGATAGCCGAGCGGCGGTGCGGAGCCGTTGTGAAACCCCGCCTCGGCGTTGGCGCTCATCACCACCTTGACCTGCTCGGCGTTGATCTCGCTGGACGCCGCATCGAGCGAGGTGAAGATGCTGCGGATCAGCCGGGCGTGCGGGCCTTCGCCGACGTCCTGCGTCGCCGAGATCAGCTTGACCCCGGCCTTCTCGAGCTTGCGGCGATAGCCTTCGCATTCATATTCGTCGCGGAAGAACCGCGAGAAGTTGTAGACGAAGACCGCGTCATAGCGCTGTGGCCGGGCGCAAGCATCCGCGATCATGCGCTGAAGCGCCGGGCGGCGGTCGGTCATGCCGGACTTGCCCGCTTCGATATAGGTCTCGACGATCTCGTATCCGCGCTCGGCCGCGCTGCGTGCAATCCCGGTTTCCTGCTCGTTGAGCGAGGTTTCGTGCTCGGCCTGCCGCTTGGTGCTGACCCGCACATAGGCGCAGGCGCGCAAGGGTATCGGGTCAGTCATCGGCAAGGATCCTCGCGAGGTCGTCGGCCAGCAGGGCCATCAGCCATTGTGACTCACCGGGCAGCAGAGCGAAAGAGTCCGCGAGAGCGTCGACGACCTCGAATTGCGGCCCACTTACGCCAGCGGCACGAGGCGAGCGGTACCGGCGCGAATCGCCGGCACCGGACACCCCGCGCCGATCGCCGGATGAGGGCGTGCCCACGGCCTATGCCTCCGCCGCGCCTCCTTTCAGCCCTGCTGGTCCAAGCCGAAGTGACGGCGGATCTGAACGATGCACGCTTCGGCTGCGGCTTCGCGCTCGTCGAGCGACATAGCCGACGCATCCGGCAAGCGGATGCGATCGATATTGTCGGCGAGACGCTCGTAGGCCGCAACCGGTGCGTCGTCGTCGCCGAAGATCGCCTCGCTCGTGATCGGCACGATCGGTTTCGGCTTGGCGGCGACGGTCGGCGCGACTTCGTCGTCGCCCATCTCCCGCTCGATCTGAAGCGCATCGAACGCCTCGGCGGGCTTGCACCGTTCGCCGTTCACATCGAGATCGATCGCGCGGTCGAGCACCGACTGGAAGTCGTCGCCCATCGCCTTGCGCACCTTGTTGAGTTCGACACCATAGGAGATCGGTGCGCGGTCAGGCTCGTGGAGTATGGCGAAGAGCGCGGGATATGCCGCCTTCATCCCGGCAGCGATCAGCATATTGCTGACTTTCGAGATGGTCAGGCCTGCATACCGCTCGGCGATCGCGGTGCGGCTGATGCCGTTGGTCTGGGTCAGGCTGAGCAGCGCCTGCGCCTTTTCGATCGCGCTCGCGTCGATCGTGCCCAGCGCCGCGTCGCACACCGCGGCGACAGCTTCCTTCTCGTCGCCGTCGAACAGGACGCAGCGGACCTCGATGTCCTCGTTGCCGGCGTTCGCTTCGCGGATGGCCGCCCACAGGAAGCGGCCATCGACGATGGGGTAGACACCATCGACGGCAGGCAGGACGACGATCGGGCGGAGAGTGGCGGGATCGGCGGCGCTCAGCTTCAGCGCCGGCCCGTGTGCCGCCTCCAGCCGCGAGCCGCGTTTCGGGTGGTGCTGCCACTCGCCGAGTTCGGAAAGGCGGAGGACGAACTCTCCATCATGCATAGGGACGGGCTGAAACGCCTCGCCAGCGTCAGGGGCATCTTTCTCGTCGAGAACCCCGTCGGCTGCATCGTCCGGTTCGCCCGCTCCTTGGGGTTCGACGACAGGTTCGCTCGCGATTTCCGGCGCGGCGCCGCTATCCGCCATCGCTGCGTCGCCAGGCTTAGACGAAGCGGTGTAGTCGATGTTTTCGCCCTCGCCGAGGGCGAGGTTTCCATTAGACGGACTCTCGAGAGGCAGTTCGTTCTTGTTGCTTGCGGCCATGACAGGTCTCCCGCGAGCCGCGGCGCTCCATGCTCCACGTATTCGCGGGGAATCCGATCAACCGATTCGCGGGGCGATCCTTCCCGGAGCTATGAACTCAGCCGGCCATCGCGCGGTTCGAGGATCGCAAACGGGCAAGCCAATCATGGCCTTGCTCGACCTGATAGGTCGTCGCTGGACCTTGAGGATAATGTGGGAATTACGCGAGGGCGCGCTAACAGCACGGGCTTTACGCAGTCGTTGCGGCGGTGCTCCCCCAAGCAGCCTGAACGCGCGACTGAACGACCTGAGGCACGCAGGACTGGTGAGACTGGAAAAAGGCTCGGGATACTGCCTGACCGAGCATGGGACCGAGTTAGTCCAGCATTTCATACCACTTTACGCCTTTGCGGAACGCTGGGCAGTTCGTGAAGGGACGGCGCTCGAATTCCTCCAAACGGCGGCTTCCAGGCGTGATTTGAGGCGGCCGGGATGACTGGGTCTGGGTCGTTACGCTCGGGATCGCCAAGTGCGCCACGGCTGCACAATGAGGGTAGCCGTTAACCTTTTTTCCCTAATCTGCGGCGATGTTCGCGTCCCACCTTTTTCGGCATTCTCGCCGACATCTCGTGCACATAGGCCTGCTTGGCATGTCCTATTTTGTCGCGGCCAGCCTGACAGTTGCCTACACGCGTTTCGACGGTGGCGTAGCGTTCATCTGGGGCGCGACCGCTATCCTACTTGCCGATCTCGTCGTGCGTCCGCGAAGCGAGTGGCCGCTGCCTCTGGCTATGTGCTTCGTTGCCGGGGGCGCGGCAACCGCGTGCTTCGGTTTGGGTATCGTCGCATCCCTCCCGTTCGCAGTCGTGAATGTTGCAGAGGCCGCTTTGGGCGCATTGCTGCTGCGGCGTTTTGTCTCGCACTGCTGCCATTTCGAGTCGCTGCCTGAGATCATCGCGTTCTTCGCCATCGTCGGCTTAGCGGTGCCTTCGCTACTTGGAGGAGCCGCTGGTCTGATCGTCCATGTGATCACCAGTGGCCCGATTCTGTCCAATTGGCTGCACTTCGCGACAGGTCACGCGTTGGGCGCGGTCACCTTCACCCCGCTGCTGATGCTCGCCAGAGGCGGTGACGTGGCGGGCTGGACTCGCAAAGCCCGACCGGCTGACGGGATGGAGGCCGTCATTCTCGCGCTCCTGGTCGGGTCCGCCACCTTGATCGTGTTCTCGCAAACATGGCTCCCGCTGCTCTTCCTGCCCTTTCTGCCGATGATGGTCGCGGTGTTCCGGCTCGGTCGGCTTGGTGCCGCGGCGTCGATCGTCATCCTCACCGTTCTTGCCATTGCCGCGACGCTGGATGGCACCGGGCCGATCGGACTCATCGCCGGAGACGACGGCCTCAAAGCACAGTTCTTGCAGTTTTACCTAACGGTCGCGGTGCTGACGATCTTGCCGGCAGCAGCGGAGCTACGCCGGCGCAAGCAGCTCTTCAACTCGCTTCAGGAAGCGTCGGCACTTTCGCGCCTCATCCTCGACCGGACCGGCGACATCATCATGCGCTTGGATGTCGATGGGACGATTCGGTATGTTTCACCTTCTCTTCTTGCGATTGCCGGCTACCGGCCGGAAGATATGTTGGGTCAGCTCCCCCACACGATGATCCACGAGGAGGACGTTCCCGAGGTGGTTCGGGTTCATCGCTTGGCACTCGCTGCCCCCAACGACACGTTCATCGTGGAATACCGCGCCCGGCGCGGCGATGGCAGCCTTGGTTGGTTCGAGACACACACCCGCGCAACCATCGATGAACAAGGCACGCCCACCGGTGTGGTGAGCATCCTGCGTGAAATCACTCGTCGCAAGGAACTCGAAAACGCGTTGACCAAGGATAGCTTGACTGACCCGCTTACGTCGCTCGCAAACCGGCGAGCGTTCGATCTCGCACTCGACCGGCAGATTGCGTTCACCGACAAGGAGCAGCGCGCCGGCTGCTTGGCAATGTTCGATCTCGACCACTTCAAATCGGTTAATGATCGCTTCGGTCACGTATCAGGCGATGCGGTCCTGCGCGCATTTTCGAACCTTCTCCAATCCACGCTGCGAACATCGGACCTGGTGGCGCGATATGGCGGCGAGGAATTTGTCGCAATCCTGGACGGGGCAACCGTCGAGCAGGCGGAGCTGGTATGTGAACGAGTTCGCGCGAACTTTGCAGCTGCCGCCTGCAGAGCCGAGGATGGGAGAGTTATCCGCGCGACGGTCAGTGTCGGCATCGCCTCGATTACGCCCGGCACAACGGCGGATCAGCTTCTCAGGATCGCCGACCAGGCTCTGTACGATGCCAAGGCGAACGGCCGGAACAGGTTGGTGTTGGCGGCATAGGGACTTGTTCCAACCAGACATTCAAGCACTGCTTGCCTGACGGATGACCTTGCAGCTGGCAAGCGCTGATCAAAATGGGCAAGAGCGGCATGTGCGACGAGCTCGTCCCACCCCTGCACAAAATGGCCTGCATTTGGTAGACCCAATCCTACAGATTCCACAAGGCCTCCACCGCTAACCGCTGCCGATCCTTGCCGGGCGGTGCGAGCATCCGCTCGCGGAGGTTGGGATCCACCGTGATCGGACTGACGGCGGCGAGCAGCAGCGCGACCTCGCGGATAATGGCCTCGCGATACGCGCGCGAATGTTGGGACGCGCGATCCGCCGCCAGTTCGGCGACCTGCAGGCGGTCAAAGAAGCGGCGGAACAGGTCCTGGATCCGCTCGAGCGGATGCTGACGTGGCAGGTCGGTACATTCGGCCAGCGCATCGTCCTCCGCATTAGGGCTGCGGGAAAAACGCTCTGCCAGGCAGGCATCGCGCATCACGGCCTGCGCGGGGTCGTACTGAACGTAGCGGCAGCAGTTGCGCAGGAACGCGAGCTCGGCGTCGGGCCGCAGCCATGCCTCGAACCGGAACCCCTGCGTCCATCCCGGCTCGCCGATCGGGCGGGCGCAGCGCTTCGCGCGGTCGCCGGCCAATTCATAGGGGCTGGAGCGATGCTTGCGATCGCACTCGGATTCGGCCAGCTGCGGCAGCGCGCGGGTAAGGCCGTGCTGGCGCTCGTAGAGTCTCTCCACCTCGTCGCGCAGGTGCGGGTTGTCGATCAGCGTCGGCACGATAGCGCGGCACCAGCCGTCGTCCGATCCACCGAACTTGCTCTCGCGCTGGAGGATGCTGCGCGCGGTCGGCAGGCAGAGGCCGGCGGTGATGACGACGGCGAGTTCGATGGTGGCAGTGCCCAGCCTGTTGTCGGATTCCAGGCCGTGCTGGCCAGGTTGGCGATAGTCGCCTTCGAGCCCCTTCATGTTGTCGGCCATGTGGATCAGCGCGACAGCGGCTAGCATCCCAGGCTCGACGCCGAGGAAGTAGCGCACCGGCATGGCGCCCGCGACCCAGCGCACGCCGCGATAGCGGGACCGGAACACCGCGCAATTGGTAAAGGCGGTGGCGATGCGATCGCCGTCTTCATCCGATGCCGGGTTCATCGTCGGGTGGAGAGCGCGGACGTGCGCCGCGCCTTCGGCGATGAACGCGTCGGTCTCGATTGCCGCTACCCCGGTCAGCGACGAGCAGCCCAGCAGTGCCGCCTTCACGCCGTCGCGGGTGACGCCTTTTGCGGCCTGCAGACAGTCGATGATCTCGAACAGCCGCTCGAACTCGCTCATCAAGGCGGTGCCATACATCAGCCGGCGGAGCCGGCTGGGAATGCCGCTCTTCGGGTTGGACACCGGCAGATCGCCCTTGCGCATCTTGCGGCCGAGCTTCCAGGCCGTCACCATGTCGCGCCGCCACAGCGCGACGAACAGCGCCGGGTTGCTCTCCTGTAGCGCGACAAGATTGTCGCGATGCGTCGCGGTGCTGAACATCAGCAGCGACAGCTGCGTCTCGTCGGTCACATGACGAGCGTCGTGATCGACGAGGTGGATCACGTCACGGTCTTCGCCTTCGGCGATCCCGAGCGCCGCGCGATCGGCGGGGCGAACTTCACCGGAATCGCGGCAATAGATCAGGTGCGGCAGCGCGAACGGACTGTAGAGCGACCGCCAGCGCAGCACGACGAAATAGTCGGTCTGCCGCTTGCCGGCCGGAACCGGCACGCCATCGATAGTGACGATGGTGCCGTCGAACGCGAACCCGTCCAGCGCCGACAGGCCGGCGACGACGTCCCGCTCCGGCGCGGGAATACGGTCGCGGTCGGCCGCGAGATCGGCCGACAGGCCGGAGACCACGGGATGTCCGACCACGAGGATGTCGCGCACGCCGGGGAAGCGGATCTGGTCGCGCTCGGCGCGCCGCATCTCCGCCGACGACACCAGGTCGGTGTCCGGGTCATCGGCGAACCATCCCTCGGGGCGTTGGGCGAGCCGATCAGCATACGCCCACACGCCGCGAAACGGATACAACAGCTTGGTCGCCATTGTCTGGTCGATACGTTCCCCGTAGATCGGGCCGGGATATGCAGTCATGACGTCTTCCTCTTCGACCGCCAATCGGCGGCATAATTGTTCCATGCGGCGTCCTCGCGGGCCGTGTCCTCGGACTCGAACCGCTCCAAGTCCCCTTGTAGGATTTGGAGTCGCTCCCAAGAAGCGAACGCCGCATTGACGGCCTTGTAGAGCGCGTCGGGCGCGCTTGAGTCGGCGAGCGCCGGGCGCAGCTCGGCGAGCTCCCCGGCGATGATCGCGACCTCCCGCTCGATCGCGAGCGGATCGGGCAGACGGTGCGCATGCCCGTTGCGATCGATCCAGGCGAACCAGCCATCATCCGCCTGCGCCCGCCGCGCGAAGCGCGTCTGTTCATCGAGCCACGCCTTCGCCTCTCCCCGTGTCGCCGTGTCAGGCGGCGCGGTTCGCGACTCGCACGCCGCGATCGCGCGGCGCTGGAGCGCCGTCATCGGCGCGGCCAGGATCTGCGCGCGCGTCTCGGGCGCGCCAGCGGTCGCGGCGAGAATTCGTTCGTGCTCGCCATGCAACGCTACGACCAACGTGATGTCGGCGATCATCGCCGGCAACCGGTCGATATGCTCGGCGAGCTTCGCGGCCTCGGCACGCGTCACCGCGACGGCATGCGCATTCCAGCGGGCAAGATCGTCGCGTAGCTGGTCGAGCCGGGGCTGGAGCTTCCTGATCGCGGCGCGGGCCGGGTCGCGGATCATGCGGTCCGGATTGTCGAGCATGGCGACATAGCGATCCATCTCCTCCGCAATGGCCGCCGCCTCGGCTTCGATCGGCGCTGGGCTGTCGAGTTGGTGTCGCCGCCCGTCGCGGTCGGTCCACATGAACGCGCTCACGCCACGAACTCGCGATAGTTCATGTTGGCGCCATGCGCCTCCAGCCAGTCGGCGGCATGGCCGCGCGACACATGCCCCGGCACGTCGATGCAGCGCAGGCGGCAGGTGACCCGGATCAGCCAGCGCTGGTCACGCGTCATGCCTTCTTCGCGCCACGCGCCCTCGAGCCGGAACTCGGCGTCGCGCGCGAGCCATTCCGCGCGATCCCCGTCATAGACAGCGAGCCGGCGCGCCCAGGTCTCGTAGAGTCCGCGCGCAGACAGGTCGCGGTCGAAGCGGTCGATCATCATGACGATCGCCTGGCCGAACGACACCGACGGATCGATGTCTATCAGCTCGTCCATGTCGCCCCAGACCTGGTCGGCCCAGAATGCCAGCAGCCCGGCCAGCGCATCGGCGTCGATCGCCGACAGGCCGATGTTCACCAGCACACCGCCCAGCGCGATCTTATTGTGGACCTCGGTCGGCTCGGCGACCACCGTCTTGAATCGGGGTGCGACAAGCGCACGGCGGCGTTCGGTGATGGCCGCCCGATTCTCGCCAAGCCGCGCAATATCGGCGTCGGCCTTGGCCAACACGCGGTCGATGTCCGGCTGGCCATCGGCGTTTTCGTAAATTTGCGAATTCATGGTGCTTCCTCCTTCGGTGGAAGCGGTATGATCGGGCGATTCGGACGATGATCCTTCCCGGAGTTAAGTCCGGGAAGGATGACGGATTCAGGAGGGGTAGAGTTGGGGGGCTAAGATTGGCGCAAGAAATGTTTCACCGATGGCGAACCCCTCATCCCCCGTTCGGGCTCCTCGAAACGCCCCCCAACCCAAGGTGCATCGCTACATCGATGCGCTCGTCGGCGACGATTTCGGCCGCCAGTCGAAGCTGACCACCTACAGCGCCAACGGTTTCGCCAGGAAGAAGCTCGACACCGCGTCCCAATCGCTTCAACTCAGAAGCGAACGGCAGGAAAAGCAGCTTCGCCGTATCGAGATTCGCGAATGGCGCGCGGCCGAGCGCAGCGTCGCGGCCGACCTGCGCGAGAGCGACCACCGCATCCGCTTAATGTGGCGCTCGCTCAGGACCGGGGTGCGACCGGAAAAGAAGGTGCGGCATTCGCCGCCGAGGGATCGGAAGCGCCACTGGCCCTACTCGGCAGTCGCGCTGCCCAAATATGACGGCCCGGTGATCGATCGCCGCGGCGAGCGCGGCGTGTTCCTGCGGATACGCTATTACTCGCGGCGCACAGCGGAAGCTGGCGTGTCGCAGCGCGTCGTCAAATATTGCTACAACGGTGCTGCTATCGATCCGGATGGCAACCCGTATGTCGCGACCAACGTCGGGCTGACGATCGACGAGGCCCTGTGCGGGTTCGACCATCTCGAACAGGTCAACTGGGCGTCGCAGAAAAACGCCAAGCTGCTGATGCACGGCATCCTGGCGGTCGATCATCGTCAGTCGCCTGACGAGATGATGACCTGCGGCGTGCGCTGGGCAGAGGAGACGCTCGGCCGGTTCGACCTGCCGTATCTGGTCACGCTGCACGCCCCGCCGCCGGACGGCGACCAGAGGAACTGGCACCTGCACATCGTGTGGTCGTTCCGGCCTCTGGTCCGCACCGGGGACCATGAATGGCAGGTGGCTGAGATGCTGCGCACCGATCTCGACAATCCCGCCGCGATGAAGGTGTTCCGCGAGATGTTCGCGAGCGTCATGACCGAGATGTCGTTCGAGGCCGGGCAGAACCAGGTGTGGACCGCCAAGAGCAACGTCGATCGCGGCCTGCCGCACGAACCGCAGGTCCATCTCGGCGGAGCCGGCACCAACCGCGCGCGCAGCGGCGAGCGTGTCGAACAGAACGAGGAGAACCATGAGCGCGTCATGCGCTCGAAGGCGGCGGTGATCGACGACGAGCTGCGCCATGCCGACGAGGCGGTCGCGAAAGCGCAGTATGTCGCGCGCTCTGTCATCGCCCGCTTCGCCCGGACGCCGACGGTGCCGATGCGGATTCCGGAGCGGGTGGTCGCCGCTACGATGGCGCTGCCTGTGCCGGCGTTCGGCGCGCTGCCGCGACTGTCGTCCGCGTCTATCATCGTGCCGGCGGTAATTCAGCAGGGCAGGATCGAGCCCGCGAAGGTCATCGGATCGATCGTCGAGACGGGGCGGAAAGTGCCCCGCCGCTCTTCCGTCACGATCGCATCTGCGACGCCGCCGCAACGGCTTGCGCGCCCCGCGCGCCTCGAAATCGCAAATTTGCGAATTCCGGCACTCCCGCTTGCAACTATGCACAAGTTGGAGTCGGCAAACTTGCCGTCCGCACCGCCCCGGGCGGCCATTCCATCGTTGCCCGCATCGCCGCTCGCCGGCCCGCTTCGCACGGCGCAGACCGAGCATATCGCCATCATGCCGCCAGACACCGCAAGGGCGATCGTTCCCAAATTATCGATGGTCACAGCGGTCATGGTGTCGAGATCGATCCATGATATACCGACCGGACCGGTGCCGAGCCGATCGATCCAACCGGCTTCGATAGGGATGCAAGTGTCGATCGGGGCACTGCCCATATTGGCCAATCTCGATTTCATCGATCGCGTGATCGACCGCGCCAATAACGCGACACGTCTTGATGACGAACGCCGCCAGCGCGAGCGCGATGAAACCGTACGCAGGGAACGCGAGATCAGCGCGGCAACCGACCAGCGCCAGGCGGTCGATCGTCTGCTGCTGGCGATCAGGACTGAGCGTCATTACCTCGCCGAGAAGCAGGGCCTGCGAACGGTCGATGCAGCCCTTCTTCTGCGCTTCGGCTTGTCGGACGATGACGTTGCAGCTGCCCATATGCAGGACCAGCTTGAACAACTCGCGCAGGTTCAAAACGGCGAGCTGTCGCGGATCCATGCCTATATCTCGGCATCGCCGGATCACTTGCGCCGCGACGGCGAGCATTGGGCGCTTGATGCGGGCGCGCCCGCCGATATCCGTCAGCTCGTGACGGCATGGCGCAACGACCGCACATTCAACGCGGCGCTCAGCCGCCTTGCTGGGGCAAGACCCGGGGTTGTCGCCGAGGTTGCCGTGCCGGAGGCGAAAGATGCTCCCGGTAGTGCCTGGCGGCAGGCGCGAGCGAGCCGGGATCGTGCCATGGCGGCGTGGGATGCGAACGAGCGATCCGATGGCCGTGGCATGCCCCGCCCCGGTCAGCAGATCGATCGTCCGGGCGTGTCGCAGAATGCAGATCGATCAGACGTGGTGCGCCACCGGCCACCTCTTCCGGACCGAGGATTTGGTGATTGAGATCAGCCGGCGCTGGCACCGTCCGGCTGCCGGCGATCCAGGGCGTCAGTCCGCGCATCGCAGGACATTACGGCCTCTTCCTTGACGCCGTACATCACCCCGCGGAACTCGGTGCAAAAGCATTCGAGCCGTTCGGCGCCGGCCTTGTCCGCTATTCGGTACCAGCGGGCCGACGGACACACCGCGCAGACCGGGATTCGCTTCATTGCGCCGAGCAGGATCGGCGCCCCAAGCAGCGTGGGCCCCTGAAGGTGTTGGTTCTGTTCCAGCAGGTCGCGATCGTCGGCGGTCATGAAAGCCCGCATACGCGCCGAGATTTAACATCTGGCTATCGCCTCGACTGCGCTCGCGGATGACATCACTTTGAGCTCGTCGTGGAAAACGGACTGAGGATCAGTCCTGTCGATCAGGGTGAAGGATGGAAAAAAGGTGCTGGTGCGCCGGACCGTCCGCGCACCCTGATCAAGCCCGCGGGCTGCTGCCCGCTTCCAACCAACGAGGTGCAATATGCGCGGTTCAACGCGGCGGCCGGATGATGTGCGCGTCCCCGGCTCGATCCTGGCCTACGATATCGAAACCATCGCCCCGCAGGTCGAGGATGGATCGTTTCCGCCATGGCCCACCCACCAGCCAGTCGCCATCGGCTTTGCGGACGCCAGGCTATCCCGCGGTAGCTGGACGTTCGCCATCGACGCGATGGTTCTGATCCCCGGAGAGTGCGACGAGGCGACAATGATCAGCGAGGCGGACCGGCGCATGGCCGCAGCTGAGGTCGTGACCTCGTATAACGGGCGCCAGTTCGATGCGCTCGTTCTTCGTCTCGCTGCCCAACGCCAACGTCTGTGGGGCCTAAAGGCGCTGGCCGATCACGCTGCCGCTAACCGCTTCGGCGGCGAGCACGCCGACCTCGCGGACCTCTATGCCAGCCATGGCCGCAAGGTCGGGCTGGCTTCGATTTGCGACGAAGTGGGTATCCCCGTAAAAACCGATGTCGCGGGCAGTGACGTTGGCGCGCTGTGGGAAGCAGGCGAACACGAACGCATCCGCCGATATGTCATGGAGGATTCGGTCGCGACATTGTGCCTGTATCTGGCGTGGGGTGCAGCGCGATCGGCCGACGAAGCGGCGATCACGCGTCCCATGGCAGCCCTTGCCCGGCATATCGAGGCGACGCCGGGCCTGCAGCATCTGCACGCCTTCGTCGATTGCTCGCTGATGCGCTGGTGTCGCCCGCGCGCAATGAAGGCCGATATCGGCGCCGCGCTGAAGCGCGTCACCGCCCGGCTGCGCAGAGAAGAGGATGAGCGCGCCTTCGCCACCTCCTGATCCTGTCACCACCATCAACGCCCTGCCGGCCCGGTTATCCTCTCAGGTGACCGGGCCGCTTTCATTTCGAGGAATATTCATGACCACCGATACCGTTATTCTCGCCACATCCTGGATCCATCAGCCGGCTCTCGGCGACCGTCCCGCGCGCACGCTGCTGGTCGGCGCGGCGACCCTGACCTTTCGCTATCGCTTCGGCAGCGCGGGGTTCGACCTCGCGGCCCACAGCACCACCGTCACCGACGACCCGGTCGAGACGATCTCGTGGTTGGCCGACAGCTTCCATATCCCGCCGGGGCGATTGTTGCTGTGGCGTGCGGAAGACATCGTCGTGCCCTCGCTCATCGCCGCGGCCGAGACCGCGCGCGACGCACTCGCGTCGGCCAGGATGCTGCGCGAACTCGACCTCGTGTTCACCGGTGAGGTGATCGATGTCGCCGAGGCCTACGGCCACACGAACGCCACCTCCTTCGACGCAGTCGCGCACGGCGCCGACCTGAAGTTCGTGCCGATGACACGGGCCGATCTCGCCGAAGCGCACCGCACCGGCAATCACGGCGCGATCCGCGAGCATCTCGCAGCACGAGTCAAGGCAATCTGGCAGCTGTGGCTGGCCAGCCGCGAAGATACCGAGACGCTGACCGCCATGACCGAGGCCTGGCTGGCAACTCCGGACGCACAGGTGCGGCTGTGATGCAGGTGGTGGATGGCAAGCCGCACGTCCGCCCGTGCCGCTCGATCCCGTCGGACGGCAACGAGACCAACGAGTGGATCGCATCGATCGGCGCGCTCTATGAACAGCTGACCACGCTCAAGCCGTTGGCGGGCAGCTCGGTACTGACGCCCGTTCGGCACCGTGGCGAGCCCCGCATCGCCGCGACCCTGCGCGCGGAAGCACCGTGGATGGGGGCGGCGATCGACCGCATCGCCGATCAGGCGGCGATGAGCCTGTGGACGGGACGCCCGTGGTTGTCGTTGCGACCGATGCTGCTGGTCGGGCCGCCCGGTGCCGGCAAGACGCATCTGGCGCGGCGACTTGGAGCGCTGTCCGGCTGCGGTGACGCCGTGCTGTCGTTCGCCGGCGTCAACAGCAACGCCGAGCTGGCGGGCAACCCGCGTGGGTTTCGGCACCAGCAGCCGTGCTTTCCGGCGATGGCGATGCTGCGCACGAACACTGCCAACCCGGTCGTTATTATCGACGAGGTCGAAAAGGCCTGCACCGGCGATATGGGCGATCCTGTCGCCACATTGCTTGGCATGCTCGAGCGATCGACGGCGGCACGGTACTTCGATGGCTGTCTCGCCGCTGAAATCGACCTCAGCCACGTCAACTGGGTGCTGACAGCGAACCGCATCGACGCCCTGCCGGCGCCGTTGCTGTCGCGGGTGCAGGTGGTCGAGGTGAGCGGGCCCGGCCCGGAGCATGCCGAGGCGGTCCTCGCCACCCTTTGGCGCGAAGTTGCCCGTGACCTCGGGCTGCCGCCGGCCGCGCTACCCCGGCTCGAGGCGACCGCGGAAACGATGCTGCTGCGCCTGTTCCGCAACACGCGTTCGGTCCGCCGCCTGCGCCGCGCGATCGAGACGCTGGTGGCGGTGTCCGTACGGCACGTGCCGCGGACACTCAACTGAAGGGAAGATCGTGAAGTCACGGTTGGGCACCGTGGAAACGGGAAAAGTGCTCCGGCCTGCAGGCCGTCACCAAGAGGAAATGACCAATGGAAATGCTGCTTCACCACCAGAACATGATGCTCGCGCTCCGGAAGGAAATGGGCTGGCCGGCGTTCAAACCGGCCAACGACTGCATCTCGTTCTGTTCGGGCCGGCCGATGGACTTCGAGAACGGAACGGAAATCGCGCGCATCGCGCAGATGCTCGGCAAGGACGTCATCTACTCGGGCTGGGCAAGCAGCAAGGCGACCGCGCCTGTGGGCTTCACCGTCGCGTATCGCGAAATGCTCAGCGTCGACATCGTCGACAGGCTGGTTGCCTACGCCGCCAACGACGAGGCGCCACTCGTGCTGGTCAGCACCCGGAGCGACGAGCTCTTCGCCATCGATCGGCGCGGAACCCTCGTGCGCATGCCCGGCAAGCCGAAGAACATCGGGACGGGCCGCAAGCTGGCGATGAAACGGATCAAGGCCACGGCAGCGACCTTGGGCAGCGAGATGCTCAAGACCAACCGCTTCGTGAAACCCGGCGCATCGATCGAGCCGGAAGCGCCGGCCGAAACCGTGGTCCGCTTCGGCTGAGCTGTCACCACCACCCTGGAGAATTGCCATGAAGATCGATTTCCCAACCGAACCGCGCGGCCCCCGCAGTTACATCATCATCGACCTGGAATCCGCCGTGCTCGACGATACCGGCCACCGCCGTTACCAAGCGATGGAACGCTGGTCGCCCGGCACGGACGAGCAGACCAGCCGGCGCGGCTATCAGCGGCACGAAGACCCGCTCAAGACGCCGCGATGGCCGTTTCAGACGGTCGTCACGGCGTCGGTGATGCGGCTCGTCGACCACCCTGACGGCAACGTGGAGATTGCTACGTTCGAGACCTTCTCGGCGCCGGATTGCGACGAACGCGGCGTGATTGCGGGCTTGGTTCAAGCATTCGCCGACGCCCCCAAGAACACCGAACTCGTCACCTGGGGCGGCGCCATGCACGATCTTCCGCTGCTGCTATGCGCGGTTCTCCGTCACAAGATGACCCTTCCGCATGACTGGCGGTGGATGGCGTTCGGCGGTGACGGGCGGGTCCACCACGTCGATTTCGCACGTGTCCTGACGGGCGGGTTCAAGATGAAGCCGATCCATCAAGCCGAATATGCCGCTGCGCTCGACATCCCCGCCAAGATCACCGCCGCGCCATTCATGGTCACCAAACTGATCGATCAGGGCCGCTGGGATCTGGTCGCCGAGATCTGCGAAGGCGACGTCATCACCGGCGCCTGCCTGCTGATCCGTTGGCGTCGGCTGTTCGACGACCGGGCCGAGGCCGATGCGGCCGAGGACCGGCTGCTGCGGCAGATCTGTGAACTGAAACCGGATCGCGGCTATGTCGCGGCGTTGCAGGCACGGCGTGATGCGCGCTTCGCTGCGCAACTTACGCAGGCGGCCAACGATGCCGCCGTCCTGGCGCCGTGGTTGAACGACGAGGCAGCATGACGTGAGATGGGCGTATCTGGGGCGAGATTGAAACGGCTCCAGATACGCCGCTCAGATATTCATCTATTCCCCAACGCCACCGCCGCCGACCGCGATACCTGGCGCCTAGGTCCTTATGCCGGCGCCTCGCTCTAGCGCGGGTGACGAATCGCAGCTAGTCCCTCTTCGGCCCGCACTTGCGCGGAGCGAGCGTCTGTTCCATTTTTTCTTGCTGCCATATCGGCGAGATACGCCGGCGATCCGGCGGGCCGTCCCACGCTTTCAGCCTTACGCAGCGCGGCATAGTCCTCGCATCGTCGAACGGCGCCCCAAAAAACCGCAAAATCGCCCACGCGTTCGATCGCCGGCGCCACTTGTCACGACGTGATCGTCCTGCCCGGCGAAGTGGACGCGGGTACGCTGCCGAGGACTGGCAAATGCCCGAGCGCATGGCGCAGCATATAGTCGGCGAGCTGACTCGTTGGGAAGCGGGAACCCGGATCATGCGCGCGGACAGCCCGAGCGCTTGGTAGGCCATCGAGGAGGCCGCCGAGATATACGCGATAATCGCGAGGCTATCGAGGCCTGCGAACAGGCCGCCATCAACGTCAAGCGCCCGGTACGATGCACCATCAAGATTGCCACCCGCTGAAAACGTAGGCGGCCTACTTCGCAGAAATAATTTCGAGAAAATCCCTTCGTTGACGGATTCTCCGACAGGCTGCCGTTGTAATGATAGAAATAGCGCGAATACTGTGGCGACCAATCAGCATGATTTTCATGATTAATGTGCTCGGCCGTCCTTTCTAATAGTTTCTCCTTATATTGAACTAACTGGCCAACAGTGGCGTTGTAACACGCGGCGAACTTTCCTGCGTATCTAGTCCTGCGGAAAACTCGCTATTCTCCTGCATGGTTCACCTGGTTTGAGCTTGGGGCTCGGCTCCGGCCTATCCGGAGCAACCTTCGTCTTCAGCTTAGCTCCGGGTGGGCCGCCCTGAGAGCACGATCATACGATTTAGGTGACTTTGCTCTCGATTTGCGGTTCATTCGCGCTGTTATCACCAGCCGACGCCGCCTGCCAGATTGTTCTGACAAGTCTCCCCAGTTCCCACCGCTGTCAGCGGTTGTTGGGTTTCGAGTTTTTCCGGAGTCGTTGCTCGTGGATGAGCAATATCGTGTCACGGCAGTGCGGCGTCGTCTGCGCGATTTTCTCGAACAGGCACGCCTCTGCCGCTTTCCGGTTGAACGCGTGAACCGCCGCGGGGCACAGCAGCTTGGCATCCGCGAAACAGGCCTTGCGGCCGATGTCTTCGGCATGGCCCGGTGTAGATGCCAGCAGGAGAGTCGCGCTCACCCAAAATGCGTTCAGGCCATCGCTACCGCGGATTGATCGCCTCTGGTTCATACGTCCGAAAACTCCTTTCCCAAGACCGCTCTCTCCGAGGATTCGACGCGCCGGCGCAGCAGCCACGCAAGCGAGACGATGGCCACCAGCGTGATCGCTGCCAGCACCAGCCATGCCTCGTTGATGGCGTGCGTCAGCGCGAGCTTCTCGACCATCGGTGCGAGCAATTCACGCGTCTCGTCGTCGATCGGCTGGCCGCGCGCGGCTAGAAACGCATCGATCGGGATACCGACCGCGCGCGCCGTTGGCACGTCGCCGGCCAGCAAGCGGTTCTTGATCGTCTCGCCCCAACCCGGCGCTCGACCGTAAATGACGGAATCGACCAAAGCCAGGCCGATCGCGCCGCCGAGATTGCGCGCGACGTTGAACAGCCCGCTGGCATTGGGAATGTCGGCCAGCGCGAGATGGCCGAGTGCGATCCGCGTCGGCGGCACAAGGCAGAACATGATGGCGATGCCGCGTATGATCTGCGGGAGGAACATCGCGTCATAATCGGTCTCGCGCGTTTCGAAACCGCTCATTGCCAGCCCGATCGCGAACAGCGCGAAACCGAAGGCGCTGAGCAGGCGCGCATCCATGCGCTTTTCCAGCACGACCACGACCGGTGCCGCGGCGAGTTGTGCAAGACCGGTGACAAGCATGATGCGGCCGATCTCCAGCGCGTCGTGATCGCGCACCAGCGCGAGGAACACCGGCATCAGATAGGTCGCCCCGAAAAAGCCGAAGCCGAGCGCGAAGTTGAGCGTGCAGCCGACCGCCACGCGCGCATCCGCCAGAACCCGTACCGACGCTACCGGATTGGGGCGATCGAGCGCGCGGCGGAAGAACAGGCACCCGGTCAAAATGGCCGCGGCGAACAGCCCGAGCACGATTTGCGACGCCCAGCCCAGGTCCGGCGCCTGCTTCAGTCCGATGACGAGTGTGGCCAATGCGACCGACAGCCACAGCAGGCCGGTGATATCGATGTGGCGGATCAAACCATGTTGCGCCCGCCCGCGCGGCAGGAACAGCGCGCCGCCGGCACAAGCGAGCACGCCGGGCAAGACATTGACGAGAAACAGCCAGTGCCAGGAAAGGCCGTGCGTGATCTCACCCCCGACGATCGGCCCGACCGTCGGCGCGAGTACCGCCAGGATGCCGGCGATCGAGGTGGCGAGCGCCTCGACGCGCGGCGGAAACAGCAGGAAGACAGCGGAGAACACTGCCGGGATCAACGTGCCCGCAGCAAAGCCCTGCACCACCCGCCACATTATCAACGCGATGAAGCCGTTGCTCGCCGCGCAGCCGATCGACGCGATCGTGAACACCGAGATGCCGACGACGAACAGCCCGCGCATCGTCCAGGCGCGGGTCAGATAACCGGTGATCGGGATCGTGATGACCTCGGCGATGATATAGGCGGTCTGCACCCAGCTCATCGCCTCGGGCTTGATGCCGAGCGCGCCGCGGATCGTCGGCAGCGAGGTGGCGACGATCTGCATGTCGAGGATCGCCATGAACAGACCGAGGCACATCATGGCAAAGCCGACCCATGTCGCGACCGTCGCCGCGATCGGCGTCGCAATGTCGGCCGCCGGTTGCAAATCTGCGACGTTCACAGCGTGCGCCGGCGGGTCATTGTTCGGGCTCGCTGGTCGTGGTTGTCGTCGGCAATTCCGCGGTCGGCACCTGAACGGCGGCGCCGCTTTCTACCGCGCCATCGGCAACCGGGTTGGACACGCCGCTGTAAACCTGGCCGTCCGTGTTCGAGCGGATCGTCGACTCGTCGCGGATATTCTGGTCGAAGGCGCGCGCCGCGCGGTCCTGCACCTCCTGATTGTGCTGCCAGCCCGACATGATGTCGACCGAGCCACCGGCAGACGCCGAGCCGCTGGCCGGCGCACCGCCGCCGACATAGGCCGGGCTACCATCGCCCGGACCATCCTGACCCTGCCCGGCATAACCCGGTTGCTGTCGATAACCGGGCGCGCCGCCGGCCGCGGCATAGCCTGTCGCGTCGCTACGGCCGCCGTCACGTTGATTGCGATCGCCGCCCGCCGCCGCGATGCACAGCACCGCGCCGATCCCGGCAATGGTCCATTTCTTACGGGCGCTATAGCCCTGCCAGCGGGTCTTGATGTCGTCGAACTTCATTGCTTTTCCCCTGTTTCGTCACCGTTAAAACGTGAGTTGCAGCCCGCCCTTCGCGGCGTGATCGCGCACGCCATCGCCGAATACGCCTGAATAGGTCGCCGCGAGCGACAGGCGCGTGGTGACGTGCCACGTCAGGCCGAGATCGACGGACGCGCCGTCGCGCGCGAGCGGCGTTCCGGCGATCGGGAACGAGGCCTGACCTGCAAAACGCAGCATCGATTGCGGTGTGAGATTGCCATAATCGTGCGTCCACGCGATGAGCGCATTGAAGGACACCGGCGCGGTTGCCGCCGTGGACGCGCGCAGGCCGACCACCGATTGCACGATCGTCTCGCTTGCCCTGTCGCCGGTCAGCGCCGCCGCGCCGCCCCGTTCGGTGAAGCCGCCGGTGCGCGCGTTCGCGGCATTCACGCCGGCGAACGGCTCGATACTGCCGCGCCCAGCGTTCAGATCATAAGCGAGCTCGCCAAAGCCCTGCACGACGGATCCGTCATAGCTGGCGCTCGGGCTGTCGCTGAAGCCGGGGAAACCGGCGGAGCGCGCGGTAGCGATAGCGGCATGGGCATAACCGCCACCGATCCGGATCCGCACCGGCCCATAGGCCGCGCCGGCATAGGCCAGCACCTGCACCTGATCGGCATTGGCCGCGCTGGCGCGGGCGGGAATGCGCAGGTCGGTGCGCGTATAGCCGCCCGCCACGCCCAACCGCCAGTTCGCACCAAGCGCCGCATCCAGGCCGATGACGAAACCAGCCGCGTCGCGATCCAACCGTGCGGCGTTGCCGTCGCCATTGCTGCGGCCCCAATTGCCGTAACCCTGCGCCCAGGAGCGCGCTCCGTCCGTGCCATCGGCCGCCAGGGCGCGCAGTACCGCTTCGCGTGGCAGCCGGCTGTTCTCGATCATCGCGGTGCGGACCGACGCGTGCACCTCGCCCGACAGCGCATCGAACGCGGCGCGCGCCGTCGGCGCGTCGAGTTGGACTACAGCATTGTAGATCGTCCCGCTGCCGATCGCGTCGAGCGCATGCCCCGACGAACGTTCATTGAAACTGCCCCCGATCGCGGCAAAGTCGATGTCGTTGCGGGTCAATGTGAGGATCACGCTGTTGGCGCCCTGTGTCAGGGTCGGTGTGAGGAAGGCGAGGTTGCTGGTGACGCCCGAAAAGCCGCTGCCCGTCACGCCGCCGCTCGCGGTCAGGATCGTGTAGTTGGTGCCGCGCGCATAATTGCCAGCGCCAGCCAGCACCCGCACGGTACCGCCGTTGATCGTCGCGACGCCGCTCGACGCGATACGGTCACCGTTTCCCGCCGCATCGACCTCTACCTCGTAGATCGATCCCGCGCCAAAGGTGATCGCGCCGGTGTTGAGCGTGCCGATCGAATTGCCCGGGGCGATCGTCGCGCCGGAGGCGACCGTGACGGAGCCGACCGTGCCGGTGCCCTGCAGCCGCCCGCCCGACGCGATGGTCAGCAAGCCGCCAAGCCGTCCCCCGACCGACAGCGTGCCTGCCTCGATCCGCGTCTCGCCGGTAAAGGCGCTCGAATCGCCGGCGAGGGTCAGCATGTTGCTGCCGAGCTTGCGCACCAGGCCGGTGCCGCCGATCGCCGCGCCGAAGGTCACCGCGTCGCTGCGCGAAAAAGCCAGTGTGCCATTGTCGACTATGTCACCGGTCACCGTGCCGGTCGTGCCGCCATTGCCCAATTGCAGGGTGCCGGCGTTGATCGTGGTGCCGCCGCTATAGGTGTTTGTACCGGTGAGAATGAGCGTCCCGAGATCGTCCTTCACCAGCCGGCTGGCGCCGGTCAGTGTCGCGCCGACCGTCCCGCTGTCGCCAGCGCCCGCCGCTGAGCCATCGCCGACCCGGATGGTGGTCGCCCCGCCATCGCCGGCCAGCGTCAGCGCGTCGCCCGCGACCGTCCAGCCTGTGCCGATAAACTGCACGCCCTTGGCCGATACCGCGCCCAGGCTGTCGTCGATCGTCACGGTCCCGTTCGCGGCGCCGCGGCCGCCCTGGAACACCGCGAAATTGCCCAGCCAGCGATCCGAGCGTGCGCCCGCGGCATTGGTCCAGTTGGCGGTCGGCCCTGCGCTCCATGTGCCCGATCCGCCGACGATCGTGCCGGTTGGTGCGGTCGTGGCGCCGTTCCAGAACTGGATCGGCCCCGGCCCGCTGGTGACCACCACGTTGATCTGGTTGGCGACCGAGGTCTGCACGGTCAAATCGGCTATATTGGTGCCCATCGGCACGCTGCCGATCGCGAGGCCATTGTCGGTCAGCGTACCGCCATAATCGAACAGTCGGTACACGCCCGCGCCGAAGCCGCCGGCACCGGTGACGTTGAGGGTTCCGTCGAGCGTGAGGTTGCCGCCCACGTTGAACAAGCCGGCGCCGCCCGGCGCACCGAGCGTCGCATTGACGATCGACCCGCCGGACAAGGTGAGTTGCCCCATTGTCAGTGTCTGGCCGGTCATTCCAACAAGCGTGGCACCATCGGCAATCGAGACCGCGTTGACGATCTGACCAGCCCCGCCCAGGGAGCCACCCGAGGCGACCGCCACGCTGGCATTGCTTAGCGTGCCGTTGACCAGCAATGTGCCTGCGTTGACGGAAAAGGTGCCGGTCAAGCCTGCGCCGGACACGCCGTTGAGAGCCCAGACTCCGGCTCCCTGTTTTCGGGCGGCCCCGAAATTGGCCAATGCGTTGACGCCGAAATCAAAGACACCCGCCGTACCGGCTGCACCGTCGAGTGCGAAGGTGTCGATCACGGAGGGACCGCCGCTATTGATGCCGCCATCGATCGAGCCGCCAATCACAAAGGTCGGGAGAAGCGTGATCGTGTCCGCGCCATCGCCAAGATTGATCGCGACCCCTGGCGTGCCGCGCTGGATGGTGCCGGCGACCACCAGGTTGTCGATGACTTCGGGATAGACGCTGCTGCCGGGATCCTGACCATAGGTGACCCCGCTCTGGCTGAACAACGAGCCGCCTTGCTCGATCGTGACGTTCGCATGCACCGGCGTTTTCACCGTTTGCCCGGAGGCTCGGCTCCCCGAAATATAGAGTGCGTTCGAGGTTCCCAACGCTTCGACGCGTCCGGCAATGTCGATCGTCACCGTATCGTTGCCGACAGCCGAATAGGCATTGACGAAGATCGCACGCGAAGCGCCCCGGCTGGTGACCTTCCCCGTCGCGCCGATCGTGATGCTGTCGCCGACGCCGGCCAGGATGCCCGTCGCCTTCTGCGTGCTGATCGTGCCATCGACGATGATCGTCGAATGGCTCGTGCCGGTCGTCGAATAGGTGCTGATGCCGGTGGCGCCACTGCCGCCATTGCCGAGTGCCGATGTGTTGCCTGTCGTGATGCTGCCGGTCGACAGCAGGTGCACGGTCGAATTGACGCCGACCTCGACGGCGACGCCCCCGGACGAATTGGTGATCGCGGTGTCGCCGAGAGACGTGATCGCGCCACCGATCGTGACGTTGGCGTTGGCGCCGAGCTGGATTGCCCGGCCGATGCCGTGGAGGCTGATCGACGAGCCGGCTGCGGTCACGACAGTGACGCCGGTCTTGCCGAAGCCGTCGATCGGGTTGGACGTGTCGCCCGACAGCGTCCCGATCGATCCGGTGGCGCCGATCGTCAGCATGTCGCCATTGCCGACCGAGATGCCTTGGCCGCTGGTCCCGGTCGCGCTGATCCTGCCGTCGATGACATAGACATTGCCGCCAGCACGACCATCGATCGCCCGGTTGTTGGCGGTGCCGTTGGTGGTGATGGCGCCGGTCTGGCCGACCGTCACCGTCGCGCCGGCCAGACCGGTGGCATTGCCGCCCTGGGTAGGGCCGGTGATGCCGCCCTGACTCTGTATCAGGCCGTCGACGATGACGGTAGAACCGTCGCCCAGAAGCAGCGCCGAATTGTTCGGCAGCGCCGGGTTGCCGGTCGTCGTATTGGCTTCGAGATGGACATGCGTCTGCTTGCCGAGCCAGATCGACGGGCCACTCGCCGGCACGATCGACCCGCCGATCGCTAGATCGAGCGTCACCTGATCGCTGCTTGCCGCGATCACGCCCGTGGTGCTCGCGCCGGTGCACGCAACATTGGCCCCGGTCGCAGGAGCGGTGTTGGAGCAATCCGCGTGGGCGGCATTCGCCGTCAGCATTGCCGCGATCGATCCGGAGGCCTGTAGAACTATGCGCAAGGTCCGCTTTGCGCCGACTTTTCTGGTCCGATTTGAATCCAGATCACTACTACACGGCAAAGCTGCCGCATTATTCGTGCCTCGAGTTGCTGGTTTCATAAAATATAAATGCATTCTCGGCGCCCCTTAATTTGTAAATCAGCGAACGGAGGATCGTTTTCACCGCGATCTTTTCCGATCGTTTTTACTGACCCCGCCGCATCGGCGCCCAGCCATTGCCGTTCCACTGATAAAAACCACCTTGATGCTGCACATAGGTGTGCCCGCCTTGCTGGAACGGCCGATTTTCAGGGGCATTATTCGGCAGCCAGCGCTTTTCGCCGGTATTTGGATCGATCTGCGCAACATTGCCGCGCACTACATTCTGATCAAAGCGCTCCGCGCTACGGTCCATGCGAGCGCTGTTGGCGTACATGCCCTGTCGGTAGCTGGAATATCCCTGCTCGCGCGTTCTTTGCGCGCGCTGCTGGCCCGCAAACTGATCTCGCTGGGCTTGCAGGCCGCCGGCCACATTAGTGCCGTTGGCGGACATCATTTCAAAATAGGCAAAGCGCTCGAAGCTCATGGGTGGTCCACGATATTTAGCGTATTGTTTGCGCACCCATGGACCGTAGATTTTCATATAGCGTGCAAATGTCGCCTGCTGCGCCTGCGCCAGGCGATTTTGGTTGCCTGTCGTGATCCGCGCCATGCACGCGTCAAAATCGGGGCGTCCACCGCAACTCCGATAACTCTGCGCTTGCACCGTTGTGGCAGAAAGCAGGCCTGCCAAACATGCGGATCGAAGTATTATAGAGAAATACATAGTTGTTACTCCGTTCGTATTTTCGTAATTCAGAAATATAGTTGGATGCCGGCTAAGTCGGATAGGTAGAATGCGCGTCGTTCGGCCAAACGAAATTGGTGTGGGTGATCGAAACGCTGAAATCGAGCGCCGTTACCTGATGCCACCAGCCGACGGGCAGAAAGAGTGCATCGCCAGGCTCCAGGATAATCTCATGCAATGTGACGCCTTGCAGCAGCGGGAAGCGTTCAAAATCGAGATCTGATCTTTGGAGGTCGATAATTTCGCTGAAGACATGGTGATCGTTGTACAGTCGCCAAGTGTCGCTCGGTGCCGCCATGATCACACGCTTGCGCCCAGTGATCTGGAGCAGAAGATTATTGGTGAGGTCATGATGGAGCGGCGTGAAGGTGTCCGCAGGGCCGATCCACATCATGCCACGCGCATTTTCAGCGAGAGGATCGATTATGCCTTCGATCATGCCAAGGTCGTCGTGGAGGATCGAAAGTGCATCGCGATTGGACGCAGAATTATAAGCAGTGACGTATAAATCATTGCCGGCGCCAGAACACATGATCTGATCAACGAATGCGCTGAACGGAAGAGTCTGTTTGTGTGCGTCTTTGTAGCGCTCAAACTGAGGGTCGGATGTGCGGCCGACCTGCGCTTCGATCAGCGCATCGCCGATTTTTGTGCGCAGATAGGTCGGGGACCAGAGCTTATGCGCTGGCCATTCCGCGACCGCGTTGGCCAGCACAACGGGATGATTGCGTGCGTAATATTCATCGAGGAACATTTGCCCCGTCACGCCCTCTTTGCGGAAGATGCCGCTGGCGGCCGGTGACAACCCACGAAGTTCCGCCTGGGTGCGGATCATCCAATCACATTTGCTCAGCGCGACTGTGGGTGCATCGGGAGCGGGCGCGGCAGCAGTTTGTTGCCCTCGCGCCGAATGCGCGACGGGGCATTTCGGGGAGGCGTAACCGGCGGCGGCCGTCGAGTCGAAGTCGCCAATGCGCAACTTGGATTTGTGATCATCGACCTGCGCTTCACCGTTAGCGTCTACGCCACGATAATAGAGCTTCTGCCATTTATCGGAGGGTTTTGAAGGAGGATGAGCAGCGACATCGGCTTGAAAGGCGTCGCGCGACTGGCTCCACTCCTGATACTGCGCCTTGAGTTCCGGCGCGGCCTCAATCGATTGGAAATGGGGCTGAACCGCCTCGATCAACTGCCGCTGAACCGGGAAGAAGAAGCAGAACGGCTCATTTTCCTCAAATCGTACCGGGTGATTGGCACGAGTGAACCGCCAGTTCATTGTAAAGGAATAAGGCGACCAATCCGTCTCGATAATTCCGCTTAACGGGGCGATGCCGTCTTTCGCGATATTCGGGCACCCACCGACCCACAGGTTCCAACCAGGGGGTGTCCGCATGATCCCTTCGACATGAAACGTTAGTGTCGCTTGACCAAACAAGGCCACCGGAACAATCGGATGCGCTGTTCCCTCATCGACTCGAATGGCGACGTCATCCGGATTTGGGCCGCCATTCCACACTGCTTCAAAGCCGCAGGGGCTCAGAATCTCCCAGCCATGCGCATTCGCGATGCTCAGCGGCAGGCAGCGATAGGCAAACGATTCAACTGAATTGTCCATCCAGTCACGGCGCGAATTAGCCGACCGAATACGGGGCGCCCAATTCGGGAATAGATAGCAGATTAAGTCCACATAACCTCCCTACAGATGCCTAAAATACCCGCGTCAAACCCATTTCAACACGTGTGCGATTAAAAGTGTAAAGCGAAATATTGCTTCGGTTACTGGCATATGAGACTATTACTCGAGGCGTGAAGCCAAAATAATCAATCCGCCTGTTAAGGATTGCCAGCTGAGCCGCCACCAATCGATCATTACGCACGACTCCGAAGGCGGCCAATGGGGCATCGTATTTTGTGCGCGCGTAACTTGGCTGAACAGACGCAGAAAATCCGCCCGAAAAATCATGATAAGCTGTAAAGCTGACCAGACTCGATCGATTTGCATAACTTGCAATAGCGGCCGTTTGGCGGCTTTCTGATATGTATGTCTTTATAACCGTGCTCGAGTTTGGCGTATAGAAGCCGCCCAGTGACAACGTTGTTCCTAGACCGCTTTGCAATGGGTTCAGGGGATAGTTGGTGTGCTGGCGCGACGCGCCATACTGAAGCCCAAAGCGAGCGTTCACGTAGTAGGTGGCATCAATACCTCCACCGAGCGTGTCGCTATAGACCGCGCCACCATACCAGCGCCGCGCGGCAAATCCTTGCAAGCTGACATCCCAGCGCCGCAGAACAATGCGTGGGCCCGCGCTCGTCGACAATGTCATATCGTTGAATGCACCGTCGACGTATTGGGAACGGTGGAGCTGACCGGCGAACAAGAACTTGATCTTGCCGGTCACCGGTTGTGCCCATTGCCCGCCTACATCAAGCGCAAGGCCAACCCCGCTGTGCTTCTGCGCTGCTTGCGACAATTGAAACGGTAAGCCGTATAAATTGACGGAATCAATTGCTGGGCCAGCATTCAAATTTGAGTCCGGGGCAAAGGCAATTGAGAAGTTATAGGTGAATTTCCGTAGCTGTCTGATCCGGGCAAGAAAGCGGTTGATATTTATCTGGATCCCCGGCTCCAATTTTCCGGCACTCGCAAAACGAAATTGGCGCTCCGCATTGTCGTAATCATGCGCAAGAAAGAATGCTCTCGCCAGTTCCAACCGCACGCGCGCTGCCTTGGGATGGCGCACCAGCATTCTACGCAGCCTGCGAATTTCTGCCGGGTAATCCTTGTCTTGTAGATCAAGCATCGCCAGCAAAAATTGCGTTTGCGGTTCGTCCGGATCGGACTTTTCCGCGCGCAGCAGTACTTTGCGGGCGTCATCGAAATCACCATGCTGCATCAGCAGTGCCGCTGCCTCATTATCTGATACGGTTTGGTGTATGACGGTTGGCTTTTGGCCAACCGTCTGTGCACCAACATGCAGACAAAATGCAAAACATCCTACAGTCACGAACAAAATCGACCGAAAACAGTGGGTGAGGCGAATAATCACCGCCAATTCTCTTTACGGCAATACAATCACGTTGCTTTTGCTGATTGTCGTGATCGTACCCAGCGCCGCGCTTTTGCCGTCACTCAAAGTCCAGATGAGTCCGATTTGGTCGGCAGTTGGGCCGTAGAAGCCGCCTTTAATCGTGCCTGTTGCCCCGGGGCCGATGGATGTCAGGTTGGCAGGGTTGCTGGTAACGGATGACGTGCCGGAAATGGTGTTACCCGAGATCGAACCGGTCATAGCAACATTGTTCCAGGGGAGTTTTGCGAAGATCTCGCCGTTGCTGTTGTAAGTACCGGTTCCGTATACAGCCACCGTGTTGGTAAGGGTGCCGTTCACGGTTCCCCCGGCGAAGTCGGCGGTGATATCAATCTGTCCCGCGAGGGCCGCTGAGGGCCCGCCATTGCCGTTGAAGAAGGCACCTAAACCCACCGGCTGCGCAGCGCTACCTGCGTGGTAAATGGCGCTGCCCGTCGTCGGCATCGCCGATGTCGGCGTTTGATACCCCATAATAAACACGCTGACATTGCCGGAGGCATTGATTGTGTCTTTAGTAGCGACCGTCGGAACATTGGTTACAGTCCAACTGCCCGATGCCAGCCAGCCCAATGAGGAGATGCTTATCTCCAAATATTTTCCTGCGCTCGCTCCACTTGTGATCGGAACCGAGCCAGACGACACATTGGGATCAACTGCCTTGGTCAGGTCGTAAGTCTGGTTGACGCCTAGGCTTGGGATGCTGATTGAGAGAACCGAATTCTCGATCGGCCCGGGCTGTGGCGAGACAATCGAGATTGTCGCGCCCTGCGCATTGGTGGCGGCATCCGCACCATAACTCGCCGCGCCGCCCTGCGCATGGCCGTTTGCGTCGAGTGTCTGCCCACTTGAGGAAAATGCGAGAGCTGATTGCGTGAGCGCAAACGTCGTACCGGCAGGGGCTGGCCTGGCTGGAATATTACCTGGCTGATCAACTTGATTGGGGTAACGTTGCTGGCCATCCGAGAAATTATAGCCGGCTGAGGTAGCGGTTTGGTACCCAGCAGCGGGTGTCGTGGGCACCGTGGTACCAACCGTACCGGGCGCGGGAGGCCCGGAGAACGTGGTTGTCGTGGGCGGCGGGGTTGGCGTCGGCGTGGGAGTCGGCGTCGGGGTTGGCGTCGGCGTGGGAGTCGGCGTCGGGGTTGGCGTCGGCGTGGGAGCCGGCGTCGGTGTCGGGGTTGGTGTCGGGGTTGGTGTCGGGGTCGGCGTCGGCGTCGGCGTGGGAGCCGGCGTCGGTGTCGGGGTTGGCGTCGGTGTCGGGGTCGGGGTTGGCGTCGGCGTTCTCGTCGGGGAATGAGATGCGAGCGCAATTGCACCACCTGCAATTCCCGCAGCGAAGACAGCAGGCAGGGCAGTGTTCAGATGTAGGCGAGATTTGTGGTGCGGTTTGGTTTTTGGCTTGGCTTTTGGCGAGACCTGTGTGGTCGGCGTTGACGCGACGTTTTGCGCGAGCACTGGAGCGACCGCGATCGACGCTGCTGTGGCCAGCGTAACGACTGTGGCCGACAATTTGAATTGCGCGTACATGCTAAACCCCTTGCAAATGCTGAACCGAATTCTTCCCGCGATCACTTCGCGGGTTTACGTGGGCGGCGCATGACCCATTTGCGCTATGATCTGCTGACAATCTCCTCTAACTGCTTCCGCTTCACATTCGGGCGGACACGGGGAGTGGGCCATGAGGGTTAGCGGAACCGGTGAGGTAAGCGACGAACGACTGATCGACCTGATCTACGATTCGCCTTTTGACGATCGGCTATGGACGCCATTGCTGAGCGAGTTGGCAGATCGCTGCGGGGCCCATCCGGCCAACATCACGGAACTCAATGTCATCGAGGGGCATGGCGACGGCTTGTCCGTGCGAACCCCGTCTGACACTCTGCAGGTCTATCGTACTCGGTGGACTCAGGCCAACCCTTTGTTATTGGTGGATAACCTGTTCGATTATTCGGCGGGTTGGACACCGCGCATTTTGCGCGACAACGACTGGATTGATCGCGACGATTTCGAGCGAAGCGCTTACATGAACGAGTTCCTGATTCCGATCGAGGCATCGTATAATTTAACAATGAGACTATCGCTCGAAGGCCCATGGCTCACCACGATTGGGTTAGGGCGGCCAAAGCGGAAAGGTCAGTTCGAGACGCGCGACATTGCGGCAATTGCGCCGTTTCACTCCCATCTCATTCGTGCTTCACGAGTTCGGCGTCTTGTTGCTCTGCAGCAAAGCCAATTGGATCGGCTGGACGTCCTGCTCGAAGATTCCTCGCATGCGCTGTTCTTCGTTGCTGACGATCTGAGAGTAATTCGATGCACGGCGGCCGCCGAAGCAATTATTCGGGACAATCCATTATTTCGACTAGTAAATGGCCGACTGCGCGCCACCGTTCCCGCGGCCAACGCGTCCCTCGAGATGGCGCTGCAAGCAGCATTCCGGTCGGGTCCGCCGCCCGAACCGTTGCTCCTGCAGGGTCTTCGGCCAGACTCCAATCTTAGCATAACCATTTCGCGCATGAGCGAACGCATCATGGCCGGATTTTCAACATTCCGCTGCCTGCTCGTTGCGGTCAGTAAGAGTAGTCCGACTCAATCCACTTCGCATGACATACTCCGCGAGCGCTTCGGCATGACCGGTGCCGAGGCAAGGCTCGCGCTATCCCTCTTGGCGGGAGCAAGCTTGCAGGCGACAGCGGATCAGAATACAGTATCAATTCACACCATCCGCAATCAATTGAAATCGGTGTTTCACAAGACTGGATGCAGCCGACAGCAGGATTTGATTCGCGCATTGATAGCGCTCGACTTGCCTTCATGCGCGGACGGCTAGCGAGTGGCGGCCGACGATCGCAAAGGCGCAACGGGACTTCGCCGACTCGGGTTAATCGGATTCACGCTTTCGGCGCTGTCCCCTGTCGCATCGATCTTCATTACCGGCTCGGTCTTGCTGAAGTTGGTAGGGACCGGCGCTGCGCCCGCGTTAATCGCGGGTTCGATCATCGCAGTGCTGGCGGCATTGCTTTACGCCGAAGTCGCGGGGGCGGCGCCGCACGCAGGTGGTGTTTACGCAGGGCTTCGCGTCTTGCTCGGACAGTGGGCGAGCGACATCACGGTCGCACTCACCTTGTTGACCGCTCCGGCCTATCTAGCGTTCTCGGCCAAAGGCCTCGCGCGCTACCTGAATGAAGTCGTCTCGCTGCCCGGCACGTTGCCGATTGCTGGGGCGGCGTTGATCGCGGCGGGCATTGGTGCGGGCCTGAGATTGCGGAGCGGCATTCTCATCGCATCGATGCTGTTGCTGATCGAGCTGCTGGCGGTCGGTACACTCATCGTATTGGCTGCGCCCCACGTTGTGCGCCCGCTGCACGAGATTGTTGCAGCGCCGGTGCTGGTTGCAGCCGGCGCAATCCACCCCGTCACAAATGTCGCGTTGGCGTTTGCGACGATCGCAGCCACCTTTGCCTGTTCCGGGGCCGTGTGGGGTAGCTATCTGGGTGAGGAGACAAGTCAAGGGCCACGACAGTTCGGGGGCACGCTGGCACTGGCGGGGCTTCTTGGCGCGCTGCTGGTCGCAGTGCCATTGATTCTGGTCACCCTCGCTATTCCCGATCTCGCGAGCACTATCGGCAGCGATTCGCCGCTTGTGACGTTCGTGGCCGAGCGCGCCGGAACCGGACTTGCGCTCTCATTGAGCCTTGTCGTCGTCGTGGCGATTTTCGCCAACATGTTGACTATGACGATCGCGCTGTCGCGGTTTGTCTTTGCTACTGGACGGGGAGGCATCTGGCCCGCGCGACTGGCGATCTCGCTCGCCCGCCTCAATCGCCATGATGTGCCGATCGCCGCCACGGCACTGTTGGTGATCGCTGCCATACTGCTGCTGTTCTTGTCTGAGAAGACGCTGCTGATCGTGTTATCGGCAGAACTGATCAGCCCGTTGCTTGTCGCACTTGCAGTGCTTGTGGGACGTCGTCGTGCAAAGTGGTCGCGATTTATGGCACCGGCACACCCACTATTGCCGTTGATATGTGTTGTGCTGGCGAGCCTGTTTCTTTTGCTTGAGTGGAGCGTATCTCCAACAGGTCGTTTGGGACTGATCGCGATGGCGGCCGTAGTGGCGACCACCATCATCGCACGGATGATTCGCCTTCGACGGGGAAATGCATCCGCGTCCTCGAAGGTGTCGAGGCGCTGATAGAACACCCGCGTGGGTGTTTCAGACCATCGCGACCGCCGCGATGATGGTGCTGATCGAAGATCCGCAGGGCGGCATCGACGTCAGCCGGTTCGTCACACTCTCGATGCCGGACCATAGCGAATCCGACGTGCTCACTGGCATTTTGCAGGTGTTTAACGAGGCGCCGGCCAACGCCGAACGATGCACATGGATGTGACTCGCACATGACATCCCGATTTTCATCAGCGGCTGCATGCGGCATGCCTGACGCTACCTCGCGGCTGGGACTGGCTTGCACATGGCGGGTTTCACAAAGAGTGCCATCTCGATCTCGCTCGTGCCAAGACCGCGGGCATGAAGATGAAACCGATTCATCTCGCCGAAGTGCTGGCGGCGGTGGACATTCCCGGCAAGATGACTTGCCCACCGTTCGCCGTGAAAAACCTCAGCTACGCCGGCCGGTGGGACGATGTGCCGTATCTTCCGACGTGCAATCGAACTACGCGAAGGGCGCGGCTACATTGCCGCGCTAGAAGAGCATCGGCGCACTCGCTTCGCGGCCAAATTTGCAAAGGCAGCGAATGACGCGGCGACATTGGCACCTTGGCTAAGCGTCGAGGCGGCGTGACGTGAAATCGGCGTATCTGGAGCAAGAACGGATCCGCTCCAGATACGCCGGTTACATCGTCACAACACCTCGAAATCGGTCAGCCGGTCGAGCAGCCATTCATCGCCGACGCGTCGGAACGAGACTATCTGGACCTTGGCTTCGCCGCTCGACGCCGAGACGAAGTTCAATGTTAATTGCAGCGCATTAAGTGCCGGCTTCGTTACCGCACCGATGCGGTTCAGGTCCACGCAGGCGGTCCGGTCATGATAACGCATGCCACCCATGGCGGTGAAATTGAGCGTGTCGTCGGGTGTGCCGTAGTTTCGCGGGGTGAGCCGGCGACTGTTCAGGCCCCGTAGCGCGGTGGCATCGGTCGCGCAGGCCAACGTCACGATGGTGGTCTCGATGAGCGGGCCGGCCGCCACGAGATCCTGGCGGATTGCCGGCGTCGCGGTGACGACCGACAATCGCCTGCGGACTGTGTCGATCTGCGCCGGTGTCGGGGTGGCGGATGTGGCGGCCTCAGGTCGGGAGGGGCTCGCCGCGCTGTTCGATCCCGTCACCCGCTTCAGCAGCTGTGCCAAGACGTTGTTTTGGGCTTGAGCCGCGCTCGCGCCGCCCGAAGCGACCGCCACCATCAGGATACCAGCCAGTCGTCGCATTTCATTCTCCTCGTTTTGGGTTAAAAGCGAAAGGCGTAGCTGCCGAGCGCGCGCACCGAGCCGTTGCCGACATACTGTCCGACGCCGAGACGGAAGCTGCTGCGCGGCCCGCCGCGAGCGAAACCGGTCGTCAGCATCAAGCGTCGCTGTCCCGCCAGGCTGGCGTCCGTTGTCGCATAGGTCAGCGACTGCGACGCGAGGTCGTAGCCGTTGCCGTAGGTCAGTCGGGCCGCACCCGCCTCGACCGTCAGCGGCTGGGCGATGCCGAAGCTCGCCATGCCGCCGAACAACGGTGCGCTCGCCTGGATTCCCAGACGCGAGCTGAGGATCGGCGTGGAGCCGGTCACCAACGACACGCTGTCGATCTTGAGGCGCGTGATGCCGAGCGAGCCGTAGCCTTCGATTGTCCAGTCATCGGCCAGCTCGAACGTTCGGTGCGCCTCGACCATCGCAGTCGTCGCGCCGCGGCCCAGGCGCAGCGCGCCCGAACCGGTCGGCATGCCCATCAGGGTGCCCTGCTCGTCGATCAGCGAAGCGCGCACCTCGGTGTGGCCCTTCGACCAGTTGAGCGTCGCGGCGTTGGCCGAAGAGCCAGCGTAGCGTCCGAAGGCGACCGTCACGCCGACCTTCGAACCGTCACCGAGGTAGCGGTCAACCCCGAAGCTGTTGCCAGCCTGCGGGACATAGGCGAGCACCCCGTCCGCGAAGGGTGCGAGACCCATCACGTCCGATTGCAGGTCGTCCGAGCCGTTCCAGCTTGCACGCACCCCGTAGCCGCCGGCGATGTAGTCGACGCGGCCGTTCGTGACGAACGAGCGCACGTCGCCCGGGCGGCCAGCGAACTGCTCGGTGGCGAAGCCGAAGCTGCCCGAGAGACCGCCGAGCGCGAAGCTCGTGCCGCCGCCCGGCGCCATCTGGTTGACCCGGCGACGCAGCCAGTGACCGTCGGTCACCTGCGGCTTGATGACCATGCCGGCAACCGATCCCGCATAGTCGCGTCCGTAGCTGTCGAGGACGGTGACGTTCGACAGCACCGCCTGCATCTGAGTCATATTGAAGGGACCCGGCACGACCATGACGGAGGTGTCGATGCTCGACTGCGTCATGCCGTTCGACAGCGTCGGGCTGATCGGCGAGAGCGCGCGCTCCGCATCGACCATGCCCATCCCGTAGACGGGATCCGGACCGGGTGCACCGATGTCGCGCGCGGTGTTCAGCAGGATCGACCCCGCCTGTTGGCCGGTCAGCTGCGGCCACTTGGACAGGATGTCCGCGGCGATCCCCGCCACCACCGGCGCGGCCGAACTCGTGCCGCCGAAGTTACCGACCGAACCGTCGACCAGCGTCGTGACGTTGGTACCGGGCGCGGTGAGCGTGCGGAGCATCATCGAGCCAGCTTGGTTCGAATAGCTTGCCAGACCGAACTGGCTGGTCAGCAGCGCGCCGTTCGACGCGACCACGAAGATAATCGAATCCGCGTTGGTGCCGTTGACGACCGAATAGTCGGCAGGGTTTCCGCCGCTTGCGGTCGGACCGCCATTGCCGGCGGACTGGACGACGAGGCCCTTCGCCTTGGTGGCGTAGTTGGTCAGTGCGGTGCCAAAGTTCGGATCACCGCCGCTGACCAGCGACATGTTCAGCACCTTGATGCCGTGGTCCGCCGCGAAGCCCATGGCCTCGTAGGCGTGCGTCAGCATCTTCTCACCAGTGTCGGTGTTGTAGTCGTCGACGCGCAGCACAGCGATGCGGGCATCCGGCGCGTAGCCCATGGTGCCGTCACCGTCGCGACGGGCCGCGATGATCGCGGCAACCGGCGTGCCATGTGTGGAGACGTCAACGCTGCCGAGCTCGTTGCGCTTGGTGCGCACCCCGCCAGTCGTGATGTAGCCAAAGTCCTTCGACAGGCTGGTGTCGATCTGGCCGGTGAAGGCCGAGAGCGAGGTGTTCACGCCATCGTCGATGACGCCGACGGTCACTCCCTGGCCCGAGAAACCGTGGTCCAGCGCATAGAGCGCGTTGACGAACTCGTTCGCGCCATAGTTGCGGCGGAACTCGACCGTGTCGTTGGCGGAACGGGTCGGCTGCTGGTTCGATGGCGTGATGGTGTAACCGGCGGGCGGCGGCACGGGCGCCGAATAGGTCGGCGGCGGCGAGGGCGTCGGAGTCGGAGTCGGGGTGGGAGTAGGTATCGGGATTGGCGTCGGCGTCGGCGTGGGAGTTGGCGCGGGTGTTGGAGTTGGAACTGGCGTCGGTGAGGGCGTGGGACTGGGTGCTGGCGCAGGCGTCGGCGTCGGCGTCGGCGTCGGCGTCGGCGTCGGTACAGGTATCGACGGGCCACCGCCACCCGCCGCCGGAATCGACCCGGCTGAGTTTACACCGCCGCCGCAGGCGCTGAGAGCGAAAGCTCCCGCGCCGGCCAGCAGAATTTGCAGCTTAGTTTTCGAAAAATCCCCCATCGCGTGCCCCCAAGACCGCGACGGCGTCGTCCAGACAGCCGGCGGCATCCTCGATAAACGGGGATGCCGGCCCTGAACCGGATGTTGGAAACCTGAAACGAGACAGGCGCGAACGCCTTTAGCGGGTGCCTGGACATACGCGTCCGCCACCCGGCCACAGAATGGGTCCTGCGACCTCGACCTCTCGGCCGGCTCTCGATTCGGGGTTTCCACGCCCCGGCTCACGGACGAAATCCGTGAGCCACCTCTCGCTATAGCTCAGGCGTTAACAAATCGCGACCATTTTCGACAGGTCGACGGCGTCAGCAAACCGCATGATATTTGTCAGGCGCCGAGGGGATCTTCCTGAAAGGAGTTTTCAATCGCTGGTTGAAAGCGCCCCTGAGGAACGCTGCCCGGAGCGCGACCAGATTGATAAGTTGTCAGCGGAGCGCCATTCTCAGCGGGCCTTGGGTCCGCCGGAACAGGCATTCTATATCTTCGTTTAAGCGTGTTCCACGAGGAGACGACCGATGGGTGAACTGACCGACAAGATCAAGGGCAATGTCAACGAGGCTATTGGCAAGGCCAAACAGAAATCCGCCGACCCCAAGAAGCGTGACGAAGGTGCTGCCCAGGAGCTGAAGGGCAAAGGCCAGGAACTGAAGGGCAAGATCAAGGGCGCCTTGGGCGACGATCTCTGATCCAGCACAAAAAGAGCAGCCGCTCCTAATGAGTGGCTGCTTTTTTGCGTCATTTTGCAGAACATTCGTTTAAATTCGTGATCTGTAGCTTCCCGATGTGTCTATCGCCGTTCATCTGCTGTTGCCCGAGCGTAGCCGCTGTTGCGACTCGCAGAGGGCATAGTCATGAACGTCGGACGTTTGGTATTGGATACGTGGCTGTCGCCATCTGCGGTTTCACTGTAACTTCAAGGAATCAACTGCGCATTAAAACTACCGATGTCGATACGCCTCATCATCGCGATTATCGCACTGATAGCTGTTCCGCTGGATCCGATTGGTCTACTCGCGCTTAACTTCGCGCTCGCTTATCAAGGGTAGCGAAATTTCCCAATGATTGCAGTGCCCATCTTCGCTATGTCGGGCGCACCATTCCCAAAATCGGGCGCATCTCAAACACCCTACCCCTTCCCGACCATCATAATTTCAAGAATGCTGTGCGACGGCGACGATGCCGCCCTACATAGTGCCCATGACCACGCTTATCGTCTGGCACGATGGTGCCTGCCCCCTCTGCGCCCGGGAAATCGCAGTAATGCGGCGGCTCGATCGCTGCGGCGCAATTCGCTTCATCGATGCCGCCGCCGAGGACACGGTCTGCCCGATTGACCGGGCCGCGCTGTTGGCGCGCTTTCACGCTTGCGAAGATGGGGCGATGCTGAGCGGGGCCGCCGCCTTCGCGGCGATGTGGCGCGCCATCCCGGTGCTGCGCCCGCTCGGGCTGGCTGCGCGCACTCCATGGGTGTTGAGGCTGCTGGAACGGGGCTACCAAGCCTTCTTGCGCATACGGCCGCGTTTGCAGCGCCTCGCCAGGACACGGTGGCCCGCATGACCGACAACACGGACGGACGGCGCGATGCAAAGGCGCGCGCGGTGCCGAGCGGTCGATTGTCGCGATTGGGCCAGTTCGGGCGGCTGGCGGGCGGAGTCGCGGGCGGCATGATCGCCGAGGGCGCGCGGCGGCTGGCCGAGGGCGAACGCCCGCAGATGCGCGACATGCTGCTGACCCCTGCCAATGTCGGCCGCATCGCCGACCGGCTGTCGCATTTGCGCGGGGCAGCGATGAAGCTTGGGCAGATGATTTCGATGGATGCCGGCGACATGTTGCCGCCCGAATTGGCCGACATCATGGCGCGGCTGCGCCAGAACGCCCACCGCATGCCGCCCCAGCAATTGCAGCAGGTGCTCGCCACGCAATGGGGCAAGGACTGGCGGACGCGCTTTGCCCGCTTCGAGGTAACACCGATCGCAGCCGCCTCGATCGGGCAGGTGCATCGTGCGCGCACCCGCGATGGCCGCGACCTAGCGATCAAGGTGCAATATCCCGGCGTGCGCGAAAGCATCGATGCCGATGTCGACAATGTCGCCACCTTGCTGCGCGTGTCGGGCCTGCTGCCGCGCGATCTCGACATCGCGCCGCTGCTCGCGGTCGCCAAAAGCCAGCTGCGCGAAGAGGCGGACTATTTGCGCGAAGGCGAACAGATGACGCTGTTCGGCGCGCTGCTCGCCACCGATGCCGACTATGTCGTTCCCGCGCTCGACCCCGCTTTCACCACGCAGCACGTGCTGGCGATGGACTTTGTCGAAGGCCAGCCGATCGAAACCCTGGCCGATGCCCCACCCGCCACGCGCAATCGCGTGATGGGTGCCTTCATCGCCTTGGTGCTGCGCGAGCTGTTCGAGTTTGGCGTGATGCAGACCGATCCGAATTTCGCCAATTATCGGTATCAACCGGCGACGGGTCGGTTGGTGCTCTTGGACTTTGGCGCGGCGCGCCCGGTTCCGGCGGCCATTTCAACGGGCTATCTGGATCTGCTGCGCGCCGCGATGGCGGGCGATCCCGATTCGGTCCGCGCGGCAGCGCTGGCCGCGGGCTTTGTCGGTGCGGGCGCGATCACCCACCACCGCGACTCGATTGACCGGATGATCGCGGTGGTGGTGGCCGAGATGCAGCGGACCGGCCCGTTCGACTTTGGCGACCGCGGCTTTGTCGAAGTGCTGCGCAACCAAGGGATGGAGGTCGCCGCCGATCGCGCCGCGTGGCACATCCCCCCGCCCGACATGCTGTTTGTCCAGCGCAAGATCAGCGGCACCGCGCTTTTGGCGGCACGGCTCAAAGCACAAATCGACGTCGGGGCGATGCTGGAGCGCTACCTCGCGCCCAACGGGCGATCCGCAAACTCAGTCGGGTGGAAATTCAAGACCGGCCAAAGCTTGTCGCGTGCCTGCGGCCGTCGCGCGCGAGCGCGTCGCTATCGTCTCACGCGATAGCGTGCGATGACGGGAGCGACCCGTTGGTTACGCCTGGACGCAGGCCTCGGTGCGTGACCGAGAGCAGCTTTGTCGCCAAAGTAAATCCCTTTTTTCCCCAATCTCATCATCCATTTTTGTTATGGAAAGTGCTTTTTTTAGGTGTAATGATGAAATGTGGTTTTACGAGCAGTATCCTCGATCCATACATCTAACCGGCGCAATTGTCGGCTTGAATCTGTTGTACGTTTTTCATGTCGCCATCGGACACGTCACAACAGCGACAACGCCCCGGGCGCGGATGTGCATTTGCACAATATTGCTGCAGTGCAAGAGAGACCGCTTTGGTCGACTCGCTTTTATTGCGGTGAAATTGCTTCCGTCGACCGCGCGGATCGCCATGTGATCCGTGCGCCGCCGTTCCTTGTTGCGAAGAACGGGTTTCAGAGAACAAGTTCGCCACGACCAGCGGGGTAGGTATGTTGAAACAGATTTATATCGTGGACGACGATGAGCCAGTGCGCAAGTCGCTGCAATCCTTGCTCAACATGCGTTCCGAATTCATCATTCGCACCTTCAGCTCGGGCGACGAATTCCTGGCGGCGGCGCAAACCCTCGAACCCGGCGTCGTGCTGCTGGATGTGCACATGACGGGCGCGTCCGGGATGGACGTGTTGACGGCGATCAGCGCGCGCGATTTGCCGCTGATTTGCGTCATCATCACCGGGCATGGCAATATCAGCATGGCGGTCGAGGCGATGAAAGCGGGCGCGATCGATTTTCTGGAAAAGCCGTATGATCACGGGTCGCTGATCAACACCATCGAACGCGCTTATGATCGCCTGCAAAAGGTCGGGGCGGACGCCGCGCGTGTCCTCGCCGCACAACAATCGATCGCGCGCCTTGCTCCACGCGAGGTCGACGTCTTGATGGGTTTGATCGCGGGGAAGGTCAACAAAGTGATCGCGCACGAACTCGACATCAGCCCGCGCACGGTCGAGGTTTACCGCGCCAATTTGATGACCAAGCTCCATGTCCGGTCGCTACCCGATGCGCTGCGCATCGCGTTTGCTGCCGGGCTGGTGGATTGATCAAGCTGCACTGTGGTGGAGCTTCAGTCCGCGGCGGCAGCGGTGACACTGCGTGCGGCTCTCCGTGCGGTGTCGTCTTTTTCAGACAGGCGCTCCACTATTCGCCCCAATAACCGTTCCGATATGGTGTATGGTGCCCGGCATCATGGGCTGTGAGCGAACGGTGATGAACGGTGCGCGGGAATCGGACAAGCCAGCGGATGACGATCATGCGGTCGCGCGCGCCATCTTGGCCATTGTTCCGTTTCCGATGATGATCGTCGACGATCGCGGCATTCTGCAGTCGTCCAACCAACATGCCGAGATGTTGTTCGGCCTTGAGGGCAGGATCGCCCCGGGCCGCAATATCAGCGACTTGATACCGCAACTGTATCATCACATTTGCGATAAGACCGTTGCGGATTATGCCGCCAGCGTGGACGGCGAACGGATCGCGCAAAGTCGCGTGTTCATCGCGCGCCATCGCGACGGTTATGACATTCCGGTGGCGGGCCTCGTCAGCGAAGTGGTGATCGACGGGCAACGGGTATTTGCCTGTTCCTTGCAGACCCTTTCGGACTGGCTTGGCACCGGTGCCCCAACCGCGCATCTGGACGACGGGGAGGCGAACGCGATTGGATCGGAGCATATCGCGGCACTGCTGGTGCATGAGCTGAACCAACCGATGACCGCGATGACCAATTTTCTGGCCGCCGCGCAAATCGCCCTGATGGCGGGCTCCGCGCCCGAAACGATCACCGGCTTCGTCAAGGATGCCAGCGCGCAATCCCTACGCGCGCGCGACCTGCTGCAACGCCTCCGCACCATCTTCGCGAGCTGAATCCACGATCGCAACCGTCAAGAGCGCATCGGCACCGCGCGGAGCGACGGCCGTGCGAGCCCGCCCAGTTCCCGCCCACCGGTCGCGATCAGGGCTTTGGCCTTGCCGGCGGGCATGCCCTTGCCGAACAGATAGCCCTGGCCAAAATCGCACCCCCAATCGGACAGATGTGCCCATTGGCTCATCTCTTCAATGCCCTCGGCAGTGATCGCAAGATCAAGGCTTTTCCCGAGTGTGATCATGGCGCGCACGATCCCCTCGTTCTTGCTGCCGTGGTCGAGCCCGCGCAGGAATGACCGGTCGATCTTGATCTTGTCGAACTTGAATTCGCGCAGATGGTTCAAACTGGCATAGCCGGTCCCGAAATCATCGAGCGCAACGCGGATGCCGTTCTTTTGCAGACGACTGAGCACTTTCTTGGTCGTACCAAAGTCGGTGATCAGGGCATTTTCGGTGATTTCCACCTCGATCCGCTGCGGCGCGATGCCATAGCGATCCAGGATAGCAACCAGCTTCGATGCGATCTGCGGATCGCGCAATTGGCTTGGTGCCAAGTTGATCGAGAAGGTCAGCGTCTCCGGCCATTCCTGAACCTCGCGGCAAACCCGTTCCAACAGCCGATAGGTCAAATCCGTCAGCACGCCGATTTCATCCGCTACTGGAATGAACACGTCGGGCATGACGACCCCGCAATGCGGATGAATCCACCGCGCCAGCACCTCGAACCCGACGAGCCGTCCGCCATCGATCGCAACTAGCGGCTGATAATAAGGCACAATTTCGCCCGCGCTCACCGCGCGCCGGACATCGGCATGCATCATGGCGCGCGCCTGAACATTGTCTTCGATCGCCGGATCGAAGAATCGATAGCGTCCGTCGCCGCCCGTCTTGGCTTGATACATGGCAAGATCGGCCGCGCGCAGCAGCGCCGCCGGGCTGGTGCCATCGTGCGGGAAGAGCGCGATGCCGATCGCCGCGCCGACCTCGACCACCGCATCTTCGAGTTGGATCGGGCGGGAAATGATGACGCTGAGCAACTGGGCAACGCGCGCGGCATGGCTGCGATCGGTCGAAGAGGGGAACACCACGGCAAATTCGTCGCCGCCAAGGCGCGCAACCGTACCCAGTTGGTCGCGATGGGCCATGAAACGTTGCGCGAGTTCACTGAGCACGACGTCGCCGGCATCATGCCCATAAACGTCGTTCACCGGCTTGAAGCGATCGAGATCGATCATCAACACGGCGGCAGGATGGTCCGCATTGGCGGTGACGCGGCCCAGCATCTCGGTAAAGAACCGGCGATTGGGCAGCCCCGTCAACGCGTCGTGCCGCGCCAACCGCTCGGCGCGCGCTTGTGCCTCAAGCGTGCGCTCATGCTCCGCCTCGATCAAACGGGCCTGGGCGCGGAACACATCCAGCGCCCGCACCATCGCGCCGATCTCGTCGCGGCGTTCGCCGCCGACCAGCACGACGTCGGTTTTGCCCGCCGCCAGCGCGCTCAGCGACTTGGTGATATCGACCAGCGGCCGCACCACCCGACGGTGGATGAAGATCTGGATCAGGAAGCGCGCCAGGATACCAATCGCCGAAAACGACAAGACGAACACCGCGACAAAATGCGCTGCCTCGGTTGCGGTCTGGCCGGATTGATCGGCATTGGCGCGAAACTGATCGGCCAAAGCATCGGCCTGACGGTCGAAATCGAGATATTTGGCTTCCAGCTCGCGGCGGAACAGGCCGAGCGCATCCGCAGCATGCCCAGCCCCGATCGCGGCGACCATGCGCTGTTGCGTCTTTTGATAGGCCGCCCAGTCCTTCTCCATCTTATCGACCATCGGTCTGAGCGGACCGGGCGGCGTCAGGCCACATAACCGCGAGAGTTCGGCGGTCAGCGCGCGGCTGCGCGTGGCCAGCAATGCGCGGGCAGCCGCGCCGTTCTCCAGCAGCAACGATGCCTGGGCGACACGATTTTCGGAAATAAGATCCGCGACTTCCATCACCGACGAGACGCGGCGGATGTCCTGAACATTCTGCTGCATCGCCAGGCTGGTCTGATGCATTCCGCCAACGACCAGCGCCGCGACTGCAAAAAACAGCGCGGCACCGAGCACCTGCAGCCTTGCAATCCTGGTTCCGATATTGGTCATGCTCATATCCCGCGCGGTGACACGGCGCGCGACGGCGACGCAGCCATGCGCAAGGTTCCGGGCCAGATCCCTAACCTTCATCATAGAGGATTTGCGGGAGAGGCCGTCGTTCGGTGGTCGTGCGACCATCATCTCTTGGGATGGCTGCCGCCCCCGCAAACGCGCAGTGGCGATTCCGCCTACACTGGCGGCCTGGCGAATTTGGCGACCGCGCGGACGCGCAATCCCGCCCTTTTCCCGCTGCCTAATCCGTGCCGCTGCGAAGAGCCAAGCGCCCAATTTGCACAGGACGCCGCCAAGATCGCCGCAAACATCCTATAATTCCTACGAAACGAACGATTGCTTCCTTTCCCCGCCCATCCCGGAGAGTTCAATGCGCTTTCTCGACAATATGAAAATCGCCCAAAAGATCATTTCACTGCTTGTCTTTCTGGGTTTGATCACCGCCGTCATCGCCTATCTCGGCGCTTCTTCTGTCACGCATACGAATACGAGCTACACCAATCTCGCCGAACACGACCTGCAGGTTCCGGCATTGCTCACCCGCGTCAATCGCCGCGCCGTCACGATGGATCTCATCGCGTATCAAGCGATGATCTATGATGCGTCGACGCCGACAGCAAAGGCCGCCGCTAGCAAGCAGGAGGAATCCTATAAAGCAGCGCTCGATTACCTGCGCCAGGCAAAGGAAACGCTGCCCCGCTACACGGCTGAATTTTCCCAGTTCGAAGATCGCCTAAATCAAATGCATGCCTTGACCGACAAGGCCACCAAGCTCGGCGCGCTCAATAAAAATGCCGAAGCAGCGGCGTTGCTGCGGCCGGCCGATGAGATGCTCGAGCCATTGGCAAAGGATATTTCGGCGTTCAACGACCGCTTGATCGCCGACGGCAAGAAGCAAACCGCTCAGTTGAATGCAAATGCGGCGTCGACGACGATGACGCTCACGATCGTGAGCATTCTCGGCATCGCGATTGGCATCGGCCTCAGCCTGGTGGTCGCACGCAAGGGCATTACCGGCCCGCTCGCCCGCCTGCAGCAGACGATGGCGACGCTCGCCGCCGGAAATAATGCGGTCGAGATTCCCTTTGCCGATCGTACCGATGAAGTTGGCACCATGGCCGACACCGTGCGCGTGTTCCGCGACGCGGCGCTGGAACTGGAAGCCGCGCAGATGGCCAAGGCCCAGGAAGACGCGACGCAGCAGATGGTCGTCGCAACCGTCGGCGAAAATCTCGGCGCACTGGCCGCAGGCGATCTGACCGCCACGATCAATGCCGATTTCCCTGGCAACTATGCCGAACTCAAGACCAACTTCAACGCCGCCACCGCAGCGTTGCGCGGTCTCATCGGCGGGGTCGTGGAAAGCACCTCGGCGATCGGCACCGGTTCGACCGAAATCGCGCAGGCGTCGGAAGATCTCGCACGCCGGACCGAAGGCAATGCTGCCAGCCTGGAAGAAACCTCCGCCGCGATCACCCAGATCGACGGTCGCCTGAAGGCGAGCGCCGATGCGGCCGGGCGCACCGTTGCCCGTGCCGACGGCGCGATCGCCACCGTCTCGGGCGGTCGTGAAATCGCCGATGAAGCGGTGCAGGCCATGGGCCGCGTGTCCGAAAGCGCCAAGGGCATCGACAGCGTGATCGAAGGCCTCGACAAGATCGCGTTCCAGACGCGCGTTCTGGCGATGAACGCGGCCGTGGAAGCGGGCCGTGCAGGCGACGCCGGTCGCGGCTTCGCGGTCGTCGCCGATCTCGTCTCGGCCCTGGCAATGCGCGCCGAAGAAGAGGCCAAGCGCGCCCGCGACCAGTTGACCGTCACGCAGAGCGAAATCCTGTCCGCGGTCGGCGCGGTGCAGAAGGTCGATGGCGCGCTGGTCAACATCGCCGGTGACGTTGGCGAAGTGCACAAGCTGCTGGGCGACATGGCCGCCGACAACCAGGCCCAGGCCGCCGCGATCTCGCAGATCAGCGTTGCCGTCGGCAGCATGGATCGCGCGACGCAGCAGAACGCCGCGATGGTCGAGCAGACCTCGGCTGCCGCCCGCAACCTGACCACCGAGGTCAGCTCGCTGTCGCAGCAGACCGCCCGCTTCGACATTGGCGGCAACGCCGCGGCCCGCCCTGTGGCCCGGCCCGCTGCAAAGCCCCGCGCCGCAGCACCCGCCCGGAAGGAAAAGGCCCCTGCCTATACGTCGCCGGTGAAGGCGCTTGAGTCGGTCAATGGGGAGGATTGGGCCAGCTTCTGAGCCCATCCGACCCAAATAAAAGGGGCACCGCAGATCTTCTGCGGTGCCCCTTTTTGTGTCTGGGCGACGGGAGCGGCGGGAGGGTCAGTTCACCAGAGCGGGCGCGCGCAGCCCCTCCATGATCGTGCGGTTCAAATCGATCAGCGTCTCGATCTTCTCCCGGCCCATCATCACCTCGGTGGTGAAGCGATCCACGAACAGCGCCAGCGAAATGATCTGCGCGCGCAATGTCTCGGGCAGCGCATTGCCGGGCGCGGCGCAATCGCTGGCAAAGGTGCACCACATCTCGCGATTGCGGTGCAGCGGCTGGATCAGCGCCCCGCCCGACAGGCGCGCGGCCTGCGCATCCATCAGTTCGCCGGTAATCTGGCTCAGCAGGCGGGCCTCGGCCGCGCGCGGCGTTTCGGCGCGGCTCCGGGCGCTTTGATAAGCATGCAGTGACATGAAATCTCCTCTTACGGTTCTGTTATCATTCTAGGCGGTCGGAGGCCGTCATCTTGGGAGGATTGCAGATTTAGTATCGTTCCAGCGCCCAAGCGCGCGCGTTCATCCTATAATCAAAGGGTCACCCACCTTTCATTGCGGACGCGTTATCCATCATGCTGAACGGTATCGGCTTCATAGTGATCCTCGGCTGCGTCTTCGGGAGCTTCCTGCTCTCGGGCGGCAAGCTGGCGGTCGTGCTGGAGGCGCTGCCGCACGAACTGATGGCGATCATGGGCGCAGCGATCGGGTCTTTCATCGTCGCCAATTCGCTTGGCACGATCAAGAAGGCGATGGGCGGCTTGCTGCGCGCGTTCAAGGGCGAGCGCTGGAAGTCGAGCGACTATCGCGATCTCTTGACCATGATGTTCGGCCTGCTCACCACCTTCAAAAAGGGTGGCGCGACCGGGATCGAACCGCATCTGGACACGCCGTCGGAGAGCAAGCTGTTCTCGCCCTATCCGCGGCTGCTCAAGGACCATCACCTGATCGAATTCATCTGCGACTATCTGCGCATGATGACGGTCAATTTCGAAGACCCGAACCAGCTTGAATCGGCAATGGAAGCCGATATCGACAAGCACCACCACGAGGAATTGGCCCCGCAGCACGCGCTGCAGATCATGACCGACGGCTTGCCCGCCATCGGCATCGTCGCCGCCGTGCTCGGCGTCATCAAGACAATGGGCTCGATCGACCAGCCGGTCGAAGTGCTCGGCGCGATGATCGGCGGCGCGCTGGTCGGCACCTTCCTCGGCGTGTTGCTGTCTTACTGCATCGTCGGCCCGCTTGCGTCGAAACTGCTCGAAGTGATCGAAGCCGATTCCAAACCCTTCCTGGTCGCGAAGTCCGCGATCGTTGCCTACGCGCAGCACGTGCCCGTCCAGGTCGCGGTGGAAATAGCCCGACGCATGGCGCCCTCGGCCCATGCCCCAACCTTCCAGCAGCTCGAAGCCGCACTCGACGAGGCGAAAAATGAACTCAATGCCAAACCCGCTTGACCCAGAGACCGCATCGTCGGTGATCCACCTGCCGTCGCATGCGACGACGGTGACCGCCGAGGATCTGCTCACTCGGCTGATCAGCGCCGCCGACGATGGCGTAACGACCATCGACGCGTCCGCGAGCGAGAGCATCGGCCAGGCCGCGCTGCAAGTGTTGCTGGCCGCGCGCATCGAAGCGCGCGACGCCGGACAGGAATTTCACATCATCGACCCCAGCCCCGCCTTTCTCGAACGGATCGAGAAGTGCGGTCTTGCCGACGCGATCGGCCTCATCAAAACCATCGGAGACCAGGCGTGAGCAAGTTGATCCTGACCGTCGATGATTCTGCCAGCATGCGTATGCTGCTGAAGGCATCGTTGACCGCACAAGGCTATCGTATCGAAAGTGCCAATGACGGCGAGCACGGGCTGGAGCGCATGCGCGAAGTCCAGCCCGACCTGCTCATCACCGACATCAATATGCCCAAGATGGACGGGTTCGAGCTGATGGAGGCCGTGCGCGCAGAGCCCGCCTTCCGCGGCACGCCGATCCTCGTGCTGTCCACCGAATTCTCCGACGAGAAGAAGATGCGCGCCCGCCAGGCTGGCGCGACGGGATGGATCACCAAGCCGTTCGACCCGGCAAAACTGGGAGCCGCCATTCGGCGGGTGTGCTCATGAGCGACGAAATGGACGAAATCCAGGGCATCTTCTTTGAAGAATGCGCTGAAGGACTGGCCGTCGCCGAACAGGGCCTGTCGGCCATGCGCGCGGGCGACCTTTCGTCGGAAACCATCGCCGGCGTGTTCCGCGCGGTGCATTCGATCAAGGGCGGGGCCGGCGCATTCGGTCACGCGGCGCTGACGGCGTTTGCCCATCGTTTTGAAAACGTGATGGACGAAGTCCGTGCCGGCCGCATTCCCGCAACGCCCGGCGTGACCGACGTCATGCTGTCGGCGTTCGACATCCTGACCGACCACGTCGCCGCCGCGCGTGGCACCGCGCCCTTGCCACAGGATGCTGCTGTTCTGGCCGCGCTGGAGAATGTGCTCGAAACAAAAGGCGTCGGTGTCGGCGGCGGTGCGACCGCTGCATCCGCGCCAGCCACGCCCGAAGCCCCCCAGCCGGAGGCCGAGGAAAGCGACGAGGACGAATTCGGGTTCCGCCCGGTCGGTGTCGCGCTCGACATCTTCGATGCAGCGGAAGAGCCGGTCGAGCCGGTCGAGCCCGACTGGATCATCGATTTCGCGCCCTCGCATGCCGCCTTGGCCAATGGCGGCGAGCCGCTGTTGCTGGTGCGCGAAGTCGAAGCGCTTGGCGGCACGATTGCAAATGTCGATCTGTCGGCGCTGCCGCCGCTGCGCGCAATGGAGCCTGAGCAGAGCTATCTGCGCTGGACCATCAACGTCCCGGCAAGCGTGGAAGAATCCACGCTGACCGACTGTTTCGATTTCGTCGCGCCGGATTCGGTCGTCAGCATTGTCCGCGCAGAATCCGCCGCTCCCGTCGCTTCGGTCACGGCCACAGCCGAGCTCGACCCGATCCGGGAAGACCTTGCAGAGGCGGCACCCGAACCGTCGGCACCGACGCTTACGCTGGTTCCAACGGCGTCGCCGTCGCCAAGCGCCGTGCCGCCCGAGCGCGCCCCTGAACCCGCCGCCCAGACCATCCGCGTCGATCTGATCAAGCTCGACCTGCTGCTCAACCTGGTCGGCGAGCTCGTCATCCGCAACTCGATCCTCGCCGATCGCTTGACCCCGGCTGACCAGCAGCGCGTCGAACTGCCCGAGCTGGCGCGCCTCACGCGCCAGATCCAGGACAACGTCATGTCGCTGCGCGCGCAGCCGATCCGCCAGGCATTCAGCCGGGTGCCGCGCATGCTGCGCGATCTCTCGGCCGAAACCGGCAAGCAGGTTATCCTGGAAACCACCGGCGAGACGACCGAAGTCGACAAGGGCGTGATCGAGAAGATCGGCGATCCGCTGACGCACATGATCCGCAATGCGATCGACCATGGCGTCGAGCCACCCGCCGACCGCATCGCCAAGGGCAAGGACGCCCATGGCACGATCCGGCTTTCGGCCGAGCAGAAGGGCGCGCGCATCTTCGTGCGCGTGGCCGATGATGGTCGCGGCATCGACCGCGTCCGGGTCCGCGCCAAGGCGATCGAAAAGGGTATCATCCAGGCGGATGCGCAACTGACCGACGAAGAAATCGATCAGCTGATCTGCGCGCCCGGCTTCTCCACCGCCGAGACGATCTCGAACATCTCGGGTCGCGGCGTTGGCATGGACGTGGTCCGCTCGAACGTCGAGGCACTGGGTGGCCGCGTCGAGATCGCCTCGACCCCCGGCGAAGGCACGACCTTCACGATGATCCTGCCGCTCACGCTGGCAATCCTCGACGGGATGATCGTGCGTCTGGGTGGGCAACGCTACGTCCTGCCGCTGGCAAACGTGATCGAAACGGTCCAGCCCGCCCCCGGCCAGGTCAAGCGCACCAGCCCGACCAACGAAGTGATCGACATGCGGGGCCAGTATCTGCCGGTCAAGCGTGCGACCGACATCTTCGATCTGCCCGGCAGCAACCGCAGCCTGGAGGATTCGCTGGTGGTGATCGTGGAAAGCGAAAGCGCCGGCCATGTCGGCCTGATCGTCGACACGATCGACGACCGCCGCGAGGTCGTCATCAAGAGCCTCGACCAGAATCTCTACCCGATCCGCGGGCTGGGTGGCGCGACCATCCTGGGTGACGGATCGATCGCCCTCATTCTCGATATCGAGGCGCTGGTTGCCTCGAACAGTTTCAACCGCTTCACTCCAAAAGGAATCGCAGCATGAGCTCGCTCGACCACCGCACCGCGAACAAGCAGGCCGACCGTAAGATCGTCACCTTCTCGCTGGGTCATCAGACCTTCGGGATCGACATGCACTCGCTGATCGAAATCCGCGAGTGGGAAGAGCCGACCCCGCTGCCGACCGTCCCCTCCTTCATCAAGGGCGTCACCAACCTGCGCGGCAACGTCGTCCCCGTCATCGGCCTGGCCGAGCGCCTGGGCTGGGAGCCGAGCAAGATCCATGCACGCAGCTGTGTACTGGTCGTGTCGATCGGCGAAAAGCAGGCCGGTTTCCTGGTCGACGAGGTCAGCGACATCGTTTCCATCGGTGACCAGGAAATTCAGCCGGCACCCGATGTCGAAATCGGCGAGCCGAGCGTCATCCTGGGCCTGGTTCGGGTCGAATCGCGCACGATGGAAGCGCGCGGCGACGATACCGGCCAGATGATCCTGCTGCTCGATCTCGACGGCCTGTCGCTGACCCGCCATCTGGAACTCGTAGCGTGAGCGCGGCCGGGGGCGCCCCCGCCGCGCCCGCCGGCGGCACGACCATGACCAACGCAGAACTGACGTCGTCGGATTTCGCAGCGATCGCGGCAATCATGCAGAGCGATGCGCGAATCTCGCTCAGCGCGGGCAAGATGACGTTGGTCCAGTCTCGGCTGGCCAAGCGGCTTCGACAACACGGCTTGGCGCAGTTTCGCGATTATGTCGCGATGGTGCAGTCGGACGAGACGGAACGCGCGTCGATGGTGGTCGCGCTGACCACCAATCACACGCATTTCTTTCGCGAGGTCCATCATTTCGACCATTTCCGCAAAGTTGTTCTGCCCGAACTGAAGCAACGGGCTGCCAAGGGGCACCCGATCCGCATCTGGTCGGCAGGATGTTCGAGCGGGGAGGAAGTGTACAGCATCACGATGTGCTTGCTCGGCCCCGATCGGGCGTCGGCAAGCTGGGTACGGCACGCCGATATCCGGTTGCTCGCAACCGATCTGTCGCCGCCCGTGGTCGAGGCAACCAGGCGCGCCGTCTATGACGCCGCGACCGTCCGGCCCATCCCCGCCGAGTATCGCTCGACGTGGATGCGCCAGGAAGGCGAGGATTACGTCATGGTCGATGAAGCGCGCGCGCTCGTCACCGCCAAGGTGCTGAACCTCTTCGAACCATGGCCGCTGCGCCAGCTCTACGACGTGATCTTCTGTCGTAACGTGATGATCTATTTCGACGAAGAGGCGAAGGCCGAGTTGGAAGAACGCTTCGTCGATCAGCTCGCGCCAGCGGGACATCTCTACATCGGCCATTCGGAACGTCTCATCGGGGTCTCGGCGACCAAGATGCGATCGAGCGGCCAGACCATTTACGCCAAAATCGAGGGCCGCTCATGACCCGCCGTGTCCGAACCCTGATTGTCGACGACAGCGCCACGATGCGCGCGACGCTCAAAATGATGCTGTCGGCCGACCCCGAAATCGAAGTCGTCGGCATGGCTCCCGAGCCGTTTGCCGCCCGCGAAATGATCAAGTCGCTCAATCCTGACGTGCTGACGCTCGACGTCGAAATGCCGGGAATGGATGGTCTGTCCTTCCTCGAACGCGTCATGCGCCTGCGGCCCATGCCGGTGGTGATGTGTTCGACGCTGACCGCGCATGGAGCCGAGGTCACGATCGAGGCGCTGCGCTTAGGCGCGGTCGATTACATCGCCAAGCCCACCGGCACGCCCGAGGACATCGCCCGCGACGCGACCCTGCTGTGCGAAAAGGTGAAGGCCGCCGCCCGCGCTTCGGTGCGGCCGGGGCCGACGCCAAATCTCACGCCGGCCAAAGGCGGCGGCGTCAGCAAGGGGTCGATCATTGCGATCGGCTCGTCGACCGGCGGTGTCGAGGCGTTGTTCTCGTTGCTGAAGGCCATGCCCAAGGACAGCCCGCCGATCCTGGTGGTCCAGCACATGCCCGCCGCGTTCACCCGCAACTTCGCGGCACGCCTCGATGGGGAATGCGCCGTAAAGGTGGTGGAAGCGACCAATGGCAGCCCGGTCGAACAGGGAACCGTCTATATTGCTCCTGGGGGGAGAGCACATATGGAACTCGCGACAAACGGCGAACGCCGCATCAAACTTCGCGAAACCGACCCGATCAGCGGCCATCGTCCGTCGGTCGACGCGCTGTTCCGCTCCTTCTGCCCGGTCGCGTCCGGATCGGTCGGGGTGATCCTGACCGGCATGGGTGCCGACGGGGCCCAGGGCCTGCTCGAAATGCGGCGCGCCGGTGCGCGCACGCTGGGGCAGAACCGGCAGACGTGCGTCGTCTACGGCATGCCGCGCGCGGCGATGGAAATCGGCGCAGTGATGGAAGAAATCAGCCTGTCCGCCATGCCCGAGGCGATCCTTGCGGCATGCCGGGCCAAGCCTCTGGGAATTGTCTGATGCCTGCCGCTGCACAGATCAAGGTTATGGTGGTCGACGACCAGACGAGCATGCGCGCCATGATCCGGCGCACGCTCCAGGATCTCGGCTTCAAGGACGTGCGCGACAAGGGCAGCGCGACCGAAGCGTTGAGCGCGGTCCGCAGCGACCGCGTTCATCTCATCATTTCCGATTACAACATGCCCGAAATGGACGGGCTCCAGTTTCTGGAGCAAGTCCGTGCTGATCCGGTGATCGGCAAGACCGTCTTCATCATGCTGACCGGTTCCTCGGACCGCGATCTTGTACAGAAGGCGGCGGCGCTCGGCGTCAACAACTACGTCGTGAAGCCGTTTGCGCCGGCTGCCCTCAAGGAAAAGATTGAGCGCGTCTTCGGCGCGCTGACCTGACGCCATGCGGAGGATCAACATCATCCAGGGCGAGCATTGCGTCGTATCCGAACCGGATACGATGGTGACGACCCTTCTGGGCAGCTGCATCGCGGTCTGCCTGAACGACAGCGTCTCGCGGATCGGGGGCATGAATCACTTTCTGCTCGGCGAACCGGGAGCCGATGTCAAACCGCGGCCCGACGAGATGCAACGCTATGGCGTCCACGCCATGGAATTGCTGATCAACGGGATGATGGCGAAGGGCGCGTCGCGGGCGCGGCTGAAGGGGCATATCTATGGCGGTGCCAACATCATCGCCGGGCTGGGCTCGATCGGGTCGCAAAATGCGGAGTTCGCGCGTCGATTCCTGGAAACCGAAGGAATCGAAATCGGGCACGTCGATATTGGCGGGCGATCCGCCCGCAAGATCGAGTTCATTCCCTATCAGGGGCTGAGCCGCAGCAAGAATGTGTCGGATCCGGTTCCCGTCGTCCGCGCCCCCGCCCCTATCCTTGCCCCGGCCAGCGATGGCGAACTGGAGTTGTTTTGATGGCCTATCTTCCTTCGATCACAACCCAGGACGGATCCCCTGCAACCGGTTTCGATCCCTTTTCGGGCCTGTTGCACGGGGTCATGGCGGCCGAGCTGCGCGAAATTCGCGAGCAGTTGGAAGGCCTGGCCGAAGTGCTCGTCGCCGACGAGCACTTCGTGACCAGCTTTCTGGAGCAATTGCAGAGCTTCGATTATCTGATCCAGCATGCCGATGAGTGCGCCAATCTGATGGATCGCATCGCGGCTGGCGAAAATTCGCTCGAGGCGATCAAGCACGTTCGGCTTGGCGCGGTGCAGGAGCGCCTGCGCATCGCGCTGATCGGAACCTGACATGGCCGGCAAAGCTGCCGATGATCGCCCGATCATCATCAAACGCGTCAAGAAGATCGCCGGCGGCCATCATGGCGGGGCGTGGAAAGTGGCCTATGCCGATTTCGTGACCGCGATGATGGCATTCTTCATGCTGCTGTGGCTGTTGTCGAGCCCCGACAAGGCGAAGCTGAAGGGGCTGGCCGAATATTTCACGCCTTCCCCGCCGAGCAGCGCGAGCGGAACGGGCCCGCAAGGCGGCGCACCAGGATCCGGCGCCGGCAGCCGCTCCAAGGGTAAGACCTCGACCGAGCAAGCTGCGGCAGGACCAGCGCGCGGCGGCACCGCGACCGTGCCCGATGCGTCGCAACGCGTGGTTGCCGCAGAATTGCAGATCGCGATCGACAGCATCGCCCAGCCCAGTGACGGCAAGAAAAACGTCACGCTGGCGGTGGCCCGCGATGGCCTGCGCATCACCTTGATGGATAATGACCGTCAATCGATGTTCCGCCCCGGGACCGCCGAGCTAAATCCCTATGCCCGGATCATGCTGGGCAAGATCGCCGAAAAACTGTCGCACACCTCTGCCCAATTGGCGATCGAGGGCCATACTGACGGCACCGGCGGCCAAAGCGACGCGAACTGGCAGCTCTCGGGGGCGCGCGCGCTCGCCGCACGATCGGCGCTGATCGCGGCGGGCATGACGCCCGATCGCTTCGCCGAGATCGTCGCGCTGGGGGCGAGCCAGCCAGTCTATCCCGAACAACCCGATCGCCCGGAAAACCGGCGCATCACCGTCGTCGTGATGGGCCAGCAATCGGCGCTGCCAAGCGACGCCAGCTTCAAATTCTAAGGAGATCCGGGTCGTGAAACGCGTGCTCTCCCTGCTGTTGCTGCTCATCCTCGGCGTCGCGATCGGCGGCGGCGCTGGCTATGGCGCGGTGCTGTTGTTCGCCAAACCGGGCGGCGGCGAGCGCAAGGCGGCCGCGCCCCCCGCCGCAGAACCGCCGCGCAGCTTCGTCTCCAGCGCCAAAATCCTCGCGCCGCTGGTCTTTCCAGACGGTCGCCTGGCCGGTTACGTCAATTTCGACGTGTCGCTGGAGGTGGCGGGCGACAAGGCCGAGACGGTCACATCGAAGCTGCCGCTGATGCTCCACGCGATCAACATGCGCACTTGGCGGACCCCGCTCGCGACCGGGCCGGATGGGTTGCTCGCCAATATCGGCGGCTTCCGCGACGTCGTGCGCGCCGCCTCGACCGAGGCCTTCGGTGCCGGCACGGTCAAGCGCATCGCAATAACGCGCGCCGAGCCCGCCTGAGGGGGGACTATCATCCTATAAAAAGAGGAATACTCTTTTTAGCGAGAGACGATCATGGCCCCTATCGAACGTCACTTTCCGGCCGATCCCCCCATCAACCCTACGGAGCGATTCCAGCCGCGCGCGCAGCGCACGGTTACGACGCTGATCGCGGCGAAGCTGGAGCTCGGCCCGGGCAAGGAAGCGCTATGCCGCTTACGCAACGTGTCGACCACCGGCATGTTGGTGGAGACCGGTCAACCGCTCACCCCCGACGATGCGGTCGTAATCGAACTGCGCTCGGGCGAGCGTTTGTCGGCGACCGTCGTGTGGACCGACGAAGGCCGCGTCGGCATCCAGCTCGACCGCGAAATCGATGTGGCCAGCACTTTGCGGCCGCAGGTGGTGAAGGCCAAGGGCCATGTTCCGGCGGTCGGCCGCGCCCCGCGCTTCGCGGTCGCCGCGCCAGGCCGGTTGAGCAGCCTCGGCCGGTCTTGCCCGGTAACGGTCGAGAACCTGTCGCAAAGCGGTGCGCGGCTGACACTCTCGAGCGACATTCCGCTCGGCGCTCCCGTTACGCTTACCATCGCGGGCCTGTCCCCGCGCGCCTGTTCAGTGCGCTGGCGCAACGACCTGCATGTCGGCGTCGCGTTTATCGATTTGATTTCTTATGCCGAGCTGTCGGCGTGGCTCGCAGGCGCAAGCCACAATAATTAAGCCCCGCCCCACCCCCGCCGCGGCGGGGGTGGGATGCCGGTTCACGTCGTCCCGAAGCTCTTGACCAGCGAGCCCGCGACCAGCGCCCAGCCATCGACAAGCACGAAGAAGATGATCTTCATCGGCATGGCGATGGTCGGTGGGGGCAGCATCATCATGCCCATCGCCATCAGCACCGCCGCCACCGCCAGATCGATAACGAGGAACGGCAGCAGCAGCAGAAAGCCGATCTCGAACGAGCGGCGCAGTTCGGAAATCATGAAGGCCGGGGTCAGCGTCGTCAGCGCGACATCCTTGCGCGCGGTCGGCTTGGCATGCGCCATGTCGACGAACAGCTTCAGGTCATCATCGCGCACTTGCTTCAGCATGAACTGCCGGAACGGCTCAGCGGTCGCGGTGAAGGCCTGTTCCTCGGCGATCTTGCCGGCGGTGTAGGGCTTGATCCCTTGCTCCCACGCCTTTTCGAAGGTCGGGGCCATCACGAAGAAGGACAGGAACATCGCCAGGCTGATGATCACCGGATTGGGCGGCACGCCCTGCGCGCCAATGCCGGTGCGCAACAGCGACAGCGCGACGACGATGCGCGTGAAGCTGGTAACCGTCATCAAAATGCCGGGCGCGAGGCTCAGCACCGTCAGCATCAGCACCAGCTGAATGGCCCGGCCCGAAACCGATCCGCCCGCGCCAGCACCGGGCAAGCCCAGGGCGGACGCGCCCAGGGCGGACGGAGCCACTGCAGACTGGGCGTGCGCGGCGAAAGGGATCAACAGCGCGCCTGCGGCGAGCGCGAACAGGACCGCCTTACGCAACGACGTTCGCCTGGTGATGCTGCTCGGTCAGATGATCGAACAATGCCGCCACGGAACGACGCGGCGTGGACGAAACCGAAGTAACCGGCGAGACGGGTGCAGACGGTTCGCGCACCGACGAAAGCGAGGCCTGGATCAAGGTCGCTTTGTCGCGCCGCGACTGAAGATGGTCGAGCAGCAGCGTCAGGGCGGTGCGCAACTCGGTTTCGGGTTCCGGTGCGGTCGCCTGATCGACGGGGGCCTCTGCGGTGCTTCCAAGCGCGGGCTCCGGTGCCGGGGCTACGGGTTCGGGCGCTGCCAGTTCCGAGGTTGGCGTTTCAGCGCTTTCGCCCGCATCCGTCGCGGCGACAACGGTAGCCGTGACGTCGGCCGGGACAGACGGCAGGATTCCGCTTTCGACCACCATCTGCCCATCCGGGCCGATCAGGATGAGATGTTCGCACCCGTCGCGCCGCACCAAAGCGAGCGAGCGTTTGCCGTCGAGCGTGACTCGCTCGACCACTTCCAGCCGCCGCCCGCGACCGAGGGTCACGCGCCCCGGCAAGGCGATATTGTAGCGCCGCACCGCCCACAGCGCTCCGCCGAGCAAGCCAAGCACGACCCCGAGCGCCCCCATCGTGCGCAGCAGTGACAGCACATCCATCAGTTGCGGCTCTTGCGGGTGAGTTCGGTCACCTCCAGCGACATTTCCTCGCTGTTGACCAGGATCCGGCCCTTGGCGATCAATTCGCCATTGACGAACACCAGGGTGGGATCGTCCTGCCCGCAATCGAGCGGGATCATCGCGCCGCGGCTCATTTGCAGGATCTGGCGGATCTGCACCTGAGCCGAGCCCAGGACGATCGACAGCTCGACTTCAATATCTTCGAGGATGGACAATGCACGGCTCCTTCCCCCGAGTTATAGGATTATTTTTCCGCATTGACGGTCGGGCTAGGCAATAATTGCCTATGAAGGAGGGGTGCCGGCACGGAGCCGGTGGAGCGACCTCATGGATCTCAAGACATCGTTGGCGGTTTCGGCATCGGGCTTGCGCGCACAATCGCTGCGCATGCGGGTGATCGCGGAAAATCTCGCCAACCAGGATTCGGTTTCCCGTACCGCAGGCGGCGATCCCTATCGCCGCCGGGTGGTGAGCTTCCAGGCTGAAGTTGACCGGGCCAATGGCGGCACCGCCGTCAAGATTTCCAGTGTCGACGCCGACAAGACCGCCTTCACCAAGGTCTACATGCCCGGCAGCCCGGCCGCCGACGCGCAAGGCTATGTCCTGAAGCCCAACGTCAATCCCCTGCTCGAGGCCGCCGACATGAAGGACGCGCAGCGATCCTACGAAGCCGACCTCAACGCCATCGAAGCGGCCAAGAACCTGACGATGCGCACCATCGATTTGCTGAAATAAGGAAGAGCGACAATGTCCATCGGATCTCTCGACGCGACCTCGGCTTATGGCCGTACCCTTGGCCTTGGCAGCCCGCTCAAGACCGGCTCGACCAAGGAAACCGCGCCCGGCGCATCGGGCGGCTTTGGCGGCATGGTCGAAGCGATGATCACCGACACCTCGACGCAATTGCGCGCCGCCGAAAGCGCCTCGGCCAAGCAAGTCGCGGGCAAGGGCGACCTGATCGACGTGGTGACCGCGATCGGATCGGCCGAAACCGCGCTCGACACCATGGTCGCGGTGCGCGATCGCGTCGTGAACGCCTATTCCGACATTATGCGTATGCAGATCTGAGGGCGCAGGCCAATGGATGCGCTCGCCGCGATGGAGCTTGCCCGCGCTTCCTTGATTCTGGTTATGACGATCGTCGGACCGCTGCTGATCACCTCGTTGATCGTCGGCGTCGCGATCGGCCTGTTGCAGGCGCTGACCCAGATCCAGGAAATGACGCTGACCTTCGTCCCCAAGATCATCGCCATGGGCGTGGTGATGCTGTTGTGCCTGCCGATGATCGGCGGGGCGCTGTCCGATTTTATGGCGCGGATCAGCAGCATGATTATCGCCGGCTGACAACGTGCCCGCCGCCCTCGCCCCGCCATCGTTCGACCTGTCGCATCTCGATGTGCAGGCAACCGCATTCCTGATCCTGTTCGCGCGCGTCGGCACAGTGTTGATGCTGCTGCCGGTCTTCTCCGAGGATGCGGTGCCCGGGCGCATCCGCCTGCTGATCGCGCTGGGCATGAGCATCGGCTTGTGGGGCGTGCTGGCACCGTTGATGCGCACGGCAGCCGCGGCGGGCGGTGCGCTGCCGGCGGTGCTGCTGGCGGAACTGGTCACCGGGCTCGCGATCGGCGCGCTGGTCAAGATCGTGTTCAGCGCGGTGTCGATGGCGGGATCGATCATCAGCTCGCAAATCGGCCTGTCCTCGGCACTGCTCTATGATGCCTCGCAAGGCGGCCAGGCGGCGTTGCTGTCCAAGTTCGTAACCGTCGCCGCCGCCGTGGTGTGCATGTCGCTGCACGTCCATCACCTCTGGATCGGCGCGATTATCGAATCCTACCGCACCTTCCCGATCGGCGGCATGCCCCCCGCGCATGATTTCCTGCGCGCCGCGCTCGACGCGGTGGCGCGCGCGATGACCTTGGGCATCGGCTTGTCCGCACCCTTGCTGGTCTACGGCATCGTGTTCAACGTGGCGCTCGGCCTGTCGACGCGGATTGCGCCTGCGATCCAGCTCTTCTTCATCGTGCAGCCGCTCAACATCCTGCTGGGCCTCGCGGTGATGGCGATGACGATGGGCGGACTGCTCACCGGCTTCGCGCAGGCGATGGCGGCGTATATGCAGACAAGCTGGAACTAGGTCGTGGCCGACAACGACCAGAAAACCTTCGACCCCACCGAAAAGAAGCTGGCCGACGCGCGCGCCAAGGGGGACATGCCCTCGTCGCCCGAGATGAAGCACGCAGCGATGTTCGCGGCCGCCATCGTCGTGGTCGGCGGCATGGGCACCTATACCGTGCAGCAGCTCGGCGTCATCTTTGTGCGGTTATGGGGCGGCGCGGACGATTATCTGTTCAATGCCCAAGGGGCTGAGAATTTCGCGATCGGGTTTCTCGGTGCGGTCGGCATAGCGGTCGCCCCCTTGCTCGGCGTGCTGTTCGTGTTCGCGCTGCTGGGCGGCGTGTTGCAGGGGCGACCAAGCTTCGCGCTCGCCCGGCTCAAGCCGCAATGGTCCAAGCTCAACCCGTTTTCGGGCCTTGGCCGAATGTTCGGCCCGCGCGCGCTGATCGAATTCGGCAAGACGCTCGCCAAGATGACCGGCGTCATCGTGATCGCCACCAATGTCATATGGCCCAAGATTGTCGGCCTGGACCAGTTGGTCGGTGCCGATCCCGCCGCGATCACTGCAGCAACGCTCGGCGTCGTGCTCGCCATGATCAAGGCGGTGGCGATCCTGGTCGCCGCACTCGCCATTTTCGATTTAGTCTATCAGCGCTGGTCCTTCACCAACCGCATGAAGATGTCGCTGCAGGAGATTAAGGACGAGCATAAGGAACAGGATGGCGACCCGCTGATCAAGAGCAAGATCCGCCAGATGCAAATGCAGCGCGCGCGCAGCCGGATGATGTCGGCCGTCCCCGAAGCCAGCGTGATCGTGACCAACCCGACCCATTATGCGGTCGCGCTAAAATATGATCACGGGGCGATGGCCGCGCCGATCGTCGTCGCCAAGGGCGTCGATGCGATCGCGTTGAAGATCCGTGAAGTCGCGACCGCGCACGGCGTGCCGATCGTCGAGAATGTGCCGCTTGCACGCGCGCTCTATGCCAGTGCCGAGCTGGAACGCCCGATCCCGACCGAACATTATGCCGCGGTCGCGGAAATCATCAGCTACGTCCTGCGGCTCGCGCGCGGACGCTAACCGCTATACTTCGATGTCGTGCTTTGCCAGTTCCACGCGGACGCGCACGTCGATGTCTTGGAAGATTTGCGCCAGCACCGGGTCCTCGGGGTGCTCGGCCGTCTGCGCCCACTCAACGATCTCGCGCAACCGCGCCGGAGCCGGGACGCCGACCAGCAATTCCTGGTGCAACCGCTCGAGCATGTCGAGGCCACGGCTCGCATCGCGGGCGATCCGGCGGCGGCGGTCGACCGGCGCTTCGCTCATCGCCAGCGTGACGAGCATTTCGACGCTCGGCATTGCGGGCGCGGTCGGTGCCGGGGTTTGGGTCGGCACGGTGTGGGGATGCAAATCCTGCGCAGAAAACTGTGCCGCCACCTTTGGCAGCGCCCCCAAGAGCAGGGTCCGTGTCACCGGCACTGTCAGGGCATCGATCCGCACCGAAACTTACACCTCCAGACCGCCATCGGCCATACCTATCCTATAAGAGATTCATGAGATCTTTTCCACGAATTCGCCGCTTTATCCGACATGCGCTGCGCGCTTCCGCGACGCTTGCGGTTCTGCTCGGGTGCGTGTCGCCCGGCGTCGCCCGCACGCGGATCAAAGATATCGTCAATGTTGAGAATGTCCGGCCCAACCAATTGGTCGGATATGGCCTGGTGGTGGGCCTGGCCGGCACGGGCGACCGGATGCGCAATTCGCCCTTCACCGAGGAATCGATGCAGGCGATGCTCGAACGCATGGGCGTCAACATCCGTGGATCGGACATGAAGACGCAGAATGTGGCGGCCGTGTCGATCACCGCATCGATGCCGCCCTTTTCGCGCACCGGGTCCAGCATCGACGTTCAGGTCGCCGCGCTTGGCGATGCTTCCAGCCTGCAGGGCGGCACGCTGATCGCTTCGTCGCTGCGCGCGCTTGATGGGGAAATCTACGCCGTGGCACAGGGCCCGGTGGCGGTGTCGGGCTTCAAGGCGCAAGGGGCCGCCGCCAGCATCAGCCGCGGCGTTTCCACCTCTGCACGGATCGCCGGTGGCGCGATCGTCGAGCGCGAGGTGCCGTTTGCGCTGCGCACCGCGACCAGTCTGAAGCTCGCGCTGAAAAACCCCGACTTTACGACGGCACAGCGCATCGTGACGGCCATCAACGGCCGTTTCTCGGGGACAGCCGAGATGCTCGACCCCGCCACCGTTGAAATCGCGCCGCGCGGAGGCTTTCAGGGCTCTGTCGTCGATCTGATGACGCAGATCGAGACGATCGACGTCGATGTCGATCAGCCAGCGCGCATCGTCATCAACGAAGCGTCGGGCACCGTCGTGATGGGCGCGGACGTCCGGATCAGTTCGGTCGCCGTCGCACAGGGCGGGCTGACCATCAGCGTCACCGAAACGCCGCAAGTGTCGCAGCCAGGCCCGCTCTCCAGCGGCCAGACGACGGTCGTCCCGCGCACGCAAGTGTCGGTCAACGACGGTGGCGACGCCCATCTGGCGCTGATCGGCGGCGGCGCATCGCTCAAGACGTTGGTCAGCGGGTTGAACGCGCTGGGCGTCTCACCCCGCGACCTGATCACCATATTGCAGGCGGTGAAGAGTGCAGGCGCGCTCCAGGCCGACATCGAGGTCCAATGACCATGGAAGTTCCGCCCGCTGCCGCTCCCGCCGGCGCGGCACCCCCGAAAACCGCGACGCCGGCGCAAAAGGCGACCGCGCAATCCTTTGAGGCGGTGTTCCTCGGGCAGATGACGCAATTGATGTTCGAAAGCGTGCAGACCGGGGAGTTTTCCGGCGGGCATGGCGAAGAGATGTTTCGCGGCGTTCTCGCCGAAAAGCTCGGGACGGCGGTCGCCCAAAAGGGTGGGATCGGCCTGGCCCCGGCGGTGCTCGCGCAGATCCTAAAAATGCAGGAAAATGCTGACAATGGACGATGAATTGATCGATCTCGCGACGTCGCTCTCGCATTTGATGGAGCAGGAGAGCGAGGCGCTGACGCGGAACGGCCATGCGCAGGGCCTGGCCGAACTCGTTGCTGCGAAATTGCGCCTGGCGGGACAAATTGAGGCCGAGGTGACCAAGCGCGAACGCGAGGCCCCCGACTGGGCCGATACGCTGTCCGAGGAACAGCGTGCCGAGATGGCGCTGGTCTTTGGACATTTGCGCGACGCCTCGATCGTCAATGCGCAGATCCTGGAACGGCAAATTGCGTTTTCGAGCGACTTGATGCGCGCGATCGCAGCCGAAGCGCAGCGCGTCACCGGCAAGCGCAGTTCTACCTATGGAGCGTCTGGCGATATGATGCGGATCGAGTTGCCCGCCCCGATTTCGATCAACGCGCGACTCTAGCCCGATCGCGTGTTATCGCTCCCTGACCGCACCAATTGTCTTTCAGAACCTCAATGTCGACTTCATGAAAGCCGCTCTTTTGGGATGGGAAGAGGGACCGGTCGATCAAAAGCGACTCGCCCGCGCAGTCATGCGAAAACCTTCACTACCGCGCTTTTACCGCGCTATTGACTATCAAAATCAGATAAAAACCAGACCGACAAACCTTGGCCGGACAAATTCCGGCCAAATCGGTCCGTTTTCATACTATAAGACGATGCCAACAGGGCATTGATAGCCTTTTTATTGTTATAAAACCGTGGCATCCGTGGTCGCAGAAAGGAAATATCGATGCGATCGAACAGCGCCTTACGGTTATATGACAACGGTATCATTCCTTCGAATGATGATGGCGTTAGTCCGTATCTGGGACTCTTGGCGGATTGCGCAGCACAAATTCTGTGCGCCTCCGATACTGCGTCGATGCTCAACGCCCTTTTTGAATCGGTCAGGGTCAAACTGAACCTGAGTGTGTATTTCTGCTATCGTTACGACGGGACCAACAGCCTCTTCCTTGAAGAACATGGCGGCCTGACCCCGACGCAAAGCGGCGCGGCTTCGCATCTCGTGCTTGGGCAGGGCCCGTGCGGGCTGGTGGCGGCGGATCGCGCGCCGCATATTTTCAATCGCGTTCGCAACTCCAAAGACGCCCGGCTCGCTTACGCCCGGGCAATCGGCCTGGCGGCCTATGTTGGAACGCCGCTGATGCAGGGCGACACCTTGCTGGGGACACTCGGCTTCGGTCGCAAAGCGACAATGCCCTTCAGTCGCGCCGAAGTCCAATTCCTGCGCGCCATCTGCAGCTTCGTTGCGATCGCCAAGAACCGTCTGCAGACGGAACGAACGCTGCGCGAGACCACCTATGCCCGCGATGCGCTTGCGATCGAGCAAGCGCGGCTCGTCGATCGCATCGAAACTTTATCGAGATTGTCAGATACATCGGCGGTCGCTGCAACGCTTGCCCATGAAATGACGCAGCCGCTCACCGCCGCGGCAAATTATATCGCCTCGGCCGAAATGGCGCTCGGCGGGCTGGGGGATGCCGATATCCTGCGCCGCCTCGTTCAGGCCCGGACCCAGATCACCCGATCGGCGCAAATCATCGCCAAAGCACGACACTTGATCGAAACCGGAACGGTGATCAACGATCACACCAATCTTTGCGAGGTGCTGTCGGATTCGCTCGAACTCGCGCTAGCGGACCATCATGGCCCAGTACCGGCGATGATCTATGACATCGACCCAAGTGTGACCGCTCTTGTCGCAGACAGCGTCCAGATCACGCAGGTGCTGACCAATTTGCTGCGTAATGCCGCGACCGCGTTGCGCGGCACCGCAAACCCGACCATCACCGTTTCCTGCCGACGGACGCAGGATGGCACGGTCGAGATCGGCGTGATCGACAATGGCCCTGGTTTTGATCCGGAAGCCGATAGTGCGCGTTTCCACCAGCGGGCGACCTCGACCACGGGGGGGCTCGGTATTGGCTTGTCGGTATGCCGATCGATCGTCGCCGCGCACAATGGCGTCATCCGCGCCGAAAACACCGCCCGAGGCGGCGCGGCGGTCTACTTCACGCTGCCGGGCGCATAAAAGCACCACGAGCGCCATCCTTCAGGGATTGCCATGCTGTCATAATTGTGCGGCATAGCGCCCAAAGGAGATGGTCGCATGCGCATTTCAGGAACCGGACGAACGCTGGCGGCACTGGCCGCACTGCTGGCCAGTGGTCCGCTGGCGGCTGAAACACCCGTAGCACCCTTACAGGTCGATCGCGTCGTCCTGATGATGCGCCACGGCATCCGCCCGCCCACCAAAGCCCAGCCGATGCCGATCGGCACGGCAAGTGCTGCGTGGCCAAGCTGGAGCGTCAAGCCGGGGTGGCTGACCGAGCATGGCGCGAACGCAATCGTGGCGGTGGCGGATTTTGACCGGATCGGTTTCGTCAAAGCGGGGCTGCTGCCATCGACCGATTGCCCCACCCGGATCGCGCTGCTCGCCGATAGCGACCAACGCACCATCGCCACCGCAGCGCATTATGCCAAGGGCCTCGCTCCCGGTTGCACGCTGACCATCGACCATCGCCCGCAAGACGAGCCCGACCCGCTGTTCAACCAGATTGACGACGGCCATGCGCCGCTCGACCCGAAGCGCGCCGCCGCTGCGGTTGATGCGGAGATCGGACCGGGCGGCATCGCCGCGCTCGAACGCACGATGAAACCGCTGCTGACCCGGCTCGATCGGGTGTTATGCGGATCGGCAGCCGCACCCTGCGGGGTCGCACGCGAAGCGACCCGCGTCCTCCCCGCTACGGCAACGTCGCGACCCAAGCTGAGCGGCGCGCTCGACCGCGCCTCAACCGCCGCGCAGATCCTGCTGCTGGAATATGCCGAGGGCAAACCGGCGGCGGACGTGGGCTGGGGGCGCGCCAAAGCCGCCGATATCACCGCCTTTGGCGCATTCCACGCGCTCGAATTCCGCCTGTTGGCGCGACCACCCTATATTGCAGCGCATAATCTGGCCGGTCTTTCGCCGCGAATCGCGAACTGGCTGAGCGATGACAGCCCCACGGCCGCGAAAGTGGCGATGATTGCCGGCCACGATACCAACGTCGCCAATCTGGCAGGGGTCCTGGGTTTGCACTGGCGCGTCCCCGGCATTGCCGCGGATGATCCCGTGCCGGGTGGGGCCATCCAGCTGGAACGGCTGAGCGACAGCAAGGGCAACCACTATGTCCGCGCGGTTTACCGCGCCCAATCGCTGACCGAACTGCGCGCGGCGACGGCCAAGACGCCGTACCGCAAGGTGCTGCCGATCGCCGGGTGCAAAGCGCGCGGCGTCGACGGACTGTGCACGCTATCGGATTTTCTGGCGAAACTTCGTGGTTAACGTGCGTCGGTAACGCGGACGCGCTCATGATGACGAATGACTTCGTCGATGATAAAGCGCAAAAACTTCTCGCTGAAATCGGGGTCGAGATTTGCATCATGGGCAAGACCCCGCAACCGCGCGATCTGCGTTTCCTCACGGCCGGGATCGGCCGGAGGCAAGCCCGCTTGCGCTTTGTAGCGACCGACCGCCTGCGTTGTCTTGAACCGTTCGGCGAGCAGAAAGACGAGCGCGGCATCGATATTGTCGATGCTCTGGCGGTATCCGTTCAGCGTTTCGTCGGTCACCATCCACTCCTCATCAGCCGTCGACGCTCTTTTGCGTGCGCTGACGGCCCGGCGCAACCCGAGAAAGACTTGCCTTTAGCGCGCCACGCCGCCACATCGCAGCGCAGATGAGCGCCACCATTCTCCGCATTGATCCTTCGCGTGCCCAGCCCTCGCTGGAGCCCATGGTGCAACTCGTCGCGGGTGACCTGAATTTGGTCAACGCGGTCATCCTGTCGCGGATGCAGTCCGAAATTCCGCTGATCCCGGAACTTGCGGGGCATCTGATCGCGGGCGGTGGCAAGCGGATGCGCCCGATGCTGACGTTGGCGAGTGCGCGACTGCTGGGCTATCTGGGGTCTCGCCACCACCGGCTGGCCGCCGCCGTCGAATTCATCCACACCGCCACGCTGCTGCACGACGATGTGGTCGACGGCTCGGATCTGCGCCGGGGCAAGCGCACCGCCAATCTGATCTGGGGCAACCCGGCCAGCGTGCTGGTCGGCGATTTCCTGTTCAGCCGCTCGTTCGAACTGATGGTCGAAGACGGCTCGCTCAAGGTGCTGTCGATTTTGGCGGGCGCAAGCGCGATCATCGCCGAGGGCGAAGTCAACCAACTGACCGCCGCCCGCCGCATCGACATCCCGGAAGAACGCTATCTCGACATCATCGGCGCGAAGACGGCTGCGCTGTTTGCGGCGGCTTGCCGTGTAGCCGCTGTGGTCGCGGAGCGCCCCGAGGCGGAAGAACTCGCGCTCGACGCATATGGCCGCAATCTCGGTATCGCGTTCCAATTGGTCGACGACGCGATCGATTACGTGTCCGACGCGGGCACGATGGGCAAGGACGCCGGCGATGATTTCCGCGAGGGCAAGGCAACGCTCCCCGTCATCCTCGCTTATGCGCGCGGTGACGCGGCGGATCGCGCCTTCTGGAAAGCGGCGATCGAGGGCCATCGCAATCGCGATGAGGATTTCGCGCGCGCGATCGAACTGGTGCGCTCGACCCATGCCGTCGACGATACGCTGGCGCGCGCGCGCCATTATGGCCAACGCGCAATCGACGCGCTTGCCATCTTCGCCAATGGCAAGGCCAAGGATGCGATGGTCGAAGCCGTCGAATTCGCGATCGCGCGCGCTTACTGACGCTCATCGGCGCCGCTTCGGCTCCTGTGTCGCCGATCTTCCTTTGTCACGGCGCATGACTTTCGATACCTTCAGCGCCTGACAGCAGGAGCGCCGGAGATGTTCGTCGATTTCCAAAATGGCTGGCCGCCGCCGGAACGCTGGGAAGCCGAGCCCAAGCCGCTGCCAAACCAGCGCCGAGAAAGCATCGCGGCATGGATCATCGGTTTCAACCTGGTGATGCTGTTGGTTGGCCCGCTGGCGGGAGTAACGCTGTTCGACGCGATCATCGCCGCGTTGCGCCACTGAACGACTGCAACGCTTAGCAGCCGCGCGCCTCGGCATCGCCTGTCTCGGCACCGGACAGTTCAACCTGCAGCGTCGCATGGCCGATGCCGAAGCGCTCCTTCAACATCGCGCGCGTTGTATCCAGGAAGGCGTCGCCCGGATGCCCCGCCGGAACCACCAGATGCGCGGTCAGCACGGTTTCGGTCGTGCTCATTGGCCAGATATGGACATGGTGGACGCGCGCGACGCCCGGCAGCGCGCGCAGCGCCTCCCACACCTTGTCCGAATCGATGCTGCGCGGCACTGCGGCCAGCGCCATCTCGACCGATTCGCGCAGCAGGCCCCAGGTCTGCAGGAAGATCAGCACCGCGATGACGATGCTGACGACCGGATCGATCCAGGTGAGGCCGCTCCACCAAATCACCAGCCCCGACACGACCACCCCCGCCGACACCATCGCATCGCTCGCCATGTGGAGATAGGCACCGCGAATATTGATGTCGCCCTCGCGCCCGCGCAGGAACAGCAAGGCGGTGAAGCCATTGACCAGGATTCCGGCACCCGCGACCCACGCCACCGTCGGCCCGTCCACTGGCGCGGGCGTCGCCAGCCGCTGCACCGCCTCGAGCAGGATCGCGCCGAGCGCGACCAGCAAGAGCAAAGCGTTGAGCAACGCCGCCAGGATCGTCGAGCCCTTCAGGCCATAAGTGAAACGCTTCGACGCCGCCCGCCGCCCGAGCGCGATTGCCGCCCACGCCGCGCACAGCCCGAGCACGTCGGAGAGATTGTGGCCCGCATCCGCGAGCAGCGCGACCGAGCCCGCGATCAGACCGAACACGGCCTCGCCAACGACGAACGCGAGGTTCAGCCCGATGCCGATCGCAAACGCGCGGTCGTGCCCTGCCACCGGCGCATGGCCATGCGAGTGCCCATGCCCGTGGCCGTGCGAATGCCCGTGATGATCGTCGTGCCCGTGGGAATGGCTATGCCCCGCCATGTCGGTCTCCAATGTCCTAGCGCGGGCCTAGCATTTCAAATCCGTGAGATACTAGGACGCCGCACATGACAAGTGCGTCACGATGTGGTGGTTCCAAAACCGGCGCAAGGCGGTAGGAACACGGCGTGTCATCCGCCCTCCCCATCCATGCCGTGCTGCCCGACTTGCTCCGCCACCTGCGCGACGCATCCAACGCCGTGCTGGTTGCGCCGCCGGGGGCGGGCAAGACCACCGCCGTCGCGCCCGCCTTGCTGGACGAGCCCTGGTGCAGCGGCGAAATCCTGTTGCTCTCCCCCCGCCGCCTCGCCGCGCGCGCTGCGGCCGAGCGGATGGCCGCCACTGCCGGACAGAATGTCGGCCAGACCTTCGGCTATGCCACGCGCATGGATTCGCGCCGCTCGGCGGCAACGCGGGTGACGGTGGTGACCGAGGGCATCTTCGTCGCGCGCATCCAGAACGATCCCGAACTCACCGGGGTCTCTGCGGTGCTGTTCGACGAAGTCCATGAACGCAGCCTCGACAGCGATTTCGGCCTCGCGCTCGCGCTGGATGCGCAAAGCGCTTTACGGCCCGATCTCAGGCTGGTGGCAATGTCGGCAACACTCGACGGCGCACGCTTTTCCGGCCTGATGGAGGGCGCCCCCATCCTCGAAAGCGCCGGGCGAATGCACCCGCTGAGCTTGCGCCATCTCGGTCGCGCCGCCGAAGCGCGGATCGAGGATTCGGTCGCCGCCGCGATCCGGCTGGCGCTACGCGAGGAGACCGGCGGCATCCTCGCCTTCCTGCCCGGTGTCGCCGAGATCGAGCGCACCGCCGAGCGGCTGGAGGGGCTCGGCCCCGACATCCTGCTCCACCGCCTCCACGGCAGCCTCGACCCCGCCGCACAGCGCGCCGCGATCGCGCCCGACCCGCAAAAGCGACGCAAGGTCGTGCTGGCGACATCGATCGCCGAGACCAGCCTGACGCTCGACGGCATTTCGGTCGTGGTCGATTCCGGCCTCGCCCGCCGTCCGCGTTATGATCGCGCGGCGGGGATGACGCGACTGGTGACCGAACGTGCCAGCCAGGCCGCCGTCACGCAGCGTGCCGGCCGCGCCGCGCGCCAGCAGCCCGGCATCGCCTATCGCCTGTGGGAGGAAGCCGCGACCGCTGGCCTGCCGCGCTTCGATCCGCCCGAAATCCTCGAGGCCGATTTGTCGGCGCTGACGCTCGACTGCGCCTTGTGGGGCGTCGCCGACCCACGTGCTTTGCGCTGGCTCGATCCCCCGCCCGAAGCCGCCGTGCAGGAAGCCCGCACGCGCTTGCGCACGCTCGAAGCGCTCGATGCCGATGGCCGCCCGACCCCGCACGGACACGCCATCGCCCGCCTGCCGCTGGCCCCGCGCCTCGGCCATATGCTGGTGCGCGCGGGCGAACTCGGGCTGGCGGAGGTCGCAGCGGAAATCGCCGTGCTGCTCGGCGAACGCGGGCTTGGCGGGAACGATGTCGACCTCGAATCCCGCCGTCGCCGCTGGCGCACCGAACGCGGCGCGCGTGCCGAAGCCGGGCGC
>NZ_JH584235.1:1692279-1781347 GCF_000241465.1 Sphingomonas echinoides ATCC 14820
TTTCCCCGATCGCATCGCGCGCCGTCGCGACGGCTCGGGCGAGACCTGGGCCTCGGTCGGCGGGCGCGGCTTCAAGCTCGATCCGACCAGCGCGCTCGCCCGCGAGGAATGGCTGGCGGTGGCCGAAACGCAAGGCATGGCCTCGGGCGCGCGCATCCTCTCCGCCGCCGCGATCGACCTGGCCACGATCGAGGCGCTGTTCGGCGAGTCGATCGCGACGCACCGCACCGTCACCTTCGATCCCGCGACGGGTGGCGTGCAAACCACACGCGACCGCCGCCTCGGCGCGCTGCGGCTCTCGAGCGGCCCCGATGCGCAAGCCGATCCCGAGGCGATCGCCGCCGCCTTGCTGGCGGGCGTTCACGCCCACGGCCTCGCGCAATTGCCGTGGAGCGACGCGGCGCGCGCGCTGCGCCACCGCGCCGCCTTCGCGCAGGACCATGGCGGCGCCGAACTGGCGCTCGATGACGCCGCCCTGCTTGCCCGCGCCGACGAATGGCTCGCCCCCTTGCTCGTCGGCAAACGGCGGCTTGATGCGATCGACTCGGGCGCGCTGACCGATGCACTCCGCACGCTGATCGGTTGGGACGCGCTCAAGACGATCGACCGCCTTGCCCCCACCCATTTCACCAGCCCTGCGGGCAGCAGCCATCCGATCGATTATAACGCCGAGGGCGGCCCGCGCGTCGACTTGCGCCCGCAGGCGCTGTTCGGGCTCGCCACGCACCCGATGATCGCGGGCGGGCGGGTGCCGCTGGTGCTCAGCCTGACCTCCCCCGCCGGTCGCCCGATCCAGACGACGCGCGATTTGCCGGGCTTCTGGGCCGGGAGTTGGGCCGCCATCGCCAAGGAAATGCGCGGGCGCTATCCTCGCCATCCCTGGCCCGACGACCCCGCATCGGCCAATGCGACGCTGCGCACGAAAAACGCAGATGCGCGCGCGAAAGAAGCACGGTAAGGAGGCGCCATGTCGATCGCCCGAATCTATCAGCGCCCGAAGAATTCCATGTCCTCGGGCCGCGCACGCACCAGCATTTGGATGCTGGACTTCGCCCCCGCCGAGGCCAAGCAGCCCGATCCGCTCACCGGCTGGGCCGGCTCGGGCGACACGCGCGACCAGCTCCGCCTGACCTTCCCGACGCAGGAAGCTGCGATCGCTTATGCCGAGCGCGAAGGGCTGGCCTTCACCGTGCTTCCCGCACCGGAACGCACGCTGAAGCTGCAAAGCTACGCCGACAACTTCCGTTAAGCGCTGCGGGGCGGGGCGGGGCGCGGCGGTTATCCCGCCAGCATCCCCGCGCCCAGCAGCAGCAACATCTTCACGTCGATTGCCACGCCCTCGGCGCGCTTGGCGGCGACCACGTTTGCAATCTCCGCGACCGGCACGCGCACCACGGTGATGTTCTCGCCCTCGACCCCGCCGCCATCGGTAAAACGCTCCAGCCCGGTCGCGCGCACCAGCATGAATCCCTCGGAGACCATGCCGGGCGAGGAATGGAAAAAGCCCAGCGGCTCGATTCTAGCGGGGCGATACCCGGTCTCTTCCTCCAGTTCGCGCGCCGCGGAGGCTTCGACGCTCTCGCCTGCCTCCTCGTCACCGACCAGCCCGGCCGGTAATTCCAGGCAGCGCCGCCCAAGCGGCACGCGATATTGCTCGACCAACAGGACATGCCCGTCCTCGACCGCCAGGATCACCGCCGCCTGAATGCCGCGCGCGCGCGACACATATTCCCAGGTGCCGTCCTTCACCGCCTTGATGTATTTGCCTTCCCAAACGACCTCAGCACTCATAATTCGATCAGCCTGTCCGGAAGTTCGTTGCGGTCGCCCGCCGTTTTGGGGAAGGTTTCCGAGAGAATCGCGCCGATCCGCTCGACCGCCGCCGCCATGCCCGCGCCCGGCTTGCCCGAGCGCGTTTCGGCGACCAACGCCGCCATCGCATCGCCCCAGCGCTCGGCCGGGACGGCGCGGTGGATCGCTTCGTCGGCGACGATCTCGGCCATGCGTTCATCGCGCGACAGATAGAGCAGGATGCCGACGCGCGCCGTGGTGCGGCGTTCGGCACCGACCTTGAAATATTGGATCGCGCGCCGCCGCACCCGCCGCGCGCGCGTCGCTTTGGGCACCAGCGCCATTCGCAGCGGCATATAGGCCAGCGCAAAGCGCACGATCAGGAAGACCAACGCCTGCGCCGCAAGGATCACCCCCAACAGCAAGCGCGGATCGGGCGCATCGTCCCACCCGGCGGTGAAGCCGCTCAACCAAGTCTCGATCGCGAGCGGGTTGATCGCCGCCAGCGCGAGCACGATCAGCATCGCGGCAATCGCATAGTGCAATGCCGCATCGTGGTAACTGTCCGAACGCTCGGTCACGATCGTGACGATTTCGCCATCGGTGTCCGTCTCGGCGCGCGCCACGGCGGCCAACACCTGCGCATGGTCGTCGCGCGTCAGCCGTGCCGTTCCCGCCATCACCAATCCCCCGAAGCGCCACCGCCGCCGAAATCGCCGCCGCCGCCCCCGGTAAAGCCACCGCCGCCCCAGCTTCCGTCCGAGCCGCCACCGCCACTCGATCCACCGCCGCCGCCAAAGCCGCCGCCGGAGCCACCACCCCAGCCGCTGCCCCAGCCGCTGCCCCAGCCGCCGCCCCAACCGCTTCCAAGCCCCGAGCCCCACAGCACCGCCGGAGCCACGCCGCTACGATAGTCCTGGCCGCGCCGACCGCGCCGCAAACTCGACAGCACGATGAAACCGATCACGAACAGGATCATGATCACCCCAAACGGAATCCCGCCGCCACTGCCTGCACGGCTGCGCTGATGCACCTTGTCGAACTTCGCCGCCGCCGCATCGACATTGGCCTTGGCCTCTTCGGGCGAGGCGCGCAGTTGCGCGATCACCGCATCGGTACCCGCTTCCATCGCCCCGGCAATGTCGCCGGATTGCGTCAGCTTTGGCATCATCTTCTCGCGGATCATCGTGCCCGCGAACGCATCCGTCAGGATCGGCTCTAGGCTGTATCCCACTACCAGCCGTGGCCCACGGTGCCCCTTCGGCGCATTGGGCGCGATGAACAGGATCGCGCCGTTATTGGCACCCTTTAGGCCAACGCCCCACGCCCGCCCAAGCCCGACGCCATATTCTACGATCTCCTGCCCCTGCAGGTCCGGGATCGTCGCGACCACCAATTGCCGCTTGGTGTCCTTCTGCAGCGCTTCCAATTTGGCCGTCAGATCGGCCTTGGTCGCGGGTGGCAGAACGTTGGCGGCATCCACCACCAGACCGGTGAATTTGGGATAGGTCTGCGCTGCCACCGGGGTCACCCCCAGCAGCAGCGCAACCAGCATCGCGAGCAGTGCCTGAATCAGGCGCATCGGCATGGGGCCTCCGGCCCGGTAGTTAGTTCGAATTGCCGAAATTGACCGTCGGCGCCACGTCCGCTCCCGGCGTCGTCGCCTTGAACGGCACCAGCGGCTTGGCCCCGTAAAACACCTTCGCGCCAATCGCGTCGGGGAAGGTGCGGATCGTCGTGTTATAGGCCTGCACCGCGCTGTTATAATCATGCCGCGCGGTCGAGATGCGGTTTTCGGTGCCCTCGAGCTGGTCCATCAGCGTCTTGTAATTGTCCTGGCTCTTCAGCTCGGGATAGGCTTCCTGCAAGCGCTGCAGCGACATGGTAACGCCTGCCTGCGCCTTTTCATAAGCGGCAACCTTGGACGGATCGTTCAAATCCGCGCTGGAAACCTTGACCTGCGATGCCGAGGCGCGCGCCTGCGTCACTTCAACCAGAATCGCTTTTTCCTGCGCGCCCGCCGCCTTCACCGTCGCCACCAAATTGGGGATCAGATCGGCGCGGCGCTGATAGTAATTTTCGACATCGGCCCATTTCGCCTTGGCGTTCTCGTCCGCCGTCGGCACGCTGTTCAGCCCGCAACCGGCCAGCGCGAACGCGCCAACGAATGCGATCAGAGTGCGATACTTCATGGTGTTCATCCCTCCAGGCCTTGCGCCGCCATGATAGCCGGGTAGCATGGCCGCGAGAAACGAAATCGGATTGGGAGGCTCCATGTTCAAGGAGTTCAAGGCATTCATCGCGCGCGGCAACGTGCTGGATTTGGCAATTGCGGTCATCATCGGTGGGGCGTTCGGCAAGATCGTGACGTCGCTGACCGACGACGTGATCATGCCGGTGATCGGTAAAATTTTCGGCGGGCTCGATTTTTCGAGCTATTTCGTGGTGCTGGGCAAGGTGCCGCCCGCGCTCGCTGGTTCGTCGGACTATGCCGCGCTGAAAAAGGCCGGGGTACCGCTGCTCGGCTATGGCGCGTTCGTCACGGCGGCGGTCAATTTCCTGATCGTCGCCTTCATCATCTTCCTGCTGGTGCGCGCGGTGAACCGGCTGATGCCCAAGGCACCGGAAACGCCCGCCGAGCCGGTCGAACCCGCCGACGTGACGCTGCTGCGCGAAATTCGCGACGAGCTGAAACGGCGGTAAGGGGAGCTCGCGCTTACCCTAAATTCCGTTCGGGCTGAGCCTGTCGAAGCCCCCTTGCCCGCGAGCCGCTCGCGGGGAAAGCCCTTCGGCAGGCTCAGGGCGAACGCGTTTGGGGATCGGTTGAAGCCCCAAGGCGTCATTCGCGTAAGCGCGGTCAGGCCGCGACCAGCTGCTCGGCGACCGAATCCGCGAGGCTCGTGCCATCGAGGATCCGCGCGGTCTCGTCGCGCACGCGCATCATCGCGTGGCGGATCGCGCAGCTCGCTTCGTCCTTGCAATCCTTGCAACTGCGATAGGCGGTGCGGCTGACGCACGGCACGAGCGCCAGCGGCCCCTCGATCACGCGGATGATCTCGCCCAGCGAAATCAGATGCGTCGGGCGCGACAGGCAATAGCCGCCCATCTTGCCACGGTGGCTGTGCAGGAAACCCGCCTCGCGCAAATCGGCGAGAATCAGTTCCAGGAACTTACGCGGGACGTTCGCCTCGGCGGCAATCCGGTTCATCGGGATCGGCGGGCCCCCGGGGGGTGCTTCAGCCAGGAACATCATCGCGCGAAGCGCGTAGCGGGAACGTTGCGTCAACATGATACTATACCCCATGCACCCGATTTGTGGCGAGTGGAAGGCACAAGGTGTCAAACCGGGCCTTTTCATTGCGCCAGGCTCTGCCTATATCGCGGGTGCCGGGTTCGCCCGGCTATGGTGATAAAGTGCAGCGTAGACTAGATGCAGCGGACCCGGGGGCAGTACCCGGCGACTCCACCAAAACCCCTCTTGCCGGAGGGGCTCTGACGGGGTCGAACCAGGATCGACGTGTGTTGAAAGGCGCTGTTTTTGCCCGGGCTGAGTAACCTGTAAAAGGCTCAAAACCACAAGTGCTAACGATAACGAAGCACTCGCGATTGCGGCGTAACTAAAGGCCTAACGGCCTAGGTTACCCCAAAAGAACGCGGTTCGGGCTGCACCGGGCAACAGAAGCAGACACCGGCGGTCCGGGGAGTACCGAGCAACAGAAACTCCCCACCCTTTCCCGTCGCGGCTATCAGGGTGTTGCATGGCCGATTCCGCCGACGCCCCGCCCCAGCGCAAGATCATCCATATCGACATGGATGCCTTTTTCGCGTCGGTCGAACAGCGCGATGACCCAACCTTACGTGGGCGACCCGTCGCGGTCGGCGGATCGCGCGCGCGCGGCGTGGTCGCCGCCGCCAGTTATGAAGCGCGCGCCTTCGGAGTGCGCTCGGCCATGCCCTCGGTCACAGCCCTTCGCCGTTGCCCCGACCTGGTGTTCGTGCCGCCCCGCTTCGAGGCCTATCGCGCGGTCTCGGCGCAGATCCGCGCGATTTTCGACGATTATACCGATCTGGTCGAACCTCTCTCGCTCGACGAAGCCTATCTCGACGTGACCGAGGACCGCCACGGCCTTGGCTCCGCCCGCGCCATCGCCGAGCAGATCCGCGCCCGCATCAAGGCCGAAACCGCCCTCACCGCCTCGGCCGGGGTCAGCTACAACAAGTTCATCGCCAAGCTCGCCTCGGACCAGAACAAGCCCGACGGCCTGTGCGTCATTTCGCCCCGCCACGGCGCGGCATTCGTCGCCAGCTTGCCGGTCAAGCGCTTCCACGGCGTCGGCCCGGTCACCGCACGGCGCATGGCCGCGCTCGGCATCGAGACCGGCGCCGATCTGCGCGAGCGTCCGCTTGCCTTCCTCCACGCCCATTTCGGCAGCTATGGCGACTATCTTTATGGTGCCGCACGCGGGGTCGATCACCGCCCGGTGCGCAGCGAGCGACCGAGCAAATCGGTCGGGGCCGAACGCACCTTCGAAACCGACCTGTCCGCACCCGCCGATCTCCACGCAGCACTCGACCGCGTCGGCGAAGCCGCCTGGGTGCGGATCGACCGCCACAGCGCGCGCGGCCGCACCGTGACGCTGAAGCTACGCTTCTCCGATTTCCGCACGATCACCCGCGCGCGTTCGCTCAACAGCGTGGTCGACCGCGACGCTTTCTTCGCGATCGGCCATGCCTTGCTCGATGCGCATCTGCCGCTGCCGCTCGGGGTGCGGCTGTTGGGGCTGACGCTGTCGGGCATGGTCGATGGAGAGCCCGAGGCGGTTCAGCCCACTTTGCCGCTATAGCCGCGCTCAGCCGACGCGCTCGCCCGCGCGGCGCAAATCCTCGACAAAGCGCCCATATTCCTGCTCGGCGGCCGCTCGATCGGGTAAGCGCAGCAAGTAACTTGGATGGACGGTGATCCACGCCTCCCCTCCCTCGGGCAGCGCCAGCGCACGCCCGCGCTCCTTGCCGATCGTCACCACCCGCCCGAGCAAGCTGCGCGCCGCGGTCGCCCCCAAGGCCACCGTCACCTTGGGCCGCACCAGCAAGCGCTCCTGCTCGATCCACCAGCGGCACGCGCTGATCTCCCCCGCATCGGGTTTGTTATGGATGCGCCGCTTGCCGCGCTGCTCGAACTTGAAATGCTTGACCGCGTTGGTGACGTACACCCCCGCCCGATCGATCCCCGCCTCGGCCAGCGCGCGGTCGAACATCTGCCCGGCCGGGCCGACAAAGGGCTGCCCCGCCAGATCCTCCTGATCGCCCGGTTGCTCGCCGACGAACATCAACGCGGCATCGACCGGCCCCTCGCCGAACACCGTCTGCGTCGCGGGCTGGTAGAGCGGGCAGCGCGTGCAGCCCGCCGCCTCCTCGCGCAACGCCGCCCATGCCGCCTGCGCATTGCCACCGACCGCGCTCTTCGCTTTGGCGATCATCCCGCTCTCCCGCGCCTGCGCGCTGGCAATCAACCCCGGCACCAACGCCGTCTCGGGCATGTTCTTCCAATATTTGCGCGGCATTTCCTTCAACATCGCGCCGATCTTCACGCGCGCCGGGTTGAAGATCGACGCGTAATAGGTCTTCCACACCTCCTCGATCGGGTCGCCCTCGGGCGCATCGCGCTTGGTCGCGCCCGGCCCCTCCGCCAGCGTCTCGCCGTCCCAATGCAACGAAAGCTCGGGCGTCAGGATCGACCAGCGCATGCTCGCGAAGCGATCGAGAAAGAAACCGGCATTGGCGCGCACGATATGATGCTCGGGCTCGAACCAAGCGACGAAGCGCGGGGCACCCTCCTCCTCGACTTCGCGGAAGCGCAGGAACGCGCGCATCTTGTGAATGTCCTTGCGCACTTCGCGCGCGAAACCCTCCAGCCGCCGCAGCAACGGATCGGCCCGATCCTCGATCGCCCCCGGCTGGCGGCGCAAGCGCAGCAGCAAGGTATAAAGCAAGGCAAAGCGTTCGGCGTCGCGGTGCAAAACGACGCTGCGCGCGAGCGCCATGAAGGCCGCGGGCACGGTGAAGGCCGGTTGCGTCGGCACCGGTGGCGGCGTGCCCGCCAGCGCGAACAGATCGTCCGCCGCCCCGCCGACTTGCCACACCACCTCCTCGGGCGGCACACCCGCCCCCGCCAGCGCGCGCGCGGCATCGCGCCAGCCATCCAGATCGTCGGGTTCGGCCAAAGTGACGACGTGCATCGTGTCTCCCCTCAGGCCGCAAACAACTCCAGTTGCTCGGTTTTGGGTGCAACCTGCGGCCGCAGATCGGCGCGGTCGCTCAGCGCCACCGGCCGCCAGTCCTCGGCGATCAGGAATGGCCGCAGCTTGGCGATCGACACCGTCAACCGCGCGACATCGGCCAGCCGCAACCGCCGCCAGCGCCGCGCCGACAGGATCGCCGCGACCGCTTTCACCCCCAGCCCCGGCACCCGCAACAACGCCTCGCGCGGCGCGCGGTTGACGTCGACCGGAAAGGATCCGCGAAACTTGAGCGCCCAGGCGAGCTTGGGGTCGATGTCGAGCGGCAGCATCCCGGTCGTCGCGTCGGTTGCCGCCACCACATCGGCGGGGGAATAATCGTAGAAGCGCATCAGCCAGTCCGATTGATACAGGCGATGTTCGCGCATCAGCGGCGGACGCTGCAGCGGCAACACCGCGCTCGCATCGGGGATCGGGCTGAACGCCGAATAATAGACCCGCCGCAAGCCGAACCGATCATAAAGTGAGGACGCGCGCGTCACGATGTCACCATCGGTCGCGGCATCCGCCCCCACGATCATCTGCGTGGATTGCCCGGCAGGCGCAAAGCGCGGTGCCGACTTGAAGCGCTTGCGGGCGTCGCTCGTGTCGGCAATCGCCAGCTTGGTCCCCGCCATCGCCCCTTCGATCCGCACCGCCGATTTCTCGGGCGCGAGCCGCGTCAGCCCGGCCAGCGTCGGCAATTCGACATTGATCGACAAACGATCGGCATGGAGCCCCGCTTTATGCACCAGTTCGGGGTCGGCATCGGGAATGGTCTTGAGGTGGATATAGCCGCGAAAATCATGATCCTCGCGCAAGCTGCGCGCCACCTCGACCATCTGCTCCATCGTGTAATTGGACGAACCGATGATGCCCGAGGAGAGGAACAGCCCCTCGATATAATTGCGCCGATAGAAAGACAGCGTCAGCCGCACCACCTCCGCCGCCGTGAAACGCGCGCGCCGCACGTTCGAGCTTTTGCGGTTGATGCAATAATGGCAGTCGAAGATGCAGCTGTTGGTAAGCAGGATCTTGAGCAGCGAAATGCAGCGGCCATCGGGCGCATAGGCATGGCAAATCCCCATGCCCTGGTCGGTCGAGCCGATCCCCTTCCCGTCGCGCGAAGTGCGCTTGACCGAGCCCGAGGATGCGCAGGACGCATCATATTTCGCGGCATCCGCCAGGATCGCGAGCTTTTGCTGAACATCGAGCTGGGCCATATGTTCTTCATATGTTCACAGCACGCTCGGCGCAAGCGGCGCGGTCAGTGGTCCTTCGACAGGCCCGCCATCTTTTCGAAAGTCACATCGGTTTTGGAGCCGAACAGGCGCATCGGCTTGCCCTCGTCGCATTCGACCTGCGCGACGATGCGAATCCAGCGCCGCGTCGGGCCAACGGTGATTTCGGCGTCCAGAGTGAAGCCGGAGCGATCGCGGATGGCCGCCATACGCCGACATTCGAGCGCGATGCGGGATCCGGGTGTATAGCGCGCCGCTGCGGCGTGGCGATCGATGCGGCCGCCGCGCGGGACTCCGAACAGATCATAGACGCCATCACTCCAAGTCAGCCGTTCGGTCGCGAGATCGCACGACCACAGCCCAGCCGAAACCGAGGCCGGAACATCGATGAAGCGGCCGCCAACCGCATGGGACAATGCTGGAATGATATTCATGCAAACCCCTTTCCGATTGCGGTGCAACCCCGTGCTTGCCGGACAATGGTTAAGCTGAGGTTTTGAAAGGCCCGACTAGTTTCGCGGATGCAACCCGCAGGCGGTTAAAACGTTACGCCCACACAAACATCAAAAGGGACCGATATCATGCGTTCACTGTTTCTCAGCCTCGCCGCCGCTTCGCTCGTTGTTCCGGTGACGATGGCCCTCCCGGTCGATAAGGCCGAAGCGCGCAAGCATCGCTATTATGGCAAAACCAGCCGTCACTATCGCTGCCATCGCTCGTCGGGAACGACTGGCCTGATCGCGGGCGGTGCCGGCGGTGCGTTGGTCGGCAATGCGCTCGGCGGCGGTGTGCTTGGCACGGTGGCGGGCGGCGTCGGCGGTGCACTCCTCGGCAAGCATCTCGACAAGAAGCATGACGCGGCCCAGAATCGCCGCAACGGCTGCTGATCCGTTTACTCGGCGGCGAGGAGCGATTCCGCGCCGCCGAGATCCACCGAAACAAGGCGGCTGACGCCTTGTTCGACCATCGTTACGCCGAACAGCCGGTGCATCCGGCTCATCGTCACGGCATTGTGCGTCACGATCAGATAGCGCGTCTGCGTTTCGCGCGTCATCGCATCCAGCAACCCGCAAAAGCGCTCGATATTGGCATCGTCCAGCGGCGCATCGACTTCGTCGAGCACGCAGATCGGCGCGGGGTTGGTCAGGAACAAGCCGAAGATCAGCGCGACGGCGGTCAGCGCCTGTTCGCCGCCCGATAACAGCGTCAGCGATTGCAATTTCTTGCCCGGCGGCTGCGCCATGATCTCGAGGCCCGCCTCGAGCGGATCGTCCGAATCGACCAGTTCGAGATGCGCCTGCCCGCCATTAAACAGCGTGGTGAACAAGCGCCGGAAATGGCCATCGACCGCCTCGAACGCCGCCATCAGCCGCTGCCGTCCCTCGCGGTTGAGCGTGCCGATCGACCCGCGCAGGCGGTTGACCGCCAGCCCCAGTTCCTCGCGTTCAGCGGCATTGCCCTTGGACGCGGCTTCGAGTTCGGCCAGTTCGCTTTCGGCGACCAGATTGACCGGGCCGATCCGTTCGCGATCAACCATCAATTTCTCGTGTGTCGCCGATTCCTCAGCGGGCGACCGCACCGTATCGCCGTCAAAGCCGACGCGTTCGGGCAGCAGCACCGACGGGCATTGGAAGCGTTCGCCCGATAGGCGGTTCATCTCCACCCGCCGCAATTCCTGATTTTCCGCCCGCGCCGCCGCACCGGCCCGCGCTTCACGCGCTTGCGCCAGCGTTTCGGCGGCAGCGCTGGCTTGCGCTTCGGCTGCGCGGAGTGCCGCTTCGGCCGCGCGTTCGGCGGTGGCGGCGGCATCGGCCTCCGCACGCGCCGCCGCATGCGTTGCTTCCAGCGCTTCGATTTCAGCGGCGAGCGCCTCGGGCCGCCCGACCAGCGCCTGCGCTTCAGCGGCAAGGTCGCCGTCGCGCTTGTCCATCTCGGCGATGCGCCGCGCCGCCTCGCCTGCCCGCGCGCGCCAGCTCTTCGCCTCGGCGCTCATCGCAGCGAGCCGCTCGCGCGCGCTGCCGACATCGCGGTCGAGCCCGGCGCGGTCGGCGCGCGCGGTGGCGATCGCGGTACGGCGCGCCTCGGCCTCGCCCGACAGCGTCCGCACCCGCTCGCGCGTCGCGCTGCCATCGGGCAGCGCCGCCTGCACACCCGCAGCACGCGCGACCTCTGCCTCGGCTTCTTCATGATCGGCGACGATGCGCTGTCGCCGCGCCGCCAGATCGGCGCGCTGCGCCTCGATCCGCTCGATCGCCGCCGCCGCACGGTCTTCGGCGCGCGCCGCATCGCGCGCGCGCGTCTCGGCACTCTCCAGCAAGCGCCGCGCCGCCACCGCACCGCTCCGCGCCTCCGCAATCGCCGCGTCGATCCGCGCGAGCTCGCCATCCGCCGCCTCGACCGCGCGCACCGCCGCCGGGCGCGCCGCCTCGATCGCGCGCAGCCGGTTCATGCGTTCGAGCCGCTCGGCCGCCGCCGCCCCGCCCGATTTGGCGACATAGCCGTCCCAGCGCCGCAACACGCCCGTCAGCGTCACCAGCCGCTGCCCGACCGCAAGCGGCCCGCCCGCATCGCTCTCCGCCACGAACACCTGCGCCAATCGCCTTGCCAGCGCCGCGGGTGCCGCGACATGCTGGCCAAGCGGCACCGTCCCCTCGGGTGCCGCCGGATCGCCCGGCGCGACCTCCGCCCCCGCCCAGAAGCGCTCGCCCGCCGGGTCGAGTCCCGCTTCCAGATCATCCCCCAAAGCCGCCGCCAGCGCGCGTTCATAGCCCGCCTCGGGCTGCAACCGGTCGAGCAACCGCTCGCGCCCCTCGCGCCGCGTCGCCTTGGTCAGCGCGGTCGCTTCGCTGTCGAGTGCCGCCAGATCGGCATGTGCGGTCGCCCGCGCGGCCTGCGCCCGGTCGCGCTGGTCGCGCGCACCGCGCTCATCGGCATCGGCGCGGGTGAGCGCCGCCCGCGCATCCTCGCCATGCTGCACCGCCTGCGCGCGCGCCGCCGCTGCCGCCGCGCGCTCGGCGATCAGCGGCGCGGCATCGCCCAACGCCGCACTTTCCGCCGTCACCCGCGCCAGATCGCGCGCGCTGCGCTCGGCCCGCACCCGCGCGGCGGCGAGCGCCGCTTCGGCCACGCGCGCATCGGCCAGCTCGGTCGCTTGCGCGGCGAGCGCCTGCGCCAGCGCCACTTCGGCATCGCGCCCGGCGCGCTCGGCCTCGCTCAACCGCGTCTCCAGCTCGGGGATGCGCGCGGTCGCCTCGGCCAGCCGCACCTCCAGCGCCTTGCTCTCCTCGGCCAACCGCGCAATCGCTTCGGCGGCATCGCTCGCCAGCGATCCCTCGCGCGCGCGGTCCTCGGCCAGCCGCTCGCGCGCCGCCGCCAGTTCCTGCGTCCGCCGCAGCGCCGCCGCCTGCTCGCCGCGCAAGCCGCCGAGCCGATGCCCCGCTTCGCTCGCCGCCTCGCGCAGCGCCTGCGCCTGCCCCCGTGCGCCCGCCAGCGCCTCGGTCGCCGCCAGCGCATAGGCCGCCGCCGCGCGCTGCGCCTCGCTTGCCTCGGCGACGCGCGCCTCGCACGTCGCCGCCTCGGCCTTGGCGGCATCGGCGGCCTGTTGCGCATCGCGCCATCGCGCAAAGATCATCCGCGCCTCGGCCACGCGGATCTGCTCGGACAAAGCGCGATAGCGCTCCGCCTGCCGCGCCTGCCGCCGCAGTGCATTGGCACGGCCGTCCTGGTCTGCAATCAACTCATCGAGCCGCGCGAGATTAGCCTCGGTCGCGCGCAATTTCTGCTCGGCATCCTTGCGGCGGACGTGCAGCCCGGCGATCCCGGCGGCTTCCTCCAGCATTGCGCGGCGCTCGGCGGGTTTGGCGGCGATGATCGCGCCGATCCGCCCCTGGCTGACCAAAGCGGGCGAATGCGCCCCCGTCGCCGAATCCGCGAACAGCAGCGCCACGTCCTTCGCGCGCACATCGCGCCCGTCGATGCGGTAGGCAGACCCCGCCCCGCGCTCGATCCGGCGGACGACTTCGCTTTCCTCGCCGGCATTTTCGATCAGCATCGAAACTTCGGCGAAATCGCGCGCCGGGCGCGTGTTGGTGCCCGCGAAGATGACGTCGTCCATCCCCGCGCCACGCAGCGACCGCGCCGAGGTTTCCCCCATCGTCCAGCGCAGCGCCTCGAGCAAATTGGATTTGCCGCAGCCATTGGGGCCGACGATCCCAGTCAGCCCCGGCTCGATCCGCAGATCAGCCGCGTCGACGAAGCTCTTGAAGCCCGAGAGCCGGAGACGCTTGATCTGCATTCAGAGCCCCCGGCTAGAGTGGAAACTGCGCGGGCGTCCTTCCAACAAGAGGCCGTCACCCCGGGCCTGTCCCGGGGTCCACCGTCGTCAGTACCCCGCAGTCGCAGAACATGCGGCACCGTGGATGCCGGGACAAGCCCGGCATGACGTAGCGAGAGCGTTACGCCCCCGCGCGCTTCAACGCCGCCTCGACATCGGGCCAGGACACGCCCTCAACCTTGGTGCCGTTCAGGATGAAGGTCGGCGTGCCGGAGACGGTCGCGCCCTCGCCCTTGTTCATCAAGCCGATCAGTTCGTTCAGCGCCTTGCTGTCGGCGATGCACGCGCGCGCCTTGGCTTCGGGAATGCCGCGCTGCTTCACGAACTCGACATAACCGAGATAGTCGCCCCAGGCTGCGGCCATCTGGTTTGGCGTCTTGCCCTGCAATTGCGCCTGCAGCGCGTTGGTGGCGGCCTGGTCGGCGAGCTTGGCCTCGAACTGCGGCTGGCTCAGGTACATTTGTTCAAGCAACGGGAAGAAGGCCGACGGATCGACGCAGCGCCCGAGCAGGCTCGGCGCGAAATCCGCCTGATTGTGGACCATATAGTCACGGAATTCGTAGGACACCTTGCCGGTGGTGACATACTTCTCGGTCAGCGGCTTCTGCCCGGTCTGGCCAAACGCGCCACAGGTCGGGCAGGTGCGCGATCCATATTCGACCAGCTTGATCGGCGCATCGGGGTTGCCCATGCGATAGCCACCCTCGGGCGTCTTGGAGACCACTTCGGTCCAATTCTGCCCGGCGGGTGCCGGCTTGGCCGCCACCGGTGCAGCGGCGACGCTGTTGCCGCCCGATGCGCCGCCACCGCCGCACGAAGCGAGCGAAACGGCAGCCAGCGCGGCGAACAGGATGCGAGGGGTCATCGAATAAGCTCCTTGGGGAAAACGCATTTTACTTGGTAACGGCAGCGCGCACCAGCGGCTCCAGCGCCGCCCAGGTGAAGGTGTTGGCTTGCGCCACGCCGTTGATGAGGAAGGTGGGCGTGCTGTTCACGGCATAGGCTTTGTTGGCCGCACCGGCGCGCTGCGCGACCAGATCGACCGCCTTGGTGTCGGCCAGGCACGCAGTGGCCTTGGCCAGCGGCATGCCCTTCTGCACCACCAGATCGGTATAGCCGTAGAATTTGGCGAGATAGGCGGCGATCTCGGTCGGCTTGGCCCCCTGCAATTGCTGCTGTTTGTCGGCGGGGACCTGGTCCGGCCGACCGACCAATTTCTCCTGATTGGCCATCATCGCGTTCAACAGCGGGAAGAAGGCGCGTGTCGGCACGCAATGCCCAAGCAGGATCGGCCCGAGATCGAGCGCGCCGTGAATGGGGAAATCGCGAAATTCATAGCTCACTTGCCCGCTCGCAATGTAGCCGGTGCGCAGCGCGGGCAAACCCTCTGCATCGAATCGCGCGCAATGCGGGCAGGTGCGCGATCCAAATTCGATCAGCTTCACCTTGGCATTGGGGTTGCCGATCCGCACCCCGCCCTCGGGCGTGGCGACGATCATGCTGGCCCAGGCAACTTTGGCGGGTGCCCGATGCGCCACCGCCTTCTTCGCCGGTACGGCCTGCGCTGCGGAGGCCGCGCCAACCACAATGGCCATTGCCGCCACCACCAACCGCATGTTCATCCCTCGCTCCCACCAACGATCGGCGCGCCGCGCGTCGCCGCTACCCCTGCGGCCAGCGCTTCCAGCACCGCCTTCAATTCCGGATCGGCGATCGTGCGCAAGCTCGCGCCCAGTTCGACCGGCACCGGCCGCAGCGACGGCGGAGCCGCGCGCGGCGCGGGCACCGGCACGTCGCCCTGGCGGATCTGCACGCGTACAATCGCCTCATAGCCAAAGAAGCGATTGACCCGCTCAACGATTTCGGGCGCGATATGCTGCATCATCGTCGCATGCGCGCCTCGCACCACCAGACTCAGCGTGCCGCCGGTGCGCTGCCCATGCGGAAATTTGATCGATTCGGGGGCCGACACCCCGGCATAGCGCGGGCCGACAATCTCGCCCCAGCGGCTGACCACCGCGCTCTGTACGAAGCCGAAGCGGCGGAAGGCCGCGCGCCCGGCATCGGGCAGCAATTCCGCGACCGAGCGCGCACGCCCACCACGCGCCTTTTCCGGCTCGGCGCGTTTGATCACAGGCTTGGCGGGATCGCGTTTGCTCATCGGCCCGTCCATGCCATAGCGATGCGGTGTCCGCCAAGCATCCTTCCACCATCGCCGCCCGATTGCTCGCCTGGTATGATGCCCATGCCCGCGATTTGCCGTGGCGCGCCGCCCCCGGCACCAATGCGCCCGATCCATACCGTGTGTGGCTGTCCGAAATCATGCTGCAACAGACCACGGTGGCGGCGGTACGCCCGAAGTTCGCGGCGTTCGTCGCGCGCTGGCCCTCGGTAGAGGCGCTTGCCGCCGCGCCCGAGGCCGATCTGATGGCCGCCTGGGCGGGCCTTGGTTATTATGCCCGCGCCCGCAATTTGCACGCCTGCGCACGCACAGTGGCCGAGCGCGGTGGCTTTCCCGACACCGAAGAAGGACTGCGCGCACTCCCGGGAGTCGGTGCCTATACCGCCGCCGCCATCGCCGCGATCGCCTTTGGCGCGCGCGCGGTGGTGGTCGATGCCAATGTCGCGCGCGTGGTCGCGCGGGTGTTTGCGATTTCACGCCCCTTGCCCGGCGCGATGCCCGATCTGCGCGACGCGACCGACCGCATCACACCGGACACCCGCTCCGGCGATTTCGCGCAGGCGATGATGGATCTGGGGTCCTCGGTCTGCACCCCACGCGCGCCGCACTGCCTGGCGTGCCCTTTGGCCGAGGACTGCGCCGCTTATCGTTCGGGCGACCCGGAGGGCTTTCCGATCAAGCTCGCCAAGGCGGCCAAGCCGCAGCGCCACGGCACCATCTTCTGGGCCGAGCAGGAGGGGCGCGTGTTGCTGGTGCGGCGTCCACCGCGCGGGCTGCTGGGCGGGATGCGCGCATTGCCGACCGGGCCCTGGGCGGACACACCGCCTGCGCTCGCCGATCCGCCATTCGCCGCCGCCTGGCAGATGCTGCCGGAGACGGTCTCGCACACCTTCACCCACTTCCGCCTTGAACTGGCGCTTGCGGTCGCGCGCGTGGATGGGCATGGGCCAATCGGGGAGTGGTGGAGCGTGACCGAGATGGACTCGGCGGGCTTGCCCACGGTCTTCGCCAAGGCGGCAACGGCAATCAGGAGGGCACGATGGTAGCGACGCGGTTCAAGATGGCAGCGAGCGCCTTGCTCATCGCGGCAACCGGAACGGCGGTTGCGCGGCACGTCGTACATGCCCCCGTGGTGCTGCGCACCGCGCCGCGCCTCCCGCAAACGCAGGCGGTGTTTTCGGGCTATGTCGCGGCAAAGAAGATCCCCGGCGTGGTCGGCGTGATCGGCCGCGGCGATGCGCCCTTCGCCGTCGTCGCGGCCGGGCGGATCGGCGATGAACCCGGTGCCCCGCTCGCCGACAAGGACAGCCTGTGGCGCGTCTATTCGATGACCAAGCCGATCACCGCGATGGCGGCGATGATCCTCATCGAAGAAGGCAAGATGCGGCTCGACCAGCCGGTCAGCGACTTCATCCCCGCCTTCAAGACGATGCGCGTTCAGGTCAGCCCGGATTCGCTCGACACGCGCCCCGCCACGCGCCCGATCACGATCCGCAACCTGCTGACCCACACCGCCGGGCTCGGTTACACGATCATCACCAAGGGGCCGTTGCTCAAGGCCTATGAAGACGCCGGCATCACCCCCTTCACCTCGGACGCCAAGACCGAGGCGCAGCTTCGCCTCAAGCGCCCGCCGACGCTGGAAGCCTTTGCCAACAAGGTCGCCACGCTGCCGCTGATCGCCGAACCCGGCACCAAATGGAGCTATTCGATCGGCCTCGACGTGATGGGCCGCGTGATCGAGGTCGCCGCGCACCAGCCGTTCGACCGCTTCCTGCAAACGCGCATCTTTACGCCGCTCAAGATGCGCTCGAGCTGGTTCACCGTGCCGGGGTCGGAGGCGCACCGTCTCGCGACCGGCTATTTCATCACCCCCAATGGGCGCACGCCGGTCGATCCGGGCGCGACCTCGGTCTATCTCAAAGCCCCTAGCTTCCCGTATGGCGGTGCCGGGCTCGTCACCTCGGCTTATGATTACGACCGCTTCCTGCACATGCTGCAAAATGGCGGGACGCTCGACGGCGTGCGCATCCTGAAGCCCGCCACGGTCAAGCTTGCCATGTCGAACCTGCTGCCGAACGGCGTCGTCTATCCCGGCGCGGTGGCGGCGACCGGTGGCACCACCAATCCGCAGGGCTTTGGCGCAGGCGGATCGGTCACGCTGCACGATACGCCCGGCGGCCCGGCCAAGGGCACCTATGGCTGGGGCGGTGCGGCCGGCACGATCGCCTGGGTCGATCCGATCAACAAGATCCGCGCGACGATCATGGTCAATTATCTGCCGGGCGACCGCTGGCCGCTGCGCGCCGATTCGACCAAGGCGGTCTATGCCGATCTCGCGCCGGTAGCGCCCAAGAAGTGAGCGCAGCAGCGATGCTGACACCCGGCTTTACCGGCGGTCTGCTCGACCGCGCCGATCCGCTGCGCCACGACGAAGCCGCGCTCGCCGCTGCCAAGAGCGACTGGCGCGCACGGCTGCTCAAGCTCGAAAATTTCGAGCCCGAACTCGATGATAGGGGCATGCTCGGCTGGACCACGCTGGCCGATGCGCCCGACGATGCCGAACTTGTACTGCTCGGCCTCGACCAGGGCCGCCCGCATTTCGCCGCTTATACGCCCGGCATGCGCGCACCCAAAGGCCGCTCGGCGCGGCTGTTCGGCCTGCTCGACCGCTTCGCGCCGGGTGAAGCGGCGACCTATGCCGCCGCGCGCAGCGTGCTCGACTGGCACAGCCGCCACCAATTCTGCGCCAATTGCGGGCACCAGACCGCCATGTTCCGCGCCGGTTGGGGGCGGAACTGCCCCAATTGCCAGGCCGAACATTTCCCGCGCGTCGATCCGGTCGTCATCATGATCGCCGAGCATGACGGGCGCGCGCTGCTTGGCCGCCAGCCGTCTTTCCCGCCCGGTCGCTATTCGGCGCTGGCGGGGTTCCTCGAACCCGGCGAATCGATCGAGGAAGCGGTTGCGCGTGAAATCGCCGAGGAAGCGGGCGTGCGCGTGCGCGACGTGCGCTATGTGGCCAGCCAGCCCTGGCCTTTCCCCTCCTCGCTGATGGTGGCGTGCGTCGGCATGGCCGAGGACGACACGATCACGCTCGACACACATGAGCTGGAGGATGCGATCTGGGTCCCGCGCGACGTGGTGCGCGCGGTGCTGGCGGGGGAACCGGGGCCGTTCCTGCCGCCCCCGCCTTATGCGATCGCACACACGCTGTTGACGGCATGGGCCGCAGGGTAAGCCGCAAACCGGGCCGAACGAGACTTACAGCCTCAGCCAGCCCTTGCGGTCCGCACAGATGAGCGGCGTGACAACGCCAAACCCCGCCAGCCCCCCAAAAGCGATCGTCCACAAAACGCCGATCTGCGGGAAAGTGAGCGATGTCTCGCCCACTAACGGTGCGACAAAAACCCCAAGTACGATGGGGAAGATGTAGCCACAGAGCGTAGCCACCGCGAGCAGGACGTAAGCGAAAACCCTCATTTCTGTTCTCCTTACGTTCAATGTGACACACTTCCTCGCGAGTCGCTACCCCTGGCGCTTCAGCTCAGCACGCTGACCACCCGCCTTGTTTCCGGCATCTCCCGCGCATCCGGTCGCGCCGCCAGCGCGATCAGCCGACGGGCCGCGAGGGTGGTGGCGTCGGCCTCGACGCTTTGTTCGAAGGCATCGCCTTCCAGCGCATAAGCGCGCTGCGCTGATTCCAGCACGGCACGGTCCTGCGCCAGAATTTCAGGCTCGGTCGACGACCAGAGCGGCGGTTGCGGCGTCTCGACCGGCCCGCGCTGCAACAACCAATGCTGGATGCAGCGCCCGGCCACGGTCGGCACATGGTGCAGCACCAGACGGAAGGCATCGCCGCTCGCCACCGTCACCCGATCGGGCACATCGAAGCGCAAGTGCGTGCCCGGCCCGGTCACGGTCAGGGCCGTGGCGGTGCTTTCCACCGTATAGCGCGTCGGCAGAAACCCAACCGCCTGCACCCGGAACCATTGCGGATGCATATTGGGATGGGTGAAGGCGGCGTGACAAATGTCGAGATTGTTTTCGATCGGCAGGATCGCCTCGCAGGCCAGCTCCATCGCGCCCTGCAGCCATTGAAACCGGTCGAATCCGTCAATCGCCAACGGAGCGCCCTCCGGCTCATCGGTACCCGTCCACAGCCAGACATAGCCGTCCTGCTCCGCCACCGGATAGCGGCGGACGGGCGCGCTCTTGATCGTCTGATCCTCGCGCAAGGACGGGATATGGCGGCAGCGCCCGGCTCCATCGAAACGCCAGCCATGATAAGCACAGGCAATCGTCCCATCGCTGACGGTGCCGAGCGACAGCGCGACGCCGCGATGCGGGCAACGATCGTGCAGCGCCTGGGCCTGACCGTCGGCATCGCGAAACAGCACGATCGGCGCGCCCTGCAGCGTGATCGCGACGGGCGCATCGCGCAATTGCGTGCTCGCCACGCCGACATACCACGCGTCTTTCGCCAATGGGACGCGATCCGCAACGAGGGTGGGGGCGTTCATCGAGCATTGTCCTTAACGGGTTTGAAAAAGCCGAGCCGCTGGCACGCGTCGAACACGCGGCGGCCATTGAAGGAAGCGAGCAGCATCACCCCGATGCTTCCCCACGACACGACCGCGCGGATCGCCAGCGCCTGCGCCAGCGGAAACGCGCTCATGATCCACAGAAACGCGCCCGCCCGCGCCACGAAATACAGCGCCCAAGCAAGCGTGAAGGCGCGGAAGAAGTGCACCACCTCGGGGCGGTCCGCCGGAATATCGGGTTTGCGCTGCCGCGCGATGCGCAGCACCAGCGGCTCCTGCCCCGACGCGCCGACCAGAAACACGCCAGCCGTCAGCAGATTGATGATGGCACCTTCATAGCGGATCATGAACGGCGTTTGCGCCCACAGGTCGATCGCGCCGAACACCAGCGCCGCGCCGTTGGCCAGCAGCCATAAAGGCGGGAACGGCCGCCGGGTTGCGAGCCGCCAGCCGCCCTCGACGACAATAAACCCAAGCGCGACCGCAATGGCGGGCTTGATGCCGAAAGCGAGCAGCACCGCCCAATATAGAAGGAGCCCGCCAAAGGTGTGGAACACCGCCGCAAGAAAGGAGCGCAGACGCATCATTTCGAGTCTCCGTCACGGGCATGGGCGGCCATCGCTTCGCCCAGGAACAGCCACCGCCGCCGATCGAGCGGTAGCGAGGCGGCAAGCGCCGGATCGGCAAAACCGTCCTGCCAAAACTGCGTAAGCGCGGCGTGCAGGCCCCCGTCGTCACCGGTCATCCGCGCAATCAGCGCCGCCGCGCGCGCGCCCAGCGCACGTGCCTGTGGCGTGTCGGGCGCGCCATCGACGAGCGTGTCGAGCTCGGCATAGAGCTCGGCCCATTCCGCCGCGATGGTTGGCGCGACGTCGGCCAGGCGGCGTTGCTGAGCGGGGGTGAAAACGCGTGCGCCGAGCGCCTCCAGCGCCGGGGTCCAGCGCAACCGCAACGGCTCGGCGCGCGCGAGGTCGGCCAGTGCCGCCGCGTCGATCGTGCCGCCTGCGCGCAGCTTGCGGCGGGCATGGGCGATCAGGATCAGCGAATCCTCGACCCGGTTGCGTTGATCGATCAGCGCCTGTTCCTGCAGATCGAGCACCGCCGCCACATCGGGCGCGCCCTCATCGAGCAACGCGCCGATCCGCGCGATCGTCAGGCCAAAACGCCGCAACAGCAGGATAACGTGCAGGCGCTCGCACTCCGCCTGCCCATATGTGCGCCAGCCATGCGCATCGCGCACTGGCGCGAGCAAGCCTGCGGATTCATAGAGCCGCAGCGTCTTGATGGTGATGCCAAAGCGCCGGGCGACATCGGCGGCACCATCGGGAAACTGGGCGGAAGGGCGCTTGATTCGGGTCATGCGCTAGGTTGTACGGTCGTCCCTTGGGGACGACGCAAGCGGATTGTCCGCGCGCCCGCTTTACCCGCGCGCGCGGGCCTGACGATAGGTGCCGAGCACGCGCACCCATTTCGAATGGAACGCCAATTCGGCCAGCGCCCGGCCCAGCCCCGGATCGCTCGGGCGACCCTCGACATCGGCGTAGAATTCGGTCGCGGCAAAGCTGCCGCCGCGCTGATAGCTTTCCAGCTTGGTCATGTTGACGCCGTTGGTGGCAAAGCCCCCCATCGCCTTGTACAAAGCGGCGGGCACATTGTTCACCTCAAAGATCAGCGTGGTCATCCACGGACCATCGCCAACCGGCTCATGCCCCTCGCGCGCCAGCACGACGAAGCGCGTGGTATTATGTTCGGCATCGGCAATGTCGCTGGCCAAAGTGTCCAGCCCGTACAACGCCGCCGCGCCGGGCGGGGCGAGCGCCGCCAATGTCGGATCGTCGCGCTCCGCCACCAGCGCCGCCGCCCCTGCGGTATCGGGATAGGCGACCGGCGCAATGCCATGATCGCGCAGCCACAGGCGGCATTGCCCAAGCGCCTGCGGATGGCTCATCGCCTCGCGCACGCCCGCCAACGGCCCACTCCCCATCAAGGCATAGCGAATGCCGAGAAAATGTTCGCCAGTGATGACCAGCCCCGATTCGGGCAGCAGGAAATGCATGTCGGCGACGCGGCCATGCAGCGAATTTTCGATCGGAATGATCGCGCAATCCGCCCGAAAATCACGCACCGCATCGATCGCATCGGCAAAGTCGAAGCACGGCAGCGGCAGGCAATCGGGAAACGCCTCGCGCGCGGCGATATGCGAATTGGCGCCGGGGGCCCCCTGAAACGCAACGGTACGGGCAGGATCGGCGGCGGCGGCGGCAGTCATCTCGGCGACGAGGGCGCGGGCGGGTGCGGGGAAATTTTCCATGGGAGCCGGGCGGTACTGCGCTGGCCGCCGCGCCGCAAGCCATCGCCACCGCCCGCGCCGACGACGCTTGCGATGCACGCCGCGCGAATCTATGGGTTGGGGCGACTTCGTGGCTCTAACAGGGGCCGTCCCGCGGCAGAAGATATAGGACGAGACATGGACAACCGGACCAATACGATTGCTGGCTGGGTTTTGGGCTCCATGGGCGTCGCGCTCGCGCTCGGCATCGCCGGGAATATGATCGTCCATCCGATCAAGGCCGAAAAGGCGGGCTATCCGATCGAGGGTGGCGCGGACGACGGTGCTGGTCCGGCGGCCGCAGACAAACCCATTGGCGAAATGATGGCCGTGGCCGATGCCTCGCACGGCGCGGAAGTGTTCAAGAAATGCTCCGCCTGCCACACGATCGCGCAGGGCGGGGCCAATGGCATCGGCCCCAATCTGTGGGCAACCGTTGGCGAAGCGATCGCGCAGGGCAAGGCCGGCTACGCCTTTTCGGACGCCCTGAAGACGGCGGGGGCCGGCAAGAAATGGGATTTTGAGGAGCTCAACAAGTGGCTCACCAGCCCGCGCGCCTATGCGGCGGGCACCAAGATGACCTTTGCCGGTCTGACCAGCGCCAAGGATCGTGCCGACGTGATCCTGTATCTCAACGCGCAAGGCTCCAACCTGCCGCTGCCGACGGCTGCGGCTCCCGCCGCTGCCCCGGCTGATGCCAAGGCACCCGCCGCCGAAACCGGCAACGCGACCGCGCCCGCTACCGCGAATACGGCCACCGCACAGTAAGACGAAACGCGCCCCCACCGCAGGCGCGGTGGGGGCTGCCGCTCACGCCTTATCGCGGTAGAACGCCTTCACCACGTCCCACCCCTCCTGGGCGGTCTCGACGAAGGTGAAAATCTTGAGGTCCTTGGCCGAGACCACGCCTTCCTCGACCAGCGCGTCGAAATTGACGACGCGGTTCCAGAACTCGCGGCCATATAGCAGCACCGGGATCGGCGCGATCTTGCCGGTCTGGATCAGCGTCAGCAGCTCGAACAGTTCGTCGAACGTGCCGAACCCGCCCGGGAACGCCGCCAGCGCACGCGCGTGCAGCAGGAAGTGCATCTTGCGCAGCGCGAAATAGTGGAACTGCATCGACAGCGCCGGGGTGACATAGGGGTTGGGCGCTTGCTCATGCGGCAGCACGATGTTGAGCCCGATCGATTCGTGCCCGCAATCGGCCGCACCGCGGTTCGCCGCTTCCATGATCGACGGGCCACCGCCCGAACAGACGACGAAATGGCGCTTGCCATCGGTATCGACCGGGAAGCTGCTCGCCAGCCGTCCAAGCTCGCGCGCCACCTCATAATATTTGGATTTGGCGACCAGCCGCTCGGCGATGCGGATCGCCTGCTCGCGGTCGCCTTCGGCCGCATGCGCGATGTCGAGCAAGGCCTGCGCCTTGGCGGGCTCGGGAATGCGCGCCGATCCATACATCACGAAGGTCGAGGCGATATTGGCCTCGTCCATAATGAGCTGGGGCTTCAGCAATTCGAGCTGGAAGCGAACGGGGCGCAAATCCTCGCGCAGCAGGAAATCCATGTCCTGAAAGGCAAGGCGATAGGCCGGGTTCTCGGTCTGCGGTGTGCTGACGCCGGTCTTGGCGGTTTCGGCATCCTGGCGCGCGCGGGGGAAAACGCGCGACGGCACATGCGTGTCACGCGCATCGGACTCGTGGACGAGGGAGTCTTGGGCTGGGGCGTCCGGTTTCTGAGTGTCGTTCATCCACCGCTCCTAAGCCACCGCGTCGCGAATTTGAAGCCTGGAGCGCGCCGCCGCTTGGTCGGGCCTTCTCCCTGTCCGTTCGATCTCCTTGCCCGTTCGTTTCGAGCGGAGTCGAAAAACCAGGCACAGCGCTTGCGGCTGTTTCTCGACTAGGCTCGAAACGAACGGGTTCAGGCAAAGACATCGCTAACGGCAAAACCCGGCATGATCGTCTTCCAGATGCAGATGGTTGTAATGCACCGCATTGTAATCCGGGCTCAGCACCGTGCCGAAGCGCTTGCACGCCGACGCGCGGATCGTGCGCAGGAAGGCGCGTGCTTGCGGCTCGCCACCATTCCAATTCTGCTGGATGGTGATGCGGCGACCATCCTTCAGCACGAAGCCCGATATATCGACTGCATTGGCGGTGGCATGGCCCGACAGCCGCCCGCCTGCCCCCGGCGCGCCCACCACCGCCCGGCAGGCATAGCTGCCCATGCTCTCCACCCGCACCAAATCGCTACCCAGCATCTGCCGCGCGGCCGGGGCCACGGCATAGCTGACCCAGGCGGTGAAGCTGCGCGCGAGGCCACAGCGCATCGCCTTGAGGTTGGTCACCGGCACGCCGATGTCGATCAATTGCAACGTGCCGATCAACCGGCAGCCCCCGCCGAAATCGCGATCGGGCAAAGGCGAAAAGCGCACATCCTCGCGCGACAAATCCGTATAGCAGGCCTGCGTCTCCCGGCTGGTCGGCAAGGCCAGCGTCACCGGCCTCGCCCCGCGCGGCCGCGGTGGCGGGCCGCGATCATTTCCGCCGCCCAAACTGCAGGCGGCGAGCAACACGGGAACAATCAGGGCAAGCGAGCGGAAACGCGACATAGGCCACGCTACCGCCAAGCGGCGTCGGCTTCGCTATTCAAAAATGCGCGTATCGACGATCGAGCGCTGATTTGCGGTAAGCTGCCGGATGATGCGGATCAGGACGATCGCCAGCGCAGCATCCACCGCAAAGGTGACGACCTCGATACAGCCTTCCATCACAAGGTCGGAGATCGTATGGGCATTGCGACCAAGCTGAAAGCTCACCCTCCCCAGCAGGTTGGTCAGCAACCACAGCCCCCACCAAACCCGCAGGAGCCCGGGAACAGGCACGCTGAGCGGGTCGCGGGGTACCAGGCTGACTTGCCAGATCTCCCGCATCGCCTGAAACGGTTTGAACAGGTTCGCGATTGGCACGAAGTACCAGCCGATGCTCCAGCCCGGCGAAATCCACATCGCGTCGGACAGCGCATGGGCGTTGACGCTAGCGCGGTAAATCCAGCGCGCGACGCACACCACCGCGAACAGGAAGGCCACGATGTAGAGGATTCCGCAGATCGTCGAGGCACGATCGACATTGTCAAGCGCCGCGGTCGACCAGATCGCGCCGGTGCCGCCAAGCGCGGCGATAAAGAGCCCGCCAACCGCCGCGCCGAGAAAACTCGTAAACAGCCACGCGACCAGCGCGACCACTGCAAGCCGCTGATGTCCCTCGAGATTTTGCATGCGTTTGCTCCCCTTGCTCACTCATTCTGCCGCACGATTGCGCTCCGGTCTAGCGTTCGCGCTTGACGCGCGCGCCCGCATCTCTAGGAGCGGCTCCGGGCCACGCGGTCCCAACGCCGCGCGTGCTCTCTGTAAGGAGAGACTACATGACTGACCTTCCTGCGCGTCCCGCGCATCTGCCTGCACGACCGTATTTTTCCTCGGGCCCGTGCGCCAAGCCTCCGGGCTGGACCCCCGCCAATCTCGCCACCGAATCGCTGGGGCGCTCGCACCGCTCGAAGATTGGCAAGGCGCGGCTGCAATATTCCATCGATCTGATGCGCGAGCTGTTGAAGCTCCCCGACACGCACCGCATCGGCATCGTTCCCGGTTCCGACACTGGCGCATTCGAAATGGCGATGTGGACAATGCTGGGCGCAAAGCCCGTCACCGCGCTCGCCTGGGAAAGCTTCGGCGAAGGCTGGGTCACCGACGCGGTCAAGCAACTCAAGATCGATCCCACCGTCCTGCGCGCCGATTACGGCCAATTGCCCGATCTGAACGCGGTCGACTGGTCGAACGACGTTTTGTTCACCTGGAACGGCACCACCTCGGGCGTGCGCGTGCCCAACGCCGACTGGATCCCCGCCGACCGCGAGGGCCTCTCCTTCGCCGATGCGACCAGCGCGGTGTTCGCGTATGACATTGACTGGGCCAAGATCGACGTCGCCACCTTCTCCTGGCAGAAAGTGCTGGGCGGCGAAGGCGCACACGGCGTGCTGATCCTGGGCCCGCGCGCGGTCGAGCGGCTCGAAAGCTACACCCCCGCCTGGCCGCTGCCCAAGGTGTTCCGCCTGGTCTCCAAGGGCAAGCTCACCGAAGGCGTGTTCAAGGGCGAGACGATCAACACCCCCTCGATGCTCGCGGTCGAGGATGCCATCGCCGCGCTCGAATGGGCCAAGACCGTCGGCGGCGCCGAGGGGCTCATCGCGCGCAGCGACGCCAATGCCGCAGCGCTCGACAAGATCGTCGCGGACCGCACATGGCTCGGCCATTTGGCCGCCGACCCGGCGTCGCGCTCCAAGACCAGCGTCTGCCTGACGGTCGAGGGTGCCGACGAAGCCTTCATCAAGGCCTTCGCCGGTCTGCTCGAAAAAGAGCATGCCGCCTATGACATCGCCGGCTACCGCGATGCCCCGGCGGGCCTGCGCATCTGGTGCGGCGCGACCATCGACACCGCCGACATCGTCGCGCTCGGACCCTGGCTCGACTGGGCCTATGCGAGTGTGAAGGCGATCTGATTGACGTCGCCCCGGCGCAGGCCGGGGCCGCTGCGAAACTGACCGCAGCATATCCCTCATAGCGGCCCCGGCCTACGCCGGGGCGACGGAGAATATCCAATGCCAAAAGTGCTCATTGCCGACAAAATGGACCCAAAAGCGGCGCAAATCTTCCGCGAACGGGGTGTCGAAGTCGACGAAATCACCGGCAAGACCCCGGAAGAATTGATCGCGATCATCGGCGAGTATGATGGTCTGGCGATCCGCAGCTCGACCAAGGTGACCAAGGCGATCCTCGCCGCCGCGACCAATTTGAAGGTCATTGGCCGCGCCGGGATCGGCGTGGATAATGTCGATATTCCAGCAGCTTCGGCGCAAGGCGTGGTGGTCATGAACACCCCCTTCGGCAACTCCATCACCACCGCCGAACATGCCATCGCCCTCATGTTCGCGCTCGCCCGCCAATTGCCCGAGGCCGACGCCTCGACCCAGGCCGGCAAGTGGGAAAAGAACCGCTTCATGGGCGTGGAATTAACCAGCAAAACCCTGGGGCTGATCGGTGCCGGCAATATCGGCTCGATCGTCGCCGACCGCGCCCGCGGCCTGAAAATGAAGGTCATCGCCTTCGATCCCTTCCTCAGCCCCGAACGCGCCCTCGAACTCGGCATCGAAAAGGTCGAACTGGACGACCTCCTCGCCCGCGCCGATTTCATCACCCTCCACACCCCGCTCACCGACCAGACCCGCAACATCCTCTCGGCCGAGGCGCTCGCCAAGACCAAGAAGGGCGTGCGCATCGTCAATTGCGCGCGCGGCGGGCTGATCGACGAGGCCGCGCTCAAGGCCGGGCTCGATTCGGGCCATATCGGTGGTGCAGCGCTCGACGTGTTCGTCGAGGAACCGGCCAAGGCCTCGCCCTTGTTCGGCACCCCCAACTTCGTCTCGACCCCGCATCTCGGCGCATCGACGACCGAAGCGCAAGTCAATGTCGCGATCCAGGTCGCTGAACAAATGGCCGATTTCCTCGTCGCAGGCGGCGTCACCAACGCGCTCAACATGCCGAGCCTGTCGGCCGAGGAAGCGCCGCGGCTGAAGCCATATATGGCGCTGGCCGAAAAGCTTGGCAGCCTGGTCGGGCAGCTCACCCACGGCGCGATCGCGCGCATCTCGGTCCATGCCGAGGGTGCCGCCGCCGAGCTCAACCAGAAACCGATCGTCGCCGCCGTCCTGGCCGGGTTCCTGCGCACGCAGACCGACACCGTCAACATGGTCAACGCGCCCTTGCTCGCCAAGGAACGCGGCATCGAAGTGCGCGAAGTCCGCACCGAGCGCGAGGGCGATTACCACACGCTGCTGCGCGTCTCGGTCAAGACCGATGCGGGCGAGCGTTCGGTCGCCGGCACGCTGTTCGGCGATTCGGCCCCGCGCGTGGTCGAACTGTTCGGCATCAAGGTCGAGGCCGATCTCGCCGGGCACATGCTGTATGTCGTCAACGAGGATGCGCCGGGCTTCATCGGGCGTCTCGGCACCTTACTCGGCACCGCGGGCGTCAACATCGGCACCTTCCACCTCGGCCGCCGTTCGGCCGGTGGCGAAGCGGTGCTGCTGCTGTCGATCGACGATGCGGTGACGCCGGAGCTGCTCGCGCAAGTCCGCGCGTTGCCGGGCGTGAAGACCGCGATGGGGTTGGCGTTCTGATCTGCTACTTAAGCCCTCTCCCCTCCGGGGAGAGGGTTTGGGAGAGGGGCAGTGCCAAAAACGGACGAAGCGTTGCTCGCGCGTGCAAAAGCCATGCGCAGCGAAATGACACAGCCCGAGCGCGAACTCTGGACCGCCCTGCGTGCCAAGCGCTTCGCCGACACCAAGTTCTCGCGCCAAGTCGTCATTGCACCCTACATCGCCGATTTCGTCGCCCGCACGCACAAGCTGGTGATCGAGCTTGACGGCGACACGCACGCAGGCAACGAGCAGCGCGACGCCCGCAGAACGGCGTGGTTGGAAGAGCAAGGCTATCGCGTGATCAGGTTTAATAACACCGATGTGATGGGGAATCTGGAGGGCGTTCTGCTCTCCATCGAGGCTGCGCTTGCGACGGCCCCTCTCCCAACCCTCTCCCCGAAGGGGAGAGGGCTATCCGCATGAGCACCACCGCCCTCCTCCCGACCGGTTTCCGCGACCGGCTCCCGCCCTTCGCCGACGCCGCGGCGCGCCTCGAAGCCGCTGCGCTCGCGGCCGCTTATGCCTATGGCTATGAACGCGCCGACCCAGCGCTCGCCGAATTCGAGGCCGGCCTCGCCGGTCGCCTGAAAGCCGCGCGCGCGCAGGACGCCGTGCGCTTCGTCGATCCGGTCAGCCAGGCGACGCTTGCGATTCGACCCGACATGACGGCCCAGATCGGCCGCATCGCCGCTACCCGCATGGGCCACCACCCGCGCCCGGTGCGCCTGTCCTATGCCGGCCCCGTGCTGAAGCTGCGCGCCTCGCAACTCGCCCCCGAACGCGAATTGCGCCAGATCGGCTGCGAGCTGATCGGCCTCGATACCGTTGCGGCCGCGCGCGAAGTGGTCGAAGTCGCGGTCGCAGCGCTCGAAGCGGCAGGTGTCAGCGACATCTCGATCGACTTCACCCTGCCCGACTTGATCGACGTCCTCGCCAGCGGCCCCTTCCCGATCGAGCCCACCCAGATCAACGCCTTGCGCGACCGGCTCGACGCCAAGGATGCGGGCGGCGTCGCCGCAATCGCGCCTGCGTATCTGCCGCTGATCGAAGCGGCCGGGCCGTTCGAGACCGCGCATGACCGGCTCTGCGCCTTCGATGCAGGCGGCGCGCTGACCTCGCGGCTCGATGCCTTGTGGAAGATTGCCGAGGGCCTGCAAGGCCGCGTCGCGCTCACGCTCGACCCGACCGAGCGCCACGGCTTCGAATATCAAAGCTGGCTCGGCTTCTCGATCTTCGCTGGCGGTGTGCGCGGCGAAATCGGGCGCGGCGGCACCTATACGATCATGCACGAAGGCGGCGCCGAGGAATCGGCGGTCGGCTTCTCGCTTTATGCCGACGCGATCGTCGCCGCCGGTCTGGCCGAGGTCGACCGCCGCCGCCTGTTCGTGCCGCTCGGCACCGATCCGGCGGTGGCCGCCGCGATGCGCGCCGCGGGCTGGGTCACCGTCGCCGCACTGGAAGCAGGCGATACGCCCGAGGCGCAATTGTGCACGCATGTGCTGGCAGAGGGCGAAGCGCGGGCGGTCTAGCCACCGCTCACGCGAACACCCGCTCGAGATAGGCGTCGACCACCGGTGTGGCGGGATAGTCCTTCTCGCCCAATTGCCGGTTGATCGCCATGTGCCCTTTCAGGCCGCTTCCCGCAAAACCCTGCACCTCGGCCGGTGTGCCCGCCTTGCGCAGGGCTTCGCCCAACTGCTCGGACTGCGCGGTGCCATCGGCGCGGGCGACGTGGAGGATGAGGAAGCTCGGCGCATTGGGCGCGGCGGCATGGAAGGTCGGCGACAGCGCCTGTTGCCGCGCCGGGTCGCTCCCAAAGGCCTCCAGATAGCGATCGTGCATGAATGTGCCGCCCTCGGCGATCTGGCGTGGCACGTCATACGCGGCACCGTCGAGCAGGATCACGCCCTTCAGCGCATCGGTACGCAAATGCGCATGGTCGAGATAGCGCGGATCGGTGCCGACCAGCGCCGCGAGATGCGCACCCGCGCTATGCCCCATCAGCACGATCCGCCGCGAATCGATGCCGAGCGTCGCGGCTTGCCGCACCAGCACCGCGATCGCATCGGCGACATCCTGCGCTTGCTGCTCGACCGTCGCGGACGGCACCAGCCGATAGCCGACAGAGGCGAAGGCATAGCCGCGCTCAAGACTGTGGCTGACCTTGGCCGAGCCGCGCGCCATCTCCTTGTCGCCTTTCTCCCACCCACCGCCATGGACGAAGATCACCAGCGGTGCCGCGCCATCCTTGCGCGTCGCGCGCCAGAAATCGAGATGCTGAAGCGGGTCCTCGCCATAAGCGATGTCGGTCCCGGCGGGGCCGGATTGCTGTTGCTGTTGCTGGCGCTCCATCCAGCGCTTCATCATCATCTTGCGCAGCGGCCCCTGCGCATCGGCTGTCGTTGCGAACGTGAGCGCCGCCACCATCACGCCAGATAAAAGGGGTTTCCGCATCACAAAGCTCCCGGACCTTGGTCATTACGCGTGCGCAACTTGGTAAGCGCCGGTCTTTTCGGCCGCAAGAAAACAAGTGTCGCAGGGTGTATCACGGGGCCCGATGCCCCGGCCGATCGCGCAGCGCGCAATAACAATGGACCCTCTGCCCCCTGCGCATTAGGGCAGCACCGAAAACGTAACAATCAGGCAGCAAGACACCGTGGGAAACGTAGCAGTGATCGGCGCCCAATGGGGCGATGAGGGCAAGGGCAAGATCGTCGACTGGCTGGCGGAGCGCGCCGATGTCGTCGTGCGCTTCCAGGGCGGCCATAATGCCGGCCATACGCTCGTCGTCGGCGAAAGCGTCTACAAGCTGTCGCTGCTCCCCTCGGGCATCGTGCGCGGCACGCCCTCGGTCATCGGCAATGGCGTGGTGCTCGATCCCTGGGCGCTGAAGGCCGAAGTCGAGAAACTGCGCGGCCAGGGCGTGACGATCTCGCCCGACACGCTGATGCTCGCCGATACCTGTGCGCTGATCCTGCCCTTCCACCGCGATCTCGATGCGTTGCGCGAAGATGCGAGCGGCGCGGGCAAGATCGGCACGACGCGGCGCGGCATCGGCCCGGCTTATGAGGACAAGGTCGGTCGTCGTGCGATCCGCGTCTGCGATCTGGCGCATCTCGATTCATTGGGTGCGCAACTCGATCGCCTGACCGCGCATCACGACGCGCTGCGTGCCGGTTTCGGTGAGCCGCCGATCGACCGCGATGCGCTGGTCGCCGACTTGCGCGAAATCGCCGATTTCGTGCTGTCCTTCGCCAAGCCGACGTGGCGCGTGCTCAACGATGCGCGTGCGAACGGCAAGCGCATCCTGTTCGAAGGCGCGCAGGGCGTGCTGCTCGATGTCGACCACGGCACCTATCCCTTCGTCACCTCGTCCAACACCATTTCGGGCACGGCAGCGGGCGGTTCGGGCCTGGGACCAAGCGCGGTCGGCTTCGTGCTCGGCATCGCCAAGGCTTATACGACGCGCGTCGGATCGGGTCCGTTCCCGACCGAGCTGGAGGATGAAACCGGCGTGCGCTTGGGCGAGCGCGGCCATGAATTCGGCACCGTCACCGGGCGCAAGCGCCGCTGCGGCTGGCTGGATGCGGTGTTGCTGCGGCAATCGGCGGCGGTCGGCGGCATCACCGGCATCGCGCTCACCAAGATCGACGTGCTCGACGGCTTTGACGAAGTGAAGATCTGCACCGGCTATCGCCTGCGCGGCGAAACGCTCGATTATTTCCCGGCCCACGCCGCCGATCAAGCCGAGGTCGAGCCGATCTACGAAACCATGCCCGGCTGGCAGGAAACCACCGCAGGCGCGCGGAGCTGGGCCGATTTGCCCGCACAGGCGATCAAGTACATCCGCCGCGTCGAGGAACTGATCCGTTGCCCGGTCGCCCTGGTTTCGACCAGCCCCGAGCGCGAAGACACCATTCTGGTCCGCGATCCTTTCTCGGACTGAGACCTAGCTGATCGCAAAGACCGATGACGGTGCCCCCGCGCGGGGTGCCGCTATCGGCGCTTGACGTCTCACGACTCTATTGGCACGATGCGTGCCATAAGGAGAGCGCGGTGGAGATTCTGCAAACGCCCGAGGAACGGTTCGAGCGGCTGGCCGATTATCCGTTCGCGCCGCACTATCAGAGCGTGACCGATGCCGACGGCACGGCCCTCCGCATTCACTATCTCGATGAGGGGCCGCGCGATGCCGCGCCGGTCTTGCTGCTGCACGGCGAGCCGAGCTGGTCCTATCTCTATCGCAAATTCGTGCCGCCGCTCACCGCCGCCGGACACCGCGTGATCGCGCCCGACCTGATTGGCTTCGGCAAATCCGACAAGCCCGCCGCACGCGCCGATTACACCTATGAACGCCATGTCGCCTGGATGTCCGACTGGCTCACCGCGCTCGACCTGCAGGGTATCACGCTGTTCTGCCAGGATTGGGGCGGGCTGATCGGGCTGCGGCTGGTCGCTGCCTTTCCCGATCGCTTCGCGCGACTGGTGGTGGCCAATACCGGGCTACCCGTTGGCTCCGGGTCATCGGCTGGGTTCGATGCCTGGCTGGCCTTCAGCCAGAACGTGCCGCTCTTCCCGGTCGGCGCGATCGTCAATGGCGGCACTACGCGCGAGCTGAGCGCCGACGAAATCGCCGCTTATGATGCGCCCTTCCCCGACGAACGCTACAAGGAAGGCGCGCGGCAATTCCCGACGCTGGTGCCGATCACGCCCGAGCACGCCTCGGTCGCCGAGAACCGCGCGGCCTGGACGGTGCTGGAGCGTTTCGACAAGCCCGTCCTCACCGCCTTTAGCGACAAGGACGCCGTGACGGCGGGCGGCGAGAAGATCTTTATCGAGCGCATCCCCGGCGCACGCGGGCAGCCGCACACCATCATCACGGGCGGCGGCCACTTCCTGCAAGAAGACGCGCCCGAGCAACTGAGCACGCTGATCGACAGCTTCATCCGCAGCACCGGAGCACCCGCATGAACGTTACCAACGCGGTCTTTCCGCCCGCCGAGCAAGCCGCTGCCTTCTTCAGCGCGCCCGAGGACGGGCCGTTTGTGATGGTCAACCTGCTGAAGTTCAAAGACCATGCCGAATATCCCGACGGCTCCGATGCCACGCTGAGCGGGCGTGAAGCCTATGCCCGCTATGGCGCGGCGGTGCGGGGGTGCCTCGCGGCGGTCGGGGGCGAGGCGCTCTATGCCGGTGCGGTCAGCGAATTGATGCTCGGCGCAATGGACGAACCGTGGGATATGGTCGCGCTCGCCCGCTATCCGTCGCGCGCGGCGATGCTGGCGATGGTGCAGTCACCCGAGTATCAGGCGATCGAGAAGCACCGGGTCGCGGGGCTTGCCGGACAGCTCAACATCCGCACCAAGCCGATCGGCGCATGACGCTCACCTACGACCTCTATTGGTCGTTCCGCTCGCCTTATTCCTATCTGGTGACGCCGCGGCTGATCGCCCTCGAACGCGATTTCGATGTCGCGGCGCGCGTGCGCCCGGTCTATCCGATCGCGGTCCGCCAGCCCGATTTCTTCACCAGCAACGATCCTTTGTGGCTGAGCTACTTCCTGCGCGATATCGGGCGCAGTGCCGCGTTCGTCGGCATGCCGTTCCGCTGGGCACAGCCCGACCCGGTGGTGATGGATTTCGCGACGCGCACCTATCCGCTCGAACAGCCCTATATCCACCGCCTGACGCATCTCGGCGTTGCGGCGGCCGAGCGCGGGCATGGCCTCGCCTTTCTCGAAGCGGTCGGACGGCTCATTTGGAGTGGCGAGGTCAGCGGGTGGCATGAGGGCGATCACCTTGCCCGCGCCACCGCCGAAGCGGGCCTCGATCTCGCCGAACTCGACGCCGCGATCGCGGCCGAACCGGAGCGCTATGCCGCAATCGTCGCGACCAACCAGAGCGCGCAGCGCGACGGCGGCCATTATGGCGTGCCGCTGATGGTGTTCGAGGGCGAACCGTTCTTCGGACAAGACCGCTTCGATCAGCTCCAATGGCGGATGGAGCAACACGGGCTGACGCGCCGATAATGGCACGCCGCGTGCCGTGACATTGCAGAGTCGCACGAGGCTGCTACGATAGGAAAAACAAGGGGGGCGAGCGATGCGGAACCTGATGCGCGCGGTGGTGGGGCTGGTCGGCCTGTTCAACATCGCCTTGGGGATGGCGTTCCTGTTCGATCCCGCACAGGCCGTCGCACGCTTCTTTCTTACACCGCTCGGGACGCAGGGCCTCGCCACTGTACGCGCCGATTTCACCGCGTTCTTCATCACTGGCGGAGTGTTCGCGCTGCTCGGGGCCTGGCGCGAGGAAACCGCCCCGCTGCGCGTGTCGCTGTCGCTGCTGGGGGTCGCAATTGGCGGACGTGTCGTGAGCCTGGTCCTTGACGGAGCGCCCAACACGGCCTTTCCGCCGATCAGCGTTGAAGCCGGCATGATCGCGGTGCTGCTGCTCGCATCGCGCACCTTCGCCGGGCGCGCAGGGCAATGAGACACTGGGGCAAAATCACGCTCGTCGTGCTGGCCTTGATGGTCGGCACTGTGGTTGCATCGAAAGACTATATCCTGCTGCATCTGCCGGGCTGGATGGGGCCGCACATTGATCCAACGCACGCGGTGATCTGGCAGCGCGGCCCTGCGCCCGCCATGCCGGCAGGCACGCGCCCGCCCAACATTGTGCTGATCGTCGCCGACGACCTTGGCTATAACGACATCAGCTTCAATGGCGGCGGGGTTGCGGGCGGGCTGGTCAAGACGCCCAATATCGATGCGCTAGGGCATGACGGCGTCACCTTCGCCGATGGCTATGCCGGCAACGCCACGTGCGCACCAAGCCGCGCCGCGCTTATGACCGGGCGCTATCCGACGCGCTTCGGCTATGAATTTACCCCGGCCGATACGCACCCGCCTGCCTGGTTCCCCTCCAGCCTGATCCGCACCGACGCGATGTTCTCGCGTACGATCGCCAATTTCCCAACGACATGGGAACACAAAACGATCTTCGATGAAGATGCCGCTCGCCAGCCCGCCTCGACCGCGCCCAAGGGCGTGCCGTCGAGCGAGGTGACGATTGCCGAGTTGCTGCGCGGCAAGGGCTATCACACGATGCACCTCGGCAAATGGCATCTCGGCGAAGCCAAGGGGATGCGCCCCGAGGATCAGGGGTTCGACGAGAGCCTGGGCTTCCTGATCGGCGGGCAGATGTATTTGCCCGAAGCGAGCCCCGACGTCGAAAATTCGAAACAGCCATTCGACCCGATCGACAAATTCCTGTGGGCGAACCTGCCCTTCAGCGTGCAATATAATGGCGGTGAACGCTTCCACCCCGATCGCTACATGACCGATTATCTGACGGTGCAGGCCAAGGCCGCGATCACTGCCAATCGCAACCGACCGTTCTTCCTCTATCTCGCCTATAACGCGCCGCACACGCCGCTGCAGGCGTCAAAGGCCGATTATGACGCGCTCCCGCAGATCACCGACCATCGCCTGCGCGTCTATGCCGCGATGATCCGCGCGCTCGACCGCGGGGTCGGGCAAGTGATGGCGACACTCAAACAACAGGGGCTCGACCAGAACACGCTGGTCATTTTCACCAGCGACAATGGCGGTGCCAATTATATCGGCTTGCCCGACATCAACCGGCCCTATCGCGGCTGGAAAGCGACTTTCTTCGAAGGTGGGGTGAAGGTGCCGTTCTTCATGCGCTGGCCCGCGCGGATCAAGCCGGGCACGCGGATCGCCGGTCCGGTCAGCCATTTCGATATCTTCGCCACCGCAGGCGATGCGGGCCACGCAAGCCTGCCCCGCGACCGCGCGCTCGACGGGGTCGATCTGCTGCCCTTTATCGACGGCAAGCAGAGCGGAACGCCGCACCAGACACTGTTCTGGCGCAGCGGCCGCTATCGCACCGTGCGCGACGGCGACTGGAAGCTGCAGGCGCTCGATCTGCCGCATGTCGAATTGCTCTATGACATGAAGGCCGATCCAACCGAACGGAAGGACGTCGCCGCCCAGCACCCCGACGTCGTCGCGCATCTCAACGATTTGCTCGCCGCGCATGACCGCGCCAGCGTCAAGCCCGCCTGGCCCTCGCTAATCCGCTCCCCAATCGCGATCGACCGGCCGCTTGGCACCAAGCCAAAGCCGGGCGAGACGTATATTTATTGGTCCAACTAGATAAAGCGGATAGTCTCCTTCCGCTCAATTCCAGCCGATGACGGGTTCTTCGGCGACGCCCGGCAGCAGTCGTTCGACGTGTCAGTCCGGGATCGGCACCTCGCGATCGATTCTATCCCGCTGACGATCTGACTGCCTCAGCATGGCCGAGGATGGCGATGATTTTTCGCCGAACGATTGCCCGACCAGCAAGATATTGGGCACCCAGCAGGGCGAGCTTGGAGGTGGGTGCCCACACGCCCATTACGAGTGCGACAACGCGCGCAGGCTCCGTCTGGATGAGTATCAGGCTCAGTATGCCGGTCCCGACAAGAAGCGCCGACCACATGTATCCGAAGCCGACGATCGTCCGACCTGACAGATACTTTCCTGCGATGGGAGGAAGATAGCGGAGCAACCAGCCGGATCGCAGCATGGCGAGACCGATTATCAGATAGATGATGCTCGCCTTGTACAGCACGTAGCGAGGGTCGCCCGTCACCAGGGATATGCCGCCGACCACGATAACGAGGACCAGACTCGCCCACTGGATCGGCGGTACGGCTCGTCCGCTCGCTAACGCCCAAGCGATTTGGGCGACGCCCAGGCCCGCGGCAAGAATGGTCGCTATCCCGACGTTGCCGGTCGCGGCGTAGGCCGCGTAGAAGCAGAACGTCGCCAGCAGGTCGGCACCCAACGGCCGAAAGACGTGCAGGACCGCTACAAACTCCAGCTCGCGCGCTGCGAACCGATCGGTGCGAAGTAAGGCAAGATCGTCGTCGATTAACGCTGACCTCCTCGCATGCAAGAGACCCCATTTTAGCAAGTCCGGGTCCAAAAGCCGACCGTTTTCTTTCGACACCTTGTTGCCGCTCCGTCCCATGCAAAGGCAGCCCCCATTGTATGCATTCATGGCCTAGCCGCAGGGCACCCCCCACACTTTACGCCCGCTTTACGCACCCCGCCCGCAATCCCCCGCGCGCGCTAACGCCGTTTCGGCGCAGGGACGTCGCCTGAACCATCACAGGCGGGCCCTATGTCCTTTGACCTTTTACTCGGCGGCGTCGTCGCCATCATCGTGCTGATCTATCTGCTGGCCGTGCTCGCACAGCCCGAGCGGTATTGAGGGAGGCGCGGCCATGACCCTCACCGGCTGGAGCATGATCCTGCTCTTCACCGTCCTAATCATCGCGCTGGCCAAGCCAGCCGGGGATTGGATGTATGCCCTCTATTCGCGCAAGGAGATGCCGCTCGGCTTCCTCGAACGCGGCTTCTACAAACTGGCCGGGATCGATCCCACGGCCGAGCAAAGCTGGGTCGGCTATGCCGTCTCGCTAATGGTGTTCAACCTAGGCGGCATCGCGCTGCTCTTCGCGATCCTGAAATTGCAGGGCATGTTGCCGATGAACCCGCAAGGGTTTGGCGGCATGGAGACGCTGCTCGCCTTCAACACGGCGGTCAGCTTCGTAACCAACACCAATTGGCAGAATTACGGCGGGGAATCGGCGCTGTCGAACCTCAGCCAGATGGCCGGGCTGACGGTGCAGAACTTCCTGTCCGCTGCCGTCGGCATGGCCGTCGCCTTCGCCTTCATCCGCGGTTTTGCCCGCAAGCAGGCGAGCGGAATCGGCAATTTCTGGGTCGATGTTACCCGCGCCACGCTGTATCTGCTGCTGCCGATCTCGATCGTGCTGGCGCTTGCTTATGTCGTGATGGGCGTGCCGCAAACCTTTGGTCCCTCGGTCGTCGCCACGACGATGGAAGGTGCCAAGCAGACCATCGCGGTCGGCCCGGTCGCCTCGCAGTTGGCGATCAAGATGCTCGGCACCAATGGTGGCGGCTTCTTCAACGCCAACTCCGCTCACCCCTTCGAAAACCCCACCGCGCTCAGCAACTTCCTGCAGATGATTACGATCTTCGTGCTCGGCGCAGGGCTCACCCTCACCTTCGGCAAGGCGGTCGGCAACATTCGTCAGGGCTGGGCGATCCTCGCCGCCATGATGCTGCTGTTCCTCGTCGGCGTTGCGGTCGCTTATGGGGCCGAGGCAGCGGGCAACCCGATCCACCACGCGCTCGGCGTCGCCGGGGGCAATATGGAGGGCAAGGAAGTCCGCTTCGGCATCGCCGCCACCGCGCTCTTCGCCGTGGTCACCACCGCTACCTCCTGCGGTGCCGTCATCGGCATGCACGACAGCTTCACCGCGATCGGTGGCCTCGTCCCGATGTTCAACATGCAGCTTGGCGAACTCGTCATCGGCGGCGTCGGCTCGGGTCTCTATGCGGTGCTGATCTACTGCATCCTTGCGGTGTTCATCGCCGGGCTGATGGTCGGGCGCACGCCGGAATATGTCGGCAAGAAGATCGAGGGGCGCGAAATGAAGCTGGCGGTGATCGCCATCGCCGTGCCGCCGCTCGCCATCCTCGGCCTCACCGCCGTGGCCTGCGTCACCGGCGCGGGGCTTGCGGGCCCGGCGGCCAAGGGCGCGCATGGCTTTAGCGAGATCCTCTATGCCTTCAGCTCGGCCGCTGCGAACAATGGTTCGGCGTTCGGTGGCCTCAGCGGCAACACGCCCTTCTACAATCTGCTGCTCGCGCTCGACATGTTCGTCGGCCGTTTCGGGGTGATCCTGCCCGTGCTCGCGATTGCCGGTGGCCTGGCCGCCAAGCGCCGCGTGCCAGAGGGGCCGGGCTCGTTCCCGACCACCGGGCTGCTGTGGATCGGCCTGCTCGCGGCGATCATCGTGATCGTCGGGGGTCTCACCTTCCTGCCCGCGCTCGCGCTGGGTCCGATTGCGGACCAGGCGCAGGTCGCCGCCGGCACTTTGCTCTAAAAGGTCCAAGCCAATGGCAAACCAGAACGCTTCGCTCTTCACCGGCCCGCTGCTCGCCGCAGCGGTCCGGGATGCCTTCCTCAAACTCGATCCGCGCAAGCTGATCAAGACGCCGGTGATGTTCGTCACCGCAATCGTCGCCAGCCTCTCGACCGTCCTGCTCATCAAGGGCCTCGCCACCGGCACCGGCCATGCCGCCTTTGAAGGGCAGCTCGTCTTCTGGCTGTGGCTGACGGTGCTGTTCGGCAACGTCGCCGAGGCGCTGGCCGAGGGCCGCGGCAAGGCGCAGGCCGCCGCGCTGCGCGCCACCAAGGCGGATCTCCGCGCCAAGAAACTGATTGGCGTGGCGGGTGCCTGGGAATGGGTCGACGCCGCCCGCCTGCAAGTGGGCGACGAAGTGCTGGTCGAGACCGGCGATCTGATCCCGGCCGATGGCGAAGTCGTCGCAGGCGTCGCCAGCGTCAACGAAGCCGCGATCACCGGCGAAAGCGCCCCCGTCATCCGCGAAGGCGGCGGCGATCGCTCTGCGGTGACCGCAGGCACGCGCGTCATCGCCGATGCGATTACGGTGCGCGTGACGGCGGGCGCGGGCCAGGGCTTCCTCGATCGCATGATCGCTTTGGTCGAGGGTGCGCAACGCCAGAAGACCCCGAACGAAATCGCGCTGACGATCCTGCTGGCGGGCCTGACGCTGATCTTCCTGATCGCGGTCGGCACGCTGCCTGCCTTCGCCGCTTATGCGTCTGGCGGCATCGCGGTGCCGGTGCTGGTCGCCTTGTTCGTCACGCTGATCCCGACGACCATCTCGGCACTGCTCTCGGCGATCGGCATTGCCGGGATGGACCGGCTGGTGCGCTTCAACGTGCTCGCCAAATCGGGCCGCGCAGTGGAAGCGGCGGGCGACATCGATACGCTGCTGCTCGACAAGACCGGCACGATCACCATCGGCGACCGTCAGGCGACTGCCTTCCTGCCCGTTCCGGGTGTCACCGTTGCCGAACTGACCGCCGCCGCCCGGCTCGCCAGCCTCGCCGACGAAACGCCCGAAGGTCGCTCGATCGTCGTGCTCGCCAACGCCGATGGCAGCGCCGCTGTCGCGATGCCCGAGGGGGCCGAGGAGATCAAATTCACCTCGCAGACGCGCGTTTCGGGGCTGCAGATCGGCGATCGTGCCTTGGTGAAAGGCGCGGTCGACGCGATCCTCAAGCGCTTGCCGACCGCCCCCAATGCCGATGCGCTGCGCAAGATCTCGGACGAGATCGCACGTAGCGGCGCCACCCCGCTCGCGGTCGCCGATGGCAACCGTTTGCTGGGCGTCGTCCAGCTCAAGGACATCGTCAAGGCCGGCATTCGCGAACGCTTTGGCGAACTGCGCCGGATGGGCATCCGCACGGTGATGATCACCGGCGACAACCCGCTGACCGCCGCCAGCATCGCTGCCGAAAGCGGTGTCGATGACTTCCTCGCGGAAGCGACCCCCGAGGACAAGCTCGCCTTGATCCGCAAGGAACAGGAAGGCGGCAAGCTGGTCGCGATGTGCGGAGACGGCACCAATGACGCGCCCGCGCTTGCCCAGTCCGACGTCGGCGTGGCGATGAACACCGGCACCCAGGCCGCGCGCGAGGCGGGCAACATGGTCGACCTCGACAGCGACCCGACCAAGCTGATAGAGATTGTGGGCCTCGGCAAACAATTGCTGATGACGCGCGGCGCGCTGACCACCTTCTCGATCTCGAACGACGTCGCCAAATATTTCGCGATCCTGCCCGCGATCTTCGTGGTGCTGTATCCGGGGCTTGGCGTGCTCAACGTCATGCACCTCGCCAGCCCCGAAAGCGCGATCCTGTCGGCGATCATCTTCAACGCGCTGATCATCCCGGCGCTGGTGCCGCTCGCGCTGAAAGGCGTGAAGTACCGTCCCGCCCCGGCCGGCACGCTGCTCGCACGCAACCTCGCCGTTTACGGCGTTGGCGGGCTGATCGCGCCGTTCATCGGCATCAAGGCGATCGACCTGGTCGTCGCCGCTCTCCATCTCGCTTGAAGGACCTTTCGATGTTCACCGAAACACTTCGCGCGCTCCGCCCGACGGCGGTCCTGCTGCTGCTCGTCACGCTCGTCACCGGGCTGCTGTATCCGGCCGCGATCGCGGGCATCGCGCAGGTGGTGCTGCCGGTCCAGGCCAATGGCAGCATCCTGTCGGACGCGCACGGCAATCCGATCGGCTCCGCGCTGATCGCCCAGAATTTCACGGGGCCACGCTACCTCCATCCCCGTCCCTCTGCCGCTGGCAAGGATGGCTATGATGCGAGTTCGTCGTCCGCGACCAACCTAGCGCCCGGGTCGAAAGACCTGCGCGACGCCATCGCCAAGCGCGTAACCACCGCGCGGGCGGAAGGGATGACCGGGGATCTACCCGCCGACCTGGTCACCACTAGCGCCTCGGGGCTCGATCCCGATCTGAGCCCCGAGGCGGCTTTTTTGCAGGCACCGCGCATTGCCAAGGCGCGCGGCCTGGATGTCGCCAAGGTAAAGTCGCTGATCGCTGAACAGACCGAGCAACCCGTGCTCGGCATCATCGGCGAACCGCACGTCAACGTTCTTCTGTTCAATCGACAGCTTGATATGCTTTCCGCTACCACGTCGGGCAAATGACGCTCGCGACCTTCTCCTTTCTTCGTCACCCCGGGCTCGTCCTGGGGTCCACCGTGCCAATAGATCAGCGGCGTCAGAACGTGCGGCGCAGTGGACCCCGGGACAAGCCCGGGGTGACGGAGCGGGCCGTGTACAAGCAATGAACGAGACCCGCCCCTCCCCCGATGCGCTGCTCAGGGCCGCCCAGCAGGAGGGCCGCGGCCGTCTCAAGATTTTCCTTGGTGCCGCCCCCGGCGTCGGCAAAACCTTCGAAATGCTGCGCGAAGGCGCGGAGTTGCTGCGCACCGGCACCGATGTCGTTGCCGGGATCATCGAGACCCACGGGCGCGCCGAAACCGATCGGCTGACCGCCCCGTTCGAAATCCTGCCGCGCGCGAAAATCGTGCATGGCGCGCATACGCTGGAAGAATTTGATCTCGACGCGATGCTTGCACGGCATCCGCAAGTCGCGCTGATCGACGAATTCGCCCACACCAACGCTCCCGGCAGCCGCCACCCCAAACGCTGGCAGGACATTGAGGAACTGCGCGCGGCGGGTATCGACGTGCTCACCACGCTCAACATCCAGCATGTCGAAAGCCTCAACGATGTCGTGGCCGGCTTCACCCGCGTGCGCGTGCGCGAGACCGTGCCCGATGCGGTGCTGGACGATGCCGAGATCGAAGTGGTCGATCTCCCGCCCGACGAGCTGATCGACCGGCTGAAGGACGGCAAGGTCTATATCCCCGCCGAGGCGACCCGTGCGCTCGGCCATTTCTTTTCCAAATCGAATCTGTCGGCACTGCGCGAACTCGCACTGCGCCGCGCCGCGCAGACGGTCGACCGCCATTTGCTCGACCATGTCGCCAGCCTGGGGGAGAGCGGCACCTGGGCCGGGGGCGAGCGCGTCGTCGTCGCGGTCGGCGATCAGCCGGGCAGCGAGACGCTGATCCGTTCGGCCAAGCGCCTGGCCGACGCACTCCGTGCGAGCTGGACCGCAGTGGTCGTCGAAACCCCGCGCACCGCCACGCTCTCCGCCGAAGCCCGCGCACGCATGGCCGACGCGCTTGATCTCGCGACCAATCTCGGCGCGACCATCGCCACGGTCCCGGCGCGCAGCGTGCTGGAGGGCCTGGTCGCGCAAATCCGCGAGGCGCGCGCGACCGCGGTCGTCATCGGCAAATCGCGCCGTTCCTGGTGGTTCGAGCTGCGCCACGGCTCGATCGTCGACCGGCTGGTGCGCGCGCTCGATGGCGTCGCGATCCATGTCGTGCCCGTCGCCGTGCCGAGCGAAACCGTACGGGAAGCACCGACGACCCGCCCGATCCTGGCGCGCGGCAGCCTGATCGGGCTGGCGTTCGTCGCCGCCACCACCGCGCTGGCCACGCTGGTGCAGCCGCTGGTCGGCCCCAATGCGATGGACTTGCTGTACCTGCTGCCGGTGATCGCCACCGCCACGCTCTATGGCCTGCGCCCCTCGCTCGTTGCCAGCCTCGGTGCCGCGCTGGCGTACAATTTCTTCTTCCTGCCGCCGCTGTACACGCTGACCATCACCGATCCGCAAAATGTCGTCACGCTGGTAGTGTTCGTGATCGTCGCGGTGGTCGCCAGCCATCTCGCCGGACAAGTGCGGCGCGAGGCCAATATCGGCGCGCGCACCGCCACCGAGAATGCCGCCCTTGCCGCCTTCGGCCAGCGCCTCGCCGCCGTCGCCGATGAAACCGGCACCGCGACCGCAACGTGCGAGGAGACCGCCGCCTTGCTCGGTGTGTCCACGGTCCTGCTCAGCCAGCGCGATGGCCGCCATGTCGCGATCGCCGGGGCCCCTGAGCTCCCGCAATTGAGCCCGATCGACATCGCCGCCGCCGACTGGGCGTTCGATCGCGGCGAGGTGACCGGGCGCGACAGTGGCACGCTGACCGCGAGCGAATGGCAGTTCCACCCGCTCAAGACCGCGCTTGGCGTGCTCGGCGTGCTGGGGGTTGCACGCGACGGCGATGGCGACCCGATCCCTGCCGACAAGCGCGTGCTGTTCGCGACGCTGATCGGGCAGGTCGCGCTGGCGCATGAACGCTTGCAACTGGAAGCACAGGCGCGCGAGGTTAGCGCGCTCAAGCAGCGCGACGATTTGCGCGCGACCCTGCTTTCCTCGATCGGGCATGACCTCAAGACGCCGCTCACCGCCGTGGTCGCCGCCGCCGATCAACTGGCGAGCGAATATGGGGCCTCTCCCACCACCGCCACCTTGCAGAGCGAGGCGCGACGGTTGCGGCGCGTGTTCGACGATCTGGTGGAGATGACGCGGATCGAGGCGGGCGCATTGGTTGTGCGGCGGGAAGCGACCGACCTGACCGACGCGGTCGCCGCCGCCGCGCACGATCTGCGCGCCGAACTCGCCCGGCATACATTGATCCTCGACGTGCCGCCGACGCTGCCGCTGGTCGAGGCCGATCCACGCATGCTGCACCATGTGCTGATCAACCTGCTCGGCAACGCCGCCAAATTCGCGCCTGCCGATACCGACATCGTGATCGAGGGGCGGCGCACTCCTGACGGCCTGACGCTCGGCGTGCTCGACCAGGGGCCGGGGCTGCCGCCGGGGCGCGAGGCGCATTTGTTCGATCGCTTCACCCGCGTCGACGGTGACGATCGCAGCGGCGGGACCGGGCTTGGCCTCGCCATCGTCCAGGGCTTCGCGCAAGCGATGGGCCTGAGCGTCAGCGCCGCGAACCGCGAAACGGGCGGCTCAGCGTTTTGCGTGACATGGCCGAACGCGCTGATCCGGCGTACGGTCGAGGGATGAAGCGTCCCCATCTCTCCCCACCATACTTCCCCGGCAAAGGCCGGGGCCCAGTTGCGATCCGGTCGAAAACTGGGCGCAACGCACCTTGCTGCCGTTTCGCGACTGGGCCCCGGCCTTCGCCGGGGTTGGAAAGATGGCGGACGCTACAATGACCGCACAGATCCTGATCGTCGACGATGAATCCGCCATCCGTCGGCTGGTGCGCGGGGCGGTCGAGCGCGCCGGGCTCACCGCCGATGACGCCGCCAATGCGCACGATGCGCTGACCGCCGCGCGCCGTCCGGGATGCGAGCTGGTGCTGCTCGATCTCGGCCTGCCTGACCGCGACGGGATCGAACTGGTGCCGCTGCTGAAGGCGATGGACCGCGCCGTGATCGTGCTCACCGCGCGCGACGCGACGGCGGAGAAGGTCGCCGCACTTGATCTTGGGGCCGACGATTATGTCGTCAAACCGTTCGACACCGAGGAATTGCTGGCGCGGATCCGCGTCGCGCTGCGGCGGCATAATGCGGTTGCGGTCGGGCAGGACCGGCTGAAGGTCGGGTCGGTCGAGATCGATCTCGCCGCGCATCAGGTCTGGCGCGATGGCGTGCCCGTGAAGCTGACCCGCAAGGAATTCGCATTGCTGGCGGAACTCGCGCGCCATGCCGGCAAGCTGCTCACCCATGCGCATCTGCTGCGCGTGGTGTGGGGCGAGGGCCATGTCGACGACGTTGAATATCTGCGCGTCGCCGTTCGCGCGCTCCGGCTGAAGCTCGAGGCAGACCCGGCGGCCCCCGCGCTGGTGCTCAACGAACCGGGCATCGGATACCGGCTGGTGGCGTAAGCGCCGGCGCTATTCCGCCGGTGCCGTGATCGCGGTGCGCTGTTGCCGCCCCCAGCTTTCGCGGCCCGTGAGGAAGGCGTGCCAGCCCCACACCGCGCCGGCATGGCGCAGCAACTGAAAACTGAACGGCTCCAGGATCGCCGCGATCAGCGCCGGGAACAGCCCCAGCCCCTCGCGCTGCCCGGTCCAATTCTTGTAAATGCCGAGCGACCAGAGGTGGAAGGTCAGGTCGATCGCGATCTTGACCAGCATCACGATCAGGATCGGCAACGCCACCATGAAGCGCCCGGTCACGACCAGCCCAATCAGAATCGCAAACGCCGCCAAGCCGTAAATCGGCTGGAGCGTATCGAGCGTCTTGACCGGCAGCATCGCCGTGCCAAGCCAGCCGAACCGCCGCGCGCCAACCATGTCGCGGTTCCAATGCTGCGTCTGCAGGAAACCGCCAAACCAGCGCCGCCGCTGGCGCAGGAACGCCAAGGGGCTCGCCGGAGCATCGGTTCGGGCCAGCGCGCCGCCAACCACGCGCACCGTCCAGTCACGATCATGGTCAACCGCATGGCGGTGCAGCCGATGGATCAATTCATAATCCTCGACCATGCAATCGGGATCGAACCCGCCGACCGCGACGACGGCATCGCGCCGGAACGCGGCGAATGCGCCCGAAATCAACAACAGGCTGTTCAACCGCTCCCACGCATGGCGCGACAGGAAGTTGCGGACATATTCATAGGTCTGGAACCACTCGAAGAAACGCCCCTGCAGGTCCGGTCCGCAAATCGGCGCGAGCACGCCGGTCGCCGCGACCAGTTCTGGCTCGGCGGCAAAGGCCGCGCGCATCGCCGCGATCGCGCCGGGTTCCAGCAGCGTATCGGCATCGACCGTCAGCACCACCTCGGTATCGACCTGCACCATCGCCGCGTTGAGCGCGCGCGCCTTGCCGCCGTGGCGCAGCCGCAGCCAGCGCAGCGACGGCAGCACCGGTGACGGATCGCTCATCGTGCCAAACGGGGGTGCGATCAGCCCGTAGCGGCGCGCCAGCACTTCGGCAGTGCCATCGCTTGATCCATCATCGGCAATCACGATCAGATCGGGGGCGGCCGCCTGGCCCGCCAGCCGGTCGATCGCCGCCGCGATCACGCCCTCTTCATTATGCGCCGCGACGATCACACCGAAACTGACCGACGTCGCCGGAGCCGCTTGTGGGGTCAGGCGCAGATCGCGGATGTTCCACGCAGTAAAAAGCAGCAGCGCGGTGTCATACAGGATATAGGCGATGCCGATCGACCACACCGCCAGCCCTTGCCGCTGGAACGCCTGCGCCAGCAGCGCCGCGAACAGGATCGGCCCGAACGCACCGATTACGCGGCTGGCGACGGGAATCCGCCGCGGGGTCAAGCGCGGCGACTCTGCCACGAGCGTGTTGGAGAGCGAGGTCATTGCGGAGGCGATACCGATACCGGATGAACGAGCGATGACGCCGCCTAGCGCGCAAGCGCAACTCCCGCTAGGTTAATGCGCATTCACCGCAAACGGGAGCACGATCTTGGTTCAGCGCTACACCAACGTCGCGATCGTGCTGCACTGGCTGGTCGCGCTGCTGATCATCACCAACGTCGCGCTTGCCTGGATCTGGCCCGTCCTGCCCGATGCGCAGGTGCGCCCGACCATCGACCTGCACAAGTCGATCGGCATCACCATTCTCGGCTTGGCGCTGCTGCGCATCCTGTGGCGCATCGGCCATCGCCCGCCGCCGCTGCCGCGCGGTTATGCCGGTTGGGAGATCACCGCATCGCATATCGTGCATTGGGGGCTGTACGCGATCCTGTTCGCGATGCCGCTGACCGGCTGGATCATGGATTCAGCCTATGAGAAGGCGGCGACCACGCCGATGTACCTTTACGGCCTGTTCCAATGGCCACGGCTCGGCTTCATTCTGGCGCTCGACCCTGCGACCAAGAAAGCGGTGCACGACGGCTTTGGCGCGGCGCATGAGATCATCGCTTATGCGGTCTACGCGCTGGTCGCGCTGCATCTGGCGGGCGCGCTGAAGCACCAGTGGCTGGACGGGACGAAGGAAATCCAGCGGATCTGGTTCGGGCGCTGATGCGACGGCGGGGCTAGCGCCCCGCCAGAATCGCGTCGATCGCCTCGGCCACGCCATCGCGGTCATTGCCAGCCACCACATGGTCGGCCTGCGCCCGCACCGCCTCCGGCCCCTGCCCCATCGCAAAGGACAGCCCTGCGCGGGCAAACATCGGCAGATCATTGGCCTGGTCGCCGAACACCGCGGTTTCGGCGAGCGGCACACCGATCACCTCGGCCAACGTCGCCACCCCATCGCCCTTGTTGGCGCTGAGCGCAGTGATATCGAGATAATAGGTCTGCGACTGCGCGATCGTCGCCTGCGCCGCATAAGGTTGCAGGCTGGCGTGGAGATCGACGAGCAGCGTCGGCGCGTCGCTGACAAAGGTGATCTTGTCCACGCGGTCGTACAGGCCGGAAAAATCCTGCGTTACGACCGGGGCCTGGTTCGACGCAATCCGCTCGCTGGTAACATGCGCGCCCGCATCGGTGCTGGCATACCACAGGTCGTCGGCGAACACCCAGGTGTCGACCGCCAGCCCGCGCGCGGCCGCAAAGGCGGCCTCGACCACCGCGCGGTCGACCACATGGTGGCAGGTCACCCGCCCATCGCGGGTAAACACCGTGCCGCCATTAAACGCCCCCATCGGCGCGTCGATCGCCAGCGCTTCTGCAATCGGCATCAAGCCCGATCGCGGGCGCGCGCTGATGATCGTGAACGGCAGCCCCGCCGCGCGCAGCCGCGCCACCGCCGCCGCCACGCCCGGCGTGATTTGCTTCGCGCGATCGACCAAGGTGCCATCGACATCCGACACCACCAGCCGGACCGCGCTGGCGTCTGTCACTGCGGCATCTCGACATGGCCGCCAAAGCCGAAGCGCATCGCCGATAGCAATTTGTCGCCGAACGTATGGTCGACCCGGCTGCGATAGCGCGCGAACAGCGCGGCGGAGAGCACGTTGACGGGCACCGCTTCTTCCATCGCCGCCTCGATCGTCCAATGTCCCTCGCCCGAATCCGCGACCGAGCCGCTAAAGGCATCGAGCATCTGATCCTTGGCCAACGCCGCCGCCGACAAATCGAGCAGCCACGATGAGATCACCGACCCGCGCCGCCATACCTCGGCGATGTCGGTCAAATTGAGATCGAAGCGCTCCTCTTCGGGCAGCTTTTCGGAAGACTTGCCCTTCAGAATATCGAAGCCCTCGGCATAGGCTTGCATCAGGCCATATTCGATGCCGTTATGGACCATCTTCACGAAGTGCCCAGAGCCCGCAGGACCGGCGTGAATATAGCCCTGTTCGGCACGGGCATCGTTCTTGTCGCCGTCGCGATCCGGCGTCCGCGGGATCGTTCCGATTCCGGGGGCAAGCGCGGCCAGAATGGGATCGACCGTGTCGACCGCATCCTTGGCACCGCCGACCATCATGCAGAAACCGCGCTCCAGGCCCCACACACCGCCGGAAGTGCCGACGTCGACATAATGGATACCCTTTTCGGCGAGCATTTTCGCGCGGCGGATGTCGTCCTTGTAGAAGGTGTTGCCGCCATCGATGACGATGTCGCCTGGCTTGGCGAAGCCAGCGATTGTGGCGATAGTCTGTTCGGTGGGGTCACCCGCCGGCAGCATGACCCAATAGATCGCCACAGCGTCGAGCTTGTCCCGCATATCCTCGAGCGAGTCCGCGCCGATCGCGCCGTCCGCGACCAGCGCGGCGACCGCGGGCGCATTACGGTCGAACACCACGGTTTCGTGGCCTGCGCGCATGATTCGGCGCGCAATGTTCCCACCCATCCGGCCAAGGCCGATGATTCCGATCTTCATGGATACGTCCTTCAGGCGTGTGCGGGATGCTTGGCGGCGATTGCGCCGAGCAGATCGTCAAACGCCTTGGAGAAGGAAGCGACGCCCTCCTCGACCAGCGTATCGGTTACGCCGTCGAGATCGAGCCCGAGCCGCTCCGTCTCAGACAGGACATGCCGCGCGCCCGCGACATCCTCGGTCAGCGTCAGCTTGGCGGTGCCGCGCTCGCGGAAGGCGTCGAGCGTCTTGGGCGGCACGGTGTTGACGGTGTCCTTGCCGATCAGCGTGTCGAGATACAGCGTGTCGGGATAATCGGGGTTCTTGGTGCCGGTCGACGCCCAGAGCAGCCGCTGCACCTGCGCGCCCTTGGCGGCCAGCGCCTGCCAGCGGGCGGAGGCGATGAATTCCTCATACCACGCATAAGCGAGCTTGGCATTGGCGATGGCGACCTTGCCCTTGAGCGGCTTGGCAGCATCGCCGCCAATACCGGCGTCGATCTTGTCGTCGATCTTGGAATCGATCCGGCTGACGAAGAAGCTGGCGACGCTGGCGATATGGTCGATCGGCTCACCGCGCGCGACGCGCTTTTCCAGGCCCTCGACATAGGCTTCCGCCACCGCCTGATAGGCGCTCTGCGAAAACAGTAGCGTCACGTTGACGTTGATCCCGGCATCGATCGTCGCGGCGATCGCAGGCACGCCGGCGGGCGTTCCGGGGATCTTGATCATCAGGTTCGCCCGATCGACCGCCGCCCACAATTTCTGTGCCTCGGCAATAGTGCCATCGGTATCGTTCGCGAGATAGGGCGACACTTCCAGGCTGACATAGCCATCCTTGGTGCCAAGCCGGTCATAGACCGGCCGCAGCGTGTCGGCCGCCGCCTGGATGTCGAGGATCGCGAGATGCTCGTAACGCTCCATCGTCGACGCATCGGGATTGGCGTGGTCGAACGCGGCAAGCTCGGCATCATAGGCATCGCCATGCCCCATCGCCTTTTCGAAGATCGACGGGTTGGACGTGACGCCGGTCAGCGAATCCTCATCGACCAGTTTCTGCAGGCCGCCCTCGGCGAGGAACTTGCGGTCGACAAAGTCGAGCCACACGGCCTGACCGAGATTTGCGAGATCGTTCAAACGGCCCATCAGTACTTCTCCGTATATCGTATGTGCGTCACCCGGCCTTGTTCCGGGTCTCTTACGCCAGCCTAGCAATGCATTTGGGCATGACGGTTACCGGAACAAGGCCAATCGGCGATCAGGCGGTTTCGCCCAGCATTTCGGTTGCAACCTTGACGACATTGTCGACGGTGAAACCGAACTTATCCTGCAATTTGGCGATCGGTGCAGAGGCACCGAAGGTCGACATGGTGATGGTGCGCCCGTCGAGCCCGACATAGCGATCCCAGCCGATCTCGCCCGCCATCTCGATCGCGAGCCGTGCCTTCACGCCCTTAGGCAGCACCGATTCCTTATACGCCGCATCCTGCAGTTCGTAGCGATACCAACTCGGCATCGACACGACGCGCGAGGCGACACCCTGCGCGACCAGCTTGTTGTGCGCGGCCAGCGCCAGCGACACTTCCGAGCCCGTCGCGATCAGGATCACCTCAGGGTTTTCGCTGTCGGCGAGCACATAGGCCCCCTTGGCCAGCCCGTCGGCGCTCGCATATTTCGTGCGGTCGAGCGTCGGCAACGCCTGACGCGATAGGATCAGCGCGGTCGGGTGACCGGCGTCGGCCATGATCGCACGCCACGCCGCCGCCACTTCATTGGCATCCGCCGGACGGATCGTGTCGAGCCCCGGAATCGCCCGCAGCGTCGCCAGATGCTCGATCGGCTGATGCGTCGGGCCGTCCTCGCCAACGCCGATCGAATCGTGCGTGAACACCCATACCGATCCGATTTCCATGATCGCCGACAAACGCACCGGTGCACGCATGTAATCGACGAACACCAGGAAGGTGGAGCCATAGCCGCGCAAATGCGACAGCGTCATGCCGTTGACGATCGCGCCCATGCCATGTTCGCGCACGCCGAAATGGATATTGCTGCCGCCATAAGAGCCCGGCTCGAACGACGCCGCACCCTTGATGTCGGTCTTGGTCGAAGGCGACAGATCGGCCGAACCGCCGAGCAGCCACGGCACCTTCGCCGCAATCGCATTGAGCACCTTACCGCCTGCGTCGCGGCTGGCGACGCCCTTGGCATCGGCCTCGAACACCGGGATATCGGCATCCCAACCCTCGGGCAGGCGGTCGCTGAAGATCGCGTCGAGCTGCGCCGATTCCCCGGGATATTCGGTGGCGTAGCGGGCGCGCAGGGCATCCCACGCTTCGCGCAACGGCGCGCCGCGCCCGGCGATTGCCGCGTGGAAATGCTCGGCGATGCCGTCGGGCACGAGGAACTTCGCGTCTTCGGGCCAGCCATAGGCTTGCTTGGTCAGGCGGATATTCTCGTCGCCGAGCGGCTCGCCATGCGCCTTTTCGCTGCCAGCCTTGGGGCTGCCATAGCCGATGATCGAATGCACGACGATGAAGGTCGGCTTTTCGGTGGTCGCCTTGAAGGTATCGAGCGCGGCGGTCAGCGCCGCGACATCGTTGGCGTCGTTTACGTGAATGACGTTCCAGCCATAGGCTTCGAAGCGCTTGCCGACATCCTCGTCGAACGCCAGGCTGGTCGCGCCTTCGATCGAGATGTGGTTGCTGTCATACAGCCAGCACAGATTGGACAGCTTGAGATGCCCGGCGAGCGAGGCCGCTTCGGCCGAGACGCCCTCCATCATGTCGCCATCGCCGCACAGCGCATAGACGTCATGGTCGAACAGGTCGAAACCGGGCTTGTTGTAGCGCGCCGCGAACCAGCGCTCGGCAATCGCCATGCCGACCGAATTGCCGCACCCAGCGCCGAGCGGACCCGTGGTCGTTTCGACGCCGGTGGTGTGACGATATTCGGGGTGCCCCGGCGTCTTGGACGAAAGCTGACGGAACTGCTTGAGGTCTTCGAGGCTGAGCGCGGGATGGCCGGTCTTGTTCCCCTCGGCGTCGATCTCCTCGATCCCCGCCAGATGGATCAGCGCGTAGAGCAGCATCGAAGCATGGCCGACCGACAGCACAAAGCGGTCGCGATTGGGCCAATCCGGGGTGGCCGGATCGTAGCGCAGGAACTTGCTCCACAGCGTATAGCCGACCGGGGCCAGCGCCATCGGCGTGCCGGGGTGCCCGGAGTTTGCGGCCTGCACCGCGTCCATCGAGAGGGTGCGGATCGTGTCGATGGCGAGGCGCTCGGGCGAGCCGTCCTCATGAACGCTCGTTGCAGTCGCAGTCGTCGGGGTGTCGGCCATGAAAGGTATCGCCTCGCTAATGTGGGTCTGAACGCACCTGCGCCCGCCCGGTTGCGGTGTGCGAGGCCCTTATCTCGTCCTTTCGTCGCGTTCCAGTCGCGTAACGACACCATTGGTCGCGATATAGGCGGCCGACACCTCGGTCAGGAACAGTCCGTGCCCCAAAGCGCCCGGAATTGCGGCGATTTCGGCGGCAAGGCGGCGATGGTCGATATCGGGCGCAAAGCGGCAATCGAGGACGGAATTTCCCTGATTCGTTATGAAATTTGCACGCAAGGCAACCTCGGCCCCCAGGCTTTCGAGTCGCGCCGCCACGAAATTGCGGGCGAAGGGCAAGGTTTCGACCGGGATCTTCGCCGCCCCGATCGCGGCGACGCGTTTGGAGCCATCGGCGATCACCACCATCCGCGCGCTGGCGGCAGCGACCACCTTCTCGCGCAGCATTGCGCCACCTGCCCCCTTGATCGCGCGCAAAGCGCCGTCGATTTCATCGGCACCATCGATGGTCAAGTCGATCCGCGCAGGCAAATCGATCAGCGCAATACCCACGGCGCGCGCGTGGGCCTCGGTGGCAAGCGAGGTCGCAACCGCCTGAACCGCCAGCCCGCCACGCACCCGCTCGCCCAGCGCCTCGATCGCAAACGCTGCGGTCGACCCGGTGCCAAGGCCGACACTCATGCCAGCGCGAACCTCTTCCACCGCAGCCAGCGCCGCGAGGCGTTTGTCGGACTCGTTCATAGGGGTGCTCTACCATCGTTTGCTAGCGGGGCACACGGTGCGCGTTTGAAATGCGTAGACTTCCGACAGGCGAGTTTGCCGCCGACATTGGCGACAGCGGATGCTCAGGTTAAGCTCCAGGACCGCCTATCGCTATGAAAGAGATATATGGAATTTATAGTCGAGATCATTTTTCAATTTCTCGGCGAGATTTTGCTGCAGTTATTGTTCGAGTCCTTATCTGAACTTGGCTTTCACGGGCTTGCCGACACCTTCAAAAAGTCAAGAAACCCGTTTTTATCGACAATCGGCTTCGCTTTGTGGGGTGCGGTGGCGGGCTGCATAAGCCTGCTGATTATGCCCAAATCCTTCATCTCCAACCTTGGGCTTCGCGAGGCGAACGTCATTATAACCCCGCTGGTCGTTGGCGGTGCCATGATGCTGATTGGGCGATTGAGGGAGCGCAAGGGCCAAACGCGAGTGGGCATCGACCGATTTGGCTATGCCTTTGTATTTGCTTTCTCGATGGCACTTGTCCGCTTTAACTGGGCCCATTGAGATAGCGAGACCGCCCCTCCCTTCATCGTGCAGACGCAAAGCCCCTCCCAACCGCCCCGCACATTTCCGCTGGCCCCGCGCCGCGTCCCACGGCAAAGCCCTGCTCCATGATCGAAAAAATCCTCGGCATCCTCGCGACCTTCACCATCGGCGTCATTTCCAGCGGCGGCTATCTCGGCATCGCGTTGCTGATGGCGATCGAATCGGCGTGCATCCCGCTGCCGTCCGAGATCATCATGCCCTTTGCCGGCTATCTCGTCTCGACCGGGCATTTCAACCTGTACCTCGCCGCGACGGCGGGGGCGATCGGGTGCAATCTCGGCTCGATCGTCGGCTATGAGATCGGCAAGCGCGGCGGGCGGCCGGTGGCGGAGCGCTGGGGCCGCTATGTGCTGGTCGGCCCGGGCGAACTCGACGCCGCCGACCGCTTCTTCGCACGCTTCGGCAATGCGGCGGTGCTGATCGGCCGCCTGCTGCCGGTGATCCGTTCGTTCATCGCCTTTCCGGCAGGCGTGGCACGGATGCCGCTCATCCCGTTCCACATCTACACCTTTATCGGATCCTGGCCGTGGTGCTTTGGTCTCGCCTATCTCGGCATGGTGCTGGGCGACAAATGGAACAGCGATCCGCGCGTCAAGGCGGCGTTTCACAGCGCCGATGCGGTGATCGCGGTGGTGCTGGTGGCGGCAGTCGGCTTCTACATCTGGCACCGCGTGCGCGGCTTGAAGCGGCCTTGATCCGACACGACATCTCTTTGGCGGGCCGACCGTAACTAAGTGCGGCCAAGACACGAACTACGTCGTGTCCCATCAAGAGGTGTCCCGATGTTAAAGCCCCTTCTCTTCGCCGCAGGTCTTGCCGGTGTCGCGCTGTTCGCGCTCGGCGGCACTGCGCAGGCCGAGCGCGCCGTACCGCTGCCCGTCGCCAAAACCGATGTCACCGCCACTGGCAAGCAAACCGCCATATTCGCGGGCGGCTGTTTCTGGGGCATGGAAGCCGTATTCGAGCACGTGAAGGGCGTGACCAGCGTCACTGCCGGCTATGCCGGCGGCACGCGCGACACGGCGACCTATGAACAGGTTTCGAGCGAGACGACCAAACATGCCGAGGCGGTGCGCATCGTCTATGATCCGGCCAAGGTCAGCTATGCGACGCTGCTTCGCGTCTATTTCTCGATCGCGCACGATCCGACCCAGCTCAACCGCCAGGGCCCCGACAGCGGCTATAGTTATCGCTCGGCAATCTTCCCGCAAAGTGCGGCGCAGCGCGGCGTGGCCACGGCCTATATCGCGCAATTGAGCCAGGCGCACGTCTTCGCCAAGCCGATCGTGACCAGAATCGAGTCCGGCGCTTTCTTTCCGGCGGAGGATTATCACCAGAATTTCTACGACCGAAACCCCAACCACCCCTATATCGTGACCTTCGACAAACCGAAGGTCGCGGCGTTCCGCGCGGGCTTTCCACAATTGGCGAGTTGAGACGTCGCGCCGGGATTCAGGCCGCCAGCGGGAAGCGCAACAGACGATCCTCGACCGGGATCAGCGCTTCCGCGCCCGGCCCGACCGCGCGGACGATTTCCGGGTGCGCGGCATCCAGTCCGCCAGTCAACGCGCCGAAGGCGGGCAGGATCAGCTTATGGGCGGTGGCGATGAAACAGCGGCGGGAGACCGAACGCCCGCGCACGCGCAAGCGCAATTTGGGATGGAAATGGCCCGAAAGCTCGGGACGGACTTCGTCGGGCAAGGCCTCATGGCGCAGGATCAACCCGTCAACCTCGGCCTCGTCAACCACGACCCCGCCGCAACGATCGACCATCCCCGCATCATGGTTGCCGGTGATCCATGTCCACGCGGCGGCACCGGTCAGCGCACGCAGCCGCGCCTGCGCCGCATCCGGCAAGCGATCGCACCCCTCATCGTCATGGAAACTGTCGCCCAGGCACCAGATCTCACGCGGGCGCAGCGTCTCGACCAGGGCGGTCAGATCCGCCAGCGTCGCCAGCGAGTCATAGGGCGGCAGCATCTGGCCGCCGCGCGCATACCAGCTCGCTTTTTCGAAATGCAGGTCGGCCACCAGCACGGCTCCGCGCGCGGGCCAGAACAGCGCGCCGCTGCCCAGGGCCAGCAAATCACGGCCTGCGAACGAAAAGGGAACCATCATTTGCCTATGTCGCAATGGTGGCCGTGGCGCAACGCTAACCACGCCCCGTGGCCAGCACGGGTATCAAAGGCCTTGCGCAAAGCCCCCACGAGCGTAAAGCGCGCCGTCCTTCCTGACGAGCCATTTTACCCCTTATGACCGCAGCGACCGCGACCAAGCCTGACAGTCCTGCCCCGCACGCGCCGCATCCGGCGTTGCTGGCCTTGACGATCGGCGCGATCGGCGTGGTGTTCGGCGATATCGGCACCAGCCCGCTTTATGCCTTTCGCGAAGCGCTGAGCCAGACGGCAGGCGACGGCATCGACGCCAGCGAGATTCTGGGCGTGCTGAGCCTCGCAATCTGGTCGCTGATCCTGGTCGTCACCGTCAAATATGTCATCTTCCTGATGCGGGCGGACAATCAGGGCGAAGGCGGCGTGCTGGCGCTGACCGCGCTGGCGCGGCGTGCGCTCGGGCGCCGCTCGCTCATTGCGCTGGTGCTGGGCGCGGCGGGGGCCTCGCTCTTCTACGGCGATGCGATCATCACGCCCGCTTTGTCGGTGCTGTCGGCGGTCGAGGGGCTGAAGACCATTCCTGCGCTTGCCACTATTTTCGATGACTCGGCGATCCTCGGCGTGACAATCGTCATCCTCGTCGCGCTGTTCTTCATCCAGAGCCGCGGCACGGCGAGCGTTTCGGCGCTGTTCGGGCCAGTCTGCATCGTGTGGTTTCTGGCGATTGGCGGGCTCGGCCTGTGGCATATCACCGATGAACCTACGATCCTGCGCGTGCTCTCGCCGCATTACGGGGCGATGCTGCTCGCCACGCACGGCGTCACGGGCCTGTTCGTGCTGGGGGCGGTGTTCCTGACGGTAACCGGGGCGGAGGCGCTGACCGCCGACATGGGCCATTTCGGAATCAAGCCGATCCGCATCGGCTGGTTCTTCCTCGCATTCCCGTGCCTCGTCCTCAATTATCTGGGCCAGGGGGCGTATGCCCTGAACGCGCTTGAAGCGGCGGCGGCATCGGGCAAACCGTTCGTGAACCAGGACTGGTTCTTCGTCATGGCACCCGAGAGCGTGCGCCCCTGGCTGATCGTTCTCGCGATGCTGGCAACCGTCATTGCCAGCCAGGCGGTGATCACCGGTGCCTATTCGCTGACGCAACAGGCGATCCAGCTCGGCCTGTTGCCGCGTCTGCGCATCCGCCAGACCTCGGCCACACAGGCGGGGCAAATCTATCTGCCGTCGATCAACTGGCTGTTGCTGACCGGCGTGCTGGTGCTGGTGATACAGTTCCGCACCTCCTCGGCGATGGCCGCCGCTTACGGGATCGCGGTTACGGGCACGATGGTGGTGACGACGCTGCTGGCGTATATCGTCGTGCGGCATCGCTGGAACTGGGGGCGTCCGCTGGCGCTTGCGGTGATCCTGCCGTTCCTGACGCTCGATCTGATCTTCTTCGGCGCGAACATCCTGCGCGTGGTGGAAGGCGGCTGGGTGCCGCTGGTGGTGGCAGGAGTGATCGGCCTGATCATCTACACCTGGAATCGTGGTCGCGGCATCGTCCGCGCGTTCGAGGCGCGGCAAAGCGTGCCGCTCGCCGATCTCGCCGCCGCGCTCGCCAAGCGCCCGCCCGAGCGCGTGGAGGGGACCGCGGTGTTCCTCACCGCCAACCCCGACAGCGCGCCGGGGGCGCTGCTGCACAATCTCAAGCACAATAAGGTGCTGCACGAGAAGAATCTGATCGTCAGCGTGCGCACCGCCGACCGCCCGTCGGTCGAGGCCAGCGAACGCTCTGAAATCCGCCCGGTCGATGACAATTTCACCATCATCGTGCTGACCTATGGCTTCATGGAATCGCCCGACGTGCCGCGCGACTTGGGGCTGGAGGCGGTGAGCCACAAGAAGGTGCTCAACCCCGCCAAGACCAGCTATTTCATCGGTCGCAACACGATCAAACCCGCCGCCAATCAGGGCATGCCGCTCTGGCAGGACCGCATCTTCATGTTCCTGCAGCGCAACGCCAGCGACCCGACCGACTTCCTTAAAATCCCGCCCGGCAAGGTGCTGGAACTGGGCGAACAGGTCACCGTCTAGGCACCGCGCCCGTCACAGATCGGGGAGCACCTGATCGGCAATGCCCCACCCCGCCAATTCTCGCGACGCGGCGCGCGCGATCAACTCGTCGGCATCGCGAATGCTCCAGCGCGCAGCCGTGTCGATGCCGCCGAGCTCACTCCACGACACCGGTGCCGCCACCGGGGCACCGGCGCGGGCGCGGGCGACATAGGGCAGCACTGCGGTCGCGCCGCGCTGGTTGCGCAGCCAATCGATGAAGATCCGCCCCTTGCGCTTGGCCTTGGACATGGTCGCGACAAACCGGTCTGGCGCAGCCTCGCCCAGCGCGCGGGCGAAGCGGTCTGCAAAATCCTTGACGGCAGGCCATTCGGCCGCAGGGGTCAGCGGCACGACGACATGCACGCCCTTGCCGCCCGACAGCATTGCGAAGCTCACCAGCCCCAGTTCGGCAAGATGCTCCTTCAACTCGACCGCAGCCTTCTTGACCAGATCGAAGCCCAGCCCCTCATCGGGGTCGAGATCAAAAACCATACGATCGGGCTGTTCCAGCGTGCCAACCGATGATCCCCAGCCGTGGAATTCGATCGTGCCCATCTGCACGCATGCGACCAGTCCATCGGCATCGTCGATGTACAGATACTCCTCGGTCGACCCGTCCTTCTCGGTGATCGGCACCGTGTGGACATGCGCGCCCTTGAAGCTGCCCGCATCATGCTTCTGGAAGAAACATTGCTTGGCGCGTCCCTGCGGACAGCGCACCAGGCTGATCGGCCGGTTGGCGGCCCAGGGCAGCATGATGCCGGCGACCTTGGCGTAATAATCGGCGAGGTCGCCCTTGGTGATGTTCGATTCGGGGAAGATCACCCGGTCGCGGCTGCTGACCTTTATGTGGATTTCGGACACCTCGGCCGCGCCTGCCTGCACCGGCGTTTCCGCCATCACCTCGCGCGCGGGCTTGTCCTCGCGCAGGCCGATGAAGCTCGAATGCCGCAACACGCCGTCGGGTGTGGTCTCGGCAAAGGCGACCTCGGCCACCAGTTTTGGCGACACCCAATGCGCCCCGCGCACCGCCGCGCGCGGCGCGGCGACGGTAGGCGTCTTGCGCTCGATCTTTTCCAGCCGCGCGCGCAGATCCAGCATCGTCGCGGTGTCGAAGCCGGTGCCCACCTTACCGGCATAGACCAGCCCGTCCGCCCCGTTCAGCCCGAGCAGCAACGACGCGAACCCACGCGACTTGGCGCTCGGCGTCCAGCCGACGATGACGAACTCCTGCCGCCGCGTGCATTTGGTCTTGAGCCACGCCTGCGTGCGCTTGCCGCGATAGGGCGCGTCGGCGCGTTTGGAGACGACGCCCTCATAGCCTTCCTTGCACATCGTTTCGAACAAGGGCTCGCCCTGCCCGACGATATGGTCGGAATATTGGACGCGCGGGTCCTTGCCGTCGATCAACGGCTGCAGCCGCTGCTTGCGCGCGAGATTGGGGAGACCCGTCAGATCCTCGCCATCGAGGTTTAGCAAATCGAAAGCGAAGAAGGTCATGTCGCCGCCGGACGCGATCGCGTCCTTCAGCGTCGAGAAATCGGGGCGGCCCTCCTTGAACGCGACGATCTCGCCATCGAACAGTGCGGTCTTGACCGGAAGCCTGGCGACGGCATCGGCAATCGCCTGGAACTTGTCGGTCCAATCGAGCCCCGAGCGCGTGAACACCGTGGCCTTGCCCTTGGCGACCGAAATCAGCGCGCGATAGCCGTCATACTTCACCTCATGCAGCCATTGGCTACCGGTGGGGACGGAATCGACGAGGGTGCAAAGCTGCGGCTCCTGGAAGCCGGGTGCGTCACCCCGGCGCAGGCCGGGGTCACCCGGCTTTTTGGCGGAGCCTGGGTGGGCGGGCTTGCCGAACGGCCCCGGCTTTGGCCGGGGAGCCGTCGGCTTCTTCCCTTCCGCAATCTCGGCCATCGTGCGCCCGGTCGTCACGCTGGTCAGCGCAGTTTCGACCAGCGTATCGGCCCCGCCCGCCGCGGCATCGTCGATCTTGCGCAGCAGCCAGTTCTCGGCCTTCTCCTTGCCGCGCGGTTTCAACCGGATCAGCAGCCACTCGCCCTTCATACGCTGGCCATCGAGCACGAAGTGGAGGTGGCCCTGCTCGAGGTCCTTGGCGCTCTTGCCCTTGATCGGAGACCAGGTGCCGCTGTCCCACAGCATCACCGTGCCGCCGCCATATTCGCCGGCCGGAATGGTCCCCTCGAAATCGGCATAGGATAAGGGATGGTCCTCGGTCCGCACCGCCAACCGTTTCTGCGCGGGGTCGAGGCTTGGCCCGCGCGTCACCGCCCAGCTTTTCAGCACACCATCGACTTCCAGCCGGAAATCCCAGTGCAGCCGCGATGCGTCGTGCTTCTGCACGATGAAACGATTGCCTTGCCCGGGTTCGAGCGTGCCCGCAGGCTCCGCCGTCTTCGCGAAGTCGCGCTTGGCGTTGTATTTTTCGAGGGGGTCGAGCATCATATGGCCTCCCCTCCCTGGAAGGGAGGGGTTGGGGGTGGGTTGCCCTGAAACGGGCAATCGGTTCCGCCACAGGCCGACCCACCCCCTGCCCCTTCCCTTCCAGGGAGGGGAGAAGAAACGGCGCTATGCACGCTTCTTCGCCGGAGCGCGCTTGGCGGGGGCTTTCTTGGCGGCGGGTTTCGCCTCTGGCTTGGCCGGAGCCGCCGCGCCCATCGATTTCTTCAGCGCCGCCATCAAATCGACCACGTTCGATCCGCCCTTTTTGGGCGCGTCGTCGCCTGCATCTTCGATGATCTTGCCGCCCTTCGCCTTGCGCTTGCGCTCGACCAGGTCGCGCAGCGCATCGACATAGCGATCGTGGAAATCCTGCGGGTGGAAGGCCCCGCTCTTCTTCTCGATCAGCGCCTCGGCCAGCTCCATCAGGTCGGCATCGGGCGTGTCATCGGGAATATCGCGGAAATAGCCCTGCGCCTTGTTGACCTCATCGGCATAGCGCAGCGTCTCCAGCACCATGCCGCGACCGCATGGTTTCAAGCTCACCACATATTCGCGCCCGCGCATCGCCAATTGCCCGAGCCCGACCTTCTTGGTCCGCCGCAGCGCCTCGCGCAGCACGATGAACGCCTCCTCGGCCAGATCGTCGGCCGGCACCACGAAATAGGGCTTCTCATAATAGAGCACGTCGATCTCGCTCGCATCGACGAACTGCGTCAGCTCCAGCGTCTTCTTCGATTCGAGCTTCACCGCATCGATCTCATCCTGCCCGAGCAGCACGTAAGAGCCCTTTTCATATTCAAAGCCCTTCATGATCTCGTCGGTATCGACGGGACCAACGCCGGTGACGACCTTGTCGTAATGGATCGGCTTGCCGCTCGGCTCGTGGATCTGCTTGAAGCTGATCTGCGCGCCCGACTTGGTCGCGCTGTAGATTTCGACAGGGATAGAGACGAGCGCGAGCCGGATCTGTCCCTGCCAATAGGCCCGTGCCGCCATCGTCCTGCCCCTCACCGTTTCGGAAACCGATTCAATCCCCGGCACGCAGAGTCGTTCCCTTTACCCTGCTTCGGGGTGACGCAACGGCGCGAGCACGCTACAGCAGCGCCATGACCGACGACCCCTTCGCCCTGTTCGACCTCTGGTATGCCGCCGCACGCGCCAGCGAACCCAATGACACCAACGCCATGGCGCTCGCCACCGCCGACGCGGGCGGACGCCCGTCGGTGCGGATGGTGCTGCTGAAGGGCCGCAGCCCCGAGGGTTTCGTGTTCTACACCAACCGCGAGAGCCGCAAGGCGGGCGATCTCGACGCTAATCCCCACGCTGCCTTGCTGTTCCATTGGAAGTCGCAACGCCAGCAAATCCGTATCGAAGGCGCGATCAGCCGCGTCACCGATGCCGAATCCGATGCCTATTTCGCCTCGCGCGGGCGCGATTCGCAACTCGGTGCCTGGGCCTCCGACCAGTCGCGCCCGCTTGCCGACCGCGCGATCTTCGAGGCGCGCTTCGCCGAGTTTCAGGCCAAGTTCGACGGCCAGGATGTGCCGCGCCCGCCGCATTGGGGCGGCTATCGCGTGACGCCTGACCGCATCGAATTCTGGCAGGACCGCGCGCACCGCCTGCATGAACGCCGCGTCTTCACGCGCACCGCCGATGGCTGGACCGAAGGGTTGCTCTACCCATGACCGAAGACCAACGCCGCGCCATTCCGTTCGCGGTCCGCGCCGCGATCGCCAGCGTGGCGATGGCGATCTTCCTGATTGCGCTGAAATCCTATGCCGCCTGGTCCACCGGCTCGATCGCGATGCTCGGCAGCCTGGCGGATTCGGGCCTCGACCTGCTGGCCAGCGCGGTGACGCTGTACGGCGTGCGGCTGGCTGCGCAACCGGCTGACCACGACCACCGCTTCGGGCATGGTAAAGCGGAATCGCTCGCCGCCTTGTTCCAGGTGATGCTGATCACCGCATCGGCCGCCGGAATTGCATGGCGCGCGATCGTGGCATTGGGCAGCAGAGAGCCAACGCAGGGCGCGGAGTTCGGCATCGGCGTGTCGCTGATCGCGATCGTCGCGACCGTCATACTGCTGGCATACCAACGCGCCGTCATCCGCCGCACCGGCTCGGTCGCGATCGTTGCCGATAATGTGCATTATCAATCGGACGTGCTGCTCAACGGCTCGGTGATCGTGGCCTTGGTGCTCGACCAATATCTCGGCTGGCGCAGCGCCGATCCGATCTTCGGCATCGTGATCGCGGTGTGGCTCGCTTATGGCGCATTTCGCGCCTCGTCCAACGCGATCGACCATCTGATGGACAAGGAATGGCCCGAGGCGATGCGCGCCGAGTTTATCGAGGTCGCCGCGCGCCAGCCGGGCATCAAGGGCATTCACGATTTCCGCACGCGCCACGCCGGCACGCATGATTTCGCGCAGTTCCACATGGAGGTGCCGGGCGACATCACCGTCGCGCAGGCGCACAAGGTGGTGGAGGGCGTGGAACGCGCGCTGCACAAGGCGTTCCCCAAGGTCGAGGTGCTGATCCATCTCGACCCCGAAGGCCATGTCGATACCGACAATCCGCTGGTCGAGGCGGACGTCACCCCGCATTGGTTCGGGAAACGCGCATGAGACTGCCCATCGTCCAGATCGACGCCTTTGCCAGCGCAGCCTTCAAAGGCAATCCGGCGGCGGTAATGCCGCTTGCGGCATGGCTTGACGACGCTGTGCTCCAGGCGATCGCCGCCGAAAACAACCTCAGCGAAACCGCCTTCATCCTGCCCGACGAAAGCGGCGAGAGCGATTTCGAATTGCGCTGGTTCACCCCCACCAACGAGGTGGTGCTGTGCGGCCACGCTACGCTGGCCAGCGGGCATTTCGTGCTGTCGAGCGATCCGGAGCGCGACCGCGTCACCTTCCGCACGCGCAAGGCGGGGATCCTGTCGGTGGCGCGCGCGGGAAGCGGTTATGAGCTCGCTTTGCCCGCCTGGGGCCCCTCGCCCAAGCCGCTGCCGCATATCGTCGCGGCGCTCGGGGTCGAGGCGGCGGTCGAAACGCTGTGGCACCCGCATCGCTATGCGCTGATCGTGCTCGAAAATGCCGCGCAGATTCGCGCGCTCGACCCTGATTTCCGCGCGCTCGGGCGGCCCTCGGCGGCGGACCCGGCTGCGGGTGGGGACGCCGAGGTCGATGTCCTCACCATCGTCACCGCACCAGGCGATGAAACCGACGTCATCAGCCGCGTATTTGCGCCCGGTGCCGGGATCGATGAAGACCCCGTGACGGGCTCGGCGCATGCGGTGATGACGCCTTATTGGGCCGCACGCCTCGGCCGCGACCGCTTCACCGCCTATCAGGCAAGCGCACGCGGCGGGCATTTGACGTGCCAGCTCGATGGCGACCGCGTCGTACTCGGCGGGCAGTGCGTGACAGTGATGGAAGGCACGTTCTTCCTGCCCTGACCCGCGTCAGGCCGGGAGCAGCGCGCTTTCGGTTTCCTCGATCCAGCCGCCGCCGAGCACGCGATCACCGGCGTACAGCACGGTCGCTTGCCCCGGTGCCACGCCATATTCGGGCGCATCAAACGTAACCCGCCCGCCATCGAAGCGCGCCGCGACGGGCTTGGCGAGCGAGCGGACCTTGGCGGTCATCGGCCCGGCATAGTCCCCGCCCAGCCAATTGACCCCGCTCAGCCGCGCCGCGCCCACCGCAAGCGCCGCCTTGGGGCCGACGATCACGCGCTTGGTCGCCGCCTCCAGCCGGATGACATAGAGCGGCTCCGGCGTGCCGCCGATCTCCAGGCCGCGCCGCTGCCCGACGGTGAAGTGGATCAGGCCACGGTGCCGCCCAAGCACGCGCCCCGTCTCATCGACGATCTCGCCGCTGGTATCGGCCTCGGGCCGCAACTTCTTGACCAGTGAGGCATAATCGCCGTCGGGCACGAAGCAGATATCCTGGCTGTCGGGCTTTCCCGCCACGCCCAGCCCCAGTTCGGCGGCGATTTCCCGCACGCGCGGCTTGGGCAAGCCGCCCAGCGGGAAACGCAGATAATCGAGCTGCTGCTGCGTCGTCGCGAACAGGAAATAGCTCTGGTCGCGCGCGGGGTCGACGGCGCGGTGGAGTTCGGCCCCACTCTGCCCCTCCACCCGCCGCACATAATGGCCGGTCGCCAGGCAATCCGCCCCCAGATCGCGCGCGGCGGCGAGCAAATCGGTGAATTTTGGCCCCATATTGCACTGGATGCACGGAATGGGGGTGCGCCCGGCGAGATAGTCATCGGCGAAACGATCGATCACCTGATCGCGAAAGCGCGATTCATGATCGAACACATAATGCGCGATGCCCAGCCGGTCGCACACGCTGCGCGCATCGCGAATATCGCGCCCGGCGCAGCATGATCCCGCGCGCCCGACCGCCTCGCCATGATCATAGAGCTGCAGCGTGATGCCGATCGTCTCCGCGCCCGTCCGCGCGGCCAGCGCCGCCACGACCGAGCTGTCGACGCCGCCCGACATGGCGACGACGATGCGCTTGCCCGCAAGGTCGGGCCCCAGTTGGAAATCGGCTTCGTTCATGGCGGCGCAGATAGGCGCTCCGCGGCGCACATGCAAAAAACGCAAAAAAGATCGGCGGCTTTACCCGCCCGAAAGAACCTCGCCGCTACAGATAGAGTTCGATCCTTAGTGGAAGTGCATGCGTGGACCTGAGTTTTTCCAGATTCGAAGCCGATGCGACGGTGGTGGCGCTGCCGCCCGACCTCGCCGTGCTGATGGTCGGTATCGCCGCGCGGCAAGCCGCCAGCCCGACCGCGCTGGTGCAGGGAAGCCTGCCGTCCATTACGATTCGCCGCGCCTGGTTCGCACCCGCCCATGGTGCGTTCAACCTCGCCGTCGCGGAAATGCTCGCCGCCCCGCCGACGCGGGAGCCTGAAAAATGAAGGTGCTGTTTACCGAGCCGCTTTAGCCGACGTTCAAGTCCTTAGACTAATGACCGTTATTAAGATGCAGGGGTCCCCCGCCCCGCCACGAGGTTCCAGAATGATCGAAAACCAGAAGATTCGCCCAGCCAAGGTGATCGGCCCCCTCGGAGAGCCACTGACGCTCGAGTCGCTTCCGCCGCCGGAGACGACCCGCTGGGTCGTTCGCCGCAAGGCCGAGGTGGTCGCGGCGGTCAATGGCGGACTGCTGTCGGTGGACGAGGTGTGCGATCGCTACGGCCTGACGGTCGAGGAATTTGCGGGCTGGCAGCGGGCAATCGACCGCTCGGGGATGCCGGGCCTGCGCGTCACGCGGATCCAGCATTATAAATCGCTCTACGAGCGCCAGCAGAAATACTGAGCCGCACGCCGACTCTTCAAACCGTAGCCGGAACAAAAATCGCAATTCGTGAGTCTTGTCCCCGTATCCCGGATGCAGCCGGGAAAATGGAGGGTAAGATGATCGGTCTCATTGTTTGGCTCGTGGTCGGTGGTGTGTGCGGCTGGCTCGCCAGCATGGTGATGCGCACCGATGGACAACAGGGCATTATTCTCAATGTCGTCGTCGGCATTATCGGATCGGTGATTGCATCGTTCCTGTTCGGCGCAGGCATCAACCAGGTCATTACTGTCATGACCTTCGTATATTCTTTGATTGGCGCGATCATTCTTCTGGCGATCGTCAATCTCATCCGCCGCGGTTCGGTCCGCTAAGCGCGACCAAGCTGGAAAAAAGGCCGCCGGGAGCGATCCCGGCGGCCTTTTTCGTTCACGGCATCGCGGAGGTGCCGCAGGTCATTTGAGCAGGAAGCGTACCGACAGCGTGATCGACACCTCGGTTTCGCCCGCCGCAACCGGGGTTGCGTCGCTCACCTTCATCTGGCGGGCGAAAACCATTGGCGGCTGCGGCGTCGCGCCGTCATTGGTTCCGCTTTCCGCGATCGACACGATCCGCGCCACCGACAGGCCGGACGCCTTGGCATAAAGCTCCGCCCGCGCCTGCGCGATCTTCACCGCCGAAATGCGGGCTTCGTCAAGCGCGGCTTCGGGCTGGTCGATGGTCAGGCTTGGCCCATCGATCTGGTTTGCGCCCTCAGCGACCAGCGCATCCAGAATCGCCCCCGATTTGGCGACATCGCGGAAGCGCACGGCGACGCTGTTGCTCGCTTGATAGCCCGTTACCACCGGTGCCTGGCCGTCTGCATAGCGATATTGCGGGCTGAGCGAGACATTCGCCGTGCGCACGTCGCGCGCCGCTACGCCCGCCTTTTTCAGCGCAGCGAGAACCCGCGTCATGCGCGTGCCATTCTCCGATAGCGCGGCGGCCGCAGTCTGGCCTTGCGTCACCACGCCGGCCCGGATCGTAGCAATATCGGGTGCCCGCGCGACATGCCCCTCCGCCGTTATGTCGAGCACTGTCCCATCCGGCAGCAATTGCGGCGCAGTCTGCGCGACGGCTGGGCTGGCGGCGGCCAGCATCAAGGCGGGGGCAAGCAGTAAAAGAGTCGAACGCATAAAACACTCCCGGTAGAATGAACCGCTGTTCGGTTCATATCCTGCCTGCGATGATGGCAGTCTGCTCACCAACCGGAGATGAACAGCTTATCGATTCCGGCGCGTGACAATGAGGCGGTACAAGGCCAGCACGATGACCGCGCCGCCCGTTGCTGCCGCATAATTTTCCCAACCGCCCACTAAAGCGACGTGCATCGATTTGGCGATAAAGCCCGCAAGAAATGCGCCCGCAACGCCGATCAGAATGGTGACGACAAAGCCGCCCGGATCCTTGCCCGGCATGATCAGCTTTCCAAGCACGCCCGCAACCAGCCCGATCAACAGCCAACCGAGAATAGAACGGTCCATTGCCTTTCTCCTATCGCCTTTGTGTTCCGGATCGGCTCGATCCTCGCGCCCGCCTACCCCAGATGCAACGAGATTATTTCGATACCGTGACGAAATCTGCTGACATGGATTGGCGTGGCGCGCAATTGCCACCAAACCGCGCCGATCGACTTGCGAGCGAACCGGAAACACGCCATGCCATATTCTGTAGGATCAGCCTCTTGAGGTTGGTGATCTATTTCTATAACACAGCAAGAATGAACGTCGGCAGCCGCACACTGTCGCGATAGGATGAGAGCCCAGGGGGCGGGGATTGACGCACATGAACTATGAGACGCGGGCGATCGGCAATGAGGAGGTGCTCAGCCTACCGGGCGGCCCCGGGCGGCCGCGCTGGCGGCTGTTTGCCATTGTCGGCGCGGTGATTGTGCTGCTTTTGGTGGGCGGTTATCTGATCTTCGGTCGGAGCAGCCCGCCGACGGCCAAGCCGACGGAGCAATTGCCGCTGGTGTCGGTGGTGATCCCCGGCCGCTCGAGCGTTGCGCGCACGATTTCGGCGACGGGGTCGCTGGCTGCGCGGCGTGACATGCCCGTCGGCGTCTCCGGCGAAGGCGGCATCGTGACGCGCGTGCTGGTCGAACCCGGCCAATGGGTCGAGAAGGGCCAAGTGCTGGCGCGAGTCGACCGCTCAGTGCAGACGCAGACGGCGGCCTCGCTGGCCGCGCAGATCAAGGTGGCGCAGGCCGACGCGACGCTCGCCCAGTCCCAACTCGACCGCGCCAAGCAGCTGGTGTCGCGGGGCTTCATCTCGCGGTCCGACATCGACACCAAGACCGCGACTCGCGACGCCGCCGCCGCGCGCGTGAAGGTGGCCGAAGCGCAGCTCTCGCAACAACAGGCGAGCAACGGTCGCTTGGACATTCGTGCGCCTGCCGCCGGGCTGGTGCTGACGCGCAACGTCGAGGCCGGTCAGGTCGTCTCGGCGGGCTCGGGCGTGCTGTTCCGCATGGCCGAAAACGGCCAGTTGGAATTGCGCGCGCAAGTCAGCGAGGCTGACCTGCGCGGGCTGCACGTCGGATCGCAGGCGAAGGTGACGCCGGTCGGCGGCAGCGACGTGTTCACCGGCGAAGTGTGGCAGGTGTCGCCCGTAATCGATCCGCAGTCGCGCCAGGGCATTGCGCGCATCGCGCTGCCCTACAACCCCCTGCTGCGCCCCGGTGGCTTTGCGGCGGCAACGATCGTCGCTGGCACGACCGACGTCCCGCAATTGCCCAACGCCTCGATCCAGAGCGATGAAAAGGGCAATTACGTCTATGTCGTCGGGCCTGACGACAAGGCCACGCGCCGCGCGATCAAGGTTGGCGAAGTGTCCGACAGGGGCGTGGCAATCGCCTCCGGGCTTAACGGCACCGAACGGGTGGTGCTAACGGCGGGGGCATTCCTCACGCCGGGCCAAAAGGTCAATCCGACGCTGGTAACGGCCGACGCGGCGAACAAGAGGTAGGTCGATGAACTTCCGGAACATCTCGGCTTGGTCGATCCGCAACCCGGTCCCGTCGATCGTGCTGTTCGTCATGCTGACGATCGCTGGCATTGTCAGCTTTCGCAGCCTCGACGTGAACAACCAGCCGGACATCGATTTTCCGGTCGTCATCATCGATATCGCGCAACCCGGTGCCGCGCCGAGCGAGCTGGAAACGCAGGTTACCCAGCGCGTCGAAGCCGCTGTGCGATCGCTGCAGGGCATCGACGAGATCAATTCGACCGTGACCGAGGGCGATTCGCAAACGATCGTCCAGCTCGCGATCGGCACGCCGATTGACCGCGCGGTCGAGGACGTGCGCTCGTCCATCGCGCAGATCCGCAGCAATCTGCCCGAGGGCATTCTCGAACCGCAGATCATGCGCGCCGACACCACCGGTAACGATCTCGCCAGCTATGCCGCGATCAGCACCGATCTCACCGTCGAGCAATTGAGCTGGTACATCGACAATACCGTGTCGAAGGAATTGCTGTCGGTCTCCGGGCTCGCCGGGGTGCAGCGCAATGGCGGCGTCAACCGCGAAATCCGCGTCATCCTCGATCCGGTGAAGCTGTCGGCACAGGGGCTGACGGCGGCGCAGGTCAACCAGCAACTGCGCCAGGTCAACCTCAACGCGGCGGGCGGCCGCGCGCAGATTGCGGGCTCCGAACAATCGGTGCGCGTGCTTGGCAATGCGCAGACCGCCTATGAGCTCGGCCAGGTGCAAATCGCCACGGGCAATGGCCGCACGATCAAGGTCACCGATCTCGGCCGCGTCGAAGATCTGTACGCCGAACAGCGTTCAGCGTCGCAGCTCGACGGCAAACAGGTGCTGAGCTTCGACTTCCAGCGCGCCAAGAACGCCTCGGACGTCGCCGTCTTCGCGGAAGCCGAAAAGAAACTGGCAGCCCTCGAGAAGCGCTACCCCAAGGTCCATTTCAAGCGCATCGCCGACAGCGTGAAATACACCAAGGCGCAATATGACGCCGCGATGGAAGCGATGGTCGAGGGTGCCGCGCTGGCGGTGGTGATCGTGCTGATCTTCCTGCGCGATTGGCGCTCGACTGTCATCTCCGCGCTCGCCATTCCCTTGTCCGCGATCCCGACCTTCTGGGTGATGAAGCTGATGGGCTTCACGCTCAACAACATGACGCTGATGGCGCTGAGCCTGGTCGCGGGCGTGCTGGTCGACGATGCGATCGTGGAGATCGAGAACATCGTGCGCCACATGCGCATGGGCAAATCCGCCTATCAGGCGGCGATCGACGCCGCCGACGAAATCGGCCTGGCCGTGCTGGCCACGACGATGGCGATCGTCGCGGTGTTCCTGCCGGTCGGCCTGATGCCGGGCATTTCCGGGCAGTTCTTCAAGAATTTCGGCCTGACGGTGGTCGCCTCGGTGCTGATGAGCCTCGCCGTCGCGCGCCTCATCACGCCGATGCTCGCCGCCTATTTCCTGAAGTCGCATGGCGAAGCCTCGCACGGCGAAGGCTTCATCATGGATGCGTATATCCGCATTCTGAAATGGACCTTGCTCCACCGCTGGTCTGCGGTGGTCGCCGGTGCGACCGCGTTCGGCGCAACCATCTTCCTGTTCTCGGTACTCCCATCGACCTTCCAGCCGCTGCGCGACAGCGACAGCAGCACCGCGCTGATCGAGATGGTGCCCGGCACCACCCTCGCCGAAACGCAGGCGGTGGTGACTCGCGTCGCGACCTTCCTGCAGAAACAACCGGGGGTCGATTCGGTCTATGCCCGCGCGTTTGTCGGCAACGGTCGCGTCCGCGCGATCTTCAAGCCGAAAAAAGAACGCAAAATGAAGAGCTACGAGTTCGAACGCTCGCTCGCGCCCGAACTGCAGAAGATCCCCGACGCACGCGTTTCCTTCCGCTCGGACAGTGGCTGGGGCAGCAGCGGACGGGCGCTCACCATCACGCTGGGCGGTGACGATCCCAAATTGCTGGCCGAAACCGGGAGCAAACTGGTCGAACAGATGTCCAGCTTGCCGGGTCTGGTCGCGCCGCGCATCGGCGGCGATTTGAAGCGGCCTGAGATCGTCATCACGCCGCATATGGACCTGGCGGCGAGCCTGGGCGTGACCACCGCGGCCATGTCCAACGCGATCCGGCTGGCGACGCTGGGCGACATCGATCAGAACAGCGCCAAATTCTCGCTGTCCGATCGCCAGATCCCGATCCGCGTCGCGCTTGACCAGGATTCGCGCCAGCGCCTGTCGACGATCCAGAACATTCCGGTGCAAACCGCCACCGGCGGCTCGGTCCCGCTCAACGTCGTCGCCGATATCGGCTTCGGCGCGGGGCCGACCAAGATCGAACGCGTCGCGCAGCAACGTCAGCTGACCGTCGGAGCCGATCTGTCCCCAGGCGTCGTCAGCGGAACCGCGCAGAAGGAAATCCACGCGCTGCCGATCATGAAGGCGCTCCCCATGGGCGTCAAAGAACTCGTCCTGGGCGAATCGAAGTGGCAGGACGAGTTGATCAACAACTTCATCGTCGCGCTGTTTGCAGGCGTCGTGTTGCTGTTCGCGGTGCTGGTGCTGCTGTACCGGCGCTTGCTGCCGCCGTTCATCAACGTGATGTCGCTGGCGGTGGCGCCGCTGGGCGGGCTGATCGGCCTGTGGCTGACCAACACGCCGATCTCGATGCCGGTCTATATCGGCTTGATCATGCTGCTCGGCATCGTCGCCAAGAACTCGATCCTGCTGATCGATTTCGCGCTGGAGGAGATGAACAAAGGCATCGACAAGGTCACCGCGATCATCGACGCCGGGCACAAGCGCGCGCAGCCGATCGTGATGACCACCGTGGCGATGGTCGCGGGCATGGTGCCGACCGCGCTGGCGCTCAACGGCGACGGATCGTTCCGCGTACCGATGGGCATTACCGTGATCGGCGGCCTGTTGATGTCGACGGTGCTGACCTTGCTGATCGTGCCGGCGAGCTTCAGCCTGGCGGTCGGGCTGGAAGGGCGGATCGGGCCGTTCCTGCGTCGTAACCTGCTGACGTACCGCGCCGGCGACGACCATGGTCCGCTGATCGAGAACCGCCCGCCGCGTCGGCCCGAGCTTGGCGCAGCCGCAGCGCGGCTTGGCCATGGCCCGGACGATCTGCCACAACCGGCGGAGTAACACCGCACGCAATACGACGCGCAATTGCACAAACGCCGCTTTGCACTTGAACTATCGCGGCGTTCGGGGATTGGTCGGGGCATGAGCCGCACCCGCCCACCCCGCACCTTTGAGGCCCCGCCCGCCGGCCTGGTGCGGATGCGCTGGATCGCAGGCGGGCTGCTGGTGCTGATGGCGGCCACCTTCCTCGTCGCGCGCGCCTTTGATGACCGCTATCCCGCGCTGGGGTTCGTGCGCGCCTTTGCCGAGGCGGCAATGGTCGGCGGGCTGGCCGACTGGTTTGCGGTGACGGCGTTGTTCCGCCATCCGCTTGGTCTGCCGATCCCGCATACCGCGATCATCCCGCGTAACAAGGATCGCATCGGCACCACGCTCGCCGCGTTTCTGCGCGACAATTTCCTCATTCCCGGAGTCGTCGCGCGGCGCATGCGCGGCGTCGACATGGCGGGGGCGGCGGGGCGCTGGCTCGCCAATCCGCCCGGTGGCGATGGCCGCTTGCGGCGCGGTGCCGCAGGCCTTGCCGCACATGTGCTGGAAGCGTTCGATCAGCAGCGGCTCGGCGGGATGGTAAAGGCCGGGATCGGGCAGCGGCTGCGCGCGCTCGACGTGTCGCCCTTGCTCGGCCAGGCGCTGAGCGCGGCGATTGCCGAAGACCGGCATTTGCCGCTGCTCGACGGCATCGTGCGCTGGGGCGCGCGGCTGCTCGCCTCCAACGAAGCGCTGATCCGGCAGATGGTGCATGACCGCGCCGGCTCGGTGATGCGCTGGACCGGGCTGGACGAGACGCTGGCGACCAAGATTATCGACGGCCTCAATGGCATGCTGACCGGAATCGCCGAGGACCCCGACCATCCTTTGCGCGAAAAAGCCGAGGCGGGGCTCGCCGCGCTTGCCCATGATCTGATCAACGATCCCCGGATGCGCGAGCGCGTGGCGGCGGTTAAGGCCGAGATCATCGACAATCCGGCGATGCAGCGCTGGCTCGACGGGCTATGGGAGCAGGCGCGCGGCGGGATGCTGCGCATCGCGCGCAACCCCGACGCCATGCTGGCAGGGCCGGTCGGCGATGCGCTGCGCCAGCTGGGCGACACGCTGCAAACCGATGCCAAACTGCGCGCGACGATCAACCGCTTCGTGCGCCGCGCCGTCGTCGGGATGGCGGCGGATTATGGCGACGGCATCGTGCGGCTGGTGTCGGAAACGATCCAGGGCTGGGATGCCGGCACGATCACGCGCCGCCTGGAAAATGCGGTCGGCCGCGATTTGCAGTATATCCGCGTCAACGGCACCGTAGTGGGCGGCTTGGTTGGGCTCGCCATCCATGCCGTGGACGTGGCGCTATAGGCGCGCACACCCACCGCCCCACGCGCTAACGCGCCCAGTCCTCCACCGCCCAGCCGCGTGCCTGCGCCATGACACGCAGTTGCTTATGCGGGTTGGTCGCCACCGCACCATCCGCCCATTCCAGTGACGGCGCGTCGGAGACATGGTCCGAATAGAAGCGCACCACCGAATCGGCGCGCGCGATCCCCTGCTCCGCCAGCCATGCTTCGATCATGCGCAGCTTGGCCGCACCGTAGCAATTCTCCCCCGAAATGCGCGCGCGCAGCACGCCGCCCTCGCGCACAACTCCGGTCGCGATCACCGCGTCGAAGCCGACGCGTTCGGCGATCGCTCCGGCATAAAAGCCGTAGGACGCGGTCGCCAGCACCAGCCGATACCCCGCCGCCCGGTCTGTCGCGATCTGCGCCAGCGCACCGGTATAGACCCCGCTTGCCACGATATGATCGGCGAATCGCGCCGCCGCGCGCGCCGCCGCCGCCTCGGGCAGGGCATCGCCCAACAACAGCGCCTGCGTCACTTCCTTCAACCGGGCTCGCCCAATCAGCCCAATGGCATAGCCCAGGGTTGCCAGACCGGCGAGCGGGAGCAAGGCCAGCCGCCACGGAGCCTCCGCCCACGCCGTGCGCACAAGGAACGAAGTCCAGGTCGGCGCGTATGTGATGGTCTTGTCCATATCGTAGACGCTAAGATGGTGCATTGCAGCGTCATAGGATGTTGGAGCCTTGCCGATCTACCCCGATTGCAGCAGAGAAGGCAGCAGATGACCGATACGGCCGCCTTCTCGTTCGACCGCGACACCGTGCGCTTCACGGGAAGCCTGTCTTTGTCGGCGATCGGCACGTTGCCCGAGCAATTGCGCGCCTTTCAGGGCGAGGTCGCGCATGTCGATCTGAGCGCGATCACCCGAATCGATACGGTGGGGGCCTGGCTGGTCCACCGATTCGCCGCCGAGCATGATGCCGACGTCATCGGGCTCGACGCCGATGGCGAACATCTGCTGTCACAAGTCGCGCATGCCGATCAGCCAGTGGCGATGCGCCCCGCTCCGGTTGGCAGCTTGACGCGCGTCGTTGGTGAAATCGGCGATGCTGTCGTCCATACCGGACGCACGCTTTATGGTCTGCTCGGTTTTCTTGGGGCCACGCTGATCGCCTTCTGGCACGTGACGACGCACCCCAAGCGCTTTCGCTTCAACGCGGTGATCCAGCGCTTCGAAGTGGTCGGGGTCAGCGCGCTTGGCATTATCGGCTTGATGAGTTTTCTGATCGGCATCGTCATCGCGCAACAGGGTGCGGTGCAGTTGCAGCAATTCGGTGCCGAATTCCTGACGATCAATCTGGTCGGGCGAATCACGCTGCGCGAGCTTGGCGTATTGATGACCGCGATCATGGTCGCCGGGCGATCGGGTTCGGCCTTTGCCGCGCAGATCGGTACGATGAAGCTGACCGAGGAAGTCGATGCGATGCGCACGATCGGCGTGTCGCCGATGGAGGCGTTGGTGCTGCCGCGCGTGCTGGCGACGGTGATCATGATGCCGCTGCTCGGCATGTACGCCTCGATCGTCGCGATCATCGGCGGCCTGCTGCTGTGCTGGGTCTCACTCGGCATTCCGCCGGTGACGTTTATCCAGCGGCTGCGTGAAGTCGTGCCGATCACCGATCTGTATGTCGGTTTGGTCAAGGCACCGGTGTTCGGCCTCATCATTGCCGTGGCCGGCTGCTTCCAGGGGATGCTGGTCGAGGGCGATGCCGAGCAAGTCGGCACTCGCACCACTTCAGCGGTGGTGCAGGCGATATTCTTGGTGATCGTGCTGGATGCATTCTTTGCGGTCTTCTTCACCGCGATCGGGTGGAAGTGATGCGCAAGACCAATGCCGACGATCCGGTCATCGTGGTGCGCGGCCTGCGCAGCGCGTTCGGCGAACAAGTGGTGCATGACGGCATCGACCTGAGCGTGCGGCGCGGCGAGATTCTCGGCGTGGTCGGCGGCTCGGGCACCGGCAAATCGGTACTAATGCGGTCGATCATCGGCTTGCAGGTGCCCGTCGCGGGCGAAGTCGAAGTGTTCGGCGAATCGACCGTCAATCGCGAGGAAATCGACCTGACCGGGCTGACCAAGCGCTGGGGGGTGCTGTTCCAAGGCGGGGCGTTATTCTCGACGCTGACCGTGGCCGAGAACGTCCAGGTCCCGATCCGCGAATTTTATCCCGATCTCGAAGGCGCGCTGCTCGACGAGATCGCGGCGTATAAAGTGGTGATGACCGGTCTGCCCGCCGACGCCGGACCGAAATTCCCGGCCGAACTGTCGGGCGGCATGAAGAAGCGCGCCGGGTTGGCGCGCGCGCTCGCGCTCGATCCCGAATTGCTGTTCCTCGATGAGCCGACAGCGGGGCTCGACCCGATCGGGGCCGCCGCCTTCGACGAACTCACCGCCTCGCTGCAAAAGACGCTGGGGCTTACGGTATTCCTCATCACCCACGATCTCGACACGCTCTATGCGATTTGCGACCGGGTGGCGGTCCTTGCCGACAAGAAGGTGATTGCGGTGGGCACGATCGACGAGTTGCTCGCGCTCGATCACCCCTGGATCCAGGAATATTTCAAGGGACCGCGCGGGCGCGCCGCGATTGCCACGGTCCATACCAATGAAGAACGCGCGCAAGCGAAAGGCAGTAGCTGATGGAAACCCGCTCGAACCATGTTCTGGTCGGCACCGTCGTGCTGATCCTGATCGCGGTGATGTTGTTGTTCCTGGTGTGGATCGCGCGCTGGGGCACCGCCACCAACAAGGAATATGATATCTTCTTCAAACAGTCGGTCGATGGCCTCGTCGTCGGGTCGACCGTCGCCTTTTCGGGCGTGCAATCGGGCCAGGTGAAGGAGATGTCGCTGTGGAAGCCCGATCCCCAGCTTGTCCGCGTGCGTATCAGCGTGAACGCCGATACGCCGATCCTGGTCGGCACCACCGCAACGCTGCAAGGCAGCTTCACCGGCACCAGCACGGTGCAGCTCGATGGCGCGATCAAGGGGGCCCCGCCGATCACATGCCCGGCGGTCAACCCGCTCAACGACTGCCCCAATGGCGTGCCGACGATCCCGACCAAGGCAGGCGGCTTGGGCGCATTGCTGAGCTCCGCCCCGCAATTGCTTGAGCGCATCTCGACGCTGACCGAGAAACTGTCGGACGTGCTGTCTGAGAAGAACCAGCAGTCGATCACCGGCATCCTCGCCAATACCAATCGCCTGACCAAGGCGCTGGCCGATCGCGGCCCCGACATTGCCGCGACGCTCGCCGAGACCAAGGTGACGTTGCAGAAAGCCGGTGTCGCCGCCGAGCAGATCGGCAAGCTCGCCGACACCACCAACGGCCTGTTGAAGGATGATGTGCATCCCGTGATGGGCAACCTCAACAAGGCGATTGCCAGCGCGCAGCACAGCATGGAAACGCTCGACGCCGCCGTCAGCGATGCGCGGCCCGGGCTGCAGGCCTTCTCCAAGCAGACCATCCCCGAGGTTGGCCAGCTTGTCCACGATCTGCGCCAGATGTCGCAAGCGCTCACCTCGGTCGCCGAAAAGCTCGATCGCGGCGGCGCGAGCTCGCTGATCGGCCAGTCGAAATTGCCCGATTACAAGCCCGGAAAGGGACAATGACCATGGTTCGTTCGTCCACCAAAGTGCTGCTCGCGCTGGCCGCGATGGTGCCGCTGGCCGGTTGCATCTCCCTTGCGCCGAAGCCGCCGGCCTCGCTGCTGACGCTGACCTCCACCACCGCCCTGCCCGCCGGCAACACCCAGACTTCAGGGACCGCGCCGACGATCACGATCCAGGTGCCGGTCGTCGGCCAGTCGCTGGCTGGGACCCGCATCCCCGTGCAAGCGAGCGAGACCTCGATCGCGTATGTCGCCAAAGCGCAATGGGTCGAGCCGCCAAACCGCATGTTCGCACGGCTCTTGTCCGACACGATACCCGCCAAAACCGGCCGCATCGTGTTGAGCAGTTCGCAAGCCTTTTCCGATCCCGGCGCGGTGCTCTCGGGCGAGTTGCGGGCGTTTGGCGTCGATGCGGGGACGCAGGACGCGGTGGTCGTCTTTGACGGATCGCTGATCCGCACCACCGGCAAGGTCGTCGAAAAGCACCGCTTCGAGGCGCGCGTTCACGTCAGCACGATCGCCGCAGTGCCGGTCAGCGTGGCGCTGAATCAGGCCGCCAATACGGTTGCAGGCGAAGTCGCCGACTGGGTCGGCAAATAAGCCTCAGCGCGGTGCCGGAGCCTTGCGCACCGGCACCGGCAAGTTGCAGAGATCTGCCGCGCCCGCCGGCACGGTGAAGAACGGCCCGCCGCGATTGGCGCGTGCCTCCAGCGTGGCGGCGAACACCGGCGTGTCGGGCCGCAGATACTGATATGCGGGCCGCTCGCTCGGCGGCAGATCTGCGGCGAGGACGATGCGCTTGATCGGCACGCGCATTTTCGCATCCTCATACAGGCCAAGCCCGCCGCCATTGCCGCGCGGCAAGGCCGAAAGTGCCGCCATGCCGTCAATCACCCGCCCGACCAGCGCGATGTTGCGATCGAGATGCCGCGGTGCGTGGCCGATTACGGTATAAAGATCGCCGCCCGTGCCGGTGTCGGGTGCAAGATCGCGCGCCACGCCGACCATGCCGTAACAGTGTGGCAGCCATTGCGCTTTGCCGTCGCCCGCTACTGCCCAGCCGCTCGGCGTGAAGCCGGTGCGCGGCGCATAGGCATCGCGGTACGGATTGGCGACGGCGCGGCCGTGCGCGCCCCACGCCCATTCATATTCGGCGGGTGGATGGCGATCGATGCCGGCGGCGGGCGGCTTCTTCTCGCTCGCATCGCCCCATTGCGTGACGTAATTGTCCTGCACGCGGTACACCGTCGCATCGCCCCACCAGCCGCTGCGCGCGATCGTGCGGATATTCGCGATATGCGCGGGGGCGAACTCAGCCGCGAGCCAGATGACGCTGCGCTGGCCATCGGCAAAATCGAGCAGCAGCAGATCCTTGGGATCGATCGCCGCCCACGCCGCCGCCGGAGCCGCAGCGGCGAGCTGCGCGGCGGTGGGCTTGGGCGTAGGCGCAGATGGCGGGCTGGCGGCGGTCTGAGCGGCGGCGAGCAGGGCGAAAATCGGCAGCAACATGGACATATCCCTACGGTGGCACGCCGTTATGGCCCTGCGCAATCCCCACATGCAGCAGAGCGCTTGCACAGTGCGTACGGACGCTCTAGGGCGACCGTTCTGTCCAGGACATGCGGAGCGGTGGCCGAGTGGTCGAAGGCGCTCGCCTGGAAAGTGAGTATACGTCAAAAGCGTATCGAGGGTTCGAATCCCTCCCGCTCCGCCATTACCTGTTGATCATTGAATACTTTACACTTTTCGATCGTTTCCTTGCGGGGAAGCGGCGATCGTGACCAACCTTTATCGTCATCGTTATCGTGTAAATTTCCCTGCCCAGTCATCAAACTTCACTGCCGACGCCGCGCTGGGTGCGACCGCCCGGTGGTAACCGCGAACGTCATCATGTCATCTGCGCGTGTTTGACGGTTCCAGACAGGTCGAACGGGCGATTCTCAAGAACCCGCACGCCCACCAGACGCCCATGCGGGCGGGCCGAAATACGATCTTGCGAGCGCGCTTTTGTGCACGATGATTTTCTGCACGACGATGGTGGGGTCCTGCATGAAGACCTTCAGGACGTGGCGGCCCGGCGCGTCGACCGGTAGCGTGAAGCGCATCGTCCGCGCATTGGCGGCGGTATTTGCGGCGTGTTGTTCGCCGAGGAAATCCTGGGCCGCGCGCGTCGTCGGTGTGAACACCGCCTGCGCGACCGGAGCAGCATCGTCGAAGCCGACCGCGACCGCCAAGTGCCGTCCGGGATAGACCTCCAGCGTCGGCGCGGTGACGAGGTCGATGTGGTACGGGCCGCTTTCGCCGAGGAAGACGTCATATTCCAGGCGCGGCGCATTCGCAGTATCGGTGAAGGGTTCGGCATCGACCGGAAAGACCGACATCGCGGCGTCGCCTTGGCCGTAATCCGGGATGGGCTCGCAGCGGACACCGCGCGCCGCCACGGAACGATCGAAACGTGCCGCAGCGAGCGAAAAAGCGCCAGTGAGCCCCCCGCTTGCCCCCCGCGCCTCGCGCTCCTGCTGCGCAGACGCGCGAAGTGCGGTAAGACGCACCGTGACCGTCTGGTGTCCCTCGACGGTTATCGTCGCCTCTGATCTGCCGGTCTTCACCGCGTTCCAGTCGATATCGACCCAGAATCGGCGATCCCGCGTCGAGACGCCGAACGCCTTGCCTTCCTCGATCACGACCCACGGCTGATCCGCCGTCACGGTGACGGGTGCCGGACCGGCACCGCGCGGGAACACCTCGATGAAGGTTTTCTCGCGCGTCAGGCTATCGAGAATGGGAAGCTCCGGCGGCAGATAATAGCCCGGCCACGACCGCGCGCTGCCGTCGACCGCGACGCCAAAGCCGTTGGCAGGATCGAGGTCGATCTCGGCAACCGGCGGCATGATGTCGGTCCCGGGCGGGTACCAGTCGAAATAGCCGATATGCGTCTGGTCCATCATATGGTCCCATTTGCCGCCGGCCATCGTGTGATTGTAATAATCGCGCAGGTCGTGGTCGCGGTGAAAGCGGCGGCGCACCTCGTCTGCTTCCGCGCTCGTGCTGGCGCGCCCCTGTTCGGCGAAGCGGGCGTTCCGCGCCGCCGCAACATACATTTGGGTCAGGTTCGAACAGGCGCGCACGGGATAGAGGACGAGCTGGTAAAAGGCGTCACGCTGGTCGGATCGCAGCGTCTCGTTGACGGCATCGGCGCGGCGTTCGAGCTCACGCCACGCGTCGCAAACGCGCTCCGCCTCGCGATAGTTTTCAAGGCTATAGCTGTCGGGCTTGAGCTGTTCGGGCTTTCGCCAGGCATTGTATTTGGCGTAGCGGGCGGCAAGCATCGCGATCTCCGCGGCATGCTCCGGTCCAAATTGGCGTTCTGCCCAGGCGTGCGTCCAGCCAGCGATCTTGTCCTTTCCAACGTCCGACGGCCGCCACGCCATGGCGAGGAAGAACTCGATCGGCAGTTCGAGCGGCTTGAGATCGCCGACATTGGCGATCCAGATCTCGTTCGCGCCGTAGCGATGGGCGAGGTTCATTTGCTCCCAGATCTTGGGCAGCGGGTTCGAATTGATCCACTGGTATGAAAACGGCCCACCGTGCATGTCCATGTGGAAGTAGATGCCGAACCCGCCGGACCGGCCGCGCTCCGACGGCAGCGGCAGGCGGCGGAGATTGCCGACATTGTCGTCGGCAAACATGATCGTGACGTCGTCCGGCAGCTCCAGGCCCGCATCGTAATATTTGTACACCTCGGTAAACAGGACCCACACTTGGGGAACCTGCTCGGCGGGCCTGCCCATGCCCTCGGCGATGATCCGGCGCTGGTCGGTGATGACGCCTTCAAGCAGTGTCACGTCCGACTGCAGGCTGCCGCTGCTCTCCAGCGCGACGTCGCCGTCGCCGCGCATGCCGACCGTAACGATGACCTCGTTATGCGCGTTGCGGTCGATGCCCTCGCGGAAGAAGTCGCGGATCGCCGGAGCGTTCGTCGCATAGTTCCATTCGCCATTGCCATAATGCTGGCGATGGTCGGTCCACTCCTTATGCGCCTTCATCATCGGCTCGTGATGCGAAGTCCCCATGACGATGCCATAGTCCTCGGCGAGCGGCGCGTTGGCCGGATCATCCACGGCAAAGGCATTGTTCCACATCGCGGGCCACAGATAATTGGCGCGAAGGCGCAGCAGCAGTTCGAACAGCCGCCCATAAAAGGCCGCGTTCATTCCGCCGAAGGTCTTGGCGGTCCATCCCGACAGACAGGGCGCTTCGTCGTTAAGGAAGATCCCGCGATATTTTACGGCGGGAGAATCCTGAACATACCGACCGTTGGCGATGCGCAGTCGGCTTTGCCGCACGACGGGTACGTCAGCCCACCAATACCAGGGAGACACGCCGATCATCCGCGACACGTCGTAAACGCCGTAGATCGTGCCGCGCTTGTCGCTGCCGACAATGACCAGCGCCTCTTTGACGCCGGGCATGGGATTGGCGACGGTCTGGATCAGGAAGGCTTCCCACTTGCCCCGAATGTCATGGACGGCGACCTTCCCGGCTGCGACCAGGTGGTCGATCAGCGGGCTGGTACCGAGCGCGCCCACCAGGATGACGCGATCGGGCAGCGCGCGCGGATCGTGCACGATCCGCGCGTCCGTTCCGGTTACCCGGCCGATGTCCGCCGCCAGATCGGCGGCGGCGCGGCGCACACCGGGAAGGTCCGCCGCATCGACGAAGATCGGCGTGATCGCATCCCCGGGAGACGCGATGTCGAAGCCCGGCCTGCGGCGATCGGTCTGGAGCGCGGCAGCGAGCGGGGACCCCAGCAGGCTGCCCGCCAGCGCACCGCCGACCACGCCCCGTCTCGTCAACATCACGCGGCTCCTTGCTGCAGGTGGCGCACACGCGCGGCGGGGCTAAACGCGCCCGATACCCGGGATATACGGGCCCCACACCACCTCATTGGAAAAGCGCGATCGGGACCGCTTGGCCCATTTTCGCATAGCCTGCCGGGGATGGGTGCAGGCCATCGCCCGAATCGAACGCCGGTGCCAGTCGCTCGGGACGCGACGGGTCGCGCATCACCGCGTCGAAATCGACCACCGCGTCGAACACACCGGCGCTGCGGATCCAGCGGTTGATCGCGACGCGGTCGGCTTCACCGGGTGCGCCGGGATGATAATAAGCCGATCCGCCGAACGGCAGAATCGTCGCGCCGATCACCTTGATCCCGCGATCATGCGCGCGTGCGACGATTTGGCGATAGCCTTGCTCGAGATCGGCGACGAGTGCTGTATGCTCGGCCTCCGGGACGGGATGGTCGCGCGTCAGCACGCCGAGATCGTTGACGCCCTCGAGCACGATCAGAGAGCGCACGCCCGGCTGCGCCAGAACATCGCGGTCGAGCCGCGCGAGCGCGTTGGGGCCGAGCCCGTCGCGTAGCACGCGGTTGCCGCCGATGCCCTGATTGACGATCGACAGGCCCCCGCCCAGCGGCAGGCGCATGGCGAGCACGTCGGTCCAGCGATCGTCGCCATCGGTGGTCGCGCCATGCCCGTCGGTGATCGAATCGCCGAGCGCGACGATCGTGCCACCACATCCCGCGACATCGACGCCCGATAGGAAATACCAATGCTGGACACGTTCGCCGGCGAGCGCCGCATCCGCAGAATGGTTGCCGGCGGCGATGTAGCTGCTCGTGCGCGAACCGGGGTGCCCGGTCACCCCGCTTGGGGCCTGCGGCAGATGGAGGCTGATCGACAGCGTCGTGCGATCGGGAACCGGAAACGCGATCGGATCCGACACATAGTCGGCACCGGCTGGGATCGTCACCTGCGTGCGCCCGCCGAACGACAGCGTGTGATCGCTTCCGGCACGAACACGCGCCGACCCGCTCGCCTCGGCCAGGGCGAGATGCACCGAGTCGATCGCGAGCGGGGCGGTGCCGATTAGGTTGGAGAGGTGGATCCGCAGCCGCGCGCCGCCGCCCGACAGGCGCACCGTCTGACGCAGCGTCGCATCGCGCAATTTGGCGGCGATCCCGGTATCCGCCTGGTCCGGCTCCTTTTGCGACGATGCCCAACTCGCATGCCATTGCGCCTCGCAGGAGTGGCCGGTTGCGGCGCTCGCCAACGCAGGGGCGGCGAGCGCCAGCATCGTGGCCAGAGAACGAAGGATCATCGGCAAGTCTCCCGACTGGATGGCGGCACGGCGCGTCATGCGATCTGCTCGGGCGCGACCGGCGCGTAACGCGGCGCGAGCAGGTGGATCACGCCGAGCGCGACCAGATAGGCGCAGGATGCGACGAGGAAAATCGGCTGATAGCTGCCGAGCGTTGCCAGGATCGTGCCCGCAAACTTCGCCATGATCATCCCGCCCAGCGCCCCGGTCAGGCCGCCGAGCCCGATCACCGATCCGGCGCGCCCGCGCGGGAACAGGTCCCCCGGCAGCGCATAGACATTGGCCGAAAAACCCTGATGCGCGGCGCAGGCGAGACCGATCAGCAGTACCGCGGTCCACAGAGTGGGCGCGTGCGCGGCAAAGGCGATCGGCAGCGCGAACAAGGCGCAGGCGAACATCGCGGTCTTGCGCGCGCGGCCCGTCTGCCAGCCGCGCGACAGCAGCCGCGACGACAACCAGCCGCCGCCGATCGAACCGACATCGGCGAGCAGATACACCGCGACCAACGGCGGCCCGAAGTCGAGCATCTTCACATGATATTGCCGGTTGAAGAAATCGGGCAGCCAGAACAGGAAGGTCCACCACACCGGATCGATCAGGAAGCGCCCGAGCATATAGGCCCAGGTCTGGCGCAGGCCGAGCAGCTTGCGCCACGCGATCGGTCGCGCGCGCTCGGCCGGCTCGCGTTCGATCCAGGCGCGTTCCTCGGCCGAGACCGCAGCATGGTCGCGCGGGCGGCGATAGAAACCGAGCCAGGCGATCAGCCACAAGATCGTCAGCGCGCCGGTGGCGATGAACGCCATCCGCCAGCCAAAGGTCACCGCGATCACCGGCACGACCAGCGGGGTGACGATCGCACCGACGTTCGACCCGGCGTTGAAGATGCCGATCGCTAGTGCGCGCTCGGATTTGGGGAACCACTCGCCCGTCGCGGCGAGGGCTGCGGGAAAGGCTCCTGCTTCGCCGATCGCGAGCGGCACGCGGGCGAACGCCATGCCGAGCGTGCTGGTGAACAGCACGTGCGCGACGTGGCCGATCGTCCACAGCGTCACCGCCAGCGCATAGCCGATCCGCGCACCGACGCGGTCGACCAGCCGACCGAACAGCACATAAGCGAGGCCGTAGGCACCCTGAAACCAGATGGCGAGATTGGCATAGCCTTGCTCGCTCCAGCCATATTGTGCCTGCAGGCTGGGTTTCAGCACCGGCAGGACGAGACGATCGACATAACTGAGCACGACCGCGGCGAACAGCAAGCCGCAGATGACCCAGCGGACGTTCCCGCGCGGTCGCCGCTCGGCGGTCACCAGTTATACATCGTGCCGTCTTCGAGACGGTTCACTGGCAGGTAGGCGCGCTTGTAAGGATATTGCGCAGCGAGCACTTCGTCGAGCTCGACGCCAAGCCCCGGCTTCTCGCCCGGATGCATCATCCCGCGCTCGAAGCTATAGGCATGCGGGAACACCGCGTCGGTCTCGGGGGTGTGCCGCATATATTCCTGCACGCCGAAATTGGGCACCGACAGATCAAAATGCAAAGCGGCCGCCATGCACACCGGCGAGAGGTCGGTCGCGCCGTGGCAGCCGGTGCGGATCTGGTACAGGTCGGCGAGCGCCGCGATCCGGCGCAAATGCGTGATGCCACCGGCATGGACGACGGTCGCGCGGATATAGTCGATCAGCTGGTTTTCGATCAGATGCTTGGCATCCCAGATCGAATTGAAGATCTCGCCCACGGCAAGCGGCGTGGTGGTGTGCTGGCGGATCAGGCGGAACGCGTCCTGATTCTCGGCGGGCGTCGCATCCTCGAGCCAGAACGGGCGGTAGGGCTCGAGATCCTTGCCGAGCCGACCTGCCTCGATCGGCGTCAGGCGGTGGTGGATGTCGTGCAGCAAATGCACGTCCCAGCCGAGCGCTTCGCGCGCCGCCTTGAACAGCTCGGGCACGACGCGCAGATATTTCTCGGTCGACCAGAGGTTTTCGGTCGGCAGATCGGCATCGGCAGGTTCGTAGAACATCTTGTCCTTCGACACGCCGTACGTGGAGGGCAGACCCGGCACGCCGCATTGCAGCCGGATCGCCTTATACCCCTGACGCTGATAATCGCGTGCGACCTCGACCGTCTCGTCGATCGAGACGCCATTGGCATGACCATAGACCATCACGCCGTCCCGGCTCGCACCACCGAGCAATTGGTAAAGCGGAAGCCCGGCGAGCTTGCCCTTAATGTCCCACAAGGCGGTGTCGACCGCAGCGATCGCGCTCATCGTCACGGGCCCGCGCCGCCAATAGGCACCCTTGTAGAGATACTGCCAGATGTCCTCGATCCGGTGAGCATCGCGCCCGATCAGCAAGGGAATGACATGGTCGGTCAAATAGCTCGCGACCGAAAGCTCGCGCCCGTTCAGTGTTGCATCGCCCAGCCCGTAAACGCCGTCCTCGGTCTCGATCTTGAGCGTGACGAAATTGCGGCCCGGGGACGTGACGATCACCTTGGCATCGATAATCTTGGGCATGAGGTCTTTCCGTGCGAGTGGGGGAGGAAGTGGCGTGCTGCAGCAATCAGGTCGACAGGACCGTCGCCGCGCCGATCATAGGATCGAAGCAGGGGCGTGTTGCGCGAGGACTGGTATGTCCGGTCATGGCATCCTTCCTGTCGGCCGCTTCGGAGAAGCGGAGGAACGCTCTGCGGTGGCGCTCTTACGATAGCGCTACCATTCTAGATTGCGCATCATCTTGTCAATGATGTGTGTCAGGCAGGTTGAAGCAAAAAGACGGTAAGGGCTACTCCCGTAACGGAGCCTATGCCAAACCAAAGCGCTGCCGGCGCGCGGTGAGCGTCGCATCCAGCTCGGCGAGCTCCTGCACTTCGGTGGCCTGGATCAAGGCCGCGAGCACTTTGTCGAGATGCGTGCGCATGGCCGCGCGCGCCAGATCCGGATCGCGGGCCGCAAGCGCCTCGAAAATCGCGAAATGTTCGTCGATTCGCGGGCCTACCCCGGCGCGATGCGCCTTTTGAGACAGCGCCTTTTCTTGCGGCGACCGCAGGCGGGCCTGCCACAGCGCCTCGACCGCGCCGGAAATGGCACTGTTACGCGTCGCTCTGGCAATGCTGATGTGAAACTGGTGATCGAACGCCTCGGCCTTCGCAACATCTTCGCCTGCGGCCACCAGATTGTCGAAAAGCGTTCTGAGCTGCTTGATGTCGTTCGCATCGACTCGCGTGGCCGCGATCGCGCAGGCCTCGCCCTCGATCGCGCGGCGCGCTTCCAGCAGCTCGAACGGGCCCACGCCGATCGCGGAAAATTTGCCGCCACGCGGAGTCTTTGCGGAAACGTACACGCCCGACCCCATCCGGATGTCGACTAGGCCATCGACCTCCAGCGCGATCAATGCTTCGCGGATCGTCGGGCGCGACACATTGAAGGCCTCCGAGAGCTCACGTTCTGAGGGAAGACGCGTGCCCATCGGATACTGATCCGCGAGAATTTGCCCGCCAATCTGCCGAGCGATTTCCGCATAGAGGCGTACGGTCTTCAATTCCCCATCGTCCTTTCGGTTACCCTGCGGGGCACCCTATCCTCACAAAACGGGCGGCGAGGTCCGCGCGCGCAGCATGCCGCAGCAAGGCGCACAGTGCAATTATCTGAACGATTGGCCTTACAAAATGCGTTTTTGTGTTTGACAGGTTGCGCCTGTCACGCCAGATGGTAGCGCAATCATAGCGCTGGAGAACGTGGCGCGTGCAAAATTAGGAAGGGGATCTGACATGAGCTTTCTCGCCGGTGCCGCACGCCTGACACGGGGCGCGCTTCTTGGAGCGACCATTCTTTCCGGCCTTTGCGCCCAGGACGCGTTCGCACAGTCCACGCCCGTTCCGCCGCGCTCTGGCGAGCAGGCTTCCCCACAAGAAACCTTGCCGGATACGGCGTCCGCCGAGGACATCGTGGTGACCGGCTATCGCAACAGCCTGGCGCTCTCGACGAATGCCAAGCGGGCGTCGACCGGCTTCACCGATGCGATCTTTGCCGAGGATATCGGCAAGTTCCCCGACACCAACATCGCCGAATCGTTCAATCGCATCTCCGGCGTGACCATTACGCGCGACATTACCGGTGAGGGCACCAACGTCGCGATCCGCGGGCTAGGCTCCAACTTCACCAATGTCACGCTGAACGGCGCGCCGATCGCAGTCGCCTCCTCGGGTGCGACCGATGCCCAGGGCACCGATCGCTCGGTCGACCTCAGCTTTTTCCCGACCGATCTCTTCACCAAGCTGACCGTCAACAAGAGCTATACCGCCGATCTGCTCGAAGGCGGTGCTGCCGGTAACGTCGATCTGCGCTCAGCCCGGCCTTTCGACCGCGCCAAGAATTACCTGGCGTATAATGTCCAAGGGTCGAAGCAAGGAGACGCGGACCGCCTCGGCATCCGTGGGTCGCTGATCGGCAGCTGGCACAATGACACGATCGGCATCCTGGCGGGCGTGTCTGGCCAGCGCTCTTTCACCGATACGCGCGGCTTCGAGACGATCGGTTACACCAACCCGGCGTTGAGCACGCCTAATAGCATCGCGGGCACGACGAACGGCGTGCAGAACACACCGACCGCGGCGCAGACTGCGGCGGCGCAATGCACCGCCAACAACGCAAGCTGCAACAGCACTAGCGGCGGCAACTGGACCATTCCCTCTGTCGTGCCAACCGGCGCTGGTGCAGGCCTGGTAGCAGGCACCGTCATCAATCAGGCATTCCTGCTGGCGAACAATCCCGGTGCGACGATCCAGCAGATCGCCAATGCACTGCTTCCGCGGCTTGGGCGTACCTCAGACGAGCGGGGCACGCGCGACCGTGTCAACGCGATCGTCAGCGTGGAATGGCGTCCGAGCGACACGCTGCATTTCTATGTCGATAGCCTGTATGGCTATAAGCATAACAATCTGATCCGCGAGGATATGGCGTGGATCGTGCGCAATAGCGCCATCATTCCGCTCAACGAAACCTTCG
>NZ_JH584235.1:1784292-1907841 GCF_000241465.1 Sphingomonas echinoides ATCC 14820
ACACCCGACGGTCGGCGCGACCACCGCGCTCGGCGTGGGCACGACGGTCACCTACGCCAACACCGATAACGGCCCGGTGATCACGCCGAATATCGATCTCAACAACCCGGCGAACTTCGGCTGGAACGCGGGCTCCCGCGTCAACATCTCGGACGAGCGGCGCATCAACAAGACCAAGGGCGCGCGCGCCGATCTGACCTGGGGCGGCCCCAAGCTGAACCTCAAGGTCGGCGGTGCTTTTGACGACGTATCCCGCCTGATCCAGGGCTTCGACAACAGCCAGGCGTGGCAGAATGCGGTCTGCGGCAATAACCCGAGCGTCTTCGTCCCCTCACCGAACACACAGCCGTCGTGCGTCGGACTGAACGCACCCGGCGCGGCACCCGCCGGTTACCCGACCTATCCCGGCTATGGCACCGGATCGACTGCTGGGTTGTCCGGCCCGGTCACTTATGGCGGCTCACTCGTGCCCAATGCCGCCTTCCCGAGCTATCTGATCCCGGGACCGGCCGGTTTCGTCACGGTGGACTTCCCGAAATTCGCCAATGCGACCAACTATCAGTCGTTCCACGACAACGAACCCACCGTCGGCGCGGCCAACACCGGCGCAAGTGGCGGCTATATCCGCGAGGTTGTGAAGTCGGCCTTCGCGACGCTGAATGGTTCGCAGGAGCTTGGCGGCAACACCCTGCGCTTCAATGCCGGTCTGCGTTTCGTCGACACGATCCAGACGATCACGGGGACGGTGTCGCTGCCGGATCCGCGCAACACGCTGGCCGGCGGTGCTTCGCTGCCCGATGGCAGCCGGTATCCGAACATCTCGACGAGCGTGACCACGCGCAACGAATATCGCAACTGGCTGCCCGCCGCGACCTTCGCCTACGACATTGGCGCGCATGCCGTCGTCCGCGTCGCGGGGTCGCGCACCATGACCCGGCCCGACCCCTCGGCGCAGCTACCCGGCGTCAACTTCGGCGCACCCTCGGCCGACCAGGCAACGATCGGCAACCCCGCGCTCAAACCCTATCTGTCGACCAATCTCGATCTCGGCTTCGAATATTATACCGGTCGTGAAGGCGTGATCAGCGTCAACGCCTTCCGCAAGTCGATCACCGGCTTCACCACCACCAATATCACGACGGTGCCGTTCAGCTTCCTGGCGCAATATGGCATCACCTACGACACGCTGAACCCAACCCAGCAAATCGCGCTCAATTCGCGCGGCGGCCCAACCCAGGCGCAGGTCCAGCTTACGTCGCAGACCAACGTGCCCGACAAATTGACGATCAACGGCCTGGAATTCCAGTGGGTCCAGCCGCTCGATTTCCTGACCAAGCACATTGGCGTGACCGGCTTCGGCTTCAACGCCAATGCGACGATCGTCGACCAGACGAGCAAGGGCGCCGCGATCGCTTATGGCGTCGCCCCCTTCACCTACAATATCACGGGCTATTACGAGAAGCATGGCGTGATGTTGCGCGTCTCGACGACGTCCCGCCGCGGTTCGCAAAGCAGCGGTGCCGCGCAGAACGGCATCCCGGCTGCGGCGTTGTTCAACAATGACTATACGTCGTACGATTTCTCGTCAGCATTTGATCTCGACAAGATCTTTGGCATCAAGAATCTGCCGCAACTGACGGTAAACGTCGCGAACTTCACCGATGCGACGTTGAAATCCTATTTCCAGTTCAGCAACGACACCTTCACCCAGTATAAGCCGGGTCGACAGGTTCTGGTCGGGTTGCGCGGGACTTTCTAATCCCTCCTCGGGACCTCGGCGGGAGCGGCACGGCCGCTCCCGCCTTTTTTTGGGTGGGTAAAAGCTGCGGCGCGTCAGAAGTGGGGATCGAAGTTGAAATAGATCGGGTTCGACAGCGCGATCATCTTGCCGCTCAGCACGGTCGAAACCGGCACTTGCGGATAGGGGGTTTGCGGGCCTTCCACCTCGACCCGGTAATAGCTGCGCCCCTTTGCGGCGGGCGTGTCGGCGAAGCTTACGGCGTTGCTCGCCGGGTCGGTGTCAAAGGTGCCGAGCGGATCGCCATTCTTGATCACGCGAACGTGATAGACCGCACCGGCCACGCCACCGCCGACCAGACGCACCTGAAACGTGACCGGTTTGCCGGTCGGACGCGCATTGTCGCCCATCATCATGTCCATACGCCCGTCCCCGTCGAGATCGGCGCGCAGCTCGACGCGCGGGTCATAGGGATTGGCGCTGATCGACACGCGGCCGTTGGTCAGCGCATCGACCACGCCCTTGGCATTGCGCGTTTTCGCGAACACCCAGGTGGTTGGCGTGCCGACATAATTGGCGCTGCGCTCGCCCGTGTGGGACGTTTTCTGCTCGGGCGTGTCGGGCGTGCCGTGATGCGAATCGCTGCCGCCCCGCCCGGTCAGCTTGCGCCCCGATTTGAGCATGTCGTCCCAGATCAGAATCGCCGCGGCATTGTTTGGCCAGATCGCCGAATTCCACACTTCGAGCGAATCGAGCATGTCGAAGCTGAAGCCCCAATGGTCCTTGCCGGCGGGATGGTTGCCCGAAAGGTGGATGCCGAGCGCTTTCTTGACCGCGAGGGTCTTCGCGTCGCGCGCGTCGCGCACGTCGAACAGGCGCTGATGGTCGTACGGCTTGGCCGAGAAGACGTTGCCATGGCCGCGCTCGGTCGTCCATTCTGCGGCGTAGAGCAGGATTACCGACTTGGATTTGAATTCGGGGTCGCTCCAGGTGTGGTGCGCTACGTCACCGGCGACGTGATTGTCGTGATCGGTGATCGCGAGATAGTCGAACCCCGTATCCTCGGCGAATTTTATGATCTTCGCTTCGGGATTGTTGGTCGAATCCTGGCTGTGACGCGAGTGCAGGTGGAGATCGCCCTTGAGCCACTGGCCATCGGTCAGGCTGGCAACCGGCGCGATGCGCGGCGCATCGCCCGGAGCGGCCAGCAACGGCGTCTGCGCTATGACAAGCGCCAGCAGGGTGAGACCAACACGCACGGCAGGATCCTTTCGAAAAGCGAAAGCGGCGCGCAGCGTGAGGGCGTCACGCCGCGCACGCGCCTCAGAAGCGGTAGGTCAGCGACCCGCGATAGTTCCGTTGGTAGAGCGAGCTGCCGATATAGACCGGCTGTCCGGCCTGGCTGTTGTCGATCGTCCCCGCGCGCGGGTTGCCGTTGACCAGGCCGAACGCATTGGTGACGTTGGCCACGATCAGCCCGAATTGCAGCTTGGGCGTGATCTGGAATTGCGCGTCGAAATCGACCGACCAATAGGATGGCAGCCGGATCTGGTTGGCGACATCGGTATAGAGCGCACCAACATAATTGACGTCCGACTGGAGCCGCACCTTGCGGTCGAACAGCGTCAAACCGGGGGTGATGCGGAAGGTATTGTCGGGCACGCCGTTGACCTTGTGGTGCGAATAATCGGTCAGCACACCGGCGCTGTTGGTATAGACGAACTTGCTGAAGCGATTGTCCTGCCACGTCCAAGAGGCGTGCAGATCGAACCAGTCGGTCGGCCGCCACGTCCCTTCAATCTCGGTGCCGGTGGTCTTGGTATCGCCATAGACCGTGACCGGCGACAGCAGACCATTGGCGAGCTTCTGATAATCGCTGATCGCGTAGCTGTTATACACGGTGCGGAAGGCGGTCGCGTAGAGATCGACCTTGCCGCGCGAATATTTCACCCCGCCCTCAAGCATGTTGAGCGTCTGCACGACGGGGGTCGCATTGGCGTTGGTGATGAAGCTCGACACCGCCGGTAGCCGGAACGTGTCTGTATAGCGGGCGAACACCCCGAAGAACGAACGGACCTGATAATTGGCGGCGGCGGTCCAGCCGACATGATCGTATTTCCGCGAAAACGGCGTGAACACGCCGGTGCCGACGCCGACCGAATCATCGGCGCTGGTCGGGCTCTGGCCGAGATTGACCTTCTTGGTGCCTTCGACCTGCCCGCGGGTCTTGATCTGCTCGTAACGCACGCCGCCTTCGAGCCGGAACTTGCTGGTCAGCTGCCATTCGTCGCTGGCATAAGCGGCGATATTGTCCGAACTGCCGCTCGCATTGGCATATTCGGCACCATATTGAATGACGCCATTGTCGCTGATCTTGAACAGCTTGTTGCCCTTCGCATCGACGAGATAGGCATCAAGCACTTCGGCATGCGGCTTGACGTCCGTCAGCACGGCGGCGCTGAGCGCGTTATAATCTTCCTGCTCGCGCGCATAATAGACGCCGAACGCCAGGTTGTGCGTGCCGAACAGATCGACCTTGCCGACCAGACGGGTGTCGGTGATAAATTCGTCGAGCGGCACGGTGTGCGTGCGCGCGAGATCGATCAACGCCAGGCCGTTGCCGTTCTGCTTGGCAAGGTCGAACGCCGCGCCGCTGTCGCGATACACCAGCGCATAGCTGGTGCCCGCCGGGGGCTTGCCGAAGGCACCGGTTACCAACGCGCTGGCCGACGCGGCGACCGAGTAAGGCGTGATGCTGTTCCGCTGCGTCCAGCTCGTGCGATAGCGGACATTCTCCTCGACCTTGAAGCTGTCGGCAATGTCGTAATGCGCCTGGAAGCTCAGCTGGGTCAGCTTGACGCTGCTGCCAATGCCATTGTCGAACTTGACCGTACCGTTCGGCGTCAGGAAATTGAAATAGCGGGTGTCGGGCCCGACGACATTATCGACCTTATTGTCGAGGCCCACGACATTGCTGGGCGTGCCGTCGACATTGGCCTGATAGATGCCGCCGCCCCAATAGCCGACGCGCTCGTCGATCCGCTTGACGCCGAAGCTGATTCCGCCGCGATCAAACTCTTTGGACAGGTTGACGCGGAACTGGCCGCCGCGGTCCTGCGTGTAGCCCGAATTGTGCGGACCATCCGACGCCCGGTAATAGCCGCCGGCGAAGAAATGCCACCCGGTCGCGCCGATCGGGCCGCCGATCCACCCGTCGATCCGGTGCGAATTGTAGCTCGCCGCTTCGTAACGCGCGAGCGCTTCGAGCGTATCGCCGCCTTTTCGCGTGATGAAGTTGATCGCAGCGCCTGGCGCATTCGAATAGAAGATCGCCGACGGCCCACCGCGCACCACTTCGATCCGCTCGACGCTTTGGTCGATGCGCAGCGACTGGTCGCCATTGAGCCAGCCGAGACCCGGATCGCCCTGGATCGGGATGCCGTCCTCGAGCAGGGCGACCGTCTGGTAGCCGTCGCTCGGAATACCGCGCACGCGCACGCCGCCGGCGACTTCGCCCGAGGTCGGCGCACTATAGAAACCGGGCACTTGCTTGAGCGCCTCGGCAACGCCGATCGGGGCGCGGATGCGCAGATCCTGGTCCGAAATCGTCGAGATTGCGTAGCTCGTCTCGACCTTGCGCTGGCGCGACGTGCCCGCCCGACCGGTCACGACGATGTCATCCCCATCGGCGACACGCGTCTTATCCGGTTCCTCCTGCGTCGGCATAGCCTGATCGGCGGTTGCGTTGTGCTGCGCCAGCGCTGGCGTGGCGATCGCGGTGCCAGCCAGCAAGGTGGCGACCAGCGCCGATCGATGAACAAGGGAATGGATCATTGTGCGCCCCGATGATTCGTGTCGACGCGCATATGGTAGTCTTTGGTATCGTTTTTATGACAGGTCGCGAATTGTCCCGTCAGGCCTGGATCGACACGGCGAGGTCGGACGCCTCGGTGGCGGCGCGCGGCGGGGGCACCCTTCCCAAATCGGGGTGATAATAAAGCGAGCGAAAAATATAGGTCAGATCTTCAAAGACGTGTTCCCGCGAACCGGCCTCTTCCTTGAGCATTTCATCGACCGAATAGGCGATCTCGACCGCCAGCCGCGTACGTCGGTGGATCAGCTCGCGGGGGATGTCAGGCAGATAGGTTGCGTACACATCCGTCATCAGATCGGTGACGAAATGATGCGAGGCCAGGCGGATATGCGCGAGGCTCGGCACCGCGCGCAGCGCCCGCATGATCCAGATCGCGCCCGGCTGCTGCCCCGTGATCGCGTCCATTTCGCGGACAAGATCTTCGACATGGTCGACCAACGTATCGTATCCGGCATCCTGATAGCGGTCGATCCAGCGCGTCAGGGCTTCGTTCTGGCGCTGCATCAGTCGTTCCGCCAGCGCCTCGATCACGGCATATTTGTCATCGAAATATCGATAGAAAGCGGGGGAGGTCAGCTTGGCGCGCTGAACGATGAGGTTGCTCGAAATCCGCTCGATGCCAACTTCCTCCAGCAGCGATTCCGCGGCCGAGAGGAGGAGCTCATACGTCTTGCGCGACCGCTCCTGCATCGGCTTGCGATGATTGCTCAACCCATCTCTCCCGCCGCGCTCACCGGCCTGCGACCTTCTCACGATCGGACCGTAAGGGCAATGCGATATTGATAACTATCGTTTCCGGAGATTCAACCGCCGTCGGACCATGGGTGCGGAGGGCATCCGCAGCGGGCGCGACCTCCATTGCAGGATCGCCCGACGTCAACGGTATCGGTCAGGTGGTTACGCCATACTTGTTCAGCCGAAGCTCAAATTCTTCCTGCAACTCCGGCCAAGCGTCAAACGCTGGTTGAATAACCAGCAGCCCTATTTCGGCGAGCGCCGCTGCTATGCCTTTCCGAAGATCGGTATCTTCCGGCAGATTATGCTTCAAAATATCATACAACCGCACCAATTCACGGGAGGCAGCGGTCCCACCATTGGCCAAAATTCGAGCCATATCTTTATCCATATCGCCCTCTCGACCGCCTAGCGCCATCCTGCGGCTGCCCGTTATGTGGTTATATCTTTGAATTTATCCACGCCGCCTAGGCCCTGCCTGCATGCGTAGAGCAAGACCTTCCGCCCTATCAACGCCATCCGCAACAATAGCCGCTCATCTTTCCCGGTCCGCTGAACCCGCCAGCCACAGCATGCGCTGGTGGAAATCGAGCGGCGGGTCGACGTCGCGAAAACCGAGCTTAAGGTAGAGCGCCCGCGCACGAGCGTTGGAATGCGCGACATGCAAATCAAAGCCCTGGCCGCCCGCTGCGGCGAGCAAGGTCTTGGTCCAACGGAGCAAGGCCACGCCAAAACCGCGCTTGTTCGGCAGAAAACTCATCTCCAGCGCGTGCCACACGGGACCGTGACGATCGAGATAATAGCGCCCGATCGGTGCCACCGTATCGCCCTCCACGCGCTCGACGATCCAATAGTCGCCGCGCGGGAAGGCTTTCAGAAAATGGCGATGCTGCAGGTCGAACTGTTCGCGGATGATACGCTCGCGCGCCTCGGTGCCCCATGGCGCCAGCACGAAATCGGGCGCGCTGATCGCGCGGTGCAGCGCGCGGAGAAAGCCAAGATCGTCACGCCCCGCCGCCCGGAGCCGTACCCCCGCTGCCGCCAGCATCGGCGTCAGCGCGGGCGTCGTGGCGCGCGGATCGGGAAAACGCGGCAATGGGCGATCAATGCGCGTTTGAATGGTTGCGCCCGTCTTTGCAGGCTTTACCATTGCAGGGGCAATCGCAGTGGCGACAAAGCAACGCATAGGGGAAAGACAATGAAACTGCCGGCGGCGGAGGATTTTGAGCCTTGGGTGGGCAAAGCGGTGCGAGTGTTGACGGTGCCTGAACCCGTTGAAGTGCGGCTGCTGCAGATCGACCGCAAAAGCCATTTGGTCAACCACTTCCGCGAACCCTTTACGCTCATCTTCGAATCGCCCGAAACCGTCTATCTGCTCGATGAAACCTATGAGTTCGATTGTGGCAAGGGCGGCCCCTACCCCATTGCCATAAGCCAGTTACAGCCGAGGCCCGGACAGCCCCGACTGTATCAGGCGACCTTTTGTTAAGGGCGCGTCGGCCAAATGCCAGAAGTCGCGATGATGGTGAAGATGCCGATCGATGGCTGAATGTTGGGCACAGGGAAGTTGTTACCCGTTGAACCCGTGGTGACCGTTCCCTGCGGGGTGAAGGAACCACCCGTCACCGTGAGCCCGCCGATATTGACTGCGGTCGTGCCGGATCCGGCGGGCGCATACACTTTAACCGCGCCCGGGCCGCTATTGGGGAACCCGTTGCTAAGCTGACTTCCGGCAGCTGGAGCGTTCGTCACTTGCGTGGTCGTGGCTGCGGTCAGGACCGAGAGGGTGCCCGATGCCGTCGTCGCCCCTGCTGTTCCATGAAACACCGCCGTGTGGTTGTGCTGGGGCAGGTTGCTGAGGGTCAGCACGTTGTTTTCGTCACCGGTCGTTTCCCCAACAATATAGTTGGACAGGCCAGGCCCCTGGCCCGTGCCGACCATGACGCGACTGCGGACATCTGGAATGCCATAGGTGTTGACGCCGTCACCGCCGAAATTTGTGCCGAGCAGCGCAAACAGCGCTTGGTTTTGCGAAATCGGTAAAATCTGCCCGGCACATTGCAGCCAACCTAATGGTGCATAGGTGAAGCCGACCTGCATGATCTGGCCGATAAAAGGGTCGGACATACTGATTCTCCTTGTTTTGTTAAGATTATACAGGACAAGAAACAAAGGTACGCGACGCTACTTGAATCCGCTCGATACACTGCGGCCTGCAAATAATGCGACCAAGGCGGGTGTGTACGCAAGTGTAATGGGCGATACCGCGAAAATTTGAACGCAGATCGCGTATCATGGTGCGGTGCACCATGTAATGTCGCACATAAAGTCTATGAATATTAAGCGCTTTATACGCGCAGAGTGCGCTACACTGCGGAAATCCATCCGCGCCAATTGCGGATACGGGGCAAGCCGATCGGCCAGAAGACCGCCGACTTGCCCCGTTCCTGCTAGGGTCCGTCCGTAGGACCCCTTTTCACGTTAGAACTGGTAGGAAACCTTCATCGTCGCGGTGCGGCCCGAGTCCACGATCGACCCGATCGTCGAGCTGTTGCGCCCGATCGTGGCATAGTAGCTGCGTTGATTGGTCAGGTTCGACAAAGCAGCTTCGAGCTTGGCGCGGCCATAGCGATAGCCGACGTGCAGATCGAGCTGGCTGTTGGCGCGCACCCAGCCATCGAGGTCGCTCTTCCCGTCAATCACCGCATATTGGTACACATAGGACCCGATATAGCGATACGACAGATCGGCCTGGAACGTACCCAGCACATAGGACAATTGCGCGTTGCCGGTCAGGTTCGGCTGGTTGAGCAGACGTTCGTTGCTCGACAAGCCGCCCTTGGGATCGACGCTCGATCCTTCCAGCGTAACGTTCCCCGACAGGATGAAGTGGCCTGGAATGCTGGCCGCAGGATCAAGCACGGTCGAAGCAGCCAGTTCCAGCCCGTAGACATCGCCCGCGCCACCGTTGACCGGCTGCGAAATGGTGGTCGAGCCATTTTCCTTCGAGCTGGTGACATTGGTGAAGCTGTTCACCCGCGAATAAGTGAAGTTTTCGATGTGCTTGTAAAAGGCACTGATCGAGCCTGACGTTTTAGCGCTCGAAAACTCGGCGGACGCATCGACATTGGTGGAATCGAGCGCCTTCAGATTGGGGTTGCCCTTGGTAATCGAGGTGGTGCCGCCCGCTTCGGCACCGCCGCTGGAGCGATTGATGCGCTGGCCGCCGGCGAGTTGGAAGAAGGACGGCGCAACATATGACCGCGAGACCGACAGCCGATAGACGCTGCCCGAAGTTGGACGATAATTGAGCGCGAGGCTCGGCAATACCTTGTCATAGGTCGTTTTGCTCGAGGCGAAGTTGCCCGCAATTTCGGCACCGGTCCCGTCGGTTGGCAGCACCCAGAAGGTGTTGGTGATGCCGGTATGCTCATACCGCAGGCCCGCCAGGATTTCGGCGTGACCGGTCTCGAACGTCCCCATAGCGTAGAGCGAGGTGATCCGCTCATGCCCGGTTTGCGTGTTGCAATTCTGGTTGTTGACGTTCTTGATCGCGGGATTGGGATCATTGCAACTGTCATCGGCGGCGGCGAAGGAGCCGTAGGTCGCAAGGATCGCTTTGTTGAACACCTGGTCGAGCGCACCACGGTTGATCAAGGGCGCGGCGAAATTGTAAACTCCCGGAACGATCGATCCCACGGTGCCACCGAAGATGCCCAGGGTCGTCCAGTTCACCTCAGCGCCAGCCGCGTTGTATACGCGCGGTGTGTAATAATCGTTATAGGTGTGCTTGCGATACGCATCGCGATATTTGGCACCGAAGCTGATTGTCTTCAGGAAGCCGCTATCAACATCGATGTCCGCGTCGAACTTCGCCCCATATTTGCTCTGATGGCTGAATTCGGCCGAAAGATCGCCTGAGCGGCGCGCGTTATAATTGGCGATGTCGTTGATATAGGCATATTGCGCCGCCGACCCGATCAGCAGCGGGATGCCGTTCTGATAGGTGAACATGGTCGAGCCGCTATAGGGGATCGCGGTCCCGCTATTGGGCTTGCGCGCGGAAATTTCCTGATGGTCCGGCGCGTTATATTCGCCATAGCTGAAGAAGACATTGGGCTGCAGCGTCAGCTTGCCGAGCTTCAGCTTGCCGCCGAACTGCGCGGTCGCCAGCAACGCCTGTTCGGGCGAAGTGGTGAAGTAATAGCGTGGCCGGATCTGCCCGATGCTGGGGGCATATACACCGCTGGTGCCGATCTGGGTCTGGCCGACGCTGTCGCCGTAAATCTGCGCATAATAGGAATTCTGCGTGATCTCGTTCTGGGCATAGGTGCCGCGCAGATACCAGCTTTGGGTGTCGCTTGGGGTCCAATCGAGCGAGAGGCTGCCGCCGTAGCGCTGGTTGGTGCCCTGGGTGAACCCGGCATTCACCCCGGTGGAAGTGAGATTCTGCGCAGGCGACAGACCCGAGGCGCTGGTGCCGTCCTTATTCTGGCTTGCATAGGCCCATTGGCCGTTGGTCGCCGCCGGATAGACACCGTCGATGATGGTGTTGGTGAAGTTGGAGCGGTCATAATAACCGCCGACGTAAATGGTGAAGGCCTTCGACTCCCCAAAGCCGTGCGCGACTTCCAGCGAAGCAGTCTCACCGTCGGACTTCTGCCCATAATCGCGCGCGCGCGTGTTGATGCGACCGGTGACCGATACGTTGAGCGCCGAGCTATTCTCGAAATCCGCCGCAGTCGGCGTGCGGAAATCGATCGAGCCGCCAATCGCGCCGCCGTCTTCGGTGGCGAGGAAGGATTTGTTGACGACCACGCGGTGCATGCCGCTGGGCGGCAACAGGTTGAGCGGCACCTGGCGGCTGAACGGCATGCCCTGCGCGCCTTCGACGCCATTGATCAGGTTGATGTTATATTCGGCCGCCATCCCGCGCAGCGAGACGTAATTGCCCTGGCCGCGACCGGCGATATCGACGAACACGCTGTTGGTGTTGCCCTGGCCGCCGTTGAACACGGACACGCCGGGCAAGCGCGCGAGGGCTTCGGCAATGTTCACATCGGGGGCGCGCTCGATCGTCTCGGGCGACAGCACGGCGATCGCGTTGGGCGAGGCCACCTGTTCCTGCGCTGTGGTCTGCGCAACCTTGCGGTTGCCCGTGACGACGATGGTCTTGGTGCCCGTCGTCTCCGGCTCGGCATCGGTCGGCTTGGTGCTTTGCGCGTGCGCCATGATCGGCATCGCGAAGACCGATGCGATCAGCATGGATTTAAACGTAAAACGACAATGGTTCACAACGACCCCCAATGGATGATTTTTGGTCCGACCGACGTACAAAGCCGATCGGTCGGGGCCGCCTAACAGGGGGGTGTGTCAGCGCGGGTGCAACGCCGCGTCAGATTCGTTACGGTGTCGTTACAAAATAAATCATTCGTAAGGATGACGCCGCTTGTTTGCGAACCGCGTCCGGGCGGTGCCCTAACCGACGGCGTTTTGTTCCATCAACCGCGTCACTTCGGCCAAGGGGCAGAGACCGCGCTGCTTGATGGCGGCACGGATCCCACGACAGGACGGCAGGACCAAAATCCGATGCGCCGGTGCCTCGTTGCCGGAGAATGGGACGAGGTGCCGGATCTGCTGCGGATCGGCGGCTTCGAAGAAGAGCCGCACCCAGCGCCGCCCGCGCCGATCGTGCAGGACCTCAATCCCGAGCGCACCGCCCGGTGGCGGATCCCCAGCAGCATAGCCGCGCGCCGCCACGCGCACGCCGAGCATGGCCGATAGCGCCGCGACATTGGTGTCGTGGCCCATGAAGATACTCACTTTGGCCGCGCCAGGATCGCGCAGGGTCGCCGCGATCCGCAGCGCCAACGGCCCCGCGACCCGCGCCGCCATATAAGGCGTCCGCGCATAGACATCGAACAGCGCGGCATGGAGCGCACCCAGCCGTGTAACCGCGGCCGGACTGGTCCGCCCCCAGCCAACGTGCGACAGCGGCATCCCCTCCAGATATTCGAGCAGCAAGATCTGGGCGGTGCCGGAATAGCGGCGGATGGGTCCGGTCAGCGCGATATCGCGGCCGTCATCGGCGACGCGAACCTCGGCCGGCACGCCCGCCAGATCGCACGGCGCAGCACCCCGGTCGCAGCCGATGACATGGGCGATCTCGCGCAAGCCCGCGATATGGCGCGCGGTCATGGCGGCCACGCCACCGGTATAGGCCTGGATCGAGGCGAGCGCGGCCGCGCCGTCAAAGGGCAGCGGGCTGATATGCAGCGGTTCGAACAGCGGGTCGGTTTGCCCGTCCGCGAGATGGCCGATCGGCACGGCACATCCCGGTGCCAGGCCGTTGGCGAGCGCCGCGCCGCTGGCGATGGTGCGCGCGGCGGTGTTGGTCCAGATCGTCAGATCGCGCGGGCCCGGGCATTGCCCGCGCCACAGCCCGCTTTGCACGAACTGCCGTCTGCGCCACGCCCCGATCAGCCGCAGCGCTTCCGCACCGCGCGGGGTGAGCATGCTCGGGGCGACGGGCCAGGCCGGCATGGGGGCATGCGCAAGATCATCGATTGCCGCCTCCGTATCCAACGGTGCGCGCACGCCGTGGCGGTAGAGCAATACCACCTTTTCCACAGTGAACTGCGGACGGGCACGCGCGACGGCCGCGCCGCCTGCACCGAACAGAAGCGCAAGCGCGGCAATCGCCAGAGTCATGCCGCGCATCATGGCAGCCGCACCGTAAAGCCGAGATGCAGCGGATCGGGTGCGCCCGGATAATAATCCGTACTGATGATCTGCGCGCCCGACCGCAACGCCGCCTGGAACCGGCGATAGTCCCCGCGCCGCGCCTCGACCGTGTCGGAATCGGCGCGGGTGCGCACGATAAAGCCCTGCGCGACCGCCCGGCGAATGCGCTCTTCCTCCGCAACCGGATTTTGTATGTTGAGGATGGCGGCTTCCGCGTCGCCTTCGGGATAGGTGCCGAACATCGCGCGGCCGCGCAATGCGGCATGGCCATGCCGGTAGACGTCGAGCACGCGATCATTGGTGTCGAGCACCAGCAGCACCTTGCCCCGCGCCGCCGTCAGCCCCGGCCAGCCGCCGTGCAACACCGCCTCGCGCAAGGTCGGCCAAGGCCCACGCACCTGATCGGGCGTGATCAGGCGGGCGGACCCAAAAATCGCGCGCGCGCTTGCATCGATCGCCGCCAAAGCCTTTGCGTCGAAGGGCATTAACTGCGGCATGATTGGATTGTCGCCCTGCCCGTCGCTGGCATTGACCAGCACCGTGATCGGCGTGTGCCCCGGATGTGCCCGTGACCACGCCGCGACTTCAGCGAAACAGGCGTTGAGCGTCAGGCAGAGGCTGTGCCGGTCGACAAACGGCACATGCAACACTTTAGCACCGGGCCGACGCATCGCCGCAAAGCTGGCGGCGTCGCCAACATAAGGCGCGGCGAACAGACCGCCAAATGAGTCCGCAACCGGATCGAATTCGACTTGGCGCAGCCCGAGGTCGAGCTGCCGCGCAATCGGCGGATGGCCATATTCCACGCCCGGGGATTCGGCACCAAGGATGCGCCGCTGCTCTGCCAACGTCTGCTCGGTCAATTCGGGGCGATAGGAATTGTGCGAGCCAAGCACGCGCATCGCGTTGAGACGCTGGTCCGGTGCCTGCGCGGCAACCGGTCCGATCGCGCACAACGCCGCCAGCAAAGCAGCAACGAGTCTAAACACTATCATGCACCTTCTCGTTGACAGCTTCCCACCGGGCGGCGGGCGCTTGGATAAGCCCCGCCGCTGTCACCACACGGCAATGACGTCGCCATGACAGGTGCCTTTTAAAAATACGCCGCGCCATCGCATGGCTCGGCCGCAGTCAGAACTGCTGGCGCACCGTCAGCCCGGCGGACCGTGGCAGGCCGATCGTGCCGAAATAGGCCCCATACAGGGTCGCCCCGCCAAGCGGATAGCTCTCAAGGTGACGGATATCGGCCAGGTTCTTGACCCACAGCTGCACGGTGGTCCCGGAATGGTCGCTCGTCCAACCGAGCTGCGCGTTGGCGATGCCGACATTTCCCAACCGCGAATAACGGCTGTTGTCGATATTGCCGAAATAGGATGACCGGTATCCATAGTCGAACCCGATCGACGCCAGCCCGATCGCCCGCACATGACGGCTATACTGTGCCGATGCGTTCACGATCCAGCGGGGCGCATCCGCCAACGGAGCACCGCTCAAATCACAAGCGGTCGCGCCCGCCGCCTCGGGCGGGCACGGGGCGGTGCGATAGCTATCATAGTGCGCATCATTATACGCCGCCGTCATGGCAAGGTCGAAGGCCGGTGCTGCCCGCCAACGCGCCTCCACTTCCACGCCCCGCGTCGACACGCGCCCGACATTCGTCAGGATCGCCCCGAACAAGCGATTGAGCGTCGCCTGATAATCGCCGATGCGCGTATAAAAAAGCGCAAGGTCGACATGGAGCTGCCCACGCAACGCGGTGGATTTCAGGCCAAGCTCGAAGCTGTCGGCATGCTCGGGCCGCACGATCTGATCGTCCTGCGCCGTCGCGACAATCGGATTGATCCCGCCAGCCTTGGTCCCGCGCGCATAGCTTGCATACAGATGGAGGTCGGGAGACCAGGCATAGCTAAGCGCGAACGTGCCCGAGGGATCGACTTCCTCAACCGCCAGCGCCTGATGATAGCTTGGCTGCGCGGCATTGGCCGGACGATCGATCACGCCGGATTTGCGCTCATACGTGCCGCGCACACCGAGCGTCAGCGCGAGCTTGGGATCGAGGTGCCAGGTGCCCTGCACAAACGCCGCGGCACTTTGCGCGTTCAGGTCGGATTCGGTCGAGCTGGTGGTGCCATTAAAGGCAGCGAGAAAGGGCGGCGGGGCGATCGTATTGCCCAGGAAATTCGCCGCTTTCCCGGCAAAGACAAGGCGCAGCGCCGATTGCAGCGATTGCCGGAAATAATACACCCCCGCCGTCACATCGATCTTGCCGCCGCTCCGATTGGCGATGCGAAGCTCCTGGCTGAATTGCCAGTCGTCGGTCGGCACGGCGGCGTTGGCATAGGCGTCTGCGCTCGACAGATCCCCGTCAAAGCCCGCGCGATAATGCCATTCGCGATAGCCGGTGATGGCGGTAACCTCGGCCGCGCCCAGATCATAAACCAGATTGGCAGTGATCCCGCCTTGGTGAACGCGCACAAATGTGGGGGCATTCACGCTGGTCCGATAGGCGTCGCCACCCAGCACCGCACTGCCGCCAGCAGCGACCACGCGCGCCACATAGGTCGCCGATGGTGGCCCGAACGAGCCCGCGACCAGGCTGCAGCAACTGTCCTGCTCTTCATGATAGTCCGCGATCAGGCGCAGCCGAAGGCGCGCGGTCGGCTCGATCAGAAACTGGAGGCGAGCCCCGGTCCGATCGGTGCCATTCAGAGGACTGGGGTTGTCGATCCGGTTGATCCACCCGCGCTGCCCGGTGTGGTACACCGACACGCGCGCCGCGAGCACATCGTCGATCAGCCCGGTCGATACCGTTCCGCGCAGCTGCCCATAGGCATTCGTTCCCCCCGATAGGTCGGCACTCCCCTCGGGCGTGAAGGTCGGCGCTTTGGAGGTGATCACGATTGCCCCCGCCGTCGTGTTCTTGCCGAACACGGTGCCCTGGGGTCCGCGCAGAATTTCGACAGCGTCGATGTCCGCCAGATCATAGGCGGCCATGCCAGGCCGCCCGAGATATACGCCATCGACGAAAATCCCGACAGCGGGTTCCAGTCCATCGCTAGCCGGATTGCGACCGATACCGCGGATTGAGACGTAGTTTCCGCGCGGGTTGAAATAGCTGATGTTCAGGCTGGGGGAGAGCTGTTTGAGGTCCTCAATCTGGTAAAGCCTGCGGCGATCGAGCGCTTCTCCTGTGACCTTGGTAAGCGCCACCGGGACATCCTCGGCCTTTTCGTCGCGTTTGCGCGCCGTCACGACGATGTCGACCTGCCGCTCGGCCGCCAAGGCATCGGTCGCGCCACAGGCCGCGAACAGGCGGCACGCACCCGCCAGCAGCAGCAATCTCTGCGTGTTTGTGCCGCCCGCCATTCGCTTTGAGTCTCGCCCCCGCGCCACGCATCATAACGGTGGCCTCCGGGGTGCGAAAGGGCGCGACCGGCGCTCGCCATATGTCGTCCCTAAGAGGCACCACAAATCGATTGACTGTCACCTCCTTTATGTTAGTTATACTAACATGGAGTTGGCATCACCACCCCGATGAGTCGTTCGACACGGTCAGGGTAGTGCCGCCGCACATAAGCGGAGGCTGAGACATGTTCGACGAGGTAAGCGCGCGCGACGATGCAGATACGCCTGTCGATGGCGACAGCGCATCACGCCAACCCGACGTCGATCCGCTCGGGCTGCTGCTCTTGCGGGTGCGTCACGGCGACCAACGCGCCTTCAAACGGGTCTATGACATGACCGCGCCGCGCCTCTTGTCCAAAGCACTGTCAATCCTCTCGACGCGCGACACGGCGGAAGACGTGCTCCAGGAAACCTATGTCCGGATCTGGCGCAATATCGCGCAGTTCGATCCGGCGCGCGGCAGCGCAGCGACGTGGATCCTGCGCATACTCCGCAACGCGGCGATCGACCGACTTCGGCACGATCGAACGATCGCCCGCTACCAGACCACCACCGACGCCCTGCCCGACCTGCCCATCGCGCCGGAGCCGGTCACCGACCGCATCGATCTCGACCGGGCACTGGCCCGGATTTCGCCCGAGCAACGCGCGTCGATCTGCCGCGTCGTCGTCCATGGCTGGACGCATGACGAAGTCGGCAAGCTGGACGGCGTGCCGACCCCCACCGCCAAGGCCCGTGTGCAGCGCGGCCTTCGCCGCTTGCATGCCGCCCTCACCGACCTTCCCCCGGACGCAAGGGTGGCAAATGCGGCGGAAAAGGCGCTAGCATGATCGGTGCTTTCGACCGCGATACTGGCAGGTTTGGTAGAGAATGACGAACGACGCCGCCAAGGCACCGTATCAAAGCCCGCTCCGCGCGCGCCTGAAAGAGCAAACGTCGCTCATCATCCTCGAAGCGGTCGGCTCGGTTATCCGCGATGCCGATCTCGCAGCGGTGAGCATCGCCGAAGTGGCACGCGTCGCCGAAGTGACCGAACAGACCGTTTACCGGCATTACCGCACGCGCGACGAATTGATCCGCGCCTTTATCAAATGGCATTTGGAACGCGCGGTCGGCGGGCCCGAAATCCAGCTTCCGCGAACGATCGACGAACTGCTCGCGTGGTTGGAAGGGCGGTATCGCGCCTGGGAACAGGATGGACAGATTGTCAGCGAGACGTATCTCTCGGCAATCGGGCGCGAGCTGCGCAAGCCACTGTACGACCTTGGCTATCAAAACCTAAACCGGATGCTCAGCAACGAACATCCCGAACTGAGCGATGCGATGCGCAATTACGTGGCGTCGGCGATGCTGACGCTGATGAGCACCGAGAATTTCGTCTTCCTTCGCTACAACCTCGGATATGACGCGCATGCGGTGCATGGCAGCGTGGTCAACGCCATCAACGCCATCCGCCGTGGCCTCGAGCCGGATCTGCCCGCCGACTATATTTGAGCAGGGCTCCGCTCATCCGTTCGCGGACTTGGTAAGCCGCGCCTCGATCGCCGCCCACACGTCCGGCGATGGCAGCTCGGACGCGGCCTCCTCTCGCCCCGTCGCAGCGGGCGAGACCAGCGAATCGAGTACGGCACGGTAACCGTCAACAAGATCTCGAAACACGGCATCGTCGATCAACCGATCCTTTGCCCGGTTGAGCAAAGGTTCCCGCAACACCCCCAAAACAAAATCCAGCGCCAGCGCCTGTTCCGGTAAAAGAGACGTCGCATTCCTGAACGACGGGATCGCCATATGGCCAGGCATGATTTGCTTTTCCATCACGCCATACGCCATCTATATTTGGTAATTTTCAACAAAATTTAAAGCGACCTCGGCAATAGGATGTTCAGCGACGGCGGAGACATCACGCTTCCGAAGCTGGGGACGAAAATACGGGGAGCATCGCTCCCCGTATTCCGGACAAACGCACACACCGCCGGACGCTCCCGTATCGGGGGAAGCGGTTGCGTCCGCCCGGTATGCGCCCCGATCACAAATGCCGATCCCCGGGGTTGGGACAGATCGGCAATGTCAGGCCGACATGGCTGACGCTTTTTCTACGGAAGTCCTCGGGCGTTTGGATGCATGCCCGCGGAAATTTCGCGGCTACCGCCAACACCCGCCCAAAAAATTGCGAAGCCTGTGCATCCACGGTCAGTGCGCGGCCGTAATGAGGGCATCGGCGGGCAGATTTCTAAGATCCTGCTTCCTCCGGTCGCACAGATGACGTGTGCGTTCCTCAGCATCTTTAGACTTACTGCCTGAACATTTCATCATCCTGCAACATTGAAGGATTTTTTCATGAACAAGACCATTCTTGCTTCGATCATGCTTGCCACGGCAAGCGTTGCCGGCGTCGCTACCGCTGCAATGGCGATGCCCGCGCCGGTCACCGTTGGCGGTGCGCCAATGTATGCCAACAAGAACATCATCCAGAATGCGGTGAATTCGAAGGATCACACCACGCTGGTCGCCGCAGTGAAGGCCGCCGGTCTGGTCGAGACGCTGTCGGGCCCCGGTCCGTTCACGGTGTTCGCGCCCACCAACGCCGCCTTCGCCAAGCTGCCCGCCGCCACCGTTCCGACGCTGCTGAAGCCCGAAAACAAGGGCCAGCTCACCTCGGTCCTCACCTATCACGTGCTGCCGGGCAAGCTGTCGGCCACCGCGCTGCGCGCGAAGATCAAGGCCGGCAATGGCCGCGCAATGTTCAAGACGGTCCAGGGTGAGGAACTGACCTTCACCATGGCGGGCCGCCGTCTCCAGATCACCGATTCCAAGGGTGGCACATCGACGATCACGATCGCCGACGTCAACCAGAGCAATGGGGTGATCCACGTCGTCGACGCAGTGCTACTCCCGTAAGGCATTGCTCCGACCTGGGGGGAGGCCAACCTCCTGCGCTTCCCCCCAGTTTTCTTCATTCGATGGCGCAGGATCCTGACATGACAGCGCGCAGCCTCGCCAGACCACGCCGTGTGACCATCCACCCGCTGATCGTGCGGCTGTGCCACTGGATCAACGCGGTTGCGATGATCGTGATGATCCTGAGCGGCTGGGCGATCCACAATGCGGACCCAATCGCGCCATTCGTCTTCCCCAACGCTATCACGCTCGGCGGCGGGTTGATCGGCGGGTTGCAATGGCATTTCGCGGCGATGTGGGTGCTGTTCGTCAACGGCATCCTGTACCTGGTCTATGGTTTCGTAAGCGGCAGGTTTGCGCGCAAACTTCGCCCGATCAGCCTGCGCGATGCAGTCGTCGATGGGATCGCCGCGCTGCGCCGTCGGCTCGGTCATGCCGATCTGTCGGTCTATAACGGGGTGCAACGCCTGCTGTATGCCGGTGTGATCGCGCTCGGCGTGCTGGTCGTGGCTAGCGGCCTGTCGATTTGGAAACCGGTGCAGTTCGGCTGGCTGACTTGGCTGTTCGGCGATTTCGATGTCGCCCGCATCGTCCATTTCGCGGCGATGAGCGGCATCGTTCTCTTCTTGCTTGTCCATGTTGCGATGTCGCTGCTGGTGCCGCGCAGCCTGCTCGCGATGATCCGGGGGGCGTAAGCCATGAACGACGAAACCCGCTATATCCTGAGCGACGCCGCGCGCGGCCTCGATGTGCCGACGCGGCGGCTGTTCCTGCGCAACGCGCTGGGGCTTGGCACGCTTGCGATGCTGAGCGGCTGCGACGTGGTGGACGGCCTGAGCGCCGAGCGCGTGCTCGGCGCGATGTCGGACTTCAACGACCGCGCGCAGGCCTGGCTGTTCAACCCCAATACGCTCGCGCGCGAATATCCCGCGCGGATGATCACCCGCCCGTTTCCGTTCAATTCCTTCTACACGCCCAATTCGCCCGATCTGGCCCCGCGGATCGACCCGCGCGAGTTCCTGCTCAACGTCACCGGGCTGGTCGAGCGCAAGGACGATTGGACGCTGCGCCAACTCTATGCGTTGCCGCGCTTCACCCAGATCACGCGCCACGTCTGCATCGAAGGCTGGAGCGCGATCGGCAAATGGACGGGCGTGCGCTTTTCCGATTTTCTGGCGCGGGTCGGGGCGGATCGGCACGCGAAATACGTCACCTTCCGCTGCGACGACAATTATACCACCTCGATCGACATGGCGACCGCGCTCCATCCGCAAACCCAGCTCTGCTTCTGGATGAATGACGCGGTGTTGCCCCGCCAGCACGGCTTCCCGATGAAGTTGCGCGTGCCAACGAAGCTTGGCTTCAAGAACCCCAAGCACATTGGCGAGATCGCGATCGGCAATGACTATACCGGCGGCTATTGGGAGACGTACGGCTATAACTGGTTCAGCGGGCTCTGAGCCAAAGCCCGCGATCAGGCCGGGCGCACGACCAGAATGTGGAACGTGCCCGGCAGCATCGCCGGTCGCCCACCGCCGGCCGGGGCGGGTACGAACTTCGCGCTTGGCAAATAGAGCGTGCCGGTTTTGGGATCGAGCGCGCCGGTGCGGGCCCCCACTTCGGTCTTGACCGTGCCGACATGCGCAACCGCTGCGCCCGACAGCGAAAGAATATCGAGCACGCCATCCTTACCGCAGGGGATGAACGCCAACTGCCGCACTTCATCCAGGATGACCGCATCTGGCCCCGCGCCGATCGCGATCAAGCTCGTCAACGTGCGCGTCGCGACATCGACGACCGCCGCTTTGCCATTGGCGCACGCCGCGATGAGGCGGTTGTGGGGCCTGTCATAAGCAAGGCCGGTCGGCGCGTCGCAGCCGGGCAGCGCAATCGCTGAACCCGCCACCCCGCGCGCGACATCGACCGTCTCGATCTCATTGGCTTCTTCATTGTTGATGAACAGCGTCCCGTCCGCCGCGAACGCTGCATATTCGAGCGCGGGTTTGACGGTGATGGTTTGGGTCAGCTTGGCCGTGGCAAGGTCGATCACCGACACGGTGCCGCTGGTCGCGTTCATCACATAGGCATGCGTCTTCGTGGGATCGAGGATCGCCGCGTCGGGCTTCTTGCCGACGGTGATCGTGGCACTCTCGGTGCCCGTGGCTGGGTCGAGCACGCGCACGGTGCCATCGGTCCCGCTGGTCACCAGCAGCGCGCCGCCCGGCAGCGGCACCGCCGCATGGCCGCGCTGAACGTTTCCGATCGACGAAACCTTGCCCGTTGCCAGATCGACCACCGTAACGCTCGCGCCGCGTGCGACATAAAGGTGCGTGCCGTCATCGTCGGTCCGCGCATAATCCCACGGCCCGTCCGGCCCCGCAATCGCAGCGGCGACGGTATAGCGCGGCGCGGCGGCGGCCCCTCCCGCCAAGGGCAAAGCAAGGGCAACGAACGCGGCAAGAAGCGATTGAGGACGCATGGCGGTCTCCACGATAAAGCGAGGCGGCCCTTCTGACGGCATCACCCGCGCGCGTCACGTTAGCGTTTCCTAATGCGGCGTTTTTGTAGCAAAACGGCGATGATCCGCGCGGTATTGGGTCAGATTGTGAAGAATCAATGTCCAATCCCGGCCATCTGCATCCATAGCGCGACCATCGCTTTCCAACGCTATGCTCGGAATTTCATGAACGGCGAAACACGGCCTGCGCGGCGACTCGCTGCTCGCTTTACGGCGATCCTGCTCGCGGGATTCCTGAGCGGCTGCGCGCATTATGCGGCGCTACCGCTGGCGACCAACCCGCCGCTCGCACCGACGCTCGCGGCGTTGGATCGCCCAAGTCCCGCGCCGCCGACCGGCCCATTGTCCGTCACCGACATTGTCGATCTGGCGCTGGCCAACAATCCCGAGCTCAAGGCCGCCCGACTGAAGCGCGCCATTGCCGCCGGGCAAACAAAACAGGCTGGAACCTTGCCCAACCCGTCCCTCACCGGGGCATTTCTGCCATTGCTGTCGGGTGTGGGCACGGTGCCGGCCTGGAATGTGGGCCTCGGCCAGGATCTCAAGACGCTGCTCACCTATCGCACCCGCCGCCGCGCCGCGCGGGACAGCGAGCGGCAAGTCGCCGCCGATGTCGTGTGGCAGGAATGGCAAGTCGCGGGCCAGGCGCGCCAGATCGCGAGCGACCTGATCGTCGGGCGCACCAGCCGCGCGAGCTATCTCGCCGCTTATCAGTTGCTGGCCGCGCGCAATGCGAAGCTCGAACAGGCGCTGGCGGCGCGAAACGTAACGTTGGTGACCGTCGCCCCCGATCGCGTCGCGCTGCAGGCGGCGCGCAGCGCGCTCAATGCGCTCGACCAGAAACAGCTCGCTTTGGCGCATCAGCTCAATGCTTTGCTCGGCCTTGCCCCCGATGTCGTCGTGCCGCTGGCGACGCAGGTCGATTTGCCGCCGTTCGACCCGGCTGCGATCCGCACCGGGCTCGCCACGCTGCCCGAACGCCGCCCGGATCTGATCGCGCTGCGCATGGGCTATGCGGCGGCGGACGAGCAAGTGCGCCAGGCGATCCAGTCGCAATTTCCCGATCTGGTGCTCGGCGGCAGCGTCAGCAGCGACAATTCCAGCGTCATCAATGGCGGCCCGACCGCGACGCTCAGCCTGCCCGTGTTCGATCGCAACCAGGGCAATGTCGCGATCACGCAGGCAACGCGCGCGCAACTCCATGCCGATTATGCCGCGCGACTGGCATCGGCGATCGGAACGGTCGGCGCGATGCTGCGCGAGATGGAGCAACTCAGCGCCCAGCTCGCCGAGGCGCGCCGCGACCTTCCCGCCGCGCGCCTCGCCGCCGAGCGCGCGCAAGCGGCGTTCGGCGCCTCCAATCTCGACGAGCGCGGCTATGTCGATCTCGTCTCGAACCGCTTTGCCAAGGAACAGGACATTATGACGCTGGAGCTGGCGCTGCTCGACCGGCAGATCGCGCTGCAAACGCTGGTTGGCGATGGCCTGCCGACGGTCGAGACCGGGACGACCGCGCCATGAAAGCGCTGATCGCATTGACCGCCGCGTTCGCGCTCGCCGGCTGTGGAGCGGCATCCGACGAGACCAAGGCCGAACCGCAAAGCGTGCTGGTTTCCACCGTCGCGGCAAAGCAAGGCGCGCTGCCGCAGACGGTCACGGCTTATGGATCGGTCGCGCCCGCGCTCAACGGCGCGCAGACCTTCAGCGAAGCGCAACCGGGGCAACTGACCAGGCTGCTCGTTACGCCGGGCGCGACGGTGCGGCGCGGGCAAGCGCTGGCGGTGTTCGTCCCTGCCCCCGCCAGCCGCAGCGGCTATCTCCAGGCGGTCGAGGCGCTGGATTCGGCGCGCAAGCAGCGTGCGACCACCGCGCAACTGCTTGCGCAGCAACTGGCAACGCAGGATCAGCTCGTCCAAGCGGACAAAGCGGTGGCCGATGCGCGCACCGCGCTCGCCGCGCTGCAAGCCGAGGGTGCTGGCCGCGCCGTCCACACGCTGACCGCGCCATTCGACGGCATCGTAACCACTGTGAGCGCGGCGCAAGGCGACCGTACGCAAGCCGGGGCCACATTGCTCACCGTTGCGCGGGCAGGTGGCATCGTCGTCACCGCCGGGGTCGATCCGGCGGAGCGTGACAAGGTCGCGATCGGCCAATCGGCGTCCTTGCTCCGGCTGTCGGGCGGTACCGCACTTTCGGGCCATGTGCTGCGCGTCAGCCAGGCGCTCAACGCCAAAACCCGCATGGTCGATGTCGACATCGCCTTTCCCGCAGGGGCCTTGCTGCCCGGCGAAGGCATCCAGGTCGCGATTGCGACCGGGCAGGTTTCCGGCTGGATCGTGCCGCACCGCGCGGTGGTGACGGCGGGCGGTGCGCCGCATGTCTTTCAAGTCACCGGCACCAAAGCCAAGGCGGTGCCGGTCACCATCCTGCTCGCCTCCGATGCGGGCGATGTGGTCACCGGCGCGATCGATCCGAAGCGCCGCCTGATCGTCGATGGGGCGTATCAGGTCGGTGATGGCGATACCGTGCGGTGGGCGCATTGATGCTCGAACGTTTGCTGCGCGAGCAATCGCGCGCCTTCGTTCTGATCGCGCTCGCGGTCGCGCTGGCGGGAATCGTCGCTGCGCTCGCCTTGCCGGTCGGGCTGTTCCCGCAAGTGTCGTTCCCGCGCGTGGTGGTCGATCTCGATTCCGGCAGCCGCCCCGCCGACCAGACCGCACTCACCGTCACCCGCCCGGTCGAGGAGGCGATCCGCGCCATTCCCGGCGTGCGCGACGTGCGCTCGGGCACCAGTCGCGGCACCGCGCAAATCTCGATCGATTTCGGCTGGGGCCGCGACATGACCGCCAGCACCTTGCTGGTCGATTCCGCTTTGGCGCGGACGCTGCCAACGCTGCCGCCGGGCACGCAATATACCGTGCGCCGGATGGACCCGACGGTGTTCCCGATCCTCTCTTATGCTTTGGTGTCCGAAACGGTCGATCCGGTGGCGTTGCAGGAAATCGCCAAATATCAGGTGACACCGTTGCTCTCCGCGATCCCTGGGCTGGCGCGCGTCGGCGTACAGGGCGGCGGCACCGCCGAGGTGCAAGTGCTCGCCGATCCGCACCGACTGGCCGACCACAATCTGTCGATGGCGGACCTCAGCGCGGCGATCAAGAACGGCAATGTGCTGAGCGCGGTCGGGCAAGTGCAGGATCGCGGGCGGCTGTCGCTGGTGATCGCCGATCGCAGCGTGGCGAGCGCGGCGCAAATCGGCGCGATCGTCATCAGCGCCGATCCGCAAGGCGTGCTGCGCGTCCGCGATGTGGCGACGGTGCAGGAAGGCGCGGTTCCGGTGTGGCAGCGCATCGTGGAGGATGGCAAACCCGCCGTACTGTTCAACATCTATGAACAGCCCGACGGCAATGCCGTCCAGATCGCCCAGGCGGTGCAGCAGAAACTGGCCGGGCTGGCGCTCCCGAGCGGCGTCAAGCTGATCTGCTGGTACGATCAAAGCGCACTGGTAACCGAAGCGGTGGCGAGCGTGCGCGATGCAGTGCTGATCGGTTTGGTGCTCGCGGCCTTGGTGTTGCTGGCGTTCCTGCGGAGCTGGCGCGTCACGCTGATCGCGGCGATCGTGGTGCCCGCGACACTGGCGGCCACCGTGCTGGTGCTGAGCGTGCTCGGCATGAGCTTCAACATCATGACGCTGGGTGGCATCGCCGCCGCAGTCGGCCTGCTGATCGACGATGTCATCGTGATGGTCGAACATATTGCGCGCCGCGCTGGTGCCACCGGCGCGGATGGCACGCCGCGCGGCGATGCCGCCGTCATCCCGGCGGCGCGCGAGTTTCTGGCACCGCTAACCGGCTCCAGCCTCGCCACGCTGATCGTGTTCGTGCCCTTGTCGTTCCTGACCGGGGTGACGGGTGCCTTTTCCAAGGCGCTGTCGCTGACGATGGCAGCGGCGCTGGCCATTTCCTGGGCGATGACCGCGTTTGTCGTGCCGGTGCTGGTGCGCTGGCTGGTCGATTTCGATTCCTGGCACGATCCCGGCGCGGGCAAGGACGACCGCATCGCACGGCTGCACAGCCGCACGCTCGACCGGCTGAATGCGCGGCCCTGGTTGCTCGCGGTCATCGCGGTGCCGCTGCTGCTGCTTGGCTATGTCAGCTACAGCAATGTGCCGAGCGGCTTCATGCCCAAGGTCGATGAAGGCGGGTTCGTGATGGACTATTATACCCCGCCCGGCACTTCGCTCGACGAGACCGAGCGGCAAGTCGGCCAGATCGATGCGATGCTGCGCGCCAATCCCTATGTCCTCACCTTCTCGCGCCGCCTTGGCACCGGGCTCGGCGGCGATTTGGGGCAAAGCTATCATGGCGACTATTTCGTCCGGCTGAAGCCCACTCACGCCCCGACCGAAGAGGTTGCCGCCGAGGTCGCGCGGCAAGTGACCGCCAAGGTGCCCGGCGTGCAGATCGAAGTGGCGCAATTGATCGAGGATTTGATCGGCGATCTCACCGCCGTGCCGCAACCGATCGAGGTGAAGCTGTATGCCGCTGATCCGGCAGTGCTGCCGGGCGAAGCGCGAAAGGTCGCCGCGCTGATCGGCAAGATCGATGGCGTGGTCGAAGTGAAAGACGGCGTGCAACTGGCCGGCGATGCGCTCACGGTGCGGGTCGATCCGGTGCGCGCGGGGCTGGAAGGCGTCACCCCCGCCGATGTCGAAACCCAGCTCAATGCCGCGTTGACGGGCAGCGTGGCGACCACGCTCGCCCAGGCGAGCAAGGCGGTCGACGTGCGCGTGCGCCTGCCCGAGGCGCTGACCATGAGCGAGACCGGCCTCGCCCAACTCCCGATCCGCGCGACCGATGGGCACGTATTCCCCTTGTCGCGCGTGGCCTCAATCCAGGCGGTGACCGGCCAGCCACAGATCGGCCGTGAAAATCTGGAGCCGATGATCGCGGTGACCGGGCGCATTCAGGGGCGCGGGATCGGGGCCGCCGTCGCCGATGTCACCGCCGCGCTCGACCGGCCGGGGACGCTCGCCCCCGGCATCCGCTACGAACTGGGCGGGCTGTATCAGCAACAGCAGATCGCCTTTGCCGGGCTGCTCAAGGTGTTCGGGGCTGCGCTGATCGCGGAATTCGCGCTCCTGCTCATCCTCTATCGGCGCTTCTGGCTGCCGGTCATCATCATCGGCTGCTCGCTGCTATCGACCACTGCGGTGTTCACCGCCTTATGGGCGTCGGGGGTCGATCTCAACATCACCGCGCTGATGGGGATGACGATGATCATCGGCATCGGCACCGAAATGGCGATCTTCTACGTGTCCGAATTCGAAGATCTCGCGCGGCACATGCCCCCTGCAGAGGCTGCGCGCGCGGCCAGCCGCAATCGCCTGCGCCCGATCACCATGACCACGCTGGCGGCGATCTTCACGCTGCTGCCGCTCGCGCTCTCGATCGGTCAGGGATCCGGCATCCAGCAACCGCTCGCCATCGCGATCATCGCCGGGCTGTTGCTGCAATATCCGCTGGTGCTGCTCGCCATGCCAGTGCTGTTGCGGCTGACGACGGAGCGGCGCGCCACCTGATTGCTCCGCACACCCTCTTTTTTGCGAATGGTACCGCAATCGCGGCATCTTGGCGTTTCTGCGGGAGCGCGGTACGACCTCCGCCGAGAGAGGAATTTCGTCATGACATTTCGTGTTGCGGCTATGCCGTTGCTGCTGGTCGCTGCTGCGGCCTCCGCCCAGGTCGCAGCGCCGCCTCCGCCGTCTCAGACCGCGCCCGACGCCGGTATGCCCGTGCTGCCCGAATGGACGAAGCCCGCGCTGCGCGGTGCCTGGAACGATATCCGCCTGTCCCCCGATGCGCGCGCCAAGGCGCTGCTCGCCGCGATGACGCGCGACGAAAAGCAGACCCTCGTCTTCGGCTATTTCGGCACCGACTTTCCACGACTGCAATACCGCGCACCCGCCGCCGCACATAGCGGCTCGGCGGGGTATGTGCCGGCGATCGCACGGCTCGGCATCCCGGCGCAGCATCAGACCGACGCCGGGGTCGGCGTTGCCACTCAGGGCGGTGCCGCGGTCAAGCGCGAGCGCACTGCTTTGCCCTCCAACCTCGCCACCGCCGCAAGCTGGGATGTCGCGATTGCGCGCGCGGGGGGCACCATGATCGGCGATGAAGCGCGGCGCTCGGGTTTCAACGTCATGCTCGCAGGCGGGGTCGATTTGCTGCGCGAGCCGCGCAACGGCCGCAATTTCGAATATGGCGGGGAAGATCCGCTGCTGGCTGGTACGATGGTCGGCGAACAGGTGATCGGCATTCAGTCGAACCATATCGTCTCGACGATCAAGCATTACGCGATCAACGACCAGGAGACCGATCGTAACGCCGGAAATTCGGTGCTCGATCACAGCGCGGCGCGCGTGTCCGATCTGCTGGCGTTCCAATTGGCGATCGAACGTGCGGATCCGGGTTCGATCATGTGCTCCTACAACCGCGTCGACAGCGTTTACGCCTGCGAGAATAGCTGGCTGCTGACCGACGTGCTGCGCAGCGATTGGGGGTTCAAGGGCTATGTGATGAGCGACTGGGGCGCGACGCACAGCACCGTCGCCGCCGCCAAGGCCGGGCTAGACCAGGATTCGGGGTTCCCGTTCGACAAAGAACCCTATTTCGGAGGGCCACTGCGCCAAGCAATCGAGCAGGGCACGGTTCCCGCGGCCCGGCTCGACCTGATGGCGCGCCGCATCCTGCGCGCGCTGTTCGCGCAAGGCGTGTTCGAGCGCCCGGTGAGCGAGCAGCCGATCGACTATGTCGCCCACGCCGCCGTGACGCGTGCCGGAGCCGAAGCCGGGGCCGTGTTGCTGAAAAATGAGCATGGGTTGCTGCCACTTGCCGCCAGCGCGAAGCGGATCGCGGTGATCGGCGGCCATGCCGACAAGGGCGTGCTCGCCGGGGGCGGATCGTCGCTGGTCTATCCGGTCGGCGGCAATGCCGTGCCGGGCTTGCAACCGACGATTTGGCCCGGGCCGATCATGTATTACCCGTCCTCGCCACTCGACGAGATCCAGCGCCAGGCCCCGGGGGCGACGGTCCGCTACGCCGATGGCAGCGATCCGGCGGCGGCGGCGGCGCTTGCCCGGGACAGCGATGTGGTGATCGTGTTCGCCACGCAATGGGCGGGCGAATCGTTCGACGTGGCGATGGCGCTCGACGGCAATCAGGACGCGCTGATCGGCGCGGTCGGCGCGGCCAACCCCAGCACCGTGGTGGTGCTCGAAACCGGCGGGCCAGTGGCAATGCCGTGGATCGATCAGGTCGGGGCGGTGCTCGAGGCCTGGTATCCGGGCACGGCGGGCGGCAAGGCCGTCGCCAACCTGCTGTTCGGCAAGGCCAATCCCTCGGGCCGCCTGCCGGTGACCTTCGCCCGCAGCGTCGATCAACTGCCCGATCCCGCCAAACCGCATAGCGGCGACGTGGTGTATAAAGAGGGCGCGACGGTCGGGTATAAGTGGTTCGACGCCAAGGGCATCGCACCCTTATTCCCTTTCGGCCACGGCCTGTCCTACACGCGCTTCGTCAGCGAAGGCTTGCAGGCAGCAGCGCCGGGCGGCGTGCTCACCGCGACCTTCTCTGTGCGCAACACCGGTGCGCGGGCAGGGGCAAGCGTTCCGCAGCTCTATGTCGCCCCAGTCGCGGGCGGCTGGGAAGCCCCGAAGCGTCTTGCCGGTTTCACCAAGGTCGCGCTGGCACCCGGCGCGCGCAAGGCGGTGACGCTGACGGTCGATCCGCGTTTGCTCGCGACCTGGGATGAAGCCCACCATCGCTGGCACATTGCCGGGGGTGCCTACACGGTCATGCTGGCGGACTCGGCCCGCGACATCCGGCAGACGGTCACGGTGACGCTGCCTGAACGCACCCTGCCCGCCACCTGGCGCGCCCGCTAAAGCGGGGCGCGTCAGGCGTTGCCGGTTTCGGGCACGCGCAGCATCGCAAGTGCGGCGAGCGCCATCACCGCCGCCGCAAAGGCCATCGTCCAGATCGGCTCGGTCGGAAAGAACGCCTTGAGCACCGACCCCATCACCGTCGCCACAAGCAGTTGCGGCACGACGATGAACACGTTGAACAGGCCCATATAGATGCCGAGCTTGGCCTGCGGCAGGCTGGAGGCGAGGATCGCATAGGGCATGGCAAGGATTGAAGCCCAGGCGATCCCGACCCCGATTTCGCTCAAAACCAGCAAATTGGGGTCGCGGAGGACGAGGAAGCTCGCATACCCAAGCGCGCCGCAAAGCAACCCGATACCATGCGTGCGCACTTTGCCGATCCGCGCTGCCAGCCGTGGCAACACCAGCAACGCCACGATCGTCGCGACGCCATTATACACCGCGAACAGCACCCCGACCCAATCGCCACCGGCATTGTACGCGGCGCTGGTCGGGTCGCTCGAGCCGAAGGCATATTGGGCGACGACGGGGGTGGTGTAGATCCACATGATGAACAGCGCCGACCAACTGAAGAACTGCACCAGCGCCAGCCGCTTCATCACCGTCGGCATGCCTGAAAAATCGCCGATGATCAGGCTGAGCGGATTATCGGCCTTGCCGCCGCGCGCGAGCAGGATCGCCGCGATGCTGGCGAGGCCATAAGCGATCAGCAACGCCCCCAGCAGATAGACCTCCTTCTGCAGACCAAGCGTGGGCACCGTGACCACGACGCCCGCGCCCGCTGCGATCCAGCAAAGGCTCGCGCCGAGCCCGCGTGCCGCAAGCGCGTGGACGGGTTGAGTCGCGGGCCCGCCGAGCATCGGCTCGCCAAAGGCCTTCATCTCGGCCGGGCTATATTCGCGCGTCGTGCCGACGGTCCACAGCACCGCCAGCAGCAACGCTGCACCGCCGAACCAGAAACTGTAGCGGACCGTCGCCGGAATCCCGCCCAGCGCATCGCCCGACACGCCAAGATGCGTCAGTACGAACGGGAAGAGCGAACCGACCACCGCGCCCGCACCAATGAAGGCCGTCTGCAGCGCATAGCCCGCCGTATGCTGGTCCTTGCGCAGCATATCGCCGACAAAGGCGCGAAACGGCTCCATCGACACGTTGATCGACGCATCGAGCACCCACAGCGTCAACGCCGCGAACCACAGGATCCGGGCGTCGGGCATGACGAACAAGGCCAGCGCCGCCAGCACCGCGCCCGCAAAGAAATAGGGGCGTCGCCGCCCGAACCGTGTCCAGGTGCGGTCGCTATAATGGCCGATGATCGGCTGCACCAGCAGCCCGGTGAGCGGGGCCGCGATCCACAGATAGGACAGATCATCCAGCGATCCGCCAAGCGTCTGGAAAATCCGGCTCATATTCGCGTTTTGCAGCGCAAAGCCGATCTGGATACCGAAGAAGCCGAAGCTGATATTCCACAACCCGCCGAAGCGCTGCACCGGTTTCTCGTTCAAGCCCACCTCCCCTGCTGCGGTTCCGCTCGGTCGGCCGCAGTCTGTCGCGCCTGACTGCCGACAAGCCCGGTAGCGCACAAGGGTGCATACGAATACGCAAACCACCACGCCGCTTGCGAGGATCGTCCCGCGCCGGGCATGACGGTGCGATGTCGATGACCGTAACCCTCCACCGCCAAGGCCAGGAGCAGCGCCCGCTGCTCGTGCTCGACTCGTTCTGGAATGACCCCGAATTGCTCCGCGAAGATGCCGCCGCGCTGCGGCTGACCCCGATCGGGCCGCATTATCCGGGCCTGCGCGCGCCTGTGCCGCCGCGACTGGCCGAGGCGATGCGGGCGAAGGTGGCACCCCTGCTCGCCACCCATTTCGGGCTCGAGCGCGCACCGGCGGTGTCGGAGGCTTATTATTCGCTCGTCACCACGTCGCCGGGCGCGCTCGCACCGATCCAGCGTTTGCCGCATTTCGATGGGGTCGAGCCGCGCCGGATCGCGCTGCTGCTGTTCCTGGGCCACACGGCGCAGGGCGGCACCGCCTTCTACCGTCAACGCGCGACTGGTTTTGAAAGCGTCGATGCTATGCGGCTCGAACGCTATTCCGCCGAACTCGACGCCGGCGTGCGCGCGCATGGGCTGCCCGCGCCGTCCTATATCGCCGGGGACACCCCGCTGTTCGAGCAAATCGCGGTGCAGCCCGGGGCGTTCAACCGCGCGCTCGTCTATGCTGGCAACACGCTGCATTGTGCGTGGCTGCCGCCAGAAGTGGTGCTTACCCCCGACCCGCTGGTCGGGCGGCTGACGCTCAACCTGTTCCTGTTCGACGATTGAGGCTCACGCGCCGCTGCTGGCGCGCGCGATCAACCGGGTCGGCAGCGGCGGCGGTGTGATCGCCGCACCGCGCAGCTGACCGAGCAAGGTGCTGACGAGCAATGCCCCCGCCTGCCGCGTGTCTTGCGCCACCGTCGACAGCGGTGGCGTGGTCAGCGAGGCCGAGGGAATATCGTCGAACCCGACCACCGCGACATCGCCCGGGATGCTCCGTCCCTCCGCCGCCAGCGCCCGCATCGCGCCGATCGCGATGCTATCGCTCGCCGCGAAAATCGCGTCATAGACCGCACCGCGCGCCTTGAGCGTGGCAACCGCCTCGACACCAGCCTCCTCGCTGGTGATAGCATCGACGCGCAGCGCAGGATCGGCGACCAGCCCCGCTTGCGCAAGCGCATCCCCATAGCCGCGATGCCGTTCCTCAAGCTCGGGATAGCGGCTGTCGGCCGAACCGAGGAACGCAATCCGTCGCCGCCCCTGCGCGATCAGATGCGCCGTCGCTTGCGCACCGCCGCCGCGATTGTCCGAACCGACGGTGATGCCCGCAGGCCCCGTCCCGACCGCGCCCCAGCGCACGACATGCGTGCCCTGTTCCGCCAGATGGTCGAGCCGCGCGCGATACGCCTCGTAATCGCCATAGCCGAGCAGGATGATGCCGTCGGCCTTGTGGCTGTCCTGATAGTCGACATGCCAGTCGCCCGAAAGCTGCTGGAACGAGATCAGCAAGTCGTACCCCGCTCTCGCGCTGGCCCGGGTGATCGAGCCGAGCATCGACAGAAAGAACGGATTGATCGTCGCGTCCTCGTCCGCCGTCTCTTCGAAGAACAGCAACGCAAGCGTGTTCGACGCCTGGCTGCGCAAGCTCGATGCGTGTTTGTCGACCGCATAATGCAAGCTGTGGGCAATCGCTTCGATCCGCGCGCGCGTTTGCGCGTTGACCGATTTCACCCCGCGCAACGCACGCGACACCGTCGGCTGCGAGACCCCGGCAAGTTGTGCGATATCGAACGAAGTCGGCCGCTTGGCCATCCCAGTTATACCAGTGTATTGTTTAAATAATACAGCAGAACCCCCGACCCGCCGCCCCTGTGAATACGTATGCCCGCCACTTTTGCAATGACCCCGTCCGAAATATAGCCTGCTCCTAGCCAATCGACGCGGATGACGACGTCGAGGAAACTGAATTTCGTGAGGATGTGCGGGTTCGTCCCGCTTGAGGGGAAACCAAATGACCAAATTCATGCCGGGCCGCGCCGATCGCGCGGTTGCGCCGACGCGCCACCTGTCTTTGTCCGCGCGGCTCGCCGAATGCGCCAGCACGACCGCGCTCGCCGCTGCATTGGTGATGCCGGGCGTCGCCTTCGCGCAGGCCACCACGCCCAACGCCAACCCGACCGCCAAGGCGCAGGTCGAGGCGACCACCAGCCAGGCCGATCCGACCCCGCAACCCGCCACCCCGGCGGTGCCCACGCCTGCCGATGCACCCGCTGCGGTCGATGACTCCATCGTCGTCACCGGCATCCGCGCTGGCCTTGAATCGTCGGCGAGGATCAAGCGCCAGTCGGTGTTGATCGTCGACTCGGTCTCCGCCGAAGACGTCGGCAAGCTGCCCGACGTATCGATCGCGGACTCGCTCGCACGCTTGCCCGGCGTGACCGCGCAGCGGCTTGAAGGCCGCGACCAGCGCCTGTCGATCCGCGGGCTCGGCCCCGATTTCTCGACCACGTTGCTCAACGGCCGCGAACAGGTCACCGTCGGCGACAATCGCGGCGTCGAATATGATCAATATCCCTCGGAATTCTTCAAGACCGTCAACGTCTACAAATCCGCCGACGCCTCGCTCGTCGCCGCCGGCATTTCGGGAACGGTCGACCTGCGCATGTTGCGCCCGCTCGATCAGGGCAAGCGCGTCATCGCGGTCAGCGCGCGCGGGGAAATGAACGGGATCAACAAGCTCAACCCCGACGGCACGCGCTACGGCTATCGCGCCTCGGCGACCTATGTCGACAAATTCGCGGGCGACACGCTCGGCATCGCGCTGGGTGCCTCCGCCACGCTGACCCCGTCGCAGGACGAGCGTTACAACGCCTGGGGCTATGCCGGCAGCGGCACGGCGGCCAGCCCGTTCGTACTCGGCGGTGCCAAGCCCTATGTCCAGTCGAACGAGCTCAAGCGCTATGGCGGCGTGGCGACGATCGAATGGCGGCCGTCGGATGTGTTCCATTCGACCTTTGACGCGCTCTATTCGCATTTCGAGGAAACGCAGCATCTGCGCGGCATCGAATTCCCGCTCGGCTTTTCCAGCCCCACGCAAAGCGGCGTGACGGTGAACGATGGTTTCGCAACCACCACGACCTTCTCTGGCGTGCATGCGATCCAGCGCAACGACTATAACCAGCGCAAGGCGGAGAATTTCTCGTTCGGCTGGAACAACGACCTGAAGCTGACCGAGAAAATCCACCTCAATGTCGATGCGAGCTGGAGCCATGCCACGCGCACCGACTTCCTGCTCGAGACCTATACCGGCGTGGGTTATGGCGGCTCTGGCCCCAACGACACCGTCAAGGTGACGCAGCAGGCGAACGGCATCTACAAGATCGTGCCGACGCTCGATTATACCGACACCAGCGTGTTCAAGCTGACCGATCCGCAAGGCTGGGGCTATAACGGCACGCAGGCCGTGGTGCAGTCCGGCTTCCTCAACCGCCCAAGCTTCAAGGACGACCTGAAGTCGCTGCGCGCCAGCCTCAACGGCGAGTTCGATAACAGCATCATCAAAAGCTGGGAGGCGGGTGCCAATTATAGCCGCCGCGAGAAAACCAGCGCCTACCAGTCCTACTTCCTCTGCCCTAAGGGTGCGGGCACGAATTGCACCGTGGCCAGCGGCACGCCGACCTCGGCCCCGATCCCGACCCAGGCGATCCTCGGCAAGATCCCGCTCGACTATCTCGGCGTGCCGGCGGTGCTCGCGCTCAACCCGCTCTATCTCTACAATAACAGCTTCAACACCTTCTACGACAACCGCCCGTCGTCGCTGGTGCGCGACAATGTCGTGACCGAAAACGTCTATACCGGCTATGCCAAGATCACCATTGACGGCGATGTGGGGGGCAAGGCGCTCAAGGGCTCGATCGGCACGCAAGTCGTGCATAGCGAGCAGCGCTCCGACGGGCAGATTGCCAGCGTCGTCAACGGCGTGGTGACGATCGCGCCGGCATCGCAGAAGATCAGCTACACCAACGTGCTGCCCTCGGCGACGATGGCGGTCGAGCTGATCCCGCTCGGCTATGTCAAGCTGGGTGCCTCGCAGACGATGGTGCGCCCGCGCCTCGATCAGGAGCGCGTCACGCAGGATGTCGCCATCAACGTCGCCAACATCCAGACCAACAATACCAATGCCGGGCTCAATCCGGTGTTCACCTCGTCCGGCGGCAACGTCGCGCTGAAGCCCTATCAGTCGACCAATATCGACGTGTCGCTGGAAAAATATTTCCACGGCGGCGGCTATGTCGCGCTGTCGGGCTATTTCAAGCACCTCACCGACTTCGTCGATCCCAACAACAGCTATGCCTATGACTTCTCCTCGCTGCTCGGCGCGTTGACGCCGGCCCAGCAAGCGATCGTCACCGCCAACAAGTTGACCATCGGCAATGTCAGCGCCCCCGCCAACACTGGTCGCGGCACGGTGCTGGGGCTCGAGGCGACGGTGTCGGTGCCGTTCAAGTCGCTGACCAAGGCGCTGGATGGTTTCGGGGTGTTCGTCTCGGGCAATTACACCGAATCCGAGATCAAGTTCGCAAGCAACCCAACCCAGCCGATCACCTTGCCCGGCCTGTCCAAATGGACCGGCAGCGGGACGGTCTATTACGAGAAGAACGGCTTCCAGGCGCGCGTGAACTATCGCTACCGCTCGTCGTTCCTGGCCGAGGTGGCCGGCCTGTCGGCCAACCCGACCTATCGCACCGCGCGATCGGAAGGCATCCTCGACGCGCAGATCGGCTATGAATTCCAGGAAGGCTTCCTCAAGGGCTTCGCGATCCTCGCCCAGGCGAAGAACCTCACCGACCGGCCGTTCGTGACCTATCAGAATGACGACCCGCGCCAGGTGATCGATTACCAGCGCTACGGACGGGACTATTATCTGGGCGTCACGTACAAGTTCTGAACGACGATGCCATCGGCGAGCGGTGGGGGTACCCATCGCTCGCCCTTCCGGTACCTGAAATTGAGTAAGCGGGGACGCGGACCATGGCCAATCCTGCGGAGCCGAATGGCTCCAGACCGATCCGGATCGTCATTGCCGGCGGCGGCACCGCTGGTTGGATGACGGCGGCCACGTTCGCGCGCTTTCTGGAGGTCGGCTTCGAAATCGACCTGATCGAATCCGAAGAGATCGGCACGGTCGGCGTGGGCGAGGCGACGATCCCGCAAATCCGGCTGTTCAACGATGCGCTCGGACTGGACGAAGACGCGTTCCTGCGCGCGACGCAGGGGACGTATAAACTCGGCATCGAATTTGTCGACTGGGGTGCCCCCGGCCAGCGCTACATGCACGCCTTTGGCGACATCGGCCGCGATGTCGGGCTGCTGCCGTTCCATCATTACTGGCTGCGCGCACGGGCGCTTGGGCTGGCGGGCGATCTCGCGGCCTATTCGCTCAACAACCAGGCGGCGCTGGCCGAGCGGATGCAGCGCGGGGCGGCGCGCACCGCGCGCGTACTGCCGGACATGCCCTATGCCTTTCACTTCGACGCGGGCCTCTATGCGCGCCACTTGCGCCGCTATAGCGAGACGCGCGGCATCACCCGCATCGAGGGCAAGATCGTCCGCGTGACGCAAGGTGATACGGGCGACGTATCGGGGCTGGTGCTCGAAGACGGCACGACCGTCAGCGCGGACCTGTACATCGATTGCACCGGTTTCCGAGGCCTGCTGATCGAACAGACGCTCCACACCGGCTATGACGACTGGACGCACTGGCTTCCCGCCGACCGCGCGCTGGCGGTGCCGTCGGCGCGCAGTGCTGCCTTTACCCCCTATACCCGCTCCACCGCCAAGGCGGCCGGTTGGCAGTGGCGGATCCCGCTGCAGCATCGCACCGGCAACGGCATCGTCTATGCCTCGGCGCATCTGAGCGACGACGAAGCGACCGCGACGCTGCTCGCGGGGCTCGACGGCGAGGCGCTCGCCGACCCGCGCCCGATCCACTTCCGCACCGGCAAGCGCCGCAAGCTGTGGAACCGCAATGTCGTTGCGATCGGCCTCGCCGGTGGCTTCCTCGAACCGCTCGAATCGACCAGCATCCATTTGATCCAGTCGGCGATTGCGCGACTGATGAAACTCCTGCCCGGCCGCACCATCGCCGAGGCCGACCGCGTCGAATTCAATCGCCAAAGCGACTTCGAATATGAGCGCATTCGCGACTTCATCATCCTGCACTACGCCGCCAACGCGCGCAGCGAGCCGTTCTGGCAGAGGTGCCGCGACATGGAGTTACCCGAAACGCTGACCGCCAAGATCGACCTGTGGCGCGGCAACGGCCACATCACGCGCGAGCATGAGGAACTGTTCACCGAGGTCGGCTGGTTGCAGGTGTTCGCTGGGCAAGGCGTGCTGCCGACCGGCCATCACCCGCTCGCCGATGCGATCCCGGCGAGCGACCTCGCCGAATTCATGGACACGATCGCCAAACTCAATGCGCGCGAGGTCGCCCAGATGCCGAGCCATGCCGATTTCATCGCGCGCCACTGCGCCGCGCCGCAGCCGGTGACGGCATGAGCATCGCCGCCGCGCTGCTCCTCGCGCTGGCTGGTCCGGCGACGGTGCCGATCGAGCAGGTGCGTACGCGTGCGCCTGAAGACGAGATCATCTATTTCGTGCTGCCCGATCGCTTCGACAATGCCGACCCCACCAACGACAGGGGCGGGCTGACCGGCGACCGGCTGGCCACCGGCTATGATCCGACCGCCAAGGGCTTCTATCACGGTGGCGATCTGAAGGGGCTGACGCGGCGGCTCGATTATATCGAGGCGCTTGGCGTTACCGCGATCTGGGTCGGGCCGATCTTCAAGAACAAACCGGTCCAGGGTGCGCCGGGGCAGGAAAGTGCGGGTTATCACGGCTATTGGATCACCGACTTTACTACAGTCGACCCGCATTTCGGCACCGATGCCGACTTTTCCGCGTTCGTTGCTGCGGCGCACACGCGCGGGATCAAGGTCTATATGGACATCATCGCCAACCACACGGCTGACGTGATCCAGTATCGCGAATGCGTCGGCAAACCCTGCGCGTATCGCAGCAAGGCCGATTACCCGTATCAGCGGCGCGGCGGGGTGAACGGCCTGCCGATCAATCCGGGTTTTGCCGGCGATGCCGTGCAAACGCCCGAGAATTTCGCGCGGCTGACCGACCCGGCTTATGCCTATACGCCCTTCGTCCCCGCCGCAGAGAAGGCCGTCAAAGTCCCGGCCTGGCTGAACGACCCGCATTATTATCACAATCGCGGCGACTCGACCTTTGCGGGCGAATCCGCGCGTTATGGGGATTTCGGCGGGCTCGACGATGTGATGACCGAGGACCCGCGCGTCGTCGCCGGATTCATCGCCATCTACGGAAGCTGGATCGATCGCTTCGGCATTGATGGCTTCCGCGTCGACACCGCGCGGCACGTCAATCCCGAATTCTGGCAGGCGTTCGTCCCGGCGATGCAAGCGCGCGCGGCGGCACGCGGCATCCCCAATTTCCCGATCTTCGGCGAAGTCTATTCGGAGACCGTCGATCCCGGTTATACCGCGCAATATACCCGCCGCGACGGCTTTCCCGAAATCCTTGATTTCTCCTTTCAGGCGGCAGCGCGCGCGATGCTGTCGGGCAAGGCTGGCACCGACCTTTTCGCCAAGCTGATCGACGGCGACATCCTCTACGAAGGCGGCGACGCCACTGCGCAGCGCCTGCCGACCTTCCTTGGCAATCACGACATGGGGCGGATCGGGCATATGCTCGATCTCGCCTGGCCCAATGCGACCGAGGTCGAGCGGCTGCAGCGCCTCACGCTCGCGCATGTCCTGCTGCTGTCGGCGCGCGGCGTGCCGACGATCTATTCGGGCGACGAACAAGGCTTTACCGGCCATGGCGGCGACCAGGATGCGCGCGAGGACCTGTTTGGCAGCCAAGTTGCCAGTTACAACGACAACCGCCTGATCGGCACGACGACCACCACTGCAACCGCGCATTTCGGGACCGAAAACCCGATTTTCCAGACGATCGCCAAACTCGCGCAGATCCGTCGCGACCATGTCCAGTTGCGCCACGGCCGCACGGTGGTGCGCGCCGCATCGGACAAGCCCGGCCTGCTCGCCTTCACGCGCGGTGCCGATGACGGGCATGAAATCCTGGTCGCGCTCAACACGTCGAACCAGCCGGTCAGCGCCAATGTCGAAATCGGTGTGCGCTCGGCCGGCTTCACCACGCTTGCGGGGGCCTGCCCCGCGCGTGCCACCGGGCCCGGTAGCATCTCGATCACCCTGCCTCCGCTCGGCTATGCCATCTGCGCCGCCCTCCCCAGCGAATGAGCCTCATGACCCCATCGACCGCCCAGCCGAAACCCGATCCCGCGCCCACGACGCCGTGGTGGAAGGGGGCCGCGATCTATCAAATCTATCCGCGCAGCTTCGCCGATTCGAACGGCGACGGCATTGGCGATTTGAACGGCATCACCGCGCATCTCGATCATGTCGCGGCACTCGGCGTCGATGCGGTGTGGCTGTCGCCCTTCTTCACCTCGCCGATGAAGGATTTCGGCTATGACGTCGCCGATTACCGCGATGTCGACCCGATCTTCGGCACGCTGGCCGATTTCGACGCGCTGATCGCGCGCGCGCATGCGCTGGGGCTGCGCGTGATCATCGACCAGGTCTATTCGCACACCTCGAACGAGCATCCGTGGTTTCAGCAAAGCCGCGCGAGCCGGTCGGGCGACAAGGCCGACTGGTATGTCTGGGCCGATGCCAAGCCCGACGGCAGCCCGCCGTCCAACTGGCAATCGGTGTTCGGCGGCCCCGCCTGGACCTGGGACGCGCGCCGCCAGCAATATTACATGCACAATTTCCTGAAGGAGCAGCCGCAGCTCAACGGGCACAATCCGGCGGTGCAGCAGGCCTTGCTCGATACCGCGCGCTTCTGGCTCGATCGCGGAGTGGACGGCTTCCGCCTCGATGCGATCAATTTCGCGATGCACGACCCCGCGCTGACCGATAACCCGCCCGCGCCCGCCACCAACCGCGCACGCACGCGGCCGTTCGATTTCCAGCTCAAGCTGCACAATCAGGGCCATGCCGATATCCCGCCCTTCCTCGAGCGGATCCGCGCCTTGCTCGACGAATATGGCGCAGGGTTCACCGTGGCCGAGGTTGGCGGCGAAGACAGCGACCGTGAAATGAAGCTGTTCACCAAAGGCGGCACGCGGCTCGACAGCGCGTATGGCTTCGACTTCCTCTATGCCGAGCGTCTCACCCCCGCGCTCGTCGCCGACGCGGTGGCGCGCTGGCCCGATGCGCCAGGCATCGGCTGGCCGAGTTGGGCCTTCGAAAATCACGATGCCCCGCGCGCCTTGTCGCGCTGGACGACGCCCGAGCACGCGCCTGCCTTTGGGCGGATGAAGATGCTGTTGCTGGCGTGCCTGCGTGGCAACATCTTCCTGTATCAGGGCGAGGAATTGGGGCTGACTCAGGTCGACATTCCGTTCGACGCGCTGCTCGATCCCGAGGCGATCGCCAATTGGCCGATGACGCTGTCGCGTGACGGCGCGCGCACGCCAATGCCGTGGATTGGCACCGCGCCCGATCTCGGCTTTGGCAGCGAGACGCCGTGGCTGCCGTTCGGGGGCGACCATAGCGCGCTCGCCGCCGACCAGCAGCACGCCGATCCGGACTCGTTGCTGCACTGGACCCGGCAGGTGCTCGCGGTGCGCAATGCCCATCCGGCGCTACGCCAGGGCGACATCCGCATCCTGCACAGCGATGATGCGGTGCTCGCCTTCGAGCGCCGCGATGCGGGCGAACGCTTGCTGTGCGTGTTCAACCTCGGCGACACGACGCGCGGTTGGCCATCCGACCTTGCCCAAACGGGCGCGGTGCTGCTCAGTGCGAACGCCGCGAGCGCCGCTGCGCTCCCGCCCTATTCGGGGCTGGTGCTGCGAGCGTGACGCAGGCGGCGGCAGGCAAGGCGATCGTCATCCTCGGCGGCGGCACCGCCGGGTGGATGGCCGCCTGTCTGATCGCGCAGCGGTGGCCGCACGCGCAGGTGACGCTGGTCGAAAGCCCCGAGATCGGCATCGTCGGCGTCGGCGAAGGCTCGACCCCGCAATTGAAGTACTTCTTCGACCGGCTCGGCATTGCCGAGGCCGAATGGATGCCGGCCTGCGACGCCACCTATAAGCTCGGCATTGGCTTTCACGGCTGGTCCGACCGGGCAGGTTATACCGCCTATTACCACCCCTTCCCGACCGCGCTCGACAGCCACACCGCGCCGCATTTCTTCTACAATACGCGCGCGCGGCGGACCGGGCGCGATGTGGTGGCACATCCCGATCGGTTCCTGCTCCCCGCCCGGCTCGCGGCGGCGGCCTGCGCGCCGCAACCCGACGCCAATTTCCCGTTCGAAGTGAGCTACGGCTATCATTTCGACGCCCACAAGGTTGGCGCGTTTCTTGGGCACCATGCGACGACCAAGCTGGGCGTGGTTCGGCTCCAGCGCACCATCGCCGATGTCGAGCGCGATGCGAGCGGCGATATCGCGGCGCTGCTGTGCGACGATGGCGAGCGGATCCCGGGCGACGTCTTCCTCGATGCCAGCGGCTTTCGCAGCATCTTGTTCGAAAAGACGCTCGGTGTACCGTTTCAATCCTATGCCGACACGCTGTTCAACGATCGCGCGGTCGTCCTGCCCACGCCGCGCGACGAAGCGCCACCCTTGCCCAGCCAGACGCGCGCCACCGCGCTCAGCGCCGGATGGGTGTGGGACATCCCGCTGACCACGCGCACCGGCAATGGCTATGTCTATTCCAGCCGCCATCTTTCGCCCGACCAGGCCGAAGCGGAATTGCGCGCGCATCTTGGGGTGGGCGACGTCGGCACCGCGCGCCATCTGACGATGCGCGTCGGCCGGGTCGCCAAAAGCTGGTCGCACAATGCACTGGCGATTGGCCTGGCCCAGGGCTTTATCGAACCGCTTGAGGCAACGGCGCTGCACATCGTGATGGCGACGGTCGAGGCGTTTCTGGACGCGGTCGATGCAAACGGCTTCACCCCCGCCGCCAGCGCGCCGTTCAACGACACGATCGCCGCGCGCTATGACGGCGTGCGCGATTATATCGTTGCGCATTACCGGCTCAACCAACGCGCCACCGACCCGACCGGCTATTGGGCCGAGGCGCGCGCGCTGTCGCAGCTGTCGGATCCGCTCAAATCGCTGATGTCGGCATGGTTCACCGGGGCCGACATGGCGGCGCTGATCGAGCAAATGGGAATTGGCCGCTATTACAGCGCGATCAGCTGGCACTGCCTGATGGCCGGTTACGGCACGTTTCCCGACGACGCCCGGCTGGTCCCCGCCGGGCCCGACATCGAGCGGATCGACATGCTCAAGATCGACGATTTCCTCGATCGCTGCGCGCTGAACTTCCGCCCGCACCTGACTCACCTCCCCGGTCAACCAAATTGAGAGAGACGCGATGAAACGCCTGATCCTTGCAGCCTTGCTGACCACTGCCGCACTGCCGCTCAGCGCGACCGCCGCGACCGCCACCCCGCAAGCCGCCGTGCTGACCGCGCAGCGCGATGGGGTCGAGGTGACGGCGGGTGCGCTCAAAATGCGCCTGATTGCGCTCGCCGACGGCGTGGTGCGCGTCCGCATCGCGCGCGACGGTGCCTATCCCGAAGACGCCAGTTGGGCGGTGCTGCCCGAGCAGCGCAAGGCGCGCGCCACGGTAACGGCGACCGCAGACGGCTTCACCACCGCCAGCCTGCGCGTCCGCATCGGTGCGGGCGGCGCAATCACCTTCGAAACGCTCGACGGCAAGGTCATATCCGCCGATGCCGCACCCGTCGCGATCGACGGCAAGAGCTTTACGCTGCGCAAAAGCCTGCCGATCACCGAGCATTTCTACGGCCTTGGCGACAAGACCGGCGGCCTCGACCGGCGCGGCAAGGAATTTGTCGACTGGAACACCGACGCGTTCGGTTTCACCAGCGCCGACGACCCGATCTACAAATCGATTCCGTTCTTCCTCTCGACCGGCGCGCCGGGCGGCAGTTACGGCATCCTGCTCGACAATACCTACCGCACCTGGTTCGATTTCGGCCACCGCGATGCCGATACGCTGACCTTTGGTGGCCCCGATGGGCCGATCGATTATTATTTCGTCGCCGGTCCCAGCCTGGCCGAGGTCACGCGGCGCTATGCCGATCTCACCGGTCATGCCCCGCTCGCCCCGAAATGGGCGCTTGGCTATCAGCAGTCGCGCTACAGCTACATGTCCGCCGACGAGATCCGCGAGATCGCGCGCCATTTGCGCGCGGATCGCGTGCCGACCGACGTGATCTGGATGGACATTGACTATCAGGACCGCAACCGGCCCTTCACCACCAACCCCACAACCTTCCCCGATCTGCCCAAACTGACCGCCGACATGAAGGCGCAAGGGATCAAGCTGGTCGCGATCACCGATCTGCATATCGCCAAGGTCGAGACTGGCTATGCGCCGTATACGAGCGGCAAACGCGGCGACGAATTCGTCAAAAACCCCGATGGCACTGATTATGTCGCGCCGGTGTGGCCCGGCGCGTCGGTCTTCCCCGACTTCACGCAAACCAAGTCGCGGACGTGGTGGGGCACATTGTACAAGGGCTTCCTTGAGGACGGCATTGCCGGTTTCTGGAATGACATGAACGAACCGGCGATCTTCAACACGCCGACCAAGACGATGCCGCTCGACACCGTCCACCGCATCGCCAGTGACGATTTCGCGCCCCGCACCGGCGACCACCGCGAGATCCACAATGTCTATGGCATGCAGAATACGCGCGCGACCTATGACGGACTGCTGAAGCTACGCCCCAATGAGCGCCCCTTCGTGATGACGCGCGCCAGCTATGCCGGGGGGCAGCGCTATGCCGTCACCTGGACCGGCGACAACAGCGCGACCTGGGATCACCTGAAACTGTCAGTGCAGCAGATCATCAATCTTGGCCTGTCGGGCTTTGCCTATAGCGCCGCCGACGTCAGCGGCTTTGCGGGCGGCCCGAGCCCCGATTTGCTCACCCGCTGGTTCGAGATCGGTGCCTTCACCCCGGTCTTCCGCGACCATAGCGCGACCGGCACGCCGCGTGTCGAGCCGTGGGTCGATGGCCCCGATCACCTCGCGATCCGCCGCCGCTTCGTCGAGGAGCGCTATCGCCTGATGCCGTATTTCTATGCGCTGGCGGACCAGAACAGCCGCTTCGGCGACCCGATCGTGCGCCCGGTCTTCTACGATTACCCAAGCGCCGCGAGCATGGGCTGCAACCAGTCGATGGCCTTCACGCTCGGCAAGGCGCTGCTGATCGCGCCGCCGCCCAGCCCGGAATCGCCGCAAACCTACGATGTCTGCCTCCCCGCCGGGGGCTGGTACGACTATTGGACCGGCCTGCGCGCGGGAACGCCCGAAGCGGCCACCACCGGTCCGATCCAGTCGGCAACCCAAGCCGTGCCGACCGAACACGCCAAAAGCGAGCGCGTGCTCGAAACGCCACGGCTTGATCGCTTGCCCGTGTTCGTCCGCGCCGGAACGATCCTGCCGCGCCAGCCGCTCGTCCAGAGCACCGCGCAAACGCCGTCAGGGCCGCTGATGCTCGACATTTATCCCGGCGGGGAGTGCAGCGGTACGCTGTATGAGGACGATGGCACCACGCTTGGCTATCAACGCGGCGCGTTCTTCCGTCAGACCGTGCGCTGCGCCGCTACTGCGGCGGGCGTCACCGTTACGTTTGATGGCAAAGAAGGGTCGCTTGCGCCGTGGTGGAAGCAGATTGCGGTGACGCTGCACGGCTGGCAAGGCCCGGGCCGCGTGACGCAAAACGGAGCGTCGCTCGGTGCGGAAAGCGACGTGTCGGCACAGACGCTGCGCTTCACCATCGCGGCACCGGGCAAGGCGGCGCGAGTCACGATCGAGAAGAACTGAAGGCAAAAGTCCCGGGCTAAGCCCAGCGTCGCGCATAGCGGCCAGAGGCCGGGATCGTTACCGCAAAGCGCTCGGTGCCGAGCCGGATCTTCACCGTCGATCCGGCCGGTGCCGAAAGCGTGAGCGCAGTCGCACGGCCCTGCCGCCACGTCAGATCGACGCGGACGCCACCGCGTGCCCGGACTCCCGCGATGGAACCGTCGGGCCATGCCGTTGGCAGCGCGGGGAGCAAAAGCAGTTCGCCGCCCCAGGACTGCACCAGCATTTCGAGAATACCCGCCGCCCCGCCGAAATTTCCGTCAATCTGAAAGGGCGGATGCGCGTCAAACATATTGGGATAAGTGCGCTGCGGGCCGAGCAATCCTTTCAGCACCGCGTAAGCGTGATCGCCCTCGCCCATGCGCGCCCACAGGCACATGCGCCATGCGGTTGCCCAGCCGGTCGATAAATCGCCGCGTTGGCGCAAGCTGACCTTGGCCGCCTCGATCAGCGCAGGCGTGTCGCGGACGTTGATCTGAGCGCTCGGATACACCGCATAAAGGTGCGAAACGTGCCGATGGTATGGATCGGGGGCGTGCGCATCCCAATCCTCGAGCCACTCCTGCAACTGTCCCCCCGCCCCGATACGATCGGGCGCAATGCGCGCACCGACCTGTTCGAGCATGGCGAGCCATTCGCCGTCCCGACCCAACGTGCGGCCAGCGACCACCGTGTTGGTGAACAGGTCGCGGACGATTTGCCGGTCCATCGCCGGGCCGACGCAGAGTGACGATCCGAACGGATGTTCGTTTTCGGGCGAGAGCGAGGGCGAGGTCACCAGCCCGCGTCCCTTGGGATCCTCGATCAGCGTGTCGACGAAGAAGTGCGCTGCGCCCTTCAGCAGCGGGTATAGCCGCGCCAACAGTGCCGGGTCGCGGGCAAAGTCCCAATGCGTGAACAGCGTGTTGCAGAGCCAAGCGCCGCCACACGGCCACAGGCCCCATAACGGCCCATCGATTGGCGCGGTCGCGCGCCAGAGATCGGTATTATGATGCGCAACCCAGCCCCGCGCGCCGTACATAGTCCGCGCGGTCCGCGCGCCGGTAACGGACAAATCCTCGACCATCCGCACCAGCGGCTCGACGCAGAGGCCGAGCCCGCCCGGATCGGCTGCCCAATAATTCATCTCGGTGTTGATGTTAATGGTGTATTTGCTGCCCCAGGGCGGTGTCGTCCCCTCATTCCAGATGCCCTGCAGCGTCGACGGCTGGCTGCCCGGTCGCGACGAGGCGATAAGCAGATAGCGGCCATACTGCAAATACAGCGCCGCCAGCGCGGGATCGACCGCGGTCGCGCCCGCCGCAATGCGCGCGTCGGTTGGCAACGCCGCCGCCGGGCTGGTGCCCAGATCGATCTTCACCCCGCCGAACAGCGCCGCATGATCCGCCACATGCGACCGTCGCAACGCGGGGTAGCCCTTTCGTTCGGCCGCCCGACCAGCGGCACGCACCGCGCCAACCGGATCGCCGCCGGTATCGCTATAGCTGCGATAGCTGGTCGCGGCGGTGATCAGCACGGTCACGCTGCGCGCGCCGGACACGGTTATGCCCTTTTGGTTCGCGATGATGACGCCGTCCCCCACCGCCTGCACGCGCAGCGCGTAGCGCAACCCTGCAGGCACGCCGAGCGCGGCTTCGTTCGATCCGGTCACCAGCAGGGCATGCGCGCCATCGGCAGCGATCGTCACGTCCGGTCCGGGCCGCTCCGCATCCTCGCGCTGCATCCACTCGGTCGGCCGCGTGGTCTGGGGTGTCGCCCCCTCGGAGAATTGCGCGCGCGGCGTGCTGATCGCACGCGGAGCGCGATAAGCCAGATCGAAGTCGAGCGTGCCGGCTTCCGCTTCCAGCCGCATCACGATCACCTGATCGGGGGCCGATGCCAACACCTCGCGCCGGTAACGGCCGTCCGCGGTTTCGAACTCGGTTGTGGCGATGCCCGATGCGAGGTCGAGCTCGCGCCGATAGACGGTCGGGACGTGCGCGGAAGCGAAGGTCAGCAGCACATCGCCGAGCGTGCCATACGGCATCTGGGCGGGCGGTTTGCCCATCATTTTTGCAGAAGCCAGGTCCGTCGCATCCTTATAGCGTCCGGCGGCGAGCAACGCTCGAACCTCCGGCAACGCCGCCAAGGCTTCGGGATTGTCCGGATCATAGGGCGCACCCGCCCATAGCGTGTCCTCGTTGAGCTGAAGCCGCTCCTGCGCGACGCGGCCGAACACCATTGCGCCCAGCCGTCCGTTGCCGACCGGGAGCGCCTCGGTCCAGGCTCCCGCAGGCTGCCGATACCAAAGCCGCAGGTCGCTGCTCGCGTCGCTCGCTTTCGCCGCCAGCAGCGTCGGTGACGCCGCAATCGCGAGCCCCGCCGCCAGCGTCTCGCGTCGATTGACGGCTGCGAACGCGTCGCTTGATGACATCATCGCTCTCCCCATGCGGCTTCGTCCAAGCCCGAACCGTGTGTGCGGTGCCGATGCCCGCATTGGCAAGGCGCTGGTAAATATTTTGTCGGACTATTGACCGCCGAACGACCGGCCGTCTAGCAATGCCGAACGATCCATAAACGCGCGCGCCGCACAATCGGCGAAAACAAGAAGCTCCGGCCAGCAAAAGGCCGGGCGATCGGGAGAAGACCGGATGACCGGAGTGGGGCGATCCGTTGATCGACGTCGTGCTTGGTTCGCATCGCATGGCGCGGGTCGCGCCGCATTGTGCGGAGTGGCGTTGCTGCTGGCCGCCCCCGCTATGGCGCAGGACGCGCGCATGGTGCCGACTGTAGCCCCGGCCGAACCCTCTGCAATCCGGCTCGACACCGGAGGAGTCGCGGGCGCGACGGCACCAGAGGCGTGGTTCCGTCAATATGGCGTGGCGATGACGCGCAACGTCAGCACGGCAACACTGACGCCCTTCCTCCCCGATCCAGCCAAGGCGACCGGCGCGGCGGTGATCGTGGCACCCGGTGGCGGCTTCCTGATGCTGTCGATGGAGAATGAGGGGTGGCGCGTCGCGCGTGCGCTCGCCGATCACGGGATCGCCGCCTTCGTGCTGAAATACCGCCTGAAGCCAACCCCCGCCGCTATGCCCGACTTCGAGCAGGCGGTGGCGGCGATGTTCGCAGGTGCCGGACGTCCCACGTCGCGGCTGCGCCCCGAGGACGCCGCCGCCGGGCTGGCCGAGCCGATCGCCGACGCGCGCGCCGCCTTCGCGCTGATCCGTGCGCACGCCCGCGAATGGCGGGTCGATCCCGCCCGCATCGGGATGATGGGCTTTTCGGCAGGGGCAATGACGACGATGGCCACCGCGCTCACCGCCCCCGAGCTGCACCCGGCGTTCCTCGCGCCGATCTACGGCTCGATGGAGGCGGTCCGCGTTCGCCCCGATGCCCCGCCACTGTTCGCGGTGCTCGCCGCCGACGACCCGCTGTTCGCGCGCAAAGGGCTCGGCCTGATCGATTCCTGGCAGCAGGCAGGGCGGCCCGTCGAATTTCATTTGTACGGCCAGGGCGGCCACGGCTTCGGCCTTGGCAAAGCAAACACGACGAGCACCGAGTGGTTCGACGCCTTCGTCCGGTGGCTCGACATGAACGGCTTGCTGACACGCCTGCAGGACGGCGGCGCGGCAGGCGCAAGCGGCACGGGAGCGACGAAACCATGAAACCGACCAAGATCGCGATCGTATTGGCAATGAGCGTCGTCGCGCCGTTGACCGCCGGCTTGGCGCAACAGGCACCCGCGCCTGCACCGAGTTTCGAGCCCTATTTTGCCGCGCCGACGAGTGCGCCGCTGGCCCCCGACGCCGACGGCTTTCTGCAACGCTGGCTGCTGCTGGAACCGATCGTCAAGCCAAACCGCAGCAATATCGGTTTCACGCAAAGCTATGTGCGCGCGGCGCTGAGCGATTTCCCCGGCCGCACCGAGGCCGTGCCGCGCGATGGTGCGTTGATCAAGACGCCGGAGCCGCTGCGCTGGCACGCGCTCGATGCGCGCTTGTTCGATGTGAAGCTGTTCAATTTCGCGCAGAGTCTCGGCAAGCCGGTTTATGGTGTGATCTTCCATGCGATAACCGTCGTCGACAGCCCACGCGACATGCACAATGTGCGGCTCGCGGTCGGCTCGAACGCGGCATCGATGTGGTGGGTCAATGGCACCGAAGCCGTCGGCCTGTACGGCGACCGCCGGATGGTGATGGACGATGGCGTATCGCAACCGCTCACGCTGCACAAAGGGCGCAACATCATCCGCGGCGCGGTCATCAACGGCCCTGGGCTCAGTGACTTTTGCGTCCGCTTTGTCGATGCCGACGGGCGACCAGTCCGCGACCTCACGATCGACCTGAAATAGCCCCGACTTCGCTTGAACGCGCGCGATCCCGTTGGAGAGACCATGAAGTACGCTGCGATTGCCGTCCTGTCGGCCCTGCTCGCACTGCCGGGTGCCGCCGCTGCCCAATTGGGGGGCGAGCCCATTATCCATGATCCCTCCACGATCGCGCTGTCGGACGGGAAATATTATACGTTCGGCACCGGTCGCGGTGGCCTCGTGTCCGAAGATGGCTGGACCTGGCATAGCGGTGGCGTGCGTCCCGGCGGCGGGGTCGCGCCCGACATCATCCACATCGGCGATCGCTATTACGTCGCCTATGCGGTCGGCGGCGGCGGGATGAATGGCGGCCATGCCAGCCAGATCAAGGTGATGTGGACCCATTCGCTTGACCCGAGCTCCCCAGCGTTCGGATATCATGAGGTCGGCGTCGTAGCGGAAAGCAACGGCATCGAAGATGCCGACGCGATCGATCCCGCCTTCCTGCTCGCCGATGGGCGGTTGTGGCTGAGCTATGGCACCTATTTCGGCTATATCCGCATGGTCGAGCTCGATCCCGCAACGGGTGCCCGGCGTGCGGGCAACCAACCGGTCGATATCGCGATCGACATGGAAGCGACCGCGCTGCTGTACCGCGACGGGTATTACTATCTGCTGGGAACGCATGGCACGTGCTGCGACGGGCCGAATTCGTCGTACAACATTCGCGTCGGGCGCTCGCGTTCGCCGACCGGCCCGTTCGTCGACCATATGGGCGTACCGCTGCTGAAAGGCGGCGGGAAGCTGGTCGTGGCGGGGCGCGGGCGGCGCTATGGGGCCGGCCATTTCGGCCTGGTCGACCTTGGCGATGGACTCGAAAAGTTCTCGATGCACTATGAAGCCGACATGGATCGCAGCGGGCGCAGCGTGCTCGCGATCGAGCCCTTGCTCTGGAAAGATGGCTGGCCGGTCGGCGGCGAAAATCTTGCGGCCGGAACATATGAGATCGAATCGCAGCGCAGTGGCGGCGCACTGGAGCTTGCCGTCGACGACACCCGCATCGCCTTCGATGCGCGCCGCAGTTTCTTTGCCCCACCGAACACGCCGGTCAGCCCGATTGCGAACCAGACGCTTGGAGAAGATCAGGCGAGTTGGCCAAGCGGGCCAATCAAGGTCGACCTTGGCGATTATATGATCCGGCCGCATCAGCAATGGACGGTCACGCCCGTCGCCGGGGCGGGCGGCTATTTCGGCGCGCCATATTATAGCATCGTCATCGCGGGCACCGGCCGCGCGCTCGCGGTGTCGGGGGACACGGTCACAACCGTGCCGACCTTCACCGACGCACCCGAGCAATTGTGGCGGATCGATCAACTCACCGACGGCACCTACCGGATAACGCCGAAGGTGACGGGACAAGGCCCGTCGCGCGCGCTGATTGCCGTAGGAGCCAGCACCCCCGCGCTGGCCCCGTTCGACCCCGCCAGCGTCGTCGGCCGCTGGGCCTTCAAGCGACCGTAGCGGAGCGTGCCACCGGTCTTTGCGGAAAGCCGTCCTACGATAGTCGCAGTTTCCGTCACGACTGGCTGCTGCTAGAGTCCGGCGCTGTGACGATCGAACATTCCCTCTCCCTGGCTGAAGAGGCCGGATCCGCAATCGACAGCGAGCCGCCAACGCGCTCCCCGCGCGGCAAGGGTCGGCGGCTGCGCGGGGCCATTGCCCACAAACTCGGCGTGGCGATCCTGTCGGGCAAATATGCCCCGGGCGAAACGCTTTCCAGCGAGACCGTCTTTGCCGAATCGCTCGACGTATCGCGCAGCGCCTATCGCGAAGGCATCCAGGCGCTGATTGCCAAGGGACTGGTCGAAAGCCGACCAAAAGCGGGAACGCGCGTGCTCCCGCGCGATCGCTGGAATTTGCTCGACCCCGATGTGCTCGGCTGGGCCTTTGCCGGTGAACCCGATCCCCAGCTGGTGCGCAGCCTGTTCGAACTGCGCTTGATCATCGAGCCTGCCGCCGCCGGGATGGCCGCCGTCAAGCGCGACCGCAGCGAACTCAAACGCATGAAGGAAGCGCTGGCCGCGATGCGGCGGCATTCGCTGGCAACCGATCTCGGCCGCGCCGCCGACCGGCAGTTTCACGATACGATCCTGCGTGCGACCCGCAACGATGCATTGGTGGTGCTCAGCGCCTCGATCGGCGCAGCGGTCAGTTGGACAACGCAGTTCAAGCAACGCCTGCGCGCGCTGCCGCGCAACCCGATCCCCGATCACGTCCTCGTTTACGACGCGATTGCCGCAGGCGACCCCGACGCCGCCAGCGCGGCAATGCGCCGTTTGGTCGAACTCGCGCTGGAAGACACGCAAAGCGCGATGGCCAGCTGACCGCGCCGGGGTCAGCGTGTCAGCGCTGCCTCGGACCAGCTTACCGGATCGGGGAAGCGCATCGGCGTCGCGGTGCGCGCGACGAGCTCGATCAGCGTGACGCCGCGCACATCGACCGACAGCGGCGCGGCCGCGTCGCCGTACCGCATCGGTGCCGACTGGCCGAGCAACTTGCCATCGCCATAGACCGCGAAGCGCACCGGCTGGCTGCGGTCACGCGCCGAATCGTCGACGCCGACCAGCGCCGAGAAGCGGGCAAAGCCCGTATTGCGCACTTCGAGCCGCGAATTGGCGAGCACGCCGATCCCGGTGGTGAAGCGCCGTCCCGCCACTTGCAGCGTCTCACCATAAGGCGTGCCATCCGCCTGCGCCCCGCCCCAGCCGCCATAACGCGGGTGGTCGCCATCGCCGCGCGTCCCGCGCCACGGCAGGATGCCGCGGTGGATCAGCGGTTCGTGCTCGGGGACGATGACGCCATCCACCGCCGGATTCACGCTGCCCGGCTGTTCCGACAGATAGAGACCGCCGGGCAATTGCCGGGTACCGTGCGCGGTGAACACAAGCGTCTGATGCGGCGCGAGCGCGAGCTTGGTCTCGCCGCGGAAGTGCGTCGTGCCACCATCCCACAGATCGTCGAGCGTGACGTCGCCGTCAGCGGTGAATTTGAGATGGTCGGCCGTCAGCACCGCCTGCGCGGGCGACGCGGTGCGGTTGAAGATCGCCACCGCCTTGTCGCCGCTGGCCAGCGCCTTGACGAGGATCTGCACGTCGTCGGTATCGAACGCCAGCACAGCCTGATTGCCGGCGGGATCCTGGTCGAGCGCGATGATCCGGGCGTTGCCGAGGATTGCCAGCATCGTTGGCGGGGCCTTGCGCAAGTCATAGCCGATGAACAGCGGCGCATTCGCCATCGCCCACAGCGAAAAATGCGTCCGCGCCTCGGTCCTGTGCGCCGCATCGAAATCGCCGGTGCCGATGAACAGCATGTCGGGGTCGTTCCACGATCCCGGATGCGCATAGAGCGCGCGGCGCGACACGCTGTCGAAATTGTGCAGCATCCGCGACCAGCTTGGCGAAATGTCCTCGCTGGTGCGCGAGATATTGCCGACATCCTTGCCCCAGGCGCGAACGTCGGCCGCGCCCCACAGGCAGATCGAATAGAGGAAGTCATTATCGGGGTTGTAGCGCTTGAGCGCCCGCCCGACCTCTTCATACAGCCCGCGCACTGCCGCAATGTCGCTGCGCCCGACCGATTCAACATCGACCAGCGGTGCGAGCGCGCGATACTGGCCCGCCTTCACGCGCGGATCGCTCGCCGGGAAAGCGCGGATGCCGCAGCCGTCGACCTTGATCAGATCGAAGCCCCATTCCTTGAAGTAGAGCGCGATATCCTGGTCGACATGGCCGTAGAGCGCGACCTCGCGCTCGGCGAGCGTGCCCTCGGGCATGTTGGCCATGGTCGAGGTGAACGCCTGCCCGCAGGTATTGCGCCCGACATCCGAATAGATGCCGGCCTTGAGCCCCATCGCATGGAGCCGGTCGGTAAAGGGGCGGAAGCTGGTGTCACCGCCCGGCCCCGCTCCCTTGGCCGAGGGAAAGGTCGTGGTGCGGATGACCATCCGCCCGTCGCGCGCGCGGCGCTGGAGCCACCAGCCATCATCGACGTCGATATAGCGATAGCCCTTCGCCGCCAGCCCTGAATCGACGATGATCTGGGCCGAGGCGAGCACCTTTTCCTCGCTGACATCTTCGTAAAAGGCGTTCCAGCTGCTCCACCCCATTGGCGGCACTTGCGCCGCACCCGCGCTATAGGCGCTCCACCGCCCGCTCGGCGCGAGATCGTCGGACTGCGCGATCGCGGGCACGCTCGAAACCGTCGCGGCGAGCAGCGCCGCACCGCCCCGCAGAAACATGCGCGCACTGCGCATCAGCGCGCCGCCTTGGTCACGAGGTTCTTGCCGAAGAAGGGCATGACATAGTCCTGAAAGCGGACCGCGACATCGCTGACATGCGTCCCGTGGTACAGTTCGAAGCTGTTGGCGACGCCATAACGGTCCAGCGTCGCGTGGAGTTTGGCGGCGTCCTCCTTGAGACCGTCCTGGTCGCCGACATCGATCGCAATCGCGCGATACTGGCGCAAATTGCCGATATATTGGTCGACAAAGGCAAGCGGCGCGTTCGCCGCCCATTTCGCCAGCACCTCGGGCTGCACGACGCCATTCTTGGTCGGCAAATCGAGGAAGAAGGGCGGATTTTGCGGGTTGGGCGACCAGGCGGCGGCGGTGGCGAATTGCGCGCGCCCGAAAAAGGGCAGCGCGGTGGCTTCCTCGCGGCTATGGATGGCCTCCAGCGCGGCGGCGGCCTTGGGGTCAATCTGGCCGGGATCGCGCGGCGACAGGCAGCACGGGCTCATCATATAGATCGCGCCGAACATGTCGGGATGCCGCATCCCGATCCGCGCGGTACCGTAACCGCCCATCGAATGCCCGACGAGCCCGCGGCTGCGCCGGTCGGCGATCGTGCGATAATGCGCGTCGACATAATGGATCAGGTCGCGCGCGATGAAGGTCTCGAAATCGCCGGTGGTGACCGAACTCGAATACATCGATCCGTTATGCAGCGTTTTCGAATCGGGCAGCACCACGATCATCTCGGGCACACCCGTGGCGAACGCGCCCTCGATCGTCTGCGGCACATGGATTTCGTGGGTCCATTGCTCGGCACCGATCGAATACCCGTGGAGCGCGTAGAGCACCGGGTAACGCCGCTTCGGGTTGGCGGCATAGCCTGGCGGCAGCATCACCAGGACGTCGCGGTCCGCCGAATCGCCTTCGAGATTGCCGACGATGGTGGGGGCGTGGACTTTGATCCGTTCGATCGTCACGGTCGGAGCACCGGCAACCGGCGGCGGCACGTGCGTCGGCACTTGCCCGATTGCCGGCATCGCGCCCAACATCAAGGTGGCCGTGCCCGCGCCTATAACGCGCGCTGCACGCCACAGCGCGCTTAGCTGCCGATGCGATCGCATATCTCTCTCCCACACCCCATTAGGCCGATATCGCGTCGTCGCGACTCGCCGTCTTGTCTGTCTAAAGCAAACGCGCGTCAATTCCCCGCCGCGCCTTTTCCCGCCGCTTTCTCACCCGCCGCGCAGCAGCCGCATCACCAGCGCGCGGATCCGCCCATAATTGCCGCTGCGCAGTGGCCCCAGGATACCATGCTGCTGTTCCGGCAGATGCGCGAGCGGATGCCCATCGGGGCGAAAGACATAATGGTCAAAGAACGCCCGCCATGCCGCGCGCTCGGGTGCCGGGCGCTCGGCAATCGCGATCATCGCGAGCAGCATCGCGGTGTGCGGCGCGTCCGGACCGCTGGCAAAGCCATCCCACCAGTAATTCACCAGCACGTTGAAAGGCGCGGTCGCTTCAACCGAATGCCACCACAGCTTCGGCAGATACAGCGCATCGCCGGGTGCCAGATCGACGGTGATCGCGCGCGCGCGGGCGTTGGCGAAGGCCGGATAGCGCCCATCGCCCGGCGGCGCACTGGCGGCCAGACTGACCGGTTGCCCGGCCAGCGTATGATCGATCGGCCCGACATACAGGTCCGCAATCGCATCGGGGGGATAGAGCGTAAAACGCCGCCGCCCGGCCACAACGCAGGCAAGGTTGTCGAACGTATCATAATGGCAAGCGACCGACGACGCGGTGCCGAGCCAGATCCGTGGCGCGACATCCGGCGACAACATCGTCAGGGCATTTTCGGTAGAAAAACCAGTAAGATAGTCATCCGTCGGCAGCGAACCGACATAGATTGACGGTTCTGACGGAGACTGGGCAGCCGCCGCGATCCGTCGCAGCGCCTCGCCGAACTGCACGCTTTCCCGCGAAAAGGTAAACCCGCTCAACCCATCAGCATAATCATATCGTCCACCGATCGCAGGGTCGCCGACGAACATCTCGGCCGCGCGGTCGACCGCGAAGCCCGCCAGATAGGCGACGAGCGCCGCGTGCGATTGCGCCTGCGCCGTATAGGCCGGCCAGTGGCGACACACACCGCGCAGCACGACGGGCGCGCAGGGCTCCGCAATATCGCGCAGGAACCGGTCGCGGTCCAACGCGCCACCGTCAAGGGTGCGCAGACGCGGCGAATCGAGCGCTGTCATCCGCCAACAAGGCGATCGTTGCGCAGGTGCGCGAGCCTGGAAATGTGGTGTTGCGACCCAAGCACGGCATGCGCCAGCGCGAGATCGCCCTGTCGAAACAGGTCGATCACTGCCGCGTCGTCCAGTTCGGCCAGCGCATCGCGACTGATCGTATAGAGCCCCTCCAACGCGAGTCGTTCGCCATCGTCGAAGCGGAACGACAGGTCGATCGGCTCCACCAGTTTCAGCGCAAGCAGCCGCTTGAGGAACTGCTCGGTCTGCGGCAACCCCGCGTGCAACTGGCTCAACGCACTCTGGACGCGTCGCAGCGCCACAGCGGGCGTTCCCCCGTCGTCGAACACCGGTTGCCCGCCCGCGCGCACAAATCGGGTGTGCGCCGGATCGATCGCAATATGATCGCCGGAGATAAAGAAGCCCTGCCGCACCAGATCGAACAGGCGGTCAACAGCGGCTCCATCGCCCGAACCGGCGGCGATATTTTCACCGGGCTTCAGGCCCAGCAACGCGCCGGCATAAAAGGCCCCGGTTTCCGGATGCTTGGTAAACAGGATCGGAAATCGCGCCGCAACCGACTCGAATTCATCGAGGACAATCTGCACGAAATGACGGTCGGCGGACAGCGGCGGACCAAGCCGCAACCCGGCATGATGATCGGTACTCAAGACCTCAAGCGTCGCCATCCACGTCCTCTCCAACATCTCGCGCCGCTGCTCACGGTCGTCCGACAGGCATAAGCGGCGCACCCGCATCTGGCCAAGTGGGTTGATTGTTTTTTCGCATTACACCGACAAATACCATTGCGCAGCGTCTCTGGTAGCGATAACAATCTCTCCAGCGCGATATGTCGGACAATACCGGCAGCAGTGCAAGTGGCTTCCCCGACGCCGAGAGTTTTGGGTCAAGCCACTGAATAATAATGATAGTTCAAGAGGGAGGGGATTGTGACGTACATGACCGCACGCGGCATTAGCGCTTCATCAGGCTCACGCCGGCGCAAATTTATCCTGATTGGCGCTCCGAGCTTGCTCGCGCTCGCTTTGGCAGACCCGGCTGCAGCGCAAACCAGCGACGCCCAAAATATCCAGACCACGCAAGTGGTAACGCCGCAGGCTGGACCGGCGACCGACACCGCCACCCCCGAGGAGGTCAGCCAGGACATTATCGTCACGGGTCTGCGCGGCTCGCTCCAGCGCAACCTCGACATCAAGCGTTCGGCCACCGGCGTGGTCGACGCGATCTCGTCCGAAGACATCGGCAAATTCCCCGATTCGAACGTCGCGGCCTCGCTGCAGCGCCTGCCGGGCGTGTCGATCCAGCGTTCGGGCGCACGCGGCGAAGCCACCGGCATCACCGTCCGCGGCTTTGGCGGCGACTTCAACACCACACTGTATGATGGTCGTCGTATCTCGACCGCGACCGGCAACCGCCAGATCGATTTCTCGACCGTCGGTTCCGATTTCATCGGCCGCTTGAGCGTCCTCAAGACGCCCGACGTAGCGCTGACCTCGAGCTCGATCGGCGCGACCGTCAATGTCGAATTCCCCAAGCCGTTCGATCATCCGGGGCTCCGTCTGGCGACCAGCATTGCGGGCTCGATCCAGGATCGCTCGGGCAAGATCGTTCCGACCGGCGGCGTGCTGCTGAGCGACACCTTCGCCAATGGCACGCTCGGCGTGCTGGCCGACTTCATCTACACGCGCCGCGATACCAACACCAACCGCGTCGGCGTGAACGGCTGGGAGGGCGGCTATTACGCGCCGTGCCAGCTGAAGGGCACCACTGCGACCAGTTGCTCGCCAACCAGCGACTCCAAAAGCGCCGCCTATGCCGACGCCCGCAATCGCCAGACGGTGGTCGGCTGGTTCCCGCAGCAATATGTTTACGAGCAGGACCGCACCAAGGACGAACGCTATGACGGGCGCATCGCGCTGCAATGGCATCCGTCGGACGATGTGATGGTCACGATCGACGACAATTTCTCGCGGCAGAAGGTCGTCACCGACATTTACGGCTTCGGCGTGTGGTTCAACCAAGGCGCGCTGCGCAACGTCGAGCTCGACAAGAACGGGCAGACCACCAACTTCACGCAGACCGGCTCACCAACCGACTTCACCTCGGCAATCAACACCGAAGTGCTGCAGACCAACGCCATTGGCGGCAACGTGAAATGGGACGCAACCGAACATCTGACGCTCGAAGGCGATCTCAATTACGCGCAGAGCTGGCGTAATCCGGACGGCAATATCGGCAGCCAGAATGGCGATATCGGCTATGGTGGCGCGCTCGGCACGACGACCGGGCTGCAAATTCTCGGCAACAGCAGCAACGCCATTCCGGTGCTGACCGCCTTTGGGCCCAACGGCACCGCCGCAGATTTCGCCAATCCGGCGCTGATCGGGTCGCATGTCACCGTCAACCAGACCCAGCGCAACACCGATACCCTGAAGCAAGCGCGCTTCAACGCGACCTGGCATCAGGACAATCTGACGATCAAGGCCGGCGGCCAGTATATCGAGGACCGCTTCCAGCTCAGCAACCAGAGCACCTTCACCAACAACTTCTGGCAGGCCTATGCCGGCTACGGCACACCGTCCGCGCAGGGTGGTGGCATCGCGCCGCTGCCAAGCAGCCTGTATCAGGGCACGATCTCGACCAACAACTTCATCCCCGGTTTCCAGGGCTCGCTGCCGCCGTCGTTGATCATGTTCAACCCGATCGCCTATCAGAACTATCTGACCAGCCTCGGCAACCCGCAGACCAAGAACATCCCCGGCTATAACTATTCGGGCGTGACAGGCTTTACCGGAACCTTTGACGAAGCGGTCGACCCCGGCAGCATCCAGGACGTTCGCGAAAAGACCTGGTCGCTCTACATGAGTGTCAATTTCACCGCCGATATCGGCAGCATGCCGTTCCACTTCAACGCGGGCGTGCGGAACGAGAACACGCATCTGACCTCGATCGGCCAGGGACGCCTGCCGTTGGTGCTCAGCACCAGCAGCGCCGATCCGACGCTGCTGACGGTGTCGAGCTATACGCCGGTGCAGACGGTGTCGAGCAAGAGCAGCTATTCGTTCCTGCTGCCGACCCTCGACGCGCGGCTTGAAGTCACCGACCGGCTGCAGCTGCGCTTCGACGCCTCGCGTACGCTGACGCGCCCGGCGCTCAACCTGCTGTCGCCGGTGCTCAACGTCGGCAGCGGCCAGCGCGTCAACGCGCTGACGGCAAGCGGCGGCAACCCCAACCTCAAGCCGTATCTGTCGGACAATTTCGACGTCGCGGCCGAATGGTATTACAAGCGCAATTCGTACGTTTCGGTCGATTTCTTCGTCAAGAACGTCAGCAACTTCATCGTTGGCGGCGTGACGCGGCAGTCCATCAACGGTGTGGTCGATCCGACCACCGGGCAGCTCGCCAACTTCGCGGTGACGCAACAGGTCAACGGACCCGACGCGACGGTGCGCGGGGTTGAGGTTGCGTGGCAGCAGGTGTTCGGCGAATCGGGCTTCGGCTTCACCGCCAACGCCACCTTTGTCGATACCAACAAGCCGTATGACCCGACCAACATCTCGCAGACCGGTTTTGCCGTGACCGGCCTGGCCAATTCGGCGAATTTCGTTGGCTTCTACGACAAGCACGGCTTCCAGTTCCGGGCGGCGCTCAACTGGCGCGACAAATATCTGCTCCAGTTCGGCCAGAACCAGAATACCGGACAATTCGGGGCCGAGCCGACCTTCGTCAATTCGAGCCTGCAGCTCGATCTGTCGTCGAGCTATGACATCAACAAGCACTTCAGCGTGTTTGGCGAAGTCCAGAACGTCAACAACAACCAGCAAAGCACCCACGGCCGCTTCGACAATCAGTTGCTCGATGTGTTCGACTATGGACGGCGCTATCTGGCCGGCGCGCGCTTCCGCTTCTAGTCTCTGCCACCTCGGGGGTGCCGTATCGGCACCCCCCCATTTTTGGTAGTCGGGAGCGATGCAGAGCGTCAAAAACATCGTTATCGTCGGTGGCGGGACGGCTGGTTGGCTGACGGCCGGCATCATCGCCGCGCGGCATCGCAGCCGGATGGCAGAGGGCTTTTCGGTCACGCTGATCGAATCCCCAGGAACGCCGATCATCGGGGTTGGCGAAGGCACTTGGCCGACGCTGCGCACGACGCTTTCCAAAATCGGTGTGTCGGAAAGCGATTTTTTCCGCGAATGCAACGCATCGTTCAAACAAGGCGCGCGCTTCGCCCGCTGGACCACCGGCGCTCCTGACGAAGGCTATTATCATCCGCTAATGCTGCCGCAGAGTTTCTCGCGGGTTAATCTTGCGCCGCATTGGCTGGCCGATGGCCATGGCCAAAGCTTTTGCGACATGGTCTCGCCGCAAGGGCGGCTGTGCGATGACGGGCTTGCCCCCAAGACGATCGCCACCCCCGAATATGAGGCGCTCGCCAACTACGCCTATCATCTCGACGCCGGGAAATTCGCAGGGTTTCTCCAGCGGCACTGCTGCGAAACGCTCGGCGTTCGCCATGTGCTCGCCGATGTCCAGCATGCGACGCAGGCCGAAAATGGCGACATCCTTGCCGTCGTCACCGAACAAGCGGGCGAGATCGCGGGTGATCTGTTCATCGACTGCACTGGCTTTGCCGCGCTGCTGATCGGCAAGACGCTCGACGTGCCGTTCAAGAGTTGCAGCGACACCCTGTTTTGCGACACGGCGCTGGCGGTGCAAATCCCGCATGACGATCCGGACGGGCCGATCGCCTCGCACACCATCTCGACCGCGCAATCGTCAGGCTGGATCTGGGATATCGGCTTGCCGACGCGGCGCGGCGTCGGGCACGTTTATTCGAGCAGTCACATCTCCGACGATGCCGCCGAGCAGGAATTGCGCGGCTATCTCGGCCCACGGGGCCGCGATCTGGCGGTGCGCAAACTGGCGATCCGGGCCGGGCACCGCGAAACCTTCTGGAAAAACAATTGCGTCGCGATCGGCCTCGCCGCCGGTTTCCTCGAACCGCTTGAGGCATCGGCGATCGTGCTGATCGAACTCTCCGCCAAGCTGGTGGCCGAGCAGATGCCGGTGTGCCGCGAAGTGATGGACATCCTCGCCGCGCGCTTCAACGCGACGACGCTCTACCGTTGGGGCAGGATCATCGATTTCCTCAAGCTGCATTATGTGCTGACCAAGCGCACCGACAGCGACTTCTGGCGCGACAATGTCCGGCCCGAATCGATCCCCGACCGGCTGCGCGACCTGCTCACCCTGTGGAAATATCAGCCGCCCTGGTTCCACGACGAATTTGACCGTGTCGAGGAAGTCTTCCCGGCGGCGAGCTATCAATATGTGCTCTATGGCATGAACTTTCACACGCAAGTCTCGCGCGATGCGATCGCGGGCGAAACCCGGCTCGCGGCACAGGCACGGCGCGAAGCCGCGACGCAAACCGAGCGGCTGCGCGCGGGCTTGCCACGACACCGTGATTTGATCCGCAAGATCGTCGAGCATGGATTGCCGACGATCTAATCCTCCGACGACTCCTTCCTTCCCCCGGATTTGAGGTACAGCATGGCATCGACCGTCTCTTTCGCATCGCGCGCGCTGCTGCTGGTGAGCGCCAGCGTCGCGACCATTGCGTCGCAAGCGCAGGACCTACACGGCGCAGCGCAGCCCAGCGTGGCGCGCGCCGAGGCCGACCGCCTTGCGGCAACACTGGTTGCGCAGATGACGACCGAGGAGAAGCTGCCGCAATTGCTCAACGTCGCGCCTGCGATCCCACGGCTGAAGATCCCGGCGTATAATTGGTGGACGGAATCGCTCCACGGGGCGCTCGGGCCGATCCCAACCACCAACTTCCCTGAGCCGATCGGCCTCGCGGCAAGCTTCGATGCGCCGCTCGTTCATCAGGTCGCCGACGCGATCAGCACCGAAGTGCGCGCGCTCCACACGCAGGGGCGGCAGACGGGCAAGCTCGGCCGGATCGGCACCGGGCTCGATACATGGTCGCCCAACATCAACATCTTCCGCGATCCGCGCTGGGGCCGCGGCCAGGAGACCTATGGCGAGGACCCCTATCTCGCCGCACGCATGGGCGTTGCGTTCGTAACGGGCATGCAGGGGCCAAACCCGGATCTTCCGCGCGTGATCTCCACGCCCAAGCATTTCGCGGCCCATAGCGGCCCGGAATCGACGCGCCACGCCGCCAACGTCTATGTCTCGCCGCACGATTTGGAGGATACCTACCTCCCCGCCTTCCGCGCGGCGATCGTCGAGGGCCGCGCGGGCTCGATCATGTGCGCCTATAATCGCATCGAGGGGCAGCCAGCTTGCGCCAGCGACCTGCTGCTCAAGGACCATCTGCGCGGTGCCTGGGGCTTTACCGGCTATGTCGTGTCCGATTGCGACGCGGTGAAGGACATTGCCGACAATCACAAATACGCCCCCGACCAGGCGACCGCCGTCGCGGCAGCGATGAAGGCGGGCGTCGACAATGAATGCAACACGCAGACGATCGGCGATATCGGCGGCCTGCCCGATCGGTTTGGCGACGCGCTCAAGCGCAACCTGATTTCGCAGGGCGATATCGATCGTACGCTGGTGCGGCTGTTCTCCGCGCGCCTACGCAATGGCGATTTGCCGGGCGTGGCGGGCGCACCGGCGGTGGTTCCGGTAAGCGCGATCCTCACCCCCGATCATATCGCGCTCGCGCTGGACGCCGCCGAAAAGAGCCTGGTGCTGCTCAAGAATGACGGCGTGTTGCCGCTGCGCCCCGGCGCGCGGATCGCGGTCGTCGGCCCGCTCGGCGATGCGACGCGCGTGCTGCGCGGCAATTATTCCTCGACGCAGTCCGCCCCGCCGGTCTCGGTAGTGGAGGGTCTGCGCCAAGCCGCCGGTGCCAACGCGGTGACGCTGGTGCCCTTCGGGGAATCGATCACCGATGGCGATCGCGTGCCGCCCACAGCGCTGCTTGGGCCAGACGGAAAGCCCGGGCTGCTCGCGCGCTATTTCAACCCGGTCACCCCGCCCGTCCTGCCGTTCAAGCCCGGCACCGACCGGGCCATCCTCGCCGCGCTCACCTATCAGGATCGCCCCGCCGTAACCCGGCGCGAGGTCGACGTGGCCGCACGCGCCTTCGATCTCCCGACCGTCAACGATTATCACCGCACCGAATGGACCGGGTTTCTGGTCGCACCCGAGACGGGCAGCTATCGCCTTGGCCTCGGCGGCAGCGGGCTGCTCGAGATTGACGGGCACACCTTCCTCGATGTCGGCGGCGAGCATCACAGCCCGCTGCCCACGCTCAAGACGGTGACACTGCAAAAGGGTCAGCGCTATCGCCTGCGGCTGGTCTCGACCGCGCGCGGCTTCGGCAATACCGACCTCGTGTGGAAGCGGATCTCGGCGCAGCCCGAGGCCGATCTCGCCGCCGCTGCTGCCAAAGCCGACGTACTCGTCGCGGTGGTCGGGCTGACGTCCGACATGGAGGCCGAGGAAACCGGCACCGACATTCCGGGCTTCAAGGGCGGCGACAAGACCTCGCTCGATCTGCCCGCCGAACAGCAAGCGCTGCTGGAACATGCAAAGGCGACCGGCAAGCCGCTGATCGTGGTCGCGATGAACGGCAGCCCGATCAACCTTGCCTGGGCCAAGGACAATGCCGCCGCGATCGTCGAGGCCTGGTATCCCGGCCAGTCGGGCGGGCTTGCCGTCGCCAACGTGCTGACCGGCAAGACCAATCCCGCCGGTCGCCTGCCGCTGACCTTCTACCGCAGCGTGGCCGACCTGCCGCCCTTCGACGATTATGCGATGACCGGACGCACCTATCGCTACTTCACCGGTACGCCCGTTTACCCGTTCGGCTATGGCCTGAGCTTCACGCGCTTCGCCTACGCCCCGCTGACCGTGACGCCTGCCGCCGGCGGTGCCGAGACCGGGCTGCGCGTGACGACCGAGGTCAGCAACACCGGCCAGCGCTCGGGCGACGAAGTGGCGCAGCTCTACCTCAATTTCCCCGATCAACCCGGCACCCCGCGCATCGCCTTGCGGGGCTATCAACGCATAACGCTCAAGCCGGGCGAGCATCGCGTCATTAGCTTCGACCTGTCGCCCCGCGACTTGAGCGCAGTGGCGGTCGACGGTACGCGCCAAGTGATGGCGGGCCAATACCGCGTCAGCGTGGGGTCGGGCCAGCCCGACACCGGCGTGCCGACCAGCACCGCCAGCTTCACCACCAGCCGCGCGGTCCGGCTGCCGCTCTGACGAAAGGGCTATTTCTCCCCTCCCTGAAAGGGAGGGGCGGAAGATCGAAGGTTCGCAAGGCGGTCCGCACCTACAGCGCAGGACCGCCCTCGCGGCCTCACTGCAAATCGAGCACCACGACCGACATAGGCGGCAGCGTCGTGCTCAGCGTGCCACCGCTCACATGCGCGCCGGTGAAGGCGACCGGCTTGACCACATCGGGCTGCTCAAAGCTGTTATGCGCGTCCATCGTCGTGCCCGTGACGATCCGCCCCGCAACGCTGCTGGCAGTGACCCCGGCCAGCGCGATCGACAGCGGGATCGCGCGGTTGGGATCGAGATTGACCAACGCGACATGCACTTGCCCGGCCGTGTCACGCACCGCCGATGCACTGATCGCGGGAAGTGCCGTCGCATCCTTGTGATACCAGGGCGACTTGACGTCGATCGGCAAGACCGTCGCGTCCTGCCACGGCTTGTACAGATCGAACACCCAATAGGTTGGCGTCTTGACCATCTTTGCGCCGTCGGTGAGCAGCATCGCCTGCAGCACATTCACCATCTGCGCGATCGCCGCCATCTTCACGCGGTCGGCATGATGCGCGAAGATGTTGAGGTTGAGCCCGGCGACGACCGCGTCGCGCACGCTATTCTGCTGGACGAGGAAGCCCGGATTGCTGCCGGGCGCAGGATCGTACCAGGTGCCCCATTCATCGACGACCAGCCATACCTTCTTGGCCGGATCATATTTGTCCATGATCGCCGAATGCTTGGTGACGAACTCGTCCATTTGCAGCGTGTGCGCCATCGTGCTGGCCCATTCGCTTTCCGGAAAGCCGAGCGCGGCCCCCTTGTCCTTCCATTCCTGGTCGCGCGGGCGCGTATAATAATGCAGCGAAAGACCATCGATATTCTTGCCCGACAGCCGCATCAGCGTGTCGGTCCACTCATAATTGGCGTCGCTTGGACCGCTGGCGATCTTGAGCATCTTGCCGGTGCCCGACTTGGCGAAGAGCGCATAGCGATTGGTCAGGTCCGCAGCATATTCGGCGCGCATGTTGCCACCGCAGCCCCACAGCTCATTGCCGATGCCGAGATAGGGGACCTTGAACGGTGCAGCATGACCGTCCGCCGCGCGTTGCTTGGCCAGCGTCGATCCGTTCGGTGAGGTCATATATTCGACCCATTGCGCAGTCTCGCTCGGTGGCGCGCTGCCGACATTGGCGGAGACATAGGCCTCTGCCCCCAGCCGCTCGACAAAGCCCATATATTCGATCGTGCCAAAGGCATTGTCTTCATTGACGCCGCCCCAATTGGTGTTGATCTTGACCGGGCGTTTGCCGCGCGGGCCCACCCCGTCACGCCAGTGATATTCATCGGCAAAGCAACCGCCGGGCCAGCGCACCACCGGCACCTTGATCGCGCGCAATGCCTCGAGCACGTCGCGGCGATAGCCATGGTCGTTGGGAATCGAGGACGTTTCCCCAACCCAGATGCCGCCATATATGCCGTGGCCGAGATGCTCGGCAAACTGGCCGAACACTTGCCGGTTCATCACGGGCCCCGGCTGATCGCCATGCAGCGTGGCCGTCGCGCCGCTGGCGCTGTCAATAGTGTCCTGGGCAAAGCCCGCGCCGGGCAGCGTGGCGACAAGAGCAAGGCCGAGCAAAAGGTGGGCGCGACGGATCATGACAGGGGTCCTTTGACGCAGAGCGTGGGGGAGGTCGGCCGAAGCGCGACCGGTATCAGGAAGGGCGAGTGTTTCGGGGCGGCCAGACGCCGCGCGGGATTGCAGATCAAACGCAACACTCCCCCCTCACCCCCGCAAAGAGCGCTGACGAGCCCTTGCGCTTTCCGTTATATTGTCTGAGTATAAGCACAGAGCCAGTGCGTCAACGGCGTGAAACGCGCAATCGTCAGACGGTTCGATGGAGAGGGTCTTTCATGCGTCGCACCTATGCTTTGGGAACGAGCGCGCTCGCGCTGGCCTTGGGCGCCCTCGTCGCTCCTGCCGCTGCTGCGCCAACCGTGGGCGGTCTGCTGTCCGACCACGGCGTCATCCAGCGCAACCAGCCGATCGTGGTGACGGGCGACGCGATCGCCGGAGAGCCCGTGACCGTCGTGCTGGCCGGCCACTCCGCCCAAGCCCGCGCGGACCGCGACGGGCATTTCCGCGTCACCGTGCCACCCGTGCCCGCAGGCGGCCCCTATGACGTTCTGGTGATGGCCCCAAGCGGCACAACCGCGCTGCACGACGTGCTGATCGGCGATGTCTATCTCTGTTCGGGCCAAAGCAATATGGAGCTGCCGGTCGAGCGCGCGCAGGACGCGATCGGCGCGATCATGGGGAGCGCCGACAACCAGCTGCGCCTGGTGACCGTCGCCAAGCGCACATCGGCGACACCGCGTGACCGGTTTGCGCAACAGCCCAATTGGAGCGCCGCCGACGCCAAGACGACCGGCGGCTTTTCAGCCGCCTGCTTCTACATGGTGCAAGCGCTGCGCAAGGTGGCCAAGGTGCCGATTGGCGCGATCCACTCGAGCTGGGGCGGGTCGCAAATCGCGGCCTGGATGGGCGAAGAGGCGCAGCGCGCCGCAGGGCGCGGCGCGCAAGCCGACCTGCTGTCGCTCTACGCTCGCGACCCCGCCGCTGCCGAACGCAGCGCGAGCGCCACCTGGGAAAATTGGTGGCGCGACAAGACCGGCGACACGCGCGGGCACGAACCGTGGCAAGCGGACGCTGCGCTCGACTGGCAGCCGGTCCCGAAGATCGCCTTTTACGAAGAGTGGGGCGTGCCAGCGCTCGAGACCTATCTTGGCATGCTGTGGTATCAAAAGACGGTCACGCTGACGCCTGAACAAGCCCGCCAGATGGCGACGATCGCCATCGGCGCGGTCGACGATGCCGATCGCACCTGGATCAACGGAAAACCCGTTGGCGGGCGCGGCGGTTGGGACGCGCGGATGTACACCGTCCCCGCCGGCACGTTCGTGGCCGGACGCAATGTCATCACCGTCAACGTGGAAAATGCCTATGCGACGGGTGGCATGCCCGGCCCCGCGGAGACGATGAAGCTGACCTTCGCCGATGGCAGCAGCGTGCCGATCGCCGATGGCTGGCGCTATGCGGTCGCCAAACACATCAGCGGCACCTCACCCCGCGTCCCGTGGGACGAGATCACCGGCGCGGGCACGATCTACAATGCGATGATTGCGCCGCTCGGCCAAACCGCGCTGGCGGGCGTGGCCTGGTATCAGGGCGAATCCGATACGGACATCCCCGGCTATGCCGACCGCCTGAAGGCGATGATGGCCGAGTGGCGGCATCAAGTGGCGCAGCCGCACTTGCCCTTTGCGATCGTGTCGCTCGCTGGTTTTGGCGCGCCATCGATCGCGCCGGGTGAGAGCGGCTGGGCGCGAGTCCGCGACGACCAGCGCCGCGTGGCGCAGGAAGACGGCCATACGGCGGTGGCGGTGACGCTCGACCTTGGCGACGCCCTCGATATTCATCCGGGCGAGAAGCATGAAGTCGGGCGGAGGCTGGCGCGCGCGATGGGTGCCCTCGTTTATGGACAAACCGCGTCGGCGTCGGGACCCCAGCCCGTGGCAGCCACGCGCGACGCCGCTGGCACGGTGACCGTGACCTTTACCGGCGTGACAGGGGCGCTGCACTCGCGCAGCGCCGATTACGCGACTGGCTTCGAGCTGTGCGGCGCTGACGCGGGCTCCTGCCGTTATGCCCGTGCGACCGTCGCGGGCAACCAGGTCTCGCTTTCAAGCGACAATCGCCCCGTCAAGCGGGTGCGCTACGCTTGGGCGGATTTTCCGGTCGTCAATCTGGTCGACGCGGCGCAATTGCCAGCGGGTCCGTTCGAACTGCCGGTTAAGTGATCGGCGCACCTATACCCTAGCGATAGCCGAGCGCGCCGTTCAGCCCGCCCCCAGCGCCCGCGCCCGGCGGCGCTGCACCGACGACCCGATCCCCAGCGCCTCGCGATATTTGGCGACAGTGCGCCGCGCGATGTCAAAGCCCTTGGCGTTGAGCAGTTCGACCAGCGTATCGTCCGACAGGATCTTGTCGCCCTCGCCCGCGATCAGCGCCTTGATCGCCGATTTCACCGCCTGCGCCGACACCGCATCGCCGCCGTCGGACGATTGGATCGCCGAGGTGAAGAAGTATTTCAGCTCATACAGCCCGCGCGCGCACGACAGATATTTGTTGCTGGTGACACGGCTCACCGTCGATTCGTGCATCTCGATCGCATCCGCCACCTGGCGCAGCGTCATCGGCTTCAGATGCGCGACGCCGTGCAGGAAGAACGCCTCCTGCTGTTTCACGATCTCGGTCGCGACCTTGATGATCGTGCGCTGGCGCTGGTCGAGCGCCTTCACCAGCCAATTGGCGCTGGCGAGCATGTCGCCCAGCCACGCCTTGCTTGCCTTGTCGCCGCGCGCGGTCGACAATTCGCTATAATAGCTGCGGTTGACCAGCACGCGCGGCAGCGTGGCGGCGTTGATCTCGATCCCCCAGCCATCCTTGCGCTTGGCCACGAACAGATCGGGCACCACCGCCTGGGTCGGTTCCCCGCCATAACGGCAGCCGGGCTTGGGGTCATAACCGCGCAGTTCGCGGATCATGTCGGCCAGATCCTCGTCATCGACATCGCACAATCGCCTGAGCCGCGCGAGATCGCCGCGCGCGACCAGGTCGAGATTGTCGATCAGCCGCGCCATGCACGGATCGTAGCGATCGGCCTCCTTGGCTTGCAGCGCCAGGCATTCGGCCAGATCGCGCGCGCCGACGCCGGTCGGATCGAAGGTCTGGATGATGCCCAGCACCGCCTCGACCCGCACCAGCGGCACGCCGAGCCTCGTCGCGACGTCGAGCAGCGAGGCGGTGAGGTATCCGCATTCGTCGATTTGGTCGATCAGATGCGCCGCAATGAACAGGTCCGGTCCATCCACCGCCGTCCCCGCTTGGGCGAGCAAATGGTCCTGCAGCGTCAGCGCGGTATCGGCGAAGCTGTCGAAATCGGGGCCATCCTCGCCCAGGCCGCCGCCGCTGCTGGCCCCGTTGAGGCCAAGCGCCCCGTCCATGCCCGCCGCGCCCGGCTGATCGCCGATCGAATCCGATGCGCTGTCGTGGTGGAAGCTCTCGGCGGTGAAATCGACGTCGAGCGAGGCCTCGCCGGCATCGCCGCCGCTGATCAGCAATTCGTCGGCGGTGGCGGGTTGGTCGCGGATCGGCGCGTCGGCTTCGCGTTCCTGGGTCGGGCCGTCATCATCGGGGGCGCTTGCTTCGAGCAGCGGGTTGCGCTCGATCTCCTCGGCCAGGAAGCCCTCAACCTCGAGGTTCGACAACGCCAACAAGCGAATCGCCTGCTGCAATTGCGGCGTCATCACCAGCGATTGCGACTGGCGCAGGTCGAGGCGCGGCGCGAGGCTCATTGGCTGGCCACCCAAATACCGTTCGCCCTGAGCCTGTCGAAGGGCCCGCACAGCGAGCGAGGTCCCATCTGCGGCGAGCAGTGCTTCGACAAGCTTAGCACGAACGGATTAAGAGCACTCCGCATACCCTAAAGCGAGAAGCCCTCGCCCAGATACAGCCGCCGCACATTCGCGTCCGCCACCAGTTCCTCGGGCGAGCCGGTGAACAGCACGCGGCCATCATAGATGATATAGGCACGATCGACGATTTCGAGCGTTTCGCGCACGTTATGATCGGTGATCAGCACGCCGATGCCGCGCTTCTTGAGTTCGCAGATCAAGTCACGAATGTCGGCGATCGACAGCGGATCGATCCCCGCAAACGGTTCGTCGAGCAGCATGATCGAAGGATCAGCCGCGAGCGCGCGCGCAATCTCGGCGCGGCGGCGTTCACCGCCCGACAGCGCCATCGACGGGGAATCGCGCAACCGCGTCAGCCCGAACTCGTCGAGCAAGGTGGTCAGCCGCGCCATGCGCTGCGCCTTGTCGGGCACCGCGAGTTCGAGCACGCTCAGGATGTTCTGCTCGACCGTCATGCCGCGAAAGATCGAGGTTTCCTGCGGCAAATAGCCAAGCCCCAGGATCGCGCGGCGATACATGGGCAGGCCGGTAATATCCTGCCCGTCGAGCATGATCCGGCCCGAATCGGGCTTCACCAGCCCCATCACCGAATAGAAGCACGTCGTCTTGCCCGCACCGTTCGGGCCGAGCAGGCCGATCACCTCACCCTTGCCGACCGACAGCGACACATCGGTCAAAACGCTGCGCTTGTCATAGGATTTGGCGATCGACACGACCGACAAGCCGTCCAGCACCGGCACTTCGGCGATCGGCGGGGCGTTTTCGAGGGTGAGGGTCTCGGTCATTACAGGTCCCGTGCTCGCACTTTAGAGTGAACGAAAGGTTACCGCGCCGTATTTGGCAGGATTCGTGCATGATCGCGTGCACAACCTAGGCGAAACCCGTTCGGCTGGGAAGATGCCGCCAGCCGAAGCGTGCGCGCGGTCGCCTCAGTTGTCGCGCTTGGGCACCGAGAAGGTGCCGCTCACGCGACCGCCACTGCTCTTGGTTCCGGTCGCACCGCCGCCCACCGAATTGCCGTCGATCACCGCGCGCCCGGTATCGAGGTTGATCGTCAGCCGACCGCCATTGACGGTGTTGCCGCCCTGGATCAGCGTGACCGCGCCCAGCATCGTCACCACGCGCTTGTTGAGATCATATACTGCGAAATTGCTGCGCGCGGTCTGGTCGGGCCGCGTGACGGTGACGCTGCCCGAGGCGTCGAGGCGCGACACTTGCGGGCTGCCATCCACAATCTGGCCGGTGTAAGCGACTGTCATCCGCGCGGAATTCAGCGTCATCTCGGCTTGCTTGACCACGACATTGCCCGTCAGCACCGCGCGATTGGCCTTGTCCTGCAGTTCGATATGGTCGGCCGAGAAATTGATCGGCGCAGTCGAATTATGCGCAGTCTGCGCATAGGCTGCCCCCGCAAGGGCGGACGACAGGGCGATAAGGGCAAGGGTGCGACGCATGTGCGCTATCTCGTCTTTCGCGGGACGATCCGCAAGCGGGCATTACCGTCCAGCCGAACAACATGATTTTCGAGATCGGCGTTCATCTGATCGCCGCTGAACGTGCCCTGCGGCACCGTACCCGTAACGGCACCCCCGCTTTTCAACGTCTTGGACTTGAGATCGAGCGTAGAATTCTGCGTATCGAGCCGGTAGCCGCCGCTGCTTTTCACCTGCAACGGCCCATCGATCGTCACTTGCTGACGATCCATATTATAATGGCCGCGATCGCCGACGACATCGGCCGGCCCGTCGGACAGCCCGATCTGCGCCGACAATTGCTGCAGCCAGACGATCGGCTCGGCCGAACTCTTCTGGATCGCCGACCCAGCCACCAAAGCGAAGGGCTGCCCCTTATCGTCATTGCCGCGATAGGTGGCCGACTGCACGCGCAGCCGTTCCTTGGCGACTTCGACCTTGTTCTTGTCGAGCAGGAAGCTGACATCGCCGCCCGAATACAGCGGCAGCACCACCACAAACGCCGCCAGCACGCCGATCAGAATCGGCAGCACCACGCGCAGCACGCCGATCGTGCGATCGTGGCTGCTGCCCGGCGCGGCCCAGATCAGGCGCTGGCTGCGGATGGCCCCCGAATCAGGCATGCGCGAAAATATCGACCTCCGGCCAACCCGCCAGATCGAGCTCGGCGCGCCACGGCAGGAACTGGAAACACGCCTGCGCCAGCTCGGTCCGCCCTTCGCGCGCCAGCCGCAAGTCGAGCTCGTTGCGCATCGCGTGGAGATAGCGCACGTCCGACGCGGCATAATCCTTCTGCGCGTCGCTCAGCACCGGGCCGCCCCAGTCGGACGATTGCTGCGCCTTGGAAATGTCCTGCCCCAGCAATTCGCGCACCAGCTCCTTCAGCCCGTGGCGATCGGTATAGGTCCGCACGAGGCGCGAGGCGATCTTGGTGCAATAGACCGGGGCTGCGGTCACTTCGAGATAATGGCTGATCGCCGCCAGATCGAAGCGCGCGAAGTGAAACAGCTTCACCCGTGCCGGATCGGCCAGCAACGCACGCAAATTGGGCGCGGCATAATCGCTGTCGGGGGCGAAGCGCACGAGATGCTCGTCCGGCCCGCCATCGGAAAGCTGCACCAGGCACAGCCGGTCGCGCGGCGTGATCAGGCCCATCGTCTCGGTGTCGACGGCAATATCGACGCCGGGGACGAACAGATTGGCGGGGATGTCTTCTTCGTGGAGATGCACTGTCATCGCGCGGCCCTAGCGGCGAATCGAAGCGTGCTCAATGGGGTCCGCCGTTAGCGCTGCCGCGCGCGGGCCTTGCGCGCGGCGATGTTGAGTGTTTCGACCAGGCCCGAAAACGCCATTGCCGCGTAGATATACCCCTTGGGCACATGCACGCCGAAGCCATCGGCGATCAGCACCGCGCCGATCATCAGCAGAAAGCCGAGCGCCAGCATCACCACGGTCGGGTTGCGATCGATGAAATTGGCAAGCGGCGTCGCCGCCACCAGCATCACCCCGACCGCGACGATCACGGCGACGATCATCACCGGCAAATCGTCGGTCATGCCGATCGCGGTCAGGATCGAATCGATCGAGAACACCATGTCGAGCAGCAGGATCTGCACGATCGCCGCGCCGAACGACATCGCGACCGAACTTTTCTTGTCGAGCACGTCGCCCGAATCGTCGGGGTCGATTGTGTGATGGATCTCGGTGGTCGCCTTCCACAGCAGAAACAGCCCGCCCGCGATCAGGATCAGGTCGCGCACCGAAAAAGCGGTTTCGAAGGACGGCACGCCGTGCGCATCGACCGCACCGGCAATCCCCAGATCGAACACCGGCTCGACCAGCCCGGCGATCCAGGCGATCGCCGACAGCAGCACCAGCCGCAGCCCCAGGGCCAGCCCGATCCCGACGCGGCGCACCTTCACTCGCTGCCCCTCAGGCAGCTTGTTCGACAGCAGCGAAATAAAGACGAGATTGTCGATGCCGAGCACGATCTCCATGACGATCAACGTGGCAAGTGCCGCCCAGGCGGCGGGATTGGCGAGCAAATGGAGGAGCGACATAGCGCCATCCTGTGCCGGTATTGCCACGCTCGCGCAAGATCGACACAGGAAGCGCCGCATTTTGGACGAATTTGTTCGCAGCGCTTCAAATTTTAGGCTAACACGAGTCGGTGGCACATTTGGTTTGGTGCACGAAGCCCTGCGTCTTTCGTCCGACGCAACGGTTGCTATAACGATGTCGGACGAACCGGGAAGACGAACAGGGCATGAGTTTCGATAAAGGACGCCGCGGTGATCGTGGCGGGCGTGGGCGCGACAAGCGCGACGGTTTCGGCGACAGCGGCGGCTTCGACGGCGGTTTCGGCGGCGGTGACCGGTTCGGTGGCGGCGATCGCTTCGGCGGTGGCGGTGACCGGTTCGGCGGCGGTGGCGATCGCTTCGGCGGCGGCGGTGGCGGCGGCTTCCGCAGCGGCGGCGGTGGCGGCTTCGGCGGCGGTGGCGCAGGCGGCGGTGGCCGTGGCATGCCCCCGCAGGTCGTTGGCGAAGGCACCGGCGTCGTCAAATTTTTCAATGGCCAGAAGGGCTTTGGCTTCGTCGTTCGCGACGATGGCGGCGAAGATGTGTTCGTGCACATTTCCGCAGTCGAGCAAGCTGGCCTGACCGGTCTGGCCGAGGGTCAGCCGCTCGGCTTCACGCTCGTCGATCGTGGCGGCCGCATTTCGGCGACCGACCTCAAGATCGACGGCGAGCCGCTCCCCGTCACCGACCGCGGCCCGCCGCGCGACCGTGACGCAGGCCCCGGCGCACCGCGCGGTGCCGCCCCCGGCGGCGCACCGCAGCGCCAGCTGACGGGCGAAAAGGCGACCGGCACGGTCAAGTTCTTCAACGCGATGAAGGGCTTCGGCTTCATTCAGCGCGACGACGGACAGCCCGACGCGTTCGTCCACATCTCGGCGGTCGAGCGTGGTGGCATGACCTCGCTCAACGAAGGCGACCGGCTTGAATTCGAGCTGGAAGTCGATCGTCGCGGCAAGATGGCAGCGGTCAATTTGACCTCGATCGCGTAAGCGCTCGCGCCACTGGCGAAAAGATTGAACCCGGCAGGCCTTTAGGCCTGCCGGGTTTTTCTTTGTGTGCGAGTTCAACGCGCCACCCTACGACTCGGGCGACCCCGGCACTGGCCGGAAGGACTGTAGAAGGACCCTCTATGCGCCTCGTTCTCGCCGCGATCGCCCTGACCCTCGCCGCTCCGGCCCTCGCCGCGCCTGCTCCAAAGGTCGCCGCGACCAGCTTCACCCAGCTCAAGACCCCGCTCCCGCTTCCCTATGACGAAACCGCCGACGCAAAGGCGCAGGTCGCCGCCGCACGCGCACGCGCCAAGGCGCAGCACAAATTGCTGCTGATCGACCTTGGCGGCAATTGGTGCCTCGATTGCCGCCTCCTCGCGGGCACGATGGAATTGCCCGAACTGCGCAGCTTCCTGGCCAAACAGTATGAAATCGTCACCGTCGATGTCGGTCGCTTCGACAAGAATCTCGACATTGCTGCGAAATATGGGCTGAACGGTCACTTCGGTGGCGGCGTGCCAAGCGTGCTGATCGTCGACCCCAAGACCGATTCGCTCAAGAATGCGGGCCGTACTGCCGCCCTCTCCGATGCCCGCAGCCTCAGCCCGCAGGCGCTTGCCGACTGGCTGGCAAGCTGGACGAAGTAAGCGCGGCTGTCCGCACCGATCGCGAGTTCAGCCGATCACTCAATTGGCTGGACTAGATGTCTCTTTGCGGTGCTCACCTGGGCATCTACAAGGAAACCAAAATACACAGATTGAGATATGTCGCACTGAATACAGCCATCACTCCTGTTTATTTATCAGCGACTTGACTCTGAATATCAAAAGAGCACTATCGAGGTCTTGTCGAACGGGAGATGGACCATGCTGTCGAAGCTCGTAAAGATAGTGTCTTTGGGATCTGTTATTGCTGGTGCCACGATCGCGCCCGCAGCTGCACAGTATCGGCGTCAAGACTACGTAGTCATTTGGTACACGGACGAGAATGAGACCACCATTTCGGGTCAACGAGTCGTCTTTTGCGATGGCGGTAGCGTCCGCGTCGGCATGCCGACTTTGTATGAAGAAACCATCTATTACGGTTGCAGCTAAAAACACCCGGAAAGAGATAGTACCGATTTAGCCGTCCGCGAAGCGATCGGTCGCGCGGATCAACTGGTCGAGGATGCCGGGCTCGTTATAGGCGTGGCCCGCGCCCTCGATCAGATGAAATTCGGCCTCGGGCCAGGCCTGGTGCAGCGCGAAGGCGTAGCGCGCGGGGCACGGCATGTCGTAGCGGCCATGCACGATCGTCCCCGGAATGCCTGCTAGCCGCCCGGCATCGCGCAGCAACTGGCCCTCTTCCAGCCACGCATCATGCGCGAAAAAGTGATTCTCGATCCGCGCGAAGGCGAGCGCGAAATGCCCGTCCTGGAACGCCTCGCTCAACGCGGGATCGGGCAGCAGCGTGATCGTCTCGCCTTCCCAGATCGTCCATGCCTTGGCGGCTTCGAGCTGGGCCGTCGGATCATCGCCGGTCAGGATGCGGCGATAGGCCTCGACCATATCCCCGCGCTGATCTTCGGGGATCGGCGCGAGGAAGCCCGCCCATTTGTCCGGGAACATCTCGGACACGCCGAACTGATAATACCAGTCCCGCTCCGCCCGGGTGACGGTGTAGATGCCGCGCAGGATCAGCGCGCGCACCCGCTCGGGATGCGTTTCGGCATAGGCCAGCCCCAGCGTCGAGCCCCACGATCCGCCGAACACCACCCACCGCTCGACCCCGACCAACGCACGCAACCGCTCGATATCGGCGACCAGATGCCAGGTCGTGTTCGCCTCCAGACACGCATGCGGCGTCGATTGCCCACACCCACGCTGGTCGAACAGTAACACGTCATAGCGCGCCGGATCGAACAGGCGGCGATGGCTCGGCGAAATGCCGCCGCCCGGCCCGCCATGCAGGAACACCGCCGGCGTCGCCCCCGGCGTGCCACAGCGTTCGTAATAGATGCTATGCCCATCGCCGACATCGAGCATGCCGGTCGCATAGGGTTCGATCTCGGGGTACAGCGTGCGCAAGTCGGTCATCGGGGATTGATAAGGCCGCACCCCGGCCATGTCACGCCACCTCAGGTGATCATCCGCTTGAGCGCCACCACCGTATCCGCCTCGGCGGCGGGCTTGTCGGTGCGGATGCGCGCGATACGGGGGAAGCGCATCGCCACGCCCGATTTGTGGCGTTTGGAGGCGTGGATCGAATCGAACGCGATTTCGAGCACCAGCGTCTTTTCCACCTCGCGCACCGGGCCAAAGCGCGCGGTCGTATGGTTCCGCACGAACTGGTCGAGCATCTTCAATTCGTCATCGGTGATGCCCGAATAGGCTTTTCCCACCGGGAGCAACTCGCCGTCCTCGGTCCAGCAGCCAAAGGTGTAATCGCTGTAGAAAGACGATCGCCGCCCGCTGCCGCGCTGCGCATAGAGCATCACGCAATCGGCGGTCAGCGGATCGCGCTTCCATTTGTACCACAAACCGGTCTTGCGCCCGCCGACATACGGCGAATCGCGCCGCTTGAGCATCACCCCCTCGATCGCGGCATCGCGCGCGCCCGCGCGGACCCCTTCGAGCGCGGTAAAATCCTCTGCGGCAATCACGGTGCTAAGATCGAACCGCCCGGCATCGAGCCGCGCGACAAACGCCTCCAGCCGCGCGCGCCGCTCGCTCCACGCCAGCCCGCGCAGATCGTCTTCGCCATCGTAGAGAATGTCGTAAAGCCGCACGAACGCCGGAGCCTCGGCCAGCATCTTCGCCGAAACCACCTTGCGCCCCAGCCGCTGCTGCAAGGCATTGAAGCTCGCGGCACCGCCTTCTTCGGTCGCCGCGCCTTGCGCATCGCCCTTCACCATCAATTCGCCGTCGAGCACGCCCGGCGTCGCGAAATCGCGCGCCACTTCGGGGAAGCTGGCGGTGATGTCGTCGCCGGTCCGGCTGTACAACCGCGTCTGCCCGGCGACGTGCACCAATTGCACGCGAATCCCGTCCCATTTCCATTCGGCGGCATAGTCGGCGAGATCGACGCGCAGATCCTCCAGCGGATGCGCCAGCATGAATGGGCGGAACACCGGCACGTCGGCGCTGGTCGGCTGCGCGCCGCGTCCCTCCGCCCAATCAAACAGCGCTGTGTAAGGCGGCGCGATCCCGTGCCACACTTCCTCGACCGCCTCGACATCGAGCGCAAACGCCTGCGCGAGCGCGGTCTTCGCGAGGCGCGCGGAAACCCCGATCCGTAACGCCCCCGTTGCCATCTTGAGCAGGGCAAAGCGTTCGTCAGCATCGAGGCGGTCGAGCATCGCGGCCAGCACGGCGGGCGTATCCGATCGCGACAATGCCGCCAGCCGATCAACCGCCTGCGCGATGCCGAGTGGCTCGGCATCCGGCACCACCAGCGGCTTGGGCCACAGCAAAGCGACCGTTTCTGCGGTATCGCCGACATAATCGCGGCTCATGCGGAACAGCACGGGATCGACGCGCTCCTCGATCAGCGCGCGAATCACCGCCGGTTTGACGCCGGGCAGGTCAAGCTCCCCGGTCAGCGCCGCCATCGCCCAGCCGCGATCGGGATCGGGCACGGCGCGCATGTAATCGACGATCAGCTTCAGCTTCGCGTTGCGCGAGCGGGTGTAGATCAGCCCGTCGAGGAGATCGGCAAAAGCACGCATCGTCGCAGCACCATGGCGCATCGCGTCCCGTCCCGCTAGCAGTCCCGCCATGTCGCGTATCCTTCGATTCGTCGCGGGCCTGGTCCTGATCGGGCTTGCCCTGTTGATTGGCAGCTATGCCGCCTCCCGCGCCGATCCGATCGTCCGCCGCCTTACCGTCGCCTTGCCCGATTGGCCGCAGGGGGCAGCGCCGGTCACGCTGGCGCTATTGACCGACATTCATCTCGGCAATGCCAGCATGGACCGCGCGCGGCTCGATCGCATCGTCGATCAGGTCAACGCGCTGAAACCCGATCTGGTTCTTCTGGGCGGCGACTTTCTGGCCGAATATGACAAGGCCAAAGCGCCCGTGCGGTCCAGGCTCGTCGCTGAATCGCTTGCGCGGTTGCAGGCCCCGCTCGGCACCGTGGCGGTGCTTGGCAATCATGATTATAACACCGATCCGCAAGCCGTTACGCGCGCGTTTGCGCGTGTCGGCATCCCGGTGTTGCAAAACACCGCCCTCCAGCGCGGGCCAATCGTCATCGGCGGGCTCGGGGATTTCGATACCGGTCACGCAGATGTCGCAGCAATGAGCGTAGCGATGGCCAAGCTGCGCGGTGCCGACGTCGTCCTGACGCACACGCCCGACATCCCAACTCCGTTGCCGGGTACAATCGGCCTGCTGCTGGCCGGGCACCTGCACTGCGGACAGATTGTTCTGCCGCTACTTGGCCCCATCAGTGTCTCGCCGACTCAGCGACGATATCTGTGCGGCGTCGTCCACGACGGCAACCGGACGGTGGTAGTGTCGGCAGGGCTCGGCACCAGCACGCTTCCGCTCCGCGTCCACGCGCCGCCGGACCTGTGGCTCGTCACCGTCGGTCCGGCGAAACGCTGAGGGGTCAGCCTTTGCGGCTGGCCTCGAACAGGAACCAGGCGCGACGCTCGGCCTGATCGGTCCAGTCGTCGATCACCGCGCTGGTGGCATTGTCCTTGGCCGCATCGGCCAGGTCCTTGGCTTCGCGCAGCGCCTCGACCATCTTCAGATTGTCGTCGCGCAATTCGCTCAGCATCGCTTCGGGCGCGACGAAATCGGCATCATTGTCGGTGATCGTCTGGTGGCGTGCGATATCGCCGATCGAGCGCAGCGTGGTCTGGCCGATCTTGCGCACGCGCTCGGCAATGTCGTCGGTGGCGGCAAAGATCTGTGCGGCCTGCTCGTCGAGCATCAGGTGATAATCCCGGAAATGCGGGCCCGACACGTGCCAGTGGAAATTCTTGGTCTTGAGATACAGCGCGAACGAATCGGCAAGGATCCCGTTCAGCGCCTGCGACACCGTCTTGACGGCGTTGGTCTTCAAATCGGTCGGGGTCTTGAGTGCATCGGCGGCCATGTTTCGCTCCATCGGCAGGCGGGATATTCGGTTCGGTGCTGGAACGAAGCGATAGCGAATTGGCTCCCGATCGGCTTGGATAAAATTACGATCTCAGCGATCGACCGCCTAGATAAGGCGCAGCGCCGACAGCGCCTGCACCGCTCCTGCCACCATCAACACCGCCGCTGCAACCAGGCGCAGCGCGGTGGTCGGCAGTTTGCGCATACCCTTCTCCCCCAGCAGGATCGCCGGGATGGTGACTGCAACGCTGCCGATGGTCGCGCCGATCGCGGCAAAGGCTGGCGTGGTCGCCTGCGCCGCCAGCGCGGCGGTGATGAATTGCATACGATCGCCAAACCCAAGCATCGCCACCGCGACAAAGCTCGATCCGAACGCCCCCAGCCGCCAGCTGCGCCCTTTGGCGGGCTTGATCGGCCAGAACCCCGCCACGCCGCCCGACAGCAAGGCGAGCGCCAGCAACAGCCCCTGCGCATTGGGGGACAGCATTGGGGCGACGACAACCCCGCCAATCGCGCCCAGCGTATTGCCGAACGCCAGCGCCAACGCGACGCCCGCGATCACCACGCCCTTATTGTCGTATCGATTCGCCAGTGCCGCCGCCGCCCATGGCGTGCGGTCGCTGACCTGGGTCAGCAGCGCCGCGACCAGCGCGGCCATCAAAGCGTCCATCGGCTGGGCTTCAACCGGCCAGGCGAACCGAGCAGGCAGCGGCAAAGGTTTCGCAGGCACTGCGGTCCTGCCGGTCCGACGACACCGCATCGCGTAGGATTGCGATCCAGCCCAGCACGAGCGGCCCGCGCTCACCCCGCGCCAATGCGGCATCGATCGCGTGTGTCACCGCGACCGCCGGATACAGGCCATAAGCCAGCGCCGCCGCGCGAATCGCATCGATCTCGGCGGCCAGTGCGGCCGTCGACGCGGTGCCCGCGCGCATCCCCGTCAACGCGACTCGCGCGGCGAGTTCGGCCTGTGCTATTGCCATCGCGCTATCAGGTGCCGTCACAATCCGTCCCCTTTGGCGGGCATCCTGCGCCCGCACTGGTAAACACGCGCTTAAACCCTGCCGGATGGTCGGTCTTGCTTGACATCACGCGCCGCTTCCTTCATCGGGCGACGCTTAAGAGCGGCGACCGGTTCGCCGCTTTTGCATTTTCAGATCACAGGAATTCAGGTCATGGCAAAGCCGACCACGGTCAAGATCAAGCTCGTCAGCACGGCGGACACTGGTTTCTTCTACACCACCAAGAAGAACCCGCGCACCAAGACCGAGAAGCTGAGCTTCAGCAAGTATGATCCCGTCGTGCGCAAGCATGTCGAGTTCAAGGAAGCCAAGATCAAGTAAGCCCGGCGCTGGCGTCCTGCCAGCCGGAGCGAAAAGGGGCCGCGAGCGCATGCTCGACGGCCCTTTTCGTGTTTTGTATTGCTTTCCACATACCTCCCCTCCCTGAAAGGGAGGGGATTGAGGGGTGGGTTGGCTGATGGCGAGGTGTTACGCCCGATTACGGGCCGACCCACCCCCAGCCCCTCCCTTTCAGGGAGGGGAGAAGGCTCAGCCCGAACGGCGGTGGGGCAAACTTGCCCACCCCGCGCCCCTCACACCAACGCCGCCACCGCATCCACGAAGCGCATCAGCGAAATCGGCTTTGACACATAGGCATCGGCGCCCGCCGCGCGGATCCGCTCCTCATCTTCGCGCCCGGCATAGGCCGTCACTGCCATAATCGGGATATCGCGCAGGGCTTCATCGGCCTTAAACTGCAGGATCAGATCATAGCCGCTCAGATGCGGCAGCTGGATATCGGTCACGATCAGGTTGGGCGCGAACGCGCGCGCGCGCGCCACCGCTTCGCGCCCGTCGCGCACGCCCTCCGTCACATATTCGTGCGCGCGCAGCAGATCGCAGAAAAGTTTCAGGTTGAGTTCGTTGTCCTCGACAACGAGCACCCTTTTTGCCACGCCCAAATCGTCCTGGTCCATGGAATTTCCCTAAGCAATGCGCGCCCGAGAAACAAACCCCGAACCGGCCGAACTGGCGCTGCGCGCGCTGGTGTGGACGCTGGGCGAGCCGGACCGGGCGCTGCGCCTGCTCGATGTGACGGGCATGACCCCCGCCGATTTGCGCACCCGCGCGGGCGAACCCGCCGTGCTGTCGGCGGTGCTCGGCTTTCTGGAATCGTACGAACCCGATCTGATCGCCTGCGCAGGCGGGATTGGCGAGCGGCCCGAGGCGATCGTCGCGGCGCGCGCCGCGCTGGAGAATGCCGCATGAAGGGCCTGCTGATCTGCGATTGCGACGAAGTGCTGCTGCACATGGTGCGGCATTTCGGCGTGTGGTTGCGCGAGCATCACGACATCGATTTTGCCGCCAATGGCGGCGATTTCGCCACCAGTATGACGCGCATCTCGGGCGGTCCCGCACCCACGCGCGAGGAAATGTGGGGCCTGCTCGAGGGCTTCTTTCCCGCCGAGATGAGCCGCCAGACGCTCGTGCCCCATGCCCGCGAAGCGCTCGCCGCGCTGTCGCAAATCGCCGACGTCGTGATCCTGACCAACCTCGCCGACCACAATCGCGAACCGCGCATCGCGCAATTGCTCGGCCACGACATGGCGTACCGCGTCGAGACCAACCAGGGCGGCAAGGGCGATCCTGTCGCGCGGCTGGTGGCCGAACATGGCAACCCCGTCACCGTGTTCGTCGACGATCTCGCGGTGCACCACGCCTCGGTCGCCAAGCACGCACCGCAGGTTCACCGCCTGCACATGATTTCCGAACCCGACCTCGCCCCCAACGTGCCCCCTGCCCCCGCTGCGCATGTCCGCATCGATGATTGGCAGGCTGCACAAGTGTGGATCTCCGATCGTTTCGCGGCTGGGCTGCCCGCCGCCTCATCCCCCGAAAGGACCTCCGCATGACCGACCGTATCGACCGCAAGCTTTCCGAACTCGGCCTCGCTTTGCCCGCCGCCGCCGCGCCCGTCGCCTCCTATGTGCCGACCGTTGATGCACACGGCCTGCTCCACATTTCCGGCCAATTGCCCTTCAAGGATGGCGCGGTCATCACCGGGCGGCTGGGCGAGTCGGTCGATCTCGAAGCCGGGGCCGCCGCTGCACAAGCGTGCGCGCTGATGCTGGTCGCACAGATCAAGGCGGCCCTTGGCGGCCTTCACCGGGTCGAGCGGATCGTGAAGCTCGGCGTGTTCGTCAATTCGACCGCCGATTTCACCGATCAGCCCAAGGTCGCCAATGGCGCATCGGACCTGATGGTCGCGTTGTTCGGCGAAGCGGGCAAGCATGCCCGCAGCGCGGTCGGCGTCGCCGCGCTGCCGCTGGGCGCGGCGGTCGAAGTCGACGCGATCGTTCAGATCACGGCTTGAGCGCACTCGGCGCGGGTCCGCAGACCCGCGCCGCCGTCACGCCGGTTGTGCGAGTGCCGCCAGCGCATCGCCGGTGACGCGGTACACCGTCCACTCCTCCATCGGCGCTGCCCCCATCGAGCGATAAAAGGCGATCGCCTTTTCGTTCCAGTCGAGCACCGACCATTCGAAGCGCGTACAGCCGCGCGCCACCGCCAGCGCCGCCAGATGCTTGAGCAACGCTTTGCCGACGCCCGCCCCCCGCGCCTCGGGCGTGACGTAGAGATCCTCCAGATACAGCCCACGCCAGCCAGTCCAGGTCGAGAAATTGTGAAAGAACAGCGCCATGCCGACGGGCTTGCCGTCGAGCTCGGCAATCACCGCCTCGGCTGCGGGATGCGCGCCGAACAACGCGTCCTGCAACAACGGCTCAGTCGCCACCACCTTGTCTGGCTCGCGCTCAAATTCGGCGAGTTCGCGCACCAAATGCAGGATCAGCGGCACGTCGGCGGGGGTAGCGGGGCGGATATGGGTCATGCGGCAGCCTCCGTTTGCGGGGCGGGCGCGGCATGGCCGCGTACCGCAGCGACGCACCCCGCGATGATCAGCGCCGCTCCGAGCGTCGTGTAGAGCGACACCGTCTCGCCGAACACCCACCATCCAAGCAAAGCCGACCACAGAAAGGCAGTATATTCCACCGGCGCCAGCACCTGCGCCTCGGCCCGGCCATACGCCCAGGCGAGCGCCATCGCCGAGACCGAGCCCAGCACCGCCGCCGCACCGATCTGCGGCCATTGCGCGACCGTCGGCAGCCCCGAGAACCACGGTGCGCCGATCAACAGCAAGGCACCGAGCACGATGCTGGTGAACAGCGCAACCTCCAGCGGATCGGCGACCTGCGCCTGCTGCCGCAGCAGGATCAGGCTATAAGCGTAGAAGATCGACGCCGCGAAAATAGCGATCGACCCCAGCACATGTGCAGTCGAGGCATGCGCCTGCACTTCGCCCGCCGCGATCACCAACACGCCCGCGCTTGCCACGATCGAACCGAGGATCGCCCCGCGCCGGATCGTCTCCCCCAGCAGCGCCGCGGCGAAATACAAGGCGATCAGCGGCGCAAGAAAGGTCAGCGCCACCCCCTGCGCCATCGGCACGCGCGCGAGGCCCCAGAAGAACAACACCACCGAAATGCCGGCAGTCGCGCCGCGCAGCGCATGCAGCCGCAACGCCGCCCGCCCCGGCCACGGCCGCCGCCGCGCGACGAACACCGGGCCGAGCAGCACCACACCCGCCACCGATCGCCACAGCACCGCCGAATAGGCCCCGCTGGCGATCGATAGCCCCTTCATCAGCACGTCCATCGTCGAATAGGTGGCGATGCCGATCGCGGCGACAGTGAAGGCGAGCGTGGCGGAAACGGGCTTCATGGCGCTGGCCATAGCGCGTGCCGGGCCGCCCGTCAGGGTAAAGATCGTTCCCCGGTCAGCCCATGCCCGCTGCGGCCTCGCGCTGCACCGCCTGCAATAGGGCAAGCGCCTGTAGCGCTTGCGGCTCGGGCACGAAGACATTGTCGTGATGATAGGCCGCGATCATATTGCAGGGGATGCCCGCATCCGCCAGCGCTGTTGCGACGCCAGCGGTCAGGCCAACCCCGTCGAGCGCGGAGAACACTTCCAGCACGATCCGGCGCATCGGCAGCGACACGTCGAAACCATGCGCCGCCGCGTCTGCCAGTGTCAGGACCAACGCAAGCCCCTCCGCTTCGCGAAACAGCGCCAGGCTCCTGGGCGCCAGGATCGCGGCGGCGGCAGCGTCACTGGTCGAGCAGAAGATATACGTTCCCTCTGTAAGAACCGGAGTCATTCCCGCGAGCATCGCCTGTCGCTCGCGCACGAGTTTGTGCGTTTGTGTCATTGTTCCACCTGGAAGTTCGAAAATAGCCTGAAGGGACCCAGCCTGACGGATCAGGCTGGGCGGCTAATTCGATTGGCGCAGGGGTAACGACGGAGCATCGCGCACCGGTACCTTCGATTCGACGCCATGCCCAGATGCCTTGGCGGCGGCAATCGAGCCCAACCGCGCTATCGGCGCAAATCTTCAGACCGATAAAAGGCATTCAGCTCCCGCGCCGTCGCGAGCTTGATCTTCGGCAAGGCAATGTCGGCGAACATCGCGGCATAGCGTTTGCGGCTTGCCGGTGTGACCGCCACGATGTGATGAATCATCAGCCAATTCACCCTGTCCACACCTCCCTCAAGCGCCCCGTGGCGATTCCGCTGAAACCAGCATCGCTGAAAATAGCGCAGCAGGCTGGTCAGCGTTGAGGCGTCCAGCAAGATGACCCCGGTGGCACGCTCCAGCCGCTGTGGCAGGCAGCGGGAGTAATTGCCCTCTATTACCCACCGATCCCCCAAAATGGCCGCGTCATGCAAAGCGATGAACTCTGCCTCGGGTCGCTCTTGCCAGTCGGTATTGGGTCGATGACGGAGTTGGTCGAGGTGGACCGGCGACAGGCCGCGCGCACGACCAATCGCCACCGCCAACGTGGATTTGCCACTGTTCGACGGCCCCATGATGCAGATGCGGGGTCCAAGCGCGTCGAGGGTCATGAGGTCGATCTTCTACAGCGCCACCCCACCGTGCCGCAATCTCGGTACGGGGCGGATCTCCTCAAAAACGAGGCGCTCCCCCAGCCACGCAATCGCGCCCTCTTCGACCGACTCTTTCAAAGCGCCGACCGCGCTGAACCGAGAGCATGTCCTTGCCGCACGCTCCCCGGCGAAGGCCGAGGAAGCGCGAACCGAAAGCCGAAGCGCCTCTTATTCCGCCGCCATCGCCTGTTGCGCCTCATGCGCCTCGATCGCCGCGGCCTTTTCCTCGACCAGCTTGACGATGTGCTCGAGCATGTCCTCGCTGTTCACGGTGTGGTCGGTCACGCCCGACAGATACACCATGTGCTTGCCATTGCCGCCGCCGGTCAGGCCGATATCGGTCTCGCGCGCTTCGCCGGGCCCGTTGACGACGCAGCCGAGCACGCTCAGCGACATTGGCGTGCGGATGTGCTGGAGCCGTTCCTCCAGCGCCTGCACCGTGCGGATCACGTCAAAGCCCTGCCGCGCGCAGGACGGGCACGACACCACGCGCACCCCGCGATTGCGGATGCCGAGCGCCTTCAGAATCTCGAAGCCGACGCGCACTTCTTCCTCGGGCTCGGCCGAGAGCGAGACGCGCAGCGTGTCGCCGATGCCGTACCACAAGAGCGACCCGATCCCGATCGCCGACTTCACCGTGCCGCCGACGAAGCCGCCCGCCTCGGTAATGCCCAGATGCAGCGGGCAATCGACCGTCTCGGCCAGTTGCTGGTAGGCGGCAACCGCGAGGAACAGGTCGGACGCCTTCACCGCCACCTTGAATTCGTGGAAGTCGCGGTCCTGCAGCAGCTTGATATGGTCGAGCGCGGATTCGACCAGCGCCTCGGGGCACGGCTCGCCATATTTTTCGAGCAAGTCCTTTTCCAGGCTGCCCGCATTCACGCCGATGCGAATCGCGCAGCCATTGGCCTTGGCGGCGTTGACGACTTCGTTGACGCGCTCGGCCGAGCCGATGTTGCCGGGGTTGATCCGCAGACACGCCGCGCCCGCATCGGCAGCTTCCAGCGCGCGCTTATAGTGGAAATGGATGTCCGCCACGATTGGCACGCGACTCGCGCGGACGATCTGCTTCAGTGCAGCGGTGCTCTCCACATCGGGGCAGGACACGCGAATGATGTCGACGCCGGCATCTTCACAGCGGCGGATCTGGTCGATCGTCGCCTTGGCATCGCTGGTCGGGGTGTTGGTCATCGTCTGGACGGTGACCGGCGCATCGCCGCCGACAGGGACGTTGCCGACCATGATCTGGCGGCTTTGGCGGCGGGTAATGTCGCGCCACGGGCGAACGGACATGGAGAAATTCCTCTGGGTTGCGGTGCCCCTATAGCGCCGTCCTGCGCCAACCGAAACCGCTAGAGTTTGCGCCCGCAAAGACAACACCCTAGGGCCCCCGGATGGAACGGCATTACGGACTGGACTGGTTGCGCATCGGCGCATTCGGTCTGCTCATTCTCTATCATATCGGCATGGTTTTCGTCCCCTGGGGCTTTCACGCCAAGACCGCGCAGCCGCTGCCATGGGTGGTGGTGCCGATGCTGGCGATCAACAGCTGGCGCTTGCTGCTGCTGTTCGTGGTGTCGGGCTATGCCAGCCGCGCGCTGCTGGTGCGTGGGGACGGCACCGGAGATTTCGTTGCCAACCGCACGCTGCGCCTGATCCTGCCCTTGCTGTTCGGGGTGGTGGTGATCGTGCCGGTGCAGCCCTGGGTCGAGCTGGTCACGCAGCATGGGTATCCGCATGGCTTCGGCTATTTTCTGGCCCACGATTATTTCCGCTTTGCCACCATCAGCGGCATCGCACTGCCGACCTGGCAGCATCTGTGGTTCGTCGGCTATCTGTGGATCTACACGATGCTGCTGGCGCTCGCCGTCGCGCTGGTGGGGCGGCGGAGCTTCCAGCCGGTGTTCGACCGCATGTTTGGCGGGGTACTGGTGTGGCTGATCCCGGCGGCATGGCTGGTGCTGGTCAGCGCCTGGCTGTTCCCCGGCGTCGCGCCGACCAACGATCTGGTCGACGACATGGTGTCGCACGCGCAATATCTGCCGGGCTTCCTGTTCGGCTTCGCGCTTGCGGGGTCCACGACCGGGCTGGCGGCGATGCGGCGCTGGTGGCCGTGGGCACTCGGCGTCGGCTTGCTCTGTTATGCGCTGGTCGCCGCAATCGAACTGCGCTGGCCGAACAGCTCGAGCCCGGCCTGGCCGTGGGGCATCCTCTTCGCCAGCGCGCGCGCGGTGCAGGGATGGAGCATGATCGTCGCACTGATTGGCCTGGCCGATACCTATCTCAACCGCGACCACCCATGGCGGCGCGCCCTGACCGAGGCGGTGTTTCCCTTCTATCTCGTCCACCAGACGATCATCGTCGGGGTCGAGGGTTGGTTGCTGCACTTCGGCCTGCCGCGCGTCGCCGAATTTGCTATTCTGGTGGTGGCGACGCTCTGCGGTTGCTGGATCTTTTATGCGGTGGGGCGCGATATTGGCTGGTTGCGGCCGCTGATTGGGCTGCGACCGCGCGTGCGTAAGGACGGAATGCGATGACCTGGACGTTGGTGCTGCACGGCGGCGCAGGGAAGATGACGCGCGACTCGATCACGCCCGCGCAAGCCGAGGGCGCGCGCGCTGGGCTAGGCCGGGCGCTCGATGCCGGGGCGGCGATCCTCGCGGATGGCGGCGCGGCGCTCGACGCGGTCGAGGCCGCAGTACGCGTGCTGGAGGATGACCCGCATTTCAATGCCGGGCGCGGTGCCGCGCTGACCCGCGCAGGCGTGGCCGAACTCGACGCGGCGATCATGGACGGACGCGATCGCGCGGCGGGGGCCGTCGCCGGGGTCACCGCCACGCGCCACCCGGTCTCGCTCGCCCGCGCGGTAATGGGGCACAGCCCGCATGTGTTGCTGAGTGGCGCGGGGGCCGAAACCTTCGCCCGCGAACAGGGCTGCGAGCCCGCCACCCAGGACTGGCTGATCCTGCCCGAACGCCGCGCGCAATTGGAAGAGATGCTCGGCGGCGGCGGCGCGTTCGATGTCGACATGAAATATGGCACGGTCGGCGCGGTGGCGCGCGACACCGCTGGCCATGTCGCCGCCGCCACCTCGACTGGCGGGGTGACCGGCAAGAATTGGGGCCGCATCGGCGATTCGCCGCTGATCGGGTCCGGCACCTATGCCGATGATCGCGCGGGCGCGGTGTCGTGCACCGGCTCGGGCGAGTTCTTCATCCGCGTCAATGTCGCGCACGAAATCTGCGCACGAGCGCGCCTGGCGGGCGAATCGCTGGAGGTCGCGGCCCAGGCCGTGCTGGCAGAGGTCGCCGCGCTCGGCGGCACCGGCGGGGTGATCGTCACTGGCCCGAGCGGCAAGGCGCTGTGGCACTTCACCACGCCCGGCATGTACCGCGCGCGCCTTGGCTCCAACGGCGAGCGCGAAGTCGCCATCTTCGGCGACGATTGAAATTCCCTCTCTCTCCGGGAGAGGGAAACGATCTGCGCTTTCGTCAGCGGCACCACACGACTAAAGCCATCCCATGACCTGTATCCGTCGCGTTCGCCCCGGCTTTGCCGTTCTCGCCACCCTGCTGGCCGCCAGCGTCGCGGCACCCGCTTCGGCCTATTGGGAATATGGCCACCAGACCGTGGCCCGCATCGCCGAGGCCAATGTCCGCCCCAAGACGCGCGCCGCGATTCGCGACCTGCTCCGCCATTCCGACCTGCTGGGCACGCCCGAATGCAAGGCGGGCACCATCGCCGATGCGAGCGTCTGGGCCGATTGCGTCAAACCGCTGAAGGACGCGAACGGCAAATCGCGCTTCGGTTATGCCTATACGTGGCACTTTCAGGATGTGAACATCTGCCACCCGTTCGATCTGATGGTGCCGTGCAAGGACGGCAATTGCGTGTCGGCGCAAATCACGCGCGACGTCGCCTTGCTCAAGAACCGTCACGCGCCGGAGAAGGACCGCGTCCAGGCGCTGGCGTTCCTGATCCACTTCGTCGGTGATCTCCACCAGCCGCTCCATGCCGGCGAGAAGGAGGACAAAGGCGGCAATGACGTGAAGGCGGTCTATGGCAGCTACGGCCCGGCCCGGCTCAACCTGCACAGCATCTGGGACGGCTATCTCGCCGAACGTGCCATCACCACCGGCCCGTCGCTGGTGCGCCGCTACCCCGCCGCCGTGCGCGCGAAGATCGCGGCGGGCGACGTCACCGACTGGAGCCGCGAAAGCTGGCAGGTCGCGCATGACGTGACCTATGGCAGCGTGATGGCTGACCCCTGCGCCCCCACCCCGGCACGGGTGACACTCGACGAGCCGACGATCGAGAAGCTCGTGCCCGTCGCCCGTCTCGAAGTCGAACGCGGCGGCCTGCGCCTCGCCAAACTGCTCGACGCCGCGCTGGGGTGAGAGCGCTCGACCCCGCCTTCCGTTCGCCCTGAGCTTGTCGAAGGGCAGCCTCCCCCACGAAACCGCGCTTGCGGCCGGGGGGGCTTCGACAGGCTCAGCCCGAACGGTATGGGCAATTACCGCCCTACGAACGTCGCCACCGCTTCCGCGATGCTCGGTGAAATCGGCTGCGTCGCATCGCGATAGGTGGCAAGGTTCGCCGCGCGATCGTCGCTGCCAACGGGCCGCAGCACATGATTGATACCCGGCAGCAGCGTCAGCCTCGCCTTGGGCTGCGCGCGGTGCAGCGCCTCGGCATCCGCGACGCTCACCTGAAGATCGCGCGTGCCCTGCAGGATCAGCACCGGCAGCTTCACCGCCGCGATCAACCGCGCCGGATCGTGCGACAACAGATCGATCCAATAGCCCTGCAGGCGATCGGGAAACAATGTCTGCAGCGGCGCGGGCAACTGTGCAGTATCGATGCGCTTGCCAGCCTCTAGCGATGCAATCGCCGCCTCGGCGGCGGGGAGCAGCGGCGCGTTGGCCGGGTTTGCCCGCAATTGCTCGCGCAGCACCGCCCCCATCGGCCGCCCGATGCTCGACACCAGAATCAGCCCGCAAATCCCGGCAGGCGTCTGCGCTGCCTGCAACGCGACCAGCCCACCCTCGCTATGGCCGAGCAGCCAGATGCACGCGCGGCCGGTCCGGGCGCGCGCGACCTTGCTCCACGCCTGCACGTCGGCGGCATAAGCGGCGGTGGTCACGGCATTGGGGTCGGCCTGCGCCGCCTTGCTGCCGAACAGCCCGCGCTTGTCGATGCGCAGCGTGGCGATGCCCTTGGCGGCAAGCGCCTCGGCGAGCTGGCGATAGGGGCCGCCCGCCACGCCCAGCGGATTGTTGCCGTCGCGATCGGTCGGGCCCGATCCGGGGATCAGCAACACCAGCGGTGCCTTGCCATCGGGATCAAGCAGCGTCCCCGCGAGCGGTCCTTCGGGACCTGGCGCGGTCAGTTCGACCGGGGCCGGAGGAGCGGCCAAAGCGGGCGATGCCGCCAGCGCCGCCACGGCGAGAAGCCCGCTGCGGATCATTTGCGGACACCCCAATGCCAGCCCAGCCCGCCTTCGGTCTTGCGGATCGCCACCATGGTGAAAAGCGCGAACAGCGCCACGCCAATGCCGATCTGCGCAATCTGGTCCGAAACGAAGCGGACATCGGCGACCAGCAGCGCAGCAAAGCCGATCGTAACCAGCCATCCCTGCCAGGTCACCGGCGTCACGCCGAAACCGAACATGTGCGGCACGAACCAATAGCCCTTTGCGACCCGATAATGATCGACCAGATCACGCGTCTTCATGGTCTTCTCCCTTGGGTGGGCGCCCGCGCCGGGGCGGATTGGGGGCGGCGAGTTTCATGCCGCGCTTGGCCAGCGCCTCGCGCAAGAGGCATTCGAACTCGGCATTGACGCTCCGCAAATCGGCCGCCGCCATCCGCTCGACCGCGGCATAGAGCGCGGGGTCGAGACGCAAGGGAAACGCCTTTTTGGGGGGAGCCGCCAAGGTGCGCGTCCTATTGGTAGAGCGAACCGGCGTTGACGACCGGCTGGGTATCGCGCTCGCCGCACAGCACGACCATCAAATTGCTGACCATCGCCGCGCGGCGTTCATCGTCCAGCTCGACCACGCCCTTGGCCGAGAGCAGATCGAGCGCCATCTCAACCATACCGACCGCGCCCTCGACCAATGTCTTGCGCGCCGCGACGACCGCTTGCGCCTGTTGCCGCCGCAGCATCGCGCCGGCAATTTCCGGGGCATAAGCAAGGTGGGTGAAGCCGCATTCGTCGACGGTGATGCCCGCCGTCACCAGCCGCGCGATCAATTCCTGGCGCAACTCCGCCCCGACCTGATCGTGATTGCCGCGCAGCGTCACTTCCTGATGCTCATAATCGTCATAGGGGTAGCGCGCACCGATGGTGCGCACCGCCGCCTCGATCTGGACGATCACGAACGCCTTATAATCGTCGATATCGAACAGCGCCTGCGCGGTATCGGTCACACGCCATACGACTTGAGCCGCGATCTCGATCGGGTTGCCGCGCAGGTCGTTTACCTTCAGCCGTTCCGAAATCATGTTGTTGGCGCGCAGCGACACCTTCTTGCGCCCCAGCCACGGCAACAGCCAGCGCAGGCCGGTGTTGCGATCGGTGCCCTTATACGCGCCGAACAGCGTGATCGCCGTCGCCTGATTGGGCTGCTGCATGTAGAAACCGCCGGAGACGAACACGAACACGATGCTCGCCACCGCCACGATCGGGCCGCCCAGCGCGGCATCGTGTTTGAGCAGCGTCAGACCGAAAATGCCCAGCGCCACCGATGCCAGCATCACCATCAACATCGCATAGCCGCTCGATGTCGCTGCTTTATGCTCGCTCGACAGCGTCAGCGCGGTGTTGCGTGTACCCGACTCGACCATCATGCCCTCCGTTAAATATGATATCATATTTATATCGAAGTTATGCGCGCTGCAAGGGGGCAAAAGAACCGACGCGAACGGGTGAAAAACAGCAAAAAGGGCGACGCCGACAAAGCCGACGCCGCCCTCTTTCTCAACCCCGCCAAGGCGGAGCAGGCGATCTTAATTGAGAACGATGGTCACCGCGCGACGGTTCTGCGCCCAGCTGGCTTCGTCCGAACCGAGCGCGATCGGGCGTTCCTTGCCATAGCTGATCGTCGAGATGCGGCCGGGTGCCACGCCGCGCGCGGCCAGATAGTTCTTGGCAGCGAGCGCGCGGCGATCACCCAGCGCCAGGTTATATTCGCGCGTACCGCGTTCGTCGCAATGCCCTTCCAGGCTGACCGGCACGTTGGGGTAGCGCGTCAGCCACTGCGCCTGGCTATCGAGGATCGCCCGCGCACGGTCGTCGAGCGAGAAGCTGTCGAGCGCGAAATTGACGGTGTTGCTGGTGACCGAACGCTCAAAATCGGCGCGCGACCCCGGTGCAATGCTGGGCTGACCGGCATTGGGATCGACGACCGACTGGCCAGGCGGGGGCGGAATCACCGCAGGCGGCTTCTTGGCGCACGCGGCGGTAAACAATGCAGTCCCGATCAGCAGCGAGGTCGTCAATTTAGCCATGTCAGCGTCTCCTTAGGGGAAGAGGTGGTGATGCACGCGTCTACACACGATTTGCGTCAGGGGCGTAACGGTCCCCAGGCGGGATCGGATCCATCGAGCACGGTCGGAACGCGGCGAACGTTCACCCCCGTCAGGTCGACCGACCACAGATCGGCGCGGCCGTTGCCGCCGCCGCTTGAGCGGAAGAACATCAGCACGCGGCCATTGGGCGACCAGCTTGGCCCTTCATCCTGCGCGCCGTCGGTCAGCAACTGCTCATTGCCACCCGCCGGGCTCATGATGCCGATGCGGAACGACCCGCCAATCTTGGTGAAGGCGATCAGATTGCCGCGTGGGCTCCATACCGGCGTCGCATAGCGGCCGCTGCCAAAGCTGATCCGCTGCTGCTGCGATCCGTCGGCGTTCATCACATACAATTGCTGCGTGCCCGAACGATCGCTTTCGAACACGATCCGGGATCCATCGGGCGAATAGGTGCCGCCAGTGTCGATCGCGGGCGAATCGGTCAGCCGCTGCGGCGTGCCGCCGCTAAAGGGCACGCGGTAGATGTCGGTATTGCCGCCGACCGCCATTGAGAACAGCACCCATTTGCCATCGGGCGACACGCGCGGCGCGAAGGTCAAATTGGTGTTGGGCACCAGCAGCCGCTGCCGCCCGCTTTCAATGTCATAGACATAGATGGCGGGGCGATCCTCGACATAGCTCATATAGACGATCGAGCGCTGGTCGGGCGACAGGCGCGGCGTCAGCGCGATCGCCTGGCCGTTGGTGAGGAAGCGGTGGTTGCCGCCATCCTGGTCCATAATCGCCAACCGCTTGATGCGCTTGCCCTTGGGGCCGGTTTCGGAAACATAGACGACGCGGCTGTCGAAATAGGGGCCCTCGCCGGTCAGCTTCGAATAGACCACGTCGGCGCATTTGTGCCCGGCGCGGCGCCATTCGCTCGGCGGCACGACAAAGCCCTGCCGCGCCAGTTCGGCGCGCGACGTCACGTCATAGAGGTAGCAACCGACCGTCAGCGTGCCATCGCCATTGGCGCGGATGAACCCCTGCACCAGCGCCGACGCCCCGGCCCCGCCCCAATAATCAAAGGTCGGCGCGGTCACTTCGGGGAAGAGCACTGGCTTCACGCCCGAATCGAGCGGTTTGAACAGGCCCGAATTGCGCAAGTCGGTGGTGACGATCTGCGCGAGCTGCTGCCCGAGCTGATCGGTGCGCCCGGCCGGCGTATTCACCACCTCGGAGGTCGGCATCACCGGAATGGCGATGCCGAGCGGGGCCGACACGCCGCCCACGACATCGACCACCAACTCCCCTTGCTGCTGCGGGTTGGCGCCGCCGGGTTGGCCGGGAGCCTGCGGCGCGGGTGCGCCGGTCTGCGGCGCGTTTGGGAACGGCACGGGCAAAGGTGCCGGCGCGGTCTGCGCCTCGGCCACCCCCGTCGCGACACCGGCGAGCGCAAGCGCGAAGATCATCTTGTGGAGCATCATCGTCCTTCTCAGCCCGGCATGTGGTATGTCAGGATAAACACCTTCCACCCGCGTGGCACGTCATAAAGCTCTGGTGGCAGCCCGCGTAGCGGAGCGCACCCCGTGAAGGTCGCGATCGCGGCACGGTCCACCGCATCGACATAGATGCGGTTATCGTCATCGACGCCGCGGTGGCTGGGCAGGATCGTCGGGCGCGCCGCCAGCGACCCATCGCGATTAAGCTGCAACCGCACATAAGCGACGATCTTCGCCGCGCCCGGGCCGGGGATGACCTGGCGATTGGCGCAGGGTTGCACTTGCCGTTGAATCGCCGAGCCGATGTCCGCCGTTGCCTTGGCATCCATCGTCGCGCCGGGGGCGGCTTGCGACACCTTCGCGTGCGACGGGGCCTGGGTCAGCCCTTTGCGGAAATCATCGTCAAGCAGCGATCCGGTCGGGCGCGGCTTGGTCGATTTCGGGTTGGTACCGGCCGCCTTGGCCACGGTCGCCTTGGCCTCGGTCTTCGCCGCTGGAGCCGCCGCCTTTGCGGGCGGCGTCTTGGTCTTGACCGGCTTATCGGGCTTTTCCGCGACGGGCTTTTTGGGCGCAGGAACGGGCTTGGGCGCTGGTTTGGGCGGTGGTGCCGCCTCCGGCTGCGGCTTGGGCGGAGCGGGTTCGGGCGTAACCTTTGCGACCTTGGCCGGGGGCGGAGCATCATCGGGAGGCCCCGCTTCGGGCGCGGCGGATTGTGCGGGCGGCTCTGGTGCCGCCGGAGCGTGCTGATCAAGCGCGACATCGTCGGCGAGCGACACTTCGATTGGCTTGTTCTGCGGCGGCGGGGGCGGGGCGCTTGTCCAGGCAAGCGACAGCAGCGCGAACACCGCGACATGGCCGACCACGGCCAGCCCAAGCCCAAGTCCGTCACGCTGCGTCATTTGCCGTCCTGGCCGACCGTGACCAGCGCGACGCGGTTGAGCCCGGCGCGGTTGAGTTCGCCCATCACGCGCATCACCCGCCCATAATCGAGCTTGCGATCGGCGCGCAGGAACACTTGCGGCGGCTTCGCGGGATCGGCCTTGGCGGCGATCTGCGACAGGATATCGGGCAGCAGCGCCTCATTGACCGCTTCCTTATCGACGAACAGCTTGCCGGCCGCGTCGATCGAAATCTGTACCGGCTTCTGGTCCTGGTCGAGCGGCTTGGCGCGGCTGTCGGGCAAATTCACCGGCACGCCCGCTGTCAGCAACGGTGCGGTGACCATGAAGATGATGAGCAACACCAGCATCACGTCGACCATCGGCGTAACGTTGATGTCGGCCATCGGTGCGCGCCGCCCGCGGCCGCGCTGGGAGGGAAGGTTCATCGCCATCGCGGTTTACGCCCTGCCCGCGATCCGGAGGGACGCCACAGACAGCACGCTCACCGCCGGACCTCGACTTCGAGCTGGCGGCTGAGGGTTGCGTGGAACGCATCGGCAAAGCGGTTGAGCCGTGCCTCGATCCGGTTGATGCTGTGGCTGAAGCGATTGTAGGCGATCACCGCTGGAATGGCGGCAAACAGGCCGAGCGCGGTCGCGAACAGCGCCTCGGCAATGCCCGGTGCCACCACCGCGAGCGACGTGTTCTGCGCCGCCGCAATGCCGGTGAAGCTGCGCATGATGCCCCACACCGTGCCGAACAAGCCAACGAACGGCGCGACCGCGCCGACCGTCGCCAGGATATTCAACCGGTCCGACAGCGTATCGATCTCGCTTGCCACCGCCGAGCCCATCGCCGTCGCCAGCCGCTCCCGCGTGCCTTCACGGTCGACATGGCCGCCTGCGGTCGAGCGCCGCCATTCCGCGACCCCCGCCGTAAACACGCGCGCGATCGGCAATGTGTTCTCGCTCTCCACGCGGTGGAACGCATCGATATCCTCGGCCTTCCAGAAATCCCGCTCGAACCGCGTGATCTGGCGACGCGTGCTGCCCAGCTTGAACAGGAAACCAAGGATCACCGCCCAGGTCGCGACGCTCGCCAGCATCAGGCCGATCATCACCGTCTTCACCACCCAATCCGCCTGAAGGAACAGTGCGATCGGCGACAGTGTCGTCGCATCGGTATTGAGCATGAATCCAGTCACGAACGTTGATCTCCTGATGTCGTAACGCCTTCGCCCATCACTTGGGCGAAGGCGGCAATCCAATCCCTGGGCTGGCGCACCGCGCGCCCCGCTGCACCGACCAGCGCTGCGGTCACGTCTGCCTCGGTCAGTATCTCACCGCCGCGCATGACTCGCTGATGAATATCGACCGACGCAGCGCGAACTTTTGTAAGCCTGGTCACAACGAGCAGCGCGTCATCGAGTTTCGCCGGCGCGCGATAGCGGATGTTGAGCGCGGTCACGGCATAGGCCCCGCCGCCGCTTTCCTGATGCGCGCGCTGGTCGATGCCCGCCTGGCGCAGCATGTCCGAACGCGCCCGCTCCATATAGCGCAGGTAATTGGCGTGGTAGACGATCCCCGAAAGATCGGTGTCCTCGAAATAGACGCGCAGCGCGAAACGATGCTCGCCTGCGACGATACGGCCTTGCGTCGGCAAATCGAGGTCGGCGTGCGGCATGACGTCGCCCTGTAACGGCACGCGCGCGATCCGAAAACCCCGCATAGGCGCGCCGTACCTACTGGACGCCCATAGTGTATCGCTTAAACAGAACACATGATCGATTCCCCGCACGCGCCCGCCTTGCGCATCCGAGGCCTGGCCAAGAGCTTCGACAAGCCTGTCATCGCCGGGCTCGATCTCGATATTGCCGGGGGCCAGCTTTACGCGCTGCTCGGCCCGAACGGCGCGGGCAAGACCACCACGCTGCGCATGGTCGCAGGGCTCGCCAAGCCCGACGCCGGGTCGATCGAGATTTTCGGCATCAACACACGGCGCGATCCGCTTGGGGCCAAGGCGATCACCGCCTGGCTGCCCGACGAGCCAATGCTCTATGACAAATTGTCGCCGCTCGAATATCTCGCCTTCGTCGCCGGGCTGTGGCGGATGGACCCCGGCTTCGCGGCGCGCGAGGCCGATCGGCTGCTCCACTGGCTCGATTTGTGGGAGCAACGCGACACGCGCTGCGAAGGCTTTTCGCGCGGCATGAAGCAGAAGGTCGCGCTGGCGGGGGCGTTGATCCATGATCCAAAGCTGCTGATCCTCGACGAACCGCTGACCGGGCTCGATGCGAACATGGCGCGTTCGGTCAAGGATGCGCTGCGCGCGCAGGTGGAAGCGGGCAAGACCGTGATCGTCACCACCCATATCCTCGAAGTGGCGGAACGCATGGCGGACCGCATCGGCATCATCGGCGGCGGGCGCTTGCTCGCCGAGGGCACGCTCGACGAACTGCGCGACCGCGCTGGCACTGAGGGCATGACGCTAGAAGACACCTTCATTCGCCTGACCAGCGCGGAGCCCGTCGCCGCATGAACTGGGCGATGCGCCGGGCGCGGCCGGGAAGCTTCGTCTGGCTGGCGCTGCACGAATTGCGCCTGACCTTCCGCGCCCGCCCCAGCAAGGGTGTGTCGCGCTGGATTGGCTATGGTCTGCTCGCGCTATGGCTGTTGATCGGGTGTGCGACCGGCTGGGCGCTGCGGGATACCCCGATTCCGGTCTTGCCCGAGATGTTGATCGGCGCGCTTGGGGCGAGCCTGCTCGCGCTGACCTTCATGACCGCGCAAGCGATGATCGGCAGCCAGCGCACACTCTATGATAGCGGCGACCTGTCGCTGCTGTTTACCGCCCCCGTGCCGGAACGAACGGTCTTGCTGGCCAAATTGCTGGGGATCGCGGGTGCGATTGCGCTGACCTACGCAACCTTGCTGTTGCCGATGGTCGTCCCGGTTGCGATTCTCGGCAATCCACAGCTGTTCGGGCTGGTCGCGTTGCTCGCCGCACTCGCTTTTGCCGCCGCCGCTTTTGGCCTCGCGCTGACGCTGACGATCGCCACGCTGGTCGGCCCGCGCGCCGCGCGCACCGTCGGGCAGATCGTCGCGGCAGTGCTCGGCGGCGCGATCTTCCTCGGCACGCAATTGCTGTCGCATAGCGACCGGCGCGCAGGCGCTTTGGTCGCGCTGTTCGAGCGTCTGCGCGCAAACGGCGTTGGATCGCACGGGCTCTCCGCTTTGCCCGGTCGCGCGGCCCTGGGCGATCCGCTCGCCATCGTCATCCTGCTGGGCGGTGCGCTGCTGCTGTTCTTCGCCGCCGGATCGGCGCTGCAGCAGCTGTTCCTATCGGGCTATCAGGATGGCGGGATGCGCCTGTCGCGCAGCAAGCCGACCGGCCGCGCCAGCGGACGCCTGTTTCACGCCGGGCTGACGCGCACGATCTTCGCCAAGGAGTGGCGGCTGCTGGCGCGCGACCCGGCGCTCGCCTTCCAGATCGTGGTGCGGCTGATCTACATGGCCCCCTTATTGTTCGTCGCCTTTGGCAAGGGGCACACCCTCCCGCTCCCGGCGACCTTGGCGTTTGGCAGCGTGTTCATCGCGAGCCAGCTCGTCGGCAGCTTTGCCTGGCTGACGGTTTCGGCGGAAGATTCGCCCGATCTGCTGGCGGTGGCACCGGTCGGCAAGGACGAGATCGACATTGCGAAACTGCTCGCCGCCTTTGCGATGGCCACGCCGTTCGCGCTGCTGCTACCGATCGCTATCGCCACCCAGACGGTGCCGGGGGCCGCGATCACGCTGGTGATGACCGCCTTTGGCGGCGCGGCGGCGGGCTATGTCGAACTCAAGCTCGGCAAACCCGGCCAGCGCAGCACCTTCGTGCGCCGTCGCCAGGGCGGCGTGGTCGCGGGCATCTTGTCGCTGCTGATCGCATTGGTGTTCGGCGGCGGCGCGGCGGCGGCAGTGTTCCTGCTCGGCGGCGGGTTGGCGCAGCTAAGCTGAGGCTCAGGCCGCGCGCTGTGCCAGCGCGGCGGCGGCTTCCTCCATCAGACTGGCGATGATGTCGGCAACGGGCTCTTCCTTGGTCACCATGCCGACCGACTGGCCCGCCATCAGGCTGCCATGCTCGACATCGCCCTCGATCACCGCGCGGCGCAGCGCGCCCGCCCAATAATGTTCGATCTGCAATTGCGCCTCGCCCATCGCGATCGTGCCCTCGTCGAGCGCCTGCGCCACTTCGCGCTGCTTGGCGGTGAACAAATCGGCCCCGGCATTCTTCAGCGCGCGCACCGGGATGACGGGCAAACGCGGGTCGATCTGCACGCTCGCCACCGCATCGCGCGCCGAAGCGCGTAGGAAGGCCTTCTTGAAGTTCGGATGCGCAATGCTCTCGGTCGCGCAGGCAAAGCGCGTGCCGAGCTGCACGCCCGCCGCGCCCATGTCGAGATACGCGGCGATCGCCTCGCCGCGTCCGATGCCCCCCGCCACGAACACCGGCACCTTGTCGGCGACGTCGGGCAGGATTTCCTGCGCAAGCACGCTGGTCGACACCGGGCCGATATGCCCGCCCGCTTCCATGCCCTCGACGACCAGCGCGTCGACGCCCGAGCGGATCAGTTTCTTGGCGAGGCTGAGCGCCGGGGCGAAACAGATCAGCTTGGCACCCTTGGCCTTGATCGCGTCGATCGATCCCGCCGGGGGCAAGCCGCCGGCCAGCACGACATGGCCGACGCCGTGGCGACTGCACACTTCGATCAGATCGAACAGCGCGGGGTGCATGGTGATGAGGTTCACCCCGAACGGCTTGTCGGTCATCGCCTTGGTCGCGGCGATTTCGGCATCGAGCAATTCCGGCGTCATCGCGCCACAGGCGATCAGGCCGAACCCGCCCGCATTGGAAATCGCCGAGACGAGGTGCCGCTCAGACACCCATGACATCGCGCCACAGATGATCGCGGTCTGGCTGCCGAGAAAGGCGGTGCCGCGCGCCATGCGGCGCTGAAGACGCTCCGCGCCGGAAAGCGGAGCTACAATGGGGGTCGCTTGGGTCATGCCATCGTGCCTAGCCGCTACGGGCAAGACCATCTAGCCCCCTCCGACATTCCCCGATCAGCCGTTCACACCGGCGAAGCAAACGCTCGTCTTTTTCGACCGGCATTCGCTCCAGATCGGAGCAACCTCGCTCAATCATCGCAGCAAACCGTCAAATTGGTTCAGCAACACGGTGCAATAATCTTCATCCATAGTATGAGCGTCACGTCGCTTATAGGATGTTGCGATGACACTATCACCGACGCCTTCTACGCATCATATCTATTGATCGTCTTTCATCGGGATAGCGATCTACCGCCTAGACTGGCTGATCTGATACCTCTTGTCGCAAGTTAGTGATGTGCAGCGTATCCTTCTCGCAATGGAGACGATCATGCCTAGCCAATATACCATCTATCTGGTCAACCAGTCTTCCTCGACTCAGACATTCTGGTGCTTCCTCACCCGGCCTGCGGAAATCGCGAGCGATCCCAACGTCTTTGCCAATTCGAGCGCCTCGATCGCGATCGATTCGAACGATCCGAGCACGAATTACTTCGTCATTCCCGTGCAATATTCGGTCGGCGCTGGTGCGAGCAACAACGCCGTCGGTCTGGACGTTCAAGTCACTTCGACGATCTCGCAAAACAGCGAGCTCGCGCAGGTGTGGAACGCCGATTACGCCAACGCTCCGCCCAAAAAGGGGCCAAAACTGAACTTGGCGAGCACGTCGACCGGCCCGAACAGCATCAAACTCGTCACCAATTCCTTCAACCAGGAAGATAACGAAGCGCTGGGCTGGTACAGCAACCAGTCGTTCGGCATCCAGACGGCCAGCGGTTTCATGGGGATGACCTGGTCTCCCTCGCCCAACCAAAGCCGGACGCTGACGCCGAAGCTGAGCTTCTATATCAGCGTCGGATCATTCGGATCGTCGACCCTCGCCGACTGGACGCAAGTGAGCAACGACTCCGCCCAGGTCTCGGTCCCCGGCTCCTTCTCCGGCGGGGCCTGCACCGTAACGCTGCTGAACAACGGAAAGTGGAAGATCGCGCCGGGCAAGCCAGCCCAGTTCGCGTTGCTGGAAAACCTGGCTTTCCTGAAATCCGACGAGCATTCGCAGTTGATGGCGATGGCGTATCTGGAAGATGCCACGATCCAACAGGATACCGTGACGCAGGTTCACTGGGACACGGCGTCTGTGGCAAAGCTTTCCGCCGAAGAAGAAGCGGAAGGCTATGTCGCGAACACGTTCCTCACCGGGACGATCACCGTGGCGACAGCGTTGACGGCCGGATTTGCCTACTTCGTGGTGAGCGGGGTGCAATTCTCGATCACCAGCGTTAATGGTGCCACCACCGTGAACTTCAGCTATAGCGGTGCGCAATCGGCCGCCACCATCCAAAACCTTCTGGTCGCGGGCGCCCAGGCCATCTTTGGCGGCAACAGGCCCTGAAGGGCGCAACCGTCCGTGCGGCTCGGCAAAGGCGACATCCCGGTGAAAACCACCCCCTTCTCACCGACGCCCGCCGAGCTCGCACAGGCAAACCCGCGCTTCACCCCGGTGGCTGCAGACACGCTGTATGCAGCCACCGCATACCCGCCCACCACGACCGTCACCATCAAACCTGCACGGGATTACGCGATTGCGCTGGTGGCGACCTTCTTCCCCGCAAACATGGCGCAGCTTGGCGGGGAACGCATCGTCGCCGGACTGCAGACCGTCGACACCACCGTCTACATCGCCTTCAACCGCGATATGCCGGTGTCATGGTTCGCATCGATTTATAAGACGGGCGAGATCAGCCCCAATGCGGCGGCGTTTCCCTATTCCAGCGATGCCGACAGCTTCATACTGCCGCTCAACAAAGCGGTCACGCTCACCCATGATTCGGCCGGGTGGCACATCCCGAGCTATGATGCCACGCTCTACAAAGTGACCGTCGGCTTTGGCCTGGGCAGCGATCCGATCTTTTGTGCCTATGCACTGCAAGTCTCGCCCGTCAGCACCGCCGTGGTGGAAGCGGGCGGATTTCAGCTCGTCCGCAATGCGGGCGGGCAGGAGATCGGCGACGTCATCTCGGTGGCGGAGGAAGCCTGGTCGATGCCGATCGGCGGGCAATATATCCTGACCTTCGATGCTTCCGGCAACGGCACGCTCAGCACGCGCTGAGCGGGCCGTTTTCGCCGTTCAGGCGGCATCCTCGGCATCAAGGCCGTATGCCGTGTGCAGCACGCGCACCGCCAGTTCGGTATAATCCTCCTCGATCAGCACCGAGACCTTGATCTCGCTGGTCGAAATCGCCTGGATGTTGATGCCGCGCTCGCCCAGCGTCGAGAACATCGTGCTGGCGACACCGGCGTGGCTGCGCATGCCCACGCCCACCACCGAAATCTTGGCCACGCGCGTGTCATGCACCAGCGACACGAAGCCGATCTTCTCGCGCGCGGCGTTCAGCGCCTCGATCGAGCGCGCCAGATCGGCCGCCGGTACGGTGAAGGTGACGTCGGTCGAGCCTGCCGCATGGGCGATATTCTGGATAATCATGTCGACGTTGATGTTCGCCGCCGCGAGCGGCTCGAAGATCGACGCGACCGCGCCGGGCTTGTCCGGCACCGCCGTCAGCGTGATCTTGGCCTCGTTCTTGTCATGCGCGATGCCGGTGATTAGCTGGCTTTCCATGTCTGCAATCTCCTCTTCGCCCACGATCATCGTGCCGGGCAATGTATCCGCCATCGGTGCATCCTCGCCCGTGAAGGACGACAGCACTTGCACGCGCACGCCTTCCTTCATCGCGAGCCCGACCGAGCGTGTCTGGAGCACCTTGGCCCCGACGCTGGCAAGCTCCAGCATCTCTTCGTAGGTGACCTTCTTCAATTTGCGCGCACGCGGCACGATGCGCGGGTCGGTGGTGTAGACCCCGTCGACATCGGTATAGATGTCGCAGCGGTCCGCCTTCATCGCCGCGGCCATCGCGACTGCCGAGGTATCGGAGCCGCCACGGCCAAGCGTGGTGACGCGGCCATCGGCATCGATGCCCTGGAAACCGGGGATCACTGCCACTTCGCCCGCCGCAAGGCTGGTCTCCAGCGCTGCCATGTCGATTCCCTCGATCCGGGCCGAGGCGTGCGCGTCCGACGTGGCGATCGGCAATTGCCAGCCGAGCCAGCTGCGCGCCGGCACGCCCGCCGCCTGCAGCGCAATCGCCAGCAAGCCGCTGGTGATCTGCTCGCCCGCCGAGACGACCACGTCATATTCCTTGGGGTCGTAAAGCGACGAGGCTTCGCGGCAGAAGCCGACCAGCCGGTCGGTCTCGCCGGCCATCGCCGATACCACCACCGCGACCTGATTGCCCGCCGCGACTTCGCGTTTGACGCGCGCGGCAACGCTGCGGATCCGTTCGATCCCGGCCATCGAGGTGCCGCCGAATTTCATCACGATACGGGCCATGCGCAGCAGACATCCTTGAGCTGGGGCTTGGGCTATTGGGGGCGTCCTGATAGGAAGCACGCATGAAGAGCGCAACCGTAACGTCTGCAACCACTATCAACCCGGCCGAGGCCGCCCATTTCGGCGCGATGGCGGCGGAATGGTGGGATCCCAAGGGCTCCTCGGCGATGCTGCACCGCTTGAACCCGGTGCGGCTTCGCTATCTGCGCGAACGGATCGACGCGCACTGGCATGGCGATGAGACGGGCTTCACCCCGCTCGCGGGCAAGCGCGCGCTCGATGTCGGCTGCGGCGCCGGCTTGCTGTGCGAGCCACTGGCACGGCTGGGCGCAGACGTCACCGGGCTCGATGCGGCTGCGGAGAATGTCGCAGTGGCAAGCGCCCACGCCACGCAATCGGGCCTCGCGATCGATTATCGCACCGGCAGTGTAGAGGATCTGGACAGCGCGACCTTCGATCTCGTGACCAGCATGGAAGTGATCGAGCACGTTACCGACCCCGCCGCTTTCATTGCCGGGCTGGCGGGCGCGCTCGCGGAAGATGGCCTGCTGATCCTCTCCACCCCCAACCGCACCGCGCTGTCACGGCTCGCGCTGATCACGGTCGGCGAAGGGCTGGGGCAAATCCCGCGCGGCACGCATGACTGGGACAAGTTTTTGGTGCCCGATGCCCTGACCGAACTGGTCGAGGCAGCGGGGTTGCGCGTGGTCGATGTGCGCGGGCTTGGCTTCTCGGTCGCCAAGGGCTTCGTGCTGTCCGATGATACCAAGCTCGATTATTTCGTAACGGCGGTGCGGGCGTAACCCCTCCCCTCCCTGGAAGGGAGGGGCTGGGGGTGGGTGGCTCTCCGTGCTGGGCGACGGTCCGACCAACGGGCCGACCCACCCCGCCCCCTCCCTTCCAGGGAGGGGAGTCAGCGCTCGCTACAACCCCAGCCGTCGCTCCAGCCAGCGCGCCGCACCCTCGGGCGACACTTTGTTGCGGTCGCGATCGACCAGATAATTCGCCTCGCGCATCGCCGCGACCGGAATGCGCCCGACGAGCGGGGTGAGCGCCGCCGCCAGCCGCGCATCCTTCGCGCGCTTGGGTGCCAGCAGCAGGATCGCATCATAACCCGGAATCGCGCGGCGCGGGTCGGTGAGCACGGTCAAATGCTCCGCCGCGATCCGCCCGTCCGACGAAAAGGCCGAGATGACATCGGCCTGACCGCTCTCCAGCGCGCGATACATGAAGGTCGGGCTATAGGCATGCGTCGCGGCAAAGCGGATCGGATAAGCGCGTTGCACCGCCGCCCATTCGGGCCGCTCCAGAAATTCGAGATCGGAACCAAGCGTCAGCCCCGGCGCCGCGCGCACCAGATCGTCGAGCGAGACGATCCCCTTCGCCCGCGCCGCATCGCCTCGCATCGCAAAGGCATAGGCGTTCTCGAACCCCAAGGCACCGAGCAGCCGCACCCCTGAGGTCCGCGCACTCCAGTTGCCGATCGCCGCTACCATCGCGGGCCGCGCGGGCGTATCCCTGCGTCGCATCGCATTGGTCCACAGCGTCCCTGCATAATCGACATAGACGTCGATCGCGCCCGAGCTGAGCGCGCCATAGATCACCGCCGAGCCCAGCCCCTCGCGATATTCGACGCGGTAGCCCGCGCGTTCCAGCCGATGCCCGATCACGCGCGCGAGAATATATTGCTCGGAGAAATTCTTGCTGCCGATCACGATCGTCGGCGCACGCGGCACCGCCAGCGGCGCGAGCGCGGCCAGCACGGCGAGCAGCAGCACCGCGCCCGCGCCGTAAACCCGCCCCCGCCTGCGCGTCGCAATGCCGCGCTCGATCAGCCCAAGTAGCGCATCCACCGCCAGCGCCAGCCCCGCCGCGCTGACGCACCCCGCCAGCACCAGCGCCCAATTCTGAGTCTGCAACCCGGCGAAGATCAAATCGCCAAGGCTCGGCTGGCCAACCGTGGTCGACAGCGTCGCCGCACCGATCGTCCACACCGCCGCCGTGCGCACCCCCGCCATCAGCACAGGTGCCACCAACGGGGCCTCGACCAAGCGCAGCTTCTGCCATGCCGTCATGCCCATGCCGTCCGCCGCCTCGATCACCGCAGGGTCGATCCCGGCCATCCCGGTCACGCCGTTGCGCAGGATCGGCAGCAACGCATAGAGCGTCAACGCCAGCAGCGACGGCAAGAAACCGAGCGCGGGAATCCCGCCCCCGGCCAGCCCCGACACGAACAGCAACAGCGGATAAAAGAGCGCGAGCAGCGCCAGGCTCGGAATCGTCTGCACCAGACTGGCAAAGCCCAGCGCCACGCGCGCCACGCCCGGTCGCCGCGCCGACCAGATCGCCAGCGGCAGACTGATCGTCAACCCCAGCGCCAGCGCCGCCGCGGCGAGCAACAGATGCGCCGCCAGCAGTGGCGGCACGCGCGTCATCGCGTCGAGAAACGGGCTCATGCCCCCTCCTCCAGTGCGCGTAACCGGCGGGCCTGTTCGCTCGGTACCGCCACCAGCGCATCCGCCACCGCGCCGCCCTGCCCAGCGAGCAAGGCTTGCGGCGTGGCGTCCGCCACGATCCGTCCCGCGTCCATCACCAGCACGCGGTCGGCCAGGATCAGCCCCTCGGCCATGTCATGCGTCACCATGATCGTGGTCAGGCCCAGCCGGTCATGGAGCGCGCGCACCGCATTGCCAAGCTGATCGCGCGTCACCGGGTCGAGCGCACCGAACGGTTCATCGAGCAACAACAGCCCCGGCGCGGTGGCGAGCGCGCGCGCCACGCCGACGCGCTGGCGTTGCCCGCCCGACAGCGCATCGGGCATGCGCGCGGCGAAAGCCTGCGGCAAATCGACCAGATCGAGCAACGCCGCGACACGCGCCGCCGTGTCACGCTCCCCCGCCAGCCGCAGCCCGATCGCGACATTCTCGCCGACCGTCATATGCGGGAACAGCCCGATATTCTGAAAGACATAGCCGATCCGCCGCCGCAGCGCATATGCGGGTCCATCGGCAACGTCCGCACCGTCGATCCGCACGACGCCCGCACTCGGCACGATCAAACGGTTGATCATCTTCAGCAGCGTCGATTTGCCCGAGCCCGAACTGCCGACCAAAGCGACGAAAGCGCCGCCCGCAATCTCCAGCGAGACATCGTCCACTGCGACCGCGCCGCCGGAGTAGCGCTTGGTCACCGCGGCGAATGCCACGCTTGGGCCTGTACTGTGCGAATCCGCCATCGACGCGGACACTGGGGGAGGATACCGTTTGCGTCAAAGGGGAGAGGCACTATGGCCCAACAAAAGGCAATCTTCATCACGGGCGGCGGCTCGGGCATCGGGCAGGCAACGGCGCGGCTGTTTGCCGAGCGCGGCTGGCGCGTTGGCTTGGCCGATGTCAACACGACGGGCTTGCGCGAGACCGCAGCGATGCTGCCGGCCGGCATGGTCGAGACCTATCCGATGGACGTGCGCGACCGCGCCGCCTGGGTCGCCAGCCTCGATGCCTTTACCGCGACCACCGGCGGCCGACTCGACGTGCTGTTCAACAATGCCGGGATTGGCACCGGCGGGCCAATTATCGACATGACGTTCGACGACCTCGACCGCGTCGTGGCGATCAATCTGGTCGGTGTGCTCAATGGGGCCAAGATCGGCTATGCCTATCTCGCGCGCACGCCGGGATCGTGCCTGCTCAACACCGCCTCCGCCTCGGCCATCTATGGCTCGTCCGGGCTGTCGGTTTATTCCGCGACCAAATTCGGCGTGCGCGCGCTGACCGAAGCACTGGACGGGGAATGGTATAGCGCAGGCGTCAAGGTGCGCGATCTGGTGCCGAGCTTCATCGATACGCCGCTGCTCGCGGTCCCGGCGGGCACTTCCAATTATTCGATCAAGCAAGTCGTCACCAATGCCGGGCTCGAACTGACCGGGGTCGATGCTGTGGCGCAGGCCGCATGGGACGCCGTGCATGGCGACAAGGTCCACACCTATGTCGGCAAGACCGCCGACCGTATGGCCTTTGCCGCCCGCTGGCTGCCCGGCCGCCTGCGCAAGATGATGCGCCGCGGGATCGCGACGTCAGCCGACTAAAAGGTCGATCGCTTCCGCCAGCGCCACGTCCTTATGCGACAGCCCGCCTGCATCATGCGTGGTCAGCAGCACATCGACGCGGTTCCACACATTGGACCATTCGGGGTGATGATCGGCCTTTTCCGCGAGCAAGGCGACGCGCGTCATGAAGGCGAACGCCTCGCTGAAATCGGCGAAGGTGAAGGTGCGGGTGATCGCATCGCGCGCTTCGTCGAAATCCCATTCGTCGAGCGCGTCGAGCGCCTCGGTCCGTTCGTCTTCGCTCAGTGGTTCAACGCGCACCGCTTGCTCTCCTGCTGGCGCACCGTGCGCCTTCGCCGTAAGGCATAGAGGATGGTGCAGGCCGATCAACCTTCGGGCCCGACTTTTGGCCCCGCCGCCGCTGCCGTCGCCCCCGGCACGGGCGACGCGCTCGCCTTTCGCGATGTCACCTGCGTGCGCGGCGGGCGCGTGCTGTTCGAACGCCTGTCCTTTGCGGTGCCACCGGGCGGCGCGGCGTTGGTCACCGGCCCCAACGGCATTGGCAAATCGAGCCTGATCCGCGTTGCCGCTGGGCTGTTGCGGCCCGCCAGCGGCGCGATTGCGGGAACGGCACCACGAACGCTGATGGCCGAAGCCGCCGCGCTCGATGCCGCGCGCCCCTTGCGCGATGCGCTCGGCTTTTGGGCGGCGCTGGATGCCGACCCAGCCGATCCGCACGGGCGCGTCGCCCAGGCGCTTCATGCGGTCGGCCTGTCCCACATCGCCGAAGTGCCGGTGCGCCTGCTCTCGACCGGCCAGCGCCGCCGTGCAGCACTGGCCCGCGTCGTGGCAAGCGGTGCGATGGTGTGGCTGCTCGACGAACCCGCCAATGGCCTCGACGTGGCGAGCGTCACGGTGCTCGAACACTTGATCGCGGCGTACCGCAGGCGCGGCGGCGCGGTGCTGGTCGCGACGCATTTGCCGATCGCCTTGCCCGATGCGCAGACGATCTCGCTGCTATGACCGGGCTTGGCGCGCTCATCACCCGCGACGTGCGCATCGCCTGGGCCAGCGGCGGGGTGGTCAATGCGCTCGCTTTCTTTCTGCTCGTCACCATCCTGTTTCCCTTTGCGGTCGGGCCCGACACGGCGTTGCTGGCGCGGATCGGCGGCGGGGCGATCTGGGCGGCGGCGCTGCTGGCGGCGTTGATGCCGGTCGAGCGGCTGGTCGGCCCCGATGCCGAGAGCGGCGTGCTCGATCAGTTGAGCGTGCGCGGTTTTTCGATGCCGGTGGTCGCGGCGGCGAAGATCGTCGCGCATTGGATCAGCTTCGGGCCACCGTTGCTGCTGGCGACGGTGATCGCGGCGGGATTGCTGGGTTTGTCGACGCAAACGCTGGGCATGGTCGAGCTTGGGCTGCTGATTGGCACGCCGGGGCTGGCGGCGCTGGCGGTGGCGACCGCCGCGCTGGTGACCGGGCTGCGCGGCGCAGGCTCGGTCGCGGGGCTGGTGATGCTGCCACTTGCCGTGCCGCTGCTGATTTTCGGCGCGGGCTCGATCGATGGCGGCGTCGGCGCGCTCAAACTGCTCGGCGCGGTCAGCCTGATGCTAGTGGCGGGCGCGCCGTTCGTCGCGGGCGCGGCGATGCGCGGCACGTTGGACTAAGCACTCCAGCCCGACCGGTGCCGTCGATTAAGCCCGGCGGCCAAAAAAATTCTGAAAAAACTGTCATGTGGGGCGGGGGCGGGAAACATTTGCGACAAACCATCGTTACACAATCCCAACGATGTTAAGCCCGCGTCCCCCCGCCTCCCATATCCTGGCCTATGCCCAGACGCTGGACGGCGGCGGCGTGGAAAAGGCGCTGCTGCGGCTGGTGCGCGGCTGGAGCGATCTCGGGCGCCGCGTCACCTTGGTTCTTGGCGACAGCACCGGCCCGCTCGCCCGCGATGTGCCGGCCGCCATCGAAACGCGTATTCTGGGTCGTCCTTCGATGATCGGCATGGGCAGCCTCGCCAGCGTGACCGAAGAGATCGCGCCGGACGTGCTGTTTTGCCCAGGCAACCACTATTCCGCGCTCGCCGCCTGGACCAAGATGCGGCTCGGGCGGCGCTGTCCGCCGATCGTGGCGAAGATCTCCAACGCACTGGTACGGCGCGATCATGGCGCGGCCTTTGCCGCCGCCTATCGCACCTGGCTGCGCTGGCATCCGCATTTTGTCGACGAACTGGTCGCGATGAGCCCGGCGATGGCCGACGAGGCGCGGATCGAAATGGGCGCGCGGCCGGAAATGCTGCACGTCATCCCCAATCCACCGCTCCGCCCAGTGCTTGGGGCGAGCGTTCCGGCGCTCCCGAATGGGCGCTTGCTTCTCGGCGTTGGGCGGCTCGCGCCGCAAAAGCGCTGGGATCGGCTGATCGACGCTTTCGGCCAGATGGCGCAGCGCGATTTGAGCCTGGTGATCATCGGCGAAGGCAATGAGCGGGCTGCGCTCGAAGCGCACATCGCGCGCCTCGGCCTGCACGGTCGCGTGCTGCTGCCGGGGCACGTCGCCGACCCGACGCCAATCCTGGCGCGCGCGGCGGCGCTGGCGCTGGTGTCCGATTTCGAGGGGGTGCCGGGCGTGTTGCGCGAGGCGCTCGCGGTGGGCACGCCCGTGGTGACAACCGATTCAAGCGTCGCCGTGCGGGAAATCGTGACCCATCCGTCGCTCGGCAGCATTGTCCCGCCGGGCGATGCGGCGGCCTTGGTGGCGGCCCTCGACCATTGGCTGGTTCCCGGACGGGCGCGCCCGACGCCGGTCCCCCAACCCGGCGAAAATGCCGCCGCCGCTTACCTCGATCTGTTCGATCGCGTCGTGCTCGACCGCCGGGTCAAGCTTGCGGCTTGACCCGATCGGGGTGCGCCGCCGCGATTTCGGCCACATTTGCGGCTGCTTTATCAGCGGCCAGCAGGCGTGGGAACGCATCGAGCGGCACCGAGAAACGCCGGGCATTGTAAAGCTGCGGCACTAGACAGACGTCGGCGAGATTCGGTGTATCGCCGCCCAGAAAGGGCCCCGACGCGGACGCGGTCATCGCCTCCAGCGCGGTGAGGCCTTCGACCATCCAATGTACATACCACGCCTCGCGCGCGGCCTGATCCGCGCCGAACTGGCTGGTCAGCCGGTTGAGCACGCGCAGATTGTCGATCGGATGAAGATCGGCGGCGATCACCAGCGCCTGCGCCAGCACCGCCGCGCGCGCGGCCGGGCCTGACGGCACCATTGGCGGCTCTTTGTGCATCGCGTCGAGATAATCGATGATCGCGAGGCTCTGCGTCAGCACTGCGGTGCCAATGTCGAGCGCGGGCAGCAGCCCTTGCGGATTGCGCGCGAGAAACGCCGCTGATCGCTGTTCGCCCTGCGTCAAATCGATCGCGACGCGCTCATACGCGACGTGCTTGAGATTGAGTGCGATCCGCACGCGATAGGCGGCTGAGGACCGCCAATAATCGTAAAGGACCGGCGTCACGCCGCGTCCGCGCTTTCGTCTTGCGCCTCGGCTTCCGAGCTGCGCTCCAGCGCCACCTTGATCATCGCGGTCAATGGATCGGCCAGCGTCAGCCCCAGCACGCCAAACAGCGTTCCCGCCAGAATCTGCATCGACAGTGTCAGCGCGGGCGGCAAATCCACCGTGCGCCGCGCCACCATCGGGATGACGACATAGCCATCGAGCGTCTGGATGAAGACATAGATGGCGATCGCCCAGAAGCCGGTGTGCATCCCCGCGCTGAACCCGACCGCGACCATCAGTACGCCGCTGGTGATCGCCCCGATATTGGGGACGAACGCCAGAATGCCAGTGATGATGCCCAGCACCAGCGCCATCGGCACGCCCGCCAGCGCCAGCGCGATGCCCGTCATCACGCCTTCCAGCGCCATGCCGAACAACCGCCCGGCGAGCAGCCGCCGCATCGTCGTCGCCATCTGCTCGATTGTGCCGGCAAAGCGCGCGCGCTGGTCGCGCGGGACCAGCCATTGCAGCCCGCTTTCATACAGACGCGGTTCCATCGCGATGAACAGGCCGATCACCAGCACCATGACGAGGCTGGCCAGCGCGCCAAAAGCGATACCGAGATAAGAGGTGAGCTTGCCGAACGAGCCCAGCGCCTGCTGCGCGATGCCGTTGAGATCAGCCTTGCCGGGCATGATGCCGATGCGCGACGCCCAATCCATCAGCTTGGTCGCCTGCGTCATCAAGGTGCTGCGCAATTGCTGAACCTGTTCGGTGATGCCTGCACCCGTCAGGTACATCACGCCCACAATGAACGCGACGGTCAGCACCACCACGATCAGCAACCGCCACGGCCGCCCGATTGGCAGCACACGGCGCAGCAACCGCACGCCGCCGTCGAGCATCGAGGCGAAGACGAGCCCGCCGAAGATGATCAGCAGCGGCTGTACCAGCAGCACCACCAGCGCGATCGCGCCCGCAAGGCCGAGCCAGATCGTCGCGCGCTTCAGCTCCTGCCGCACGAACGGATCGCGCAGTTCGTTGGGGGCCGGTTCGCTGACCAGCTCAGGCTTCGCGCCCTGGCTCATTTATCACGCTCGGCATGAAGCGAGGTGCCGGCGCGCCCGCCCCGGAAGGATTGTCCCCAGGTCAGCGGATTCCAGCTCCCCAGCCCGGTCTTGGAGAAGGTGATGAACTCGGCGCGACCGCCGAGATATTCCCACGGCACCGGCCCACCCAGGCCCTGCTCGGCCAGGCTGAAGCGGCTGTCGGCACTGCGATCGCGATTGTCGCCCATCAGGAAGACATGCCCCGGCGGGATCAGCGTTTCGGGATAATTGTCGCCGGGCGACGGCCCCAGATCGACCGTCTCATAATGCCGCCCGTTCGGCAGCGTTTCGGTGTAAAGCGGCAGGCGGCAATAATTCTTGCCGTCCGCCCCGGTGTGAAGCGCGCCGGGATATTGCAGCGGATCGCAGGTCACGCCGGGTTCCGACACCAGTGGCGCGCCACCATAATTGGGAATGTCGACATAATGCAGCGGCCCGCGCTTCAACGGCACGCCGTTGAGGATGACGATGCCGTCGCGCACCGCGATGCGGTCGCCCGGCAAGGCGATCAGCCGCTTGATATAATCGGTCTCGGTGCCGGGCGGGGTGACGATCACGACATCGCCGCGCTCGGGCAATTGCCCGAGCAAGCGGCCATGGATGAAGGGCAGCACATGGAAGGTCGGCGAGACGAACGACCAGCCATAGGGGAATTTGCTCACCACCAGCTGATCGCCGACCAGCAGCCCCGGCAGCATCGATTCCGACGGAATATAAAAGGGCTTGGCGATAAAGGTGTGGAAACCCAGCACCGCCAGGATCAGCCAGAAGATGCCGCGCAGCTCGGACGCCCAATCGGTCTTGGCCGGTTTGGTGGGAGAAGCCGTGGCGCGCTCGCTTTCGCCGGGCTCCCCGGCTTCGGTCGTGCTCAGCGCCAAGTCGTCCTTCATGTCTCGTCCTTCGGGCGCTCAGCCACCGCGCGCGCTTCAAGGACGACCAGCGCCTGTGCCCAGGGATGGTCGTCGGTCATCGTCAAATGTACCACCGCGACGTGGCCGTCGGGCGTCAACGCGTCAAGCCTCGCCTTGGCCCCACCGGTCAGCAGCAAGGTCGGCGCGCCCGAGGGGGCGTTGACCACGCCAATGTCCTTCATGAACACGCCGCGCTTGAATCCGGTACCGACCGCCTTGGAAAAGGCTTCCTTGGCGGCAAAGCGTTTGGCCAGCGTGCCCGCCTTGGTGAACGGGCGTCGCGCCGCCTTGGCGCGCTCCACCTCGGTGAACACGCGCTGCTCGAAACGGTCGCCGAAGCGGTCGATCGACGCCTGAATGCGCTCGATATTGCACAGGTCGGAGCCGAGCCCGATAATCATACGATCCCTCTCCCACCGGGAGAGGGAGGGAGCCGCGAAGCGGCGGAAGGGTGAGGGTGACAGGAGTGGTACGTGGCCGCCTTCACCCTTCCCACGCCTGCGGCGCGGGCCCAGTTTCGGGTGAACAGTGCCCCGCGCTGTTCAGGTCGTGCCGGGGGCACGACCGACCCGAAGCTCCTCTCCCGATGGGAGAGGGATATCACCGGGCCGCGTCCATCGCTGCGCGCATTTGCTGCACGCTGGTCGCCAGCCCGACGAACAGCGCCTCGCCGATCAGGAAATGCCCGATATTGAGCTCGCGCACTTGCGGGATCGCCGCGATCGGCGCGACATTGGCATAGGTCAGTCCGTGCCCGGCATGGACCTCAATCCCGTTACGCGCGGCCAGTGCCGCCGCATCCGACAAGCGACGCAATTCGACCGCCTGCGCTTCGCCTTCGAGTTCGGCGTAGCGACCGGTATGCAGTTCCACCACCGGTGCCCCCAGACGAATCGCTGCGTCGATCTGCCGCGCATCGGCCTCGATGAACAACGACACGCGGATACCCGCCTCACGCAGCGCGGCAACCAAAGGGGCCAGCGTGTCGAACTGACCCGCCGCATCCAGCCCGCCCTCGGTCGTCCGCTCCTCACGCTTTTCGGGCACGATGCATGCCGCATGGGGCCGATGCCGCAAGGCGATCGCCAGCATTTCGTCGGTTGCCGCCATTTCCAGGTTGAGCGGGATCGTCAATTCGGATGACAGCCGCGCGATATCGTCGTCGGTAATGTGCCGCCGATCCTCGCGCAGATGCGCGGTGATGCCGTCCGCACCCGCTTGCGCCGCCAGCAACGCCGCGCGCACCGGATCGGGATAGCCCGACCCGCGCGCATTGCGGACGGTGGCGACATGGTCGATGTTGACGCCGAGGCGCAGGGCCTTGCTCATGCCGCGCGGCTCCCCGGCTTGATCGCGGGAATCGCCGCCAATTCGGGCGGCAGCGAATCGGCGGCATAGGTCGGCACGTCGAGCCGGATCAGCGGGAAGAACGGCACGCCCAGATCAGCGGTCCCGTTCGAGCGATCGACCAACGCCGCCGCCGCCACCGTCTCGCCGCCCGCGCGCGCAATCGCGGCGATCGCCTCGCGCGAGGAAAGCCCTGTGGTAACAACGTCTTCCATCATCAACACCGGGGTGCCCGGATCGAGCCGGAAACCGCGGCGCAGCTCAAACACGCCCTCTGGCCGTTCGAGGAACATCGCGGGCACGCCCAGCGCGCGCGCCATTTCATGTCCGGCAATCACCCCCCCCATAGCGGGCGACACCACGGCGGCGATGCGATCGCGAATCTCGGCCGGGATGCGTACGGCCAGCGCCGTCGCCAGGCGGCTGCCCCGCGCCGGATCCATCAACACGCGCGCGCATTGCAAATAGCGCGGCGAGCGCAGGCCGGACGACAGGATGAAATGCCCCTCCAGCAACGCCTCGGCGGCGCGGAATTCGCCCAGAACATCGTCGTCGGTCATCGTGGTGGTCATCACTTCTGGTCCTGCGGAATGGGATGCCTGATTAGGGTCCGGGGGGCGCTGGTGCAACGATTGCGCCAAAAAAGGTGCCGCGCGGCTTGAGGCCCCGGCATCGCCTGCGTATAGACACAGGATAGAGGGCACATATCTGCCCCATCCTGCCCCGCACGATCGGGGCGATTGATAGGGGTAGACGCAGGGGATGCACATGATCGGGATCAAATCGATCGTACTGGCAGCTGGGCTGGCGATGTTGAGCGTTGGGGCGGCGCAAGCGGCACCCGCTGCGCCAGCCACAAAGGCTGTGGCGGCCGCACCCGCCGCAACGGTGTCGCAGGATCCGATGCTCGCGGTCGACGGCGCGCCGGCCATGGCGATCGACCCCAAGGTCGGCCAGCCGGTTGACGGACTCATCACCATCCAGCCGCAAGTCACCCCCAATGGGCAGCAGGCGCTGTGGTTTCACAACACGCTGCTGATGCCCGTTATTACCGGCATTTGTATCCTGGTGCTGGTGCTGCTCGGCTGGGTGGCGCTGCGTTATCGGCGTGCGGCCAATCCGGTCGCCTCGAAGACGTCGCACAACACCATTCTCGAAGTGTTGTGGACCGGTATTCCGGTGCTGATCCTGCTCGGCCTCGCTTTGCCGTCGATCGGCTTGCTTCAGGCGCAGTACAAGCCCGCGCCCAAGAATGCGGTGACGCTGAAGGCGATCGGCAACCAATGGTATTGGACCTATCAATATCCCGATCATGGCGGGTTCGAGATCACCTCGAACATGCTCAAGGAAGCGGGGGAAATCGGCAAGGGCGAACGCGCACGGACCGCGATCGACGGCCCGCGACTGCTCGCTACCGACAATCGCGTGGTGCTGCCGGTCGGCGTGCCGATCCGCCTGATCACCACCGCCAATGACGTGATCCACAGTTGGGCAATCCCCGCCTTCTGGATCAAGCTCGATGCAGTGCCCGGCCGCCTGAACGAAACCAGCTTCACGATCAACAAGCCCGGCGTCTATTTCGGCGTCTGCTCGGAACTGTGCGGCGCGCGGCATGGCTATATGCCGATCACGGTCGAGGCGGTCAGCCCGGCGGTGTTCGCGCAGTGGATCAAGGCCAAGGGCGGCACCATGCCGGGTGCCGCGCCTGCGCCCGCCGCCGCGCCCGCCACCGCCACCGCTTCGATTGCCACCCCAGGCGCACCGGCCCCGACCGCTGCCGTCGTCACCGCTGGACAATAAGCCATGACCGACACCGCCCTCACCCCCAGCGCCTTCGAGGCGCATCATGATGACGCCCACGCGCATGACACGCATGAAATGTCGTTCTTCGCGCGCTGGTTCATGTCGACCAACCACAAGGACATCGGCACGCTGTACCTGATCTTCGCGATCGTCGCGGGGATCATCGGTGGCGGCATTTCGGGCCTGATGCGCGCCGAACTGGCGCAGCCGGGCATTCAATATCTCGGCTATTGGGCGAGCTTCCTGCCCGGCGGCGAGCAGGGCCTCGACCATTCGCTGCACCTGTGGAACGTCCTGATCACCGCGCACGGCATCATCATGGTGTTCTTCATGGTCATGCCCGCAATGATCGGCGGCTTCGGCAACTGGTTCGTGCCGATCATGATCGGCGCGCCCGACATGGCCTTCCCACGGATGAACAACATCTCGTTCTGGCTGCTCATCCCCGCCTTCACGCTGCTGCTCGCCTCGCCCTTCTTCGGCGGCGCGGGTAACGGCTGGACGCTCTACGCGCCGCTCTCGACCTATGGCGAGCCTGGCCCCTCCACCGACATGGCGATCCTCGCGCTGCACTTGGCCGGTGCCTCGTCGATCCTCGGCGCGATCAACTTCATCACCACCATCTTCAACATGCGCGCGCCGGGCATGACGCTGCACAAGATGCCGCTGTTCGTGTGGTCGGTGCTGGTCACTGCCTTCCTGCTGCTGCTGTCGCTGCCGGTGCTGGCTGCGGCGATCACGATGCTGCTGACCGATCGCAATTTCGGCACCACCTTCTTCGATCCCGCCGGTGGCGGCGACCCGATCCTGTACCAGCATCTGTTCTGGTTCTTCGGCCACCCCGAAGTCTACATCATGATCCTGCCGGGCTTCGGCATCGTCAGCCAGGTGATCTCGACCTTCTCGAAAAAGCCCGTCTTCGGCTATCTCGGCATGGCGTACGCGATGGTCGCGATCGGCGTGGTCGGCTTCGTCGTGTGGGCGCACCACATGTTCACGACGGGCCTCAGCGTCAACACCAAGATGTACTTCACCGCCGCCACGATGGTGATTGCGGTGCCGACCGGCATCAAGATCTTCTCCTGGATCGCGACGATGTGGGGCGGCTCGCTCACCTTCAAGACGCCAATGCTGTGGGCGATCGGCTTCATCTTCATGTTCACCGTCGGCGGCGTCACCGGCGTGGTGCTCGCCAATGGCGGCATCGACGATTACATGCAGGACAGCTATTATGTGGTGGCGCATTTCCACTATGTGCTGTCGCTGGGCGCGGTCTTCTCGCTCTTCTCGGGTTTCTATTACTGGTTCCCGAAAATGACCGGCAAGATGTACAATGAGTTTCTCGGCCAGTTGCATTACTGGGTCTTCTTCGCCGGCGTGAACTTGCTGTTCTTCCCGATGCACTTCCTCGGCCTGCAGAACATGCAGCGCCGCGTGCCGGATTACACCGATGGCCTCGCGCATTGGAACTGGGTCGCCAGCATCGGCTATGCCGTCATGGCGGTCGGGATGGGTGTGTTCTTCGTCAACCTGATCTGGTCGTTGCTCGCGGGCAAGAAGGCGGGCGACAATCCGTGGGGCGAAGGCGCGACCACGCTCGAATGGACGCTGTCGAGCCCGCCACCTTACCACCAGTTCGAAACGCTGCCCAAGATCGATTGATGTAATCCCCCTCCCGCGTGCGGGAGGGGACGTTTCTTTTTCCCCTCCCGCTTGCGGGAGGGGCTAGGGGAGGGCCATGAACGCCCACCCGACACCGCCCTCCCCCAACCCCTCCCGCAAGCGGGAGGGGAGGATCGATTCCATGACCACTGCCACCATGCCGAGCACCACCCTCCCCGCCGACTGGCGCGATTTCTTCGCGCTGACAAAGCCGCGGGTGATGCGTTCGGTCGTGCTGACCGGGCTGTGCGGCATGCTGGCCGCGCCGGTGCATTTGCCGTTCGCGCTCGGCTTCACCGCCATCCTGTGCATCGCGCTGGCGGCGGGTGCGGCGGGCGCGCTTAACCAATGGTATGAATCGGATATCGATGCGCTGATGAAGCGCACCGCCAAGCGCCCGCTGCCCGCGGGCAAGATGGACCGCGAGACCGCGCTCCATTTCGGCGTCGGGCTGGGCGTGTTCTCGGTGCTGCTGATGGGCCTGGCGATCGGCCTGCTCGCGGCTGTTCTGCTGGCGGTGTCGATCCTGTTCTACGTCCTGATCTATACCGTCGGCCTCAAGCGGCTGACCCCGCAGAACATCGTCATTGGCGGGGCCGCCGGGGCCTTTCCGCCGCTGATCGGCTGGGTCGCCGCCACCGGCAGCCTTTCAACGCTGCCGCTGCTGATGTTCGCGATCATCTTCCTGTGGACCCCACCGCATAGCTGGGCGCTGGCGCTGCTGATTCGCGACGATTACGCCAAAGGCGGCGTGCCGATGCTCCCGGTGGTGGCGAGCGCCGCCACCACGCGCTGGCAAATGCTGTTCTACGCGGTGCTGATGGCCGCTGCCGCCGTTTCGCCTTGGGCGCTCGGGCTGGCCGGGATCCCCTATGGCGCGGTCGCTACGATCGGCTCGGCGGTGTTCCTCGCCCTCACGCTCTGGGTCGTGGTCGCGCGGGCGGGCACGCCCGCCGAAATGAAGGCCGAACGCTTCCTGTTCGTCTATTCGATCGGCTATATTCTGATGATCTTTATCTCCCTCGCAGTCGATCGGCTCATCGCATGACCCCGGACCCGCACAGCGACCTCGTCCGCAAGCGCCAGCGCAGCCGCGCCACCGCGCTCGCTTTGCTGCTCGGGGCGTTCGTCGTTTTGGTGTTTGCGATCAGCATCGCCAAGATCCAGGCGGGGATGCCGCACTGATGGTGATCGACCGCAAACTGCGCACGGCGTTGTTCGCGGTCGCGGGCATTTGCTTCATGAGCGGGCTCGGCTGGGCGAGCATCCCGCTCTATCGCCTGTTCTGCCAGGCGACCGGCCTCAACGGCACCACGCAGCGCGGGCTGGTCGCGCCGGGCGCGGTCAACCGCCAGATCCGCATCGATTTCGACACCAATGTCGCCCCGCACATGCCGTGGAAGTTCGCGCCCGAGCATCCGTCCGAAACCGTCGATATTGGCGGGCGCGACATGGCGTTCTTCACCGCGACCAACACATCAGACCATCCGATCACGGGCACCGCGACCTACAACGTCACCCCGGCGCAAGCGGGCAAATATTTCACCAAAATCCAGTGCTTCTGTTTCACCCAGCAAACGCTGAAACCGGGCGAAACCGCGCGCATGCCAGTGATCTTCTTCGTCGACCCGAAGATCCTCGCCGATCCGGATGCGAACGACGTGCAGACGATTACACTCAGTTACACTTTTTACCCGGTGGATTCCACCAAAGCCAAGAGCTAGAACCGAACGACAAAAGAGGACGAGGGACAGATGGCCGGCGCCAAGAACCACGATTACCACATCCTTCCCCCCAGCATCTGGCCCTTGGCCGGGGCGATGGCGGCGCTCGCCATGGCATCGGGCGGCATCATGTGGATGCATTCGGCGGCCGGGGGCGGCGCGGTCTTCTTCGCTGGCGTCGCGGGCGTGCTGGCGGTGATGTACGGCTGGTGGCGCCAGGTCATCCTCGAGGCGCATGCGGGCGACCATACCCCGGTCGTGCAGTTGCACCTGCGCTACGGCATGATCCTGTTCATCGCCTCCGAAGTGATGTTCTTCGTCGGCTGGTTCTGGGCCTTCTTCGATTTTTCGCTGTTCCCCGCGCACATCGTCTACGATTCGGTGACCAAGACCGCTTCGGTCGCCGCCGATGTGGCGGCGCAATGGCCGCCCAAGGGCCTGGAAGTCATCGACGCCTTCCGCTTCCCGCTGCTCAACACGCTGATCCTGTTGACCAGCGGCACCACCATCACCTGGGCGCACCACGCGCTCATCCATGGCGACCGTGACGGCCTGAAGAAGGGCCTGTGGGTCACGATCATCCTGGGCCTGCTGTTCAGTTCGATCCAGGCCTATGAATATGCCGACGCGCCCTTCCCCTTTAAGGGGCTGAACTATGGCGCGTCCTTCTTCATGGCGACCGGTTTCCACGGCTTTCACGTGATGATCGGCACCATCTTCCTGATCGTGTGCCAGATCCGCGTCTATCGCGGCGATTTCACCCCGCAGCAGCATTTCGGCTTCGAAGCCGCCGCCTGGTATTGGCATTTCGTCGACGTGGTGTGGCTGTTCCTGTTCGTCTCCATCTATGTCTGGGGTGGCTGGGGCGCGCCCATCCACGCCGGCTGATCGCGATCCGATGACCGAAGTGCGGGCCGAGGCCGTAACGCCGACGCCCGAACCGGCCCCCGTGCCCGCCGCGTTCAAGGGCCTGTGCCCACGCTGCGGCGCACCGGGCCTGTACAAGGGCTGGCTCGCTTTTGCTGATCGCTGCCCGGCATGCGGGCTTGATTACACCCGCTTCAATGTCGGGGACGGCCCCGCCGCGCTGCTGGTGCTGCTGCTCGGCGCGATCGTGGTGGGCGCAGCGATCACCATCCAATTGACGCTCGCCCCGCCAATCTGGCTTCAACTCATCCTCTGGGTGCCGGTGACCATCGCCGCGGTGATCGGTGCCTTGCGCGTCGCCAAGGCCGCCTTGCTCGGCTCCGAATATCGCACCGCCGCGCGCGAGGGGTGCATAACCCCAGGCACCCCCAAACCATGAAGCGCATTCCCGTTCTGCCGACCCTGCTCGTCGCCCTCGCCATCGCCGCGATGATCGGGCTCGGCATCTGGCAATTGCAGCGCCGCGCCGAGAAGGAAGCGCAGCTCGTCCAGTACGCCCGCAACATCACGCTGCCGCCAATCGCCTTCCCGCGCATCCCGGTCGATGAGGATGGCAGCCTGCTGTTCCGCCGCGCCAGCGCCTTCTGCCTGGAGCCGGTCAGCTTTCGCATCGAAGGCGGGCGCAATGCGCGCGGCGGCACCGGCTGGCGACAGATCGCCGAATGCCGCACCGGCGCGGAAGGGCCGGGCTTCACCGTGCAGATCGGCTTCGGCAATGACCCGCACGCCAAGCCGAACTGGAAGGGCGGTCCGGTGCGCGGCTATATCTCGCACCTCCCCGGCCATGCCCCATTGATCGCCTCAGCACTCGGCGCTGCCCCCAAGATGCTGATGCTCGTCGCCGATCCCCCCGCCGCCGGGCTCGACCCCAATCCCGCGCCCGATCTGTCGGCGGTGCCCAACAATCACCTCGCTTATGCGGTGCAATGGTTCATCTTCGCCGGACTCGCCGCCATCATCTATGCGCTGGCGCTCCGGCGGCGGACGGTTGCCCCGGCGGCTCCACCTCGCTAACCGCAGGGGTCATGCGCTACACAAGCACGCGCGGCTCCGCGCCCACCCTCGATTTCCGCGACGTCACGCTCGCGGGCCTGGCCAAAGACGGCGGCCTCTATCTGCCCGAAAGCTGGCCACGCTTCTCGACCGAGCAGATCGCGGCGTTGCGCGGCCTGTCCTATGTCGACACCGCCGTCGCGGTGATGCTGCCCTTTGTCGAGGGCACACTCAGCGAAGCCGATCTGCGCGACCTCTGCACCCAGGCCTATGGCCGCTTCGCCCATGCCGCCGTCGTGCCGCTGGTCCAGCTCGATCCGCAAAACTGGCTGCTGGAGCTGTTCCACGGCCCGACGCTCGCCTTCAAGGACGTCGCGCTGCAATTGCTCGGGCTGCTGTTCGAGCGCTTCCTCACCGGCAGCAGCCAGCAAGTCACCGTGATCGGCGCGACCTCGGGCGATACCGGCTCCGCCGCGATCGATGCGCTGGCGGGACGCGCCGGGGTCGATGTGTTCATGCTCCACCCCAAGGGCCGTGTGTCGGAGGTGCAGCGCCGCCAGATGACCACCGTCATCGCCCCCAACATCCACAATATCGCGCTGGAGGATGCCAGCTTCGACGATGCGCAGGCGCTGGTGAAGGCGATGTTCAACGACGAGGCTTTCTCGAGCAAATTCGCGCTGTCGGCGGTCAATTCGATCAACTGGGCGCGGCTGATGGCGCAAGTGGTCTATTATTTCTACGCCGCAGTGCGTCTGGGCGCGCCCGAGCGTCCCGTCGCCTTTTCGGTGCCGACCGGCAATTTCGGGGACGTGTTTGCAGGCTATGTCGCCGCCAAGATGGGCCTGCCCGTCGCCAAATTGATCGTCGCGACCAACGTCAACGACATCCTCCACCGTGCGCTCAGCGCCGGCGATTATTCGCAAGGTATCGTCGTGCCCACGCCGAGCCCGTCGATGGACATTCAGGTGTCGAGCAATTTCGAGCGGCTGCTGTTCGATCTCGGTGGCCGCGACGGTGCCGCGCTCGCCGAGCAGATGCGCGGCTTCGAAGCAACCAAGGCAATGCGGCTGACCAACGCCCAGCGCGAAGGCGCCGCCGCTTTGTTCGGCAGCGACCGCGTCGATCTGGACGACATGGCGCTGGCGATGCGCTGGGCCTATGAAGCGAGCGCGCAAGTCATCGATCCGCACACCGCGATCGGCCTCGCCGCCGCACGCCGTGCCGGGCTTCCCGTCGATGTGCCGGTGGTGACACTGGCAACCGCCCACCCCGCCAAATTCGGCGACGCGGTCGAACGCGCCACCGGCCAGCGCCCCGCGCTTCCCGCCCGCATCGGCGATCTGCTCGATCGCGAGGAACGCTACGCCTCGCTGCCGGGCACGTTCGAAGCGGTCACCGCCTATATCGCCGACCGCGCGAGCGCGCGGTGAGCGTGGTCACGCCCT
>NZ_JH584235.1:1908722-1980850 GCF_000241465.1 Sphingomonas echinoides ATCC 14820
GCTCAACCTGTTCGGCTATACCGGGGTCGGCACGCTGGCGCTCGCCGCCAAGGGCGCGTCGATGACGCATGTCGATGCTTCCAAGAAATCGGTCGAGGCGGGCAAGACCAACGCCTTCCTGTCGGACATGGCCGATCGCCCGATTCGCTGGATGGTTGACGACGCCGCCAAATTCGCCGCGCGCGAAGTGCGGCGCGGCAAGCGGTACGACGGCATCTTCCTCGATCCGCCCAAATTCGGGCGCGGGCCTGATGGCGAAGTGTGGCGGCTGGAAGAGGGGCTGCCCGGCCTGATCGCCGATTGCCGCCGCCTGCTGGACCAGGACAGCAAGTTCCTGGTACTGACCGTCTATGCCGTGCGCATGTCGGCGCTCGCGATCGGCGAGGTAGTGCGCCAGGCGCTGGCCGATCTCGGTGGCACGGTCGAGGTCGGCGAAATGGCGGTGCGCGAGGAAGCGCGCGGGCTGTTGCTGCCCACCGCCATCTTCGCGCGCTGGTCGCGTTAAACCCGTCGCGCCAGCGCGCTCTCCTCATCATATTGGATGGAATGATGGCTCCGCCCCTTTTCTTGGCGTTTGCCGCGCCACACTTATGCCGCTAATGCGCGGCAATGGAGCCGCCGGAACCGGTCAAAAAGCGGACAAACGCGCCACGTGGATAACATTACGACTGGGCCGACTATCGGCGTTTCGACGCAGAGCGTGACCGCGCATATGACCTTGCCGCCAATGCCTGGCCTGTCCGGGGTGCCCGATCTTGCCGGTCTGGAGCCGATGGCACCGCTGACGCGACGCTGGCCGTCCTATCTGGGGGCCGCCGTCACCGTCGTGATGATCGTGTGGCTGGCGCTGAAGCTGCGCGCGCTCGGCGTGGACAATCTGGTTTCGGCGCTGCCGAGCAACCCGCTTTTCTACCTCTTCTTTGGCCTGCTCTATATCTCCCCCGTTACCGGCGACTTCATCATCTTCCGCAAATTGTGGGGGATTCCGGCGGCGGGCTTCGTCGCGCTGACCAAAAAACGCATCGCCAACGATGTGCTCAATTATTCGGGCGAGGCGTATTTCTACGCCTGGGCGCGGCAACGCTCGTCAATGGTCGCGGCCCCGTTCGGTGCTGTAAAAGACGTCAGCATCCTGTCGGCGATTGCCGGCAACATGGTCACGCTCGCCATGATCGCGGTGGCAATGCCGCTCGGCGTGGGGCTGCTGACCGAACAGCAATTGCACAATGCGATCTGGTCGGTGGTCGTGGTGTTCGCAATGTCGCTGCCCTTCCTGATCTTTTCCAAGCGCGTCTTCTCGCTGCCGCGCGCGACCTTGTGGTGGATCTTCGGCGTGCATTGCCTGCGCTTGATCGCGGGATCGGTGCTGATCGCCTTTGCCTGGCATTATGGCCTGCCGAGCGTCTCGCTTGGCATGTGGCTGCTGCTGTCGGCGGCGCGGCTGATCGTCGGGCGGCTGCCACTTGTGCCGAACAAAGACCTTCTTTTCGCCACCTTCGCCACCCTATTGATCGGTCAGGATGCAGCCTTGTCGGTGCTGATCGCGGTCACCGCGGCGCTGCCGTTGCTGGTCCATGTTGTGCTCGTCGCGATGTTCGGGCTGGTCGACTTGGTGAGAAAGAGTTGAAAATGGTGCGCAAGGTTTTGATGGCGGCGGCAATCACCGGCGCAGCGATTCTGCCCGTCACGGCTAGCGCCGCGCAGATTCTGGGCAGCGACGCCGCAGCCTGCACCTCGGGCGGGCCCGCGATTCGCGTGACCGTCGACGGGCTGAAGGATCGCACCGGCGAATTGAAGCTCGAACTGTTCCCCGCCAACGATGCCGATTTCCTGAAGGACGATCGCGATCTGATCAAGGAAGGCAAGTTCTTCCGCCGCGTGCGCCTGCCCACCCCGGCCAGCGGCCCGATCGTGCTGTGCATCCGCGTGCCGACGCCTGGCCCTTATGCCTTGCTGTTCACGCACAATCGCGACGGCAAGAACAAGTTCAACCTGTGGCAGGATGGCGCGGGCTTCCCGACCAACGCGCGGCTCGGCCGGTCGCGCCCCAAGCTTGCCATGGCGCGGATCGTCGTGCCGCAGGGGGTGGTATCCACCGAGATTCGGGCGCAATATCTGCGCGGGCTCGGGGGGTTCGGGCCGCTCAAGGACGAATAGACGCCATGCGGATCGTCGACGTCAACGAATTCTACTCGCCGACCGGCGGGGGTGTGCGCACCTATATCGATCGCAAGATGGGCATCATGTCCGATCTCGGGCATGAGCTGATCGTGCTCGCGCCCGGTCGCGAGAATGCGGTCGAGGAGCGTCCCGGCGGCGGCAAGGTGATCTGGATCCAGACCGGGCATTTGCCGCTCGACCAGAATTACGGGCTGTTCTGGGAATCGGCCCCGATCCTGAAGCTGCTCGACCAATTGCAGCCCGATGTCGTCGAAACCTCCTCGCCGTGGCGCTTGCCCTGGGTGATCGGCAAGTGGCAGCCGAAATATGAGGGCGGTGCAGTGAAGAGCTTCTTCATGCACAATGACAATATGGCGGCCTATGCGCTGCGCTGGTTTGAAGGCCTCGCGCCGCAGGAGCGGATCGAGCGCGCTTTCTCCTGGTACAGCCGCTATATGAGCGGCTTCCTCCAGCATTTCGATGCGGTCGTCACCAACGGCCCCGCTCTCGAAAAGCGCTTGAAGGCGCGCGGTGTGCGGATCGATGCAGCGATGCCACTGGGGATCGAACGCGGCCATTTCTCGCCAGATCTGCGCGACGATCGCTTGCGCGCCGCCTTGCTCGCGCAATGCGCCCTGCCGCCGAGCGGGCATTTGCTGCTGGGGCTTGGCCGTCATCATCCCGAAAAGCGCTGGCGGCTGGTGATCGACGCGGTCGAGCGCGCCGGTTCGGATTTGCCGGTCGGGTTGATCCTGCTCGGCACCGGCGTCGAAAGCCGCCAGATCGAGGCGCGCATCGCGGGTTCGCCGCACATCCGCATGTTCCGCCCGGTCTATGACCGCGAACGCCTCGCGCGCATCGTTGCGAGCTGCGACGCGCTGATCCACGGGTCCGAAGCGGAGCCCTTCGGTCTAGTCGCATCCGAAGCGATGGCGGGCGGTTTGCCGCTGATCGTGCCTGATACTGGCGGCTGCGCAGAGGTTGCCGACCGCCATGCGTCCGAATTCTATACCGCGCGCGACGCGCAAAGCGCCGCGGCGGCGATCCACCGGCTGTTCGCGCGCGACCAGCGCGTGCTGCGCCGTGCCGTGCTGGTGGCGGCCACCAAGGTGCGCAGCGACCGCGACCATGCCGTCGAACTGATGGACTATTATCAGGGGCTGGTCGACGCCAAGCGCAATGGAGCGATGCTCAAGGTCGCCTGACGTACAAGCGGAAGCGCGTGCTGTCGATCGCCACCGTCCGATACCCTCGCGCGATCGCCCAGTGTTCGAGCAAGGCATCGGTGTCGCTGTCGCCCGCCGTCCACGGGGCCTCGCCGCCGATCAGGACGGCGGCAGGGGGCGCGCGATCGAGGTCGGCTGGACGATCGGCCGACACGACATGGAAGCGCGGCTCGATCGCCGGGTCGGCGAGCTGGTGGGTGCGGTAATAAAACGGGCCAGCCGCGAAACGCCGGTCGGGCAAACGCCCGGTCACGCCGAGAAACTGCGGCGACAGCGTTGCCACCGGGCCCTGCACCCCCGCCGAGTCGAGCGCGGTGCGGATCGCCCGTCCCTCGCGCAAGGCAACCAGCATCGATGACCCGTCCAGCGCCTGGACCGCCGCCGCCACGCTCGGCGCGAGGCCAGCAAAGATCGTTACCACGGTAAAGATCCGCAGCCCCCGCCCCGGCGGTGCCCGGTCCCACACCAACGCCAGCACAACGAACAGCGGCGGCAGAACCGGCAGCAGATATTGCCGCCAGGTGGGGAACGGCAGCAGCGCGGCGACCAAACCCGCCAGCACCAGCCACTCGACCACGCCGGGCCGCATCAAACGGCGGCGCACCAGCACCAGCGCGAGCAAAGCAGGCCCGAGCGCGAAGAACTTCAGCGCATCGACCGCCTTGGCGAGATAAGACATCTTCCACGATCCCGGCGTGTAATATTCCGCCGGAGCCAGCGCCGGGAAGCGCAGCGTGCCGAACACAAAGGCGGCGGGTGCCATCGCCCAGGTCCAGGCGACAAACGCCACCATCGGCATCGCCCCCGCCAACACCGCGAGCGGGCGGTGCCGTCGATCGATGAGCGCATACACCCCGTAAGCTGCCGCAGGCAGCGCGTAGGACACTTTCGCCGCTGCGGCTGCGGCTAGCAACAGCCCGATCAGCACCGCCTGTCCCGCGCTGCCACGCCCCTGCTGTGCCCGCACGATCGGCACCAGCGCGGCAGCGAGCAAGGCCGCAGGCAAGGCGTCGTTGCGGGCAGTGGCGATGCTGAACAGCAGAATATCGCTCAGCGCGAGCAACCCCGCCGCGATCAGCGCGGCGCGCGCGGAAGCCCCAGCTTCGCGCGCCGCGCGCCAGACACAGCTGACCAACACCGCGCCGAGCGTAGCATTGACCAGCCGCAGCGCGGGCCACACCCACGGCCCGGCCAGCCACGCGACGGGCGCAAACAGGAACGGCTGCAACGGCGTCTGCAAATAGGCAAAGTCACGAAAGGGCAGGTATCCGTGCGCGGTGAGCACGGCCGCCGCGACATATTGGCTCTCGTCATGGTCGACCGAGCGGATCAGCGCGCAGAGCGTGAAAAATACCAAGACACCCGCGCCGTAACGCCAGGGAAATAGCACCGGATCGGTCGTTCGCTCGTCCATCGAGTGGCTTTAGCCAAGGCCGATCGCACTGTCACGCAGACGCCATATCGAGGGCGCAGGGGCTCGGCATTAGCTGGAGATGTTCCCATGACCCTTCGTATCGATCGCCGCTCCTTCCTGCTCACCGGTTCGTTCGGGCTCGGCGCGTTCGCGGTGCCGGGCTTTGCGCAAAGCAACACGGTTGCGAGTGCGCGGGGCTTCACCCACTCGGTCGCGAGCGGTGAACCCGCCGGCGATTCGATGCTGCTATGGACCCGCTATGTCCCCGCCACCGGCGACACCGCCGAAGTCCGCGTCGAACTGTCCGAAACGCCCGATTTCGCCCATGTCGTGGCGGGGGGATCGCAAATCACGGGTGTATGGCGCGATTTCACGGCCAAGATCACCGTCGACGGCCTCGCGCCGGGCCGCGTCTATCATTACCGCTTCATCGCGCCCGATGGCAGCTTCTCGCCGGTCGGCACCACCAAGACGCTGCCGGTCGGTCCGGTCGATCGCTTCCGCGTCGCGACCTTCTCCTGCTCGAACATGCCCTATGGCTATTTCAACGCATACGCCCATGCCGCCGCGCGCAACGATCTCGATTTGACGATCCATCTCGGCGACTATTTCTACGAATACCGCACCGGGGATTATCCCGCGCTGAAAGATCAGGTCGCCGGACGCGTGCCGCAGCCCGCTACGGAATTGCTCCATCTCGCCGATTACCGCATCCGTTACGCCAGCTATCGCAGCGACCCCGATCTGATGGCGCTGCACGCCAAATTGCCGATGATCGTGCAGTGGGACGATCACGAATCGTCAAACGACAGCTGGGAAGGCGGTGCCGAAAACCACCAGCCCGACGAAGGCGACTGGAATGCCCGCCGCGCCGCCGCGATCCAGGCCTATCGCGAATGGATGCCGGTGTCGGACGAACCGTGGAAGGCGTATGAGATCGGCACGCTTGCCACGCTGTTCCGCACCGAAACGCGCCTGCTCGCGCGCACCAAGCAGCCCGATGTCGCAGCGCTGTTCAAGGCGGCCGATCCGATCGCCGCGCTGAAGACCTTCCGCGACGGCGCGTGGATGGATCCGGCGGTAACAATGATGGGCTCGCAGCAGGAAAGCTGGCTCAACCACGCGCTCGCGCAGTCGGTCCGCCAGGGCCAGCGCTGGCAAGTCGTCGGCTTCGGCACGATCATGGGCGCAACCGTGATGCCACAGGATGCGCTGAGCTGGGTCGCCCCCGATGCACCGGCGCGCGCCAAAAACTATATTCTCGCGGGCGTTGCGGCGGCCAAACTTGGCTTGCCGTTCAATTACGACAATTGGGGCGGCTACCCCGCTGCCCGGGCGCGCTTCCTGAAGGGCGCGCAGGCGCAAGGGGCCAACCTCATCGTACTGTCGGGCGACAGCCACAATGCCTGGGCCTATGATCTGGCGCAGGACGGCAAGCCCGCCGGCGTCGAATTTGCCGGCCATTCGGTCACCTCGCCGGGCTATGAAGCCGCCACCAAGACCGACCCCAAGCTGATCGCCGCGACGCTCGTCCGCGCCAATTCCGAACTCAAATGGTGCGACACGTCGCGCCGCGGCTATATGGCGATGACGTTGACGCCCAGCAGCGCCAGCAACGACTGGATCATGGTCGACACGATCAAGACGCACACCCCCGCCGCCAGCATCGGCCACACCGCCACGATCCAGCGCGGGCGCAACACCATGGCATGACGGTTGCCGAGACCCCGCTGGTGCGGCACACCCGTGCGCCACACCAGCGGGGCATTCGGGAGCGGCGACGTTGCGCGTAACGATCAAGGACGTATCTCGCGTTTCAGGGGTATCGATCAAAACCGTGTCGCGCGTCCTCAACAAGGAGCGCTATGTCGGCGAGGAAACGCGCGCCAAGGTCGAGGCGGCGGTTGCCGCGTTGAACTTCCGCCCGAATGCGGCGGCGCGCTCGCTGGCGGGAAAGCGCAGTTTTCAGATCGCGCTGATCTGCGACAATCCCAGCCCCTATTATGTCTACGAAATGCAATCGGGCATTCGCGATCGCTGCGTGGCGGACGGCGTGCGGATGATCGCCCAGCCCTATGATCGCAACTCGACCACCTTGCTCGACGATATCGAAAATCTGGTCGACGCGACGCATGTCGATGGCTTGATCCTGACGCCGCCGGTCTCGGACTATCCGCAAGTGCTCGATCTGCTGCAGCGACGCGGGGTGCGCTTCGTGCGCGTTTCGCCGGGCACCGCGCTTGAGATCGCACCGTCGACCTTCATCGACAATGCCGCCGCCGCCGCGACGATGACCGCGCATTTATTGTCGCTCGGCCACCGGCGGATCGGCTTCATCGCCGGACATCCGAGCTATGCGACCAGCGGCCAGCGCTTGCAGGGGTATGCCTCGGCGCTCGGGCAGCAGGGCATCGCCTTCGATCCCGCACTGGTGCGCGAGGGCAGCTATGATTTCGCCTCGGGCGCAGCGGCGGCCGAGGCCCTGCTCGCGCTGCCGCAGCCACCAACGGCTGTGTTCGCCTCCAGCGACGACATGGCGGCGGGCGCGCTGACGGCGGCGCACCGGCGCGGCCTGTCGGTGCCGGGCCAGCTGTCGGTCGCCGGATTCGACGACACCGCGCTGGCCGGCTTCGTCTGGCCGCCGCTTACCACGATCCGCCAGCCAACCCGGAAAATGGCGTATCAGGCCGCCGACCTGCTACTCGCCCCCGCGCACGCCGCGATCGAGCGCCGCGAAGTGGCCTATGAGCTGATCGTGCGTGAATCGACCGGGTCGGTGACAAAGGCATAAGCGCCTTACGGCTCCCCTCCCTGGAAGGGAGGGGCCGGGGGTGGGTCGGCTGATGGCGAGCGTTTCGCCCGACTACGGGCCCACCCACCCCCTACCCCTCCCTTCCAGGGAGGGGAGAACATCAGCCCCCTGGCCTACCCACGGGCAAAACGATCACCCGATCAGCACCAACGCCGCAACCAGCGCCAGCCCGAACGCCACCAGCGTCGATGCCAGGATTACCAGCAACGGCTTGGGGCCCGCCTCGAGCAATTGCGACAATGGCGAACGGATTGCTGTCGCGGTCACCGCCGCCGCCAGCATTGCCGCCGCGATCCGCTCGGCACCGGTCGCGACCACCGCCGGGATCACTCCGAAGGAATTGATCCCCGCCAGCACGAAGAACCCAATCACGAACCACGGCACGCCCGGCCCCTTGGCATGGCCCTCGCCCCCGCCGCCCCAGCGCGCCAGCCCCATCGCCACCACCGCCAGCACCGGCGCGAGCAAGGCAACGCGCGTCAGCTTGACGATTGCGGCGATCGCGCCCGCGCCGTCCGAATAGGAATAGCCCGCGCCGAGCGCCTGCGCGACATCGTGGATCGACGCGCCCAGCAGAAACCCCGCTTTCAAGTCGCTCATATGGAAAGCGTGCGCGACCAGCGGATACAGCATCATCGCCGACGCGCTCATCGCCGAAATGCCGACCAGCACCAGTGTTAATTGCGCCTGGGTGGTGCGCTTCTCGCCTAGGGTCGTCGCCAGTGCCATCGCCGCCGACGCCCCGCAAATCGCCACCGATCCGCCCGCCAGCAGCCCGAAGGCGGTATCGAAGCCGAAGCGCCGCGCCGCAAACACCCCCGCCGCCATCGTCGCCGCAACGATGCCGACGACGCACAGCAACGCGACCGGCCCCAGCGCAACGATCTGCCCCGCCGTCACCCGCACGCCGACCAGCACGATCCCCCAGCGCAGGAGCGAGCGCGATGCAAAGGCCAGCCCCGGCGTCAGCCGCCCATCGACGCTGAGAAAGTTGAGCGACAGGCCGATCAGCAACGCCATCAGCGTCAGCGGCACGCCGTAATGATCCGACAGGAACCCGGCGGCGAGCGTGCCCATCGCCACCACCAGCAGCCCGGGGACGTAGCCGCGCCAGCTGCTTTTTGGGCTGCTCTCCATGTCGCCGTACAGGTCGCCATACAGGTCCGCCGCCATCGGAAGCGGACGGGTGCGCTGCGGGATCGTCATCGTACTCGCCGCCTTTTCCGTCACCCCGGGCTTGTCCCAGGGACCACCGTGCCGCACACCGCACGGACAGGTTTTGCCGCTCGGTGGCCCCCGGGACAAGCCCCGGGGCGACACACTGATTTGGACCTAGCCCAAAGCGATCATCTGTGACAACGCTGTCCCGATAAGAGCCGGGAGCGGATCAAATGGCACTACGCGGCGGCGCAGCACGCTGGATCATCGTGGCGATGGTGTTCGTGGCGGTGATGCTGAATTACGTCGATCGCCAGATCCTGGCGCTCCTCAAACCCACGCTCGAGGCGCAGTTCCGCTGGTCCAACCGGGATTACGCCACGCTCGGCATGGCGTTTCAGGTTGCGACGGCCTTCGCCTTTCTCGGGACCGGTTGGTTCCTCGACCGGGTCGGGCTTCGGCTCGGGTTCGCGCTCGGCGTGCTGATCTGGAGCCTGGCCGGAATGGCGCATGCATTTGCCGCGACCGTTCCCGCATTCTTCGCTGCCCGCATTTTGCTCGGCATCGCTGAATCGGTCGGCACGCCGGCGGCGGTGAAAACTGCCGCGACCTATTTCAACCATAAGGATCGCCAGCTTGCGCTCGGCATCGGCAATATCGCGCCCAATGTCGGCGCGATCGTCACGCCGTTGTTCATCCCCGCGCTCGCGGTCGCTTATGGCTGGCAAGCGGCGTTCCTGCTTGCGGGCGGGCTCGGCGTGCTGTGGGTCGGCGTGTGGCTGGCGCTCCGGGTCAAGCCGGTCGCGCTCGACGCCGTGGCCCCCGCGCCCGTGCCGTGGCTCAGCATCCTGCGCTCGCGCGAGACCGCCGCGATCGCGATCGCGAAGATTCTCTCGGACCAAGTGTGGTTCTTCATGCTGCTGTGGCTGCCCGACCTGTTCCACCGGCTGTTCGGGCTGGCGCAGGGCACGCTGGGGCTACCGATCGCGCTTGTCTACGGGATGGCGGCGTGCGGCGCGCTGACCGGCGGCTATCTGCCGACGCGGCTGATCGCGCACGGGTGGAGCGTCAACCGCGCGCGCAAGATGACGATGCTGGGCTATGCCGTGCTCGTGCTGCCGGTGGTGTTCGTCCAATCGGTCGAAAGTCCGTGGGCGGCGGCCTTGTTGCTCGGTCTGGTACTGTTCGCGCATCAGGGTTTTTCGACCAACGTGTTCGGCGTGACGACCGACATTACCCCGGCCCGCGCGGTTGGCAGCCGGATCGGGATCGCGGCCTTTTGCGGCAATCTCTGCTCGGTCGGGATGATCGCGTTCCAGGCCTATGCGCTCGAACATGGCTGGGGCTATGCGCCCGCGCTCGCGATCTGTGCGGGGTCGTACCTTACCGCGCTGCTGGCGATCCACCTGCTGATCCCGGTGATCGTACCGGTCGGCGAGCGCAGTGCGGACGTGATCGTCGCACACTGAAACACCCTCCCCCGCGCTGCGGGGGGAGGGTTCACAGAATCAGAACGTCACGCGCCCGGTCACCCCGAAATAGCGATCGGCGTCGCGCGGGATCTGGTAGCGATAGGCTTGGCCCGGCCCGCCATTGATGATCGATGCGGCAAAGCTCTTGTCGAACAGGTTGCGCACCTGGAAGGTCAGCTTGTAGCGATCGTCTTTGCTGACCAGCCCGGCGCTGAGGTTGACCAGGCTATACGCCCCGATCGTCCCCAATTGCCGCTGCACCGCATCGGCCGAGAACAAGCCAAGCTCGCTGCTTTGATAAGAGCCCTGCGCGCCGAGCAGCACATCGGCGAAGCCGCCGGTGCGTACCCGGTAATCGACGCTGACATTGCCCTTCCACTTAGGCGCAAAGCCGAGCGGCGTGCCCGCCGGGATCGTCGCCGAACCGGCCGGCGCGTTGAACTTGTCGACATGCGCGTCGGTATAGGCAGCACCGCCGGTGATGCTCAGGTCGCGCACCGGCCGCAACGTCGCGTCCAGCTCCACACCGCGTGTCGAGACGTCGCCCGCATTGGTGAAGCGCGTGACGACCACGCCCGCGACCAGATCCGGATTGTTCGCCTGGAAATTCTTATATTTGGCGTAAAATGCGGCGAGGTTGAGCGTCAATTTTCCGCCGAGCAGCGTGTTCTTCAGGCCGATCTCATAGGAATCGGACGTTTCCGGCGCGATCACATTGGTGCCGGTCGCGGTCAGATTGTAGAACACGTTGAACGCCGGGCCCTTATAGCCGCGCGCATAGGTCGCATACGCGGTCGAGCCATGCGAAATGTCGAACTGCACGCCCGCCTTGCCCGACAGATTCTCGTTGGTCGCTTTCGCGCGGAACGGCACGCCATTGGACGCACTCACCGCCTGCGACGCGGCGGTCGTCGCGGAGACGCCGAGCCCGATCAGCCGGACATATTCGTTATACACGCCCTGATCGAAATTGGCGTTGATCCCCGGCCCCGCCAGCGTGGTGGCGCGCGAATGGAACACGTCGAGCTGATCGACGGTGTAGCGCAAGCCCCCGATCAGGCGGAAGCGATCGCTGATGTTGAGCGTGCCCTGCCCGAACAGCGCGACATTCTTGAACACCGAGCCGAAATCGGCGGTGCCGGTGGGGAAGGTCGAGGGGTTGGCCGACGCGCTCGAGCACGGCGTCAGCGCGGTCGGCGCGGGCGTTACCGCTGCTGTGCACACCTGATCGTTGCGCGTGAACACGCGCTCGCTCGCGGCGCGCGAATAATAGGCCCCGAGCACATAGGTGAGGAACTGATGCCCCGGCGAGGTCAGCCGGATTTCCTGGCTGAACGTGTCGCCGGTCTGGGGCCCGAAATCGTGGAGCTGGTTGAAACCGATATAGGCAGCAGGCAGGAAATCGCCGTCGCGGATCTCGGTATTCTTGTAGTTGCGATAGGCGGTGATCGACGTGACCGTCTGCGTGCCCGCCTGGATATCCGCCTGGAGCGAGAAGCCGTAGCCGGTCTCCTTGGTCCGCGTCGTCAAATTCTGCGCGAGTTCGCGGGTGTCGGTGCCGCGTGGCGTTGGCAGCGCTGCTGTCGACGCATTGGTGGTAACCGCTCCCGTTGCGGTGTTGATCGGCCCGGTCGCGATCACCTCACCGCAGCAATCGTCATTGTTGCGGTGATAATCGGCGATGAAGGCGAGCTTCACATTGGGCCCGGCATCGGCATCAACCTGCAACCGCCCGCCATAATGTTCGAAGCCGTTGACCAGCTTTCCAGTGGTGACGTTGCGGATGTTGCCGTCATAATTGGTGTAGAAGCCGGTCAGGCGCGAGCGCACATGCTCGCCCAGCGGCACATTGATCGCGGCGCGTGCGCGATATTCGCTGTCGCTGAAGAACCCGTCCTCGACATAGCCGCCAAACGTGCTCGTCGGCTTCTTCGAGATGATGTTGATGACGCCGGCGCTCGCATTCTTGCCGAACAGCGTGCCTTGCGGCCCACGCAGCACTTCGATCTGGTCGACATCGACCAGGTCGCCAAACGCCTCGCCCGCACGACTGTAGACCACGCCGTCGACCACGGTCGAAATCGATGGCTCGCCCGCGATCGAGAAGGTCGAGGTGCCGACCCCGCGCAGGAACAGCGACTGGTTGAGCGTCGTGCCCGATTTCAGGAAATTGAGCGACGGCACCAGATATTGCGCGCCCTCCAGGCTGGTCTTGCCCTGCGCGGCGATCGCATCGCCCGACACCACGGTGACGGCGAGCGGCACGTCCTGCAACCGTTCGGAGCGCTTCTGCGCGGTGACGATGATGTCCCCGGGCGCGTCCTCGGACGCCGCAGGGGCAGGCGCGGTCTGCGCGAAACTCGGCGCGGCTGACACCAATGCCAGCGCCGCCGCGCCCGTCAGGTACAATGCTTTCATCCTATCCCTCCTCAAAAATCCCATCTTTTTGATGGGTATTATTCTTTTTGCGCGGCGGACATCGCTGTCATACTTTTCCGCCGTAAAGCTGGGCTTGGTCTCAGAACCCCAGTTCGGCCATCTCCACCACACGGTGCTCGCGTGCGCTGATCTCGGCGGCGGTGCCGATCGCGACCGCCATCATGCCATCGGTCGCGGTGACCTCGACCGGCCCCGCCCCGCGCACCGCCGCGTTGAAACGCTGATGTTCATAGAAGGTCGATCCGTGATGGCTCCCGGCGGCGAGCGCGGCCTGGTCGACCTCGACCACGCGCCGCGTAACCTGCTTGGCATTGCGGAAGCCGACGCGCGGCGCATGCACCAAAGCGCCTTCGGGGATCAGCACGTCGAGCCGCGCTTTATCGCCGACCGCGGTAATCTCCTCCTGATTTTCCGCGCCATCGGCGAACATCGACAGATCGAGCAACGCGCGCACGCCGTTCGCGAAATCCACTGTGGTATAGCTATTGTCGATGATGTCGGGCGTCTCCCCGCCATAACGCTCGTCGCGGTGGTTCACGTCCATCGCGCCCGAACAATAGACGCGCACCGCCTCGCTGCCGGTGATCAGCCGCATCAGATCGAAGAAGTGGCAGCATTTCTCCACCATCGTGCCGCCAGTATTGCGGTTGAAACGGTTCCAGTCGGCGACCTTGACCAGGAATGGAAAGCGATGCTCGCGGATCGACAGCATCTGCAACCGCCCGATCGCGCCGCTGCGGATTTCCTCGATAAAGGCGGCCGCCGGCGGCATGTAGCGATATTCCATCGCGGTCCAGAACACGCGGTCGGTCTGCGCGGCGCGTTCCACGATCCAGCGGCAATCATCGAGCGTCGTCGCCACCGGCTTTTCGCACAGGATGTGGAGACCGGCGTCGAACAATGGCTCCAGCACGCGGCGGTGCGTGTAATTGGGGCTCGCCACGATCACCGCATCGCACAGTCCGCTTGCCGCCAGCGCCTCGACCGAGTCGAACACCGTCGCCGCGCCCGCCCGATCGCCCAGCGCGCTCGTCGCCCAACCGATCGATTCCGCCACCGGATCGGCCAGCGCCGTCACCACCGCGCCCGGCGTGATCGCCAGGTTGGTGATGTGCTCGACGCCCATCATCCCGGTGCCGACCAGACCGTATCGGACTTGCTCTCCCAACATGTTCACCTTTATATGACAGCGATGTCTGAAATCACACTTACACCCGAATTGCGTCCCCTCGGCAAGAGCGGAGTGCAGGTCAGTCCGATCGCCTGGGGCATGTGGCGTTTCGCCACCGCTACCGTGGCAGAAGCACGGACGCGAATCGAGGCTGCGTTCGCCGCCGGAGTGACGCTGTTCGACACCGCCGATATCTATGGATTCGATGGCGTTGGCGGCTTTGGCGACGCCGAAACGCTGCTCGGCAAAGTGTTCGCCGAAGCCCCCGGCCTCGCCGCACAAATGGTGCTGGCGACCAAGGGCGGCATCCGCCCGCCCGTCCCGTATGACCAGAGCGCGGCCTATCTCGGCCAAGCGCTCGACGCTTCGCTTGCGCGACTCGGCGTCGATCAGGTCGATCTTTACCAGATCCACCGCCCCGACATCCTCGCCCACCCGCAGGAAGTCGCGCGCACGCTCGAGGATATGGTCCGCGTCGGCAAGGTCCGCGCGGTCGGCGTGTCGAACTTTACGCTGGCGCAAACGCGCGCGCTCGAATCCTTCCTGACAATCCCGCTCGCCAGCCTCCAGCCCGAACTGTCCCCGCTGGAACTCGGCCCGATCGAGACCGGCCTGCTCGATCTGGCGATGGAACGCGATATCGCGGTGCTCGCCTGGTCGCCGCTCGGCGGCGGACGCATCGGCGCGCCCGAGGACGACCGGTCGAAGGCGGTCGCGGTCGCGCTCGATGTCGTCGCCCAAGCAGCCGGAGTCTCCCGCGCCGCCGCCGCTTATGCCTGGATCATGGCCCACCCCACCCGCCCGATCCCGATCGTCGGCACGCAGAATCTCGACCGCATCGCCGAGATTGGCGAGGTCTATAAGGTCCGCTTCACCCGCCAGAGCTGGTATGATGTGCTGGTCGCATCGCGTGGGGAGCGCCTGCCATGACCGCGCTGCCGCCTTGCGAAATCAGCTGGTTCTCTGCGCTGTGCGATGACGATTACGAATTTCTCGGCGTCCCCGATGCGCATTTGCAATCGAGCTGGGCGCATTGCCGCGATATCGTGCTGCAGGCGGAGACCGGCGGCTTCGACAATATCCTGCTGCCCTCGGGCTATGCGCTGGGCATCGACACCACCGCCTTTGCCGCCGGCATCGCGCCGCTGCTGCGCCGCCTCGCGCTGCTGATGGCGGTGCGCGTCGGCGAAAGCTGGCCGCCGCAACTCGCCCGCCAGATCGCGACGATCGACCAGATGCTGGGCGGTCGCTTGCGCGTCAACATCATCTCGTCGGACATGCCCGGCGAGACGCTCGGCTCCGCGCCGCGCTACGCCCGCACCGTCGAGGCGATGCACATTCTGAAAACGCTGCTCAACGGCCAGCCGCTCGACCATGATGGCGATTTCTGGAAACTGAAGCTGGATCCGCCGCGCCTGCGTACCGTCTCGGGCAAGGCCCCGTTGCTTTATTTCGGCGGCCTCTCGCCCGACGCGCGCGATGCCGCCGCCAAGGGGGCCGACGTGTTCCTGATGTGGCCCGACCGGCAGGAAGCCGTCGCCGCGATCATCGCCGACATGACCGCGCGCGCCGCCGCTTACGGCCGCACGCTGAAATTCGGCTATCGCGCGCATGTCGTGGTGCGCGAGCATGAAGCCGAAGCCCGCACCGCCGCCGAGCGCCTGCTGTCCAAGCTCGACGCCGCGCAAGGTGCCGCGATCCGCGCCAAATCGCTCGATTCGCAATCGGTCGGCGTCGCCGCCCAAGCCGCCCTGCGTGAAAATGCGGGTGATGACGGCTATGCCGAGGCCAACCTGTGGACCGGCATCGGTCGCGCCCGCTCCGGCTGCGGCGCGGCGATCGTCGGCGATCCCGATCAGGTGCTCGCCAAGCTCAACGCCTATCGCGCGATGGGGATCGAGGCGTTCATCCTCTCGGGCTACCCCCACGCCGCCGAAGCTGATCTGTTCGCGCGGCATGTGCTGCCGAAGATCGAGCATGGGCTGTTGGCGGGGTAAAAACGAGCCGCCCCGTCCTCAGCATACATTTGGCCAGGATCGCGCGCCCAGTCTTCCTCACCGGGCGTCATTGAAGCATGCTCCACCCCATGATACTTTCTCACAGGGCACGAAACAGGGGAGCGCTACGTCATGGGGAAGATGCGGTGGCTGCGCGCGATGCTGGCCTTTGCCGCAGCGGTGGTCCCGGTCGTCGCGTCGGCTGAACCCGTCGGCCACATAACCGGTGTCGGCGGGGTCTTTTTAAAGAGCAAGAACCCGAAGGCGTTGATGGCCTGGTATCGCGACGTTCTGGGGATTCCCTTGGAGAAATGGGGCGGTGCCAGCCTGCCTTACGCGGCTGCTGGCCACCCACCGGCCGTGATCTTGAACGCTTTTTCCGAAACCACGGCGTATTTCGAGCCCTCGCAACGCGACATCTTGCTGAACTTTGCCGTCGACGATTTAGCGGCCTTTCTCGACCGGCTTAAGGCAAAAGGGGTGACGGTGCTCAAGCGCGACGACACGGATCCAAGCGGCAAGTTCGCGTGGATCCTCGATCCCGATGGCACGAAGATCGAATTGTGGGAGCCCAAGCGACAGGCCGCCGCCGCTCCATAAACTGCGCTGCGCCGGGGTCGCGCAAAAACCGAGCGCATTTCCCTGACCTTTCCGCAGGAGGTGTCACCCAAACCCCTGCGTCCGCGCCCAGCCCAGGAACAGCTCCGGCCACGCCGCCACTGGCTTGCCAACCGTGCCGCGCAGGCCAAAGCCGTGCCCGCCCTGGGCGAACAGATGCATCTCCACCGGCACGCCCGCGCGCACGCACGCCGCGCGAAAGGCGAGCGTGTTCTCCACCTTCACCACCCCGTCATCCTCGGCATGGAGCAGGAAGCAGGGCGGCGTGCGTGGCGAGACATTGGCGGCGGTCGAGTGCGCGCGTTCCAGCGCAGCACTCGGCGATGGCCCCAGCAGCAGCGCGCGCGACCCAGCATGCGCCACTTCCGCCGCCATTGACTGCACGGCATAGATTGGCGCGGCGAGGCACGGTCGCGCGCTCAGGCGGTCGGCGGCATCGACCGGTGCATAGACCGGCGTGTCGAAGCGTGTCGCCAGATCGCCGCAGACATGCCCGCCCGCCGAAAAGCCCATCGCGCCCACCCGCTCGGGCACGATGCCATAATCCGCCGACCGTACCCGGATCAGCCGCATCGCGCGTTGCGCATCTGCCAGCGCCACGTCCGGCCCTGCCGCCCAGCCATCCCCAGGCAGCCGGTAAAACAGCACGAACACCGTGAACCCGCGCGCCGCGAGCCAGCGCCCGATCTCATAGCCTTCCTTGTCGATCACCACCAAACGATAGCCCCCGCCCGGCGTCACCAGCAGCGCCGCGCCATTGGGCGTGCTCGGGCGAAACACGACCAGGCGCGGTCGGCTGATGCCCTGCACCGCACGGTCGTTCAGCGCGTGATCCTTGCTGCGTTCGTCGACCGTCTCCACCGGCAGCGTCGGCGGCGCGCCCGGCGCACCCTTGGGCCACAGGTCGATCGTTTCGTCGGGTTCGGGCAGCGCCGTCGCCGGTGCGGCACCGCCGACTCGCGGCGGCGGCGTCTGCGCCAGCCCGCGCGCCGCCCACCCGCTCGCCAAGGTTCCGAGGATGGCGCTGCGGCGGTCGATCACGGGCATGCTCCTGAAAAACGAACGGGCGTCGCCAGCATTGGCAACGCCCGAACGGAGAGGAAGGGTGGTCCAGACTTACATCTTCACGCGCGCACCGAACAGGATGGTGCGACCGAAATGGTTGTTCTCATAATTCCGGTTCGCGTCGAGATCGGTGTAGCGATAGCGATAGGTGTCGGTGAGGTTGGTGCCCTCGACCGAAACCTCGAGCCATTTGGTCAGGCGATAGCGCACCGAGGCATCGAAATTGGTGGTCGCGGCATAGCCCTCGAACACGTTGCCGGTGCCGCTATTCTGGTCAACATACGGCCCGCGATAGCTGATCGAACCGCGCGCACTGAACTTGGCGTCCTCATAATAGAGCGTGCCATTGAACGCTTTCTTCGACAGGCCGAACAGAGTCGAGGTCCGCTGAACCGCGCTCGGCGCGACGAGCTTGCAGGTAAACTGCGTTGCGCAGACCAGCGTCGATGGCCCAACCACGCCATAGCCGGCCGTGCTGTCGATGAAGGTCGCGTTGGCGATGCCGCCGAAGTTCTTCAGGAAGCCCGGCAGGAATTTGAACGGTGCCTGGACCGAAAGCTCGATGCCCTTAAGCGAGGCACCGGTGCCGTTGATCGTATTGGAGACGGTGTAGAGCTGGTTCGGATCGTTCTTGATATAGCCAGCCGAGCTCGGCAGCAGCACGTCGCGCGTCAGCCCCGCCTCGGCCAGCGTCTGCGTGACGCTGTTGGACACGGGGAAGCTGTCGATCGATTTCTTGAACACCGCGATCGACGCGATCGACTGCGGCGCGAAATACCATTCGATCGCCAGATCATAAGCGGTCGCGCGGAACGGATCGAGGAACGGATTGCCGTTGGTGATCTTGTAATTGTTGCCATCCGCCGATCCGCCCGGCGTCAGGTTGCCGAGCGTCGGGCGCGTCATCACCTTGGCCACCGCGCCGCGCACGATAATGTTCTCGGTCGGATAAAAGGCCAGGTTGAGTGCGGGCAGCCAGTCATCATAGTCCCGCTTAACCGTCAGGGTCGCGCTGTTGATGATGCCCGTCGAAACCTGGTTGGTCTTCACATAGCGCACGCCCGCATTGAAAGCATAGCGCAGGCCGAACAGTTCGCCCTTGGCATCGAATTCGAGATAGCCGCCCTTCACCTCTTCCGAGACACTGCGGGTATTGCCGGCATCGGGGTTCAACGCACGGCTATAGAGGTTGGTCAAAGCGGCGGCGGCGGGGATATTGGCCACGACATATTGCGAGGTCGTCCCCGCCGATTGCCCGGCCGAACCGAGATTGACGAGATCGGTCAGCGCCGCCGTCACCGGGAAGCCATAGACCGAACCCGGCGCAATCGCCGATGTCGGCGAGCAGGTCAGCGTGCCAAGCACCAGATCCTTGCCGCCATTGCCGCACACCACGGTATCGCGGGTGAAGCCGACCGTATCGAAGGTGAACTTGCGATAGACGCCGCCCGCCTTGACCTGGAACCCCTCGGCCACATCCCATTCGGTGCGCAATTGCACGGTGCGGAATTTGTTGACGGTATCCGACGGACGATCGCGGATTTCGGACAGCTGATAGGCGCTCGGGTCGGTCACGCTGCTGCCATAGGTCAGCGTCGGGCTCGACATGTTGGTATAGTCGTATGTGAAGCCCTGCGCCGCTTTGTTGTCGAGCAGGATCGTCGTTTCGACCGGGATGTTCGCATCCGATTTCGACAGGCCGCCCAACAGCGTGAAGCGGAACTTGTCGCTCACATCCTGATCCCAGGTGCCGCCGATCTGATAGAATTCGGTGCTCGACTTGCGCAGATAATGCTCGTTGCGATTATACGCGTCGTTCAGCGTCGCCGAGACGATGTTGTTGTTCGCATCATAGACCGGATTGACGAGGTCGATCGAACGCTCGTTGCTGCGCGCCAGCACTTCGAGCCATTGCTCCTCGCGGGTTTCCTTGAACTTGGAATAGAGGCCATCGATCGAGATCTTGGTCTGGTCGGTCGGCGCGAACTGCACGCTGGCGGTGATGCCCAGGCGCTCGCGATCATGCTTGATCACGCCGTAGCGCGGGATGCGCGGATGGAAGGCTTGGGCCGCTTTGTCGCACGCCGCACTCTGCCGATAGACGCCGCCGCTATTGGCGGCGGGGGTGGTGAAGGCCTGTGCCGCGCCGGTGCCGGTGGTGTTGTAATAGCATGGCGTACCATTGACCGAGTCGAACTGCGCCTGCGCCCAGCGCGTGGTGTTGTTGCCGAGTTCGAGCGTGTTGACCTTGGAATAGGCCGCCGACACCGATGCGCCGAAGGTGCCCGCCTCGTTCCGCCACGACAATAGCCCGGCAACGCGCGGTCCGACGGTCTTGGCGAGATCGTTATACGACCCCTGCATCGACAGCGCGCCCGAGAAGCCGGCTTTCTTGCCGCCAAGCGGGTTGCCGGTGTTGAGATCGACGACCGCGCCCAGCGACCCTTCGTCGAGCGAGGCTTCCGCCGTCTTGTGAACCACCAGCGAGCTGAACAGTTCGGACGCAAACACGTTGAAGTCGAACGCGCGGTCGCGGTTGGCGCTGGCACCGTCGGTCGAGGTCGCCACCGTCTCCATGCCGTTTACGCGGACGCGGGTGAATTGCGCGCCAAGCCCGCGCACAGTGATCGCGCGGCCTTCGCCGCCATCGCGCTGGATCGAAATGCCGGGGATGCGCTGCAGCGATTCGGCCAGGTTCTGGTCGGGGAACTTCGCGATGTCTTCGGCGACGATCGAATCGACCGCAGCGACCGAGTTTTTCTTCACATTGAGTGCAGCCTGAAGCGACTGGCGGAAGCCGGTGACGACGATGTCCTGCCCGGTATCCTCGGTCGCAGGCGCACGCGGCGTTGGCTCGGTCTGCGCCAGGGCAACGCCCGGCAAGAACAGTGCGAGCGCAAGCGCGCCTGCCGAGACACCGTGCTGCACCGTCGCTGCCGCAGAAATCTTGCGCATTCTTCATCCCCCCTTGGCGTCGCAGCCGTGCGACGCCGATTGACACCGGTAGCCAGGCCGCGCCGACGAATCAGCGGCGGAGTGGCGGGCGGAAGAAGGGAAAGGCGCACTTTCGCGGCGCATCGCTCCTCTCCTGCCCAACGGTCGCTCTCTGGCAACTCGTCCTGACGCTTAAATGTCGCGTTTGGTAACCGGTGTCAATCAGCTTTTTGGCTTATGTGCCCGGCTGAATATACGGAACGCGCGCAAACAGTTCGCGCTGCCAGCGGCGGGGATCATCCTCGCGATGCGCCACCGTGTCGAACACCATCGTCGCACGTCGCGGCAGATCGTAGCGGGGCCATTGCGGCAACCCTGTGTGATTGGGGTCACCCGTTTGCGCAAAGGCGACGAAGCTGTTCTGCATCGCCTGCGACGCCGCCTGCGCATCCGCTCCGGTGCCGGTGTGCGAGCCCTTCGCGCCGATCGTGCCAAACACCAGCGGGATGTCGATGGTGTGAAAGGCACCGCGCCGAGGGTCGAGCCGCGACGTGAAATCGACCTGATAGACAAAGGCCGGAGCCCCGGCCTGCGCGCGCGATTCCGCCTCGATCACTTGCCCGCGCCAGCTCCGCCCGGCGGTGGTCGCGCCGTAAAACACTTCGGTCGGCGACCAATCGGGGAAGTGCGCGCGATACTGCGCCACCACCCATTCGGGCAGGATGTCGATGCGCAATTCGGGCGCAATCCGCGCGGCGACATTGTCCCAGGTGAGCCCGCGCACCTTGTCCGAATCGGGCGAGAGAAAGCCGCGCGTCTCATCGCGGACATTGCCCAGGATCATCGGGATGCCGAGCCCTTGCGGATTGGCATCGGGCCAAAAGGGATGCCGTGTGAGCCATTTCATATCGAGCACCGGCCCGAAATAAACGCCACCGCCGAGGATGGGGTCGATAGCGTCAAGCGCGGCCACCAGGCGGTCCTGCGGCATCGTCAGCAACGGCGACAGGTCGCCCGCATCCACGCCGAGCCGAGCGAGATAGGCGCGCGCGCGTGCGGTCGCGTTGAGCGGGCCGGAGGCGGTGACTTGTTGCCCGCTCATCGTCGCGGCGCGGTGAAACAGCCCCTTGGCCGCGGGCATTCCCAGCATCGTCGCGATCTTGGCCCCGCCGCCCGATTGGCCGAACACCATCACCCGCCCCGGATCGCCGCCAAACGCCGCGATATTGTCGCGCACCCACTGCAGCGCCAGGATCAGATCGAGCTGCCCGGCATTGCCGCTATCGGGAAAGCGCGGATTGAGCCGTGCGAGATAGAGGTAGCCAAAGGCGTTGAGCCGGTGATTGACCGTCACCACCACAACATCGCCGCGTGCCGCCAGCGCCGCACCATCGTTGAGCGGATCGGTCACGCTGCCGCCCGAATAGGCCCCGCCATGGATGTAGAGCATCACCGGCAGCTTGGCCGCGCGATCCGGCCGCGCCGTCCAGATGTTGAGGAACAGGCAATCCTCGCTTTGCAGGCCATAGGTGCCGCCCGCTTGCGGGGCGACCGGGCCGAAGGTGTCGGCTGGATGCGGCGCAGGCCCGTATACGAACGGCGCCGGTGCGCGAAAGCGTTCGGCCCGCCCGTAGCGGATGCCGCGATAGGCGCGGATCCCGTTCGCCTCTGCCGTACCGAAGAAGCGCCCCGCCGAGCACGCAACCGGCGGGGCCAGCGCCGCGCGCAACGGTGTGGCGGCGGCGGCCAGCGCTGCCGCGCCGCTGCCGAGCAGCGCGCGGCGGGTCAGCTCAGCGCCGGACATCCAGCCCGCCTGCGAGATAGGCATCGATATCGGCCTGGCGGAACAGACTCGCATCGCCCGGCAACGAATGTTTGAGCGCGGCCAGCGCAAGCCCGGTGCGGGCCGCCTCGGCACTGTCGCCGCCGCGCCGCAGTGCGTGCAACACGCCTGCCGCAAACGCATCCCCGCCGCCGATCCGGTCGACGATCCCGGCCAGCACCACCTCCTCGGTCTGCGCCGAGTCCGTGCGGGTATCGACCCGCGCCGATAGCCGATGAAGATCGACATGCTCGACATGCCGCGCGGTCGACGCAATCGTCTGGAGCTTGGGGAACGCCGCGAAGGCCGCGTCCACCGCCTCGCGCCGCCGCGCCTCGCCCTCACCGCCGAAATCGCGGCCGAGCAGCAGCGCGATGTCGCGGTGGTTGCCGAACAGCAAATCGGCCTCGGCGACGAGGTGCGTCAGGATGCCGCGCGGATCGCTATCCCAACGCTCCCACAATTTGCCGCGCCAATTGCCGTCGAACGACACCGCAATCCCGCGCGCCGCCGCCGCCTGCGCCGCGGCGATCGCGCTGGCAGCGGGCACCGGCCCGAGCGCGGGGGTAATGCCCGACAAATGCAACCGGTCGACGCCGTGCAGCAATGTGTCCCAATCCCAGGCATCGCTCGGCATTTCGGCAAAGGACGATCCGGCGCGGTCGTAAATCACTTCGGTCGCGCGCAAGCCGGCACCCGAGGTGACGAAATACAGCCCCATGCGATCACCGCGAAGCTGGATGCCGGCGGTATCGACGCCCGCGCCGCGCAAATAGGTCAGCGCCGCGCGGCCCAGATCATTGTCGGGCACGGCACTCGCGAAGGCGACGTCATGGCCAAGCCGGGCGAGCGCACCCGCGACATTGGCCTCGGCCCCGGCCACCCACACGTCCAGCTTGGGCGTCTGCAACAGCAACTCACGCCCCGGCGGCGAGAGGCGCAGCATGATTTCCCCAAAGGCCAGAAACGTCATTACCCTACCCTCTCGCGTCACCCCGGCCTTGTGCCGGGGTCCACTCCTCAAATCGGTCGCACGCTTGCGGCGCGGTGGTCCCCGGGACAAGCCCGGGGTGACGATGAGGCTCCCTTATCGCGCCAGCCACCCGCCATCGACCGCCAGAATATGCCCCTGCACATAGTCCGCCGCTCGGCTGCACAGAAACACCGCCGCGCCGCCCAGATCGGAGGGATCGCCCCATTTGCCCGCCGGAATGCGCTCGAGGATCGAGCGGTTGCGCGTCTCGTCAGCCTGCAAAGCCGCGGTATTGTTGGTCGCGATATAGCCCGGCGCAATCGCATTGACGTTGATGCCCTTGCCCGCCCATTCATTGGCGAGCAGCTTGGTCAGCCCGCCAATGCCGCTCTTGGACGCGGTATAGCTTGGCACGCGAATGCCGCCCTGAAAGGTCAGCATCGACGCGATGTTGACGATCTTGCCGGAGCCTTTCGCGATCATGTGCCGCCCCGCCGCCTGGCACAGGAAGAACACCGATTTGAGATTGGTGTCGATCACTGCATCCCAATCGTCCTCGGTAAAATCGACCGCATCGGCGCGGCGGATGATGCCGGCATTGTTGATGAGAATATCGAGCCCGCCAAGCTTATCCACAGCCTCATCCACAACCCTTTGCACAGGCTCGATCGTGGAAAGATCGGCGGAAATGATCTCGGCGCGACGCCCCAGCGCGCGGATCTGCTGCGCGGTGTCCTCAGCCGGTGTCCGCCCGACACAGGCCACATCCGCGCCAGCCGCCGCCAGCGCCACCGCAATCGCCTGGCCGATGCCGGTATTGGCCCCGGTGACGACGGCAACCTTGCCGGTGAGATCGAAGGGATTGGTCATGTTTCATTCCTTTCCCCTCCCGCTTGCGGGAGGGGTTAGGGGAGGGAATTGGGAAGGACCTGCGACGATGCCCTCCCAGCCCCTCCCGCGCGCGGGAGGGGGCGTTACGCCAGCTGGCAAATATCCAGCACGCTCATGTCAGTATAATCCTGGTTCTCGCCCGCCATCGCCCAGATGAAGGCATAGGCCTTGGTGCCCGAGCCCATATGCACCGACCAGGGCGGGGAAATCACCGCTTCCTCATTGGCCATTACGATGTGGCGCAACGCTTCGCCTTCGCCCATATAATGGAACACGCGGTCGTTCGGCCCATCCAGTTCGAAGTAGAAATAGATTTCGCTGCGGCGTTCATGAATGTGCGGCGGCATCGTGTTCCACACCGAACCCGGCTTCAGCACCGTCAGCCCCATCACCAATTGCGCGCTGTCGCAAATGCCGGGGATGACCATCTGGTAGATCGTCCGCTCGTTCGATTCCTCCAGGCTGCCGCGCTCCAGCTTGGTCGCGTCGGCAACCGAAATCACGCGCGTCGCGAACGCCTTGTGCGCCGGGCACGACGCCAGATAGAAACGCGCGCCTTCGCCGGAAAACACTACGTCCTTCGCGCCCATCGTCACGTACAGGCAATCCTTATTGCCGAGCGTGAACACCTCGCCATCGACCGTGACCGTGCCCTGCGCGCTACCCACATTGACCACCGCCAACTCGCGCCGCTCCAGGAACGGGTGTCCGGCAGCCGAAGCCGGCTCGGTCTGGTCGGGCAGTTTCACCGCAGCATCAGCAATGGCCACGCCGCCGATCACGAACCGATCGGCATGGGTGTAATTGAGCACGCACTCCCCTGCGCGGAACAGGTCCTGGATCAGATAGCGATCGCGCAATTCGTCGTTGGAAACGCATTCCATCATGTCGGGATGCGTGGCGTAATAAGTGCGGTCGAACATGGGGCTCTCCGGGGGTCAGGCCGCTTTGGCGGCGATTTCGGGGGAATCGATACGATAAGCGCGGCGGACGAGGCCGCTGGTCAGCTCCTGCGCCAGTTCGGCGGCTTCCCAATCCGCAAGGCGATGCTCGGCCACCAACCGTGCCAGGAAGCCGCAATCGACGCGCCGGGCGACATCGTGCCGCGCCGGGATCGACAGGAAGGCGCGAGTATCGTCGTTAAAGCCGACGGTGTTGTAGAAACCCGCCGTCTCGGTGGTCATCTCGCGGAAGCGGCGCATCCCCTCGGGGCTGTCATGGAACCACCACGATGGCCCCAATTTCAGGCACGGATAATGCCCGGCCAGCGGGGCCAGTTCGCGCGCATACACACTCTCGTCGAGCGTGAAGAGGATGATCGACAGCTCGGTCGAGGTGCCGAAGCGATCGAGCAGCGGCTTCAGCGCATGGACATAATCGGTGCGCATGGGGATGTCGGCCCCCTTGTCGCGGCCATGGCTCGCGAACAGCCCGGCATTGTGGTTGCGGAACGAGCCGGGGTGGATTTGCATCACCATGCCATCCTCGACCGACATCGCCGCCATTTCGGTCAGCATCTGCGCGCGGAACAGCTCGGCATCGGCGGCGGTCCAGCGGCCACCGACGATTTTGCCGAACAAAGCTTCGGCTTCGACCGGGGACAGATTGGCGGTCGCGGCGGTCGGGTGGCCGTGATCGGTCGCGGTCGCGCCCGCCGCACGGAAATCCGCCCGGCGCTTGCGGTGCGCGGCGAGATAGCCCTTCCAGCTATAGACATCTTCGCCGGTCAGCTCGGCAAAGCGCGCCATTGCGCCCGCGAAGTGCTCATGCTCGACATCGATGACGCCGTCCGGGCGATAGGTCGTGACGACGCGCCCGCCCCAGCCCGAGGCGCGGATGCGGTGGTGCGCGCCCAGATCGTCCTGCGGTCCCTCGGTCGTCGCCAGAAAATCGATCTTGAAGCGATCGAACAGCGCGCGCGGGCGGAAGGCCGGGCTGGCCAGCTTCTCGGCGATCGTATCGAAATACAGGTCGGCAGTATCAGCCCCGAGCGCCACCTCGAACCCGAACACCTCGGCAAAGACATGGTCGAGCCACATCCGCGAGGGCGTACCGCGAAACAGATGCAGGTTCTGCGCGAACACCCGCCATGCCGCGCGCGGATCGGTCGCGGGCGTGCCGCTGCGGCGCGGAATGGCGAGCGCGTCGAGGTCGATGCCCTGGCTGTAGAGCATCCGGAAAATGTAATGATCGGGCGCGAGCAGCAACGCGGTCGCGTCGGTCCAGGCGGTGTCGTCGGCAAACCACCCGGCATCGGTGTGGCCATGCGGGCTGACGATCGGCAGGTCCGCGATTTCCGCGTAAAGCGTGCGCGCAATGGCCCGCGTCGTTGGATCGCTCGGAAACAGGCGATCGGGGTTCAGGTCGAGCGGCCGTGCCATTGTCATTCTCCCTCCCCGCACTGTTTTATGCGGGCTCTGGTAACCGGTGTCAGCTTGCGTCGCAAGCCCGTTAATCGACGCCCGCTAGGCGCTCGGTGCCGCCACCGAACCGCGCCGAATCAGCGTCGACAGGAACAGCGACGGTTCCTCGACAATCGCTTCCCCGTCCAGCCCCGCCGTCAGCTTTAGCGCGGCCGAGCGCGCCATCGATGCGATCGGCCAGCGTACCGTCGTAAGCGGCGGCCAGACATGCGCCGCGACGGGCGTATCGTCGAAGCCGACGATCGACAGATCCTTCGGAATATCGAGCCCGCGCTGCCGTGCGGCATGCATCACGCCCGCCGCCATTTCATCATTGCTGGCAAAGATGGCGGTCGGGCGCGGCATCAGGTCGAGCAACCGCTCGGCTGCGGTCAAGCCAGACTCGAAGGTATAATTGCCATCCGCAATCATGCTGCGCGGGAGCGCGATGCCGGCTTTGCTCAGCGCTTCCTCAAAGCCTAAACGGCGCTCGCGCGCCGAACGGAAGCCATGCGGCCCGGCGATCAAGCCGATCCGGCGGTGCCCCTGATCGATCAGATATTCGGTCGCGGCGCGCACCGCCTCGCAATCATTGGAGGCAACCATATGATCGTTATCGTCGAGCGGGGCCGACCCCATACGGACATAGCGGCAGCCGATTTCCGCGCACAATTTGGCGATCGTGTCATTCTCGCTGATCGGCGGCAGCAGGACGAGCCCGAACAAGCGCTGGCGTTCCAGAAAGTGCCGCAGGTCGACCAGCATCGTCGCCGATCCGCGATCGACCGGGCGCACCACCAGTTCGAATTCGGTGCCGTGCAGCGCCTCCAAAATCCCCTGCTGCACATTCATCACCATTTGCGCATTGGGGTTGTCGTGGACGAGCCCGATCAGGAAATTGCGGCGCAGCGCGAGCGCACGCGCCTGCGGATTGGGAATATAGCCGAGTTCGCCGATCACATCCTCGACGCGCCGCCGGGTGTCGTCGTTGAGCAAGGGTGAGCGGTTGATGACGCGGCTGACGGTCTTTTTGGAAACGCCCGCGATCCGCGCAACATCGTTGATCGTCGGTTGACCGGTGCTTTTCATGCGGTCGGCTTAACCCCAGGATGGCGGGCTTGGCTAGTCCGGGCGCGCACCGCCGCGATATCGCGCGCCCCTTGCCAAGCGCCGGTCGGCTGGGGCAGAGCGATGATACCGGTTACCAACAAGCGAGCGACGCGCGTGGCAAAAGCCCTTCTGGTGCATCCCGACGACAGCGTCGTAACCTTGGTCGAGCCCGTGCTGGCGGGCGATGCCGTCACCTTCGACGGGCGCAGCACCTCGGCGCTGACCGATACGCCAAGCGGCCACAAGATTGCGATCATGCCCATCGTGGCGGGCGCGCCGGTGGTGAAGTTCGGCTTTCCGATCGGCACCGCCACCGCCGCCATCGCAGTCGGCGCGCACGTCCATTCGCACAATCTGGCGACCGCGCTCGACGGGACGCTCGCCTATCGCTTCACGCCAAAGGCCCCCGCGCCAACGCGCGAACCCGAGGAAACAGCGACTTTTGAAGGCTATGTCCGCGCCGACGGGCGTGTTGGCACGCGCAACGAAATCTGGATCTTGCCGACGGTCGGGTGCGTCGCGCGCACCGCCACGCGCATCGCCGCACAGGCCAATGCCGCCCTGGTCGGCGATGGCGCGGATGGCATTGTCGATGGCGTCCACGCCTTCACCCATCCCTTTGGCTGTTCGCAGCTTGGCGACGATCTTGACGGGACGCGCAGCATTTTGGCGGCGCTCGCGTGCCACCCCAATGCCGGCGGCGTGCTGATCGTCGGGCTGGGGTGCGAATCGAACCAGATCGACGCCTTGCTGCGCGAAATTCCCGAAGCGCGCCGCCCCGCCATCCGCACGCTCGTCACGCAATTGGCCGGGAACGAGATTGACGAGGGCCTGGCCAAGGTCGCCGAACTGGTCGCGCTCGCCCGCAGCCAGCGCAGCACCGTCGCGCTCGACCGGCTGGTGCTCGGGGTGAAATGTGGCGGGTCCGATGGCTTGTCGGGCCTCACCGCCAACCCACTGGTCGGCCGCATCAGCGAGCGCGTGGTCGCGGCGGGCGGAAGCGTGTTGCTAACCGAAATCCCGGAAATGTTTGGCGCGGAACGCCTGCTGATGGACCGCGCGGTCGATGAAAGCGTGTTCGACGGCATCGTTACGATGGTCAATGATTTCAAACGCTATTTCCTCGACCATGGCGAACCGGTGTCGGAGAATCCTTCGCCCGGCAATGTTGCGGGGGGCATCACCACGCTTGAAGAAAAATCGCTGGGTGCAGTGCAAAAGGCCGGACGCGCACCGGTCTCGCATGTCATACCCTATGGCGCGCGCGTCGGCGGGCGGGGGCTCACCGTGCTCGAGGCACCGGGCAACGATGCCGTGTCCTGCACCGCGCTGGCCGCCGCAGGGGCGACCGCCATTCTGTTCACCACCGGGCGGGGAACGCCGCTCGGCTTCCCGGTGCCGACGCTCAAGATCGCCTCGAACAGCGCACTCGCCACGCGCAAGCCAGGCTGGATCGATTTCGACGCGGGCGAAGTGCTCGATCACGGCTTCGACCCGGTGGCGCAGGCGCTGGCCATGCACGTGTGCGCGATTGCGTCTGGCGCGGCGACCGCTGCCGAGCGTAATGGTGAACGCGAAATCGCAATCTGGAAGCGGGGCGTAACCTTATGACGCGTTTGGGATATGGCACGCTCGATCTTGTACCAGCACGCGTGACTCGCCCCAATCGCACCGCGCCGCCAACCACCGGGATCGTCCATTTCGGCCCCGGCGCGTTCCACCGCGCGCACCAGGCGGCGTATATCGATACGCTGCTCGACAGCGAGCCCGATTGGGGCATTGCTGCGGTGTCGCTGCGCAGCGCAGCAACGGTGGCGGCGCTGACCGAGCAACAAGGGCTGTACACGCTCGCCGTCCGCGACATCACGCCTGCCTATCGCATCATCGGTGCGCATAGCCGCTTTCTGGGCCCCGACGACGCGGAGCAGACGCTCGCGCTGCTCGCCGACCCGGCGGTGCGGCTGGTGACGACGACGGTGACCGAGAAGGGTTATTGCCTCGCCGCAGGCGGCACGCTCGATCTGACGCATCCCGACATCGCGCACGATCTCGCGGCTCCCGCCGTGCCGCGCAGCGTGATCGGGTGGATCGTCGCTGGGCTCGCCGCGCGCCACGCGCGCGGGATAGCACCGTTCATGGTTATGCCGTGCGACAACCTCGCCAATAACGGAGCCAAAGTGCGGGCCGCGCTGATCCGCTTTGCCGAGGCGCAGACGCCGGAGCTGGCGGCGTGGATCGCCACGCAGGTGCGCGTGCCCGGCACGATGGTCGATTCGATCACCCCTGCGGCGGACGACGCGCTCTATGCCGATGTCGCGGACGTGCTGGGCGTCGAAGACCGCGCCGCCGTGCAGCGCGAAGCGTTCACGCAGTGGGTGATCGAGGATCTGGGCGATCCGGTCTGCGCGGCGTTGGGTCGCGCCGGAGCGACGCTGACCGACAATGTTGCCGGCTATGAACAAGCGAAGCTGCGTATCCTCAACGGGTCGCATTCGACGCTGGCTTATGCCGGTTTGTTGCGTGGCCATGCCAGCGTGGCCGATGCGATGGGTGATGCCACGCTGGCGGACTTCATCGATACGATGATCCGCGACGACATTATCCCCACCTTGCCGCCCGTCGCCGGGCTCGATCTCGATGGCTATCGTGCGGCGGTGCTGGCCCGCTTCCGCAACCCCGCGATCGTCCACCGGCTGGAGCAGATCGCCGCCGATGGCAGCCAGAAGATCCCCTATCGACTCGGCGATACGCTGGCCGCGCAGCGCGCGCAGGGCCGGTTGCCGCGCCATGTGCTGGCCGCGCTCGGCTGCTGGATCGCCTTTTTGATGCAGCGCGCACGGGCGGGCGTGCCGATCCTCGACCCGGCGGGCACCGCCCTCGCCGATTGCGCAGCAACCGGCGACGCGCACGCGGTGCTGGCGCGGCTGATCGCGGCAAAATTGGGGTTTTCCGAGGCGTTGGCGCACGATTCGGACGCGACGCGGTCGATCGCGCGCGCCGCCCAGGCGGCGTTTGAGGGCGATTGGGCGAGCGCCTTTCCCGGCTGATCGCGCCAACCCGCGATCAGCCTCTTGTCAATGACACCGGTTTCCCATACCCAGTCGTGGAGATCGTCTTAGCGGTCCATGAGGGGATAAAGCCACGTGCCGGCCAAGAAACGTCAAGACAATATCGCGCGAGTCGCAACCGAATTTGTCAGCGCACGGCGCAGCGCGTCTGCACTCGTCGATTACCCCGGTACCATGCCCGCCGCGCTTGCCGAAGCCTATGCGATGCAGGACGCCGCCATCGCGCTCGCCGACCGCGTGATCGCCGGCTGGAAGGTCGGGCGGATCAACCCGCCACTGGAGGGGGCCGACCGCCTTGCCGGGCCGATCTTCGCCGACCAGACCTTCGACGCCGGGGAAACCCCACGCGCAATGACCGTCTATGCCGGTGGATTCGCGGCGGCCGAGGCGGAATTCCTGCTGCGGATCGGCGCTGCACCCGATCCTGCCAAAACCCATTATACGCTGGCCGAAGCGACCGCGCTGATCGATCGGGTGTGTGTCGGCATCGAGATCGCTAGTTCGCCCTTTGGCGGCATTAATGACCATGGCCCCGGTGTCACCATTTCCGATTTCGGCAACAATAACGGGCTGGTAATCGGCCCCGATATTGCCGACTGGCGCGACCTCGACCTCAATCAATGGCCGGTCGAGCTGACCATCGACGGCGCGTCGACCGGAATCGCCACCGCCGCGACGATGCTTGACGGCCCATTTGGTGCCGCGCGCTTCCTGTTCGAATTGATGGCGCAGCGTGGCATCGCGCTGACCCCGGGCCAGTGGATTTCAACGGGTGCGGTCAGCGGGGTTCACCAGGTTGAAATCGGCGCGCAAATCGCGGCCATTTTCGACGACCGGCTGATGGTGGCGTGTAGCATCGCAGCGCAATAACCGCGATTAGGATCCGGCAAAGGTTCGAAACAGGGCCGCCGACAGGAGAGAGATGATGGCGACGGCCGAACTTCCGATCGACACGGGTGCAAGCGGGACCAAAACGGCCGACGCAAGCGCGGTCGGGCGCTATCGCTGGGTGATTTGCGGCCTGCTCTTTGCCGCAACCGCGATCAACTACGTCGACCGGCAGATGATCGGGCTGCTCAAGCCCAACATTTCGAGCGAATTCGGCTGGGACGAAAATGCCTATGCCGACATCGTCTTCTGGTTCCAGGCGGCCTATGCGATCGGCTATATCAGCTTCGGCTCGATCGTGGACCGGGTCGGCGCACGCATCGGCTATTCGATCGCCTTCATCATCTGGACGCTCGGCCATACCTTGTGCGGCTTTGCCGGATCGACCTTGCAGTTTGCGGCAGCACGTGCGGTGCTGGGTCTGGGCGAATCGGGCAATTTCCCGGCAGGCATCAAGGCGGTGTCGGAATGGTTTCCTGCGCGCGAGCGGGCGCTGGCGACGGGCGTGTTCAATGCCGGGGCCAATATCGGCGCGGTGGTGACGCCCTTGATCGTCCCCGCTGTCACGCTCGCCTTTGGCTGGCGGATGGCATTCATCGTCACTGGCGTCGCCAGCCTGGTGTGGCTGGTCGCCTGGATCGCCATCTACCGCCGCCCGCGCGAACAGCCGCGCCTCAGCGCTGCCGAACTCGCCCATATCGAAAGCGACCCCGCCGACCCCGCACAGAAGATCGCATGGGCGCGGCTGCTCGGCTATCGCGAGACATGGGCCTATGCGCTCGGCAAATTTCTGATCGACCCGATCTGGTGGCTGTTCCTGTTCTGGACGCCCGATTTCCTGTCCAAGGCCTATCATCTCGATTTGAAGAGCTTCGGCCCGCCCTTGGTCGTGATCTACCTGATCTCGGACTTTGGCAGCATTGCCGGGGGCTGGTCCTCCTCACGGCTGATGAAGCGCGGCTGGTCGGCCAATGCCGCGCGCAAGACGACGATGCTGGTCTGCGCCTTTCTGGTGATGCCGATCTTCTTTGCGCAATATATCGCCAATCTATGGGCAGCAGTGGCGATCGTCGGGCTGGCGACGGCGGCGCATCAGGCGTTTTCGGCCAATCTCTACACAATCCCATCCGACATGTTCCCGCGCAAGGCGGTGGGGTCGGTGGTCGGCATTGGCGGCATGGTCGGCGCGATTGGCGGCATGGGGATGGCCAAGTTCACCGGTTACATCCTGCAGACGACGGGCAGCTACACGCTGATCTTCGCGGTCGCGGGCAGCGTGTATCTCATCGCCGTCGGCGTTATCCATCTGCTCTCACCGCGACTGGCGCGTGTCGATGCGCTGTAAGCTCGGGCTGGCGAGCCTGCTCGCCATTGCCATCGCGACACCCGTTTGCGCGCAGGATGCCAATGGCCTGTTGTTCCGCGTCTCCGCCGACAAGAGCCTGACCGCAGACGTTGCCGCAGGCGATCCCGTGCCCAATTTCCGCAGCGGTGTCAGCGTCGTGCCCGATGGCGCGATCGGCGGCGCGGCGCGCTGGGCCGATGATGGCTATGTCGCGTGGAAGGCACCCGGCAATATGCGCGCGCAGCGCGGCACGCTCAGCTTCTTCTGGCGACCACGCGAACCGCTCGGCGTCGCGCCCTTCGTGATCTTCCGCGCGGGCTTTGCCGATCACAGCAGTTGGGACATGGCCTTCCTGCGGATCGACTGGAACGGCCACGGCTTCGACGCCTTCGTCACCGACGCCAACCTGTCGCGCATCCGCGTCTCCTGGACGATCGACAGCACGCCCGCCGCCGATGCGTGGAAGCACATCGCCTTCGCCTGGGATGAGACCAAGGGCGTTCGGCTCTTCGTCGATGGCCGCGAAGTCGCGCGCAAGGATCAGGTCGTCGATCTCGATTCGGGGCTCGATCAGTTCGGCCTCGCCGGGCGCGTGCTATCCCCCCACCAAGTGCAGAGCCGCTACCATTTCATGCGCGGCAGCGATCTCGACGAGATTCGCGTGTACGACCGGATGCTGGCCGCCAGCGACATGGCCGCCTTGGCCGACAAGCGTGATCCGGCCCCCGCCCCTTCCGAGGACGCCCCCGCCCGCCGCACCGCCTGGCTGCACCGTTATGGCTGGGACACAGGCGTGCCGCCCGTGCTCGATGCCCCCGTCACCACCGTGCGCAAGGTAGAGTTCGCCGACGCCAAGGATTTGAAGGAATGGATGTGGAAGGGCGTCGACGGCATCGCCGAGACGACCTGGCCCGGCGTCTATAACCGCTCCAAACTGCCCGGCCGCGACGATTATTTCGAGCTGCCCGACTGGAACGTCTATGTCGAAGGCGGCAAGCGCTATGACCTGACCGTGCCGCCCGGCGAACGCTTCAACCGCGTTGAAATTCGCGGCGCGGCTTATGGATCGCTGCTATGGTCGGACGGTGGACAAACCACAACGCTCGCCACCCGCGCGCAAGGCACCGTCCGCAGCGTCAGCGCGATACCCGAGCGGCAAGGCGGCACGCTCAGCTTCGTCAACACGGTGCAGGAGCAGCCGATCCAGGAGCTATGGGCCTATGACGTGAGGCCGGGCGCGGAACCGGCGGGATCGTTCAAACTCTCCTACACCGTGGACGCCACCGCCTCGACCCGGATCGCCGCGCTCGCCACCCTCGAATCCTTCATCGCTGGTCGGTATGCCCCCGATGAGCGCAGCATGGTCGTCGCCTTGCCCAGCTCCGGCATCAAGGCGGCGGTCGGCGCCGCGGCAGCGGGGGCGGGCGCGCCAGCGCAGACACGGACGCGCGGCCTGCCGATCGTCCACATCCTGATCCCGGCGAGCCTGGGCGATGCCTATGCCGACAAGCCGCTGGCGCGCGCCTTCGATTATGGCTGGCAGAATCTGCATGACGGGCTCGATGGCATCGCGATCGACCTGCCCGCGCTTAAGGGAAGCGGCGCGATCCCGCTCAACCTCCGCGTCAAGGACCCGATCTGGCCCGCGCGCGACCTGATCGACCTGTCGGTCAGCGTGCCGGCAGGCACGCCGCGCACGCTGTGGCTCGATCTGCGCGACCGCATCCTGTCGAATGACAGCCTCTATCTCAGCATCGCCTCGGCCCTGCCCAGCTTCGATGCCGCCGCGCTCAACGGTGCGAAAATCCGTTTGGTGTTCAAGGATCGTGCGGCGGCGCTGCCCGAACATATCGCCGACCGGCTCAACCAGGTGAAGGACAATTGGGGCTTTCTGGTCGAGGAGCATACCGCCTCCAAGCGCGAAGCGCTCTATGCGCGCCTGTTCGGCGATATTACCGACCTGCTGCGCGTCGACCCTGACAATGTGACGGCCCGCCAATATTGGGCCGACATCAATTACCGCCCCGAAAACATGCCCACCGTCACCCAGCCGACCGCGCCACCCGGCGTGCCGCTCTGGGCGTTCCGCCAGCTTGAGGATTTGAAGCTGGTCCGCCAGTTCGTCACCTGGTGGATCGACCATCGCCAGGTGCCTTATGGCGATTTTGGCGGCGGTATTTCCGATGATACCGATCTGACGCAGCAATGGCCCGGCCTCGCGCTGATGGGGGTCGAGCCTGACAAGATCAACGCCTCGCTGCGCGCCCTCGCCGATGCCGCATACAAAAACGGGATGCGGGTAAACGGCCTCGGCTATATCACGACCGACGAGCTTCACGCGTATGAGGAGGGGCTCAACTCGGATGCCGAGCGGCTCTATCTCAACTGGGGCGAACCGCGCTCGATCGAGCGGCTGATGACGACCACCAAGGCGCTGCAAGGCGTGATCCTGAAGAACCCGGCCGGCCATCTGCATTTCGCGAGCAATTGGTATGGCGGGCGCACGATGTACCGCGAGGGGGCGTGGGAATGGCAGAAACCCTATAGCTTCACCGTGCTGCACGCGCCGATCCTGCTCGGCCTGTATAATGGCAGCGCACCCGCGCGCGCCCTGGTGACCGGCGTGATCGACGGCTGGATGGCGCACGGCAAACAGGGTGCCGATGGCGCGTGGTCCTACCCCAATGAGATCAACTGGCGCAGCGATGCCGAGCGCGTTGGCGATGGTGGCGGGGTGAGCACGCCGCTCCAGGCAAGCTGGGCGGCATGGCGCTTTACCGGCGACGCCAAATATCTGCGCCCGATCGAGGCGCGCGTCGCCAAAAGTCCGGCGGGGCTGGCGGAATTCAACGAAAACGCCTTCACCGCCTTGCCCGATGGAGCGGCACTGGGCGCGCGTGCGGCAAAGAGCGAGGAGCCGTTCGGACGCTATGCCGCCTGGTCGGCGACGGGTGACCTCGCCGTGCTGGCCACGCTGCACGGCGAGGCGATCGCCGACAAGATGCAGCACATGGCGATGTACACCGAAGGCCATTGGTGGAGCGACCGCGTCGAACAGCCGAGCGACATCCTCCAGCGCGAACGGCTCGGCGGCATCGCGTTGAAGCGCAACCAGACCTGGCCCGGCAATACGGTAAGCTGGCGTTTTGCCACGCCGGGTGCTGCCGAACAGGTCGCGATCCTGCTGCCCGGTGCGACGCGCGACCGCTTCCGCGTGATTGCCTATAACACCAGCGACCGCCCGCAAGCCGCGACGATGACGGCGTGGAACGTCACCGCCGGAAGCTGGTCGATGACGGTCGCACGCGGCGCGGTGTCGTCGCCCATAACGATCCCGCTCGAGCGCAGTGCCGCGATCCCGCTGACCTTCGCGCCCGGCGAAACCGTGCTGGACTTTGCGCTGGTGGCACCCGCCACCCCGGTGGAGACCCGCCCTGACCTCGGTATCGGTCGCGACGATGTGGCCGTTGCGGGGCAGCGCGTCACGGTCACCGTCCATAGCCTGGGCGCGGTGCCGACACCGGCGGGGCGCGTGGCGCTGTGGCAGGGAAACCGCGTGATCGCCACCGCCCCGGTGCCGCCGCTCCCCGCGCCAAGCGACCTCACTCCCAAAACCGCGCGCGTGACGCTGGCCGTGCCCGCAGGCATCGATCCCGAACACCTGCTCGTGCGCGTCGAACAGGGCGATGGCACCGCCGAAGTCACCCAGCAGAACAACGCCGTCGCCATCGCCGATCGCACGCCATGACGACGCGGCGGGCGCTGCTCGCCGGGGGCGCGGCGCTGGCGCTCGCCAGCGGTGTGCGGGCCTCCTCCCCTGCGCCCTTGCGCGCCGCGCTCGATGCGGCGGCGGCGATGCCGCACGATCCGGGGGCAGCGCTGGCGCTGCTGGCGGGATTTGACCGGAAGGGCCTGCCCCTCGCCGCGCAGCTCGACCTCGACACCGCCCGCGCCGGGCTGGCGATCGACGGTGAGATTGTGCGGCGGTTCGCGGTCGACCCGCGCGCCAAGGGGCCACCGCGCAACCCGGAGCACGCCCTCCTGCTGCTCCGCCGCAAGTTCGGCGATGACCTCGATCCGCGCGCGCTCGAGGGCCAACTGGAGACCGAACGCCGCCGCTGCGCCGCCCGCGCCGATGCGCTGTTCGCGCGACTGGGGGTGGCGGGGGCCACCACCGGCGCGCGCTTCTCCGCTTTGTGGCGCGACCCGCGCCAGGCTTATGCCAGCCCCGACGCCGCTGTGGCCGATATGAACCGCTGGCTGGCCGTGATGCGCGCGCATGTCCCGGCCCTGGTCGGCGCGGTGCCGCCCTGGTGCCTGAACGTCGCCGCCAATCCGCCAACCGCCGCCGACCGCACCGCCGCCCATTACGGCTATCGCACGCTACCCACGCCCACGCAGCCCGGCGGCTATGTGCCCGATCTTCAGCGCCTCGCCGATCGCCCGGCGTTCACGCTGCCGAGCGTCGTCGCGCACGAATTGCTCCCCGGCCATATGGTGCAACTGCCGCTGGAGGCCGCTGCCGATCCGCACCCGCTGCGGCTCGATTATGCGCCGGGCTTTGCCGAAGGGTGGGCGATTTATACCGAACGCCGTGTTGCCGATGCGGGCTTCTACGCCGCCGATCCGCTGGCCGCACTCGGTTATCTCCATTGGCGGCTGTTCCGCATCGGGCGCGCGCTGGTCGATCTCGCTATCCATCTGCACGGCCTGTCGCTGCCCGAGGCACGCGCGCGGCTGGTCGCCTGGCAGGGCGAACCCGCGTATTTCGCGCCGTTCGACGCCGATCTCGCGCGGATCGTGCAGGAGCCGATGACGCGCGCTGCAGAAATGCTGTTCGCGCTCGCCATCGAAGACAGCGCGCGCGGGCGATCGGGCACGGCGCTGGCCCGCTATCACCATCTGCTGCTCGATCACGGTCGGATGCGCAGCGGCGCACTGGCGCGCCGCGCCCGGAGGGTTTGATGCGCCTCACGCGCCGCGACGCGCTCGCCGCCGCTGGCGGCAGCGCTGCATTGCTGCTCCCCACCAGCACCGCCGCCGCACCCGACACCCCCGCCGCGTATCGGCGCGAGCTGGACCAGCAACGCATCGCCGATCTTGGCGACGGGCGCTTCCTCAATCCCGTGCTGTCGGGCGATCGGCCCGACCCCGCCATCCTGAAAGACGGGCAGGACTATTACCTGACCTTCTCCAGCTTCGATTCCTATCCCGGCCTGATCCTGTGGCATTCGCGCGATCTGGTGAACTGGCGGCCGATCGGCCCCGCGCTCCACCGCAACATCGGCTCGGTCTGGGCGGTGAGCCTCGCCAAGCATGACGGGCGCTATTTCCTCTATATCCCGACCAAAGCCTCGCCCAATTCGATCTGGGTGATCCATGCCGATCGCATCGAAGGGCCGTGGAGCGAGCCGATCGATCTCGGCCTGCACGCGCATATCGATCCGTGCCATGTCGTCGGCGAGGACGGCTCGCGCTGGCTGTTCCTGTCGGGCGGCGACCGCGTGCGCCTGTCCGCCGATGGCCTGTCGACCGTCGGCACGCCCGAACATGTCTATGATCCGTGGCGGTATCCGAGCGACTGGGTGGTCGAGGGTTTCTCGCCCGAAGGCCCCAAGATCGTCCGCCACGGCGGCTATTTCTACCTCATCACCGCCGTCGGCGGCACCGCCGGGCCACCGACCGGCCATATGGTGATCGCCGCCCGCGCACGCTCGATCCACGGGCCGTGGGAAGACTGCCCCGCCAACCCGCTGGTGCGCACGCGCGACCGGTCCGAGCGCTGGTGGTCGCGCGGTCACGCCTCGCTGGTCGAAGGGCCGGCGGGTGACTGGTGGGCGCTCTATCACGGCTATGAGAAGGACTATTGGACGCTCGGGCGGCAGACGCTGCTCGATCCCGTCGCCTGGACCGCCGATGGCTGGTTCAAAATGACCGGCGGTGATCTGTCGCGCCCGCTCGCCAAGCCCAGGGGCGGCAGCGCGGTGCCGCACGGCATGGCGCTGTCCGACGATTTCCAGACGCTCGCGCTCGGCACCCGCTGGAGCTTCTTCCGCCCGCGCCCGAACGAGGCCGATCGCCTGTCGCTCGCCAACCGCACGCTGACGCTCACCGCCAGCGGTACCGCACCGGTCGATTCGGCACCCTTGCTGTTGATCGCGGGCGACACCGGCTATCGCTTCGACTGCGACATCGAAATCGATCCCGGCACCACCGCCGGGCTTATCCTCTTTTATGACGACAAACTCTATTGCGGCCTCGGCTTCGATCAGCAGCGCTTCGTCACGCATCAATATGGGCAGGAGCGCGGTCGCCCGCATAATCCGCACGGGCGCCAAATGCGGCTGCGCGTCACCAATGATCGCCACATCGTCACCTTCGATACCAGTGGCGATGGCGGACGCCATTGGACGCGCTTCGATCGCGGGATGGAAGTGTCGGGCTATCACCACAATGTGCGTGGCGGCTTCCTGATGCTCAGGCCCGGCCTTTATGCAGCGGGCACCGGTACCGCGCGCTTTCGCGACTTCCGGTTTACCGCGCTCTAAACCGCTCTGGACGGAGGAGCGAAAGCGCGACCGGGCCGTCGGCGGTGTCAATTTTTCTGGACAGTCATGGCACGATAGTGTCGAATGTGCGTTCGGGAGAGTCGATAAAAAGCAGGAGCAGGACTGATGCAAACAGGACCCATCAAGCGTCTCGGCCGCGTGACCTTTGGCGTGGCATGCGCCACCCTCGCGCTCACGGCCTGCGCCAAGAAAGCCGAAAGCGACAGCAGCACGACGACGACCACCACCACTGCCGCGACGACCACGCCAGCCGCCGCACCCGCAGCGGAACCGGCAGCGCCAAAGCCTGCCGCCGTCGCCGCCGACAATACCGACACCATCGCCGGGGTGAAGCTCGCCGCCTATACCGGCGACGCCAAGAAGGGCGAGACCGACTTTATCACGTGCAAGACGTGCCACGCGATCGAAGCCGGCGTGAACAAGATCGGGCCATCGCTGCACGGCGTGGTTGGCCGCAAGGCCGGCAGCATTCCGGGCTTTACCTATTCGACCGCCAACAAGAATAGCGGCATCACCTGGACTGAGGAAAAGCTGTTCCAATATCTGGAAAATCCGCAGCGCGTTGTGCCCGGCACCAAGATGACCTTCGCCGGGTGGCCAACCGATCCGCAAAAGCGCGCCGATGTGATCGCCTATCTCAAGAGCAATTCCTGAACCCTGCGCGCGCGATCAACCCGAGGCCCGGCAGCGATGCCGGGCCTTTTTCATGCGCGACGGCTACGCACCAGATCCGCGACATGCACCGGAAAGGACGCCGCAAGTGGCAACGCGACCCACGGCCATGGCATCCCGGTCAAGGCCGCGCGCACCGCAAGCACCATGCACGCCCCCGGCACCAGCCGCAGCGCAACCGCAACGGCCGACCAGCCACGCGACCGCATCAGCCAGCCCCCTTCCAGCAGCAGGATCACAAGAATGATGTCGACCGCATGGCCCTGCGCGAACAGCCATGTGGCCAGCGGGTTCAGCCGAACGGTCCGTTCAGCCGGACGATCGTCATGTTGAGATAGCCTGCAAAGGTCACCCATCCCAGATAGGGGAGCAACAACAGCCCGGCAGACATTGAGCGCGGCCACACCAGATAAATCCAGACCGCGATCGACACCCACAGGCCGACCACCTCGACCGCCGCCCAATCCGGCCGATGCAGGCGAAAGAACAAAAAGCTCCACAGGATATTGAGAAAGCCGTTGAGCGCGAACAGCCCGATCATCCAGTCCGCGCCCGATCGATCGGGCATTGCGCGCCACCCCGTCACCGCCGCCATCGCCGTGCACACATAGATGGCGGTCCAGGCGACGCTATAGGCCGCCTCGGGCGGGGCCCAGCGCGGCTGGAGCAGGGTGCGATACCAGGGCCCGACTTCGGTAATCGTCGATCCCATCACCGCGACGACCAGAGCCATCAGGGCGGCAATGACAATCGGCAACCCCCAGGAGCGATGCAGCATGGGTGCCCCCGCCCTCACGCCGATGCCAGCCCGAGCAAATGCCGCATATCCTTCCAGAAGATGCGCAAATGCGCACCCGGCTTGGCGCGGACCAGGCGCTTGTTCATATACGCGTCCCAGGTCAGCCGTTGGACATCGGGGTCCTCGCAGATCTTGACGAAGCGTTCGCGGCGCGTGTCGCTGGAATACCAGAAATATTGCATAATCCCGAGGATCCAGAACACGCGGCCATGCGCCCGCAGGAAGCGCTTGCGGGCAAGGCGCAGCGCGGAGGCCTTGCCGGTCGCCAAGAACACCGTCACCGCTTCGGCTGCATGGCGGCCGCCCGCCATTGCATAATAGATCCCCTCGCCAGAGGCCGGTGCCACCACGCCTGCGGCATCGCCTGCCACCACGACATCGCGACCATTGTCCCAGCGCTTGAGCGGCTTGAGCGGGATCGGGGCCCCCTCGCGCCGCAGCGTCGCACAGCCATCAAGGCCGGTCTGCGTGCGCAGCGCCGCAACCGCCTCGCGCAGTGCAAAGCCTTTCTGCGCGCTGCCCACCCCGATGCTGGCAGTCGCGCCATGCGGGAAAACCCAGGCGTAAAAGTCGGGGGAGTGCTTGCCCTGATAGAAGACATCGCACCGCTCTGGCGCGAAATCGACGCGCTCGCCCGCGCCGGTCGCGGGTGCCGCGATGATTTCGTGATAGGCGAACACGCACGGTACGGTGCCGCCCCCTTTCACCTCGTCGCGCGCCACTCCCGAGCGCGCACCATCGGCACCAATGACGCAGCGTGTCGTCACCCGGCGCTCATCCGCACCGCGGGCGTCGCGATAAACAACGGTCGCGACATCAGCGGCTTCGCGCTCGATCCGGACGAAGGTACCGCTGCGGCGTTCAGCACCAGCCAGCGCCGCGCGCGCGCGCAACCATTCGTCGAACACCTCGCGATCGACCAACCCGACAAAGCCGTCCCCGACCGGCATGTCGACCGTCTTGCCCGAAGGCGCGACCATCCGCGCGGCGCTGGCCTTGGCGACCAGCAAATGGTCGGGAATCGCGAAATCGGCGATCGCGCGCGGCGGGATTGCCCCACCGCAGGGCTTTATCCGCCCCGCCCGATCGAGCAGCAGCACATGGTGGCCACCGCGCGCCAGATCCGTGGCGGCGGTGGCACCGGCCGGGCCGCCGCCGACGACGACACAATCAAAGTCCGCGATCGTCATATCACAACCTCCCCACCAAGATGGGCGACGCGTGGCGGCGCGCGCAGCGAGAGGGCGGCGGCCAACAGGAACAGCAACGCCTCGGCCCCGAAGACCAGCATGAAGCTTTCCGGAACCGATCCGGTCAGGGCTTCGGCCGCGTCGACCGCGACTGCACCGGTCAGCCCGCCCAGCCCGAACGCAATCGCCTGCGCCGCGCCCCACACGCCCATCCGCAGCCCGGCCCGGCTTGATCCACCGTCTCCGGCCAGCGCCATCATCCGGCCGATCGCCGCCACGGCAAAGACGCCATTGGCAAAACCGAGCAAAAAGATCGTACCGACAATCGGCCAACCCGGCCCGTAGCGCGCCGCCAGCACCAGCCCGGTCAACGCCAAGGCCGACCCGATGCACCCGCCGACGATCCAGCGTGCGAGCGTGGCCGCGTCACGCCCGCCGAACGCACTGCCGCCAACGCCCACCAACACCATGCCCAGCAACACGCCGCTATGCTGCACGCTCGACATCTGCGTCGATTGGCCCGGCGTCATGGCAAAGCGCAGGCCGCTAAACGGCTCCAGGATCAAATCCTGCATGGAATAAGCGAGCATCGAGAGAAACACGAACATCGTGAAACGCCGGTGTTCCGGATCGACCCAGATTTCCGCCAGCGCCACCGCGAATGGCGGAGACGGGGGCCCTGCGGCGACGCGTGCCGCATCCCCGCGTTCCACGCCGAGCACCGCGACCGTCGACAGCAGAAAGGCCATGCCCGCGACGCCAGCGACGACGCCTTCAAGGCGGGCCAGCGAGAAGGGATCGATCCAGTGGCCCGCCGCCGCCGAGGACACAATGATTCCGGCGATCATCATGATCCAGGTGAGCGAGGCCGCCGCCGCGCGCCGGGCGGGCGCAACCTGCGCGGCGAGCAGCGCCAGCAGCGACGTTCCCGCGGCACCCACGCCCGCGCCGATCAGCGAAAAAGCGAGGATCGCCAGCGCATACCCCACCCAGCCGTGCGCGACGATCACGCGGAGCGATTCGGCCGCCAGCATCGCACCCGCCGCCAGCACGCCCATCCCGCCGATAATCCACGGCGTCCGGCGACGCCCGCTATCCGATTCATGCCCCCATAAGGGGCGCGACAGCTGCACCGCATAATGCCACGCCACCAGCCCGGCCGGGAGGGCGGCAGGCAGGGCATATTCCACCACCATCACGCGGTTGAGCAACGATGTCGCGAGCATCACGATCGCACCGATCGCGGCTTGCACCAGCCCGAGCCGTGCGATGCCAAGCCAGCTCAGGCCGCGCGGGGTCACAGCCCCAGGACCCCGCCAAGCCCGAAGGCCGCCGCGAGCATGCCCAGCACATACAGGCTGGTGCCCGTGGCGTTGTACCACGGCGTGAACTGCAGCGGATCGCGCAGCAATCGCCGCATCAGCGCCACTTGTCCGATCAAAAATCCCCCCACGACGCCGGCGACGATCGCATGCCCCCAAGACGCGAGCAGCGCGATGACGAGGATTTGTGGCAGCGCCATCGCCAGACACGCGATCCGCGCCGCGCGGTCGACGCCCAGCATCGCCGGCAGCGAGCGGATGCCCATCGCGCGATCCCCCTCGACCGCTTTGAAATCGTTGAGCGTCATGATGCCGAACGCGCCCGCGCTGTACAAAATCAGGATCGTCAGAATGGAGGCGGAGGGCAGTGCCCCCGCCATCACGCTTGCGCCGGTAAACCAGGTCAGCCCCTCATAGGTCAGCGCGACGGCAGCCGGCCCCCATATGCCGCTCATCTTCAGGCGAAACGGCGGCGCGCTATAGGCCCAGGCAAAGACGAGGCCGACACAGGTCGCCGCCAGCACCCATTGGCCCGTGCCCGCCGCAACCGCGAGCGCGACCGCCGTCCCGATCAGCGCGATCCACAGCCCCCAGCGCCCGGCGATACGACCAGAGGGAATGGGGCGATTGGGCTCGTTGATCGCATCGACATGGCGGTCGAACCAATCGTTGACGGCTTGGCTGGTGCCACACACCAGCGGCCCGACCAGCAGCATCCCCGCCAGCACGAACGGCCAGCGGCTCCCGATGGGAACGCCCGAGGAAACGACGCCGCACACAAACGCCCAGATCGGCGGAAACCATGTGATCGGCTTGAGCAGTTCGGCAACGTCGCGCAAGCGCGGAACGGGGACCAGTGCCAGCGGATGAGTCGTCGCGCGCGCCATCCCATAAGGCTATACTTGACACTTTATGCCGTCAAATTTATTTGACAGTCGTCGCCGACAATTCGGTCACTCGCCGCCGGCGACCAAATTTCCCAACCCGTGACGGTGCAGCTTCGAATAGAGGCTTTGGCGGCTTACCCCCAAAATCTCCGCCGCTGAGGCGCGGTTGTCCGAGGTGTAGGCAAGCGCCGCCTCGATGCACAACCGCTCGATCAAATCGGTCGATTCCCGCACAATGTCCTTGAGCGACATGCGACCGACCAATTCGGTCAATTGTTCGACCGACCGCGGCAGATCGCGCTCCGGCGTCGCGACACTGCGCAACCGCCGCCCGACATTGCGGATCGTGAAGCCATAGCAATCGCCTTCGCTGCGCGGGGCCGCCACGCCCGAGACTTCGACCTCCTCCCGCGCACCGGCGGAGCCGCGCAGAATGGTGGCGACGTTGCGCACCGAGCCATGCTCGCGCAACTGGCCCAGGATGAGCTGCAGATCAATGCCGGGCCGACCGAGCCAGGTCGCCAGCGGTTGCCCGGTCACCCGATGCACCGACGCTGCACCCGACAGTTCAACAAAGGCCGCATTCGCGACGAGAATGTTCAGATCGGCATCGACCAGCACAAAGGCGTCGGGCATATGCTCGACCACGTCGCCAAGCGCCGCCGCGTGATCGGTGCCCGTCCGGACCGACTCCGCCGAAAGGATGCGCACCAGCAAGAGTGCCGCGCGCCCCTGACGGAACAGCCGTGCACACATCCGCGCCTCGGCCATGGTGCCCGCAAGCCGCGCCGCAAAGGGGACCAGATCATCGCTGGCGCTCGCCGCGCCGAGATGCGCGATAAAGCCATCCCGATCGGAGGGTTGTACGATTGCGCCGACGGGTTGATCCACCCATTCGCCGTCGCCCGCGCCGAGCAAGCGCTGCGCCGCCGGATTGATCTCCCGAATGCGGCGGGTGGTGGCATCGACGATCAGCACCGGTTCGCTGCCCAGATCGAACAGCAAGCGATACCGGGCTTCTGCCTGGCGCAACTTGATATAATCGCGTTCCAGCGATTGCTGGGTCTGCAGCAGCCGCTGCTGGATGGCGGCGGCGGCGCGCATATCGCGCCCGATCGCAATCGCACCACCGTCGTGACCAATCTTCATCACGAGATACCGGATCGGCACATCGCCATTGGGCGTCGTATGATTGACCTGCCGCCAGCGCCGCGGTCCGGCATCGCCAATATCGGCCAGCATTTCCGTGATCTTGCCGGTACTGTCTACCCCGACCAGCGAATCCCAGCGCTTGCCTTGCCAATCGCCAAACCCCTGTCGCAGCCAATCCGGATTGGCGACCGCGACATCGCGGATCGTCCCATCACCATCCAGCACGAGCGCAACGTCGCCCACAGCGGCAAGCAGCGCAACAGCGACCTGGGGAGACAGCGCGTCAGACAGCAAGGCAGGGTTGTCAAAAGCATCCGGTGCGCCAAGGGGGGGACGATCGCTCATCGACGAACCGCTCATGCTCCAATACGTCCTATGCCCCACGGCTCCCACCCAGGACCGCGAGACCTCATAGCGAGATCAACCGGACATTGGCGAAACCGCCTCCCGCGCGACGGCGTCGACCAAATCGCTGGCGACCCCTAGCGCAATCCTCGCGTCGGGTGCCGTTCCGTCCGCGCCGACCGACACGGCCAGCTCAGCGTTGTTGATGAACACCCGCCCCCCGACCATCACGCAAATCCTGGGGTTTCGCGAAGACACCCGGAGGGCGCGGACGATAGAAGGCAAAGGCGCGATATGACAGTCACAGGTGATCGTCAATCCGGCCAGATCGAACCATTCGCTACGGACGCGGTCCATCAACTCGGACGTGGAGGCTTCGTTGATGCGGTGCGTCGTCCAGCCGTTCGAGCCGAACAGTTCGTCGATCACGACCGTGCCGAAGCTGTGCTGATCCCCCTCCAGCGAGGCAAACAAGGCCCGACGCACCGGGCCGGGCCCTTGCTGCAGCCCGTAGGCCGATCGGCCCGATATCTCATGGACGACCTGTTGCAGCCGCCAAAGGCCCATCGTCACATCGACAAAATCGCAGCGGTCATCCTCCCACAACTCCCCCAGCAGCCGCGCCGCCGGAGCGAGCAAATCGACCAGCAGCGTTTCGTGGGACACGCCCCGCGCGATCAAGCGATCGACATGTTCCAGCAGCTCGTCCGCCTCGACTTGCAACGTGAGCGGCGCAAAGGTGGCGACGTCATCGGGCAGCACGGCACCGCCACGCGGGTCGGCTGGCACCCCGTGCGCGCCGTTGCTATGCGCGACCAGCAGGCGGGGGATGATCTCGCTCTCGATCAAACGGGTCAGCGATCGGGCATATTCCATGTCGGCGCGATGGCGAAAGCCTGCCAGATCATGCGCCGGTGCCGATTCCCGACCGGGACCGGTCCGGCGCTGTGGATGGGCGCTGGCACCAATGTGGTCGATCCTCATCACCGAAGCCATGCCCGACCCTCCCGGTCTGGTTGAACACGCAGTTACGGCATGGATCACCATCGTTTGGCTGATCCGGCGACTCGCACCGTATGCCTCTTGAAAGCGTCTGGCAACGCACTAACGATGCCGCGCTGCAGCATGTGTCCATTTTATTTTACGTCAAATCTTGTTGACACTTAAACGCGGTCGGACCTACCTTCCCTGGCAGAGAGGCGGACCCGAACGATGCGGACAATCGATCCATCGGACAGCAAAACCCCGCGTAACCCGGGCACGCCGCTCTACACGCCCGAGCAACGCCGCCGCCGCGACTCGACTCGCTGGACATTGGTGCAAGGCCTGCTCGCCCCGCTGCAATTCCTCATCTTCCTGGTCAGTGCCGCGCTGGTGCTGCGCTATCTCGCAACCGGCGAAGGCGCGTTCGCGGCGACGGTGTCGATCGTGGTGAAGACGATCGCGCTCTACACGATCATGGTCACCGGCTCGATCTGGGAAAAGGTCGTGTTCGGCAAATGGCTGTTCGTGCCGGCCTTCTTTTGGGAGGACGTGTTCAGCATGCTCGTGCTGGCGCTGCACACCGCCTATCTCGTCATGCTGATCGGGGATCTTGGCACCGAACGCGGCCGTATGCTGCTCGCGCTCGCCGCTTATGCAACCTATGCGGTCAACGCGACGCAATTCCTGCTCAAGCTGCGCGCCGCCCGGCTGCAGGCAGCCGAGCCCACCCGCAGCATGGCGATGGCAGCATGACCCCCGCGCTGCCCCTGGCGCTGCCGACCGCGCCCGAATGCGCGCCGGTGCTGCGCGAACGTGGGCAGCGCGAAGTGTTTTGCGGGCTGACCGGGATCATCTGGCTGCATCGCAAGGTGCAGGACGCCTTCTTCCTCGTCGTCGGCAGCCGCACTTGCGCGCATTTGCTGCAATCGGCGGCGGGGGTGATGGTGTTCGCCGAACCGCGCTTCGGCACCGCGATCATCGAGGAGCGCGATCTCGCCGGCATGGTCGATTGCAATGCCGAACTCGACCGGATCGTCGCGCGCCTGCTCGATCGCCGCCCCGACATCACCTTGCTGTTCCTGGTCGGCTCGTGCCCGTCCGAGGTGATCAAGCTCGATCTCGGCCGCGCGGCAAAGCGGCTGTCGGCCGCGCAAAATGGCGCACGGCGCATCCTGCATTATTCGGGCAGCGGCATCGAGACCACCTTCACCGAAGGCGAAGACGCCTGCCTCGCCGCGCTTGTCCCCGAATTGCCCGCCACCGCGCCGGGCGCTGCGCCGGAATTGATGATCGTCGGCACCTTGCCCGATGTGGTGGAGGACCAGTTCCAGCGGCTGTTCGCACAGCTCGGCATCGCCACCGTCCATGCGCTCCCGGCGCGGCGCGCGGACGCTATGCCGCCAGTCGGCCCCAATACCCGCTTCCTGCTGGCACAACCCTTTCTGGGTGAGACCGCGCGCGCGCTGGAAGATCGTGGTGCTGTACGACTCGATGCGCTGTTCCCGTTCGGCGCGGAGGGCACCACCGACTGGCTGCACGCCGCCGCCCGCGCCTTTGGCGTGGACGAAATGCACTTCCGCGCGGTGATTGCGCCGGGCCGCGAACGGGCGAAGCGCGCGATCGCGCATTGCCGCGAGCGGCTCGTCGGCAAGACGCTGTTCTTCCTGCCCGATTCGCAGCTCGAAATCCCGCTCGCGCGCTTTCTCACCCAGGAACTCGGCATGGTGCCGCTCGAAGTCGGCACGCCTTATCTGCACCGCCGCCACCTCGCGCAGGAACTGGCGCTGCTGCCGCGCACGACGGTGATCAGCGAGGGCCAAGATGTCGAGCGCCAACTCGACCGCGTCCGCGCGGCCCGGCCCGACCTCACCATTTGCGGCCTCGGCCTCGCCAATCCGCTCGAAGCCGAAGGGCTGACGACCAAATGGGCGATCGAACTGGTCTTCTCGCCGATCCACGGCTTCGACCAGGCGGGCGATCTCGCCGAACTGTTCGCGCGGCCGCTGCGTCGCCGCGACGTGTTGCGCGTATGACCGTCGCCCGCTTCCTGCTGTCGCGGAGGCCGCGATGCAATTGACCGTGTGGACCTATGAAGGCCCGCCGCATGTCGGCGCGATGCGCATCGCCACCGCGATGGAGGGCGTGCATTACGTGCTGCACGCGCCGCAGGGCGATACTTATGCCGATCTGCTGTTCACCATGATCGAACGGCGCGGCAAGCGCCCGCCGGTCACCTACACCACCTTCCAGGCGCGCGATCTCGGCAAGGACACCGCCGACCTGTTCCAGAGCGCCGCGCGCGACGCCTATGCGCGCTTCGCCCCGCAGGCGCTGCTGGTCGGTGCCTCCTGCACCGCCGAATTGATCCAGGACGATCCCGCTGGCCTCGCCGAAGCGCTGCGCTTGCCGATCCCGGTGATCGCGCTCGAACTGCCAAGCTATCAGCGCAAGGAGAATTGGGGCGCGGCAGAGACCTTCTACCAATTGGTGCGCGCGCTTGCCGATACCGGGGCGCGGCCACCGCGCGAAGGTCGGCGGTCCAGCGTCAATCTGCTCGGACCGACCGCACTCGGTTTTCGCCACCGCGACGATGTGGCCGAGATCACGCGCTTGCTCGCCACGCTTGGCATCGAGGTCAACGTCACCGCGCCGCTCGGCGCGACTCCGGCAGACTTGGCGCGGCTGGGTGACGCCGATTTCAACATCTGCCTCTATCCCGAAATCGCCGACACCGCCTGCCGCTGGCTGGAGCGGCAGTTCGGTCAGAAGACCGTGCGCACCGTGCCGATCGGCCATAATGCAACGCGCGACTTCATCGCCGAGGTTGCCGCGCTGGCCGACGTCGATCCCGCCGCCGCGTTGGATAGCTCACGCCTGCCCTGGTGGAGCCGCTCGGTCGATTCGACCTATCTCACCGGCAAACGCGTCTTCATCTTCGGCGACGCCACCCACGCCATCGCCGCCGCCCGCGTCGCGCGCGACGAACTCGGTTTCGAAGTCGTCGGCCTGGGCTGCTACAATCGCGAATTCGCCCGCGATCTGCGCGCCGCCGCGGCGGACCATGGGCTCGAACCGCTGATCACCGACGATTATCTCGAAGTCGAAGAGGCGATCGCCACGCTGCAGCCCGAACTGGTGCTGGGCACGCAAATGGAGCGCCACATCGCCAAACGCCTGCGCATTCCCTGCGCGGTGATCTCGGCCCCGGTCCACGTGCAGGATTTCCCCGCGCGCTACAGCCCGCAAATGGGGTTTGAAGGGGCGAACGTGCTGTTCGACACCTGGGTGCACCCGCTGGTGATGGGGCTGGAGGAACATCTGCTGACGATGTTCCGCGACGATTTCGAATTTTCCGACGCCGCTGGCGCAAGCCATTTGGGGCATGGTGCCTCTGCAATCCTCCCCGGCACGGGGAGGGGGACCGGCGAAGCCGGTGGAGGGGGCGTGCCCCAAGCGACCACGTCTCCGGTGGCAATCTCCCTCCACCCTTCGCCGGAAGAGGCGAACGGTTCCCCTCCCCTAGCCCCTCCCGCAAGCGGGAGGGGGACTTGGTCCCCCGAGGCCGAGCGCGAACTGCTCAAAATCCCGTTCTTCGTGCGCGGCAAGGCCCGCCGCAATACCGAGAAATATGCCGCCGAGATCGGCGTCCGCGCGATCACGCTCGACACCCTCTATGACGCGAAGGCGCATTATGCCCGATAGCGCGCCCGCCCCCGCCCGCCCGTCCGCCGCCACTGCGGTGCGTGTCGTCATCGTGACGCTCGACAACCATCTTTCGGGCGCCGTCCTGCGCGCGCAGGCGCGGCTCGCGCGCGAAAATCCGGGGGTGACGATTGGCTTCCACGCCGCAGCCGATTGGGAGGAAAAGCCCGAAGCGCTGGCCGCCGCGCGCGCCGACATCCTGCGCGGCGACATCGTGCTCATGACGATGCTGTTCCTGGAGGATCACATCCGCGCGGTGCTGCCGCAATTACAGGCGCGCCAGGAAGCGTGCGACGCGATGATCGGGCTGATGTCGGCGGGCGACATCGTCAAGCTGACGCGCATGGGCGATTATCGCATGGACAAGCCCTCGACCGGGCTGATGGCGCTGCTCAAGAAATTGCGCGGCAGCCGCAAACCCGGTGCCAGTTCCGGGGCGGGGCAGATGGCGATGCTGCGGCGTTTACCCAAGATCCTGAAATATGTTCCCGGCACCGCGCAGGACGTGCGCGTCTATTTCCTGACGATGCAATATTGGCTGGCCGCGTCGGACGACAATGTCGTTGACATGGTGCGCGGCCTGATCGACCGCTATGCCGATGGCCCGCGCCGGGCCTTGCGCGGCACGATGAAGGCGCAGGCCCCGCGCGATTACCCCGAAATCGGCGTCTATCACCCGGCTTTGCCCGATCGCATCGCCCACACCGTGACCGAGCTGCCGCGCCACCGCGCGCCCAAGGGCACGGTCGGCGTACTGATGCTGCGCTCTTATGTGCTGGCGAAGGATACCGGCCATTATGACGGCGTGATCGCCGCACTGGAGGCGCGCGGGCTCGACGTGATCCCGGCCTTTGCCGCCGGTCTCGACGCCCGCCCCGCGATCGACGCGCTGTTCCGCCGCGATGGCGTGACCACGGTCGATGCCGTCATCAACCTCACCGGTTTCAGCCTGGTCGGTGGTCCTGCCTATAACGACACCGCCGCCGCCGAGGCGACGCTCGCCGCGCTCGACGTGCCCTATATCGCGGCGCATCCGGTCGAGTTCCAGACGCTCCAGGCGTGGGGGGCGAACCGCCAGGGCCTGCTGCCGCTTGAATCGACGATGATGATCGCGATTCCCGAGCTGGACGGCGGCACTGTACCAATGGTGTTCGGTGGCCGTTCGGATGGCAGCGCGACGCCCTGCACCGGCTGCCAGCGCCGCTGCACCTTCCCGGCGGCAAGCGAAGTGCGTGCGATGCAGAGCTGCAGCGAGCGCGCCGAAATGCTCGCCGCGCGCACCACCAAAATCATCGCCTTGCGCCGCGCTGCCAATGCCGAGAAGCGCGTCGCCGTCGTGCTGTTCAACTTCCCGCCCAATGCCGGGGCGGCGGGCACCGCGCAGTTCCTCAGCGTGTTCGCCTCGCTCCACGCGACGCTGCAGCGGCTGGCGCGCGAAGGCTATAGTGTGGAGGTGCCCGCCAGCGTGGATGCGCTGCGCGACGCGATCCTGCACGGCAATGCCGCGCGCTATGGCACCGAAGCCAACGTCCATGCCCGTGTTACCGCCGACAGCATCGTCGCGCGCGAAACCTGGCTGGCCGAGATCGAGGCGAATTGGGGGCCAGCACCCGGCAAGCTGCAAGCCGATGGCACCGCGGCGCAGATCCTTGGGTGCCAATTCGGCAATGTCTTCGTCGGCCTGCAGCCAGCACTTGGCTATGAAGGCGATCCGATGCGCTTGCTGTTCGAGGGCCGCTTCGCCCCGACGCACGCCTTTGCCGCTTTCTATCGCTGGCTGCGCGAGGATTTCCGCGCGCATGCGGTGCTGCATTTCGGCACGCATGGCAGCCTCGAATTCATGCCCGGCAAGCAAAGCGGGCTGAGCGCCGAATGCTGGCCCGACCGGCTGATCGGCGACCTGCCCAATATCTATCTCTACGCCGCCAACAACCCGTCGGAAGGCGTGCTGGCCAAGCGCCGCTCGGGCGCGACGCTGGTGTCCTATCTCACCCCGGCCTTGACCAATTCGGGCGTCTATAAGGGCCTGGCCGCGCTGAAAGCCTCGGTCGAGCGCTGGCGTGCCGCCCCGCCCGACAGCGATGAACTGCGCGACCTCGCCGAACTGATCCGCGATCAGGCGGCAGCGCTCGATCTCGACGGCGACGTGCCGACGCTCGCCGCCAAGCTCTACGAAATCGAGCGCGAGCTGATCCCGCAAGGGCTGCACGTCGCGGGCGAAGCGGCGACGCGCGCGGAGCGGATCGATATGATCGCGGCCTCGTCCGAAGCCCGCGGCGAACCGCTGCCGCGCGATACGATCGTCGCCTTGGTCGACGGCGCGATCAAGCCCGAGACGCCCTTGCTGAAGGACATGGCCGCGCTCGACCGTGCGCTCGCCAGCAATGGCGAGATCGATGGCCTCGTCCGCGCGCTGTCCGGCCATTATATCCATCCGGTAACCGGCGGTGACCTGCTGCGCTCGCCCGAGATCCTGCCGACCGGGCGCAACATCCATGGCTTCGACCCGTTCCGCATCCCCAGCGCCTATGCCGTCAAGGATGGTGCCGCGCAGGCGCAGCGACTGATCGAGCGCAGCCTCGCCGATTCGGGGCATTTGCCCGAGACGGTGGCGATGGTGCTGTGGGGCACCGACAATCTGAAGAGCGAAGGGGCGCAAATCGCGCAGGCGATGGCGCTAATGGGCGCAGAGCCGCGTTTTGACAGCTATAATCGGCTCGCCGGGGCGCAATTGATCCCGCTTGAGGCGCTCGGACGCCCCCGCATCGATGTCGTGGTCACCCTCTCGGGCGTGTTCCGCGACTTGCTGCCGCTGCAAACCCGGATGCTGGCGCAAGCTGCCTTGCTCGCCGCCGAGGCCGATGAGCCTGAGGCGATGAACTTCATCCGCCGCCACGCGCTCGCGCATCTGGCCGAACAGGGCGGCGATCTGCCGACCGCAGCGCTGCGCGTTTTCTCCAATGCCGAAGGGGCTTACGGTGCCAACGTCAATCTGATGATCGACACCGGCACCTGGACCGACCCCGACGAACTGGCCGACAGTTTCGAACGGCAAAAGGGCTTTGCTTATGGCGTGCAAGGCCCCCCGGTCCGCCAGGCCGCCGTGCTCACCGCTGCGCTTAAGACGGTCGATTGCGCCTATCAAAATCTCGAAAGCGTCGAACTCGGCATCACCAGCATCGACCAATATGTCGATACGCTGGGCGGCATCAGCCGCGCGGTGACGCGCGCGCGCGGCGGGCAGACCGCGCCCGTCTATATCGGCGATCAGACGCAGGGTGCTGGCAAGGTGCGCAGCTTGCAGGAGCAAGTCGCGCTGGAAACACGCACGCGCATCCTCAATCCGGTGTGGACCGAGGGCCTGCTCCGGCACGGCTATGAAGGGGTGCGCCAGATCGAGGGCAGCGTCACCACGACGATGGGCTGGTCGGCGACGACCGGCGAGGTCGACCCCTGGGTCTATCAGCGCATCGGCGAAACCTATGTGCTCGACCGCGACATGCGCGAGCGACTCGCCGCGCTTAACCCCAAGGCCGCCGCGCGCGTCGCCGGGCGCCTGATCGAGGCGAGCGAACGCAATTACTGGACTCCCGACGCGGCGACGCTCGCCGCACTCCATGTCGCCAGCGATGAACTCGAGGATCGTCTCGAGGGCATCGTCGCGGTGGCGGCATAAAGGATCTGACCATGGCACTGCTCGACCCACCCGCCCGCGGCCTCGACGGCGAAGGTTCGCTGCAAGTCGCGCTCGACCCCAAGGACCGGATCGGCACCGCCAAGGTGTTCGCGGTCTATGGCAAAGGCGGGATCGGCAAATCGACCACCTCGTCCAACCTGTCTGCCGCCTTCTCGCTGCTCGGCAAGCGCGTGCTGCAGATCGGCTGCGATCCCAAGCATGACAGCACCTTTACGCTGACCAAGAAACTGATGCCGACGGTGATCGACGTGCTCGAGACGGTCGAATTCCACGCCGAGGAATTGCGGCCCGAAGATTATATGTTCGAAGGCTTTAACGGCGTGATGTGCGTCGAGGCGGGGGGGCCGCCAGCAGGCACGGGCTGCGGCGGCTATGTCGTCGGGCAGACGGTCAAATTGCTCAAACAGCACCATTTGCTCGAAGAGACCGACGTCGTGCTGTTCGACGTGCTGGGGGACGTGGTGTGCGGCGGGTTCGCCGCCCCGCTGCAACATGCCGAGCGCGCGGTGGTCGTCGCCGCCAACGATTTCGACAGCATCTTCGCGATGAACCGCATCGTTTCGGCCATCAAGGCCAAGGCCAAGAACTACGACGTGCGCATGGCGGGCGTGATCGCCAACCGATCGGCGGCGACCGACGAGATCGATCGCTTCAATGCCGCCACCGGCCTCAAGCGGCTCGCGCATTTCCCCGATCTCGATGCGATCCGGCGCTCGCGCCTCAAGAAATGTACCTTGTTCGAGATGGACTCGACCCCCGAGGTCGACGCCGCCTGTCTCGAATATAAGCGCCTCGCCGCGCAGATGTGGGCGGGCTGCGAGCCGCTCGACGCGCAGCCGATGAAGGACCGCGAAATCTTCGAGTTTCTGGGGTTCGAGTGATGACGACGGCCAGCTACACCCAGTTTCGCGGCAATCTCGAAACCTATTTCGACCGCACCGCCGCCAGCGCCTGGGCGCAATTGACCTCGGATGCGCCGGTCAGCGGCATTCGCGCGACGGTGCGCGCGGGGCGCACCGAAATGCGCGAAACGCTGCTGTCGTGGTTGCCCGCCGACATGCGCGGGCTGCGGCTGCTCGATGCGGGCTGCGGCACGGGCGCGCTGGCGGTGGCGGCGGCCGAGCGCGGCGCGAGTGTGGTGGCGATCGATGTTGCCGCCAGCCTGGTGCAGATCGCGCGCAATCGGGCACCGGCAGATTTGGCGATCGACTGGCGCGTCGGCGATATGCTCGACCCCACGCTCGGCCAGTTCGACCATGTCGTCGCGATGGATTCGCTGATCCATTACCGCGCGTTCGACATCGTCACCGTGGTGCAGCAATTGGCCGAGCGCACGCGCGGCTCGGTCGCCTTCACCTTCGCGCCGCAAACGCCGCTGCTGATGGCGATGCTCGGCATCGGCCGGCTATTCCCGCGCGCCGACCGCTCGCCCGCGATCCTGCCGGTGCGCGACCGCTTGCTGCGCACCTTGCTGCGCAACGCCGTTCCCGGCGCAAAGCTCGGGCGCGACCGCAAGGTTTCGGCGGGTTTCTACAAAAGCCATGCGCTGGAGCTGATCCCGGCATGAGCAACATCGCCGCCTTGAAAGTCTCGCTGGCCCCGCGCACCGATGTCACCCGCGCTGCGGACAAGCTCGCTGCACTCAAGAGCGGCAGTTTCTGGAATCGCCTGGGCACGCGCTTCTTGCCCTTCGCCGATGCGGCCTCCCCCGACCTGCCACTCGCGCGCTTGCTCCGGCTGTCGCTGTTCCAGGTGTCGGTCGGCATGGCGGCGGTGTTGCTCACCGGCACGCTCAACCGCGTGATGATCGTCGAACTTGGCATGGCCTCCTCCGCCGTCGCCGCGATGGTGTCGCTGCCCTTGCTGTTCGCGCCGCTGCGGGCGTTCATCGGCTTCAAGTCGGACCATCACCAGTCGCTCCTCGGGTGGAAGCGCGTGCCCTATATCTGGTTCGGCACGCTGCTGCAGTTTGGCGGCTTCGCGCTGCTGCCTTTCGCCTTGCTGGTGATGACGGGGCTTGGCCATGGTCCGGCGATCATCGGCCAGATCGGCGCAGGACTCGCTTTCCTGATGGTCGGCGCCGGGATGCACACCACGCAGACCGCGGGGCTCGCGCTCGCCACCGATCTGGCACCGCCCGAAACCCGCCCGCGCGTCGTCGCCTTGCTGTATGTCATGCTGCTGCTCGGGATGATGGTCAGCGCGATCGTGATCGGGCGGCTGCTCGACCATTTCACCCCGACGCACCTCGTGCAGATCGTGCAGGGCGCGGGCCTGCTGACGGTGGTGCTCAACATCACCGCTCTGTGGAAGCAGGAAGCACGGCGGCGCGGCGGCACCGCGCCCGAGCCCGACCGGCCGAGCTTCGGCGAAGTGTGGGCGATCTTCGTCAAGCGCCCGCGCACGCTGCGACTGCTCGCCGCGACCGGCCTGGGCGCTGCCGCCTTCTCGATGCAGGACGTGCTGCTCGAACCCTTTGGCGGACAGATCCTCGGCCTGTCGGTCGGTGCGACGACCTCGCTCACCGCCTTGTGGGCGGTCGGTATGCTCAGCGGCTTCGCGCTCGCCGCGCGCAGCCTGGCGGCGGGCGGAGAGCCGCACCGGCTGGCGGGCTTTGGCGGCGTCGCCGGGGTGGCGGCGTTCCTCTGCGTCATCTTCTCGGCCCCGCTTCACGCGACCGCGCTGCTGGCGATTGGGGCAACGATCATCGGCTTTGGCGGGGGGCTGTTCTCGGTCGGCACGCTGACGGCGGCGATGGCGATTTCGGACAGCGAGGAGCTGGACGGTCGCACCGGCCTCGCGCTCGGGGCCTGGGGCGCGGTGCAGGCAACCTGCGGTGGCGCGGCCATCGCGATCGGCGCGGTGGTGCGCGATCTCGTTTCCGCCGCTGCGGTGGCGCGCGACATGGGCGCGACGCTGGCCAATCCGGCCACGGGATACGGCGCGGTCTATGCGCTCGAAATCGTCTTGCTGCTCGCCACGCTGGTCGTGCTCGGGCCGCTCGTCCGCCCCGTCACCGATACCAGCCAAAAGCGCTTCGGCCTCGCTGAATTCCCGGCCTGAGAGAAAGGGAGAACGACCATGCATCCCACTTTGACCCCCGGCATCGATGTCGCGATGGTGGTGTTTTACGCCTTCGTGTTGTTCTTCCTCTGTCTCATTTTCTACCTGCGCCGCGAGGATCGGCGTGAAGGCTATCCGCTCGAAGACGAAATGAGCGGACGGCTCGATACGCGCGGCGGGCCGCTGCTTGAGGCCGAACCCAAGACCTTCCTGCTCCCCTTCGGGCGTGGCACAGTGACGACCCCGACCAAGGGACGCGAGCCGTTCGACATTGCCGCGCGCCGCACCGACCGCTTTGGCGGCGCGCCATATGCGCCGACCGGCAACCCGCTGGTCGATGGCGTCGGCCCGGCAGCCTATGCCAATCGCGCGAAATGGCCCGATCTCGATATGGAAGGGCATCCGCGCATCGTGCCCTTGGGCGCGGCGCTCGATTATGCGATCGAACGCCGCGATCCCGATCCACGCGGCTGGCCGATCTTCGGCTGTGACGGGCTGCAGGGCGGCACCGTCTCCGAAGCCTGGGTCGACCGCGCCGACCGCCTGATCCGCTATCTCGCGGTCGATCTCCCCGCTTCGGGCGGCACCGTGCTGGTGCCGATGATGATGGTGTCGGTCGACCGCCGCCAGGCCCGCATCGTGTGCGACGCGGTAACCGCCGCCCAATTCGTCGATGCCCCGCGCATCGCCGCTGCCGACCACATCACGCTGTACGAGGAAGACCGCGTGCTCGGCTATTTCGGCGGCGGTTATCTCTACGCAACCCCGGATCGTCAGGAGCCGTTTCTGTGACCGAGCATGATTATGAGCCGATCCCCGGCCTGCCTGGGTTGCTGCCCAAGGACGAACGCATCCTGTGGCAGGGCGCGCCCGATTGGCGCGTGCTGGCGCGCACCGCCTTCCACACGCGGCTGGTAAAAGGCTATTTCGCGCTGCTGGGGGCGTGGGCGCTGGCCGCCGCGATCGCGCGCGGGCTGCACGGGCTGGGCGACCTTTCGGGCGTGGCGCTAACCGCGATGTTCGGCATACTCGCCATCGGCCTGCTCAACCTGCTCGCCTGGGGGGCGGCCAAGACCACGCTCTACACGCTGACCAATCGCCGGATCGTGCTGCGCATTGGCGTCGCCTTTTCCAAATGCATCAATCTGCCGCTGTCGCGCGTCGGCACGCTGGGCCTCGCCACCTATGCCGATGGATCGGGCGACGTGCCGATCGCGCTGACCGGGGACCGCAAGCTCGGCTATCTCGCTTTGTGGCCGCACGCCCGGCCGTGGCATGTCAGCACCCCGCAGCCGATGCTGCGCGCGGTGCCCGATGCCGCCGAGGTCGCAGCCCTGCTTGGCCGGACCTGCCTCGCCGCAAATCCGCACGGGCAATTGGTGCCGCCCGCGCCCGTCGCTCAGGCCGAGACCGGCTTTACCGGGGCGATCGCAGCATGAGCCACAGTCATGAAGTGCATTTGCCGCGCGGCGCGCTGATCCTGGCGGGGACGCTGGTCGCCTTTGCCTTCACCCTCACTGCGACGATGCGCATCGCGCATGTGCCGCCCGCCGCCTCGCCCGTGCTGCTGCGCAGTGCCGAGCATGTCGCCCCGGTCAAATCGCGCACCTTGCGCTTCATCGATGCTGCCGATCGCGGCGTGCGGATCGAGGATGTCGGCACGGGGGCAACCGCAGCGACGATCGTACCGGGCCAACAGACCGGCTTCATCCGCGGCGTGATGCGAGGGTTAGCGCGCGAGCGGCGGCTGCACGGCATCGGCAGCGCGCCGCCCTTCGTGCTCACCCAGTGGCAGGATGGCGAATTGTCGCTGACCGACACCGCAACCGGTCGCGCGATCGAACTCAACGCCTTCGGCACCACCAATCGCGCCGCTTTTGCCGCCCTGCTGAATGCCCCGGAGACCACGCGATGATCGCCTTCCGCCGCGCCAGCTTCGAGACGCCGTGCCGGATCGAGATCGAACATAGCGACGAATTCCTGTGCGCGCATGTCGAGCTGGCAGATGGCGTCGCGATCAACCCCGGCGACCAGGTGCGCGTGCATGGCGCGCCGATCGAAGTGCCCTTTGGCGAACGCCGCGTGTTCAACCGCCTCGCCACCGTCGAGCGCGCCGGCGCGATCGAGCGGCTGTGGACCAAGCTGCTCGGCCATTTCGAAATGGCGGATTTGTACGAAGTCAGCTTCTCGGATCGGAGACTGTCATGACCATGCATCGCCCGGTGACCGCCACCGACACGCTCGCCATCGCCCGCAGCGAGACGATGCTGTCGCCGCGTTTCTACACCACCGATTTCGCGGCGATGGACCGCATCGACGTATCGCCGGTGCGCGCCGAATGGGATCAGTTGATCGCCGAGATGGTCGCCGATCCCAACCACCGCCATTTCCGCCGGACTGATGCGTTTGACGGGGTGATCGAAAGCCTGCCCGATGGCCTGCGCGAGGAATTCATCGATTTCCTCGTGAGTTCGCTGACCGCCGAATTTTCCGGCTGCATCCTCTATGCCGAAATTCAGAAGCGCGCGCAGAACCCCGACATCAAGATGCTGTTCAAGCTGATGAGCCGCGACGAGAGCCGCCATGCCGGTTTCATCAACGATACGCTGAAGGATGCGGGCATCGGGGTGAACCTCAGCTTCCTCACCAAGACGAAAAAATACACCTATTTCCGCCCGAAATTCATCTTTTACGCCACGTATTTGTCCGAAAAAATCGGCTATTCGCGCTATATCACCATCTTCCGGCACCTGGCGCAGCACCCGCAGTGGCGCTTCCACCCGATCTTCAACTGGTTCGAGGAATGGTGCAATGACGAGTTCCGCCACGGCGAAGCCTTCGCCATTTTGATGCGGACCGACCCGAAATTGCTGAGCGGCCATAACAAACTGTGGATCCGCTTCTTCCTCGTCGCGGTCTATGCGACGATGTATGTGCGCGATCACAACCGCCCGGCCTTCCATACCGCGCTCGGCATCGATCCGACCGATTATGACCACCGCGTGTTCAGCGTCTGCTCGGCGATCACGCGGCAAGTGTTCCCGGTCGTGCTCGACACCGATTCCCCCGCCTTCCGCGCCGGGTTGGAGCGGATGCGCAAGATCGCTGCCCGGATCGACGACGCCAAGGCGCAAGGCGGGGTGATCGGCGCGGCCAAGCGCGTCGCGCTGACCGGTGCCGCCGCGCTCGCCTTCGCCCGGCTGTATCTCACCCCGGTGCAGCGCAACACGATTCCGGTGTCGGCGCGGCTGGCCCCGGTCTGGTGACCATTCCACCGCTTCTCTTCGCGCTGATGCTGTGGTTCATCGGGACGGCGGCGGTGGTGTGGCTCGACAGCCGCCCGCAGCATACCTTCCGCACCAGCTTCACGCTGGTCGGCTGGCTGGCGCTCATCGCCACCGGCGCGGTGTGGGCACGCGCGGACGATGCGAGTTGGGGCGGTGCCTATCTCGGCTTTGCCGCGGCGATCGTAATCTGGGGCTGGCACGAAATGGGCTTTCTGATGGGCTTCGTCGCCGGGCCCAACCGCGCGCCCTGCCCGCCGGGCGTGGTCGGCTGGGCGCGCTTTCGTGCCGCCACCGCGACCGTGATCCATCACGAAGTGGCGATCGCCGCGACCGCATTGCTGCTGTTCGCGCTCACTTGGGGCCAGCCCAACCAGGCCGCGCCGCTCACTTTCCTGCTGCTGTTCGTGCTGCGGCTCAGCGCCAAGTTCAACCTGTATCTGGGCGTGCCCAATCTCAGCGACGAAGTGTTCCCGGCGCACCTTGCCTATCTCAAAAGCTATTTCCGCAAGCGCGCGTTCAACGCGCTGCTGCCGCTGTCGATCGGCGGATCGGCCGCGCTTGCCGGGTGGGCGTGGACGCTGGCCGAGGCCGCGCCTGCGCAAAGCGGCGCTGCCACCACCGCGACCTTGCTCGCTGGCCTGGCCGCTTTGGGCGTGGTCGAACATCTTTTCCTTGTGTTGCCGCTCAGGGATGCCAAACTCTGGCACTGGGCGTCGGCGAAGAACCAAGCGGCAAAAGCCGCGATACGCGATTGATCGGGGAGGTACGCCATGGACTATGAGGCATTCTTTTCGGGGCAACTCGATACGCTGAAGGAAGACGGGCGCTACCGCATCTTCGCCGAACTGGAACGCAAGGCGGGCAGCTTCCCGCGCGCGAAGCACCACACAGACGACGGCATTGGCGAAGTCACCGTATGGTGCAGCAACGATTATCTCGGCATGGGCCAGCACCCCAAGGTGCTGGACGCGATGCACCAGACGCTCGACGCCTGCGGCGCGGGCGCGGGCGGCACGCGCAACATTTCGGGCACCACCCACGCGCATGTCCAGCTCGAGGCCGAACTCGCCGATCTGCACGGCAAGGAAGCCGCTTTGCTGTTCACCTCGGGCTATGTCTCCAATTGGGCGGCGCTGTCGACGCTCGCCGCACGGCTGCCCGATTGTGTCGTGCTGTCCGACGCGCTCAACCACGCCTCGATGATCGAAGGCATTCGCCACAGCCGCGCCGAGTGCATCCGCTTCAAGCATAGCGACCCCGAGGACCTCGACCGCCGCTTGTCCGAGATCGCGCCCGACCGGCCCAAATTGGTCGCGTTCGAAAGCGTTTATTCGATGGATGGCGACATCGCCCCGATCGCGGAGATTCTCGACGTGTGCGAACGCCACGGCGCGATGTCCTATCTCGACGAAGTCCACGGCGTCGGCCTGTACGGCCCGCGCGGCGGCGGCGTGGCCGAGGCGCGCGGGCTGATGGACCGCATCACCGTGATCGAGGGGACGCTGGGCAAGGCGTTCGGCGTGATGGGCGGCTATATCGCGGGGACGGCGGCGATGTGCGATTTCGTGCGCAGCTTCGCCAGCGGCTTCATCTTCACCACCGCTCTGCCGCCGGCGCTGGCCGCGGGCGCGACCGCCAGCATCCGCCATTTGAAGCAAAGCAACTGGGAGCGCGAGCAGCACCACGCCCGCGTTGCGCAAGTGCGGCGGCGGCTTGATGCGATCGGCATTCCGACGATGGACAATCCCAGCCACATCATCCCGGTGATGGTGGGCGATGCGCACAAGTGCAAGATGATCAGCGACTGGCTGCTGGAACATCACGGCATCTATGTGCAGCCGATCAATTACCCGACCGTCCCCGTCGGCACCGAGCGCCTGCGGCTGACGCCCTCGCCGGTGCATTCCGACGGCGATGTCGACCGCCTGGTGAGCGCGCTGTCGGAGATCTGGTCGCAATGCGCGCTGGCGCGGCGCGCGATGGCGGCTTGAGGGGGGCGGAGGGGGCACTCTGAACCACGCGGTGATTGCGAGCCAACGTTCCCGATCCACGCTCCTGATCGGGAACGGAACAGCCCGCTATTGCACACCTACCTTGATCCCGAAATTGGTGTTGAGTGCGTGCGCGCCAGCCCGCGTTATTGAGATCGTCCGCGAACCATCGATGCGGCGTATCCAGTCGTGTTCGAAGCACGCAGTCAACAACGCCGCACCAATCGTTCCGGCGATGTGCGGGCGACGTTCGCTCCAATCTAGGCAGGGACGACAGAACAGCCTGCGCGCCGTTGTACGGTTGAACGCAGTATCCACATCGACGCCGATCGATCGGAGGAACGCCACCCCTTCGGCGGATAGCTGGCCACCATCCGCCAGATCCGTGATGTATCCCTGCTCGCTCATACGATCAGCGACCGTCACCGCAATGCTGCCGGCAAGGTGGTCGTAACAGGAGCGAGCACGGCGCATCGCCGCGTCTCGAGGCCCCGTTCTCACCTTACGTTTAATGCTGTTCGTCGGCTCGGCGGCAACCGCCATGATACCTTCGATCATGGTGGCGACGGTTTCCGATGCCAGCCGATGATAGCGATGGCGTCCCTGCCGTTCGACAGCCAGCAGCCCCGCAACCGTCATCCGTCCCAAGTGGCTGCTCGCTGTCTGAGGCATTATTCCCGCAACGTTGGCAAGTTCACTTGCTGTAAGCGCGCGCCCGTCCATGAGCGCAACGAGCATCGCGCTTCGGGCCGGATCACCGATAAGGGCGGCGATTTCGGCAATTCCGGTCGTGGTCAGCATCTATCTTTCACTCGAAACAAGCCCTCTTGCAGGCCACTTCGCATATATGCCCCCCTTCATGCTTCGATGGCGGTCGAAGCATCGATCGATGCGTGCAGCCTACACTGGTCCGGTTACGACAATACCGGAAGGCTAGCTATGATAACGTGTTTCATCCGCTACGAAATCGACCCGTTTCGTGTCGATGCGTTCGAGGAATATGCCCGCAACTGGGGGCAGGCGATACCGCGTTGCGGGGCCGATCTGATAGGCTATTTCGCGCCGCACGAAGGGTCAGCCACGACAGCCTATGGGCTCTACAACATCGAAGACCTCACCGCTTACGAGGCTTACCGTGCCCGACTTCGCGATGATCCCCTCGGCCGTAGCAATTACGAGTTCGCGAAACGCGAGCGTTTCATCCTGCGTGAAGATCGCATGTTTCTCCGGCTTGCTTCTACCCCCCATGCGCAGCTGGTAAAACCATGATCGCCGTCATCTTCGAGGTCGAGTTGGCCGAAGGGCGGATGGATCGATATCTCGAGCTCGCCGCCGCATTGCGCGGCGAGCTCGAAACGATCGACGGCTTCCTGTCTGTCGAGCGCTTTCAAAGCCTGTCCACGTCAAACAGGATGGTGTCACTCTCATTCTTTAGGGATGAGAAAGCTGTTCATGCGTGGCGAAACACAATTGCGCATCGCGCCACGCAGGCCCAAGGGCGAGCGGGCATCTTCACAAACTATCGGCTGCGTGTCGCGGATGTTATACGCGATTACGGAATGGTCGATCGTAATGAGGCGCCGGCGGACAGCGTCGCTATTCATCCCCCTACTCCGCCAACCCCCGCCTCAGCCTTCGCGCGAACAGCCAAGCGGCGGTGAACACCACGGGGACGGCGGCGGCCATCACCCAGTCCTTCCAGGCATGTGCCGGGCCGGCGAGATAGCCTACCAAGGCGACGGCATAATAACTGATCGCCACCACCGACAGCCCTTCGACCGTCTGTTGCAGGCGCAGTTGCAAATGCGTGCGCGTGTCCATCGACGTCAGCAGATCGCGATTCTGCTTGGCCAGCGCAATGTCGATGCGCGTGCGCAGCAAGCTGCTGGTCCAGGCCGCGCGCTGTTGCAGATCATCGAGCCGGGCCGAGAAGGAATCGCAGGTGCGCACCGCAGGCGTCAGGCGGCGTTCGGTGAAATCGGCGAGCGTCTGATAGCCGGGGATCGCGCCGATGCCGAGCGTGTGCAGCCGGTCGAGGCTCAACTGCGCATAGGCCCGCGTCGCGCTCATGCGGTAGCGCGTTTCCGCCACCAACCGCGCAAGCTCGGCCGAGAGATAGGTGAGTTCGTCGAGCAAGGTGTCGTCCTGCGAGACTCGCTCGGACACCGCACCGGTCAGCACGGCGAGGCGCGCCTCGAGCCGGGTGACATCGGGGGTCAGGCGTTGCGCCAGCGGGAGGCCGAGCAGCGCCATGTTGCGGTAATTGCCCAGCTCCTGCAACCGCAGCACCAATTGCGCAGGCTCATCGCGCAGCAGCCCGTGATCGAGCACCAGCAGCCGCCCGAAACCATCCGGGTTGAGCCGGAAATCGGACATCACTGTCGCCTTGCCCCCCGCCACTTCGCACAGGATCAGCGCATCGGGCGAGAACAGCGTGTCGAGCGCGGCGTCATCGGGCGGGGGCGTGCCCGGCGGATAGACCGCGATTTGCGTCGCGCGGATCACGTCGCCCGGCATATCGGCCAGGATTTCGCCCGCGATGGGATCGAACAGATCGGGCGTGAAGGGCTGGTCGAAGGCGCCTTCGCGGATGAAGGTGTAGCTGGCGAATTCGGTGTGCCGCTCCAGCACCAGCGTCATGCCCGCAAGCGCGACCACGGCATATTTGCTGGCGGGCGCAAAGCCCAGGCCGTGGCGCAGCGCGATCGCATCGAAATGCGCAGCGGCACCGCCCGCCCCGGCCTCGCCCAGCACCGACACGATCTGCATCAGCCGACAGGGTGCCGCAAAGCGCGGCAAGCGGCGGACGTGCATTTCCTCCGACAGCGCGGCGCGCAGCGGGTGGCTATGGGTGTTCAGATCCTGCATCGCGGCGCCTCCGCGCGCCGCCGGGCACACAGCCCCGCGCGTGCGCAACCCCTTGGCTGCGCACGCGCGCGCATCATGGCCGCCGAGTCATCGCCTGCGGGTTGGCCATCAGCGCCGGCACCGCCTTGCCCGCCGCGCCCCCCTCGGCCGCGACGACGCGCGTCGGCGGGGGTTTGAGCGCCGGGTTGGCCGCCAGCATCGACACGCCGCCGAGCGGCTTGGACTGGCCCTGGTGGCAGGTCTGGCAGTTCACCTTATAGGGATCGCCATGCGGCCCCTTGCGATAGGCCGGGAAGACCGAGGCGAGCGGGGTGATATAGTCCGCGTTCACATCGCGCACCATGCGGATGCCGTAATAGGCCGTCACGCGCTGCGGGCGGCTGATCGTCCAGGAGCGGAACGACTGGCTGTTGTGGCAATAGGTGCAATTGACGCCGAGCGCGCTGCTCATGTGCATCATCAGGCCGTACGTCTTCTCCGCATCCTTGATCGATACGACATGGTCTTTGGACGGATATTCGCTGCTCGCCGCGACGCGGATCTGCGCCTTGCCGGCAAGATAGGTCGCGAAGGGATCATAAGGCAGCGAAGCGAAACCCACACTGGCATTGGGCGAATTCTGGCCATGCTTGTTGCGCAGAATCGTGTCGGGATCGGGCGTGCCCTCGGCGATCGCCCATTTATAGGTCGGCACGGCATTGCCGCGGTGGCAGGTGTAGCAGGTCACACCCGTATTCTTGACGTGGCTCGACCATTTGCCGTTGATGTTGAGCGTCATCTGCAACATCCGCCGCGCGACGATCTTGGTATATTTCTCGTCCGAGGCCATGTTCTCAGGGTTATGGCAGTAATTGCAGCCCTGTTCGGGCGGCGCGACCCATTGGTTGATCGACGCCATCAAATGGTTGAAGCGCTCGGTCGAGACGTTCCCCAGCACCTTCACATTCTGGTACGTCTGGCCGGCGCGCGGGCCGCTATCGTCGGGCGTCGCATAAGGCGGGGCGGGGATCGCGGCGAGCTTTACGACATGATCGGGATCGACGATCTGGTCCATGCCCGTGCCCCGGAACCCGGTCTGCTGCGTGGTCTTGGGGCCAAGCTCGCACCCGCCGAGCAGCACCGCGCCCGCCACCGCCGCGCCCGCGAAGAGTTTGCCGACCGCGCTCATTGCGATGCTCCCGGAAGCGAGGCGGGATCGACGACGCCGGTCCCCGGATAGGACGGGGCATAGCCATGCTGGATCGCCCACAGATACCAATTGTCGACGACGGTGCCCGTCAGCAGGATGCCGATCCCGCCGGTCAGCGTCGTCAGCATCGCGAACCACCACGCCCAGCGATGGATCGATTCATAGGTGGCGTTGAAGCCCATCGTCCAGCGCCAGAACAAGGCCGCGCGCTCGGCGGCGGTGCCGCGATCGGTGATATGTTCAAGCTCGCGTTCGCCGCCATAGCGGCCAACCGCCAGGATCGTCGCGCCATGCATCGCGAACAGCAAGGTCGATCCGTAAAGGAACACGATCGAGAGGCAGTGGAACGGATTGTAGAACAAATTGCCGTAGCGGATCGAGAAGGCCGCGGTCCAATCGAGGTGCGGGAAGATGCCGAACGGCACCGCCTCGGCCCAGCTGCCCATCAGCATCGGGCGGATGAAGCCCAGCACCAGCATCAGCCAGATCGCGCTGGCAAAGGCCCAGGAGACATGCGTGCCCATCCCCAGCGCGCGCGCACGGCGGAAGGTGCGCAGCCACCACAGCAACACCGATGTGGTCATCGAGAAACCGGCAATCTGCCACCAGCCGCCATGCGCCAGCGGCACGAACAGCTGGAAGCCATATTCGGGCCCGGGCGGCTCGAGCGCCAGCCACGGCAATTGCCGCACGAACTGAATGGGGTTCCAGCCGACCGACGCCCACATGTTGAGCCCGACCACCTCAAAGGCGAGGAAACCGAACATCAAGGACAGGATGCCGAGCCCACCCAGATAGATCGGCCCGATCTGCGCATTGCCGATCTTGCCCATCCAATAAGAGACGCCGGGCTTGCCCAGCCGCGGGAAATCATAGCCGCCAAGCGCCGGGCCCATTTCGGCCGGGCCGCGCAGCTGGATTTGCGTGAAGATGTTCTGATAGCTTGCCATCGTACCCCTCCCCCCTCAGGACCAGATCGGCAGGTTGAGCCACCAGCTCCACCATTCCGGCCAGCCACGGGTCCACAAGGGCCCGGAAATGATGATGCACACCGCACTCCAGAAACCCGCGCTCAGCGCCAGGAACAGCCCGAGCCGGTGGATGCCGAGCGTGCCGACCGAATAACCGATCGTGTCGCGGAAGAAGGCGTCCTCATATTCGGGCGTCTTCACTTCCCCGCCGCCAATGCCGTCCTTGGGCGTGTTCACCGCCGACAGGATCAACCCGCCATGCAAAGCGAGCGCGAGCGTCGTGGTGAAGAAGAAACTCACCGCGAGCATGTGCGCCGGATTGTAATGGAAATGCAGATATTGGTAGCCGGTGTTCGACACCCAATCGAGATGGCTGAAGATGCCGTAGGGGAAGCCAAAGCCCCATGCGCCGAGCAGCCACGGGCGGATCACCACTAGCGAGACATAAGCGAAGATCGCGACGCCGAAGGCGGCGGGCACATGATAGCCGATGCCGAGCTTGCGGCAGATCTCGACCTCGCGCAGCGCCCAGGACACGAACGACCCGATCGCGCAAATCGTGATGATCTGCCAGAACCCACCCTCGCGTAAGGGTGCCAGCGACAGGCCGTATTTGATGTCGGGCGGGGCGATGCTGATCAGCCATGGGTTCCATGTCGGCCCGAGCGAGGCGGCGTAGAAGATCAGCGCCGTGCCCAGCCCCGCAAACAACGCCGTGGTGACGCCGAAGAAGCCGACATAAAAGGGACCAACCCAAAAGTCGAAAAGGTCGCCGCCGAGCAGCGTGCCACCGCGAACACGGTATTTCCGTTCAAAACTCAGCAGCGCCATGACGACACCTCCCCAAACCCCGCTTCAGCAGGGTCCCTTCTTGCTGTGACACGCACCGCGACGCGCCATATTGCGCGCCGGGCGGCGGTGGACGTGGGCGGGTGGGATAGCGCCCGCCCACGATCGACCGGCTAGGGCGTCGGTGCGGCGGGTGCCGTGGCGGCAGCATGCGCCGTGTGCGGACCATCTAGCCAATTGTAGCGATCCGTGCTGAGCAGGATGAAGTGGATCAGCAACGCCAGCACGAACAGGAACGCGAACAGCGCGACCAGCGTCCGGCGCGGATCGAAAATAAGCCATATTCTCCACATGATGTGGACTCCTTTTTAGAGCATCGTACGATGGATCACTGAATCCAGGGCTTCCACACCCACACCAGAATATGCGCGACAACCGCGATGCTGGTGAAGATCAGGAAGCTGGTCACGAAGATCTTGTGAAATTCCTTGGCTTCGTCGGGTGTCAGGTATGTTCCTGGCCCCAACCTTTCATTTCTATTGTCGCTCATCGCTCCGTCTCCATTCTGACGACCAAGAACAGGAGCGTTGAAGGCGCTCCCCGGCTGCATCCACGCGGCCCCTGCCGTGCGGATTTCGTGTCCGCGCAGTGGCGGAAAGAGGGGGGCGGACGCTCATCCGCCGCGGCTTTCGGCAATCGCCGTCGCCAGATGATCCGACGTCACGCGCGCTTCGCCCGCGCGGCGCGCACCGCGTTCGGCGGCATCGCGAATGCGCTTGGCAGCGGAAATGCGCACCAGCACGGGCTCGCGCTCCACCACCGCATCGAGCGCGGCCTTGGCGGCATCGTCCCACGCCAGCTCGCGCTCGATCCGCGCCGGGGTCGCCTCGACCGTGTCGAGCTGCCCCGCCAGCGGCAGGATCATGAACAGCGCGTCGAACAGCGCGTTGCACACTTCCTGGATGAGATAGGTCGCGCCAGCATAGCCCATGAACGGAGTGCCGGTATGGCGGCGGATCACCGCGCCGGGGAAGCTCGCCGGAATATAAACCCCGCGCGCGCCGGTCTCGGCCATGTACATGCGCTCGTTGAAGCTGCCGAACACGATCAGCGGCGGGTTGGCCTTGATCGCATCAAGCACCGCCTGATTATCGGGCTTGCCCCCCGCCGTCCGACTGAACGCGAAATGGCAGGGCAGACCCATATCGGTTTCGAGGAAATTACGGATTCCCCGCGCATATGTGTCGGTCGCGACGATGCCGAAGCTCGCCGTGCCGAAGAAATCCTGCGTGACCGAGCGCCACAGATCCCAGAGCGGCTTGATCGTCGTATGCTTTTCGCGCTCGATGAACGGTTCGGGGTCGAGCCCGAGCAATTCGCCCAGCTTGCGCAGGAACAAGGTGGTCGAGTGCAGCCCGATCGGCGCTTGCAGATAGGGCCGCTCCAGCGCCTCGCACAACCCGCGCCCGAATTCGCGGTAGAGGCAGATATTGACGCGCGCATCGGCGAGCTTGCGGACATCGGCCAAATGGCTGCCAAGCGGGAAGACCATCCCCACTTCGGCACCGATCCCCTCCACCAGCCGCCGGATTTCGGCGAGATCGGAGGGCATGTTGAAACAGCCATACATCGGCCCGATGAGATTGACCTTGGGCCGCTCGCCGTCCTTCAGCGGGCGCAAAGCGGGCACTTTCTTGGGGCCGAATTGCGTCCACAGCCAAGTCAGCGCGCGGTCGCCCGCTTGCCATTGGTCCTCGTCGATCGTGCGCGGCAGGAAGCGCTGGATGTTGGTGCCCTCGGGCGTCACCCCGCCGCCGATCATCTCGGCGATCGAGCCGGTCACCACCACCGCGGGCAAATCGGGATCGAGCGTCGCCCAGGCGCGCTTCATCGCGCCTTCGGTGCCGTCGCGACCGAGTTCCTGCTCGCCAAGCCCGGTAACGACGATCGGCAATTCATGCGGCGGCAGCGCATCTGTATAATGTAGCACCGAGGTGACGGGCAGATTCTCGCAGCCGACCGGGCCATCAATGATGACTTGCAGCCCCTTGATCGCGGTGAAGGCGTAGACCGCCCCCCAATAGCCGCCCGCCCGATCGTGATCGAGGATGAGGGTCATACGCCGACGCTTTCTTCGGCCTTGGCGGCGGCGATGCGTTTGGCGGCGTATTTCGCCTTGAATTCGGGCCGGTCGACCGGCGTATTTTCCCACACGCCCGCACTCGGCCCGGCGCCGACCCCTTCGAAAAAGGCGGTCATCGTGTCGAAGCGCGCCTGGTTGGCGAGCGCTGCATTGACGACGAGAGCGAGGCTGCCCGCCCCGGCCGGGCCCATCAGCGGCCGCGCCGAGATGAGGTTGGTGAAATAGAGCGCCGGGATCGCCTTCTGCTTGGCATGTTGCACGACCGGCGTGGTGCCGATCGCGAGATCGGGGCGGAATTCGTCGACCGCCGCCAGATCCTGTTCGAGGCTGGCGCGATATTGCACGCGACACCCCCGCGCGATCAGCCATTCCCGGTCGGGATCGGACCAGATCGTGCGCGGGCAAGCGGTGCCGACATAGGGCACGTCCGCGCCGCTCTCGATCAGCAGCCGCGCGACCAGCAATTCCGATCCTTCATAGCCCGATACGGTGATCCGCCCGGTTATGGGCCGCGCCGCCAGCGCACCGCCGATGGCGGGCAAAAACCGGTTCTTGGCCGCATCGACCGTGTCCTGCGCGATGCCGCAGGCGGCACCGATCGCATCGAGCCAGGCGGCGGTGCCCTCAACGCCGACCGGGGCCGACCCGACCACGCTGCGCCCAGCCGCTTCGAATTCGCGCACGCTCGCGGTGTAAAAGGGGTGGATCGCGGCGACCGCAGCGCAATCGAGCGCAGAATAGAGCTCGCGCCATTCGCGCGTCGGGACGACCGGGCCGGCCGCAAGGCCCAGCGGTTCGAGCAATAGCCCGATTCCTGGCGGGTCAGCCGGAAACATCTCGCCAAGGAGAGTCACGGTCGGCCGGTCCGGTCGTTGTTTGGGCGCCGCGACCGGGCCTTGTTCGGCCTCGCGGCGCGCATAGCTCAGCATCGCGCCTGCCAGCACATCCTTGGCCTCGGCATGGGTCGGGATGCCGAAGCCCGGCACATCAATGCCGATGATGCGCACGCCATTGATCTGGTCGGGCAGCAATTGCAGCGGCACGCCCGATGCGGTCGGCACGCACAAATTGGTGACGATGACGGTGTCATATAGCGCCGGATCGGCGACCTGATGCACCGCCTCGCGAATGTCCTCGAACAGTTTTCCGGTGACCAACGTCTCGGACGAGAAGGGCACATAGCCGACGCTGCGTTTCGCCCCGTAGAAATGCGAGGTGAAGGTCAGGCCATAAACGCAGCAGGCCGAGCCCGACAGGATCGTCGCGGTGCGGCGCATCCGCAGACCAACGCGCAAGCTACCGAAGGCGGGGCACATCGATTGCGGCTGATCGTGCGGGCCTTTTGGGTAATCCGCGTCGTAGCGCGCGAGCACGTCGGATTTACCGGCCAGTTCGGCGGCTTCGCGCAAGGTGGAGCCGCTGGAGCAACTGCCGCTTGTCGCGGACAGGTCGATCCGATCACGATTTCGCTCCTCCCCTCCCTGGAAGGGAGGGGTCGGGGGTGGGTCGGCCTGGGGCGGGCGATCGGCGGCGACAACGGGCC
>NZ_JH584235.1:1981332-2104719 GCF_000241465.1 Sphingomonas echinoides ATCC 14820
CCTCCCTTCCAGGGAGGGGAGCAGAGACAAGGCCCACCTCAGACGGCATCGTACACCACCTCCAGCGTCGGCTTGGGCACATAGGCCACGCCGCGCATGTCGGCCTGCGTCGCCGGGCGCAGGGCGTAGTCCGCGCCCGTCACATCCGCCGAGAACAGGCCGAGCAGGCCATCCTGATCGAGCGGGGTCGGGCGCAGCGGCGGCGCTTCGGCAACGTTGATCGCAAGCTGTTCAAACAGGCTCGCCCATTGCCCGCCAGGCTTGCCGATGATCTGGTAATTGGCGCTTTTCTTGCGGATATCCTCGTTCGCCGGAATCGCGGTCAGCACCGGGATGCCGACGGCCTCAGCAAAGGCATTGGCCTCGCCCGTGCCGTCATCCTTGTTGAGGATCATCCCCGCGACGCCGACATTGCCGCCCATTTTGCGGAAATATTCGACCGCCTTGCACACATTGTTGGCGACGTAGAGCGATTGCAGGTCGTTCGAGGCGACCACGATCACCTTCTGGCACATGTCGCGCGCGATCGGCAGGCCAAAGCCGCCGCATACCACGTCGCCCAGGAAATCGAGCAGAACGTAATCGAAGCCCCATTCGTGGAAGCCAAGTTTCTCGAGCGTCTCGAAACCATGGATGATGCCGCGACCGCCGCAGCCGCGCCCGACCTCGGGCCCGCCCAATTCCATCGCGAACACACCGTCGCGCTGGAAGCAGACGTCCTCGATGCCGATTTCCTCGCCTGCCAATTTTTTGCGCGACGAGGTTTCGATGATCGTCGGGGTCGATTTTCCACCGAACAACAGGCTGGTGGTGTCACTCTTGGGGTCGCAGCCGATCAGCAGCACGCGCTTGCCCTGCTGCGCCATCATGTAACTGAGATTGGCCAGCGCGAAGGATTTGCCCGAGCCGCCCTTGCCGTAAATCGCGATGATCTGCGTTTCCTTGGTCACCGGCCCGCTGTGCACGGGGTCTGGCTCCTCCTGCGCCTCGTCGCGCAACACGCCTGGATCGAGCATACTCATACGTGTCTCCAATCGAGGACCATTTTCAGGCAGGCGGGATCATCGAACGCGGCGGGATAAGCGGTGCGCGCCTCCTCGGCCGGGCGGACATGGCTGATCAGCCCGTCGAGCCGGAGCGCGCCGCTTGCGATCAAGGTGCTGACCGCGGCCACGTCCGCGGGCGTGAATTCGGCCGAAATGCGCAACCGCGCCTCGCGCTGAAAAGCGGGGGCAAAGGCGAAGGAGAGGCGGTCGTAAAAGCCCGCCAGCACGATCTCGCCGCCCCTGGCGATTCGCGGCACCAGCGTGTCGAGCAGATCGGCGGCTCCGCTTGCGTCGCACACCGTGAGATAATCGCGCCGCGCATCGGCCTCGGGGGCGAGCACCGCATAACCCTGGCTCGCGCGGCGATCGGCATTGGTTTCCCACACCGTCGGCGGCGGAGCCCCGAGCGCGATCACGATCCGCGCGATCAGGCGACCAAGAATGCCATGCCCGATCACGAGCTGCGGCACCGCGCCCCCGGCCACCGCATGATGCGCCGTCGCCGCCAGCGCGATCAGGATGCCGTCAGCACCAAGCCTCTCGTCGACCGGCAGCGCGCGCGCGGCGGGCAGGATCACGCGGCGGGCCGTACCGCCGAACAGCCCGCGCGCATCGGCGTAGCAACTCGCGCCGGGCACGAACACCCATTCCCCCAGCCGCCCGCGCACCTCGCCCCCGGCATCGACGATCCGCCCGATCGATTCATAGCCCGGCACCAGCGGATAGCCCATGCCCGGGAAAGACGGCATCCGGCCCGACCAGAACAGCTTTTCGGTGCCCGAACTGATCCCGCTCCAGGCGACATCGATCAGCACGTCGCCCGCGCCGAGGGCGGTGAGCGTGAGGCTGCGCAGGGCAATGTCCCCCGGAGCCTCCAAAACCACCGCCAGTGTTTCCACCGTGCATCCTCCCCGTCGCGCGCCGCTACGTCCTGCTTAGAGTGTCAGTTTATATGGACACTATTGAATGTCAATGTGAATTGACGAAGGTCAACGACAGGCGATCATGACACGGCAGGTCAGCGGCAGCGCGGTGACGACCAGGCGGCTGGTGCGGAACCCCGCCGCCGCCAGAATCGCGCCGATTTCGCGCGGCGTGCGCGGACGGCCCGATCCCATCGCGAGCAGATACAGGCCGAAATAGGCGTCGCCCGCCGGCTCGGCGCCGGGTGTGCCCGCCATCGGCTCGGCGATCAGCAGCCGTCCGCCGGGCGGGAGCGCAGCGTGGACCGCGCGCAGCAGCGCCAGCGCGGGCGCATCGTCATGGTCGTGCAGCACGCGCACCAGCGTGATCAGATCATGCCCCGCCGGCAGCGGATCGACCAGAAAACTGCCGCTATGGATCGTCACGCGATCGCCAAGCCCCGCCGAGTCCAAGCGCGTTTGCGCACGTGCACCGACTGCTGGCAAATCGAACAGAGCAAGCTCCAGCCCCGCGACACGCGCCCCGACCGACTCGAGGAAACGCCCCTCGCCGCCACCGACATCGAGCAGCCGCCGATGCCGCGCAAAGCGATAACAATCGAGGATTTGCGCGGCGACCAGCGGCTGCGACGCCGCCATCAGCCGCGAATAGGGTGCCGCCACCGCCGCATCCGAGTCGCTTGCTTTGTCATAGTCCCAATAGCCCGCCAGCGTGCCCGCGCGCTCCCCGCGCAGCAGCGCCACCGGATCGGCGAGATCGGCGTAGAGCAAGCGGTGATGCGCCACCATCTCTGCAATCCCGCCATTGCCGCGCAGCGCCGCGCCGTCGCTGCCCAGCGTCCAGCGGTCGCCGACTCGCTCGACCAGCCCGATCGCCGCCCCGGCGCGCAACAGCCGCAGCGTGGCCTCGTGCGACAGGCCGATGCGCGCGGCGATCGCCGCGCTCGCCTGCGTCTCCTCCGCGAGCAGCGCGATCAGCCCAGTCTCCAGGCACGCCGCCAAAGTTTGCGAATAAACGAACCCCGCCACCAGATCGAACAGCCGCCGCGCCCGCCGCCGCGCCACCGGGCGGGTCAACCAGCAGCGTGCGGCAAAGCGCTGGAAGCCGGGCGAGGCGAGCACGCGGTTGCGCGCCGCGACGAAGCGATGGTGCAGCCCAACAACGAGACCCTTTGACATGCGCACCATCCTGGACAACACTTAGTGTCCAGTTGACTGGACATAAACGAATCCGTCAACCGTCGCGAGGGACAGGCTATGGCGACGCACGGCACGGTGATCATCGGCGCAGGCATAGGTGGCCTGGTCAGTGCCGCCTTGCTCGCCGCGCGCGGGCAAAGGGTGACGGTGGTCGAGGCGGCGCACGCCCCCGGCGGCAAGCTGCGCACCGTCACCGCAGGTGGCCGTGCGATCGATGCCGGGCCGACGGTGTTCACGCTGCGCGCGGTGTTCGACGAGATTTTCGCCGCCTGCGGCAGCGCGCTCGACGCGCACGTCTCGTTGCGCCCCGCCACCATCCTCGCGCGCCACGCCTGGGGGGAGGATCGGCTGGACCTGTTCGCCGAAGCGGAGGCCAGCGAAGCCGCGATCGGCGCCTTTGCCGGAGCGGACGCAGCGCGCGGCTATCGCGCGTTCCGCGCCGAGGCCAAGCGCATCTTCGACACGCTCGACCGCCCGTTCCTGCACGCGCCGCAGACCAACCCGCTCGGGCTGACCTGGCGGATGGGGCTGCGCGGCTTTGCCGATCTCACCCGCATCCGCCCTTATGAGTCGCTGTGGCGCGCGCTGAGCGAGCATTTTCAGGATCCGCGCTTGCGGCAATTGTTCGGGCGCTACGCCACCTATTGCGGCTCCTCGCCCTTCGCCTGCCCGGCCACGCTGATGCTGATCGCGCATGTCGAGGCGAGCGGCGTGTGGCTGGTCGACGGCGGGATGCACGCGCTCGCCCGCGCGCTGGAGGCGCTCGCCCGCCAAAACGGCGCCACCTTCCGCTATGCGGCCCCCGTGCGCGAGATCGTGGTCGAACGCCGCCGCGCCGCCGGGGTGGTGCTCGCCTCGGGCGAGCGTATCGCCGCCGATAGCGTGGTGTGTAATGCCGATCCGGCCGCACTGGCCGCAGGGGCGTTCGGCCCGGCGGTGCGCCGCGCGGTGCCAGCCCTGCCCCCCGCGCGACGTTCGCTTTCGGCCCTGGTGTGGTGCGCGACCGCGCGCACCAGCGGCTTCCCGCTCGCGCGCCACAATGTCTTCTTCTCCAGCGATTACCCCGCCGAATTCACCGCCCTCGCGCGCGGGCGGCTCCCCGCCGCGCCCAGCCTCTATGTCTGCGCGCAGGACCGGGGTGGCGATGAAGCCCCTGCGCATCCCGGCGGCCCCGAACGCCTGCAGATCATCCTCAACGCGCCGCCCAATGGCGACACCCACCGGCTCACCCAAGCGGAGACAGAGCAATGCACGAAGCTGATGCACGCCATGCTGGAGCGCGCTGGCCTGACGCTGGACCGCCCCGATTCGGCAACGGTGCTGACCACGCCGAGCGACTTCGAAGCACTGTTCCCACGGACGGGTGGAGCCCTTTATGGACCGGCCTCGCACGGGTGGGCGGCGTCCTTCCGGCGCCCCGGCAGCCGGACACGGATCCCTGGGCTTTATTGCGCGGGCGGGAGTACCCATCCGGGCGCGGGCGTCCCGATGGCGGCCTTGTCCGCCCGCCTAGCCGTCGCATGCCTGCTCAAGGACCACGCTTTGACGGCGCGGTCGAGCCCGGCGGCTATGCCTGGTGGTATGTCGACGCGACCAGCGACGACGGCCGTTTCGGCCTGACCGTCATCGCCTTTGTCGGTTCGGTCTTCTCGCCTTATTACCGCCTGTCGGGCCGGCGACGCCCCGACAATCACTGCGCCATCAACATCTCGCTCACCGGCCCCCGCGCTGGGGCCTGGGCAATGACCGAGCGCGGCGAAGCGCGCGTGTCGCGCGACCGCGATTGCTTCGCGGTGGGGCCAAGTGCCTTGCACTGGGATGGCGACACGCTCGTCATCGACATTGCCGAAATTTCCGCGCCCCTGCCCTATAAGGTGCGCGGCCAAATCAAGCTGCGCCCCGGCGCGATCGGCACCACCGCCTTCGCGCTCGATCCCGCCGCCTGCCACCGCTGGCACCCGGTCGCGCCGCGCGCACGGGTGGAGGTCGCGATGACCCACCCCGACACGCACTGGACCGGCGCGGGCTATTTCGATTCGAACTTCGGCGACGAGCCGCTCGAAACCGGTTTTGACGATTGGCATTGGGCGCGCGCGCATCTCAAGGAAGATGTCGCGGTGCTCTATGAAGGGCGCAGGCGCGGCGGCGATCCGTTCGAGCTGGCGCTGAAGTTCGACCGGCAAGGGCGCTGGCACGATGTCGCGCCGCCGCCACGCGTGCGGCTCCCGCGCACCGGTTGGCTGGTCGATCGCGCAACCCGCGCCGATGCCGGGGCGACGCCGCGCATCGTCAAGACCTGGATCGACGCGCCCTTTTACGCGCGCTCGGCATTGCAGACGCGGCTGTTTGGGGAGGAGGTGCGCGCGGTGCATGAGAGCCTGTCGCTCGGCCGCTTCCGCTCACCGATCGTCCAGTCGATGCTCCCCTATCGGATGCCCCGAGCGCTCTGGTGAGGGGCCTTCATCGTTTTGGCTCGCCCGGTCGCGCGCGATCTCTCGCGTGGTCGACACCCATTGCCAAATGCCCCAGCCAAGCGCGGGGACGCCGACGATCACCATGTCGAGCAAGGCGAAGGCGGTGTGCCTCACGCGGCCGCCCCGGCGAACCGCGTGATGATCGCCGCGACCTCCTCGGCGTGTTCTTCATGGGCGAGGTGGCCGAGGCCCGGTAACATCTGGAGCCGGGCATGTGGCATCAGCCCCGCCGCCGCCTCGACCGACGAACGCGGGATCGCCGCATCCTGCGCGCCGTGGAGCAACAAGACGGACGTTTCCACACGCGGCAAATCGCGCGCCAGCGACGCCAGATCCCAATCGGCCATCATCGTGATCGCCCCCGCGCAATGGTCGGAGGTGGCGAACAGCCGCCGGTAATATTCGACCCCGGCGGCATCGATCCGCGAGCCCGTACTGCGCTCGAGAAAGCGCCCCGCCTCGCCGGGCGTGCGCGCCATTGCCGCGAAGATGTGCGGCGCAAACGGATTGACGAACACCAGCCGCGCAAGCGTCGGAAACAGCGTCGCCGCGAGGCCCGGAAACGGCATCAGCGCCGGGCCAAGCCCCACCACCGCCGCTGGAGCAGCATGGCCGTCCAACACCATCCGGAGCGCGATCGCCGCACCTGCCGAATGGCCGACAAGAGCATCGGGCACGATACCCAGATGCCCCAGCAGATCGGCTACCGCCTTGGCCATCGCCCCCATTGACAGCCCACCGGACGGCCGCCCGGTGGTGAAGCCGTGCCCCGGCAGATCGAATGCCACCACGGTAAACTGCCGCGCCAGCACCGGTGCGAGATCACGCCAGCTATGCGTCGCCGCTCCCGTGCCGTGCAGCAGCAATAGCACCGGCCCCGCCCCCATCATCTGCACATGCCAGCGCATCCGCCCGGTGTCGACGAACCGGCTGGTGCCGCGATTGGGCCAGTCGCGGCCCTCTTGCTCCCACTGCGCGCGGCTCATCGTGCCTGCGCTGCGGTGACGGCGCGGTGCATCGCTGCGGCATCGGCGCGCGGCAAGGGCAGGTAGCGCGCGCCCATCGCCAGCGCGAGCCGCGCACCCTCGGGCCGTGGCCGCGCCGAGGTATCGACGAACGCCGCGCCAATCGCGGCCTGGCCGATCGCGCGCGCAGCATCCTCGGCATCGCGCTCGGCCTGCTCGCGCTGGGTCGATCCGTCCGCCGCGACATTGGCGCGCCCGTCGGTCAACACCACGATAAACGGCGTGCGGCCCCGCGTGCGTGCCGCTTCGGCCAAGCCCCGCGCCGCCGCCAGCCCCGCCGCCAGTGGCGTGCCGCCGCCGCCCGGCAGCTCGGCCAAGGCGCGCCGCGCGCGCGTCAGCGATCGCGTCGGCGGCAGCAGCGTCTCCGCCGCCATCCCGCGAAACGCCACCAGCGCCACTTGCGCGCGTTTGACATAGGCCTCCGCCAGTAACAGCTCGACCGCGCCCTTCGCCTCGGCCAGCCGCGCCGCCGCCGACGATCCGGAAGCATCGACCGCGAAGATCGTCAGCGTTTCCGCGCGCGTTTCAAAACGGCGGATGTGCAGGTCGGCGCGGCGGATGCGGACCGGCCCATCGCCGCGCGCGCGCAGGCGCTGCCAGGGTGCCGCGGCGCGCAGCGTATCGATTACGCTCAAGCGCAGCCCCCCGCGCGGAACCCCGGCGCGCGCGCCCAGCGGTCGACCGCGCTGCGCCGACTGGCGACGCTCCCCCGCGCCCCGCGCGCCTCCCGCACGGCTGCGCGTGCGCCCGGCGGCAAGCTGTTCCAGCACATCGCGCGGCAACGCCGCCAGCGCCGCCGCCAGCACCACGTCGTCGAGCGCTTGCCGCGCGGCCTGCTCCTCCTCGCCCGAATCGCTCTGCCCGCCATCGTCGGGCGGCGGCGGCGCGCTCGCCTGCTCCTGCTCGGGCGGCGCGGGCATCCGCGTCGCGCGCGGGGCGAGCACCAGCCGCACCGCCACGATCACATCGGCCTCGCGAACCACATCGCGCCCGTCCAGCGCAGCCGCCGCCATAGCCGCCCGCAACGCAAACAAAGGCGCGCGCGCCGAATCGATCCCGAGCGCCAGCGCCGTCCCGGCAATCGCTTCCAGCATGTCCGTCGGCACTGCCACCGACGCCGCCCGCGCAACCGGTTGCCCCGGCGCAATCGGGCAAGGCCGACAGTCGCCAAGATCGATCCGGAACGCGAGCCGCTCGATTAGCGCCATCGGCGGCGCTTCATCCTCGACGCCGTCGTCAAACGCCACCACCGCCACGCGCGCGGGCGCGCCGTCGATCTCGCCTTGATCCAGCACCGCCGCGATCCGCGCGGCGGTCGCATCGCCCATCCGCTCGGCCATCGGCAGCACCGCCACGCCGCCATCGGCCGCCGCCAGCACGCCCTGCTGGCGCAGCGGTCGCCCGTGCGCGAGCGTCGCGCCAAGATCGAGCCCACCGAGCAAGGCGGCATCGTCGACATGCGGCGGAATCCGTCGCAGCGGCGCGCCCTCTGGCAACGCCTGGCGCAGCGCCGCCACCACCGCATCGCGCAAGTCGCCCCCGCCGCGCAGGATCATCCCCCCCAGGCCGACCGGATCATAGGCACATAGCCGCGCGGCGAGCAGTGCGTCGTCGAGCGCCCCCGCGTGCGGCGGCGCGACATCGGTCACGCCGCCAGTTCCTCCAGCGCCCGCGTGATCCGCACCGTCGATCCGGTCTCGTCCAGCACCCCGCGCCGCAAGCGATGGCGCAGCGCCAGCGGGGCCACGCGCGCAATATGATCCGTCGTAACCGCCGCAGCACCGTCCAGCGCCGCCAAGGCGCGCGCCGCCCGCATAAGGGTCAATTCCCCGCGTAAACCATCCGCCCCCACCGCCATGCACAGGCTGGAGGCGCGCGCCAGCATCGCATCGGGCATCGTGACTTGCCCCACCGCCGCGCGCCCGCGCGCGATGCGTTTGAGCGTTTTCTTCTCGGCCGAGCGCCAGCTTTCGACGAAGGCCTCGGGCGCGCGTTCGAACGCGTCGCAGCGTTTGAGGATTTCCACGCGCGTCGCGAGGTCCTGCGGCGTGCGCACCTCGACCGAGAGCCCGAAACGATCAAGCAATTGCGGCCGCAACTCGCCCTCTTCGGGATTGCCGCTGCCAACCAGCACAAAGCGCGCCGGATGCCGCACCGACAGCCCCTCGCGCTCGACGACATTCTCACCCGACGCCGCGACATCCAGCAGCAAATCGACGATGTGATCCTCGAGCAGATTGACCTCGTCGATATAGAGGAACCCGCCATTGGCCCGCGCGAGCAGACCCGGCTCGAACGCCTTGACCCCCGCCCCCAACGCGCGCTCCAGGTCCAGCGCGCCGACCACCCGGTCCTCGGTCGCGCCCAGCGGCAAATCGACGAACGGCACCGGCACCATCGCCTTGGGCGCGGGCGGTGGCAGCTCGCTCGACTGAAACCCCGCTTGCGACGCAGGCACCGGCGGCAAAAGCGTCGCGAGCGCGCGCACTGCGGTGGATTTTCCGGTGCCGCGATCGCCGAACACCATCACCCCACCGATTCGCGCATCGACAGCGGCGAGCAGCAATGCCAGTTTCATCTCGTCCTGGCCGACGATCGCGGAAAAAGGAAAAGACATGCGCATACGCCATGTGTACCACTTGCTTGACACGCGACAAGTGGACAGTGCTGCGTTAGCACGTCCAAACACGACGGGACGCCGATGAATCCGCTTTATGTCGCCTTGGGCTGTGCCGTCGTCCTGCTGGTCGTAGGGGGCCTCGCCACCCCGATCGGCCCCTGGTATCACGCCTTGCGCAAGCCGCCATGGCAGCCACCCAATTGGTTGTTCGGCCCGGCCTGGACGGTGATTCTCGGGCTGGCGGCCTGGTCCGGTGCCACCGCCTGGGTGATCGCGCCCGATGCCGCGACGCGGCAAGCGGTGATCATCCTGTTCGCGGTCAACGCGGTGTTCCATTTCCTGTGGAGCCCGCTGTTCTTCGCCCTCCGTCGGCCGGATTGGGCGCTGGTCGAAGTGGTGTTCCTGTGGGGCTCGCTGGTCGCATTGCTCGTCGGGCTATGGCCGATCTCGCCTTTTGCGGCGGTGTTGATCCTGCCCTATTTCCTGTGGGTCAGCTTTGCTGCGGTGCTCAACGCCGCGATCGTCCGGCTTAACGGCCCGTTTGGCGAGGATCGCCACTCAGCGCCCGCCGCACCGCCGCCATCTTGATAAACTGGTCGATCGCCGCGATGCGCTCGGCAATATCGGGGCGGTAGGGCGCGTTGGCCGGGGTCACCGAGAGCGCATAAGCCCAGGCCGGGCGTGCCGCAGCCACATCCCCCGCATCGACCTGCGCCATGCCCAGGAAGAAGGCGGGGCCGGGCGTTCCCGGGGCCAGCGTGACCGCGCGGCGAAAGGCGAATTTGGCGGACGGCGACAGCCCATGATCGTGCAGCGCCAGCGTATAGCCAAGCGCGGTCCACAGCACCGCATCGTCGGGCCGTGCCGCGAGATCGCGCGCCAACCCTGCGATCGCGCCCCGCGCATCCCCCTCGCGCAACCGCGCATCGGCGCTCGCCAGCGCCAGGCCGTCGGCGGGCGACGGCGCGAATACGGCGTCGCGAAACGCCACCATGCCGGGATCGATCACGATCGGTTCGACATTGGCCGCAACCGGCTTGCCCGTTAGATGGCGTGGCCCCTGCGCGGCAAAGCCTGCAGCCCCCAGCATCAGCGCCGCGCCCGCAATCGTCCACAAGCGCCGCGATACGCCCAGCGCCCATAACAGGCCGGTCGTGGCAATCCCCACCAGCAGCAGGATCACCCAGTTCATACCCGCCGCCGCTTCTTGAAGCTCGCCCGCGCGAGCCATGCGCCAAGCGCCAGCAGCACCAGCGGCGTAATCCACAGCGGCGCGGTGACCGCGCTCAGTGGCGGATCGTAACTGACATAATCGCCATAGCGCGCGACCAGCCACGCCCGGATCGTCTCGGGGCTTTCCCCGGCAGCGATGCGCGTGCGCACCAGCGAGCGCATATCGCCCGCCATCTCGGCATTGCTGTCGGCGATCGACTGGCCCTGGCACACCACGCAGCGCAGCGTCAGCATCAGCGCCTGCGCCTTGGCCTCCTGCGCCGGGTCCTTGAGCTGGACATTGGCAAGCGGCGCGGGCGGTTGCTTGCTGTCGGCCAAGGCAGGCCCTGCCAGCACCAGCAGCCAGAGCGCCAGCCACCTCACCGCGCGTTCCTGACGGCAGCGATCAAGCCCGGCACGTCCTCGTCGCGAATATCGCCGACATGCTGCAGCACGATCCGCCCATCACCACCGATGACGAAGGTTTCGGGCACGCCCGATGATCCGAGCGCGAGCTGCACCGCGCTCACCTTGTCGTCGCCAATCGCGGCATACGGATCGCCATTGCGCGCGAGGAAATCGGCGATGGCAGCGGGCGTATCGCGGATCGCGACGGCGTCGATCTCGACGCCCGCTTGCTTGAGTGCGAGCAATTTGGGGGCCTCGGCGATGCACGGGATGCACCAGCTGGCGAACACATTGAGCAGCCGCGGCTTGCCCGTGGCGAAGGCGGTCGTCGCCAGCCCCGGCTTGCCTGGCACGATCGGCGGCAAATTGAATTTGGGCAAAGGCTGCCCGACCAAGGCCGAATGGACGGTGCGGTCGGCGGGCTTGTACAGTCCCCAGCCGATCACCGCGAACACGGCCACTACCGCGAGGAACGGCACCCAGATCAGCAGCCGCTTCATGCGTACGCCTCGCGCAGCGCCGCGCGCCGCCCGCGCGCCAGCCGCCCGAGCAGCGACAGCGCGCCGCCGATCGCAATCAACGCGCCGCCAAACCAGATCAGCGTCACGAACGGCTTCCACCACAGCCGCAATTGCCAGCGTCCGGTCCCGTCCGGCTCGCCCAGCACAGTATAAAGCTGCCCGTCCCAGCGCGTCGCGATCGCCGATTCGCTCGTCACCGTCACCGGATTGGCGAAATAGCGCGACTGCGGCCGCAGATAGAAGACCGCGCCATCCTCACCCCGCCGCGCGCTGAGCCGCGCCTCCAGCGCCGACCAGTTCGGCCCGATCACCGGCTTGATCCCGTCGAGCGTCACCGTGAACGGCCCGACATGCTGCGGCTCGCCGACGCGCGCCGCGACCAAGGTCGCCTGCGTAAACGCAGTATCACACGCCATGCCGGCCAGGCTTACCCCAATGCCGAGATGCGCCACCACCATGCCATAGGTGAACAGCGGCGTGCGACGCAGGTTGCGCTTCCACAAAGGTGCGACGCTCGCCACCGCCAGCCCCGCCGACAGTGCCAGCCCGAGCATCGGCAGCAAGGCGACCCCACCGATCGTCGCCAGCAGGATCAGCATCACCCCCGTCGCGGCGACCGGTACCGTCATCCGCGCGAACAAAGCCGCCAGCGTATCGCGTCGCCAGCGCAGCAGCGGCCCCGCCGCCATCACCGCCACCAGCACCAAAGCCACCGGCCCCGCAGCTTTGTCGAAAAAGGGCGGGCCGACCGACAATTGCGTGCCGAACGCTGCCGCCACGATCGGGTAGAGCGTGCCGATCAGCACGATCCCCAAAATCACCGTCAGCAACAGATTGTTGGCGATCAACGCGCCTTCGCGGCTGACGAAATCAAAGCCATTGCCTTGCTTGACCGTGCCGACGCGCAACGCAAACAACAGCATCGCGCCGCCGATATAGAGCGCGAGCAATGCCAGAATGAAACTGCCCCGCGTCGGATCGACCGCAAAGGCATGCACGCTGGTGAGGATGCCCGACCGCACCAGGAAGGTGCCGATCATCGACATCGAGAAAGCGACCACCGCCAGCATCAGCGTCCAGGCGCGCAAGCCATCGCGCGTCGCCAGCACCGTCACCGAATGCAGCAGCGCGGTTGCCGCCAGCCACGGCATCAGCGAGGCATTCTCGACCGGGTCCCAGAACCACCAGCCGCCCCAGCCCAGCTCATAATAGGCCCAGTAAGAGCCCGCCGTGATGCCAAGCGTCAGGAATATCCACGCCCCCAGCACCCACGGGCGCATCGCACGGGCAAAGGCCGGACCAACATCGCGCGTGATCATCGCGCCGACCGCGAAGGAGAACGCGATCGAGATGCCGACATAACCAATGTACAAGGTCGGCGGATGGAAGGCGAGGCCGGGGTCCTGCAGCAACGGGTTGAGGCCATTGCCATCGGCGGGGGCGGGATCGATCCGCGCGAACGGATTGGAGGCGAACAGCAGGAAGGCGTAAAAGCCAAGCGCAATCGCGGCTTGCGCGCCCAGCGTCGCGATCAGCGTCGGCTTGGCGAGCGTGCGTTCGAGCAACGCCACCGCCGCCCCGGCCATGCCGAGGATCGTCACCCACAGCAGCATCGAGCCTTCGTGATTGCCCCAGGCACCGGCGATCTTGTACAGCATCGGCTTGTCCGAATGGCTGTTCTCCGCGACCAGCAGCACCGACATGTCGCTGCGCGCGAACACGGTGATCAGCAGCAGCATCGCCAGCAAAACCAGCAGCCCCTGCACCACCGCCACCGGGCGCACGGCGGCCATGATCTCGTCGGTCAGCACGCGCTTCGCGGCGTCGCCCTCTTCCGCCGTTCGGGCTGAGCCTGTCGAAGCCCCCTGCGCAACGGGAGGCCGCTCGCCCGCTGCGCGGTGCCCTTCGACAAGCTCAGGGCGAACGGAAAAACGACTGCTCCGCCACACGCCCAAAGCCGCCAGCACCAATTGCAACAGCGCGAGCGCGGCGGCGAACCACAAGGCGGCAAGACCGGCTTCGGCGATCATTGCTCTGGCAACCCGCGCATTACGCCGTACGCGTCACCCCGGGCTTGTCCCGGGGTCCACCCAACCGCATGGACACGGCACGCGGCGCGGTGGACCCCGGGACAAGCCCGGGGTGACGGAGCAAGACAAGTGCGCGTTGCCAGACCGATCATTGTTTCAGCGTCTTGGTTTCGTGCATCTTGCCCGCAATTTCCGGCGGCATGTATTTCTCGTCATGCTTGGCGAGCAAATTGGTCGCGGTGAAGCTGCCATCGGGGTTGAACGATCCTTCCGCCACCACGCCCGATTTCTCGCGGAACAGATCGGGCGCAATGCCCTTGAACGCGACCGGCACCGTCGCCACGCCATCGGTCACGACAAAGCGCATCGAAACGCCATCGGGCAAACGCTGGATCGAATGATCCGCCACCATCCCGCCCAGCCGCACCGCGCGCCCGAGCGGAAGCCCGTCCTTCTTCACATCGCCCGGCGCATAAAAGAACGCCGCCTGGTCCTTCAGCGCCGACAGCGCCAGCACGCTCGCCCCGCCAACGGCCGCGAGCGCAAGCACCACCAGCGTGAGGCGTTGATGCTTGGCCTTCATCGTTTCTCGCTCCGCCGCATCGCGGCATAGCTCCACACCGCCAGCCCGACCGCGACCACGCCGGTCAGGACGTAAGCGGCGATCACGAACGGCCAGGGGTTCATGCGCCCACCTCCACGACATGCGCCATCCGCCGCATCCGCGCCTCGGCCTTGGTCCGCGCGAGGATCGTGCGCATCCGCATCAGCACGATCGCGGCGAAGAAACAGGTGAAACCGCTGAGCGTGAACCATAACGGCCACAGGATCGTCGCATCGATCTTGGAGGAGGTGAGGCCGATGCTCTGCCCCTGATGCAGCGTGTTCCACCACACCACCGAATAGCGGATGATCGGCAACAGCACCGATCCCGCCAGGCCGTAAATGGCGGGAATACGGCCGTCGCCGCCGCGATCGTCATCGGCGCGCAGCAGCGCCATGAACCCCAGATAGACGAAGAACAGCAGCAGCATCGAGGTCAGCCGCCCGTCCCATTGCCACCACGTGCCCCAGGTCGGTCGCCCCCAGATCGATCCGGTCGCCAGGCACAAGGCGGCAAACGCCGCACCGGGCAGCGCGATCGCGCGCGCCGCGATCATCGCCAGCGGATGCCGCCACACCAGAAAGGTCAGCGACGACACCGCGATCCCGCTCCACCCGGCCATGCCGAGCCATGCCGTCGGCACGTGAATGTAGAGGATGCGCACCGTCTCGCCCTGCAGGTAATCGGGCGGAGTCCGCGCCAGCCCGCCCCACACGCCGTAAGCGATCAACAGCACGCCCGCCCAGAAGAGCGGCGGCGTCAACGGACGCGCCAGTTTGAGGAAACGCGCCGGATTGGCTAAGGTGTGAAGGCTTGCCACGCAGCACCGATACGCAAGATCGATCGGCGAATCTACAGGGCGTTTCGTCGCAGCCCCCGCGACTTACTCGGCGGCGCGCAACGCCTGTTCGTCATAATTGACGTCTTCGGGCAGCGCCCATAGTAAGTCGGGCTTGGTCAGCACCCGGCCATCCCAGGCACGGACCTCGATCGGCGCGATCGGGCGCATGTCGCGCTTGTCGACCAGCACCGGGCTCGCGCGAAAGCCGGTTTCCCAGCGCTCGCCCCATTGCCGCAGCGCGAGCATCGTCGGCAGCAACGCCGTGCCCTTTTCGGTCAGTTCATATTGAATCTTGCGCCGATCCTCGGGCATCGCCGTGCGGGTCAAGATGCCATGATCGACCAGTCGCCCCAGCCGGTTGGCGAGAATGTTGCGCGCAATGCCCAGTTCGGACTGGAACTGCTCGAAATGGTGCAAGCCGTTAAACGCGGCGCGCAGGATCATGAAGCTCCAGCGTTCCCCCATCGCCTCCAGCGCCGCGGGCAGGCTGCACTTGACCAGTTCCCGCAAGGGTTCGCGCAGTTTTTCGTCCATAATCGTCAACCTTATCCCATCTTCACCCGTCATGGGACTGAAATATACGTTTCTACTTGCAACTCGCATGTGCAGCATTTAGGTGGCCCTTAGCAACTGATTTATGAGGACCGTCGCCATGATTCGTACGCTCGCCGCCGCCGCCGTTCTGGCCTCGGCCACTTTGCTCGCGCCGATGGCCGCCCATGCCGCCGACGACGCCGCATATTACGCCGCCACCCCGGTCGCCGCCCCCACCAAGACCGTGCTCATCACCAGCGGAACGCTGTGGAAGTGGAACAACACCGCCTTCACCGCCGCCAAGGGCCCGCAGCGCGACGTCATCGTGTGCGAAATGGTGGCACAGCGCGCTGGCAAGCTTTCGGCCTTCACCGCTGCGGATAAGGCCTTTGACGCCGATGCGCTCGCCAAGTGCAACGCTCGCGCCAAATAAGCATCCTCCCCGAGAGGTGCATTGCCCCTTCCGCGCCCGCGCGGGAGGGGCTTTTTTTGGCCCGTCGGCTAAACATGTTGCAAAGCAACAGCCTCCGACGCCATCTTGGGCGCTAGATGCTACGTCAATATGAACTCGTCGATCGGGTCCTCGATTACGATCCCACCGCCAATGAGGCACTGCTCAACCGCGCTTACGTGTTTTCGATGCAGGCGCATGGCAGCCAGAAGCGCGCCAATGGCGATCCCTATTTCAGCCACCCGATCGAGGTGGCCGGCATCCTGACCGATCTGCATCTCGATGATGAGACGATCGCGACCGCGATCCTGCACGACACCATCGAAGATACCGTCGCCACGCCTGAAGAGATTACCCGGCTGTTCGGCCCCTCGGTCGCGCGGCTGGTCGATGGCGTCACCAAGCTGTCCAAGATCGAAGCGCAGACCGAGAATGAACGCGCCGCCGAGAATCTGCGCAAATTCCTGCTGGCGATGTCGGACGATATTCGCGTGCTGCTGGTCAAGCTCGCCGACCGGCTGCACAATATGCGCACGCTGCATTTCATCAAGAATCCCGACAAGCGCAAACGCATCGCGCGCGAGACCATGGACATCTACGCCCCGCTCGCCGAGCGGATCGGCATGTATGAATTCATGAAGGAGATGCAGACGCTCGCCTTCGCACAGCTTGAACCCGAAGCGTATGAATCGATCACCAAGCGCCTCGCCCAGTTGAAAGAAGGCGGCGGCGACCGCATCGCCAAGATCGGATCGGGCCTAAAACTGCTGCTCTCGCGCGCAGGGATCGAAGCGGAAATTTCGGGCCGCGAAAAGCATCCCTATTCGATCTGGAAAAAGATGGCCGAGCGCCATATCAGCTTCGAACAATTGAGCGATATCATGGCCTTCCGGGCGATCGTGCCGAGCGAGGAAGCCTGTTATGCGGCGCTGGGCGTGATCCATCGCCGCTGGCCGATGGTGCCGGGGCGTTTCAAGGATTATATCTCGACCCCCAAGCGCAACGGCTATCGCTCGCTCCACACCAGCGTGATCCACGCCGACAATACCCGCGTCGAGATCCAGATCCGCACGCACGGCATGCACGAAGAGGCCGAACTCGGCCTCGCCGCGCACTGGGCTTACAAACAGGACAAGGTCCGGCCCGACGCACAGGTCAGCTGGATTCGCGATCTGGTCGAAATCCTCGACAATGCCGAGAGCCCTGAGGAGCTGCTCGAACATACCAAGATGGCGATGTACCAGGATCGCATCTTCGCCTTCACCCCCAAGGGCGAATTGCACCAACTGCCCAAAGGCGCGTCGCCAATCGACTTTGCCTACGCCGTCCATACCGATCTCGGCGATCAGGCGGTCGGGGCCAAGATCAACGGCCGCGTCGTGCCGCTGCGCACGACGATCGAAAATGGTGATCAGGTGCAGATCCTGCGCTCCAAGGCGCAGGAGCCGCAGGCCAATTGGCTGAACTTCGCGATCACGGGCAAGGCGCGCGCCGCGATCCGGCGGCATTTGCGGCACAAGGAACGCGTCGAGACGCAGGCGCTCGGCCGCAAGATGTATGACGAGCTCGTCTCGCGCCTGCCCGCCCCGCTCGCCGGCAATGCGCAAGCGATGGCGATGCAGCGGCTGAAGGTCGCGGACGAAGCCGCCTTGCTCGAAGCGATCGCGCGCCGTCGCTTGCCCGATGCGGCGGTGATGGAGGCGCTGATGCCGGGTTCGGCCGGTGCCGATGCGTTGCGCGACTTGCCGCCGCAATCGAGCGCGATCTCGATTCGCGGGCTGACCGCCGGGGTCGCCTTCGATCTCGCCGAATGCTGCCATCCGGTGCCCGGCGACCGCATCGTCGGCTTGCGCCGCCCCGATGCGGGGATCGAGGTGCACACGATCGATTGCCCGATCCTCGCCGCCGCCGACGATGCCGATTGGGTCGATCTGTCATGGGGCGACAAGACCGAAGGCGCGACCGGCCGCATCTCGGTCGAGGTCAAGAACGAGCCCGGCGCGCTCGGCACGATCGCGACGATCATCGGCGCGCAAAAGGCCAATATCGTCAATTTGCGGCTCGACAATCGCGACACCGGTTTTCACACCAACACGATCGATGTGGAAGTGCATGATGTCCACCATCTGATGCACGTCATCGGGGCGCTGCGCGCGGCGGACGCGGTCAACAGCGTGGTGCGGGTCTGATCTTTCCCCGCCGCGCAACTTCTCCATGACGGGGCCGTGACGACACGCTATTCAGCGCACATGTCGCGTCCCATATCCCCCCCAGCGTTATCCGTTGTCATTCCCTGCTATAACGAAGCCGCGTGCCTTGCCGTGCTGCACGCGCGCGTCACCGCCGCCGCGCGCGCTGCGGTCGGGGATGATTACGAAATCCTGTTCATCAACGACGGTTCCCGCGACGATAGCTGGGGCGAGATGCAGCGCCTTGCCGCCGATGACCCACGGCTGGTCGTCATCAACCTGTCGCGCAACCACGGCCACCAGCTTGCGCTCACCGCCGGGCTCGATCTGTGCTCGGGCGCGCAGATCCTGATCATCGACGCCGATTTGCAGGACCCGCCTGAATTGCTGAGCGACATGCGCGCCGCAATGGCCGCGCAGGGGGCCGATGTCGTCTATGCCGTGCGCCGCAAGCGCGAGGGCGAGACACTGTTCAAGAAAGCCACCGCCGCCGCTTTCTATCGCTTGCTCGACCGCGTCACCGACACCGCCATCCCGCTCGACACCGGTGATTTCCGCTTGATGAGCAGGCGCGCGCTCGATGCGTTTCTCTCGATGCCCGAACAGGCGCGCTTCATTCGCGGCATGGTCGCCTGGGTCGGCTTCAAGCAGATTCCCTTCCCGTATGACCGGGCCGAGCGCCTGGCCGGGGAAACCAATTATCCGCTGGGCAAGATGATCCGCCTCGCGCTCGATGCGGTCACCGGTTTTTCAACCGCGCCCTTGCGCTTCGCCAGCCATTTGGGCCTCGCGCTGACGGCGGCGTCGCTGCTGCTGTTCCTCTACATCGCGGTCGGCTTTTTCAGCGGCAGCGCGGTTGCCGGCTGGACTTCGACGATGCTCGTCGTCGTGCTGCTCGGCGCGTTCCAGATGTTCGTGCTGGGGATGATCGGCGAATATATCGGGCGGCTCTATGTCGAATCCAAGCGCCGCCCGCTCTATCTGGTCGCCGATGTGGTCGGGCCGATCCAGGGCCGCGCGACGCTCGGCTATCGCGCGGAAGCCGAGACCCAACCCGTTCGCCCTGAGCTTGTCGAAGGGCACCTTGCCACTCAGACACCTGATCAAGGTGCGAGCAGTGCTTCGACAGGCTCAGCACGAACGGAAATCTAAGCCTCGCGCGATCTCGGCACGGCTATGGAGCCGAAGCCAAGCCCCAAAGCCTCCCCGTTCACCCTGAGCCTGTCGAAGGGCACCCCTCCACGCAAGCGAACGCTCATAGCGGATCAGGGCTTGAGCACGCTCCGAACGATGGAAAGGATCCGCCGCGCTATTTCGGGGACGCGAGCGTCACGATCGACACGCCCGGCGACAGCGGCACCCGGCCGACCAAATGACGCTCGAGGCGGAAGATCGCCTCGAACAGCGCGTTGACCGGCCCGGGCGGCGGCGAATCGTCGCTATCGTCCTTGCCGCGAATCCGCCCGGCGACGCGCGACGCCACCGCCAGCGGGAACAGCAGAGAATTGAACCAGCGCAAGCCGTTATGCTTCAGCCCGGCTTTGCCGATCGCCGCCGCCAGCGTCGCCTTGGAATAGCGGCGGTGATGGTGGTTGACGACATCGTGCGCGCTCCACATCCATTGATGCGCGGGCACCGCGATCAGGATCTTGCCGCCGGGCTTGAGGCAGTCGCCCATCGCCTTCAGTGCCGCGACATCGTCTTCGATATGCTCGACAACATCGAGCACCGCGATCAGATCATAGGCACCGCGCTCGACCCCGGTCAGCTCGGGCAAAGGGGCCGCGCCAACTGGCTTGCCCAGCCGTTCACTGGCAATCGCGCGCGCGGCGGGATCGATCTCGATCGCCTCGACACTGCCGAAAGCGCTCAGCATCGGCAGATTGTGGCCGGTGCCGCAGCCAATCTCCAGGATCCGCGCATCGGCGGGCAAATGCCCTTCGCGCGCCAGATAGTCGGCCAGGATGTCGCGCCGCGCGCGATACCACCAATGCGTCGAATCATGCGCCGCCATGCGGTCGTAAACGATTCTATCCAAGGTCGACGCATCCCATCTTATTTGAACACCAGATAGCGGTTGAGCACGAAGGTCATCCCCGTCGCCAGCACGATCGCGGGCAGCAGCGGCACCCAGCCGGGATAGCCGAGCTTGGCGGTGCCGATCCAGGTGATGAGCGCGTTCAGCGCCATCCCCGATGCTTGCACCAGCACGAACTGCACTTGCTGCGCCGCCCCCCGCGCGCCCGTGCCATGCCCTTTGAAGCTCCAGCGGCTGTGCAGGAAAAACCCCGCCGTCACCGCAACCGCAAATGCGAACGGCACCGCATAGACCGCATGCTGCCGCTCGAACACATACAGCGTCAGCGGCAGGTACACCGCCGAATAGAGCACCGTCGACAGCCCGCCGGCGATGCCGAACCGCAGCATCTGGCCGAACAGCGGGTTCGACCGCCAGCGATCGACGTGTTGGAGGAGTGTCGTCACGTTTGCTTGCCCTTTACGCGAGCCGCAGTAGAGCGCGATCTCGGTCTAGGAAAGCGGTTTGGATGACGGGTGGTTCGCTGATGCGCAGTGTGGAGCGGGATTGGGTCCGCCTGAGCCTGATCGCCTGGCTTTGTATCGCCATCTATTTCGTGCACGATCGCTGGGTTGGTATCCATTATCTGCAGCTTGGCGACACCGACGACAATATGCGGCTGATGCAGGTGCGCGCCTGGCTGAGCGGGCAGGGCTGGTACGACCTGCGCCAATATCGGCTGAACCCGCCCAGCGGCTATGACATTCACTGGACGCGCATCGTCGATCTGCCGATCGCGGGGCTGATCGTGCTGCTGCGCCCGTTCGTCGGCGCGCGCGAGGCCGAGATGCTCGCTTGCGGCATTGCCCCGCTGCTGCCGCTCAGCATCGCCATCCTCGGCCTGGGTGCGACCGTCCGGCGGCTGGTCAGCCCCTATGCCTGGCCGCTCGCCATCGCCCTGCTGCTATGCTGTTCGGCGACGCTGTTGATGTACATGCCCGAGCGCATCGATCATCACGGCTGGCAGCTCGCTATGCTCAGCCTGACGGTGGCGGGCCTGTCCGACCCCAAGGGCGTGCGCGGCGGTGCGATCGTCGGCTTGGCGAGCGCAGTGTCGCTGGCGATCGGGCTCGAAATGCTGCCTTATGCCGCGATTGCCGGTGCGATCCTCGCGCTGCGCTGGATCTGGGATCGCGCCGAAGCGCAGCGCTTGTCAATCTATGCGTTGTGCCTGGGGGCGGGGAGCGGCCTGGGCTACGCGCTGTTCGCCTCTTACGGCAACGCCGTCCCGCGCTGCGACGCGCTGACACCGGTATGGCTGAGCGTGATGGTGATGGCGGGCGCGCTGCTGTTCGCGCTCGCCTGGGTCAATCCCGCCAATCGCTGGGTGCGGCTCGCGCTCGCCATCGCGGCGGGCGCGGTGATCGTGATCGGCTTCGCGTTGGTCTTCCCGCAATGCCTCGGCCGCCCCGAACAGGCGTCGCCCGAATTGCAGAAGAACTGGCTCAACATGATCCGCGAGGCGCGGCCGATCTACGTCCACCCGTTCCGCGTCGCCTTCCCGGTGGCGATCATGCCGGTGGTCGGGGTGATCGGCGCGATCGTGGCGACGTGGCGCGCGCGCGGCACTGCGCTCGGCGCGGCGTGGGCGACGGTCTTGCTGTTCGTCACCGGGGCCGCCTTGCTGCTGCTATGGCAAGCGCGCGCGGGGCCGGCCGCACAGATGCTGGCGGTGCCCGGCGCGGTCGCGCTGGCATGGCTGTTAATCCCCTATCTGCAAGCCCAGCGCTCACCACTGGTGCGCGTGCTCGGGACGGTGGCGGTGATATTGCTGGTCGGCTCAGGCCTGTTCGCCGGTCTCGCTTTTCGCTTCTTGCCGATCGATCGACCGACCAAGCGCGTCCAGATCATCGATCGCGCCAGCGGTTCGTGCCCGACGATGACGGCGCTGAGCCCGCTCAACCGTTATCCGGCGCAAACGATCTTCAGCTTCGTCGATCTGGGGCCGCGCATCATCACCATCACCCATCACAATGCGGTGGCGGGGCCGTATCACCGCAATGGCGATGCGATCCTGGATGTGCAGCACGCCTTTTCCGGCACGCCCGAGAATTTCCGCGCCATCGCCAAGCGCCACGGCGCGAGCCTGTTGCTGATTTGCCCGAACATGGCCGAATCGACGATCTACCGCGTGCGCGCGCCCGGCGGGTTCTACGACCAGCTCGCGCACCGCAAGACCTTCGACTGGCTCGAACCGCTGCCGCTGCCTGCCAAATCGCCGCTGCGGCTGTGGCGGATCAAATAGCGCAAAGCGCAGCCTTTCCGCCTTCTCCTTTGTGCCTTTGCGTCTTCGTGCGAGAAAATTTCTTTGATCGCACAAAGACGCAAAGGCACGAAGAAGATCAGAAAAAGCTGACCTGCGGTCGGCTTAGCCGAGGCTGATCTTTACCCCGTCGATCACGAACTGCACCGCGAGTGCTGCCAGCAGCACGCCGAGCAGCCGCGTGATCACCGCTTCGATCTTGGCCCCCAGCACACGCATGATCGGCCCCGCCGCGAGCAAGGAGACCAGCGTCAGCAGCAGGATCGTCGCCAGCGCACCGAGCACGACGAGCGAGCGTTCGATCCCCTCATTGCGGCCCATCAGCAGCATGACCGAGGCGATCGACCCCGGCCCCGCGATCATCGGCATGGCCATCGGGAAGATCGACACATCGTCATGCGGCTCGGCAGCGATCTTGGCGGCGCGGTCCTCGCGGCGTTCGGTGCGCTTTTCGAACACCATTTCCAGCGCGATCAGGAACAGCATGATCCCGCCCGCGATGCGAAAGCTCGCCAGGCTGATCCCCAGCCCATGCAGCAACGCTTCGCCGAACAACGCGAACACCAGCAAAATGCCCGCCGCGACCAGCACCGCGCGCAACGCCATCGCGCGCGCATGCACCGGCGTCGCCCCCGCCGTCAGCCCGGCATAGATCGGCGCGCAGCCCGGCGGATCGATCACCACGAAAAAGGTGATGAGCGAGGAGATGTAGAGTTCGATCATTTGGGCGCAGCAATCTTGTCGTCGACTACCGCTTTCCAGCGCTTGCCGGTCCATATCGCAGCCCAGAACCGGCGCGATCCGTCCTGTGCTGTCTCCCACATCCAACCAAGGGTACGATCAGACGCACGACCGCCGCCAGCATTATCCGATGAAAGAATTGGGTCTTGAGTCAGTGTTCCCGCGCAGGACCCAACCTCCGATTGGATGATCCGAGGCTTATCGCGCCCGACCTTCAAATCATCCCCACCATCGACGATCCACTTCCAGCCGCCATCCGGCTGGCGCTGCCACACGGTGGAGAAATAGCCGACCGACCCGTCGGGCCGCTTCCACCCGCCGGTGTTGACCGCGAGCGACCCATCGCACGACACATAGCTTGCGGTCGGCCACCAGCTAATCGCCTTGGCCGGGTCCGCGCGGTCCTTCAGCCACGCTTGCGCGTTGACCGGCTGCGGCACGAACATCGTCGCATCGCTCGCCGCCCACTTACGGAAGGCGGTCCATTGCCCGAGCTTCTGCGCATCGGCGGCAAAGGCGCGTTCGGCGTCGAGGGCGGTAACCGACGCAGGCTGACCCGCTCTCCCCTGCCCGTTCGTTTCGAGCGAAGTCGAGAAACCTGCGCCCGTGACGGGTTTCTCGACTTCGCTCGAAACGAACGGAGGTGGGAAGGCCGCCGCCAGCAGCAACGCTGCGATCACAAATCACCCTTGCCGACCACGCCTTCGCGCCGCTCGGCCGAGAGCAGCGCGTTGCGCAGCAGGCAGGCGATCGTCATCGGGCCGACGCCGCCCGGCACCGGCGTCACCGCGCCCGCAACGCTCATCGCGCCCGCGAAATCGACATCGCCGACCAGCCCGGTCTCGGTGCGGTTGATGCCGACATCGATCACCGTCGCGCCGGGCTTCAGCCATTCGCCCTTGATCATTTCGGGCCGCCCGACCGCCGCCACGACGATATCGGCGCGCTTGATCACGCTCGACAGGTCGCGCGTGCGCGAATGCGCGACCGTCACGGTGCAGCTTTCCGCGATCAGCAATTGCGCCATCGGCTTGCCGACGATGTTCGAGCGCCCGATGACCACCGCGTCGAGCCCGGAGAGATCGCCCAGCACATCCTTCAGCAGCATCACGCAGCCAAAGGGCGTGCACGGCACGAAGCCCGGCAGCCCCGTCGCCAGCCGCCCGGCATTGACCGGGTGGAAGCCGTCGACATCCTTGTCGGGGTCGATCCGGGTCAGCACGGTGCGCTCGTCAATATGCCCCGGCAGCGGCAATTGCACCAGGATGCCGTCGATCGCGGGATCGGCGTTGAGCGCATCGACCAGATCGAGCAGCGCGTCCTGCGGCACATCCGCGGGCAGGCGATGCTCGACGCTGACCATCCCGGCCTCACGCGTCGCGCGCCCCTTGTTGCGGACATACACCGCCGAGGCCGGATCTTCCCCGACCAGCACCACCGCCAGCCCCGGCGCGCGCCCGGCCTGGCCCACGAACGCCGCGACCCGCTCGGCAATGCGCGCGCGCACGCCAGCCGCAAAGGCTTTTCCATCAATCAACGCGGCGGTCATGCCAGGAACTTTCAGTTTGGAACGGGCAATTTAAAGCGGGGCTCCGAGGAGCAGATGCGCATCGAGATTGACCAGCACGATGCTGATCAGCCGCAGGATCAGCAGCACGGCGAACGGTGCCAGATCGAGCGCCCCGAAATCGGGCAGCACGCGGCGCAGCGGGCGGTAGAGCGGGTCGGTGCCGCGATTGAGCCCGGTATAAATCGCCCGAACGAACTCGTTATAGGTGTTGATCACATTGAACGACACCAGCAGCGACAGGATGACCTGCACCAGCACGATCAGCGTCACCGCGTCGATCAGGACCTGCAAGAGTTGGATGATCGTATGCAAAAAGCGTCTCCGACGTTGGTGATGCTATTCTAGCGCGATCGCGCCGATGCGACCACCCCTGGCGACGAACAGTGCTTAGCGCCGCACCAGCGTGCCCGCCCCGCGCCGGGTGAAGATTTCCAGCAGCATCGCATGCGGCACGCGCCCGTCGAGGATGACGGCGGCGTCCACCCCGCCCTCGACCGCATGGACGCAGGTTTCGAGCTTGGGGATCATGCCCCCTTTGATCGTGCCATCGGCGCGGAGTGCCGCGACGCCCGCCGGATCAAGATCGGTGACCAGTTCGCCAGTCTTGTCGAGCACGCCGACAACATCGGTCAGCATGAACAGGCGTTCCGCGCCCAAGGCCGCCGCGATCGCGCCCGCCATCGTGTCGGCGTTGATATTATAGGTGTGCCCGTCGGCCCCGATCGCGATCGGCGCGACCACCGGGATGATCCCGGCTTGCGACAGCGTATCGATGATCCGCCGGTCGACCCCGACCGGTTCGCCAACAAAGCCCAGATCGACATGGCGTTCGATCCCCTGCAGCCGGTCCGGCGTGTCGCGCCCGACCTTGGCGGCGGTGACGAAGCCGCCATCCTTGCCCGAAATGCCGACCGCGCGGCCGCCCGCCTGGCCGATCCAGCCGACGATTTCCTTGTTGATCGATCCTGCCAGCACCATTTCGGCAATCTGCGCGGTTTCGGCATCGGTCACGCGCAAGCCATCGACGAAGCGCGATTCGACCCCCAGCCGCTTGAGCATCGCGCCGATTTGCGGGCCGCCGCCATGCACCACCACCGGGTTGATGCCGACCGCCTTCATCAGCACCACATCCTCGGCGAAATCGCGCGCGAGTTCGGGGTCGCCCATCGCATGGCCGCCATATTTCACGACAAAGGTCTTGCCGGCATAGCGCTGCATATAGGGCAGCGCCTCGACCAGGATTTCAGCCTTGGCGAGCAATTCGGGGGCGGGGGAATGATCGGTCATGCCAAACCTTCTTCTCCCCTCCCGCCAGGCGGAAGGGGTCGGTGGAGGGTCGCTCGGGGCGCGTGGCGCTCCATGCCCTCCCGACGCCAGCGGCGCAACAGGCGGAACGCCGCGCGCAGCGGCGGCGGATACATTCAGCGGTCGAGCCGCCGCCCGATACCGACCGCAAGATAGATGAGCGGCGGCACCAGAATTGCCGACAGCGTGACCTTGGCCAGCATTTGCCCGGCGAGCAGCGATCCGATCGGGAACACCCCCCAAAAGGCGATGCTGACGAACAACAGCGTATCGACGATCTGGCTCAGCACGCTGGCAATCCCCGCACGCAGCCACAACAGCCCGCCGCCTTCCGCCCGCTTCAACCAACTGAAGATGGTCACGTTCAGCGTCTGCGAAATGCCATAAGCGACGATCCCGCCAAACCAGATCCGCGGCGTCGCCCCCATCATCAGCGCAAAGGCATCACGCCGCGCCGGATCCATCGCGGGCGCGGCGGGAGCAGACAGCACGACGATCGACAGCAGGATCGAGGCGATCAGCGGCGCAAAGCCGATCTGCACCAGCCGGTTGGCGATCACTCGGCCATGCAGTTCGGCAACCGCGCTCGACACCACGACCAGCAGCAGAAACGCGAAGATCCCCGATTCCACCGCCAGCGGCCCGATCCCGACCAACGTGCCCAGCGTCGAAATCGGCCCGAGCGACACCTGCTTGTTGCCGAGCACGCCGGCAATGCAGACCATGCCGCCATAAAAGATCGAAAAGGCGAAAAGCGAACGCGGGATCGCAGGAGCAGGGGTGTTCATCGCACCAACGCTAGCCGGTTTCGCGCCCACGTCAAAGCAGGTGCCGCGCGACAGGCCGCCGCAAACCCCTATCGCTCGCCAAACCCGCGTGTATGGTGGACCGCCGTGCGCGCCGATTTCGGCGGCTTGGGCGTTTTTGCGGGGGACATGTGGGTACTTTTCCGATCGGCATTGTGGGCATCCTCGTCATTCTGGGGCTGGCCTTCCTGCTGTCGACCAACAAGCGTGCGATCCGGCTGCGCGTCGTCGGCGCGGCGTTCGCGCTGCAAGTGACGATCGCCTTCATCGTGCTGCGCAGCGACATCGGCCGCCGCGCGATCGAGGGCATGTCGCGCGGCGTCTGGGCGCTGCTCGGCTATGCCAAGGCCGGCACGATGACCATTTTCGGCGGTCTCGCCAGCGATCCCACCTTCGGCAGCGCCTTCGTCTTTTCGGCACTGCCGGTGATCATCTTCTTCGCGGCCTTGGTCTCGATCCTCTATCACCTCGGCATCATGCAGTTCGTCATCCGCTGGGTCGGCGGCGCGATCGAGAAGGTGATCGGCGTGTCCAAGGTCGAGGCGTTGTGCGCCGCCGCCAACATCTTTGTCGGCCAAAGCGAATCGCCGCTGGTGATCCGCCCCTATCTCGCCAGCCTCACCCCGCCGCAAGTGTTCGCGGTGATGACGGTCGGCATGTCGGGCGTCGCGGGCACGATCCTGCTCGCTTACGCGACCTTCCTCGGCCAGGGCGCGCTGCCCTATCTGCTCGCGGCGTCGTTCATGTCGGCACCGGGCGGACTGTTGATGGCCAAGATCATCATGCCCGACGTGTCGCACACCCCCGTCGGCGAATTGCCGCTGGGCGACGATCCCGAAGAAGCCGTGCTCCACGTTGCCGAACAGGCACTGGAGGAAGAACGCGCCGCCAACCTGATCATGGCGGCGGCCAACGGCGCGCAGACCGGCGTGCGCATCGCGGTTGCGGTCGGCGCGATGGTGCTGGCGTTCGTCGGGCTGGTCGCGCTCGCCAACGGGATGCTCGGCGGCATTGGCGGCTGGTTCGGCTATCCCGACCTCAGCTTCCAGGGCATTCTGGGCTTCGTCTTCGCGCCGGTCATGTACCTGCTCGACATTCCGTGGAACGAAGCGCGCGTCGCCGGGCAATTGTTCGGGCAGAAGATCGTGCTCAACGAATTCGTCGCCTTTATCGATCTCGGCAAGATGAAGGACTTGTCGCCACACACCACCGCCGTGGTGACCTTTGCGCTGTGCGGCTTCGCCAATTTCTCCTCGATCGCGATCCAGATGGCCTCGACCGGCAGCCTTGCCCCCAACCAGCGCCCGATGATCGCCAAGCTCGGCCTGCGCGCGCTGGCGGCAGGGAGTCTGGCGAATTTGATGTCGGCGGCTTTGGCGGGGTTGCTGCTGGGATGAGGGGATCGCGAGGGGCTTTTCTCACGCGAAGGCGCGAAGCCGCGACGAAGAGATAAGAATTGGTTCGCGCAGAGGCGCGGAGGACGCGGAGAAGAAAGAGGGACGTAGCGCAGCCTCGTGCCCGAAAATCCGCGCCTTGTCGGTCTGCCGATGGATACCGGGCGCATCTTCTCTGCGTCCTCCGCGCCTCTGCGCGAACAAACCTTCTTCTCTTCGCGCCTTCGCGCCTTCGCGTGAAAAAGAACAGGGTCGCGCTCAGCGCCGCAGCATCGCCTTTTTCAGCTTGGCGTGTGCCGAGGCCTTGATCTGGCACACCCGCGCCGCACCAACGCCGATCACCTGGCCGATCTCTTCAAGGTTCATTTCCTCGACATAATAGAGCTGCACCACCAGCATCTCGCGCTCGGGCAAGCTGGCGATTGCCGCGATCAGCGTGTCGCGTTCCTCGCCTTCGGACAGTTGCGCGAAGGCGTCGGGCTCATCGCTCGCAAACCACGGCCCTTCGTCTGAATAAACATCCTCGATCGGCTCGAAGCGCACCGGCTGCGCATTGGCATAGTCCAGCCGCAGCTTGTCCGGAGTCACGCCGAGCCGCGCGGCGACCTGCGCTTCCTCCGGCGCATGGCCGAGTTCTGTGGTGAGCGCAGCGACCGTGTCGGCATAGAGGCGCTTGCGCTGCATCGCGCCGCGCGTGATCGTGGCGCTGCGGCGGAGCGCGTCGATCATCGATCCGCGCACGCGCGTGACCAGATATTGCTCGAAGGTCACTTGCCCGCGTTCCTCAAAGGCGCTGGCCGCTTCCACCAAGGCGACAAGCCCGATCTGCACCAGATCCTCAATCTCGATCGCGGACGACATGCTGCCATGCACGTGCCACGCGATCCGCCGCACCAGCGGCAAGTGCTTCTTGGCCAGCAGCGACAGGTCGGGCGCGCCGGAGCGGCGATAGACCAGCGGCATCGCCTCGGTGAAGGTCGCGAAATCGGGCTGCGCGGTCATGCGGGCAGAGCTCCAGGGGCACCGATCACGGCGACGACTTCGACCGATTTGTCCTCGGGGACTTCGAAGAAGCTCATCACCGGAATGTCGGGCAGACAGGTTTTGACGAGTTTGCGGATCGCCACGCGGATTGCGGGCTGGACGACGAGCGCGAATGGCTTGGCCTCGTCGACAAAGGGTTGCGCGGCGCGCTGCAGCGCATCGACGATGCGGCGGCCGAGATCGGGCTCGATCGTGTGGCGACGCGACGGATCGCTGCGGATCGCCTGGCCGAGCAGGCCTTCGAGCCCGCCCTCCAGCGTCATCACGCGCAACGGCTCGCGCACGCCGCACAATTTGCCGATGATCAGCCCGCCCAGATCGGGGCGGATCGCCTCGATGATCTCGTCGGCGTCGAGCGTCTTCTGCGCGGCGACCGCGATCGCGGCGGCAATGCGGCGGAACTCCTTGAGCGGGATGTTCTCGGCCAGCAGCCCGCGCAGCACTTGCGTCAGCGTGGTCAGCGGCAGCGGATTGGGCGACAGCGACGCCACGAGGTTGGCGGCGCGCTCCTTCAGCCCGTCGAGCAGCGCCTGCACTTCGTCGGGGCCGAGCAGCTCGGCGGCATGCACGCCCAATTGATGGTTGAGATGCGTCGCCATCACGGTGCCCGGATCGACCACGAGATAGCCCGCGCCGGTCGCCGCATCGGCGTCTCCGGCTGCGATCCACACCGCGTCGAGCCCGAAGGTAGGGTCCTTGGCGCGCTTGCCCATCAGGCCGCCAACCGCTTGCCCCGTGTCGAGCGCCAGCATTTCCTCGGGCGAGACGCTGTCCTCGCCGACGACCACGCCGCCGACGATGATCCGGTAAGCATAAGGCGACAAATTGATGTCGTCGCGCACCCGCACTTGCGGGATGACGAAACCCATTTCCTTGGAGAGCTGCCGCCGCACCCCGGTGATCCGCCCCATCAGCGGCGCACCGCGACGCTCATCGACCAGCGGCACCAGGCCGTACCCGATGTCGAGATTGACCTGCATCGTATCGGCGACTTCGTCCCAACCGATCTTGGAATGGTCGACCGGCTCGGCGGGCGCGGTTTCCACCGGTGCCGGGCGGTTGGCGGCCTGGCGCATCTTCCACGCGGCAAAGCCAGCCAGCGCGGCGGCGGGCAGGATGACGAGATGCGGCATCCCCGGCATCATACCCAGCAAAGCCAGGATGATCGCGACCGGCGTCCACGTCCGCGCCGAGCCGAACTGGCTGCCAATCTGCCCCGCCAGATCCATGCTGGAGGTCACGCGCGTCACGATTGCGGCCGCCGCGATCGACAGCATCAGCGAGGGGATCTGCGCGACCAGCGCGTCGCCGATCGCCAGCAGCACATAATTGTGCGCCGCAGCCGAAATTGTCATGCCGTGGCTGACTGGCCCCAGGATCAGGCCGCCGATGATGTTGGCGGCCAGGATCAGCAGGCCCGCAACCGCGTCGCCCTTCACGAATTTGGACGAACCGTCCATCGAGCCGTAGAAATCGGCCTCGGTCGCCACTTCGACGCGGCGCAATTTGGCTTCTTCGGGAGTGATGAGGCCGGCGTTGAGATCGGCGTCGATCGCCATCTGCTTGCCGGGCAAGGCATCGAGCGTGAAGCGCGCCGACACTTCGGACACGCGGCCCGCGCCCTTGGTCACCACGATCATGTTGATGATGACGAGGATCGCGAAGACGAACAGGCCGACGACATAATCGCCGCCGATCAGGAAGGTGCCGAACGCCTCGATCACATGGCCCGCGGCGCTTTCGCCCTCATGCCCATGCACCAGCACCACGCGCGTCGAGGCGACGTTGAGGCTCAGGCGGAACAGCGTGGCGAACAACAACACCGTCGGGAAGGCCGAAAAATCGAGCGGCTTCTGCGCGTTGAGCGACACCATCAGCACGGCCAGGCTGATCGTGATGTTCATGATGAAGAACACGTCGAGCAGCGCCGACGGGATCGGCACCACCATCAGCACGACCAGCAGCAGAATCGCCACCGGCAAAGCGGCGGAACGCAACAGCGGCAACACGCCACCAGATTTCAGGGCACCCGACTTCACCGCAATCGCCACCACTTACGCTCCCATCTGCGCGAGCATCATGTAGGCCAGCCGGGCATTGGCCGGCGTCGGGCGCAGCAGACTGGCGCTTTCGACACGGGTGCCATTGCCGCTGGCGGATCCACTCAGCCGGTCGAGCGTCGATTGCGCCCACACGGCCGCATCGGCGGTCGAGGTTTCGTCATTGCCGGGGATGACATCCGCCCCCCAGCTCCCGAGCCGCGTTGCCGCGAGCCCCGACGTCGCCGCAACCGGCGCGCTGGCCCCGGCGGCGCTCTGGTCGAGCTTGGCCGAGAAGCGGCTGTATATGTCGGCAAGCGAGCGCGGCTCGCCATTGGCGGCAAAGAAGACGCTGCGATTGGCATGGGCGGCGGCGGGGAACATCGCCGCGCCGCTCTTGTCGGGGGAGGTCTGCAAAGCGGTCAGGAACGACCGAGCGCCGCCAAGGCCCAGGAAATGCGCCATGTAGAGATCGGTGCCGGTCGCCGTCCGCCCGGTCGCGCTTTCCAGCGCGCTCTTGTTATCGCTGGCATGTTCCGCCGCCATCATTGAGGCGGTGCCGGGATCGTTGCGCAGCGCCAGGATCGCGCGGCGCGTCGCCGGATCGGCAACGGTCGCACGACCGGTCGACGTAACGCCGATCGCATCGGCCGCCCAGCCAAGCCCGTGTTCGGCACCATGCGCCTTGACCACACGCAGCCAGCTTTGGTCGACGAATTGATACAGGCCGGTCGCGCTCGACGTCCCCGCTTTGGCATCGGCGCGCAGGCCGCTTTCCAGCTTGGCCTGGCCCAGCAGATAGTTGAAATCGATCCCGGTCCGCTGGCTGGCATTGGCGATCGCGGTACGAATCGCCCCGCCGCCGAGGCTTTTCACCTCGCTGGCGGCACCGTTCAGAATGGAGAGTGGATTGAAAGGCATCGGTCCCCGGCTGCGTCGCGGCTATTCGAGCGAATAGTCAGGCGAACATCAGCAAGAGCCGTGCCAGTTATCCTTAATGAGGCGTAACCCGCGTTTGGGTCAAGCGTAGGCCGCGATTCCCATGCCGGGGCGATACACCGTCCCCGGGGCGGAGCCGACCGCGACACCGGCAGATCCGGTCAAGGTTTGCAGGCGGCGGCGAACATTTGCCGCCATCAGGTTGACGTAGATGCGGCACGTCTCGTTCAGGCGATGCGCCTCATCGGCAAGCGCGCGCAATTCCGGGCTGGCGGGCCCAGTGCCGAATGCGGCAATCGCTTCGATCGCGCCGAGCTTTTCCTGCGTTGCCGCCTCAAGCGCGAGCACGTCATTGGTCTTGAGCGCGGCAATCTCTGCATGGAGCGATTCGATGACGCGGATCAGCGCATCCCGCCGCGAGGAACCGGGAGAGGTCATTTCTTCGGGCTCCAATAGAGTTTCAGGGCGAGCATCCGATCGGCAATGGTTTCGGGGAAGAGCGGATAACTGCCGTCGCGCACGGCCTGGCGCACCTGTTCCACCCGCTTGCTTTCGACCGGGGCCTGCTTCCCAAAGTCAAAAGCGAGCGCGGACAGCTCCAATTGCTTGGCCGCCGCCTCGCTCGGCTGCGCTGCCGCCTTTGCGGTCTGCGCAGATGCTGCCACCGGCACGACCAGACGGTCTTGGGTCGTGACAGCCTTTGCTCCGATCGGTTCCACCATTGCCTGCACCTTTGCGGTTTCCGCTGACATGATGGAAGAACGACCGATCGCGACGGACCTTAAGAAATTATTCTATCCATCGGCAGAGGCGGTGCCGACTCATTCGGTCCAACCGGGCAGTGTGGCGCGGCCATTGGCGATCGCGACCGCCTGGATCGGCGCGCGCGCGCTGTCGATCTTCACCAGAAAGCGCCCTCCGGCGACCGCATCGCCCGCTGCAATCCCTTCCCGGGTGATCGAAAAGCCCGGCGATCCGGCGCTGATCGTCACCGGATCGCCGCGCTTGATCACGTAGACCGGCCGAAGCGGGGCCACTTCCGAGGGCGTGATAACCAGCGGAGCCGCGCCCTTTGGCGCGACCACCGGGGTGCGGATCGGCACGAACAGCCGCCATTGCGGCCCGGTGCAGGTCACCACCACGGCGTCATGCGTCTCCGATCGCCACGCCATCGACACCATCGGGCAGGCCGCCAGCTTCAGACGACTGTCGACCGGGGTCCGCGCGCCCCCTTCCTCGCCGATCGCCTTGCCCGCAAAGGCGGCAACCGCGCGATCGAGCGTGGCGGTATCCTGAAAGGCTGGTGCCGCAGCCGCCGGGCTGGCCACCGCGATCAACACCAAGGGGAGATGACGCAACATCGCATTATCCTCTGCAAAAGCGGCAAAGCGCGGTTGCCGGGCAGCACATCATTGCCGCCCTCCCGCATAGCCGGTGGAAACGGTGACACTGCGCTGCCCCGGGCGGGCGGCAGCGACGATGGTGATACGGTTGGCGGGAACCGCATGCGCCAGCAGCAGCGCGCTCGCCACCGCACGCGCGCGGTCTGCAGCGAGCACGGCACCACTGCCGGTCACAGGATCAACGTCGCCCGGAGAGCCGTCGACCGCACCGGCAACCCGCAACAGCACCCGATCGTCACGGGCCGCATCGCGGGCCCAGCCGATCAAAGCATCGGGAGCGATGGGTAGCGCCGCCGAGCCCGGCTCAAAGCCGCGCATCGCGCCCGCCGACACCGCCATCGGCTCAGGCGTCGGGATTGCCGAAGGAGCCCCCACATCCCGCACGCCAAAACCCGCGCGCAGCCCGCGCGCGAGTGCGGCGCGGTCCAACTGCTGGCTTGCCTGCAACAACACGAAGAAACCGACCAGCAACAACGCCAGATCGGCAAGCGTTATCAGCCAGATCGGTCGCGTGGGCGCGAGGTCGGGAAGATCATCCTCGAGCGCGAGCGACATCATGCCACCTCCGCCATCACCGCGCGCGGGGCCTCGCGCGCGGCCAAGGCGATCAGCGGCGCGTCGAGCCGCAAACGCTCCACCGCTGCATCCCGCGCGTGGCGGCGCAAGCGTGCCGCAATCGGCGCAAAGACCAGATTGGCCAGCACCGCGCCATAGAGCGTGGCGAGCAAAGCGACCGCCATTGCCGCCCCGATCGCACTGGGATCGCGCATTTTGACGAACATGCCGACCAGGCCGATAAGCGTGCCGATCATCCCCATCGCAGGGGCGGTGTCGGCCGCCCCGGCCCACAGTTCTGCGGCCGCCACGGCCCGTTCGCTCCGCGCGCGGCGGCGCTGGCGGAGCAGATCCGCCACCTCCTCCGGCGCGCCGCCATCGACGATCAGCGCGACTGCGGCGGCGACATCGGCATCGGCGATGACCGAACGATCCAGCGCCATGACGCCGTGGCGGCGAGCGATCCGGCCAAAAGCGACGATCTGGTCGAGCAGCCCGTCCGCAACAAAATGCCGCCGCCCCAAGATCCGCAAGGCCGCAACGCCATTCGCCAGATCGCGCGCGGGGGTGCGCAGGATCATCGCGGCAAGCGTGCCGCCGCCAACGATCGCGAAGGCGATGGGATCAAGGAATGGGGCGAGCAAGGCTATCATCCACCTCGACACTGCAAGGCGCGGGCCAGATTGCCCGGGATTGACGACACGCCGAGCGATACGAACCGTCCACGCCGTCTCCGCCCGCACCGGAGGCAAAACCGGCAACCGCATTGCCGCCAGGCGGCAAGCCCTTGCCGGTCACGCGTGCCGCAGACCCTTTTCTGCCGCTCCAGCGCATTTGGCACGCCCTTTGCTGATACCCCGTTGCGCAATCCGGCGCAGGAGACGGGCAATGCCCAACGAAGGCCTTTTCGGAGTTCATGGTGCCGCACTCGAAGTGCGCTCGCAGCGCATGGGTGTGCTCGCCTCGAACATCGCGAATGCCTCCACGCCGGGCTTCAAAGCGCAGGACGTGGATTTCCACACCGCGCTTGCGGCGGTGGAAAATGCGACCAACACGGGCGGCGACGTCAGCATCAAGGGCGCGCTGCAATATCGCGTGCCGTCGCAGCCGTCGCTCGATGGCAATACCGTCGAACTGTCGACCGAACAGACCGCCTTTGCCGAAAACGCCGTCGCCTATCAGACGACCTTGTCCTTCCTCAACGGGCGCATCGGGCAAATCACCCGCGCGTTGAAAGGCGAATAAGCATGGCCGATCAGCCGCTCACCATTTTCCAGGTCGCCGGGCGCGCCATGTCGGCGCAGCTCGTGCGGATGAACACGACCGCGTCGAACCTCGCCAATGCCGGGTCCGTCGCGACCAGCGCCGACACCGCCTATCGCACGATCAAGCCGGTGTTCCGCACGCAGTTCGACAAGGCGACCGGGCTCGCCACGGTCAATGTCGAAAGCATCGTCCAGGCCGGCGAGACCCCAAACAAGCGCTACGATCCGTCGCATCCGCTCGCCGACAAAGACGGCAATGTGTGGGAATCGGCGGTCGATGAAACGCGCGAGCTGGTCGACATGATGGAGACCGCGCGCAGCTACCAGAACAATGTCGAGGTCATGCAGACCGCGAAATCGCTGATCCTCGATACCCTCAAGATGGGACGTTAAACCATGGCTTCGACCTTCGATTCCACGCTGAGCAGCCTCGGCATAAACTCCACCACCGCCAATACGACAAGTTCGGCGGTGGCCAAGAGCTCGCAGTCGCTCGGCACGTCGGACTTCCTCAAGCTGATGACCGCCCAGCTCCAGAATCAGGACCCCTTCGCGCCGGTCGACAACAATCAGATGGTCGCCCAGCTCGCGCAGATCACCAGCACATCGGGCATCAGCGACATCAACACGACGCTGAAGGCCATTCAGGACAAGCTCGGCTCGACCTCTTCCAGTGACGCGCTGTCTTATGTCGGGAAGACCGTGCTGACCGAAGGCTCGACCGCTTATGGCCGCACCTCGGGCGGCCTGGCCGGCGCGGCGGAGCTCGATGCCGATGCGACCGACGTCACCGTCTCGATCCGTGATGCCAACGGCCAGACGCTCAAGACGCTGTCGCTCGGCGCGCAAAAGGCCGGCACCGTATCCTATGACTGGGACGGCAAGACCGCGAGCGGTGCCGACGCCGGCACCGGCCCGTTCACCGTGTCGGTCGCCGCCGCCGCGAACGGCACCAGCGTTACCAGTCGCAACCTCGTCTGGGCCCCCGTCGCGGCGGTATCGATGCCCAGCTCAGGTACCCCTGTCCTCACCGTGCCCGGCGTCGGGCAAGTCCCCATCACTGCCGTCCGCCAGGTCGGCTGATCCCCTCATCCCCATCGTCCAAGGAGCACCGCAATGTCTTTCTACACCTCGCTCAGCGGCCTGCAGGCGGCCCAGACCGAACTCTCGGCCGTTTCGCACAACCTCGCCAACGTTTCGACCAACGGCTTCAAGAAGAGCCGCACCGATTTCGCCGACGTGATCGCATCGAGCATCTCGACGGATCCGACCAAGATCGTCGGCTCGGGCGTGGTGGTGAAGGCCAACAAGCAGCAGTTCACCGAAGGCAACCTCAAAACCACGGGCGCCGCGCTCGATCTCACCGTCGCCGGTGATGGCTTCTTCGCGGTGAAGACCAGCGGCCTCAACACCAGCACCGCTTATACCCGCAACGGTGCCTTCCAGATCGATCCGACCACGCACAACATCGTCGACGCTCAAGGATCGACGCTGCTCGGCTATCCGGTCGATGCCAAGGGCAACGTGACCGCAAGCGGTGCCGATGGCCTGGTGCCGATCAACCTGCCGCAGACCAGCGGAACCCCGGCACCGACCGGCAATGTCGCGCTGAAGGTCAACCTCTACGCGGCCGCGTCGATCCCGACGACCACCTTCGATCCGGCCAACGCGTCCAGCTACAACAGTTCGACGACGTCGACGATCTATGACTCGTCGGGCAAAGCGAGCACGCTGACCAATTACTATGTCCACACCGGCACCGATGCGTGGACCGTCCACAGCTTTGTCGGCGACAAGGAACTCAGCGTTGGCGGCTCGACCGCCGGTACTCCGGTGACGTTCGATGCAAGCGGCAAGATCACCGCGCCGACCACGCCGGTATCCTATGATGCCTTCACGCCGACCACGGGTGGCGTTTCGCAGACGCTGAAGTTCGATCTCGCCGGATCGACCCAGAATTCCACCGCTTTCTCGGTCAATGCGCGCAGCTCCGACGGTTCGTCGGTCGGCGATCTGTCCGGCGTTACCGTCAATTCCGAGGGCATGGTCACCGCGACCTATTCCAATGGCGATACCACCGCGCTCGGCAAGGTCGCGCTCGCCAACTTCTCGAACCCCGCAGGCCTGCGCCAGGATGGCGACAGCTATTGGTCGGCCAGCGGTGTGTCCGGCCAGGCGTCGCTTGGCTCGGCGAAGGAAAACGGGTTCGGCTCGCTGCTTTCGGGCACGCTCGAAGGGTCGAACGTCGATATCACCGAGGAACTGGTCGCCCTGATTGCAGCACAGCGCAATTTCCAGGCGAACTCCAAGGCGCTCGATACCAGCAACCAGATCACGCAGACGATCGTCAACCTGCGCGCCTGACAGGAGCCTAATCGGAGCATAGCATGGACAAGCTGGTCTATACGGCGGCCTCGGGCCTCAAGGCGCATCTCGCGTCGCAGGCGGCGATTGCCAACAATATGGCGAACGCGTCAACGACCGGCTTTCGCGCCGATCGCGTCGTGTTCGACCGGCTGTCGCTGCAAGGCTCCGATTTCGACACCCGCACCCCGGCCTCGGCCGAAGTGGTCGATGCCGATCGCAAGCCCGGCGCGATCCAGCAGACCGGGCGGTCGCTCGACATCGCAATCACCGGCGAAAGCTGGCTCGCGGTGCAAGCGACCGACGGGAGCGAAGCCTATACCCGCCGCGGCGATTTGCAGGTTGCGCCATCGGGCGTGCTGCAGACCGGTGACGGCTTCCCGGTGATCGGGTCGGGGGGCCCGATCACCGTCCCTCCGGCACAGAGCATTTCGATCTCCGAGGATGGCAAGCTGTCGATCGTCCCGCTGGGCGGCGACGCCCGCAACCCGCAAGTGATCGACACGCTGAAGCTCGCCAGCCCGAAGGGGTCGGAAACCGTGAAGGGCACCGACAACCTGCTCCACGTCAAGGGCGGCGGCGTGCTGCCGAGCGACCTGGACGCCAAGGTCGAGACCGGTGCGCTCGAAGGGTCCAACGTCAACATGACGCAAGCGCTGGTCGATATGATCGAGAATCAGCGCAGCTACGAAGTCCAGGCCAATTTGATGAAATCGGCCAAGGACATGGATGAAAGCTCCGCATCTGTGATGCGGCTGCCGTCTTGAAGGGAATAGACCATGGGTAGTGCAGCCATGCAAATCGCGCGGACTGGGATCGATGCCCAGGACATGCGCATGCGCGTCATCTCGAACAACCTCGCGAACGTCAACACGACCGCCTATAAGAAGGATCGCGCGGCGTTCGAGACGCTGGCATACCAGACCGTTACCGCGCCCGGCGCGCCGAGCACCGCCGAATCCAAATATGCCACCGGGCTGAACCTCGGCACCGGCGTACGGGTACAGGGAACCGCGCGGATCGACACGCAAGGGTCGTTCCAGCAGACCAATGGCAGCCTCGACCTCGCGCTCGATGGCGACGGCTATTTCCAGGTGCAGATGCCGGGCGGTACGCTTGGCTACACCCGCGCCGGCAATTTCTCGCGCTCGCCCGAAGGCCTGCTCGTCACCAGCGAGGGCTATCAAGTGCAGCCCGGCATCACCATTCCCGAAAATGCCAGCGGCATCACCATCGGGACTGATGGCACCGTCTCGGCGATCGTGTCGGGCCAGACCGGCTCGACCCAGCTCGGCCAGATCCAGGTGGCCAGCTTCCCCAATGCGGGCGGGCTGCTCAACAAGGGCGACAATTACCTGGTCGAAACCTCGGCCAGCGGTGCCGCCAATCTCGGCGTGGCCGGGCAGGATGGGCGCGGCAACATTCGCCAGGGGCAACTCGAAGGCTCCAACGTCAACGTCGTGGAGGAGCTGGTCGACATGATCGAGACGCAGCGCGCCTATGAGGTCAATTCAAAAATGATCTCGGCGACCGACGAAATGCTGAAATATGTTAACCAAAATATCTGATGGTTAATCCGATGAAACCATCCGCCCTCCGAATCGGCCTGATCGTCGCCGTCGTGCTGGCCCCCAGCGCCGCCAACGCGAATCTGTTCGGCAAGAAAAAGCCGCCGGTCGATTTCTCGGCGGCCTTCCCGCCGCCACCGCCCGCCGCTCCTCCGGTCGCGACCGGATCGATCTTCCAGGTCTCGCAAGGCTATGCAGCGCTGTACGAAGGCACGCGCGCGCGCCGCGTCGGCGATCCGCTGACGATCGTGCTGGTCGAGCGCACCGCGGCTTCCAAATCGGCCAGCTCGAAACTCGATTCGAGCGGCGGCCTCAGCATCACCCCGCCCACCACCGGCAGCCTATCGCTGTTCAAGGGCACCGATGCCAGCGCAAGTGGCACGCGCAGCTTCACCGGCCAGGGCGCGACCGACCAGTCGAACACGCTGTCGGGCGAAGTCAGCGTCACCGTCAGCCAGGTTTTCCCTAATGGCACGATGCTGGTCCAGGGCCAGAAGCGCGTCACGCTCAATCGCGGCGACGAGTTCGTGCAGATCAAGGGCCTGATCCGCATCGCCGACATCGACGCCGACAACCGCGTCCAGTCCACGCGCGTCGCCGATGCGCAGATCGCCTATACCGGCAAGGGCGATGTCGCACGTGCCAGCCGCCAGGGCTGGCTCAGCCGGTTCTTCTCGGTGGTGAGTCCCTTCTGATGCTGACAGTCCTGCATCCCAAATCCGTTCGTGCTGAGCCTGTCGAAGCACCGCGTTCCAAAGGCGCGGCGTCGCGTGCGGCACTGGCCCTTCGACAGGCTCAGGGCAAACGGATTTGGAGTGCGCGCGTCATCGCGGCCCTGCTGACCATGCTCGCAGCCTTGACGCTCGCGGCACCCGCCTCCGCCGACCGGATCAAGGATCTCGGCGGTTTCCAGGGCATCCGTTCGAACCAGCTGACCGGGTATGGCATTGTCGTGGGGCTGCCCGGCACCGGCGACGACAATCTCGAATATACCATCCAGTCGATGAAGGCGGTCGCCTCGCGCTTCGGCCTGCAACTCCCCTCGAACGTCAACCCCGGCCTGAAGAACGCCGCCGTCGTGCTGATCACCGCCGATTTGCCGCCCTTCGCCAAGCCCGGCCAGAAACTCGACATCACCGTCGCCTCGATGGGCAAGGCCAAGTCGCTGCGCGGTGGTGCCTTGATCCTGACGCCGCTGCTCGGTGCCGATGGCCAGATCTACGCGATGGCGCAGGGCAACCTCGCGGTCGGTGGGCTTGGCGCTGAGGGCAAGGACGGCTCACAGATCGTCGTCAACATTCCCTCGGCGGGGCGTATCCCAGAGGGGGCGACGGTCGAACGCGCGGTGCAGACGGGGTTCGAAACCACGCCGGTGCTGACCTACAACCTCACCCGCGCCGATTTCACCACCGCGCAGAATGTCGCAGCGGCCATCAATTCGCGGCTCGGTGCGGGCAGCGCGCAGGCGGTGGATGCCGTGTCGGTATCGGTACGCGCGCCGATCGGTGGTGACGTGCGCGCGACGCTGATGAGCGAGATCGAAAATCTCGACGTGGTCTCGGCCGAACCTTCGGCCAAGGTCATCGTCAACGCGCGCACCGGCACCGTCGTGATCAATTCGACCGTCCGCGTCGGCAGCGCCGCCGTCACCCATGGCAAGCTGACCGTCCGCATCGACGAAACCGAAAAGGCAAGCCAGCCTGCCCCGTTCAGCCAGGGCCAGACGACCAAGGAACAGAAATCGGCGGTTGCCGTCGACGAGGAAAAGCATCCGATGTTCCTGATCGAGCCCGGCCCCAAGCTCTCCGACGTGGTCAAGGCGGTCAATGCGATTGGGGCATCGCCCGCCGATCTGGTCGCGATCCTGGAAGCGTTGAAGGAAGCCGGCGCGCTGAAGGCGGAGCTGATCATCCTATGAGCGACATCCCCGCCATCACGCCAGTCGCGGCACCCGCCATTTCGGCGGGCGTAGGCGTCGACACCAGCCGCCTGCAAAGCCGCGCCAATCTGGAAGCGGCCGGCAAGAAGTTCGAAGCCGTCTTCACCAACATGATGGTGAAGGCGATGCATTCGACGCATCTCGCCGAGGACACGCTGTTCGGATCGAAGGGCATGGACACCTTCAAGGACATGCAGGGCACGCAACTCGCGCAGAGCATGGCCGAGCATGCGCCGCTCGGCATCGGCAAGGCGATGACCGATTTCCTCGCGAAGTCGCAAAAGGGATTGCAGGCCGATCCGCCGGGTGATCAGCCGTGAGTGATCTGCTCGGCATCGGTGCAAGTGGCGTGCGCGCGTATCAGACCGCGCTGACCACCGTCTCCGAGAACATCTCGAACGCGAGTACGCCCGGCTATGCCAAGCGCACGACCGATTTGCGCGAGATCGCCCCGGCCAACAGCCTCACCGCCAACAATGCGACCACGACCGGGCAGGGCGTTTCGGTCGCCGGGGTCACGCGCGCGGCGGATTCGCTGCGCGCGGCCGATGTGCGCAACGCAAGTGCCGACCTCGCGCGGAGCGAAACCGGCATTGCCTGGCTCGACCGGATCGAGACGGCGTTGACCGGCAACCAGTTGGGCGATCGCCTGACCGGGTTCTTCAATGCCGCCAAAGCCGTCGCCGCCGACCCGACCTCGACGACACCGCGCAGCGCGCTGCTCGAACAGGCCAGCGCGGTTGCGAACAGCTTTACCGCGACCGGCAAGGCGCTCAACAATCTCGATGCCGATGTGGACGCCACGGCCGACAATGCCGTTGCCACGCTCAACACGCTCGGTGCCTCGCTCGCCAAGGTGAATGAGGGGCTCGGCCGCGTCACGCCCGGATCGAATGGTGCCGCGCAATTGGCCGATCAGCGCGATGCCATCCTGGATCAGATCAGCGCCATCTCCGATATCACGGTGACGACCGATTCGGTCGGGCGCGCAACGGTCAAACTCGGCAATGCCGGGGGTCCTACCTTCGTTGAAGCCAATCAGGCGGCCAGCGTCACCTTCGCGCGCGGTACCGATGGCACGGTGTCCTTTGCCGTCCATACGCAGCAAGCGGTTTCGACCGTCACGCCCAATGGCGGCGCGCTCGCCGGTGTCATCGATGGCGCGGCCCGGATTGCCGATGCCCGCACCAAGCTCAACACCATCGCCACCGCCTTTACCGATGGCGTCAATGCCGTGCAGGCGCAGGGCAACGATCTCGATGGCAAAAGCGGGGCTGCATTGTTCACGGTTGGCACCACGCCGACCGACATTTCGCTGTCGCTCACCGATCCGCGCGGTGTCGCCGCCGCCGGGGCGGGCAAGGGCGTGCGCGACAACAGCAATCTCGCCAATCTCGATACGCTGCGCACGAGCGGCGCGTTCGAAGCCAACACGACCGCTTTGATTTCCAGCAACGCATCGACGCTCGCCAATCGCAAGCAAGTCGCCGATGCGCAAAGCGCGATTCGCGACAATGCGGTTGCCGCGCGCGATGCCGTGTCGGGCGTCAATCTCGACAGCGAAGCGGTCGACCTGCTGCGCTTCCAGCAAGCCTATCAGGCATCGAGCCGGGTGATCCAGGTCGCGCGCGACACGCTGCAGTCGATTTTCGATATCCACTAGAGGCCGCCATGCAAATCGGGACCAGCCAATTCTACGCCACCGGCGCATCGCAGCTCGGCAAGCTGTCAGCGCAGGCGGACACGCTCAACACCCAGATCGCGACGGGCAAGAAGATCACCGCGCCCTCACAGGACGTGGTGGCCTATAATCGCCTCAGCTCGATCAAACAGGCCAATGCCGACAACACCGCTTATGCCAGCAATATCAGCCTCGCAAAGTCGTTGCTGCAGCAATCCGACACGACGCTCACCGCCGTCACCTCGCAGCTCCAGCGTGCCGCCGAGCTAACCACCCAGGCGGCCAACGGCACGCTGAACGACGCCAATCGCAAGGCGATCGCGACCGAGTTGCAAAGCATCCGCGACGATCTGGTGAATTTGGCGGGAACGACCGATGCGCGCGGCCAGCCGCTGTTCGCGGCGGCGACGGGCAAGGGCGCGGTCACCCAGGCGGCGGACGGGACCGTCACGTTCGATGGAACCGGCGAAGTCCCCGCGATTCCCGTGGGCGACGGCACCGATGTCCGCGCGACCGACAGCGCGCAGCGCGTGTTTGGCGGGATCTCAGACGGCAAGGGCGGCACGACCGATATTTTCGCGGTCTTGTCGACCTACATCTCGGCGCTCAACGCGGGTGGCACGGCAACCGCCTCCGCCGCATCGGGCACCGCCGCGACCGCGATTCAGTCGGCGCTCAACCAGGTATCGGACGTGCAGGGTTCGGTCGGTGCGCGCGCCGCCCGGCTCGATATCGTCTCGTCGCAAGCGACCGATGCCGCAGGCGCACGCGAAGTGGACCGCACCGCGCTTGAGGATACCGATATTTCCACCGCGATCGTCGACCTGCAAAAAACGATGACGATCCTGCAGGCAACGCAGGCGAGCTTCACCAAGCTCGGCCAGCTTTCGCTGTTCGACTATCTGAAATGACGGCGCGCGCAGCGCGGTCGAACAAAAATACCCTGCGTGGTTAACCGATTGGCGACGTATCCGCGCTAACCCTCAGAAATACCGCACGCCTTCTGTAGGGCGGGCCAAAAAGGGGTACCCCGCGACTCATGTTTCCCGTCATCGGCATCGTCGTCCTTCTTGTGATGATCTTCGGCGGCTTCGCGATCACCGGCGGCGCGCTCGGCCCGGTGATGGAAGCGATTCCGCACGAAATGCTGATCATCGGCGGTGCCGCGGTCGGCGCGCTGATCATCGGCAATTCGATGAAGGAACTGAAGGCGCTGGGCGGCGGCCTGATGAAGGTGTTCAAGGGCCCCAAATATAAGAAACAGGATTATCTCGACGTCATCTTCCTGGTGTCGAAGCTGATGAAGATGCTGCGCACCGAAGGGCCGATCGCGCTGGAGCCGCATGTCGAGGATCCCAAATCCTCCGCCGTCTTCGCCGAATATCCGCGCCTGCTCGCCGACCACACGCTGGTCAACCTGATCGCCGACACGCTGCGGCTCGTCGTCGTCTCGTCGGGCACGCTCGACGTCCATGCGGTCGAGGACGTGATGGATAATATGATCAAGACGCATCACCACGAAGTCGAAGGCCCGCAGGGCACGATCGCGACGCTGGCCGATGCGCTGCCCGCCCTCGGCATCGTCGCGGCGGTGCTGGGCGTGGTCAAGACGATGGGCTCGATCGACAAACCGCCCGCGATCCTGGGCGCGATGATCGGGTCGGCGCTGGTCGGCACCTTCATGGGCGTGCTGCTGGCATACGGTATCGTCGCCCCGCTCGCCAACCGGCTGAAGCAGGTCATCGAGGCCGATGCCGCAATCTATCACGTCGTCAAGCAGATCATCATCGCCTCGCTCCACGGTCACCCGCAACCGCTCGTCATCGAAGCCGCCCGCTCGGGCATCGCGCACTCGAACCAACCCGGCTTCGCCGAAGTGTTCGACGGTCTGCGGGGGCGGTAAGCGTGGCCCGGTTCACGCGGAGGCGCGGAGACGCGGAGAAGAAGGGGGTTTCGCGCAGAGGCGCAGAGGACGCCGAGAGGATGCTCGCCGTCGCGCCAACGGCGCATAAAAACGCCGGTCAAAAAGGTGGAGCCGCGCTAACGCGCGGGCGCGCGCCTTTGCGTCCTCTGCGCCTCTGCGCGAACCCATTCTTCGGTCTCCGCGCCTCCGCGCCTCCGCGTGAACCCACCGTCTCCGCGCCGGGGGCCCGCTAATGGCCACCGCACGCGCGCCGCATGGCACCAATTTGCCGCCCAAGATCATCTACAAGAAGATCTATATCGAAGGGCATGGCGGTCATCACGGCGGGGCGTGGAAGGTCGCTTATGCCGATTTCGTGACGGCGATGATGGCGTTCTTCCTGCTGATGTGGCTGCTTGGCGCAACCAACGAAAAACAGCGCAAGGCGCTCGCCGACTATTTCTCGCCGACGCTGGTGCAGCTGAAGGAAAACAGCGCGGGCTCGATGGGCCTGTTCGGCGGATCTTCGATCACCGACCAGGACAATTACCAGCACAAGGCATCGCAGACCGGCACGCGCTCCATGACGGTGCCGGCCGATGCGGTCGGTGGCGCACAGGTCGGCACCGGACAGAAGGGCACACTCAAGGATCGCGCCGCGCTGTCGGCCGAGGACCGCAAGAATTTCGAGACGATGAAGCGCCAGATGGCGCGCGCAATGGCGGCGACGCCCAATCTCGCCAAGCTGTCCAACCATGTCCGCTTCGTCCAGACGCGCGATGGCTTGCGGATCGATCTGCTCGACGATGCCGATTATTCGATGTTCGACCTGGGCACGACGCAGCTTGAACCGCGCGCTTCGGCGCTGATCGGTCTGGTCGCGCAAACGATCAAGGACACCGAAAACCCGATCATGATCCGCGGCCATACCGACAGCCTCGGCTATGGCGATCCGCTGGCGATGAACAACTGGATGCTGTCGAGTGCGCGCGCCGAGGCAACGCGGCGACGGCTGGCCGCAGGCGGTATTGGCGAAACGCGCTTCAATCGCATTGAGGGCGTTGCCGACCGCGAACCGATCATCAAGGGCAACGCTGCCGATCCGCGCAATCGCCGCGTTGCGATCACCTTGCTGTACCGCGCAACCAGCTTCGGTCAGTGACAGTCGCAGCGAACCCGACCCAGAAGAGTGTCACATGGGGCGTGCAGGCCACGCTCGGCGTGTTTCTTCTCTATGGATTGACTGCACTGCCCGATTTCGACGCGCGCTGGGGCGTTTCGCTCGCCAGTATCGTGGTGGCCCTGGGCTGGATCGTGCTGGCGGCAGTCGGGTTTCAGCTGTTGCGCGATCCGCCTGCGCGGCTGCCGGTCACCGCATTGGCGACGGCGCTGATCGTCGTTCGCGTGACCTTTGCCTTATTCGCCGTTGGGCGGACCTCGACGGGCGACCCGAATAGCTATCTCAATTTGGCCAAGGGCCTGCTGGCGGGCGAGGGCCTGGTCATTCACGAGCCGTATTTCGGCAGTGCCTGGTATGCGCTGTTTCCGCCGCTTTATCCCCTCCTTTTAGCCGGATGGGGCGCGTTTGCCGGGTTCGCCACACCTTCGGTGCTCGCGCTCGGCACCCTGATCGATGGCGCTGCGGCGTGGTTGATCGTCCTATTGGGGAACCGGCTCGGCAGCGCGGTCGCGGGGCGACGTGCGGCGTGGCTTTATCTGCTGTGGCCGTCCGTACTGTTTTCGGCACCGCTCGCGCAAAAGGAGGGGCTGTGCGTGCTGCTGATCCTGGCGCTGGCGCTGGCGTGGATCGATCGTCGATCCGGCTGGCGCGGCGCGCTCGCGCTGGGGCTTCCGGCCGGGCTGCTCGCTTTGACCCAGCCGGGCGAAGCCCCGCTCGCCGCGCTGTTCGGCCTGGTGCTGGTGCGCCGGATCGGGCTGTGGCCAATGCTTGCGGCGGGGCTGCGCGGCGCGCTCGTCACCGTGGTGGTGCTGCTGCCATGGTGGATCCGCAACGCAATCGTCTTCCACGCCTTCGTGCCGCTGACCACCGCCGGCGGTGCCAGCCTGTGGATCGGCAACAACCCTGATGCCACGGGCAATTGGGAGCCGCCACCCGCCAGCCTGAAGGGCATACCCGAACTCGCTTATGGCAAGCGGATCAGCGCACTCGCACGCATTTGGATCGAAACGCATCCGGTCGCCTTTCTCCGGCTGACCGTCACCAAGCTGTTGCGCGCCTGCGGCATTGCCGAATTCGGGATCAATCGCCTGGTGGCAATGGGCCCACCCTTCCCACGTGCGCTGGCGGCGGCGTTGTGGCCGCTGGCGCAAGGGGCGCATCTGGCGATGCTCGCCGTCGCCGCGCTGCGGCTTGGGCGAGTTCCGTTCACGTTGATCCTGCTGATCGCCGCCTGCGGACTGCAATGCGGCCTGTTCGGCATGTGGTTCGAATTTGGCGAACGCCACCGCGACTTCGCCACGCCCTTCCTGTTGCTGGCTTTGTGTTGGTCGTTCGCCGCGACGCCGGTTGAGAAGCTGCGCGCAAAGCCCTAGCTTAAGCGCGTGAGCAACGCCGTCACCGCCCGTATCGCCGATGGCGTCTGCGCTATCCCGGCGGAGGCATGGGATGCGTGCGCCGGCCCTGACAATCCGTTCATCAGCCACGCCTTCCTGTCGATCCTCGAACGCTCGGGTAGCGCCCGCGCGCGCACTGGCTGGCAACCCATTCCGATCATCGTCGATGGGGCTGATGGCCAACCCGCCGCGATCGCCCCGGCTTATGCCAAGAGCCACAGCCAGGGCGAATATGTGTTCGACCATGCCTGGGCCGACGCATGGGAGCGGGCGGGTGGCAGCTATTACCCCAAGCTGCAGGTCGCGGTGCCCTTCACCCCCGCGCCGGGCCCGCGGCTGTTGCTGCGCGACCCCGCACAAGCCCCCGCGCTGATCGCCGCGATCGAGGCGGTGACCGACCAGCACGGCCTGTCCTCGGCGCATGCGACCTTCGTCTGTCCCGATCAACTCCCCGCCTTTGAGGCGGCAGGCTGGCTGATCCGCGAGGGCACGCAGTTCCACTGGCAGAATCAGGGCTACGGTGCCTTCGACGATTTCCTGGGCGAGCTCGCCAGCCGCAAGCGCAAGGCGATCCGCAAGGAACGCAGCGGCGCGATCGAAGGGCTGACGATCCGCCATGTGTCCGGCAGCGACATCACCGAAGCCGATTGGGATGCCTTTTGGGTGTTCTATCAGGACACGGGCGCGCGCAAATGGGGCCAGCCCTATCTGACACGCCAATTCTTCTCGTTGCTGGGCGAGGCCATGCCCGACCAAGTTCTGCTGATCTTCGCCGAACGCGACGGGCGACCGATTGCGGGCGCGCTCAACCTGATCGGCACCGATACGCTCTACGGCCGCTATTGGGGCTGTACCGAGGAAGTGCCCTTCCTCCACTTCGAACTCTGTTATTATCAGGCGATCGATGCCGCCATCGCGCGCGGGCTCAAGACGGTCGAGGCGGGGGCGCAAGGCGAACACAAGCTGGCGCGCGGCTATGTGCCCGTGCCGACATGGTCAGCGCATTATATTCCGGACCTGGGCTTCCGCCGCGCCATCGCCGATTTTCTGGTCCGCGAGCGCGAGTCGGTCGAATCCGACCAGGAATTCCTTGGCGCGATGACGCCGTTCAAGCGCGGTTAGAACGGCGTCGGCACCGGGCGAATGCGCGGGCGCAGCGCTTCGTCGCTGATCTTGATCCCCGGCGCACCGTGATCGACGCGGTACAGCACGCTCGTCCCGTCGCGCCAGATCGGCACCAGCCCGGCGTTGAACTTGGGATCATAAGCGGGCGGGCGGATCAGCCAGACATAGTCGAAGGCGTCGCGCGGGAAGCGCGCCATCGCGCGGCTGATCGGCCGCCACCATTCGCGCGGGCATTGCACGCTGGTCACGATCTGCGACGGATCGTGCGAGAAGCGACCGGCCGGCAGATAGCGCGTCGTCAGCAATTGCGCGCCCGCCATCGACCATTGGTCGTTGGTATAGGCCATCTTCCGCTCGAGCGCGATCGCCGACAAATGTTCGAGCCGCGTCATCGTCCACGGGCTGCCGCATTCGGTGCCGATGAAGGTGACCAGCCGCGCGCCGACCGGCAGATGATCGAGCGCCTTCAGCTCGCGATCATAATCATCGGCGAACATCCAGAAGCTGACCGTCCCCGCCGCGATCCGCACCAGGAAAAACGCCAGCCCCGCCGCCGCCAGCGTCGCACTGCCGCGAATCGACAAGCCCTTTTTGGGGCGCACTGCGATGATCGCGATGCCGAGCATGAACGGGGCAAGCCGCATATCGGCATAAGCCGAGCCGAACACGATGCGCGGCAACACGATGAACACGACGAGCAGGAACAGCGCCGACAGCCCGAGGTTGCGCGAATATTCGACATTGGGATCGCGAAAACCGCGAAACAGGATCAAATACAGCACCGCGATCGACGCGATATCGAACGCCATCCAGCGATCGCGCAATGCCATCGTCAGCCAGCCGATTTTGGCGCGCCAGTTGAACCAGTCACCAGTCTCCCCGCCGACATGCTCGCCGCTGCGCCACACCACCATCAGGATGATCGGCAACGCGAGCGGGATGCAGCCGAGCCCGGCGCGAACCCACGCCTTGATCCAGCTCATCGGCCCGCGATCGGTCCGCGCATCATGCTGGCGGACCATTTCCGCCGAACAGGCGAGCACGCCGAGCACGCCCCAGCCAAAGGTGTGACACACCCAGATCAGGCACGACAGCGGCACAAAGATCGCCGCGCGCAACCGGAAATGCCCGGTCCGCGCCAGCCGCAACCACAAGGCAAAGGCGTTGAGCGCCAATGCCATCGACAGCGCGAAGTTCACGAACCCGAACTGGAAGGCGTAACTGTACGCCAGCGGCAGCGCGAACAGCGCGGTCGGCGGAATGCGCCCATGCACCTCGCGCGCGATCCACAGGAAACCGGTAACGGTCAGCGCCGGGATCGTCATGACGATCAGCTTGACCGCCAGTTCCAGCCCGAACAGCTTGGCCAGCGGGATGATCAGGATGTCGATCCCGAGATTGCCGATCAACTGCCAGTTGAAATTATACCAGTCGGACAGCCACGGATACGCATCGCGCGACAATTGCACGCGGTAGCGGCCCATATGGCCCGGCAAATCGACCAAGGGCGGGATTTCCGGGCGCAATAACGGGATGATCGCCACCAGCGCCATCAGCGCGACGAACGTGCGTGTCTGCCACCAGTGCAGCTTTTCGAGATCCCCCTGCATTTGCGGCTCTTACCGCGCAGGTTGCTTCGGAAACAAGCCGCCTTGAACGCGATACAGAAACAGCGCCCGCTCGCGCGTGGGAATGCGCCGCAGCCACAGCGGTGGCGCTCCCCGTTTCAGCGCCTCGGCAAGCGTCCCTGCCGCTGCCCCGCCAAGATCATCGGCGCGCAGCGCGACATAGCGCAGGTGCCAGGTTTGCGCGACGCGTGCGGCCTGGTCGGGTGGGCCGAGAAAGAAGCGATAGACCGCCAGATTACCGGCATTGTTGCGGTGATACGGCGCGCCGACCACCTGCAAGCGCGTCGCGCCGATCGCATAGGCCCCAAGATCGAGCGGGGCCAGCAACCGCCCCGGTGGCAGCATGGCGAGATCGGCGAGCCCCTTTTCGCCGGTGGCGGCCGCTGCCGCATCGGCGGCATGCGTGCCCGGCGGCGCGGCGCTTGTCCGCGCCGCCACGGCTTGCGCGGCCATCGGATACAGCATGCCGGCCGAGGCCACCCACGCCCCCGCCAACGATAGCGAACCGCGCGCGCGCGCCGCCGCAATGACCGCCGCCAGCGCGGGGGCCGCCAGAATCGCACCGGCATAGGCACCGCGCAATTGCAGGCAGGTTACCAGCAAGGCCGCGACCTGCACCAACAGGAGGCTGGCCCAGCGCGGGTCGCGCGTGACCGACACCCGCCAGGCGCTCGCCACCACGCCCGCCACCATCACACCCGCATAGCCAATGGCGATCGGCAACGGCGTCGCAAACAGCGGCTGCGCCTCCCCAACCTTGGCCAGCCACAAGCGGGCCAGCGCGGGATCCACCATGCCGTATGGCGACAGGCATTGCGGCGCGACGAGCACCATGCCGACGCCGACCACGATGACGATGATCGATCCCAGGATCGCGCGGGTCGCCGGGCGTGCGATATCGCGCGCCGCCAGCGCCATGCCCATCGGCGCAAAGGCCGCGATCACGGCGGCGCGCCATGCGACCATCGTGAAGCCATCGCAGCCGGGATACCCCCAGGAGGACGTCCGGAACACGATCGACGCCGCCAGCAGCCCGGCACCAAGCCCGATCCCGAAGCCCATCATCCGGTCGTCGGTCCCGGCACCGGCGCGCAACCATCCGATCGTCATGGCGACACCCGCCGCCGCGATCAGCGGCGTGGTTTCAAGCCCGATGACGACGCTGGCGGCGGCGGCCAGGCCAGCGATCAGCCCTGGCTCCATGGCGGGACGCGCCACCAGCGCACGCACGATGATCAACAGCAGAAACACCTGGAAGCCGTGATGGTCGATTCGGCCCGGCACGAAGATCGTCGTGGCGGGAAAGGCGACAGCGGCGACGACGGCGGCGGTCCGCGCGATCGGCGCACCGCCCAGCACCCGCGCGATCCGCGTCGTCAGGCACAGCGCGCCCGCAAACAGCACCGTCGGCCAGGTGATGACGGCGATCAGCTCGGCCCAATATCGGCCCACAACCGGCGTCAGCGACACGATAAACGCGGCCGGAACCAGATCCGGCAGGCGCGACCAGTGCATTTCCAATCCCGCGCCCCAGCCCAGGCGATGTTGGGCAAGATCGGCAAAGCCTTGCCCCGCAATCCAATCGCGGATCTGCTGGAGGCGCATCATATCGTCGGTATCGGTCAATTGCAGCGCCGATAGCGCGGCCCAGTCGCGCCACGCCCAGCCCGCGCACAGCACGACAGCAAGCGCGAACGCGCAAAGCACGTCGCCCAGCCGCGTCCGACGGAATTCGACCAAGTCCATGCCCGCGCTTTAGACGCAGGCCGTTAAAACAGCGTGTAGACCCGCGTTAGCGGTCGCGCCGTCCGAGCAAGCGCAGCCGCAACGCATTGAGCTTGATGAAGCCCGCCGCATCGCGCTGGTCATAGGCACCCTGATCGTCCTCGAAGGTGACGACCTTCTCGGAATAGAGCGAGAAGGGCGATTTGCGCCCCGTCACGATCACCGAGCCCTTATAGAGTTTCAGCCGCACGGTCCCGGCGACCTTCTCCTGGCTATGGTCGATCGCCGCCTGCAGCATCTCGCGCTCGGGGCTGAACCACAGGCCGTTATAGAGCAGTTCCGCATAACGCGGCATCAGCTCGTCCTTGAGGTGCGCGGCACCCCGGTCGAGCGTGATCTGCTCGATCCCGCGATGCGCCAGATGATAGATCGTGCCGCCCGGCGTTTCATACATGCCGCGCGACTTCATGCCGACGAAGCGATTCTCGACCAGATCGAGCCGCCCGATGCCGTGGCGACGGCCCATTTCGTTGAGCGTTTCGAGCAAGGTCGCCGGCGACATGCCGACGCCATTGACCGCGACGCCGTCGCCGCGTTCGAAATCGATCGTGATCGTCTCGGGCGCGTCGGGCGCGTCCTCGGGGTTGACCGTGCGCGAATAGACGTAATCGGGCACTTCATCCCACGGATCCTCGAGCACTTTGCCCTCGGACGAGGTGTGCAGCATGTTGGCGTCGGTCGAGAACGGGGCCTCGCCGCGCTTGTCCTTGCTCACCGCAATCTGGTGCGCTTCAGCGAATTCGATCAGCTTGGTGCGGCTGGTCAGATCCCATTCGCGCCACGGCGCGATCACCTTGATGTCGGGTGCCAGCGCATAATAGCCAAGCTCGAAGCGAACCTGATCATTGCCCTTGCCGGTCGCGCCGTGGCTGACCGCATCGGCATTGACCATCCGCGCAATCTCGATCTGGCGCTTGGCGATCAGCGGCCGCGCGATCGAAGTACCGAGCAGATACAGCCCCTCATACAGCGCATTGGCGCGCATCATCGGGAACACGTAATCCTTGACGAACTCTTCGCGCAGATCGTCGATGAAGATGTGCTCGGGCTTGACCCCAGCCAGCTCGGCCTTCTTGCGCGCGGGCTCCAGCTCCTCGCCCTGGCCGAGATCGGCGGTGAAGGTGACGACCTCGCATTGGTACGTCTGCTGCAGCCATTTCAGGATGACGGATGTGTCGAGCCCGCCCGAATAGGCGAGAACCACTCGATTGATCTGGTCGGTCATGGCATACTCCTGAGGAACCGCAGCGGTGCGCTTTAGGGGCGAGAGGCCCGATCGCGCAAGCGACTCGGAGAGTGCAAATGGCGGCAAGCAACAAGACTGTCGAGAGCGATGCGAGCGTCGAAGATTTTCTGGCGCGCGTCGAACCGACCGAGCGTGCAGCCGACGCCCACGCCCTGATCGATGTGATGCGGCAGGTGTCGGGGCTGGAGCCAAAATTGTGGGGCCCCTCGATCGTCGGCTTCGGCAGCGTACACTATCGCTACGAAAGCGGGCGCGAGGGCGACACGCCCGCGATCGCCTTCGCCCCGCGCAAGGCCGAGCTGGTGCTCTATGTCGGCGCGAGCACGCCCAATATCGCCGCGCTGCTGCCCGGCCTCGGCAAGCATCGCACCGGCAAGGGGTGCCTGTATGTGAAGCGACTCGCGGACGTGGATGCTGCGGTGCTGACCGAGATCGTGCAGACCGCGTGGGACAATCGGATCGCCAGCGCTGCCTAACCGCGCATCGCGCGTTCGCGCTCGATCATATAATCACGCGTGATCGGCAGAACGTGGCGGTTCTTGGCGAACTGCACCTGGTAATTGACCATCCCGCCAAAATGGAACGCAGCGCCTGCGCCCGCGAGATAGAATTGCCACATGCGGAAAAAACGCTCGTCATACAGCGCCACGATCTGCTCGCGCGCTGCAACCGCCCGATCGTACCAGTCATCGAGCGTATAGGCATAGTGCAACCGCAACACTTCCACATCGGTGACCATGAAGCGCAGGCTTTCATTGGCCGAGATGATCTCGGACAAAGCCGGGTTGTAGCCGCCGGGGAAGATATAGTGCGCCGTCCATTTGTCGGTCACGCCCGGCCCGCCCGCGCGCCCGATCGTGTGGAGCAGCATCACGCCGTCCTCGGTCAGCAGATCGCGGCATTTGCGGAAGAAAGTCCTGTAATGCGCCGGGCCGACATGCTCGAACATGCCGACCGACACGATCCGGTCGAACGTGCCCTGCACCTGGCGATAATCGATCAGCTCGAAGCTGACCATGTCGGCCACGCCCGCCGCCGCCGCACGCTCCCGCGCCACCTTCAACTGCTCTTCCGACAGCGTCACGCCCAGCACCTTGGCACCCGTCATCTGGTGCAGGTACAGCGCCATGCCGCCCCAGCCGCAACCGATGTCGAGCACGGTCATGCCGGGCTTCAGCGCGAGTTTGGCCGCGATATGCGCTTTCTTGTCGTCCTGCGCCTGTTCCAGGCTGTTGGACGGATCGGTGAAATAGGCGCAGCTATATTGGCGGTCGGCGTCGAGGAAGAGATCGTACAGCCGGTCCGACAGATCATAATGGTGCGCAACATTGCGCTTCGATCGGCGCGCCATGTTGATGCGGCCGATGCGATGCGTCACCGCCTGGACCATGCGGCGCAGCGGTGACGGGGCGAGGCCGTTCTGCCCGGCCTCCCACGGATCGTTCATCATCAGCAACCGGACGAGATCGCGAACGTCGCCGCGCTCGACCACCAGCCGCCCGTTCATATAGGCTTCGCCCGCGCCCAGCCCCGGATCCCGCACGATCGCAGCAGCAGCACCGGCGTCGGTGAAGCGGATCGCGACATCGGGAAAGCCGGGTTCGGCTGTGCCGAAGTTCAGGGTCTTGCCATCGGCGTGGTGGACGGTGAGCGTGCCGCGCTGAACGCGCTTGGCGAGAAACAAATCAAGCAGTGCCATGCGCAGGCCACTAACGCGTTAAATGCCCGCATACCAATCGTAATCGACGCGATCTTCCCAATATCCGCCTTTTCCCAGACCGATTCCGGCGAGCGAGGCGACCGCGTCGACCCGCATCACATATTTGGCATTCTTATAGCCAAGCTGACGTTCGACCCGCAGCCGGATCGGCGCACCGTGCGCGACGCTCAGCATCCGGTCGTTCATCGCCCATGCCAGAATCGTCTGGGGATGGAAGGCGTCGATCAGGTCGAGCGATTCGTAATACGCATGGCCGGAATACAGATCGGCGCAGGTAAACACGACATAGCGCGCGGTCGTGCGGACGTCCGCTGCCTTCAGGATCGTGCCCAGCATCGGCCCGTGCCATTTGCCGATGGCGCTCCATCCCTCGACACAATCGTGCCGCGTGATCTGCGTGCGCGCCGGCATCGCCATCAACGCCTGGTGCGAGATCGAAAGCGGGCGGTTGACCAGCCCGCCGACCTCCAGCCGCCAGTTCGCGAAATTTTCCGCGGCCATGGCGTTATAGCTGGCCGTGTTGGGATTGCTGGTGCCGTTGACGCGGAAAAGGGGCGACATCTGGTCGGGCCGATATTCCTTGGCCAGACTGTTGCGATCGGTCAGCGCGCGGGCCAGCCCGTGGTTGATTTTCTCTCCGGAGAACAGGATTTTGCGAAGCGACGGCGTGTTCGCGACCTGATCGCATCCGCTGAGCAGCGCGCCCGCGCCCAAGGCTCCCGTGGTGAGCAGCGCACGCCGCGAGATGATCGCGCTCATGCCGCTTCCTCCTGGTCATGATCGACGGGAATGGTCCACCAGCCCGTCACCATCGATTTCACCTCGGGCCACGCCCCGGCCAGAATCACCAGCACCAGATGGACGATGATGAACAGCACGAGGCCGCTCGCCGCGATGAAATGCACCGAGCGCGCCGAGGCACGCCCGCCCAGCAAATCGAGCATCCACGGCCACGCCGCAACCATCGTCGGCGACAGCACCAGCCCCGACAGGATCATCATCGGGATCAGGACGAAAATCACCAGCACGTACGACAGCTTCTGGAAGATATTGAAGGCACCGGGATTTTTGGGATCGTGGAAGCGGAAGGCGAGATGTTCCTTCAGGTCGAACCACAAATGCGCGGGCGCGAGCTCTTTCAGCCGGATCCGCAAGTCCTTCTGAAAATGCCGGTTGATCAGGCTCGACACCATGAACGCCAGCAACCCGAAGGCGAAGACCAGCGCGAACAGCAAATGCCAGCGCCGCGCGATCGCCAGATTATACCCCGCCGGGATGGTGAGAAACGACGGCGCATGCGGCGGGTTGAACCACGGATGATCCGGGTTCGCGCCATATTGGCCCCAGTACAGATGCGGGTGTGCGTTGAGGATCGTCAAACCGCTGCCGATCATGATGAAAATCGTCACGACGTTGAGCCAATGCCACAGGCGCGTCGTCAGCCGATGGCGATAAAGCGCGCTGCCCGGAGCGGCCGGAGCGTTGGTCGAGTCTGGCGGGCTTGTGTCGGTCATACAGAACCCTATTCGAACCAAGGAGCGGCGTGGTTACAGCTACGCGAGATCGATCGCGCACGATATTCGAATCCCGCACGGAAGGTCTGCTTCGAGATGACAGAGCACCATTTTTACGAGCCGCGCAACGGCCACAAGACCATCCCTGGCCTGGCGCACGATCCCCTCAACGCTATTGTGGCACCCCGCCCGATCGGCTGGATCAGCACGCTCAGCGCCGCGGGCGTGCGCAACCTGGCCCCCTACAGCTTCTTCAGCCTGTACAATTACCGCCCACCGATCATCGGCTTTTCCTCGATCGGCTGGAAGGACAGCGTCGCCAATGCGACCGCGACGGGCGAATTCGTGTGGAACCTCGCGACGCGCGCGCTGGCCGCGGCGATGAACGCCAGCGCGGCGACGGTTGCGGCAGACGTCGATGAATTCGATCTTGCCGGGCTCGAAGCCGCCCCGTCGCGCATGGTCGCGCCGCCGCGCGTCGCCGTCAGCCCGGTAAGCTTCGAATGCCGCCTGACGCAGACGCTGCGGCTGGAGGGTGCCGACGGCGCGGCGCTCGACACCTGGCTGGTGCTGGGCGAAGTCGTCGGCATCCACATCGCGCCCGGTCTGATCGAGGACGGTGCCTATCGCACCGCCGCTGCGCACCCGATCCTGCGCGGCGGCGGCCCGGCCGATTATTTCGAAATCGCCGAGGCCGCGCGCTTCGCGATGCGGCGGCCCGAGTAAGCCGGTTTACCGCGTCGGCACCGGCTCCGCGCCCGTATAATCGTAAAAGCCGCGCTTGGTCTTGCGACCGAACCAGCCGGCCTCGACATATTTCACCAACAAGGGCGCCGGGCGGAACTTGGGATCGCCCGTCCCTTCGAACAGCACGCGCGTGATTTCCAGGCACGTATCGAGCCCGATGAAATCGGCGAGCGTCAGCGGCCCCATCGGGTGGTTGAGCCCGAGCTGGCACGCCAGATCGATGTCGCGGATCGTCGCCACGCCCTCGCCCAGCGCAAAGCAGGCTTCGTTGAGCATCGGCATCAGGATGCGATTGACGATAAAGCCCGGCGCATCATTGGCATGGACGATCGCCTTGCCGAGCTTCTGCCCGAACGCCTCGACCGCCTGCACCGTCGCATCCGAGGTGGCGAGCCCGCGGATCAGCTCGATCAAGCCCATCACCGGCACGGGGTTGAAGAAATGCACGCCGACGAACCGGCCCGCATCGGGCGCGGCCTGGGCGAGGCGCGTAATCGGGATCGAGGAGGTGTTGGACGCGAGGATCGCGGTGTCCGACAGCACCTTGCCGACCTCCGCGAAAATCGCGCGCTTGATTTCCTCGCGCTCGGTCGCCGCTTCGATGACAAGGAAGGCTTGGCCCATCTCGGCAACGCTCGCCACCGGCTCGATCAGCGCGAGCGCGGCGTCACGGGCGTCAGCGGTGATCTTTTCCTTGGTCACCAGCCGGTCGAGCGCCTTGGCGATGCCAGCCTTGCCCGCCTCGGCGCGCTCGCGCGACACGTCGCTCAGCAGGACGTGGAAGCCCGCCTGCGCCGAAACCTGCGCGATGCCCGCGCCCATCTGCCCCGCGCCGATGACACCTACCGTCTGCATATCCCGTCCTTCATTCGTTGCTGCGAACGCTTTAGGGGTCAGGCGATGCGGCGGCAATCATAGGCCTTGGTGACATAGGGAAACGTCACCGGATCCTCCGCCAGCTCGGGCGTCGCCGCGATCAGGTCGCGCACCTGCGCCACCACGGCATCGCGCTCGGCCTCGGGCAAAGCGGCGATGAAGCTGGTCGAGAGCGTGCGCCCGACCACCACATCCTCGACCGCGCCGACATGGCGATAGCCGAAATCGCGTTCGCGCAGCGGCGAGAAGCCCTCGGCCGGGAACACGTCGCGCCACGCATCCGCCTGCGCCGCCAGAGCGGGGTCCTGATGCGCCATGGTCAGTGCCGAAAGCCGCTCGACCCAGGGCACCGCATGGTCGCGCAGGTTCCACACCAGCCCCAGCGCCCCGCCGAGGCGCAGCACCCGGCGGATTTCCGCCAGCACGGCAGGGGAGGCAAACCAGTGAAAAGCGGTCGCACACACCACCGCATCGACACTGCCATCAGGCAGCGGAATCGCCTCGGCCTGCCCGGCAAGCGGGCGCACGCCGGGAAAATCGGCGATGAGATGCTCGAGCATCGTCGCCACCGGTTCCAACGCCGTCACCTGCGCGCCGCTATCGACCAGCAGGCTGGTAAACTTGCCCGTCCCCGCGCCGATCTCCAGCACCGCACTGTCCGGCCCAAGTCCCAAATCGTCGGACAGCCAGCGGGCGAGTTCGGCCGGATAGCCCGGCCGGCTCGCGGCATAGACATCCGCGCCGCGCCCGAACCCGGTTGCGGCGGTCGGGTTGAGCGCGATCACGGCGCGTGCCGCGCGGGTTGCGCCTCTGCCAGGATCACCGCGAACAGCCCGTTGGGATCGGTCCATTCCCCAACCGGCGTCCATCCGCCCGCGCGCAGCAGGATGCGGGCATCGCGCGGCCCATATTTATGGCTGTTCTCGGTGTGGATCGTCTCGCCCGCGGCCATTTCGAACGGGTGCCGCTCGATCGTGAACGCCACGTCGCGCGTCGCTTCCAGATGCATTTCGATCCGCGCGCGATCGTCGTTCCAGATCGCACTATGCCGGAAGGCATCGAGCGGGATCGTGCCGCCCAATTCGCGATTGATCCGTTCGAGCAAATTGCGGTTGAACGCCGCGGTCACGCCCTGCGCATCGTCATAGGCGGCTTCCAGCACGCCCACATCCTTGATCCGGTCCATGCCGATCACCAGCATCGCGCCCTCGCCCAGCGACGCCTTCATCGCGCGCAGCAAATCGACGCTCGAATGCGGGATCATGTTGCCGATGGTCGAGCCGGGGAAGAAGCCGAGCTTGGGCGTGTCCGCCACTTGCGCGGGCAGCGCGATCGGGTGGAGGAAATCGGCCTCGACCGGGAGCACGGGCAAGCCGGGAAAGGCCGACGCCAGCCCGGCCGAGGATTCGCGCAGGAAATCGCCCGAAATGTCGATCGGCACATAAGCGGAAGGGTCGACCGCGCGCAGCAGGATCGGCGTCTTGGTCGACGAGCCCGAACCGAATTCGACCACCGCGCGCCCTGCCCCGGCGAGGCGCGCAATGTCGGCACAACAGGCGCGCAGGATCGCCGTCTCGGTGCGGGTGGGATAATATTCGGGCAAATCGGTGATCGCCTCGAACAATTCCGATCCGCGCCGGTCATAGAACCAGCGCGCCGGAATCGCGCGCGGGCGGCTGGCAAAGCCGCGCAGCACGTCGTTACGAAACGCCGGGTCGGCCAGCGTGACCTGGCCGTCCTCGATTTCGGGCTTCAACATCTCAAAGATCCTTCGCCAGCCGAACGCCGGTGAATTGCCAGCGCTGGTGCGGATAGAAAAAATTGCGGTAGCTCGCCCGCACATGCCCGCGCGGGGTGGCGCACGATCCGCCGCGCAGCACGCACTGCCCACTCATGAACTTGCCATTATATTCGCCGACCGCACCTTCGACCGCGCGAAAACCGGGATAGGGGCGGAACGCGCTGCCGGTCCATTCCCACACATCACCAAAGAAAGCGGGGCCGCCCGTCGCCGGACGCGGCTCGACCGGGCCCGCCGCATCCATCTGGTTGCCGCCTGCCGGATCATACGGTGCCGCCGCCGCTTCCCACTCGGCCTCAGTCGGCAACCGCGCGCCCGCCCAGCTGGCATAGGCATCGGCTTCGTAGAAACTGACATGCGTGACCGGTGCCGCCGGATCGATCGCGCGCCGCCCATCGAGCCCGAAGCGGGTCCAGCCGCCATCCGCCCGCTCCCAATAAAGCGGCGCAGTGATCCGCTCGCGCTGCACCCACGCCCAGCCGTCGGACAGCCAGTGACGCGGTTCGGCATAGCCGCCATCGGCGATAAACGCGGCCCATTCGCCATTGGTGACGGTGCGATCGGCCAGCGCATGCGGGGTGAGCAAGGCCGGGTGGCGCGGCCCCTCTGCATCGAAGGCGAAACCGCCGCCGTCATGGCCGATCTCGACGATCCCGCTGGTGCCTTCAATCCAGCCGAGCCGCCCCGGCATTTCCACCGGCACCTTGCGCGGCGGCGCCCACAAGGCCGGTTCGACCGGATTCTGCGCCATCAGATGGACGATGTCGGTCACCAGCAATTCCTGATGCTGCTGCTCATGCTGGCAGCCGAGCGTCACCAGATCCTGCGCCGCTTGCGGCAGATCGGGCAAAGCCGCCGCCACCGCCGCATCGACATGCGCGCGATAGGCGAGGATTTCATCGAGCGACGGGCGCGTCACCAGCCCGCGCCGCGCCCGCGCGTGGCGCTTGCCCTCGGCTTCATAATAACTGTTGAACAGGAACGGGAAACGATCGTCGTAGAGCGTGTAGCCCGCCACGAAATCGCGCAGCACGAAGGTTTCCAGGAACCAGCTGGTATGCGCGAGGTGCCATTTGGCGGGCGACGCATCCTCCATCGACTGCGCGGTCGCATCGGCATCGGACAAAGGCGCGACCAATGCCACCGACAGCGCACGGACCGCGCGAAATTGCGCGATCAGCGGGCTTCGCGCCGCATCGGGGACCGCTCGCATTCGCATCGTCTCGTCCCCTCTTCCCCAACTTACGCCCGAGCTAACGCGTTGCACCCGGTCGCCACAAAACGTCGCCACCCGCATTTTGGTTCACCACACGCGCGGCGACGAACAGATAATCCGACAAGCGGTTGAGATAGGCGAGCGCCAGCGGATTGAAAGGCTCGGTCCGGGCCGCCGCCACCGCCATCCGCTCGGCGCGACGGACGGTGGCGCGCGCAACATGCAGTGCAGCCGCGCCCGGCGTTCCGCCGGGCAGGATAAAGCTCGTCAGCGGGGCCAAATCCCCATTCATCCGGTCGATCTCGCTTTCGAGCCGATCGACTTGCGCCGCGACGATCCGCAACGTCATCGCGGACGGCGCGAAATCGTCGCCCTCGCTCGCGGCTTTGGGCGTGGCGAGATCGGCTCCAAGGTCGAACAGGTCGTTCTGAATGCGCTCCAGCGCTACCGCCAGCGGCGCCGGGCCATCCGCCGCAGTCGCCGCAATCGCGACCCCGATCGCGCTATTGGCTTCATCGACATCGCCCATCGCCGCCAGTCGAGCGGCATCCTTGGCGACACGCGAGCCGTCGACCAGCCCGGTCGTGCCGTCATCGCCCGTGCGCGTATAGATGCGGTTGAGCTTGACCATCGCTTATCCCAACCCGCAAACCGCGAACAAAGCCGGGATTAGCCCCGGCCCGCCAGCCACATCAAAAGCACGACCAGGAAGATCGCGACCGCCTGCAACATCACGCGATATTGCATCATTTTGTTGGAGCGCACCGAGGCGGCGATCCGCGCCTCGCCGGGCGTGGCCCCATCGCGCAAATCCTGGCTCGCGCCGAGCAGGAAGATCACCAGTCCGCGGACCAGCACGACCACCACCGCGATCATCGCGGCGACCAGCAGGATTGTCAGGAAAGTGCTCATGATCCTAATCTAGGCGCTTTGCGGGGCAATGCCAATGCCCGCGCCCCCGGCGCGCAACCGGTCTGCCAGCGCCCGCCCATCTTCGCCGCGTAACCGCACGCTTTCGAGCGTCGGCGCGTCGTTGCGCTTGGCCAGCCGCTGCCCGTCCGGGCCGACCAGCAACGCATGATGGTGATAGAGTGGCGTCGGCAGCCCCAGCAGCGCCTGTAGCAACCGATGCACGTCGGTCGCGGCGAACAGATCGGCCCCGCGCACGACATGGGTTACGCCGTGCGCCGCATCATCGACCGTTACCGCCAGATGGTAACTGGCAAGCGCATCCTTGCGCGCCAGCACGACATCGCCCTGCGCCAGTGGATCAGCGCGGACTGGGCCCGCGATCGCATCGGTCCACATCAGGTCGGTGTCGGCAGTCGCAACCGCGCGCGCCATGTCGAGCCGCCAGGCGTGCGGGACGCCCGCCGTGATGCGCGCGGTCCGCTCCGCCTCCGGCAGCGCGCGGCAGGTGCCGGGATAGACGGGTTCGGGCCCATGCGGTGCCGATTGGCTCGCCGCGATTTCCGCGCGGGTGCAGAAGCAGGGATAGAGCAGCCCCATCGCGCGCAACCGCGCCAAGGCCGCCGCATAGGCGTCCTCTCGCGTCGACTGGAACAGCACCGGCCCATCCCACTCCAGCCCCAGCCAGGCGAGGTCCGCCAGGATCGCATCGACATGTTCCGGCCGGCTGCGCGTGCCGTCAATATCCTCGATCCGCAGCAGGAAGCGCCCGCCGCTGGCGCGCGCCAGATCGTGCGCCAGCACCGCCGAATAGGCGTGCCCCAGATGCAGCCGCCCTGTCGGACTCGGCGCAAAGCGCGTAACGACGTCGCGCACGATCACCCCAACACCGCTCTTGACCGCGAGTCGCGCGCTGTGCTGAAATCGTTAACGACAGGGTGCGGTGTCATCACAGCGTCATCCTAATGGGCTTGAAGCCCGGCAGGAAGCGCCACTCAGTGGTAAAAGGGGGTCCAGATGTACCATCCCGATCTGATCCGCCATCCGGATGGCTGTCCCGCACTTGTGCTCAATGCGGACTATACGCCGCTGAGCTATTATCCGCTGTCGCTGTGGCCGTGGCAGACCGCGATCAAGGCGGTGTTCCTCGACCGTGTCGATATCGTCGCCGAATATGAACGCGAAGTGCGCAGCCCGACGCAGCGCATCAAGCTGCCCTCGGTGATCGCGCTCAAATCCTATGTGCGTCCGTCGGCCTTCCCCGCCTTCACGCGCTTCAACCTGTTCCTGCGCGACAAATTCCTGTGCCAATATTGCGGGTCGCCGCATGATCTGACCTTCGACCATATCGTGCCGCGCGCGCAAGGCGGGCGCACGACCTGGGAGAATGTCGCCACTGCCTGTTCGCCGTGCAACCTCAAGAAAGGCGGCCGCACGCCCAAGCAAGCGGGCATGCCGCTGCACATAGACGCGATCCGCCCGACCAGCTGGCAATTGCAGGAACATGGCCGCCGTTATCCACCCAATTTCCTGCACGATACCTGGCATGACTGGCTGTATTGGGATGTTGAACTGGAAGCCTGAGACTACGGTCGTTCCAGTGTTCCTGCCTTGCTGCGTTCAAAATTAAGATAAAAGCGGCGGCCTTTCGCGACTGTTGTTTTTGTGGTAAGCCTTCTGCACTTGCAGGGGGGCTGCGATGGCAGGGGTTGTACCTACGCTCGATCCACGATCGGCACGCATCTTAGCGGTGTTCACTGTCAGCGTCGTGACCGCCGCCACCGCGTTGCTTGTGTGGCTAACCATCGGCTTCGCTCTTGGCACCTTGGACGGCTATACCTGGCCGACGCGCGGCTTGCTGCTGCTGATGGATTATCGGCCAACCGAATTGCTGAGCAAGGGCTTGCTGTTTCTGCTGGCGCTGGGCGCGGGCGTCGTGGCCCGCTCCCGCGGACGCGACGCCTTATATTATGCGGTGGTGGCCATCGGCCTGGTCGGCATCGTGCTCTGCATCATCCTTTTGGTGCTGCTCCACGACCGGGACGTGGCGCACGCCATTTTTGATCACAGCACGATCCCCACCATTATAACCAGCAAGGCGTATTTCGACGGCCTGCCGCGCGTGTTCGTGCCGTTGGGTCTGTGGTTGATCGGTACGGTTTCGACGCAACTCGGATTGTCCGACGCCAAGGAACAGGAGCAGCCAGCTCCGACGCCGACGCCAACCCCGTCACCTACCTCGTGACATCAACCTGCGGAGACTGAGATGCGCGCGCTGACATGCCTTCGCTGGATCGCCGCCTGGATTGCTGCGCTCGCGCCGCTGGCCGCCAGCGCACAAACCTCCCAAACGATTCCCCTCATTGTTCATTGGAGCGCGCCACAGCCGCATCGGGTGTCGCTAACCGATGATGGCGGCGTTTCGGAGCTCACGCATGACGCAAGCTCGACCACTTTCACCGGGACGCTCGCCGTTCCCAGCGGCCTGGTCGAACAACGCACGCTATTGTTGAACCTCGACAACGATACCTTCGCATTGATCCTCAACGTTCGAAAAAGTCTGAGCCGCGTGGAATTTACCGTCACCACCGATCGCCCCCCATCCTGTGCCGATCTGCTCGTACGCCAAGTCGAGGCCTATACCGACAATATCACAGAAGCCTTGAAGATGATGTTGAGGGCAACGGCGATGCTCAAAATTCCACCGGACGACCAGTGCGTCGCCGATCGACTACCGCGCACGATCAAGGCGCGCTTTGATCGCAACGCGAACCTTGTCCAATATTCGAACGGCCTGTTCGCGATTGACCCGGAGGCGAAAACCGCCCTGTTGCGCAGCGGCATCCGCAGCGCACCCGCCCTCGCAATGGCGGCCGAGCACAATGCGAGCAGCGCGCTGGCCAAGGGGTTGTATAGTGACTTGCTGGCGACCGGTGCCGACGATTCTCGCGCCGCGTCAGCGCTTGCCGCCGATATGAGCAGCGCGGTCGCGCAGAACGAAACGCTCGCTGCAGGCTTCAAGGACCAGGGCATCTCCGCCAAGCGGCTGGAAAAGGACAGTGACTTTTTCGAAGCCAAGGCAAGGGTGGCACGTCCCGATTGAGCGATGATCCATATGCACCGTTGACCCCCGCGCTGCCGCAATGCAGCATGGGTTAATGGCAACCCTTCCCGGTATCGCAAACAATCCCGACATCCGTTTCCTGGGCAAATTGCTCGGCGATGTCATCCGCGCTTATGGCGGCGACACGCTGTATCAGCGGACCGAATATATCCGCGCCGCCTCGGTCGACCGGCATCGCGGCGGGACCGATGTCGATCTCGGGCTCGATCGGCTCAGCCTCGACGAAACGCTCGATTTCGTGCGCGGCTTCATGCTGTTCTCGATGCTCGCCAATCTCGCCGAGGATCGCCAGGGCGTCACCGCCGAACGCGGGGCGGACCTTGCCGCAGCGCTCGAACGGCTGGCGGGCGAGGGCATCGACAAGGCGCAGGTGATGCATCTGCTCGATCACGCGCTGATCGCCCCGGTGCTGACCGCGCACCCGACCGAGGTGCGTCGCAAGTCGATGATCGACCACCGCAACCGCATCGCCGCGCTGATGCTGCTGCGCGACGGCGGTGCCTCCGAAACCCCCGATGGCGACAATGTCGAGGAAGCGATCCTGCGCCAGATCGCCTTGCTGTGGCAGACGCGCGTGCTGCGCCGCGAGCGGCTGTACGTGACCGACGAAGTCGAAACCGCGCTCAGCTATTTGCGCGAGGTGTTCCTGCCCGCCCTCCCCGCGCTCTACCAGCGTTGGGACCGCGCGCTGGGCGAACGCGTGCCGAGCTTCGTGCGCCCGGGCAGCTGGATCGGCGGCGACCGCGACGGCAACCCCTTCGTCACCGCCGACAGCCTGACCACCGCGCTCGCCAAGGCCAGCGAAGCGGTTTTGGTCTATTATCTCGACGCGGTCCACGCGCTCGGGGCCGAACTGTCGATCTCGACCGATCTCGCCCCCGCCGATGCCGGCGTGCAGGCGCTGGCCGAGGCGAGCGGCGACACCGCCGAAAGCCGCAGCGACGAGCCCTATCGCCGCGCGCTGTCGGGCATTTACGCGCGCCTCGCCGCGACGCACCGCGCGCTCACCGGCAAGCCCGCCCCCCGCCCCGGCGCGCTCAAGGGCGAACGCTACCCCGATCCGCAGGCGTTCCGCGCCGATCTCGTGATCATCGCGCGCGCGCTGCGGCAGGAAGACCATCAGGGCGGCGGGGCCTTGTCCTCGGGCGGCGCGCTCGGGCGGCTGGTGCGCGCGGTCGAGACCTTCGGCTTCCATCTGGCGACGCTGGATCTGCGCCAGAACAGTGCGGTGCACGAACGCGTCGTCGCCGAACTGCTCAAGGTCGCCGGTGTCGAGGCCGATTATCTCAGCCTCGGCGAATCGCAGCGCGTCTCGCTGCTGCGCCACGAACTGTCCAACGCGCGCCCGCTCGCCAGCCCGTTCGCCGCCTATTCGGAGGAGACGCAGTCCGAACTCGCCATCCTGCGCGCCGCCGCACAGGCGCACGCCACCTATGGCCCGGCCTGCATCACCCAGCATATCGTCTCGATGGCGCAATCGGTGTCGGATCTGCTCGAACTCAACATCCTGTTGAAGGAAGTCGGCCTGTACCGCCCCGGCGGTGCCTCGGGCGAAGCGTCGAGCGCGGCGATCATGGCGGTGCCGCTGTTCGAGACGATCGGCGATCTCGAGGCCGCCCCCGCCATCATGACCGAATGGTTCGCGCTGCCCGAAGTGCGCGGCATCACCGCCGCGCGCAGCTTCCAGGAAGTGATGATCGGCTATTCGGACAGCAACAAGGACGGCGGCTATCTCACCTCGACCTGGAGCCTGTCCAAGGCCTCGACCGCGCTGAAAAGCGTGTTCGCCGACGCCGGCGTCGGCATGCAATTGTTCCACGGTCGCGGCGGCGCGGTCGGGCGTGGCGGCGGATCGTCCTTCGCCGCGATCCGCGCGCAGCCGCCCGGCACCGTGCAGGGCCGCATCCGCATCACCGAGCAGGGCGAAGTGATCGCGGGCAAATATGGCACGCGGGAAAGCGCGATGACCAATTTGGAGGCAATGGCCTCGGCCACCCTGCTCGCCAGCCTGGAGCCCGACGCGCTGTCCGCGGCGGACACCGCGCGCTTCTCGGCGGCGATGGACACGCTCTCCGCCTCCGCTTTCGCCGCCTATCGCGATCTGGTGTACGGCAGCAACGGCAACGATGCGGGCTTCCGCACCTTCTTCCGCCAGATGACCCCGCTTGCCGAAATCTCCGGCCTCAAGATCGGCAGCCGCCCGGCGAGCCGCACCAAATCCGACCGGATCGAGGATCTGCGCGCCATCCCCTGGGTGTTCAGCTGGGCGCAGGCGCGCGTGATGCTGCCAGGCTGGTACGGCGTCGGCCAGGCGCTGTCGGCCTTTCCCGACAAGGGCCTGCTCGCCGAAATGGCGCAGGGCTGGCCGTTCTTCGCCGCCAGCCTCGCCAATATGGAACAGGTGATCGCCAAGTCCGACATGGGCATCGCCGCGCGCTATGCCGGGCTGGTCGAGGACCGTGCGCTCGCCGATGCGATCTTCCCGCGCATCGAAAGCGGCTGGCAGCAGACGCATGACGGGCTGCTGCAGGTCACCGGCCAGTCGCGCCTGCTGGAAGCGCACCCCGCGCTCGACGCCTCGATCCGCCTGCGCCTGCCCTATATCGAGCCGCTCAACCTGCTCCAGATCGAACTGATCAAGCGCCGCCGCGCAGGCGACGAAGATGCGCGGATCGGCGAGGGCATCCTGCTGTCGATCAACGCGATCGCGACCGCGCTTAGGAATAGCGGGTAAGCTTCACCCCCCCTGCCTAACGCTGGATCAAAGGACTATGATGGAAGCGACGGGACTTCTGAGCGCGGGGGAAAGCACCACGGCGATGGCCTATATCAAGGCTCGCCGGGGCATATCGCCACGCCAGATGAAGGCGATCCTTTTGGTGTGCATGTTGGCTATCGGCATCCCTATCGGGGCATGGGTTTCCGGATCATGGCTGGACGCCCTGGTATCGGTCGAGTTCGCTTTCGTTGGCCTCGGCCTTGGTTTGCTGATCATCCAAAGACTAGCAGGCACCTCGTTGCGAAAGGCCCTCGCCGAGCGCGGGCAGGCATACGAGCAAGTGCTTACCTTCCGCCTAACCCCTGAGACACTCGTCTACGATCTGGGGGACCTGACGATGGCTGCTCGATGGCCTTGCGTTACAGATCTCTATCAAACCCGCAAATATTGGGTTTTTCTGGTTCAAAGCAGCGCGATGGTCCTGCCGCGCCGTTTCTTCGCTACGCCTGAAGCCGAGCGCGATTTTATAGTTGCAGCGATGTCGCGGATGACAAACGCGGCTCTTGCGAGGAGCCCTGACGCAGCGAGGTTTGTCCGTCGCTAGGAGGATCTTGTGTCCGAGGCCGTTCTGGAGCAGTGGCGGGCCTCTAGTCGCGACATATCCCCTACCCCACAACCTCGCCCCGCGCGTACAACCCGGTCAGCATCCCGGCACCGATCACATGGCCCGCCATCGCGTTGAGCACCGCGCCGCGTCCCGGTGCGTCGCCCAAATCAGCGGCCGGGCAATCGAGCGCGAACAGCTGGAAGACATAGCGATGCTCGCCATGCCCCTTGGGCGGATCGGGCGCGAGCCAGCTTTGCGAGAGGTAGGAGTTCTTGCCGGTTTCGCCGGTCGCGGCATCGGCGACGATCGCGCCTTCGGCGAGCGTGCGCATGCCCGCGGGCAAGCCCCACAGGATCGCATGGACCAGCGGCGCGGGGGTGGGCGAATCGGCATCCTCGACGATCAGAGCCAGGCTCTGCGTGGCGGGCGGCACATCGTCCCACGCCAGCGGCGGCGAAACGCCTGCACCGTCCGCGGTGAAGCGCAGCGGCATTTCGGTCCAGTCGGCAAAGGCCGGGCTGCTCAGCACGATCGGCACGAAACCGATGCCCAGCGCCGGATGAACGATCGTCAGATGCTCCGCCCCGGCCCGCACGCCGCTGAGCGAAGCGCCAAGCCATTCGGGAAGATGTTCAAGCATTGCTGCGACCTTTTCTTGGAGTTTACGCCTTGAAGCCCCGGAGCGGGCAACAGGTTCCCGGCGACCCTGATAAAAGCCGCCTTGCGCCGAAATGCGTAGAAACCCTCATGCGTCGCGGCTTTTGCGGGTGCGCCACCAATGCCATCCGCCGGCCAGGGTGGCGAGCGCGACGCCGCTGAGCGCTACGATCAGGATTGCATGGCGATCGGGCACATAGCGCTCGATCAGCTTTTCAAAACCGTGCCCGAACAGATAGCCGATGCCCGTGAACACCACCCCCCACACCATCGCCGAGACGAGGTTGACCAGCACGAACAGCCGCGCGGAAACCTTGGTCGTGCCGATCGCCACCGGGCTGATCGTGCGCAAACCATAGAGGAAGCGGAAAGCGAAGATGAAGCCGATCGGATAGCGCTCCAGCAACCCCAGCGCGCGTTCGAAAAGCGCGCGTTGGCGCACGCGCCGCACCCAGGGCCGATCGCGGAAATAGCGGCCAAGCGCGAAGAAGATCTGGTCGGCCAGGAACGACCCCGCCGCCGCCGCCGCCATCGCGCCGGGCAGCGGAAACAGCCCCTTATGCGCGAGCAACCCGCCCGCGATCACCACGGTCTCGCCCTCGATGCCAGCCCCCGCGAACAAGGCAAGCAGGCCGTAGCGCGCGATCAGCGCTTCGAGGCTCAAGCGCGCCTCACCCCGCGATGCCGAGCTGCCACAGCACGAAGGCATGCTCCTCCGCGCCCTCGCGCAAGCTCTCGAACCGGCCCGATTTGCCGCCATGCCCCGCGCCCATATTGGTCTTGAGCAGCAGCACATTGTCGTCGGTCTTGGTGGCGCGCAGCTTGGCCGCCCATTTGGCCGGCTCCCAATAGGTCACGCGCGGGTCGTTGAGGCCACCCGAAATGAACATCGGCGGATAGGCCTGCGCCGTCACTTGGTCATAGGGCGAATAGCTGCGGATCAGCTCGAACGCGGCCTTGTCCTCGATCGGATTGCCCCATTCGGGCCATTCGCCCGGCGTCAGCGGCAAATCGGCATCGAGCATCGTATTGAGCACATCGACGAACGGCACATCGGCAATCACCGCGCCCCACAAGTCGGGATCGGAATTGACCACCGCCCCCATCAGCTCGCCCCCGGCCGAGCGCCCGGCGATCGCGATCTTGCCCGCCGACGTCCAGCCATCCGCGATCAGCCCCTTCGCGACATCGACGAAATCGTTGAAGGTGTTGGTGCGCTTTTCCAGCTTGCCGTCGAGATACCATTGCTGGCCAAGATCATCGCCGCCCCGGATATGCGCAATGGCATAAGCAAAGCCGCGATCGAGCAGCGACAGCCGCCCGGTCGAGAAGCCCGGCGGAATCGCATAGCCATAAGCGCCATACGCATAGAGGAACAACGGTCGCGACCCGTCGCGCGGAAAATCGGCCGGATAGACGATCGACACCGGCACCTCGGTGCCGTCACGCGCGGTGATCTTCAACCGCTCGGTGCGGTATTTCGCCGCCTGATAGCCGCTCGGGATTTCCTGCACCTTCAGCGTGGTCAGCTCGCCCGTCGCCACGTCATAATCATATTCGGTGCCCGGCGTGACCATCGATTCATAGCCGACGCGCAGCACGTTCATCGCATATTCGGGGTTGTTGCCCAGCCCCGCATCATAGCTCGCCTCGGGGAAGCGGATGCGCTGCGGCGCGATGCCGTCCTCATAGCGGTGGATCTCGATCTGATCCAAACCGTCCTCGCGCCCGTCGACGATGAAGAAGTCGCGGAAGCAATCCACCCCGGTCATGTAGAAATGCCGCGACGGCGCGATCTTCTCGACCCATTCGCCCGGGGCCGAAATGTGCGCGGTGCACAGCCGGAAATTGGGGTCGGTGTCGTTGGTGTGGATGAACAGCGTGTCGCCATGCATGTCGACATCATATTCGCGCCCCACCTTGCGCGGCGATACGCACAAAGGCGTCGCCAGCGGGTCGGTCGCGGGCAGCAGATAGATTTCGCTGGTCACATGGTCGCCGCTCGACAGCACGATCCACTTGCGGTCGCTGGTCTCGCTGACGCCCACGCGAAACCCCTCATCGGCTTCCTTGAACAGTTCGATATCTTGCGTGATCGGCGTGCCCAGCCAGTGCAGCCGCGCATTGTCGGTGCGCCATTGGTCGTTGGCGAGGCCATAGAGAAAGCCCGTGTCGTCGGCGGTCCACACGATTTCGGACAGCATCCCCGGAATGACATCGGGCAAATGCTCGCCCGTGATCAGATCCTTGACGCGCACCTCGAAGCGTTCCGAACCATTGTCGTCGATCGCATAAGCGAGCAGCCGCCCATTGTTGCTGACCGAAAACGCCCCCAGCCGGAAATATTCCTTGCCCTCGGCCAAAGCCGGCTCGTCGAGGATCAGCACGTCCTGGCTCTTGTCCTCGCCCGCGGCAACCGGGCGGCGCCACCATTTGCGATACTGCCCGCCGGTTTCGAACGCGGTCCAATAGACCCAGTCGCCATCCTTTTGCGGCACCGAGCTATCGTCTTCCTTGATGCGGCCCTTCATCTCTTCATACAGCCGGTCGATCAGCGGCCGGTGCGGTTCCATCACGCTTTCGAAATAGGCGTTCTCGGCCGCAAGATAGGCGAGCACATCCGCGTCATCGACCTCGGGATAGTTCGGGTCCTTCAGCCAGGCATAGGGATCCTCGATCGTGTGCCCATGGACGGTGAAGCTGTGCGGGCGCGTTGCGGCGACGGGGGGCGAGAGCGGTTCGGTCATCCCCCCACCCTACAAGCTTGGCGCGCGCCAAGTCGAGCGTGGCGTGGCCTGACTTACTGGAGCGTCCGCGACGGTGCCAGGCGAACCCCACGCCCGGTCGGCGCGCGGCGGGGCGCCGGACGGCTATTCTGCTCGAGCGCGCTCGGCGCATCCTCTGTCCGATCCTCATACCGGAACGCGGCTGCGCGCGCCGCCAACGTCGTGATATCCCGCGCCAGCGTCGCCGCTGTTTCGGAGGTTTCGCCGACCATCGCGGCATTTTGCTGCACGATCTGGTCGAGCTGCGCCACCGCGCTGGTGATTTCGCCGATCGCATCGGCCTGAGCGACGTTATCGTTCGTCATCGTTTGCGTCAGCACCACCGCCTCGGAGCAGCTTGTCGTGATGGTTTCAAGCGCGCCATCAACCAGGCCGACGGCTTCCACCGCAACCGCAACCTCCTGTTGCGTGGCGCTGAGTTGAGTGCGGGCGCGTTTGGCCTCCTCTTCCGCGCGCATCGCCAAGGTCGAGACCAAGTCTGCGACAACCGCAAAGCCGCGCCCAGCATCGCCCGCGCGCCCGGCCTCGACCGCCGCGTTCATCGCCAGCACGCGCGTCTGGAAGGCGATCTTGTCGAGCCCGCCGATCACATCATCAATACCGGCCGCGCTGCTGGAGACGCGCTCCATCGCCGCAATCGCACCATCGGTGCGCGCGCGCACTTCGCCTGCCGCGACGAGCGTTTTTTGCGACCCCTCCGATGACTTGCGGGCGGATTGCACCGTGCTGCGCAGGCGATCCTCCATGCGCCCAAGCGCGGCGGACGTCTGCTCGAGCGCGGCGGCACTGCTGTCGGTCCGCCGGGCCAGGTCCTCCGTGCTGCGGGCCATCGCCTCCGAGGAGGTGTTGATCTGCGCGGTCGTCTCGACCACCGCCTTGACCATCGTGCGCAGCGTTTCCACCGCGCCATTGAGATCGCGATTGACCTCCGCATAACCCGGCGGAAACGCCAATGCGTCCCCGCTGCGCAGGTCGCCCGCTGCCATCGTCCGCAGCACCTGGCCGAGCGCCTCCGCAACCTCTTTTTGCTCAGACGCGGCCTGCGCCTCCTGCGCGGCGCGGTCGGCGGCGGCGCGACGGAAGGTCTCCACCGCGCGCGCCATCTGGCCGAGCTCGTCGGACCGCTCGAGGCTCGGCACGCTCCGGTCGGCCCCCTCGGCCAACGCGCCGGTCGCCTCGACCAAATCCGCCAGCGGTGCCATGACCTTGTGCGTCAGGTACAAACGCGATCCGATCGCGAGCGCGAGAATCGTGACGGCCAGCGCGAGCAAGGCGATCGCAGTAATTGTCAGCGTGGTCTCGGAATGGGCCTTGAGATCAGCCTGTTGCTTGCCCGCCAGCGTCACCGCGGCATCGATCAGCGTACGGTGTGCGGCATAAGCCTCCGACAGACTCGCATAGCTGCGGGCGAGCTGGGCACCGTCGCGCGCGCGGGCGGCGGCAATCATATGATCGGCCTCTGTCCAAAACCGCTGGGCAGGCGCATCGGCATCGCGCGTCAAGGCGTTCACCAGCGCCGGGTCGAGCGTCGACCCCTTCCAATAGGCGTGGCGCTCGTCATAGGCCTTGCGCAGCGCCGCCAGCCGCGTCGCGCGCATCTCGACCTGGTCGGGATGGTTGGCGAGCAAGGTCGCCTCTAGAAACGGCTCCAGCACATATTCGGGCGGCGGCAGGATGTCGGCGACATAATCCGATTCCGCCTGGATCTGTTCACCGATCGGGCCCCCAATCCGGACCAGATTGATGCCGTATGCGGCGATCACGATGGCCAGCAACATGGTGACCGTGATCAAGGCCGAGCCGATGCGAAGGCGCTTGGCAATGGACATGAAGGGACGACTTTCCAGCGAAAAAGCGATGCCGCCTCATTATAGACGACGCGCGCGCGAACGGTGGGCATCGGCTCTCATCCTACCGTGCCGACCTCGATCAGTCTTCGCGGCGATCGCGGGGCATGGCACCGTCCGGACTGCCCGGCTTCTATCGCTGCGGACTTTTGTCCTGACAAACACCCCCCATTTGGCCTAACCTTGGCCTACCCTCCTGCTCCCGAAAGCTCCCCATGTCCGCTTATGCCGCCCGTCTCGTCGCCCTCCGCGCCCAATTGGCAAAAGACGGGCTCGATGGCTTCGTCGTGCCCCTGACCGATGAATATATGTCCGAATATGTCGGGGCGTATGCCCAGCGGCTGGCCTGGCTGACCGGCTTCCAGGGGTCGGCGGGCAGCGCGGTGGTGCTGGCCGACAGCGCCGCGATCTTCACCGATGGCCGCTATACGCTGCAAGTGCGCGAACAGGTGTCGGCGGACGACTGGTCCTATGTCGCCGTCCCCGCGAGCAATGTCGCACGCTGGCTGGGCGAGCATGCCCCGGCGGGCGGGCGGATCGGCTATGATCCGTGGCTGCACACCAGCGCCTGGGTCGCCGACGCCCGCGCCGCACTGGCCGCGCGCGGGGCCGAATTGGTCGCGGTCGCGCGCAACCCGCTCGATGCGGTGTGGAGCGACCGCCCTGCCCCCTCGACCGCCGTGCTGACGGTGCAGGATGACGTGCATGCCGGGCTCGGCTCGGCCGCCAAGCGCGCGCAGATCGCCGACTGGCTGTCGGAGACCAAGGCCGATGCGGTGGTGCTGACCGCGCTCGATTCGATCGCCTGGACGCTCAACCTGCGCGGCAGCGACGTGGCGCACACCCCCGTCGCTCTGGCCTATGCGATCGTCGATGCCGATGGCACCGCCGACCTGTTCGTCGCGCCGGAAAAGGTGACCGATGCGGTGCGCCAGCATCTCGGCAATGCGATTCGCCTGCATCCGCGCGACGCCTTTGCCGGTGCTTTGCATGGCTTTTCCGGCAAGCGCATCGCCGCCGACCCCGAGCGCGCGGTGTCCGCCATTTTCGATTCGCTGACGGCGGGCGGTGCCACCGTGCTGCCGCTGCGCGACCCGGTGGTGCTGGCCAAGGCGATCAAGAACCCGGTCGAGACCGCTGGCCACCGCTCTGCCTCCGCGCGCGACGGCGCGGCGGTCGCGCGCTTCCTGCGCTGGGTCGAGGCGGAAGCGCCCAAAGGCGGCCTGTCGGAGCTCTCTTGCGTCGATCGCCTGCAGGCCTTTCGCGAAGAAACCGGCGTGTTGCTCGATACCTCGTTCGACACGATCTCGGCGACCGGCGCGCATGGCGCGAGCCCGCATTACCATTCGACCCCCGAATCGAATGCGCCGCTCGAACTGGGCCAGCTCTATCTGGTCGATTCGGGCGGGCAATATGCCGATGGCACGACCGACCTGACCCGCGTGCTGCCGATCGGCACGCCGACCGACGAGATGCGCGACCGCTTCACCCGCGTGCTGAAGGGCCATATCGCGCTCGCCACCGCGGTCTTCCCAGCCGGCACCACCGGCGGCCAGCTCGATTCGTTCGCGCGTGCGCCCTTGTGGCAGATCGGGCTCGATTATGCGCACGGCACCGGCCACGGCGTCGGCGCCTATCTGTCGGTGCATGAAGGCCCGCAGCGCATCGCCCCGCCGACCTATCCCGGCGGTGGTGCGGCCGAGCCGCTGCGCGCGGGCATGATCCTGTCGAACGAGCCGGGTTATTACAAAGCCGGCGAATACGGCATCCGCATCGAAAATCTGCTGCTGGTCGAGGAACGCCCCTTCGCGCACGGTGCGACGATGCTGGGCTTCGAGACGCTGACCTTCTGCCCGATCGAACGCTCGCTGATCGTCGCCGAGATGCTGAGCCCCGCCGAACGCGCCTGGCTCGATGCCTATCATGCGCGTGTCGTCGAGGTGATCGGCGGCTATCTGGATGCCGACGAGCGCGCCTGGCTGGCGGAGAAATGCGCGCCTATTGCTTAGGTGCATCCGGAGTGCTGGCGGTCACACCCGCGTCCAGGGCGCGGGCGCGGCCCTTGCGGCGTTTCAGGTTTTCGCGCAGCGCCGCCGCCAGCCGTTCAGCTTTTTCCTCGTCTTTCGTCGTCACTTCGCCACACGCTCCTTGACAATGTCCGCTCCAGCGGCTCTTAGGCCGCTTCCGCCCGCGCCGTAAGGCGCTTCGTGGACATGCTGCCGTAGCTCAGTGGTAGAGCGCATCCTTGGTAAGGCTGAGGTCGTGAGTTCAATCCTCACCGGCAGCACCAGTTTTGGGCAGAACCACGAACCGAGAGGGTTCGTGGTGCCCTGCTCGCAATAGCGACTTCGGCCAGATTTGCGTCTGGGCCGATATGTTCGATTCGTCCCTGATTGGGAACCGCCCCATCAACCGGATCAGCGATAGTCGAGCGCCGCGAGATCGCTGAGCAGATCCGGCCCCGTCGGCTCCCATCCCAGCCGCGCCACGGTCCAGGCGTTCGACGCGATCATGTCGCGCCCTGCGAAGGGGGCCATCCAGCCGAAATAGCGCTCGACCTCGTCGGGCATGATCGAGCGGACCGGTAGATTGGCCCCCTTTCCAATCACCTCGGCGATGGCGCGTGCCGACACCCCCTCCTCGACCGAGGCGTTGTACCGCGCGCCGGGCTCGCCCTTCTCCAGTGCCAGAACGTAAAGCTTCGCCACGTCGCGGACATGCGCCGCAGACCAGCGCGTCTGTCCCTCGCCGAGATACGCCACTGCTCCAGCGCGGCGGGCCTCGGCAATCAACGGAGTGATGAGCCCGGCCCGGCTGGTGTCGTGCACCTGCGGCAACCGGATGGTGCGTACGTCGATCCGTCGCGCGATCAGCGCAGCGCCGGCAAGCTCGGTCGCAATGCGCGGATTCGCGTGGTGCGGGTTGAGCACATCCTCGGTCGCAGTGCCGCCGTTCAACGGCGTGCCAATGCCGACGCCAGAGGTGATCAGGATCGGCTTCGATGTCCCCTCCAGCGCCGCGCCCATTGCGGCGATGTTGCGTTCGTCTTTCTTGGTATTTTCGAAAAACGTCGCGAAATTGTGATCGAACGCACAGTGGATGACCGCGTCGGCCGCCGCAGCGCCGCTGGCGAGTGTCTCGGGCTGTTCGAGGTCGCCGCGGTGGACCTCGGCACCGGCCGCCTCAAGCTGCTCGGCACCGGCGTCGGAGCGGGAGAGCCCAAGCACGCGGTGGCCGCGATCGAGCAGTTGGGGGATAATGTGTGAGCCGATGAAGCCGGTCGCGCCGGTCAGGAATATGCGCATGGAAAAGTCTCCTTCTAGCGAAGGGGCGTATCGTCGCGCTTCTTACCGTATTAAAGTAGGGACAGTATCAGGGTATAACATCTAACAGGATGCTCATGGCAAGCGAAGCGCCCTCTCTGCTCGGAGCGTATCTTCGGGATCGCCGCACACGCCTCGACCCGGTGGCATTGGGATTCGGCGGCGGGCGACGGCGCACGCCGGGGTTACGCCGCGAAGAAGTGGCCAGCCGGGCGAATATCAGCGCGACCTGGTACACATGGCTCGAGCAGGGGCGCGGGGGCGCGCCGTCGGCCGATGTGCTCGACCGAATCGCCAAGGGGCTCTTGCTGACCGATCCGGAGCGCGAGCATCTCTACATGCTCGGCCTCGGCCGCCCGCCGGAAGCGCGCTACCAGCCGGTCGACGGCATCTCGCCGCGGCTCCAGCGGGTGCTGGACGGGATGGTGCTCAGTCCCGCAATCATCAAGACCGCGATGTGGGATGTCGTTGGCTGGAACCGCGGCGCTGCTCTGATGCTCACCGACTATGCCAAGCTGCCGCGCGAGCAGCGCAACATCCTTCGCCTTATGTTCAACAGCAACCACGTCCGCGCCCGCAATGCGGATTGGGACCGTATCGCCCGCTTTGTCGTCGGTGCGTTTCGCGCCGACGTAGCGCGCGCAGGGGCCAATGACAGCGCCGCCGTCACCCAACTGGTGACGGAGTTGTGTCGGGTCAGCCCGGAATTCGAAGCGCTGTGGCAAGACAATGATGTCGCCGCGCACGGCGAAGGGGTGAAGCGCATCCATCATCCGACCGCTGGACCGCTTGCGATGGAGTTCTCGTCCTTCGCGGTCGAAGGGCGGCCCGAGCTCGGAATGATTGTCTATAACCCCGCCTCGCCAGCGGATGCCGAGCGCCTCCGCACCTTGCTCGAATCCAGGGACGACTGATTAGGCGCGGGCGATCCTGGCCCGTGTGTTGAGGGTTCGCAGGGTCGAGGTGGCTCCCAGCTTCGGAGACCGCTTCACCGCGTCCGCCCGTCAAATCGCATTTTCGTTAACTCTACAGAGAATGAATGTTGCACTAAGGCAAAAACTCAGGCATCCCATCACCATCGCGCCGCAGAGCGCGTCAGGATGAGGATGGGGAAGTCTTCTTATGAAAAGCTGTGCTTGGTTGCTGAGCGCGTCGGCGCTGGCCTTCACCTCGAGTGGCGCGGCAATCGCGCAAACGGTACCGGCTCCGGTGGGGACCGCGACAACGGCGGAAGCGCCCGGCGATAGCAGCCAGGATATTGTCGTCACCGCGCTGCGCCGCAACGACAAGCTGTCGCAGACGCCGATCGCTGCGTCGGTGCTGTCCGGGGCGGATCTTGCCAATAAGGGCGTCGTCAATATCGACGCACTGCAATTTGCGGTGCCGAGCGTCGTCGTCAACAATTTCGGCCAGGGGCTGGAGTTCAACATTCGCGGCATCGGCAAGGCCGAGCATAATTCACAGACCACCACCGGCGTCATCACCTATCGCGACGGCGTGCCGACCTTTCCGGGCTATTTCCAGGAAGAACCCTATTTCGACATCGCGAACATCCAGATTCTGCGCGGGCCGCAAGGCACGTCGGTCGGGCAGAATTCCACGGGCGGCGCGGTGTTCGCCAACACCAACGATCCGATCATCGGCGGCGGCTCGCACGGCTATCTCGCCGCGAGCTACGGCAATTATAACGATCTGAACGGCCAGGGCGCGGTCAATTTGCCGATCAGCGACACCTTCGCCGCGCGCGTTGCCTTTTCGGGCGAGCGGCGCGACGGCTTCTACCACATTACCGGACCCGGCGGCGCGGCCTATACCGGCAATAACGGCAGCGTACGCTCGATCGCGGGGCGGATCAGCTTCCTGTGGAAGCCGACCGACCGCCTGTCGATCCTGTCCAAGACCGATCTCGATTATCTCGACATGGGGGCCTATCCGGCCGACCCGTTCACCAATCGCTCCAAGACCCTGACGCTGGCGGGCGGCACCGTCGCCAACCCCAATTACCGCGACCTGTTCGATATCACCGCCAACATGCCGCAGGAGGCGCGCGACAAATTCGTCCGCACCGTACTCAAGATCGATTACCAATTTGCCGGTGGGGTCAAGTTCCGCTCGATCAGCGGCTTCCAGACCGGCAACACGCTGTACCGCGCCGACCTCGACGGCACCAACGCCACCGCGAATGTCGCCGCCACGCCAACTGCGCCCGCGCAGAAAAATTACATCTTCTTCGACACCACCACCGAAACGCAGTTCAGCCAGGAATTCAACCTCATCTCACCCGATAACCAGCGGTTCACCTGGTTGGTCGGCGCGTTCGGGCTCTGGAATACCTATTTCTGGCTGCCGCCCTACCAATTCGTGATCGACGCGCCCGGTGCCGGGCAGCCGCTCGGCACCGCCGCCGGGCAATATACACTGCAAGGGCGCAACCCCGAGCGGTCGCTCGCGGTGTTCGGCCAGGTCGGCTTCAAGATCACGCCGCGGCTGACGGTTGATCTGGGCGGGCGCTACACCGCCAGCCAATCGACCAACCATGTCGACATCAACCAGAACGGGCTGCTGCTGCGCGACGACCAGCAGATCAAATCGAACAATTTCTCGTACAAGGCATCGCTCGGCTGGGTGATCGACCCCAACAACTATCTCTACGGCTTCGTCGCAACCGGCTTCCGCCCGGGCGGGATCAACGTGCCGGTCGGCTCGGGTCTGGCCACACCGCCATTCCAGCCCGAAAAGGTGCGTTCGTATGAAGCCGGCTGGAAGGCGAATTTCGCCGGCGGCCGCATCCACACGACGATCGACGCCTTCTACAACGACTATGAAAATTTCCAGGTGATCGTGGGGTATCCGACGCTGCCGGTGTTCGGCTTCGAGATCAACGTCCCCGGCACGACCAAGATCTATGGCTTCGAAGCCGAGGCCGATTTCAAGCTGGGGAGCTTCACCTTCGACGCCGGGATCAACGCCTTGCACAGTGAGTTGGCGCAGTTCTACGCGCTCGACACGCGCACCGGCGGGTCATTTGCGCCGTGTTCGCCAACCACCGGCCCCGCCACCGCGACCTGCCTCAACTTAAAGGGGCGCGAGCAGACCTACGCGCCCAACCTCACCTTTAACCTTGGTGCCTCGTACGAACATCGTTTCGCGAGCGGCGACACGCTGACCCCGCGCGTCAATTTCGGACATATCGCGGCGCAATGGGCAACGCTGTTCGAGAATGCAGCGCAGGGCGATCGGCTCGGCGAGCGCAACATTCTCGGCGCGCAGGTGGCGTTCCAGCACAAGAGCTGGACCGTCACCGCTTATGGCACCAATTTGACCGACCAGCATTATGTCGCGGCACTCAACAGCGGCCTCGATTTCGCCGGGCCGCCACGCCAGTACGGCGTCAAGGTGCTCAAAACGTTCTGACCTGTACCGCCTGGCCGTCGCCTGTGCAGGCGGCGGCCCTTACCCGCGAGTTTCGAAAGCACCATGCAAACATACGGCCTGACCGTCGAGAAGTTCCTGGATCATGCCGCACAGTGGTTCGGTGATACGCAGATCGTAGAGGCCGATGCCGGGCAGGCGGTCCGACGGATCGGCTATGGTGCCTTGCGCCTGCGGAGCAACCGCCTGTCGGGGGCGCTGCGCACGCTTGGCCTGGGGTTCGGCGACCGGATCGGGACGCTGGCCTGGAACACCCAGGCGCATCTCGAAACCTATTACGCCGCGATGGGCATCGGGCTTGTGTGCCATACGCTCAACCCACGGCTGACGCCCGCGCATCTCGCGACGATGATCAACGAAGCCGAGGACCGCGTGATCGTCGTCGCGTCCGATCTGCTGCCGGTGTTGCGCGACGTCCTCGCCGACTGTCCCGAGGTCGCGCATGTGGTGGTGATCGACGCTCCACTGCCGCAGGGCACCCCGATCGGCACGCATCCGGCGCGGCTTTGGGCCTATGACGACCTGCTGGAACGGCATGGTGTCGAAACGCTGTGGGGCGACTTTGCGGAGACCGTCGCCGCAGGGCTGTGCTACACCTCGGGCACGACCGGACGACCCAAGGGGGTCGTCTACACCCACCGTTCCAACTATCTCCACACGCTGCGCGCGCTGCAGGCCGATGCGATGGCGCTGACGGCGCGCGATGTGCTGCTGCTCGGCGTACCGATGTTCCATGCCAATGGCTGGGGCCTGCCCTTCGCCGCGCCGGGGGCGGGTACCAAGCTCGTCCTGCCCGGGCGGATGCTCGACGGCGCGAGTCTCGCGCGGGTGATGCGCGACGAGCGCGTGACCATCGCGGTCGGCGTGCAGACCGTGTGGCTTGGGCTGGTCGATCACCTCGAACGCACGGGCGAAACGCTGCCCGACCTTGAGCGTGTCCTGATCGGCGGATCGAGCTGTCCCGAAGCGCTGATCCGCCGGATCGAAGAGCGTCTGGGTGTGCATGTCCAGACGAGTTGGGGGATGACCGAATTGTCGCCGACCGGCACGATATCGCCGCCTTATCCGACCGCGCAGAGCCGTGGCGCGTCGGGCCGCCCCCCGCTTGGCGTCGAGTTGAAGCTGACCGATGCAGCGGGGGTAACGCTCGCGCGCCAGCGCGACACGCTTGGTCATCTCAAGGTGCGCGGGGCGAGCGTGCTCGACCGTTATTTCAAGGCGCAGAGCGACGCGCTCGACGAAGAGGGATTTTTCGACACAGGCGACCTCGCGATGATCGATGGCGAGGGCAATCTTACGATCTGCGGGCGCGCCAAGGATTTGATCAAATCGGGCGGGGAATGGATCAACCCGAACGAGATCGAGGCGCTGATCGGGATGCACCCGGCGGTGCGGCACGTCGCGGTGATCGCGCGCGCCGACGAGCGATGGGGCGAACGCCCCGTGCTGATCGTCGAGACGGCGGAGGCGGACGTAACGCCCGCTACGCTGATCGCGCTGTTGCGCGGCAAGGTCGCCGATTTCTGGATTCCCGACCAGGTCGCGCAAATCGAAGCCATGCCGCTCGCCGCGACCGGCAAGATCGACAAGCTGCGGCTTAATGCCGAGCTTGCCGCGGGGACCATCCCGCTAACCAAGGTAGCGCGGTAGCGAGGCGCGCAGCCGCCCAAGGCAGCCTCCCAAGCGGGGGCTGCGCCGGCACGCTCAAGGACACTCCGCGCTCGCCGCCGGAAGCTTCGGTGCGGCCAGCCCGACGTTCCAGTTCCATCCGATCTTGCCGGTCGCCTTGTGGCGGCACATCACCGTTTCGTTGAGCGCAAACATGCCGGGCATCAGCTTGGTTTCGACCCGCGGCACATCGGTGAAGTGAAGATAGCTTTCGCCGCTGCCGAACGCGGGCCACGCCGGTGCCTGTGCCGCGACCGGCTGGCCGCCCTGCGCGAAGCTCGCCCAATAATCCGCCATCGCGTCGGACAGCGCGCGGTTCACCGGCACATCCTCGACGCGCGGCCAACGCGGCGGGGTGCGATCGAAGGTGCCGAACACGAACGGCAATTCGCTGGCATGGAATGCGTGCAGCCCGGCATCATCGGCGGCGCGATAGCCGTGATCGAACAGATAGAGATAGGCCGATTGCCCGATCGCGGTTTGCGTGCGCGCCAGGCGCTCCGCGGTCCAGCCGTAGAGCGCGTCGCGCGTCGTCGCGAGAATGCTCTGCTTATAGCCGGCCGCCGGATACAATCGCAGGAACGCATCGGCGAGATCGCCATAGCGATCGCGAATGCCTTTTTCATAATCGGCGGCCGTCGCCGGAGCGTTGGGCGCAAGCACCGTCAGCGACCGGATTTCGCCCTGATTGAACCCGACCAGCAGCGGCACCGCCGCCTGTCGGCCCGCGGCGAAGGCCGAGACCATCTGCTCGGGCAGCACGCGCCCGTCGACCGTGCCCCAGGGGCCATAGCCCATGCCCGCCGCAGCATTGGTCAGCGTCTGCGCATCGATGCCGCGCAGCGCCGCCACGTCGGGTGCCTGTAGTGCGGCAGCCAGCATTTGCCCCGCCCCCTCGCCCGAGGGCGCTCCGTACACCGCCTTGCGGAGTTCGGGCATCGAGATCATGTAGCCGCTCTCGACAATCGCCCGAGAGAAGAGGCCGCGCGCCAGCGGCGATTCGAGCAAGTACATCACGCTCAGCCCGCCAGCAGATTCGCCCGCGATCGTCACCCTGGCCGGATCCCCGCCAAAAGCCGAGATATTGGCCTTCACCCATTGCAGCGCCGCAATCTGGTCGAGCAGACCGTAATTGCCCGACACATGCTGCGGCGATTCTGCGCTCAGGCCGGGATGGGCCAGCCAGCCGAGCACGCCCAGCCGATAGTTGATCGACACGACGATCACCCCACGCTCGGCAAGACGCTTGCCGTCATACACCGGGTCGCGGCTCGATCCGCCCACCAGCGCACCGCCGTGAATCCAGAGAAACACCGGTGCCTTATCCGCCTTGGCGGGCGTCCAGATGTTGAGCGTCAGGCAATCCTCGCTCACCGGCATCGGATCGCCGCTATAGATTGACGACGGCGTCTTGCTCTGTGGCTGGACGCAGGCGGGCCCGAACGCGGTGGCGGGGCGGACGCCTTGCCAGCGCGGCAGCGCTACCGGGGGTCGCCAGCGCAGCGATTGCACCGGCGGGGTTGCATAGGGAATGCCCCGGAACACGCGGATCGACCCGTCGGCCGCCCCCTGCACCGCCCCCGCCGGGGCGGCGACGATGGGCGCGGTCTCGCTCGCATGCGTCGCTGCAGGAAGCGCCAGCGCAAGGGCGGCAAGAACTTTGAAACGGCGAAACGCGATCATGCGGCAACCTTTCCGACGAAACCGCTCCGGCGCAGGACGCGACCGAGCCACAAAAACAAGGCGATGGCGACCAGATAGGCGGGTGCCAGCGTGTACAGGGCGATCTGCAGAGCGTGCGCCACGCCGCGCGCAGCGAAATAATCGCTCGCCGCGCCGACATAGGTGGGCCCCAGCCCGAGCCCGATGAAGTTCATCACCAGCAACAGCAAGGCCCCGGACAGAACACGCTGATCGGGGCGCACCTCTTCCTGCACCAGCGCGACCGACGCCGAGAGATAGAAATAGTTGAGCAGCATCACCACGGTGAGCAACACCAAGGCCAGCGGCCAGGTCGGAGCCCAAACGAACGCGACGTAGAAGGGCAGCGCGATCGCCAGTGATACGGCCGGCCCGATCGCATAGACTCGCCGCGATCGCTTGATCAGGCGGTCGATCACACGCCCCGAGATCAGCATCCCACCGCCCATGCCGAGCGCCACCGCGATCGCATACCACACCGCGATTTCCTTCAGGGTCATGCCCTTTTCGCGGATCAGGAACAGCACCGCGAAATTGCCGAGCCCATAGGTCACGAATTGCGTCGCGCCACTGCCGATCGACACGAGCAGCAATACGGGATTGGTGAAGAACGCCCCGACCGTCCGCCAGAAGGGCAGCGCGTCGGCGGGCCGGGTCGTTGCCGCATCGTCCAGGGCACCGCGGACTGGCTCGCGGATCAGCAACCGCACCGCGATCGCGGTGACCACGCCGATCCCACCGATGGCGATAAAAGCGTAGCGCCAGTCGAACGCCGCCGCGATCGATGCGCCGAACGCAATGCCGATTGCCGCTCCGATCGGTGGCCCGAGATTGTAGATGCTGAGCGCGGTCCCGCGCGTGCCCGGCGGAAATGTGTCGGTGATGATCGCATAAGAGGGCGGCACCCCGCCCGCCTCGCCAAACCCAACCGTCATCCGCGCGATCACCAATTGCGGGAAGGTCGCCGCCAGCCCGCAAGCAATCGTCGCCCCGCTCCAGATCGCACAGGCGAGCGCAACCACGCTCACGCGATTGGTCCGGTCGGCGAACCAGCCAACGGGGATCGCGATGAAGCAGTAGAAGAAGGCGAAATACAGCCCGCCAATCAGCCCCAACTGACCGTCGGTGATGTGCAGCGTGTCCTGAATCGGCTTGGCCAGGATCCCGAGCAGTTGGCGGTCGAGAAAGTTCAGGACATAGACGAACGTCAGCGTGACGAGGACGATGCCCCGTCGCCGTGCGGCCGCAGCGGTGTTCGGCCGAACGCGCGGCTCCGCTGCCAGAATATCCATGCGACCTCTCCGTCGGCGTGCGTCTTATCGTTGAGGGCATCATGTGGGCGACACTTCGCGCTGTCAACTCTCACTCTCACGCGTGTGAATGATTGATCACGCCTTGACGCCCGGCGTGGAGGCTGAAAGGACGGTCCTCGTGAGCGAAGAGACGAAACCGGTACGGCGACCGCGCAGGGCCGAACAACGCGCCGAGACGATGGAGCTGATCCTCGATACGGCGGAAGAGCTGTTCTCGCAGCACGGCCTATATGGCGTAACGCTGAAAGAGGTCGCCAAGCGCGTCGGGGTCCATCACACGCTGCTCAATTACTATTTCGCCGACAAGAAAGCGCTGTTTGATGCCGTCTTCTCGCGGCGTGCCGTGGTTACGAGTGAGCGGCGCATGAAGGCGCTGGCCGATTATGAAGCGGCCTGTGGCGGCAAGCCGACGGTGGAGGGCGCGTTGCACGCATTCCTCGATACCGACCTCGATTTGTATATCGAGGGAGGCGAAGGCTGGCGGAACTATGCCAAGCTCGGCGCGCAGGTCGCCAATACGCCGGAATGGGGGGCCGAATTGATGGACACGCATTTCGACCCGGTCGTGCTGCGGCTGATCGAACTGTTGAAGCGCGCCTTGCCCGATTGCGACGAGCGCAAGATTTTCTGGGGATATCACTTCGTGACCGGCTCGCTGATGCTGACGCTCGCGCGGACCGGGCGGATCGACAAACTCTCGGGCGGGATCAGCCGCTCGGACGATTTCGTCGCGGTCAAGGAACATATGGCCAAGTTCATGGCCGGCGGTTTCCTGGCAATCTGCCGCTGAGCGGCCACGCCGACCCCATTTTCTGACAACTCACTAACTCTCTTGAGAGTGATTTTATCTGCGGCTATGCAGAGCAAAATCATAGGAGGGTTGGATGTCATTGCAGGACCGAGTTGCGATCGTGACGGGTGCCGGCGGCGGGCTCGGGCGGGAGCACGCGCGCTATCTCGCGCGGCACGGCGCGCGCGTCGTCGTCAACGATGTTTCGATCGAGGCGGCCGAGAGCGTCGCTGCGGCGATCGTGGCCGAGGGCGGCGATGCGATCGGTATCGGGGCCTCGGTGACCGAGCCAGACGCGGTCGCCGCGATGGCGGAAACGGTGATGCAGCGCTGGGGGCGGATCGACATTCTGATCAACAATGCCGGCATATTGCGCGACAAGAGCTTCACCAAGATGAGCCTCGACGATTTCCGGCTGGTCGTTGACGTGCATCTAATGGGTGCAGCGATCTGCACCAAAGCCGTTTGGGAGACGATGCGCGCGCAGCGTTACGGGCGGATCGTGATGACGACCTCATCTTCCGGACTGTACGGCAATTTCGGCCAGGCAAATTACGGTGCGGCGAAAATGGCGCTGGTTGGTCTGATGCAGACGCTGGCGATTGAAGGGGAGAAATACGGTATTCGGGTGAATTGCCTCGCCCCGACCGCTGCGACGCAAATGACTCGCGGCGTGCTCTCCGATGAGAGCCTGGCGCTGCTTGATCCGGCCTTTGTCAGCCCCGGGCTGTTGGCGTTGACCGGGGAGGAAGCCCCCACGCGCACCATCCTGTGCGCCGGAGCCGGGCATTTTGCGACCGCGCACGTCACGCTGTCGCAAGGCCTGTACATCGGCACGCGCGATACGGCCGGAGCGCAACTGGTAGAGGACTGGGCGGCGGTTGCGAACCGCGCGGGAGAAGTGGTGCCGGCCTATGGCTTCATCCAAGCCGAACGCGAGTTGGCAAGTGCGGGTGGAGAGGTCGGCGTCCGTGCAACGCTTCGGTGATGGCGACGAGCTTAACCGGAGCTGGTAGAGTGCCCATTCGCCAGCGCTAGCGTCGGTTTCGTCCGACACCCCGACACCAAAAACCCCGGCGACCCTGCTGGATCGCCGGGGTTTTCGTTGGACCGTCCCGCGCGTACGCAAGAGATCCCGGTCGGCCCCGACACCCGTATAGGGGGTCGGGTGCCAGGGCCGGTCCGTCTTAGCCGAGCAGCTTCAGCACGCCCTGCTGCGACTGGTTCGCCTGAGCGAGCAGCGCGGTCGAGGCCTGGCTGAGGATCTGCGCCTTGGCGAGGCTGGTCGTCTCGGTCGAGAAGTCGACGTCTTCGATGCGGCTGCGGGCGTCGGTCAGATTGGCGACGTTGGTCGTCAGGTTGTTGACCACCGAGCTCAGGCGGCTTTGGCCCGCACCCAGCGTTGCCCGCGTCGTGTTGACAGCCGCCAGCGCGGTGTCGAGCGCACCAAGCGCAGTGGTTGCACCGGCTGCGGTCGAAATGTCGGAACCGGTCACGCCGGACAGATCCAGGCCGCCAACGGCGAGCGAAACCGTATCGGTTGCCGACGAACCCGTCTGGATTTTCACGGTCGCGGCCGTGGTGCCGAGCAGCGACACGCCGTTGAAGTTGGTCTTGCTCTGAATGTCGCTCAGCTGACCGGTCAGCTGCGTAACTTCGGCCTGCAGGTTGGTACGATCGCCCGCTGCATAGGTGCCCGATGCCGACTGAACGGCAAGCTCGCGAACGCGCTGCAGGATGTTGGTGACTTCGCCGAGCGCGCCGTCTGCGGTCTGCGACAGCGCGATGCCGTCATTGGCGTTGCGGATCGCCTGATTCTGACCCTTGATCTGCGAGGTCAGCGAGGAAGCGATGGCGAGGCCAGCCGCGTCGTCCTTGGCCGAGTTGATGCGCTTGCCGGTCGACAGACGCTCGATGCTGGTTGCCAGCGCAGCGCTGGCGGTGTTCGACGCATTGGTCGCGCGCAGTGCGGCGACGTTGGTTCCGATAACAGTCATGATGTGTCTCCATCGTGGTTCGGCAATCCCGCCGCCCCCTATCGGAGAGCCGAGCCGCCATCACAGGTAACGACCGGTCGCGGCAGGGATTAAGCACTTTTGCAAACCACGCGCTTTTGTCCGCACCGACACCCTTGTGCACAATGTTGCGGCGACGGCCGATTGCCGCCGGAAAAATATTGCCGCTTTGCAACGTCCTTAACGGGTCGTTTACCACGGGTAGGGCATTCCCTGGATTGACCAGGGGGAATTTCATGCGATCCATCATCCCATCCGCCGCGATCCTTCGCCAGCATTATGCGCTGGTTTCGACCTTGCGCGCGCAAGGCTTCGCGATCGGCAGCTTCGAAGACGGCAAGCTGCGCAGCGGCGACCTGTATCTGGTCGCGGACGGCGAAACGCCCCCCGCCGCTGCGCGAACGGTCGTGATCGGCACCGAGGGGCGTTACATCGTGCCCTCGCGTGACGGCCATCCGGCCCGCATCGCGTTTTCCGGTGCCGATGCGGCGGTTGGCGCGGGCTTCGTCCGCGCATTGCTCGCCGAGCCCGAAATGCCGACGGCCGCCGACCCTGAAAGCCTGGCGCTCCACGCGCTCGCCGATCGCGTTGCCGCCGCCGACATCACCGTCCTGATCAACGGCCCGACCGGCACCGGCAAGGAAGTGCTGGCGCGCTCGATTCATCTGAAATCGGCGCGTGCCGCCGGGCCGTTCGTCGCGATCAATTGCGCTGCCTTGCCGGAGACGATGCTGGAGGCATTGCTGTTCGGCCATCAGAAGGGCGCATTCACGGGCGCATCGTCGGGCGGCGAAGGCTTTTTCCGCGCCGCGCATGGCGGCACGCTGCTGCTCGACGAAATCGCCGAACTGCCGCTGCAATTGCAGGCCAAACTGCTGCGCGCGCTGCAGGAACGCGAGATCGTCCCGATCGGCGCGACCACGCCGCAGGCGATCGACGTGCGCGTCATCGCTTGCGCCAATCGCGATCTGCAGGATGAAGTCGCGGCCGGCCGCTTCCGCGCCGATCTTTATTACCGCCTCTCGGTCTTCCCGCTCACCACCAAGCCGCTTGCCGATCGCCCGCAGGATGTGCCCGCGCTCGCCGCAACGCTGATCCTGCGCCATGCCGGCAATCGCATGACGATCCCCTGGCCTGACCAGTCGGCGATCGATCTGCTGATCCGCCACGATTGGCCGGGCAATGTCCGCGAGCTGGAAAACGTCGTGCAGCGCGCGTTGCTGTTCGCCGGTGGCGACACGATTTCGGCCGAACACATTGTGTTCGATCGCCCCGCCGCGCGCGCCGCCAACGACCAGCCGGGGCAGCCCGCGACGCTTGGCAACATCGTCCAGATGCACGAATTCCAGGCGATCCGCGAAACGCTCGCGGCGTGCAACGGCAGCCGCACCGAAACCGCCAAGCGGCTTGGCATCTCGGAGCGTACGCTGCGCTACCGCCTCGCCAAGGCGCGCGAACAGGGCGATGACATCGTGCCCGCCACCAACCGGACGGCCTGGGCATGAGCATCGACGGCATTGGCGGTGGCGGCGCGATGGGCGTCGACCGGGTGATGGCGCTGCGCGCGCAGATCCTCGAACGCAACCAGGCGCTGGCCCGGGCTGGCACCACATCGGGAGCCGCCCCGGCGGCTGCGGCCAAGCCCGCGAGCTTCGCCGCGACCATGGAAGACGCGCTGAAGAGCGTGAACCAGGGCCAGGTCGAGGCCGGCAAGCTGTCCGAAGCCTATGAACGCGGCGAGACGATCGACATCGCCAAGGTGATGATGGCGCGTCAGCAAGCCTCGGTCGGGTTCGAAGCGACGCTGCAAGTCCGCAACAAACTGTTGTCCGCATACAAGGACATTATGAGCATGCCGGTCTAAGATAGATGAGCAACGCCCTCACCCCCGCCCCGCAGTCCGGTGTCGCCGCCCTGGTGCCCGAACGCTTCGCCAACCCCTTGCAGCAGATCCAGGGTCTGCTGGCGCAGCCAGCCGTCCGCCGCAGCTTGCCGATGGTACTGCTCGTCGGCTTGATCGCCGCTGCCGCGCTCGCCTGGATGATGCTTGCAACGCCGACGCAAAAGACGCTGTTCTCCGGCCTTGCCGATAGCGACAAGGCGTCGGTGACGGCCGCCTTGCAACAGGCCAACATCACCTCGCGGATTGACCCCGGCACCGGCGCGCTGACAGTTGCGGAAGACGATTATTCGCGCGCCCGCATTCTGCTTGCAGGGCAAGGCCTGCCCAAGGCTGCGCCCGGCGGATATCAAATCCTCGACAATCTTCCGATGGGCGTGTCGCGTGCCGTCGAAGGCGAACGCCTGCGCCAGGCGCGCGAGACCGAACTCGCCCGGTCGATCCAGGAGATCGACGCCGTTGCCGAAGCCCGCGTCCACCTCGCCACGCCCGAACAATCGGTGTTCGTGCGCGACAATGCCGCGCCGTCCGCCTCGGTGATCGTCAAGCTACAACCGGGCCGGTCGCTCGGCGACGCGCAAGTGTCCTCGATCGTCAACCTCGTCGCCTCCTCGGTGCCGGGCATGAAGCCCGAAGGCGTCACCATCGTCGACCAGATGGGTGGGTTGCTCACCAAGGGGGCCAACCAAAGCCAGCTCGGCATTGCCAGCGACGAACGCATCGCCTTCCAGCGGCGCGTCGAGGAAAAGTACCGTGCCCAGGTCGTGCAATTGCTCACCCCGCTGATCGGCGCGGGCAATTTCACCGCCGAAATCCAGGCCGATGTCGACCTGAACGAAACCCAGGCGACGCGCGAAAGCTATGACAAGCAAGGCGCGCTCCGCGTCGAGCAGGGCCAGTGGACCGGCAACGGCAAGGACGCGCAAGCCCCCGGCGGCATTCCGGGCGCGCTGTCCAACACGCCGCCGCCCGCATCCACCCTGTCCGCCCCGCAGCCCGCCGCGACGCCGACCCCGGCACCGCCCGCAGGCTCGGGCGTATCGACCCCCGGTGCCGCTGCACCGGTGGTGGCCGCCGCTGCCGGAGTGGTCAGCGATGCGATGAAGGCGAGCGACCAATATTCGCGCGCTTATGATCTAGGGAAAGAAGTATCGGTCAGCCGCACCGCGCCCGGCACGATCACGCGGCTGTCGGTCGCGGTGCTGCTGCGCGACCCCGAAACCGGTAAGCCGCGCGGCACCATGGAGATCCAGCAAGTCACCCAGCTCGTCCAGACGGCGGTGGGCTTCAACCCCAGCCGGGGCGACCGCGTCACCGTGATCAGCCGCAAATTCGCTGGCGGAACCGCGCTGGACGACAAGCAGCCCTGGTATGAAGCAGGCTGGCTGCCGGTGGTCGCGCGCAACGCGACGGCACTGGTGATCGCCTTGCTGGTCTTGTTCCTCGGCGTCCGGCCGCTCGCCAAGAGCTTGATGAAAAAGGACCCAGAACCGGTCGCGCCGCAGGACCGCCCGGCGCTCGGTCGCGATCTGCTGAGCGAAGCGCAGGGTGGCGGACAAGCTCCGCCGCCGCCGACCGACCAGCCCGTCAGCATCGACGCGCTGGAAAGTGCCCGCAACTATGACGATCGCATCGGCATGGTGCGCGGCTTCACCCGCGACAATCCGGCGCGCGCCGCGCTCGCCGTTCGGGACATGATCAAGTCATGAACGCTCCCATGCGCACCTTTACCGGCGTCGAACGTGCCGCCGTGTTGATGATGCTGGTCGGCGAGGAAGAAGCCGCCGCGATCCTGCAGAAGCTCGACCCCGAAGAAGTGCGGCAGCTTGGCAAGGCGATGTTTGCGGTCGCCGATGTCAGCGAGGTCGAGGTCGAATATGCGCTCGACGATTTCGTCGGCAAGGCGCGCGAGCGCACCGCGATCGGCTTCGACCCGCGTCCGCGGATCGAAGCGGTGATGACGCGCGCGTTGGGGCAGGAAAAGGCCGACAGCGTGCTCGCACGGATCGTCCCCGCTGAAGATGCGTGCCAGCTCGATTTGCTCGACTGGCTCGACGCCAGCGAAATCGCCGCGATGATCGAGAAGGAACATCCGCAGATCGCCGCCGTGCTGATCGCCAATCTGGAACCGAGCGTCGGCGCACAAGTGCTCGAACTGATGCCCGATGCGGCACAGCCCGACATCCTGCACCGGCTTGCGCGGCTGGGGCCGATCACGCCCGAAGCGGTCGAAACGCTGCGCACGATGCTCGCCAACCGCGCCGGGGCCGCACAGGCATCGGCCGGGGTGACGCTGGGCGGCACGCGCGATGCCGCCAAGATCCTGTCGAGCGGTCGCAAGGCGACCGAACTGCGCGTGATGCCGAAATTGTTCAAGATCGACCGCGACGTCGCCAAGGCGATCGAGGAAGCGATGTTCGTGTTCGAAAACCTGCTCGAACTCGACGACAAGAATCTGGGCACGCTCATCCGCAACATCGACAGCGACATCCTCACCCGCGCGCTCAAGGGCGTGGACGAAAGCATTCGCGGGCGCTTCCTCGGCTGCATGTCGAGCCGCGCCGCCGACGGCATTCGCGACGAGATGGAGGCGCGCGGACCGATGAAGCTGAGCGAAGTGCTCGACGCGCAAAAGGTGATCATCCAGATCGCACGCAACCTCGCCAAGGACGGCACCATCCAAATGGGCGCGGGTGAAGACGATTATGTCTGAATTCACCGCCGGATTTTCCGCGCGCAGCCAGGGCGTGGCCGAAGCGCTGCAGGCCGCCTTCGCGCCGCGGGTCGCGGGCTTTGCCGCCGCCGACTTGCGCGAGCGCGCCGAGCGCGGGCCGGTTTCCTTCTCCCCGCACGGCAGCGAGGGCGAACGCCCGCGGCATTTCTCGCCCGCCGCCCCCGGCACCAATCCGACCGCAGGCTGGGATCCGTTCGATGCCAACCCGGCCCCGCCGACAACGCCCTTTGTCGACCCGGTCGCGGTCGCGCATGAAGCGGGCTATGCGATCGGCTATGTCGAAGGCGGCGATGCCGCGCGCGCCGAAATGACCGCGCTGGCGGAGCGCGACCGCGTCCTGCTCGAATCGCTCAGCCAGGCGCTGCAGTCGAACGACCGGATCGACCGCGAAGCGGTTGCGCGTCGCTTGCGCGAAACCGTGCTGTTCCTGGTCACGCGGCTGGTCGGCGAAGCCGGCATTTCGTCCGACCGGCTGGCCCAGCGGATCGAAGCCGCCGCCGACTTGCTCACCGATGCCACCGAATCGGCGATGCTGCGGGTTCACCCCGACGATGTCGCCTTGCTCGAGGGCAAATTGCCCCGCCAGATCTTCGCGGTCGGCGATGCCAGCGTGGCGCGGGGATCGTTCGTGCTCGAAAGCGCGTCGACCATCGTCGAGGACGGACCGGACTTGTGGCTCGAACAATTGGCCCAAGCGATCGATCATGTCGCGGTGCCCGGGGCATGACCGCCCTGCACACCGTTCGCCCTGAGCCTGTCGAAGGGCCATCGCTTGTGGCACCGCCGCTTGTGGGGCGTGAGGTGCTTCGACAGGCTCAGCACCAACGGAACACCAAGAGCATGCCATGCTGAACCGCTTCACCGGCGACTATCTCGACGCGCTCGGCCTGCCCGATTTCGCGCCGCGACCCAAGGTATCCGGGCGCTTGGCGTCGTTTGACGGGCTGCTGATGGAGGCCGTCGGCCTGACGCTTCCGGTCGGCACGGTGTGCCAGGTCGGTGACCGGCAATCTGGTGTCGAAGCCGAAGTGATCGGTTTCCGCAATGGCCGAACCTTGTTGATGAACCTCGGCGGCCCGGCCGCCTTGCTCCCGCAAGCACCGGTGCGCCCGCTCGGACCTCCGGGCGAGGCTGAGGTCGGGGCGGCGCTGCTCGGTCGCGTGGTCGATGGCGCGGGCAAGCCGATCGACGGGCTGGGGCCGATCCGCGGTGCGGCGCGCTGGCCGCTTGCGGGCAAATTGCAATCGCCGCTCGACCGGGGTCGCGTGCTGCACCCGCTCGATGTCGGCGTGCGCGCGATCAATGGTTTGCTCACCGTTGGCCAAGGGCAGCGCATCGGCATCATGGCCGGTTCGGGCGTCGGCAAATCGGTGCTGCTCGGCATGATCGTGCGCGCAGCGCAAGCCGATGTCATCGTCATCGGCCTGATCGGCGAACGCAGCCGCGAAGTCGCCGACTTCCTCGAAACCAAGGTGGCGGGCGAAGCGCGCAAGCGCGCCGTCGTCATCGCGGTGCCCGCCAACCATTCGCCGGTGCTGCGCATTCGCGGCGCGCTGCGAACCCACGCCATTGCCGAGGCGTTCCGCGCCGAGGGCAAGAAGGTGCTGCTGATCATGGATTCGCTCACCCGCGTGGCGCATGCCGGGCGTGAAATCGGCCTCGCGCTGGGCGAACCGGCCAGCGCGCGCGGCTATCCGCCCTCCGCAATCGCGATGCTGCCCAATCTGATCGAACGCGCGGGGACCGACGTTGCCTCGGGCGGGTCGATCACCGCCATCTATACCGTGCTCGCCGATGGCGATGACGGCAACGATCCCGTGGTCGACAGCGCGCGCTCGATCCTCGATGGGCATATCGTGCTCAACCGCGCGCTGGCCGAGCGCGGCGTATATCCGGCGATCGACATCGGCCCCTCGGTCAGCCGCGTGATGAACGACATTGTCGACAAGCCGCACCAAATGGCCGCGCGCGTGCTGCGCCGTCACCTCGCCACCTATGAGGAAAATCGCGATCTGGTGCTGATGGGGGCGTATCGCTCGGGTGCCGATCCGGCGATCGACGCCGCCATCGCCTGCCATCCGGCGGTGCTCGAATATATCAAGCAGGACCCCGACGAGATGGTCTCGCTGCCCGATGCCGCCGCCGAGCTGATCGGCGTGTTCGGCGATGGCTAAGCCCTCCAAGCTCGACCGCATTTTGCGGGTGCGCACACTCCAGCTTGGCCTGGTCCAGGCCGAGGAAGCGCGCGCGCACGATCGCGCCGCCAGCGAACAAATGCTCAGGTCGCGCATTGCGCAGCTCACCGCGAACGTCTCACCGACACCGGCGGCGGCCCCGGTTGCGGGCTTTTCGCTGGTCGCCGCAGCGCATTTTCGCGAGCGCCTCCACCAATCGGCCGAAGCCGCCGAAGGCCGCTTGCGCGCGGCCCAGGCAACCGCCGCGCGCGCCAGCGAAGCGACGCGCGAGGCTCGCCGCGACCAAAGCGCGATCGAGAAATTGATCGCCCGCGCCGATGCCGAGGCCGTGGTCAAGGCGATCCGCGCGATGGAAGCCGCACCGCCAACGCGCAAAATTCGGCACGATCCTTGCTGAAGCTCTGACGACGTCGATCGGAAGCTGCGAATCGACCCCGTTGGAGCCTGCATGATCGATCTGTTGCCCCTATCGTCTGCGCCATCCGCCCCCGGCCACGGACACGCCCCCGGCCGCAGGGGCAGCACGTCCGGCCATTTCGAGAAGACGCTCGGCGCGGTGGTTGAGGCGCGCGATACGACGACGGCAGCCGCGTTGGCCCCGGCGGCGATTGCCCGGCAAGCGGTTGCCGTGGGTGGCAAGGGCTTGCCCCAAATCGTCCCCGCCAAAACCGGCGCGGCTGACGGAAACGGAACCGTCGCCGTCCAAAACCCGGTCCAGTCTCCCGCTGATCCGACGATCCCGGCCTTCCCCTTGGCGACCGCATCCAAAGCCGCGCAGCCGGTGCAGGCCCCTGCCGCAACGCTGCCAGAAGGGCCCGCGCTAAACGTGGTACCGCAAGCGGGGTATCGAGACCCCGAATCCGTATCTGCTAAGATCGACGCTGACGGCATATCCCTTGCCACGGGACCGACCGGGGCGGCACCGATCGCTTTTCCGACGGTCGCGACACCGACGCCGTTCACGGTGCCTGCGGCGCTGCAAAGCGGGACTGGTAAAGACGCCAGCGCGCCGACGACGCCTGTGACGACCACCAATCCCTTGGCGACCGGAAACACTGGGGTGCCCTTTCGGTCTGCGGGCACCACAACCGCTCTGATCGCCCCGGCAACGCCCGGCTGGCGCGACAAAGCGCAAGATCTCAGGACGGGCGCGTCCTCCGCCGCAATGGCCCTGGCAAATGCGCCCGCGCAAACGGCTGCCCCGCAGGCCGAAATTAACGAGCAAGGCCCGCCGCAGCCCGCGCTTGCGCAGCGCGGAGAGCTGCTCGCGCCGACAATTGCAGCACTCGGTTCCATAGGCCTTGGCGCGGTCATCGCCGACGCAACGCCACAGCCACCGGGCACGGTCACGACGTCGCAAACGCGGACGAACGAGGACAGTCTATCGTCGCTGCCGACATCCTCCTTCACGGTCGGCAATGCGGAAAGCCAGGCGTCCCCCGTCGCGACGATAGGGGCTTTGGCGGCCAGCGCCCAAGCGGCATCGACTGGGCCACGCGTCCAGACGCTGGCGGCCTTTCTAAATGGGCGTGACGCCACGGCGGCACCCTCGACACTTGCAGCCGCGGTCTCACCGAAAGCAGCACGCTCCGCGGACCACCAGAGCAAAGCCGTACGCGTGGACGCGCAGGACGTGGCACCCGCATCCCTGGCCAATCTGGCGTCACCCTTGGTTGCGCCCACGATCGCCCCCGCTCCTGTCGCCGTTACCGGGGCTGATCCCAATGCAGCGGCATCGCCTGAGGTGACGACCCTTGCCTCGCTTGGTGGGGCCCAGCGCCCGGTTTCGATCACAACGCTCGAGTCGGCATCGTCGTCGATCGCACCGGCCGCTCCATCATCGTTCGCAACGCCGGGCCGCATAGCGACGCCAGAGACCCCAGACACCGCAGAGACGGCAAACGACGGCACCGAGACACCCAGCCCTGCACCGCCAGGGCGCACGCCTGCTGCCAAGCCGGATGCGATCCTACAGTCCCTGCGCCCACCTCTCGGCGACATGCTCGCAGCGCAGCCCCCGATTGCGCCGACCGGTTTGGAGACTCAGCCATTGTCGATCACGCTGCCGGATTCGAGTTCGGCTGCCACGACTGGCCAGCCCAAACCGCCGCAACCCGCGATCGTGGCGACGGCTCCCGAGCAATCCCCTCTGCCAACAGCCCCAGCGCAAGCGGTCGCCTCTCCGCTTATTCCAACCCCGACCACCGTAGCCGCGTCGCCATTGCCCCGACCGCTGCGCGTTTCGGACGCCATAGCCCCTGTCGGACAAGCGTCCGCACCGGCAGCGCCGCTCACGACCGTTGCCGCATCAAGCGCGAGCGCGCTACCTACATCCGCGCCATTGGCTACACCCACGCCAGTGGCAGACCGGCCTGATCCGCCAAGCTGGGTCGCCCAGCGCGACGCCGCCGTGCCAACCATCACCGTGAGCACGACTCCGCAGCCAGCCGGTCAAGTCTTCGCGGCGGCAATCGCGGCGGCGACGTCATGGCGCAGCAAGCCTGCGCTCCCGGGTCAAGGCGACGCCGCAATACTGGCCGCCGCGCTCAGCACCGGACCAGCCGTCAATCTACCCGATCAAACCGCCGTGGCGGCGACCGGAAGCACCAACGCGGCACCGCTCGACCTGCGGCAGGATCCGGGCTTGCAGCGCATGATCGATCACATCGAAACGCTCCGCGACGATGCCAATGCGCATGACACGCGCATCAAGCTTTCGCCCGACGCGCTGGGGAGCGTCGACGTCGCCGTGCGGCAGGAAGGCGATCGCGTCCACGTTCGCTTCACCACCGAACATGAAGCCACCCGCGCGCTGATCGCCGAGGCGCAGCCGCGCTTGACCGAACTGGCCTCCGCGCGCGGGGTTCGCATCGGCGATACCAGCGTGACCACCGATAGCGCGGGCGGCGGCAACGGTGCCGCCCCGCAGCCGCGCCCAACGCCGCAGCCTTCGCGAACGCCGCCCCGCGCGCGCTCCGACGCCACTGACGATCCCGTCGACCACCGCCTTGCTTGAAGATGAAGGACAGTATCCATGAGTGACGCCCCCAAGGAAACGCCCAAGAAGAAGGGTGGCATGATGAAGATCCTGCTGCTCATCGTCGGCGGCCTGGTGCTCATCGGCGGCAGCGTCGGCGGCGCGGTGTTCGCCATGCACGCCGGGCTGCTTGGCGGTAGCAAGGCCGCACCCGAGCCAACCGGCCCGCGGCTGGTCCCCAAGGCCGAGCAGAAGCGCGTCGGCTCGGGCGAAGGGGCCGAGGGTGCCAAGGGCGGCACCAAGCCACCGATCGGGGTCGGCGGCGACAAATATGCCTCGAATTACTACGCCATGGACAAGGAGTTCACCTCCAACCTGCAGGACAGCGTCCATTTCGTGCAGGTCGGGGTCGCCGTCTCCACGCCCTATGACGATTCGGTGATCGAGAACATCAAGACCAACGAAATCGCGGTGCGATCGGCCATCCTGATGGCGCTCGGCGACACCACCGAGGAGCAGGTCTTCACCAGCGACGGCAAGAAGGTTTTGCAGCGTCGCATCGCCAAAGCGATCAACGATACGCTCAAGGAAAAAGAAGGCTTTGGAGGCGTCGGTAACGTTTACTTTACCAATTTCGTTGTTCAGTGAGGCATGGTTAACGAAGGCCTTCACAGCGCGAGCGACAGGCGGGAACGGCCCCGGCGGACAGCAGAGCATGTCACGCTGGGGACGGCCAACCTCAACCCGTTCGGCGACCTGCATACGGTGCAGCATTTGTCCGCGCGGCTCGCGCGCGGCGTGCGCGCCGTGTTCGAGCCATTGCTGCGCCGCGAGTGCCGCACCTGGGCCGAGCCGCTGGTGGTGCAGCGCCTGGCCGATTACCGGGTCGAACGCCCCGACGGGCTGACCGCATGGCTGCCAATGGCGATGACGGCGGCGGGGACACCCGCAGCCGGGCAAGCGCTGGCGGTGCTCGACGGGCGTTTCGTGATGGAATTGCTCGATCTGTTCTTTGGCGGCACCGGAGCGGCACCCGCCACCTTGCCCGCCGAATTCACCCCCGCCGCCGAGGCGATGATCGCCCAGCTCGGCCGGATGCTGGCCGAGCCGATGCGCGCCGCATGGGAGCCGCTCGCACGGATCGAGTTCACGCCCGGCCGGGTCGAAGCGAACCCCGCACTGATTACCGATCTCGACGCCGATGACGCCGTCGTCATCACGCGCTTCGGCATCGCCTCCGGGACCGCCAAGCCCGTGTTTCTCGACCTGCTCTACCCGGTCACCGCGTTGAAACCGCACGGCCCGTCCCTGACCGGCAAGGTGCATGGCAAGACTGCCGAGCCTGATCCGGCCTGGCGCACCGGCCTCACCCGTGCGGTGATGGACGTGCGCTTCCCGATCCGGTCCGTGCTGGCGGAACCGATGGTGTCGCTGAGCTTGCTGATGGAACTGAAGGCGGGTGACGTGATCCCGATTTCGGTCGGCGGCGACGTGCCGGTGATGGTCGGGCGCGACCGGCTCGGCGCGGGCACGGTCGGCACGTCGAACGGCAAGGCCGCGATCAAGCTCACGCATATTTCCTACGACCTAGACCGTGCTTTCGGGGGTGAATTGCAATGACCGACTTGAGTGGCGGATTCCCCGTCGATGCCAGCCTGGCCGCCAATTTCCGGCTGCTGCAGGACGTCGATGTCAAGCTGACGGTCGAGATCGGCTCGACCTCGCTCACGTTGCGCGAATTGCTCGCGCTTGGCGAAAGCAGCGTGATCGAGCTCGACCGACAGGCCAATGAACTGCTCGATGTGCTGGTCAACGGCACGCTGATCGGGCGCGGCGAAGTGGTGATGGTCGGCGACAGCTTCGGCGTGCGCATGACCGAATTGGTCAGCCCAGAGAAGCGGGCCTGATCGTCATGATGTGGTCCTATATCCTCAAGCTCGTCGTGCTGCTGCCGCTGGTGTGCGGCCTGATGATCGGGTGCCTTTATGCCTGGCGTCGGCTGGAGTCGCGGTTGCCGGGTCAGCCCGCCAACCGGCTGCTCAAGGTCACCGAAACCATGATGATCTCGCCCAGCGTCCGGCTGGCGGTGATCGATTTCGAGGGGCGCAAGCTGCTCGTCTCGGTCAGCCGCACTGGCGTCGCCTTGGTCGATCGCGGTGGAGACGCACGATGAGCGTCAAGGTCATTCGCAAAGGCTCGGGCCCGGCGCTGATCAAGCCATCGGTGGCGCGCGCGCTGCCGTGGGGCAAGCTGGCGCTGATGCTGCTCGGCGTGGTGTTCGCGATCCTGGTTGCGCACCCGGCCTTCGCCCAGGCCGCCCCGATCGCCGCGCCCACCCCCGGAGCCGGCGACGCCGCCGACCGCGCGTTGAAGGATCTTGGCGGCGGCAATGCGCCGATGGCGCTGAGCTTGCAGATCCTGATCGTGATGGGGCTGCTGACGATCCTGCCCGGCATCCTGCTGATGATGACCAGCTTCACGCGCATCATCATCGTGCTGGCGATCGTGCGCCAGGCGATGGGCCTGCAGCAAACCCCGCCCAACCAGGTGCTGATCGGCCTGTCGCTGTTCCTGTCTTTCTTCGTGATGGCCCCGACAATCACCCAGATCAACGCGACCGCGATCCAGCCTTATGCCGAGAGCAAGATCGGCGCGACCGACATGATAAAGGCCGCCGCGATCCCACTGCACACCTTCATGACCAAGCAGACGCGCAAAAAGGACATCACCATGTTCGCTGGCATCGCCAAGAGCGGGCCTTACAAACAGGCGAACGACATTCCCTTTTCGGTACTGCTGCCTGCCTTTGTCACCAGCGAGTTGAAGACCGCGTTCCAGATCGGTTTCCTGGTGTTCCTGCCGTTCATCGTCATCGATCTGGTGGTCGCGACCGTGCTGATGTCGCTCGGCATGATGATGCTGTCGCCGACGATCATCTCGATGCCGTTCAAGCTGCTGCTGTTCGTGCTGGTCGATGGCTGGGCGCTGACGATGGGCAGCCTTGCCAATTCGTTCGTGAATTGACGCGATGCGCAGCACACAACCGTTCGAGCTGAGCTTGTCGAAGCCTGCGCGCAGCACCTGCCGCGGTCGCCGTGGCGCGCTGCCCTTCGACAGGCTCAGGGCGAACGGAAAGGAGCGTTTCTGATGGACGCGGAATATTTCCTGACCGTCGCCAATCAGACGATGTGGGTGCTGGCGCTCGCCGCCGCGCCGATCCTGATCCCAGCGCTGCTCGCCGGGCTGATCACCGGCATGATCCAGGCGGCGACCTCGATCAACGAACAGACTTTGTCGTTCGTGCCCAAGCTGATCGTCGTCGGGGTGTCGATCCTGGTGTTCGGCAGCTTGATCCTGGGGCTGCTCACCGATTTCACGATCGGCATTTTCGAACGGATCCCGGATCTGGTGCGATGAGCGCGGGCCTGGCCCTTTCCTCCCCCCTCCCGCTTGCGGGCGGGGCTGGGGGAGGGGAGTTCCGTTATTGCGCGCAATGCTCGCGCCACGCCCCTCCCCTAACCCCTCCCGCAAGCGGGAGGGGAAGATGAACGGCCCGCTCGGCTTCGGCCTGTCGATCGAGCCGCAACTCTGGGCGCTGATCTTCGTGATGGTGCGCGTTGGCGCGGCGTTCATCGCGGCTCCCGTGTTCAGCGCGGTCTCGATCCCGGTCACGGTGCGCGTCACGCTGTCGGGTGCGATCGGCGTGCTGGTGCTCTCGGTGCATCCGGTGGTGCCGCCTGCACAGATCTTCGCGCTCACCACCTTTCTGGCGGTCGCGGCCGAAGCGCTGGTCGGCTTTGCGATGGGCTTCATCCTGCAAATCGCCTTCGCCGCGCCGATGATTGCGAGCGAAGTGATCGGCACCTCGATGGGAATCGGCTTTGCGTCCGCCATCGACCCGCAAAATGGTCGCTCGACCCCGGCGCTGGGCCAGTTCTTCTCGATGATGCTGACCTTGCTGTTCCTCAGCGTCAACGGCCACCTGATCCTGGTCGAGATGATCGTGAAAAGCTATGATGCGCTGCCGCCGGGGGCGGCCTGGCTCAAACCCGCACAACTTGAAAATATCGCCTTTTTCGGTGGCTATACCTTCCTCGCGGGATTGTTGCTGGCGCTGCCGGTCGGCTTCCTGCTGCTGTGCCTCAACCTCGTCGTCGGCATGATCTCGCGCTCGGCACCGTCGCTCAACCTGTTCGCGGTCGGCTTGCCCGCCAGTCTCGCGGTCGGCGTCGTCGCGCTGGCGCTCGGCTTCCCAGCGATGGGGGATTATCTGCTCGTCATCATCAACGAAGGCCTCGCCGCCACCCAAAGCCTGGTGCTCGGCTGATGGCAGACGAATATGGTGAAAAGACAGAAGCCCCAACCGCCAAGCGCAAACGCGATGCGGCGGAACAGGGCGACATCCTCAAATCACGCGAGTTTGCAACCGCGCTGGTGATGCTCGCCGGGTGCGCCTGGCTGGCGATGATGGGGCCGTCGCTGGTCGGCGCCTGCAAGGAGATCATGACGTCGAGCTTTTCGTTCGACCAGCGCGATATCGAGGATTTCTCTCCCTTCCGCCCGCTCCTGCAAAGCGGTTGGAAGCTGGCACCGGCGATCGGCTCGCTCCTGGTGGTCACGCTGGCGGCGGCGATCCTTGGCCAGGCCGGGCTTGGCCACCTTGGTTTCAATGGCAAATTGCTCGCACCCAAGGCATCGCGGATCAACCCCGCCTCGGGCCTGCAGCGCATCTTCGGACCGCAAGGGTGGATCGAGCTCGGCAAGTCGCTGCTTAAGGTGGCGCTGCTCGGCAGCATCGGCTGGTACATGCTGCAACAGGCGTCGCAGATGACGATCGGCCTCGCCTCGACCAATATCGGCACGGCCGTCGCCGCGCTCGGCGGCACCTTCATGGGGATTTTGTTCGCAATGGCGGGCGGACTCGTGATCATCGCGGGCATCGACGTGCCGCTGCAATTGATCCAGCTGCTGCGCAAATTGCGCATGTCCAAACAGGCGATCCGCGACGAGCATAAGGAAACCGAAGGCTCACCCGAGGCAAAGGGCGCGATGCGCCAGCGCCAGCGCGAAATGGCCAAGCGCAACATGCGTGCGGCGGTGAGCGAAGCGCATGTCATCCTGACCAACCCGACTCACTTTGCAGTCGCCCTGCGCTACAATCGCGAATCCGACCAGGTGCCCGTCGTCGTTGCCAAAGGGCGCGGCGTGGTGGCGCTCGCGATCCGCGAATTGGGGGCGGAGGCGCGGGTGCCCGTGCTCGAATATCCCTCGCTGGCACGCGCCGTCTATTACACCAGCCGCGAGGGCCAGGAGGTGCGCGACGACCTCTATGTCGCGCTGGCGACGATCCTTGCCTTCGTGTTCGGGCTCAACGCCGCAGCGGGCGGCACGCCGCCGCCGGTGCTGGTGCCGCCGAGCGCGCGCTTCGACAAAAATGGCGTGAAGGAATCCTAAACATGACCGCCCTCCCGTCGTTCTTACACATGAGTTTTGGAGCAGGACCACAGCCATGGTGACCACCACCGCAACCCAGTCGATCCTCACCTCGCTCGGGGCCGGGTCGGGCGTCGACACGGCGTCATTGGTCGCCTCGCTGGTGCAAGCGCAGTTCGCCGCAAAAAACGCCTCGCTGACCAAGCAGGAAGATGCGCTCACCGCGCAAATCTCCTCGGTCGCCAAAGTGCAAAGCGGCATCACCAGCTTTGCCTCCGGGCTCAAGACGCTGGTTCAGGGCGGCACGCTGGTGACGCAGCCGACCAGTTCGAACACGAGCGTGCTCACCGCGACCGCGCTTCCGGGTGCGAAATTGTCCGGTCTGGCCGCGTCGGTCGAGGTGACCCAACTCGCCACCGCGCAGGTGGCGACCAGCGCATCGTCCTTCTCCGGCCGCGATGCCACCGTCGGCACCGGCAATCTGACGCTCACCTTCGGCACCGCAACCGTCGACAGCGGCGCGTTGACGGGTTTTACCGCCGGTGCCGCCCAACCGGTGACCATCGCCATCGACAGTGCGCACCAGACGCTTTCGGGGATCGCATCGGCGATCAACGCCGCGTCGGCCGGGGTGACCGCGAGCATCGTCACCGATGCGAATGGCACGGCGCGCCTGACGCTGAAGGGGGCGACCGGCACCAATCAGGCGTTCACCCTCTCCAGCGACACTCCCGCCCTGTCCGCGCTCAACGTCGGTGTGGGCCAGAGCGCGACCACGATCGGCAGCGCGGCCGGCAACGCCCAGCTCAAACTGGACGGCGTTAGCGTCGAGCGCTCGAGCAACAGCGTGTCCGACCTGATTGAGGGGGTGAAGCTCGAACTCACCGGCACGGCGGTCGGCAAGCCGGTCACCTTGGGCAATACCAAGCCGACCGCGGCGCTGTCGCAAGCGGTGACGGATTTCGTCGATACCTACAATCAGCTGCAAGCGGTGCTCAAAACCGAGACCGATTCCACCACCGGTGCGCTGCGCAACGACAATAATGCCACCAGCCTGGCGCGCGCGCTGCGGGCGCTGCCGCTGACCACGCTGGCGACGGGCGCGGCCGCGGGCGACCCGATCAATCTTGCTTCGATCGGGGTGTCGACCAATCGCGACGGCACGCTCAGCGTCGATTCAACCAAGCTGAACGCAGCTCTGTCCAAAACTCCCGACGCAGTGGAAGCCTTGTTCGCCAACGGCACGGGGGCAACAGGCGGCGGCATCGCCGCCGCGCTGGATGCGATCTCGACCGCGGCGGTCGACCAGAAAGTGACCATCAACGGCAATGTCGAACATATCGGCCTGGTCGGCAGCACGGCGCTTTATACCGCTGCCAAGACCAAGGTGACCGACGCCGAAGCCAAGGTCACCACCGACACCGCCGCCTATCAGGAGCGCTTGACCAAGCAATATGCGGCGTCCGATGCCTTGGTGGCCAAATACAAGGCATCGCAGACCACGCTGACCAACCAGATCGCGCAGTGGAATAAAACCGGGTGAGCACCGCCTACGCAACCGCGTTCGGGCGCAACCCGGAAACGACCTATCGGCAGATCGAACTCGCCGGGCAGACCGCCGAGGCCGATGGCCCGGCGTTGGTCCAGCTGCTGTATGATGAGGCGATCCGTGCGCTGCGCGGAGCGGCATGGGCGGCCGAAAATGGCAATTATGCGATGAAGAGCGACAAGGTCACCCGCGCCACCGCGATCCTGTTCGCACTGGAGGCGGGGCTGGATTTTGACGCCGGCGGCACCGTCGCCCCGGCTCTCGCCAACCTGTATGCCGGGGCGCGGCAGACCGTCGTCAATGCCAGCATCGGCAGCAATCCGGGTCCGTTCCGGGACGTCGCGGCGACACTCGACGAAATCGGCCAGGCCTGGCGTACGGTGCGCGCGGCGTGACCGGCACGATCCTGGCGATTGACGACAGCCGCACCAGCCTCAGCGTGCTCGGCCAGCGGCTTGGTCAGCTCGACTATTTGACGGTGCTCAGCGACAACGGTTCAGAAGGGCTCGACCTGATTACCGCGCGCGGGTTCGATCTTGTTCTGCTCGACATGGTGATGCCCGGCATGTCGGGCCTTCAGGTGCTGCACGAAATCCGCAGTAATCCTGATACAGCGGACTTGCCGGTGATCATGATGACCAGCCACCGCGATCCCGCTGCCGCGATTGACGGGCTGGCGGCGGGTGCGGACGACCATGTCGCAAAGCCGCTCGATTTTGATGTCCTCGCGGCGCGCATTGCCCGCGTGCTGGCCCGCGCACGGCGGATTACCGACCTCAAGCGCGCCAATGCCGCGCTGGATGCCCGCGTCGCGACACGCGCGATCGAACTGGGCGAGACCAAGGCCACGCTCGCCGCCACCCAGGCCGATCGCACGCGCCTGACCGCCTCGATCAAGACGCTAACCGACAAGATCCAATGGCTCAGCCGAACCAGCGTTTCGCGCTGAAATAGCCGATGATGCCGATGGTGATCGCGATGCAAATCCCGCCAATGGCATCGAACGCCCACGGCTCCTTGGCATAAGGCAACCCTTCGACATTCATGCCGTAGAGCCCGGTCAGGAAGGTCAAAGGCAGGAAGATCAGCGCGACGATCGAGATCAGCAGCGCGCGCGAATCGATCTGTTCGGCACGCAGATCGGTCAGCGATTCATGCATCAGTGCCGAGCGCTCGCGGATCGCTTCCAGTTCTTCGGCCATGCGCGCCGCGCGGTCGGCCGCAGAACTGAGATGCAGCCGGTCATCATCATGCAGCCAGTCGCAGGGAAGCGCCGCGAGTTTCTCCAGCGCGGCGCGCTGCGGCTGCAGGAAGCGCCGATAGCCGATCGCGGCGACGCGCACCTTGGTCACCCCGCGGCGCAGTTCGAACACCTTGTCGGCGTCGAGATCGGCTTCGCAATCATCGAGCCGGTCGCCGAGATCGGCAACTTCGGGATCGAGCTCTTCGGTAATCGCCACCGCGAATTCCGCGATCAGATCGCCGGGATCGCGGATATGGCCGCCCTCGATCAGCTTCACCACATCGTCGATCGCGGTCACCGCCCGCCGGGTGACCGAAATCACCCGCCCCGCCACCGCCCAAATCCGCAGCGACGCGAGCGGATCGGAGGTGGTCATCGCTTCGTTCGAGCGCCCGCGCAAATTGAGAAACGCGCCATCGCCCACCGCATCGCAGCGCGGGCGCGATTCGGACGTGGTCAGCGCATCGACGATATAATCGGGGGCCTTGGCGGTGTCGGTCAGCCACGCCTGCGCATCTTCATTGTTCGAGGTGAGATGCACCCAGACGAGGTCGCCGGTCGTAGCGATGGCCTGGCCAATGTCGATCCGCGCCGCCTTGCCGTCGGCAACGCAATAAGCAAAACCGCTCATAGTTTCTCCAGCCAAACCGAAAGCCCCGGCTCGCGCGTAACGGGCGGACCTGCGCAGAGGATCCGCACCGCATCCGCACGCGCGCGGTCCAGAACGGCAGACGGAGCGGATGCCGCCGCATAAATCCGGTCAGCCAAGGCGAGCGCGCGCGCCTGGGCAAGCGTGAGATCGTCGGGATCGTCCGAGACCAGACGGATATGGACCAGTTGGTCGCGCTGCGCGGTCGGCGACTGCAGCCATGGCTCGACCGCGTCTGGCCCCGCCGCCAAGGGATCCAGCGCTCCCCCTTGCGCAAAGGCCGCGCCCAGCGCGCGCCGCCGCGCCTCCAGCGACGGGAAAGCGAGCCGGATCGCGGCCCGCCAGCGGAACAGCGCGGTCGCCAGGGGGCCGAGCGTTTGCGGCAGCAGCGTCTCGAGCCGTTGCCGCACCGCCGCCGCCAGTCCGGCCGAGGCCCCGCCGGTGCCAATCGCGACGATCACGGGGTTGCGATCGATGATCGCGGGCAGCGTGAAGTCGCAATCATCGGGCCGATCGACCGCGTTGACCAGCACGCCGCGCGCCTTCAGCCGCGCGATCACCGCTTGCGCCTGTGCAGGCTCCTCCACCGCGACGATAGCCAGCGCTGCGGTTGCCGCTTCGCCAACGATTTCGGCCCCGGCCCGCTCCAGCAGGCGGCGCTTGGCGTCGGCGGCTTCGCCCGTTCCCACAAGAATCACCGGCCGCCCGGCCAGCCGCACAAACAGCGGCAGACTGTGCAGACGAGCGTCGTCAGTCACCCGGCGTGAGCCATTCCGGAATGCGTTCGGCGGCGAGGATCGTCTCGGGCAAGATACGGTCGGCCACCACCGCGAACCGATCGCCATCGACCAGCACTTCGGGCACCAATGCGCGGCTGTTATAGGTTGACGCCATCGTCGCGCCATAGGCCCCTGCGGTGCGGAAGATGGCGAGGTCGCCGCTCTTCACGGCATCGATGTCACGGCCCATCGCGAAGGTGTCGCCGCTTTCGCATACGGGCCCGGCAATGTTCGCGATCATGCGGTCGCCGGTCGGATGGACCGCCCTGAAATCATGCCAGGCGTCGTACATCGCCGGGCGCGCGAGATCGTTCATCGCGGCGTCGACGATGACATAGGGATTGATCGCGCCGGGCTTGACCCAGATCACCTTGGTCAGCAGCACACCGGCATTGCCCGCGATCACGCGACCGGGTTCGAACATCAGCCGCACGCCCCAATCCTTGGTCGCGCGGGCGACCATCGCGCCATATTCGGCGGGGCTCGGCAAGACATCCCCTTCGCGATACGGCACGCCCAGCCCACCGCCAAGATCGACGCGTTCGATCGGGAAGCCGAGCCCGCGCAAGTGCGCGACCAATTCCCCAACGCGCCGATACGCCGCCTCCAGCGGGGCGAGATCGCTCAACTGGCTACCGATGTGGATCGCGACGCCGCGCAGCGCGAGGCCGGGCAGGCCCGCCAATCGCCCGAAAATCGCCGGAGCCTGGTCGATCGGCACGCCGAACTTGTTTTCGCGCTTGCCGGTCGAAATCTTGGCGTGGGTGCCGGCATCGACATCCGGGTTCACGCGCAGCGTCGCATTGGCGACCAACCCGCGCGCCGCCGCCAGCCCGGCCAGCACGACGCCTTCTTCTTCCAGCTCGAGGTTGAACTGGCCGAGCCCTGCCTCCAGTGCGGTGGTCAATTCGGCGACGGTCTTGCCGACGCCCGAAAACACCACGTCGCTGGCCGGGATCCCCGCCGCCAGCGCGCGCGCCAGTTCGCCGCCCGACACGACATCGGCACCATAGCCCGCATCCGCCATCACGCGCAGCACCGCGAGATTGGGATTGGCCTTGATCGCATAAGCGAGGTGGATATCCCCCGCTCCAGCCAGCCCTTCGCGGAACACGCGCGCGTGGCGCTTCAGCGTCGCGGTCGAATAGACATAGACCGGCGTGCCGACTGCCTCGGCGATCACCGACAACGGCACGCCTTCGCAGTGCATCGCCCCATCGACGAGCGAAAAATGATCCATAATTTCAGCCTAAATCAATTGGGGGGCGGCAAATCGAAATCGTCGCCGCGCCGCTGCTGCGAGTTCTTGAGCACTTCGTCGCTGCGCTCGGGGCGGGCCTGGTTGCTCGGTTTTATCAAATCGGCAGGCGTCGGCGTGGCGGTCGCCCCATAAGGCGCGACCGGCAATGGCTGGCCCTTGGGCGGTTTCAAGGTGGTCGCCGAACCGCAACCCGCAAGCAGCGCGATCGACCCGAGGACCATCAAACCCGGCACCCGCATGAGTGTCATGACCGTTTCCCTTCGCGTGCCGCCGCAATCGCCGCCCGCACGCGCGACGGCGCGGTGCCGCCAAAGCTCGTGCGGCTGGCGACCGACGCATCGACCGACAACACGCCATAGACGCGATCGTCGATCCGCGCATCGATCGCTTGCAAATCGCCGAGCGGCAGCGCGTCGAGCTTTACCCCCAGCGCTTCCGCGCGCGCCACTGCCTGGCCGGTGATGTGATGCGCCTCGCGGAACGGCACGCCCGCTTCGCGCACCAGCCAGTCGGCCAGATCGGTGGCGGTGGCGAAACCGGCCTCGGCAAGCCCGCGCATCCGGTCGGTGCGGAAGGTCGCGCTTTCGACCATGCCCGTCATCGCCGCGATCGACAGGCCGAGCAGATCATGCGCCTCGAACACCGGGGGCTTATCGTCCTGCATGTCCTTGGAATAGGCGAGTGGCAGGCCCTTCATCGTTACCATCAGCGCGGTCATGCAGCCGAGGATGCGCCCGGCATGGCCGCGCACCAGCTCGGCGGCATCGGGGTTGCGCTTCTGCGGCATGATCGAGCTGCCGGTCGACCATTGATCCGACAGAGCGACGAAGCCGAACGGCTGCGACGCCCACAGCACGAATTCCTCGGCGAGGCGCGACAGATGCAGCGAACATTGCGTCGCCGAAGTCAGATAATCGATCGCGAAATCGCGGTCGGACACGCCATCGAGCGAATTGCGCGTCGGCCCGTCAAAGCCGAGCGCCGCCGCCGTCATCTCGCGGTCGATCGGGAAGCCGGTTCCGGCAAGCGCCGCCGATCCCAGCGGCGACAGGTTCATCCGCGCGCGCGCATCGGCAAAGCGGCTGCGATCGCGCGCGATCATTTCATAATAGGCCATCAGATGGTGGCCGAGCGTCACCGGCTGCGCGCTCTGAAGATGCGTGAAGCCTGGCATCACGCTGTCGGCATGCTGCTCAGCCCGCGCGAGCAAGGCGTCCTGAAACGCCCCCAACGCCGCATCGACCTCGTCGATCGCGTCGCGCACCCACAGTTTGAAATCGGTCGCGACCTGGTCGTTGCGCGAGCGCGCGGTGTGCAGCCGCCCGGCAACCGGGCCGATCGCCTCGGCCAGGCGCGACTCGCTTTGCATATGGATGTCTTCGAGCACCATGTCCTCGGCCACGCCATGCTCGGCATACTGCGCGGCAACGGTGTCGAGGCCCGCCGAGATCGTGGCGGCGTCCTCGGCCGAAACGATGCCGGTCGCGCCCAGCATCGCGACATGCGCCTTGGACCCGGCGATGTCCTGCCGCCACAAACGCTTGTCGAATGGGATCGAGGCATTTATCGCCCGCATCACTGCGGTCGGCCCCTCGGCAAAACGACCGCCCCACATCGCATTGGATGCGCCCGATATGTCTTTACGCTCGGTGATGGTCCCGGTCCTGCTGCTCGGAGTGCTTGGGGGGTGCGATAAGCAAGTCTCGTCCAACGGGCAAGACGCGCTCGCGCCCACCGCCAATTCCAGCCAGGCGGCGGCCGAACCCGCTGCCGCTCAAGCGATCGACCGCAGCCACAAGGGCGAAGCCGCCCCCACCGTCACCTTCGAAGGCCCCGATGGCAAGCCGATGACGCTCGCGGCGTTCAAGGGCAAGCCAGTGCTGGTCAATCTGTGGGCGACCTGGTGCGGCCCGTGCGTCAAGGAAATGCCGACGCTCGATGCCGCTGCGGCAACGATCACCGTCGCCACGATCAGCCAGGACAAGGACCGCGCGACCGTCGCCGGCTTCTTCGCCAAGCACAGCTTCGCGCGGCTCAAGCCCTATCTCGACAAGGATGTCGGCTTCAGCATCGCCTATAATGCCAGCTTGCCGATGAGCATCCTGTTCGATTCAACCGGTCACGAAATATGGCGCAGCACCGGCGGCATGGACTGGACGAGCGCCACCGCCAAGGCCGCGCTCGCCGAAGCCAAATAACCCGCGTCGCTTAGATACAACGAGAATCGCGTTCCGGCGGTGCGGCGGTGCGCGTTTTCCAAACGCCGTCTGGCCCCTTATATTTCTCGCCTGGCGCAGTCTTCAGGATCAAATTGCACCCGCTGGTAAAGGCGAACTGCTCGACCGTCGCACCTGACGCCGCGCTTTGCTGGGTATACGCCGCCTTGCGCTGGATGTTGATGTTGTTGACCAGCGCGCGCACCGCCGGGCTCGCACTGCCGACCACGCCGAGATAGCCATCGGGCTGCTCGCCCACTTCGCCCGCCGCGCGCGCCGCCTGATAGGCCGGGTCGCGCTGCGCCAGCGCCGCGGTCGCACCACCGACCAGCAGCAGCATCGCGATCGATATCTTGAGCCTGTTCATCAGAAAATCCCCGGTTGCGACTGAATCAAATTCTTGGCCTGGCCATCAAGACGATAGACCACTTCCTGCGTGACGCTGATGTTGAGGTTGATGACGATCGGTTTGTCGGGCGCGGTCACGTTGACGCATGCCGTCTGGGCAAGACACACCGCACACAGGCCGAGGATCGTCAGTCTCTTCATCACGCCGTTGCTCGGCCGGTCCTTCATCTTCGTCAATGCTGTTTCGGTCATGGCACGGTCCTGCTGTCGGAGGGCTGAATGGGGGTGGCGGGCACAGGCGGGGGCGGGGTCGCGCGCTTATTCTGTTCTTCCAGCAAGGTTGGCAGATTGCGTTGGATCAGCCGCTTTGGATCATAGTAATTCTGCACCGAATCCGCGAGCTGGCGGAACGGTGCGGAAATCCTGAGGTTGAACACGATCGGCAGCTTCTGCAGCCGGTCGAACAGGAAATTGCGCTTGGCCCCCGCGCCTTGCGCGATCCCGGCAAAGCGCACTTGCGTGATCACCTCGCCCGCCAGCGGGCCGTTCATGACGATGTCGAGATTGCGATAGCGCAGCGATTTCAGCGACTGGAACGCGAAATTGCCCCAAAAGCCCAGGTCCTTCTGCGTCACTTCGCCGACATAGGCGATCGTACCGCCGCCCGGGCGCACCACCAGATTGCCGTTTTCAATCCGCCCGCCGCGCGCATCGAACACCATCGGCAGTGCGCCATCGAAAATACCGGTGGCATTCAGGTTCTTGAAATCGAATTGCTGCAGGAACTGGTCCCCCTGCACCCCGGCCACGCGGAAGGTCAAATGGCGCTCCTGCGCCTCGTCAAAGTCGAGCAGGGTCGGTTCGAGCGACAGCCGACCCCCGGCAAAGGGCCATATCCCCTGCTCGATCCGCACACGTGCGCCAGGCAGCAATTGGTAGCGCACCGTACCGTCATTGACCGCAATGCCCGGATTGAGGCTCTTGATCGTCGCGATCTGACCGGGCGCGCTCTCCAGATTGAGCAGATCGGTGAAGCGCACTTCCCCGGCGATCCCGCTCGCGGGGCCAAAGGCGGCGGCCAGATCGATGCCCGGGGTGCGGAACACGCCATCGCTGGTGACGGCTTGCGGGGTCCAGCGAATGTGTCCCTCGCCGCTGACCGCGCCGACGACATTGGCGATCACGCCATAGGTCAGCTTGGTGAGCTGATCGGGCTGGAATTGCGCGCCAAAGCTGATCCCGGGCACGGCGAGATCGGCATGGCCAAGCCCCGTGCCCAGATCATGCGCGATCACGACAGTGGCCACCTTCACACCCTGTGTCGGCTCGACCAGCGTGCCGGTGGCGGCGATGCGGTTGTCGGCCAGCGTCAACGCGACCCCGCGCGCCGCCAGCGGCTGAAAGCGTGGTGCAGCGGCACTGTCGGCGACGGAAAGCGCCCCTTCGAGCGACAGCGTGTTGCGCGCAAAGCGCCACTGGCCGTCGGCACCCGACAAAAGCAACGGGACAGTGCCGATCTGCCCCCCCGCGCCGGTAAAGCTGCCCTGCGGGCCGTTCGCCGCGAACGCGCCCGAAAGCGTCGCGATATCGAGCCGCGTAATCCGCTCGGCCGTCCCGACCCGCACGCCCAGCCCGGCAAGCGTGAAGCGGCGATCGGCCAAGCTCCACTGCGCCTGGTGTGAGACCAGTTCCAACGGGGATGCGCCGAGCGTCCCCGCCAGCCGAATCGGCCCAATCGAGCCGCCGCCGCGCAGCATGCCGCGCTCCAGCCGCACCAGGCCGCCATCGCGCGGGCACAGCGTGACCGACGAGCGCCGCAGGTCCATGCCCGACACGCGCAGCCGCTCGAACCCCAATGGTGCGCAGCGGGCGTTGACGGTCAAGCGCGATACGCCATCCCATACCGCCGCGATCGGCAGGCGCAGCGACTCGACCCGTCCATCGCCAAGCGGACCGGATAGATCGATTTTGGCCGTCACCTGGGTCATACCGTCGCGGCGCGCGGTGAAGGCGACGGGCATTTGCGCAAGACGCGTTGTCCCAACGCCATAGGCTTCGACAACCGCTTGCCCGATCAGCGGCGCGCCGACGGACGCCTGCGTAACCTGGGCCCGCACCGTCGGCAGTCCCCCACCCGCCACTTCGGCGATGCCGCCCACCCGCCAGCCGCCACCCGGCCAGCTATACGCGATTCCGCTTCCGCCCCCGGCGCTGAGCCTTGCCCCCGACGCGGCGGCGAGCGCCAGCCGCGATACGGTAACACGCCCGCGCGCACCGTTGAGGATGGCGGACAGGTGCGCGTCCGCCGTCACCGCCTGCCCTGCGGCCCGCGTCGCCTTTGCCACCTGCGCGACCAACGGCGCGATCGGCGTACCGGCACCGGCGGTTCGCCACGAATCCAGCGAAGACAGCATGGTCTGCGGCAGCCGCGCCTCGACCGCGCGCGCGCCGCCATCAAACGCGAAACCTCCCTTGGTATAGCGATAACGCCCGGCGAGTGCCGCCTGCCTTCCGGCAACACCGCCCGTGGAGAAAGCGCCGGAATGCAGATCGACCGTGCCCGACATGTCCTTGGCCGACCCCACAAACGCCACGGGACCCATGATCGTACGCGCCTGCGCGCCCGGCACAGCCAGCGCAGCGATGCCAAGCTGTGCTTTCCCTTTCCAGCGGTCGAGCTGGCGATTGAACACCAAGGCGAGATCGGCCGTTGCCCCGGTCGCGCCGAAAGCTGCACAGCCTACCCGCGTGGCACGCACCGGCCCGCTCATGCTCGGGCGGCTGGCCAGAACGTGCACGACAACGTCGGCGGAGACGTCATCCAGGCGACAACCGTCCACCGCAAGCCGTCCGGCCACCGCGCGCACCGTGCCGGAAAAGCCATCGTCGAGCGCGCCCGTACCCTCCACTCTCAGCGCAACCGCGCCATAAGGCGTCGCGAGGGCGATGCGCGCATCGGCAATATCGGCGCGAATCGCGGGCAGCGCGAACTGCGCGCCCGAAGGTGCAGGCAGCAAGCGGTCGAGTGCGCCAAACGAGACCTTGCCATCCGCCAACCGCGCCCGCAGCGCGACATGACCGACGCGGATCGCGGTGACGCCAGCGCCGGAGAACCACAAACTGGTATCGACCTCCACCCAGTCGGCACGCAGATCGGGATTGGCCGGATCCCCGATGACGACATTGGTTAGACGCTGCGTGCGCAGGCCGATCTTCTCGATCTGGTAGCGCGCCGGAACCGCGCGTGCGCGAAGCGCATCGTCGATGAAATGTTGGGCCAGCGGTTTGCGGGTCAACCATATGCCCAGCAGGACGGCCGCCAACACCAAGCCGAGCGCGCCCAGGACATAGGGCCACCGCACCCGCCGTGTGAGGCGCTTCCCGGTTCCTGCCGCCACGGCCTCGCTCACTCGACCTCCCGTACCCACCTCGCCTGGGCGTAACACCCCAACAACCCAGGGCACGCAAGATCGTTGCGCGCGGATCGACTGGAAAAAAGGGAGATGGCTGGATGCCCCGTGAGGATTCGAACCTCAATAGGCGGTATCAGAAACCGCAGTCTTACCATTAGACGACGGGGCAACGCCGGCGTCGCGCTCTACGGGCGAGCAACGCGCATGTCAACCGACGGCAGAGCGACGGTGCGGTCGCTTGCCGGTCGACAGACCATCCGCTAGGATCGCCGCCAAGCACCGAACGGCGCGCGACCCGCGCGCCGCGACGGCAGAACAGAATAAGCGAGTCACACGGCATGGGGGATCGATCGCCCGATATGCCGTACCGGCAGGTGAAGCCTGCCCGTTCGGCGCCGACCAACGGCAAACCAAGAGGCGGCACCGCACTCGCCGCGCGCGGGCGGGATCCACGCCATTTTGCCGCGCTGGACCTTGGCACCAACAATTGCCGCCTGCTGATTGCGCGGCCACAAGGCGATGGCTTTGCCGTGATCGACGCGTTTTCGCGGATCGTGCGGCTTGGCGAGGGCCTGGCAAGTTCAGGCCGCTTGAGCGATGCCGCGATCGAACGGACCATCGCTGCCTTGAAAATCTGCGCGGAGAAATTGAAGCGCCGCAACGTCACCTTGTCGCGCGCAGTCGCAACCGAGGCGTGCCGCCGCGCCAGCAACGGGGCCGACTTCATCGCGCGCGCTTATGCCGAAACCGGCATTTTGCTCGACGTTATCACCGCCGAGGAAGAGGCACGGCTGGCGGTGCTCGGGTGCCATGCGCTGATCGAGCCGGGCGAAGACCCCGCCCTCGTCTTCGATATTGGCGGCGGGTCGACCGAATTGGTCCTCGTCGACACGCGCGGGCCCGACCCCAAGGTGCTCGACTGGCACAGCGCGCCATGGGGCGTGGTGTCGCTGACCGAGAGCGCGGGCCATGGCGACGGGCCCGACGGCCGCGCGGCCGCTTATGCGCGGATGCGGACATTGGTGACCGACAGCATGGCCCCCTTCGCGGCGCGCTTGCCGCGCAATATTGCGGTGCCCCGGCTCCTTGGCACCTCCGGGACCGTCACCACGCTGGCGAGCGTGCATCTCGGCCTGTCGCATTATGACCGCGCGCAAGTGGACGGATTGATCGTGCCGGCCAGCGCCATGCGGCGAATCAGCGCCGACCTTGCGGCGATGGACTTGCGCCAGCGCGCGCAATTGCCGTGTATCGGGACCGAACGCGCCGATCTGGTCGTCGCAGGTTGCGCGATCCTAGAGACCATTCTCGACTTGTGGCCGGCCGAGCGGCTCGGCATCGCCGATCGCGGGATTCGCGAAGGCATCCTCCGACGTTTGATGGGAAATGGCGCATGAGCCGGGATGGCGGCGGCCTCAGGGTCCGCGTAAAGACAGCGCGCAAGCGCACGGCGCAATCGACGCGCTGGCTCGAACGGCAATTGAACGACCCCTATGTGAAGCGCGCCAAGGCCGACGGCTTTCGCAGCCGCGCGGCCTATAAATTGAGCGAACTCGACGAGCGTTTCGCCTTTTTGAAGGGCAAGCGCCGCGTCGTCGATCTCGGCATTGCGCCGGGTGGCTGGTCGCAAGTGGTGCGGCGACTGGTGCCCAAGGCGGCGATCGTGGGGATCGATTTGCTCCCCGTCGATCCGATCGAGGGCGTCACGATCTTCCAGCTCGATTTCATGGCCGACGTCGCGCCCGAACGACTAATGGCGGCGCTCGACGGTGCGCCCGATCTGGTGCTGTCGGATATGGCGGCCAATACCGTCGGCCATCCGCAGACCGACGCCTTGCGCACGATGGGGCTGGTCGAGGCGGCGCTCGCCTTCGCGATCGATGTGCTGGAGCCGGGCGGCGCGTTCGTCGGCAAGGTGTTTGCAGGCGGTGCCGACACCGCTTTGGTCGCGGAAATGAAGCGCAATTTCGCAAGCGTGAAACACGCCAAACCCGCCGCCAGCCGCAAGGCGTCGAGCGAATGGTATGTGGTGGCGCAAGGCTTCAAGGGCCGCGCCAAGGTCGCAGCGGAACCGGGCGAGGCGTAAATCCGGCGTGCGAAGCGGCGGTAAGCGCGAGGGGAACCCCGCGCCACCGCCGTCCTGCATTTGGCTGATCCGCGTCTAACGCAAGGCGTCAGCCGCGGGAAGGCTCAGCCTTCGTAGTCTGCGCCGAGATTCTGGTTGCGCGGGGGCGCTGCTGCGGTGAGGCGCAGCGCTTCGGCCGACGCCGAAAGCGAACCGACCGCATCGGCAACGTCGTCATCGTCCATCTGGACGCGCTGCAGGCCGGAGATGACCGATTCCTGCAGATGCGCCGGGTGGACCAGCTCATCAGCGATTTCGCGCAAAGCGACGACGGGGTTCTTGTCGCGATCGCGATCGAGCAGCAATTCAGCGCCGCCCGAAATCTGCCGCGCGCGCTGGGCGGCGAACAGGACGAGATCGAAGCGGTTGGGAATCTTGTCGACACAATCTTCGACAGTGACGCGCGCCATGAACGGCTTCCTTGCTTGTACGACGATAGTCGGAAAGGCGGCGATCTAGGCCGGAAGTCCGTCAGAGTCAAGGAAAGCGGGTTGCATCCCACCAACGGCCCCGCCACAGCAGGGCAATGGAGAGCCCGCCCGAACAGCCGACCTTCACGGTCGATGGCAACCGCCTGACCATGCTCGACACCGGCCCAAGGCGACTCGACACGCTGATCGCGCTGATTGACGGTGCCAAGGCCACGCTGCGCATTATCTATTACATCTATGTCGATGACGCCGCCGGAGCGAAGGTGCGCGGCGCGATGATCCGGGCTGCCGCGCGCGGGGTGAAGGTGTCGCTGGTGGTCGACGGCCTGGGCAGCGAAGTGGCCGAGAGCCATCATTTCTTCGAGCCGCTGCGCGCCGCCGATGTCGACGTCTGCCGCTTCGTGCCGCGTTGGGGGCGGCGGTATCTGTTGCGCAACCACCAGAAATTGGCGCTGGCCGATGGCGAAACCGTCGATGCGCGCGCGATCATCGGCGGGTTCAATGTCGAGGACAGCTATTTCGGCACGCCCGCCGAGCAAGCCTGGCGCGATCTGGGGTTGCTGGTCGAAGGGCCTGCCGCACAGCGCATCACCGGCTATTTCGACGCGCTGGCGCGCTGGGCCAAGCGGCCCAAGCCCCCGCTGCGCGCGCTGCGGCGTGCGTTGAAGGCGTGGAGCGAGCCCGACGGCCAAGTGCGCTGGCTGTTCGGTGGCCCGACGCGACGGCTTTCCCCTTGGGCGCGCGCGGTGAAGAACGATCTGGAGCGCGCCTGCCATGTCGATCTGATCTCGGCCTATTTCGCACCAAGCCCAGGGATGCTGCGACGGCTCGACGCGGCGGGGCTGCGCGGCCAAATGCGGATCGTGCTTGCGTCGAAGAACGACCATGGCGCGGCGATCTGGGCCTCGCGCTTCACCTATGCCGGGCTGCTGCGCAAGCGCGTGCAAATCTACGAATATCAGCCGACCAAGCTGCACACCAAGCTCTTCCTGATCGACGACGTGGTCTATATCGGCTCGGCCAATTACGACATTCGCAGTCTGTTCCTGAACCTGGAAATGATGCTGCGGATCGATGACCCCGCCTTTGCCGCGCATGTCCGCGCGTATGTCGATGGCGAGGTGGGCCAGTCCGAGCGGATCACCCTCGAACACTATCGCGCCACCACCGGCTGGTGGACGCGCACCAAGCAGGCCGCCGCCTTTTTCGTGATGACCGTGCTCGACTATAACGTGACCAAGCGCCTCAATTTCGGGCGCGAACGGTGAAGCGGCAAGCGCGGCTCGATCGCGATTTCGCGTTGCTGTTCACCGTCATGCTGACGATCGCGGCCGGCAACACCGCGCTGCAATCGGTGCTGCCCGCGCTCGGCCGGTCGCTGCACGTGCCCGACAGCGCGGTCGCGGCAGCGTTTTCGGTGTCGGCGTTATTGTGGGTGCTCGCGGCCCCGTTCTGGGCAAAGCGGTCAGACCGGCATGGGCGGCGCGCGATGATCCTGCTCGGCGTGGGCGGCTTTGTCGTCTCGCTGAGCGTGTGCGGCGTGTTTCTCACCGCCGGGATCAATGGCTGGATCGGGGGGACCACGGCGTTCCTCTGCTTCATCGTCGGGCGGCTGATCTACGGCACCTTCGGTGCAGCGGCCCCGCCTGCAGTCCAGGCGTTGGTCGCAGGCAGCACCACGCGCGCGCAACGCACCAAGGCGCTGACGCTGCTAGGGTCCGCCTTCGGACTGGGCACGATTTTAGGGCCCGCCATCGCCCCCTATCTGATCCTGGGGTCGGTCGGCGGGGTAGAGATCGGTTTGGCGGGTCCGGCCTTCCTGTTCGCGCTGTTCGGGCTTTGCGTGTGGGTCGCGGTGCGCCAGATGCTGCCCAACGATGTGATACCGCAACCGGGGACGCGTGGCGCGGCCAATGCCTATCCCTCGATCGGCGGGCAAAGTTCGGGCGCGAGCATCACGGCGGCGACCGAACCGCATAGCGAACAAGTGGGCTATACCGACTCACGCATTCGCGGTTGGATGATCGCCGGGCTGATCATGGGGCACGGCCAGACGATGACCGGCCAGGCGATCGGCTTTCTCGTCATCGACCGCCTGCATCTGGCTCCGGCGCTCGCGCTGCAACCGACTGGGATCGTGCTGATGATGGGTGCAGGGGCGGCGTTGCTCGTGCAATGGGGGATCATCCCCAATCTCGATCTGCGGCCGCGCGCGATGATGCTGGCGGGGCTATTGATCGCGGCGCTGGGTTGCGCGCTGACCGGGCTGGCCACGTCGCTTTACAGCATCGCCTGTGCCTATGCGCTGGCCAGCGTCGGCTTCGGCTTTACACGCCCGGCCTTCACCGCAGGCGCGTCGCTCGCAGTCGGGCACAATGCGCAAGGCGCGGTCGCGGGAAAGGTCACCTCGATCAACGGCGCGGCGTTCGTGCTGGGGCCATCGATCGGGGTGGGGCTCTACGAAGCATGGCACCCGCTGCCCTATCTGACAGCGGGTGCCGCGATGCTGCTCTTGTTCCTCTATGCCCGTTTCACCTTGCGCGAGCCGTCAGCGATCTCCCTCGCGGGGGCGCAATTGCCCCGGTGAGACGAAACCGATCGGCTGCAACGACGCCGCATCCTGCTTCAGCCGCGTGCTCATCGATTCATATTCGCGTTCGAGCTCGGGGGTGACCGAGGCGCGCGATTCGCCCAGCGCGATCTCGAAATGCGCCATCGTCACTTGCGTGACGGCGAGCGATTCGCGCAAAGCGGTGAGCCCCGCGCGCCGCACCAGATCCTCGAGATCGGCCCCGGTGAAGCGATCGGTCCGCCGCGCGAGCTCGTCGAGATTGACATCCTCGGCGATCGGCATCTTGGCGGTCTGGATCGCCAGGATGCGCGCACGCCCGTCGAGACTGGGCACGCCGACATAGATCAGCTCGTCGAACCGCCCCGGTCGAAGCAAGGCCGGGTCGATCAGATTGGGCCGGTTGGTTGCACCGATCACCACGACCGACTGCAATTCTTCCAGCCCGTCCATCTCGGCGAGGATGGTGTTGACGACCCGTTCGGTCACTTGCGGCTCGCCCAGCCCACCGCCGCGCGCAGGCACGAGCGAATCGAGCTCATCGATGAAGATCACGCACGGTGCCACTTGCCGCGCGCGCGCAAACAGCTTGGCGATTTGCTGTTCGCTCTCGCCATACCATTTGCTGAGCAGATCGGACGAGCGCGTGGCGATGAAGTTGGCCTGCGCCTCGCGCGCGACCGCCTTGGCCAGCAAGGTCTTGCCGGTGCCGGGCGGGCCGTAGAGCAGGAAACCCTTGGCCGGACGAATGCCCAGTCGCCGGAACGCATCCGGGTCCTTTAGCGGCAGCTCGACGCCTTCCTTCAAGCGCATCTGCGCCGAATCGAGACCGCCGACATCGTCCCAGCGGACGCGCGGTGCCTCGACCATCACTTCGCGCATCGCCGAGGGCTGCACGCGCTTCAACGCATCGACGAAATCCTCGCGGGTCACGGCCAGCGTGTCGAGAATCTCGGGCGGGATCGTGCCCTCCGACAGGTTGAGCCGCGGCATCAGCTTGCGCACCGCTTCGATCGCCGCCTCGCGCGCGAGCGCGGCAAGGTCGGCCCCGACAAAGCCATAGGTGGTGCGTGCCAGCTCATCGAGGTCGACGCGGTCGCCCAGCGGCATACCACGCGTGTGGATGCCGAGAATCTCGCGACGGCCGCGTTCATCCGGCACGCCGACGACGATTTCCCGGTCGAACCGACCCGGACGCCGAAGCGCCTCATCGATCGCTTCGGGGCGATTGGTCGCCGCGATCACGACGACATTGGCGCGCGCCTCCAGCCCGTCCATCAACGTCAGCAATTGCGCGACCAGCCGCTTCTCGGCCTCGCCCGAGACTTGCCCGCGCTTGGGCGCGATCGAATCGATCTCATCGATGAACACGATCGAGGGCGCAGCCTTGGCCGCTTCCTCGAACACCTGGCGCAATTTGCCTTCGGATTCGCCATACGCCGAGCCCATGATCTCGGGCCCGTTGATCAGGAAGAATTCGGCGGCGGATTCGTTGGCGACGGCGCGCGCAAGCCGCGTCTTGCCGGTGCCGGGCGGCCCGTGCAGCAACACTCCCTTGGGCGGATCGACGCCCAGACGCTGGAACAATTCGGGGTAGCGCAGCGGCAATTCGACCATTTCGCGCAACTGGTCGATCGTCGGACCCATGCCGCCAATATCGTCATAGGTGACGTCGGCGCGGCGCGCTTCCTTCGGCTCTTCATATTCGGGCCGAAGTTCAATTTCAGTATGTTCGTCCACATGCACCACGCCCTTGGGCACCGTGGAAATGACCGCGAGGCGGATTTCCTGGAGCGCATAGGCCGGCGCGCGCAGCATGTTCTGGACGCCGGGGGGCATGTTGTCGACGCGCTGCTGGCCCGCTGTCGCGACGACGTCGCCCTGCGTCAGCGGGCGGCCCAGAAAGGTGCGCTTCAACGCGTTGGACGAGCCCTGCAGCCGCAGATTCTGCTGCGCGGGCGCAAACACCACGCGCGTCGCTGCCTTCGATTCCGCGCGGCGGATTTCGACGAAATCGCCAGAGCCGACCCCGGCATTGGCGCGCTGCAGCCCGTCGATACGGATGATCTCCAGCCCTTCATCCTCGGCATAAGGCGCGACCGCGCGCGCGGGCGTGGAGGATTTGCCGACGATCTCGATCACATCGCCCTCGCCAAGGCCGAGCGCCGCGAGCAGCGCGCGGGGCACATGCGCAAGCCCGCGCCCACTATCCTCGGGACGGGCGTTAGCGACCTGCAATTTCCGAATCGGCGTCTCGACGTCCGCCATAGTGTCTGTTCCTCGCTTGAACCCGTCGCTGCACGAGGCAGGCGGCCGGGTGTTGAGCGCGCGAGATAGGAACGTGGTTCCACAAATGCGAGAGCACGGGCGAAGTCGCCTTGGAAGGCGTTGATAAAACAAAAAAAGGGCCGACCCTGAGAAGGATCGGCCTTGAAAGTTTTAGGAGAGGATGCCTGAAAGGCACCCCCTATGTGCCGCGCCGCGTTCCATGTTGCAAGTGCGAAAGAACCGATTGCGATTGCGCTTTCTGCAATCGGTGCTTTTCTTTTGCACCCGAGAAATGTTAGCTTTCGAGCTAACGGTATTTTGGTGCGCTGCACAAGATAGCGCAACCATAAGGGAAGAGGCCATTCCACCATGCGGAGATTGCCGCCATTGACCGCAATCGAGGCGTTCGTGCAGGTCGCACGGACGGGGTCGATCAAGGCTGCATCGCAGGAACTCGCTTTGTCGCCGCCTGCGCTCAGTCGTCGCATTCAGGCGCTGGAGCGCTTCATCGGACGCCCGCTGTTCGAACGGCGGCATCAGGCGGTCGTGCTCAATGCCGATGGCGACCGCTTGTTGCAGCAAATTGCCCCGGCGCTCGACCAATTGTCCGACGCGGTCGAGATCATGACCAGCAACACCGACGTGCTGCGGCTGCGCCTTGGCATCCTGCCGCTCTACGCCTCGCAACGGCTGTTCCCGCGCTTGCCCGAACTGCGCGCCAAACACCCCGAATTGCACCTGGATGTCGACACTGCGCAACACGGCCTGGCGCGGCTGGGCGAAGGGCTGGACGCGGTGATTGCGCTCGCGCGCGAGATCGACCCATCGCTGTACGCGCGGCGGCTGGATCGCAATCAGGTTTATGTGATCGGGGCGCGGCACTTGCGCGAAGGCGCGGACCCGATCGTGCGACCGGAACAACTCGCGGGCCTGACCGCCCTGGTCCATCGCGATATGCCCGATACGTTCAGCGCCTGGCGCGCGGCGGCGGGGCTGACCGACCTGGAGCCGCTGGCGATCGACCATTTCGATTCGGGGGCCTTGATGCTGGAGGCGGCGGCGCAGGGGCTTGGCATCGCCTTCATGCACGCCAGCCATTTCGAGGATGCGCATGACGACCGGCTGGTGCGGCTGTTCGATATTCCGGTGGAAAGCCCGTACAGCTATTGGTTCGCCTGCCGTCCGCGCGCGCTGACGCAGCGCCCGGTGAAGCTGTTTCACGACTGGCTGATCGACACCA